>NZ_BMLM01000008.1 GCF_014645235.1 Agrococcus terreus | reverse complement strand
CGACCGCGAGGATGAGGCCCGCGATCTGCAGCACCTTGAGGGCGCCGGCGACGAAGCCGTCGAGGTCGTCCCAGAAGGAGTCCTCGATCTTGCCCGCGAGCGTGTCGCCCACGTCGTTCGCCGCGGTCTCGAACGCGGTCTCCCACGAGTCGTAGTCGGCGTCGAAGCGGCGCGCCTCGTCCTCCCACGCCTCGTACGCCTGCCGCTTCGCCTCGTCCTCGTCGGCCTGCTGCTGCGCCTCGTCGCTGCCCGCCTCGGGCTGGAACCAGCCGCCCGTGCCGCGCGGCTCGACCGAGCCCGGCAGGCTCCGGAACGTCTCCCACAGAGCCTCGCAGCGCGTGACGTGCCCGTTGATCGCCGGCTGGTCGGTCGACAGCGCCACGCCATAGCGGCGCACCACCGGACCGGTCGGCGTGTACAGCTGGCCGGCCTCGGCGAGCGTGCCGTGCACGTCGCCCACGCCCTCTCGCAGCTTCACCGCCGCCTTGCCCTTGAGCCCGTCCGTGCCGTCCGCCAGGCCCTGCAGGATCGTCGCTGAGTCGGTCATCATCTTCCCGAGCGACTCGATCTCATCGCCCCGACGGATGATCGTCTGCGGGTCGCCCTCGACGGTCGCGATCCTCCGACCCTTCGGCGACGGATCCATCCACGTCATG
>NZ_BMLM01000007.1 GCF_014645235.1 Agrococcus terreus | reverse complement strand
CGTCGCTGAGTCGGTCATCATCTTCCCGAGCGACTCGATCTCATCGCCCCGACGGATGATCGTCTGCGGGTCGCCCTCGACGGTCGCGATCCTCCGACCCTTCGGCGACGGATCCATCCACGTCATGCGCGTCAGCCCTGCTCGGTCATGGAGGCGGCGGTCTCGACGTCCCAGTCGGTGAAGCCGTCGATGACGCCCTGCACGTGCTCCTGCACACTCTTCATGCCGTCGCGCAGCTCGTCGCGCTTGTCGTCCCAGCGGTCCTCGAAGTCCTCGACCGCCTCGCGGAGGTCGTTGCGGCCGTAGGGGTCGCCGATGGCGCCCTCGAGCTGGTCGGCGCGGTCCTCGGCGGCGTCGAACTCGGCGATGATCTGCTTGAGGTAGTCGTTGAGCGTGCCGAGGTCCTCGAACTTGATCAGGACGTCCATCGCGGGTGCCTCCTCAGGCTGGGGTGTCTGCGATCACGCTAGGCGAGGGATGCTCGAAGCGCGATGGGGAGGACTCCCCACCGGCCTCAGCGCTCCCAGCGGAGCGAGGCGACGCAGCCGTCGAAGAGCCGCTGCATGAGCACGAGCGCGGGGTCGTCGGCGGGGAACTCCGCGCCGCGCGTGATGACGGCGGTGAGCTGCAGGGCGCGGTTGCCGCGCGAGCCCGGGATCGGGGTCAGGTACACGACCGTGGTCTGCTTCGCGCGGTCGGTGCCGAGCGTGACGTCGCTCTCGCGCTCGAAGCGCACGAAGCGGCGGTCGCCGTGCAGGTCGGTCGCGCCCTCGCGGATGCGCTGCGCCATCTCCTCGGCGAGCGGGACGCCCGGCTGCGGCGTGCGGATCGACGCGATGAGCGAGGCGGGCAGGTACGCGCTGTCGGGGGCGCCGGCCTCGGGGCCGAAGTGCGCGATGGCGCCGATGCGCCGCATCGCGTCGAACGACTCCCGCAGCTGCGCGCGGATCTGGCCGTACAGGTCGGGGCGGTGCGCCTCCATGAGCCGCGCGCGGGCGGCGTCGAGCATCGCCTGCTCGGTCTCGGGCGAGACGTCGCGCCGCACCCAGCCCTCGGGGAGGACGAGCGCGAACTCGGGATCGGCGGGAGCACCGAGCTCCTCGCGCAGCGACGGGGCGGACGGGGCGGAGTCGGTCACGCGATCGATCCTAGGAGCGGAGGCTGGCAGGGGGCCTGGCGGGGCCCCGCACGCCGAAGGGCCCGACCGCCGTGGTCGGGCCCCTCGGGATGGATGCGTCGGCTCAGCTGCCGGCCATCTGCTCGTCGAGCGACTGGATCGCCTGCATCATGCCGCGCAGCGCCTCGCCCATGTCCGAGATGCCCTCGATGGCCTGCTCCAGGCCCGTCGTCAGCTCCTCGT
>NZ_BMLM01000006.1 GCF_014645235.1 Agrococcus terreus | reverse complement strand
GGATTAGTGGCGAACGGGTGAGTAACACGTGAGCAATCTGCCCTTGACTCTGGGATAAGCGCTGGAAACGGCGTCTAATACCGGATACGACCCTCGGAGGCATCTCCTGTGGGTGGAAAGAACTTCGGTCAAGGATGAGCTCGCGGCCTATCAGCTTGTTGGTGAGGTAATGGCTCACCAAGGCGACGACGGGTAGCCGGCCTGAGAGGGTGACCGGCCACACTGGGACTGAGACACGGCCCAGACTCCTACGGGAGGCAGCAGTGGGGAATATTGCACAATGGGCGCAAGCCTGATGCAGCAACGCCGCGTGAGGGACGACGGCCTTCGGGTTGTAAACCTCTTTTAGCAGGGAAGAAGCGAGAGTGACGGTACCTGCAGAAAAAGCACCGGCTAACTACGTGCCAGCAGCCGCGGTAATACGTAGGGTGCAAGCGTTGTCCGGAATTATTGGGCGTAAAGAGCTCGTAGGCGGTCTGTCGCGTCTGCTGTGAAAACCCGAGGCTCAACCTCGGGCTTGCAGTGGGTACGGGCAGACTAGAGTGCGGTAGGGGAGATTGGAATTCCTGGTGTAGCGGTGGAATGCGCAGATATCAGGAGGAACACCGATGGCGAAGGCAGATCTCTGGGCCGTAACTGACGCTGAGGAGCGAAAGCGTGGGGAGCAAACAGGCTTAGATACCCTGGTAGTCCACGCCGTAAACGTTGGGAACTAGATGTGGGGACCATTCCACGGTCTCCGTGTCGTAGCTAACGCATTAAGTTCCCCGCCTGGGGAGTACGGCCGCAAGGCTAAAACTCAAAGGAATTGACGGGGGCCCGCACAAGCGGCGGAGCATGCGGATTAATTCGATGCAACGCGAAGAACCTTACCAAGGCTTGACATATACGAGAACGCGCTGGAGACAGCGAACTCTTTGGACACTCGTATACAGGTGGTGCATGGTTGTCGTCAGCTCGTGTCGTGAGATGTTGGGTTAAGTCCCGCAACGAGCGCAACCCTCGTCCTATGTTGCCAGCACGTTATGGTGGGAACTCATGGGATACTGCCGGGGTCAACTCGGAGGAAGGTGGGGATGAGGTCAAATCATCATGCCCCTTATGTCTTGGGCTTCACGCATGCTACAATGGCCGGTACAATGGGCTGCGATACCGCAAGGTGGAGCGAATCCCAAAAAGCCGGTCTCAGTTCGGATTGAGGTCTGCAACTCGACCTCATGAAGTCGGAGTCGCTAGTAATCGCAGATCAGCAACGCTGCGGTGAATACGTTCCCGGGCCTTGTACACACCGCCCGTCAAGTCATGAAAGTCGGTAACACCCGAAGCCGGTGGCCTAACCTTTTGGAGGGAGCCGTCGAAGGTGGGATCGGTGATTAGGACTAAGTCGTAACAAGGTAGCCGTACCGGAAGGTGCGGCTGGATCACCTCCTTTCTAAGGAGCATCTCGCCCCTCGGGGCGCAGAGCCACTACGGTCGCGATCGTCGACCGGTGGTCAGCTCATGGGTGGAACATTGACATTGGCGCCAGGTTGATCTGGTCCCGCT
>NZ_BMLM01000005.1 GCF_014645235.1 Agrococcus terreus | reverse complement strand
CGTCGCTGAGTCGGTCATCATCTTCCCGAGCGACTCGATCTCATCGCCCCGACGGATGATCGTCTGCGGGTCGCCCTCGACGGTCGCGATCCTCCGACCCTTCGGCGACGGATCCATCCACGTCATGGCACGCTCCTCAGCACTCGATCCCGAACCTCTCGGCTCACGCTATTGCGGCGTCCCTGATGCCGCGATGGGGAGGACTCCCCACCGCGCTGGGAGACGCCTGGACGACGACTCGCCCGCCCGATGCTCAGCGGCGCGGCTGCGACATCCGGATCGAGAGCATGCCGAGCTGCGCGCCCTTCGCCCAGTCGGCGTCGCGGGCGCTGATCGCACCCGAGCGCGCCAGCTCGTCGATCGCCGCGCGCAGCTCCGCCCCGACGCGCTGCTGCTCTGAGGCGTCGAGCTCGGCGATCGCGGCCCGCGCCACCGCTCGCGGACCGCTGCGCGGACCGTCGGGGCGGGCATCGTCCCCGCCGCCCGCGCTCGGCGTCGGTGCGATGGCCAGGGCCAGTCCCGCCGCCGCACCCACCAGGACGGGGATCATCCACAGCCAGACGCCGTCGACCGAGGGCGAGACACCGACGGAGATCACGACCGTCAGCACCGCCATGACGACCGAGTAGATGCCGAGGCCGCGGAAGAAGCGCTGCCCCGCCCGCTGCCGTAGGACCGCGACCGCCAGCGGGACGAGCGCCGCGTCGGCGAAGAGGAAGAGCAGCGAGCTGACCGGGATGGCCGCCTCGTAGTCGACCGGCGCCGCTGCCGAGATCCGCGACGGGACGAGGATGGCCATCGCGACGACCGGTGCGACGACGGCTGCGAAGCCAGCCCAGAGGAGCACCGCGGTCATCCGCCCGGGCGCACCGCGCCCTCCGCGCACGCGGATCGAGGGGTCGATGCCGCGGAGCACGGCGGGGTGCTCGCGGAACGCGTCGAGCTCGAGCTGCTTCCAGCGCACGGCCTGGCCCGGAGCGATGGTGCGCGCGCGCTCGACGGCCGACATGCGCGTCATGCTCCGTCCTCCGCAGGCCATTCCTCCTGCGCCGCGGCGTGCCGCACGCGCGCCGACTCGGGGAGCGCCTCGAGCCTCGAGCCCTGCCATCCGCCGTCGACGGAGAGCGAGCGGACCAGGACCCGGAGGTCGTGCAGCAGCTGCGTCGCCACCGCCGGCAGCGTCGGCTCGGCGATCACTCCGATCCAGCGGCGGCCGTCGCAGTACGCGTGCGCGACGAGGCCGAGGCGCGGCACGCCAGGGATGCCGCTCGCGACCGCCCCGCGCACCTCGATCCCGCTGCCCAGGCCGGCGTGCTCGGCGATGTCGATCGCGGGGGACCCGAGGAAGGGCACCGCATCCGCGATGGATGGTGCCGATGCGCCGTCGATCAGGTCGTGCGCGACGACGTGCACGACGACGTTCGCGAGCGACGGCGTCGGCCACCACTGCAGCGTCCAGGCGTCATCGGTCGAACGCAGTCCGAGCGCGTGCTCGAGCATGCCGCGGTACGCGGTCGGCTCGAACGCGTCGTGGTGCCGCAGCAGCGCGAGCGACGCCTCCATCCACTCGTCGGTCGGTGCATCGAGCGGCGGCAGCAGGAGCCAGCGCTCAGGATCCGGTCCGATGGTGAGCGCGGGCGCGGCCGTCGCCACCCGCTGCGTTCCCGAGGTCAGCACTCGCTCACCCTAGCGACGACCGGCCGGACGTCATCGGTGGGGCGCCCACGGGACGCGCACGTCGAGGCCGTCGATGGCGTTGTGGAGCGCGCCGTCGCCGAAGATCTCCGCTGCGCCGTCCGGGACGCCGAACAGGTTCTTGACGTGCCCGTCGCCCCAGACGCCGCCGAGGATGCTCGGCGCGTCGGACTGCCCGGTGTAGCCGAAGAGACGGGCGAGGCCGTCCGCCACGTTCGCACCGCCCTGCGACAGGCCCTGGAGGGCGCCGCGGCCGCCTCGGCCCAGCGAGCCGAGCAGCCCCATGCCATCGGCCATGCCGCGGCTGAAGCCCCGCGTGAGACCGCCCGCGAAGTGCGCGCCGCTGCTCGCGATGGCCGTGCGCCCCGCGGACGAGAAGATGCCGCCGGCCATGTCGCTGAAGAACGGGCCGACGCCCTTGCCGAGGGAGCCGAAGGGTATGACGCCGACGACCGCGAAGATCATGTCGCCGAGGGTGGCATCGCCGCGGAGGAACGCGTAGGTCGTGAGCGCGAGCGTCGCGATCGCGACGACCGCGGCGATGGCTGCCAGGAGCGGACCGCCGATGATGATGCAGGCGACCGCGAGGATGAGGCCCGCGATCTGCAGCACCTTGAGGGCGCCGGCGACGAAGCCGTCGAGGTCGTCCCAGAAGGAGTCCTCGATCTTGCCCGCGAGCGTGTCGCCCACGTCGTTCGCCGCGGT
>NZ_BMLM01000004.1 GCF_014645235.1 Agrococcus terreus | reverse complement strand
CTCGCCCAGCAGCGTGTCCACCGCGCTCTTGAGGTCCTTGAGGACACCCGCGATGTCCTCCTTGCCCGTGTCGAGCTTGCCCGCCGTGGACTCCATCTCGGCATAGGAAGCACCGAAGTCGCTCATGTCCCTGTTCCCTTTCGACGTGGTCGCGCGGCCCGGTCGGGCCCGCTGAGCACAAACCTAGGCAACGAGCGCTGGATGGTCGATGGGGAGGACTCCCCATCCGGCTGGGAGTCCCGTGCACGTCAGGGGTCGGGCGGCCGCCGTCAGGCGGGCAGCGCGTGCAGGCCGCCGAGCGGAGCGCGTCGCGCCTCAGCGGCGCGCTCGGCCTCGATGAGGCCGCGGCGCTCGAGCACGGCGATCGCCGCGTCGCGATCGGCGAGCGCCGCCGCGCGGTCCTCCGGCGCGATGGCGGCGAGGGCGTCGCGGAGCGTCCCCGCGTCGCCGGGCGCTGCGGGAGCCGCGACGACCGGATGCGGCGCCGGCTCCGCAGGGCGCGAGAGCAGCAGGTGCAGGCCCGCCGAGACGGCCGCGAGCACGATCGCGACGACGATCGGCGCCGACCACGCCGCCCACGCGTCGTCGGCGGCGGTGCTCGCGAGCCCGTTGCCGAAGGCGTACGCGACGACGCCGACGATCGCGGTGCCGATCGACAGCCAGCGCCACGCGGGCGAGCGGCGGCGGCCGCGCACGAGCCAGGCGACGAGCGCGACGAGCTGCACGACCGCACCGATCGCGAAGCAGACGCCCGCCACGGGCGCCGAATCCTCGATCGGGAGCCGCCAGATGCCCCACTGGTCGCCCATGAGCGTCGCCATGCCGATGAGCGGCGCTCCCGCGACGGCGAGGAGCGCGAGGCCGAAGGCCCAGCCCGCGACGTCGCCCGCCCTGCGGGCGGCACCGCGGGGTCGCAGCATGCCGGCGATCGCGGCGCCGTCGTCGCCCGCGAGGGCCACGGCGTCGGGGTGGCGCTGCAGCGCGTAGGCCTCGAGGATGCCCAGCCGCGGCGTCGCGCTGGCCGACTGCTCCTCGGCCCACTCCACGGCGGAGGCGTAGCGCAGGCTCACGCGAGCGCCTCCGACGACCAGGCGGCGACGGCGTCGTCGCCGGGGTCGTTCGAGCGCCACGGGCCCGCGGGCCCATGCACGGCGATGGTGGCGGCGAAGGCGTGCAGCAGCGGCACGAGGTCGGAGGCGAAGCCCGGCAGCGTCGGCTCGAGCCGCACGTGCAGGAGCGCCGCGCCGTCGGTGCACAGCAGGTCGATGCCCAGCAGCTCGACCGGGCCGTCGGCCTCCGGCACCTGCAGCTGCTCGCGGAAGACGCGCTGCACGCCGGGCCCGACCTCGGGGAGCGTCAGCGGCGAGAGCGCCCCGCCGACCTCGCGCCAGTCGAGCGGCTGCTCGAGCGCGCCGAAGGCGACGTGGACGATGGCAGCCCGCGGTTCGCGGACCGGCCAGAGCTGGAAGCAGAGCGCGTCGTCGGGCGTGCGGCGGGCGAGCGCGTGCTCGAGCGCCGCGGGCACCAGCACGTCGTGCTCCGGGCGCCAGCGGTCGGCCCAGTCGGCGCGCAGCTCGGCGGCACGGCCCGAGACCCAGGCGCTCGCCTGCGCCTCGTCGAGCCCCGCTCCCCCGGTCGGCGGGACCTCGAGCCAGCCGGGGTCGTCGGTGCGCGCGGTGACCTGCCAGCCCGTGCCGTGATCCATGCCCCGAACCTATCGGCGCGCGGTCGCGGGATCGCTCAGAAGCCCATCCACTTGAGCGCCGGCAGGGCATCGGTGATGCCCTCGGTGCCCGCGGCCTGCGTGCCGTAGTTCGTCATCTTGATGATGTTGCCGAAGTAGGAGTGGCCCATGTCGAAGCCGACCGCGAGGCGGCTGGTCCAGTCGATGCCCTCCTCCATGACGTTCGAGAGCATCTGGAAGTCGTCGAGGCCCTTGCCCGTGACGAGCCGCGTCATCGTGCCGCCGAGGCCGTTGCTGTTCAGCTGCCAGAACGTGCTCGCACCGGCGCGGAAGCCCTGGAAGCCGCCGCCTGCGAACTGCGACGCGATCGAGAGCGTGCGCATCTGCCCGAACGCCGCCGTGTATGTCGACGGCTTGAACGCGCCGCCTGCGACGTCGCCGAGCACGCTCATGAAGCCCGTCTTGCCCTGGGCGAGCTTGCCGAAGGAGCCGAACGGGATGACGCCGACGATCGCGAGCGCGAGGTCGAGCCCGGAGGCGTCGTCGCGCACGAACTGGTAGATCGTGAGGATGAGGGTCGCGGCGGCGACGATCGCCGCGAGGGCCGCGATGATCGGGCCGCCGATGATGAGGCCGACGACCGCGAGGATGAGGCCCGCGATCTGCAGCACCTTGAGGGCGCCGGCGACGAAGCCGTCGAGGTCGTCCCAGAAGGAGTCCTCGATCTTGCCCGCGAGCGTGTCGCCCACGTCGTTCGCCGCGGT
>NZ_BMLM01000003.1 GCF_014645235.1 Agrococcus terreus | reverse complement strand
AGTACGGCTGCTTCGGCAGTGAGGAACGGTGGGGCTGGTGAGGCCTGGTGCATGCACGCTGTTGGGTCCTGAGGGACCAGGCAGCGCCTTTCGGGCGCTATCGAACTTCCTCTGGGCCGGCCGGTTCGCAGCTGTTGCTGCGTGCTGACGGCACCGACCGTACTTTGAGAACTACACAGTGGACGCGAGCATCTTAGATTCGGGCTTCGGCTCGAGTCTTGATGATCTATATAGATCATTGGTCGCCATCGCTTCGGCGGTGGTGTCCTAACCAAAATACTCATGTATGTGGTCAAGTTTCTAAGAGCAAACGGTGGATGCCTTGGCATCTGGAGCCGATGAAGGACGTAGTAATCTGCGATAAGCCTCGGGGAGCTGATAAACGAGCTTCGATCCGAGGATCTCCGAATGGGGAAACCCCGCTGGGCGGCGTGCCGACCCAGTGACTCCCGCCTGAATATATAGGGCGGGTAGAGGGAACGCGGGGAAGTGAAACATCTCAGTACCCGCAGGAAGAGAAAACAACAGTGATTCCGTCAGTAGTGGCGAGCGAACGCGGAAGAGGCTAAACCGATCGTGTGTGATAGCCGGCAGGCGTTGCACGATCGGGGTTGTGGGACATCTCAGCTGCTCTGCCGAGCAGCAAGCGTTACAGACCGCGGTAGGCGAAGGACTTGGAAAGGTCCATCGAAGAGGGTGACAATCCCGTAGCCGAAACCGCGCGATGGCGCGAGGTCCATCCCAAGTAGCACGGGGCCCGAGAAATCCCGTGTGAATCTGCCAGGACCACCTGGTAAGCCTAAATACTCCCAGATGACCGATAGCGGACAAGTACCGTGAGGGAAAGGTGAAAAGTACCCCGGGAGGGGAGTGAAATAGTACCTGAAACCGTTTGCTTACAAACCGTCGGAGCAGCCCTAGTAGCTGTGACGGCGTGCCTTTTGAAGAATGAGCCTGCGAGTTAGCGATATGTGGCGAGGTTAACCCGTGTGGGGTAGCCGTAGCGAAAGCGAGTCTGAATAGGGCGATCCAGTCGCATGTCCTAGACCCGAAGCGAAGTGATCTATCCATGGCCAGGTTGAAGCGAGGGTAAGACCTCGTGGAGGACCGAACCCACTTAGGTTGAAAACTGAGGGGATGAGCTGTGGATAGGGGTGAAAGGCCAATCAAACTTCGTGATAGCTGGTTCTCTCCGAAATGCATTTAGGTGCAGCGTTGCGTGTTTCTTGCCGGAGGTAGAGCTACTGGATGGCCGATGGGCCCCAAAAGGTTACTGACGTCAGCCAAACTCCGAATGCCGGTAAGTGAGAGCGCAGCAGTGAGACGGTGGGGGATAAGCTTCATCGTCGAGAGGGAAACAACCCAGACCACCGACTAAGGTCCCCAAGCGTGTGCTAAGTGGAAAAGGATGTGGAGTTGCTTAGACAACCAGGAGGTTGGCTTAGAAGCAGCCACCCTTGAAAGAGTGCGTAATAGCTCACTGGTCAAGTGATTCTGCGCCGACAATGTAACGGGGCTCAAGCACACCACCGAAGTCGTGGAATTCGCGCATCAGCTCGGCAGCCCTCGTGGCTGTCCAGGCGTGCGGATTGGTAGGAGAGCGTCGTGTGGCGAGCGAAGCGGCGGAGGAATCCAGCCGTGGACGCCACACGAGTGAGAATGCAGGCATGAGTAGCGAAAGACTGGCGAGAAACCAGTCCTCCGAAAGACCAAGGGTTCCAGGGTCAAGCTAATCTTCCCTGGGTAAGCCGGGACCTAAGGCGAGGCCGACAGGCGTAGTCGATGGACATCAGGTTGATATTCCTGAGCTGGCGAAGAACCGCCCCAGTCAATCCAGTGGTGCTAAGAGTCCGAATCCGCGGAACGGATCCCTTCGGGGTGAAGTCCGCGGCCTAGCGCTCGACCCCATGCTGGTGCGGCTAGCGTATTAACAGGTGTGACGCAGGAAGGTAGCAGAACCGGGCCGATGGTTGAGTCCGGGTAAGCCGTAGGGCGTGGGATAGGCAAATCCGTCCCACATACAGCCTGAGAGCTTTGCCGAACCCTAGAGGGAAGTCTGTGATCCTATGCTGCCAAGAAAAGCATCGACGCGAGGTTCAAGTCACCCGTACCCCAAACCGACTCAGGTGGTCAGGTAGAGAATACCAAGGAGATCGAGAGAATCGTGGTTAAGGAACTCGGCAAAATGCCCCCGTAACTTCGGGAGAAGGGGGGCCTGAGGCGTGACAGCACTTGCTGCTGAAAGCGTTTGAAGGCCGCAGAGACCAGTGGGAAGCGACTGTTTACTAAAAACACAGGTCCGTGCGAAGACGCAAGTCGATGTATACGGACTGACGCCTGCCCGGTGCTGGAAGGTTAAGAGGAAGGGTTAGCGCAAGCGAAGCTCAGAATTTAAGCCCCAGTAAACGGCGGTGGTAACTATAACCATCCTAAGGTAGCGAAATTCCTTGTCGGGTAAGTTCCGACCTGCACGAATGGCGTAACGACTTCCCAGCTGTCTCAACCGCGAACTCGGCGAAATTGCACTACGAGTAAAGATGCTCGTTACGCGCAGCAGGACGGAAAGACCCCGTGACCTTTACTACAGCTTGGTATTGGTGTTCGGTGTGGCTTGTGTAGGATAGGTGGGAGACTGTGAAGCATGGACGCCAGTTCATGTGGAGTCATTGTTGAAATACCACTCTGGTCACTCTGGACATCTAACTTCGAACCGTGATCCGGTTCAGGGACAGTGCCTGGTGGGTAGTTTAACTGGGGCGGTTGCCTCCCAAAAAGTAACGGAGGCGCCCAAAGGTTCCCTCAACCTGGTTGGCAATCAGGTGTCGAGTGTAAGTGCACAAGGGAGCTTGACTGTGACAGTGACAACTGGAGCAGGGACGAAAGTCGGGACTAGTGATCCGGCAGTGGCTTGTGGAAGCGCTGTCGCTCAACGGATAAAAGGTACCTCGGGGATAACAGGCTGATCTTGCCCAAGAGTCCATATCGACGGCATGGTTTGGCACCTCGATGTCGGCTCGTCGCATCCTGGGGCTGGAGTAGGTCCCAAGGGTTGGGCTGTTCGCCCATTAAAGCGGCACGCGAGCTGGGTTTAGAACGTCGTGAGACAGTTCGGTCCCTATCCGCTGCGCGCGTAGGAAGTTTGAGAGGATCTGACCCTAGTACGAGAGGACCGGGTTGGACGAACCTCTGGTGTGTCAGTTGTTCCGCCAGGAGCACCGCTGATTAGCTACGTTCGGGATGGATAACCGCTGAAAGCATCTAAGCGGGAAGCCGGCCTCAAGATGAGACTTCCATGCCTTCGGGCGAGAGGCTCCCAGCCAGACTACTGGGTTGATAGGCCGGATGTGGAAGCGAGGACTAACGACTCGTGAAGCTGACCGGTACTAATAAGCCGATGACTTGATAACACATACAATGAGCTTGCTGCTCGCGTCCACTTTGTGGTTCTCGATGGACGGTCGAGAACCGCACCGCACCCCGACGAGGGGATGCTGTGCAGACTGAAACATCAACAGTGTTTCGGCGGCCATAGCGAGAGGGAAACGCCCGGTCACATTCCGAACCCGGAAGCTAAGGCTCTCAGCGCCGATGGTACTGCAGGGGGGACCCTGTGGGAGAGTAGGACACCGCCGGACTTCTTTTGGAAAGGGGCCCCAGAACGATCTGGGGCCCCTT
>NZ_BMLM01000002.1 GCF_014645235.1 Agrococcus terreus | reverse complement strand
GGTCACATTCCGAACCCGGAAGCTAAGGCTCTCAGCGCCGATGGTACTGCAGGGGGGACCCTGTGGGAGAGTAGGACACCGCCGGACTTCTTTTGGAAAGGGGCCCCAGAACGATCTGGGGCCCCTTCTTCCGCATCAGGGCCCACGCAGACGCGTGGGCCCTTTTCGCGTTTCCGCACACTGGGCGCAGCGCGATCCTCGTTCGCATTCGACGGCGGTGCAGGCGGTGCGCGCGCTCGACCGTCGGTGCATCGACCGGGCACATCCAGCGCGGTGCCGACGGAGACAGCGCTGTCGTGCCGCCTGTGACGGCGTACTCCCAGTGCAAGCTTCGGCGTCCGGGAGTTCGGGCGATCGCTAGGCGATGCGGCTGGAGCTGCTGTCGTCCGTCTGCGGCGGCTCGGCGAGGGCCGCGGCCTCGGCGAGCGCACGATCGGCGGTCGCCGGCTCCGGCTCGACGTCGTGCACATCGGGCTTCTGCGCCGGCACCGCGAGCACCTCGAGCGGCGGCGTGCGCTCGAGCGAGGGCTCGAGGCCCTGCAGGCTCGAGAAGCGGCGCGCCTGCGTTACGACGTTGCGGTCGAGCGAGGCGTTGAACGCGTTGTACGCCTCGACGGCGCTGTTCAGGCGCTTGCCGAGCGTGGTGAGGTGGCCGCCCATCGTGCCGAGCCGCTTGTGCAGCTCCCGCCCCACGGTGAGCACCTGCTGCGCCTCGGCCGTCAGCTGCTCCTGGCGCCAGGTGTAGCCGACCGTGCGGAGCAGCGCGACGAGCGTCGCGGGCGTCGCGAGCACGACGTCGCGCTCGAAGGCGCGCTCGAAGAGCGTGGGGTCGCGCTCGAGGGCGGCCGACAGGAACGTCTCGGCAGGTACGAACATCACGACGAACTCGGGGGTGCCGGCCACCGTCTCCCAGTAGGCCTTGCCGCCGAGCTGGTCGATGTGGTCGCGCAGGTGGCGCGCGTGCGCATCGAGGCGCTGCGCACGCGTGGTGTCGTCGCGCGCCTCCATCGCCTCGAGGTAGCCGTGGAACGCGACCTTCGCGTCGACGACGACGCGCTTGTCGCCCGGGAGGTGCACGAGCATGTCGGGGCGCAGCGCGCCGTCGTCGGTGGCGTGGTGGGCCTGCTCGGTGAAGTCGACGTGCTCGACCATGCCGGCGGCCTCGACCACGCGGCGCAGCTGCATCTCGCCCCAGCGGCCGCGCACCTGCGGGGCGCGGAGCGCCGTGACGAGCTGGCGGGTCTCGAGCGTGAGCTGCTCGGACGACGAGCGCATCGCGTGCAGCTGCTCGGCGATCGCCGCACCGGCCTCCGCGCGCGCCTTCTCGGCCGCGGTCACCTCGCCGCGCACCGACTCGAGCGAGCGGGCGAGCGGCTCGACGAGGCTCCGCACCGCGGCCTCGCGCTTCGCGAGCTCGGCAGCGCCCTCGGTCTGCGTCCGACGGAGCCGCTCCTCGGCCTGGTCGAGGAAGACGGCGGAGTTGCGGTCGAGCGCGGCGCGGCTGAGCGCGGCGAACTCGTCGGCCCGGCGCGCGGCGTCCTGCTGCAGCTCGGCGACGGCCTCGCGGCCGCGCTCGCGCTCCTCGCGGACGCGGCGCTCGGCCTCGGCCCGCACCTCCTCGAGCTGCGCGGCATGCCGGCGCTCCGCGACGTCGCGCTCGCGGGCACGCTCCGCCTCGAGCACCTCGAGCCTGCCGACGGCCGCCTGCGCCTCGGCGCCCGAGGCGGCCGCACCCATCCGGTGGCCGGCCCGCTGCCCGAGCACCGCGCCGAGGGAGCCCGCGCCGAGCGCGGCGATGAGGGCGATGACGACGGCGACGATCGGGTCCATGCCTCCATGGCACCATCGCCCGCCCACACGCAGGCGACGGCGCGCGGGGCGCCGCGCGGCTCCCTGGACGGGCGCCCAGCCGCTCGGCCCTCCGCCGGATACCGTGGAGGCATGGTCGCCATCGAGCGCATCCTCGCTCCGAACCCCGGTCCCATGACCCTCGACGGCACGAACACGTACGTGCTCGGCGGGCGGGTGATCGTCGATCCCGGCCCCGCCGACCCCGAGCACCTCGAGCGGCTCGTGGCGCTGCGGCCGCAGCTCGTGCTCGTCACGCACCACCACCCCGACCACACCGAGGGCGCGTTGGAGCTCGCGCGCTCGACCGGCGCCCCGGTGCGCGGGATGGACGGCGACCGCTGCCATCTGGGCCGTCGGCTCGTCGACGGAGAGCCGATCGAGGTCGACGGCGGCGAGGTGCGGATCCTCGCGACGCCCGGCCACACGCGCGACTCGATGTGCGTCGTCGTCCCCGGGCAGGCCGTGCTCACCGGCGACACGATCCTCGGCCGCGGCACGACCGTCATCATGCATCCCGACGGCGCGGTCGGCCCGTACCTCGCGAGCCTCGACCGCCTCGAGGCGCTCGGCGACCTCGAGGCGCTGCCGGGGCACGGCGATCCCCTGCCGTCGGTGGCCGAGACCGCGCGCGCGTACCGGGCGCACCGGCTCGAGCGGCTCGACGAGGTGCGGGCGGCGCTCGAGCGGCTCGGCGCCGACGCGGGCGTCGCCGAGGTGACCGACCTCGTCTACGCCGACGTCGACCCCTCCGTGCGGAACGCCGCCGAGGCGTCGATGGCCGCGCAGCTGGCGTACCTGCGGGGCTGACGACCCCGCGTCCCACCCCGAACGCGCGAGCTTCCCCGAACTGCGAGGTTCCGGAGGGGAACCCCGCACTTCGGGGAAGCTCGGTGGATGGTGCGGTGGCGCGGCGGCGTCAGCCGGACTTGCGGCGGTGCACGCGCTTCTGTGCGGCGGGCGCCGTGTGGGCCGACTGCACGCCGCCCTTGGCCGACATGCCCTGGCCGTGGTGCCCGAGCTTCTTCTTCTCGAGCGCCTCGCGGAACTTGCGCCGCTGCGCGTCCTCGGGCGACTCCGTGCCCTCGGGGGTGTCCTGCGGGGTGGCCGCCTCGGCCTCGTCGTGATCGCTCATGTGCCCACCCTGCCCGCTCCGGGCGCCGCTGTCGAGCCGGGCACGGCGCCGCGCTCCGGATGCAGCGGCGTGCGCGTGGCGGCTGGGCGGGAAGCGCCCGGCACGAGCGCCGCGAGCGTGCGGACGAGCGTCGTCATCCAGACGAACGCGAGGCCCACCGCGACCGCCTCGAGCGCGGCCGCGTTGATGAGGCCGAGCGGTCGCCACAGCAGCAGGGCCGCACCGACGCCGAGACCGAGGCCGGCGGTGGTGAGCACGAGGGCGCGCGGGCGCTCTGGCTGCACGACGAGCAGCAGCACGGCGGTGGCGGCGAAGGCGCCGATCGTGCCGAACGCGCTGATGGTGTGCGCGAGCCGCGCATCCGGGAGCGGGAAGAGGCCCACGCCCGCGAGCAGCGCGCCCGAGGCGGCGAAGCCGATGACGACCGCGGCGATGCGGGGGAGGGCGGCGTCGCCGAGCCAGCGGTGGAGGTCGCGGCCGACGTAGAGCCCGATGACGACCACGAGCAGGCCGGCCACGACGATCGTGCCGTTGAACGCCCACGCGCCGGGGCCGGATCCGATGCCGAGCTGCGAGAAGTTGCGCTCCCACCAGCGCGCGTCGTCGGCGGTGAGCATCGCGAGCACCGTGCCGATGGCGAGGAAGACGAACAGCAGCGTCGCGAGGTCGCGCGTGCGCAGCGTCGCACCCGCCTGGAACGCGAGCCAGGCGCCGGCGGCGGAGGGCACCGCGGTGAGCGCGGCCCCGAAGATCGGCAGGGCGTCGAAGCCGACCAGGCCGAGCGCGAGCACCTCTGCACCGGCGAGCACGCCGAGCGCCGCGACGGCGGCGAAGGCGATCGTGAGCGCGACGCCCGACACGTTCGACACGAGGCGCTGCCACTCGGGCATCGGCGCGGTCTCGCCGCTCCGATGGAGGAGCGTGCTCGTGGCGAAGGCCGCGGCGGTGACGACCGCCGCGACCGCCGCCGCCGGCAGCGCGAGCGAGCCCGGGCCCGCGATCGGACGGGCGTCGCCGGCCAGCAGCACGAGGCCGGCCACGAGGCCGACGACGAACCCGACCCAGCCGGCGGCGATCGATCGCGACTCGAGCCGGCGCTCCTGGGCGACCGCATCCGACGCGCTCGTCCTGCTCGCCGGTGCCGTGCCATCCGCCATGCCCCGATCGAAGCACGGGCCGGTGTCGGGCGGCCGGATGCGCGCCGCGGTCCGCCGCGCCCGCGCCCGGCGTCGAGGGAGGGCGCCGCCCAGCCCGCCCCGCCGCCCCGCCGATACCCTCGCCCCATGCAGACGCCGGTGCCCGACTACCTGGACGAGGTGCGCGAGACGTGCGCGCACGAGGGCGACGACGGCGAGGTGGCCAGCTACATCCCCGAGCTCGCCGACGCCGACCCGTCGCTGTTCGGGGTGGCGCTGTGCACGATCGACGGCACGGTCTACGCCTCGGGCGACGCCGAGCACCGCTTCACCATCCAGTCGATCTCGAAGCCGTTCGCCTATGCCCTCGCGCTCGCCGACCGAGGCCTCGACACCGTGCTCGAGCACGTGGGCGTCGAGCCCTCGGGCGACGCCTTCAACGAGATCTCGCTCGAGCAGAGCGGTCGGCCGCGCAACCCGATGATCAACATCGGAGCGATCACGACCCACGCGCTCGTCGGCGACGCCGACACGACGCCGGCCGACCGGGTGCGCCGCATCCGCGAGGGCCTCTCGGCCTTCGCCGGGCGCGAGCTCGAGGTCGACGACGCGGTGCGCCGCTCCGAGCTCGACACCGCGAGCCGCAACATGGCGCTCGCCTACCTCGTGCACGCGCAGGGCAAGCTCGAGGGCGAGCCGCACGACGCGGTCGAGGGCTACATCGAGCAGTGCTCGCTGCTCGTCGACGTGCGCGACCTCGCCGTCATGGCGATGACGCTCGCCTCGGGCGGCCGCAACCCCGTCACCGACGAGCAGGTCGTGCCCGCGTGGGTGTGCCGGCAGGTGCTCGCGGTGATGGCGACGTGCGGCATGTACGACGCGGCCGGCGACTGGATGAGCACGGTCGGCATCCCGGCCAAGAGCGGCGTCGCCGGCGGCGTGCTCGGCGCGCTGCCCGGCCAGGTGGGCATCGGCGCGTTCTCGCCGAAGCTCGACCGGTTCGGCAACAGCGTGCGCGCCGTGCGCACCTGCGAGCGGCTCTCGCGCGACATGGGGCTGCACCTCATGCAGGCGCCCGAGGTCGCGTCGCACGTGCTCTACGGCGTGGTCGAGCCCGACGACGACGGCGACGGCGTGCGCGAGGTGCAGCTGCAGGGCACGATGCACTTCGCGGCAGCTGAGGTGGCGCTGCGCGAGCTCGAGCGGGTGCCCGACGACGGCGCCCCGGTGGTGGTCGACCTCTCGCGGGTGGCGTCGACGAACGACGTGGGGCGGCGGATGCTGCGCGAGGGCATCCGCCGGCTGCAGCGCGACGGGCACGACGTGCGCGTCAGCGACCCCGATCGCCTGCTCGACAGCCGCGACCGCGCCGAGGTGGCGACGGATGCGCTGCCCGCCGACGAGGAGGGCACGGCCGACACCGCGACCGAGCGCGCCGATACCGAGCGGCCCGAGGAGGAGGGGCGGGCGACCGAGCAGGCGCATGAGCGCTCCGGCACCGATCGAGCCGGTACCGATTGACTTTCGATAGATAGCGCGCGATCATCGATGCATGCTCCGCGCTCGATGGTCCGTCCTGCTGCTCCGCGTCGTGCTCGTGCTCGCCGCCCTCTGGCTCGGCGTGCTCGCCGTGCTCTCGATCCCGGGTCAGCTCTCGGACGAGGCGCTCGCGTTCCGGATCCCGGCGCAGGCGGTGCTCACGATCGTCGTCGCGGCCGTGCTCGTCGTCATCGTCTGCACCTGGCGGCTCCTGACGCTCGTACAGCACGACCGCATCTTCAGCGAGGCGTCGATGCGGTGGGTCGACGCGATCGTGTGGGCGCTCGCGGTCAGCTGGGCGGTCTTCGCGGGCGGCGCGGCGGTACTCGTCGGCGTCATCTTCTTCACGCCCGAGCTGCGGGACCCGGGCCTCCCCATGCTGCTGTTCGGGATGGTCGTGCTCTCGGCGCTGCCTGCGCTGCTCATGCTCGTCATGCGCGGGCTGCTGCGGCAGGCGATCGACGACCGCGCCGAGCTCGAGGAGGTCATCTGATGCCGATCGTCGTGCGGATCGACGTCGAGCTCGCGAAGCGGAAGCTGAGCGTGGGGGAGTTCGCGGAGCGTGTCGGCCTCACGCCCGCGAACGTCGCGGTGCTGAAGAACGGCCGGGCGAAGGCGGTGCGCTTCTCGACGCTCGAGGCGATGTGCCGCGTGCTCGAGTGCCAGCCCGGCGACCTGCTCGAGTGGGTCGACGAGGACGCGGCCCCGATGTGAACGGCGACGGGGCGAAGCGCTCGTGCGCCCCGCCCCGTCGGCCGCGTCACGCCGTGACGATCTCGATCTGAGCGAACTCCTCCGCGCCCACGACCGACTCGATCCAGTCGAGCACCTCCTGGCGGTCGGTGCGGTACGAGAAGTCGACGCCGCGGCACCATTCGTTCAGCCCGAACGACGTGACGGCGACGATGGTGTTCGACCCGTAGCCGCCGAGGAAGATGGGGCCGCCCGAGTCGCCGGAGCACGTGCCGCCGCGACCGGCGCCGTTGCCGTTCGTCTGCAGGTTGTAGCCGTCGGTGTTCGCGCTGCGCAGGTTGGTGAGGATCGCGGAGGCCATCAGGCGCTCGCGGTAGGACGTCACCGAGACCGGGTTCACCTTCGTGAGTCCATAGCCGCTCGCGGTGAAGGTGCGATCCTGCGTGCCGCGAGCCGTCGCGAGGCGGTCGAGGGTGCCTGGCGCCGCGAGCGCTCCGTACTCCTCGAGCGCGATCGGCTGGTCGAGCACGACGATGCCGACGTCGTAGGTGTTCGGGAACGTCGCGAAGTCGTCGAAGCCGTAGTTGTAGAGCTCATCCGAGGTGGCGCAGAGCGTGCCGAGCGTACCGGCGGCGCAGCTCTCCGGGTAGCCGCTGACGGGGTCGACCTCGGTGGCCGGGTCGTAGTTGGCGCCGGCGTCCTGCTGGAAGTAGACGCGGGCGCTGGAGTTGTCGTCGGTGCAGTGGCCGGCAGTCAGGAACACCGTCGGCGTCAGCAGCGACCCAGAGCATCGGCTCGTGAACTCGCCGGCGTCGTCGTAGAAGACCACGAGGCCGACGTAGGGATGCTCGTCGTCCTCGACGAAGTTCCCGGTGATCGCCGACGCAGGGGTCGCGGCCCCCAGGATCAGCGCGGCAGCGGCGGCGAGCGCCAGCAGCAGCTTTCGCATGTGTCTCCTCCTCGAGACGGTGATCGGTCGCCTTCGACCGATGAGCGGCGGCGCCGCTGGCGGTCACGCTAGACCCGAAGCCCGCCGCGCTCAAGACCTGGATGTCCCCCGATCGCTGCGTGGGTCGCCTTCTGCGGCCGCGCGACGACGGAGGCCCCGCACCGTGCCGGTGCGGGGCCTCCGTCGTGCAGGGATCAGAAGTCCCAGTCGTCGTCCTCGGTCGCGACGGCCTTGCCGATCACGTACGACGAGCCAGACCCCGAGAAGAAGTCGTGGTTCTCGTCGGCGTTCGGCGACAGGGCCGAGAGGATCGCCGGGTTGACGTCGGTCACCGTCGACGGGAACAGCGGCTCGAACCCGAGGTTCATGAGCGCCTTGTTCGCGTTGTAGTGCAGGAACTTCTTGACGTCCTCGGTGAGGCCGACGGCGTCGTAGAGGTCGGCCGTGTACTTGGACTCGTTCTCGTAGAGCTCGTAGAGCAGCGAGTACGTGTAGTCCTTGATCTCGGCCTGCTCCTGCTCCGAGAGCTTCTCGTAGCCCTTCTGGAACTTGTAGCCGATGTAGTAGCCGTGGACGGCCTCGTCGCGGATGATGAGGCGGATCATGTCGGCCGTGTTGGTGAGCTTGGCGTGGCTCGACCAGTACATCGGCAGGTAGAAGCCCGAGTAGAACAGGAACGACTCGAGCAGCGTCGAGGCGACCTTGCGCTTCAGCGGGTCGTCGCCCTCGTAGTAGTCGATGATGATCTCGGCCTTGCGCTGCAGGTACGGGTTCTCCGTCGACCAGCGGAAGGCGTCGTCGATCTCCTTCGTCGACGCGAGCGTCGAGAAGATCGACGAGTACGACTTCGCGTGCACGCTCTCCATGAAGGCGATGTTCGTGAGCACCGCCTCCTCGTGCGGCGTCGCCGCATCGGGGATGAGCGAGACCGCGCCGACCGTGCCCTGGATCGTGTCGAGCAGCGTGAGGCCCGTGAACACCCGCATCGTGAGCTTCTGCTCGTCGGGCGTGAGGGTGCCCCACGACTGCACGTCGTTCGAGAGCGGCACCTTCTCCGGCAGCCAGAAGTTGTTCACCAGGCGGTTCCAGACCTCGAGGTCCTTGTCGTCCTGGATGCGGTTCCAGTTGATCGCCTGCACCAGGTGGTTGTGGCGGTGCTGGCGCTCCTGGGCCGCGGTCTGCGGCTTGCCGGCGCCGAGCGCGTCGCCGACCTCGGCACGGTCGGCCTCGATCGCGGCGCTCGCCTCCTCGGCGAGGGGACCCTCGGCGAGGTCGTCGAAGGCCGAGGCCTGGGTGTTCTGCGTGTCCATGTCGTTCTCTCCGTGGTGCTCGCGCGTCACAGCATGCAGCTGACGCAGCCCTCGACCTCGGTCCCCTCGAGCGCGAGCTGCCGCAGGCGCACGTAGTAGACCGTCTTGATGCCCTTGCGCCAGGCGTAGATCTGGGCCTTGTTGATGTCGCGCGTCGTGGCGGTGTCCTTGAAGAACAGCGTCAGCGACAGGCCCTGGTCGACGTGCTGCGTCGCCGCGGCGTAGGTGTCGATGATCTTCTCGGGGCCGATCTCGTACGCGTCCTGGAAGTACTCCAGGTTGTCGTTCGTCATGAAGGGCGCCGGGTAGTAGACGCGCCCGATCTTGCCCTCCTTGCGGATCTCGATCTTCGACGCGATCGGATGGATCGACGACGTCGAGTTGTTGATGTACGAGATCGAGCCGGTCGGCGGCACCGCCTGCAGGTTCTGGTTGTAGATGCCGTGCTCCTGGACCTTCGCCTTGAGCTCGAGCCAGTCCTGCTGCGTGGGGATGTGGATCTCCGAGGTGTCGAAGAGCTCCTGCACGCGGGCCGTGGCCGGCTTCCACTCCTGCTCGGTGTACTTGTCGAAGAACTCGCCCGACGCGTACTTGGAGCGCTCGAAGCCGTCGAACACCTGGCCCTTCTCCTGCGCGATGAGGTTCGACGCGCGGAGGGCGTGGAACAGGACCGTGTAGAAGTAGATGTTCGTGAAGTCGAGACCCTCCTCGGAGCCGTAGTGGATGCGCTCACGGCCCAGGTAGCCGTGCAGGTTCATCTGGCCGAGGCCGATGGCGTGGCTCATCGAGTTGCCGCGGGCGATCGACGGCACCGAGCCGATGTCCGACTGGTCGGACACTGCGGTGAGAGCGCGGATCGCGGTCTCGACGGTCTTGCCGAAGTCGGGCGAGTCCATCGACAGCGCGATGTTCATCGAGCCGAGGTTGCAGGAGATGTCCTTGCCGATCGACTCGTAGCCGAGGTCGTCGTCGTACTCCGACGGCGTGTTCACCTGCAGGATCTCGCTGCAGAGGTTCGACATGTTGATGCGGCCGTCGATCGGGTTGGCCCGGTTCACCGTGTCCTCGAACATGATGTACGGGTAGCCCGACTCGAACTGGATCTCGGCGAGCGTCTGGAAGAACTCGCGGGCGTTGATCTTCTTCTTCTGGATCCGGGCGTCGTCGACCATCTCGTGGTACTTCTCGGTGACCGAGATGTCCGAGAACGGCTTGCCGTAGACGCGCTCGACGTCGTAGGGGGAGAACAGGTACATGTCCTCGCCCTTCTTCGCCAGCTCGAAGGTGATGTCGGGGATCACGACGCCCAGCGAGAGCGTCTTGATGCGGATCTTCTCGTCCGCGTTCTCGCGCTTGGTGTCGAGGAACCGCATGATGTCGGGGTGGTGCGCCTGCAGGTACACCGCTCCCGCGCCCTGACGGGCACCCAGCTGGTTCGCGTACGAGAAGCTGTCCTCGAAGAGCTTCATCACGGGGATCACGCCGGACGACTGGTTCTGGATCTGCTTGATCGGGGCGCCGTACTCGCGGATGTTCGTGAGGTTGAACGCCACGCCGCCGCCGCGCTTCGAGAGCTGCAGGGCCGAGTTGATCGAGCGGCCGATCGACTCCATGTTGTCCTCGATGCGGAGGAGGAAGCAGGAGACGAGCTCGCCGCGCTGCTTCTTGCCCGCGTTGAGGAAGGTGGGGGTGGCCGGCTGGAAGCGGCCGTTCACCATCTCGTCGACGTAGGCCTCGGCGAGCGGCTCGCTGCCCTCGGCGAGGGCGAGTGCGACGTTGACGACGCGGTCCTCGTAGCGCTCGAGGTAGCGCTTCCCGTCGAACGTCTTCAGCGTGTACGACGTGTAGTACTTGAACGCGCCGAGGAACGTCGGGAAGCGGAACTTGTAGCCGTAGGCGCGCTTCATGAGCGACTTGATGAACTCGAACGAGTACTGCTCGAGCACCTCGCCCTCGTAGTACTCGTTCTCGACGAGGTAGTCGAGCTTCTCCTTGAGCGAGTGGAAGAAGACGGTGTTCTGGTTGACGTGCTGCAGGAAGTACTGGTTCGCGGCCTCGCGGTCCTTCTCGAACTGGATCTGGCCGTCGGGTCCGTAGAGGTTGAGCATGGCGTTCAGCGAGTGGAAGTCCATCGCCGACGCCTTGCCCGTGGTCATCTCTGGCGTCACTGTCGCCATAGTGCATCCAATCGCTCGTTGACGACGCGGACGTCGTCGGGGGTTCCGAAGATCTCGACTCTGTGGAGGTGGGGCACGTGGCACTTGCGGGCGATGATGTCGCCCGCGATGCCGTAGCCGGCCCCGAAGTTGGTGTTGCCCGTGCTGATGACGCCGCGCAGGTGCTTCCGGTTCTCCTCGTCGTTGAGGAAGCGGATGACCTGCTTCGGCACAGCGCCCTTGCCGTCGCCGCCCCCGTAGGTGGGGACGATCAGCACGTAGGGCTCGTGCTGCTCGAGCGGCGGCTCGGAGGCGTAGAGGGGGATGCGCGTGGCGGGGCGTCCGAGCTTCTCGACGAAGCGGGCGGTGTTGCCCGAGACGCTCGAGAAGTAGACGACCGATGCCACGGCTTCCCCCGACGCCGTCATGGCGCGGCTCAGGCCGCGACGATCGCCTTGATGCGGTCGGGCTGGAAGCCCGACCAGTGGTCCTGGTCGGCGATGACGACCGGGGCCTGCATGTAGCCGAGCTCCTTGACGGTCTGCAGCGCCTTGTCGTCGGCGGTGACGTCGAAGATCTCGTACTCGATGCCCTGCGCGTCGAGCGCGCGGGTGGTCATCGTGCACTGGACGCAAGCCGGCTTGGAGTAGACGGTGACGGTCATGTGCTGCTCTCCCTCGTGAACTGGGGTGGTGCTGGTGCTGGGTGCCTGAGCGGTCCGGCCGGGGCCGGGCTCCCACTATATGTGGGGTCTGCCGCGGAGCAACGCCACAACATGGTGTGTTTCTCCACACCTGTGTCAACAAGAACTCCACAGGTGTCATTCCCGCCGCGGAACGGCGCGGAATCGGCTGTGGACAGCGGCCGCGCACAGCTGTGCAGACGTCCTCGACGGATCTCCGCGACACGCCGGAGGGGAACTACACGCGTGTCGTTCGCGGTGCCCATCGTCGCCTCCGTGGTGCTCCCGCGCCGCACGTTCGGCGGCGCTCGGCCCGCGCCGGGCCGGCCTCCCGACGCACCTCGACGGTATGCCCGGCCGCCCACATGCGGCAGGGCGGGATGCGGCGGCGAGCGCTCGCTCAGGCGGCGCGCAGCGCCCGCAGGCGCGCCCGCTCGGCGGGCTCCAGCCGCTCCGTCGCGAAGCGCAGCGCGATGGCGCTCATCGCCGGCGCGTGCCGCTCCAGCGTCGCCACGAGCAGCGCCTCGTCGGCCTTGCCGACCTCCCGCAGCAGGGCGCCCGCGGTGCGCTCCAGCTGCTCGGCGCCGCTGCCGAGCGCACCGATCGCCAGCCGCACCGCATCCGCCGTCTCGCCCCGCCGCACGAGCGTCAGCGCCGCCATGAGCGCGCTGCGCCGGCGCAGCGGGTCGTCGGATGCGGCGAGCGCCTCGACGTCGGCGCGGTCGCCGCCGAGCGCGAGGCGGCCGAGCACGTACGGCGCCGCGACGTCGACGAGGTCCCACGAGACGACGCGGTCGTGCTCGGCCAGGTAGAGGTCGGCGTCGGCGCGCAGCTGCGGGTCGTCGGGCCGCAGCCGCTTCGCGCGACGGCCGAGCACGCTGAGCGCCAGCACGCGCGCCTCGTGCTCGGGGCGGCGCAGGAGCTCCCGCAGCGCATCGCGCGAGAGGCCCAGGTGCTCGTCGGCGAGCGCGAACACCGCGCCCATCCGCACGCCCAGCACCTCGGTCCCGGTGCGGTCGGCGAGCGCGCGCTCGAGCTTCGCCCGCTCGGCGTCGGTCGCGAGCGAGCGGAGGTGCTCGACGAGCGCGTCGACCTCCGGCTCTGCCACGCCCGCATCGTCGCATCCGGCCGTCGCGCCCGGCAAGCGCGACGGCCCGCAGGACCAGGGGTGGCGCCGCGCACGGCCCGCGCATCGGCGCCGCACACGCGCCGTCCAGACCCGGTCGATAGCGTCGCGGACCGTACCCAGAACCCCATTGGAAGGAGCACCACCATGGCCGACATCACCGGCAAGAAGGTCGCGTTCGTGCTGACGGACGGCTTCGAGGACTCCGAGCTCACGAGCCCCTGGGAGGCGGTGCAGGGTGCCGGCGGCACGCCGACGCTCATCGCCCCCGAGGCCGGGCAGGTCGAGGGCAAGAACGGCCACACCCAGGCAGTGGACGCGGTGTCGTCCGACGCGAGCGCCGACGACTTCGACGCGCTCGTGCTGCCCGGCGGCGTCGTGAACGCCGACCACCTGCGCATCGACGAGCCCTCCGTGGCGCTCGTCAAGCGCTTCGTCGAGAGCGGCAAGCCGATCGGCGTCATCTGCCACGGCGCCTGGATCCTCATCGAGGCCGGCGCCGTCGACGGGCGGACGATCACGAGCTACCCGACGCTGCGGACCGACCTCCGGAACGCGGGCGCGACGTGGGTCGACGAGGAGGTCGTGACCGACCAGGGCCTCGTCTCGAGCCGCACGCCCGACGACCTCCCCGCCTTCAACGACAAGGTGCTCGAGGAGATCGCCGAGGGCGTCCACCCGCGCTGACCCATCCCGTCGCCGGTCCTCCGGCGCTCGGATCCGACGGCCGCTCCGCATCGCGCGGGGCGGCCGTCGCCGTGCGTGACGCCGTGTGACGCGCCGCCCTGCGCGGCGGACGCCGCTCCGATGGGATGGAGGCGAGGGTCGCCGGCCGCGTGCACGGCGCGGCGGCCCTGCCCGACGCGGCTGCCGGGAGCCGGCGCCGGGGGCGGCGTCGGCGGGCAGCCGGCCCGAGCGCGCTCGGGCACAGGGGCGGGGCGCGGGGGCGCTCCGCCCCTGTGGCGCGCCGAGCCGTCGGTAAGCGGGGCCGAGCGCCGGGGCGATCGCGGGGTCCACCCGCGCTGCCGGCCGAGCAGGATCGGAGAAGCGCCGCGGGCACGGCCGCGCCATGATCGGAGCAGCGCAGGGCGCGCGACGACGAGGAGGACGACATGGCGGGCGACGACACGCTCTCGAAGGAGGAGCGCGCGGCGGTCAAGCAGCGCGCGGCCGAGCTCAAGAAGCAGGCGAGCCGCACGGGCGGCAGCAAGAAGGAGCGTGAGGCGCAGGACTGCGTCGACGCGATCGCCGAGCTGCCGGAGCCCGACAGGGCGATCGCGCAGATGATCCACGAGGTCGTCACCGAGGTGGCCCCCGACCTCGACCCGAGGACCTGGTACGGCTTCCCGTCCTACGCGCGCGACGGCAAGGTGCTGGTGTTCTACCAGCAGGCCTCGAAGTTCGACTCGCGCTACGGCACGCTCGGCTTCCAGGACCAGGCGGCGCTCGACGACGGCGAGCTGTGGCCGGCCTCCTTCGCCGTGGTGGGCACGTCGAAGGCCACGCGCGACCGCATCGCCGAGCTCGTGCGGCGCGCGGCGGGCTGACGCCTCGGCGTCACCGCGCCGCGGCGCTGGCGAGGCGCGCGGCGAGGATCTCGCACGCCTCCATGAGCGCCCGCGGCCGCGGCGACACGAACGGGGCGTCGAAGGTCGCGAAGCGCGCCGCGAGCGCGGGCCACGACCAGGCGCCGAGCGTCACCCGGCAGCGGTCGTCGTCGAGCCGCTCCACGGTGCCGTCACCCGCGAAGGGCTCGACCTCGCTCGCGGGGAGCAGGAGCTCGACGCTGCCGATGCACGGCCAGCGGCCGTCGTACCCGCCGCCCCGCATCCGCGACTCGACGAAGCGCAGCGCATCACCGCCGGGGATCCGCCTCGGACGGAAGGGGCGGCCGGCGCCGCCGAGGATCCGGACGCGGTCGACGCGCAGCAGTCGCCAGCCGGCGGGGCCGAGGTCCCATGCGACGAGGTACCACCGGCCGTCGCGCAGCACGAGCCGATGCGGCTCGATGCGCCGCGGCTCGTCGCGACCGCCGTAGGCGATGCGCAGGGTGCGGCGGCCATCGACCGCGGCGGCCGCATTGTGGAGGACGGCCGGATCCACGCGCGTCGCGGTCTCCGGCACTGCCTGGTCGACGGCCGCAGTGAGGGCGTCGAGCCGCTCGCGCAGGTGGCCCGGGAGCACCTGGCGCAGCGTGGCTCTCGCGCGCGCCGCAGCATCCCGCAGGTCCGGACCGGCGATGGCGGACTGGGCGAGCGCGACGCCGAGCGCCACCGCCTGCTCGTCGTCGAAGAGGAGCGGCGGCAGCGCGCCGCCGGCATCGAGCCGGTACCCGCCTGCGGGCCCCTTCGCGGCCTCGACGCGATAGCCCATGCCGCGCAGCCGGTCGACGTCGCGCCGCACGGTGCGCTCGCTCACGCCGAGCCTGCGGGCGAGCTCGGTGCCCGGCCAGTCGCGGCGGGCCTGCAGCAGCGAGAGCAGCGCGAGCATGCGATCGGAGGCGGCCACGGCCCCATGATGCTGCAAGTGGCGGACAGGAGCTGACCGCTTCTGCTGGGACCGTGCTCTCGACGGCGCGATGGTCGCGCCCGACGACGAGGAGCCGACCATGGCCACCAGCACCATCCACCTGAACTTCCGCGGCGACGCCCGCGCCGCGCTCGACCACTACCGGGACGTGTTCGGCGGCGAGGTCGCCGCCTTCACGTACGGCCAGGCCCAGGACCCGCGCAACCCCGACACCGAGCAGATCGTCTTCGGCGAGCTGCGCGGTGCGCGTGGCGTGCACGTGATGGCGTACGACGTGCCGCCGTCGATGCCCTTCGAGCGCGGGACCAATGCCATGTTCGTCTCGGTGCGGAGCGCCGACGCGGAGGAGATCGCCGGCTACTGGGGGCGCCTCGCGTCGTCCGGCGAGGTCGTCGTCGAGCTCGGCCCCTCGGGCTGGTCGCCCCTGTACGGCATGGTCGCGGACCGCTTCGGCATCGTCTGGGTCCTCGACGTGGTGTCGGGCGCCTGACGGCGATGCGGGCCGGTCGCGTCCGCTCCCGGCGAACGCGACCGGCCCCCCCGCCGGGAATGGTCGCATCCTCAGCGCGTTCATACCTGAGTCGAGCAGACTCAAGTTCGACCGCAGAGCCAGACTTCGACCAGGGGGATGCACCAGTGGCAGCCATCTACGGGCCCTTCGGGGCCGACGGATCGTACGAGGACTTCATCGCGCGGATCCTGCGCGAGCAGCGCTTGCCCGCGCAGCGCGCGATCGACCTCTCTCGCCTCGTCTCGCGCCGCACGAGCTCGGTCATGGCGAGCGCCGTCGAGCACGCGCGCGCCCACGGGCACGCCGAGGTCGACGCGCTGCACCTGCTGCGCGCGCTCACCGAGGTGCCGCAGGTCGAGCAGGCCGCGCGCGGCTCCGGCGCCGACCTCGAAGCGCTCCGCGTCGCGATCGACGACCGCCTGCCCGCCGACGGCTCAGGCACGCCCGACGGACCGCCCGCGCTCACGCCCTCGGCGCAGCGGGCGCTCCGTGACGCGTACCAGATCGCCCGCGCCAACGGCTCGAGCTACATCGACCCCGAGCACCTCTTCTTCGCGTTCCTGCTCGCGGGCGACAGCGCGGCGGGCGGCCTGCTGCAGGCGGCCGGCGTCACGCAGGAGGCGCTCCAGCGCGCGGCGCTCGAGGCGCAGCGCGAGGCGCAGGGCGAGCTCGAGGGCCGCCGGCGCGACGTCGACCCCGACTCCGCGACGCCGACCCTCGACGAGTTCGGCATCGACCTCACCCAGCGCGCCCGCGACGGCGAGCTCGACCCCGTGATCGGCCGCGCCGACGAGATCGGCCAGACCATCGAGATCCTCTCGCGCCGCACGAAGAACAACCCCGTGCTCATCGGCGAGGCCGGCGTCGGCAAGACCGCTATCGTCGAGGGCCTCGCCCGCGCGATCGTCGACGGCGAGGTGCCGAAGCAGCTGCGCGACAAGCGCGTCGTCTCGATCGACCTCACCGCCATGGTCGCCGGCACGCGCTACCGCGGCGACTTCGAGGAGCGCATCACGAAGGCGATGGACGAGATCACCGAGCACAAGGACGAGCTCATCGTCTTCATCGACGAGCTCCACACCATCCTCGGCGCCGGAGGCGGCGGCGAGGGCGGCATGGACGCCGCGAACATCCTCAAGCCCCGGCTCGCGCGCGGCGACCTCCACATGATCGGCGCGACGACGCTCGCGGAGTTCCGCCGCATCGAGAAGGATGCGGCGCTCACCCGCCGCTTCCAGCCCGTGCTGGTCGCCGAGCCGAGCGTCGAGGACGCCGTGCGCATCCTCGACGGCCTGAAGTCGGCGTACGAGGAGCACCACCGCGTCTCGTACACGGACAAGGCGATCGAGGCGGCGGTCGAGCTCTCGCACCGCTACATCAGCGACCGCTTCCTGCCCGACAAGGCCATCGACCTCATCGACCAGGCGGGCGCACGGCTGCGCCTGCGGCTCGGCGCGAAGGTCGACGTCGAGGCGCTGCAGCGCGAGCTCACGCACCTCGAGGACGAGAAGCGCCAGGCCGTCGAGGCCGAGGAGTTCGAGGAGGCCACCCGCATCCGCGACCGGATCGCCGCGATCCAGGCGTCGATCGAGAGCGGATCCGGCGAGGACGGCGTCGTCGACGAGGCCGACATCGCCGAGGTCGTCTCGCGCGCAACCGGCATCCCCGCGTCCCGCCTCACGGAGGGCGACCGCCAGCGGCTCGCCCGCCTCGAGGAGGAGCTGCACGAGCGGGTCGTCGCGCAGGACGAGGCGGTGAGCGCGGTCGCGAAGGCGGTGCGGCGCTCGCGGTCGGGCCTCGGCGACGCGGCGCGGCCCATCGGCTCGTTCCTGTTCCTCGGCCCCACGGGCGTCGGCAAGACCGAGCTCGCGAAGGCGCTCGCGTCGAGCCTGTTCGGCTCCGAGGGCGCGCTCGTGAGATTCGACATGTCGGAGTTCGGCGAGCGGCACACGGTCGCGCGGCTCATCGGCGCCCCTCCCGGGTACGTCGGCTACGACGAGGCGGGCCAGCTCACCGAGAGGGTGCGGCGCCAGCCGTACTCGGTCGTGCTGCTCGACGAGATCGAGAAGGCGCATCCGGACGTCTTCAACCTGCTGCTGCAGGTGCTCGAGGACGGCCGCCTCACCGACGGCCAGGGCCGCACGGTCGACTTCCGCAACACCGTCGTCATCATGACGTCGAACCTCGGATCCGAGCTCCTGGCCTCGAAGGCGGGGCCGATCGGCTTCCAGGCGGGCGGCGGCGACGGCTCGGACGGCGAGCTGCGCGCGAAGGTGATGGGCAGGCTGCGCGAGCAGATGCGCCCGGAGCTCATCAACCGCATCGACGAGATCGTGCTGTTCCGCAAGCTCGAGCGCGAGCAGCTGCGGCAGATCGTCACGCTGCTGCTCGACCGCGTCGGCGACCGGCTCGCCGCGCAGGACCTGCGCCTCGACGTGACGGATGCGGCGCTCGACTGGCTCGCCGAGCACGGCTACGAGCCGGAGTACGGCGCGCGGCCGCTGCGCCGCCTCATCCAGCGGGAGGTCGAGGACCGCGTGGCCGACCTCATCGTCGGCGGGCTCGAGCGCGGCGACGTGCGGGTCGACGTGGCCGACGGGGCGCTGACGGTCGAAGCGGTCGACGAGGAGCGCGCGCCCGCGATGTGACGCGCGGCGGTCGGGTCGGCCGACGCCTCAGGTGGACCCGATCGCACGACGCGGCCCCGGTGTGCGGGGTCCCGTCCGGGCGATCGGGTCGGCGGACGCGAGGCGCGCCTCGGCCGGACGGTCGGGTGGCCCCTTGCCCTCCGCCCGGCCGTGTGCGACCGTCGTGCCCATGGCAGCGACGCTCTCGCCCCGGCTCGCCGCGGCCCTCGCGGCGCTCCCGCTCGAGCGCGGGATGCGGGTGCTCGAGGTGGGGTGCGGACCGGGCGCGCTCGCCCGCGCGATCGCCGAGCGGGTGGGTGCGGGGGAGCCCGGCGGCGGCGCCGTGCTCGGGGTCGACCGCTCGCCGGCCGCGATCGCCGCGGCGGAGCGCTCGTGCGACGTGCCGGGCGTGCGGTTCCGCGTGGCGGCGGCCGAGACCCTGCGCCTGCCGCGCGGCGAGGCGCCCTACGACCTCGTGGTCGCGATCCGCGTCGGCGCGCTCGACGGCCGGCATCCCGAGCTCGAGGCGCAGGCGCTCGCGCACCTCGCGGCCGCGACGGTGCCGGGCGCGCAGCTGTGGACCGACGGCGGCGACCCGCTCGTCGCGGTGCCGCTCGAGCGCTGAGCCGGCCGCGGCACGGCCGCCCGAGGAGCGGCGCGGCTCAGCCGCGCGGGGCGTCGTACGGGCCGCTGGCGGGCGGCGGTCCGTACGGCTGCTCGACCGGGTCGCCGTAGGGGGCGCCGCCGTAGACCGCGCCGCCGTAGGGCGCTGAGGGCTGCCCGAACGCCGGGTCGTAGGCGGGCGCGGCGACGGGCGCCGTCCACGTGCCGGAGGCCGGGTGCGCGGGACCCCCCGCGGGCACGGGCGCCACGGGCTGCCCCCATGCCGCGGCGCGCGCGGCGGGGTCGAAGCGGATCGAGAGCGGGCTCGACGGGAAGAACGCCATGACGAACGGCACGATGCTGAGGCCCACGAGCGACAGGAGCGCGAACGCGCCGTGGAAGTTCGCGTCCTGCAGGCGGCGCCACATGAGGGCGTACGTCGGCAGCGCGAGGGCGAACGAGGCGATCACGACGACGCCGGAGACGACGAGCAGCGTGGTCACGGCGCCCAGGATCGCCGCGTCGTCGACCCGGGCCGAGCTGCCGGCGGCCTCGGCCGCCGCGATGCCTGGCATCACCGCGACGAGGGTGACCATGAGGGCGCCGACCGGCAGGAGCATCACGAGCTGGGTGAACAGCACGGCCCACCAGAACTCGCTGCGGCTCGCGCGTCCCGAGAAGCCCACGTACTGCTGGAAGAAGCGGCGCACGGCCTGCCCGAACGACGCGCCGACGAGCGGCTGGCCGAGCGGAACCGCGTTCGGGATGGTCACCCCTCCATCATGGTGCATGCGCGTACCCCTCGCGTGACGCGCGGATGACGGCAGGCTCAGCGAAGTCGCCGGTCAGGACGCGGATCGGGCCGCGCGTCACGGCGTCATTCCGTGCGCGAGCTCGGCCGCGACGAGCGCTCGATCGCCCTTGACGCGGAGGGTCGCGTCGCCGAGGTGATCACGGCCCCACACGAGCAGCGCGAGCGAGCGGACAGGGCCGCGCACGACCGCCTCGGGCGCATCCGCCGACGCGCCCGTCAGCGTCCAGCGACGCTCGACCTCGTCGGGCGCGAGCACGATGCGCGCGGCCGGCGCCGGGATGCGGCCGAGGCGCACCTGGCGCGGATGCATCGTGCCGACCACCTCGTCGAGGCAGTCGAGCCAGTCGGCGTCGTCGCCGTCGTAGCCCTCGCCCGTGGCGGTGCGGAGGTCCCAGAGGTGCACGAGCGTCTCGAGCAGCTGGCGCCGGTGCCAGAAGCGCACGGTGCCGGTCTGCTCGGCCTTCGGCACGCCGTCGTCGAGCAGCGTCCAGGCGCGCGCATCGTGGTCGAGCGTTGCGAGCGCGTCGCGCAGCTCCGCCGCGCACTCGGCGTAGAGCGCCGGCAGGTCGAACGGGCCGCGGCCGAGCGGCACCTCCTGCCGCCGCGCCGCCTGCGCGGCGGCCCAGTGGTGGATGCGCGAGAGGTGCACGACGAGCTGCCGCACGTCCCAGCGGCCGCACGAGGGCACCTTCGTGGCGGGGTCGGCGCGCTCGGCGCTCGCGAGGAACCCGCCCTGCAGCTGCGCGAGCCGCGCGAGGCGGTCGCGCCCGTCGAGGCGCCCGTCGGCGGTGGTCATGCGGCGAGCGTACGGCTCGCCGCCGACGCGGCGGCCACCCGTCCAGGGGGTCAGGAGCGACCGGTGAAGACCGGCGGCCGCTTCTGCTGGAACGCGGCGAAGCCCTCGCGGTAGTCGTCGGTGTCGCAGAGCGCCGCCTGCGCGACGTTCTCGTCGGCCATCGAGCGCCACAGCCCGAGCCGCTCGTCGCGCAGCTGCGCCACGAGCCGCTTCGAGGCGAGGAACGCCTGCGTGGGTCCCTCGGCGGCGCGGGAGGCCGCGGCGCGCGTGGCGTCGAGCAGCTCGTCGTCGGGCAGCACCTGCGAGAACAGGCCCGCCGCCACCGCCTCCGCGCCCGTCATGAGCCGGCCGGAGTAGATGAGGTCGAGCGTGCGGTGCGCGCCGAGCCGCTCGACGAAGAGCGCGTGGCCGCCGGAGTCGAGGGTCGCGCCGAGCGCCGCGAAGGGGCTGCCGAGCTTCGCGGTCTCGGCGACGTACACGACGTCGGTGGCGATGAGCAGGCCGAGGCCCACGCCGAGCGCGGCGCCGTGCGCGGCCGCGAACGTGGGCGCGGGGAACGCGCTCATGCGCTCGAGGAGCGGCTGGACGCGGCCGGCGAGGAACCCCTCCACGTCGTCGTCGCGCGGGTCGACGCGGCTGATGTCGCGGCCCGCGCAGAAGCCCTTGCCCTCGCCGCGCAGCACGAGCGCGCGGACGCCCGCCCGCTCGGCCTCGGCGTACGCATCCGACAGCTCGGCGATTGCCGCCTCGTCGAGCGCGTTCCGCTTCTCGGGGGCGGCGAGCGCGATCTCGGCGACGCCGCCGTCGATGGTGAGGTCGATCATCCGGACTCCTTCGTTCGGTGCTGGGTCCACGATTGCAGGCTCTGCGGCGCGCGGGCGGGACTATCTCGTCTGCTCGCCGCTGAGCCTGCGAAAGCGGAGGCGTCAGACGTCGTAGTCGACCACGACGCGCTCGCCCTTCGGGTGCGACTGGCAGGTGAGCACGTAGCCGCGCTCCAGCTCGTCGGGCTCGAGGGCGTAGTTCTCGCTCATCGAGACGCTGCCCTCCACGACTCGTGCGCGGCACGTGCCGCAGACGCCGCCCGCGCACGCGAACGGCACGTCGGGCCGCACGCGCAGCGCCGCGTTGAGGATCGACTCGCGCGCCGCGACGGGGCTCTGCACCTGCGACGACTGGCCGTCGAGGGTGAAGTCGAGCGTCCAGGTGTCCTCGCCGGCCTTCGCCTCCACCGGCCGCCCGCGGTCGCCGCCCGCGTCGAGCGGCCGGCCGGTGGTGAAGAGCTCGAAGCGCACGTGCGCCGGGTCGACGCCCACGTCGGCGAGCACGTCGCGGCACAGCTGCACGAGCTCGAACGGGCCGCACAGGAACCACTCGTCCACCGACTCCGGCCGGATGATCGACGACAGGATCGCGCGCAGCCGCTCCTCGTCGATGCGCCCCGACATGAGCGGCGACGCGCGCTGCTCGCGCGAGAGCACGTGGTGCAGCGCGAGGCGGGCGGGGTAGCGGTCCTTGAGGTCGGCGAGCTCCTCGACGAACATCACGTCGAGCGTCGACCGGTTCGAGAACACGAGCGAGAACGTGGCGTCGGGAGAGCCCGCGAGCACCTCGTGCGCGAGCGCCATCATCGGCGTGATGCCCGAGCCTGCCGCGATGCCGACCACGTGCGCGCCGGCGAGCGTGTCGAGGCTCGACACGAACGTGCCCTGCGGGCTCATGACATCGATCTCGGTGCCGGGCTGCAGCTCCTCGTTCGCCCAGGTGGAGAACCGTCCGCCGAGGTCGCGCTTGATCGCGACCGAGATGGATCCGGGCACCGGCGGGCGGCAGATGGAGTAGCTGCGGCGCAGCTCCTGCCCGTCGACGCTCGCCCGCAGCGCGAGGTGCTGGCCGGCGACGTACGCGTACTCGTGCTGGAGCTCCTCGGGCACGGCGAAGGTGACCTCGACGGAGTCGGCGGTGAGCGGCCGCACGTCGGCGACCGCGAGGCGGTGGAAGCGGCCGCGGCGGCGCGCGGTGGCGGTGCCGCCGGGCAGGCCGGTGCTGCCGAGGTTGATGGCGGCCATCAGTGCCCTCCCATGCTCAGTGCACCTTGAAGTGGTCGAAGGGCTCGAGGCAGGCGAGGCACTCGAAGTGGCTCTTGCAGGCCGTCGAGCCGAAGCGCGACACCTCGCGCGTGCGCAGGCTGCCGCAGCGCGGGCACTTGACGCCGAGCGAGAGCGGGATCGGGCCCTGCCGCTCGCCGGCGCGGTGCGTGGGCGGCGCGATGCCGAACTGCTCGAGCTTCGCCTTGCCGGCCTCCGACATCCAGTCGGTCGTCCACGCGGGGGAGAGCGTGAAGTCGACGCGGATGTCGCGGAAGCCCTCGGCGGTGAGCGCGAGCAGCACGTCGTCGCGCATCTGGTCGATCGCGGGGCAGCCCGAGTAGGTGGGCGTGAGCGTGACGACGACCGTGCCGGCCTCGTCGCGCACGTCGCGGAGCACGCCGAGGTCGTCGATCGTGAGCACGGGCACCTCGGGGTCGACCACGGCCGCGGCGACGCGGCGGGCGCGCGCGATGTCGAGCACGGGGGCGGCGGCCATCACCACGTCGCCCCCGGGTGGCGGCGGGCGAGCACCTGCATCTCGGCGAGCAGCGGGCCGAGGTGCGTCGAGTGGTTGCCGTGGCGGCCGCCGCCGGACGACTGGCCGATCTTGCGGTTCGTGAAGTCGGCCTCCGCGATCTCCGCCTCGGCGAGCACGGCGCCGAGCACCTCGTCGAAGGCGGGTCGGAGGCTCGAGGGCGCGGGCACGACGCCCGCGAGGCGCTCGGTGAGGGCGTCGTCGCGGAAGAGCTCGTCGGTGTACGGCCAGGTGTCGGTGAGGGCGACGAGCATCCGCGCCCGCGACTCCTCGGTGCCGCCCGCGAGCCGCAGGGTCCACTGCACGGCGTGGTCGCGGTGGTACGCGACCTCCTTGACGGCCTTCGCCGCGATGGCCGCGAGGGTCGCATCCGTCGAGGTCGACAGCGCGGTGTAGAGCTCCTGCATGTACGCGGAGGCGATGACGCCGCGCGCGATGGTGTGCGCGAAGTCGCCGTTCGGCTGCTGGAAGAGCCAGGCGCAGCGGAACTCCGGCTCGTCGCGCCAGTAGGCGAGGTCGTCCTCGGAGCGGCCGGAGGCGGTGCCGGCGTAGTGCAGGAGGGAGCGGGCGTGGCCGAGCAGGTCGAGCGCGATGTTGCCGAGCGCCATGTCCTCCTCGAGCTCGGGCGCGCGCGAGATCCACCAGCCGAGGCGCTGGCTCAGGATGAGGGCGTCGTCGCCGAGGCGGAGCGCGTACTCGGCGACGTCCTCGGAGGCGGTGCCGCCTGCGCCGGCGAGCTCGGCGGCGAGGTCGAGCTCGTCGACCGTGACGTCGCCGTGGGCCTCGGCGGCCTCGGCCTCGTACTGGGCGTCGACGGCCGCGGCGCTGCGGCGCTCGTTCGCGGGAGGCTGGGGGCTCACAGGTGCGGCACCTCCGCGCTCTTGTCGTAGTACTTCGCGTGGCGGTAGTTCTTGCCCGCCGGGCTCTCGAAGAACGCGCCCTTCTGGTCGGGGTCGCTCGTCGTGATCGCCGTCGAGCGCACCACCCACACCGAGACGCCCTCGTTGCGGCGCGTGTAGAGGTCGCGCGCGTTGCGCAGCGCCATGTCGTCGTCGGGGGCGTGCAGCGAGCCGACGTGCACGTGGCTCAGGCCTCGGCTCGCGCGCACGAACACCTCGTAGAGCGGCCAGGCCTCGCCTGCCACGTCACCGGGGGTCGACATCCTCGTCTCCTCTTGGTCGGTCGGTCTGGTGCGTCGAGCTTCCCCGAATCCCCGCTCTCCGCCTCGAAAGCGGGGATTCAGGGAAGCTCGGCGACGGATGGAGTGGTCGGGGGAGCGGGTCAGGCGGCGGCGCGATCGCGCGCGGCCTGCTTCTCGGCGTACGCGGCGGCGGCCTCGCGCACCCAGGCGCCCTGCTCGTGCGCGTCGCGGCGGTGCTGGATGCGCTGCGCGTTCGCGGGGCCGCGGCCGGCGAGCACCTCGTGGAACTCGGTCCAGTCGATCTCCGACATGTCCCACTGCTCCGCGTCCTCGTTCCAGCGGAGGTTCGGGTCGGGCAGCGTGAGCCCGAGCACCTCGGCCTGCGGCACGAGCATGCCGACGAAGCGCTGGCGCAGCTCGTCGTTCGAGAAGCGCTTGATCTTCCACGCCATCGACTGCGCCGAGTTCGGCGACTCGTCGTCGGGCGGGCCGAACATCATGAGCGACGGCCAGTACCAGCGGTCGACCGCCTCCTGCGCCATCCGGTGCTGCTCGGGCGTGCCCTGGCTGAGCTCGAGCAGGATCTCGAAGCCCTGCCGCTGGTGGAACGACTCCTCCTTGCAGATGCGCACCATCGCGCGGCCGTAGGGGCCGTAGGAGGCGCGGCACAGCGGCACCTGGTTGCAGATCGCGGCGCCGTCGACGAGCCAGCCGATCGCGCCCATGTCGGCCCACGTGGGCGTCGGGTAGTTGAAGATCGAGGAGTAGCGGGCACGCGACTCGATGAGCTGCTCGGTCATCTCGTCGCGGCTGATGCCGAGCGTCTGCGCGGCGGAGTAGAGGTACAGCCCGTGGCCGGCCTCGTCCTGCACCTTGGCCATGAGGATCGCCTTGCGCTTGAGGCTCGGCGCGCGCGAGATCCAGTTGCCCTCCGGCTGCATGCCGATGATCTCGGAGTGCGCGTGCTGCGAGATCTGGCGGATGAGCGTCTTGCGGTACGCATCCGGCATCCAGTCGCGCGGCTCGATGCGCTGGTCGGCCTCGATGAGCGCGTCGAAGCGCGCCTGCAGCTCGGCCTCGTCCGCACCGGTCGCGGGGGCACTGGTGGCGGAAGATCCGTGGGTCAGCGTCATCGTCGGCTCCTGTTCGCAGATCGGAATTACTGATCGAACGTTCAGTGAGTATAGTGGACCGCGACGCGCCCGTCGAGGGGGCGTCGGAGCCGCGATCGCCGACTGCGTCGAGCGCCGCGGCGGCGGCCGACTCGATGGAGAGCGCATGACCGGAACGACGGGCATCCTGCCCGACCTCGACCCCACCTGGGCCGCCACGATCATGGCGCGCACCGACACCGCCAAGGACGCCATGGGCGTCGAGATCGTCGAGCTCGAGCGCGGCCGCGCCGTGCTCTCGATGACGGTGCGCGACGAGATGGCGAACGGCTTCGGCATCACCCACGGCGGCTTCGTCTTCGCGCTCGCCGACACCGCCTTCGCCTACGCGTGCAACGAGGACGACCGCGTCACCGTCGCCTCCGGCGCCGACATCACCTTCGCGCGCGCCTCCCACGTCGGCACGCGCCTCACCGCCACCGCCGAGCGCCGCTGGCGCTCCGGCCGCAACGGCCTCTACGACGTGCGCGTCGCCGACGAGTCCGGCGCCGTCGTCGCCGAGTTCCGCGGCCGCTCGTTCACCACCGACCGGCCGCTGCCCGAGGTGCCCGGGCTCGAGGCGGCGGGCCTCGCCGTCGACGACACCCCGGTGGACACGTGAGCGGGCGCTGACGCGCGCCGCATCCGTCCCTCCCCGAACCCGCCCGCCCGCATCCCCGCATCGACGAAGGAGTCGCCATGCCCCGCACCGCCACCGCCGCCGCGACCGAGACGCTCGACCCCGCCGAGCGGCTAGGCCTCGAGGAGCTGCGCGCCCTGCAGCTCGAGCGGCTGCAGCAGAGCGTGCGGCACGCCTACGAGCACGTCGACGTCTACCGCCGCAAGCTCGACGAGGCCGGCGTGCACCCCGACGACATCCGCTCGCTCGACGACCTCCGCCGCCTCCCCTTCACGACGAAGGAGGACCTGCGGCAGAGCTACCCCTTCGGCATGTTCGCGGTGCCGATGGAGGACGTGGTGCGCATCCACGCGTCCTCCGGCACCACGGGACGCCCTACCGTCGTCGGCTACACGGCGAGCGACCTCGACCACTGGGCCGAGGTCGTCGCGCGGTCGCTGCGCGCGGCCGGCGTGCAGCGCGGCTGGAAGGTGCACAACGCCTACGGCTACGGCCTCTTCACGGGCGGCCTCGGCGCCCACGCGGGCATCGAGCGGCTCGGCTGCACCGTGATCCCGGTGTCGGGCGGGCAGACGGCGCGGCAGGTGCAGCTCATCCGCGACTTCGAGCCCGACGCCATCCTCTGCACCCCCTCGTACCTGCTCACGATCGCCGACGCGTTCGAGGCGCAGGGCCTCGACCCGCGCGAGACGAGCCTCAAGGTGGCCGTGCTCGGCGCCGAGCCGTGGACGAACGAGATGCGGCGCGAGCTCGAGGCGCGGTTCGACATCGACGCGGTCGACATCTACGGGCTCTCGGAGGTGATGGGGCCGGGCGTCGGCAACGAGTGCGTCGAGACGAAGGACGGCCCGCACATCTGGGAGGACCACTTCCTGCCGGAGGTCGTCGACCCCGAGACGCTCGAGCCTGTCGCCGACGGCGAGATGGGCGAGCTCGTCTTCACGTCGCTCACGAAGGAGGCGTTCCCGGTGCTGCGGTACCGCACGCGCGACCTCACGCGCCTCCTGCCGGGCACGGGCCGCCCGACCATGCGGCGCATCGAGAAGATCACCGGCCGCAACGACGACATGATCATCCTCCGCGGCGTGAACCTCTTCCCGACGCAGATCGAGGAGATCGCGCTCGAGATCGAGCACCTCACGCCGCACTTCGTGCTCGAGCTCGTGAAGCGGGGCCGGATGGACGGGCTGGTCGTGAAGATCGAGTGCACGCCCGGCGTGAAGCCGGTGATCGAGACGGCCGCGGCGGAGGTGCTGAAGGCCCGCATCAAGGAGCGGATCGGCACCTCGGTCGACGTCGAGGTCGTGCCGTCGGGCTCGCTGCCGCGCTCGGAGGGCAAGTACAAGCGCGTGTACGACTTGCGCGCGGAGGACTCACGACCGTGAGTCCTCCGCGCGCAAGGTCGAGGAGCGCGCCGCCGCAGGCGGCTCGCGTCACGAGACACCCTCGCCGCGAGCGAGCCGTTCCGCAGCGACCCCGCTGACAGGATGGACCCGATGACCACCGACGCCGCCCCCGGCGCGGCCGCCCGCCGCGGCCGCCCCGGCTACGACCGCGACCGCCTGCTCGCGGTCGTCGTGCAGGCGTTCAACGACCACGGCTACGAGGCGACGAGCCTCGGGATGCTCTCGGAGCGGCTCGGCCTCTCGCGCTCGGCGATCTACCACCACTTCGACTCGAAGGAGCAGATGCTCGAGGTCGCCCTCGCGCAGGCGCTCGACGGCCTCGAGGCGGTGTTCGACGAGCCGGAGGCGACCACGGGGCCGGCGGATGCGCGCATCCGGCACGTGCTGCGCGGCGCGGTGCTCGTGCTCACCGCCGAGCTGCCGTCGGTGACGCTGCTGCTGCGCCTGCGCGGCAACACCGAGGTCGAGCGGGCGGCGCTCGCGAGGCGCCGCGCGATCGACGGCCGGCTGCGGGCGCTCTTCGAGCGCGCTCGCGACGAGGGCACGCTGCGGCCCGAGGTCGATCCGCGGCTCGCGGAGCGGCTGACGTTCGGCATGGTCAACTCGCTCGTCGAGTGGTACCGACCCGACGGCCGCACGTCGCCCGAGGCGCTCGCCGACGCGGTGCTCGCCTACGTCGACGCGGGGCTCACGGCGCGCTGATGGCGGCTGCGGGCGGTACGGCCCGGGGGCCGGCGGACGCCTGGGCCGGCATGCCCGCGGTCGAGGTCGCGCGCATCGCGCGGCACCTCGCCGAGCTCGGCGCGACGTACCAGTGCAACGGCGGCTGGGCGGTGGATGCCCTGCTCGACAGGCAGGCGCGGCCGCACGGCGACCTCGACCTCTTCGTCGACGCATCCGTCGTGCCGGAGCTCATCGCGTGGCTCGAGGCCGACGGCTACCGGGTCGTCGAGGACTGGCCGCCCGTGCGGGTCGAGCTGCGCGACGGCGCACGCGCCGTCGACGTGCACCCGATGCGGATCGAGCGCGGCGGCGACGGCACGCAGGCGCTGCTCGACGGCGGATCGCTCGTGCACCAAGCAGAGGCGCGCGTCGTCGGCAGGGTGGACGGCGAGGCGCTCGTGGTGGCGGATGCGGCCACGCTGCTCGCGCTGCGGAACGGCCACGAGCTGCGCGATGTCGACAGGCACGACGTGGCGCTGCTGCGCGGGCTGCTCGACGGATCCGGGTCCTGACCGGGCCGGAACCGGAACGTCCGTCTCGAGGGCGTCGCGCATCGCGCCATCCTGCGCGTTCCGCAAGATCGTTACCCAATCGTGATCTTGGTGTATCGTCGACGGCTTGCAACCGCGAAGGGCTGCCACCGCATCCGCCCCGAGAGCCCTTCGCGCCACGGAATCGATGAGTTCCGGCCGGGCGGACGCGCGGCACCGACCGGTGCCGCGGGCAGGTGGGGCCGCGGAGTGCACATGCAGAACCCCACCATCACCGCCCGTCGCCCGAAGCGCGCCCTGCGCGCCGGCCTCGCCGTCGCCGCCTCCGGTGCGGCGGTCGCCGCCGGCCTCATGGTCGCCCCGGCGGCCAACGCCGCGAGCGACGCCACCTGGGACGCGCTCGCGCAGTGCGAGTCGGGCGGCAACTGGTCGATCAACACCGGCAACGGCTACTACGGCGGCCTGCAGTTCTCGCTGTCGACGTGGCAGGCCAACGGCGGCTCGGGCAACCCGGCCGACGCCTCGCGGGCCGAGCAGATCCGCGTCGCCGAGAACGTGCTCGCCACGCAGGGCTGGGGCGCCTGGCCCTCGTGCTCGGCGCAGATCGGCGCGAGCGGCTCGGCCGAGCCGCGCCAGGCCACCGAGCAGGCGACGCAGGCCACGCAGCAGGCGGCGCCGGCCGAGCAGGCCGCCGCGCCCGCCGAGGAGGCGACCACGAAGTCGTACGAGCTGCCGGACGTCGAGCGATCGGACGAGACAGTCGTCATCGAGCCCGGCGACACGCTCTACGACATCGCCGAGCGCGAGGACCTCGAGACGCACTGGCTCGGCATCTTCGCCGTGAACCAGGACACGATCAGCGACCCGAACCTCATCCGCGCGGGCGCGTCGATCTACCTCCCGCAGGAGTAGTCCCGCCGCGCACGACGACGGCCCGCCCCGCATCCGCGGCGGCGGGCCGTTCGCGCGATCTCGACCGGGCCAGCGGTCGGCCGAGGCGATGATCCGCTCCGCCGACCACTGGACCGGTCGAGGAGTCGTCAGCGGGTCTTGGCCACGTAGGTCAGCACGTCGTACTTCGCGACGACCTCGTCGTGCTGGTTCTCGAGCACCGCATCCCAGCGAACCTCGCCGTACTCCTCGGTCTCGCGCGGCGTGATCTGCTTGGCCGTGAGGGTCACGCGGATGCTGTCGCCCGGCGAGACCGGGGTCATGAACTTCAGGTGCTCGAGGCCGGTGTTGGCCAGCACCGGGCCCGGCGCGGGCTCCACGAACAGGCCCGCCGCGAACGACACGAGCAGGTAGCCGTGGGCCACCCGGCCGGGGAAGAACGGGTTCGCGGCCGCGGCCTCCTCGTCCATGTGCGCGTAGAACTCGTCGCCCGTGAAGCGGGCGAAGTGCTCGATGTCGTCGAGCGTGACCTCGCGCGGCGCCGAGACCACCTGGTCGCCGATGCGCAGCTCCGCGAGCGACTTGCGGAACGGGTGCTCGCCCGCCGCCGACACCGGAGCGCCCGGATGCCACACGCCCGTCACGGCGGTGAGCATCGCGGGGCTGCCCTGGATGGCGGTGCGCTGCATGTGGTGGAGCACCGAGCGGATGCCGCCCAGCTCCTCGCCGCCGCCGGCGCGGCCGGGGCCGCCGTGCACGAGCATCGGCAGCGGCGAGCCGTGGCCCGTGGAGGAGCGCGCGTCGTCGCGGTCGAGCAGCAGGATGCGGCCGTTGTGCGGGGCGATGCGGCGCGTGAGGTCGGCGACGAACGCGCCGTCGTGGCTCGCGACCGAGGTGACGAGCGAGCCGCCGCCGCGGCCGACGAGCTCGGCCGCCTGCTCGGCCGAGCCGTACTCGACGAGCGACGAGACCGGGCCGAACGCCTCGATCGAGTGGAGGGCCTCCGCCTCCGGGTCGGCGAAGCGCAGCAGGGTCGGCGCCACGAAGGCGCCGCCATCGGCGTCGCCCCGCGAGCCGTCGGCGAGCAGCACGTCGATCGCGCCGCCGCCGCCCACGAGCACCTCGGCGCCGCCGTCCGTGAGGCGGCCCACCTGGCGCAGCACCTCGTCGCGCTGCTCGACCGACGCCAGCGGGCCCATCGTCACGCCCTCGGCGCGCGGGTCGCCCACGACGACCTTCGCGGCGATGCGCTCGCGCACGGCCTCGGCCACCGCATCCGACATGCCGCTCGGCACGATCGCGCGGCGGATCGCGGTGCACTTCTGGCCCGCCTTGGAGGTCATCTCGGCGACGAGGCCGCGCACGTACGCGTCGAACTCGGGGGTGCCGGGCACCGCATCCGGGCCCAGCACCGAGGCGTTGATCGAGTCGGTCTCGGCGGTGAAGCGCACGCCGCGGTCCTGCACGGCCGCATGGCCGCGGAGGCCGTCGGCGGTGGAGGCGGAGCCGGTGAAGCCCACCGTGTCGCCCAGGCGCAGGTGGTCGAGCAGGTCGCGCGCGGAGCCCGAGACGATCTGCACCGAGCCGGCGGGCAGCAGGCCCGTCTCGGCGAGGATGCGCACCATGTGCTCGGCGACGTAGCCCGTGGGCGTCGCGGGCTTGATGAGCGTCGGCATGCCGGCGAGGAAGGCGGGCGCGAGCTTCTCGAGCGAGCCCCAGACCGGGAAGTTGAAGGCGTTGATCTGCACCGCGACGCCGGGGAGCGTGGTGGCGATGTGGCGGCCGAGGAACGAGCCGTCCTTCGAGAGCGGCTCGACCGGGCCGTCGAGGTACACCGTCGATTGCGGCATCTCGCGGCGGCCGCGGCTCGAGTAGGCGAAGAGCACGCCGATGCCGCCATCGATGTCGACCCACGAGTCGGCCTTCGTCGCTCCCGTGCGGGCCGAGAGCTCATACAGCTCGCCCTTGCGCTCGGTGAGGGCGAGCGCCATCCGCTTCAGCAGGATCGCGCGCTGGTGGAACGTGAGCGGCGCGAGGCTGTGGTGGCCGACCTGGCGCGCGTGCTCGAGCGCGGCCGCGACGTCGAGGCCGTCGGTCGAGACGAGCGCGACCGGCTCGCCGGTGCTCGCGTCGCGCACCTCCGTCGTGCGGGCGCCCTCGGCGGGCTCCCACCAGGCGTCCTGGACGTAGCTGGGCAGCGTGCGGGTCATCGTCGTCCCTCTCTTCGCTCTCGCGGTCGTGTCGTGTCGGTGTCGGTCTGTTCGCCGAACTTCCCTGAATCCGTACGTTTCAGCCCGAAAGGGGGTATTCGGGGAAGTTCGATGGATGCTGTGGTGCGCGTGCGGCGCGGGCAAGCGTGCGTCGGCGACGGGCGGGCGGTCAGTCCCAGTCGTAGAACCCTCGGCCGGCCTTCCGGCCGAGCCGGCCCTCCGCGACCATCTGCCGCAGCAGCGCCGGCGGCGCGAACCGTGGCCCGAGGTCGCGCTCGAGCTGCTCGGCGATGCCGAGGCGCACGTCGAGCCCCACCACGTCGGTGAGCCGCAGCGGGCCCATCGGGTGCTTGTAGCCGAGCTCCATCGCGGCATCGATGTCGCCGGGGCTCGCGACGCCCTCCTCGACCATCCGGATCGCCTCGAGCCCGATCGCGACGCCCAGCCGCGACGACGCGAAGCCCGGGGCGTCGTGCACGGTCACGGGCACCTTGCCGATCGCCTCGACCCAGGCGCGCGCGGCGTTCGCGAGGTCGCCGCCGGTCTCCTCGCCGAGCACGATCTCGACCAGGCCGGATGCCGGCACCGGGTTGAAGAAGTGGAGGCCCACGAAGCGGCCCGGTCGCGCCAGGCCCGCCGCGAGGCGCGTGATCGAGATGGACGAGGTGTTGCTCGCGAGGGACGCGGTCGGCGCCAGCACCGCCTCGACGCGCGCGAGCGCATCCGCCTTGAGCGCCTCGTCCTCGGGCACCGCCTCGACGACGAGGCCGCAGCCCGCGAAGGCGGCCATGTCGGTCGCGGTCGTCAGGCGGCCCTCGAGCTCATCGAGCGGCTCGGCCCAGCCGCGCTCGACGCTGCGGCGGAGGCTCTCGCGCACCCGCTCGAGCGCGCTCGCGGCGGCGGCGGCGTCGCGCTCGACGACGACCACCTGGCTGCCGGCGAGCACGAACGCGTGCGCGATGCCGGCGCCCATGCGGCCGCCGCCCAGCACGCCCACGCGCTCCGGGGCGCCCGCGCCGACCTCGGCGTCGGTGGTGTCGATGCTGTCGCTCATGCCTGCTCCCGCTTCGATCGACGCTCGAGGAACGCGGTCATCCGCCGCTCCTTCTCGGGGCTCTCGAACAGCACCGCCTGCTCGGCGAGGTCGGCCTCCGGATGCGCGGCGCGGGGCGCGAGCAGCATCCGCTTCGTCGCCTGCGTGGCGGCCGGGTCGAGCCGCGCGATGCGGTCGGCGAGCTCGACCGCCCGCGCGAGCGCGGCCTCCGGCTCGAGCACGGCCGAGACGAGCCCGGCGGCGAGGGCCTCGTCGGCGCCGAGCACACGGCCGGTGAGCAGCAGCTCGCTCGCGAGCGCGTCGCCGACGATCTCCTGCAGGCGCCAGGTGGCGCCCGCGGCGGCGATGATGCCGAGCCCCGTCTCGGGGTTGCCGATCTGCAGCGTGGGCGTGCCGATCCGGATGTCGGCGGCGTACGCGAGCTCGGCGCCGCCGCCGAGCGCGTAGCCGTCGAGCACGGCGATCACCGGCATCGGCAGGGCGCGGATGCGCTGGAAGCAGCGGGTGTTGATGCCGGCGAGCGCGTCGGCGGCGCGGCGCTCGCGGAGCTGCGCGATGTCGGCGCCCGCGGCGAACGAGCCGCCCGTCCCGGCGAGGATCAGCGTGCGCCGCTCGACCTCGAGGCGCGCGCAGAGCCGGTGCAGCGCATCCACCGTCTCCTGGTCGATGGCGTTGCGCTTCTCGGGACGGTCGAGCACGGCCAGCACGTGGCTGTCGCGCTCCTCGATGCGCAGCGTCTCGCTCATCGTGCCCCTCCGTGGATCTCGACCGGGCCAGTGGTCGGCCGAGGGGATAGTGCCCTCGGCTGACCACAGAACCGGTTGAGGATGCGGGGGCGGGGGCTCACACGCGCTCCAGGATGATCGCGGTGCCCTGGCCGACGCCGACGCACATGGTGGCGAGGCCGTAGCGGCTGCCCTCGCGCTCCATGCGGCCGAGCAGCGTGACGATGAGGCGCGAGCCCGACGAGCCGAGCGGGTGGCCGAGCGCGATCGCGCCGCCGTCGGCGTTCACCCGGGCCGGGTCGAGCCCGAGGCGGCGGATGCACGCGAGCGACTGGGAGGCGAAGGCCTCGTTCAGCTCGACCGAGCCGATGTCGTCGATCGTGAGGCCCACCTTCCGCAGCGCGGCCTCGGTGGCGGGCACGGGGCCGAGCCCCATCACCTCGGGCGCGAGGCCCGCGGCGGCGTGCGCGACGATGCGGGCTCGCGGCGCGAGGCCGTGCTCGGCGACCGCCGCCTCGCTCGCGACGAGGATCGCGGATGCGCCGTCGTTGAGGCTCGAGCTGTTGCCCGCGGTGACCACGCTCCCGCCGCCCACGACCGGGCGGAGGCGGGCGAGCGCATCCGCCGTCGTCTCGCGGCGCGGCCCCTCGTCGGTGTCGACGAGCCCGGCCCTCGTCTCGACGCCGACGATCTCGGCGGCGAAGCGGCCAGCGTCGATCGCGTCGATCGCGCGGCGGTGGCTCTCGAGCGCGAACGCGTCGGCGTCCTCGCGGCTGATGCCGTCGAGCCGCGCGACCTCCTCGGCCGTCTCGGGCATCGAGTACGTGGCCTTCTCGCGCGCGACGAGCTGCGGGTTGGGGAAGCGCCAGCCGATCGAGGTGTCGTACGCCTCGCCGGGCTTCGCCCACGGCCGCTCCGGCTTCGCCTGCACCCAGGGCGCGCGCGTCATCGACTCGACGCCACCGGCGACGAGCAGGTCGGCGTCGCCCGCGCGGATCGCCTGCGAGGCGGTCGTGACGGCCGACATCCCGGAGGCGCAGAGCCGGTTGAGGGTCATGCCGGGCACGTGGTCGGGGAGGCCCGCGAGCAGCGCGGCCATGCGGGCGACGTTGCGGTTGTCCTCGCCGGCCTGGTTGGCGGCGCCGAGCAGCACCTCGTCGATGCGGGCGCCGGGGGCGGATGCGCGGGCGACGGCCTCGCGCACCACGAGCGCCGCGAGGTCGTCGGGTCGGACGCCGGCGAGCGCGCCGCCGTAGCGACCCACGGGGGTGCGCACGCCGCCGACGAGGTAGGCCTCGGCCATGGGACTCCTGACTCCGTCGTCGTGCCGTCGGCCGAATTAGTGACCGATCGTTCAGGAACACTGTAGGCCGGGTCGGAGGCGAGCCGCAACACGCGCGCGCACGCCGGGGCCCGCCTGGTCTCAACCGGCTCCCTGGTAGGGCATCGAGCTGAGCGCGATGCCCTACCAATAGGCCGGTTGAGACCAGGGGCGCGGGGGTCAGGAGGCGGCGGGCGCGGGGCGGATGCCCGGCGCGGCGGCGGGCATCGGGCGGCGGCCGGCGCGGGCGGTGCGGCGGGCGGCGAGCTCGCCGGCGAGCGCGACGAGGCCGAGCACGACGGTGCCGATCGACACGACGGTGGCCGCCGCGATCGCGAGCCCCGCGAGGCCGGTGAGCGCCACCTGCTCCAGCAGGTCGACGATGAGCATGACGTCCCTCTCCATGCCTCCGACGCTATGGATCCAGGCCCCGCGGCCGCGTCCGCCCCTGGTCGCGCGGGCGTCATCCCGGAGGATGATCCGCGCGCCGCCCGAGCCGAGGTGGGATGCTCGCAGCATGCCGATCGAGCCCGACACGAAGGACTGGACCTGGGTGCTGCGCGAGCGGTGCCCCGAGTGCGGGTTCGACCCGTCGCTCGTCGAGCCGCACGAGGTGGGCGGCCGCATCCGCGCCGCCGCCGCGGCGATGCACGCGCGCCTGCACGGCGAGGGCGTCGCCGAGCGGCCCGACGACGCGACGTGGTCGCCGCTCGAGTACGGCGCGCACATGCGCGACGTCTGCCGCGTCATGCACGCGCGGCTCGACCAGCTGCTCACCGAGGACGACCCGGAGTTCGCGAACTGGGACCAGGACGCCGCGGCCGTCGAGGGCGGCTACGCCACGCAGGATCCGGAACGGGTCGCCGTCGAGCTCGACCTCGCGGCCGCCGCGTTCGCGGAGGAGGCGGAGGCGGTGCCGACGCATGCGCTGCAGCGCCCCGGCCGCCGCTCGAACGGGTCGGTCTTCACCGTGGAGACGCTGCTCGTCTACGCGCTCCACGACCTCGAGCACCACGTGCACGACGTCGCGCGCTGACGTCTCCCACCCCTCCGCTGGTCGAGGAGGCCGGGCGCTCCTCGACCAGCGGGTGGGGTGGCGGCCGCTCCTCGACCAGCGGGTGGGGCGGCGGCAGCTCCTCGACCAGCGAAGAGACCAGCGGGTGGGGCGGCGGCAGGTCCTCGACCAGCGAAGAGACCAGCGGGTGGGGCTACAGGTCGCTCACGCGCTTGTCGTGCCGGAGACCGCGCCACACGGGGTGGCGGAGCGCGCCCGACGCGGTCTCCTCCGAGTGCTCCACCTCGGCCACGGCCGAGCGCACCCAGCGGATGCGCTTCCGCACGTCGGCGGGCACGTCGTCGATCGCGGGCGCCGTGCGCCGTGGCCGCAGCGCATCCCGCAGCCGGTCGCGCTCGGCGCCGCTGAATCCCGTGCCGACCCGGCCGATGTAGCGCAGCCTCCGCCCCTCCGGCCGCGCGAGCACGAGCGAGCCCACGGTGCCGGCGAGCCCGCCCTTGCCCTCGAGCCAGCCGACCACGACCACCTCGCGCATCTGCTGGTGCTTGAGCTTGAGCCAGTCGCTCGAGCGCGCGCCCGGCCGGTAGCGGCTGTCGCGCCGCTTGGCGATGACGCCCTCCAGCCCCCGCTCGCGCGTCACGTCGAGCACGTGCTGCAGCGAGCCGCGCAGCGGCCTCGAGATGCGCACGCGCCGCGAGGTCGCGACGAGCGCGTCGAGGCGCCCGTGCCGGTCGTCGAGCGGCACGTCGAGGATGCGCTCGCCGTTCACCTCGAGCAGGTCGAACAGCAGGAGCGTCACGGGAGAGCGCTTCGCCGCCGCGCGCGCCTCCCGGCCCGTGAGCCCGGCCCGCGCCTGGAGCGCGCCGAAGTCGGAGGCGCCCTCCATCCCCAGCACGACGACCTCGCCGTCGAGCACCGCCTGCCCCGTGCGCACGGCGCTCGCGATCGGCTCGAGCAGCTCGGGGAACGAGCCCGAGAGGTCGCCGCCCGAGCGGCTCAGCAGCCGCACCTCGCCGTGGTCGACCTCCACGAGCACGCGCCAGCCATCCCACTTCACCTCGAGCGACCACTCCCGCTCGTCGTCGAGGTCGCGCGGCTCGCCGGGCGAGGCGAGCATCGGACGGAGGCGCTCGCGGCGGCCGCCGGAGGAGGCGGATGCGCGCGAGGCGGTCGCGCGCGAGCCGACGGTCTTCGACGCCTTCGAGCTGCGCTTCCCGCCCTCGGCCGCCTTCGAGTCCGACTCCGGTGCGCCAGCGCCCGCACCCGCACCCGCATCCCCGTCCCGCTCCGCCTTCCGCTGCGCCTCGCGCGACCACGCGCCCTTCCGCTGGTCCTTCATGCGGTGCAGCAGCCACTGGCGCTTGTCGGCGTCGGTGCGGATGAGCGCGAAGCGGTACGGCTCGCCGCCGAGCCCGCCGTCGTCGCGCCCGTGCAGCACGCCGATCACCTCGTCGTCGCGCCACTTCTCGAGCTCGACGGTGCCCTCGTCCCAGATCGTGACGGTGCCGGCGCCGTACTCGCCCTTCGGGATCTCGCCCGCGAACGAGCCGTACTCGAGCGGATGGTCCTCGGTCTGCACCGCGAGGTGGTTGCGGCCCGCGGTGGTGGGCGGCCCCTTCGGCACCGCCCACGAGACGAGCACGCCCTCCTGCTCGAGCCGGAAGTCGTAGTGCAGGCGGCGCGCGTGGTGCTCCTGCACGACGAAGGTCGACTCGTCGCGCGGCGTCGGCGCCTCGGCCGGCACCGGCTCGGGCGTGCGCTCGGGGTCGCGCATCTCGCGGTACTTCGAGAGGCGGTCGGATGCGGGGGCCGGGTCGTCCGCGCCGCCCTTCGCCGAGGCCGCCGTGCCGCCCTTCCCGCGCCCCGCCGATGCCGTCGCCCGACCGCGCGCCGGCGCCGCGTCCCGCGGCGCATCGAGCTGCTCGTCGAGCCCGGCGAGCAGGTCGCCGTCGCGATCGAGCCGCCGCAGCACCTCGGGGTACTCGAGCTGCTCGAGGTGCCCGTGCTCGATCTCCTCCCACGTGCGCGGCGCCGCGACGGTCGGCCGCACGCGCCCGCGCAGCGAGTAGGGCGCGACGGTGGTCTTGGCGGCGGAGTTCTGGCTCCAGTCGAGCATCACCTTGCCGACGCGCTTCGCCTTGCGCATCTCGCTCACGACCCGGTCCGGGTGCAGCTGCTCCAGCGAGCGCGCGAGCTCGTGCGCGACGTCGCTCACCTGCCGCGACGTGAGCGTGCCGTCGAGGCGGGCGTACAGGTGGATGCCCTTGCTGCCGCTCGTGAGCGGCATCGGGTCGAGGCCCATGTCGATGAGCACCTCGCGCACCCACAGCGCCACCTCGGCGCAGTCGTCGATGTCGGCGCCCTCGCCGGGGTCGAGGTCGAGCACGAGGCGGTCGGGGTGCTGCCGCTCGCTGTCGATGCTCGCCCCGAACCCCGCATCTGCCCGCCACTGCGGCACGTGCAGCTCGAGCGCCGCGAGGTTCGCCATCCAGACCAGCGCCGCGGGCTCGGAGACGAGCGGATACGCCTTCACGCCCTCCGAGTGCTGGATGTCGACGGTCTCGAGCCAGTCGGGCGCGCCCCGCTCGAGCTGCTTCTGGAAGAACACCGCGCCGGGCTTGCGCTCCGTGCCGACGCCGTCGACCCAGCGCTTGCGCGTGACCGGGCGCCCGGCCGCATGGGCCATGAGCACATCGGCGACCTGCGCGTAGTAGTCGACGACGTCGCGCTTCGTCGTCCCCGTCTCGGGGTAGAGCACCTTCGCCGGGTTCGACAGCCGCACGACGCGGCCGCCGATGTCGAGCCGCTCGGCGGCCGGCACGTCAGGAGGCCTTCTTGGGCTTGGCCTTCGCGGTGTTCGTGGAGGACTTGGGCTTCGAGGAGGACTTCGAGCCGGATGCCTTGGTCCCGGATGCCTTGCTGCCGGATGCCTTGGACGTCGACGACCTCGAGGAGGGCTTCGACGTCGACTTGGCCCCGGACGCCTTCGACGTCGACTTCGCGCCGGCTGCCTTCGACGTCGACCCGGAGGACTTCGTCGTCGACGCCTTCGAGGACGAGGACGAGGACGAGGACGAGGACGAGGACGAGGACGATGACCCCTTCGACCCCGACCCGCCCGACCGCCGCTGGTCGACCGAGCGCTGCAGCGCCTCCATGAGGTCGATCACCTCGGCGCCCTCGTCGTCGTCGGTCTCGCCGAACGTCGCCGCGGTGTCGAGCGCGTCGCCCTGCTCGAGCTTCGCCTCGACGAGCGTGCGCATCTGCACCTGGTACTCGTCCTCGAACGAGGAGGGGTCGAAGTCCGACTCGAGGTCCTCCACGACCGCCCGCGCCAGGTCGAGCTCGCGCTCGGTGATGCGCGGCGCGCCGCCCTCGAGCGACTCGAACGTCGCCTCCCGCACCTCGTCGGCCCAGCGCAGGGTCTGCACCATCAGCACGTCGCCCTGCACGCGCATCGCCCCGAGGCGCGTGCGCTGCCGCAGCGAGAGCTGCACGATCGCGGTGCGGTCGGTCTCCTCGAGCACGCGGCGCAGCAGCACGTAGGCCTTCGCGCTCTTCGAGTCGGGCTCGAGGTAGTAGCTCTTCTCGAACAGGATCGGGTCGACCTGCTCGGTGGGCACGAACTCCACCACCTCGATCTCGCGGCTGCGCTCGGCGGGCAGCGACTTCAGGTCGTCCTCGGTGAGCACGACGGTCTGCTCGCCGTCGTCGTAGGCCTTGTCGATGTGGTCGTAGGGCACCTTCTTGCCGCACACCTCGCACTTGCGCTCGTACCGGATCCGCCCGTGGTCGGCGTCGTGCACCTGGTGGAGGGCGAGGTCGTGCTCCTCGGTGGCCGAGTACAGCTTCACCGGCACGTTCACGAGCCCGAACGAGATCGAGCCCTTCCAGATCGCTCGCATGGCCCGAGTGTCCCCCTGCTCCCTGGAAGCACGCAGGGGATGCCAAGGCTCGCGACGCATGCGGCTGGGACGCTCGTGCCCATGACGATGACGGCGCCTGCGCGCGCTCGCCTGCGGACGTTCGGCATCGAGGAGGAGATCGTGCTCCTCGACCCCGCCGTGCTCGCGCCGCTCGACGTCGCCGAGCGGGTGCTCGCCGCGATCCCGCCCGCCGACGCCGAGGGCGTCGAGCGGGAGCTGCTGCTCGCCCAGCTCGAGTTCGCCTCGCCCGTGCTCACGGGCCAGGGGGAGGCGGATGCGGCGCTGCGGCGGTTCCGCGCGGCAGTCGCGTCGGCCGCCGAGGGCGTCGGCGCGATGGCGGCGAGCGTCGGCTCGCCCGTCGGCGAGGGCGCGACGAGCGTGCGCGAGGGCGAGCGCTACGAGGGCTTCGAGGGGCTCATGGGCGCGCTGCTGCCCGAGCATCGGATGCAGGGCCTCCACGTCCACGTCGGCATCGCCTCCCGCGACGAGGGCGTGCGCGCCATGAACGCGCTCCGGCCGTGGCTCGCGCCGCTGCTCGCGCTCACGGCGAGCAGCCCGGTCAGCGGCGGCGCCGACACCGGGTTCGCGAGCTGGCGCACGGGCATCGCGCGGCGGCTCACCACCGCCGGTGCCCCGCCCGCCTTCGCCGACGCCGCCGACTACGACCGCCGCGCCGCAGCCCTCCTCGGCCTCGGGACGACGACCGATCGGGCCTCGCTCTGGTGGTCGATGCGGCTGTGCGAGCACCACCCGACCGTCGAGGTGCGCGTGTGCGATGCGCAGCTCACGAGCGGCGAGTCGGTGGCGGTCGCGCTCCTCGTGCGCGCGCTCGTCGACGTCGCGGCGGCCGGCGCGCTGCCGCACGCGCCCGCATCCGCCGCTCCCGAGCTCGTCGAGGCGGCGCTGTGGCACGCCGCGAAGCACGGCATGGCCGCCGGGCTGCACCACCCGGGCACGGCGCTGATGGCCGATGCCTGGACCGTCGTGGCCGCGATGCTCGAGCACGCTCGTCCGGCGCTCGCGGCCTCGGGCGACCTCGCGCGGGTCGACGCGTGGCTCGCGCGCGTGCGCGTCGACGGCACCGGCGCCGACCGGCAGCGCGCCGCGCTCGCGCACGGGCTGCCGGCCCTCGGCGCGCTGCTGCGGGGCGCCTTCACGGCGTAGGCGCAGGCGTGCCCCCTGGCGGCGGCCCTCGGCGCGCTGCTGCGGGGCGCCTTCACGGCGTAGGCGCAGGCGTGCCCCCTGGCGGCGGCCCTCGATCTGGGGGACGATCCGAGCATGACGATGGTCCAGCACCTCGTGACGGCGCAGCGCAGCTTCGGCATCGAGGAGGAGGTCATGCTCCTCGATCCCGAGACGCTCGCCCCCGTCGACGTGGCCGACGAGGTGATCGCCGAGCTCGACGGCGCGCCCGGCGACGCGTCGGTCGGCTGGATCGGCCACGAGTTCCTGCGGGCGCAGGTCGAGTTCTCATCGCCCGTGCTCGCCGACGGCGACGCGGCCGCGCGCGTCGTCGGCGCGTTCCGCGCAGCGCTCGCGGGCGCGGCCGACCGCCGCGGGCTCGTCGCCGCGAGCATCGGCGCACCCGTCGGCGCGGGCGTCTCGCGGGTGGCGGAGGGCGACCGCTACGAGCGATTCTGCGACGAGCTCGGCGCGATCGCCGCCGACCACCGGATCATGGGCCTCCACGTGCACGTGGGCGTCGCCTCCCGCGAGGAGGGCGTCGTGGCGATGCGGGGGCTGCGGCCGTGGCTCGCGCCCCTCCTCGCGCTCACCGCGAACTCGCCCTGCTTCGCCGGCCACGACACCGGCTTCGCGAGCTGGCGCACGATCGTCGGACGCCGCTTCACCACCGCGTCGGTGCCGCCCGACTTCCTGGACGCCGCCGACTACGACGAGCGGATCCGGGCGCTCGTCGGGCTCGGCACGACGCTCGACCTCGGCTCGATCGCATGGATGATGCGGCTCGCCGAGCGCTACCCCACGCTCGAGCTGCGGCTCTTCGACGCGCAGCTGCGCGGTGGGGAGGCGGTCGCGGCGGCGCTGCTCTCGCGTGCGCTCGTCGACGCGGCGGCCGCGGGCCTGCTCCCGCACGCGCCGGCGGCCGCGCGGCCCGAGCTCGTCGACGCGGCCGTGTGGCACGCCGCCCGGCACGGCCTCGACGACGGCCTGCTGCATCCCGAGACCGGCGAGCTGGCGCCCGCGTGGACGGTGGTCGAGCGGATGCTGGCGCACGCGGCGCCCGCGCTCGAGGCGAGCGGCGACCGCGCGCTCGTCGACGGCGCCGTCGCGCGCATCCGCCGCGAGGGCACGGGCGCCGAGCGGCAGCGCGCGGCGCTCTCGGAGGGCGACGGCGCGCTGCGGCGGCTGCTGCGCACGAGCTTCGCCGCCTGAGCGCCACCGGCCCGCGACGCCGGCGCCGATGCCGCGAACGGGTGGTCGCTCGTGGCCCCCTTGGCGGCCCCGCAGCGGGCCACCAGTGACGACCCGATGCATCGGCGGAAGGTCCACGGCAGCGTCAGGCGGGCGCGGCGGTTGCTGCGGGCGCACCGCCGCGGCCGGCGAGCGCGTAGGCGGCCGCCTCGAGCGCGCCGTAGTCGCGACCGCGCTCCTCGGCGGCGCGCAGCCGGGCCGCATCGGCGCGCTCGGCGAGCGCCGCGAGGTAGCGCGGGTGGAAGACGAACGCCGGCGCGTCGAACATGGCCGTGCGGCGGCGGATGGCGTCGGCGGCGCCCGAGAGCACGCCGGCGCGCTCGACGTCGTCGCGCTCCGCGGCGATCGCCGCCAGCCCCTCGAGCGCGTACGCGATGCCCTCGTCGTGCCGCAGCGCCACGGAGCCCTGGATCGCGTCGAGGAACAGCGCCTCCGACTCCTCCAGCCGCCCGGCGAAGAGCCGCATCCGGGCCAGGTGGTGCGTGGCGATCGTGCCCGAGAAGCGGTCGCCGCCGCCGACCGCCGCCGCCATCGAGCGCTGGAACCGCTGCGCGGCCCCCTCGGTGTCGCCCGTGATGGCCGAGATCCGGCCGAGCGCGACGAGCGCGAGCGACTCGCCCCATCCGGCCCGCAGCGCCCGGAAGCGTCGGGCGCCCTCCTCCAGGCGGTCCACCGCGGCCGCGAGGTCGGGCGCCTCGGTGCTCGCCTCGGCGAGGCCCGCCGTGGCGACGGCCATCGCCGCGCCCAGCTCGTCGCCCGCCCCCGCGTACTGCTCGGCGGCGCGCAGCAGCGCCGGCGGGAGCGCCGGCGAGGGCGCGACCCACATGTCGCGCCAGCAGACGTAGAAGGTGGCGATCGCCTCGGTGCGCGGCGCGAGCGGCTCGTCGCGGCCGAGCAGCTCCTCCATCCACAGCGCCACCTCGGCGAGGTAGCCGCCGACCCACCAGTAGAGGAACAGCCGCCACGCCATGTCGGCCGCCGCATCCGCCTCGCCCGCCCCGAGCAGGTGCCGCACGGCCGCCCGCAGGTTGCCGCGCTCGAGATTGAGCCGGGCGACCGCGCCGCCCTGCAGGTCGATGCCCGTGCCGCGGCCCTGGCGCTGGGCGAGCTCGACGTAGACGGCAGCGTGGGCCGCGCGCGCCGCGGCCTCCTCGCCCGCTTCGCGCAGCCGCTCCACCCCGTGCTCGCGCACCGTCGCGAGCATCGAGAACACGGCCGCGCCGTCGACCTCCGTCTGCTCGAGCAGCGAGCTGTCGACGAGCGTGCCGAGCACCGCCACGACGTCGGCCTCCCATCCGCGCGCCTGGGCGAGCGCCTCCACCGACTCGAGCGCGAAGCCGGGCGAGAAGACGGAGAGGTCGCGCAGCGCGCGCCGCTCGGCCTCGGCGAGCAGGCTCGTCGACCAGTCGATCGTCGAGCGCAGCGTGCGCTGCCGCGGCGGCAGGTCGCGCGAGGCGTCGACGAGCAGCGGCAGCTGGCGGTCGAGCCGCTGCAGCACCGCCGCGGGCGTGAGCACGCGCATGCGGGCGGCGGCGAGCTCGATCGCGAGCGGCACGCCCTCGAGCATCCGGCAGATGCCGACCACCGCCTCCGCGTTCTGGTCGGTCACCTCGAAGTCGGGCTTCACCGCCCGCGCGCGCTCGACCAGCAGCTCGACGGCCGCGGCGCCGCGGGCGCGGGCGACGGAGTCGGGGGAGGCGGGGTCGTGCGTCGGCAGCGGCGGCACGTCGACCACGCGCTCGCCGCGCACCCGCAGCAGCGCGCGGCTCGTCACCAGCAGCACGGCGTCGGGCGCGATCGTGAAGAGCCGCACGAGGATGGGCGCCGCCTCGAGCAGCTGCTCGAAGTTGTCGAGCACGAGCAGCAGCCGCCGCCCGGCGAGCGCGATCGACAGGCGCTCCTCGAGCGGCAGGTCGCCGGCGTCGCGCACCCCCAGGGCGTAGCCGATCGTCGGCAGCAGCAGCTCGGGCTCGAGCACGTTCTCGAGCGGCACGAACGCCGCCCCGCCCGGGAACGACTCCGCGGCCGCCTGCGCCACCGCGATCGCCAGCCGGCTCTTGCCGATGCCGCCCGGGCCCAGCAGCGTGACGAGCCGCGTGCCTTGCTCCTGCAGCATCCTGAGCACCGACGCGACCTCGGCGTCGCGGCCGATGAGCCGCGTGTACGGGGAGGGGATGCGCGCCTCGAGCGGCAGGGCGGGCGCGCGCGGGGCGGGCTCGTCGGCGTCGGTCGGCGGCGTGCGGGAGGCGTCGAACCGCTCCGCGAGCAGCGTCGCGAGGTCGGCCTCGACGAGCTCGGCGAGCTCCTCCGGCGTGCGGAACGCCTTCCACGACGCGGCGTCGTCGTCCTGGATGCGCGCCACGAGCGCCTCGAGCCGCGGCTCCCGCTCGCCGTCCTCGCGCAGGTAGATGAGGCGCGGCATCGCCGGTGGCGCGAGCCGGTACTCGTCCTCGAGGCCCGACACCTCCTCGCCCGGCGCGACCCAGCCGTACCGCTCGCCGTAGACGCCCACGAAGACGTCGCTCTGCTCGAGGTAGGCGCGGTAGAGCTCGCGGGGCGGATGCGGCCGCGCGCCGAGCTCGAACATCACGGGCGCGAGGCGCAGCCGCTCGATCGCCGCGCGCACCGCGCGCCGCTCCGGCTCGAGCTCGCGGAGGGTCGAGGAGACGAAGATGCGCAGCCGCTGGTCGGGGGTGCGGATGCCGCTCACCGCTGCGCCGCTCACCACTGGGCCAGCGCCGTCCGGATCGCGCCGCGCTCGTCCTCGGGCAGCGCGAGCGCGATCGCCTCGGCGACCGAGAGGTCGCGGCCGTGCCGCTCGCCCGCGGCCACCCCATCCGGATCCCTGCGCCGCATCGCGTCGAGCTGCGGCGTGTGCACCGTGAACGCCTCGGCGTCGAACACGCCGATCCGCTGCCGGATCTGGTCGGCCGCCGCCGACAGCGCGCCGGCCCGCTCGCCGTCGCCCCGTGCCGCCGCGACCGCGCAGAGCCCCTCGAGGCCGTACGCGACGCCCTCCTCGAAGTGCAGCCGGATCGAGACGAGCAGCGTGCGCACGCAGCCGGACTCCGCCGCGTTGACCTCGCCGCGCACGAGCTGCAGCCGCGCCTGGTGGTTGCCCGCGACCGACAGGGTGAAGAGGTCGCCGCTCGCCGCCGCCACCTCGGTCGCGCGGTCGAAGCGCGCCTGCGCCTCGTCGGTGCGGCCGCGCAGCCACGCGAGCCGGCCGCGTGAGACCTCGGTGATCGCCTCCGCCCACGCGTTGCCGAGCGCCCGCAGCCGCTCGACCGCCACGGCGAGCTCCTCGTCGGCGAGGTCGAGGGCCGGATGCGGCAGCTGCAGCCGGGCGGTCGCGCGGGCCGCCGTCGCCATCGCCGCCGCATCCTCGTCGCCCGACTCGTCGAACAGGCGCACGCACTCGCCGAGCCCCTCGACGACCGCCTCGGTCGGCGCCTGCCACAGCTCGCTCCACAGCACGAAGAAGCGCGCGACGGCGCGCGTGTGCGCCGTGATGGGGCGGTCCTTGCCGAGCAGCTCGAGCATCCACACCCGCACCTCGCCGAAGAAGCCGGCGATCCACCAGTAGACGAGCATCCGCCACGCGTAGTCGCCGGCGTCGTCGAGCCGGTCGGTGTGCACGAGGTGCCGCACGGCGGCGCGGAGGTTGGGCAGCTCGAGGCCCAGCTGCACGACCGCCTCGCCCTGGCCGGCGCCCCGCAGGCCCGGCGCGACGCGCTCCACGAGCGCGCTGTAGTGGTCGGCGTGCGCCGCGCGCATCCGGCCCACGTCGCCCTGCTCGCGCAGCCGCTCGAGCGAGTGCTCGCGCACCACCTGCAGCAGCGAGAGCACGGTGCGGCCGCTCAGCTCGCCGCGCTTGACGAGCGAGGCGTCGACGAGTGCCTCGATCGCCTCGACCTCCTGCCCCTCCCAGGGCCGGCCGCGGCCGATCGCCTCGACCGCCTCCAGCGTGAACTGGCGGGCGAAGACGCCGAGGTCGGCCAGCAGCGCCCGCTGCTCGGGCGGCAGGAGGCTGACGCTCCAGTCGATCGTCGCGCGCATCGTGCGGTGCCGGTCCGGCAGGTCGCGCGCGGCCGCCGTGAGCATCGGCAGGCTGCGCTCGAGCCGGTCGGCGATCTGCCGCGGCGTGAGCAGGCGCGACTTCGCGGCGGCCAGCTCGATGCCGAGCGGCAGGCCCTCCAGCTGCCGGCAGACCTCGGCGACGGCCGCCGCGCTCTCCTCTGTCAGTGCGAAGTCGTCCTTGACGGCGCGGGCGCGGTCGACGAACAGGGCGCCCGCCGACGAGCGCTGCACCCGCTCGATGCCGGGCCGCGCGCCCGCGGCCGGCAGCCCGAGCGCCCGCACCTCGTAGACGCGCTCGCCGCGCACCCGCAGCACCGCACGGCTCGTCACGAGCATCGTCGTCTGCGGCGCGAGGTCGTAGAGCCGCACGAGCAGCGGCGCGGCGTCGACGATCTGCTCGAAGTTGTCGAGCACGAGCAGCACGCGGCGGCCGGAGAGGGCGCGGGCGACGCGCTCCTCGAGCGCCGCCTCGCCGTTGTCGCGGATGCCGAGCACGTAGGCGATCGTCGGCAGCAGCAGGCCCGGCTCGAGCACGCCCTCGAGCGGCATGAAGTAGCGGCCGTCGGGGAAGAGGTCCTCGGTGGCGCGCGCGATCTCGATCGCGAGGCGGCTCTTGCCGATGCCGCCGGGGCCCACGAGGCTCACGAGCCGGTCGTCACCCGCGAGCAGCGCCCGCACCTCCTCGACCTCGCGGTCGCGCCCGATCGTGCTGGTGTACGGCACGGGGATGCGCGGGCTCGGCGTGGGCGGGATCTCCTCCGGCCCGCCGCCTGCGAGCTGCTGGCGCGACTCGTCGAACCGCTCGGCGAGCAGCGTCGCGAGGTCGGTCGACACCTGCTCCTCGAGGTCCTCGGCCGACACGAACGGCAGGTAGGCGGCGGTGTCGTCGGTCTGGATGCGGCCGATGAGCGCGTCGAGGCGCGGGTCGCGCCGGTCGGAGGCGCGGATGTAGATGAGCTTCGGCATGCCGTCGGGCACGAGGTCGTACTCGTCCTCGAGCCCGGAGATCTCCTGACCGGGCGCGACCCAGCCGTAGCTGTCGGCGTAGATGCCCACGAAGACGTCGCTCTGCGCGAGGTACGAGCGGTAGAGCTCGCGGGGCGGGTGGGGCCGCGCGCCGAGCTCGAACATGACGGGCGCGAGGCGCATCCGCTCGATCGCGGCCCGGGCGGCGCGGCGCTCCTCGGCGAGCTCGCGCAGGGTCGAGCTCACGAACACGCGGATCCGCTGGTCGGGGGTGCGGATCACGGGACGGCCGCCGCCGGTCATGGCGACATCATGGCCCGCGCATGGCTGGACCGCCACCATCCTGAGCGATCCTTGGGGGACGGCCGCCGGGGCGTTCGCCGCGGTTCCGCTGAGCCTGCGACCAGCGGGCTCCCGGCGCGCCGAGCGTACGGTGTGCAGCATGAGCACAGGAGATCGGGCCCGCGACGCCGCCTCGAGCGCGAAGCGCGGCGCATCGAGGGCCGCGAGCGGGGCGCAGGGCGCCGCCGCGCAGGCGAAGGACCACCCGGCGGCGCGCTGGGTGCAGGGCGCGGGCATGGTCGCCAACGGGGTCGTGCACATCATCATCGGCGTCATCGCGCTCGGCGTCGCGTTCGGCGGGGGCGGCGAGAGCGCCGACCAGTCCGGCGCGATGCAGGCGCTGCGAGAGACGCCCGTCGGCGGCGTCGCGCTGTGGTTCGTCGCGATCTCGATGCTGGGCCTCGGCCTCCTCGCGTTCGCGACCGCGATCGCCGACGCGCGGCACGACAAGCAGGACGCCGCGAAGTCGGCCGGCCGCGGCGTCGCGTACGCGGCGGTGGGCGTGACGGCGCTCACGGCCGCGATGGGCGGCTCCTCCGACTCGGAGGGGCAGGCGCAGTCGTTCTCGTCGCAGCTGATGTCGGCGCCGTTCGGGCTCGTGCTCATCGGCGCGCTCGGCCTCGCGGTCGCCGGCGTCGGGGTCTACTTCATCGTCAAGGGCGTGAAGAAGAAGTTCCTCGAGGATGTCGCCCCGCCCGCGCGGTACCGGAGGCTCGTCGAGGGCAGCGGCACCGCGGGCTACGTGGCGAAGGGCATCGCGGTCGCGATCGTCGGCGTCCTCTTCGTGGTCGCGGCGGTGCAGCACGACGCGTCGGAGGCCGGCGGCCTCGACGGCGCGCTGCAGTCGCTGACGACCGTGCCGTTCGGGCAGGTGCTGCTCGTGTTCATCGCCCTCGGCCTCATGCTCTACGGCGCCTACTGCTTCGCGCGCGCGGCCTGGCCGCGCTGGTAGCGACGGCGCTCCCCGCACCATCCGCGGGCTGAGCCGTTCCGCGGCCGGCTCGACCGGAGGGAGGCGGCCGGCGCTACCGCGCCGGGGGCTTGTGCCGCGGGTGGGGGAGGATCGGGTTCCGCAGCCGCGCGAGCCGCTTCGCGAGATCGGCGGGCCGGACCGCACCGCGCTCGCCATCGCGCAGCGCCTCCGGCGGCAGGTCGCCGAGGGTCGCCTCGCGCCCGCGCCGCGCCGCGGCGCCACCGGTGGGCTCCTCGCCCGCGCCGTCCTCCGGTGCCGCCGGCACGTGCGGCGCGTCGTGCACCCGCAGCCGCGCGTCGAGCGCGGTGAGGTCCATGCCGTGCACCTGCAGGTCGCGGCCCAGGGTGCGCAGCACCCGAACGACCGTCTCGCGGTCCTCCTCCGAGACGCTCGCCGCGATCCGGCGCTCCACCTCGTCGTCGCCGAGCGCTCCGCGCGCCTTCGCGACGGCCGCGGCGGCGAGCTCGACCCAGTCCTCGAGCCGACGACCTCGATGCATGGCGCACCTCCTGCATCCATCGTCCTCCCGTCCCCCTGTGCGCGCGATGCGGATCCGCCGTCCGTCGAGCCGTCCGGAACGGGCTGCGCGGTAGCCTCATCGGGTGCTGCTCAGCGACCGCGACATCCGCGCCCGCCTCGACTCCGGCGACCTGGGGCTCGAGCCCCTCGACCTGGCGATGCTGCAGCCCTCGAGCGTGGACGTGCGGCTCGACCGCGGCTTCCGGCTCTTCGACAACCACAAGTACCCGTTCATCGACCCGGCCGAGGACCAGCCCGACCTCACGCGGCTCGTCGAGGTCGGCCCCGACGAGGCGTTCATCCTGCACCCGGGCGAGTTCGTGCTCGGCGCCACCTACGAGCGGATCTCGCTGCCCGACGACGTCGCGGCGCGGCTCGAGGGCAAGTCGTCGCTCGGCCGACTGGGACTCCTCACGCACTCGACCGCGGGCTTCATCGACCCCGGCTTCTCCGGCCACGTCACGCTCGAGCTGTCGAACGTGTCGACCCTGCCCATCAAGCTGTGGCCGGGCATGAAGATCGGCCAGGTCTGCTACTTCCAGCTCTCGAGCCCGTCCGAGCATCCCTACGGCCAGGGCTCGAACCTCAACCGCTACCAGGGCCAGCGCGGCCCGACCGCGAGCCGCTCGCACCTGTCGTTCCATCGGACGCGGATCGAGGGATGAGCGTGGCGCCGCGGACGAGCCCCCCGATGCCGGGGGCGGATCGTGCGGCGCGGAGGGGCGCGCGATGAGCGGGCCGCTGCAGGTGGAGCGCGACGTCGAGGTCGGGCGCTGGATCCAGGCGGCGCTCGCCGAGGACGGCACGGTCGCGGCCGTGGTGCCGGACGTGTTCGAGGCGTACGCGCGGGTGCTGCACCCGGCGAGCCTCAGCCTGCCGCCGGACGGCTCGCGCCGCGACCCGCAGCACCCCGAGCTGCCGTTCCAGCCGAAGCCCGTCGGCGTGACGTGGGCCGAGACCGCTGAGCTGCTCGGCCTCGAGCTCGCCGAGGGCACCTGGTACGGCGCCGTGGGCGAGCACCAGGTGGCGCTGGGCGACGGGCGCTACCTCAACCCGCCCGAGGAGGGCGACGCGCCGCTCGAGGTCCTGACCGCGATCCTCGAGACGGTGCTCGCCGAGGAGGGCGACGCCGAGCTGCTCGCGGCGGTCTGGGAGGGCCGGGGCCTCGACTTCGAGGGCACGGGCTTCGCGGTCATGGTCGCGGGCGACGAGACGATGACGTCGGCCGAGCGCGCCCGGCTCCAGGAGGAGCTGACGCGCCGCGCTCGCCTCGAGGCGGCCGCGAGCGTGGATCCGCAGGTGCGGATGGCGATGCGCGACGGCCTCGTGCTCGGCCTCCCGCGCGAAGGATGGGGGCGAGGGCACGTGCTGCTGCGCGGGCGGCTGCGAGACCTCGAGGACCCGGCGTGGGTCGATACCGCCGGCCTGGGCTGGCCGGCACCGGACGCCCGCCACCCCATCGGCCCCGGCCGCACGCCCAACCTGCTGTGGCCCTCCGAGCCGCAGGGTCGGCCGGCCTGGATGGTCGCGACCGACCTCGACCTCGACTCGACGGTCGTCGCCGGCAGCGCCAGGCTCGTCGGCCGCATCCTCGGCGACGACCGGCTCGAGGCCGTGCGGGCGCTGCCGTCGACGCGGATCGCCTGAGCGGGTCTCATCGCGATCCGTCGCGCCGAGCATCACGGCACGACGCTCGACGCGGGCTGTCGACGGGCGTCACGCGTCGGCGACGGCCGTGACCCTCCCGGACTCCGGATCCCAGTGCCGGAGGCCGATGGCGGTCGCCTCGATCGGGCCGCCGAGCAGCGCGAGCGCGCGCGGCAGCTCGGTCGCGCGGAGCCGCTTCGCGAGCGTGACGTGGGGGAGCCAGGCGGATGCGTCGTGGGCGCCCTCGACGGGCGTTCCCGAGGCGTGGAGCACCGCGGCGCGCAGTGCGAGGAGCTCCTCCGTGCGCTCGACCGCGCGCGCGAGCACGCGCCGCTCGCCGTCGCCCGGCAGCAGCGCGGGCGGCCCGAGCCGGAGCGCGATGGGGAGCGCGGGCGCGAGCGCAGGCTCGAGCGGACCGGACGGGAGCTCCGGCACGGGCAGCCCGGGCACCGCGAGCAGCGTGACGTGCGGCCGGTTGCTCGGCGAGCGGTGCGCGCCCATGCTCGAGAGCCCGGCCGCCTCGAGCATCGCCCACTCGCGCCGCACGGCCTCCTCGCTCGCGGCCTCGAGCAGGAGCTCGACGCTGCTCGCCCGCACCCGCTCCCGCTCCCGCTCCACCCCCTCACCCTCCCGCAGTCACCCGCACATGTGCATGAAACGGTTGCTCTGGCGGTGTCAGAACGGCCGTTTCATGCACATGTGCGGGTCGTCCACAGGCGGAGGCGGTTACGGCGCGGGCGGATCGGGCAGGAGACGAGGATGCGCGCATGCGCACGCCGAACCCATTGCCCGACGCCATCGCCGGGCGGCCGTTCCGGGCCGCCGAGGGCGCGAGCCACGGAGTCACGCGGCAGCGGATGCGAGCGTCCGACCTGCTGCGGCCGTTCCACGGCGTCCGCGCGCACAGCATCGGGTCGCTCCTCGAGGCGGCGCAGGCGTACGCGGAGCGGATGGGCGCGGGGCACGTGTTCGCGGCCGAGACCGCAGCGCGGCTCTGGGGCCTGCCGCTCCCCTCGGACTGGCGGCAGGAAGAGCCTCTCGTCATCGCCCGCCCGCACGGCGCGACGCGCGGCACCGGGCGCGGCACGCGGCAGATCGCGTACGCGGCCGGGCTGCTCGACGTCGGCGCGCACCGCGGCCTGCCCGTGCTCGGCCCCGTCGCGACAGCGCTCACGCTCGCCCGGCGCATGCCCCACGAGCCGCTCGTCCACGTCGTCGACGCGCTCCTCACCGACTCCTGGCGCTACCCGGACCTCGAGCTGCCCACGCGCCCGCACGCCGATCCCGTTGCGCTCGAGGCCTTCCTCGCGCGGTGCCGCGGCCACAACGGCGTGCCCGCGCTCCGCGCTGCGCTCCGCGACGCACGGCAGGGCGTCGACTCGCGGTGGGAGAGCGTGACGAGGCGTGCGATCGTCCTGGCGGGCTTCCCCGAGCCCGAGGTGCACCCGCTCGTGCTCATCGACGGCCAGGAGCGCCGGCCGGATCTCGGCTACCGCGATCTGCGCATCGCCATCGAGTTCGAGGGAGACGGGCACCGCGAGCGACGCCAGTGGCAGCGCGACATCGGTCGCTACGCGGCGTTCGAGGCGGAGGACTGGATCGTGGTGCGTGCGACGAGCGCCGACGTCCGCGGCCCGGCGACGCCGCTCATCCAGCGCCTGTCTGCCGCCTTCGCGCGCCGCGCCTGATGGCATCCCCGCTCCGGAGCGGCTCCTGACCGCACATGTGCAGGAAACGGTTGCTCTGCGCGCGCGAGAACAACCACTTCGTGCACATGTGCGGCTGTCGCGAGGCGGGTCAGCGCGGGGACTCGGGGGTGCGCGGCGGGGCGGGCGGCGCTGTGGGGGAGTCGATGAGGGTCGGCCTCGGGTGCACGGGGAGCACGAGCAGGAGGCCCACGAGCAGCACGAGCACGATGCCGAGGATGCCGAAGCGGGTGTCGCCGGCGATCGAGACGAACACGCCGAACAGCGCCGGTGCGAGGAACGACACCGCGCGGCCCGTGGTCGCGTAGAGGCCGAACATCTCGCCCTCGCGGCCCTCCGGCGTGATGCGCGCCATGAACGAGCGCGAGGCCGCCTGCACGGGGCCGACGAAGGTCGAGAGCGCGAGGCCGAAGACCCAGAAGAGCCCCTTGCCCTCGACGAACAGCACCGCGGATCCGGAGAGCACGAGCGCCACGAGCGAGACGATGATGACGACCTTCGGCCCGAAGCGGTCGTCGGCCCAGCCGCCCACGAAGGTGCCGATGCCCGCGGTGACGTTCGCGGCGATCGCGAAGAGGATGACCTCCGACGACGAGAAGCCGAACACCGACGAGGCGATGATCGCGCCGAAGGTGAACACGCCCGACAGCCCGTCGCGGAAGACCGCGGAGGCGACGAGGAAGAGCAGCGTGCGCGGCGCCTGGCGGCCGATGCGGCCGATGGTGCGGAAGAGGATGCGGTACGACTCGAGCAGGCCCACGCGCGGCGGGGCGGCGCCCGTCGGCGGCAGCTCGGGCACGCGCAGCAGCAGCGGGATCGCGAACACGAGGAACCACACCGCCGAGGCGAGCACGGCGAAGCGGATGTCGAGCGCGCCCCCGTCACGGCCGCTCGGCAGCGGCACGAGGCCGCCCGAGTCGCCCGTGCCGATGAACACCACGAGCAGCACGCCCAGCAGCACGATGCCGCCCACGTAGCCCATGCCCCAGCCGAAGCCGGAGGTGCGGCCGAGCGACGCCTTCGTCGACACCTGGTGCAGCATCGCGTTGTAGTTGACCGATGCGAACTCGAAGAACAGGTTGCCGACCGCGAGCAGCGCGGCGCCGAGCCAGATGTACTCGGGCACGGGCGCGACGAAGAACATCCCGACCATCGCGACGATCGTCACGCCGGTGTTCACCGCGACCCAGAGCTTGCGGCGCCCGCCGCCGTCGGAGCGCTGCCCGATCACGGGCGCGAGCAGTGCCACGAGCACGCCCGCGATCGCGACGGCCCACGCGACGATCGACGCGTTCTCGGCGAGCGCGCGGGTGAGCTCCGGCGAGCCGTCCTCGCCGGCGGCGTCGACGATCGCCGGGTCGACGAAGAGGTCGGAGGCGATGTACCGGCTGAAGACGAAGGTCGTCACGACGGCGTTGAACGACGCGGATCCCCAGTCCCACAGCGCCCAGGCGGTCGCGCGGCGGCGCAGCTCCCGCCGCTCGACGGGCGCGACGCCCGCCTGCGACGGCTGCACGAGCTCGGCGGGGTCGGAGGCTGGCCGCGATGCCTGAGGGGCGCTCATGGTGCCGAGCGTATTGCCGCGAGGTGGCGCGACGGCGTCGCGCGGGCGAACCGCGGGTGGCGCGTCGCGCCCGCCGGAGCGGTCGCCGGGCCGGACGGCCCCGATGCCGGCCGAGCCGACCGCCGCCGCAGCGCCCGCATCCCTGCGCCGAACCTGCGGTGCCGCGGCGAGCCCGCGGTGGGATGATGCGGAGGTGGAGATCACGCAGACGCTCCTGCCCGGCATCGGCGTCCGGTACGACCTGACGACGCGGCGCGGCGTGCCGCTCAGCATCGTCGTGCACCGCGACGGCCAGGCCGACCTGTGCGTGCTCGGCCGCGACGACCCCGACGACGTGCGGCTTGAGCTCGCGCTCGCCGACGACGAGGTGGACGCGCTCGCCGACGTGCTGGGCGCGCCGCGCATCGCCGAGGGGATGCTCGACCTCACCCGCGAGATCCCCGGGCTCGAGTCGGCGCGCATCCGGCTCGACGAGGGCTCGGCCTACGCGGGCCGCCCGCTCGGGGCGACGAAGGCGCGCACGAGGACCGGATGCTCGATCGTCGCGATCGTGCGCGCCGACGACGTCATCGCGGCGCCCGGCCCCGACGACCAGCTGCTGGGCGGCGACATCCTCGTCGCGATCGGCTCGCAGGAGGGCCTCGCGCAGCTGCGCGAGCGGCTCAGCCGGGGCTAGCCGTGCACGAGGTCGCCGCCCTGCTGCTCGAGCTGGGCGCGGTCGTCCTCGGGGTCTCGTTGCTGGGACTCGCCGCGCACCGCATCGGCATCTCGCCGATCCCGCTCATGCTGCTCGCAGGCCTCGCGGTCGGGGCGGGCGGATTCGTCGACCTCGGCCACGCGGAGCCGTTCATCGGCCCCGCGGCCGAGATCGGCGTGCTCCTGCTGCTGCTCATGCTGGGGCTGGAGTTCACGGCGCAGGAGCTGCAGCAGTCGCTGCAGCGGCACGGGCGCTCGGGCCTCGTCGACGTCGGGCTCAACGCGACAGCCGGCTTCCTCGTGGCGCTGCTGCTCGGGATGCCGCTGCCCGCGTGCCTCGCGATCGCGGGCGTCACGTGGGTGTCGTCATCGGGCATCGTGGCGCGGCTGCTCGACGACCTGGGCCGGCTCGGCAACCGCGAGACGCCGGCGGTGCTGAGCCTGCTCGTCATCGAGGACATCGCGATGGCGATCTTCCTGCCCGTGCTCATCGCGGTGCTCACGGGCGCTGAGTGGTGGCAGGCGCTCGGCGCGGTGGCGCTCGCGGTGGGCGCGGTGACGGCGATCCTCGTCGCCGCTCGCCGCGCCTCGGACGGCCTCGGCCGGCTGCTCAGCCACCCGAGCGACGAGCAGGTGCTGCTGCGCCTGCTCGGCGTGACGCTGCTCGTGGCGGGCCTCACGCAGCTGCTGGGCGCCTCGGCGGCGGTGGGCGCGTTCCTCGTCGGCATCGCGGTGCCGCCCTCGATCGCCGAGCGCGCCCGCTCGATCCTGGGGCCGCTGCGCGATCTGTTCGCGGCGATCTTCTTCTTCTCGTTCGGCCTGCCGATCGTGCCGGCCGACCTGCTGCCGGTGCTGCCCGCGGCGATCCTGCTCGCGGTCGTCACGTCGGCGACGAAGCTCGGCACGGGCTGGATCGCGGCGCGGCGCGACGGGGTGCAGCGGAAGGGCCGGCTGCGCGCCGGCGCGGCGCTGGTGGCGCGCGGCGAGTTCTCGATCGTGATCGCGGCGGTCGCGGTGGCGGCCGGCTACCCCGAGGTGGGGGCGCTCGCCGCCTGCTACGTGCTGCTCACGGCGATCGGCGGGCCGCTGCTCGCGCGCTGGATCGTGCGCTCGCCGCGGCGCGTGATCGCCTAGCCCTCGGCGAGGCGGCCGCGCGGGTCGGTCAGCCCGCGATCGAGACCAGCAGCGAGGCCAGCACCGCGATGACGACCGCGTTGTAGGCGAACGCGACGACGGACTGCAGGGTCGCGAGGCGCCGCGCATCCGTCGTCTCGAGCGCGACGTCGGCCGAGGAGAAGGTGGTCGAGAGCTGCACGGAGAGGTAGACGAAGTCGGCGAAGCCTCGCGACCCCTCGCCCGGGAACGCGAGCCCGCCCCGCTCCGCCCATCCGCGCATGTGCTCGATCGCGAAGATCGCGACGAGCAGCACCCAGGTGCCGACGACGCCCACGACGCAGGACGCGAGCACGAGCAGGTCGGCGTCGCCGCGCGTGGCGAGCAGCACGACGGAGACGACGCCGATGAGCACGATGAGCAGCGCCCAGGAGCGCGGCCCGCCGAGGTAGAGCCACCGCACGAACCGGCTGCGCTCCTCCGAGCGGCGCACGCGGGCGCGCAGCCGATCGCCCGAGAGCCCGGCGAACGCGAGGCCCGAGAGCCAGAGGAACGCGGGACCGTAGGCGCCGAACACGAGCGTCAGGGCCACGATCGTCGTGCCGATGTGGTCGAGCCGGCCGCCGCCCGCAGCGTGCACGGCCACGGCGACGCTCGCGAAGACGCCCGCGACGAGCGACGCGACGGAGTGCCGCGTGACCTCGCGATAGAGCCAGCGGCGTTCCCGAGCCATGCGGCCACGCTATCCGGCGGCCGGCGGGAACCGGCCCGGAGCCGCCCCGATCCTCAGAGCGGATCCACAGCCCAGGAAGTTGACACGCCTCGACTCAAGGTGGGAAAGTTGAGCCATCGCGACTCAAGTCGTGCGCCCGAGGGGCGCCGGGTCGTGGCCGGGGTTCCGGGGGACGAGTCCACCGCCGATCTGGGGGGACGTCGGTGGATTCCTCCACCGGAACCAGGCACACCGCGCATCCGCGCAGAGGAGGACCAACCATGGCACGAGCAGTCGGCATCGACCTCGGCACCACCAACTCCGTCGTCGCGTTCCTCGACGGCGGCGAGCCCACCGTCATCGCGAACTCCGAGGGCTTCCGCACGACCCCGTCGGTCGTCGCCTTCGTCAAGGACGGCGAGACCCTCGTCGGCGAGCCGGCCAAGCGCCAGGCCGTCACGAACGTCGACCGCACCATCTCGTCGGTCAAGCGCCACATGGGCACCAGCTGGAAGCAGGAGATCGACGGCAAGCAGCTCACGCCGCAGGAGATCTCGGCGCGCATCCTCGGCAAGCTGAAGCGCGACGCCGAGACCTACCTCGGCGAGAAGGTCACCGACGCGGTCATCACCGTGCCGGCGTACTTCAACGACGCCGAGCGCCAGGCCACGAAGGAGGCCGGCGAGATCTCGGGCCTCAACGTGCTGCGCATCATCAACGAGCCCACCGCGGCCGCGCTCGCGTACGGCCTCGACAAGGGCAAGGAGGACGAGCTCATCCTCGTCTTCGACCTCGGCGGCGGCACCTTCGACGTCTCGCTCCTCGAGGTGGGCAAGGACGACGACTTCTCGACCATCCAGGTCCGTGCGACCGCCGGCGACAACCGCCTCGGCGGCGACGACTGGGACGAGCGCGTCGTCGAGTGGCTCAAGGGCCGCTTCAAGGACCAGACGGGCGTCGACGTCTCGAACGACAAGATCGCGATGCGCCGCCTCAAGGAGGCCGCGGAGCAGGCCAAGAAGGAGCTCTCGTCCTCGTCGTCGACGAGCATCCAGCTGCCCTACTTCTCGCTCACCGAGGCCGGCCCCGCCAACCTCGAGGAGACGCTCACCCGCGCGCAGTTCGAGAACCTCACGAAGGACCTGCTCGAGCGCACCCGCAAGCCCTTCGAGGACGTCATCCGCGAGGCCGGCATCACGGTCTCCGAGATCGCGCACGTCGTGCTCGTCGGCGGCTCGACCCGCATGCCCGCCGTCACCGAGCTCGTGAAGCAGCTCACCGGCGGCAAGGAGCCCAACAAGGGCGTGAACCCGGACGAGGTCGTCGCCGTCGGCGCCGCCCTGCAGGCCGGCGTCCTCAAGGGCGAGCGCAAGGACGTCCTCCTCATCGACGTCACGCCGCTGTCGCTCGGCATCGAGACCAAGGGCGGCATGATGACGAAGCTCATCGACCGCAACACGGCGATCCCGACGAAGCGCTCCGAGACCTTCACGACCGCCGAGGACAACCAGCCCTCGGTCGCGATCCAGGTCTTCCAGGGCGAGCGCGACTTCACGCGCGACAACAAGGCGCTCGGCACGTTCGAGCTCACGGGCATCGCCCCGGCCCCGCGCGGCATCCCGCAGGTCGAGGTCACCTTCGACATCGACGCGAACGGCATCGTGCACGTGTCCGCCAAGGACAAGGGCACGGGCGCCGAGCAGTCGATGACGATCACGGGCGGCTCGAGCCTCTCGAAGGACGACATCGACCGCATGGTGAAGGACGCCGAGGAGAACGCGGCCGCCGACCACGCGCGACGCGAGGCGGCGGAGCTCCGCAACACCGGCGAGACGCTCGTCTACTCGGTCGAGAAGGTGCTCACCGACAACGCTGAGCAGCTGCCTGAGGACGTCAAGACCGAGGTGCAGGCCGACGTCGACGCCGTGAAGTCGGCGCTCGCGGGCGACGACGACGAGGCCGTGAAGACCTCGGTCGAGCGCCTGCAGCAGTCGCAGGGCAAGCTCGGCGAGGCGATCTACCAGCAGGCGCAGGCGCAGCAGCCGGCCGAGGGCGACGCCCCCGCCGACGAGCAGCCCGCCGCCTCGAGCGCCGACGACGACGTCGTCGACGCCGAGGTCGTGGACGACGAGGACGACAAGAAGTGACCGACGCCGCGAACGACCGTCCCGAGGGCGACGTGCCCGAGGGCCAGCAGGAGGGCACCGAGCAGGAGGGCGAGCCGCGCGTGCACGACAAGCGCCGGATCGACCCCGAGACGGGCGAGCCCCGCGAGCAGGCGGCTCCGGCCGCCGGCTCCGGGGCCGCCCCGGCGGGCGACGAGCCCGCCGCGGACGCCTCCGCCGACGACCTGAGCCCCGAGGACCGCGCGCTGCTCGAGGGCGAGGCCGCCGGCCTCGCCGCCGAGCGCGAGGCGCTCGAGGCGAAGGCCGCGCAGCACCTCGACGAGCTGCAGCGCCTCCGCGCCGAGTACGTCAACTACCGCAACCGCACCGAGCGGGACCGCGCGAACGACAAGGAGGCGACCACCGCCTCCGTCATCAAGGCGCTGCTGCCCGCGCTCGACGACCTGGACCTCGCCGAGAAGCACGGCGACCTGGCCGAGGGTCCGCTCGCGATCGTCGCGCAGAAGCTGCGCGGCTCGTTCGCGCAGCTCGGCGTCGAGCGCATCGGCGAGGTCGGCGAGGCGTTCGACATCGAGAAGCACGAGGCCGTCGCCCAGCTGCCGAACCCGGAGGTGACCGAGACGGTCGTCGCCGACGTCGTGCAGGTCGGCTACCGCGTCGGCGAGCGCGTGCTGCGCGTCGCCAAGGTCGCGGTCTTCGCGCCGGCCGAGTGAGCTAGGGGAGGAGGCGGATGGCCAGCAACGACTGGTTCGACAAGGACTTCTACGCCGTGCTCGGCGTGCAGAAGGACGTCTCCGCTGCCGACCTGAAGAAGCAGTACCGCAAGCTCGCGCGGCAGTACCACCCGGACTCGAACCCGGGTGACGCGAACGCGGAGGCGCGCTTCAAGGAGATCTCCGAGGCGCACTCCGTGCTCGCGGACCCCAAGCAGCGGCAGGAGTACGACGCGGTGCGCGCGATGGCCGGCGGCCGTCCGCGCTTCGCGCCCGGCGGCTCGGGCGGCTTCGAGGACGTCTTCGGCGGCTTCGGCGGCGGCCCGCGCGTGCAGTACTCCCAGGGCGACTTCGAGGACCTGCTGGGCGGGATGTTCGGAGGCGGCGGCGGGTTCGGTGGCGGCTTCGGCCAGCGCCGACCCGCGAAGGGCCGCGACGTCACGGCCCGCGCGGCGCTCGACTTCCAGTCGGCGGTGCAGGGCGACACGCTCAAGCTCACCGTCGGCGGCCGCTCGATGACCGTGAAGGTGCCCGCGGGCGTCCACGACGGCCAGCGGATCAAGCTGGCCGGCAAGGGCGACCCGTCGCCCTCGGGCGGCGAGCCCGGTGACCTCATCCTGACGGTCGCGGTGCGCCCGCATCCCGTCTTCACGATGGACGGGCTTCACCTGCGCGTCGACGTGCCCGTCACGTTCGCCGAGGCGGCGCTCGGGGCGACGATCGAGGTGCCGACGCTCGGCGGCGAGCCGGTGCGGCTCAAGGTCGCGCCCGGCACGCCCTCCGGCCGCGTGCTGCGCGTCAAGGGCCGCGGCGTCGCCGCGAAGAAGGGCACGGGCGACCTGCTCGCGACCATCCAGGTGGCGGTGCCGAGCCACCTCACCAAGGAGCAGCGGGAGCACCTCGAGGCGTTCCAGGCGGCGAGCCCGGCCGAGTCGCCGCGCGCCGACCTCATCGCGAAGGCGAAGGCGTCCTGATGCGCGGCGTGCCCGAGGGCTTCGACGAGACCTCCCCGATCTTCTCGATCGCGGCGGCCGCCGAGCTCGCGGGCCTGCACGCGCAGACGCTGCGCCAGTACGACCGGCTCGGGCTCGTGCAGCCGAGCCGCACGGCGGGCAACACCCGCCGCTACTCGATGCGCGACATCGGGCGGCTGGGGCAGGTGCAGCTGCTCTCGGGCGAGGGCGTCTCGCTCGAGGGCATCCGCCGCATCCTCGACATGAGCGACGAGAACCGCGAGCTGCGCGCCCGCGTGCGCGAGCTCGAGGGGGCGCTCGCGGATGCGGTGATGCAGCAGCAGGGGCGGCGCGTGTTCGCCGCCGGCACCGCCGGCATCACGACGATCCGCGCGGGTGCCCGCCCGACGAAGGCCAACCAGGTCGTCGTCTGGCGCCCGCAGCGGCGCGACTGAGCAGATGCGACCGGCCCGGCCCGGCGCCCCGAGGGGCGGCCGCGTCGGGCCGTCGTCCAGCGCGTCCGCGTAGGTTCGCCCCGTGGAGCACGACCCGACCGGCGCACCGCCGCCGCCCGGCGCCGACTCGCCGGTGCCGGCGGATGCGGCCGCGCGCGCGGCGGCCTCGGGCCGCGCAGCGCGCCTCCGGGCCTCGGCCGCCGCGCCGGAGGACCGGCTCGTGCCCGCGACCGCGCTCGAGCAGCGTGCGGCCGAGCGCGCCGCGCGGCGCCGTGCCGCGCCGCCGCCCGCGTGGCGGCCAGCGACGGTCGCGAACCCGGCCTCGGGTCCGTGGTGGGCTGGGCAGGTTCCCGGGTACGCGCCGCCGCCAGGCCATGCGCCGCAGCCACATGCGTACGCCCCGCCGCCGCCCGGCTACGCGCCGCCGCCCGGTTACGCACCGCAGCTCGGCGACGCACCGCGGCTTGGCCACGCGACGCAGCGGTACGGATACGCCGGCCCCCCGTACGCCTACGCGCCCCCGCCGCGCATCCCCTGGACCGGCCGGCAGCGCGCCGCCGCGCTGCTCGGCGCGTGGCTCGGGCAGACGGTCATGGCGCTCGCGACGCACCTGCTCGTCGCCGCGACGCTCGTCGTCGGGTTCGCGGCGCTGCTGCACGCGAGCGGCGAGGGCGTCGACGAGATCCAGGGCGACTCGCTCTCGTCCGCCGTCGCGCTCTGGGCGCTGCCCGAGCGGCTGTGGGCCACCGCGCTCGTCGTGCTGCTCGTGTGCGGCACCCTGCTCGCGGTCGGCTGGCTCGCGCAGGCGCTCTGGCAGCGGCATGAGGGCATCGCGCGGCCGCACCGCTCTGCGTGGCTCGCGTGGCTCTGCACGACGGCCGCCACGGGCCTCGTCGGCTCGGCGACGTGGCCGATCGCGCTCTTCACGGGCCTGTTCTCGCTGCTAGTGAGCACGGATGCGTCGCTCACCACCGGCTCGATGTGGTCGCTGCTCTTCGGCCTCCTGGCGATCGCGGTGGTGCTCTCCGGCGGCGTCGGGCTGCTGTTCGGCTGGCTCTTCCTCTCGACCTCGCGCGAGCGCATCGACCCGCTGCGCGTCGCCGCGGAGGCCGAGGCCGCCGCTCGCGCCCACGACGCGGCGGAGCTCGAGGGGACCGGGCGGCACGCGTGGCAGACGCGGGCGTGAGGCCGCCGGGCATGGCGCGGACGGGTGCGAGGCGACGGCCGGATCCGCTCGATCCCGCGCAGGCGGCCGCGGCCAGGGCGGCGGGCGCGCTCGGGCTGCCGCTCGTGTCAGCGGGGGCCGCGCTGGTGTGGGGGCTGCTGGTCGCCGCGCTCGTCGTCGCGGTGCTGCGCGCGGCGGTCGTCGACCTCTTCGACGATCGCGAGTGGACGATGCCCGTCGTGCGCTGGGTCGAGGGGCTCGACGCCGGCTGGCTCGTGCCGGTCGTGCTCGTGGCGGTGGTGCTCGCGGTCGGCGCGGGCGCGCTCGGCTGCTGGCTGAGCGTGCGGCGGCTGCGCCGCGGCGGCGTCCCGGATGCGGCGGCTGTCACGCTCCGCGGCGCCGCGCTCGGCACGGCGCTGCAGGCCGTGCTCTCGACCCTGTCGAGCTGGCTGCTGGGGCTGCTCATGCTGCTCGGCGGCGTCGTGGCGGCGTGGGTCGTGGTGCTCGCGTGGGTGCTGCTGTCGATCGGCGCCTCGGCGCTCGTCGGCTGGCTCGCCGGACCGCGCACGTGGCTCGCGATCGCGCGGCGCGAGGCGCGACGGGCCGCCGCGGAGGTCGCCGCGGCGGCGGGCGCACCGCCGATCGCCCCGCCGGTACCACCCGCCGGGCCGCCGGCCGCGCCGCATCCGCACGTGAGCGGGCCGCCGAGCGCGTAGTGCGCCCGGCGGCCCGCTCACGTGCTGATCCTGCGGTGCCGCGTGCGGCTACGACGCCGCGTCGGCCGTCGCGCGGTCGCCGGCGCCCAGCTGGCCCTGCTCGTCGCGCCGCTCCACCGTGATCTTGCGCGGCTTCGCGCGCTCGGCGACCGGGATCGTGAGCGTGAGCACGCCGTGCTCGTACGCGGCGTGGATCGCGTCCTGGTCGATGTCGCTGCCGAGGCTCAGCTGCCGCACGTAGCGGCCGGCCGGCCGCTCCTGCGCGAGCCACTGCGCGCCGTCGGCGGCGCCGAGCGTGCGCTCGGCCTGGATGGTGAGGGTGCTCGCGTCGACGTCGAGGTCGATGGAGCCCGGGTCGACGCCCGGCAGGTCGACGTGCACGACGTAGTGGTCGCCGGCGCGGTACAGGTCCATGGGCATCCAGCTCGCGCTGCGCTGCGTGCCGCCGCTCGTCATGAGCCGCGCGGCCATCCGGTCCATCTCGCGGAACGGGTCGAAGGTCAGTGCCATGACAACCACCTCCTCCACGTGGGGCGGCCGCCCTGCGCGGCCAGCCCGGGTGTCTGGCGGCTCCGCAGGGAGCCCCGCGGAGCACGATCAATTGTTGGCACTCTTCCTTGGAGAGTGCCAACGACGACCCTCGAGAACCCTCAGAACGAGCGGAGATCCGGCCCGACCCTTGCGCGCCTCCTACCGCTGCGGCCATGCTCGACGGGTGCCGCGACGGAGCGGCCGAGCGGAGGGATCCGGATGCGACTGGTCGCGCACGAGTTCATGAGCCTCGACGGCGTCATGCAGGGCCCCGGCGGCGCCGAGGAGGACGCGACCGGCGGGTTCCGCAACGGCGGCTGGGTCGCGCCCGCGTTCGACGACACCGTCGGCGAGGTCGTCACCGGCTGGTTCGCGCGCACCGACGCGCTGCTCTTCGGCCGCACGACCTACGACATGATGGCCGCCTACTGGCCGCAGGTGACCGACCCCGAGGATCCGGTCGCGCAGCGCCTCAACACCGCGCCCAAGCACGTCGTCTCGACGACGCTCGACGCCGCCTCCGCCCCCTGGCAGGGCACCGAGAGCGTCATCGCCGACGACGTCGTCGAGCGCATCCGGGCGCTGAAGGCCGAGGGCGACGGCGAGCTGCAGGTGCACGGCTCCTGGCAGCTGCTGCAGACGCTCATCGACGAGCAGCTGCTCGACGAGCTGCGGCTCATCGTCTTCCCCACCGTCGTCGGGCGCGGCAAGCGGCTCTTCGACGACGTCGCGCGGCCGAGCGGCTTCGAGGTGTCGGACGTGCGGGTCGCCGAGAGCGGCGCCGTGTCGATGGTGCTGCGGCCCGTGCCGTTCCGCACCGCCACCTACGAGGTCGTCGACGGCAAGGAGGTCGCGGTCGAGGAGGATCGCGGCTGACGGCGCGCCGTTCAGCGCGGCGTCAGCGCCGGGCGGCCATGCTCGGGGCATGCGGGTGCTGCTGGTCGACGACGAGGTGCGCCTCGCCGACGGCGTGCGCCGCGGCCTGACCGCGGAGGGGATGACGGTCGACGTCGCCCACGACGGCGTCGACGGGCTCTGGCGGGCGCGCGAGTTCGCCTACGACGTCGTGCTGCTCGACGTGATGATGCCCGGCATGAGCGGCTACCGCGTCTGCCAGGCGATGCGCGCCGAGGGCATCTGGACGCCCGTGCTCTTCCTGACGGCGAAGGACGGCGAGTGGGACGAGGTCGAGGGCCTCGACACCGGCGGCGACGACTGGCTCACGAAGCCGTTCTCGTTCCCCGTGCTCGTGGCGCGCATCCGCGCCCTCGCGCGCCGCGGCGGCCGCGAGCGGCCGACCGTGCTCGAGGCGGGCGACCTGCGCCTCGACCCCGCGGCCCGCACCGTGCACCGCGGCGACGCCGAGATCGAGCTCACGGCGCGCGAGCTCGCCGTGCTCGAGCTGCTCATGCGGCGGCGCGGCGAGGTCGTCACGAAGCGCGAGGTGCTCGACGACGTCTGGCACGAGGACTTCGAGGGCGAGGCGAACATCGTCGAGGTGTACGTCGGCCGCATCCGCCGGAAGGTCGACCGGCCGTTCGGACGGGATGCGGTGCAGACCGTGCGCGGCGCCGGCTACCGGCTGGCGGCCGACGGTGGCTGAGCGGGCGGGCGGCGCCGCTGGCGCCGCCGAGGGTGCTGCCGCTGCATCCGCCGCCGAGCCCGCCCCGATCCGCGCCGCCTCGCGCCCGCGCCGCCGTGGCGCCTCCATCCGCCTCCGCATCCTCGCCGCCGCGCTCGCGGTCGTCACCGTCGCCCTCGCCCTCGGCGGGGTCGCCGTGGTGTGGACGCTCGAGCGAATGCTCGTCGCCTCCGCCGGCGAGCAGCTCGCCGACGAGCTCGCCGCGCTCGCCGACGGCGTCGACGCCGGCACCATCCAGACCGCCGCGCTCGTCGAGCGCGACGACGACGTGCTCGTCGCGCTGCGCTCGGCCACGGGCGTCGTCGTCAACGCCGAGGCGGCCGCGGCGCTGCCTGCGCCGGTCGGGCAGGCGCCCGCGCTCGTCGACCTCGCCGGGGAGCGGCACATCGTCGTCGCCGAGCAGGTCGAGATCCCGCAGGTCGGGCCCGGCACGATCGTCGTCGCGCGCTCGGCGCAGGGCATCGACAACGCCGTGCGCTCCGCGACCGCCCTGCTCGCGATCGCCGTGCCGCTCGCCGTGGTGCTCGTCGGCACGGTCGTGTGGATCGTCGTCGGCCGCGCGCTCGCGCCCGTCGACCGCATCCGATCCCAGGTCGACGCGATCGACGCGACGGCCCTCGATCGCCGCGTGCCGACGACCGGCCGCGACGACGAGGTCGACCGGCTCGCGGCCACGATGAACCGGATGCTGGCGCGCGTCGAGGCGGGTACGAGCGCCCGCCAGCGGTTCGTCTCGGACGCCTCGCACGAGCTGCGCTCGCCGCTCGCCACGATGCGGCAGTTCGCCGAGCTGTCGCGCGACCACCCCGCCACGACGCCGCCGGGCGAGCTCGCCGAGGTGGTGCTCGACGAGGGCGAGCGGATGCACGGCATCGTCGAGGGCCTGCTGCTGCTCGCCCGGCTCGACGAGCACGGCGGCGTCGCCCGCAGGCGGGTCGACCTCGACGACCTCGCGCACGGCGAGCTCGAGCGGCTGCGCGGCCTCGGCCGCCCGGGCGACGGCACGGCGGTGCGGGCCGCGCAGGTCGACGGGGATGCGCGCCTGCTCGCCCGCGCCGTGCGCAACCTCGTCGACAACGCGCTGCGCCACGCGCGCGGGCGGGTGGCGCTCGGCACGGTCGTGCGCGACGGCCGGGCCATGCTGTGGGTCGACGACGACGGCGCGGGCATCGCGCCCGCCGAGCGCGAGCGCGTGTTCGAGCGCTTCGTGCGGCTCGACGAGTCGCGGGCGCGCGACGAGGGCGGATCCGGGCTCGGCCTGGCGATCGTGCGCGAGGTCGCGCGCGCCCACGGCGGCGACGCGTGGGCCGACGCGTCCCCGCTCGGCGGCGCCCGCATGGTGCTCGAGCTGCCTGCGGCCCGGGCCTGACGGGTCCTGCACGGGCTCGCTGAACAGGCGTTCAGCATCGTTCAGAGTCGCGTCAGCGCCGCCCGGGGACAGTGGGACCCATGAACGAGCAGACGCCCCGCGACCCGGAGACGACTCCCGGCGCGAACACGCCCTCCGAGCCGGCAGCCGCGCACGACCCGGCGCCGCGAGGCCCCGTCGCGCAGCCCGGCGAGACCGCCGCCACCGAGCAGGTCGCCGCAGCCGAGGCGCAGCCCGCCACGCGCGGCCGCGGCATCCTCCGCCCCGTCCTCATCGGCTCCGGCGCGGCCCTGACGATCCTCGCGGTCGCCGGCATCGGCATGACGATCGCCGACGCCGTGGGTGACGGCGACGACGACCCGAGCCGCAGCGACGTCGCGGCGACGGCGCCCGCGCCCACCGGCGACGCGGCGAGCCCGGGCGCGACCGACGCGCCCGACGACTCCGCCGAGCCGGGCACGACGCCCGCCCCGAGCGGCGAGGACCGCCCCGGCGGCGCCGCCGGCTCCGACGAGCCGAGCGACCTCGTCGCGGCGATCGACGCCGCCATCGCGGCTGCCGGCGGCGGCGAGGCCACGAGCATCGAGGTGGAGCGCGACGGCTGGGACGTCGACGTGCGCCTCCCCGACGGCACCGAGGTCGACGTGCGCGTGCTCGCCGACGGCGAGCCGGTCGTCCGCGCCGACGACGACGGCGACGACACCTCGAACGACCCGGCGCTCGACCCCTCGCGCATCGCCGACATCCGCGACGCCGCGATCGCCGCGGCCGGCGGCGGCGCGCTCGTGAGCATCGAGACCGACGACGAGGGCGGCCTCCGCTACGAGGTCGAGGTCGCGATGGGCGACGACGACGTCGACGTCGAGCTCGCCGACGACCTGTCGGTCATCGAGGTCAGCTGACGCCTCCGCCGAGCCGTCGCTCACCAAGGGGCCCTCGCGCTGCGGCGCGGGGGCCTCTGCCGTGCCGCTCGGGGGGTGCGAGCGGGCCCGTCGCGCGCGTCAGCGGCGCGCGAGCATCCGACGCGCGGCGCGCACGCGCACGGGGCGGCAGCCTGCGGCGGTGAGCGCGGCGACGATCGCCGGCTCGCGGCGCGCGAGCAGCATGCCGCGGCGCACGAGGAACGCCGGGCTCTTGCGGTGCTCGCGCAGGTCGCGGGCGAACCGCAGGCCCATCGTCACCCAGCGCGATCGGCGCACGACGAGCGCGTCGGCCAGGATGCCGCGGCGCTCGGCCTCGGCGACCACCTCGGCCACGAACACGCCCTCGGCGACGAAGGTGCGCGCATCCCCGAGCTCGACCGGGTGGCTGCCGAGCGTCGCGCTGCGCGAGATGTCGTACAGCGGCGCCTCGGTGGCCCCGGTGCGGGCGAGCTCCTCGAGGGCGTCGAGCGCGCGGTCGCGGTGCCAGGAGCCCGGGTGGTCCCAGTCGACCTCGCCGGTCTCGAGGCGGGGGAGGAGCGGGTCGTCGCCCTCGCGGTAGTAGTCGTCGAGGCGCAGCACCGGCAGGCCGGAGCGGTCGGCGATGCGCGACTTGCCGGAGCCGGAGGCCCCGCCGATGAGGACGACGCGGGCGCGGGGCTCGGCGGCGTCGGGCATGGGCTCCATCTTCCCACGCGCGCGGGGCGTCGCGGCGCCGTCGCCGCGCGCTCGCCCCGCGCGCTCGCCCCGCTCGCCGATCCGGGACCCCTGCGCGCATCGGGGACCCGCACGACGGGGTCCCGGATGCGCGGAGGGGTCCCCGATCGGGCGTCGCGTCGGCAACGGCGCGCTCGACGGCGGCCGGCGCGGGCCGCTCAGGCCGCGGGGGCGCCGACCGGCTCGAGCCGGCGGGCGCGCCAGCGCGCGTACGCGATGAGGATCGCACCGCCCAGCAGCACGACCGCAGCGACGACGACGCACATGATCGCGACGCCGCCGTAGCCGTTCGCGTGGTTCTCGGGGTTGAGGAACGGGTACGGGTACCAGTACGCGCGCCCGGAGGCGAAGGTGTCGTCGACGAGCGGTGCGCGCAGGAGCGTGTACGCGAGCCACACGAGCGGGAAGATCGCGACGACGCCGAGGTCGCGCCACTGCAGGTCGCGGCGGCGCGGGCTCACGAGCCAGTCGATGAGCATCCAGAGCGGCGCGATGAGGTGCAGCACTTCGTTCGACCATCCGAGCGTCGAGCCCTGCGGCAGCTCGATGCCACGCAGCAGCGTGTTGTAGACGAGGCCGGTGACGACCATGTACGTCGAGGCGCACAGCAGCAGCACGTCGAAGCGGCGGCCGATGCGCGGCCGGCCGAGCTGCGCCGCGACGAGGATGCCGAGCACGACCATCGCGAGCAGGTTCGACTCGATGGTGAAGAACGAGAAGAAGTTCACGAGGTTCTGGCCGATGTCGGGGTCGCCGCGGTCTGCCCAGAAGCCGAGGCTCGTGACGAGCTGGCCGATGACGGCGGCGAGGATCGCGACGGCGATGACGGCCCGGCCGACGAGCAGCAGGCGGCGCGAGAGGGATGCGGCGGTCGCGGAGGCGGCGGCAGGTGCGGTGGAGCTCACGCGCTCAGGATCGCACGAGCGGACGCGCGCCCCAGCGCGACGCGGCGCTCGAGGCGGCAGGGGCGCGACCGCGCCCAGCGGGGACGCTGCGCGTGTCAGGCGTCGCCGAGGAACCGCCGCAGCAGCTCGGTCACGACGGCGGGCTGCTGCGAGTGCACCCAGTGGCCGGCGCCCTTCACCGTGACCTTCCGCACGGCAGGGAAGCGCGCCTCCATCGCCTCGCGGAACTCGTCGCGCACGTAGCCGGAGTCGGCGCCCGCGATCCACAGCACCGGTCCCTCGTAGACGGCGTCGGTCTCGGGGAAGCCGCGCAGCACGTCGAGGTCGCGGCGCAGCATCTCGAGGTTCGGCAGCCAGCGCCAGCCGTCGCCCTCACGCTGCAGGCTCTGCAGCAGGAAGCCGCGGATGCCCGGATCCGGCACGGCCGTCGCGAGCGCCGCATCCGCCTCGCCGCGCGAGCCCAGCGCATCCAGGTCGATCGCGAGCATCGCGTCGATGAAGCCGCGGAACTCGTCGCTCGAGCGGTAGGCGACGGGCGAGACGTCGACGACCACGAGCCGCTCGACCCGCTCGGGGTGCCGGAGCGCCGCGAGCATGGCGGCCTTGCCGCCCATCGAGTGGCCCACGAGCGTCGAGGGCTCGTCGAGCAGGCTCGCCACCGCATCCGCCATCGCGACGTAGTCGAGCCGCTCCGACCACGGCGAGCGGCCGTGGTCGGGCATGTCGACGAGCGTGACGCGGTGCCGGTCGGCGAGCGCCTTCGCGATCTGCGACCAGTTCTTGCCCTGCCCGAAGAGGCCGTGGCAGAACACGACGGGCGAGCCCGCCTCGCCCACGCGGGTGGTGTGCAGGGCAGGGGCGGCGTCGGTCACGCGCCTCACGCTACCCGCCGCATCCAGGCCGATCGCCCCTCATCCCTGGCGGATTCCCAGGTGCAGGAGTAAACTTGAGTCAAGTCCACTCAAGTTCAGACCAGGAGGAGACGGATGGCACGGATGGGCGGGATGATGCCCGGTCAGGACGACCAGCGCTCGGCGCTCGAGCAGTTCGGCACCGACCTGACCGCGATCGCGCGCGCCGGGCGGCTCGATCCCGTGATCGGCCGCGACAGCGAGATCCGGCGGATCAGCCAGGTGCTCTCGCGCCGCACGAAGAACAACCCGGTGCTCATCGGCGAGCCCGGCGTCGGCAAGACCGCCGTCGTCGAGGGCCTCGCCCAGCGCATCGTCGCGGGCGACGTGCCCGAGAGCCTCAAGGGCAAGGCGATCGTGTCGCTCGACGTCAACGCGATGATCGCCGGCAGCAAGTACCGCGGCGACTTCGAGGAGCGCATGAAGAACGTGCTCGCCGAGATCGACAAGGCGCAGGGCCGCATCATCACCTTCATCGACGAGCTGCACATCATCATGGGCGCCGGCGCCGCCGAGGGCAGCCAGGGCGCGAGCAACATGCTCAAGCCCATGCTCGCCCGCGGCGAGCTGCGCCTCATCGGCGCGACGACGCTCGACGAGTACCGCGAGTTCATCGAGAAGGACGCCGCCATGGAGCGGCGCTTCCAGCAGGTCTACGTGGGCGAGCCGAGCGTCGAGGACACCGTCGCGATCCTCCGCGGCCTCAAGGAGCGGTACGAGGCGCACCACAAGGTGACGATCGCCGACAGCGCGCTCGTGGCCGCCGCATCCCTCTCGAACCGCTACATCACCGCCCGCCAGCTGCCCGACAAGGCCATCGACCTCATCGACGAGGCGGCGAGCCGGCTGCGGATGGAGATCGACTCGGCGCCGGTCGAGATCGACCAGCTGCGCCGCACCGTCGACCGCATGGAGATCGAGCGGCTCGCGCTCAAGAAGGAGAAGGACGACGCCTCGCGGCAGCGCCTCGCCGAGCTGGAGCAGGCGCTCGCCGCCCACCGCGCGCAGCTCGACGAGCTCGACGGCCGCTGGCAGGCCGAGCGCGCGAGCCTCAACCGCATCGGCAACCTGCGCGAGCAGCTCGACGAGCTGCGCAGCCGCGCCGAGCGCGCCCAGCGCGACGGCGACCTCGAGCGAGCCTCGCGCCTGCTCTACGGCGAGATCCCGAAGGTCGAGCGCGACCTCCACGAGGCGGAGTCCGCGGCGGCCGAGGCGGGCGCGCGCATGGTCGGCGACCAGGTGTCCGCCGACGACATCGCGGGCGTGGTCGCCGCGTGGACGGGCATCCCCGTCGGGCGCCTGCTCCAGGGCGAGACCGAGAAGCTGCTCGCGCTGGAGGACGAGCTGGGGCGGCGCGTCGTCGGCCAGCGTGCCGCCGTCGCCGCGGTGTCGGACGCGGTGCGCCGCACGCGCGCGGGCGTCAGCGACCCTGACAAGCCCACCGGCTCGTTCCTCTTCCTCGGCCCGACGGGCGTCGGCAAGACCGAGCTCGCGAAGGCGCTCGCCGAGCTGCTCTTCGACGACGAGAAGGCGCTCGTGCGCATCGACATGTCGGAGTACGGCGAGAAGCACTCCGTCGCGCGGCTCGTCGGCGCCCCGCCCGGGTACGTCGGCTACGAGCAGGGCGGCCAGCTCACCGAGGCCGTGCGGCGCCGGCCCTACTCGGTCGTGCTCATGGACGAGGTCGAGAAGGCGCATCCGGAGGTCTTCGACCTGCTGCTGCAGGTGCTCGACGACGGCCGCCTCACCGACGGCCAGGGCCGCACGGTCGACTTCCGCAACACCATCCTCATCCTCACCTCGAACCTCGGGTCGGCGTACCTCACCGACCCGACCATCTCGCCCGAGACGGCGCGCAACGAGGTGCTCGGAGCCGTGCGGCAGGCGTTCAAGCCGGAGTTCGTGAACCGGCTCGACGACATCGTCGTGTTCGACGCGCTCTCGGCCGAGGAGCTCGGCGCGATCGTCGACATCCAGGTGCGCGGCCTCGACCGGCGCCTGCGCGACCGGCGGCTCGTGGTGGAGGTCGAGGATGCGGCGCGGCGATGGCTGGGCGAGCGCGGCTATGACCCGATGTACGGCGCGAGGCCGCTGCGCCGGCTCATGCAGCGCGAGATCGACGACCGCCTCGCGAGGGCGATCCTCGCGGGCGAGGTGCGCGACGGCGACACCGTGATCGTCGACGTCGCGCCTGGCGGCTCGGCCCTGTGGGTCGGCCCGGCAGGCGCCGACCGGCCCGCGCAGTGGTCGTTCGACGCCGGGAACGGCGACGACGACGCGGACGAGGGCGAGCTCCTCGACGACTGATCCCGGACGACGACGGGCCCGGATGCGCGCATCCGGGCCCGTCGTCGTGCGGAGCTAGTAGGAGCCGATCTGGCCGATCTGGTTGCCCGCAGCGCCCGGGTTGTGGACCGAGAACTGCGCGGCCGCGACAGCGCGATCGTCGGAGAAGCGGCGGTAGCCGAGCCAGGCGATGACGATGCCCGCGACGAGCAGCAGAGCCTGCACGACGAGCAGCGCGACGGCGCCGCCGTCGGCGACGAGCAGGGCCATCGCGTCGACCTCGGCGGCTCGTGCGGCCGACACGGTGGCGGCGAGGTGCGAGCCGATCCAGCCGATCGCGCCGAGCGCCATGACGACACCGACCGCCAGGGCGATGAGGTGGAGGACGTTGCGCCGCATGATGCTCCTCGCCGGAGCCGGATCCTCCGGCCCCTCTGTTCGCAGGCTAGCGGATCGGACAGCGGTTCCGCGAGGAACGCTCACGGATCCTGGGGCCGCGCCGTGCATCCCTCGCGCTGCACGACGATCGCCGCATCCTGTAGTGTGTGCGAAAGACGCACGACTGTTGCACACTATGCAACACAGATCGGAAGGACAACGATGTCCCGCACACGCACCCGCCCCGTACTCGCCGTCGCAGCGCTCGGCGCCGCTGCAGCCCTCGTCCTGAGCGGCTGCGTCAGCCGCGACGGCGGCGGCGCGGACGCCGACGCCGCGTTCCCGACCGGCACGATCACGATGTTCACCCCCACGCAGGCGGGTGGCGCGACCGATCTCACCGCCCGCACGCTCGCGAGCGAGATGGAGTCGATCCTGGACACCTCGATCGTCGTCGAGAACCGCCCTGGCGGCGCCGGCTCGGTCGGCATGCAGCACCTCGCCGGCCTCTCCGCCGACGGCCACGCGATCGCCGTGCTCCCGGTCGAGGTGAGCATGCTCGGCCACCTGGACTACGAGATCGACCCTGCCGACTACGACTTCCTCGGCCAGGTCAACGCGCAGCCCGGCACGATCGCGGTGCCGGCGAGCAGCCCCTACGAGACCCTCGACGACCTCCTCGCCGCGGCGGAGGAGGCCCCCGGCAGCATCACCGTGTCGAACGCGGGCGCCGGATCCATCTGGGAGACCGGCGCGAAGGCGCTCGGCGCCGAGGCGGGCGTCGAGTTCCAGGGCGTGCCCTTCGACGGCGGCGCCCCGGCGGTCACCGCCGCGATCGGCGGCCAGGTCGACGCCGTCGTCGCGAGCGTCGCCGAGGTCGCGCCCGCGCACGACGACGGCCGCCTCCGCGTGCTCGCCGTCTTCATGGAGGAGCGTGCCCCGGTGCTGCCCGACGTGCCGACCGCGACCGAGCAGGGCCAGGACGTCGTCATCGGCAGCTGGGCCGCGATCGCCGCCCCGACCGGCCTCGCCGACGACGTGAAGGCGACGCTCGAGGCTGCGATCTCGGAGGCCGTCGAGTCAGAGGCCTACGTCTCGTTCGTCGAGGACGCCGGCAACATCCCGCAGTACCGCGACGCGGCGGAGGCGACCGAGTTCGTGCTCGCCGAGCACGAGCGCTTCGGCGCCCTCCTGGCCGGATGAGCGCCGTGGCGGAGCAGACCGTGCGGGAGGCCGCGGAGGAGGCGGTCGGGCACCCTGAGGCGGAACCGCGCCGCGCGACCCGCGCGGCCGAGACGGCGATCGGCCTCGGGGTCGTGGCGCTCGGCGTCGGCGCGATCGTCGCGGCGCAGCAGCTGGCCGACCTCCACGCCGGCGGCGACTTCGGCGGCCGCTGGTGGCCGACGGTCGTCGGCGGGTGCCTCGCGGTGCTCGGCGCCGCCTCGGTCGTCTCCGGGCTGCTCCGCCCGCCCGCCGTCGACGTCGAGCCGCTCCGCCGCACCGGCGTGCTGCAGCTCGCGGCCATCCTCGGCCTCGTCGTCGCCTACGGCATCGCGTGGCAGTACGTGCACTTCGCGGTCGTCACCCTCGCGCTCGTCGCGGCCATCATGGCGGTGCTCGGCGGCCGCGGCTGGCGCCAGCTGGTGCTCGTGCCCGCGATCGTGACCGCCGTCCTCTACGGCGTGTTCGGCCTGCTGCTGCGGGTGCCGCTGTGACCCCCGTGCTCGAGGGCATCGGCGCCCTCCTCGACCCGACGATCCTGCTCTGCCTCGTCATCGGCACCCTGCTCGGCACGCTCGTCGGCGCCGTCCCCGGCATCACGGCGACGATGGCCGTCGCCCTCGCGGCGGGCTTCACGCTCACGCTCGAGCCGCTGCAGGGCCTGGCGGTGCTGCTGTCGATCTACGTCGCGGCGCAGTTCGGCGACCGCGTCCCGGCGATCCTCATCAACACGCCGGGCACGCCCGCGTCGATCGCGACCACCTTCGACGGCTATCCGATGGCCAAGGCCGGCCGCGCAGGCGTCGCGCTCACGAGCTCGGCGCTCGTCTCCGCCGTCGGGTCGCTCGCCGGCATCCTCATCCTCATCTTCCTGGCGCAGCCCATCGCCGGCATCGCGCTCCGCTTCGGGCCGATCGAGATGTTCGCCCTCGTCGCGTTCGGGATGACGATGATGGTCGGCGTCTCCGGCGGCCGCATCGTCAAGGGCCTCGCCGCGGGCGCCCTCGGGCTCCTGCTGGGCGCGGTCGGCCGCGACCCCATCAGCGGCGAGCAGCGGTTCACGCTGGGGATCCCGGAGCTGAGCTCCGGCGTGCCGTTCATCGCGGTGATCGTCGGCGTGTTCGGCCTCGCCGAGGTGTTCAACCAGATCGTGGAGGCCCGCAGCGGGCGCGCCGCGAAGCCGATCGAGCAGCTGGGCCGATGGTGGCCGGACCGCGCCGAGCGGCGCAGCCTCGTGAAGCCCGCCGGCATCGGCGCCGGCGTCGGCGCGGTCGTGGGCGTCGTGCCCGCGGCGGGCGGCGACATAGCGGGCATCATCGCCTGGGACCAGGCGCGCCGCGCGTCGAAGCACCCCGAGCGGTTCGGCAAGGGCTCGCTGGAGGGCGTCGCGGCGCCGGACACCGCGAGCACCGCGACGATGGGCGGGTCGGTGACGACCACCCTCGCGATCGGCGTGCCCGGCGACTCGGTGATGGCCGCCATGCTCGGCTCGATGATCGTCTGGGGCCTCACGCCCGGGCCGGCCCTGTTCGTGCAGAACCCCGACCTCGTGTTCTCGATCGCCACGATCATGGTCGTCGCGACGGTCGCGGCGCTCGGGCTGAGCCTCGTGCGCATGCAGGGCGTCGTGAACCTCCTGAAGCTGCCGCTGAACACGCTCGCGGTCGTCATCATCACCTTCTGCATGGTGGGCACCTTCGCCGTGCAAAACAGCGTCTTCGACGTCATCGTCATGCTCGTCATGGGCGTCGTCGGGCTCGGGATGCGCCGGTGGGGCTTCCCCGCCGGTCCGCTCGTGCTCGGGCTCATCCTCGGCCCGCTCGCCGAGAGCAACCTGCGCCGCGCGCTCCTCATCGACGGACCCTTCGCGGTCCTCGGGAGCCCCATCGCCTCCGTGCTCATCGCGCTCAGCGTGCTCGCGCTCGTCGCGCCGCACCTCCTCCGCATCCTGAAGGGACGGTCCGCCGCTCGTGCGCGCTCCACTGCCGACGCCCCCTGACCGCGATCTCGTCGTCTGCCTCGGGGAGACGATGGCGCTCGTGACCCCCGTGGAGGCCGAGCCGCTGCGCACCGCCGAGCGCTTCGCCATCCACATCGGCGGCGCCGAGTCGACGGTCGCGCTCTACCTGGCCGATGCGGGACGCCGGGCCGCGTGGGTGAGCCGGCTCGGCGACGACCCGCTCGGGCGGCGCGTGCTCGACGAGCTCGTCGTCCACGGGGTCGACGTCGCTGGCGTCGAGCTGGATGCGGCGGCTCCCACGGGCGTCTACTTCAAGGACCCGGGCGACGACGCCACCGTCGTCCACTACTACCGCGGCGGCTCCGCCGCGTCCCGGATGGACGTGCGGGAGATCGCGCGCATGCGGCTTCCGGAGGCCGCCGTCGTGCACCTGTCCGGCATCACCGCAGCGATCTCCGCCTCCTGCCGAGCGCTGCTCGTCGCCACGATGGCGGAGGCACGAGCCCACGGCGCGCTCGTGTCGTTCGACGTCAACCACCGCCCGGGGCTGTGGTCAGCCGCGGAGGCAGCGCCGGTGCTCGCCGACCTCGCCCGACGCGCCGACCTCGTGTTCGTGGGACGCGACGAGGCGGAGGCGCTGTGGGGCGAGGGCGACCCCGAGCGGCTCGGCGCGCTCCTCGCGCCACGCGGGGCCCTCGTCGTGAAGGACGGCGGCCTGGGCGCGACCGAGGTGCACGCCGGGGAGTCTGCCTTCGTGCCCGCGCAGCGGGTGGAGGTCGTCGAGGTCGTCGGCGCGGGCGACGCGTTCACGGCCGGCTACCTCGGCGCGCTGCTCGACGGCGCCGACGCGGAGGCCAGGCTGGCCGCCGGCCACGCGGTCGCCGCCCGGGCGCTCGCGAGCACGTTCGACTTCGCCCCGTCGCAGCCCGCCCCCGACGCGGTGGGATCCTGACCCCATGTCGCAGAGCATCCACCGCGCCGCCCTCGTCCTCGAGCACGTCAGCGTGCGACCTCGCACGCAGAGCGAGATCGCGGCGCTGCTCGACGTGCACCGGTCGACGGCGCTCCGCATCCTGCAGACGCTCACCGAGGCCGGCCTCACCCGGCGTCGGCCCGACGGCACGTACGGCATCGGGTACCGGCTCGCGGGACTCGCGAGCCTCGCCGCCGAGCAGTTCGACCTGCGCGACATCGCGCGCCCGACGATCGCCGAGCTCGGGCGGGAGTGCGGCCACACGATCCATCTGGCGGTGCTCGACGGCGCGCAGATCGTCTACGCCGACAAGATCGAGTCGGCCGGGCCCGTGCGCATGCACTCGCAGGTCGGCCAGCCGGTGCGGCTCCACACCTCGGGCGTGAGCAAGGCGATCCTCGCGTGGCAGGACACCGCGACCGTCGACCGCATGCTGGCCGGCTACGAGTACGAGCGCTTCACCGACACGACGATCACCTCGCGCGAGGCGTTCGATGCCGACCTGGCGGGCATCCGCGAGCGCGGCTGGGCCGTCGACGACGGCGAGTTCGAGCCCTTCATCGACTGCGTGGCGATGCCGGTGCGCGATGCGCGCGGCTCGGTCATCGGGGCGGTGTCGATCACGGCGCTGCGCGCGCTGGCAGACCTGGATGCGCTCGAGGCGCTGCTGCCGCGGCTCGCGGCCGCGACCGAGCGGATCTCGACGGACGTGGGATGGAGACCATGAGCGACTGGTTCGAGGAGGCGTTCGCGGGCGCCCCGGTGATGGCGATCCTGCGGGGCTACGACCCCGAGCGGACGGTGGCGCTCGCGAGGCGGGCGTGGTCGGTGGGCATCGACTGCGTCGAGGTGCCGATCCAGGATGCGGGGGCGGAGGCATCGCTCGCCGCGGCGGTCGCCGCCGGTCGCGAGGCGGGCCGCGCCGTCGGCGCGGGCACCGTCACCAGCACCGCGCGCCTCGAGCGCGCGATCGAGCTGGGTGCGGCGTTCACCGTCGCGCCCGGGCTCGACCTGCGGCTCGTGCGCGCGAGCGCCGACGCGGGCGTGCCGCACCTGCCGGGCGTGGCCACCGGCTCCGACGTGCAGGCCGCGCTCGACGCAGGCCTCACGACGGTGAAGGCGTTCCCCGCCTCCGTGCTCGGCACCGGCTGGTTCCAGGCGATGCGCGGCCCGTTCCCCGAGGTCCGCATCGTGGCGACGGGCGGCATGCACGCCCGCAACGCCGCCGAGTACCTGGCCGCCGGCGCCGACGTCGTCGCGGTCGGCTCCGCGCTCGACGACCCGGAGCAGCTGCCGCTGCTCGCAGCCCTGACCGGGGACGGCCGCGCCGTCGCCACCGACCGAGGAGTCGCATGACCGCCCACATCCAGCCCGTCTACGCGCCCGCCGACGACCGCTACGAGCGCATGCAGCACCGCCGCGTCGGCGCGAGCGGGCTCCACCTGCCCGCCGTCTCGCTCGGCACGTGGCACAACTTCGGCGACGACACCCCCATCGCCACGCAGCGCGCGCTGCTGCGCCACGCGTTCGACCTCGGCATCACCCACTTCGACCTGGCGAACGGCTACGGGCCGCCCGCCGGCTCGACCGAGAAGAACGTCGGCCGCATCCTCGCGGAGGACTTCGCGGGGCTGCGCAACGAGCTCGTGATCTCGACGAAGGCCGGCTACCCCTTCGTGCCCGGCCCCAACGGCACCGGCGGCGGCCGCAAGAACCTCCTCGACAGCCTCGACATCTCGCTCGAGAGCCTCCGCCTCGACCACGTCGACATCTTCTACAGCCACCGCTACGACCCGGCCACGCCGATCGAGGAGACCGCGGCCGCGCTCGACGCCGCCGTGCGATCCGGCCGAGCCCGCTACGCCGGCATCTCGTCGTACTCCGCGGAGCGCACCGCCGAGATCGCGGCCGAGCTGCGCCGCCTCGGCACGCCGCTGCTCATCCACCAGCCGTCCTACTCGCTGCTCAACCGCTGGGTCGAGGACGGCTCGCCGTCGCTGCTCGACACGGTCGAGCGGGAAGGCGTCGGCGTGATCGCCTTCTCGGCGCTCGCGCAGGGCCTCCTGACCGACAAGTACCTGCACGGCGTGCCCGAGGGCTCGCGCGCGACGCAGGGCAAGACGCTGCGCGACCACATGCTCAGCGACGAGAACCTCGCCCGCGTGCGCGCCCTGCACGACATCGCGCAGCGGCGGGGCCAGACGCTCGCGCAGCTCGCGCTCGCCTGGGTGCTGCGCGACGCCCGGATCAGCTCGGTGCTCATCGGTGCGAGCCGCACCGAGCAGCTCGACGACATCGTCGCGTGCCTCCGCTCGCCGGAGCTCACCGACGACGAGCTGGCCGAGATCGACCAGCATGCGAAGGACGGCGGGCTGAACATCTGGTCGGCCTCGTCGGAGGCGTGAGCGTGGCGGCCATGCCCGCGCTCGGAACCCCGGAGCTGCTCGCGCAGGTCGAGGAGGAGGAGCGCGAGCTCGTGCTGCCGGCCTTCGACCGCGACGACGCCTGGGCGCTCGGCTCGCGGCTCAGGGACGCGGCGACCGACGCGGGCCTCCCGATCGTGATCGGCATCGTCGTCGCGGGGCAGCGCGTCTTCCACGCCGCCCTCACGGGCGCGACGCCCGACAACGACGCGTGGCTGGAGCGGAAGACTCGCGCGACGCTCCACTACCAGCGCTCCTCGCTCGGCGTCGGGGAGCAGTTCCGCGCGAGGGGCTGGACGTTCGAGGCCGACAGCCGGCTCGACCCGCGGGAGGTCGCCGGCAACGGCGGCGTGCTGCCGATCGCGGTCCGCGGCGTCGGCGTCGTCGGCGCGGTCGGCGTCTCGGGGCTGCCGCAGCTGGACGACCACGCCTTCGTCGTGGAGCACCTCCGGGCGTTCATCGCCGAGCGGGTCTGAGCGCGGGCGCGGCGCGCCCGCGGCACGCGGCGCACGGCATGATCGATCGGGTGCGCCCGCGGCGGGCGCCGGGAGGCGGAGGTCGATCGTGGCGGTGGCGCATGGCGCGGGCAAGCACCTCGCGGAGCGCGAGGCGCCGCTGCCGGCGCTGACGGCGGGCCCGTGGGGCGCGCGGCTGGGCGTCGTCTCGGTCGTGGCGTGCCTCGGCGGCCTGCTGTTCGGCTACGACACGGGCGTCGTCAACGGCTCGCTGCGGCCCATGAGCGAGGAGCTGGGGCTCGACGCGCTCGGCCAGGGCGTGGCCACGAGCTCGCTCGTGTTCGCCGCCGCGATCGGCGCGCTGCTCGGCGGCCGGCTCTCCGACCGGCACGGCCGCCGCACGGTGCTCGTGGCGCTCGCGGTGCTCTTCTTCGTCGGCGCGGTCGTGCTCGTCGCGGCGCCCGGCCTCGGCGTGCTCGTCGTCGGGCGCGTCCTGCTCGGCCTCGCGGTCGGCGGCGCCTCCACGGTCGTGCCCGTCTACCTCGCCGAGCTCGCGCCGCACGAGATCCGCGGCTCCATCTCCGGCCGCAACGAGGTGGCCATCGTCGTCGGCCAGCTCGCCGCGTTCGTCGTCAACGCGATCCTCGGCGTGACCCTCGGCCACCTCGACGGCGTCTGGCGCATCATGGTCGCCGTCTGCGCGCTGCCCGCCGTCGCGCTCTTCGTCGGCATGCTGCGGATGCCCGAGTCGCCGCGCTGGCTCGTCGCGCGCGGCCGCCGCGACGACGCCCTCGCCGTGCTGCGCCAGGTGCGGCCTGCCGAGCGGGCCGCGGCGGAGCTCGCGCGCATCGAGCGCTCGGTCGCGGCCGCCGACGACCGCGGCCGCGCGCGCCTCCGGCTCGTCGACGTGCTCGCCGACCGGCCGCTGCGCCGCATCCTCGTCGCCGGCATCGGCGTCGCCGTCGCCCAGCAGCTCACCGGCATCAACGCGATCATGTACTACGGCCAGAGCGTGCTCGTGGAGTCCGGCTTCTCGGAGCAGGCGGCGCTCATCGCCAACGTCGCGCCGGGCGTCATCGCCGTCGTCGGCGGCCTCGTGGCGCTCGCGATGATGGACCGCGTCGACCGCCGCACCACGCTCATCCTCGGCTTCTCGCTCACCACCGCGTGCCACGTGCTCATCGGCATCGCCTCCTCGGTGCTCGCGGTGGGCGACCCGGCGCGGCCGTTCGTGATCCTCGCGCTCGTCGTGCTGTTCGTCGGCGCGATGCAGACGTTCCTCAACGTCGCGACCTGGGTCTACCTCTCGGAGGTGTTCCCGCTGCGGATGCGCGGGCTCGGGATCGGCGTGGCCGTGCTGCTGCACTGGCTCGTCAACGGCTCGCTCGCGCTCGCCTTCCCCTCGCTGCTCGCCGCGGTCGGCATGAGCGGCACGTTCTGGCTCTTCGCCTGCGTCGGCGCGGTCGCGCTCGCGTTCATCGTGCGGCGCGTGCCCGAGACGCGCGGCCGCACGCTCGAGGGGCTCGAGGCGGAGCTGACCGCGCGCTAGCCGCGGCCCCGCCGGATCCGCGGGCGCGTCAGCGGTGGAACGGGCAGCCGGAGGGCGCCTGCCCCGCGCGGTGCACCCGCCCGCCCGAAGCCGGCTTCGTCGGCAGCCGGCGGCGGTCGACGTCGAGGCCGGCCGACGAGATCTCGAGCCGCGGGTCGCTCATCGCCGCGACGGCGGCCGCGAGGCCCGCGACTGCGAGCTTCTCGCCAGGGCAGCGGTGGCCGGTCGCGACGTCGGCGCCGCCGTGCGGGATGAAGGCGGCGATCTGCTCGAAGTCGACGCCGAGGAAGCGCTCGGGGTCGAACTCGTGCGGCCGGTCCCACGAGGCGTCGTCGGTGTTCGTGCCGAGGATGTCGAGCACGACCCGGCCGCCCTCCGGCACCCGCTGGCCGTCGAGCTCGACGTCGGCGATCGCGCGGCCCGGCAGCATCGGCACGAACGGCGACGTGCGGCGCACCTCCTGCGCGAACGCGACCGCGAGCGGGCCGTCCACCAGGGAGCCGCGCGACGCGACCTCCTGCGCGATCCTCGTGCGCCACTCCGGGTGCTCGTGCAGCGCCTTCGCCGCGAACGCGACGAAGCGCGCCACCGCGATCATCGGCCGGATGCTGTTCTGCAGCTCGACGCCCGCGAGGCGCGCGGGCAGGAGGTTGCCGGCGCGGTCGCGGTGCCACGACCACTCGTGGAGCGCGGTACCGGCGCGCGCATCCAGCTCGCCCGCGCGCACCGCCTCGACGAGCCGCGCCGCGTGCCGGTCGGACCAGAGGCGGTTCGCGGTCGCGAGCAGGTACTCGGGGGAGTAGGGCACGCCGAAGCCGTCGACGATCTGCGCGAGCCGCGCCGACCAGCGCGTCTTCGCGTCGGGCGTGCCGGGCAGCCCGGCCCAGCGCATGATGGCGCGGCCGAGCGCGCCGACGGCCGCGTCGTACGCCGAGCGCGTGCCGCCCTCGAGCCACGCCTCGCGCTCGGCACGCCACTCGCCCTCGAGCAGCGGCAGCAGCCGCGCCACCTGCTCGTCCTCGTACGCGACGTCGACGAAGGTCGCCTTGCGGTGGCGGTGCTCGGCGCCGTCGAGGCTGTGGACGGAGCCGTGGCCGAAGAGCGTCTCCTGCACGATGCCGGGCATCGCGCCGTGGCGGGCGATGAGCCGGTCGTCGTAGAAGGCCCGCACGCCCTCCTCGCCGCGCACGAGCATCGCGTCGTCGCCGAGCAGCCGCATGGGCGCCGAGCGCGCGCCGGCGCCGACGCGGCGCCAGATGCGCCGGCCGAAGCCGTAGCCGCGGGTGAGGAGCGAGGGGGCGTCGTCGTGGAGCAGGTCGCGAGGCATGTGGGGACAGTAGTCGCGGCGTGTGGCCGCGACCTCCGCGTGCGGTGGGCGGGGCCTCGGTGCGGGCCGGACGCGGGTGCCGGCCGCACGCGCGGCGGTGCGCCCTGGTACGATGGAGGCACTGCGCGAGCGATCCTCGCTCGCCTGCGTCGTAGAACGCTCCTCTCTCCGCCTCCCTCCGCCCGTCACGCGGGCCTGGATCCGGGCGTCGATGAACCTTCCGCGGCGAACGATCGCGGCCACCGCCGCGCTCGCCGAACCTGCGTCGCCGCATCCACTCCCACCCGTCCGGGCACCCGGCACTCGTGGTGGGGTCCGGAGCACTCGGAGCAACCACGAGTGCCGGATGGATGCCGCGCGGCGCGATGCAGACAGAGAAGACAGCATGCAGACCACCGTTCCCACGTTCGCCGAGCTCGGCGTCCCGCCGAAGCTCGTCACAGCACTCGCCGGCATGGACCGCACGAGCCCGTTCCCGATCCAGGTCGACACCCTCCCCGACACGCTCGCCGGCCGCGATGTGCTCGGCCGCGGCAAGACCGGCTCGGGCAAGACCCTCGCCTTCGCGATCCCGCTGGTCGCGCGCCTCGCCGGCGAGCTCGCCGGCGGCCGCCGCCGCAAGGGCCTGCCGCTCGGCCTCGTCCTCGCCCCCACGCGCGAGCTCGCGACGCAGATCGCCGCGACCGTCACGCCGCTCGCCAAGGCCGCCGGCCTCACCGTCACCACCATCTTCGGCGGCGTCTCGCAGCGCCCGCAGGAGGCGGCCCTCCGCGGCGGCGTCGACATCGTCGTCGCCTGCCCCGGCCGCCTCGAGGACCTCATGCAGCAGGGCATCGCCTCGCTCGAGGCCATCGAGATCACCGTCATCGACGAGGCCGACCACATGGCCGACCTCGGCTTCCTGCCGGTCGTGACGCGCATCCTCTCGAAGACCCCGCAGAGCGGGCAGCGGATGCTGTTCTCGGCCACGCTCGACAACGGCGTGGACAAGCTCGTCGCCAAGTTCCTGCACGACCAGGTGCTGCACTCGGTCGACGAGGCGCACTCGCCCGTCGCCGCCATGACGCACCACCTGTTCGAGGTCTCGCCCGACGACAAGAACCTGCTCGTGCGCCGCCTCGCGTCGGGCATGGGCCGCCGCATCCTCTTCACCCGAACGAAGCACCAGGCGAAGAAGCTCGCGAAGCACCTCACGGCCTCCGGCATCCCCGCCGTCGACCTGCACGGCAACCTGTCGCAGAACGCCCGCGACCGGAACCTCGCCGCGTTCAGCGATGGCTCGGTGAAGGTGCTCGTCGCCACCGACGTCGCCGCCCGTGGCGTGCACGTCGACCACGTCGAGCTCGTCGTGCACGTCGACCCGCCCATGGAGCACAAGGCGTACCTGCACCGCTCCGGCCGCACCGCGCGCGCCGGCTCGGAGGGCGACGTCGCCACGGTCATGCTGCCCGCGCAGCGCAAGGACACGATGCTCCTGCTGAAGAAGGCCGCCATCACGGTGCAGCCGCAGCAGGTCACGGCCTCGTCGGATGCGGTCGACGCGCTCGTCGGCCCGTACGCGCCGCACGTGGCCCCGGTGCCCGGCGGCCCCGGCTCGGGCAACGAGATCCAGCAGCAGGGCGGCGGCGGCCGCTCGACCGGCGCCAACGCGCAGCGCAAGCGCGCGGCGCGCGACGCCCGCGGCGGCGCCGCGGCGTCGGCCGCGCACGGCGGCCAGTCGCGCGAGCGCGACGACCGTCCCCGCCGCGACCGCTCGGGTCGCCCCGAGGTGAAGGCCGGTGCGGGTGCCGGTTCCGGTGCCGGTGGCGGCCGCGGCAGCCGCGGTCAGGGCGGCGCGCAGGGCGGCCGCCGTGGCGGCCAGGGCTCGCAGGGCGGGCGCGGCCAGGGCGGCCAGCAGCCGCGCGGCGGCTCGTCGGTGGCGTGGTCGTCGACCGGCGGCGGCTCCATGCAGGGCGGCGACGCCGGCCGTGGCCAGGGCGGCGGCGGTCAGCGCCGCGGCCCGCGTCGCGCGCAGGGCTGAGCCCTCCGCCTCCTGCGCGACCCCGCGCATCCGACAGCCCCGTCGCCAGGCATCGCGCCCGGCGGCGGGGCTCCGTCGTGCGCGCGGAGAGCACGCTGGGTCGGTGGTCGCTCGCGCGTCGCTCGCCGCCGCGGGAGCGGTCACTGCCCGCTCGTGAGTGGTCGCGTCGTGCTCGTGAGTGGTCACGTCCTGCGGTCAGTGGTCGCGATCGGTCGGGAGTGGTCGCTCCTTGCAGCAGATCCTGACCACTGATCGCACGAAGAGACCCATCGGACGTACTGCCCGGTGCGCGGAGTCGCCGAGCGGCGCCGGCTTGCTCTTGACTGGCGCCATTGGCACTTGAGCGGCGCCGTTCCGCTGCGGATGGGCGCCGTTCGCACCTGAGTGGCGGCGGACGGCGGTCATTCGACGCCACTGCCGACCGGATGTCGCCACTCGGATGCGGACGTCGCCGCTCGGAAGCAGGAGGCGCCACTCGGGGAAGCAGAGGCGCGAGTCGGATGCGGGCGGCGCCGCTCGGATGCGGATGGCGGCGGTCGAGCGCCGCGCCTCAGCCGAGCCTGAACAGCGAGCCGACGCCGTCGGTCACCGCGTCGACGAGGCCGCCGATGCCGCCGATCGGGCCGGATCCGAGGTTGATGAGGAGCACGCCCACGAGGCCGGCGATCCACGCCGTCAGCTCGCCCGCCTGCTTCGTGAGCCACGCGTTGACGCGCTGCAGCAGCGGCTCGACTGCGCGGTGCGCGACGAGCCGCACGACGAGCAGCGCGAGCGCCGGCAGCACCATGACGAGGCAGTAGCCCACGAGCGCCGCGCCGTGCAGCGGCACCGGCAGCTCGGCGGCGTCGAGGATGCCGATGGCCACCAGGTAGGGCAGCAGGGTCGCGATCTCGAGCAGCGTCGCCGCGACGGCGAGCGCCATGAGCGGCCGCAGCGAGCCGGCCTCCGAGCCGACCGCCCGTTCCCGCCACCGCACGAGACGACCGCTCGGGGCGCCATCGCCCCCGCCGCCGCCCGAGACGATCGCCCCGACGAGCAGCACGATCCCCACCACCACGAGCACGCCGCCGCCGACCGGCGAGGCGATCCACGCCCGCAGGTCGTCGAGCAGCAGCCGCGCGCCGAGCGAGAGCAGCGCGCCGAGCACGAGGTAGCTCCCCGCGACGGTGCCGAGGTAGACGAGCATCCGGCCAGGCCGCGGGCGCGAGGAGGCGAGGAGCAGCCAGACGGGGATGAGCAGGGTGCCGAAGCTCGTGGAGTCGGCGAGGGCGAGCAGCGCGAGCATGCCGATCGTGGGGAGGTCCATGGATCGAGGCTCGCGGCGGGCAGCGGCGGGCGCGTCGGGCGGAGGATGCAGCGGAGCATGCCGCGCCTCCATCCTTCGGAGGAGCCGCGACGCCGCGGCGCGTGCTGGGATGGAGGCATGGCCGCCCCCGCACCCCTCGACGCCTGGGTGCTGCCGCGCATCCGCTACAGCTCGACCGCGGGCGACGTCGCCGTCGCGGCGCTGCTGCTCGTGGTCGGCGGCGGGCTCACGATCGGCGGCGGCACCCCGGCGCCCGATCCGACCTTGCCGCTCGGCGAGCCCTGGGCACCGTGGGCGGTCGTGGTCGCCGCGGCGCTCGCCACGCTCCTGAAGCGCCGAGCGCCGCTGCTCGCGATCGGGCTGCTCGGCGCGCTCCTGCTCGTCGACGCCGCGTGGGTGAGCGGCGCGCTGCCGCTCGTGCCCCTGCTCGCGCTGCTCGACGCGGTCTACGCCGCGATGCTGCACCCGGCCGTGCGCGCCCGCCGTGCGGTGCTCGTGGCGGCGGGCGCGCTCGCGCTGGCGCTGCTGCTGCTCGCTCGCCCCGGCACGCCCGCCGATGCGGTGCAGCTGGCGGCGATGCTCGCGATGCTGCTCGGCACGCCCGCGCTGTGGGGCACGTCGGTGCGGCAGCGCGACGAGCTGCTCGGCGCCGAGCGCGAGCGCGTCGCGGCGGTCGCGGCCGCCGGCGAGGCGGCGCGCGCCGGGGCGCTGCGCCAGGAGCGCTCGGCGATGGCTCGCGAGCTGCACGACGAGCTCGCGGCAAGGCTCTCGGCGATCGCGCTGCAGACCGGCGCGCTCGAGGTGCGCGAGCACCCGGATGCGGCGACCGCCCGGTCGATCGCGGCGGTGCGCCGCTCGAGCATCGAGGCGCTCACCGAGCTGCGGCAGCTCATCGACGTGCTCGGCGACGACCGGGACGCGGCCGGCACGCGCGTGGCGGCGCGCATCGAGGACCTGGAAGCGCTCGCCGCCGACGCCGAGCGCTTCGGCGTCGACCTCGTCGCGCGCGTCGCGGTCGATGCGGGGGCGCTCGAGAGCACGGCGTCGCACGCGCTCGCCCGCATCGCCCGGGAGGCGATCGCGAACGCCGCGCGGCACGCGCCGGGCGCGCCGGTGCGGCTGCGCGTCGACGACCTCGGCGAGCGAGGCGTCGAGCTGCGCGTCGAGAACGCGATGGCGGTGCGGGCCGTCGAGGCGGGCGGCAACGGCCTCGGCATCCCGCTCATGCGCGAGCGGTGGACGCTCGCGGGCGGCGAGGGGGAGGCCGGACCGGTCGACGACGACCGCTGGCTCGTGCGGGCGCGGGTGCCGTCGGCGGCGGCCGGGGATTCGTTCGACGAGCCGGCCGGCGCCGCGCGGCGCGGTGCGGCCGCGGCGGGAGCCGCGGCGTGAGCGGCGAGGCGGGCCTGCGGGCCCACGAGGGCGAGGGCGGCGTGGATGCGCGCGGCGCCGTGCGCGTGGTCGTCGCCGACGACCACGCGGCGGTGCGGGCCGGCGTCGCGGCGGTGCTCGGCGCCGATGCCGGCATCGAGGTGGTGGGCGAGGCCGCCGACGGCCGTGCCGCGATCCTCCAGGCACGGGCGCTGCGCCCCGACGTCGTGCTCATGGACGTGCGGATGCCGCGCGTCGACGGCATCGAGGCGGCGACGGCCGTCGTGGCCGAGGGGGTCGCCGTGCTCATGCTCACGACGTACGACGTGGACGAGCATGTCGACGGCGCGCTCGCGGCAGGCGCATCCGGCTACCTGCTGAAGACCGCCGAGCCGGGCGAGATCGTCGCCGGCGTGCGCCGCGTCGCCGCGGGCGACAGCGTGCTCGCGCCCGAGGTGACGCGGCGGGTGCTCGATCGGCTCCGGGCCGTGACGGCAGGGCCGGCCGGGCCGGCGGAGGCCGAGCGCGCCGAGGCGGCGGCACGTCTGGCGCAGCTCACCGCGCGCGAGCGCGAGGTGCTGGCCGGGCTCGGCGAGGGGCTCTCGAACGCGCAGCTCGCCGAGCGGTTCGGCATCACCGAGCCGACCGCGAAGTCGCACGTCTCGCGCATCCTCGCGAAGCTCGACGCGCGGTCGCGGATGCGCGCCGCGGTGATCGCGCGCGACGCCGGCGTCGTCTGAGTCGGCCGCTGCCGGCGCAGTCAGACCCCTCGCGGTCCGACCCGGCGGTCCGGCGCCGCGCGGTCCGGGTCGGCGCGCTCAGAGCCCGCCGGTGACCTCGAGCACGCTGCCGGTCGCGTACGAGGCGTCGGGGCCGAGCAGCCACGCGATCGCCGCGGCGACCTCCTCCGGCTGGCCGGCGCGCCCCATCGGCACGGTCGCCGCGACCTTCGCGGGCCGCTCCGGGTCCTGGTGGAAGCCGGTCCAGATCGTGCCGGGCGCGACCGCGTTCACGCGGATGCCGTCGGCCGCGACCTCGCGGGCGAGGCCGACGACGAGCGCCTCGACGCCCGCCTTCGCCGCCGCGTAGTGCACGTAGGTGCCGGGGGAGCCGAGCCGCGCCGCGACCGACGAGACGGCGACGATCGCACCGCCCCGGCCGAGCCGCCGCACCGCCGCGCGGCAGGTGGTGACCACGCCGAGCAGGTTGACGTCGAGGTCGGCGCGGAGGTCGTCGAAGGCCGCGTCGGCGAGCCGGCCGACCGCGCGCGCCGCGCCCGCGTTCGCCACCACGCCCGTGAGCGTGCCGAGCGGAGCGGCCGCGTCGAGGAGCGCATCCACCGAGGCCTCGTCGACGACGTCGACCTGCTGGGCGACCGCCCGTGCGCCGAGCGCCGTCGCCTGCGCGACCACCGCCTCCGCCGCCGCCCGGTCGGCGCGGTAGCCGACGACGAGGTCGTGGCCGTCGGCCGCGAGCCGCAGGCATGTGGCGGCGCCGATGCCGCGGCCGCCGCCCGTGACGACGGTCACCGGGCGGGTCATCGCGCCGCCTCCGCGCGTCCCGCGCGCTCGGCCAGCACCGCGCCGCCGACCGCGGCTGAGAGCCCGCCGAGCTCGGCGAGCACGAGCCGACGCGGCTGCGGCACGCCCTGCAGCGGCGCATGCGCGGCGAGCTCGCGCTCGATCACCGGGAGCAGCAGGTCGGTGCACTCGAGCAGCACGCGACCGCCGAGCACCACGACCTCCGGGTCGAAGGCGGGCAGGAGGCGGCGCAGCCCGGCGGCGACCGCCCATCCGGCCCGCTCCATGAGCGCGAGCGCGGCGGCATCGCCCGCGCGGGCCGCCGCCGCCAGGTGCTCGGCGGTGGGCCGGCCGTCGGGGGCCAGCGCGACCGCAGCCTCGACCGAGGCGGCGTCGCGCGCGAGGGCGTTGCCGCCCGCGTACGACTCGATGCAGCCGCGCGCCGTGCAGGAGCAGATCGGGCCGTGCTCGTCGACCGTCACGTGGCCCAGTTCGCCCGCGAGGCCGTGCGCGCCGATGAGCGGCCGGTCGTCGGCGACATACGCGCCGCCGACGCCCGTGCCGAGCGCGATGAGGATCGACGAGTGCGCGCCGCGGGCGGCGCCGAGCTCCGCCTCGCCGACGAGGTAGCCGTTCGCGTCGTTGTCGATGGTCACGGGCATCCCGAGCCGCGCCGAGAGCGCCGCGCGCAGGGCGAAGTCGCGCACGCCGAGGTGCGCGGCCCACGTCACGACCTCGCGATCGCGGGTGAGCCAGGCGGCGATCGCGAGCCCGACCGCTTCGATCGGCGGCTCGCCGACCGCGGCGAGCTGCGCGTCGAGGTCGCGAACCGCGCCCTCGAGGGCGTCGACGAGCGAGTCGGGCCCGGCGATCGCGTGCGGCCGGTGGATGCGGGCGAGGATGCGGTCGGCGCCCTCGCGGGCCGCGCCGTCGCCGTCCCGCCGCGCAAGCGCGACACCCGCGACCTTCGTGCCGCCGACGTCGAGCCCTGCAGTGGTCATCCCCCCATCCTGCCTCCTGGCGCGACCCGGCGGCGCCCGGCTCGGCCCCGGGGGTGACCGCTCGGGCGCCGGGGGGGAGGATGGGGGCATGCGCATCCTCGTCACCGCCTTCGAGCCCTTCGGCGGCGACGCCGAGAACGCCAGCCTCGAGGCCGTGCGGCGGCTCGAGGGCGCCCGCGCCGAGCGCCCGCAGCCGGGCGTCGAGATCGTGGTGGGCGTGCTGCCGGTCGCGTTCGGCGAGGCCGACCGCGCGCTCGCCGCGCTCGTCGCCGAGCACCGGCCGGATGCGGTCGTGGCGGTCGGCGAGGCGGGCGGCCGCACCGCGGTGACCCCCGAGCGCTGGGGGGTGAACGAGGACGACGCGCGCATCCCCGACAACGCCGGCGCCCAGCCGCGGCACGAGCCGATCGACCCGGACGGACCGGAGCGCCGCGCCTCGGGCCTCGACGTCGAGGCGCTCGTCGCCGCGATCGAGGACGCCGGCGTGCCCGCCGAGGCGAGCGACGACGCGGGCCGGTTCCTGTGCAACCACGTCGCGTACCTCGTCGCGGGGCTCGACGTGCCGGGCGGCTTCGTGCACGTGCCGGCCGTGCGGTCGTCGGGCGTCGCGGGCGTGGGCGGCGAGACGGATGCGGGCGCCGCGCCCGTCGACGCGGGGCTCGGCTTCGACGACCTCGGCCGCGCGCTCGAGGCGATCGTGGGCGCGGTCGCGCGCGGTGCCGCCCGCGGCACGCCGCACCCCGACGGCCACCGCGTCGACCGGGCCGACACCGTCGTGCAGGGGCCGCCGGATGTGGTCTACGACGCGCTCGTCGACCCGGCGGCCCTCGCCCAGTGGCTGCCGCCGGAGGGCTCGAGCGGCACGATCGAGGACTTCGACGGGCGCGAGGGCGGCGGCTACCGGATCGTGCTCCGCTTCGAGGCGCCGGAGGACACGAAGACCACCGACGACGCCGACGTCTCGCGCGTCGAGCTGCTCGAGCTCATCCCCGGGCGGAAGGTCGTGCAGCGCATCCGCTTCGAGACGGCGCTCGAGCGCTTCCGCGGCGCGATGACGATGACGTGGCGGCTCGAGCCGGTCGCGGCGGGCACGCGCGTGAGCGTCGAGGCGACGGATGTGCCGCCCGGCATCGCGCAGGAGGACCACGAGGAGGGCCTCGGCTCGTCGCTCGCGAACCTCGCGGCGTACCTGCAGCGGCGCGGCCCGCGCGGGTAGCCCTCCGCCGCCTCTCCGCTGGCCACCCCGCTGGTCGAGGAGCGCGCCGCCGCAGGCGGCACGCGTCTCGAGACCATCCGCGCGGCGAGCTGCTCGCCATCCTGTGGTTTCGACTCGCTCAGCCGCCTGCGGCGGCGGAGCGGCTCAACCAGCGGTGCGGGCCGCGGCCGCGGCCGCCCGCGCCACCCACTTCGGCGTCGCGCCCGGCCGGAACGGCGGCACCTGCAGCCCCGCCGCCGAGTCGTCGCGCAGCTGCTCCGTGCGCGAGACGCGCGTCGCCTCCCGCTTCGCGCCGAGGATCCACACCGTCGCCTGCTTGCGGTACCCGGGCGTCGCCTCCGCGAGGAACGCCGTCGCGGCCGGCGAGGCGTCGAGGATGGCCTGCAGCTCCGGCGGCAGCGCGACGTCGTGCGGCTGCTCGTGCGTGTAGAGCCCGGCGTCCTCCGGCCGCCGCGCCTCGAACGCCGCGATGCCCGCCGGGTGCATCCGCCCCTCCGCCGTGAGCCGCTCGACGTGCGCGATGTTCACCGCCGACCAGATCGAGCGGGCCTTGCGCGGCGTCCACCGCTGTCGCCGCGCGTCGTCGTCGATGCGCTGGGAGACGGAGTCGATCCAGCCGAAGCAGAGCGCCTCCGGCACCGCCTCGGCCCACGTGATCCCGCGCGGCTCGACGTGCTTGGCGCGCAGGCCCATCCACAGCTCCGACTCGTCCGCGTGGTGCGCCTCGAGCCACGCGCGGAACTCCGCCGCGTCGCGGAAGAAGACCGCGGGACGATCCGCCGAGCCGCCGCGAGTGCCGATGCTCGATGCCATGGCGCCAGCCTGCCACCGACCTCCCACGGGGCGCGCGCGTCTACTCCTCCGAGCCTGTGAACGCATCCGGCGAACCCACCGCCCGCCATCAGGTTCGGGGTACACAGTTCGGGGGACAAACGGCACGACCCGACGCGGCGGACGGACCCCCGCGTCCTGAGGATGGGAACGACTCATGACAGACGCGTACCAGCCCCACGAGGCGAGCCGCCGGCCCGGGCACAGCCCGGCCGACGACCAGCCGGCGGCCTCCGCGGCCCCCTCGTACGACGAGACGGCGGCCAGCGCGAGCGACGCGCTCGGCACCGACTCGAGCCTGACCTCGAGCACCTCCGGCACCGGCCTCGCCGGCTCGTCGGGAGCAGGCGGCGGGCGCACGCCCGGCGTCCCGGTCGCCGACCCGATCGGCGGCGCGGGCACTGCCTCGACCGCGGCAGGCTCGTCGGCGACGGGCTCGAGCGGCTACGGCACGGGCGTCGGCTCGGCGACCGGCTCGACGACCTCGGCGAACGCGGGCTACGGCTCGTCGGGCTCCGGCTCGAGCGGCTCCGGCTCCACCGGAGGCGTGAAGGACACCGCCAAGGAGGAGGCCGCCAGTTTGGGCGGCACCGCCAAGGAGGAGGCCGCCAACCTGAAGGAGAGCGCGACCGACGCGGGTCGCCGCGTCGCGGGCACCGCGAAGCAGGATGCGGCCCACGTCGTCGGCGAGGCGAAGCAGCAGGCGCGCCAGCTGCTCGACCAGACCATGCACGAGGTGCGCGACCAGGCGGGCACGCAGCAGCGCCGCCTCGCCGACGGCGTGAGCACCTTCGGCAGCGACCTCCGCGGCATGGCCGACGGCAACGCCCCCGAGAGCGGCCTCGCCGCCCAGATCGTCCGCGAGGTCGCCGACCGCGCGGAGGGCGCCGCGAGCTGGCTCTCGAACCGCGAGCCCGCCGACCTCCTCGAGGAGGTCAAGACGTTCGCGCGCCGACGCCCGGGCACCTTCATCGCGATCGCCGGCGTCGCCGGCCTGCTCGTCGGACGCCTCGCCCGCGGCATGGTCAGCGAGGCCCGCGCGAGCAGCGGCGGCACGAGCGGCGGCTCGGCCAGCACGACCGGTCCGGAGTTCGGCGGCCGCATGCCGGCCGTCGGTACGACCGGCGGCGACGGCGGTGCCACGCGCGGCGTGATCGTCGACGGCGACGTGCCCGCCCAGACGGGGCACTCGCCCCAGGGCACGGGTACCGGCTCGACCACCGGCACCGGCTCGCCGCGCGTCACCGCCACCGGCACCGCGCAGCCCGGCCCGGCCGGCATCGGCCACTCCGACCCCGCCTCCGACGAGGTCCGGGGGGAGCGATACCCGTGACCGGCCCCGACGTGCCGCGCCACGCGCACGAGGACCCGGCGGTCGCCGCGGCGTCGAACGACGCCGAGCGCCGCGCCGCCGGTCAGTCGCTCGGCGACATCGTCGGCGACCTCATGCGCGACATCTCGGCCCTCATGCGCAAGGAGATCGCGCTCGCCAAGGCCGAGGCCAAGCAGGAGGCGACCCGTGCCGGCAAGGGCGCGGGGATGCTCGGCGGCGCCGGCTACGCGGCCGGCCTCGCCATCCTCTTCATCTCGATGGCACTCATGTGGTGGATCGGCGACGGGCTCGACAACCTCGGGCTCGGCGCGCTGATCGTCGCGATCCTCTGGATCGTGGTGGGAGCCATCCTCTTCGTCGTCGGTCGCAAGGAGCTCAGGCGCGTCGAGCCCATGCCCGAGACGGTGGATTCCGTCAAGCAGATCCCCGACGCGCTGCACACGAAGGAGGCAGGACGATGACCGACCAGACCCCTGAGGAGATCCGCGCCGACATCGATCGGACCCGCGAGCGGGTGAGCGGCGATGTCGACGCGCTCGCCGAGAAGGTGTCGCCGAGCAGCATCGCCGATCGCCAGGCGACGCGCGTGAAGTCGAAGCTGCACGACGTCAAGGAGTCGCTGTTCGGCTCCGACGACCCGCGCGACTCCGGCGCCGTCGGCGATGCCGGCGACGCGGTGCACCACGCAGCGCACTCCGCGAAGGAGGGCGTGCGCGACGCCGGCCGCCGGGTCGGCGAGGGCGTGCACGACGCGTCCGACCGCACGGTGCGGTACGCGAAGGGCAACCCGCTCGCGATGGGCCTCATCGCCTTCGGCGTCGGCGCGCTCGTCGCCTCGCTCATCCCCTCCAGCAGCAGGGAGCAGGAGGCGGCGGCGAAGGTGCGCGAGAGCGCGCAACCGATCGTCGACGAGGCGAAGGACGTCGCCAAGGAGGCGGCGGAGCACCTCAAGGAGCCGGCGAAGGAGGCCGCGGAGTCGGTCAAGGGCGCCGCGCAGGAGGCCGCCGCGCACGTGCAGGACGAGGCGAAGGATGCCGCGGCCCAGGTGAAGGACGACGCGCAGAGCGCCAAGGACCACGTGCAGAGCGACGCCCAGCACGCGAAGGACCGCGTGCAGGGCGAGGCCAAGCAGTAGGTCGAGCACAGCAGGAGGGGCGGACCACCGGTCCGCCCCTCCTCGCATGTCGCCGTGTCAGGCGGTGGATGCCTCCACGGCCTCGCGCACCGCGGCGGCGAACGCGTCGACGTCGGCCTCGGCCGTGTCCCACGTGCACATCCAGCGCACCTCGCGGCCCGCCGCATCCCAGTCGTAGAAGAAGAAGCGCTCGCGCACGCGGTCGGCGACGCCGGTGGGCAGGCTCGCGAAGACGCCGTTCGCCTGCGTCGGGTAGGCGAACGAGACGCCGGGGAGGCCCTCGACCGCCGCGCGCAGGCGCGTCGCCATCGCGTTCGCGTGCGCCGCGTTCTCGCGCCACAGGTCGCCCTCGTAGAGCGCCACGAGCTGCGCCGAGATGAACCGCATCTTCGACGCGAGCTGCATGTTGAGCTTGCGGAGGTAGACGAGTCCCTCGCCGGCCCGCTCCGAGAGTGTCACCACGGCCTCCGCGCCCATGGCGCCGTTCTTCGTGCCGCCGAGCGAGACGATGTCGACGCCCGCATCCGTCGTGAAGTCGCGCAGCTCGGTGCCGAGGGCGACGGCCGCGTTCGAGATGCGCGCGCCGTCGAGGTGCACGAGCATGCCGAGGCCGTGCGCGTGGTCGGCGATCGCGCGGATCTCGTCGGCCGTGTAGAGCGTGCCGAGCTCGGTCGACTGCGTGATCGAGACGGCGAGCGGCTGGGCGCGGTGCTCGTCGCCGAAGCCGTGCGCCTGCAGGTCGATGAGCTCGGGGGTGAGCTTGCCGTCGGGCGTGGGCACCGTGAGCAGCTTCATGCCGCCGACGCGCTCGGGTGCGCCGCCCTCGTCGACGTTGATGTGCGCGGTGGCCGCGGCGACGACGCCGCCCCAGCGCGGCAGCAGCGACTGCAGCGAGAGCACGTTGGCGCCCGTGCCGTTGAAGACGGGGAACGCCTCGGCCTGGTCGCCGAAGTGCCGGCGCACGACCTCCTGGAGGCGCGCGGTGTAGTCGTCCGCCCCGTACGCGGTCTGGTGGCCGCCGTTCGCGGTCGTGAGCGCCTCGAGCACGGCGGGGTGGACCCCGGAGTAGTTGTCGGAGGCGAAGCCGCGGCGGTCGGAGTCGTGGAGCTGCTGCACGCCACCATCCTGGCACCCGAGCGGGAGCGACCGATCGGTGTCGAGCGCGAGGCGGGATGAGCGGGAGGGCGGACGCGCGGGTCGCGCGCCCAGCCGGCGCGCGTATCGTCGCGGCATGCCCGCGCAGCTCGTCTGGTTCCGCCGCGACCTGCGGGTGCGCGACCATCCCGCGCTCGTCGCCGCCGCAGAGGCGGGGGAGGTGCTGCCGGCCTTCGTGCTCGATCCGGCGCTCGAGCGCGCCGGCGACGCCCGCACCGCCGCGATGCTCACCGCCCTCGAGGCGCTCCATCGCGCGACCGACGGCGCGCTCGTCGTGCGCCGCGGGAAGCCGGAGGAGGTCATCCCCGCGCTCGTCGCCGAGGCGGGGGCGGAGGCCGTGCACGTCTCGGGCGAGACCACCCCGTTCGGTCGCGCCCGCGACCGCCGCGTCGAGCGCTCGCTCGACGTGCCGCTCGTCGCCACCGGCACCCCCTACGCCGTCTCGCCCGGTCGCGTGCGGAAGGGCGACGGCGGGCCGTTCCGCGTCTTCACGCCGTTCTCGCGCGCCTGGCTCGAGCACGGCTGGCGGGCGCCGGCCGAGCTGCCGTCGCAGCACCGCTGGGTGCGCCGCGTCGAGGGCGAGGCGATCCCGGATGCGCCGGAGGTCGAGGCGAACCTGGCGTGGTCGGCCGAGGAGCCGGCGCTCGAGCGCTGGCACGAGTTCCTCGACGGGCCGATCGACGACTACGACGCATCCCGCGACCGCCCCGACCTCGACGGCACCTCGCGCATGTCGATCGCGCTGAAGCTCGGCGCCGTGCACCCGCGCACGCTGCTCGCCGACCTCGACCGCGTCGCGCCGAAGCGCTCGAAGGCCGCCCAGCGGTCGCTGAAGCGCTACCAGACCGAGCTGGCGTGGAGGGAGTTCTACGCCGACGTCGTCTTCCACCACCCCCGCTCCGCGTGGCACGACTTCACCGACGCACTCGCGCGCATCCCCTACGACGAGCCGGGGGCGTCGTTCGTGGCCTGGCAGGAGGGCCGCACGGGGTTCCCGATGGTCGACGCGGGCATGCGGCAGCTGCGCGCCGAGGGCTGGATGCACAACCGGGTGCGGATGCTGGCGGCGAGCTTCCTCACGAAGGACCTGCACGTCTGGTGGGGGCACGGGGCGCAGCACTTCCTCGACCGGCTCGCGGACGGCGACATCGCCTCGAACAACCACGGCTGGCAGTGGACGGCCGGCACCGGCACGGATGCGTCGCCGTACTTCCGGGTCTTCAACCCCGTGCTGCAGGGGCAGAGGTTCGATCCGACGGGCGACTACGTGCGCCGCTGGGTGCCGGAGCTGCGCCACCTCGAGGGCAAGCGCGTGCACGAGCCGTGGAAGGCCGACGACGGCTACGCGCACGACTACCCGGAGCGCATCCTCGACCACGCGGCCGAGCGGCAGGAGGCCCTCGACCGCTACGAGGCCGCCAAGGGCTGAGCGGCGACGCCGCACGTGCACCGGACGGCCCCTCCAGCGGTGCCGGAGGGGCCGTTCGGTGCAGGTCGGGTCGCGAGAGTGGCCGCGCCGAGGGTCAGCGGGCCTGCGCCCGCCGGACGAGCGTGAGCCAGACCGCGGCGCCGATCGCGCCGAAGCCGGCGACGACGCCCATCCACGCGATCCACGGGAGCTGGCCGAGCTGGCCGACGAGCTCGCGGAACGGCTCCGACAGGATGAGGCCGCCGGCGATCGCGACGACGATCACCGCGAGCGTGAGCCAGAACGCCCAGAGGAAGCTCTGGCCCCAGCGGTGGAACGCTGTCGTGATGGCAGCACCCACGAGCATCACCGCGAGGATGACGAGGAAGCTCTGGATGGCGGTCTGCCACCACGCGCCGACGCCCGTGTAGTAGGTGTCGAAGAAGCGGATGCCGAGGCCGAAGCCGCCGGTGGCCGACTCGATCGCCTTGCCGATCGTGAAGACGGTCGCGAAGAACGCGGCGTAGCCGACGAACACGAGCGAGGTGCCGACGGCGAACTCCCGGCGGGTGAGCCCGAGCCCGAGCGCGAGCGGGAAGTACTGCCCCATCGCGGTGAAGCCGAAGCCGATGAGCGGGCCGAGCACGGCGAAGATGGCGCCGTTCCACTGCATGCCGTTGTGCATGCCCTCGCGGGCGTCGGGCCCGCCGACGCCGAGCACGAGCCCGCCGATCACGAGCACGAGCGCGAGCGAGAGGGTCATGAAGACGAGCGGCCAGCCGAAGAACTGCATGCGGTTGACGGTGTGGAGCTGGACGACGTTGCGGATGCGCATGACGGTCTCCTTCAGACGGTCGCGACGTCGGTCGCGCGGGACGAGGCGTTGGCGGTGGTGAGGTGCACGAAGAGCGCCTGCAGCGAGACGGGGCTCACGTCGAGGCCGGCGTCGAGCGCGGCGCGCTTCGCATCCGGACCTCCCGGGACCGTCGCGGTGGCGAGCGTGCCGAGAACGGTGCGCTCGAGCACCTCGCGGCCGGCGAGGAACGCGTCGACGTCGGTGGCGCGGCCCGACACGGTGAGGGCGGCGTCCTGCAGCTCGTCGGTGTCGGCGTCGAGCAGCACCTGCCCCTCGTCGAGGATGACGACGTGCTCGAGGAGGTTCGAGACCTCGTCGATGTGGTGCGTCGAGAGCACGACGGTGCGGGGGTGCTCGGCGAAGTCGGCGAGCAGGCGGTCGTAGAACATGCGACGGGCGACGGCGTCGAGGCCGAGGTAGGGCTCGTCGAAGAACGTCAGCGGCGCCCGCGAGGCGAGGCCGACGACGATGCCGATGGCCGAGAGCTGGCCGCGCGAGAGCTTCTTGATGGTGCGCTTCACGGGGAGCCGGAACTCCTCGACCAGCTGGTCGGCGTACTCCTGGTCCCAGTTCGGGTAGGCGCCGGCCGCGATCCGCAGCACGTCGATCGCGCGGAACGTGTCGGGGTACTTCTGGCTCTCCTGGATGAAGCACGTCTGCGAGAGCACGTCGGCGTTCTCGACCGGTTCGGCGCCGAGCACCCGCATGGTGCCGCGGGTGGCGAACACCTGCCCGGTGAGCAGCTGCATGAGCGTGGTCTTGCCGGCGCCGTTGCGGCCGAGGAGGCCGTGGATGCGGAGCTCCGCGAGCGCGATGTCGACGTCGTCGACGGCGCGCACGTCGCCGAAGTGCTTGCTGAGGCCGGTGGTGGCGATGGCGGTCATCGGTCCGCCTCCTTCCTGATCATGCCGGCGAGGTCGTCGGGGGTGATCCCGAGCTGGTCTGCCTCGCGGAGCAGTGGTGCGATGAACTGGGCTGCGAACGCGCTGCGGCGGCGCTCGCGGAGCGCCGCGGGGGCGCCGGGGGCGACGAACATGCCGATCCCTCTCCTCTTCACGAGCACCCCGGCGTCGACGAGCAGGCCGAGGCCCTTGCCCGCCGTCGCGGGGTTGATGCGGAGGAATGCGGCGAGCTCGTTCGTCGACGGGACCGGGGCGTCCTCGGCGTAGGTGCCGTCGAGGATGCCGTCCTCGATCTGCTCTGCGAGAGCGACGAAGAGCGGCTTGCTGTCGTCGAGCACGCTGCCTCCTAGGGGTGATGTGGGGTTCGGATGTGCGCACATCCGGGAGCAGGTGCGCACCCGCTCCGTGGGTTCATTACTCAAGTAATGAACCACACAACCGTGCGGTGCGCAAGTGCATCGCTCACGCGGGTCGAGAGGCCGCACCCTCCCGCTGATCGAGGAGGCCGCGCCGCTCTCCGCTGGTCGAGGAGGCCGCGCCCGCAGGACGCTGCCGTCTCGAGACCACCCGACGAGCCGCGGCGATGGTCTCGAGACGCGTGCCGCCTACGGCGTCGCGCTCCTCGCCCAGCGGGGGAGGCGGCGGCGCGCTCCTCGACCAGCGGAGGCCCGGAGCGCTCACCGCACCTCGCGGTGCCGGTGCCACAGCGCCGCCCAGTCGTCGGGGGAGAGGTCGCGCGGCAGCGCATGCGGCGGGTGCCCGCGCTCGCGCAGCCAGCGCTTCGCCGCCTGCGCGGGCAGTGCGCCGGCCGCGGGCAGGATGCGGGCGAGGCCCGCGCCGGGTGCCGAGAAGGAGCGCGCCACGAGCGTCTCGTAGGCCCGCCGATCCGCCGCCTCGACGAGTGGCCGCTCCCGGCGCCGCACGGCGAACAGCCCCGCGTCGACCTGCGGCATCGGCCGGAACGCCGAGCGCGGGATGCGCCTGCCGAGCTCGAACGCGAACCACGGCGCCGCCTGCGCCGTGAGCTGCGAGCCGCCGCCGACGCCCGCGCGGCGCCTGGCGACCTCCCACTGGGCGATGAGCACCGCATCCGTCCACCCGGGCGCGGCCAGCAGGCGCCGCAGCAGGGCGGTCGTGATGTGGAAGGGGAGGTTCGAGACGACGACGTGCGGGCGCGCGTCGAAGCGGTGCGCGAGCGCGTCGGCGTGCTCGATGCGCACCGCGGGCGGCGTGCGCGCGTCGAGGCGCGCCGCGCGGCGGGCGTCGGCCTCGAGCCCGCGCAGCGGCCGGCCGAGGCGGGCGATCGGCAGGGTCAGCGCGCCGTCGCCCGGGCCGATCTCGAGGATCGGGCCGCGGGTGGCGCCGACGAGCGCGACGACGTCGGCGATCGCGCGCCGGTCGACGAGGAAGCTCTGGCCGAGCTCGTGGCGCCCGGGCGCCCGCGCCGGGATGGCGTGGGCAGGGGTTCGGGATGCGCGCAGGTGCGCACGGGGTCGTGTCCGTCGGGACATGGGGTGGCTCCGGTCCGCAGAGCCGGGGCAGCCTGAACGAGCCGCACCGGCGATCGACGTGCGGCGAGCTGCGAAGCGTTCAGATGGTCCGGGAGCAGCGCGCCGTCAGCGGCGGCGCAGCCGGCGAGCCGGCATCCCGGTGCAGCCCGCGGTGATCGCGGCGCTGCTGCAGATGGTCCCCATGCGCTCCACGGTAGCGCGACCTGCGTGGGCGCGCCCGGAGCGCCGCTGGTCGAGGAGGCCGCGTCCGCAGGACGCAGCCGTCACGAGAACCGCATCGCGCGGGGGTCTCGTGAAGCGGGCGCCTGCGGCGCGCGCTCCTCGACCAGCGGTGGGTCCGGAGGAATCGGCGCTGAGCGACCGCATGGTCGCACTATGCGTCCATGTGGCCGCAGGGAGCCGATTCCTCCGGTCGCCCGGCCGCAAGCCCGGAGGAATCAGCGCTGAGCGGGGCGCCGAGTGGATAGTCCACCCGGCGCCCCGCTCACGGCCGAATCCTCCGGCGCTACCGCTTCAGCGCATCCCGCCACTTCACCATCGCGCCGGTCTTCAGCAGCGAGCGCTCGTAGACGAGGGCGGCGAAGAGGATGACCGCGACGGTCGAGGCCACGAGGATCGCGAGCGAGAGCAGCGGCTCCCACCACTCCATCGTGCCGAGGTACACCCGCATCGGCACGGCCACCGGCGCCGAGAACGGCACGTACGACATGATCTGCAGGGCCAGCGGGTTGTTGTTGAAGACGATCACGAGGATGTACGGGATCATGATCAGCATCATGATCGGGCTCGACGCGGAGCCGAGGTCCTCGGCCCGCGAGACGAGCGCGGCCGCCGCCGAGTAGAGGGCCGCGAGCATCACGAAGCCCACCGTGAACAGCGCCACGAACCACACGATCGGCATGCCGAGCCCGTCGAGCAGCAGCTGCGAGCCGGTCACCGCCCCGCCCAGCAGCACCACGCCCGCGATGAGCGCGATCTGCCCGAACGCGAGCAGCGAGTTGCCGAGCACCTTGCCCGCGAGGATCGCCCGCGCCGGCACGGTCGCGAGCATGATCTCGACGATGCGCGACTGCTTCTCCTCGACCACCGACTGCGCGATCGTCTGGCCGAACGTGATCGCCGACGAGAAGAACACGATGCCGAACGCGATGCCGATGAAGTAGGTCAGCAACGGGTCGGGCGCGTTCGGGTCGAGCAGCTGCAGCTCGGGCTGCACGCTCAGCGCCTGCAGCACGTCGGTGGGCGCCTCGCGGTCGCCGAGCACGACGAGGCCCGAGGGGCCGTCGCCCTGGACGACGCCCGCATCCGCGTCGCCCGCCTCGACGGCGTCGCGCACCGCATCCTCGCTGCCGAGCACCTCCACCTCGTAGCCCTCGACGCCCTCGAGCGCGGAGGCGGTCTGCGCGGTCGCGGCGACGCGCGTGTCGGAGTCGCCGAACAGCTGCGGCCCGTACGACGAGAGCAGCACGCCCGCGAAGACGGCGGCGAGCAGCAGCAGGGTCGAGATGAGGAAGGCCTTCGAGCGGAGCTTCGTCATCACCTCGCGCTGGGCGACGATGCCGACGGCCTGCGCGAACGGGGTGCGCCCGCGGGGCGCGGATGCGGGACGGGCGGGGGCGGCGGTGCTCATCGGACGACCTCCTGGAAGATCTCGGTCAGCGGACGGACGGAGGGGGCGAAGCTGCGCACCGAGCCGCGCTCGATGGCCTCGCGGAGGACGCGGTCGGCGTGCGCCGCGTCGTCGGCGGCGAAGCGCACGTGGCCGCCGTCGAACTCGAGCACCTCGATCCCGGGGATGCCGCGGACGAAGCCGGCGTCGTCGGTCTCGAGCACCCACTCGGGGCTCGAGTGGCGCTCGCGGAGCTCCTGGCGCGTGCCCGCGGCCCGCACCTGGCCGTGCGCGAGGATGACGAGCTCGTCGCAGAGCCGCTCGACCACGTCGAGCTGGTGGCTCGAGAACAGCACGGGCGCGCCCGAGCGGGCGACGTCGCGCAGCACCTCGAGGGTGACCTCGACAGCCATCGGGTCGAGGCCCGAGAAGGGCTCGTCGAGCACGAGCGCCGTCGGGTCGTGCACCAGGGCCGCCGCGATCTGGGCGCGCTGCTGGTTGCCGAGGCTCAGCGACTCGAGGGTGTCGCCGCCGCGCTCGCCGAGGCCGAGGCGCTCGAGCAGGTCGTCGGCGCGGGCGGCGGCCGTGCGCGCATCCATGCCGTGGAGGCGAGCGAGGTAGACGAGCTGCTCCTTGACCTGCATCTTCGGGTAGAGGCCGCGCTCCTCGGGCATGTAGCCGAACTGGGCGCGGTCGTCGGCGGTGATGGGGCGGCCGTCCCAGCGCACCTCGCCGCCGTCGGGCGCGAGCACGCCGAGGATGATGCGCATGGCGGTGGTCTTGCCGGCGCCGTTGGCGCCCACGAAGCCGGTCATGCGGCCGGCGGTGACGTCGAAGGTGACGTCCGAGAGGGCGCGGTGGCCGCCGAAGGAGCGGGAGATCGCGTGGAGGGAGAGCATGCTCCGACGCTACGGCGGAGGGTGCCGGCCCGGCCTCCCCCTGGCGGCTCGACTTCGCCTCCCCCTCGCGGCGGAGCCTCGCCCTCCTGGTCGAGATCTGTGGACGGCGGCGTCCGCACCGGCGCCAGCGGGGAGGATGGAGGGATGGAGCCGTGGGAGATGCATGCATGGCACGCCGACTACCTCGAGGCGTGCAACAGCCACGACCTCGAGCGCATCCGCGGCTTCCTGGATCCGGGGGTGCGGCGGGCGCACCTGCCGGGCGGTGCGGCGGCGTGGGTCGGCGACCTCGCCGAGCTCTTCCACGGGTTCCCCGACTGGCAGTGGAAGCGCATCCAGCTCGTCGCCGAGGACGACCGGATCGCGGCGCACCTGCGCGGCGGCGGCACGCACGTGGGGGAGTTCCGCGGCATCGCGGCCACGCGGCGGCGCGTGAACGTCGCCGAGTTCTCGATGCTGCGCATCCGGAGCGGCCGCATCGTCGAGGCCACCGGCACCGAGCCCCTCGAGCTGCTCTCGCTGCTCCGCTGACGCGCGCTCGCTTCGATCTCAACCGGCTCTGTGGTCGACCGAGGGCACTATCCCCTCGGCGGACCACTGAGCCGGTTGAAACCAGGAGGCGGAGGTCAGGTGAGGGCGTATTCGGTGACGACGTGGCCGGAGGCGAGGGCCTCGGTGCTCGTGTGCCGCAGCTCGCGATAGCCGGGCTCGCCGCTGCCGAGTGCCTCGGGCGCGATGCGGCGGCCCTCGCCGAGCAGCGCCGGCACGGCGCGCAGCCGCAGCCGGTCGACGGCGCCGGCCGCGAACAGCGCGTCGGTGAGCGTGAGGCTGCCCCACACGATGACGGTGGGGAAGCGCGCCTCGAGCGCGCGCACGGCGGCGACCGCATCCGGATCCGGGCGCAGCACCTCGATCTCGCCGTCGCCCCACGGGGCGCGCTCCAGCGTCGCGGAGACGACGAGCTTCGGCAGCCGCGCGATCGGCTGCGCCACCGGCTCGTCGGCCGGGTCGGCGTGCGGCCAGTAGTCGGCGAACATCCCGTAGGTGGTGCGGCCGAGCACGATCGCGTCCACGTCCTCGAGCATCCGCAGCTGCGCCTCGTCGTTGGCGTTCGCGTTCGCGACGCCCATGAAGCCGATGCCGCCGTCGGGCGCGGCGGCGAAGCCGTCGGCCGAGACGATCTGCTCGACGATGACGGTCATCGCGCCGCGACCAGCGCGTCGTCGAGCTCCTCGAAGGCCTCGGTCCAGCCCTGGAAGACGCTCTGCTCGCTCGCGCGGTCCTCGTCGATGCCGAGGACGTGGAAGATCATCTCGGTGCGGCCGCCCTCGAGCTCGCGCAGTTCGACGGTGAGCACGGGCGCCTCGCCCTCCGCGTCGCCCGGGTTCCCCCACGTGAAGCGGAGGCGCTCCGGCTCGCGCACCTCGAGGTAGGTGCCGCCGGTCGGCCACGAGTCGCCGGTGGCCTCCTCGACCATCGTGTACGCGTACGAGCCGCCCTCGCGGAGGTCGACGTGCACGGAGTCGCGGGGCGTGACGAGCCCGTGCGGGTGCCACCACTGCGCGGCGATCGCGGGGTCGGTCCAGGCGCGCCACACGGTCTCGCGGGGCGCGTCGAGCTCGCGGACGATGGTGAACTGCTTCTCGGTCATCGGTCCTCCTCGGTCTGGCCGGCGCCGGATGCGTCGGCGGATGCGGGCGGGGCGCCCGCGGGGTCGGTGGGGGTGGGCGCAGCACCGTCGCCTAGGGTGCGCAGCACGTCGTCGAGCCGGTCGAACCGCGACTGCCAGAGGGCGCGGTGCTCGGCGACCCACGCCTCCGCATCCGTCATGCCCTCCGGTCGCAGCGCGCAGGTGCGCCACTGGCCGGTGCGGGTGCGCTCGATGAGGCCGGCGTCCTCGAGCACGCCGAGGTGCTGCGAGATGGCGGGGCGGCTGACGGCGAACGGCTCGGCGAGGTGCCCGACGGTCGCGGATCCGGCGGCGAGCCGGTCGAGGATCGCGCGCCGCGTCGGGTCGGCGAGGGCGAAGAAGATCCGGCTGAGCGGATCGGTCGCGATCGGCATCTCCGCCTCCTCCCGCATCGCGTAAGCAACTGCTTACACACTCCTCCTGGTGGCGTCTCACGTCAACCCCTTGGTCTCAACCGGTTCAGTGGTCGACCGAACGGGTCATCCGTTCGGCGAACCACTGAGCCGGTTGAGATCCGGCGCGGGCGGGGTCAGACGCGCGGCGCGACGACCCCGTGCTCGTACGCCCAGATGACGGCGTGGATGCGGTCGCGGATGCCGAGCTTCATGAGCACGTTCGAGACGTGCGTCTTCACGGTCGCCTCGCCGACGAACAGCTCGGCGGCGATCTCGGCGTTGGAGCGGCCGCGCGCGAGCCGCAGCAACGTCTCGTGCTCGCGCTCCGTGAGCAGCTCGAGCTGCGGCGCGGCGGGGGAGGGCGCCGGCGTCGAGGGCGCGGCGAAGCGCTCGATGACGCGGCGCGTCACCTCGGGCGAGAGCAGCGCATCCCCGCGCGCGAGCGCGTGCACGGCGTCGATGAGCTGCTCCGGCTCGGCGGTCTTCAGCAGGAAGCCGGAGGCGCCGGCCGAGAGCGCCTCGAAGAGGAAGTCGTCGCGGTCGAAGGTCGTCAGCATGAGCACCGAGGCGTGCGACGAGCCGGCGCAGATGGCGCGCGTCGCTTCGAGCCCGTCCATCACGGGCATCTGCACGTCCATGCAGATCACGTCGGGCTGCAGCTCGGCCGCCATCCGCACGCCCGCGGCGCCGTCGGGCGCCTGGCCCACCACCTCGAAGCCGGGCTCGGAGGTGAGGATCGTCTGGAAGCCGGCGCGCACGAGCGCCTGGTCGTCGACGAGCAGGATGCGCGTCATGCGCGGGCCTCGGAGGGGTCGGTGGGGCTGGCTGGGTCGGGCGCCGTCGCAGCGTCGGCGTCGGGCGTCTGCCTCAACGGCTCTGCGCGCACCACACCCCCGGATCCGGGCACGTGCTGCACGTGGAGCCGTTGAGATCCGTCGGACGCGGAGGCAGCGGACGCGGCGGGTGCGGATGCGGGTGCCGCCGCGCCGGCCTCGCCCGCCGGAGGCGACGGCGCCGACGGCACCGACCGCACCGTCGGGACGACGGGCAGCGACGCGCGCACGAGGAATCCGCCGCGCGACTTCGGGCCCGCCTCCAGCTCGCCACCGATCGCCGTGACGCGCTCGCGCATCCCGATCAGGCCCATGCCGCTGCCGAGCCCGACGCGCGACGCGTGCGGGCTGCCGTGCCCGTCGTCGGCGACCTCGACCTCGAGCGAGTCGGGCGCGAACCGCAGCCGCACGTCGATGGTGGCGGCGGCGCCCGCGTGCTTGCGCGCGTTCGTGAGGGCCTCCTGCACGACGCGGTAGGCGGTCAGCTCGACCGCGGGCGAGAGCGGCGGGCGCTCGCCGAGCGTCGCGAGCCGCGCCTCCTGCCCCGCCTCGCGGGCGGCGACGACGAGCCCTTCGATCGCGTCGAGGTCGGGCGCGGCGCCGGTGCCGTCGTCCTCGGAGCGCAGCGTCAGCACGAGCGAGCGCAGCTCGCCGATGGCCTCGCGGGCCGAGCGCTCGACGTGCTGCAGCGCATCCCTCGCCGCGTCGCGGTCGCGGTCGAGCACGCGCCGCGCCGCACCCGCCTGTACGCCCATCGCCGAGACGTGGTGCGCGACGACGTCGTGCAGCTCGCGCGCGATGCGCATCCGCTCGAGTGCCACGGCCTGCTCGGCGAGCTGCGCCTGCTGGGCGCGGATCTCGGCGTTCGCGCGGTCGAGGTCCTCGCGCTCGATGGCGCTCGCCCACGCGCGGTCGCCGAAAATCCACGCGCCGCCGAAGAACATCGCGTTGATCGCCACCTGGATGCCGAGCATCCCGAAGAACGCCGCGACGCCCCGCTCGCCCGTCTCGGGGTCGAGGAAGCCGCGCACGGCGCTGCTCGCGAGCCACGCGGCCATGATGACGACGAGCACGAGCCGCACCCATCGCGCCCGAGGGCGGTTCGCCTCCCAGGCGCCGATCGAGTAGAAGCCGAGGAACAGCGCGATCTGCGAGGCGTAGAACTCGATCGCGCCGAGCTCGCCGAAGGTGATGTACACCGCCGACTGCACGATCGCGACGAGCACGGGGTGCAGGCGCCGCAGCACGAGGGGCGCGGCGAGCAGCACCGAGCCGAGCAGCGCGACCCAGATGGAGGCGTCGGGGTTCACGACGATGCCGGCGGTGTGCGAGAGCGCCACCATGACGCAGCCGCTGAACGCGAGGGCCGCGGCGACGATCGCGTCGACGCGCAGCGAGCGCGCGTCGGGGCGGGAGCGGACGGCCATGCTCCCAGGCTAGGCGGGCGGATGCGGCGGTCGCCTCCGCCGTGCGGCGGATCGGGTGGGCGGGCGCCCGCGCGGATCGATCCTCCGGTTCGGAGGGTCGGGGCCGTTGGGTGCACCTGCTCGGGAGCACGTGCACGGATCGGCCCTGAGGGCGGCGTCGAGTGGGCCGATCGGTGCACGTGCTCCGGATGTGGTGCACGGTTCGGCCCCGAAGGGGTCGGCGGCAGGACGGTTCGGTGCACCTCGCCGCGGCGGGCGGCGACCCGGACCGCCTGCGGAGGATCGGGCGGGCGGATGCGGCGGTGGCCTCCGCCGTGCGGCGGATCGGCTGGCGCGTGCGCGCGCGGACCGGGCGTGCTGCTCGGAGGGTCGGGGCGGGCGGCGCGTGCCTACGCCGCCGCGGGCGCCCGCCGCGGGAACGCGAGCATCGTCGCTCCGCTCACCACCCAGATCGCGCCCGAGATCGACAGCAGCACGAGCGGGTCGACGCCCGCCATCGCGCCGGCGATCGCGGTGCCCGCGGCGCTCGCGGCCGTCCGCAGCGCGGAGCCGACCGTGAAGACCTGCGCGACCACGTCATCCGGGCTCTCGAGCCGCCGCAGCAGCAGCATCGCGGCCGTCGGCGCGGCGGTGCACAGCCCCGAGAGCGCCACGAGCGCGATCGTCCACCACAGCCCGACGCCGAGCGATGCGGCGAGCGTCGCGAGGCCCGTGAGCGCGAAGCCGACGAGCATCGTCACGTGCGGGCGCATCGCGCGCCGCCGCAGCGGCTCGAGCACGGCGCCGACGAGCGCGCCCACGGCGAAGGCGGTGACGATCGTCGCGCCGGCGGTCGCGTCGCCGACGGCGCCGATCGCGATGCCGAGCGCCGCGATCGGCAGGAAGCCGCGGCCGAGCTCGGCGAGGGTGCCGGATGCGGTGACGACGGCGAGCGGACGGTGCGTCGCGAGCGCGACGAAGCCCGACGCCATCGAGCGCAGCAGCGGCTTCGGCTCCGTCTCGCGCGCCCGCATCGGCAGCAGCGGGTAGGCCACGAGCGAGGCGAGCGCCATCGCCGCCATCGCGACGAGCGCCCAGCGCGGGCCGACGAGCGGTGCGAGCACCGCGACGACGGCCGGGCCCGCGACGCCCGAGACGTTGTAGCTCAGCGCGTCGAGCGCGTAGGCCCGGCGCGCGGCCTCGCCGGAGCCGGCGTCGGCGGCGAGGAAGCTCGAGAGCCCGCCGAAGCCGAACGGCGTCAGCAGCCCGCTCGCCGCGAGCGCGACGGCCACGAGCGGCACGGGCACCGGATCCAGCGCCGCGGCGACGAGGTAGGCGGCGGCGGTGCCGGCGGCCGCGGCGAGCATCCACGCGCGCGGCCGGTGCGAGCGGTCGAGCACGGCGCCCACGAGCGGCGCGGCCACGATGCCCGGCACGAGCGCGAGCGCGACGAGCAGGGCGCCGAGCGCGATGTCGCCCGTGACCGCGACGGCGAGGATGGGGATGGCGATCTGCGCGCCGCTCGCGGCCGTGCGGATGGGCACCGACGCGGCCAGCTGACGGACGGCGCCCACCGGGGCGGTCGTCGCGGTCGACGCTGCGTCCGATCCGCGATCCCCCGATGCCACGCGTCCATCATGTACCCCGGTGCGTGCGTGTCCCGACCGTCGGGCGTCGACCGCTCGGGCGCGCCGCACCCGACCCTCGCGCCGTGATCGGATCGTGACCCGCGGCACCGAGCGCGCCTCTGGTGCGGAACCGGGATCCGGTGGGATCCTCGGCTCACCGACGCGCCGCGCGCAGAGGGGAGCATCCGATGCACGCCCCCGACAGACCCGCAGCGATCGGCCGCGCCCGCACTCGCGCGCAGCGCATCCGTCGGCTTGTGCTCGTCGCCGCCGTGTCGGTCGCGCTCTCGTCGTGCGCCATCCCCGCCACCGACCCCGGGCCCGTCCCCGGCCCGAGCTCGGGCGCGACGGCGCCGCCGCCCGCGGTGGTGCCGACGGTGCGCGCGCCGCAGCCGGAGACCGCCGCGCTGCCCGAGGCGCCCCGACCCGCGGCCACGGCCGACGGCGGCTGGGAGCCGCCGCCCGCCCGGCCCGCGGCCTCCCCGCCCCAGCCGCCGTACACACCCATCCCGAGCCCACCGCCCCCGACGCCGACACCCACTCCGACGGTGCCGTCGGGCCCGTCCGAGGTCGCGACCGGCGGCCCAGAGCCCGCCGAAGGCGCGCTCTACGACCTCGCGGTCGTGTGCGCGCCCGGTGCGCGCTTCTGGATCGACCCGGCCGCACCCGACGGCGACTTCACGAGCTTCGCGCCGACCACGTGCGACGCGACGATCGGCCACCTCGAGCTCGGCGTGCCCGCCGCCTGGGCGCGCGCCTACGCGGAGCCGGCCGTGCACGCATCCCTCGTCGTGCAGCGCACACCGTCCGGCACGCCGCTCGCCGCGGAGCAGGTGGATGCGCTCGTCGGCGGTGCGCCCGCCGATCAGCTCGTCGACGTCGTCGTCTGGTGCATCACGCCCGGCGAGGTCTCGCTCGGCGGCACCGCGATCGGATGCGTCGAGGACGAGCCGGTCTGGTTCGACGGCGTCCCGCTGCGGTCGGCGCTCGCCGACCTGCGGGTGCCCGCCGGCTTCGAGGGGCGCGGGCTGCTGCAGGTGCCGTGACGGGCGATCCGGAGCGGCCCGAGCGCACCTGAGCGATCCTCCGGGAATCTGGCGTGCCGGGCTGTGACCCGTCGGGCGGTGCCGGACAATCCTGGCTGTGGACCTCTCGCAGACCGACGAGCACCTCTGGCGTGCCGTCGTGCGGGGGGATGGCGTGGCCTTCGCGGCGATCTTCGACCGCCATGGCGACCGCGTCTGGCGCCACGCGTGGAGGATGATGCAGCACCGCCAGGACACCGAGGACGTCACCGCGGCCGTGTTCGCGGAGGCGTGGCGCAAGCGCGCCCGCGTGCGCATCGTCGACGACTCCGTGCTGCCGTGGCTGCTCGTCACCGCCACGAACTGCGCGCGCAACGCCCGCCGCAGCATCCGCCGCAACGAGCGGCTCATCGCGCACATCCCGCGCGGCGAAGACGCCCCGGACCCCGCGGTCGTCGCGGGCGATCGGTTCGAGCGGCTCGACGCCGGCTCGGCCGTCGCGGCCGCGATGCGCGAGCTGAGCGACAAGGACGCCGCGCTCGTCTCGCTCGTGATGCTCGAGGACGTGCCGCTGCCGGATGCGGCGCGCGCCCTGGGCATGACGTACGGCGCCGCGAAGACCCGCATCAGCCGCGCGAAGCAGCGCCTGCGCGGCCACCTCGAGACCGCGGCCGAGGAGCTGCCCGCATGAGCGACGAGCTGCCCGAGGGCCCGCGGATGAGCGCCGACTTCGAGGAGCGGATGCGGCGCGGCCTCTCGACGATGGCCGTGCGCGAGCGCGTGCGCGAGCGGCGCCGCAACCGCGCCATCGCGGGCGGTGCCGTGGCTGCCGCGGTCGTGGCGGTCGCCGGCGTCATCGGCGGGCAGGCGCTCGCGGGCCTCGCTCCCGAGCGCGACATGGCCGCACCGCCAGCGCCGACCACCTCCGCGACGTCGGAGCCCGTGCCGAGCGAGACCGCTGTGCCCGCGCCCACGCCGACCGAGACGGCACCGGCCGAGCCGACGCCGCCGCCCGGCTTCGAGGGGATCGCGGCCGGGGAGGCGCACGTCACGGCGTCCGTGCCGCTCGGTGAGGGTGGCGACGCCGGCGCCGCAGGAGGTCCCGACCCGAAGCAGATCGAAGGCTACGTCGACGTCTACGTGCTCTGCGAGGGGTCGGGGCAGGTGCTCGTCGGCGACACCCCGTGGCTCGACTGCGCACGGCTCCAGGAGGGGACGGTCATGCTCGACCTCGGCCGCGCGCTCTACCGCGACTTCGACGATCCCGAGATCCGCGGGACTGCCGACTTCACCGGCGTGATCCGGCAGGTGCAGCGCGGCGAGGCCCCGGCAGGCATCGGCGTCGGCGGCACCGCGACCGTGTACGTCGACTGCTGGTCCCGACCGTCCACGCTGCGCGTCGGGGGCGTGGACGTCACCGAGGGCTGCGGCACCGCGGTCGACGGGAGGTTCGTGACGGAGGTGGGCGCGTGGGGCATCCCGTTCGGGCCGGATCAGCTCATCCCGACGGTGGAGGTCGGCCCCGACGACCGCTCGAGCGGCGCGATCAGGCTGGTGATCCAGCGATGAGCGCTCGCAGGGCGATCGGGCCGGTCGCGCGCACGGCACTCGTCGCCGCGATCGCGCTCGGCCTCGCCGCGTGCACGCCCGGGGCGCTCGACGTCCGCACGAGCGAGGCGCCCTCGACGACCGCGCGGGCCACGTCCACGCCCGAGCCCAGCCCGACGATCCCCGAGCAGACGGCGACCAGCGAGCCGCCGACCACGCCGGCCGCGCAGACCGCGCCGCCCGTCATCCCTGCGCCCGCGCCCGCACCCGACAACCCCTACCAGGGCGAACCGGAGTGGCGGGTCGACGAGCCGCTCGTCGGGTCGTCGCTCGCCGGGCCGACGGTCGACGTGACCTTCGCGTGCCGCGAGCTCCACTGGGTGGTGCGGGTCGACGGGGTGGAGTACCCGTGCGCGGTCGGCTCGGGCTTCGATACGAGCTTCGACTGGGAGCAGCCCCCCGTGATCCTCGTCCCCGGGGTGCCGATCGAGCCGGGCGTCGCGCCGCGCATCGAGCAGCAGTGGTACGCCTCGTGGGATCCGGAGCTCAGCTGGGGCACCGCGGTCGTGACCGATCCGGGTGCCGTGCCCACCGAGGCCGCGCTCGGGCGGGCGATCGAGGGGCCGACGATGGTCGAGCTGCACTGCCGTCGCACCGGGACCATCGAGTTCGCCGGTGGGCTGGTCGGCTGCGGCCGTGGTGAGGGCGAGCAGCGGCTGGGGCCGCTGCCGGATCGAGGCTCTCTCGCGTTCCCGCCGCCTGTCGCGCCCGCGGGGATCTCCCCGGGCTACGCGGTGTTCTACGCCCCGGGGCAGTGACCGGGCGGCGGCGGGCCGTGATCGGATCGTGATCCGGCGCGCGTGACCGTCGGCGCATCCTGGACATGTCGGGGTGTGCGGGGGAGGGCTCCGCGGTGAGGGGGAGCGCCATGCGCGCACCGTCGGGCCGCAGGCTTGCGGCGATGGCGATGATCGTGACGGTCGCGGGCGGGCTCGCGGCCTGCGCGTCGGCCGGCAGCGCGGAGACGGCGACCGAACCCGCGAGCTCGCCTCGCGCGGCGGCGCCGGCGGCACCCGAGGTCGCTGCGCCGGAGCCGACGCGCGACGCATCCGACCGCGACCAGCCCGACGCGTCGCGGGCGACCGAGCCGGCCGTCGCGGTCGGCACCGGCGAGGGCACTCGTGCGCCGGCGCGGCCCTCGGCGCCCGCGCCGGCTCCGGCGCCCGCGCCCGCGCCGAGCACGCCGCCGGCGTCCGAGGAGCCGAGCGAGCCCGTGGCTCCGCCGTTCGTCGAGCACCCCGTCGCCTCCGGCGGGTTCACCACGCAGAACGGCTCCGCGAGCTTCACGGTGCCCGCCGGCTGGACCGGCACCGACCGCAGCCGCCTCGACGTCGCCTCGTTCGACGGGCCCACCTGGATCAACCTGGTCGACCTGCGCGGCGACGGCGCCGCGGTCCGGTTCCTCGAGAGCATGAGCGTCGGCCCGATCCCCGGGGCGCACCCCGGCGAGTTCGGCGTCGTCGACGCCCGACCCATCGCGGGCTCGATGGTGGCGCAGTCGTTCTGGCAGCGGGATGCGCGTGGCGGCTTCGTGCCGCACGTCGCGATCGTCACGGTGCAGCAGCAGGCCGCGCACGGCTTCCCGGCAGGCATGATCCAGCACGTCGCGTGGCCGGGCGAGGGTTGCTCCACCGTCGTCGCCGAACTCTCCGGCGCGCCAGGGTTCCGCAGCGCCTTCGCGTCCGAGGCCGAGGCCGTCGCCTTCCTGCGGACGGCGCCTGCCGCGGCCGCGCTCGACGTCATCGCGAGCGTCCGCTACACGGGCCTCGACGGCCGAACCCTGCCCTGACGCCGACCCCGACCGAGATCGAGGCATCCATGCACCGCATCCAGTACCGCGTCCAGCGCCGCTCCGTGCTCCTGCTCGCCGTCGTCGCCGTCTCCTGCCTGCTCGCCGCCTGTGCGGCGGGCGGCGCCGGCGACGACGTCGAGAGCGCTCCGGCGACGACCGCCTCGGCCGCGCCGAGCGGCACACCCACCGCGGCGCCGGCATCGACCCCGACGGCGACCCCGACCGCGACCCCTGAGGAGCAGTCGTTCGAGACGCAGAACGGCACCATGCGCATCCGCATCCCCGCCGGCTGGACGGTCGAGGACCGCAGCGGCCTCGTCGTCAACCACGACGGCCGGCAGCAGTGGGACAACGCGGTGCGCTTCACGGCGCCGACGGGGGAGGTCCTGGGCTACTACGACGGCTACATGTCCGACACCGGCGTCGCGAGCACCGAGCACGGCGTCGTCGACGAGCGACCCATCGCGGACGGCGTCGTCGCGACGGCGTGGTGGGAGCGGTACGAGGACGGCCCGTACCGCGCGTTCGTGAGCCTGCAGCCCGGCCAGGGGGCACCGGCCGCATCGGCGCTCGTCGGCGCGGGCGACGCGAACCGCGGCCACTCCCTCATCCTGAGGAGCGACGTGATCGGCTACGACGCACCGTCGTACGCCTCCCAGGCGGAGGCGGAGGCCGCCCTCTCGACGCCGGAGGTGCAGCGGGCGCTCGACATCATGTCGACGCTCGAGCTCACCGGCGTCGACCAGTACGCGATGCCGGAGGGCGTCGAGGTCGAGGGCGACGGTCCGGACGCTCCGTAGCCCGCGTGCTCCGGCACGCGCACATGCGGAGGGCCCGCATCCGATGGGGATGCGGGCCCTCGTGCGTGCGCAGGCGTCAGTCGGCGACGGGGACGATGAGGCCGCCCCACGTGTCGAGGATGTACTGCTTCGTCTCGGGCGACGTGAGCAGCTCGGTGAGCGCCGCGATGCGCGGGTCGTCCTGCAGCTCGGGCGTCGTGGCGAGGATGTTGAAGTAGTTCGAGTCGTCGCCCTCGACCAGGATCTGCTGGTCGGTGGTGAGGCCGGCGGGCAGCGCGAACGAGGCGGTCACGAAGACCGCGTCGTTGTCGGGCAGCGCGAGCGGCAGGGTGGCGTTCTCGACCTCGGTGAACTGGAAGTTCGACGGGTTCGCGGTGATGTCCTGGAGCGTCGTGGCGCCCTCGGCGATCTCGATGAGGCCCTCCTGCGCGAGGAGGCCCAGCGCGCGGCCCTCGTTCGTCGGGTCGTTCGGGATGGCGATCGTCGCTCCGTCCTCGAGCTCGTCGAGGCTCGTGAGCGTCTCGGAGTAGAAGGCGGCGGCGGGCAGGTAGATCTCGCCGGCCGAGACGAGCGAGCCGCCGGCCTGCTCGTTGTAGGTCTCCATGAACGTCGCGTTCTGGAAGAGGTTCGCGTCGGTCGAGCCGTCGGTGAGCGCCGGGTTGGGCGTGTTGTAGTCCGAGAACTCGACGAACTCGATGTCGAGGCCGGCCTCCTCGGCCAGGTTCTCGTCGACCCAGCGGAGCAGGTCGCCGGCGGGCACGGGCAGCGCGCCGACGCGGACGGTGCCGAGCGAGCCGCCGTCCGAGGCTGCGGGCTCGGAGGCGTTGCCCGTCGAGCAGGCGGCGAGGGCGGCGACGGCGGTCGCGCCGGCGAGGACGGCCGTTAGGCGACGGCGGAGGGTGGTGGTCATTGGTGATCCTTCGGGATGCGGTGGTGGGGGATGCGGTGGTGCGGGCGGGGTGGGATGCCTCGTGGGCGGTTCGTGGGGCGGCGGGTGCCGCGGCTGGGTGGTCGCGCTCAGGCCTTGACCGGCTCCACGCCGGTCTCGGCGGCCGCGACGCGGCGGCGCTTGGCGGGCTCGATGCCGGCGCGCTTCGCGAGCAGCGTGAACGCCCACTGGATGAGCTGCACGAGCACGAAGAGGATGATGACGACGCCGACGATGTGCAGCCAGCTGTAGCGCTGCATGCCGTAGGTGAGGGCGACGTTGCCGAGGCCGCCGCCGCCGACCACGCCGACCATCGCCGAGAAGTTGATGATCGAGGTGACCGTGGTCGCGGCGCCCAGCAGGATCGCCGGGGTCGCCTGCGGCAGCAGCACGCGGCGCACGAGCAGCCAGCGGCTCGCGCCCAGCGACTCCGCCGCCTCGAACAGGCCCGGGTCGACCTCGCGCACGGCGATCTCGACGACGCGCACGAAGAACGGGATGGCCACGATCGTGAGCGGCACGATCGCGGGGCCCGTGCCGATGAACGAGCCGAGCAGCAGGCGCGTGAACGGGATGAGCGCGATCATCAGCACGATGAACGGCACCGAGCGGCCGAGGTTCACGACGAAGCCGAGCACCGCGTTGATCGCCTGCCCCAGCCTCCGGCTGCCGAACGGCGCCTCGAGGAAGCGGCCGCGCTCGGTGCCGACGAGCACGATGCCGAGCGGCAGGCCCACGATCGTCGTGATGACCATCGCGATGCCGACCATGTAGAGCGTCTCCCACGTGCCCTCGAGGAGCACCTGGATGAGCTGCGGCCAGAAGGTGGGGCTCGTGACGTCGATCATGCGGGGACCTCCGCCTTCGTCGTGCTCGTGCTCGCGCTCGTGCTCGCGCTCGCGCTCGTGGCGATGGTGCCGGTGGTGGCCGGGTCGACCTCCCACGCGGTGACGCCGTGGTCGCCGAGCCGGTCGATGACGCGGCGGGAGGTGGTCTCGTCGCCGGGGATCGCGAGGCGCGTGCGGCCGGCCTGCACGCCGCCGATGGTCTCGAGGGCGGCGCCGAGGATGCTCACGTCGAGGCCGAAGTCGCGCGAGAGCTGCGCGATGACGGGGCGGTCGGCGCTGAGGCCGGCGTAGGTGACGTCGACGATGCGGTGGCCGGGGATGCCGTGCGCCTCGCCCACGGGGAAGAGCTCGGCGGCGACGCGGCTGTGCGGCGTGGTGATGAGCTGCTCGAGCGTGCCCTGCTCGATGACGCGGCCGTCCTCCATGAGGGCGGCGGCGTCGCAGATGCGCTTGACGACGTCCATCTCGTGCGTGATGAGCAGCACCGTGAGGCCGAGCTCGCGGCTGAGGCGCTGGATGAGGTCGAGGATCTGGCGCGTGGTCTCGGGGTCGAGGGCGCTCGTGGCCTCGTCGGAGAGCAGCACGTCGGGGCCGGAGGCGAGGGCGCGGGCGATGCCGACGCGCTGACGCTGGCCGCCGGAGAGCTGGGCCGGCTTGTCGTCGGCCTTGTGCGCGAGGCCGACGAGATCGAGCATCTCGAGCGCCTTGGGGCGGCGGTCCTTCTTGGCCGTGCCGGTCGCCTCGAGGGCGAGCTCGACGTTCTGCGCGACGGTGCGGTTGCCGACGAGGTTGAAGTGCTGGAACACCATGCCGATGCGGTGGCGCTCGGTGCGCAGCGCTTGGCCGGTGAGAGCGGTGACCTCGACGCCGTCGACGACGACACGGCCGGAGTCGGGGCGCTCGAGGGCGTTGACGGTGCGCAGCAGCGTCGACTTGCCGGCGCCGGACTGGCCGACGACGCCGAAGATCTGGCCGCGCGCGACCTGGATGGAGACGTCGTCGAGGGCGACGACCGCATCCGGGCCGTCGCCGAAGCGGCGGCTGACGTGCTCGATGGAGATCACTGGGGCGCTCCTGGGGGCAGGGAACTCGGGCCGACCGCCGGGGGAGCGGCCGGTTCCGGGTACGCGCGTGGGAGCGCGCGCTGGCTTGGGGGATGCGACGGCCCCGGCACCGCGCGCCCGTCCAGTGTGCCGGGGGATCAGATAGCGCGGGGGAATGTGACGGTGTGTGACGGGGGCGGGGGTATCGATGAAACTCCTCTTCGTCGAGGCTCCAGTGCGTAAGCTGAGCGAAGCGCAACTTCAGACTCAACGGAGACCGTCCATGCAACCCTTCAACGCCGTAATCGAGAAGCTTCTGGGGTCTCCCATCGAGTACCAGATCCCGTCATTCCAACGACCGTATTCCTGGGGCAAGGAGCAGCTGGACGTCCTTTGGTTGGACTTGCTGGAGCAATACCGACTCGCGCTTCCGAACTGGGAGCGACGCATCGGAGACGACTTCGCCGATCGGGTCGAACATCTGCCACGCCACTACATGGGCACGCTGGTTCTCAAGCCAGGGCCTGAGGCTCGGCCTCAGCGCGTCGCGGTGATCGATGGTCAGCAGCGGTTGACCACAATCGTCCTGATGCTCGCTGTTCTCCGCGATCGAGTGGTGGCTGGCGCGGCGGACTTGACCGAGCGAGAGGCGGAATGGGAGCGGCTGTCTTACGACTACCTGTTGAACCAACGATCGTCGGCAAGCCCACTTCGCCTATCGTCTCTGGACGCCGACGCGATCGCGCTCGAGGCAATTCTGAAGAATAAGACCGGACAGCCAGTGAGTGCAACCCAAATTGGCTTGGATGGTCGTCGGCGGTACCCTGTGCTCAACGCATACCGGTACTTCCACGCGGAGTATGCGCGTTCCCGTGTTAACCCAGGTACGCCGCAGCTGGAGACATACGCGGACCTCTTCCCAATTGACCTGGGCTTGCTTGAGGCCGTGATCACCACTCGCCTAAAGTTCATTGAGATTCGGGTCGACAACAATGACGATGCGAACGCCATTTTCGCCTCGTTGAACGCGAAGGGGTTGGGGCTGTCGCAGCTCCAGCTGGTGAAGAATCTAATCTTCATGGTTGGCCGAGATGAGGAGTCTCGAGTTCAGCAGAAGTGGAAGCAGATCTCGGATCTCGTCGAGGATGAGAAGAGTCAGAATCTGCTCCTTTGGGCTGACATCGTCAGCAGAGGAAAGACGATCCTTCAGAGCAAAACCTACGAGGAAATCCAGCGTCAACTTTCCACTGCGGGCAATGATGCGGCGGCGGTTGAGAATTATCTTGACCAGCTTCGCTCTCGTGCGCAGGTGTTCGGACGGCTCTTAAGGCCCGAGTTGATCTCGGATCTTGAGCTGCGAAGCGCTGTCCAGCGGGTACTCCGTGCTGGCAACGTTACCCCGTACGCGATACTCCTCTACATCCTCGTCGAACTCGACGCCGGCAGGGCCGATCGACAGCAGGTCCTGGCCGCGCTTGCTCACGTCGAGAGCTATCTCGTGCGCCGATTCCTGGCCGACAAATCGCCGCAAAACCTCACTACTCAGTTCGCCACCGCGATCGGCAGGGCGATCGGTGCCGATGGGACTCTCGAGTCCCGAGTTGCCACAGCGCTCGGCGCGCAACCGGAGAACTGGCCAAATGATTCGGTAATCATGGCCATCGGTCCTCGAGTCGACTTTTACCACAATCAGAAGGTGGCGCAGAGGATGCTCGTGTTGGAGCGACTCGATCATTTTCTCGACCCGTCGTCGCAGCTCAATTATGAGCTGACGGACCGCTCCATAGAGCACGTGCTGCCGCAGGCGCAGGTAGCGAGCTGGAGCGCCTCACTCGCAGAGATCGGAGATTCGCTCGAAGAGGTCCACCGCGATCTCCTGCACACGATCGGCAACCTCACTGTTGTGACGCCTGATGAGAACTCTCGGCTCGGGGTGTTGCTAATGCCCGAAAAGTCCGCACTGTATCAAAATTCAGCATACCCGCTCACCAGGGAGCTAGCAAATCACTTTGAATGGCAGGAAGTCGAGGGCTATTGGGGCTCGACAGGAATCCGGGCCAGATCTGAGGAACTGCTTTCGCGAGCGTGCTCGCTGTGGCCGCGTCCCGCCAGTTCACCGTTTAAGTCGCTCGAGAACGTGGAGACGGATGCGAGTGACGAAGGCGAGCGAACAGAGGGCTTCGCCGGCGTGCCAGACGAAGAGGTCCAAGGCGAGACGGCTTTTTGAATCTCAGCCGAATGTTGAGGCGGTTCACACTCCAGTAGCAAGCTGAAGCAGGAGTGCTGGGGCGTTGGCTACCAGCGATGCGCTCGCTTGCAGCGTCACCTCGCCAGCGAAGCGCGAGATCGCAGCTTGCCATTTCGTGGGGTCTTTCGAGCCCGCCTGCGCGCTGAAAGCGGCAGCGGTGGTAGCTTTCCACAGCCCTTCAACGTCCTTGCGTGTGGGGTCTCCGGCGAGTAGGTCATCGAACTGGTCGAGCAGGTGCCGAAGTCCAGTGGCGACAAATTCGGGAAGCGACTCATCCTGGTCAAGAACACTTCGCAGGTCGCTGCTGCGGCTGCGAAGCTCGACGACCATGTCTGGCAGCGCGGACTCACTATCGAGGATCGAGCGGAGCGAGAGGATGGCGCTCAGGCTGCGGAGCTGGCCAATCGGCTCGGAGGGAAGCATGTGCGCGTGGGGCACAGCCGCGCTCCAAGTTAGATCTTGGGCGATGACGAGCTTCATCCAAATCGGTACCAGCGGGCGGAAGTGCTCGATCTTTCCCTCATGACCGATTGCGGCCATGTCGTCGAGGGCCTGCGGAATCTCGGACACTGCTCGAAAAGCTCGCAAGTGCATGTCGACTTGGTCCTCCCGATCAAGGCCGCGGATGGCCTTCAGGGAGGAGCGGGGATCGACTGAGCGCGCTTGAGACCAGTGATCAAAGACGTTGAGGAGCTCTTCTGCAGGATTGCTCATGATTGGACAATAGCGGTGAGAGGGCGGCGCAGCTACCGCTAGAGCCGGCGGTACTACTGTTCACCAGGACCCGACCGAGTAGTCCTTCAGGAACACCCCGAACAGGTCCTCGCCAGCCTCGCCGCGCACGATCGGGTCGTACACGCGGGCCGCTCCGTCGACGAGGTCCAGCGGCGCGTGGAAGCCCTCCTCCGCCAGCCGCACCTTCGTGAAGTGGGGGCGCTCATCCGTGATCCAGCCGGTGTCGACGGCGGTCATGAGGATGCGGTCGGCCTCGAACATCTCGCGCGCGCTCGTGCGCGTGAGCATGTTGAGCGCCGCCTTCGCCATGTTCGTGTGCGGGTGGCCGGGGCCCTTGTAGCCGCGGCCGAAGACGCCCTCCATCGCCGACACGTTCACCACGTAGGTGCGCCGCGCATCCGACGCCGCCATCGCCGGCCGCAGCTTCGACACCAGCAGGAACGGCGCCGTCATGTTCGCCAGCTGCACCTCGAGCATCTCGATCGGCTCGACCTGGTCGACGTGCTGGGTCCACGAGTTCACGTGCTCCTCGTCGGGCACGAGCCCGCCGGCGTCGATCGCGGTGCCGGCCGCGAGTCGCTCGAGCGACGACGAGCCGGCCGCCATCGCCTCCGACGCGAGCCGCTGCGCGTCGAGCGCGTCGGCGTCGCGGGCGGCGCTGGCGAGGATCGGGTGGTTCGCCACCGAGGCGGCGAGGGCCAGCGGATGCGCGTCGTTCGTGTGGCCGAAGGTCACGAGCTCGGGCAGCGGTCCGCCGCCCGTCGACGACGCCGGCAGCGGCGCGAGCTCGGCCTGCACGAGCGGCTGGTAGGCGCCGGGGGAGCGGCGCACGGTCTGTGCGGCGTTGTTGATGAGGATGTCGAGCGGACCGGCGGCGGCGACTTCCTCGGCGAGGCCGATCACCTGCGCCGGGTCGCGCAGGTCGATGCCGACGACCTTGAGGCGGTCGATCCACTCCGGCGCATCCGGCAGCGACGAGAAGCGGCGCACCGCATCGCGCGGGAAGCGCGTCGTGATGGTCGTGTGGGCGCCGTCGCGCAGCAGCCGCAGCGCGATGTGCATGCCGATCTTCGCCCGGCCGCCCGTGAGCAGCGCGCGCTTGCCGGTGAGGTCGGTGCGCGCATCGCGCTTCGCGTGGCTCATCGCCGCGCACTCGGGGCAGAGCTGGTGGTAGAACGCGTCGACCACCGTGTACTGCTGCTTGCAGATGTAGCAGCCGCGCGCCTTGAGGAGCGTGCCGGCCGTCGGCGTCGCGGTGCGGGTGGCGAGCGGGATGCCGCGGGTCTCGTCGTCGATGCGGTCGGGCGCCCCGGTGGCGGTCGCGGCGACGACGGCGCGGTCGGCGGCGGCGATGCGTGCGCGCTTCTCGCGGCGGCCGGCTTGCTTCACCTCGCGGAACATGTTCGCGGTCGCGCGGCGGACGGCGACGTAGCGCGGGTCCTGCTTGTCCATCCGGTCGAGGGTCGCGAGCACGCGGAGCGTCGTGGCGACGTCGTCCTCGGAGAGCGTCGCGGGCGCTGTTGCGGTGGCCTCGGATGCGTCCACGGCGGCCGCGTCGGGGTGCGCGGGCGCGACGGAAGAGGGGTCCTGCGGGTGGGGGAGCACGATGGATTCTACCGAGCGGGCGTGCTCCCGTGCGGCGACGCCGGTCGGCGCCGCCGCCGGGGCGTTAGCGGATCGCCTGGCGGATGGCCACCCGCTCCTTCTCCAGCCGGCGCACGCGGCGGCTCAGCTTGAACAGCCGCACCGAGCCGAGCAGCGCCGTGATGAGCACGCCCGCGATCGCCGCGAACAGCATCGCGACACCCAGCGGCAGACTGAACTCGAAGCCGAGGTAGGCGAAGTCGGCCGACACGTTGTTCTGCAGGATGAAGATCAGCAGCAGGATCAGGATGATCGTGCCGAGGATGAGCGCGATCCACGTGCCGCCCGAGAGGCCCTGCCGCTGGTGCTGGTCGAGCGTCGGGTCGAGGTGGATGCGCGTGGGCTCGACGCCGTCGGCGGTCGTCCCGCGGCGGTCGGTGGCGGCCGTCTCCGTGCGGTCGACGCGCTCGGTCGGCGTGCGGTCGCCGTCGAGGCGCGCGGTGGGTGCGGTGCCGTCGGCTCGGTGGGCGTCGCCCGTGCGGTCGGCGATGCGCGCGTCGTCGTGCAGCGCGGGGTCGGCCGCGGGGTCGCGGCGTCGGCCGTCGGCGTCGAAGGTCTCGTTCGTCATGGTGCGCTCCTCCTCGAAGGTGCTGGGAGCCCCACGCTAGCCACGCAAGCCGAGCGCGAGCCGGGCACCGCATCCTGCGACCGCGGCCCGACCAGCCCGGCCCCGCTCAGCGCGGCCGCGGCGCCGGAGGCGGCGGCACCCGCTTCGCGAGCAGCACGTCGGCGAGCGCGACGGTCACGTCGCCGGCGCGGGTGCGCACGACGCACGCATCCGCATCCACGCCCACGAGGTCGCCCAGCGCATCCGACGCCTTGTGCGCGTCGCCGTGCAGCCGGAACCGCACCACCACCCGCGTGCCGAGCGGCAGCGAGCGCAGCAGCGCGACCGCGGCAGCCGGCCCGCTCACCCGCGGAAGAAGGCCTCCGCCACGTGCGCCAGGTCGAGCAGGTCGCTCGTGCCGGCCAGCTCGCGCGCGGAGTGCATCGAGAGGATCGGGATGCCCACGTCGACCGTGCGGATGCCGATGCGGGTGGCCGTGATCGGGCCGATCGTCGAGCCGCACGGCACCGTGTTGTTCGACACGAACGACTGGCTCGTGACGCCGGCCGCGTCGCACCAGCCGAGCCACGCGGCCGAGCCGACGCCGTCGGTCGTGTACCGCTGGTTCGCGTTCACCTTGAGGATCGGGCCGGAGCCGAGCACCGGCTGCACGACCGGGTCGTGCTTCTCGGCGTAGTTCGGGTGCACCGAGTGGCCCACGTCGCTCGAGACGCACCACGACGCGGCGAGCGCGCGCATCCGCTCCTCGCGGCTCGCGCCGAGGCCGAGACCGATGCGCTCGAGCACCTCCTCGAGGAACGGGCCGGCCGCGCCCGAGCGCGTCGCCGATCCGATCTCCTCGTGGTCGAAGGCGGCGAGCACGGGGATGTGGTCGGCGGCGGTCTCGTCGGCGGCGGCTGCGATGAGCGCGACGACACCCGCGTGCACGCTTGCGAGGTCGTCGAGTCGACCGGCGGCGAAGAACGCGTCGTCCTTGCCGAAGACGGCGCCGCGCGCCGCATCCGCCGTGACGAGGTCCCAGCCGCGGATGCGGCCCGCGTCGACGCCGGCGGTGCCGGCGACCTCGGCGAGCAGGTCGGCGGAGTCTGCCGCGCCGAGCCCCCACACCGGCTGCGTCTGGCGCTGCTTGTCGAGCGCGAGGTGGTCGTTGGCCTCGCGGTCGAGGTGGATGGCGAGCTGCGGCAGGCGCAGCAGCGGGCCCGAGTCGGCGAGCACGACGCTGCCGTCGTCGAGCACGAGCCGGCCCGCGAGGCGCAGCTCGCGGTCGAGCCACGAGTTGAGCAGCGGCCCGCCGTAGATCTCGACGCCCGCCTGCAGCCAGCCGTGCGCGCCGGTGCTCGGCTGCGGCTTGAGCTTGAAGCCGGGGGAGTCGGTGTGGGCCCCGAAGATGCGGACGGGGCTGGTGGCCGTCGCGCCGGCGGGCACGACCCACGCGATCACGGCGCCCTCGCGCACCACGAGGTGCTTGCCGGCGCCGGTCGACCAGGCCTCGGCCTCGTCGCGGCGCTCGAAGCCGGCGTCCTCCAGGCGGCGGGCCACCTCGGCGGCCGCGTGGTAGCTCGAGGGGGATGCGGCGATGAAGCCTGCGAGGTCGTCGGCGTGGGCGAGAGCGGCTGCGGGCACGGGGCGTCCTCCAGATCGACGGGTTCGTCGAGCCTATCGAGGCGCGCGGCCGGATCACCCGGCCGCGATCAGGCCGGCGCGGGCATCCGCAGCAGCACGCCGCCGGGCTCCACCGTGATCCGCGCCGCGACCACGCGGCCGAAGTCGTCGCCGTCGAGCTGGATGGTCTGCCCCTGCCGGAAGCGCACGTCGAACCGCCGCGCCTGCGCGAAGTGCAGCCCGCCCGGCGCCGGCACCGCGCGCAGCAGCCACCGCCCCGCACGGGTCGTCCGCAGCGGACCGCCGAGCGTGAGCCGCGACCCGATCCGCGCCCACGCCGCCGCCGACCTCGGCCGGAACAGCGCCACGTCGAGCAGGCCGTCGTCGACGACCGCGTCGGGCAGCAGCAGCAGGTTGGCCGTGAGCATGCCGCAGTTGCCGACGATGACGGTGTGCGCCCGCACCGACCGCGCCCGGCCGTCGTCGATGCGGTAGTGCAGGAACAGCTGCTCGTCGCCGATGATCGAGCGCGCGATCGGGTCGACGTACGCGGCCCAGCCCACCATCCGCTTGAGCGCGGCGTCGGTGTTCGCGGCCATGCTCGCGTCGAGCCCGATGCCCGCCATGACCAGGAACGGATGCGTCGTGCGGCTGCCGTCGCCGCGCTCGAGCCGCGCGATGGCGAGGTCGATGGGCCGGTCGACGCCGGCGAGCGCGGTCTCGACGCTGCGGCGCAGGTCCGTGAGCGGCAGCCCGAGGTTGCGGGCGAGCAGGTTGCCCGTGCCGGAGGGCAGGAGGGCGATCGGGATGCGGCGCTCGCGGATGGTCGACGCGACCACGCGCAGCGTGCCGTCGCCGCCCGCCACGAGCACGACCTCCGGCTCGGCGTCGGCCGCGGCGACCGCGGCGGCGGCGCCCGAGTCGTCGGCGGCGGTCTCGAACCAGCGCGTCGGCGCCCATCCGTGCCGCTCCTCCGCCTCGCGCACGATCGGCTCGAGCTTGCGCCGCGGCGCCTTGATCGGGTGGTGCACGACCGCCGCGCGTCGCGGCGCCCCGCGCAGCTCCCGTTCGTCGTCCACGGCGCGACGCTACGCGCGCCGCCTGGCAGTCGGCCTCGTCGGGGCTCTGCGGCAGCGGTGACGGCGCCTGGCACGGCCGCCGATGACGCCGTTCGAGGGCGTCAGCCCTGCATCGGAGTGAGCGACCCGCCGTGCAGCACGGTCTGCACGTCGGCCGTCGTCATGCCGACGAGCGTCGCGATGTCGACCGGCAGGAGGCCGTCCTCGTGCAGCCGCACCAGCAGCTCCCGCAGCCGCCCCTCGTCGAGGTACGCCGAACGCAGGTGGGCCTGCAGCGAGCCGATGATCGCACGCGCCTGCGACCCCGCCAGACGCTGCGACGCGCTGGCGAGCGTCGCATCGCCGTCCGCACCGAGGTCGCTCACGGTCGCGACTGTACGCCTGCCGGGTCGCGCCGCGCCCGGGCCCGGGCAGATTGCCAGCCGAGCCGCTCCGCCGGTCGCGCGGGGTCGGAGGCCCGGCGGTCTCAGCGCGGGATCGGCGCGTCCTCGGGCACGGTCGGCGGCGGGGTGCGCAGCGCGCGGTACCGCAGCAGCAGCGAGCCGCCGGGGAAGGCCCGCGGCGCCTCCGCCAGCGCGAACGTCTCGGCGGGCGTCCCGGTCGGGAACAGGTGCGCCCCTTCGCCGAGCACCACCGGCGCCACCCACAGGTTCAGCTGGTCGACGAGCCCCTCGCGCAGCAGCGTCTGCAGCAGCGCGCCGCTGCCCCACGTCTGGATCTCGCGATGGCGGGCCCGCGCATCCGCGACCGCCGCCGCGTCCTGCAGCAGCGTCGTCCCCTCCCACGACAGCTCCGCGTCGCCGCGCGAGACGACGTACTTCGGCGCGGCGTCGAATGCGGTGCCGATGCGGTCGGTCCTGCCCGGCCAGTAGCCGCGGAAGATGTCGTACGTGACCCGGCCGAGCAGCAGCGCGTCGGCGCGCTCGACGTCGGCCATGAGCACCTCGCCCGAGTCCGCATCCCCGTACGGGTTCTCCCAGCCGGCGTAGCGGAACCACCCGTCCTGCGCCGTCGGGCCGCCGTTCGCGGTGATCACGCCGTCGAGCGTGACGTGCATGTTGGCGTGCAGCTCGCCCATGGTGCCTCCTCGTCGCCCGCTCGCATCCTGCCCCTCGGAGCGGATGCGCGCCAGGGGCGGGCGGGGATCAGGCGGTGGCGCTCGTGGACGGCCGCCGGCGCCCGCGCACGAAGCCCGAGATCAGCCGCCAGCCGACGAGCAGCACCAGCAGCGTGATCGTCGCGACGATGACGAACGGCACCGCGGTGCCCTGCCCCAGCAGGAAGCGGCCGAGCATCCCGCCGAGCACCGTCACGAGCCAGACCGGCACGCCGGTGCGGATCGCGGCGAGCGGCGCCCGCCACGCGAGCGTGAACGCCCAGCCGAGCGCGAGCGCCACGAGGAACGGCAGCGCCACCTGCCCGACGCCCCACGGCGTCACGACGCCCTCGTTGTGGCTCGCGAGGCCGACGGCGGCGAACAGCAGCACCGAGGCGACGTCGGCGACGAGTGCGAGCACGACGTCGCGGCCGGATGCGGGGGCCGGGGGAGTGCGGGGCGTCTCGGTCACCGCGCCACGGTACCGCCGCCCGCCCCGCCGCCGCGCGCCCCGCCTGGTCTCAACCGGCTCGTTGGTCGGGCATCGACGTGAGGTCGATGCCCGACCAATGGCCCGGTCGAGACCAGGTGCGAGGGGCGAGGGCGCCAGCACGCCTGCCGTCGTCCGGCATCGCAGGCTCAGCGGCGATGGGACGGGATAGTCGCGCCCGCTCGCCGCTGAGCCTGCAAAGCCGGAACGGACGGCCGGAACGGAGGGAAGTCAGCGGTTCGGCAGCACCGACGCGGCGATCACCACGTTGTTCGTGACGATCGCGGTCATCGCGCGGGTCACCGCCGAGGCCGCCGCGCCCGCGCCCCAGTCGCCCTGCTGCAGCGCGGTCGCGCGCGCGATCACCGGCGACGTCCACGGGATCTCGCCGTGCAGCTGCGGCATGGCGCCGCTCGCGAACAGCAGCGCCGCGAGCGCGGCCGTGCGGGGCGACGGCTCGGCGCCGTCCACGAGCACCGCCCGCACCTCCGCCATGAGGGCGGCCCGACGCGGTCCGCCGTCGCCCTCGAGCACCGTCGTCTCGAACAGCCCCAGCGCCTTGCGGGTGCCGCGCTCGATGTCACCGCGGTCGACGAGCCGCTCGAGCACCGGCTCGCGCAGGTGCGGCCCGAGCCCTGCCAGCACCGCCTGCACGCCGCGCGGCTTCTCGACCAGGTGGTCCCACATCTGTCGCAGCAGCGGATCGGCGGGCACCGCATCCGTCGCCTCCACGCGGTCGCCGCGGCCCTCGGCGGCGCGCGCGTGGCCGCCGAGGCCGAGCTCCGAGAGCACGGCGCCTGCCATGACGTAGAAGAGCACGCCCTCGGCCGCGATCACGCCGGTGCCGCGCGCCCCCGCGCGGGGCTGGAACAGCAGCAGCATGACGTCCTCGGCGAGCGTCGGCTCGGCCTGCGCGCGCCCGAGCTCGGCGGTCACGAGAGCACCGCCTGCACCGCGAACCACAGGATCGAGGTCGTCAGCGTCGTCCACAGCACGATCGCGATGCCCTGCCACAGCAGCACCCAGCCGCGCGGCACGCCCGAGCCGACGAGCGTGGCGGCCGTGAAGTGGGTCGGGATCGCGAGCGGGCCGAGCAGGCTCGCGCCGGGCACGCCGAAGCGCACGAGCCAGCGCTTGAACCGCTGCTTGCCCTTCGACTCCGGCTTCGCGGGCTGCGCCTCGGCGCCGGCCGGCGCGGTCTCGTCGTCCATCGCGGCGCCGCCCGCGGCCACCGCGCGGCGGCTCACGACCGCCTCACGCGTGCGGGAGGTGACGAGCACGACGACGAGGACCGCCAGGAAGTTGCCGACGGCGGCGGCCATGCCGGCGACGATCGGGTGGATGCCACCGATGACGCCGATGGGCGCGCCGCCCTCGCCCTCGATGAACGGCACCATGCCCGCGAGCAGGACGATGAGCGGCTGCACGACCTCGGGCACCTGGGCCACGAGCTCCTGGAAGCCTCGGATGAGATCGGCGATGGGGTTCACGGATGTGCTCCTCGGGTCGGATGCGCACCGCATCTCGGTGCGCACGATCCAGTAGGCACCGTGTGGTCACCACAGGGTCAAGGGGGTACTGCGGGCGGGCTCAGGAGGGGTCAGGCACGGCGCCCGGCAGCCGCGGCTCGGGCAGCACGATGCCGCGCTCCGCGAGCAGCGCGCGGGCGAGGACGCTCGCGCGGCCGAGCACCTCGAGCTGCGCCTCGTTGTACAGCTCGACCACGGCCTCCACGAACGTCGCCTGCGTGACGCCCTCGCTCTTCGAGAGCCGCGAGGTCGGGTCGTTGAGCCAGGGGTAGTCGACGAGGTGCTGCGCCAGGCCGGGCGCCATCTGCTCGGCGAGCGCGATGCGCGCCGCCTCGTCGGTCTCCGGCGCGAGCGACTGGAAGGCGCTCTCGATCTCGCTCTCGATGTCCTGCTCGACCATCGTCCGGAGGTCCGCGAGCGCGTCCTCGTCATAGAGCTGCGAGTAGATGTGCAGGATCGAGCTGTCGGCGACGCTCAGCCGCGACGCCACCGCCTCGAAGCCGCGCGGGCCGTCGGCGGGCGCGCTGCCGTCGAGGATCGCGCGGATGTCCTCGCGCGCCTGCTGCAGGTGCTCGATGCGCTGCGCGAGGTCGTCGTCGACGGCCCGCAGCGCATCCGGCGCCTCCGCCCCGCCGGTGCTGAGCGCCTCGATCTGGCCGAGCGGCACGCCCAGGTCGACGAGGCGGCGGATGCGCAGCAGCTGCACGAGATGGCCGACGCCGTACTGCTTGTAGCCGTTGACGCGCCGCTCTGGCTCCGGGAGCAGCTGCAGCTGGTGGTAGTGCCGGACGGTGTTCACGGTCGTGCCGGCGAGCTCGGCCAGCTCGCGCGTGCTCCAGGGCATGCCCCGACGCTAGCCGCGCCGCCTGCGCGCCCCCTGCCCGCGTCCCCGCGGATCTCAACCGGCTCAGTGGTCGGCCGAAGCGATAATCCCCTCGAGCGACCACAGGACCGGTTGAGATCCGAACAGAGCGGCTTCGGGCGGTAACCTGAGCATCGCTCTGGTTCACGGCCTGGGGAGGCGGCGATGGACGCGATGGAGATGGTGCTCGCGACGCTCGGCACCGTGTGGCGCGCAGTCTCGGCGACTCCGCAGCTGTTCGTGCCGGCGCTCGTCATCATGATCCTGCTGATCGTCGTCAACGCGCCGATCCCGGGCCGCGGGCCGCGCAGTGCGAAGCGCGACCCCTGGCGCGGGTTCAAGTACGCGCCGCGCGCCGCCGTCCTCCACCGCGCGGGCGGCCGTTGCGAAGGTTCCGCCTTCCTCGCGTGGGGTCGCTGCGACGAGCCCGCGACGGATGTCGACTACGTCTATCCCTGGTCGAAGGGCGGCCCGACGGTCACGAGCAACGGGCAGGCGCTGTGCCGCGGCCACAACCGCAACAAGAGCGCGTGGACGCCGCCGTGGTGGTACGTCGTCACGCTCGAGCGCCGTCGCCGCAGCTACTTCCCGGCCGGCATCCCGGTCGAGGTGCGGGCCGTCATGACCGACGAGGAGCGCGCGGCCCGCGAGCGTCGCCGCCCCGCCACCCGCTGACCTGCCGCATCTGCGCGGATCTCAACCGGCTCAGTGGTCGGCCGAAGCGATAATCCCCTCGAGCGACCGCAGAGCCGGTTGAGATCCGGAGCAGCGCCCTGCTCCTGGTGGGGCGGACGCGAGCAGAGCCAGCCGCAGTGCGGGAGGATCGACGGGATGCCCCTCCTCGACCACGCCCCCAAGCCCTGGGACCCCGACGCCGCGTTCGACGCGTTCGCCGCCTGGTCCGAGGAGCGCGGCCTCAGCCTCTACCCGGCCCAGGAGGAGGCGCTCATCGAGATCGTGAGCGGCAGCAACCTCATCCTCTCGACCCCCACCGGCACGGGGAAGTCGCTCGTCGCCGTCGGGGCCCACTTCGCCGCGCTCGCGCAGGGGCACCGCAGCTTCTACACCGCGCCCATCAAGGCGCTCGTGAGCGAGAAGTTCTTCCAGCTCGTCGACATCTTCGGCGCCGAGCAGGTCGGCATGGTGACGGGCGACTCGAGCGTCAATGCCGACGCCCCGATCATCTGCTGCACCGCCGAGATCCTCGCCAACCTCGCGCTCCGCAAGGGCGCGGAGGCCGACGTCGGCCAGGTGGTCATGGACGAGTTCCACTTCTACGCCGACCCGCAGCGGGGCTGGGCGTGGCAGGTGCCGCTCCTCACGCTCCCGAAGGCCCAGTTCGTGCTCATGTCGGCCACGCTCGGCGACGTGACGCGCATCGCCGACGACCTCAGCGAGCTGACCGGCCGCCCCACCGCGCGCGTCACCGGCGTCGGGCGCCCTGTGCCGCTCGCGTACGAGTACGCGATGACGCCCGTGCACGAGACGATCGAGGAGCTGCTCGCCACCCAGCGCGCGCCGGTCTACATCGTCCACTTCGCCCAGGCGGCCGCGCTCGAGCGGGCGCAGGCGCTCAGCTCGGTGAAGATCGTCAGCCGCGAGCAGCGCGACCGCATCGCCGAGGCGATCGGAGACTTCCGCTTCACCACCCGCTTCGGCCAGACGCTCTCGCGGCTCGTGCGCGCCGGCATCGGCGTGCACCACGCCGGCATGCTCCCGAAGTACCGCCGGCTCGTCGAGCAGCTCGCGCAGCAGGGCCTCCTGCGCGTCATCTGCGGCACCGACACGCTCGGTGTCGGCATCAACGTGCCCATCCGCACCGTGCTGCTCACCGGCCTCACGAAGTTCGACGGGCAGCGGATGCGACACCTCACGGCGCGCGAGTTCCACCAGATCGCGGGCCGCGCGGGCCGCGCCGGCTACGACACCGCCGGCACCGTCGTCGCGCAGGCGCCCGAGCACGAGGCCGAGAACGCGAAGCAGCTCGCGAAGGCCGGCGACGACCCGAAGAAGCGCCGCAAGCTCGTGAAGAAGAAGGCGCCCGACGGCTTCGTCTCCTGGGGCAAGCCCTCGTTCGAGAAGCTCATCGACGCCGAGCCGGAGCCGCTGCAGCCGCAGATGCAGGTGAGCCACTCGATGCTGCTCAACGTCATCGGCCGCGGCGGCGACGCCTTCGCCGACATGCGCGACCTCATCCGCGCCTCCCACGGCACCTGGCGCGACCACCTCGCGCTCGAGCGACGCGCGCTCGCGATCTTCACGACCCTCCGCGCCGCCGGGGTGGTCGAGGTGCACGACGACGAGCCGCGCATCCGCCTCACCGTCGACCTGCAGCCCAACTTCGCGCTCAACCAGCCGCTCTCGCCGTTCGCGCTCGCCGCGATCGACATGCTCGAGCCCGCCTCGCCGACGCACGCGCTCGACGTGGTCTCGATCATCGAGGCCACCCTCGACGATCCGCGGCCCATCCTCTCGCAGCAGCAGTTCCTCGCCCGCGGCGAGGCGGTCGCGGCGATGAAGGCCGAGGGCATCGAGTACGAGGAGCGCATGGAGCTCCTCGAGGGCATCACGCATCCGAAGCCGCTCGACGAGCTGCTCACCGCGGCGCTCGCGGTGTTCGCGCAGTCGCAGCCGTGGGTCTCGGACTTCGCCCTCTCGCCGAAGACGGTCGTGCGCGACATGTGGGAGCGGGCGATGACCTTCGCCGACTACGTGCAGCACTACGGGCTCTCGCGCTCCGAGGGGCTCGTGCTGCGGTACCTGTCGGACGCGTACCGCGCGATCCGCCAGACGGTGCCGGAGGAGGCGAAGAGCGAGGACCTGCTCGACCTCATCGAGTGGCTCGGCGAGGTCGTGCGGCAGGTCGACTCGAGCCTGCTCGACGAGTGGGAGGAGCTGCTGCATCCCACGGCTCCGGGCGAGGCGCCGGTGGCGCCGCCGCCCCCGCCGTCGGTGGTCGCGAACCCGCGCGCCTTCCGCATCCTCGTGCGCAACGAGCTGTTCCGGCGCGTGCAGCTCGCGGCGCTCGACCGCGCCGACGACCTCGGCGAGCTCGACGGGCCGTCGGGCTTCGGGGCGGATGCGTGGGGCGAGGCGCTCGACGCCTACTTCGACGAGCACGGCGCGATCGGCACGGGGGCGGATGCGCGCAGCAGCCGGATGCTCGTGGTCGACGAGGGCGCGGAGGTCTGGGAGGCGCAGCAGATCCTCGCCGACCCGGCGGGCGACCACGACTGGCGCATCTGGGCGACGATCGACCTCGCCGCCTCGGCGGAGGCCGGTGCGGCCGTCGTGCGCGTGACGCGCGTCGGCCGGCTTTAGCCCGGCTTCGCGCTGGCTCTGTCCAGTCTCAACCGGGCCATTGGCAGGGCAAGCGGATCATCCCCTCGGCCGACCACTGAGCCGGTTGAGACCAGGAACAGCGGGGCGGGGCGCTACAGGCCCGGCACGAACGCCGCGTCGGCGCCGAGCTCACCGGCCACGAGCCGCGCCGTCACCTCGGTCATGAGCGCGACGCCGGCGAGCGCATCCGAGTCGCTGGTCGCCTCGCCCTCGTTGTGCGAGATGCCCTGGATGCTCGGCACGAAGAGCATCACGGTCGGCGCGACGTCCTTCATGTTCGTGGAGTCGTGGCCGGCGACCGTCATGGTCGGCGCGTGCGTGAGCCCGAGCGCGGCCGCCGCCGACCGCGCGAGCTCGACGCCCTCCGGCTGGTACGACAGCAGCCCCCACTGGTGCGTGAGCCGCCGCTCCACGCGCACGCGGGCGCGCTGCTCGACCTGCGCGATGCGCTCCTCGAGCAGCGCGTTCGCGCGCGCGAGCACCGCCTCGTCGGGCGAGCGGAGGTCGAGGTTGATCTCCACCCGGCGGGCGATCGTCACGGGGGAGTTCGGGGCGAGCTCGAGCTCGGAGACCGAGGAGTGCAGGAGCCCCTCGGGCAGCTCCTCGGTGAGCTCGCGCGCGGCGACGATGAGGAGCGCGGCGCCGAAGAGCGCGTCCTTGCGGTCGGCCATGATCGTCGAGCCCGTGTGGCTCTGCTCGCCGTGCACGACGATGCGGTACTTGCTCGCCGCCCACGTGCGGTCGACGAGCCCGATGGTCGTGCCGGACTCCTCGAGCCCGCGGCCCTGCTCGATGTGGATCTCGGCGTACGCGGCCACCGGCGGCACCGCCAGGTCGAGCGCGTCGCCCGGGGTGGCGATCGCGTCGGCGACGGATGCGCCCGCCCGGTCGGTCGCGGCGAGGGCGGTCTCGAGGGGCAGCGAGCCGGTGAGCACCGACGAGCCCATCATGCTCGGCGTGAAGCGGCTGCCCTCCTCGTTGAACCAGTTGACGACGGCGAGGTTGCAGGCGGCGGTCAGCTCGCCCGCGCGGACGCGGCGCACGACCTCGCGCGCGGCGTGCGCCGCGGCGAGCACGCCGTAGGCGCCGTCGAAGCGGCCGGCGAGCGGCTGGGAGTCGAGGTGCGAGCCGACGAGCACGTAGGGGGCGCCGGGCACGAGCTCGACGAGCCCGTACTGGTTCGAGATCGCGTCGTGGCGCACGGCGAAGCCCGCCTCCTCGAGCCAGCCGCGGAACCACGCGCGCACGGCGTGGTCCTCGGGTGTGCCCGCCTCGCGCTCGACGCCGCCGCCGGGCGTCGCGCCGTGCGTCGACATCGCGGCGAAGTCCTCGAGGAAGTCGGTGTCCATGTGCCCTCCTTGGCATGGGCCGCGCGAGCGGCCGATGGTCGTGGGCCGCCGCAGCGCGGCGGCGGTCGATCGGTCAGCGGGCGTCGAGGCCGCCGTGCGTGGGGTCGCCGCCGACGTACGTGGCGACGACGTCGATCGCGCCGATCCGGTCGGTCGCCACGGCGTGCGGGTCGTCGCCGAGCACCACGAGGTCGGCGAGCGCGCCGCGGGCGAGGACGCCCTTCCGGCCGGCCCAGCCGGTCGCCTCGGCGGCGCCGACGGTGCAGGCGCGAATGGCCTCGGTCACCGAGAGGCGCTCGTCGGGCCCGTACTGCGCCCCCGTCTCGGTGCGGCGCTCGACGAACGACTGGATCACGCGCAGCGGCTCGCCGGGCGCGACCGGGCGGTCCGAGCTGCCGGCGAGCACGGCGCCGGCGCGCAGCACGCTCGCGGCCGGGTAGGAGCGGCCCGTGCGCTCGGCGCCGAGCTTCGCGGCCATCCCGTCGCCGAACTCGTCGATGAACCGCGGCTGCGGCACGAGCGAGACGCCGAGCGCCGCCATCCGCTCGAGCTGCTCCGGGCGCACGACGCCCCCGTGCTCGATGCGGCTCGGCATCGCGGCGCGGCCGTGCGCGGCCTGCGCCTCGTCGATGACGTCGAGCGCGTACTCGACGGCGGCGTCGCCGATCGCGTGCAGCGCGAGCGCCCACCCGCCGGCGGCGGCGCGCAGCACCCGCCGCCGCATCTCGTCGGGGTCGCCGAGCAGGTAGCCGTGGTTGCCGTGGTCGTGCTCGTAGTCCTCGCTCATCGCGGCGGTCGAGCCGAGCAGCGAGCCGTCGGTGAACACCTTGACGGGGCCGAGCTGCAGCCGGTCGTCGCCCACGCCCGAGCGGATGCCCGCGGTGAGGCCGACGGCGCGGGGGTCGTCGTCGTGGCCGTCGAGGTCGACGAGGGCGTCGAGCGTCACCATCGCCTGCATGCGCGTGCGGAGCAGCCCGCGCTCGTGGGCGCGCTGGTAGGCGGCGAACTCGCGCGGGCTGTGGCCGATCCAGCCGCCGGCGATGCCCGCGTCGGTCACCGAGGTGAGGCCCTCGCGGGCGTACTGCGCCGTGGCGAGGCCGAGCGCCTCCTCGATCCGCACGAGCGGGTCGGGGAGCAGCACGTCCTGCACGAGCCGCATCGCGTTCTCCTCGAGCAGCCCCGTGGGGCGCCCGCGCTCGTCGCGCACGATGACCCCGCCGAGCGGGTCCTCTCGCGGGCCGTCGTCGACGCCGATGCGGCGCAGCGCCGCCCCGCTGAGCGTCGCGGCGTGGCCGGAGGCGTGCTTGATCCACACGGGCCGGCCGTCGCTCGCGCGGTCGAGGGCGTCGCGGTCGACGCGGCCGTCGAGCCCGAGCGGGTTGAAGCCGGAGGCGATGATCCACTCGCCGTCGGCCGAGCGCCCGGACGCCTCGCGGATCCGGTCGTAGACGCCGTCGGGCGTGCGCTCGGCGGCGAGGTCGACCTCGGCGAGCGTCTGCCCGAACCACACGCTGTGGGCGTGGGCGTCGTTGAAGCCGGGGAGCACGGTGGCGCCGCCCGCGTCGAGCACGACGTCGGCGCGCGCGCCGTCGAGCTCCTCGTCGAGGCCGACGATGCGGCCGGCCCAGATGCCGATGCGGCTGGCGGTCGGCCGCGCGGGGTCGAGCGTGCGCACCCGGGCGTCCTCGATGATCGCGTCGATGCGCACGTCGGCCCTCCTCGTCTGGCGTGCTCCCATTGAAACTGGGCAGGTCGCCAGCGACAATGCGAGCACGACACGGAAACGGGGCCCTAGGCTGTGCACGCGCACAGCGGACGGCCGCGGTGCGGGAGGGAGCCCCGTGATCGACGCACGCGCGCCGCAGGATGCCGGCTGGCGCGAGCTCGTCGCGCGGCTCGACGCCGAGATGGATGCCGTGGTCGACGACTTCATGGCCGAGCTCGGCGCCCGCGCCCTCTACGACCGCGACGCCGTGAGCCAGGACGACCTCCGAGACACCGCCGTCGCCACGCTGCGGATGCTCGTCGCCCGCATGGGCGGCGCCGTGCCTGCGGCCGGCTCGTGCCGCACCACGCCGACGGCGGGGATGGACAGCACCGCGACGACGGCCGACGACGCGGCGCTCGCGACCTCGCTCGGCGTGCGCCGGGCGCGCCAGGGCGTGCCGCTCGACGCGCTGCTCGAGGCGGTGCGGCTGGACTTCCGGGTGCTGTGGCGCTGGCTGCAGCGGCTCGCCGGCGAGGAGCAGCGCGCCGAGCTCGTCGACCAGGTGGAGTGGGTGCTCACGGTCGTCGAGCAGTACGTCGACGAGGTGCAGCAGTCGTTCCTGCGCGAGCGCGCCGCGATGCAGCGCGACGCGCGGCTCGCCACGGAGCGGCACCTCGCGCGACTGCTGAGCGGCGATCCGCCGCGGCCCGCGACGGTCGACGCGATCGCGCAGGGGCTCGGCGTCGCGGCGGACGCCGAGTTCGACCTCATCGCCGTGCCCGTCGAGCGCATCGAGCTCGTGCAGCGCGCCGCGGCCGCGCGGCTCGCGTCCGGCGCCGTCTTCGGGCACAGCCACGGCGACGCGTACTGCGTGTTCTGGGTGCGCGACGACGAGCCGCTCCCCGCCGAGCTCGCCGAGCTGCCGGGCGTCCTGCTCCGGAGGCTCGAGGGGCTCCGCGGGGTGGCGGAGGGCGCGCGGGCGGCCCTCGCGCTGCTCGACGCTGCGCCCGCGGGCTCGGCGCTCGCCGGGCTCGACGAGCTGTGGCCCGCCGTCGCCGCGCACCATCTCGGCGAGCTCGTGCCCGGCTTCGTCGAGCAGCGCCTCGCACCGCTCGACGAGCTCACCGGCTACCAGCGCGCCTCGATCCTCGCCACGGTGCGGGCGTACCTCGACACCGGCTCCGTCCACGCCGTCGCGAAGCGGGTGTTCTGCCACCGGAACACGGTGCTGAACCGGCTGGCGGCCTTCCGTGACCGGACCGGGCTCGATGTGCAGGTGCCCGTCGAGGCCGCCCTCGCGCACGTCCTGCTCGCGTCACGGGCGAGCGACTCGCCCGCCGACCCCTGAGGCGCCTGGGCGACTGCACAATCCAGCGGTTCGAACGCGCGTCGCCCCGCCATTGAGCGCCTCCGCGCCAGCCGCGACGATGGCAGGACGCCGGCGGAGGCCGAGGCGATCGCCGGCAGGCGGCCCGCAGCGCGCGGACGTCGCCCTCGCACCGCATCCCAGCACCGCGACCCGGCGTCCCGCACGGCGCAGGGCCTCGAGGAGGAGAACCCATGACCCAGGCAGACGGCGCCGCCACGGCGCCCCCGGCCGACGAGATCGTCGTCAGCCCCAAGGACGTGCGCCGCATCGCCGGCGCCGCCTTCGTCGGCACCGCGCTCGAGTGGTACGACTACTTCCTGTTCGGCACAGCCGCCGCGCTCGTGTTCAACCGGCTCTTCTTCACCGAGCTCGATCCGAGCGCCGCCGTGCTCGCATCGCTCGCGACCTTCGGCGTCGGCTTCGCCGCCCGCCCCATCGGCGCGTTCATCTTCGGCGTGCTCGGCGACCGGATGGGCCGCCGCCCCACGCTCGTGCTCACGATCGTGCTCATCGGCATCGCGACCGGCGTCATCGGCCTCCTGCCGACCTACGCCGACATCGGCCTCCTCGCCCCCGCGCTGCTCGTGACGCTGCGCCTCCTGCAGGGCCTCGCGGTCGGCGGCGAGTGGGGCGGCGCGACGACGATCGCCATCGAGCACGCGCCGGTGTCGCAGCGCGCCCGCTACGCGGCGCTCGTGCAGGTGGGCTCCCCCGTCGGCACGCTCATGTCGTCGGGCGCGATCGCCCTCGTGCTGCTGTTCCCGCCCGCCGACTTCGACGCGTGGGCGTGGCGCCTCCCCTTCCTCGCGGCCTTCCCGCTGCTCGCGATCGCGCTCTGGATCCGCCTCAAGGTCGAGGAGTCGCCGATCTTCGAGGACCTCGTGCGCCTCGACCAGCGCGCGAAGGTGCCCGCGCTGCAGGTCTTCACGAAGGCCTGGGGTCGGCTCATCGTCGCGGTCGCGGCGGCCTTCCTCGGCGTCGGCGGCTTCTACGTCATGAACACCTTCGTGGTGAGCTACGCGGCGAACACGCTGGGCGTCGACCGCCAGGTCGCGGTGAACGCGACGCTCATCGCCGCCGGCGCGCAGATCGTCGTGATCCTGCTCTGCGGTCGCCTGGCCGAGCGGATGGGTCCGGGCCGCGTGACGTTCTGGGGCGGCATCCTCACGGCCGTCGCCGCGGCGCCGCTGTTCTGGCTCATCGACACCGGCTCGCCCCTCGCCATCACGTTCGCGGTGACCGCCGGCATCGCGCTGCTCACCATCACCTACGCCGTCACGGGGGCGCTGCTCACCGAGCTCTTCCCGCCCGAGCTGCGCTACAGCGGCGTCTCGCTCGGCTACAACATCGCCGGCGCGCTGTCGGGCTTCCTGCCCTTCGTCGCCACCTGGCTCATCAGCCTGAACGAGGAGCCCGTGTCGTGGCCCGCCGTGGTGATCCTCGCGATCGTCTCGCTCATCACGGCCGCCGGCGGCTTCTTCGGCGAGCGCCTGCGGGTGCGCGACAAGGAGATCGTGCAGAGCGCCTGACGCACGTCCGCCACGAGGGCCGGTCCGCTGTCGCGGGTCGGCCCTCGTGCGGTCGGCAGCCGGGCTCGCCCGCCGCTCGCTCGCGCACCGCCGCCTGGTCTCAACCCGGCTATCGATAGGGCATCGACCTCAGCTCGATGCCCGACCACTGAGCCGGTTGAGACCAGGGGAGGCGGAGGCCGGCGGGTCAGTCGCGCGCGTCCGGCCAGCCGGCGATGTCGACGCCGTGGTTGTCGGGGGAGGCGAGGGTCGACCACATCGGGGCGCGCGAGTCGTCGGCGAGGCGGCCCTGTGCGGCGAGCGCCGCGTCGACGCGCACCTGGCGCTGGTCGGCGGGCACGAAGACGTCGAGGTGCGTGCGGCCGCGGCCGGCGGCGTCGCCGGAGATCGGGTTCATGGCCAGCTGCGGGCCGCGGCGCAGCGGGTCGACGGCGTCGCCGTCGCCGAGCGGCTCGTAGCCGAGCGCCGCGAGGAAGAACGGCCGCACGTCGGCCCCGCTGTGCTGCGCGACGTAGAGCTGGATCGCCTGCACGCGCGACGGATCCGCAGCGAGGCCGCGCTCGGCCGCGGCGCGCGACACCTCGGCTGCGAACGCCGGCGCACCTGCCGGGATGCCCTGGAAGTCGCGGTCCGGCACGCTCACCACCACCGCCTCCGGGCGCACGTCGACGTCGGGCAGCACGCCCGCGCTCGCCGCGGCGGCGACGATCGGCGCGACGAGCGATGTCGCGTGCTCGAGCGACGTCGCCAGGAACACCGCCTGCGGGCCGGTGGCGACGATCCGCCAATCCTCGACCCCGGATGCGCGGTGGAAGTCCGCCCCCGAGATCCGCTCGTCGCCCGTGCTCGCGTCCATGCCGCTCCTCTGCTCGGCCTCCAGCATCCTCGCCGCGCCCCGGCATCTCAACGGCTCCGTGCGCAGCATGCCCCCGGATCCGGGGTCGTCGTGCGCGCAGAGCCGTTGAGATCCGAGGTGGCGGCGTGACGCTCGCGGCGCGGCGGAAGCCGGACGCCGCGTAGCCTCGGAGCATGGACGACGCCACGATCACGCCCGTCGAGCTCTCGCGCGAGCTCGGGATGGACCGCAAGGGCAAGCAGATCCGCGGCTTCCTGCGGAACCCCGCCGACGGCCAGGGCCCCTTCGAGGGCCACGAGATCGGCACGGAGTGGCACCTGACGCCCGCGCAGGCCGACCGCATCCGCGCGCACTTCCGCAAGGGCTGACGCCCCGCCGCGGCGCGCCGCGGAACACCGACCTCCGCCCGAGCGTTCTCAACCGGGTCAGTGGTCGGCGGAGGGGATAGTGCCCTTGGACGACCACAGAACCGGTTGAGATCGACGCGAAGGAGCATGAGATGCCGCTGCAGGGAGAGTACGCACCGAGCACGTCCGCATGGGCGCGCGAGCAGGCGGAGCGGTTCGAGGCGACGAACGGCGCCGAGGCCAACGACATGAACGGCATGCCGATCATCGTCCTGACGACGGTCGGCGCCCGCAGCGGCAAGCTGCGGAAGACCGCGCTCATGCGCGTCGAGCACGACGGCGACTACGCCGTCGTCGCGTCGAAGGGCGGCGCCCCCGAGCACCCCGTCTGGTACTGGAACATGCGCAAGCATCCGCACGTCGAGCTCCACGACGTCGGCCACAAGCACGACTACATCGCGCGCGAGCTGCCCGACGGTCCCGAGCGCGACGCCTGGTGGGCCCGGTCGGTCGAGGCCTACCCGCCCTACGCCGACTACCAGGAGAAGACCGACCGCCTCATCCCGGTCTTCGTGCTCGAGCGCGCGCACTGATCCCGACGGCTCTGCGCGCAGCACGGCCCCGCATGGGGCGGGATGCTGCGCGCAGACCCGTTGAGATCGGGCGGAGGCTCACGGGGTCGGCGCGGATGGCGCTCTCGCGCGGTCAGCCCTCGCGCGCGTCCGCGCCGCCGCCCTCGCGGGGCGCCTCGACCGAGCCCGAGCGGAACCAGCCGAACGCGGCGATGACGAAGAGCGTGGCCGAGATCGTCCGCGGGAGCACCGTGCCGGTCAGGAGGAAGACCAGTGCGATGATCGCGGCGAGCAGCCACCAGAACGGGTGCGGCGAGGGGCGCCACTGGCCGCTCACGGCCGCGCCCCCAGATCGCTGGCGATCTCGGCCGCGAGCTCGTCGACGTCGGTCGCGCCCGGGAACGCGCGCTCCGGCTCGGCGGCCCGCTGCTGCGCCGTGATGAGCGCCTTCACGCGCTTCACGACGATGCGGGCCGGCGTCTCGCGCAGCGCGTGCCCCACCGCGGCGAGCCACGCCTCCGCGGCCGCCTTCAGCGCCACGTAGCTGGCGTTGCCGGCGGTGGGCCGCTCGAGGCCGGTGGTCGAGATCGCCACGATCGCGCCCGCCTCCGACCGGCCGATCGCGTCGGCGAACGCCCGCGTCGTGTGGCGCAGCGTGCCGACGACGCGCGGCTCGAGCCACGCCCAGTCCTCGTCGGTCTGTCCCGCGAGCCCGCCGCCGCCGCGCCAGCCGCCCACGAGGTGCACGAGCGCGTCGAGCTCGCCCACCTCGGCCGCGAGCGCGTCGACGGCCGCCGCATCCGTGAGGTCGCACACGAACCGCTCGCTCGCGTCGACGAGGCCGAGCCGGTCGGCGTCTGACCCGACGACGATCACGTGGTGCCCCGCATCCAGCAGCGCGGTGGCGGTGGCGGTGCCGAGGGCGCTCGTGGCGCCGGCGATGAGGATGCGCATGGGCTCCATCCTGCCGTCGTCGCCTGGGCGGCGCGACGGGGCGCGGCGGGCTGACTGAAGGCCGGATGCGCGGAGCCGGTTGCGGGAGGGAACGCGCGTCGGCGCGGCGGGCTACCCTCGGCGCAGGAGCGAGGAGGCGCCGTGCCCACCACCACCGAGACCACCGCGGCGGAGCTGCTCGACGAGCTCGCGTCCATCGAGGATCCGCGGATGCGGGCCGTCAACGAGCGGCACGGCGACGACCACGGCGCCAACCTCTCGAAGCTGCGCGCGATCGCCAAGCGGCTGAAGCAGCAGCATCCGCTCGCCCTCGAGCTCTGGGCCACGGGCCGCACCGACGCTCGGCTGCTCGCGCTGCTCGTCGCGCGGCCGAAGGCCTTCGACGAGGCGGAGCTCGACGCGATGCTGCGCGAGGCGCGCGCTCCGAAGGTGCTCGACTGGCTCACGAACTACGTCGTGAAGCAGAGCTCCCATGCCGAGGCGCTGCGGCTCGCGTGGCTCGGCGACGCCGACCCCGTCGTCGCCGCGGCAGGCTGGGCGCTGACGAGCCACCGGGTCGTGAAGTCGCCCGAGGGGCTCGACCTGCCCGGCCTGCTCGACACCATCGAGGCGGAGATGGCGGATGCGCTGGGCCGGCTCCAGTGGGAGATGAACACGTGCCTCGCGCAGATCGGCATCGTGCATCCCGAGCTCAGGGCGCGCGCGATCGCGATCGGGGAGCGGCTGCGGGTTCTGGAGGACTACCCCACCCCGCCGAACTGCACCTCGCCGTACGCGCCGGCATGGATCGCAGAGATGGTGCGGCGGCAGGGGTAGGTCCCCAGCACGCGAGCCTCCGCTCCACCGGAGGCGTGCGGTGCCCGAGGCTCAGCCGTCGGCGTCGTCGTGCTGTGCCGCGCCGGCTCGCGCTGCCTGCACGAACCGCAGCACCTCGCTCTCGGCGGCGACGGGGCCGCCCGCGCCGTTCAGCTGCTCGAGGACGGATGCGACGGCCTCCTCCTCGGTGCCGTCGAGGGGGACGCGGAAGCCGCGGTCGAGGAAGCGCTCGAAGTCGGGGTCGGTGTCGGTCATGACGACCACGGTGCCATCTGTGCCCCGATGCGGGCTGGGTACGCAGCGGGTCGAGCCGGGCGGAGGCTCCTCCCGCCGGTAGAGACGGACGGCGCCGGAGGCGCCGCCCGCGCTCCTCGACCCGCGGGTGGGGCCGCGAACCGTCAGTACGCGAACGAGATGTGCTCGCGCACGTGCGCCGCGGCCTCGATCTCGTCGACGACCGCCAGGCCGAAGTCCGGACCTGAGATCGCCGTGCGGCCGTCGGCGTCGAAGAACGCCTGCTCGCCGCCCGTGCGGTACGCGCCGCGGCGCGTCTGGTCCTCGATGTAGCCGCCGAACTCGCCGGCCGGGCTGATGTACGTCCAGTCGAGGTCGGGCGTCGCCGCGAGCGCCTCGTACGCGGCGAGCAGCTCCTCCGACTCCGGCTTGTAGGCCGGCTCGAACGCGGGCGTCTCGACGATGCGCACGCCGTCCTCGCCCTTGAGCGAGCCAAAGCCGCCGACCACGAGGAACCGCGCGTCGGTGCCGGCGAGCCGCTCGGCGACCTCGGTGTAGACGCCGAGCACCTTGCCCGCCATGTCGCCGCGCGGCGAGAGCGCGCCCACGACCACGTCGGCGCCGTCGATGGCCTGCGCGAGCACGTCGCCGTCGAGCGCGGAGCCCTGCAGCACCCGGGCGCCGGCCGGCGCGTCCTGGGGCGCGGAGCGCGAGAGCAGCGTGAGCTCGTGCCCGCGCGCCGCCGCCTCCTTCGCGATCCATCCGCCCGCGAAGCCCGTCGCGCCCAGCACCGTGATCCTGGCCATGCTCTTCCCTCTCGTCGTGGAGCAGTACGGAGGTGGGCAACCGGATGCGCGGCGCGGGCATTCCGGATCCGCCCAGGCCGCCGCGGTCGGCGTCGACGCGCGGGCTCAGCGCTCAGCGGGCGTGGTCGTCGGCCCGAGCCGGCCCGGTGGGGTCCTCGTCGCCGGGCAGCCGCGCCTCGACGAGGTCGGCGGCTCGGGCGGCTCCACCGGCCGCGCGCAGCCCCTCGGCCGCCGCCTGGGCCCCGGATCGCATGCCGCTCGCCTCCCGGACGGCCGCGCGCAGCGCCGCGGGGGTGAGCCGCCTCCGGTGCACGCGCACCCCCGCGCCCGCGTGCTCGACGCGCGCGGCCACCTCGAACTGGTCGCGTCCCCACGGGACCACGACCACCGGCACGGCGCGCGAGAGCGCCTTCACGGTGACCCCCGTGCCGCCGTAGGTGATCGCGCACATCGCGCGGTCGAGCAGCGGCCCGTGCGGCGCGAACTCCACCACCCGCGCGTTCGGCGGCACCTCGAGCCGCGGGTCGACGCCGGCGGGCATCGTCGCGACCACGGTGACGGGCTCGTCGTGCAGCGCCTCGAGCGCCGTCCGCACGATCTGGTCGTCGAGCTGCAGCTCGGCCGAGGTCGTCACGACGACGATCGGCCCCTCGATCCCGCGCAGCGACCGCGGCATCGGCTCGGGCGGCTCCCACGCGATGTCGCCGACGAGCTGGAGGTCCGGCTCCCAGTCGACGTGCCGGTACTCGAGCGGCTCGGCGCTCGCGACGAGGGTGAGCGGCGCGCTGCGCACGAGGTCGTCGTTCGAGGCGGCCGGCGGCAGCCCGGCGACGCGCGCCCGCAGCGCGTTGCGCTCGCGGAGCGCGCGCGCCTCGGCGGGCCGCAGCACGAGCCGGTCGAACAGGGCGTCGCGCGCCCGGGCGATCGGGCCGTCGCCTGGCGCGAAGCCCGGCCCGTACGGCGGCAGCCCTGCCGAGCGCACGAAGGGCGCGTAGGGGGAGCACGCGACCCACGGCAGGCCCGACGCCTCCGCGACCGCCGCCGCGCCCCAGCAGTTGATGTCGGTCATCACGAGGTCGGGCCGGGACGCGTCGAGCAGCGACCGCAGGTCCGGCCCCTCGAGCTCGCCGCGCTCGAGGAAGGTGCTCATGATGCTGTGGAGGTCGTCGCGCAGGGACCGCGACTGCCAGTCGTCGAGCTCGAGCCGCTCGATGCGAGGGTCGATCGCGTCGGCCTGGAGCCCGAGGGCCCGCATCCGGGGCAGCATCGCGCGGGTGGTGCGCAGTCGGATGCGGTGCCCGCGGGCGCGGAGCGCCACGAGCACGCCCACCATCGGCATGACGTGCCCGGCGCTCGGACCGGTGTACGCCGCGATGGTGGCCATGCGTCGCCCTTCTCCCCTGGGGTCACCCTAGAGGGGGAGCCGATGATCCCGTACCCCGGGATGTTCCGGATGCCGCCCGGCCGCGCACATCTGTCCCCCGGATTCTGTACCCCAGATTCACAGCAAGCCGCCTCGGCGATTCCGTTGACGTACCCCGAACCGCGTCCGTAGCGTCCCGCGCACGGTCTGGGGCCGACCGGGCCCTCGGCACCATCCGGAGGGATCCTGATGTACTTCCACAAGCAGGAGCTGCAGCACAAGGCAGTGCCCGACAAGCCCGATGCGGTCTACGCCCGCAAGCTGCAGGAGGTGCTCGGCGGACAGTACGGCGAGATCACCGTCGCCATGCAGTACCAGTTCCAGGCCTGGAACATGCACATGCCGGGCAAGTACCGCGACCTCGTCTTCGGCATCGGCGCCGAGGAGATGGGCCACGTCGAGATGCTCGCGACGATGATCGCGCAGCTGCTCGAGAAGGCGCCGCTCGGCGTCACCGACGAGGCCGTCCAGGCGGATCCGACCGTCGCCGCGGTCGTCGGCGGCACCGACATCCAGCAGGGCATCGTCGCGGGTGCCGGCGCGCGCCCCGTCGACTCGATGGGCAACCCGTGGTCGGGCAGCTACATCACCGCGAGCGGCAACCTGCTCGCCGACTTCGCGGCGAACGCGAACGCCGAGATGCAGGGCCGGGTCCAGGTGGCCCGGCTCTTCCACATGACCGACGATCAGGGCATCCGCGACCTGCTGTCGTTCCTGCTCGCGCGCGACACCATGCACCAGAACATGTGGATGGCGGCAGCGGCCGAGCTGCGGGAGGAGGGCCACGAGGACTTCCCGGTGCCCAGCAACTTCCCGCTCCGGAAGGAGGATCGCGACGTGTCGTACGAGTACGTCAACTTCAGCGACGGCGCCGCGGCGGGGGAGGGCCGCTGGGCGAGCGGACCGACGCCCGACGGCAAGGGCGAGTTCAGCTACCGCGCCGAGCCGGAGCCCGGCGTGCCGATGCCGCCGCCGACGGTGCCGGATGCGCGCTGGTACGGCACGACGCCGAAGTCGAACACGATGGAGAAGATCGCCGGTGAGGTGCAGGACAAGCTGCACCAGGAGTAGCGCCTCCGCCGCGCCGACAGGTTCGGCACGACCGACGGGGTGCTGGCATGTCAGCACCCCGTCGGTGGATGCGCACCTGTCGCGCGCCGCGGCTCAGACGGACTCGGCCGTGATGCCCTTCGTCGAGGCGATGACGTCGCGCATCTTCTTCTCGAACGCCTCGTAGAACATCGAGAGCGGGAACTCGTCGTCCATCACCAGGTCGGTGAGCTGGCGGGGCGTGCCGTCGAGCGGCAGCTCGCCCGCCTTCCACGCGGATGCCGGGTGCGGCTCGACGACCGACGAGACGAGCTCGTACGCGGCGAGCCAGTGCGCGACCTTCGGACGGTCGATCGAGCGCCAGTAGAGGTGCTCGATCGCCTCGCCCAGCTTGTTCACGACGTCCGGCACCTCGTCCCAGTCGAAGGCGAGCTGCGTGTCGGTCCAGTGCAGCACCCGGTGCTGGTGCAGCCACGCGAACAGCAGCTGGCCGCCGAGGCCGTCGTAGTTGCGGGTGCGGCTGCCGGTGATCGAGAAGCGGAAGATGCGGTCGAAGATCACCGCGTACTGCACGAGCTTCGCGTGCTTCGCGAGGTCGCGGTCGGCGTCGGAGGCGTGCTCGTCGGCGGCGATGCGGCGCTCGATCGCGACCGACTCGCGGAACGCGGTGAGGTCGCAGCGCAGCTCCTCGAGCGAGTAGAGGAAGAACGGCATCCGCTGCTTGATCATGAACGGGTCGAACGGCAGGTCGCCGCGCATGTGGGTGCGGTCGTGGATGAGATCCCACATGACGAAGGTCTCCTCAGCCAGGCGCTGGTCGGCGAGCATCTCGGCAGCGTCGGCGGGCAGCTCGAGCTTCGTCACCTCGCACGCGGCCTCGACGACGCGGCGGAAGCGCGCGGCCTCGCGGTCCTGGAAGATCGCACCCCACGTGAACGAGGGGATCTCGCGCATCGCGACCGTCTCGGGGAAGAGCACGGCGGAGTTGGTGTCGTAGCCGGCGGTGAAGTCGATGAAGCGCAGCGGCACGAAGAGCGCGTTGCCGTAGTCGCCGGCCTCGAGGTCGGCGATGAAGTCGGGCCAGATGACCTCGACGAGCACGGCCTCGACCTTGCGGTCGGGCGAGCCGTTCTGCGTGTACATCGGGAAGATGACGAGGTGGCGGAGGCCGTCGACGCGGTGCTGCTGCGGCTGGAAGCGCTGCAGCGCGTCGAAGAAGTCGGGCTCGCCCAGGCCCTCGGCGGCCCAGCGCTCGAAGTCGGCGGCGGCCTGCGCGAGGTACTCCGCGTCGTGCGGGAACTCCGGCGCGAACTCGCGGATGCCGGCGACGATGTCGGCGACGTGGCCGCGGGCGGCGTCGTGGTGCGCGGCGTCCTCGACGGCGCCGCTCTTCGACTGCAGCGGCTGGAGCGCGGTGGCGGCGGCCTTGATGCGGAGCCAGGCGGGGTGCTGGCGGAGGTCGGCGGCGGTGGCCTGGGTCATCGTCATGGGAGCCTCCTCGGGTTCGGGGGAGTGGGGCGGACGTGCCGCGATCCCGCCACGGCGGGCGGGATCTGCGCGTGAAACCAGCGTATGGAGACTTCCGCGCACGTATCGTGCGTTCCGCCCCGCGTCTCCTGCCCGTTCCAGCGGGTGCGCTCGATGCGGCCGTCGGCCGCAACTCCGTTGCGTGGGGCCTCCTGGCGTGCTCCGCCTCAGGTCCGGCGCAGGGCCAGCGCAGTCCGCGAAGTGCACCCTGGCGCCGAGCCGGAGGCGAGACGTACCGTGAGCGCGTGAGCGACATCGCCCTCCCCTCGTCCGTCGCGGCGCCCGCCGCCGCCCGTCCCGTCGCCGTCACGGCCATCCGGGCCGCCGCGGCGGTCTCGCTCCACGTGGCCGCCACCGCCGTCCTGGCCTGGGTCATCGACCCGGTCATCTCCGAGACCGCGTTCTGGGCGTGGCCGAGCGCCGTGCAGGTGGAGCAGTTCTGGCTCCTGTGGGCCCAGACGACCGCGGCGCCCGCGCTGGTGTGGACGGCGCTCGTGCTCGCCCGCGCCGCCTCGCGGCGCAGGGTCGAGGGCACGTGGTCCGCGCTCTCCGCCATCGTCGTGGCGATCGTCGCCTTCGCGCTCGCGGTGCCGCTCATCGTGCTGCAGGTGCCGGTGCAGGCCACGGGCATCGCGCTCTCGAGCTGCATCCTCGCGGCGTGCGCGGGCGTCGTCGTGATCGCGGCGCAGGTCGCGCACGACCGGCGCGCGGCGGCGGCGCGCGGCGCGGCAGCGCACGGGGCGGAGGCCGCCGGCTAGACCATCGAGGCCGCGATGGCGAAGATCGTCCAGCACGCCGCGAGCGCGAGCAGCGGCGGCACGATCGCCCAGCCCTGCCGCATCGCCGCGGCCGCCGCGCCGACGCCGTTGCCCACGAGCGTCGCCACGAGGATGCCGATCCAGTAGAGCTGCCGGGCCGGGCCGTCGTCGGCGCCTGACGCATCCGCCGCCTGCTGCAGGCCGCCGTCGCCGACGGGCGCGAGCATGAGGATGCCGAGCAGGTTGCCGAACACGAGGATCCAGGCGGCGAGGCGCAGCCGCGACTCCCGCGTCCACTCGCGCCGAGGCTCGAGCTCCTCCTCGTCCCAGGTCACTGCTTCGTCCAGGTCACTGCGTCGTCCAGGTCACGGGACGGGCTCAGAAGATCATCGGGCGGTCGTCGTCGAGCTCGGTGTCGAGGTCGAGGTCGACGATGACCGGCACGTGGTCGGAGGGGGCGTCGCCCGAGCGCTCCATGCGGTCGATCGAGGCCTTCGCGACGAGGTCGGCGAGCTCCGGCGTGCCGAGCACGAAGTCGATGCGCATGCCCTCGCCCTTGTTCCAGCGGCCCGCCTTGTAGTCCCAGTAGGTGAAGCCGGGGGCGCGGTCGCGCACGACGTCGACGAGGCCCGCGTCGAGCAGCGCCTGGAAGGCGGCGCGCTCGGGCGGTGAGACGTGCGTGGCGCCGTCGAACGCGGCGATATCCCACACGTCCTCGTCGAGCGGCGCGATGTTGAAGTCGCCCATGAGCGCGAGCGGCTGGCCACGCCAGGTGGCCGTGAGGTCGGCGAGCACGCGCAGCCAGTCGAGCTTGTAGCCGTAGTGCGCGTGCTCGAGCTCCCGGCCGTTCGGCACGTAGAGGCTCCACAGGCGCACGCCCTCGACGGTCGCGCCCATCGCGCGCGCCTCGACGACGGGGTCACCCGTGTTCGCGTAGCCCGGCTGCCCCGGCAGGTCGCGCACGACGTCCGTCATCGGCAGGCGCGAGGCGATCGCGACGCCGTTCCACTGGTTGTGGCCGTGCGCCTGCACCTCGTAGCCGGCCGCCTCGAACGCCTCGTACGGGAACTGCTCGGTCTTGCACTTGATCTCCTGCATGGCGAGCACGTCGACGTCGCTGCGCTCCAGCCAGTCGACGATGCGGGCCGTGCGGGCGCGCACGGAGTTCACGTTCCAGGTGGCGATGCGCATGCCCCGAGCCTACGGGCGGCGGGCCACGCGCACCGCGCATCCCGATGGGGCGGCGCACAGGCGCCGGGGGCAGGATGTCCGGATGAGCTCTGCGCGCGAACGCTTCCTGGTCGCCCTCGATCTCTTCTCGGCCGAGGCGAGGGCGGGCGCCGACAACTTGGGGCTCGAGTCCGCGTGCGCCGACTGGTCGATCGCCGACGTGGTGCGGCACGTCACGGGCGTGCAGCAGGAGCACGCCGGCGCCGCGCTGCTCGGGTTCGCGGAGGGCGCGGGCCAGCTCACCGCCGAGCACGACAGCGTGATGGCCGAGGTCGCCGACCTCGACGCCGTCGACGCGTGGGAGCAGCTCGCCGCGCGCCTGCGCAACGCCGCCGTGGATGCGGGCGACGACGCCTTCCACGCGCTGCCGCTCGCGACGCTCGACATGGCGCTGCACGCGTGGGACGTCCGCTGGGGCAGCGCCCGCGTGGGCCTGGCCGAGAACCTCGACTTCCCGCTCGAGCTGCTCGAGTGGATGGAGCAGTTCCGCGAGCGCGCGAACGAGGAGACGATCCGTCGTCCCGGCATCTTCGCGGCGCCGGTCGAGCCGCCCGATGACGCGACGCGTTCGGAGCGCTTCGCCGCCTGGACGGGGCGCGACCCGCGGCCCTGAGGCGCTCCGCCGGGTCGAGGAGCGCTCTCGTCGGCACGAGAACCGACGGCCGGGACGGCCGTCGGCGCTGGCGTCGCGGCGGAGGCGCGAGAGCGCCTCCGCTTTCAGCTCCAGCGCGCTGGTCGAGGATCGCGCGGCCGCAGGCCGCTCGCGTCTCGAGACCACCCACCGCCAGCGCCGCACCCGTCAGCCTCTAGCCTGGAGCCGTGACCGCGCGCGACCAGCTCATCCAGCTCATCCGCGACGAGGCCGTCTTCCACGGCGACTTCGTCCTCACCTCGGGGAAGCGGGCGTCGTACTACATCGACCTGCGCAAGCTCTCGCTCGACCACCGAGCCGCGCCGCTCATCGGCGACGTGCTGCTCGACCTCATCGCCGACATCCCCGACGTCGCCGCGGTCGGCGGCCTCACGATGGGCGCCGACCCGCTCGCCAACGCCGTGCTGCACCGAGGGCTCGCGCGCGACCTCGCAGTCGACGCGTTCGTCGTGCGCAAGGAGCCGAAGGACCACGGCCGCGGCCGCCAGATCGAGGGCCCCGACCTCGCCGGCAAGCGCGTCGTCGTGCTCGAGGACACCTCCACCACCGGCGGCAGCCCGATCAAGGCCATCGAGGCGCTCCGCAAGGTCGGCGCGGAGGTCGTGGCCGTCGCCGTGATCGTCGACCGCGCGACCGGCGCGCAGGCCGCGATCGAGGCGGCCGGCGTCGAGTACCGCGCCGCGATCACCCTCGACGACCTCGGCCTCGCGGCCCAGTAGTTGCCGCCTGAGGGCGCGGCCTACCGCTGCGCATCCTCGCTCCTCCTCGCGTTCGCGGGGGGCGCGGATGCGAGGGCAGGGCGCGCGGGCCGGCGCGCTCGACCTGTCAGACTTGTCTGCAGAACTGATGAGGCGGGCGAACGACCGGAGGTGCCATGGGCGGTGTGCTGATCGGCTTCGCGATCATCGGCTTCGTCATCTTCGTCGGCTGGCTGCTCGCGCGGCTCGGCGTGGTCAACCAGGACGGCCGCCTCGTCCTCAACAAGACCTCGTTCTTCGCCGCGAGCCCCGCGCTGCTGTTCACCGTGCTCGCCGAGGCCGACGTGAGGCTGCTGTTCTCGGGCGTGCTCGCGGTGGCGGCGCTCGGCTTCCTCGGGGTCTTCGTCGTCTACGCGGTCGTCGCGCGCATCTGGTTCACGAAGGATCCGGCCCGGATCGCGCTCGCAGGCACCGCCTCCGGCTACAGCAACGTCAACAACATCGGCCTGCCCGTGGCGATCTACGTCATCGGCGACGCGCAGTTCGTGGGCCCGATGCTGCTGCTGCAGCTGCTCGTGCTCGCGCCGCTGCTGCTCGCGAGCCTCGACATCATGACGGCCGGCAGAGCCTCGCTCGTCGGCATCCTCACCCAGCCCTTCCGCAACCCGATGCTCATCGGCGGCGCGCTCGGCGCGATCGTCTCGGCCCTCGACATCCAGGTGCCGCAGCCGGTGCTCGCGCCGCTCGAGATCCTGGGCGGGGCCGCGGTGCCGCTCATGCTCCTCGCGTTCGGCATCTCGCTGCGCGGCGACCGGCCGCTGCAGCCGGGGACCGGCCGCAAGGAGATCGCACTGGCGGTGGCGCTGAAGTCGCTCGTGCTGCCGGCGTTCGTGTTCGTGCTCGCGCGCTTCGTCTTCCAGCTGGACGACCAGCTCGTCTACGCGTGCACGATCATGGGCGCGCTGCCGACCGCGCAGAACATCTACCAGTACGCGCTCCGCTACGACCGGGCGACCGTCATCTCGCGCGACATCGTGCTGCTCACCACGGTGCTGTCGCTGCCCGTGATGCTCGTGATCGCTGCGCTCCTGAAGCCCTAGCGGGCGGCGCCGGGGCCCGGCCACTCGGTGAGCGGCGGCGCAGGCCGCAGGCGACCCGTCTCGGGCACCGGCACCTCCCAGAACGCCTGCTCGGCGCCGATGTCGCCGAAGTCGTCGCGCTTCACGCGGATCCGCTGCGGCGTCGCCTCCACCACCCGCACGCGCACGTCGCGTCCGTCGACATCGAGCAGGAACGGCTCCATGAGCCACGCGAGGCCGTGCGCCTCGAGCGCCTCCTCCGCCTCCAGCCAGTCGGCCGGCTCGCCGAGCGGCCGGCCGAAGAGGTCCATCGCCTGGAAGCCGTCGCCCGCCTCGCGCAGGTAGCCGACCAGCTCGCGGTCGGCGCGGCGGTGGGGGATCCAGTCGGCGGGGATCATGCGGCCAGGCTAGCCGCGCGCCTGCACGCTGAGCGGAGCATCCCTCATAGCCTGCGGGCATGACCCAGTACGACGGCCCGGTGTTCGTGCAGCCGGAGGAGGCGGGGGACGACGCCGAGGTCGCCGTGCCGCCGCGCGTGCGGCCCGTCATCGCGACTGCCGCGCTGTGCGTCGCGCTCCTCCACGCCGGGTTCTACGTCTTGCGGCTCTCCGGCGTTCCTGGCGCGTTCGTCGACTGGGATCCGACCCGGATGACCCCGGTGATGGAGGCGTGGACGACGATCATCTCGATGGGCACCCTGTCGACGGCGCCCGTCGCCGTCGTGCTCGCGCTCGTGGCCTTGAGTCGCAAGGAGGACGGGCGGGTGCGAATCGGAGTCGCGCTCGGCGCCGGAGGCATGTCGATCGCATGGTTCGCCACGATGTCGCTGGCCTGGGCCATCCGCGATGCGATGTGACCCGCGGGCGTAGCGTGGTCGGGTGCCCTGGACCGACCGCCTCTACCGCGTGCCGCCCGTCATCGCAGGCGGCTCGATCGCGTCGTCATGGCTCGGGATGCTGCTCGCGTGGGGCGCCGTCGGCTTCGGCGCCGCGGCCGCCTCGAGCGCGGCGGGCATCCTCATCTCGTTCGACGAGGGCGCCTGCACGACCTCCGACGCGGTCTGCCAAGTGAGCGGCTGGGGCGGGCTGCTGCTCGGCGTCGTGGCGCTCTTCGGCGCACCGGTGCTGTCGCTCTTCGCGGCCCGCGGGTTCGGGCCTCCCGTCACCTGGTGGGTGCTGTCGGTAGGGCTCGGGGCGATCGCCGCGGCGCCGTTCTCGTCGGCCGAGGGGGCGCTGCTGTCGCCCGCGTGGCTGCTCGTCTCGGGCGTGTGCGCGATCCTCGCGCTGCTGCTCGCGATCGGCGCGGTGCGGCGGGGGAGGGCGGCGCTCTTCGGGTGGATCCGGCTCGACGGCATCGACGCCCGCGAGGTGCCGCACCGCTCGGTCGACCGGCTGGTCGCGCTCGCGGCGCTCGCGGCCGCGCTGCTGGGCGGCGCCTTCGGCGCGCAGACGCTGCGCCTGCTCGCCGCCGGCTGATCGCCTCCCGCCCCGCGCCTCCTGGTCTGCCGTACCAATAGCCCGGTTGAGACCAGGCAGCGAGCATCTCGACCGGTTCAGTGGTCGGCCGAGGTGATGATCCCCTCGGCCGACCACTGGCCCGGTTGAGATCAGTGGGCGGGAGGATCAGACGTCGGCGCGGGGCGACTCGAGCTCCGACTCGGCCGGCGTCGCCGCGACCAGCTCGTGCACGCCGTGCAGGATCTCGTCCGGCCGGAACGGGTAGGTCTCCACGAGCGACGGGTCGGAGATGCCCGTCATGACGAGCACGGTGTGGAGGCCCGCCTCCATGCCGGCGATGATGTCGGTGTCCATCCGGTCGCCGATCATGCCCGTGACCTCGGAGTGCGCGCCGATCTTGTTGAGCGCCGAGCGGAACATCATCGGGTTGGGCTTGCCGACGATGTAGGGCACGCGGCCCGTCGCCTTGGTGATGAGGGCGTTGATCGCGCCGGTCGCGGGCAGGATGCCGTCGGCGCTCGGGCCCGTCGCATCCGGGTTCGTCGAGATGAAGCGCGCGCCGCCGGCGATGAGGCGGATCGCCTTCGTGATCGCCTCGAACGAGTACGAGCGGGTCTCGCCGATGACGACGAAGTCGGGGTCGTGCTCGGTCATCGTGAAGCCCGCCTCGTGGAGGGCCGTGATGATGCCGGCCTCGCCGATCACGTAGGCGGAGCCGCCGGGCATCTGGTCGTGCAGGAAGTCGGCGGTCGCGAGCGCGCTCGTCCAGATGCGCTCCTCGGGCACGTCGAGGCCGGATGCGCGCAGGCGCGCGGCGAGGTCGCGCGGCGTGAAGATCGAGTTGTTCGTGAGCACGAGGAACTCGGTGCCGCGGTCCTGCCACTGCTGCAGCAGCTCCTTGGCTCCGGGGAGGGGGCTGTTCTCGTGGACGAGCACGCCGTCCATGTCGGTGAGCCAGCATTCGATGTCCTGACGCGTGCGCATGGCCTCAGGCTACGCGGCACAGGTTGCCGCGGTGTGACGAGTCCGCGGCGACATCGCGAACGCAGGTTCGCTTCAGTTTTGAACGACGCTCTAGCCGAACTGTGTTTCGGTCCTCAGAAACTGAGACTTCGTTCAGTTATTGCGACCGCGGTTGCTGAGACGTGCTCAATAGCGTCGGAGGCATTCCACCGGAGGCGTGCGCCGAGCGCCCCTCCGCGGCTCCCAACCCGAAGAGGTCGCCTCCATGACGCCTGCTCCCCGCCGTCTGAGCGCCACCGCCGTGGCGCTGGCGCTTGGCGTCGCGCTGGGGCTGGTCCTGCCGGTGCTGCCGTTCGGCGCTTCGAGTGCCGAGGCGGTGCGCGCAGACTCCGGAGTCGGCCGCGAGCGAGCGTCGATCGAGTGGGTGAGCTGGGGCAGCCACATGGCCTCGGTCGGCAACAACGCCGTGGCGACCGGCGGCCAGGACGGTCTCGATGTGCGCTGCGCCATGGGCGGGCTCTCCGGACAGCTGCAGGCCACCGCGCCGGGCTGGGCGTGGAGCGCGTCGGGCATCAACCAGCTCTACGCGTCGACGGGCACGGGGGGCGCCAACTCCATGCCGGTCGGCCTCCAGCTCCGGAATGCCGGATCCTCGGCGAGCTTCAACGTGTCGTGCACCGCGCGCCAGGACGGGGCGTCGGTTCCCATCCAGAGCCTGGTCCTCGCCGACGCCGAGCAGTTCGACGGCAGTGCGAGCGAGTCGATCGAAGCGACCGCGCCGAGCGGCGACTGGCGGCTCGTGGACTTCTACCGAGCTGCGAACTGCGCACAAGATGTGACCCTCACGCGTCCGTACGGGAGTCCCGGCCTGCTCCGCATGACCGGAAGCGCGTGCGGCGACGGCGGCCCCGCGGCGGTGGTCGCAGCGCAGGGCGACGCCAGCTTGAGCGCGGTGCGCATGAGCGGCAGCGGTCTCACGGCGATAGCGATCGGCGTGGTGCTCCCGATCGACCATGGCGACGCGCCTGCGTCGTACGGACGGGCCTCGGCACACCTCGCAGCTCAGTGGTCTGGCGGGGTGATCGAGCAGCCCCGGTGGGAGCCTCGGTGCAACGGCGACGCGAGGCGATGCGACTCCGTCTCCTCCGCCGCCGGCCTGACGCGCGCCTCCTTGACCTTGGTCGGTCCGCGTCTGGGCGCGCTCGTCGACGCCGACGTCGCCTACCCCAACGGTTCCGACGGGACCGCTGACGACGCGACGGGCGTCGACGACGAGGACGCCGTCTTCACGTTCCGCGGTCCGACGGGGTCGAGCGTGACCGCGCAGCAGGTCGATCTGCGAGCGGTGGCCGGCACCGAGGAGACCGTCGCGGTCACCTGCGTCGGTCCTGGCGACGTCCGCGGATGGCTCGACTTCGACCGCGACGGCACCTTCGCCGAGGACGAGGCGTCGAGCACCGGCTCCTGCGTCTCGGGCTCCGCGACGATCAGGTTCCGCATCCCCGCGGACGTCCAGCCGTCGACGACGTCGAGCCCCACCTTCCTCCGTGTGCGGATCGCCGCTCCGGGCACGCCGCTGCTGCCGACCGGCGCGACGCTGGCGGGAGAGGTCGAGGACCACCGGGTGGCGGTCGCCACAGCCGCGCTGACGGCGACGAAGACGACCGACCAGGCGGCGGCCACCGCGATCACGCCCGGTTCCCGGCTGGGCTACACCGTGACGCTGACCAACTCCGGACGGCTGCCCTTGTCGTCGCCCGCCATCCAGGACGACCTGAGCCGCGTGCTCGACGGCGCGACCTTCGTGGCCGGTTCCGCATCGGTCGCTCCTGCGGGCGGCACGATCACCGTGCCCGGAGCGGATCGCATCCTCCGATGGACCGGGGCATCCGCGCTCGCGCCGGGAGCGAGCGTCACGCTCCGCTATGCCGTGGTGGTGACCGACTCGCGTCGTGGACAGGCGCTCGTGAACACCGCGTCCGGCAGCGGGCGAGCACCGGGCAGCTCCACCTCGGATGTCATCGCTGCCGCCGTCGAGACCGCGTCGCCCGTCGCGGTCCGCGCCTCCGTCGTCAAGGCGTGGATCGTGGACGGCGTCCGCTACGAGCACGGACAGCAGCCGGGGCCGCTCAGCTCCAGCGCGCAGCTGGGCTCGTCCTCGTCGGGCACGCCGACGACCATCGCCTACGGCGAGGCGAGGGACGGATTCCTGCGAGGCGCGACGACGACGGTCCGCGATGCCAGCACGGTCGCAGCAGGCACCGCGTGCACCGTGGTCGGGACGACGGCCACGACCGGCGGCGCGGTGCGCGCCCTCCCGCAGCAGGGGGTCGCAGTCACCCTGTCGGGCGCCGACACCCGGATCGAGCTCGTGACCACCGTCACCTGCGACACCCGCCTCACGCTGGTCGAGCGCACGCTCGGCGACGAGCGACCGGCGCAGGCATGGGCGGTCGCTGCCGATGGCCCCCAGGGCACCCTTCCCGGCCCGCGTGGTGCCTCGGGGGCGTCCGCCAAGGTGACCGCAACGGCGCCGTACCTGCTCGGCAGCTCGGGCGGCGACGCTCGCTGGGCGTCACAGGGCTGGACCTGCATCGACGGCACGGGAGTGCGTCAGACCGTCGAGGCGTCGACCGTCTCCGTCCGCCTCGGCACCGCTGTCACGTGCACCGTCGAGCACGCCACCGCGCGCCTCGTGCTGCTCCAGCACGTCGAGGGGTCCGCCGCCGTCACCGCGGAGGACTTCGAGCTCGACGCCGACCCTGAGCCGCTCGACGGGCTGCAGCGCGAGGTCCGCGCGGGCACGGAGACCGAGGCGAGCGCTTCGCCCATCCTCGTGCGACCCGGGCACGCCTACGACCTGAGCTCGTCCTCGGAGACGGCGCATGTGCCGCTCAGGCTCGAGGTCCACGATGGGCGGCGCACGGCCGACGGATCGCTGGAGCCGGCCGGCTGGTCCACCTTCGAGGGCTCGACGGTCCGCGTGGACGCGGGCCAGACCGGCATCTACCGCTTCGTCGCCCTCTCGCCCCTCCCGTTCGTGCTGCCGATCACCGGCGGCATCGGCGCGGACACCTACCAGCTCGGCGGCCTCGGCCTGCTCGTGCTCGCCATCGGCGCGCTCGTCGCGCGCGCGCTGCGCCGCCGGCTCCCCATGACCCGAACGACCATCCCCAACCCCTCTGCATCCCAGGAAGGAACCGCCACCATGGCAACCATCACGAAGAGCCGCGCGGCGCGCATCGCCGCCGGCGCCGGCGCGCTGGCGCTCGCGTCGCTCGTCGCCCTCGGCGGCGCGGCGCCCGCCTCCGCCGCGCCCGCTCCGGCGAACTTCGACGCCGACGCGCCCGCGTCGATCACCATCCACAAGCACGAGCAGACCGGCGCGCCGGGCGACGAAGGCACCGGCTCGGCGCTCGACCCCGTGGCGGGCGACCCGATCGAGGGCGTGGTCTTCGACATCCGCCGCGTGACGAGCCTCGACCTCGAGGACCCGGACGTGTGGCTCGGCCTGCCCAGCCTGGACGCTGACGACGTGACGGCCCCTGGCTCCGTCCACACCCTCGGGAGCACCGCGGGGACCGACTCGTGGCGAGTGACGACGGGCCAGCTCGGCACCGTCCGTCAGGACGTCCCCACTGGCGTCTACCTCGTGGAGGAGGTCTCCGCTCCTGCGTCGGCTGGTGTCGTGATGCACGCGAAGCCGTTCCTCGTCGTCGTGCCCCAGCCGGTCGAGGCGACCAGCACCTGGAACTACCACGTCAACGTCTTCCCGAAGAACACCGTCTCGGACATCGTCCTCGACGTCGAGGACATCAAGCAGCAGGGACTCGGCTCCACGCTGACGTGGGATCTCGACATCGCCGTCCCCGTGCCCTCCCAGGGCAACAAGCTGCGCGACTTCGAGATCGCCCTCGACATCGACGAGCGACTCTCCTTCGACCCGACCGACGCTGCTGCTGTGCGCGTCCAGGTCGGGGCCACGGCGCTCGAGCGGGACACGCACTACACGGTCGAGCTCGTCGACGACGTCCCGACCATCGTGTTCAACGACGCCGGCCTCGCGGCGCTGGTCGCCAACCCCGACCAGCGCGTGCTCGTCCAGTTCGACACCACCGTCGACTCGTTCGGCAACGGCACGATCCAGAACTCCGCGGCGCTCACCGTCAACGACGCGACGATCCAGGCGCAGATCGCGTCCGCCTACTTCGGCGGCATCGAGATCCAGAAGAACGACGACCAGGGCGCGGCGCTGCAGGGTGCGACCTTCGAGGTTCGCGACGCCGACGGCAGGGTCGTGGCGATCGACGGCGAGACGGAGTTCCGCAGCGGCCCGGACGGCCGCGTGATCATCGCCGGACTCCGCACCAACGTCGACGGCTCGTACGCATACACGATCCGCGAGGTCGCTCCCCCCGCCGGCTATGCGCTCGGCACCACGACCGAGTGGGACATCGCCGTGCCGGTGGGCACCAACCCCGCGGTCGAGCTGACCGTCGTCAACGCCCAGGTCCCGGCCTACGCGCTCCCCGTCACGGGTGGCGACGGCCAGCTGATGTTCATGCTCGGCGGTGCGGGCCTCGTCCTGCTCGCCGTCGGCTTCGCCCTCGTGCGTCGCCGCAAGGCCGAGCAGCAGGCCTGACACCCAGACGCGGCCCCGGGGCGGAGACAGCACCTCCGCCCCGGGGCCGCACCGCATCCACCGACCACCACCAGCAGCAGGCAGGAGCCGACGTGCCCACGCTCGCCGCAGCGACGCAGCCGCAGCCGCCGGCTCCCGCCCGCACGCGCCGCCGCGCCCCGCGCTCCACCTTCGTCGTCGCGCTCATGGCGATGGCCGGCATCGCCGTGCTCCTGTACCCGACCGCAGCGAGCTGGTTCTCGCGGCTCGAGCAGCTCAGCCGCGTCGACGCGTACGCCGACGTCATGGACGACCTCGGCCCCGAGGGCCGCGAGCAGGAGCTCGCCGCGGCCCGCGCCTACAACGGCACCATCCACGGCGGCGCCCTCATCGACCCGTACGGCCGCACCCCGCTCAGCGAGCAGCGGGCGATCGTCGCCGCCTACGAGGAGCAGCTCGACCTCGGCCCCGCGGACGTGATGGCGCGCGTGCGCATCCCCTCCATCGCCGTCGACCTGCCGATCTACCACGGCACCGACGAGGCCACCCTGCGCCGCGGCATCGGCCACCTGCTCGGCTCGGCGCTGCCGGTCGGCGGCGAGGGCACGCACAGCGTGCTCACCGGCCACCGCGGCCTGCCGGAGTCCACCCTCTTCACCGACCTCGACCAGGTGGAGGTCGGCGAGGCCTTCGAGGTCGACGTCTACGGCGAGATCCTGACCTATCGCGTCCGCGACGTGCAGGTCATCGAGCCCGGCGACACCGACGTGCTCATGCCCGAGGCCGGCGCCGATCTCGTGAGCCTCGTCACCTGCACGCCGCTCGGCATCAACAGCCACCGGATCATCGTCACCGGCGAACGCGTCCCCACCCCCGCGGAGGGGCCGGCCGCCATGCCCGACCTCCCTACGCCGCCGTGGTGGGCGGTCGCCCTCTCGGCGGGATGGGGCCTCGCGGCCGGCTATCGCTCGCTCGCCGCGAAGCCCGTCGCGCCTGCTGCGACGACCGGCGCCGGCACGACGCACAGCGACCACATCTTCGTCTGAAGCGGCGCGCGCGGCGCGCTCGCCGGCCGCCGCCCGCTGGGCCGCGCCCCGTCGGCCCGACGCCGTCCTTGGGATGCGCCGCGGTCGGCGAACAGCGTTCCATAACGTGCTTCGTCTTCGCTGAGGCTCCGCTCGGGCTCCGCGAGGAAGCAGCCTGAGGGGCGCTCATTACGTTGCAGGCAACCCCCAGCGGGGCCCGCGATGGAGCGCCTGACCGCACCGAACCGGCTCCGCCCCAGCCTGCTCGGAAGGTGTCACGCCATGCGATCACGCACGTCCTCGAGTCGCCGCCCCGCTCGATCGGCCCTCGGCCCGGTCGCCGCGGCGATCGTGTGCTCGGTCGCGCTGACGCTGCTCGCGCCGAGCGCGGCGAGCGCCTCCGAGGAGCCGCTCCCGAGCGACCCGGCCACCGCCGCGGCGCTCGCGCCGACCGGCGAGCCGACGCCCGAGCCGACGCCCGCGCCGGCGCCGGCCGGGGCCGCGCCGGTCAGCGGGCCGACACCGACCCCGCTCCCAGGTCCGACGGCCGATCCGGCGCCCGCGCCGGCCCCGGCGGAGGCCGCGGCCCCGACGGAGCCCTCCGCACCCGCCCCGGCGCCCGTGCCGGCCCCGACCGAGACCGCGGCCCCGACGGAGCCCTCCGCACCCGAGCCGGCCCGGGCGCCCGAGGCCCCGCGCACCGCCGCTCGCGAGACGACGGCATCCACGGACCTCGCAGCGGAGGAGGAGCCGATCGCGGCGCCGCTCGCCGTCGGCGCTCCGGAGCCCGTGCCCGCGCCCTCGCTGCACTGGCTCGTCTCCCCGGCGGCGGCGGGCTCGACCTTCGAGCTGCAGCACCGCTCGCGCGCCGGCACCGCGCTCGGCGGCGAGACGTGGTGGACCGACTGGTCGGCCTGGAGCGCGAGCGCCACGGTCGCGGACTGCACGACCGGATGCGCGAGCCCCGGCGACCTCGACGCCGACACCGGCGAGCTGCAGGTCTCGCAGGCCGGGACGATCGCGGTCGTCGCGGACACCGGGACCGAGCAGCACGAATACCGAGTGCGTCCCGTGCTGGCGCCCGCGGGGCGCTCTTGGACCGACACGAGCTGGCGCTCCGCGAACGTGACGGCGCAGGCCGCCGACCTCGGCACCTTCACCACCACGTCGAACGCCTCGCTCTCCTGCGCTCCCGGTTCCTTCTACTCGCTCTCCGCGACCGGCGTCATCACCCGCGTCACGCCGACCGGCGGCGGCGCGTCGACGAGCCAGGCGTTCGGCACCGTGCCGAGCATCGGCAGCAACACCGAGGCGAACGGCCTCGGCATCGGTCCCGGCGGCACCTCCGCCTTCCTGATCGAGCGCTCGTCGGCGACGGCCTCGGGCATCAGCGCCTTCCACCACTACTCGGTGAGCCAGGGCTGGCAGCGGACGCCGGTCTCGAACGACGTCAGCCTCGACGCGGCCCGCTTCACCACCGGCGCCGTCAGCCTGGCGGACGGCAGCTACTACTTCTCGGCGTTCGGCAACGGCGGCTCGCAGAACGTGTCGCTCTACCGCTTCGCCCCGGGGCAGGGCGTGCGCGCGGTGGGCACCTTCGCCACCCTCGAGAGCAGCCAGCAGGCCACGGGCGACCTCGCCTTCGACGCGGCCGGCAACCTCTACGTCGCGATGACCACCTCCGGCGGCGGCATCACGCGTGTCTACACGATCGCCGCCGCGGCCCTCGCCTCGGCGTCCGGCGGCACGCTCGCCGTCGCGAGCGTCACCCCCGCCACCACGGGCCTCGGCGGGATCGTCGGCGCGGCCTTCAACGCGGACGGCCGGCTCTACCTCGGCAGTGCCACGACCGTCCGCACCTACAACCCGGCGACGCAGGGCTTCGATGCCGGGAACGCCGCGACCGGCCTGTCGAGCACCGACCTCGCCAGCTGCCAGGCGCCCTCGACGCTCACGGTCGTCAAGGACGTCGTGGCCCGCGCCGGCGCGACCGACCAGTTCACGATCGGCGCGCGCACGCCCGGCGGCGCGCTGCTCGACGAGGCCACGACGAGCGGCGGCGGGACCGGCGTCCAGCCGGTGCAGGCGGGCCCGGTCGCCGCGCTCGTCGGCGGCACCTACAGCTTCTCGGAGACCTTCTCGAACGCGAACGGAGCGAGCTACGCCACGAGCTTCACGTGCATCGACCAGGACGGCGCGACCGTCGCGGTCGACACGGCGACGGCCGGCACGGGGCGCGTGACGATCGCGACCGCCGGCCGCAGCGTCACCTGCACCATCCGCAACTCCCCGCTCACCGGTTCGGTCGTCATCCGCAAGGTGGTCGAGGATGCGGGGGGCGCCGCCCGGACGCCGGGCGTGGGCTGGTCGGTCACGACCGGCGTGACCGCCACCAGCGGCACCGTCACCCCGGCGGGCGCGACGACCAGGACGACGCAGACGACGCCCTCGAGCCCCGCCGGCAGCGCGACCTGGCCGCTCGCCTTCGGGTCGCCGTCGGCACGCGCGACGATCTCGGTCTCGGAAACGCAGCAGGCGGGCTATGCGTTCCAGGAGGGCGCGTGCATCGTGCGGCCCATCGCGTCGGCGCCGTTCGCGCAGGCGTTCACGAGCGCGGCCGGGACCGCGCTGACGGGCGTCGCGCCGGGCACCCGCATCGAGTGCTCCTTCGTCAACCGGCAGCAGCCGACCCGCCTCATGCTCGTGAACCAGGCCGACGGCGCCGACCCGGCGGCCTGGAGCCTCTCGGCCGCCCCCGCCGGCGGCAGCCCGGTCTCCTTCACCTCGGGCGTCGCCCGGGACGTGAGCGCCGCGACCTACGCGCTCGCCGCCTCCGGCGGGCCCGCGACGCACGTCGGCGGAGCCTGGAGCTGCGTCGACCAGGCCGGCGCGGCGGTCGCCGTCTCCGGAGTCTCGGTGCCGGTCGCCGCCGGGACGCGCGTGACCTGCACGATCCTCCACGGCACCGCCCGGCTCGTGCTGCTCAAGCACATCGACGCGTCGATGCCCGGCACGCTCGAGCCCGGCGACTTCGCACTCACCGCCACGCCCTCGGACGCCTCGCTGGGCCTCGCGCCCACGACGGTGACCGGCGCCGAGGCGGCGGCGCCGACGAACACCTTCGCGGTGCGGCCGGGCGCCGCCTACGCGCTGACGGAGGCCAGCGCCTACGCCTACCTGCAGCTGCGGCTCCAGCGGCTCGACGGCGGCACCTGGGTCGACGTGACGACGGCCGAGATCGCCGCACCCGCCGTCGGCCAGACCGTCACCTACCGCTTCGTCAACGCGGCGCCGCCCGCGCTCGCGCTGCCGCTCACCGGCGGCATCGGTGCCGACGCCTACCTGCTCGGCGGCCTCGCCCTGCTCGTCCTCGCGACCGCGGCCCTGGCCATGCGGATCCGCGTCGTGCGCCGCGACCGGCGGCTCGCATGACCACACGAACCCTGATGTCCACCTCGAACCCGCAACACCCTGCATCACCGAAAGGAAGTGCCGCCATGGCAACCACGAAGAAGGGTCTGACGGCACGCATCGCCGCCGGCCTCGGAGCCGCCGCGCTCGCCACCCTCACCGCCCTCGGCGGGGCCCTGCCAGCCTCCGCGACCGGGACCGGGAACATCGACCCGGATGCGCCGGCGTCGATCGTCATCCACAAGCACACGCAGACCACGCCTCCCGGCGAGGTCGGCTCGGGCGACGAGCTCGACCCGGGGCCCTCCGGCGCCCCCATCGACGGGGTGGAGTTCGCCATCCAGCAGGTCACGAACATCGACGTCTCCGACTCCGAGACGTGGACCTCGCTCAGCAGCCTCACCGCCGACGACGTCGTCGGCAGCGCCGACTACGTGCTCGGCGAGGACGAGGGCGTCGACGCCTGGACCGTCACCACCGCCGGCGGCGGCATCGCCGAGCAGGACGTGCCGCTCGGCGTCTACCTCGTCACCGAGCTGAGCACGCCGGCCGACGCGAACGTCGTCATCCGGTCGAAGCCGTTCCTCGTCGTCGTCCCGCAGCCCCGCACCGACGGCACCTGGAACTACGACGTGCACGTCTACCCGAAGAACGCGGTGAGCAGCATCACGAAGTCGGCCGCCGCCTTCGACCAGCAGGGCTTCGGCAGCACCGTCGCCTGGACGATCACGACCCCCGCGCCCATCCGCGTCCAGGGCACCGAGATCGAGAGCTACGCGATCGAGGACACGCTCGACCCGCGCCTCACGCTCGCGGCGAGCGGCGCGGCCACGGTGACCGTGGCCGGCGTCGAGATCACGGACTTCGCGGTCTCCGGCGGACCCAGCGGCCTCGTCACCCTCACGTTCGGCGCGGACGGCATCGCCGCCCTCGAGGCCAACCCCGGCGCACCGGTCGTCGCGACCGTCACGACGGTCGTCGGCGCGAACGGCGAGCTCGGCGACGGCTCGATCGAGAACACGGCGGTCGTCCGCATCAACGGCGTCGCGGTCACCTCCGCCCCCGCGGTCGACCACTGGGGCTCGGTCGAGTTCATGAAGGTCGACGACGAGGGCAACGCGCTGCAGGGCGCGATCTTCGAGGTGCGCGACAGCAGCGGCGACGTCGTCGCGGTCGGCGGCGCCGAGACCTTCACGAGCGACGAGCACGGCCTCGTGACGATCTCCGGCCTCCGCACCACCGCCGCCGGCGACGCGGAGTACACGGTGATCGAGCTCCAGGCGCCCGCCGGCTACATGCTGCCGACCACCGCCACCTGGACGGTGGAGGTGCCCGTCGGCGCGACCGCCGAGGTCGAGATGGCGCCCGTCGTGAACGCGCAGGTGCCGCCGTACTCGCTGCCCGTCACCGGCGGCGCCGGCCAGACGGCGTTCATGCTCGGCGGCTTCGGCCTCGTGGCGCTCGCGCTGGGCTTCGCCCTCCTGCGCCGGCGCTCGGCCCAGCCGCAGGACTGACCCCCCACCACGCCCCGCGGCGGCGAGACCCCTCGCCGCCGCGGGGCCCCTCCCGCGGTCACGAGCATCAGGAGCAGACCATGAGCGCAGTCCTCGACCGGCCCGCCCGACGACGCGCACAGCCGCGACACCGCGGCGGAGCGCTGTCGCTCGCCGTCGCCGTCCTCACGATGGCCGGCGCCTCGGTGCTCGCCTACCCGTCGGCGGCCGGCTGGTTCTCGCAGGCCGAGCAGACGGCCCGCGTCGACGACTACGACGCCGTGATGACCGACCTCGGCCCCGCAGGCCGGGAGCAGGAGCTCGCCGCGGCCCGCGCCTACAACGCGACGCTCGCGGGCGGAGCGCTCATCGACCCCCACGGCCGCACGCCCCTCAGCGAGCAGCGGGCGATCGTCGCCGCCTACGAGGAGCAGCTCGACCTCGGCCCCGCCGACGTCATGGCGCGCGTGCGGATCCCCTCCATCGCCGTCGACCTGCCGATCTACCACGGCACCGACGAGGCGACCCTGCTCCGAGGGATCGGCCACCTGCTGGGATCCTCGCTCCCGGTCGGCGGCACGGGCACCCACGCGGTGCTCACCGGGCACCGAGGGCTGCCCGAGTCGGTGCTCTTCAGCGACCTCGACCGCCTCGTCGTCGGCGACACCTTCGAGGTCGACGTGTACGGCGACGTGCTCACCTACCGCGTCCGCGACGTGCAGGTGATCGATCCCGGCAACACCGACCTCCTCATGCCGGAGCCCGGCGCCGACCTCGTGAGCCTCGTCACGTGCACCCCGCTCGGCATCAACAGCCACCGCATCATCGTCACGGGCGAGCGCATCCCGACACCCCTCGTCGACGGGGAGGCCGGCGCGGCGATGCCCGACATCCCCGGCCCGCCGTGGTGGGCCGTGGCGCTCGCGCTCGGCTGGGCCGCCGCGTCCGGCTACCGCAGCCTCTCGGCTCGGCCGCCGGCGCCGCGACGCTGAGCGCCCGGCCCTAGCCTGGAGCGGTGCCGACCGACGACGAACCGCAGCTCGAGGTCGGCGTCGGCCCCTGGCAGGGCGCGTGGCCCGAGGGCGACCGGTGGGACCCGGAGCTGCTCGCCGACGGCGACCGCCGCAACGTCGTCGACAGGTACCGCTACTGGTCGATGGAGGCGATCGTCGCCGACCTCGAGCCGCGACGGCACCCGTTCCACGTCGCGATCGAGAACTGGCAGCACGACCTCAACATCGGCTCGATCGTGCGCACCGCCAACGCGTTCGCCGCATCCGCCGTGCACATCGTGGGCCGCCGTCGCTGGAACCGGCGCGGTGCCATGGTGACCGACCGCTACCAGCGCATCGAGCACCACGAGGACGTGGAGGGGCTCGTCGTGTGGGCGCGGTCGGAGGGGCTGCCGATCGTCGCGGTCGACAACACCGCCGGCTCCGTGCCGGTCGATGCGGCGCCGCTGCCCGAGCGGTGCGTGCTGCTGTTCGGCCAGGAGGGGCCGGGGCTCACGGAAGCTGCGATCGAGGCGGCGGATGCGCACGTGGCGATCCGCCAGTTCGGCTCGACCCGCTCGATCAACGCCGCGGCTGCGGCGGCGATCGTGATGCACGAGTGGGTGCGGGTGCATGCGCCGGACGTCCCGCCCGCTCCACCCGCTGGTTGAGCCGCTCCGCGCGCGCAGCGCGCTGAGCGTGTCGAAACCACAGCATGGAGGGCGGTTCGCCGCGCGGGTGGTCTCGAGACGCGGCCGGCTGCGCCGGCAGCTCCTCGACCAGCGGAGGGGGCACCCCCTGGTTGAGCCGCTCCGCGCGCGCAGCGCGCTGAGCGTGTCGAAACCACAGCATGGAGGGCGGTTCGCCGCGCGGGTGGTCTCGAGACGCGGCCGGCTGCGCCGGCAGCTCCTCGACCAGCGGGATGCCCTACGGCTCCGGCTGGCAGCGCGGGCACCACTGCACCTGCCGCAGCATGCCGTCCTCGAGGCCGAGCTGCGCATCCCGGATGCGCGTGCCGCACCGCAGGCACGGCTGCCCGCCGCGGCCGTACACCCAGGTGCGGCGGCCGCGCCGCGCATCCCCGGTGAACGTGCGCTCGGTGCGGTCGCGGTTCGCCACGAGCAGCCGCCGCGCGAGCGCGACGAGCGGCTCGACCTCCACCCGCTCGATCGGCGTCGCCGGGTGCACGCCGCGCAGGAAGCACAGCTCGCCCCGGTAGACGTTGCCGACGCCCGCCATCGCGGTCTGGTCGAGCAGCGCCACCCCGACGGGCGCGCCCGTAGCGCGCAGGCGCCGCGCGGCCTCCGCGGCATCCGCGTCGCCCCACGTGGGCGCGAGCAGGTCGGGCCCGAGGTGCGCCACGGCCTCGCCGTCGCGCTCGCGCGGCAGCAGCTCGAGCACCGGCAGGCTCGAGCCCACCACCTGCACGCGCGGGCCGTCGCCCCCCTCCGCCTCGAGCACGACGCGGATCGTGTGGGCGGCGACGGGCGCGCGCTCGCCAGGGCGCAGGATGTGCCAGAGGCCATCCATGCCGGCGTGCGAGTGGATGGTCCAGCGGCCGCAGCGCATGAGCAGGTGCTTGCCGACGCTCAGCACCTCGTCGATCGGCTCGCCCGCGAGGTCGGAGGTCGCCAGTCGCGGCACGCGGAAGTCGCTGCGCACGATGGTGCGGCCGACGAGCGCGGCCCCGAGGTTCACGGCGGCGCGGTGGATGGTGTCGCCCTCGGGCATCAGCGGATCACCGTCCCCGGCAGGGCGCGGACGGCCAGCGCGCCCCGAGCCGCGCTCACGGCCCGATCCGGAAGCCGCGCGGCGTGCGCCGCAGCCCGCCGGACTCGAGCAGCGACGCGACCTCGTGGTCGAGCGAGGAGCGGCCGTCGACCTCCTCGACGACGCGGCGGCGTCCGCCGAGCCGTGCCACCGCGTCCGTGAGGCTCTCGAGCGCGCGCACGAGCGTCGGCTCGTCGTCGGCGAAGGTGATGAGCGCCTTGCCGCCCCGCTCCAGGTGCAGCACGGCGCGGCCGCCGACGATGGTCGTCAGCGCACCCACGCGGCGGGCGGGCTTGCGGTCGCCGCGCGCCTCGGGCCAGGGGAGGGAGGCGCCGAACGGGTTCGCGGGGTCGACCGCGGCGACCGTCGCCACCGCGTCCGACGCCGCGCCGTCGCCCGCCTCGCGGCCCTGCGCCGCCGACTGCCGCGCGCGCAGCGCGTCGACCACGGGCGTGTCGGCGAACTGGGCGGCGCCGAGCCCGTCGACGAAGTAGCCGCGGCGCGTGTGGCCGGCCTCCTCGAACGCCTTCAGCACCTGGTAGACGCCGTGGAAGCCGCCCGGCACGTCCTCGGCCTGCACGCTCCCGCGCGTGACGACGCCGTAGCGCGCGAGCAGCGCATCCGCGACCTGCGCCGCGCGCTCGGTGGGGGAGCCGGCGGGCGCGGAGGCGAGCAGCCACCGGCCGCCGAGGGTCGGCAGGGCCTCGGAGCGGATGGGGCGCGCGGTGCCGATGCGGCGCCGGCTCACGGGCGCGGAGCGGCGGCTCGGCGCGGGCGCGGGCCGCGAGCGCACCCCCAGCAGGTGCGCGCGCAGCGGCGCGATCGTGTCGTTCGTGACCCGGCCGGCCCACACGAGCGGCCACAGCACCTCCGACAGCTTCGCGAGGTCCATCGCGAGCTCGTCGCTCAGCTGCTTCGCGAATAGCGCGCCGCCGCCGGCGAGCGCCTCGAGCAGCGCCCGCGCGTCCGGATCCTCGTGGTCGGTGTCGCGGCGCTGCGCCACGGTGTCGGCGGGGCGCAGGACGATGCGGCCGTCCTTGCCGGTGAGCGCGCCGGCGCCGGTCCAGGTGATGAGGCCCGTGGCGGTGAGCTCGTCGAGCATCGACGGGCGGTAGTCGCGCACGCGGGAGGGGAGGATGAGCGTCTCGAGCGCGCTGAGCGGCAGCGGCACCCCGTCGAGGCCGTCGAGCGCCTCGAGCACGCCGTCGGTGCCGCGGAGCGGACGCGTGACGTGCTGGTGGGCGAGCAGATGATCGGCGAACACGGCGTGGTCGACGGGCTCGACGTCGCTGCGGAGCGCCTGCAGCGAGCGGCGCTTGAGGCGCGAGAGCACCTGCGCGTCGATCCACTCCTCGCCCGTGCCGCCGGCCCGGTAGGCGCCCGCGAGCACGCGGCCCTGCCGCTCGAGCGCGCGCAGCGCCGTGCGCACGACCGCGACCGGCAGCGTCAGCCGGGCCGACGCCTCCTCGACCGTGAACGGGCCGTTCGTGCGCGCGTGCCGCGAGACGACGTCGCCGATCGGGTCGGCGACCGCCTCGAGGTAGGCGGAGGGCACGCCCGGCGGCGGCGGCACGCCGAGCGCGTCGCGGAGGCGGCCGAGGTCCTCGATCGCGGCGATGCGCTCCTCGTCGCCGATGCGGAGGCGCACGGCGCGGCGCGCGTCGACGAGCTCGGCGGCGATGGCCGCGGCGCCCGCCTCGCCGAGCGGCGCATCCGCATGCGCATCCCCGTCCTTCGCCGCCGGCGCCTCGAGCCGCGCGCCGAGCTCGGCCGCCGTGAGCGGGCCGAGCAGCCGCAGCAGGTCGGCGGCGCCCTCGACGCCGCGCGCGCGGCGGTCGGGCGCGAGCCGCTGCAGCTCGAGCTCGGTGCGGGCGACGACCTCGGGGTCGAGCAGCTCGCGCAGCGCCGCCTGCCCGAGCACGTCGGCGAGCAGCGCCGGGTCGAGCGTCAGCGCCGCCGCGCGCCGCTCCGCGAGCGGCGCATCCCCCTCGTAGAGGAACTGCCCGACGTAGCCGAACAGCAGGTGGTGCGCGAACGGCGACGGCGACGGCGTCTCGACCTCCACGACGCGGATGGCGCCGTGCTGCAGCCGCTCGGCGAGGTCGCGCAGCGCCGGCAGGTCGTAGGCGTCCTGCAGCACCTCGCGGAGCGCCTCGAGCACGATCGGGAAGTCGGGGTAGCGCTTCGCGACGTCGAGCAGCTGCGCCGCCCGCTGCCGCTGCTGCCACAGCGGCGCGCGCCGCGCGGGGTCGCGCTTCGGCAGCAGCAGCGCCCGGGCCGCGCACTCGCGGAAGCGGCTCGCGAACAGCGCCGTGCCGCCCGCCTCGGCCTCGACGATCCGCTCGAGCTCCTCGGGCTCGAAGCGGATGAGGTCGGCGCCGGGCGGCTCGGCGTCGGAGTCGGGGATGCGGATGACGATCCCGTCGTCGGAGGCCATCGCGGCCGCGCCGAGGTCGCGGTCCTCGCGCAGCCGCCGGTCGATCGCGAGCGCCCACGGCGCGTGCACGCGGCGGCCCCACGGCGAGAGCACCACGAGCCGCCAGTCGCCGAGCTCGTCGCGCGAGCGCTCGACGACGATCTGCTGGTCGGTCGGCACGGCGCCCGTGGCGGTCAGCTGGTCGCGGACGTAGGCGTCGAGGTTGCGGCGGGCGCGCTCGTCGTGGTGCGGCAGCTCGATGCCCTCGCCGGCGGCGAGCGCGGCGGTGGCGCGGCCGATGGAGGCGCCGAGGTCGGCCGGGCGCCCCTCGGCGTCGCCGTGCCAGAAGGGCAGCTTGCCGGGCTCGCCGAAGGCGGGCACGACGAGCACGCGGTCGTGGGTGATGTCGACGACGCGCCAGCTCGTCGCGCCGAGCGCGAAGACGTCGCCCGCGCGCGACTCGAAGACCATCTCCTCGTCGAGCTCGCCCACGCGCGCGCCGGGCTTGCCCTCCTGCCCGGCGAGGAAGACGCCGAAGAGGCCGCGGTCGGGGATCGTGCCGCCGGACGAGACCGCGACCCGCTGCGCGCTCGGGCGGCCCGTGATCGTGCCGGCCTCGCGGTCGTAGACGACGCGGGGACGCAGCTCGGCGAACTCGTCGCTCGGGTAGACGCCCGAGACGAGGTCGAGCGTGGCGTCGAAGGCGCTGCGGGGGAGCGTGGCGAACGGCGCAGAGCGCCGCACCGCCTGGAACCACTCGTCGACGACGAGCTCGTCCATCGCGGCCGCCGCGACGGTCTGCTGGGCCAGCACATCGAGGGGATGCCGGGGGCCGCGGATCGGCTCGAGCTGCCCGCGCGCCATCCGGTCGGCGACGACGGTCGCGTGCAGCAGGTCGGCCCGGTGCTTGGGGATGAGGACGCCGCGCGAGGCGTCGCCCACGTTGTGGCCGGCGCGGCCGACGCGCTGCAGGCCGCTCGCGGTGCTCGGCGGCGCCTCCACCTGCACGACGAGGTCGACCTCGCCCATGTCGATGCCGAGCTCGAGGCTCGAGGTGGCGACGACGCAGCGCAGCACGCCCGACTTCAGCTGATCCTCGATCTCGGCCCGCTGCTCCTTCGAGACCGAGCCGTGGTGGGCGCGCGCGAGCGGCGGCGCCTCGGCGTCCTCGCCGCCGTGCTCGCGCGCGGCCTGCCGCTCGGCGAGGCGGAGGCGGATGTGCTCCGCGACGTCGCGGAGGATGACGCGCGTGCCGCCGTCCGTCCCGCCGGTCGAGGGGCGCGCGCCCCCTCCGCTGGTCGAGGAGCGGGCGCCGGAGGCGCCCGCGTCTCGAGACCCCGCAGCCGCATCCACCCCCTCCGCCTCCGCCTCGTCGAGCCGCTCCGCGTCCAGCTCGTTGAGCCGCGCGGTGAGCCGCTCGGCAGCGCGCCGCGCGTTCACGAACACGATCGTCGAGCGGTGGCGGTCGACGAGCTCGAGCACCTCGCGCTCGATGTGCGGCCAGATGGAGGGGGTGTCCGGCTGCGTGCTGCCGAAGGCGCTGCCGCTCGGCGCCGCCTCCTCGCGCGCGGGGCCGCGGAGGTCGGTCATGTCGTCGACCGGCACGGTGATCGTGAGCTCGATGCGCTTGTCGCTCGGCGGCGCGACCGTCGTCACCGGCGCGGGCCCGCCGAGGAAGGAGGCGACCTCCTCGATCGGGTTGACGGTGGCCGAGAGGCCGATGCGCTGCGCGGGCTTCGGCAGCAGGTCGTCGAGCCGCTCGAGGCTCACGGCCAGGTGCGAGCCGCGCTTCGTGGGCACGACGGCGTGCACCTCGTCGACGATGACGGTCTCGACGGTGCGGAGCGTCTCGCGCGCGCGGCTCGTGAGCAGCAGGAAGAGCGACTCGGGGGTGGTGATGAGGATCTCGGGCGGGCTCTTGACCTGCTGGCGGCGCTCCTCCTGCGGGGTGTCGCCGGTGCGGAGGCCGATGCGCACGGGCGGCGGCTCGTCGCCCTCGGCGCGGGCGCGCGCGGCGATGCCCGCGAGCGGAGCGCGGAGGTTGCGGTCGACGTCGACGGCGAGCGCCTTGAGCGGCGAGACGTAGAGCACGCGCACGCCCGGCTCCCGCTCGGCGCCCGAGGCGGCCGCCTCGGCGCCCTCGCGGTGGAGCATGTCGATCGACCACAGGAACGCGGCGAGGGTCTTGCCGGATCCGGTGGGGGCGACGACGAGGGTGTGGTCGCCGCGCGCGATGGAGGTCCACGCCGCGTCCTGCGCGGGCGTCGGAGCGTCGAACGCCCCCGCGAACCACGCGCGGGTCGCGGGGGAGAACTGCTCGAGCGCACCGCCCTCCGGCACCCCTCCCATCCGGTCAGTGAAGCACAGCGCCCTTGGGGGACCGCCGCGACAGGATGGGGGACATGGCTGTGCCCCGGATCGCGCCCGTCGACGTCACGATCGACGACGGCCGCGGCGCCCGTCTGCCCGACCTCCCCGCCGATGTCGGCGCCGCGCTCGAGGCGGCTCCGGCGATCGCCGCGGCGATCCCGCTGCCGGCCTCCGGCCGCACCGCCGAGCGGTTGGAAGCCCTCGCGGCGCTCGGCGCGCACGACCTCGAGGTGGCGCGGGCGATCGAGCCGCACCTCGATGCGGTCGCGATCCTCGCGGAGGCGGGCGATGCTCCGGGGCCCGGCGCCTACGGCGTCTTCGCCGCCGAGGGGCCGGGCGTGCGTCTCGAGCTGCGGGAGGGGCGGCTCGAGGGGGAGAAGCCCTGGTGCTCGCTCGCGGGCAGCCTCGACCGGGCGCTCGTCTCCGCATGGCAGGGCGAGGAGCGGGTGCTCGTGGACGTCGACCTGCGGCAGCCGGGCGTCGAGCCGGCCGACGACGCCTGGCACGCGCGGGGGCTCGCCGGCATCCCCTCCGGGCCGGTGCGCTTCGCCGGCGCCGCCGCCCGAGCGGTGCGCGAGCCAGGCTGGTACCTGCGACGGCCGGGCTTCGCGTGGGGCGGCATCGGGGTCGCCGCGTGCTGGCACGGCGGCGCGGTCGGAGTGGCCCGTCGCCTGGCGACGCACGCGGGCGACGCGCCCCTGCGGCTCGCGCACCTCGGCGCGGTCGACGAGGCGCTCACCGCGTCGCGCCTCGCGCTCGCCGACGCCGCGAGGCGCATCGACGCGGGCATCGTCGACGACCCGGGCCTGCTCGCGCTCCGCACGCGCGGCATCGTCGCGCGCGCGGTCGAGGAGGTCGTCTCGCGCGTCGGCCGCGCGCTCGGGCCCGCCCCGCTCGCGCTCGAGGCCGAGCACGCTCGCCGCGTGGCCGACCTGCAGCTCTACGTCCGGCAGCATCACGCCGAGCGCGACCAGGCCTCGCTCGGCGCGCTCGTCGCCGCGGCCGGCGGCCGCGCGTGGTGACCGGCCGCCCGCCGCGCTTCGACGGCGCCGACCCCGGCACCGCGCACGCAGACTGGCTCGCCAGCGACGCGATCCGCGCCGCGCCCGAGCTCGAGCTGCGGCCCACCGCGCTGCTCGTCGTCGCCGCGCATCCCGACGACGAGGTGCTCGGCGCGTTCGGCTCGATGCTGCGCGCGCGGGATGCGGGCATCCCGATCGACGTCGTCGTCGCGACCGACGGGGAGGGCTCGCACCCCGGATCCCCGACCCTGCCGCCGGAGCGGCTCGCGGCGGTGCGCCGGGCGGAGCACGCCGCGGCGCTCGCCGGCGTCGGTGCGCGCATCCACCGCCTGGGCCTGCCCGACGGCGACCTCGTGGCGCGGCGGCGCGCGCTCGTCGACGCGATCGCGCCGCACGTGGCGGCGCTGCCCGACGACGCGCTCGTCGTGGCGCCGTGGGCGCGCGACGGCCATCCGGACCACGAGGCGGTCGGCGACGTCGCCGCCGGGCTCGCGCGCGAGCGCGGTGTGCCGTGCGCCTGGACGCCCATCTGGGCGTGGCTGTGGGGCGCGCCCGGGCTGCTCGACGGCCTGCCGGTGCGGCGCGTGCCGCTCGACGAGGCCGCGCGCGCCGAGAAGGCGGCGGCGCTCGCGGCCCACGCTTCGCAGGTCGCGCCGCTCTCGCCGCATCCCGCCGACCGCGCGGTGCTCAGCCCCACGATGCTCGAGCGCTTCGCCGGCGACGAGCACGTGCTGCTCGCGCCGGCTGCCGCGGCGATGCCGTTCGACGACCGCTACCTCGCCGAGGGCGACCCGTGGGCCACGCGCACGTCCTGGTACGAGCGCCGCAAGCGCGCCGCGGTGCTGGCCGCGTTGCCGCAGGAGCGCTACCGCTTCGCGGTCGAGGTCGGCTGCGGGACCGCCGCCCTCACGGCGCAGCTCGCGGAGCGCTGCGAGCGGGCGCTCGGCGTCGACGCGTCGCTGCCGGGGCTCGCCGAGGCGCGCCGCACGCTCGCGGGGCTGCCGAATGCCTGGGTCGAGCACCGCGCCGCGGCCGACGGCCTGCCCGTGGGCGATCCCGACCTCGTCGTGCTCAGCGAGCTCGGCTCCTACCTCGAGCCCGCGGAGCTCCGCGGGCTCGTCGTCCAGGCCCGCGACCGAGGCGCGCACCTCGTGCTCTGCCACTGGCGCGGCGAGGGCGCCGATCTCCGCGCGTCCGCCGCCGAGGTGCATGCCGCCGCCGCGGCCGTGCCGGGTCTCCGCCGCGTCGTCGCGCACGAGGACGAGCGCTTCCTGCTCGACGTGCTGGTGCCCGCGTGACGAGCAGGATCGGCCGGATCCTCGTCGTCGTCCCGGCCCGCGACGAGGAGGCCACCATCGGCGCGTGCGTCGAGAGCATCCGCGCCGCCCGCGCCGCGCTCCGCGCCGAGCGTCGGGACGTCCTCGTGCGAGTGGTCGTCGTGGCGGACGCCTGCACCGACGCGACCGCGCGCATCGCGGGGGCCGCCGGCGCGGAGGTCGTCGAGATCGCCGCCGCGGCGGTCGGCGCCGCGAGGCAGGCGGGCGTCGACCACGGGACCGATCCGCGCGACGCCGCCACCACCTGGATCGCGACGACCGACGGCGACAGCGCCGTGCCCGTCACCTGGCTGCTCGACCACCTCGCGGCCGCCGAGGATGACGCCGCGCTCGTCGTCGGCGCCGTCGAGCCCGACCCGGCGCACCTGGCGCCGCCCGTGCTCGCCGCATGGCACGCGCAGCACGACCACCTCGCTCCCGGGTCGTCCGTCCACGGGGCGAACCTCGGCGTGCGGGCCGACGCGCTCGCCCGCGCCGGCGGCTTCGCGCCCCTCCAGCTGCACGAGGACGTCGACCTCGTGGCACGCCTGCGGGCGTCCGGCGCCCGCGTGGATGCGGTCCCGCGCCCCAGGGTGCGCACCTCGGGCCGCCTCCGCGGTCGCACCGCGGGCGGCTTCGCGGGCTACCTCGCGGCGCTCGCGGACCGTCAGGCCGGCTGAAGCCCGAGCGGCGGCCGCTCGAGGGCGGCGAGGTGCTCGGCAAGGTGCTCGAGCACCGAGACATGCCCGTCGCCGCCGTGCTCGACGACCTCCGCGCCGGGGAGCATCGCGGCGAGCAGCCGCGCGTGCCGGGGCGGGACAACGCGGTCATCGCTGCCGTGCGCGATGCGTGCGCGCACCGCCGTCGGCGTGCGGACCCCCCACGGCTGCACGAACGCCAGGTCGTCGTCCACCAGCCCGAGCGGGCCTGTCTCGCCGCCCGCCTGCGCATCCGCGCCGAGCGCGCGCCACGCGCCGTCGAGCGCCGCCCAGTCGCGGGCGACGAACGTGTCCGGGTCGAAGCGCTCGGGGTGCGCCTCGCGCGCAGCCGCGCCGGCCTTCGCGGCGCGCAGCGACGACGGATCGACCATGCCGTCGAACCAGCCCGCATCGCCGTGCGGCGCGACCGAGGCGAGGAGCAGCAGCGCGGCGGTCCGCTCCGGCGCCGCCGCCGCCGTCGCGAGCGCGTGCGGCCCGCCGCCCGAGTACCCGGCCACCACGACGTCGCGCAGGCCGAGCAGCTCGAGCACCCGCACCGCACCGGTGGCGCCGTCGGCGACGCTGCGACCGCGCTGCCGCGCCGCGCCGCCGTAGCCCGGCCGCGCGACCGACACGACGTCGCGGCCGACCGCCGCGGCGGCCTCCCGCACCGGCTCGAGCACGGCGCCCGTGTGCGGCGATCCCGGATGCCAGAGCACCACCCGGTCGAGCGCCTCGGCGGGCGCGGATGCGTGCACGACGACCTCGGGCAGCGCCGTCTCCAGGATCCTCATCGCCCCGCCTCCGCCGCGGCAGCGGCCTCGACGAGCGCGCGCCGCTCCGCGTCCGTCGGCGCGAGCCCCGCCCCGCGGCGCAGCGCCTCGGCCGCCTCCGCGTCGCGCCCGACCCGCCGCAGCAGGTCGCCGCGCGCCGCGTGCAGCAGGTGGTGGCGCTCCAGCGCATCCGCCACCTCGTCGAGCGCCGCGAGCCCGCCCTCGGCATCGCCGTCGTTCGCCTGCGCGATCGCGCGGTTCAGCACGACGAACGGCGAGCCGTCGAGGCGCTCGAGCACCCGGTAGAGCTCGACGACGCGGCCGTGGTCGATGCGCGCCGCGAGCTCGGGGCGCACGTGCTCAGCGGCGATCGCGGCGTGCACGAGGTGCCGCCCACCGGCGAGCCCCGAGGATGCGGCGAGCGCGAGCGCCGCATCGACGAGCGCCAGCCCCTCGCGGGCGAGCGCACGGTCCCAGCGGTCGCGGTCCTGCTCGGGCAGCGGCACCGCCGACCCGTCGGCGCGCACGCGCGCGTCGCGGCGCGCGTGCTGGAGCAGCATCAGCGCGAGCAGCCCGTCTGCCTCCACCCGTTCGTGCGTGCGCTCGGGCGTGAGCTCGCGGAGCAGCCGCGCGAGCCGGATCGCCTCGGAGGCCGCGGCCCGCGCATCCGCGTCGGCGGGCGCCGCGTAGCCGATCGCGAAGAGGCCGTAGAGCACCTGCCGCACGCCCTCGCTGCGCCCCGGCAGCTCCGCCGGCCCGGGCACCCGATAGGGGATGCCCGCGTTGCGGATCTTCGCGCGCGCCCGCACGAGCCGCTTCTGCATCGCGTCCTCGCCCACGCCGAACAGCCGCGCGATGCGCTCCACCGGCACGCCGAGCACGGCGCGCAGCGCGAGCGCCGCCCGCGCGTCCGCCGCGATCGCGGGGTGGCAGGCGGTGTGGAGCAGGGCGAGCCGCTCGTCGTCGTGGGGGAAGCCGGAGGCTCCGGATGCGTCGTCCGGCTCCGCGGCGGGCTCGTGCGCCAGCCGCTCGGCGGCGCGGTCCGCGGCGGCGCGGCTGCGCAGCAGGTCGATGCCGCGGCGGCGCGCGACCGTCGTGATCCACGCCGCGGGGCTGTCGGGGACGCCGTCGGCGGGCCAGCGCGCCAGCGCGCGCTCGAGCGCGTCCTGCACGGCGTCCTCGGCGATCGACCAGTCGCCGAGCGTGCCGACGACGGCGGCCATGACGCGGGGGTGGTCGTCGGCGACGACGGCGGCCACGGCCGCCGCCGCGCCCCGCTCGGTCGGCGCGGTCATCCGGTCAGAGCGGCCACACCGGCCGCACCTCGATGCGGCCGAAGCGGGCCATCGGGTGGCCGGCCGCGATCTCGATCGCCGCATCCAGGTCGTCGGCCTCGACCACGTCGAAGCCCGCGATCCACTCGCGGCTCTCGGTGAACGGCCCGTCGGTGATGATCCGCTCACCGGCGCGCACCCGCACGGTCGTCGCGTCCTCGACCGGCCGCAGCCGGTCGCCGATCACGTACTGGCCGGATGCCTGCAGCGGCTCCCACCAGGCCTGCGGGTCGTCGGTCGCGGCGTCGTACGGCTCGCCCTCCGGATCGGTGCAGATGAACAGCACGTAGCGCATGGGTCCTCCTCGATCGGTGTCATGCAGTCAACCCCATGACGGATGGGGGAGGCGGGGGAGGACACCTCTGCCCTGGTTCCATCCCCGCTGATCGAGGAACGGGCGGCCGCAGGCCGCGCGCGTCTCGAGACCACTCGCGCGGCGGAGCGCCCGCCACGCTGTGGTCTCGACTCGCTCAGCCGCCTTCGGCGGCGGAGCGGCTCGACCGGCGCAAGAGCGGCGAGGGCCCGGGCGCACAGCGCGGCCGGGCCCTCGAGCGCTGCAGAGCGCGGCGCCGATCAGTCGGTGCCGAGGTCCATCGCGGCGCGGTCGTTCCACTGCTCGAGCGCCTCGGGGTCGTCGACGGGAGCGGCGACGATGGCGTTCGCCTCGCCCTGCTCGAGCGCGCCGAGCAGCGCCTTCGTCTCGCCCTCGATGAGGCCTGCGGCGGCGTACGACTCGAGGCGCGAGCGCGAGTCGGCGATGTCGAGGTTGCGCATCGTGAGCTGGCCGATGCGGTCCTCGGGGCCGAAGGCGGCGTCGCCGACGCGCTCCATCGACAGCTTGTCGGGGTGGTACGAGAAGCCCTCGCCGCGCGTGTCGACGATCGTGTAGTCCTCGCCGCGGCGCAGGCGCAGCACGACCTCGCCGGTGACGGCCGAGCCCACCCAGCGCTGGATCGACTCGCGCAGCATGAGCGACTGCGGGTCGAGCCAGCGGCCCTCGTACATGAGGCGGCCGAGGCGGCGGCCCTGCTCGTGGTACGTCGCCACCGTGTCCTCGTTGTGGATCGCGTTGAGCAGTCGCTCGTACGCGATGTGCAGCAGTGCCATGCCCGGCGCCTCGTAGATGCCGCGGCTCTTCGCCTCGATGATGCGGTTCTCGATCTGGTCGCTCATGCCGAGGCCGTGGCGGCCGCCGATGGCGTTCGCGGTCTGCACGAGCGTCACGGCGTCGGCGAACTCCTCGCCGTCGATCGCGACGGGCCGGCCGGCCTCGAAGCGGATCGCGACGTCCTCGGTGGGGATCTCGACCGACTGGTCCCAGTGGGCGACGCCCATGATGGGCTGCACGATCTCCATCGACTCGTCGAGGTGCTCGAGCGTCTTCGCCTCGTGCGTCGCGCCCCAGATGTTCGCGTCGGTCGAGTAGGCCTTCTCGGTCGCGTCGCGGTACGGGTAGCCGTGGGCGACCAGCCACTCCGACATCTCCTTGCGGCCGCCGAGCTCCTCGACGAAGCGCGCGTCGAGCCACGGCTTGTAGATGCGCAGCGAGGGGTTCGCCATGAGGCCGTAGCGGTAGAACCGCTCGATGTCGTTGCCCTTGTAGGTGGAGCCGTCGCCCCAGATCTCGACGCCGTCCTCCTTCATGGCGCGCACGAGCATCATGCCCGTGACAGCGCGGCCGAGCGGCGTCGTGTTGAAGTAGGTGCGGCCGCCGGAGCGGATGTGGAACGCGCCGGTCGCGAGGGCGACGAGGCCCTCCTCGACGAGGGCGGCCTTCGCGTCGACGAGGCGCGCGGCCTCGGCGCCGTACTCGGAGGCGCGGCCGGGCACGGCGTCGATGTCCGGCTCGTCGTACTGCCCGATGTCGGCCGTGTAGGTGAAGGGCACGGCGCCGTTGTGGCGCATCCAGGCGACGGCGCACGACGTGTCGAGGCCGCCCGAGAAGGCGATGCCGACGCGCTCGCCGACGGGCAGGGAGGAGAGGACCTTGGGCATGGCCTCAATCCTACGAGCGCGCGCGATCCCAGCCGAACCTGGGAGCGCGCCGGTTGTCCCCCAAAGATCCCCATGCGAGAGTGCAAGGACGGGGCGCCCTGACCCCGTGGATGCGGAGGAAGAGCGATGCTGCAGGTCGACGAGACGATCGAGATCGCAGCCCCGCCGTGCGAGGTGTTCCGCCGCTGGGACGACGTCGCGCGCATCTCGGAGTTCCTCACCGGCGTGCGCTCGGTGCACGCCGAGACGCTCGAGCGGATGCGCTGGCGCGTCGACATCGCGGGCATCGATCCCGTGTTCTACGCGGTGCTGCTCGAGCGCATCCCCGACCGCCGCCTGCTCTGGACGAGCTGCGACGCGATCACCCACCACGGCCTCGTCGACCTCGAGGAGACCGACGACGGCGGCACGCGGATGACCGTGCGCCTGTCGTGGATGCCGCGCCCGCTCCGCCCCGACGAGCCGGCGGGCGTCGAGCTCGACGAGCTCACCGTCCGCTGCGACCTGCAGCGGCTCAAGCGGCTCATCGAGAGCGCGCACGCACCTGTCACCCAGGATGCGACCCCGGTCGCCGCGTAGCGTCCACGACCAGCACCGGCCCAGCACGCCGATCACGAGACCGAAGGAGCACACCCATGCCCCAGCTCACCGACAGCATCGACGTCAAGGCCCCCATCAGCGCCGTCTACGCGCTCTGGACCCGGTTCGAGGACTTCCCGAAGTTCATGAGCGGCGTCGACTCGATCACGCAGCAGAACGACAAGGACCTCCACTGGGAGGTCTCGATCGCCGGCGTCGACCGCTCGTTCGACGCGACGATCACCGAGCAGCACCAGGACGAGCGCGTCGCCTGGGCGAGCACCGACGGCGAGACCCACGCGGGCGTCGTCACCTTCCACCGCCTGAGCGACGACGAGACGCGCGTCAACCTGCAGCTCGACTGGAAGCCGCAGGGCATCGTCGAGAAGCTCGGCGCGCTCCTGCAGATCGACGACCTGCAGATCGGCAACGACCTCAAGCGCTTCAAGGAGATCGCCGAGGAGGCGCCGTCGAACCAGGCCGCGAGCTCGGGCTGGGAGGGCGACATCGACCGCTCGCCCGACGCGACCGGCCACTGAGCGGAGCCGGGTCGACGCCCAGGCGCCGCGCGTAGCGTCGGCACATGGGCATCGAGCACTGGAGCACCGTCCCCGCCCCCGTCGAGGAGGTGTGGGCCTGGCACGAGCGGCCCGGAGCCTTCGCGCGCCTGCAGGCGCCGTGGCTGCCGGGCCGCATCGTGCGCGAGGCGGAGTCGCTGCGCGACGGCCGCGCCGAGCTCGCGCTGCCGGCCGGGCAGCGCTGGATCGCGCAGCACGACCCCGACGGCTACCGGCCGGGCGAGGCGTTCGTCGACGAGCGCGTCACCGAGGGGCTCGCCTCGCTCGCGCTCGCGCCGGTCCGCTGGCACCACGAGCACCGCTTCGTCGCCGACGGCGAGCGGACGCGCGCGATCGACAGCGTCGACACGCCCATCGGCTCCCGCGCGCTGCGGCCCATGTTCACCTACCGGCACCGCCAGCTCGCCGACGACCTGTCCCGCCACCTCGCCGCGGGCGTCGGACCGCTGCGCATCGCGATGACCGGCGCGTCGGGCCTGATCGGCACCGCCCTGTCGGCGTTCCTCACGACCGGCGGCCACGAGGTCGTGCGGCTCGTGCGGCACGAGCCGGGGGAGGGCGAGCGCCGCTGGGACCCTGAGTCGCCGGACCCCGCGCTCCTCGAGGGCGTCGACGTGCTCGTGCACCTCGCGGGCGCCTCGATCCTCGGCCGCTTCGACGAGCAGCACCGCGCCGAGGTGCGCGGCAGCCGCGTCGAGCCCACCCGCAGGCTCGCCGAGCTCGCGGCTGCCTCCGGCGTCCGCGCGCTCGTGAGCGCCTCCGCGATCGGCTACTACGGGCCGTCGCGCGGCGACGAGCGCCTCGACGAGGACGCCGCGCCCGGCGACGGCTTCCTCGCCGAGGTGGTCGTCGACTGGGAGGCCGCCACCCGGCCGGCCGAGGCCGGCGGCGTCCGCACCGTGCAGGTGCGCACCGGCATCGTGCAGACGCCGCGCGGCGGCACCCTGCAGCTCTTCCGGCCGCTGTGGGCGGCGGGGGTCGGCGGACCGCTCGCGGGCGGCGAGCAGTGGCAGTCGTGGATCGACCTCGACGACCTCGTCGACGTCTACCACCGCGCGATCGTCGACGAGGCGATGCGCGGCCCCGTCAACGCCGTCGCGCCGGCCCCTGTGCGCCAGCGCGAGTACGCAGGCACGCTCGGCGCCGTGCTCCATCGCCCCGCGATCATCCCCACGCCCGAGCTCGCGCCGCGGCTGCTGCTCGGCGAGGAGGGGACGCGGGAGGTGGCGCTCGCCGACCAGCGCGTCGTGCCCGCCGTGCTCGAGGGAGCGGGGCACCGGTTCCGCCGGCCGACGCTCGAGGCGTCGCTCCGGCACCAGCTCGGGCGCCGCTAGCCGATCCGCCCGGAGCCCGTGCGGCCGCCGCACGCGGCTGTGGAGAACGACCGCGCGATGTCGGTGCGCTTTGGTTCACTCTGAGCACGCATTGAGCCGATCCTGAGGTTCGATGCGACTCGAGAGAATGAGGAACCCATGCACCAGAGCATGACCCCGGGCGCCCGCCGCTCCCGCCGCCCCCTCGCCTGGCTGACCGCGACGCTCGCCGCGAGCGCGCTCGCGCTCGGCGGCGCGCAGGCGGCCACCGCGGCGCCCGCGTCGTCGACCGTCACGCACACGGTCGGCGCCTCCGCCTCGGCCACGAGCGCCTATTGGACCTCCGACCGCATGGAGGCGGCGGTCGACGCCGACCGGCTCGTCGCCGGCCAGTCGCGCGGCGCCTCGCAGGACGTCGCCGCCGGCGCGCCCGCGACCGTGCCGGGCCGCGCGCCGCAGACGAGCGCCAAGCCGCAGCCCGTCTCCGTGGCCCCCGTCGCGCACATCGGCAAGGTCTTCTTCACCCTCGGCGGCGTCGACTACGTCTGCTCCGGCAACTCCGTCGTCTCGGCGAACGAGCGCACCGTCTCGACCGCGGGCCACTGCCTCAACGAGGGCCCCGGCGCCTTCGCGACGAACTTCGTCTTCGCGCCCGCCTACGAGAACGGCAGCACGCCGTTCGGCGTGTGGACCGCGACCGAGCTCCACGCGCCCAGCCAGTGGGTGAGCGGAGGCGACATCGACTACGACACCGGCTTCGCCGTGGTCGCGAGCCCGGCCGGCTCGAGCGCGACCCTCAGCGACACGGTGGGCGCCTCGGGCGTCGCCTTCAACCAGGCGCGCGGGCTCTCGTACACCGCATACGGCTACCCGGCGGCGCGCCCGTTCGACGGCCAGACGCTCGAGACCTGCTCGGGCACGGCGCGCAACGACGCCTACGGCACGCAGTCGCAGGGGATCCCCTGCGACATGACCGGCGGCTCGTCGGGCGGCCCCTGGTTCATCGGCTCGGGCGCGGCGGGCGTCCAGAACTCGGTGAACAGCTTCGGCTACTCGACCGTGCGCAACACGATGTTCGGCCCGTACTGGGGCTCGGTCATCCAGTCGGCCTACCAGGCCGCACAGAGCTGATCCCATCCGATCGGAGCGGGGCCCGGCGCGATGCGCCGGGCCCCGTGCCGTGCGCGGGCGGCCGGGCGGCCGGGACTCCGGCTCTCAGGCGCCCGTGAGCACGAGCCACAGCAGCACCCCGTTCAGCGCGCTGAGCGCGACGGCCGCCGCGGCGCCCGCGATCGTCGTCCACCGCCGGTTCACGTGCTCGCCCATGAGCGTGCGGTCGGCGGTGAGGCGCACGAGCGGGATGAGCGCGAAGGGGATCCCGAACGACAGCACCACCTGGCTGAGCACGAGCGCGAGCGTCGGGTCGACGCCGAGGCCGAGGATGACGAGCGCGGGCACGAGCGTGACGAGGCGCCGGGCGAGCAGCGGGATGCGGCGGTGGATGAGGCCCTGCATGATCTCGGCGCCGGCGTAGGCGCCCACCGAGGTCGACGCGAGGCCCGAGGCGAGCAGACCGACTGCGAACATCGTGGCGACGATCGGGCCGAGCGCCTCGCCGAGAGCGGCGTGCGCGCCCTCGAGCGTGTCGGTGCCCTCGACGCCCGCGAGGTTCGCCGCAGCGAGCAGCATCATCGCGAGGTTCACGCCGCCCGCGATGACCATCGCGACCGAGACGTCGATGCGCGTCGCGCGCAGCAGCGTCGGGGTCGAGAGGCCCTCGCGCGAGCGGAAGCGGTCGCGCGCGAGGCTCGAGTGGGCGTAGATCGCGTGCGGCATGATCGTCGCGCCGAGCACGCTCACCGCCAGCAGCACGGAGTCGGTGCCCTCGAAGCGCGGCACGAGCCCGGCGACGAGGCCCTCGGGGTCGGGCGGCGCGACCACGACGCCCCAGGTGAACCCGAGCACGATGACCGCGAGCAGCGCGATGATGACGAGCTCGAACGCGCGCGGCCCGCGCCGCGACTGCACCGAGAGCAGCACCATCGACACCGCACCCGTGATGAGGCCGCCCGCGAGCAGCGGGATGTCGAACAGCAGCCAGAGGGCGACGGCGCCGCCGATCACCTCGGCGAGGTCGGTCGCCATCGCGACGCCCTCGGCCTGGATCCAGTAGGCGATGCGGCCGGCGCGCGAGCCGAAGCGCTCGCCGAGCAGCTCGGGGAGGCTCTTGCCGGTGACGACGCCGAGCTTCGCCGAGAGGTACTGGATGAGCCAGGCCACGAGGTTGGCGCAGACGACCACCCACACGAGGAGGTAGCCGTAGCGGGCGCCCGAGGTGACGTTCGCGGCGACGTTGCCCGGGTCGAGGTACGCGACGCCCGCGACGAGCGCGGGGCCGAGCAGGAGCAGGCCCGCGCGCGGTCGGGCGAGGACGGTCGGGGCGGTGGCCATGCGATGACGATACAGGCAGGTTTCGGCATCCCGAAACCTACGGTCGAGGGTTCCCGAAAGACATCGGACGCGAGGAGGGCCCGGTCCTCCGCGCGAGCACGGAGGACGCGGGCCCTCGACCGGATGCGCCCGGTCAGCGGCCGTGCCGCAGCACGTCGGCGAAGCCGGCGACGCGCAGCCGCAGCTCGTCGACGCGCCGGTCGCGCGCGGCGAGCACGTCGTAGCCGTCGTACGGCGCCGTCGGCGGCTTCCGCGCGTTCGCGGAGCACTGGAACGACTCGCACACGAGCGTGCCGACCGTGTCGCCCTTCCTGCCCGCGGCTCCGGCGCGCTTCGCGCTCCAGAAGACGACGTCGTTCGGCAGGCGCACATCCTGGCACCAGTTGCACTGCGCGCGGCTGCGCGGCGACGCCTCCGCCTGGCGCAGCAGCACGCCGACGGGCTCGCCGTCGAGGTCGGGCAGGATCGCGTAGCCGCGGCGCGCGATCCTGGGATCGCGCCAGCCGAGGAGGTCGAGCGCGTCCCAGTCGGCGCGGTCGAACCAGGCGGGCAGGGTCATGTCGGCGACCTCCTTGCGGCTGGCGTTCACGAACGCGCCGCGGAGGGCCTTCTCGTCGATGGGGAGCATGCGGGATCGCCTCTCGTCATGCCGGGCGGTCGCCCGGCAGGGATGGGTGGAGGCACGGCGGCGCGGACCCTCGTCGGGGTCGACCGCGGTGCCGCTGGCCGGCGGGGCGCGGAGCGCGCGTGCCGGGAGCGGCTAGGCCCTGCCGTCGGCGACGACGCCGACGACCTCCTCGCGCCCCGAGGGCCTCATCCCGATGCTCACCCCGACAGCGTACGCCCGGCCGCCCTCGAGGGGGCGGCCGGGCGTACGGCGGGCGGCGAGGAGCGTGTCAGCGGCGCGGCTCCGGGGCGCCGAGCGCGCGCGAGATCGCGTCGGCGGCGGCGATCGCCTGCGGCGCGAACCCGCTGATGCTCTCGCCCGGGTGCTCGAGCGCGATCGACGAGATCGAGAGCCCGTAGGTGGTGCGGCCGAAGTGGTCGCGGATCGGCGCCGAGACGCACACGGTGCCGTTCTCGTTCTCGCCGAGGTCCATCGAGTAGCCGCGGGCGCGGATCGCAGCGAGCTCCTCGTGGAGCCGCGCCGGGTCGGTGATCGTCTGCTCGGTGCGCGCGGGCAGCCCCACCTCGGCGACCATCCGGTCGACCTGCTCGGGCGACCAGTCGGCCATCACGGCCTTGCCCATCCCGGTGCAGTGCAGCGGGATCGACAGGCCCACGCGCGAGGCCATCCGGTACGGCTTCGAGGAGTCCCGGCGGATGACGTAGACCATCTCGAAGCCGTTGAGCGCGCCCACGTGGATGGTGCAGTCGACGTCGCGCACGAGGGCGTCGACGATCGGCTCGGCGATCGACGAGATGTCGAGCCGCGAGATCGCGCGGCCGGCGATCGCAAGGAACCGGGCGCCCGGGTGGTAGCCGCGCTCGCTGTCGCCCGTGATGAACTCCGACTCCACGAGCGTCGCGAGGATGCGGTGCACGGTGGCCTTCGCGAGGCCCGTGTCGTCGACGATGTCGGTGAAGCGATGGTTTGCGATCGCGGCCTCGAGCACGCGCAGCGTCTTCTCGCTCGCGCCCACGGAGGGCGCGGGGCTCACGTCGAGGGCCTGGGGCTCCGCGGTCATGGTGCGCCTCATCTCATGTCGACGATCTGCACGTGGTCCATGTCGTCGAAGGACTGGTTCTCGCCCGCCATCGCCCACACGAACGAGTAGCTCGATGTTCCCACGCCCGAGTGGATGCTCCACGAGGGCGAGAGCACGAGGCCGCCGTCGCCGACGACGATGTGCCGCGTCTCCTGCGGCTGGCCCATGAGGTGGAGCACACGCGCGTCGTCGGCGAGGTCGAAGTAGACGTAGAGCTCGGTGCGGCGGTCGTGCGTGTGCGCCGGCATCGTGTTCCACATCGAGCCCTCGTGCAGCTGCGTGACGCCCATCACGACCTGGCACGAGCGCACGCCGTCCTCGTGGATGTACTGGTTGATCGTGCGGCGGTTCGAGGTGAGCGGGTCGCCGAGCTCGCGCACGGTGCCCTGGCCGGGCTCGACGAGCTGCGTCGGGTAGGTCGTGTGCGCGGGCGCCGAGAAGCCGTAGAAGCGGGCGGGCGTGCCCGCGTCGTCGCTCTCGAACGCCACCTCGCCGACGCCGCGGCCGAGGTACAGGCACGCGCCGGGAGCCAGGGCGTGCCGCTCGCCGTCGGCGACGACCGTGCCGGCGGCGCCGATGTTCACGATGCCGATCTCGCGGTGGTCGAGGAACCGCTCGCTGCGGATCTCGGGGATCGCCTCGAGCGCGAGCGGCGCGTCGGTGGGCACGGCGCCCACCGCGACGACGCGGTCGTAGTGCGTCGGCACGACGCGCACGGCGCCCGGCACGAAGAGGTCCTCGACGAGGTAGCGGTCGCGCAGGTCCTGCTGCGTCCATCCGGTGATCTGCTCGGGCGACGTGGGTCCGTGGACGGCGGTCATGGTGCTTCCTTCCGGTGGGGGATCAGAGGAGTCCGGCGAGGCCGGGGAGCCACAGCGAGAGCTGCGGGACGAACACGATCACGAAGAGCATCGCGACGAGCACGAGCAGGAACGGCCACAGGCGGACGATGACGGTCTCGAGGCGGGCCTTCGCCACCTGCGTGCCGACGAACAGCACCGGCGCCGACGGCGGCGAGATCACCGCGATCGAGAGGTTGAAGACCATCATGATGCCGAAGTGCACCGGGTCGATCCCGTACGAGACGGCGATCGGCAGGAAGATCGGCGTGAAGATCAGGATCGCGGGCGTCGGGTCGAGCGGGATGCCGATCACGAGCAGCACGAGCATCATGATGAGCAGCACGACGACCTTGGAGTCGGTCCAGCCGAAGAGCGACTCCGCGATGAGCTGCGGCAGGCGCGCGTACGTCATGACGTAGCTCATGATCGTCGAGACCGCGATGAGGAAGATCACGATGGCGCTCGTGCGGCACGCGTCGTAGAGGATGCGCGGCAGGTCCTTGATCGAGATCGTCCGGTAGAGGAACGAGAGCACGAGCGCGTAGATGACCGCGATGGCGGAGCCCTCGGTGGGCGTGAAGAAGCCCGCGACGATGCCGCCGATCGCGACGACGATGAGGCCGAGCGAGGGGATCGCGCGCCACAGCGTGACGAGGAAGACCGAAAACGCGGGCCACGGCTCGCCCTTGAGGTCGGGGTGGCGGCGCGCGTAGACGAACACGACGATCGCGCAGGCGAGCGCCCACAGGATGCCGGGCACGTAGCCGGCGAGGAAGAGCGCGCCGACCGAGGTGCCGCCCGCGGCGAGCGAGTAGACGATGAGCGTGTTGCTCGGCGGGATGAGCATGCCGGCGGGGGCCGACGCGACGTTGACGGCGGCGCTGAACGAGGTGTCGTAGCCGGCCTTCTTCTGCATCGGCGCCATGGTCGAGCCGACGGCGGCGGCGGATGCGACGGCCGAGCCCGAGACGGTGCCGAAGATCGCGTTCGCGAGGATGTTCGTCTGCGCGAGCGGCGCGGGCGTGCGCCCGACGAGCACGCGCCCGAGGTTCACGAGCCGTTCCGCGATGCCGCCGTTGTTCATGATGACGCCGGCGAGCACGAAGAAGGGGATCGCGAGGAGCGCGAAGGAGTTCGCGCCGCTGAGCATCTGCTGCGCCGAGGTGATGGCGCCGCGGTCGAAGTCGACGATGAGCAGCATGCAGAGCGCGCTCGGGAGCGCGATCGAGATGGAGACGGGGGCGCCGATCGCGAGCAGCAGCACGAGGCCGCCGATCAGGATGGCGCTGATGGTGCCGGGGTCGATCACAGCGCAGCCGCCTCGAGGTCCTCGTCGGGGGTGCCCTTGTGGCCCTCGTAGCGGCGCGAGAAGGTGCCGACGATGTGGATGATCAGGTAGATGGAGAGCAGCGCGCCCGAGATGGGGAGCACCAGGTAGAGCTGGCCCTGCGTGAGCGGCAGCAGCGGGTTCTTCTGGTTCCAGGCGAGCAGCGACTGCTGCAGGCCGCCGAGCACCATCACGTACAGCACGAACGCGAGCGTCGCGAGGTAGGCGATGGTGTCGGCGACCCGCTGCAGGGCGAGCGGCAGGCGCTCGACGAGGAAGTCCATGATGACGTCGGCCTTCTCGCCCACGGCGATGGCGATGCCGATGAGGCTCACCCACACGAAGGCGTAGCGCGCGGCCTCCTCCGACCAGGCGCTCGGCGCGCCGAGCACGAGGCGGGTGAAGACCTGCCAGGCCACGAGCAGCACGAGCACTGCGAACAGCGCGACGCAGATCGCGCGGAGGGTGCCGTCGAGCCAGGCCCGAGCGGTCGTCATGGTCTTCCTCATCGTCATCAGCCGCGCGCCGCCTCGATGGCGTCGTAGACGGCCTGCGTGCGCTCGGTCGTGACGCGCTCCTCGTGGAGCGGCAGGACGGCCTCGCGGAATGCGTCGACGTCGGCGTCGCTGAACTGGGCGCCGGCCTCCTCGGCGGCCGCGACGGCCTCCTCGACGGCGGTGTTGAAGAGCTCGAGCTCGGTGTCGACCGACGCCGCGAGCAGCTCCTCGAAGATCGCCTTCGTCTCCTCGTCCATGCCCTCCATGACGGCGGGGGCGGCGATGAGGTAGTCGGGCATCATGAGGTGCTCGGTGCGCGAGTAGAAGCCGGCGATCTCGTCGTGCGAGAGCGACGAGTAGATGAGCTCGTTGTTCTCGGCGCCGTCGAGCACGCCCGACTGGATGGCCGTGTAGACCTCGCCCTGGGCCATCGGCGTGCCGACGCCGCCCATGAGCTCCATCATGCGGACGTTCGTGTCGGAGCCGATGACGCGGATCTTCTGGCCCGCGAGGTCGGCGGGCGTCTCGACGGGGCCGACCGACGAGTACACGTTGCGGACGCCGCCGTGGTAGGCCGCCATGACGTCGATGCTGTCCTCGAGGAGCGCGTCGTAGAGGTCGCCCACGATCTCCTGGTCGTTGAGCACGCTCATCTGGTGGTCGGCCGACTCGTACAGGTACGGCAGGTTGACGACCGACATGTCCGACTCGAAGTTCTCGAGGAGGCTGCCGCCGACGATGGCGAAGTCGATCGTGCCGGCCTGGACCTGCTCGATGGTGGCGGCCTGGTCACCGAGCGTCTCGTCGGTGTAGAGCTCGAGCTTGTAGGCGCCGTCCGTGCGCTCCTCGAGCGCCGCCGAGAGCTCGGTGAGCGCCTGCGCCTGCGGGTGCTCCGCGTTCTGGTTGAACGCGACGCGGAAGACGGTCTGCGGCTGGTCGCCGCCCTCGCCCCCGTCGCCGCCCGATGCGCTCGAGCACGATGCGAGCGCCAGCGTCATGACCGCTGCGGCGCCGATCGCGCCGAGCATCCGTCGTCCCTGCATGGGGTTCCTCCTCGTTGAGTCGCCGGACCCGGTCGCACTTGCGCCGGTGGGCGGGTCGGGGGCTACTCTAACCAGATAGAACCGAGTTGCGCCAGACGGAACACGAAGCTGAACCCAGTTTCACCGAGCGACCGGTCGAGGCTCGAGGAGGAGACGGCGTTGCGAGCAGCGAAGTACATCGGCGGAGGCCGGATCGAGGTCGGCGACGCTGAGGCGATCGAGCCCGGGGCCGGCGAGGTGCGCATCCGCGTCGCCTACAACGGCATCTGCGGCACCGACCTGCACATCGCGCAGGGCCACATGGACCACCGCGTGCCCTCGCCGTCGCCCATCGGGCACGAGATGAGCGGCGTCGTCGAGGCCGTCGGCGCGGGCGTCGAGCTCGCGGTCGGCGCGCCCGTCACCGTGATGCCGCTCGACTGGTGCGGCGACTGCCCCGCCTGTGCGGCCGGCCACCAGCACATCTGCCAGAACCTCGTGTTCGTCGGCATCGACTCGCCCGGCGCGCTCCAGGAGCTCTGGACGGTGCCCGCATCCCTCGTCGTGCCGCTGCCCGAGGGCCTCGCCCTCGACCACGCCGCGCTCGTCGAGCCGCTCGCCGTCGCCGTGCACGACGTGCGCCGCTCGCGCCTCGCCGAGGGCGAGACCGCCGTCGTCATCGGCGGCGGCCCGATCGGCCAGCTCATCGCGATCGTCGCCCGCGCCACCGGCGCGCACGTGATCCTCGCGGAGCCCGACGCGGCCCGGCGCGCCTTCGCCGAGGCGCAGGGCGCCACCGTCGTCGACCCGATCTCGGGCGACCTCGCCGCACTCGTCCAGGAGCGCACCGGTGGTTCCGGCGCCGACGTCGTCTTCGAGGTCGCGGGCACCCGCGGCACCGCGCTCGACGCCACCTCGCACGCCAAGGTGCGCGGCCGCGTCGTCTTCGTCGCGATCCACCCCGAGCCCGTGCCGGTCGACCTCCACCGCGTCTTCTGGCGCGAGCTCGAGGTGCTCGGCGCGCGCGTCTACGAGCGCGAGGACTTCGAGCGCGCCGTCGACCTCCTCGCCTCCGGCGCCGTGCCCGCCGACGCGCTCATCACGCGCGTCGTCCAGCTCGACGAGACGCAGGAGGCCTTCGACGCCCTGCTCTCGGCAGCCGCCATGAAGATCCTCGTCGACGTCCAGGGAGCCCGCGCATGACCGCATCGTTCGACCTCACCGGCACCACCGCCGTCGTCACCGGCGCCCGCCGGGGCATCGGCTACGCGATGGCCGAGGCCCTCGCCGAGGCCGGCGCCGACATCATCGCCGCCTCGGCGAGCCAGGAGGCCGACGGCGGCGCGATCGGCGAGCGCGTTCGTTCGCTCGGCCGCGCCTTCGAGGGCCACGCCGTCGACTTCCGCGACCGCGACGCGGTGCTCGCCTTCGGCGCCCGCGTGCGCGATCGCGCGAGCATCCTCGTGAACAACGCCGGCACCATCCGCCGCTCGCCCGCCGCCGAGCACCCGCTCGAGTGGTGGGACGAGGTGCTCGACGTCAACCTGCGCAACCAGTTCGCGCTCACCCAGGCGATCGGCCAGGGGATGCTCGAGCGGGGCACCGGCCGAATCATCTTCACCGCGAGCCTGCTCTCGTTCCAGGGCGGCATCACCGTGCCCGGCTACACCGCCGCGAAGTCCGGCATCGCCGGCCTCGTGAAGGCGCTGAGCAACGAGTGGGCCGCGCGCGGCGTCACCGTCAACGCGATCGCCCCCGGCTACATCGCCACCGACAACACCGCGGCGCTGCGCGCGGACGAGGACCGCTCGCAGTCGATCCTCGAGCGCATCCCCGCCGGCCGCTGGGGCCGCCCGGACGACCTCGCGGGTGCGACGGTGTTCCTCGCGAGCCCCGCCGCCGCGTACGTCACCGGCATCACCCTGCCGGTCGACGGCGGATGGATGGCGCGATGAGCAGCGCCGGCGACCTCGCGGGCGTCGTCCCGCTCGCGACCGTGGCCGACGCCGCGGCGGCCGATGCGCTCGCCGAAGGCCTCGTGGCCGGCGGCCTGCCGGTCGTCGAGGTGGCGCTGCGGAACGACTACGGCCTCGACGCCATCGCCCGCATCGCGGCGCGCGGCGACGTGCGCGTGGGCGCCGGCACCGTGCTGACGGGCGAGCAGCTGCGGCGCGCGCTCGACGCTGGCGCCACCTTCGTCGTCTCGCCCGGGCTCGACGACGAGGTCGTCGAGGGCGCGCTCGCCGCGGGCGTGCCGGTGCTGCCGGGCGTGCAGACCGCGACCGAGGTGCAGCGGGGCCTGCGGCTCGGCCTCGACCGGCTCAAGCTCTTCCCGGCGGGGGTCGTGGGCGGGCTCGGGCTCGTCGGCGCGCTCGCGCCCGTCTTCCCGGGCGTGCGCTTCATGCCGAGCGGCGGCGTGAGCGCCGCCAACCTCGCCCAGTACCTCGCGCATCCCGCCGTCTTCGCGGCGAGCGGCTCGTGGATCGCGGCGCCCGCCGTGCTCGCGGCCGGACCGGAGGCCGTGGCGGAGGCCGCTCGCGAGGCGGTCGCGATCGCCGAGGCCTCGCGATGAGCGTCGTCGCGCTCGGCGAGTCGCTCGGCCTGCTCGTCGCCTCCCGCATCGGCCGGCTCGAGCTCGTGCCGACGATGGACCTCGGCTTCGGCGGCGCAGAGAGCAACGTCGCCATCGGCCTCGCGCGCCTCGGCGTGCCGACGACCTGGATGGGCCGGCTCGGCGACGACGCGCTCGGCCGCCTCATCGAGCGGCAGCTGCGCGCCGAGGGCGTGGGCGTCGCGACGACGCTCGACCCCGCCGCGCCCACCGCGCTCATGCTCAAGGAGCGGCCCGCCGCAGGCGCGAGCTCGGTCGTCTACTACCGGGCGGGGAGCGCCGGCTCGCGGCTCGCGCCCGAGCACCTCGACCTCGCCGCGATCGGCGAGGCCCGCATCCTGCACGTCACCGGCATCACCGCGGCGCTCGGCGAGGCGCCACGCGCCGCGCTCGACGCCGCGATCGATGCGGCGCACGCCGCGGGCGCCCTCGTGTCGTTCGACGTGAACCACCGCTCGCGCCTCTGGAGCCACGCCGTGGCGGCCCCCGAGTACCGGGCGATCGCCGCCCGTGCCGACGTCGTCTTCGCGGGCGAGGACGAGGCGGAGCTGCTCACCGGCGAGCGCGAACCCGAGGCGCAGGCGCGCGCGCTCGTCGCGCTCGGGGCCGCGCAGGCCGTCGTGAAGCTCGGCGCCGACGGGGCGCTCGGCCTCGTCGACGGCGAGCTCGTGCGGCAGGCGGCGTTCCCGGTGCACGCGGTCGACACCGTGGGCGCGGGGGACGCGTTCGTGGCCGGCTACCTGGCCGAGCTGCTCGAGGGCGCGCCGCTCGCCGAGCGGCTGCGGACGGCCGCCGCGTGCGGCGCCGTCGCGTGCACGGCGCCCGGCGACTGGGAGGCCGCGCCCGACCGCGCGGCGATCGCGCGGCTGCTGGGCGGCGGCGACCCCGTCCAGCGCTGACTGCGCCGCTGCCCCCTGATCCGCCTCGCACGAGCCGGGTCGGCGGGGGCGGCGCCTCAGCCGATGAGGCTCGGCTGCAGGTCGCGCAGCGTGCGGTGGTCGACCATCCGCGCGACGCCGAGCACGATGAGCGCGAGCGCGGCCGCGCCGAACGCCGCGAGCACGAGCGCATCCGTCCCGGCCGCGGCCATCGAGCCGCCGTACATGAGCTGGCGGAGGCCGTCGACGGCGTAGCTCATCGGCAGGGCGTGGTGCAGGGCCGCGAGCGGCGCCGGCAGCGTCTGCCACGGGAACGTGCCGCCCGCGGTGACGAGCTGCACGACCATGAGCACGAGCCCGAGGAACTGCCCGACGGAGCCGAGCCAGGCGTTCAGCGCCACGATGATCGCCGCGAAGGCCGCGACGGCGAGCACCATCATCCCGAGCATGGGCGCCGGATGCGCGATGGGGAAGCCGAGCGCGAGGCCGACGATCGCGAGCAGCGCCGCCATCTGCACCGCGCCGATGAGCGTGGGGATGAGCCACGCGGCGAGCGAGACGCGGACGGGCGAGCGCAGCGCCGTGATCGCGCGGCGCGAGAGGGGCTTGAGGATGAGCATGAGCGCGTACATGCCGATCCAGGCGGCGAGCGACAGGAAGAAGGGCGCGAGGCCCGCACCGTAGGAGCCGGCGGAGGCGACGGCGTCGGCGTCGGTCAGCACCGGATCCGAGATCGTCGACGCCTGCGCGGCGCGCTCGGGCTCGGTCGTGGCGGGGATCTGCTCGACCGCGTCGCCGAGGCCGTCGCGCAGCTGCGCGGTGCCGTCGTCGAGCCGCCGGAGCCCGTCGTCGAGCGCGTGCGCGCCGGTCGCGAGCTCGCCCGCGCCGCTCGCGGCCGACACGGCGCCGTCGGCGAGCCGGACGGCGCCGTCGTGCGCCGCCGCGGCGCCGCTCGCGAGGTCGCCCGCGCCGTCGGCGGCGCTCGCGATGCCCGCGGCGAGCTGCGGCGAGGCGCTCGCGAGCCGATCGGCGCCGTCGGCCACCTGCTGCGCCCCGGCCGCGAGCCGGTCGAGCTGCGCGCTCGCGTCCTGCACGCGGGCGTCGGCCGCCGCGACGTCGTCGCCCAGGCCGTCGAGCGGGCCGAGGGCGGCGGCGATCTGGGTCTCGTCGAGGCCCGCCTGCTGCAGCCGCTCGACGATGGCCGCGCGCGCCTCCGGCACCCGCGCGGCGACCGGGGCGACCGCGTCGGCCACGTCGCCGCCGATCGCGGCGATGCGGGCGTCGCCGTCGGCCACCTGCTGGGCGCCGTCGGCGAGCTGCCGCGTCTGCGCCGGCAGCGACGCGGTCGCCTGCTCGAGCCGCCCGAGGCCGTCGTCGAGGCGGGCCGCGCCGTCGGCGAGCCTGCCGGTGCCGTCGGCGAGCGCGGCGGCACCGGTCGAGAGCTGCGCGGTGCCGTCGGCGAGCGCGTCGGCGCCGCTCGCGAGCCGGTCGGCGCCCGAGGCCGCGTCGTCGGCGCCGTCGGCCAGGGTCGACGCGCCGTCGTACGCGTCGACGAGGCCGTCGCGGATGTCGCTGATCGCGAGCAGCATGCGCGAGGCCGCCTCCTCGCCCACCGAGCGCGCGACCGCGGTGCGGATGCGCTCGGCGGCCTGCGTGCCGATCGTCGTCGCGAGGTAGCTGTTCGCGTCGTTCGTCGACAGCTCGACGACGGCCCGGTGCGGGTCGTCGCCCGCGGCGCTCGCGAGGTCGGCCGAGAAGGAGGCGGGGAGCGTGACCGAGAAGTCGTACGTCGCGTCGGCGACGCCGGCCGCGGCCTCCTCGGCGCTCACCCGGTGCCAGTCGAAGGCGGCGTCGGCGACGAGCCGGTCCCCCACCTCGTCGCCCACGATGCGGCCGTCGTCGCCCGCGTCGTCGACGACGAGCGCCACCGGCAGCTCGTCGAGCCGCGCGTAGGGATCCTGGTTGGCCCAGAGGTAGACGCCGCCGTAGAGCAGCGGCACGAGGCCGAGGGCGAGGAGCGCGAGCCGACCCATGCGGGTGGCGACGAGGCGGCGGAGCTCCGCCGCGATCAGCTGCGGGACGGTCATGCGGCGGCCTCCTCGTCGTGGGTCGGCGCGGCGGGCGCAGCGGCCTCGGCGGCCTCGTGCGCTTCGTCGTCGCGAAGCACGGCATCCGCCGCCTCGCCGCACACGACGAGCACGGCGAAGCCTCGGTCGGCCAGCCGCCGCGCCTCCGCCCACCACGCGCGCGGGTCGCCGCCGTGGCGGTCGGGGCTCACGAGGACGACCGCCTCGACGCGGTCGCGGAGCACCGCGAGCTCTGCGAGCACGCGGATGCGCGCGGCCGGCTCGACGTCGGCGATCGGCAGGGCGCGCAGGTGCTCGACGCCGAGCTGCGCGGCCCAGCGGCGCACGCTGCGCGGGTCGCCCGGCACGCCGGCGTAGAGCAGCTCCTCGGCGATCGCGCCGCCGAGCGAGACGTCCGGCTCGGGGTCGCTCACCCGCGGTGCGTCGACGAGGGCCGTGCGGTGGCGCACCTCGCGGCGGCGGCCGTGCTCGCCGTCGAGCAGCAGGGCACCCGCATCGGGCCGCATCCGCCCGGAGGCGAGCAGGCCCACCACGGTCGGCCGCTGCTCCGTCTCGACCACGACGCGCACCGCCTCGCCGCTCTCGAACGCGAGCGACGTCGGCGGCAGCGCCGCGCCTCGGTCGTCGCCGCGACCCTTGGCCGCCTCGACCAGCTCGATGCGCATCCGCTGCTCCTCTCTCCGTCGGCGATCGTAAACTAGACTGACTGGTCAGTACAACAATGGATGCGACAGGATGCTTCGACAGAGGAGGAGCCATGGCACGCCCCAACCGCAGCCGCGACAAGGTGCTCGTCGCGGCCGCCGAGCTCGCCGCCGAGCGCGGCGTGAGCGCGACGACGGTCGACGAGATCGCCGCGCGCGCGGGCGTCGCGAAGGGCAGCGTCTACTACTCCTTCCCGTCGAAGGAGGCGATCTTCGAGTCGCTCATCGACGAGGCCATCGCCCGCGTGTCCGGGCGCATCCGCGACGCCCGCGAGAGCGCGGCGCCCGGTGCCGCGCTCGAGGCGGTCGCACGCGCGATGCTCGACGGGCTCGAGGCCAACCCGCACGTCGCGAAGGTCGTCGTCGGCGAGCTCTTCCGCACCGACCGGCCCTGGCGCGAGGCGCTCGCGGGCCACCGCGCCGTGCTGCTCGACGAGCTCGGCGCCGCCCTCGCGGCCGACGGGCGCCCCGCATCCGGCCTCGACGCCGCCGCGCGGCTCGGCGCGCTCGTCATGGTCGGCTTCGAGCGGCTCGCGTTCTCGCCCGAGCGGACGATCGACGAGTGCGTCGCCGCGGTCGTCTCGGGAGCACCCGGCACAGCCGCCCGATAGGCTGGGGCGTACGCCGCACCCGTCCGAGGGGAAGACCCATGCCAGGAATCGTGATCGTCGGCGCCCAGTGGGGCGATGAGGGCAAGGGCAAGGCCACCGACCTGCTGGCCAGCCGCACCGACTACGTCGTGAAGTTCAACGGCGGCAACAACGCCGGCCACACCGTCGTCGTCGGGAACGAGCGCTACGCGCTGCACCTGCTGCCCTCGGGCATCCTCACGCCCGGCGTCACGCCGGTCATCGGCAACGGCGTCGTCATCGACCTCGAGGTGCTGTTCTCGGAGCTGCAGGCGCTCTCCGCCCGCGGCGTCGACGTGTCGAAGCTGCGCATCTCGGCGAACGCGCACATCATCACCGACTACCACCGCACGCTCGACAAGGTGAGCGAGCGCTTCCTCGGCAAGCGCTCGATCGGCACGACGGGCCGCGGCATCGGCCCCGCGTACGCCGACAAGATCAACCGCGTCGGCATCCGCATCCAGGACCTCTTCGACGAGTCGATCCTGCGCCAGAAGATCGAGGGCGCGCTCGACACGAAGAACCACCTGCTCGCGAAGGTCTACAACCGCCGCACCGTGTCGGTCGACGAGATCTTCGACGACCTCATCTCGTACGTCGACCGCCTCCGCCCGATGGTCGGCGACACGGGCCTCGAGCTCTCGCAGGCGCTCGACGCAGGCCGCACCGTCGTGTTCGAGGCCGGCCAGGCCACGATGCTCGACATCGACCACGGCACCTACCCGTTCGTCACCTCCTCGACGGCGACGACCGCGGGCGCGGCGGCGGGCTCGGGCGTGGCGCCGAACCGCCTCGACCGCTCGATCGGCATCGTCAAGGCGTACACGACCCGCGTCGGTGCCGGCCCGTTCCCCACCGAGCTCTTCGACGAGTGGGGCGAGCTGCTGCGCAAGAACGGCTTCGAGTTCGGCACCACCACGGGCCGACCGCGCCGCTGCGGCTGGAACGACACCGTCATCACCCGCTACGCCTCGCGCATCAACGGCCTCACCGACATCGTGCTCACGAAGCTCGACGTGCTCACGGGCATCGAGCGCATCCCCGTCTGCGTCGCCTACGAGGTCGACGGCGAGCGCTTCGACGAGATGCCCGTCTCGCAGTCCGACTTCCACCACGCGACGCCCATCTATGAGGAGCTCCCCGGCTGGACCGAGGACATCACCGGCGCCCGCGAGCTCTCCGACCTGCCGGCGAACGCGCAGGCCTACGTGCGCTTCCTCGAGGAGCGCTCCGGCAGCCGCATCTCGGCGATCGGCGTGGGCGCCGACCGCGAGGCGATCGTGCAGGTGCACGACCTCATCGACTGAGCCGCTCTGAAGTTCTCAACCGGTTCGGTGGTCCGCCGAGGGGATGGTGCCCTCGGCCGACCACTGAACCGGTTGAGGTTCAGCGGCCGGCGGCCAGGATGCCGTCGAGGCCGGCGTCGGGGCGGCGGCCGGTGAGGAACCGGAGTGCCTCGAGGCTCTGGCCGCGAGCCGCGGCGTTGCTCGCGGCGAGGTGCAGGGCGTCGAGCACGAGCGCGGGAGCCGGCCGCCAGTCGACGCCTGCGGCGTCGGCGATGTCGATGCCGTGCACCGTGAGCTCGAAGCAGCGCGTGCGCAGGTACTCGTCGAGCCGCATCGCGTGCGCGCCGCCGCTGCCGACGGCGACGAGCCGGTGCGGGTCGGATGCCTGCACGGCCGCCCACGCATCGCTCGCGAGCCACCCGATCCGCGCGACGAGGTCGTCGCCGAGCGCCGCGGCGGCGGCGCGGCCGCGCGCTTCGATCGCCGCGTCGTCGCCGGTCTGGCGCAGCACGACCTCCAGGTACTCGGCCGCGGATCCGACCGTCGCCTCCGCAGGCTCCGGGAGCGCGAGGTAGTCGACGACGGTCGAGACCGCGCGGGCGGTGTGGCCGATGAGCTCGCGCAACGTCCAGGTGCCGAGCCCTGGCCCGTCGAGCCGCTCGGCCGGCACGAGGTGGACGAGCGCGACGAAGTCGTCCGCCGCCTGCCCGAACCGCTCCATGCCGGCATCGTCGCACCCCGCGCCCCTGGTCTCAACCGCGCTGCTGGTAGGGCATCGACGTGAGGTCGATGCCCTACCAAGGAGCCGGTCGAGACCAGGATGGGGTGCGTGAACGACCTCGCCGCCGTGCCCGTGCTCAGGCATCCGCTCGTGACCCTCGTGCCGCTCGCGCACGAGCACGCCGACGACCTCGAGGCGGCGGCCGCCGATGGCCTCCACGAGCGCGCCTGGTACACCTCGGTGCCGGGCCCGGGCGAGGTGCCGGCCGAGATCGAGCGACGGCTGGCGCTGCAGGCGCACGGCCGGATGGCGCCGTGGGCGATCGTCGTCGGCGAGACGGCCGTCGGCATGACCACGTTCATGCATCTCGAGCCCGAGACGCCGCGGCTCGAGATCGGATCGACGTGGCTCGCATCTGCGCAGCAGGGCACCGGCGTGAACGCCGCGATGAAGCTGCTGCTGCTCGAGCGCGCCTTCGACGTGCTCGGCTGCGTCGCGGTCGAGCTGCGCACGCACGCGCACAACCACCAGTCGCGGGCCGCGATCGCGCGGCTCGGCGCGCACCAGGACGGCATCCTGCGCAGCCACCTGCGCCATCGCGGCCTGCTGCGCGACACCGTCGTGTTCTCGATCCTCGCGGGGGAGTGGCCGATGGTGCGGCGCGGGCTCGAGGCGCGCCTCGCTCGTCCTCGAGGATGATCCGCCTGCGCCGACCGGGCGACATCGCACCCGCCGTCCACCTCGCGCCGAGGCCGCTCGGCTAGCGTCGCGGCATGCTGCCCCACCAGACGGCCCAGCCCCCTCGGCCCACGCGCTCCTCGGCGACGGATGCGGCAGGCCGTGTGCCGACGACCACGGGAGGCCGCGCGTGACGCGCCTCGCGCCCCGTGCCACGGCGCCGGCCGCGACCCGGCCTGCGGGCGCGGCGCTCGCGCTGCTGCTGCTCGCGTGGGCGGGCGCATCGTCGGCAGCCGGGGCCGCGCTCGCGATCGCGGCCCCGCCCGCGTCCCCGACGGGCTGGGCGCTGCTGCCGCTCGTCGCCGGCGTCGTCGGCCTCGCGCTGCTCGTGGGGCTGCGGCAGCTCGTGCTCGTCGTCGCGGCGCTCCTGCCGGCGCGCCGCGCTGCGGCGGCGCCGCAGGCCGGCCCCGCTCCCGACGCCCGCGTCGCGATCCTCTACCCGGTCGCCGACGACTTCCGCGCCGACGTCGTGCGCCGCAGCGCGCGCCAGACGCACCCGGGCACGCGCGTGGTCGTGCTCGACGACTCCCGCGACCCGGCGGTGGGGGAGCGCATCGCCGCGCTCGCCGCGGAGGGCGTCGTCGAGGTCCATCGGCGCGCCGATCGCTCCGGCGCCAAGGCCGGCAACCTCAACCGCTGGCTCGATCGCCACGGGCACGAGGTCGACCACGTCGTCGTCCTCGACGCCGACCAGGAGGCGGAGCCCGGCTTCGTGGCCGGTGCGCTCGCCCGCGCGGCGGCGCATCCGGATGCCGCGGTCGTCCAGGGCACGATCCTCGCCCGGGCCTCGGCCACGGCGTTCTCGCGCGACCTCGCCGGCCTGTTCGAGCGGCATGCGGCCGTGCAGCTCGCCGGCCGCGCGCGGCTCGGGGTCGGCGCGTTCTGCGGCCGCGGCGCGATGCTCGACGTGGCGGCGGTGCGCGCGGCGGGCGGCGTGCCCGAGCTCGTCATGGAGGACACCGCGCTCACGGTCGAGCTCGCCCGGCAGGGCCGCACCGTCGTGGCCGCGCCCGAGCTCGTGACCGTCGAGGACGCCCCCATCGATCACGCCGCGTTCGCCGTGCAGTTCGGCAAGTTCACCGAGGGCGCGGCGCAGCTGCTCGTGCGCTCCCGCCGCGCCGTCGTCGACCGCCGCCTCCCGATCCGCCGCCGCATCGACCTGCAGCTCGAGCTGCTCGTGCCGATCGCGGCCGCGCTCGTGCCCGTGGCGCTGTGCGCGTGGGCGCTCCTCGCCGCGGCGACCGGCGCCCCCGCGTTCCCGTGGCAGCTGGGCCTCCCGCTCGCCGCGCTCGGCGTCGTGCCGCTGCTGCCCGAGACCGCCCACCGCATCCGCTCGCGCGGGCCGGTGCGCGGGCTCGCGTTCGGGCTGCGGGCCTCGATGCTCTACGCCTCCGTCGCGCTCGTCGCGGCGAGGGGGCTCGCCGCGGTCGCGGTCTCGCGCCGCGCGCGCTTCCGCATCACGCCGAAGGTGCGGGTCGGCGGCGATCCCGCGGCGCTCCTGCGCCGCCGCGCGCTCGAGCTGACGGCGGCCGCGGCCGCGATCGCGCTCGCGGTCCTGTGGGCCGGGAGGCCGGAGGCCGCCATGCCGGTCGTCGCGGTGGCGGTCGCCGCGCTCGCGTTCGGCCTGCGGGACGCGCTCGACGCGCGCGGGCCGGCGCCGCAGCGGGTGCGCGCGACGACGGCGATCTGGGCACGCGAGCGCGCCTAGGCTGGGAGCATGACGAGCCCCGAGGAGCAGCTGCAGCGCTACCGCGCGAGCATCGACAACATCGACGCGGTCCTCATCCACACGCTCGCGGAGCGGTTCAAGCTCACCCAGGCGGTGGGCGAGCTCAAGGCGATCCACGGCATGCCGCCGAGCGACCCGAGCCGCGAGTCGCTGCAGATCGCGCGCCTGCGGCAGCTCGCCGAGGACGCCGACCTCGACCCGGAGTTCGCCGAGAAGTTCATCACGTTCGTGATCGCCGAGGTCATCCACCACCACGAGCGCATCGCCTCGGGCGGCGCGGAAGCCTGAGCGCGCCGTCCGCCCCGGTCTCGGGTACCGATCTGCGGGTGCGGCAGCGCCCGCACCAGCAGTTCGGTATCTGAACTGCGCGAGCTCTGGCGCGCAGTAGGCCAGCCGGCCTAGGCGGCCGGCCAGCCGCGCTGGAACGACGGCGGCTGCGGGGTGCGCGCGTTCGCCCACCGGGTCATGCCCGGCAGCAGGAACAGGTCGACGACCCACCAGATGCCGGCGCCGATCGCCAGCATGATGCCGACGCCGACGAGCATGAGCGGCGCCGCGAGGAGCGTGCCGCACAGCAGGGCGATGGCCGTGCCGTTGTGGCCGAGGTAGAAGCGGTGGGCGCCGAAGACGCCGAGGAAGACGAGCAGCAGGTAGGCGATCGCGAGGTCCTTCGCAGGCCGGTGCACGACGTGATGCACGACGACCTGCTGCTGCGGGGCGGCCGCGCGCCCCGACGCGGTGCCGTCGTGCAGGTACCGGCCGTCGAGGCGGCCGACGGGCCGCGGCGCCGACGGCCGCGGGACGCCGCTCTCGCTCCACGGCGCGTACGCGCCCCAGCGCTGGCCGTCCCACCATCGGCGGCGGCCCTCCGGATCGTCGTACCAGCCCGCATCTCGGGAGGGCGTGCTCGTCATGCTGCCCATGGTAGATCGAGGGATGCTCGACTGCGGCGCCCGCGGTGCAGCGCGACGCCGACAGGGGCGCCGACGGGCGCCCCGCCGGCTCGTCAGTACTTGATGTGCTGGCCGCCGTCGATCGGGATGACGGTGCCGTTGATGAAGCCCGCCTCGTTCGAGAGCAGGAAGGCGACGAGCGCACCGACCTCCTCCGGCTTCCCGAACCGCTGCATCGGGTTCGGCTCGACGAACTGCCGCCCGACCGCCTCCCAGTCGTCGCCGCCGATCTGCCGGAGCGAGCCCTCGACCATCGGCGTCATGATGGCGCCCGGCGCGATCGCGTTGATGACGACGCCCTTGGTGCCGTACTCGATCGCGGAGTTGCGGGTGAGACCCACGACGCCGTGCTTTGCGGCCGCGTAGCCCGACTGGTTGCCGACGCCGCGGATGCCGCCGACGGAGGCCGTGTTCACGACGCTCCCGCGGCCCTGCTCCGCCATGACCCTCAGCACCTTCTCCATGCCGAGGAAGACGCCCGTGAGGTTGACCGCGAGGACCTTCTGGAACTCCGCGTTCGTGAAGTCCTCGGTGAGGTTCTGCTTCCCCTCGATGCCGGCGTTGTTGAAGAAGCCGTCGATCGCGCCGTAGGCCGAGAGGTGCTCGGTGACGTAGCGCTCGACGTCGGCCTCCTGCGTGACGTCGGCGGTGACGAGCAGCACCTCCGCATCGGGGGCGGCCTCGTGCACCTGCTGCTCGACGGCGCGGAGGCCGTCCTCGCTCAGGTCGACGAGCGTGAGCCTCGCGCCCTGCTTCGCGACCGCGACCGCGGCCGCGGCGCCGAGGCCGGCGCCTCCGCCGGTGATGATGATGGATGCGCCCTGCAGTGCCATGGTTCCCCTCTCGTCGGTGATCCTGCCACCGTCGCACCCGGGCCTGTGCGCGCGAGGAGCGCCGCCTGGACGGGAGGTCAGCCGCCGACCCGCTCCGCGTGCGCGGCGATGTCGTCGAGGTCCTGCTGCATGGCCCTGCGGGTGGCGGCGAGGCCCATCCGCGAGGTCAGCCTCGCGGCCGCGCGCTGCAGCCACGACGGCGACTCGAGGGTGCCTGAGAACGACATCGAGAGCAGGCTGCCTGCGCCGCTCGGCTCGACGCGCAGCACCGAGCGGTAGACGACGCCGTGCGCCTCGGCCGCGAGCGTCGCGGAGCGGCCAGGCTCGAGCCCCACGACCTCCATCTCCTCGGTCGCCTCGCGGCCGAGCATGGTGCGGGTCTCGCGCCAGCGCGTGCCGACGTCGTACACGGGACCGGCGAGCCGCTCGACGCGCGCGATGCCCGAGCAGATCTCGGGCGCGCGGTCGAGGTCGGTCACGATCGCCCAGACGAGCTCGGGGGATGCGGCGACCTCGCGCGAGAGGGTCAGCTCCATGTCGCTCATGGGGCCATCCAACCGCACCGGGCCGGTGCCGGCACGAGGCTCGGGGCCTCGGCCGGGCACCGGCCCGGTCGGATGGGTGGCTGGCGTCAGGCGCCGAAGCGCTCGCGCAGGGGCGCTCGGTTCGCGGAGCGCACCTCGTCGAGCTGCAGCGTGGCGACGTCCTGGATCTCGACGGCGCCCGAGGTCGCGTCGGTGACGCCGATGCGCAGCACGGGCACGCCGCGCGCCTCGCACATGCCGGTGAACTTCACCTCGTCCTCGCGGGCGACCGCGACGAGCGCGCGGGCGCCGGACTCCGAGAAGAGCGCAGCGGTCGCGTCGATGCCGTCGCGCTCGGCGAGCGAGTCGATCCAGATGCGCGCGCCGATGCCGAAGCGCAGCGAGCCCTCGACGAGCGCCATGCCGAGGCCGCCCTCCGAGAGGTCGTGCGCGGCGGTGGCGAGGCCCTCGAGCGCGATGCCCTGCATGAGGCCGGCGAGCGCGGCCTCGGCCGCGAGGTCGGCCTTCGGCGGCAGGCCGCCCAGGTGGTCGTGGATCGTGCCGGCCCAGGCCGAGCCGCCGAGCTCGTCGCGCGTCGTGCCGAGCAGGAACAGCGCCTGGCCGTCGTCCTGCCAGCCCGAGGGGATGCGGCGGTCGACGTCGTCGATGATGCCGAGCACGCCGACGACGGGCGTCGGGTGGATCTGCGTCTCGCCCGTCTGGTTGTAGAACGACACGTTGCCGCCCGTGACCGGGATCGAGAGCTCGACGCACGCGTCGGCGAGGCCGTCGACGGCCTCCGCGAACTGCCACATGACGGCCGGGATCTCGGGGTTGCCGAAGTTGAGGCAGTCCGAGACGCCGACGGGCGTCGCGCCCGTGACGGCGACGTTGCGGTACGCCTCGGCGAGCGCGAGCTTCGCGCCCTCGCGCGGGTCGAGCTGGCAGTAGCGGCCGTTGGCGTCGATCGCGACCGAGAAGCCGAGCCCCGACTCCTCGTCGATGCGCACCATGCCGGCGTCGTCGGGGGTCGAGAGCGCCGTGTTGCCGAGCACGTAGTCGTCGTACTGTTCGGTGATCCACGAGGCGTCGGCGAGGTTGGCGGAGCCGGCGAGGCGCAGCAGCTGCGCGCCGAGCTCCGCGCCCTCGGCGCGGGGGAGGTCGGAGGCCGAGTCGGCCTGGAGCGCGTCGAGCCACTCGGGGCGCTCCATCGGGCGGTCGTACACGGGGGAGTCGACCGCGACGGTCTTGGGGTCGACGTCGACGATGACCTCGCCGGAGTGGGTGATGACGAGGCGGCCGTCGCCGGTGACCTCGCCGAGCACGCTCGTCTCGACGTCCCACTTGCCGGTGATCGCGAGGAAGGCGTCGAGCTGCTCGGGCGCGACGACGGCCATCATGCGCTCCTGCGACTCCGACATGAGGATCTCCTCGGCCGTGAGCGTAGGGTCGCGCAGCAGCACGTGGTCGAGCTCGACCCGCATGCCCGAGTCGCCGTTGGCGGCGAGCTCCGAGGTGGCGCACGAGATGCCGGCCGCGCCGAGGTCCTGGATGCCCTCGACGACGCCCGCCGCGTACAGCTCGAGGCAGCACTCGATGAGCACCTTCTCGGCGAAGGGGTCGCCGACCTGCACGGCCGGGCGCTTCGCGGGGCCCTCGTCGTCGAACGACTCGGAGGCGAGGATCGAGGCGCCGCCGATGCCGTCGCCGCCGGTGCGGGCGCCGAACAGCACCACCTTGTTGCCGACGCCCGTGGCGTTGGCGAGGTGGAGGTCCTCGTGGCGCAGCACGCCCACGGCGAGCGCGTTGACGAGCGGGTTGCCCTGGTAGACGGCGTCGAAGACCGTCTCGCCGCCGATGTTCGGCAGGCCGAGGCAGTTGCCGTAGAACGAGATGCCCGAGGTCACGCCGTGCACGACGCGCGCGGTGTCGGGGTGGTCGATGTCGCCGAAGCGCAGGGCGTCCATGACGGCCACGGGGCGCGCGCCCATCGAGATGATGTCGCGGACGATGCCGCCGACGCCGGTCGCGGCGCCCTGGAACGGCTCGACGAACGACGGGTGGTTGTGCGACTCCACCTTGAAGGTGACGGCCCAGCCCTCGCCCGCGTCGATGACGCCGGCGTTCTGGCCCATGCCGACCATGAGGCGCTCCTGCATCTCGGGCGTGACCTTCTGCCCGAACGTCCGCAGGTGCCGCTTCGACGACTTGTAGGAGCAGTGCTCGCTCCACATGACCGAGTACATGGCGAGCTCGGCGCTCGTGGGTCGGCGGCCGAGGATCTCGCGGATGCGGTCGTACTCGTCGGGCTTCAGCCCCAGTGCGGCGTACGGCTGCTCGCGCTCCGGCGTGGATGCGGCGACCTCGACGGTGTCACGGGGCGTGCGGGATGCGGTCACGGCTCTCCTCGAGCTTGCGGCGGCGGTGCCTCCAGCCTACCGCCGCGGCGCATCCCCCAGCGGCGTGCGCATCAGGCGAACCACTCGGTCGGCGGGCCGGCCTGCAGCAGCACCGCGAACACGATCGCGACGACCGCGAGCACGACGAGGGCGGTGAGGATCGGGTGGCGGATCGCCCAGCGGAAGAGGCGGTCGATCGCGCCCGCGTCGCGCGGGTCGTCGCCCGCCTCCGTGCGCCAGTCGCCGTCGAGCAGGCCGCGGCGCTCGATGCGGCGCTCCCACGGGATCGTCGCGTAGGGGATGACGGCGGTGACGATGCCGAGGAGCGTCGTGCCGGTGCGCCAGCGCTGGTTGCGGCCGACGACGAGCTGCATCGCGCCGTAGGCGAGGAACACGAAGCCGTGGATCGGCCCGGCGATCGGCACCGCCCAGTCCTGGCCGAACCCGTAGCGCAGCACCATCGCGACGATGAGGAGCGTCCAGGTGATCGCCTCGCCGATCGCGAGGATGCGGTAGAGCCGCTTCGGGGAGAGGCCGGTGGTCGTCGGGGTCGCCGCGCTCATGCAGACAGCCTACACAACGCCCCCGTCGGTCGAGGTGCGCGCGGCGAAGCCGCACGCGTCACGAGACCCGTGCAGCAGGGGGTCTCGAGACGGCAGCGCCTGCGGCGCGGCCTCCTCGACCAGCGGGGCTGGCGGTCTACGCCGCGACGCGCTCCAGGGCGCTCTTGAAGATCTCGAGGCCGTCGAGGCCCGCCTTCATGCGCGTCGTGGTCGGGCCGAAGCCGAGCTCGACCGCGTGCTCCGGGTGCGGCATGAGGCCCACGACGTTGCCCGCCTCGTTCGTGAGGCCGGCGATGTCGTCGAGCGAGCCGTTGGGGTTCTCGCCCACGTAGCGGAAGGCCACGAGGCCCTCGCCCTCGATGCGCGCGAGCTCCTCGGGGGTCGCGACGAAGCGGCCCTCGCCGTTCTTCATCGGGATGACGATCTCCTGGCCCGAGTCGAAGCGGTTCGTCCAGGCGGTGTCGGCGCGCTCGACCCGCAGCACCTGGTCCTTGCGCACGAACAGGCCGGATGCGTTGCGCACGAGGCCGCCGGGCAGCAGGCGCGCCTCGGCGAGCATCTGGAAGCCGTTGCAGATGCCGAGCACGGGCATGCCGCGGCGGGCGGCGTCGACGACCTCGGTCATGATCGGCGAGAGCGCCGCGATGGCGCCGCAGCGCAGGTAGTCGCCGTACGAGAAGCCGCCGGGCAGCACGATCGCCTCGACGCCCTGCAGGTCGTGCTCGCCGTGCCAGAGCGCGACGGCCTCGTGGCCCGCGAGGCGGACGGCGCGCTGCGCGTCGCGGTCGTCGAGCGTGCCGGGGAAGGTGACGACGCCGACCCTCATCGGGAGACCTGCTGCGGCGCGGCCGCGTCGTCGACGACGTGGACGCCCACGACGTCCTCGATCACCGTGTTCGCGAGCACCTCGCCGGCGACCTCGCGCACCTGGGCGAGCAGCGCCTCGGTGGCCTCGCCCTCGACGCGGAGCTCGAAGCGCTTGCCGACCCGCACCTCGCCGACGGCCTCGTGGCCGAGGCGCGCGAGCGCGCGGGTGACCGCCTTGCCCTGCGGATCGAGGATCTCCGCCTTCGGCATGACGTCGACGACGATGAGGGCCATGGGTCGCTCCCTGGGGTCGGTGGAGGGGATGCGTCCAGTCTACGTTCGCGCGCGGACCCGCGGGCGCGCGTGCTCGGCGGACTCCCGGCCGAGGCCCGGATCCGCAGGTCTACAGTGTGCCCATGACGTTCAGGGGCGACGCGGGGTTCGACACCTCGGCGGTGAGCACGGGCGGCGGCGGAGGCGGTCGCGGCGGCGCGATCGCGGTGGGCGGCGGCGGCATCGTCACCCTCCTGCTCGTGATCGCCTCGATGATCTTCGGCGTCGACCTCACGGGCCTGGCGCCCGGCGACCCCATCTCGCCGCAGTCGCAGCAGCAGCAGCAGGGCGAGGAGGTCACGGGCTGCACCGGCGAGCAGGCCAACGACCCCGCCAACGTGACCTGCCGCATGGAGGGCGGGGCCGACTCCATGTCGCGCTTCTGGACCGAGACGGCCTCCGCGGCCGGCGTCGAGTACCAGGACCCGACGGTGCAGCTGTTCGACCGCCAGGTGCAGACCGGATGCGGCGGCGCGACGAGCGCGGTCGGCCCGTTCTACTGCCCGCCCGACCAGCGCATCTACCTCGATGAGACCTTCTTCGCCGACATGCGCGACCGGTTCGGCGCCGAGGGCGGCAACCTCGCCGAGCTCTACGTGCTCGCGCACGAGTGGGGCCACCACGTGCAGAACCTCACGGGCCAGCTGCAGAACGTGCAGCAGGGCGACACCGGGCCGCAGTCGAGCGCGGTGCGCAGCGAGCTGCAGGCCGACTGCTACGCCGGCGCCTGGATCGCGGGCGCCTCGCAGGTGCGCGACGACGACGGCGGCGCGCCCGTGCTCATCGAGCCGACGCGCGAGGAGATCTCGCAGGCGATGGATGCGGCCCAGACGATCGGCGACGACCGGCTGCAGGAGATGAGCGGCGGCGGCTCGAACCCCGAGGGCTGGACGCACGGCTCGAGCGAGCAGCGGATGCGCTGGCTCGAGAACGGCATGGAGGGCGGCGTCGGCGCCTGCGACACCTGGAGCGCTCCGGAGGTCTGAGCCTCCCGGTTGGTCGAGGAGGCCGCGCCACCCGCTGGTCGAGGAGGCCGCGGCCGCAGGCCGCTGCCGTCTCGAGGCCCCACCGAGACTCTGTCGCGCATCGGTGGTCTTCAGACGCGTGCCGCCTCCGGCGGCGCGCTCCTCGACCAGCGGTGGGGGAGCGGCGGCGCGCTCCTCGACCGGAGGGGGTGGCGGCGGCGCGAGCGGGCCGCGCCGCTAGGCGGTGAGGCGCTCGATGAGCTCGCGGTAGCGGGCCGAGGTGCGCGCCACGACGTCGTCGGGGAGCACGGGCGGCTCGCCCTGCCCGTCCCAGTGGGCGGCGAGCCAGTCGCGCACGATCTGCTTGTCGAACGACTCGACGCGGCCCTCGGCGAGCGCCGCCGCATCCCAGTACCGCGAGGAGTCGGAGGTGAGCACCTCGTCGGCGAGCACGAGCTCGCCCGTCGCGCGATCCACGCCGAACTCGAACTTCGTGTCGGCCAGCACCAGGCCCGCCTCCGCGGCGATCGCGGCGGCCTGCGCGAACACCGACAGGCTCAGCGCGCGGATGCCCTCCGCATGCTCCGCGCCCACGAGGTCCACGGTGCGCTCGAACGACACGTTCTCGTCGTGCTGCCCCTGCGGCGCCTTCCAGGCGGGCGTGTAGATCGGCTCGGGCAGCGCGTCGCCGTCCTGCAGCCCCTCCGGCAGCACGACGCCCGAGATCGAGCCGACCTCGCGGTACTCCTTGAGGCCGGATCCGGTCACCCGGCCGCGCACGACGCACTCGACGGGGAGCATGTCGAGCGTGCGCACGAGCATCGCCCGGCCGCGCACGGCCTCGGGGGTGCGGGCGTCGGCGTCGGGCGCGAGCTGGTCGGGCAGGCCGAGGCGGCGGATCCACCAGCGGGTGAGCGTCGTGAGCAGCTCGCCCTTGCCGGGGATGGCGGGGTCGAGCACCTGGTCGAAGGCCGAGACGCGGTCGGAGGCGACCATGAGCATCTCGGGCGCGGTCCCGAGCGTCGTGCCCTCGGGCACGTGGAGGTCGCGGACCTTGCCGCTGTAGGCGAGGTCCCAGCCGGGCAGCGACGCGGCGCCGGCCGCGGTCATGCCTTGGCCGCGATGTCGGTGCGCGCCTGGCCGCCCTCGAGGCGGATGCGGCCGAGGCCCCGGTAGGCGCGCTCGCGCGCCTCGGCGAGCGTCGCGCCGGTGCCGACGACGTTGAGCACGCGGCCGCCCGTGGCGGTGAGGCCGTGCTCGCCCTCGCCGGTCGCGGCGTGCAGCACGCGCACGCCCTCGACCTGCTGCGCCTCGTCGACGCCCTCGATCACGCGGCCCGTGACGGGGTCGCCCGGGTAGCCCTCGCTCGCGAGCACGACCGTGACGGCGGCCGAGTCGTGCCACTCGAGCGGCGCGGCGTCGGCGAGCGTGCCGTCGGCGGCCGCGAGCAGCGCGGCGCCGAGGCCGGAGGCCACGCGCGGCAGCACGACCTGCGTCTCCGGGTCGCCGAAGCGCGCGTTGAACTCGATGACCTTCACGCCCTGGTCGGTGACGATGAGGCCGCAGTACAGGAGGCCCTGGAAGGGCGTGCCCGCCTCGGCCATCGCGCGGATGGTGGGCAGCGCGACGGTCTCGACGACCTCGTCGACGAACGCCTGCTCCGAGCCGAAGCGCTCGGCGAGCCAGGGGAGCGGCGAGTAGGCGCCCATGCCGCCGGTGTTGGGGCCGGCGTCGTCGTCGCCGAGCCGCTTGAAGTCCTGCGCAGGCGCGAGCGGCATCGCGTGCTCGCCGTCGGTGATGACGAACAGGCTCACCTCGGGGCCGGCGAGGAACTCCTCGACGAGGATCGGGCCGTCGGGCAGGAACGCCTCGGCGTGCGCCTCGGCGGCGGCGCGGTCGTCGGTGACGATGACGCCCTTGCCGGCGGCGAGGCCGTCGGCCTTGAGCACCCAGGGGGCGGGGGAGGCGTCGAGCGCCTCGCGCACGGCCTCGATCGACGTGACCGAGCGGTCGGATCCGGTGGGCACGCCCGCGCGGGCCATGACGTCCTTCGCGAACGACTTCGAGCCCTCGATGCGGGCCGCGGCCTTCGACGGGCCGAAGGCGGGCACGCCGGCCTTGCGGAGCGCATCGGCGACGCCGGCGACGAGCGGCGCCTCGGGGCCGATGACGACGAGGTCGAAGCCGCCGTCGACGGCGAGCTCGGTGACGAGCTGCGGGTCCTTGATGTCGATCCGCACCGTCTCGACGTCGCGGGCGATGCCCGCGTTGCCGGGCGCGGCCGTGATCTCGTGGCCGCCCTCCGTCAGGAGCGCCGCGATGATGGCGTGCTCGCGCGCGCCGCTGCCGAGTACCAGGATCCGCACCACGACATCCTACGGCGCGAGCGCATCCCGCCGACCGGCGCGATCCATGCATCCTCTGCGACGACGCCGGACGCCGGGGTGGGCGGCGCGGCCTAGCCTGGTCGGGTGGCGAAGCGCATCCCCGACCTCGACGGCACCGACGCGGTGCGCGCGGCGGTCGGGCCCGGCGCCGACCGGCCGACGACGGCGCTCGCGGTGCGGTACGCGCTGCAGTGCCTCGCGGATCGCGCGCCCGGCAAGAGCGTCGAGGTGCGCGTGCCGCCGTTCGGCGCCGTGCAGGCGGTCGAGGGGCCCGGCCACACCCGCGGCACCCCGCCGAACGTGATCGAGACGGATGCGGCCACCTGGCTCGCGCTCGCGACCGGCCGCGAGACGTGGTCGGAGGCGGTGGGGCGCGGCGCCGTGCGCGCGTCGGGCGTGCGCGCCGACGTCTCCGCCTGGCTGCCGCTGGTCAGGGCGGCGGAGCGCTGAGGCCCGCCGACGCATGCTCGGCGGCCCCATAGCCGCGCCATGGCGCGCCCGATATCCTGGAGCCTCCGCGTTCCCTGACCCACGAGAGAGACCCGTGAGCCATCGAAGCCCTGCCCCCGACTCGGAGGGCAGAAGTCCCTCCCCCGACTCGGAGGGACGAAGTCCCGATTCGGAGGGACGAAGTCCCGATTCGGAGGGACGAAGTCTCGATCCGGAGGGCCGAGAACCCGGCCTGACGCCCACCCCCCGAGGGGGTGACCGCTGATGCTCGAGGCCACGCTCACGCTGCTCCTCGGCGTCCTGCTCACCCTGGCGATCATCGCCGCCTGCGGCTTCTTCGTCGCGCAGGAGTTCGCCTACATGTCGGTCGACCGCTCGCGGATCGCGGCGCGCGCCGCCGCGGGCGACCTGCCGTCGAAGCGCGTGCAGGCAATCACGAAGCGCACCTCCTTCATGCTGTCGGGCGCCCAGCTCGGCATCACCGTCACCGGCCTCCTCATCGGCTACGTCGCCGAGCCGCTGATCGGCGAGTCGCTCGGCACGCTGCTGGGCGGCGTCGGCATCGACCCGGCCGTGAGCGTGCTCATCGGCACGACCGGCGCGCTCGTGCTCGCCACCGTCGTGACGATGATCTTCGGCGAGCTGTACCCGAAGAACCTCGCGATCGCGAGCCCCGAGCCGCTGGCCCGCGCGCTCGCGATCCCGACGCGCATCTACCTGCTCGCCTTCGGCTGGCTCATCGCGGTGTTCGACATCGCGGCGAACGCGCTGCTGCGCCTGCTGCGCATCGAGCCGCTCGAGGACGTCGACGCGAGCGCCACGGCGCGCGACCTCGAGGCGATCGTCGAGGAGTCGAGGCTGAGCGGCCACCTGCCGGCCGACCTGTCGATGATGATCGACCGCATCCTCGACTTCCCGCAGCGGGACGTCGAGCACGCCATGGTGCCGCGCTCGCGCGTCGGCTCGGTGCAGCCGACCACGACGATCGGCGAGGTGCGGGCGCTCATGGCGACCGCGCACACCCGCTACCCGGTGGTCGACGAGCACGACTCGCCCGTCGGCGTCGTCGAGCTCGTCGACGTGCTGCGCAGCGGCGCGCCGGACGACGCGCCCGTCACCGCGGTGATGCGCGACGCGGTGGTGCTGCCGACGACGATGCTGCTGCCGGCCGCGCTCGAGCGCATGCAGCGCAGCCGCAACGAGCTCGTGTGCGTCGTCGACGAGCACGGCTCGTTCGACGGCATCCTCACGATCGAGGACCTCACGGAGGAGGTCGTGGGCGAGCTGGAGGACGAGCACGACGAGGTCGAGCCGGCCGTGCACGCGGCGGGCGACCACGCGTGGACGCTGCCCGGCGACGTGCACCTCGACGAGGTCGAGCGCCTCATCGGCCACGACCTGCCCGAGAGCGACCACGAGACCATCGCGGGCCTCGCGATCGCCCACCACGGCGACCTGCCCCCGGAGGGCGCGGTCGTGCGCGTCGACCTGCCCGAGCGGGCCGGCGAGGCGGTGGAGGGCATCGAGATCGACCGCTGGATCGAGATCGGCATCGCGGAGGTGGAGCGCCACGTGCCGTCGCAGGTGACCCTGCGGCTGCTGGAGCTCGACCGCGCGGAGGCGGAGGCAGAGGCGGACGCCGAGGGCGACGATGCGGCGCGCGCGGAGGCCGATGCGGTCCCCGCGGCGGCCGCGGACGAGGAGGTCGGACGATGAGCCCCTGGATGGTCGCCCTCGTGACGACGCTCCTCATCGTCGCGAGCGCCTTCTTCGTCATCGTGGAGTTCGCGCTGCTCGCCGCGCGCCGGCACCGGCTGGAGGAGGAGGCGCCTCGCAGCGCCTCCGCGCGCGCCGCGCTCCGCGGCGTCAACGAGCTGACGGTCATGCTGGCCTTCGCACAGCTCGGCATCACGGTCTGCACGTTCCTGCTCGGCGCGATCACGAAGCCGGCGATCGACTACGCGCTGTCGCCGATCTTCGAGTCGTGGGGCCTGCCCTACGTGCTCGCGGACATCATCGCCTTCGTGCTCGCGCTCATCGTGGTGACGTTCCTGCACCTCGTCATCGGCGAGATGGCGCCCAAGTCGTGGGCGATCGCGCACCCCGAGACCGCCGCGAAGGCGACGGGCATCGCGGCGCGCGCCATGACGTGGCCGCTGCGGCCGTTCCTCCTCTGGATCAACCGGATCGCCAACCGCCTCGTGCAGGCCTCGGGCGTCGAGCCGGTCGAGAAGGCGGCGGCCGGTGGCCAGGACGTCGACACGATCCGCGAGCTCGTCGCGCACTCGCGCGCGGCCGGCGTGCTCGAGACGCAGTACTCGGAGCCGATCGCGAAGGCGATCGACCTCGTGTCGCTCACGATCGCCGACGTCGTGCAGACGGGCGCCGCCCCGACCGCGGTGGCGGAGGATGCGACCGCCGCCGACGTGCAGGCCGCCTCCGGCGCCACGGGGCACCTCCGGGTGCTCGTCGGCACCGGCGCGGACGCGCGCGTCGTGCACGTGCGCGACACGCTCGCGGTGCCCGCGGCGACCCCGGTGGCCGAGCTGGCGCGCGACGCCTTCTCGGTGGACGCGGCCGCCTCGGTGCACGACACGCTCACCCGCATGCGCCGCGAGCGCGTGCAGCTCGCGACGGTCGTCGCCGACGGCGCCCTGGTGGGTGTCGTCACGCTCGACGACCTCCTCCGCGAGGTGCTGCCGGCGGCGACGCCAGCCGCGGCAGGCTGATCCGGGCCGCCGTCCGCCGGGCCCGGCTCGGCGGATGGCGGCTCCCAGCGCGGCCTGCGATGCTGGGGGCATGGCCCAGGTCGTGCGCCCGCAGGGCATCATCGGTCCGATCGTGCTGCTCGTGATCGGCGTCATCCTGCTGCTCAACGGCGTGCCCAACCTCTTCCAGTGGCTCGGCTGGACGGCGCAGACCGCGGTGGTGTGGGGCGTCGACACGGCGCTCGAGACCGCGCTCGTGCCGCTCCTGTTCGCGGGCGGCGCCTCGTTCATCGGCCTGCTCATGGTGCGCGGCGGCTGGGGCGCGCTGCGGCGCGCGCTGCGCGGCACCGGCCAGCGCGCGGGCGACCGCCTGCGCGGCAGCCTGGGCCAGGCGCGCAACGAGGCCGAGGAGCGCTACGCCGCCACGCAGGAGCAGCTGCGCCAGGCCACGCAGCGCGCGCAGGACGCGCGCACCTCCGGCCAGTCGGCCGTGCAGTCGGCAGCAGCCGCGGCGCCGCAGTCGTGGCGCGAGCGGATCGAGGCGGTCGCGCGCGAGACGGAGGCGGCCCGGCGGCAGGAGTGGGCGCCGCAGCAGCCGCAGCAGCGTGCGCAGCAGGGCTACGGCCAGCAGGGCTACGGCCAGCAGGCGCCCGCCCAGCAGGTCGCGAACCCGGCGCCCCAGCAGTGGCGGCCGCCGGCCCAGCAGCAGCTGCAGAACCCCGCGCAGCCCGGCGCCGACCGGCTCGCCCGCATCGAGCAGCTGCGCGGCCAGGTCGAGGAGCGCGCCCGCCGCGCCGCCGACGACCCGCGCCGCGCCGCCGCCCAGGCCGCCGCGCAGGCGCAGCGCGCCGCGCGCGACGCCGCCCGCGCGATGCCGCAGCCGCGCCTCGACGCCGAGGTCGAGGCGCTCGTCGGCCGGCTCGACCTCGCCGACTCGGAGCGCATCCGACGCCGCGGCTCCGCGCTCTCGTCGTCGTCGCTCACCACCGGCTCGCTCTCGCGCACCTCGCTGAGCCTGAACTCGCTCCTGCAGCGCCGCCGCTGAGCTGCGCCCCTGGGCGACTCCGGGCGCACGACGGCCCCGCGGCGCGCTGCCGCGGGGCCGTCGCCGGCTCAGAGCGAGACGAGCAGCATCGTCGCCGCGAACACGAGGCCGGACGCGAGCAGCGTCACGGTCGTGTAGCCGAGGATGTCGCGCATCTTGAGGCCCGCGATGGCCAGCAGGGGCAGCGCCCAGAACGGCTGGATCATGTTGGTCCACTGGTCGCCGTAGGCCACCGCCATGATCGGGATCGCGGGGTCGACGCCGAGCCGCTCGGCCGCGTCGAGCATGATCGGAGCCTGCACCGCGAACTGCCCGCCGCCGGAGGGCACGAAGAAGTTCACGAGCCCCGCCGAGAGCAGCGCGAGCACGCCGAACGTCTGCGGCGTCGCGATGGCGACGAACGCATCCGAGAAGACCTGGATGAGGCCGGAGGCGGTCATCATGCCGAGGATGCCGGCGTAGAGCGGGAACTGCAGCAGGATCTCGCCCACGTTCGAGGCCGCCTCCTTCGTGAGGCGGATGATCTCGAAGGGGCTGCGCACGAGCAGCAGGATGAGCGCGAGGAACGTCCAGTTGACGATGTCGAGCGTGATCGTGCCGCCGCGGGCGAAGTGGATCACGAGGTACGCGACGAGCGCGACGCCCGTGAGCAGGGTGGGGATGCGGCTCGCGTCGATGCGGTCGGCGGGCGTCACGACCTCCTCCTCGGCCGTCTCGCCGTCGCGCGCGTCGATCTCGAGCTCCACGACGCGGTCGGCGCCGCGGGGCGCGACGAGCGCGAGCGCGCCGGCGACCACGACGACGGTCGCGACCGCCGCGATCATGTTCCAGCTCGAGAACGTCGTCTCGGTCACGGGCAGGGTGCCGCCGAGCTGCTCGGCGATGAAGGAGTCGGGCGTCGCTGCCGTGAGCGGGCCGGACCCCGAGTAGCCCATGTGCCAGACGACGAAGCCCGAGAAGCCGGCGGCGACGAGCATCGGGAAGTGCAGGCGCACGCCGCGCTCGCGGCCCGAGGCGGCGACCTCCTTGGCGAGCAGTCCGCCGACGACGAGGCCGAGGCCCCAGGTGATGAGCGACGCGACCGCGGCGATGACGAAGACGAAGAGGTAGGCCTGCAGCGGCGTCTGCGGCAGCGCCGAGAGCCGGCGGAGGAGCCGCCGCACCGGCCGCGTGTTCGCGAGCATGTGCCCGAGCAGCAGGATGAGCGCCATCTGCGTCATGAAGGCCAGGAGGCCCGACAGGCCGTCGCCCCAGCCCTGGACGAGGTCGACGGGGTTCGTCGGGGTGATGACGAGCGCGAGCACGGCGATGACGGCGGTGAGCGCGAGGCCGAACACGAGCGCGGAGGGGATCCAGCGCTCGACGACCGAGTTGACGGGCCGCATCGCGCGTGCGAGCGGGGCTCCTGAGGGCTTCGTGGGGGCAGGGGTTCTCGACATGCGTCACTCCATCGTGCGTGGCATCGTGCGTTCGGTGAGGCGGGCTCAGGGCCTGCTCACAGCCTAGCCAGGCGCTCCCGGGCCTCGGCCCGGCGCCGGGTCTGGGATCATGGGGGCATGGACGCGCCGCACGACCCCGCCCCCCACGACGACGCCCGCAACGTCGAGGTGCAGGTGCGCCGCAGCCCGAAGTACGGCATCTTCATGGCGATCGGCGCGCTCGTCGGCATCCTCGTCGCGTGGGCGATCTCCTCCGCGATGGGCCCCGGCGTGAACGCCGAGGGCGCGCGCGTCGACACGAGCCCCGTCGTCGGGCTCTCGCTCGTCGTCGGCTTCGTCGTGGGCGGCGGCCTCGGCGGCCTCGTCGCCATCCTCATCGATCGCAGGCTCTCGCGCCGCGCCCGCACGCTCGTCGCCGAGCACGTCGTCGTCGACGAGGTGGTCGAGGCCGAGCCGGTCGAGCCGGAGCGGACGGATGCGGTGGAGGGCTCGTTCGAGCCGGTGCAGCGCCGCGACGCCGATCGCGACGCCGACGGGCCGGGCGCCGAGCCCGGCGACGCCGGCACCGACCGCACCCGCGAAAGCTGACCGGTGGCGGGCATGCGCGCACGGCCGTCCGTCGCGCACGCGCTCGCCTGGACCGGCTTCGGCACCGCGCTCGCGCTCGCCGCGCAGTCGCCCGTGCCCGCATCCTCCCTCGCGCTCGGCGCCGCGATCGTGGTCGCCGTCGGCGCGCTCGCGCTCGTCGTGCCGGTGCGCGCCGCCCCCGCGCGGCAGGCCGCCGTCGCGGTGCTGCTCGCGCTCGGCTGGGCGGTGTCGCTCGCCGTCTCGGCGCTCGTGTCGGTCGAGCCGGAGCGGCTCGCGCTCCTGAGCATCGTCGTCGCGCCGATGGCGATGCACGTCCGCGCCACGCTCGCGGCGGTCGACGAGGCGCCGGCGCTGGCGCCCGCGGTGCGGATCGCCCCCACGCTCCTCGCGCTCGCCGCGGGCGCGGCGCTCGTCGCCGCGTCCGGCGCGCTCGGCCTGCCGCTGCTCGTGCCGCTCGCGCTGCTCGCGGCGCTGCTCGCCGCCGCCGCGGCGCTGCTGCTCACGACGCCGGTCGACGCGCACCGCGCCGAGCCCCCGCGGCCCGCGCCGCTCGGCCGCACCTGGGCGCTGCTCGCGATCGGCGCCGCCGGGGCCGTCGCCGTGGTGGCGCTCCGGCCCGCGCTCTCAGCGCTCGGCGGGGTCGAGCCGCAGCCCGCGGGACCGACGGCGCTCGCGCTCGCGCTCGGCGCGCTGCTCGGTCCGCCGCTCGCGCGCCTCGCCGAGCGGCTCCCCGCCTCCGTCGCCGTGCCGACGCTCGCGACCGTGGCGGGCGCCGCGGCCCTCGCGGCGCCCGTCGCGCGCCCGGGCCTCGCCGACCTCCTCGCCGCCGTCGTCCTCGGCATCGGCGCGGCGGCGCTCGTCGCCCTCGCCGAGCTCGCGCGCCGCGCGGGCCTGCGGCTCTCGCCCGGGCAGCTCGCGCTGCTGGCGCTCGCGGGCGCCGCGGGCGCGGGCGTCGCAGCCCTGCTGCTCACCGCGGTGCCGCTCACCGACGTCGTGCTCGGCGCGGCGATCGCCTGCCTCGTCGCGGGGCTCGGCGCGTGGGCTCCCGGCTCGCGGGAGCGCGTCGCCGCCTAGGCCGAGCGCACGCGGTCGGGCGAAACGACGCTCAGGAGAGCTGGGTCCGCTCGACCCACTCGAGGTACTCGTCGGTGACCGATCCGGTCACGTACTCGCCCGTGAAGCACGACAGGTCGAGGCCCTCGATGTCGGTGCCGTCGAGGATCGCCCGCTGCAGGTCGGGCACCTCCTGGTAGACGAGGAAGTCGCTGCCCAGCGCGTCGTTCACCTGCGGGATCGTGCGCCCCGAGGCGATGAGCTCGGCGCGCGAGGGCATGTTGATGCCGTAGACGTGCGGGTAGCGCACGGGCGGCGCCGCCGAGGTGAAGGTGACGCTGTTCGTGCCGACGGAGCGCATCATGTCGACGATCTCGCGGCTCGTCGTGCCGCGCACGATCGAGTCGTCGACGACGAGCACGTTCTTGCCGCGGAACTCGCTCTCGAGCGCGTTGAGCTTCTGCCGCACCGAGCGCTTGCGCTGCTGCTGGCCGGGCATGATGAACGTGCGGCCGACGTAGCGGTTCTTGTAGAAGCCCTCGCGGTACTCGATGCCGAGCCGGCGGGCGACCTCCATCGCGGCGGGGCGCGAGGAGTCGGGGATCGGCATGACCACGTCGATCGCGCCGGAGGGCGTGTACTGCGCGATCGTGTCGGCGAGCCGCTCGCCCATGCGCAGGCGCGACTCGTAGACGTTGATGCCGTTCATCACCGAGTCGGGGCGGGCGAGGTAGACGTACTCGAACGCGCAGGGCAGCAGCACCGGGCTGTCGTGCGTCTGCGCCGAGGCGAGCTCGCCGTCGGGGGTGATGAAGATCGCCTCGCCGGGGCGCACGTCGCGCTCGATCGAGAAGCCGGATCCGGTGAGGGCGACCGACTCGGAGGCGACCATCCACTCGGTGCGGCCGGACTCCGACAGGCGCGAGCCGAGCACGAGCGGGCGGATGCCGAAGGGGTCGCGGAAGGCGAGCAGGCCGTGGCCGGCGATGAGCGCGATGACGCCGTAGGAGCCCTCGACGCGCTCGTGCACGCGGCGGACCGCCCGGAAGAGGTGGTCGGCGTCGAGGCCCGAGCCGTTCACGAGCGACTGCAGCTCGGAGCCGAGCACGTTGACGAGCATCTCGGTGTCGGAGCCGGTGTTCACGTGCCGGTGGTCGACCGTCGCGAGCTCGACCTCGAGCTCGCGCGTGTTCGTGAGGTTGCCGTTGTGGACGAGGACGATGCCGTAGGGCGCGTTCACGTAGAACGGCTGCGCCTCGAGCTCGTTCTCGGCCTCGCCGCGGGTGGCGTAGCGCACGTGGCCGAGGCCGATGTCGCCCAGCAGCGCGCGCATGTCGCGGGTGCGGAACGCCTCGCGCACCTGGCCCTTGGCCTTGCGCATGTGGATCGAGCGGCCCTGGGCCGTCGCGATGCCGGTGGAGTCCTGCCCGCGGTGCTGGAGGAGGGCCAGGGCGTCGTAGACCTGCTGGTTGACGCCCGAGTCGGAGACGATGCCGACGATGCCGCACACAGGCGAGCTCCTTCTGCCGAGGGGGGAGGAGTCCAGCGTACCGCCGGGGGCGTGCCGCGGGCGTCGGGTGTGCGCCCGTCCGCAGCCGCTCCACCGCTGGTCGACGAGGCCGCGGCGCAGCCGCTGCCGTCACGAGACCCCGTCGGCGACAGGTCTCGTGACGCGTGCGGCTGCGCCGCTCGGTCCTCGACCAGCGGTGGGAGGGTCAGCCCGAGACGCGCTCCCGCGACGCTGCGAACGCGGCGACCGCTCGGTCGACGTCCTCGTCGGAGTGCGCGGCCGACAGCTGCACGCGGATGCGCGCCTCGCCCCGCGGCACGACCGGGAACGAGAAGGCCGTCACGTAGACGCCCTCCTGCAGCATCGCATCCGCCATGTCGGCGGCGAGCCGCGCGTCGTGGAACATGACGGCGGTGATCGGGTGCTCGCCCGGCAGCAGCTCGAAGCCGGCCTCCTCCATGCCCGCGCGGAAGCGGCGCGTGTTGCGCTGCAGCCGCTCGCGCAGCTCGCCCGCACCCTCGACGAGGTCGAGCGCCGCGAGCGAGCCCGCGACGACCGACGGCGCGAGCGCGTTCGAGAAGAGGTACGGGCGCGAGCGCTGGCGCAGCAGGTCGACGATCTCGGCGCGCGCGGCGATGTAGCCGCCCGACGCGCCACCGAGCGCCTTGCCGAGCGTGCCCGAGATGATGTCGACGCGGTCCTGCACGCGCGCGAGCTCGGGCGTGCCGGCGCCCGTCGCGCCGGTGAAGCCGACCGCGTGCGAGTCGTCGACCATCACCATGGCGTCGTAGCGCTCGGCGAGGTCGCAGATGGCCTCGAGCGGCGCGAGGTAGCCGTCCATCGAGAAGACGCCGTCGGTCACGATGAGCCGGCGGCGCGCGCCCTGCGCGTCCTGCAGGTGCGCCTCGAGCTCGGCCATGTCGCGGTTCGCGTAGCGGTAGCGCTTCGCCTTCGACAGCCGGATGCCGTCGATGATCGACGCGTGGTTGAGGGCATCCGAGATCACCGCGTCGTCGGCGCTCAGCAGCGTCTCGAACAGGCCCCCGTTCGCGTCGAAGCACGACGAGTAGAGGATCGACGCCTCCTGGCCGAGGAAGCGCGCGAGGCGCTCCTCGAGCTCGAGGTGCTGCGTCTGCGTGCCGCAGATGAAGCGCACCGAGGCCATCCCGAAGCCCCACTCGTCGAGCGCGGCCTTCGCCGCCTCCACGACCCGCTCGTCGTCGGCGAGGCCGAGGTAGTTGTTGGCGCAGAAGTTGAGCACCTCGGCACCGTTCGCGACCACGGTCGCGGCCTGCGGCGAGTCGATGGCGCGCTCGCGCTTCGTGAGGCCCGCGGCCTCGATCTCGGCGAGCTCGTCGGCGATGGATGCGCGTGCGGAGAACATCAGGAACCTTCCGTGAAGTCGAGGACGACCTTGCCTGCGGCGCCCGAGCGGGCGCGCTCGAACGCGGCCTCCCACTCGGAGAACGCGAAGCGGTCGGTGATGACGGGGGAGACGTCGAGGCCCGTCTGGGCCATCGCCGCCATGGCGTACCAGGTCTCGAACATCTCGCGGCCGTAGATGCCCTGGATGGTGAGCATGTGCGAGACGACCTTGGCGAAGTCGATCTCGATCGGCCGCGACGGCAGGCCCAGCATGGCGATGCGGCCGCCGAAGTTGAGGTTCTCGATGATGCCGACGAGCGCGCTCGGGGCGCCCGAGAGCTCGAGCGCCACGTCGAACCCCTCGGTCATGCCGAGCTCGCGCTGCACGTCACGCAGGTCGGTGGCGCTCGTGTCGACGGCGCGGAAGCCGAGCGACTCGGCGAGCTGCAGGCGGGCGGGCGCGATGTCGGTGACGACGATGTGGCGGGCGCCCGCGTGCCGGGCGACCATCGCAGCCATGAGGCCGATGGGGCCGGCGCCCGTGACGAGCACGTCCTCGCCGATCACCGGGAACTTCAGCGCCGTGTGCACGGCGTTGCCGAACGGGTCGTAGATGCCGAACACGTCGAGCTGCTCGGGGGTGGCGCTCGCGGCGGTGACGCCCGGGTGCATCCACACGTTCGCGGCGGGGAGCACCACGAACTCGGCGAAGGCGCCGTCGCGCTGCACGCCGAGGTTGGAGGTGCGGATGCACAGGTGGCGGCGCCCGGCGCGGCAGTTGCGGCAGTGGCCGCACACCACGTGTCCCTCGCCGCTCATGAGCTGGCCCACCTCGTAGTCGGTCACCCCCTCGCCGACCTCGACGATCTCGCCGCAGAACTCGTGCCCCGCCGTCAGGCCGGGCGTGACCGCCGACTGCGCCCACGCATCCCACGCGTCGATGTGGAGGTCGGTGCCGCAGATGCCGGCGCGCAGCACCCGCACCTTCACGTGCCCGGGCGGGGTGGTGGGCTCCGGGATGTCGACGAGCCGGAGTCCCGGCTCGCCTCGGGTCACGAGTGCTCGCATGGTGGCGTGTCTCCGTCGACGAGGTGGGGTGGTGGGTGTGCCGCGACCATCCTGGCATCCCGACACGGATCTCAACCGGGCCTGTGGTCGGCGGAGGCGATCATGCCCTCGGCTGACCACTGAACCGGTTGAGATCCGTGGGCCGGGGCGCGGCAGGGCGCGCGCGGCTCGGTAGATTGGAGGCCATGACCGATCCGTACGCGTCCGCCGGCGTCGACACCGAGGCGGGCGACCGCGCGGTCGAGCTCATGAAGGCGGCCGTCTCGCGCACCCACGGCCCCGGCGTCCTCGGCGGCGTCGGCGGCTTCGCCGGCCTCTTCGACCTCTCGGCCGTGGGCAGCTACCGCAAGCCGCTGCTCGCCACGAGCACCGACGGCGTCGGCACGAAGATCGCGCTCGCGCAGGCGATCGACAAGCACGACACCATCGGCCAGGACCTCGTCGGCATGGTCGTCGACGACATCGTCGTCGTGGGCGCGAAGCCGCTGTTCATGACCGACTACATCGCCGTCGGCCGGGTCGTGCCCGAGCGCATCGCCGACATCGTGCGCGGCGTCGCCGAGGCCTGCGAGGCCACCGGCACCGCCCTCGTCGGCGGCGAGACCGCCGAGCACCCGGGCGTCATGGAGCCCGACGACTACGACATCGCGGGCGCCGCGGTGGGCGTCGTCGAGGCGGATGCGGTGCTGGGCGCCGAGCGCGTCGCCGACGGCGACGTCGTGGTCGCCATGGCCTCCTCGGGCCTCCACTCCAACGGCTTCTCGCTCGTGCGGCACGTGCTCGCCGAGCGCGGCATCGGCCTCACCGACCGCGTCGACGAGCTCGGCGGCGTCGCCGCCGAGGTGCTCCTCGAGCCCACGCGCCTCTACACGCTGCCGCTCCTGGGCATGCTCGAGCGCGGGCTCGGCATCCGCTCCATCTCGCACGTGACGGGCGGCGGCATCGCCGCCAACCTCGCCCGCGTGCTGCCGCAGCACCTCGCGGTCGAGGTCGACCGCACGGCCTGGGCCGTGCCCGAGGTGTTCCGCGCCCTCGCCGGCCTCGGCGGCTTCGGCGTCGAGCAGGCGGAAGGCACCTGGAACCTCGGCCTCGGCATGCTCGTCGTCGTCGACGCGGCCGATGCGGATGCGGTGGTCGCCGCGAGCGAGCGGGCCGGCATCCCCGCGTTCCCCGTCGGCCGCGTGCAGGCGGCGCCCGCCGAGGCCGTGCTGGTCGAGGGCGGCTGGATCCGCGGCGCCAAGGGCGTCGACGGCGGCGCCGTGCGCCTCGTCGGCGCGTTCCGGTGACCCGCTCGGGCTGAGCCGCAGGGCCGGAGGCGCGCACAGGTGCGTCAGCGGCCGCGTCCAGGCCGCTCGCAAGCGACAGGCGTAGCCTGCGGAGCGGCTCGAGTCCACCAGGATCCGTTCACGGGCGAGGAGGTGCCCACAGCGATGCTCCACGACGCCGAGCGACCCTCTCAGCAGGAGGCGGCCGCCGATCACCGGGATGACCCCCCGAAGGACGACGTCCGCAGCCGCGATGCGCGGTACGCGCCGCCCCGCTATGCGCCGCCGCAGGCGCAGCCCTACGCGCCGCTTGCCGCGGGGCCGCGACAGCCGCAGCCCTTCGCGCCGCTCGACCGCCCGTACGCCGAGCGACCGTACGCGCCGCAGCCGCAGCCCCTCCCGCCGACCTCGGTGCCGTTCGTCTCGGCGCCGGCGTGGCCGGGCGCCGACGACGGCTCCGGCGCGCAGCTCATCCACCCGGGCGTCGCGCAGGCGTCGAGCACGACCGGGTACGGCGTGCCGGTGTACCGCAGCCCGGGCGTCGAGCTGCCGCCCGCCCCGCATCGCACGCTCTCGATGACCGCGATGGTGCTGGGCCTCAGCTCGCTCGTGCTGGCGTGGATGCTCGTCGTCGTGCCGATCATCGGCCTCGTCTTCGGGTTCCTCGGGCTCCGCCGCGAGCCGGCTGGCCGCACCCTCGCGATCATCGGCCTCGTGTCCTCGGCGCTGGGCCTGCTGTGGGTGCTGCTCTTCTACGTGCTGCCGCTCGTCGGCTTCCTGGGCGCCATGCTCATGACCGTGGGCCGCTGAGCGCCCTCCTGCGACCCTCCGCGCGCTGTCGGCGGATGCTCATGCGCGGCGCATAGCCTGGCTGCAGCGGCGCACGCCGTCCGTACCGACGCCATCGCGAGGAACCCATGACCTACACGCCTCCCGAGCAGCCCTCCCAGGGCGGCTACCAGCCCGCCGGCCAGCAGCCGGCCCCGTCCGCGCCCGGGTATCAGCCGGCCCCGGGCTACCAGCCCGCCGGCGGCTACCAGCCCGCCGACGCCTACCAGGGCGGCTACGGCGCGCCCGCCTCGACGTCGAAGAAGCTCTCGCTGTGGGGACTCATCCTCGGCATCTCGAGCATCGTCGTCCCCATCTTCCTCAACGCCATCGCGGGCGCGGTCCTCTCGGGCATCGGCATCGCGAAGGAGCCGCAGGGCAAGACGATGGCGATCTGGGGCCTCGTGCTCTCGATCCTCGGCCTCATCTGGGCCTTCATCTTCTGGCCCATCGTCTTCGTCGGCATCATCTTCGCCGCTGTCGCCCCGTACGCCACGACCGGCTACTGAGCCGGACCGACGAGCGCCCGCCCCTCGACGGGGGGCGGGCGCTCGCTCGTGCGGGGGAGGCTCGCTCAGCACTCCACGTACGTGACGGCGAGGCCGCCGAGCGCGGTCTCCTTGTACTTGTCGCTCATGTCGGCGCCCGTGCGGCGCATCGTCTCGACGGCGGTGTCGAGCGACACGTAGTGCGTGCCGTCGCCCTGCTGCGCCATGCGCGCCGCGTTGATCGCCTTGACGCTCGCCATCGCGTTGCGCTCGATGCAGGGGATCTGCACGAGGCCCTTGATGGGGTCGCAGGTGAGGCCGAGGTTGTGCTCGATGCCGATCTCGGCGGCGTTCTCGAGCTGCTCGGGCGTCGCACCGAGCACGGCGGCGAAGCCCGCGGCGGCCATCGCGCACGCGGAGCCGACCTCGCCCTGGCAGCCGACCTCGGCGCCCGAGATCGACGCGTTCGACTTGATGATGATGCCGATCGCGCCGGCCGCGAGCAGGAACCGGACCGGCCACGAGACCTCGTCGTCGACGCAGTCCGCGAAGTTGTCGGCGTAGTGCATGACGGCGGGGATGATGCCGGCCGCGCCGTTCGTGGGAGCCGTGACGACGCGCGCGCCGGCGGCGTTCTCCTCGTTGACGGCGAGCGCGTAGAGGTTGACCCACTCCATGCCCTCGAGGAGGTCGGGCCGGCCCGACTTCGGGGCGGCGTCGCGGGCGAGCAGCTTGTCGTGCCACGGCTTGGCGCGCCGCTGCACGTCGAGCCCGCCGGGCAGCACGCCCTCGGTCGCGATGCCGTGGGCCACGCACTCCTGCATGACGGCCCAGATGCGCTCGAGCTGCGCGATGGTCTCCTCGCGGGAGCGCCACGCACCCTCGTTCTCGAGCATGAGCTCCGGCACCGAGAGCCCCGTCTCGCGACAGAGTGCGACGAGCTCGTCGCCGTGCGTGAAGGGGTGCGGCACCTCGTGGAGCATCGGCGCGGGCGCCGGCACGGGCGAGAGCACGTCGCCCTCGTCGTGCCGCATGACGAAGCCGCCGCCGATCGAGTAGTAGCCGGCGGTGACGAGCGTCTCGTCGTCGGCGTCGTACGCGGTGAGGCGCAGGGCGTTCGGGTGCTCGGCGCGCACGGTGAGCGGCCGGAAGACGAACGCCTTCGCCTCGTCGAACGGCACGTCGCGGACGCCGCCGAACGAGAGGATGCCGCGATCGCGGATCTCGGCGAGCGTCGCGGCGATCTGCGGGGTCTCGACGGTGTCGGGCGCGAGCCCCGAGAGCCCCAGCATCACGGCGGTGTCGGTGCCGTGGCCGGAGCCGGTGGCACCGAGCGAGCCGAGCAGGTCGATGCGCAGGCGCGCGATGCGTTCGACGACGCCCGCGGCGGCTGCCTGCTCGACGAAGTCGAGGGCGGCGCGCATCGGGCCGACGGTGTGCGACGACGAGGGACCGACGCCGATCTTGAAGAGGTCGAGCACCGACAGCGACTCGAAGACCGGTGCGGTCGCGGTGGCGTGGCTGCCGACGACGGTCGGCTCCTGCAGCTTCGCGTTGGTGATGGCGTGCGTCATCTCGGCTCCTTCGCCTCGTGCGGCGGAGCCTGGGTCCGGCTCAGCGCTGCTCGGGCGGCGGCGCGATCAGGCGCTGCGCCCTTCCTGACGGTCGTCAGCGTAGTCGTCGTCCTGCTCGGGCGCGTAGTCGGCGTAGTCGGCCCACTTGTCGACGAGCTCGTCGTCCTCGGGAGTCGACCCGCCGAGCTCCTGCTGGAGCACCGAGTAGTTGACGTTCGGGCTGAACGACTTCAGCTCCCGCGCGAGCTTCGTGTGCTTGGCCTTCTGGCGACCACGACCCATGCTGGACCCCCCTCGCGAACGGATCGGACTTCCCGCCTGTCTGCGGCGGAGGACTCCCGTAGCAAGTCCAACCTGCATCCTAGCATCGCGGCGGCCGGGCGGCTGTGCCGCGGCGATGCGGTCGCGCAGGATCGCGCGGGCATCCGCGCAGGATCAGGCGGCCATCGCGGGGGACAGGAGCGCGCCGACGAGCAGGCCCAGACCGGCGGCGAGGGCGCCGCCGACGACCGTGATCGCGACCGTCGCCGCGGCGTGCCCCGCGCGGCGCCGCTCCACCTGCTCCATGGCCTGCACCGCGAAGGCGGAGTACGTGGACATCCCGCCGCAGAAGCCGGTGACGAGGATGGCGCGCCACGCCTCGTCGACGAGCGCGCCCGCGAACAGGCCGACGAGCAGGCTGGCCGCGAGGTTCACGGCGATCGTGGCGCGCACCGGCCGGCCCTGCGAGGCGGCGCCCGCCAGGAAGCGCACGACCGCGCCGAGGCCGCCGGCGCCGGCGATCGCGAGCAGCTCGAGCGGGCTCATCCCGCGCCGCCTGCCGCCCGGCCGCGCGCGATGCGGCGGCCGAGCCCGAGCCCCGCCCCGGCGGCAGCGAGGCACGCGACGAGCATGCCGACAGCGATCGCGATGCCCGGCAGCGCGGGCACGATCCCCGCCCATCCGGCGCTCGAGGCCGTCGCGCTCACGCTCGCGAGCGCGACGGCACTGAAGGTCGTGAAGCCGCCCAGCACGCCGGCGCCGAGCCCGTGCCGGAGCCACGCGGGCGCGCCGGCGAGCGCGGTGGTCGAGATGCCGAGCAGGAGCGACCCGGCCGCGTTGATCGCGAGCAGCGCCCACCAGTCGGCGATCGCCGCGTCGAGCAGCGCCCGGGCGGCGGTGCCGAGCGCGCCGCCGACGAGCACGGCGAGCACCGAGCGCAGCATGCCCGCAGGCTATCGCCGCGTCGCGTGCCGCTCGTGGCGGCGCCGCACCACCGGCCGGCGCGGCTCCCCGCGGCGGGCCTCGCCCGGCAGCGGCCGCGCGCTGGGCGCGATCGGGCGGTCCGGGTGCAGCTGCCACGGCACGAGCGCGAGCGTGACGCCGTGCACGAGCATCAGCTTGTGGCGGATCCGCGCCGACTTGTGGTTGTGGAGGATCCGCTCCCACCAGCGCAGGCCCACGTACTTGGGCGTGTAGACGGTGACGACCTCCGGGCCGTGCTCGGCGCGGTGCCGCTCGATGTGCTCGATGACGGGCACGGAGATGTCGCGGTACGGGCTCGGCGCGATGCGCAGCGGCACCCGGATGCCCGACTGCCGCCACGCCTTCTGCAGCCGCTTCGTGGCCTCCGGGTCGATGTCGGCGTGCACCGCCTCGAGCGACTCGTGCCGGGCGGCGATCGCGTAGTCGAGCGCCTTGAGGGTGGGCTTCGAGAGCTCGCCGACGAGCACGATCGCGTGGTCGCCCTTCGCGCCGAACTGCGTCGTGCGGTCGGCGGCGATCTCGTCGCGCACCCGCCCGTAGTAGCGGTGGATGCGGAACATGAGCCACCACAGCACCGGGCCGATGAGGAACACGAGCCAGGCGCCGTGCGCGAACTTCGTCACCGTCACCACCACGAGCACCGACGACGTGCAGACCGCCGAGACGAGGTTGATCGCGAAGGGCACGGGCTGGAACTCCGACCGGCGCTTCGAGCGCAGGAGCCGCCGCCAGTGCACGACCATGCCGATCTGGCCGAACGAGAACGAGACGAAGACGCCGATGATGTACAGCTGGATGAGCGCGTTGAGGTCGGCCTGGAAGGCGAGGACGAGCAGCGCGGCCCCGAGCGCGAGCAGGATGACGCCGTTCGAGTGCACGAGGCGGTCGCCGCGCGTCTGGAGGCTCTTCGGCGCGTAGCCGTTCGCGGCGAGCACGCTGCCGAGGAGCGGGAAGCCGTTGAACGCCGTGTTGGCGGCGAGCATGAGCACGAGCGCGGTCGCGATCGTGAGCAGGAAGAAGAGCGGGCTGCCGCCGCCGAAGACCGCGGTGCCGAGCTGCGCGATGACCGACTGCTGCGGCACGCTCGCGCAGTCGGCGTAGCCGACGAGGTCGCAGGGGTCCTCGGCGTAGTGGACCTTGGCGATGACGCCGAGGGCCGTGATGCCGGCGAACAGGGTCATCGAGATGCCGCCCATGAGCAGCAGCGTGATGCGGGCGTTGCGCACCTTCGGCTGCCGGAACGCGGGCACGCCGTTCGAGATCGCCTCGATGCCCGTGAGGGCCGAGCAGCCGGAGGCGAACGCCCGCAGGAGCAGCAGGGCGAGGCCCGCCTGCGTGAGCGGGTCGCCCTCGACGGCGTAGCCGCTCGACTCGGCGACCGGCGGATCGCCCAGCGCCGTGCGCACGAGGCCGGTGCCGATGAGCAGCACGACGGAGCCGATGAAGACGTAGGTGGGGATCGCGAAGGCCGTGCCGGACTCCCGCACGCCGCGCAGGTTCGCGGCGGCGAGCAGCGCGATGAGGGCGACGGCCAGCTCGACGCGGAACGGGCCGAGGGCGGGGAAGGCCGAGATGACGTTGTCGACGCCGGAGGCGACCGACACCGCGACGGTGAGCACGTAGTCGATGAGCAGCGCGCTGCCCACGACGAGCCCGGCGCGCGGGCCGAGGTTGCGGTGCGCGACCTCGTAGTCGCCGCCGCCGGAGGGGTAGGCGCGGACGAGCTGGAAGCTGCCGGCGACCACGATCGCGATGAGGCACAGCACGCCGAGGGCGACCCACGGCGCGTGCGCGAGCACGGCGAGGCCGCCGATCGTGAGGATGAGGAACATCTCCTGCGGGCCGTATGCCACGGAGGAGAGGGCGTCGCTCGCGAAGACGGGCAGCGCGATGCGCTTGGGGAGGAGCTGGCCGTCTGCGCGGTCGGACTCGAGGGGCTTGCCGAGGAGGATGCGCTTCGGCGAGAACGCGTTGGTCACGGCGGATGAGCGTACGCCTGCGCGCCCCCCGCGCCGTCGACACACCGGAGCCGGTTCCCTCGAGCTTCGCCCACGACGCTTGACGTTGACGCAGCGTCAACCTCTAGCGTCATCGGCATGGAGTGGTCGATCCAGCGCATCGCGAGGCTCGCCGGCGTCTCGAGCCGCACGCTACGGCACTACGGCGCCGTCGGCATCCTGCCCCCGTCCCGCACGGACGGCGGCGGGATGCGCTGGTACGACGAGGCCTCGCTCGCGCGCCTGCAGCGCATCCTGCTGCTGCGCGGGCTGGGGGTCGGCATCCCCGCGATCGCCGACAGCCTCGAGCGCGCCTCCGACGAGGAGGCGCTCGCGACGCACCTCGCCGACCTCGAGCGCGAGGCCGACCGCATCCGCAGGCAGATCCGCGCCGTCGAGCAGACGCTGCGGGCACGAGAGGGAGGAGCCGCCATGACGGCAGAGGAGGCGCTCGACGGGTTCGACCAGGGCCGGTACGAGCAGGAGGTCACGGAGCGCTGGGGCGCGGACGCGTGGCGCAGCGGGCAGACCTGGTGGCAGGGCATGTCGGACGACGACCGGCGCGCCTTCGGGCAGGAGCACCTCGACATCGCGGCGGGCTACGCCGCGGCGCGCCAGGCGGGAGAGGACGTCGGGTCCGAGCGCGTGCAGGCGCTCGCCGCGCGGCACTACCGCTGGATCGGGGCGGGCTGGCAGACGGCCGAGCCCGACCTCGACGCGTTCGCCGGGCTCGGCGAGATGTACGTGGCCGACGAGCGGTTCGCCGCGAACTACGGCGGCGCAGACGGCGCGGCGTACGTGCGCGACGCCATGCGCGCCTTCGCCGACGCGCGTCGCGGCTGAGCCGCGGCGCCGACCCGGTCGGCCGGCCCCCGCATCCCGCCCGGATGCGGGGGCTGGCCCCCATAGGGGGCGCACACCCGGCGATGGGAGGATCGACGGGTGCATCTGCTGTCGCTCGCGAGCCTGAAGAACCGTGCCCTCATCGCCCTCGCGACGCTCTGCATCGCCGTGTTCGGCGGCGTGGCCCTCACGAGCCTCAAGACCGAGCTGACGCCCGAGCTCGAGCTGCCCGCGGTGGTCGTCACGACCACCCTGCAGGGCGCGAGCCCCGAGATCGTCAACGCCGACATCACGACCGCGGTCGAGCGGGCCGTGCAGGCGGTGCCGGGGCTCGAGGGCACGAGCGGCACGTCGTCGACCGGCGTCAGCACCGTGGTGGCGCAGTTCACGTACGGCACGAACATCCCCACCACCGAGCAACGGGTGCAGCAGGCCGTCAACCGGATCCAGGGGCAGCTGCCGGCCGAGGCTGACACCACCGTGCTCACCGGCTCGATCGCCGACTTCCCCATCCTGCGGGTCGCCGTCTCCGGGCCCGGCGACACGGCGGCGCTCGTCGACCGCATCGAGACGACCGCGGTGCCGCAGCTCGAGCGGGTGGAGGGCGTGCGCGCCGTGCAGCTGCAGGGCGCGCCCGGTCAGCGCATCACCATCGACCCGGACGACGCGGCACTCGCGGCACAGGGGCTCTCGCGCCAGGACGTCTCGGCAGCGATCGACGAGAGCGGCCAGCTGCTGCCGGGCGGCACCGTCGACGAGGGCGACCAGACGCTGAGCGTGCAGATCGGCGAGCGGCTCGGCTCGGTCGACGACGTCGCCGCGCTGCCGCTGACCGCATCCACGACCATCGGCGACGTGGCCGATGCGGCGCTCGCGGAGGACCCCGCGTCGTCGATCGCGCTCGTCGACGGCGAGCCGGCCATCATCCTCTCGATCACGAAGACCCAGGCCTCGAACACCGTCGACGTCTCGCACGCCGTCGGCGAGCTGCTGCCCGCGCTGCAGGCCGAGCTCGGCGAGGGCGTCGTGCTCACGACCGTGCTCGACCAGGCGCCCTACGTCGAGCAGTCGATCGAGGCGCTCGCGGTCGAGGGCGTGCTCGGCCTCATCTTCGCCGTGCTCGTCATCCTCGTCTTCCTGTGGTCGGTGCGCTCGACGATCGTCACGGCGGTCTCGATCCCCGTCTCGGTGCTCATGACGTTCATCGGCATGTGGGGGAGCGGGTTCTCGCTCAACGTGCTCACGCTCGGCGCGCTCACCATCTCGATCGGCCGCGTCGTCGACGACTCGATCGTCGTCATCGAGAACATCAAGCGGCACCTCACGTTCACGCCCTCCCGCGCGAGGGCGATCATGGACGCCGTTCGCGAGGTGGCGGGCGCCATCACCGCATCGACCGTCACGACCGTCATCGTCTTCCTGCCGCTCGCGTTCGTCAGCGACATCACGGGCGAGCTGTTCCGGCCCTTCGCCCTCACCGTCTCGATCGCCCTGCTCGCCTCGCTCGTCGTCGCGCTCACGATCGTGCCCGTGCTCGCGTACTGGCTGCTGCGCCGGCCGAAGGGCGCGCCCGAGCAGGCGGAGGATGCGCCGGAGCACGCCGAGGAGCCCATCGCCGCCCAGGGCGCCGCTGCGCTCGCGAGCGTGCGCCCCGACCCGCGGCCGTGGCCGCTGCGGCTGCTCCCGCGCCGCGACGCCGACGCGCCGGTGGTGCCGGCCTCCGCTGCCGCGGCGCCCGCCGCGCACGAGGAGGAGCGGCCCGACCGGCTGCGCCGCGCCTACCGGCCCATCCTCGCCTCGACGCTGCGGCATCCGGCGCTCGTGCTCGTCGGCGCCGTCGCGATCCTCGGCGCCAGCGTCGCCGCCGCGCCGCTGCTCGCCATCAACTTCCTGGGCGACGACGGCCAGACCTCGGTGCAGGTCTCGCAGGACCTCGAGCCCGGCGCCTCGCTCGACGCGCAGCTCGCCGCCGCCGAGGCGCTCACCGACGACCTCCGTGCGCTCGACGGCGTCGAGACCGTCTCGGCCACCGTCTCCTCCGGCGCCGCGTCGTCGTTCGCGGCCTTCGCGGGCGGCGGTGGCGGCGGCATCTCGTACTCGGTGATCGCGGCCGACGGCACCGACATGCCCGAGCTGCGCGAGCGCATCCGCGAGGCCTCCGAGGGCGCCGAGGGCGACGTGACGGTCGGCCAGTCCGCCGGCCTCGCGGGCGGCGACATCGAGGTGCAGGTGCAGGCGCCGACCCCCGAGGCGCTCGAGGCGGCCACCGACGACGTCGCGGCCGCGATGGCCGACGTCGAGGGCGTCGCGCAGGTGGCCGACTCGCTCGAGGGCGCGCAGCCGCTCGTGCAGGTCGCGGTCGATCGCGAGCTCGCCGCGGGCCTCGGCCTCAGCGAGACCGCCGTCTCGGGCCTCGTCGCGCAGGCGATGCAGCCGACGCCCGTGGGCGACATCCAGCTCGAGGGCTCGATCGTGACGATCTACCTCGACGCCATCGCGCCCGCCGCCACGCTCGACGAGCTGCGCGAGCTCGAGCTGCCCACGCCGGAGGGGCCGCTGCCGCTCGCCGACGTGGCGGAGGTGACGGAGGTCGAGGGGCCCGTCTCGATCGAGACGAGCGACGGCAGCCGCACCGCGACCGTCACCGTGACGCCCGATGCGGCCGACGTCGGCGGCGTCTCGAGCGGCGTGCAGGAGGCGCTCGACGGGCTCGAGCTCGACGAGGGCGCGACCGCGAGCGTCGGCGGCGTCGCCACGCAGATCACGGATGCGTTCACGCAGCTCGGCATCGCCGCGCTCGTCGCGATCCTCCTCGTCTACGTCGTCATGGTCGCCACGTTCAAGAGCCTCCTGCAGCCGTTCCTGCTGCTCGTCTCGGTGCCGTTCGCCGCCACGGGCGCGATCGCGATGCAGCTGCTCACGGGCGTGCCGCTCGGCGTCGCCTCGATGGTCGGCGTGCTCATGCTCGTCGGCATCGTCGTCACGAACGCGATCGTGCTCGTCGACCTCGTCAACCAGTACCGCGACCGCGGGCTCGGCGTGCGGGAGGCGCTCGTCGAGGGTGCCGAGCGGCGCCTCCGTCCCATCCTCATGACGGCGGCGGCCACGATCTTCGCGCTCATCCCGATGGCGGCAGGGCTCACGGGCCACGGCGGCTTCATCTCGCAGCCGCTCGCGATCGTGGTGATCGGCGGCCTCGTGTCGTCGACCATCCTCACGCTCATCGTGCTGCCCGTGCTCTACCTCGTCGTCGAGGGCGCCATCGAGCGCCGCCGGGTGCGGCGCGGCGGCGGCACCAGGGCGGAGCGGCGCGGCGAGCTGGCCGCGGCCGCTCGGGGCGGGGCCGGCGGAGGCGCGGCCAGCCGACGCTGACCTGGCTCCCAGGGCGCTCCAGCGGGCCCGTGCTTCGATGCTTGCTGGCGCACAGAGCGGGAACCGATCGGGAGGTGGCGCGCATGCCCAGCTTCCTCATCGTGCACTCCGCTTCCCCGGACGGCAGGTTCGACGCATACCGGCAGCCGCCGTCGCTCGCCGTCGGCGCGCTGCGCGCGACCCTCGACTGGGGCGACATCACGCTGCAGGTGCCCGCGGGCGACATCCCCGTGACGATCTTCGCCACGCGCACCACCGGCCAGGTGGAGGGCGCCACCATCACCGTGCGCGTGCCGCGCGGCACAGGCACGAGGCTCACGTTCGTGCCGCCGCTGCAGCCCGGCGGGCGCGCGCAGCTGCGGATCGACGGCCAGTGGCCCGCCGACTCCTCGATGGTCTACTACGCGGCCCGCGACGGCCGCGTGCTCGTCGCGCCGACGCCCTCGGTCGCGCAGGCCGTCGTCGCCGCGGCACCGCCGCCGCCCGGGCACGTGCCGCCCGTGCTGCACTCCGCGCCGCCGGTCGTCGTGTCGCCGCTGGACGCCGCGGCCGCGTCGCACCCGTTCGCGTCGCAGCCCGTGGAGGCATCCGCGCCGCCGGCCGCAGCCTCGTCGGCGGCGCCGCCCGCCGCATCCGCATCCCCGGAGCACGACCTGCGCGTCGTCGGCACCCCGATCGTCCAGCCGTCGCCGCCGCTCCCCGCCGTCGGTCCCATGCCCGGCTCCACCGCCTCTGTGCCGCCGCAGGGCTCGAGCTTCGGGCAGCAGCAGGGCGCACGCATCGATCCCGTGCGCGTGGACCCCGTGCTGCACGGTGCGCCGTCGATCGCCGGCCAGCGGGCGCAGCACGACGTCTACGGGCGACGGATCGCGGGCGACGGCACGGCCGCGCTCATCCCGACCCCCGCCGAGTTCGACCGGCTCGAGCGCGAGGCGCACGAGGCGCAGGCGCGCCAGCACGAGGCGTGGCTCGCGCAGCAGGGGCATCGTGCCGGCGCCACGCCCGCCCGTCAGGACGGCATCCCCGCGCCGATCGGGCTCGCCCCGGGCACGCCGTCGCAGCCCCGCCAGGACTGGTACCCCGACCCCTACCGGCGAGCCGAGATGCGCTGGTTCGACGGATCGCGCTGGACGTCGTCGGTGCTGCGCGGCGGCCGCCGGGAGCACGACCCCCTCGGCTGACCCTCGCGCCCGCGCGCCCCGTGCCGTACCCTGGACGGGTCGGCTCGGGACAGGCGCAGCGTGCGCCGCATGGAGTGTCGCCGCGGCCGGAGATCCCGCGAGCACCCTCGCGGTTGACCGATTCCCCCGCGATGCAGGCGGGACGACCATGCGCGGGCACGACTCGCGCGCGATGTGAGATCAGCGATGCCACGACCTGACGAGCGCCCTCGGGGCGCCCGACGACCGAACGACCGCACCGACCGCCCCGGCTCCCGCAGCCCCGGGCACCGCGGGTACCGCGACGAGCAGCCCTCGAAGGGCCGCTGGAACCGTGACGACCGCGACCGCCGCGAGGGCGGCGACAGCGGCGCCTCGCGACGCCCCAACTGGGTGCCGCCCGAGGAGCGGAACCGCGACCGCGGTCGCGGCCCGGCGTTCCGCTCGCGCGGCGACGCCCGCGGCGGGCGCGACCAGCAGCGCGACGACCGCCTCCACCGCGGCGACCGCCCCCGCGGCTTCGACCGCGCTCGCGACGAGCACCACGGCCGCGGCCGCGCCGACGAGCGCGGCCCGCGCCGCGACGACCGCTTCGGCGACCGTCCGCGCCGGTTCGAGGACCGCGACGAGCGCCGCTCGGACGACCGCGCTCCGCGCCGGGACCTCGGCGACCGCGGCCCGCGTCGGGACTTCGGCGACCGCGGCCCGCGCCGGGACGCCGATGACCGCGCGCCGCGTCGCGACGTCGACGACCGCGGTCCCCGCCGTGACCTCGGCGACCGGGGCCCGCGCCGGGACGACCGCTTCGGCGACCGCCCGCGCCGCTTCGAGGACCGCGACGAGCGCCGCTCGGACGACCGCGGCCCGCGTCGGGACTTCGGCGACCGGGGCCCGCGTCGGGACTTCGGCGACCGCGGCCCGCGTCGGGACGACCGCTCCGGCGACCGCCCGCGCCGCTTCGAGGACCGCGACGAGCGCCGCTCGGACGACCGCGGCCCGCGTCGGGACTTCGGCGACCGGGGCCCGCGCCGTGACTTCGGCGACCGCGGCCCGCGCCGTGACGACCGCTTCGGCGACCGTCCGCGCCGCTTCGAGGAGCGCGACGAGCGCCGCTCGGACGACCGCGGCCCGCGTCGGGACTTCGGCGACCGCAGCCCCCGCCGCGACTTCGGCGACCGCGGCCCGCGTCGCGACTTCGGCGACCGCGCCGGCGGCGAGCGCCGCGACCGCTTCGAGGAGCGCCCGCGCCGCGACCGCGACGAGCGCCCCCGCCGCGACAGCACCTACTACCCGTCCACCGACTCCAAGCCCTTCGAGGTCAAGGAGGACGTGGTGCTCGAGCGCCTCGAGGCGCAGGCGACGGCGGCCGCCGACGTCGAGGGCGTCACGTTCGCCGACCTGGGCCTCGGCGCGGGCATCGCGGGCGCGCTGAAGTCGATGGGCGCCGAGACGCCCTTCCCGATCCAGGCCGCGACGATCCCCGACGTGCTCGCGGGCAAGGACGTGCTCGGCCGCGGCCGCACCGGCTCCGGCAAGACCATCGCGTTCGGCTCGCCGATCGTCGAGCTGCTGCTCCGCAACCGCCCCGAGCGCCGCGAGATCGGCCGCCCGCCGCGCGCCCTCATCCTCGCGCCCACCCGCGAGCTCGCGCAGCAGATCAACCACACCGTCATGGGCGTCGGCCGCGCCGTCGGCATCTTCACGACCGTCATCGTGGGCGGCGTGCGCCAGGGCATGCAGGTGGAGTCGCTGCGCCGCGGCGTCGACATCCTCATCGGCACGCCCGGCCGCATCGAGGACCTCGTCGAGCAGGGCGTGCTCAACCTCGGCGCGATCGAGATCGCCGTCGTCGACGAGGCAGACCACATGTGTGAGCTCGGCTTCCTCGAGCCCGTGCAGCGCATCCTGCGCCGCACCCGCCCGGGCAGCCAGAAGCTGCTCTTCTCGGCGACGCTCGACTCGGAGGTCGCGACGATCGTGCGCGAGTTCCTGCCCGAGCCGTCGGTGCACGAGGTGGCCGGCGAGGACCAGGCGACGTCGACGATCGACCACCAGGTGCTCGTCGCCGACCGCTACGACAAGGACGCGGTGCTCGAGCAGATCGTGCGCAACCCCGGCCGCATCGTGGTGTTCACCCGGACCCGCGCGTACGCGGAGCGGCTGCAGGAGCAGTTCGTCGACGCGGGCGTCGCCGCGGTGAGCCTCCACGGCGACCTCACGCAGGCGCGCCGCAACCGCGCGCTCGAGAAGCTGCGCCGCGGCAAGGTCGACGTGCTCGTCGCCACCGACGTCGCCGCCCGCGGCATCCACATCGACGACGTCGCGCTCGTCGTGCAGGCCGATCCGCCGGACGAGTACAAGACGTACCTGCACCGCGCCGGCCGCACGGGACGCGCCGGCAACGACGGCCGCGTCGTGACCGTGATCGCCCCCGCGCGCCGCAAGCGCATGCAGCAGCTGCTCGAGCGGGCCGAGATCGAGGCGCCGATGCTCCCCGTCGCCCCTGGCGACGACCTGCTCGACGCCCTCACCGCGATCGACGTCCCGGAGGCCGTCGAGGCCCCCGCCGTCGAAGCCCCCGAGGCGGACGCCCGCGAGGCGGCGGCCGCTGCGCCGGAGGCGACGGAGGCCGAGGCGCCCGAGCGCGACTGACCCGGCGCGCTCGACGGAGGCCCACCCCCGCGCGGGTGGGCCTCCGTCGTCGCTGCGCGCGCCGGGACGGCCGCCCGCTCCGACGCACCCCGGCGCCGCGCATCGTGTGTGGTCACGAACGGCCCTCCGCGGGGCTCGATGAGGGCCACAGGCGACCACCCGCCGAGCTGCGCAGCGTGCTGTGGTCACAAATGGCCCTCTTCGGGGCGCCGAGAGGGCCACACGTGACCACTCCTCCTCAGCGCGGCCAGCAGCGAGGCGGCGCAGCGAGCGGTCGGCTGAATGCGGTTGCACAGGCCAGGGGCGTAGCGTGCACGCATGCGCATCGTCGTCATCGGCGGATCCGGCCTCGCGGGCTCGGCCATCGTCCGGTCCATCGGCAGACGCGGCGAGACGGCGGTCCCCCTCTCGCGCTCGGGCAAGGCGATCGCCGGCGCCCCGGGCGTCGCGGCCGACATCGTCTCGGGCGAGGGGCTCGATGCGGCGCTCGAGGGCGCCGACGCGATCGTCGACGCCTCGAACTCGCGCAACCCGCTCGACCTGCGCCCCTTCACCGTGGGCGCCCGCAACGTGGTCGAGGCCGCGGAGCGCGCGGGCGTCGAGCGCGCGGTGGTGCTCTCGATCCTCGGCGTCGACCGCTCGAAGCTCTCGTACCACCGCAAGAAGCTCGAGCAGGAGGACGTCTACCGGGCGTCGTCGCTCGAGACGGTCGCGGTGCGCGCGGCGCAGTTCCACGACTGGTCGGTCGACATGTTCGAGGCGGGCGCCGCGCTGGGCGCGATCCCGGTGATGCTCGGCGGCCGGCTGCAGCCGGTCGACGTCGCGGAGGTCGCCGAGCTGGTCGCCGCGGAGGCGATCGACCCGTCCGGCAAGGAGATCGTGCCGATCGCGGGGCCGCAGGTGCGGGTCTCGCGCGACCTCGCGAAGTCGTGGCAGGTCGCCACGGGCGCGCGGGGCCTCATCGTCAACGGACCGTTCCCGCCGTCGCTGCTCGACTACGTGCGCTCGGGCGCCAACCTCACCGAGGAGCGCACGGGCCGCGTCACCTTCGAGGAGTGGCTCGCGCGACGCCGCTGAGCCGCGCCGACCGAGCCGCGCTGAGCACGCGCACCGTGCAGGCGATCGCCGACGAGGCGGTGCGCGCGCACGGCGTGCCGGGCGTCGTCGCCGCGATCGCCGCGCCGGACGACGATGCCGACGGCGATGCCGGCGGCGAGGAGGTCGGCGTCGCGGGGGAGCGGCGGATCGGCGGCGGCCCGATGGAGCGCGGCACCGTGGTGCGGATCGCCTCGGTGACGAAGCCGATCGTCGCGGCCGCGGCGCTCGTGCTCGTCGACCGCGGCGTGCTGCGCCTCGACGACCCGGTGACGCCCTGGCTGCCCGAGCTCGCGAGCCCGTCGGTGCTCCGCGCGCCCGACGGCCCGCTCGACGACGTCCGACCCGCCGAGCGCCCCATCCTCGTCGAGCACCTCCTGGCGCTCCGCGGCGGCCTCGGCTTCACGCCGGCCTTCGGCTCGCCGCTGTGGCAGGCGCTCCTCGAGCTCGGGCAGGGGCCGCCGGACCCCGCGGCCGCGCTGCCGCTCGACGACTGGCTCGCGCGCATCGCCGCGCTGCCGCTCGCGCACGAGCCGGGCGAGGGATGGACGTACAACACCGGCCTCGACCTCGCGGGCGCGCTGCTCGCGCGGGTGGCGGGCACGAGCCTCGGCGCCGTGCTCGACAACACCGTGCTCGCGCCGCTCGGGATGCGCGAGACAGGCTTCCGCCTGCGGCCCGACCAGGTGCCGCGCGCCGCGGCGTCGTACCGCGCCGAGGGCGACGGCCTCGTCGAGATCGACCCGCCGGACGGTGCCTGGGCGCGCGAGCCGCGCTTCGAATCGGGGGCCGGCGGCCTCGTCTCGACGCTCGACGACCTGCTGTCGTTCGGCCGGATGCTCGTCGCCGGCGGGCGCGCGGGCGACGGCTCGCAGGTGCTCTCGGAGGCCTCGCTCGGCCGGATGCTGACACCCGGCCCGCCGACCGACCCGACGGATCCGTTCCTCGAGGGCCAGTCGTGGACGCTCGGCGGCGCCGTCGACGTCGTCGAGCGGCACCCGTGGGAGGTCCGTGGCCGCTACGGATGGGTCGGCGGCAGCGGCACGGCGCTGTACGCCTATCCGCGCTCGCGCCGGGTGGCGGTGTGGCTCACACAGCGGGAGCTCGCGGGCCCGGACGACGCCGAGCGCCTCGGCCCGCTCCTGGCGCTGGCGGCGGAGCGCGAGCGCGCTGCGTGAGCCATCCCCATCCGGGTCCGCGCGCGGCGCGCCGGGTGGGCGGCCGCGCCTAGGGTGGATGCGCCGATGGATGCGCGAGCGGAGGGGCAGGCGTGACGGACGCGAAGCACGACGAGTGGGCGCCGCCCAGCGACCACGACGCGCCCGACGCCTTCGACGACTGGGGCGCGTACGACGTGCCAGACGACGGCTGGGTGCCGCCGTCGGACGCCGACGCCCCGGCAGCGGCCGGCGCGCCCGGTGCCGGCTCGCGCGGTGCCGGCGCACGCGGTGCCGGCGCCTCCTGGGCGTCGCCGCGCGGCGGCGCGCCGCGGGCCCCCGGCGTCGCCGCCTCGGCGAAGGCCGCGACCCCGCTCGAGGCGCTCACTCGCGTGTGGGGCTACGACGCCTTCCGCGGGCAGCAGGCCGAGATCATCGACGAGGTCGTCGCGGGCCGAGACGCCGTCGTGCTCATGCCCACCGGCGGCGGCAAGAGCCTCTGCTACCAGGTGCCGTCGCTCGTCCGCGAGGGCACGGGCGTCGTCATCAGCCCGCTCATCGCCCTCATGCACGACCAGGTCGACGCGCTCGAGCAGCTCGGCGTGCGCGCCGCCTACCTCAACTCCACGCAGTCGATCGACGAGCGCCGCGACGTCGAGCGCCGGCTGCTCGCGGGCGAGCTCGACATGCTCTACCTCGCGCCGGAGCGCCTGCCCGTCGCGCAGGCGCTGCTCGACGCCGCGCCCATCGCGCTGTTCGCGATCGACGAGGCGCACTGCGTGAGCCAGTGGGGCCACGACTTCCGGCCCGACTACCTCTCGCTCTCGATGATCGGCGAGCGCTGGCCGGGCGTGCCCCGCATCGCCCTCACGGCGACGGCGACGGTCGAGACGCGCGCCGAGATCGTCGAGCGCCTCGGCCTGCACGACGCGCAGGTCTTCGTCTCGAGCTTCGACCGCCCCAACATCCAGTACCGGATCGCGCCGAAGCAGGACGCGAAGGCGCAGCTGCTGCGCATCATCCGCGACGAGCACGACGGTGCCGCGGGCATCGTCTACTGCCTGTCGCGCCGCTCGGTGGAGCAGACGGCCGCGTGGCTGCGGCAGCAGGGCGTCGACGCGGTGCCGTACCACGCGGGCCTCGACGCCTCGATCCGCGCCGCGAACCAGCGCCGGTTCCTGCGCGAGGACGGCGTCGTCGTCGTCGCGACGATCGCGTTCGGCATGGGCATCGACAAGCCCGACGTGCGCTTCGTCGCCCACCTCGACCTGCCGAAGTCGGTCGAGGGGTACTACCAGGAGACCGGTCGCGCGGGCCGCGACGGCGAGCCGTCGACCGCGTGGCTCGCGTACGGCCTGCAGGACGTCGTGCAGCAGCGCCGCCTCATCGCCGACGGCGACGGCGACGCGCAGCGCAAGCGCAACCAGACGATGCACCTCGACGCGATGCTCGCGCTCTGCGAGACCGTCGAGTGCCGCCGCCAGCAGCTGCTCGCCTACTTCGGCCAGCCGAGCGAGCCGTGCGGCAACTGCGACACGTGCCTCTCGCCGCCCGATGCGTACGACGGCACCGTGCCCGCGCAGAAGCTGCTCTCGACGATCGTGCGGCTGCAGCGTGAGCGCCGGCAGTCGTTCGGCGCCGGGCACCTCGTCGACATCCTCGTCGGCGCCGACACCGAGCGCATCCGCCGCTTCGGCCACGACGAGCTCGCCACCTACGGCATCGGCCGCGACCTGCCCGGCCCGCAGTGGCGCGGCATCGTGCGCCAGCTGCTCGCGCAGGGCCTGCTGCGGGTGCAGGGCGAGTACGGCGTGCTGGCCATCACCGACCAGTCGTCGGCGGTGCTCGCCGGCGAGCGGCCCGTGCGCCTGCGCCACGAGGCCGCGCAGCCGGTGCGCGCCGCGAAGCGCTCCGCCTCGACGCTCGAGCTCGACGACGCGCAGCAGGCGACGTTCCAGTCGCTGCGCGCGTGGCGGGCCGAGACGGCGAAGGAGCAGGCGGTTCCCGCGTACGTCGTCTTCAACGACAAGACGCTCGCGGCGATCGCCGAGCGCCGACCGGGCTCGCTCGTCGAGCTCTCGACGATCTCGGGCGTGGGCGAGTCGAAGCTCGAGCGCTACGGCGAGGCGGTGCTCGAGCTGCTCGCGCGCTAGCGGGGCAGGCCGTTGATCGCGATGCCGAGGGCCATCGGGATGGTGAAGGCCACCGCGCGTGCATCGAAGCGTCCCTGTGAGCGCACCCGCCCGCCTGCCAGAAGCCGGTCGTGCGAGGATCGAGAGGACGGGCAGGAGGATCCGATGAGCGACAGCGTGCGCCTCGACGCATGGATCTGGGCCGTCCGGATCACGAAGACCCGATCGGCCGCGACCGCCGCCTGCCGCGGCGGCCACGTGAAGGTCAACGGGCTGAGCGCGAAGGCGGCGCAGCCGGTGCGGATCGGCGACGAGGTGCGGGTGCGCATCGCCGGCTTCGACCGCATCGTCGAGGTGCGGCAGCTGCTCGTGAAGCGCGTGAGCGCGCCCCTCGCGGCCGCCGCGATCGAGGACCGCACCCCGCCGCGGCCCGACCCCGTCGACGCGCAGATGGTGCCGCGGCGCGACCGCGGCGCCGGGCGCCCGACGAAGCGCGAGCGGCGCGAGCTCGACCGCCTCCGCGGCCGCGACTGACGCGCAACGCGCCGCGGTGCGCGGTGGAAGTCGGCCCTCAGGTCGCGGGCGGCACGAGCAGCATCACGAGCGCCGGCACGAGCACGAACGCGCCGATCACGAGCGCCGTGATCCCGAACGTCAGCATCGCCGAGCCGCGGCCGCCGTCCGGCCCCCGACGACGCCCGCGCACGAGCAGCACGATCCCGAGCGCGATCGCTCCGCCGCCCAGCAGCAGCACGACCGCCGCGAGCACGCCCTCCACCGCCTGTGCATCCATGGCGGCGACGCTACGCCCGCCACCGGAGCGGCGCCTGGCAGGATCGCAGCATGGAGGCCATCGACGCCCTGCTCGACATCGACGCCGTGCTCTCGGAGCGCGAGCGCACGATCCGCGACCGCGCCCGCGCGCTCGTCGACACCGAGGTGCGCCCGCGCATCGCCGACTGGTGGGAGCGAGGCCACGTGCCCACCGAGCTGCTGCCGGCGCTCGGCGAGGCGGGCCTGCTGGGGCTCGGCATCGAGGGGCACGGCTGCCCGGGCGGCTCGGCGGTCGAGGCGGGCCTCGCCATGCAGGAGCTGGAGGCCGGCGACTCCGGCGTCCGCACCATCGTGAGCGTGCAGGGCTCGCTCGCGATGACGGCGATCGCCCGCTTCGGCGACGACGCGCAGCGCGAGGCGTGGCTGCCGCGCATGGCGCGCGGCGCGGCGATCGGCGCGCTCGCGCTCACCGAGCCGCACTCCGGATCCGACCCCGGCTCGATGCGCACCACGGCCCGGCGCGACGGCGGCGACTGGGTGCTCGACGGCGCGAAGCGCTGGATCGGGCTCGCGACCGTCGCCGACGTGCTCGTCGTCTGGGCGCGCACCGACGAGGGCGTGCAGGGCTTCCTCGTGCCGGCCGACGCCCCTGGGGTCACCGCGACGCCCATCGAGCCGAAGCTGTCGATGCGCGCCTCCGTGCAGTGCGACGTGCGGCTCGACGGCGTGCGGCTGCCGCGCGAGGCGGCGCTCCCGGAGGCACGGGGCCTCCGCGCCGCGTTCACGTGCCTCGACCAGGCGCGCTACGGCATCGCCTGGGGCGCGATGGGCGCCGCGCGCGACGCGCTCGAGGCGGTGCTCGCGCTCGTGGGGGAGCGGGAGGCGTTCGGTCGCCCGCTCGCCGGCTTCCAGCTCACCCAGGCGCGCCTCGCCGACATGGCCGTCTCGCTCTCGCAGGGCCAGCTCCTCGCGCTGCACCTCGGCCGCACGAAGGACGCGCGGGGCCTCCGCCCCGAGCAGGTCTCGCTCGGCAAGCTCGCCAACGTCCGGGCGGCGCTCGCCATCTGCCGGGAGGCGCGGGCGCTCGCCGGCGGCGACGGCATCACCCACGCGCAGCCCGCGATGCGGCACGCGGCCAACCTCGAGAGCGTGCGCACCTACGAGGGCACCGACGAGGTGCACCAGCTCGTGCTCGGCCACGCGCTCACCGGCATCGCCGCGTTCCGCTGAGCCGGGGCGGTCGGGCCGCGACCACATCGAACGGAAAGCGGTGCGGGCGCGGCGCGCTGGCTAGGCTGGACGACGATGTCTCACGCAGTGTCGCCCCAGATCGCCCGTTCCTGGCTCCTCGTCCCCGCCTCGAAGCCGGAGCTCTTCCAGATCGCGCAGGAGAGCGAGGCCGATGCGATCATCATCGACATCGAGGACGCCGTCGCCGCCAAGGACAAGGCGCAGGCCCGCGAGGAGACCGTGCGCTGGCTGTCGAGCGGCCACCGCGCCTGGGTGCGCATCAACGACGCCGCGAGCGAGTTCTGGAGCGGCGACTGCGCCGCGCTCAAGGACGTCCCCGGCCTCGAGGGCGTCATGCTCGCGAAGACCGAGTCGTCGAGCCACGTGAACGACACCGCCGACCGCCTGCCCGAGGGCCTGCCGATCCTCGCGCTCGTCGAGACCGCCCGCGGCCTGCAGCACGTGGCCGAGATCGCGAACGCGCCCTCGACGTTCCGCATCGCCTTCGGCACCGGCGACTTCAAGCGCGACACGGCCACCGGCGAGGACCCGATCGCGCTCGCGTACGCGCGCTCGCAGCTCGTCATCGCCTCGCGCGCCGCGCGCCTCCCCGCGCCCATCGACGGCCCCACGCTCAGCCAGGACGCGCTGCCGGAGGGCACGCGCCTGGCGAAGGAGATGGGCATGTCGGGCAAGCTGTGCCTCACGCACACGCAGGCGCCCACGATCAACGCGGGCCTCGCGCCCAGCCCCGAGGACGTCGCGTGGGCGCACGGCTTCGTGAGGGCCTTCGAGGAGTCGGGCGGCAAGATCACCGACGGCTCCGACCTGCCGCGCCTCGCCCGCGCGCAGAAGATCCAGGCGCAGGCCGCCGACTTCGGCATCGAGGTCGACGCGGCCTCGCTCGCGAACCTCAACTACTGACGGCACGCAGAAGGCCGGGCGGTCCTCCGCCCGGCCTTCCGTGTCCGTGGGCGCCGTGGCGCCGGACGATCAGCGGAACGCGTCGCCCGCGTCCTTCGCGGCGTCCTTGACGTGCTCGCCCGCCTGCTTGGCGTTCGCCTCCGCCTGGTCGCGGCGGCCGTCGGCCTCGAGGCGCTCGTTGTCGGTCGCGTCGCCGATGCCCTCCTTGGCCTTGCCGACGCCCTCCTGGGCTGCGTTCTTGATCTTGTCGTCGAGACCCATGGGTCCTCCTCTGATCGTCTGCTCACCGGGCGGTCTGCCGCGGCGCACGGGTGACAACCTATGCACCGCGGCTGGACGACTCCTCAGCGCTCGGCAGGAGGCTCCGATGCGCCGGCCGTGCGGACGGTGGGGATGGATCCGGTGACGGGAGGGGCCATCGAGCCGGGGATCGAGGCGTCCTGCTCGAGCTGCGCCTGCGCGGCGCGACGCTCCATCGCCTCCTCCATCGCCGACTTCTGGCGCAGCGGCGGCGCCTTGAAGAACAGCGCGACGACGAAGGCGACCGACACCACCGCGAGCGCCACCCAGAACGGCGTGGTCGTCGCGGTCGAGAAGCCGTCGAGGAACGGCGCGGCGAGGCGCGGGTCGGCGGTGTTGAGGAACGACGAGTCGTTGTTCAGCGCCTCGCCGATCCCCTCGGGGCGCTGCAGGACGTCGAGGATGCGCGCGTTGCCGGGGTCGGCGACGACCGACGGGTCCTGGAGGGCCGCTCCGAGGTCGGCGCGCAGGTCGTCGCGGCCGAAGGCCGTGCGGAGCGTGTCGGGCAGGCGGGCGAACAGCAGCGAGAAGACGACGGCGACGCCGGCGGTGCCGCCGAGCTGGCGGAAGAACGTGGCGGAGCTGGTGGCGACGCCCATGTCCTTCGGCTCGACGGCGTTCTGCGAGGCGATCGTGAGCGTCTGCATGAGCATGCCGAGCCCGAGGCCGAGGATGAGCTGGCCGAGCAGCAGCGTCCAGAGCGGGGTGTCCCACTGGAGGGTCACCAGCACGCCGTAGCCGGCGGCCATGATGCCGAGCCCGACGACCGGGAACAGGCGGTAGCGGCCGGTGCGCGCGATGACCTGGCCGGATCCGATCGACGAGATCATGAGGCCGACGATCATCGGCAGCGTCGCGAGGCCCGCCTCGGTGGGCGTCATGCCGTGGACGATCTGCAGGATGAACGGCAGCAGCATCATGCCGGCGAACATGCCGAAGCCGGTGAAGACGCCGAGCACCGTCGCCATCGCGAAGGTGCGCCCGCGGAAGAGGCTGAGCGGGATGAGCGCGGCCTGGCCCATGCGCGACTCCACCCAGATGAACGCGACGACGCCGAGCGCGCCGACGACGTAGCAGGCGATGGCGGCGGCGGAGCCCCAGCCCCACACGCGGCCCTGCTCGGCGACGAGCAGCAGCGGCACGACCGCGACGGCGAGGAGCGCGGCGCCCCACCAGTCGATGCGCACGCGCTCGTGGTGCGAGGGGAGGTGGAGGAAGCGCCACACCATGAACAGCGCCGCCGCGCCGATGGGCAGGTTGAACAGGAAGACCCAGCGCCAGCCGTGGAGGCCCAGGATCTCCGGGGTGCCGGCGAAGAGGCCGCCGATGAGCGGGCCGAGGATCGACGAGACGCCGAAGATCGCGAGGAAGAAGCCCTGGTACTTGGCGCGCTCGCGCGGGCTCAGCACGTCGCCCATGATCGTCAGCGGCAGCGAGAAGAGGCCGCCGGCGCCGAGGCCCTGCAGCGCGCGGAACGCGGCGAGCTGCACCATGTCCTGCGCGAACGAGCTGGCGATGGACCCGGCGAGGAACAGCACGATCGCGATGAGGAACAGCGGCCGGCGCCCGAAGATGTCGGAGAGCTTGCCGTAGATGGGCGTGACGATCGTCGAGACGATGAGGAACGCGGTGACGACCCACACCTGCAGGTCGAGGCCGTGGAGGTCGTCGGCGATCGTGCGCATCGAGGTGCCCACGACGGTCTGCGACAGCGACGACAGGAACATCGCGAGCATGAGGCCTGCGAGCACGAGCATGATCTCGCGGCGGGTCATCGGGGCGGGCGCGGCGGCCTGGGCGTCCGTCGGGCGCGGCTGGGGTTCGGACATGGGCTCCTCAGGGTGGCGGCGGCTGGGCGGTGTCGGCGGCGGCGCGCGACGATCGTTAGCCCGGCGAATGGTCGACCGGCCAATGCTACTCCTGCTCGGCGCTCGGCGGCGGGCCGGATCGGTGCCCGGCGTTCGCCCTGCGCGAGCGCGGCGGCGCCGTGCGGGCATGCCAGCATGGAGGCGTGCGGATGCGGACGGGGATGCTGGCGGCGGCGATCACGACGGGCCTCGTGCTCTCCGGGTGCTCGGCGAGCGAGCCGAGCCCGTCGCAGAGCGCGGCGCAGCCGGCGGCCGCCGAACCGACCGCCACCGCGGCGCAGAGGCCGAGCGCGACCCCGACGCCCACGCCCACGCCCACGCCCGAGCCGCTGCCCGCCGAGCAGTGGGACATCGACACCGGCTCGAGCATCACCGCGCTCGTGAACAAGCGCCGGCCGCTGCAGCCGCAGGACTACCTGCCCGAGGTCGTGCCCGTGACCGTCTCGGCCGACGCGGGCGAGGAGTTCGTGCGGCCCGAGGCCGACGCGGCGCTGGTCGAGCTCGACGCCGCGATGCGCGCCGAGCTCGGCGAGGGCGTGCACGTCTTCTCCTCCTACCGCTCGTTCCAGCGCCAGACGACGCTCTACAACGGCTACGTCGCCCAGCACGGCCAGGCGCGCGCGGACACGACGAGCGCGCGGCCGGGCCACTCCGAGCACCAGACGGGCCTCGCCGTCGACGTCGTCGGCACCGGCGGCGCCTGCCGCCTCGACGCCTGCTTCGGCGACACGGCGGCCGGCCGCTGGATCGCCGAGCACGCGTGGGAGCACGGCTGGGTCGTGCGCTACCCGCGCGGCGAGGACGCCGTCACCGGCTACGCCTGGGAGCCCTGGCACCTCCGCTACGTCGGCGCCGACGTGACGGCGGCGATGCAGGAGGAGGGCGCCACGACGCTCGAGGCGTTCTTCGGCACCGGCGCCGCGCCCGACTACGGCGGCTGAGCCGCGCATCCGCCGACATCGTCAGCGCCGAGGTCAGGGCAGCGCGTACCCGCACGCGACGATGTGCTCGCTCTCGAGCCCGCCGGTGTCGATCGCTCGGACGCGGATGCACGCCTGGTTGCCCGGCTCCCGGCCACCCGAGAAGGAGCCGTCCGCCGCCGGCCGCACGACCGTCCAGCCCGACGCGCCGTCGTCGAGGATCCACTCGAGCCGGTCGAGCGGGCGGTCGGTGGTGCCGTTCGGTCCGTAGGAGAACGTCACGCCGCCCGAGTAGCCGGTGACGGCAGCACGCGGCTGGGGAGGCGGTGCGTACTGCGCCGCGACCGGACCGATCGTGATCCGCTCGCTCACGTTCCCGTCGACGTCCACGACGATCGCGGTCATGTACGCCTGGTGCCCGCCCGGCAGCTCCTGCGTCTGCGAGCCGGACGCCGGCGTGACCCGCTGCATGTTCTGACCGTTCTCGTACTGCGTCCACTCGATGCGGTCGAGCGCGCGGCCGTTCGTGCCGTTCGGGGCCCAGTGGTAGGTCACCTGGTGCACTCCGGACGTCATCGAGATGACCGGGGCCGGCGGCGGGCCGAACGGCCGCGCCTGGTTGGAGGAGGCGGCCCAGGCGCTGCCGTAGGACTGCCCGTCGATCGTCGCGACCGCCCGCACCTCGATCGCGTAGGGCCCGCCGGTGTTGCTCAGGCCCGTGAAGGTGCCGCCGGGGCCGAAGGACTGCGGCGATCCTCCGTTCGCGCGGATCTCGAAGCGCACCTCGTCGGCCCTGAGACCGTTGCGCGCGCCGGGTGTCCAGTCCACCCGCACCTGTCCGTCGCCGTCGGTCACGCTGACGCCCGTCGGAGCACCAGGAGCGTTCGCGGCCCGCAGCGGTTGGGTCGGGGCCGAGGCCCCGCCGGTGCCGACCGCGTTCGTCGCCGCCACGGTGAAGGTCACCTCCGCGCCGTCGAGGGGCACCTGGGCGAAGCGCGCCGTGGTGCCGGTGACGGTCTGCTCCAGGCCGGAGGAGGAGCGCACGGTGTAGCGGTCGACCTCGGCGCCGTTGCCGTCGGCGGGCGACCACGTGACGGCCATCTGCACCTCGCCCGGCGTCGAGCGGTCGACGCTGGAGCTCGCGCCGGTCACGGCGCGCGGCAGCCCCGCGGGGATGACGGGGCTCGACGGCTCCGAGACCTCGCTGGGCTCGGGCGCCTGGTTGTGGGCCTGGAGGCGGAACGCGTACGCGGTGCCGTTGGCGAGGCCCCGCCACGTGTGCCCCGTGACGGCACCGAGCTCGATCGCGACGGTGCCATCGGGCGCGGGGGGCTGGATCTGGAGCGTGTAGCCGCTGACGGCAGAGCCGTTCGACACCGCCGGCGTCCACGCGATGGCGAGGCTGCCGTCGCCCCGGGTCGCCGTCGGGGCCGCGGGCTGCTCGGGTCGGCGGTCGGGGCGCGCCCCGGCGGACGCGGCCGAGGGATCGGAGTCGCCGACCTCGTTCTGCGCGATGACCTGGAAGCGGTAGGTGACGTCGTTCCCGAGCCCCTCGACGATGCAGGTCGTGGAGGCGCAGGGCTGCGAGACCGTGCCGTCGACCGACTGCACCAGGTAGCCGGTGATCGGGGCGCCGTTGGAGGCGGGCGGCGCCCACGTGAGCGTCACCTGCGCGTCGCCGACCGCATCGACGTTCGGCCGCGGGGGCGCATCCGGGCGGCCCTTGACCGTGACGGTCGCCGTGCCGGTGACCTGTCGCTCGGTGAGGCCGGTGCCGTCCTGCACCGTGTAGCGCACGGTGAGGGTGCCCGAGAAGTCCGGACCGGAGGTCGCGACGACCGCCCGTCCGGCGATCGTCGCGGAGCCGTCGCCGCCCACCACCTGCGCCGAGACGAGCTCGAGCGGCACGCCGTCGCGCGCGAACGGGTTCACGTCGTTGGTGAGGACGTCGATCTCGACGGGCCTGCCCTGGTCGCCCTCCGCGGCGTCGGGGTTCGCGATCGCCAGCTGCCGGTTCGTGGCGACCACCTCGACCAGCACGGTGCCCGTCACCTCGTTGCCGTCCGGGTCTGCGACGCGCACCGTGTACGCACCGCTCGTCCCGGGAGTCGCGGTGCGCTCCGCTGCGAGCACGAGCGTGGAGCCGTCGAGGCGCGCCGCGACGCCGCGCACCTGTCCCGCGAGGCCGTCGTACCGCATCGCCTCCAGATCGCCCGGGTCCGGGTCGCTCGTGGCCGAGCGCAGGTCGAAGCGGGTCTCTGCCTCGCCCGCGACCGCCTGCAGCGTGGCACCGGCGAAGCTCGGCGGGATGGCGCTCGAGGCGATGACCACGATCGGCAGGGTGAGCACCGCTGTCGCGCCGTCGGGATCCTCGGGGCTCGTCCCGTCGGTCACCTCGAACGTGACGGACGCCGGTCCGACGTAGCCGGGTGCGGAGCGGAAGCGGAGCGTCTCGGTGTCGACGACGAGACCCGAGCCGTCGTGGTTGACCCCCGTGACGAGGTCGCCGGAGGTGATGCGCGGCGGGTTGCCGCTCGCGGCCGCGACGATCTCGCGCAGCGGCAGCTGCCGCTCCTCGCCCGAGGGGATCTGGATCGGCTCGTTCACCGAGAGCGTCGGGCGCGGGTCGCGGACCGGCGGCACGCTCACGAAGGCCTCGGCGGTCTGCCCGTCGATGTCCTCGACGCGGTAGGCGATCACCTGGAACGCCTCGGTGGGCACGACCTGCACGGCGCTGCCGGCGACGGTGCCGGGCCCGGTGACGATCGAGAGCTGCAGGTCGTCGGGGTCCCCGTCCGGATCGAGGTCGTTCTCGAGCACGGGCACGTCGGTCGGGCGGTCGAGCACGAGCTCCGCCACGCTCACGGGATCGTCGCGCGCGACGGGCGGCTCGAGCGCGGCGTCCTCGGAGACGGTGAGCATGACGATGCCGGTGGTCGTGAGCCCGCGGGCGTCGGAGACCACGTAGGTGAGCTGGTGCACGCCCTGCGCGTCGGGCGTCACGAGGTCGACGGTGCCGCGCTCCTCGTCGACCGCGGCGCCCGCGAGCTCGGGCGGCGCATCGAGGCCGTCGGCGACGAGGTGGAGCGGGTCCTGGTCGGGGTCGGAGTCGTTCTCGAGCACCGGGATCGCGACGGCCCGTCCGGGCCGGGCCGTCACCATGTCGGTCTCCGCGAAGGGGGTCTGGTTGACGTCCGCGGCCTGCGCGATGCCGATCGTCGCGGTCGCGGTGGCGCTCGCGCCCCAGCGGTCTCGCACCCGGTAGGTGAAGGCGACGGTGCCGCCTCCGTCCGGATAGGCCTCGAAGTCGAAGTGGTCGGGTCCGGTCTCGACGATCGCGCCCTGATCGGGGGCGGTGTCGTAGCCGACGAGCTCGACCCCGTCGCCGTCGCCGTCGATGCCGTCGAGCGGGATGGGGATGCGCACGGTCGCGCCCGCGAGCACGCGCGCGGTGACCGGCCAAGGGTTGGGCGCCGCGTTCTGCTCGGCGTCGCGCGGCACGATGCGGACGGTCACGGTGGCGCTGTCGCGGTTGCCCTGCTCGTCCTCGATCTCGTAGGCGACGGTGGCTCGCGAGGGGGCGCCCTCGAGCGCATGGATGCGCAGCTGCCCCTCGGACACGAAGGCGATGCCCTCCTCCTCCGAGGCGAAGCTCGAACTGACGACGCTGCGCACGAGCGCGAAGGGTGCGCCGTCGGGCGAGAAGTCGTTGTCGAGCACGTCGACCGACTGGTAGTCGCCGGCGCGCACGGTCGCGGTGTCGTCGACGGCGACGGGCGCGCGCGGCTGCGCAGGCGGCGCGACGGGGATCACCTCGACGCTGCCGGTCTCGGTGAAGCGGCCGTTCGAGACCGAGTAGGCGAGCTGCATCGGCTCGTCGAGCCCGCGCGAGTCGCGAATCCGCAGGAGGCGTCGGTCGACGAGCTCCGCGGTGATCGGGGCGGCGCCCGGCACCGAGATCGCCTGCACCACCAGGACGCCGCCGGCGGGGTCGACGTCGTTCTGCAGGAGGTCGACCAGCGCCTCGCCGCCCTGCGGCAGCAGCGCGGTGTCGCGCACCGCGATCGGCCTCGCCTCGTCGTCGGGAGCGCGCACGTCGACGCGGATCCGGCCGGTCGCGGAGGCGGTGCCGCCGCCGGCGACGACGTAGGTCAGGTAGTGCGTGCCGAGCGGCGCGTCGACGATGCGCACGATGCCGGTCGACGCGTCCCACCGCAGGTCGATGCCTGGCGCCTCGTCGACGAGCGCGAGCCGCAGCGGGTCGCCGGAGGGGGAGTAGTCGTTCGCGAGCGGCCGGATGCTCGCCTCTCGGCCGACGATCGTCGCGACGAAGTCGGCGTTCGCCTGCGGCGCCGCGTCGCCGCGCTCGCGCACGTCGACCGAGATCGAGCCCGACGTCTCGCCGCGGCCGTCGGAGATGCGCAGCTCGACCGTCTGCATGCCCGGATCGCCGGTCGCCGTGTAGACGAGCCGGCCCGAGGGGTCGGTCTGGATGGTGTCGCCGGAGGCGCTCGTCGCGCCCATGAGGTACAGGTCGTCGCCATCCGGGTCGAGCCAGTCCTGCAGCACCTGGTACTCGACCGTCGCGCCCTGCTCGACGACCACGGTCGCTTCGCGCAGGGACTCCGGCACGGCGTTCTCGGCGTCGCCGCGCACATCGACGTCGACGGTCGCGGTGTCGCTCTCGCCGCGGCCGTCGTCGATCCGATACTCGAAGCTGAACGACCCGGTCGCGTCCGGCGGGAGCTGCACCTGCAGCTGCGAGTCCTGCTCGACGGACCCCACGACGACGCCCTCGGGCAGCGTGCTCGCGACGCTCGCGGTGAGCACGTCGCCGTCGGGGTCGGAGTCGTTCCACAGCACCGGGAGGAGCGTCGAGCGGCCGGGCCGCGCGCCGAACGCGTCCGGGTTCGCGACCGGCGGGCTGTTCTGCTCGGTGGGCGGCGGCGGGGTGCGCTCGAAGCGGTCCTCGGTCGACTCGTCCTCCTCCTCGCTGCGCTCCTCGGAGGGCGGCGGCACGAGGTCGTCCCAGTTGTCGACGAGCACGAGCCGGTCCGACAGCAGCCACGACGAGCCGGTCTCGAGCTCGTTGAGCACGACCGCGTCGCGGTTGACGCGGAACGCGGCGGGTCCCTCGAGGCCGTCGACGAGGTGCTCGGCGTCCCGGGTGTCGTCGTCGCAGTCGCGCAGCAGCTGGCGGGTGCCTGGCCACACCGCGTGCACGCAGCCGTCGAGCTGCACGGGCGCCACGGCCGCCGCCGCCTCGCCGAGGCCCTCCTGGACGCGCGCCGCGCCGCCGGCGAGGGGCTGGCGCACGAGGCCGGTGGGGGTCGCGAGCACCACCTCGTCGGCGGCGTCGCCCACCTGCTGCAGCACCGCGCCCTCCGGGGCCGTCGTCTCGCCGCCGGGCAGGACGAGGGCGCCGCTGACCGGATCGTGCACCACCGGTGCCTCGCCGACCACCGTCACCGCCGGCGCCGACATCGACGCGAGCGCCGACCGGGGCGTCGTCTCGGCGTCGTCCGCGACGAATCCCTGCGGACCGGGAGCGAGACGCACGAGCGCTCCGCCCGCGGGGTCGGCCGCGTGCACGACGCCGTCGCGGCCGACGGTCGCCGCCGCGCCCTCGCCGAGCTCGAGCGTGGGCTCCGTCGTCTCCGGCGAGAAGCCGGGGAGCGCCTCGAAGGGCATCGCCCAGACGAAGCCGTCCGCGGGATCCACGACGACGGCCGAGCCGCCGCCGAGCGCGACCCTCCCGCCGGGCGGGAGGGCGACGCTGGAGGCGGTCTGGAGGTGCACGGGGTCGACGACGAGGGCGCTCGAGGAGTCGCGCGCGAGCAGCAGCACGCGGTCGTCGTCCTGCACGACGTCGAAGTCGGCCGAGGGCGAGACGAGGCCGCCGTCGAGCGACTCGGCCTGCACGTTGAGGTGCCCGAGCTGCAGGGTGCTCGTGCGCGTCACCCAGACACCGCCGTCGTGGAGGTCGACGTCGGTGGAGACGAAGCCCTCGTAGGTGGCGGCGAGGATGCCGAGCGCGAGGCTGAGGGCCGTGACGACCGCTGCGGCCGCGGTGCTGCGGCGGTGCGTGCCGATCCAGCGCAGCACGGCCCCACCTCCATCCGCCTGCCTTCGCGATGGGCGCTGCTCGCGAGCGACCCTCACAGCATGCCGCATCCGGGCGCGCGGCTCGTGCGGAGGATCCCTGACCTCAGGGGCACGCCGTATCCTGCCCCCATGGCGAAGGCAGGACGCTCGATCGGCGGCTCGCGAGGCGGCGGCTCGTTCCGCGGCGGCGGAGGCTCGCGCAGCTTCTTCGGCGGCTCGCGCTCCTCGGGCGGCGGCTCGTTCGGCGGGTCCCGCTCGTCGGGCTCCCGGTCGTCGTGGAGCTGGGGATCCTCCTCCGGCTCGCGCTCGTCGTGGCGGTCCGGATCCTCGGGCGGCCACGGCCCGGCCACGGGCGGCGACTGGACGGTCGCGGTCATCGCGATCGTCGTCATCGTCGTCGTCTACGCGATCATCGCCGGCTCGTGAGGCGCGCCGCGATCGTCGCCGCGGCGGCCGTCCTGCTGCTGACCGCCTGCGCGCCGGGCACGCTCCAGCCCGCGCCGGCGACGAGCGAGCCCGCGGCGTCGCCGACCGCCACGCCGACGCCCACGCCCGAGCCGGCGACGGTGTCGGTGAGCGCGATGGGCGACATGCTCCCGCACGACTCGGTCACGGCGGACGCCCTCCAGCCGGACGGCTCGTACGACTACGGGCACTTCTTCGACGCGGCGCGCGGCATCTGGGACGACAGCGACCTCGTCTACTGCAACCAGGAGGCGCCGAGCGGCGGCGTCGAGCTGGGCCTCACCTACTACCCGGCGTTCAACGCGCCCGTCGAGTTCGCGCAGGGCCTCGCGGCGGCGGGCTGCAACACGATCGGCCTCGGCAACAACCACACGTACGACCGCGGGCAGGAGGGCGTCGACCGCACGCGAGCCGTGTGGGATGAGCTCGACCCGCTGCTCATCTCGGGCGCGTACCGCTCGGCCGAGGAGCAGGCGGTCGTGCCGACCACCGAGGTCGACGGGCTCACCCTCGCGTTCCTGAACTTCGTCGACCTGTCGAACACCCCGACCACCGACACGGTCGTCACGTGGCTCGACTCCCCGCTCGTCGAGCAGCAGCTCGCGGAGGCCGAGGAGGTCGCCGACGCCACGATCGTCGCGGTGCACTGGGGCGACGAGTACTCGCAGGTCGTGAACGACCGCCAGCGCGAGCAGGCGCAGCGGCTCGCCGACCTCGGCGCCGAGGTGATCCTCGGCACGCACCCGCACGTGCTGCAGGAGGCGGCGTGGATCGACCGCGCCGACGGCTCGCGCGCGTTCGTCTACTACTCGCTCGGCAACGCACTGTCGACGCAGATGGCCGTGCCGCGCGTGGTGAGCGCGGTCGCGCAGTTCGACCTCGTCGGGCTGCCGGGCGGCGACGTGGAGGTCGTCGACCCCTCGGCGGTGCCGCTGTACATGCACTTCGACCTCACGCCGCAGCAGTTCGCGTCGGGCGCGTGGGTGAACCGGCGCAACCTGCAGCTCTACCCGCTCGTCGACGCGGCGGAGCCGATCACGCGCTCGGCCTGGAGGGACGAGCTGACGGTGGAGTCCGGCATCGAGCTCGTCACCGACGTGCTCGGCCCCGACGTGCGCATCGACACGGAGACCCGCTAGCCCCGCTCAGCCGGTCGAGGAGCGCACGGCGCAGCCGCCCGCGTCACGAGACCCGCGACGTACCGCCGCATCCAGCTGCAGGATCGCCTCAGCCACCTCATCGGGCGCCTCGAGCCCCGGGAAGTGCCCGCCCCGCTCCAGCACCGAGAACGAGCGCAGGTCGCGGTAGCTGCGCTCGGCGAGCGAGCGCGGGTAGTCGACCTCGCGCCGCTGCACGCGCACGGCGGCGGGCACCTCGACGATGGGATGCGGCCGCTCGCCGCTGTCGGCGTAGGGCCGGAACGAGGTGCCGATCGAGCGCGTCGCGTGGAGCAGCATGACGGGCGCGAGCACCGCGTCGTCGTCGAGCCCCTCGTCGCCCGCCCACTCGAGCATCTTCTCGCCCACCCACGCGGCGAGGCCTGCGGGGGAGTCGAGCAGCGCGGCCGCCGTCGTGTCGGGCCGCGATCCCTGCTGGTGCGCGTAGCCGCCGGCGAGCGGGCCCTCCGCGTCGAAGCGCGCGAAGAACGCGCGCTCGGCGTCGTCCATGGCCTCGCCGCGGTCGCGCACGCCGAACGACGCGTGGGTCGCGACGATGCCGACCGCCGCATCCGGGTGCGCGCCGGCGAGCCAGTCGCTCACGGAGGAACCCACGTCCTCGCCGTAGGTGAGGAACCGCTCGTGGCCGAGCGCGCGCATGAGGCCGCGCCAGCGGCGGGCGACGCCGGCGCTGGTGAACGGCTCGGGCAGCGGCTGCGACAGCAGCGTGCCGGGCAGCGAGGGCACGACGACGTCGGTGCGCTCGGCCAGCAGCTCGGCGAGCGGCAGCATCTCGTTGACCGTGTACGGCCAGCCGTGCGTGAGGACGACGGGGAGGCGCCCCTCGTCGGGGCCCGGCAGGACGACGCAGTGGATGCGGGTGCCCTCGACCTCGACCAGCCGGTGGTCGAGCGCCGCGTGCCGCTCGACGAGCGCGCGCCACGGCTCCCCGGAGCGCCAGCGGTCGAGCAGGCGCCGCAGCGTGGGCATGGGGATGCCGTGCGCGCCGGGCGTCGGCTCGGGCAGCACGGTCTCGTCGAGCCGGCGGTGGAGCCGGTCGAGGTCGGCGGCGGACAGGTCGATCCGGACGGGCTCGCTGCGCATGCTGCGACGCTACGCGTGGCCGCCGACACCCGGTGGCCCTCCGCTGGTCGAGGAGCTGCCGGCGCAGCCGGCCGCGTCTCGAGACCACCTGCGCGACGAGCGGCCCGCCATGCTGTGGTCTCGACTCGCTCTGCGCGCTTCGCGCGCGGAGCGGCTCGACCAGCGGTGGGTGGCGGAGCGGCTCGACCGGCGGGGAGGCTACCCCGCCATCCTCGCGCTGCGCGCTCGGCGGCCCTCGCAGCGGAGGCCCACCGGGCCTCCGCTATCCAGCGATCCTCGCGCTGCGCGCTCGGCGGCCCTCGCAGCGGAGGCCCACCGGGCCTCCGCTATCCAGCGAGGGCCGCGTCCACGATCGCCTTCGCCTCCGCCTGCACCTGCCGGAGGTGCTCCTCGCCGACGAACGACTCGGCGTAGATCTTGTAGACGTCCTCGGTGCCGGAGGGCCGCGCGGCGAACCACGCGCGCTCGGTCACGACCTTCAGGCCACCGATCGCCGCGCCGTTGCCAGGCGCCTCGGCGAGCTTCGCGACGATCGGGTCGCCCGCGAGCTCGGTCGCCGTCACCGCGTCGCCCGAGAGCTTCCCGAGCCGCGCCTTCTGCTCGCGCGAGGCCGGCGCATCCACCCGCTCGTACACCGGCGCGCCGAATCGCTCGGTGAGCTCGGCGTAGAGCTGCGACGGGCTCTTGCCCGTCACGGCACGGATCTCGGAGGCGAGCAGGCACAGCAGGATGCCGTCCTTGTCGGTCGTCCACACGGTGCCGTCCTGCTGCAGGAACGAGGCGCCCGCGCTCTCCTCGCCGCCGAACACGACGGAGCCGTCGATGAGCCCGGGCACGAACCACTTGAAGCCGACCGGCACCTCCCACAGGCGACGGCCGAGCGACTCGACGACGCGGTCGATCATCGACGACGACACGAGCGTCTTGCCGATCGCCGCATCCGCCGACCACCCGGGCCGGTGCGACGCGAGGTACTGGATCGCGACCGCGAGGAAGTGGTTGGGGTTCATGAGGCCGCCGTCGGGCGTGACGATGCCGTGGCGGTCGGCATCGGCATCGTTGCCGGTGAGGATGTCGAAGTCGTCCTTGCGCGCGAGCACCGAGGCCATCGCGTTGGGGCTCGAGCAGTCCATGCGGATCTTCTCGTCCCAGTCGAGCGTCATGAACGCCCACGTCGGGTCGACGACCGGGTTCGTGACGGTCAGGTCGATGCCGTAGCGCTCGGCGATCGCGCCGTAGTAGTCGACGGCAGCGCCGCCGAGCGGGTCGGCGCCGATGCGGATGCCGGCGGCCTTGATGGCCTCGAAGTCGATGACGCCGCCGAGCGCGGCGACGTAGGCGTCGCGGAAGTCGTAGAGCTCGACGCGCGGGTCGCTCGAGCCCTCGACCCCGGTGCGCCGCACGCCCTCGAGCCCGCCGGCGATGAGCTCGTTGGCGCGCTTCGCGATCCAGCCGGTGGCGTCGGAGTCGGCGGGGCCGCCGTGCGGCGGGTTGTACTTGAAGCCGCCGTCGCGCGGCGGGTTGTGCGAGGGGGTCACCACGATGCCGTCGGCCTGGTCGTCGGGGCCCGCCGTGGCGTTGTGGGCGAGGATGGCGCGGGAGACGGCGGGCGTCGGGGCGACCGAACCGCGGGCGTCGGCGGTGACGCGCACGCCGTTGGCGACCAGCACCTCGAGCGCCGAGCGCTCGGCGGGCAGCGAGAGCGCGTGGGTGTCGCGACCGATGAACAGCGGGCCGGTGATGCCCTGCGCGGCGCGGTACTCGACGATCGCCTGCGTGATGGCGAGGATGTGCACCTCGTTGAACGCCGTGTCGAGCGAGCTGCCGCGGTGCCCGGAGGTGCCGAACGCGACCGCCTGGTCGGGGTTCGCGACATCCGGCACGAGCTCGTAGTAGGCCCGCTCGAGGGCGGCGACGTCGATGAGGTCCTGGGGCTGGGCGATCGTGCCGGCTCTGCTCATGTGGCCATCCTGGCACCGCGGCCCTGCGAGCGGCGGAGCGCGCATCTGCCGCCCTCCGCGGGGCGTCACGTCCGGTCGCCGAGCCGCTCGCCGGATCCGCCCCTTGTCGCGGCGCGCGAGCGGGATGACACTGGCCCCGTGGACGGACGGGAGCGCGCCCTCGACGCGGCGCATCGCGGGGCGGAGGCGTTCCTGCGCACGCTCGACACGAGGCCGGTGTGGCCGCGCGCCGACCTCGACGCGATGCTCGAGGCGTTCGGCGGTCCGCTGCCCGACGAGGGCCTCGATCCGACCGCCGTCGTCGAGCGGCTGATGGCGGATGCGGATCCGGGCCTCGTCGGCATCCCGGGCGGCCGGTTCTTCGGCTTCGTGATCGGCGGCACGCTGCCCGCGGCGCTCGCGGCCGACTGGCTCGTCTCGGCGTGGGACCAGAACTCGGGATCGGCGATGCTGACGCCCGCGACGGTCGCGCTCGAGCGAGTCGCGGGCCGGTGGATGCTCGACCTGCTCGGCCTGCCCGAGACGGCGAGCGTCGGCTTCGTCACCGGCGGGCAGCTCGCGAACTACGCGTGCCTGCTCGTGGCGCAGCGCGCCGTGCTGACGCGCGCGGGCTGGCCGCTCGCCGAGCGCGGCCTCCGGGGCGCGCCCGCCGTCCGGCTCGCCGTCGGCGCCGACCGGCACGGCTCGATCGACCGCGCGGCGCGGTTCCTCGGCATCGGCACCGACGACCTCGTCGTGGTCGCCTCCGACGACCAGGGCCGGATGCTGCCGGACGCGCTGCGCGCGGCGCTCGCGACGGACGACGGCCCGCTCGTCGTCTGCCTGCAGGCGGGGGAGGTGCACACGGGCGCCTTCGACGACCTCGCGGCGCTCATCCCGATCGCCCACGAGCACGGCGCGTGGGTGCACGTCGACGGCGCCTTCGGGCTGTGGGCGGGCGCCTCGCCGCGCCTCGCGCACCTCACGGCCGGCGTCGGCGGCGCCGACTCGTGGGCGACGGATGCGCACAAGACGCTCAACGTGCCCTACGACTGCGGCATGGCGATCGTGCGCGACCCGGCCGACTCCATCGCCGCGTTCCGCACGGGCGGCGACTACCTGGTCTACACGGGCCTCGACCCGTGGGACGTCACGCCCGAGCTCTCGCGGCGCGCGCGCGGTGTGCCCGCGTGGGCGGCGCTGCGGAGCCTCGGCCGAGGCGGCGTCGCGGCGCTCGTCGAGCGGCTGCACGACAACGCGGTCGCGGTCGCGGAGGGGCTGCGCGGCATCGGCGGCGTCGAGGTGGTGAACGACGTCGACTACACGCAGGTGCTGTTCCGGCTGCGCGACGACGCGGCCACGCGCGCGCTCGGCGACGCGATGCTCGTCGACGGCACGGCGGTCGTCACCGGCTCCACCTGGCGGGGTCGCACGGCGCTGCGCTGCTCGATGTCGTCGTGGGCGACGACGCCCGACGACCTCGAGCGCACGCTCGGCGCCGTGCGCCGCATCGTCGCGGGCATGGGGGAGGCGGTGCCCGCCCGACCGTAGGCTGGGCCCATGGTGGGTCCCCGCGTCGTCAGCTTCCTGGGTCCCCGCGGCACGTTCACGGAGCTCGCGCTCGACCAGGTGCCCGGCATCGGCTCGTGGGAGCGGCGTCCGGTCGCGAACGTGCAGGAGGCGCTCGCCGACGTCGCCGAGGGCCGCTCGGCGGCCGCGATGATCGCGATCGAGAACTCGCTCGAGGGCGGCGTGACCGCCGCGCAGGACGCGCTCGCGGCGACGCCCGGCATCCGCATCCTCTCCGAGCACCTCGTGCCGGTCGACTTCTCGCTCGTGGCGCTCGCCGGCACGCGGCTGGAGGACGTGCGGGTCGTCGCCGCGCACCCGGTGGCGCTCGCGCAGTGCTCGCGCTGGCTGCAGCGCGAGCTGCCCGGCCGCGCGCACCTGCCTGCGCCGTCGAACGTGACGGCCGCCGCCGACCTCGCGCAGGGCGTCGCGCAGGCGGCGCTCTCGACGCCGACGATCACGCAGTGGGTCGACGGCCTCGAGGTGCTCGCCGAGCACGTGGCCGACTCCCGCACGGCCGTCACGCGCTTCCTGCTCGTCGGCCGTGCCGAGCAGCTGCCCGAGCGCACCGGCGCCGACAAGACGAGCCTCGTCGTCGAGCTGCCGAGCGACGAGCCGGGCGCCCTGCTCGACATGCTCGAGCAGTTCGCGACCCGCGGCGTGAACCTCACGCTCATCCAGTCGCGCCCCATCGGCGACCGGCTGGGTCGCTACCGCTTCGTGATCGACTGCGACGGGCACGTGCGCGACGAGCGGGTGGCGGATGCGCTGCTCGGCCTCAAGCGCTTCAGCCCGAACGTCATCTTCCTCGGCTCGTACCCGAAGGCGGAGGGGGAGCGCGCCACGGTCGAGAAGCGCTACGCCGACCGCCGCTTCGAGGACGCCCGCGACTGGCTGCGCGGCCTGCTCGCCGCCGAGCCGGAGGCGTAGCCGGCCGCTGCTCCGCCCTCGCAAGTCGAGGAGCCCGCAGCCTTCCCTCCCGCTGGTCGAGGAGCGCGCCGCCGCGGGCGGCTCGCGTCTCGAGACCTGGCCGCGCCTAGACCGCGACGCCGAGGTGCGGGCGCTGCTTCGGCACCCGCACCACGAGCGCGTCGGTGCGGATCGTCGCGCGCAGCGCGATCGCGTCGCCCACGACGTCGCCGTCGACCTGCACAGCCCTCGGCTCCGACAGCCGCGCGTGCGTCTCCTTCGCCTGGCCGTACCCGAGGGCGGGGCCGGTGCGCTGCTTGCCCAGGCGGCCCGTGCGCTTCAGCACCTTCGTGACGAGCAGGTTGTTGCGGGCGACGTAGCCGCCCACCTGCAGCCAGCCGCGCACGCCCTTGGGCCGCACGAGCGCGATGTCGAGCATCCCGTCGTCGACGACCGCGTCGGGCAGCACGACGATGCCGTTCGTCACGGTGCCGCAGTTGCCGATGAGCATCGTGTTCACGGTCGAGCGCACCGTGCGGCCGCCGTCGAGGCGGACCTGCACGCGCACGGTGTCGAGCGAGTTGATCACCTTGCCGGCGGCGTCGACGTAGGCGAGCCAGCCCACCTTCTTCTTCAGGCCCTCGTCGGTCTTGTCGATCATCTCGGCGTCGAGGCCGAAGCCGACCATGACCGCGAACGCGTGCTTGGTGCGCTTCCCGTCGGGCGACTCCACCTCGAGCTCGCCGAGGTCGATCTCGCGCTGCTCGCCGTCGAAGGCGGTGCGCACGGCGTTCTTGAGCGAGACCACGTCGATGCCGAGGTTGCGGGCGAGCAGGTTGCCGGTGCCGGAGGGGATGATCGCGAGCGGCACCTCGGTGGCCGTCACGAGGTCGGCCGCCACGCGCACCGTGCCGTCGCCGCCCGCGACGAGCAGCAGGTCGATGTCCGCGTCGAGCGCCTTCCGCACCGCCGCCTCGCCGGCGTCGTCGGCGTCGGTCTCGAACCACACCGGCTCCGACCACTCGATGGGTTGGGCCGACTCGACCTGGGCCGCGAGCGCCTCGCGGTCGGCCTTGACGGGGTTGTAGACGATGCCTGCGCGCATGGGTGGACTGTACTGCCGCGGCGCCGCGGGTTCGCCGTGGGCGAGGTCAGCGGTCGCCCAGCGCGGCCCGCAGGTGCAGGACATCCGCCGCTCGTAGACTGCTGGGGTGATCGATCCCCAGCTGCTGCGCGAGCAGCCCGACCTCGTGAAGGCCAGCCAGGAGCGCCGGGGCGACCCGGTCTCGTACGTCGACGAGGCGCTGGAGGCGGAGTCGGCGCGCCGCTCCGCGATCACCGAGTTCGAGCGCCTGCGCGCCGAGCAGAACGCGCACGGCAAGCTCGTCGGCGCCGCCGCCAAGGAGGACCGCGGCGCGCTCATCGAGCAGGGCAAGGCGCTCGCGGGCGGCGTGAAGCAGGCGCAGACGCGCGTGACGGAGGCCGAGGCGGCGTTCGACGCGAGCGTCTCCCGGCTCGGCAACATCGTGCACCCGGACGTCCCCGCGGGCGACGAGGCGAACTTCATCACGCTCTCGACGCACGGCGAGGAGCGCTCGTTCGACTTCGAGCCGAAGGACCACGTCGAGCTCGGCGAGAGCCTCCGCGCCTTCGACATCGCGCGCGGCGCGAAGGTCGCGGGCAGCCGCTTCTACTACCTGACCGGCATCGGCATGCGGCTCGAGCTCGCGCTCATGCTGCTGGGCCTCGAGCAGGTGCTCGCCGACGGCTTCACCCCGCTCACGACGCCCACGCTCGTCCGCCCGGAGATCATGCGCGGCACCGGCTTCCTCGGCGAGCACGCCGACGAGGTGTACCGCCTGCCCGCCGACGACCTCTACCTGACCGGCACGTCGGAGGTGGCGCTCGCGGGCTTCCACGCCGACGAGATCGTCGACCTCGAGCAGGGCGCCCTGCGGTACGCCGGGTGGTCGACCTGCTACCGGCGCGAGGCCGGGTCCGCGGGCCGCGACACCCGCGGCATCCTGCGCGTGCACCAGTTCAACAAGCTCGAGATGTTCTCGTACGTGAAGCCCGAGGACGCGGAGGCCGAGCACGAGCGGATGCGCGCGCTCCAGGAGCGGATGCTGCAGGCCTGCGAGCTCGACTACCGGGTCATCGACGTCGCCGCGGGCGACCTCGGCTCCTCGGCCGCCCGCAAGTTCGACATCGAGGCGTGGATCCCCTCGCAGCAGCAGTACCGCGAGCTCACCTCCACCTCGAACTGCACGACGTTCCAGGCGCGCCGCCTCGGCACCCGCTACCGCACCGAGACCGGCCGCACGGCGCCCGTCGCGACGCTCAACGGCACCGCCGCCACCACGCGCTGGCTCGTCGCGATCCTCGAGACGCACCAGCAGCCCGACGGCTCGGTGCGCGTGCCGGAGGCCTTGCGCCCGCACCTGGGCGGCATCAGCACCATCGAGCCGGTCGCCTGATGCAGCCGCTGCTCATCGGCCTCGACATCGACGGCACCGTCGTGCGCGAGGACGACTCGCTCTCCGACCGCGTGGCGGATGCCGTGCGGGCCGTGGTCGACGCCGGCCACGTGGTCGTGCTCGCCACCGGCCGCTCGCAGTCGACCACCGAGTCGACGGCGCTGCGGCTCGGCATCGAGCCGAGCCACCTCGTCTCGGCCAATGGCGCGCTCGTGCTCGGCAGGAACGGCGACGGCTACGAGCGCCTGCACGTCGAGACCTTCGACGCGTCGGAGGCGCTGCGCACCATCGCGCAGGGTCTGCCGACGGGCGCGTACATGGTGGAGGACGCGGAGGGCCACCGCCGCTACACCGACGGCATGGTCGACTGGAACCTCGACGAGGCGCAGCGGGTGGAGTTCGAAGACCTCTTCGAGGTGCCCGCGATGCGCGTCGTCGTCATGAGCCCCGACCACGAGGTCGACGAGTTCCTCGAGATCGTCGAGGGGATGGGCCTCCACAAGGTCTCGTACGCCATCGGCTACTCGTCGTGGCTCGACATCGCGCCCGACGGCGTGAACAAGGCGACCGGCCTCGAGCGGGTCGCCGAGCTGCTCGAGATCCCGCGCGAGCGGATCGTCGTGGTCGGCGACGGCCGCAACGACATCGAGATGTTCGAGTGGGTCGCCGCGGGCGGCGGCCGCGCGGTGGCGATGGGCCAGGCGCCCGAGGAGCTGCTCGCGGTCGCGACCGAGACGACCGCGCCGGTCGACGAGGACGGCCTCGCCGTGCTGCTGGAGTCGCTGCTCGACGAGCGCTGACCGGGGCGGCCGCAGCGGCGCCGATCGGGGGACAGGCGCGCATCCACAGCCGATCGCGAGCCGGTCGGCAGCCCTGGCATCCGCTCCGGCGGTACCATCGTCGTCGGTCGTCGCAGCCAGCAGCGACGGGCATGGAGGGCTGTCCGAGCGGCCGATGGAGCCGGTCTTGAAAACCGGTGGGCAGCGATGCCTCGTGGGTTCGAATCCCACGCCCTCCGCGGAAAGGGGAGCAGCATGGCCAGCGAGGAGCGACGGACCGTCGTCGACACGTCGTCGATGGCGCCGCGCCACGGGCGCCTGCGCCGGCGCAACGGCGTCACGCACGTGCTGCGCTGGGTCGCGCTCGGCGTGGGCGTCGTGCTCGTGGCGATGGCCGGCGTCGTCGGCGTCTCGGTGCTGCGGCTCACGACGAACATCGCGACCGTCGACCTCGGCGGCGACGTGCCGCCCGCGCAGCCCGGCTTCGCCCCGTACCAGGGCGCCTTCAGCATCCTGCTCGTCGGCTCCGACCAGCGCGAGGGCCAGGGCGAGGCGTTCGGCGAGGCCGCCTACGAGGGCGGCAAGCTCAACGACGTGACGATGCTCATGCGCGTGAGCGAGGACCACTCGCGCGCCACCGTCGTCTCGTTCCCGCGCGACCTCCTCGTCGACATGCCCGCGTGCGAGGACCCGGAGACGGGCGAGACGGCTCCGGCGGTCGACGGCATCCAGTTCAACCAGGCGCTCAGCCGTGGCGGCCTCGGCTGCGTCGCCTCCACGGTCGAGGAGCTCACGGGCCTCGACGTGCCGTTCGCGGCGATGATCACGTTCAACGGCGTCATCAGCATGTCGAGCGCCGTCGGCGGCGTGCCCGTCTGCTTCGCCGGGCCGATCGACGACCGCTGGACCGGCCTGCAGATCCCCGAGGCCGGCACGTACGACCTCGAGGGCGAGCAGGCGCTCGCGTTCCTGCGCTCCCGCCACGGCGTGGGCGACGGCTCCGACCTGGCGCGCATCTCGTCGCAGCAGGTGTTCCTGTCGTCGCTCGTGCGCACGCTCCAGTCGGATGCGGTGCTCACCGACTTCACGAAGCTGTACAACATCGCCGGCGTCGCGACCGAGAACATGACGCTCTCGTCGGGGCTCGGCGACATCGGCACGATGGTGTCGATGGGCCGCGTGCTCGCCGACATCCCGCTCGACACGATGCAGTTCGTGCTCTACCCGAACGTGCCGAGCGGGCCGCGCGTCATACCCGATCCCGAGCGGGCCGAGGCGCTCATGGAGCTCGTCCGCACCGACCAGCCGATCCAGCTGGGCGAGGACTCGCTGGGCGTCGGGTCGACCGACGAGACGCCCGGGGCGACCGAGACGCCGGGTGCGACCGAGACCCCGGCACCCACGGAGACGCCTGCGCCCACCGACCCCGCGGCGTCCGACCCGGCCGGCACACCCGAGCCGACCGAGACGCCCGCGCTCGACGGCGTCATCGGGCAGGACGCGTCGCAGCAGTCGTGCGTGGTGCCGTTCGGCAGCTGACCCGGTTCCGCGCCGCGCGCACGGGTGCGCTCCGCCGGTTTGGTAGAGTTGCGTCCGGCCTGCGCAGGCGGGCCGAGGAGACGTCGCATAGTCCGGCCGAGTGCACCACCCTGCTAAGGTGGAGTCCCCAATAGGGGACCGAGGGTTCAAATCCCTCCGTCTCCACCACCGAGAGAGGCCTCGAACCGCTGAGCGATCAGGCGAGTCGGGGCCTCTTCGTGGTTCAGGCGCGAGCGTTCCCCCGCGCCCGCCCCGCATCGGCTCGCGGCTGTAGCCTTCGAGCATGCCGTGGTGGGCGGAGGCGCTGATCGGCCTCGGGGTCGCGATCCTGGCGACGTGGCTCGCGCTGCTCGTGGCGCTGCTGCTCGCTCGGCCGAAGGGGCCTCTGCTGCAGGAGGCGGTGCGGCTGCTGCCGGACCTGCTGCGGCTCCTGCGGCGGCTCGCGGCCGACGCGTCGCTGCCGCGTGGGGTCAGGTGGCGGCTCGCGGCGCTGCTCGTCTACCTCGCGTTCCCGATCGACCTGGTGCCGGACTTCATCCCGGTGCTCGGGTACGCCGATGACGCGATCGTCGTCTCGCTCGTGCTGCGGAGCACGGTGCGGCGAGCCGGGATCGGTGCCGTCCGCGCGCATTGGCCCGGCACCGAGGACGGGTTCAGGGCGCTCACCCGCCTGACGGGGATCGGGTCCGGAGGCCGCGCTGGCGCGTCCTCCTGAGGAGCGTCCGCCGAGCGTCATCGCCACCGCGCTCGGCACACCTGCAGGCGCATGCTGCTGGACGCGGCGCTCGCGGTCGTCGCCCTGTGCGTGACGGGCACCGGAGGTCCGACGACGAGCGCCCGGGGTGTCCCCAGGGGGCTCCCACCGACTTGTCCCCCAAGCGTGCGACCATGGACGCTTCGAGCACCTCGACCGCCGCACCTCGCGCCCGCTCCCGCGGTCGCCGGCGACCGCCCTGGGAGGCGCGATGCACGCCACGGACCCCTTCGAACCGGGGTCCACGATCGACGGCCGATACACGGTGCTCGGGAGGCTCGGGGTCGGCGGCATGTCCACCGTGCTGCGCGCGCACGACGGCCGCCTCGATGTGGACGTCGCCGTCAAGATGCTCCTGGGTGCACCCACCGACCCGTCGTCCGCCCGCCGCGCGCAGTCCGAGGTCCGGCTGCTCACCTCGCTGCAGCACGAGTCGCTCGTCACCCTCCTCGACGCCGGCTCGGTCGACGTCGGCGGGAGGAGCGTCGCCTACATCGTCATGGACCTCGTCGACGGCCCCACGCTCTCGGAGCGCCTCGACGAGGGGCCGATGAGCGTGGGCGACGTCGCCCACATCGGTCGCGCGACGGCCAGCGCGCTCGCGCTCGTGCACGCGCGCGGCATCGTCCACCGCGACGTCAAGCCCGGCAACATCCTGCTGGCGCCTTCGCACGACCCGGAGCACGAGGCCGACGCGAAGCTCGCCGACTTCGGCATCGCCTCCGTCGTCGACGCCACGCGGATCACGGCCACGGGCACGGTGCTCGGCAGCGCCGCATACGTCAGCCCCGAGCAGGCCGCCGGGCAGCGGGTCGGCACGGCCGCCGACGTGTACTCCCTCGGGCTCGTGCTGCTCGAGGCGCTCACGGGCGAGCAGGAGTTCCAGGGGTCGATGGTCGAGGTGCTCTCGGCGCGGATGCTGCGCGACCCGGTCGTGCCGCGCTCGCTGGGGGAGGAGTGGGGCTCGCTGCTCACGGCCATGACCTCGCGGCTCCCCGTGGCTCGCCCGACCGCGGCCCGCGTCGCGTTGGCGCTCGCGGCGGTGCCGACCGACGTCTCGGTCGAGGAGGATCCGCCCCTCGTCTCCACCCACCCGATGCCGGTGGCGGCCGCCGCCGAGACCGGTGGCCGCCGTCGGCGCCGTGCGGCGGCGCTGGTGGTCGGCGGAGCGGTCGCCGCGGGACTCGTGGGGCTCGGCGCCGTCGTCGCGCTGCAGGGCCAGGCGGATGCCGAACGGGCCGAGCCGCCCGCGGCGGTCTCGCAGCCGCCGGCCGAGCCGTCGGAGGCGGCGCCGACCGAGGAGGCGGCGCCGACCGAGGAGGCGGACGACGCCACGACATCCTCGTCGGAGGGGGCGGAGGCAATGACGGCGGACACGGGCGCCGTCGTGGAGCAGGCGGTCGTGGCGCCCGCGACGGGCACTGTCGGCAGCACCTCCTCCGGCAACGGCAACGGCAACGGCAACGGCAGCGGGAACGGCGGCGGGAACGGCGGTGGCGGAACCGCTGATCCGGGCAGCGGCTCGGGCAACGGCTCAGGAGGCGGCTCGGGCAGCGGCTCGGGCAACGGCTCAGGAGGCGGCTCGGGCAGCGGCTCGGGCAACGGCTCAGGAGGCGGCTCGGGCAGCGGCTCGGGCAACGGCTCAGGAGGCGGCTCGGGCAACGGCTCAGGAGGCGGCTCGGGCAGCGGCTCCGGCAACGGCTCGGGCGGCAACGCCCCGGGCGCCGGCCGTCAGGGCGACGACGGCTGACCCGTGGGACCGGAAGCCGGATCCACCTGAGTCCCCGGTGCATGCGGCGTCCCCCACCGCGTGCGACCATTGCCGCGGTCGAGCCCGCTCGACCCGCCGCTCCTGACGCCCGCGCCCCTCGCGCGGTCGGCGGCCAGCCTGGGAGTCCCCGTGGATGCATCCGACCCGTTCGCACCGGGCACGTCGATCGACGGCCGGTACACGGTCGAGGGGAAGCTCGGCTCGGGCGGCATGTCGACGGTGCTGCGCGCGCACGACGAGCACCTCGACCTACCGGTCGCCGTGAAGGTGCTGCTCGGCGCCCCGACCGATCCGGTCACCGCGCGCCGCGCGCAGCACGAGGTGCAGGTGCTCTCGTCGCTGCAGCACGAGTCGCTCGTCACGCTGCTCGACGCCGGCCAGCTCGACGTGCTCGGCCGCAGCGTCGGCTACCTCGTCATGGACCTCGTCGACGGACCGACGCTCGCGGGCCTGCTCGAGAGCGGGCCCATGGATGCGGGCGACGTCGCGCAGGTGGGCCGCGCGATCGCGGGCGCGCTCGCCGAGGTGCATGCGCACGGCGTCGTGCACCGCGACGTCAAGCCGGGTAACATCCTGCTCGCCGCCTCGAACGTTCCTGACCGCGCCTTCGACGCGAAGCTCGCCGACTTCGGCATCGCCTCCTTCATCGACTCGACGCGCATCACGATGACGGGCACGGTGCTCGGCAGCGCCGCCTACGTGAGCCCGGAGCAGGCGTCCGGCGAGCGCGTCGGCCCGCCGACCGACGTCTACGCGCTGGGCCTGATCCTGCTCGAGGCGCTGCAGGGCGCGCCCGTGTACCAGGGCGCCCTCATGGAGATGCTCACCGCTCGGATGCTGCGCGACCCGGCCGTGCCGGAGTCGCTGGGACCGGCGTGGTCGGCGCTGCTGACGGCGATGACGGCGCGAGACGCCGCAGCGCGCCCGTCGGCGGCCGACGTGGCGGATGCGCTGGCGCACGTGCCGGGTGACGTGCACGTGGACCGGCGCGCGGGCTCGCGGCTCGGGCCGGTGGCCATCGCGACCGACGTGGAGCCGCTCGAGCGGCGCCGTCGCCGCCGTCGCGCGGCGATCATCGGCGGGGTCGCGGTCGCCGCGGCGGTCGTCGGGCTCGGCGCCGTCGTGGCACTGCAGCCGACGACCGCGGAGCCGGCGTCCGAGCAGCCGGTCGCCGTGACGCAGCCGCCCGCAGACGAGTCGCCCGCCGTCGTGGCGGACGACGTCGTGGGCGTGGCTGTCGACGACGAGGCGGATGCGGGCGCGGACGCCGTCGACGCTGCCTCGGCAGGCACCGCCGCGGTCGTTCCAGCGGCGGGCTCCGCGGATGCGGCGGACGTCGAGCCGGTCTCGGCGGGCTCGGCAGCGCCTGCTGCGACCGTCGAGCCCGACGCCGACGCCGACGCCGACGGGAGCTCGAACGGCAACGGCAACGGGAACGGCAGAGGGAACTCCACCGGGAACGGCAACGGGAGCGGCAACGGGAACCCGACCGGGAACGGAAGCTCGAACGGGAACGGCAACGGCCGCGACGCCAACAGCGGCAGCGGTCCGGGCCAGAACAGCGGCAACGGGCGCGGTCCGAGCGCCGAGCGCTGACGACGCGGCCCGCTGCTCCGCGTCTCACGGTCGGCAGCCGCTCGGCTGCGGCTCGCACGCCGCCTAGGCTGGATCGGTGGCGTCGCAGGGGCTCAGGACCGGGGAGATCGAGGCCGTCGGCGGCGGCGCATCCGCCGCACCCGCACCGCGCGGCGGCCGGATCTGGGCGCTGCTGCAGGCCGCCGTGGTCGCGGCGGCGTTCTCGATGCTGCTCGCCGGCACGAACGCCATGAACCCGCTCCTGCCCGTCTACCGCGACCTGCTGGGGCTCGATCCGCTCGTGCTCTCGCTCACCTTCGTCAGCTACGTCACGGTGCTCGTCGCCGTGCTGCTGCTCCTGGCCCGGCCGCGGGCCACGCGGCTCGCCGCGCCGCTGCTGCTCGCGGCGCTCGCGACGTCGATCGGGTCGGATGCGCTGCTGTGGGTCGAGCAGGAGTGGTCGATCCTCGCGGGCCGCGCCGTCGCCGGCGTCGCCGGCGGCATCGGCACCGGCGCCGCGGCTGCGCTCGTGGTCGCCGCCGTGGGCGCGCCGGGTCGAGCGCTGTCGGCGACCGGCAACCTCGTCGGCGCGGTGCTCGGCACCGCGTGGTCGCAGGCGGTCGCAGGCGCGCTCGTCGCCGACGCCCCGCGCGCGGTCGCCCTCGGTCACGCGGGCATCGTGCTCGTGCTCCTCGCGCTCGCGGCGGTGGTGCTCGGGGTGCGCCGGCGGGCGAACCGCGCCGCGCTCGAGGACCTGGGCGGCGCGACCGCGAGGCTGCGCCTGGACGCCGACGCTGCGCGCTCGCTCGGCATCGGGGCGATCGGCTGGATCGGCCTCAGCACCGCGACCGTGTTCGGGGCGACGGTGTTCGCAGACCTCGGCCGACCGGTCGTGCAGGCCGTCGGCCCGGCGCTGCTGCTCGGCTCGAGCGCCGCAGCGCAGCTCGCGAGCCCCTGGTTGGCGCGCGTCGCGCCGCGGGCGAGCGGGGCGCTCGTCGTCGTCGCCGGCGTCGCGGGCATCGTCGCGGGGGCGCTCGGGGCGCTCGACGCGGTCGCGCTCGTCGGCTTCACGCTGGTCGGCGCGGGGGTCGGCGTCTCGTACCGCGTGGGCCTCGTCGCGCTGACGCGCGGCACCACTCCGGCCAGGCAAGGGGCGCTGTCGTCGCTCTATGCAGCGGTGACCTACGCCGCCGCCGCCGTCGGCGCGCTCCTGGTCGGCTGGATCGCCGTCGACACCGGGCTCGCCGTCGCGGCGCTCGGAGCGCTCACGGCGATCGGCGTCGCCGCGCTGCTCGCGGTGCTGTGGGCGCCGCGCCTCGGCGACACGCTCGAGCCGGGCCGCCCGTAGGATCCCTCAGCGCGCCGCCACCCGATGCCGCTAGGCTTGGGGGAGGGTGCAAGGCCCGACCAGACGCGTCGCTGCTACGGCGCGCAATCAGCACCCTGGAGGATGCATGGCAACCGGAACCGTCAAGTGGTTCGACTCGGGCAAGGGCTTCGGCTTCATCGCCCCCGATGACGGCGGCAAGGACCTGTTCGCCCACTACAGCCAGATCGCTTCGAGCGGCTTCAAGACGCTCGAGGAGGCTCAGGCCGTGGAGTTCGAGGTCGTCGAGGGCACGAAGGGCCCGCAGGCCGCGAACATCCGCCCGCTCTGATCTGACCTGATCGAGGCGCGACGCGCCCCGATTGGCGCTCGGGCCAGTGGTCGGCTAGTCTGATCCCTGGCCCGAGAAGGCCAAGCGCCCGTAGCTCAACGGATAGAGCATCTGACTACGGATCAGAAGGTTGGGGGTTCGAGTCCCTCCGGGCGCGCACTGTGTTGAGACAGTAGGAGGCCACCTGCGGAAGCAGGTGGCCTTCGTGGTTGCTCGACGATCGAGGTCGCTACCCAATCGGCTGGTATGGTCACTCCGGCCCTCATCGTCCGCTGGCGTGGAGGCAAGGACGCCCGGGGCCTCATCGACTCCACTTCCTTGCCTGCTGGTGGCAGTGCGCCGACCATTGAATGTGCTCGATGAGGAATGCTCTGCGTCAGAGACTCGAGGGCATGTCGCGAGCCCTCGCTCCGACGGTCACATGGAGCGAGCTGCCAGCAACCGACATCTCCTTGTTCGATGCAGACGATTCTGCCCTGGTCTCCGGCGCTGCTCACGATGTGACGATGCGCATCTGGCAGGTCGGGGTGAACCTGGTGGTCGATGTCAGCGGCTCGGATCTCGAGGTTGAGATGCCGATGCGCGGTCGACCGCTGGAGCTGGTGCTTGGCCAGTTCGACCGCAGTCCAGTTCACGAAGTCACGAGTGAGCTCTGGCCGCCGTATGCATCTTGGCGATGGATCGATCTTGGCGGCGGCGTCGCGCTGACCTACGTTGGCCGCTTGACGACCATGGACCGGTTGGCCAGGCGACTGCCGTGGTACCGAGAAGAGCGACGCACGCTCGGTGGTGAAGGGCGTCGTGGCCTCGAAGATCGCGAAGCATGAGCGGTCGACCGTTGTGGCGAGGCGACGTTCACCCTGACCGGCGGCGGACCGCAATGGCAGTACTCGGTACGCGCGCCCATCCGCAGCCCGGGCAGTTGTTGTCGCGCAGCGCGTGATGATCACGCGGGCAGACACCCCACCATCGAAACCGAGCAGGAACCGCAGTCACGCAAGATCCAGGTAGACAGGACTCATGAGCATCTTCGATCTTCCTTTGCGCACAGAGGAAGGGCCGTGGACGACGGAGGTGGTTTCGCGGGTCAGCGGATCCGGGCTTCTCGCAACGACCCTGACTCGTGGAGTCTCCAGCCTCTCGTCGATCGTCGCAGCACCTGGACTCGCCCAGGCGGTCAAAGAGATGAACCTCTTGGTCGGCGCCAAGTCGCGGCTGGACGGCATAGAAGCGTTCGAGAACCTCAGGACGCTGGTGATCTCTGGTCCGCTGAGGCCGCAGTCCGCGTCACTACCGGCTAGCGTCGAGCGCTACTTGGGTCCGATTTGGAGTCCACTCGTTCGCGCTCCTGGTCTGAAGAACCTGGACAACTACGACAGCAAGTTCGCATTCGATGAGTTGATCGTGGAAAGTCCCCTCGAGCATCTGGATCTGAAGAGGGCGAAGTCGCTGCGCAGCCTCCCTAAGTTGGCCTCTCCTGAACTGCTCCGAACTCTTCGGATCACAGACACTCGGCATCTCGACCTCCGCGGGATCCGTGAATGCACGAATCTCGAAAACCTGATACTAGGTGATATCAAGATGCTCACCAACTGGGGGGAGCTGCGGTCGCTGCCCGCACTCAAAACACTGACTCTGGAATGGGTGGCCGGTGTCGACACTCCCGCCACGCTGATCGATCTGCTTCACGTCAGGAACGGTGCGATCTATGAGAGTCGCGCCTTCCCGGAAGCGTTGCGCCTGGAGGCAAGGAGAAGACTGGGGAACAGGTACGACGACTCTTGGCTCGTCTGAAGCGGTCTCCGGGATCCGGGTGCGGCGCCGAGGTTAAGCGAGCCGTCCAGCGCCACCCCGTCAGGCCGACCCGCTCCACGGCGCGGGCGAGATCACCCACAGGGCGACCGCCGGCCGATCGCCCTCCACGCGCCAGGTGTGCGGCTCCCGCCCCGGCAGCGTCAGCGCATCGCCCGCCTCGAGCAGCACCTCGCGGTCCGTCAGTCGCACCGAGATCGTGCCCTCGACGACGTGCAGCACCTCGACCTCGCAGTTGATCGTGTAGAGGTCGGCGCCGCCGTGCGCGTCGGGCGCGAGCTCGCTGCGCAGCAGCTGCACCCGCGACTCGTGGCGGGGCGAGAGCAGGCGCTCGTCCGCCCCCTCGCCGCCCAGGTTGATGCGCGGCGCATCCGCCCAGCGCACCCGCTGCACGTCCGGCTCCTCGAAGAGGGCGCCGACGGGCACCGACAGCACCTGGCACAGCTGCACGAGCGTCGCGACGCTCGGCGACGTCTCGTCGCGCTCCACCCGGCTGAGGAAGCCCTTCGACAGCTCGGCGCTCGCCGCCACCTGGCTGAGCGAGAGGCCCTGCGCGAGGCGTGCGCCCCGCAGCCTCGCCCCGATCGCGACGGCGCTCGAGTCGGCAGAGGGGTGGATCGGGCGCATCGGGGCTCCTCGGTGTGCAGCGGACGAGTGCTCGACGGACCGGGCGCTTGACGGACCGGCGCGCCGCGTTCTACGGTGACGACGCAGCGTTGCCCCCAGAGTATCGAGAGTTGTCAAATATGCAACCCACCCCCGTCGGTCCGATCGACGCGAGCGCCGTGCCCCGGTTCGCCGGCATCGCCACCTTCGCGCGGCTTCCGCGCCTCGACGAGGTGGGCCGCGCCGACATCGCCGTCGCGGGCGTGCCCTTCGACAGCGGCGTCTCGTACCGCCCGGGCGCGCGCTTCGGGCCTGCCCACGTGCGGGAGGCGTCGCGGCTGCTGCGCCCCTACAACCCGGCGCAGGACGTCTTCCCCTTCGGCGCCCAGCAGGTGGCCGACGCGGGCGACCTCGTGGCCAACCCGTTCGACCTGCAGGACGCCGTCGCGGGCATCGAGGCCGGCGCCCGCGAGCTGCGCGAGCGCGCCGACCGGTTCGTCGTCATCGGCGGCGACCACACGATCGCCCTGCCGCTGCTCCGCGCGGTGCACGCCGAGCACGGCCCCGTGGCCGTGCTGCACTTCGACGCCCACCTCGACACGTGGGACACCTACTTCGGCGCGCCCGTCACCCACGGCACGCCCTTCCGCCGCGCCTCCGAGGAGGGCCTGATCGACCTGACGGCGAGCATGCACGTCGGCACGCGCGGTCCGCTCTACGACAAGGACGACCTGGCCGACGACGAGCGGCTGGGCTTCTCGGTCGTCACGAGCGAGTTCGTCGAGGAGCACGGCGTCGCGGCCGCGATCGACCGGATGCACGCGCGCATCGGCGACGCGCCGCTGTACGTGTCGATCGACATCGACGTGCTCGACCCCGCGCACGCGCCCGGCACCGGCACGCCCGAGGCCGGCGGGCTCACGAGCCGCGAGCTGCTGCGCATGCTGCGCGCGCTCGCCGGTCGCCGCATCGTCGGCGCCGACGTCGTCGAGGTCGCTCCGGCCTACGACCACGCGCAGCTCACCGCCGTCGCGGCCAGCCACGTCGTCTACGAGCTGCTGAGCGCCATGGCGCCCCGCACGGGAGGGGGCTCCGATGCGCACGCCTGACGCCGCGGAGGTCGAGGCCGCCGTCGACGCGATCGTCGCGGCCTTCGCCGCCACCGACACCGAGCGATACTTCGCGGCCTTCGCGCCGAGCGCCTCGTTCGTGTTCCACACCGAGCCGCGCCGGCTCGACGACCGCGCGGCGTACGAGGCGCTGTGGCGGTCGTGGCTCGCCGAGGGCTGGCACGTGATCGCCTGCAGGTCGACCGAACGGCTCGTGCAGCCGCTGCCGGGCGGCGCCGTCCTCACGCACACCGTCGACACGACCGTCGAGACCGGGGCGGGGCAGGAGTCCTACCGCGAGCGCGAGTCGATCGTGCTCGCCCTCGACGGCGACCGCCTCGTCGCGGTCCACGAGCACCTGTCGCCCCTGCCCGCAGCCGCCCCCTGATCCCAGCACCGGCCGCGCCGGCGCCCAGCCACGAGCCCCGCGCGGGCTCCGCATCCGTCGAAGGAGACCGATGACGCTCTACTCCCGCCTCGAGCGACGCCTGCAGGCCGATGCCGACGACGCCGGCCCCGTGCGCGGCACCTACTCGTCGCGCCGGATGCTCATGATCTGGCTCGCCGCGAACCTCGTCGTGACGACGCTGCTCACCGGCACCCTGCTCGTGCCCGACGTGCCCTACGGGCTCGTGCTCGGCCTCATCGTCGCGGGCACGGTGCTCGGGGCGTGCGTGCTCGTGCTCGTGGGCGCGATCGGCACCCGCACGGGCCTCCCGACGATGGCGCTCACCCGTGCCTCGTTCGGCACGCGCGGCAGCCTGCTCCCGGCCGCCGCGAACCTCGTCATCCTCATGGGATGGAGCTGGGTGCAGGCGATGCTCGCCGGCATCTCGCTCGACTGGCTCGTCGCGAGCGTCACCGGCTTCTCGAGCCCGGTGGTCTTCGCGATCCTCTGCCAGGCCATCGTGGTGGTGCTCGCGATCTTCGGCCACGCCGGCGTCGCGCGCGTCGAGCCGTGGTTCGCCGCCGTCATCCTCGCCATCGCCGCCTACGTCGCGATCACTGCCTTCACGACCTTCTCGCCGGCCGAGTTCGCCGCCATCCCGGCGCCCGCCGAGCCGTTCTACACGCCGGGCCTCGTCTTCGACGTCGTGCTCGCGACCGCCATCTCCTGGACGGTGCTCTCGGCCGACTTCAACCGCTTCGCCCGCACGGTGCGCGGCGGCGCGATCGGCGCCGGCATCGGCTACACGCTCTCGACCGTCGTCGCGATGGCCGTCGGCGCCACCGCGATCGGCTTCGTCGTGCTCCGCGGCGGCGAGGCCGTGCCGTTCGACCCGGCGACGATCATCGAGCCCTTCGGCCCGCTCTTCGCCGTCGCGATCTTCCTCTCGGTCATGGCGACGAACACGATGGTCGTCTACGGGATGGTGACCACGGTCGTGAACGCGCTGCCCGGTCGGCGCGTGCCCTTCCTCGCGACCGCGCTCGTGCTCGGCGCGATCTCGGTCCTGGGGTCGACGTTCTTCGGCCTCCTCGACCAGTTCACGACCTTCCTCGTGACGATCGGGGCGCTCTTCGCGCCGGTGTTCGCGATCATGATCGTCGACTTCTACCTGCTGCACCGGCGCTCGTACAGCGCCGACCTGCTCGAGCCGCGGGGCGGGCGGTACTGGTTCTCGGGAGGCGTCAACTGGATCGCGGTGGGCTCCTGGCTCGTCGGGGCGACCCTCGCCTACGTGTGGGCATACGTCGTGCCGCTCCCGTTCGGCGCGACCGTGCCGAGCTTCGTCGTCACCTTCGCGCTCTACCTCGTCGTCTCGATGGTCGCCGGGCGGCGGCGCGAGCCGGAGGCCGCCCGCCACCTCGCCGACGCCGATGCCCGCTGACGCGGCGGCGCGCTGGCCGCGCCTCGTCGACCTGACGCATCCCGTCCGCGACGGCATGCAGGTCTACCCCGGCGACCCCGCGGTCGAGGTCGTGGCCGCGCTCACGCTCGGCCACGACGGCGTCGCGGTGGAGCGGCTCGCGATGGGCTCGCACACGGGCACGCACGTCGACGCGCCCTCGCACACCGTCGAGGGCGGCCGGACGATGGCCCAGGTCGTTCTCGACGAGCTCGTCGGCGAGGCGCTCGTGCTGCGGGTGCCGGGCCTCGCGGATGGCGCCGGCGTCGGCTGGGAGGCGCTCGAGGCGGCGGGTCCGGTGCCGGATGCGGTGCCGCCGATCGTCGTGGTCGCGACCGGCTGGTCGGCGCACTTCGGCACCGAGCGCGCCCTCCGCCATCCGTGGCTCGAGGGCGCCGCCGCGCGCGAGCTCGTGCGCCGCGGGATGCGCGTGCTCGCGGTCGACGCGCTGAGCCCCGATGCGACGGGCGAGGGCGCGGCCGAGGGCACGAGCTTCCCGGTGCACGAGGCGGTGCTCGGCGCCGACGGCTGCATCGTCGAGAACCTCGTCGTGCCGGACGACCTGCCCGCGCGCATCCGGATCGGCATCTTCCCGCTGCGCCTCGGCGGCGACGGCGCGCCCGTCAGGGCGGTCGCCTTCCTCGACTGAGCCGCAGCGCCGGCCGTGGCGCCGCGTGCACGGCGCACACCACCCCCGCTGCCGCTCCGGCCCCGGCGGTAGCCTCGGGTCGCCAAGGGCGCACGACGGAAGGACCGGCCATGGCCAACGCACTCGTCACGGGCGCATCCCGCGGGATCGGCCGCGCCACCGCTGTGGAGCTCAGCCGACGCGGCGATCGCGTCGCCGTCCACTACGGATCGGACGCCGCGGCGGCCGACGAGACCCTCGGCCTGCTCGAGGGCTCCGGCCACATCGTCGTCGGCGGCGACCTCGCCGATCCGGGGGCGGCGCAGCGGGTCGTGGCCGAGGTCCTCGACGCCTTCGGCCATGTCGACCTGCTCGTCAACAACGCCGCGATCGCGCCGAGCCCGGCTACCGAGCACGCGATCGGCGAGGTCTCGTACGAGCGATGGACGCAGGTGTGGGAGCAGATGCTCGACCTCGACCTGCGCGGCCCCGCGAACGTGACCTTCCTGGTGGCGGAGGCGCTCATCGCGCAGGGCCGACCGGGCTCGATCGTCAACGTCGGCTCGCGCGGCGCGTTCCGCGGCGAGCCGGAGTACCCGGCCTACGGCGCCGCGAAGGCCGGCCTGCATGCCTTCGGCCAGTCGATGGCCGTCGCCCTCGCGCCGCACGGCATCGCCGTGACGAGCGTCGCGCCCGGCTTCGTCGGCACGGAGCGGCAGGAGTCGAGGCTCGCCGGCAGCGAGGGCGACGCGGTGCGCGCCCAGAGCCCCTTCGGCCGGGTCGGCACCCCGGAGGAGGTGGCCCACGCCATCGCGTTCCTCGCCTCGCCCGACGCGCAGTGGGCCTCGGGCGCGGTCCTCGACCTGAACGGCGCCTCGCACCTGCGCACCTGAAGCATCCGCTGAGCGCGACGTCCCTTCGTCCGGCTCGCAGGGACGCCTCGGCATGATGGCGGCGTGCGGGCGTCCGTCCCGCAGAGGACGGAGCCCGACGTGAGCGAACCGATCGTCGTGCTGCTCCACGGCTGGCCCGGGCTGCCCTCGGACTACGACGCCGCGCGGGCGCTGCTGCCCGGCGTGCGCGTCGAGGTGCCGGTGCTGGCGGGCCTGGGCGACGGGTTCGCGGGGCCGATGGCGCCCGGCGCCGCGTCGGCGGCCGCGCATGCCGAGCGGCTGCTCGCGGCGCTGCCGGACGACGCACCGCTGGTGGTCGTCGGCTACGACATCGGCAGCCGGATCGCGCAGGCGATGGTGCGAGCCGCGCCCGAACGGATCGTCGGCGCCGTGCTGACCCCCGGCTATCCCGGCATCGGCGACCGCGCGGGCGCCGCCGCCCTGGCGGACCGCTTCTGGTACCAGCACTTCCACCGGACGCTGCTCGCCGAGCGGCTCATCGACGGGCGGGAGGACGCCGTGCGCGAGCACCTGGCGTTCCTGATCGAGGCGTGGTCGGGCGACGCCTCCGTCGTCGCGGGGCCCCGGTTCGAGGAGGTCGTGCGCGCCTACGCCAGGCCGGGCGCGTTCACGGCGAGCATCGCCTGGTACCGCGACAACGTCGGCTACGCCGAGGGTCGGCGCTCTCGCATCCCGACGACGATGCTGTGGCCCGAGCGCGACCCGCTCTTCCCCATCGAGTGGGCCGACGAGCTGCCCGCATGGTTCGAGCGGGTCGAGCTGCGCATCGTGCCGGGCGGCCACTTCGTGCCCATCGAGGCCCCGGAGGCGATGGCCTCGGCGATCCTGGCTCGCCTCCTGCGCTGACGGCGGCCGGCCGGCCGAGCCCTCAGAGCGCCTGCACGCCCTCCAGCGCCTCGAGCGCGCGATCGAAGATCGGCGTGAGCGGCAGCGCGCCGGCCCCCTCGCCCGCGCACAGCCGCTCCTCGATCGTGAGCCGCACGAGCACCGAGATCCACTCGGCGAGCGCGCGCAGCTGCAGCGCGTCGCGGCCGGTCGCCTCGACCAGGGCCTGCACGAACGCCTCGTCGCGGTCGTGCTCCTGCCGCAGCGCCGCCGCGAGCAGGGTGGGCTCGTCGGCGATGAGCCGGCGCACCCGCAGGTGGCGGCGATGCCCTTCGGCGTCCGCCTCGATGATGGCCATCTGCTCGCGCCAGAAGGCGACCAGCTGCGGGCGCAGGGGAGCGGCGGCGTCGATGCCCGCGGCGGCGGCGGCCATGGCGCCGGCGAGCTCGCTGTCGTCGAGCACCGCCTGCTCCTTCGTGCCGCACACGCGGTAGAAGGTGCGCGGCGAGATGCCGGCCGCCGCCGCGATGTCCTCGACCGTGGTCGCGGCCACCCCCTGCCGCTCGAACAGGTCGATCGCCGCGTCGGCGATCTCGCGCCGGGTCTGCGAGCGCCGTCGCTCGCGCAGGTCGGTCGCGTGCCGATCCTCGGTGCTCGTCATGCCGCCATGCTACGGTAGTCCCCGCCGACATGGCAGTCACTGCCAAGTCGGCACGCACACGCAGAACGAGAGACGATGAGCAGCGCCACCGACACCGCATCCACCCCGACCATCCGCCCGGACGCCGCGCCCGTCGCAGCCGCACCGATGACCGCGCCGCGCCCCGGCCCCGTGCTGGCCCTGCTCGTCGCGAGCGCCTTCGTCGTGATCCTCAACGAGACGATCATGGGCGTCGCGATCCCGCAGCTCACGGTCGACCTCGGCATCACCACGAGCACCGCGCAGTGGCTGACGACCGGCTTCCTGCTCACGATGGCGGTCATCATCCCCATCACGGGCTTCCTGCTGCAGCGCGTGCCGCTGCGCGCCCTGTTCTTCGTCGCCATGGGCTTGTTCACGGCCGGCACCCTCGTCGCGGCGATCGCACCCGGGTTCGGGGTGCTGCTCGTCGGCCGCGTCGTGCAGGCCGCCGGCACGGCGATCATGATGCCGCTGCTGTTCACCACGGTGCTGTCGGTGGTGCCCCCGGAGCGGCGCGGCCGCTTCATGGGCGTCGTCTCGGTGGTCATCGCCGTCGCGCCCGCCGTCGGTCCCACGGTCTCGGGCCTCATCCTGTCGGCCTTCGAGTGGCGCTGGCTCTTCGTGTTCGTGCTGCCGATCGCGGTGCTGTCCCTGATCCTCGGCGGCGTCTTCGTGCGCAACCTCACCGAGACGAAGCCGGGCCGCCTCGACCTCGTGTCGGTGCCACTGGCCGCGATCGGCTTCGGCGGCCTCATCTTCGGCCTCGCGTCGCTCGGGGAGTCGGCCGAGGGCAACGAGGGCGTGCCCGTCTGGGTGCCGATCGCGATCGGCGTGCTCTCGCTCGGTGCGTTCGTGTGGCGCCAGCTGTCGCTCGGTGGCACCGACCGCGTGCTGCTCGACCTCGCCGTGTTCCGCACCCGCCCGTTCTCGCTCGCGGTCGTGCTGGTGGTCGTCGTGTTCGCCGTGCTCCTCGGCACGCTCATCCTGCTGCCGCTGTACCTGCAGCAGGTGCTCGGCCTCGACACGCTCGCGACCGGCCTCATGCTGCTGCCCGGCGGCGTGCTCATGGGCGTCGCGGCACCGGTCGTCGGCGCGCTCTTCGACCGCTTCGGCCCTCGCCCGCTCGTGCTGCCCGCCGCGATCGTCACGAGCGGCGCGCTGTGGTGGATGACGACGCTCGACGAGGCCTCGACCGTGCCGACGATCATCGCGATGCACCTCGTGCTCAACCTCGGCCTCGCGTTCATGTTCACGCCGCTGCTCACCTCGGCGCTCGGCTCGCTGCCGCGCCGCCTCTACTCGCACGGCTCGGCGGTCATGTCGACGCTGCAGCAGGTGGCCGGCGCCGCAGGCACCGCGCTGTTCGTGACCCTCATGGCGGTGGGCGCCGCGAGCGCCGCGGCCGACGGGGCGAGCGGTGCGGCGGCGATGAGCTCGGGCGTGCACGCGGCGTTCGTCGTGGGCGCCTCGCTCTCGCTCGCGGCCGTCGTGCTCGCCGCGTTCGTGCGGGGCGACGCCGCGGCCGACGAGGGCGCGGATGCGGGGGAGCGGACGATCGCGCACTGAGCCGCCGATCGTGCACTGAGCCGCCCGGCGGTGGCGGCGCTCAGGCCGCCGTCACCGTTCGGCGCATCACGGTGTTCCTCAGTCCCTTCGGCCGGATGAGCGCGAAGCCGGCTCGCTCGTACATCGCGCGGGTGCCGTTGTAGACGAACGAGCTGCTCATCCGCTGCTCGCCCACCTCGTGCGGGTAGCCCTCGACGACCCCGCCGCCCGCGGCCGCGATGAGCTCGAGCGCGCCGCCCAAGGCGATCTCCGCGTAGCCGCCGCGCCGGTGCCGCTTGTCGACGAAGATGCACGTGATGCGGTGATCGGGCACGAGGTCGGCCTCCGCGTCGTACTGCTTGCGGTGGTGGATGTTCGGCAGCTCCTCGGGCGTGCCGTACTCGGCCCAGGCGATCGCCTCGTCGCCGAGCATGACGAGCGCGGCGTGCGCCCGCCCCTCATCCACGAGCCGCCGCTTGTAGTCCCGGCTGCCGTCGGCGCCCGGCGCCCGATCCGCGCACGCCGGGTGGAAGTACGTGCACCAGCAGCCGCCGAAGATCCCGCCGTGGCGCTCGACGAGGTCGGCGAACGCGGACCAGGTGGCCGGGCTCAGGGCCTCGACCCGGTGCGCGGCCGTCGTCATGCCGCCGAGCGTAGGTCTGCGCGGCCCTGTCGTCCAGGGCCGCTGGTCGATGCGGGCCTCAGCGCGCCGCGTCTCGGCCGTCGTCCACGACGCCGGGGGCGGGTGTCGCGTCGGGGAAGTGCGAGCGCAGGGCGTCGACGCCCCGCTGCGGCCGTGCGTGCTCCGCCATCGACGCCCTGCGCTCGCGCGTCCGCGCCGTGTCGAGCCCGAGCGCGCGCTCGCGGTCGGCCTCGAGCGACGCATCGGTCTCGCCGTCGCGGTTGAACGACCACATCAGCATGGGCTCGCCGAGCGGCAGGGAGTGCCCGCCCCCGACGTCGTGCCGTCCGGTGTGCCAGGTGTGCCAGGTCTTGCCGTAGCTGTTGAGCAGCCGCCGCATGAGTGCGTCCTCCGCGGCCGCCGGCAGACCCGGCGCCACGAGGGAGCCGCCGAGGATCTCGTAGTTGTGCGGATGCCAGAGGCGCTGCTCGTCGTCGTCGAGGGTCTCGAAGAGCGCCTCCGAGACGATGTACTCGATGCCGATGAGGTTCGCGTCGGCGGCGTTCCCGTCGAAGATCGTCGCCTCGATGAGGTCGTCGTTCACCACGCGGCAGAAGTGGTGCGCCTCCATCTGCATCGAAGGGTCGTCCTTGGCCGGGTGGAAGCCCACGACGTAGACGTCGAAGGCGTGCAGGGGCGGCGTCGACTGCAGCGCCTTCGCACCCAGCTCGAGGGCCTGCAACGACCATGGCTTGCCGGATCCTGCCGGTTCGGTCGGGCTCTTCCGTCGCATCGCGTCCTCCTCGTGGTCCGTCGCGGGTGCGGCGACCGTACGCGCCGCGGATGGGGGACAGGTGGATGTGGCGTCCGCGTCGCCGCACCGGGCTTGCGCTTATCGATCACATGGTCAACAATGGCCGACAGCCCGCCGCGCAGTCGGGGCGGGCCGGGACGGGCGAAGGAGCCTCATGACCACGATCGAGCAGCAGAGCGGAGCCGCGCAGCGCGGCGTCTCGCGCAAGGGACTGGGCGTCGGGAAGGTGGGCGCCATCGGCGGCGCCATCATCGGCGTCTCCGCGGTGGCGCCCGCGTACACGCTCACCTCTGGCCTCGGCCCGGTGGTGGCCGAGGTTGGCCTGCAGGTGCCGGCCGTGCTGCTCATCGGCTTCGTCCCGATGCTCTTCGTGCTCTTCGGCTACCGCGAGCTGAACGCCGCCATGCCCGACTCCGGCACGAGCTTCACCTGGGCCACGCGCGCGTTCGGGCCGTGGCTCGGCTGGATGGCGGGCTGGGGCCTCGTCGCCTCCACCATCCTGGTGCTCTCGAACCTCGCGGCCGTCGCCGTCGACTTCCTCTTCATCCTGCTCGCGCAGATCACCGGCGACGAGTCGCTCGCCGACCTCACGCGCGTGCTCTGGCTCAACCTGCTCTGCACGGGCCTGTTCGTGGCCGGCGCCGCGTGGATCAGCTACCGCGGCGTCGAGGCGACGAAGAAGGTGCAGATCGGCCTCGTGATCTTCCAGCTCGGCGCGCTCGGCTGGTACGTCGTCGCCGCGCTCGTCGCGGTCGCGAACGGCGACGGCTTCGACCCGCAGCAGGTGGACGCCTCCTGGTTCGACCCCTTCGCCGCCTCGAGCCTGTCGGCGCTCTCGGCCGGCGTCTCGCTCGCGATCTTCCTCTTCTGGGGCTGGGACACCGTCGTCACGATGAACGAGGAGGCGAAGGACCCCAAGCGCACGCCCGGCCGTGCCGCCATCGCGACGATCGTCATCACGATGGCCGTCTACCTCTTCGTCACCATCGCGACCCTCGCCTACGCGGGCGTCGGCGAGACCGGCCTCGGCGCCGGCAACCCCGAGAACCAGGAGTCGATCTTCGCCGTGCTCTCGGCGCCCATCATGGGCCCGTTCGCGATCCTCGTCTCGATCGCGATCCTGCTCAGCTCGGCCGCCTCGCTGCAGTCGACGATGATCTCGCCCTCCCGCACGATCCTCGCGATGGGCCACTACGGCGCGATGCCGAGCGCGTTCCGCACGGTGAGCCCGCGCTTCCGCTCGCCCTCGGTCGCCACGCTCGCGTCGGCGATCGTCGCGATGGCGCTCTACGCCGTCATGCGCGTGCTCTCCGAGAACGCGCTCTGGGACACCATCAGCGCCCTCGGCATGATGGTCTGCTTCTACTACGGCATCACGGGCCTCGCGGCCGCGTGGTACTTCCGCCGCTCGTGGCGCTCGGGCGTGCGGCGCGCGCTGTCGCGGATCGTGCTGCCGCTGCTCGGCGGGCTCGCGCTCCTGGCGCTGTTCTGCAAGACCGCCGTCGACTCGATCGACCCGGCCTTCGGCTCGGGCTCGGCGCTCTTCGCGACCCGATACGACGCCGACGGCATGGCGCAGGACGGCATCGGCCTCGTCTTCGTCGCGAGCGTCGGCATCCTGCTGCTGGGCGTCGTGCTCATGCTCGTGCAGGCGGCCCGCCACCCCGCGTTCTTCCGCGGCGAGGTGCTGCCCGTGGCGGTCGACGACCCGGATGCGGCGGACGACGACGAGCTCGCCCACGACGAGGGCGCCGCGACCGCCGAGCGGAACTGACGGACCGCCGACGCGGGCGGGCGTGCCCGCGCCGGATGGATGGCCGGGGCGGGCGGGCGTGCCCGCCCCGGTGGGGGAGGATGGCGGCATGGAGACGACGACCGAGCCCGCGGCTCCCCGCCGCCGCGTCCGGCGGTCGCCCGACGACCGCCGCGCCGAGATCGCCGCGACCGCCCGGGCGATCGCGCTCGAGGAGGGCCTCGACGCCGTGACGCAGCGCGCCGTCGCCGGGCGCGCCTCGATGGCCGCGGCGCTCGTCGCGCACTACGTCGAGAGCATGGACGCGCTCGTCGCCGACACCTTCTCGGAGGTCGTCGCCGAGGAGATCGTCGAGGTGCGGGCGCTCGTGGCCGACGAGCCCGACGCGATCGCCGGCATCGGCGCGCTCATCGACGCGGCCATCGACCCCGAGCGGCAGGACGTCACCTCGCTGTGGGTGCAGGCGTGGTCGCTCGGCCGCCGCAACACGGCGCTCGCCGACGCCGTGCGGCTGCGCATGGACGAGTGGCTCGGCATCATCAGCGGCACGATCCGGGCCGGCGTCGACGCCGGCTCGATGCGCTGCGACGACGTCGACGGCACGGCGCTGCACCTGCTCGCGATGATCGACGGCCTCAACGCGCACGAGCTCGTGCACTGGGGCGGCCCGGCCGCGCAGGGCGCGATCGCGAAGCGGGCGGCCGAGGGGATGCTCGGGCTCGCGCCCGGCGCGATCGCCGACTGACCCGCGCACGACGACGGGGCGGCAGGGTCGCCCCCGCCGCCCCGCTTCGCCGGCTCAGCCGAGCGGCGGCGTCCGCGGCGGCGCGGTGCGCCGCTCGCCCGTCGCCTCGACGGCGGCGGCGAGCGCGAGCAGCGCAGTGTCGTCGTAGGCGCGGCCGGCGATCGTGAGCCCCACCGGCATCCCGATGTCGGCCATCGTGCCCATCGGCACGGTGACGGTCGGCACGCCGAGGTGCCGGATCGCGAGGTTGCCGTTCGCCACCCACACGCCGTTGCGCCAGGCGAGGTCGGCCGAGGCGGGGTCGACGTCCGCGTCGGCGGGCCCGACGTCGGCCATCGCGGGGAAGGCGATCGCGTCGAGGCCGAGCTCGTCCATCCACGCCTCGAGGTCGACGCGGCGCGTCTCCTCGAGGCCGCGCAGGCCCGCCTCGAGCTCGGGGATCTCGAGGAACGAGCCGACCCGATGCGTGCGCACGTGCGCGGGGTAGTCGGCGATGTCGTCGTCGAAGCCGTCGTAGCGGTCGGGGAGCGCGCCCTCGGGGTGCGGGAAGATCCGCGCGCCGTCGACGTCGACGAGCGACGACAGTGCCGGGTCGCCGTTCGCGGCCAGGAAGTCCTCCCACGCCCAGGCCGAGAGGTCGACGATCTCGCGGTGCAGGAAGGCCTCGGTCACGAGGCCGCGCGTGCGGATCGTGGGCGCGCCGGCGCGGTCGCCCTCGTAGTTCGTCACCATCGGCAGGTCGACGTCGATCACCTCCGCGCCCGCCGCCTCGAGGTCGCGCCGCAGCGCCTCCCAGAGCCGGAGCGAGCTCGGCCGCGGATCGATCCGCTGCCCGGTGGGGCCGCCGATGCCGGTGGCGCCGACGCCCTGCTCGGGGTCGGCGCCGAGGAACATGCGCGGTGCGCCGATGCGCTTCCCGGCGAGCGCCGCGCGAGCGGCGGCGGCGCCGGCGGGGGCGAGCGCCGCGTACGACGCCGGCCGCACCGCGGATGCGGCGGGGATCGGCACCCATGGCTGCGCCCGCCACAGGTCCCCGCGCACCTCCGGGTCGTCGGCGACGACCGCGTCGAGCACCGCGAGGAGGTCCTCCATGGTGCGGGCGTGCGGCACGACGAGGTCCATCGTCGGCACGAGCGGCCAGTTGCCGCGCACCGAGATCACGCCGCGCGAGGGCGTGTACGCGCAGAGCGCGTTGCACGAGGCGGGCGCCCGGCCGCTCGACCACGTCTCCTCGCCGAGGCCGAAGGCCGCCATGCTCGCGGCGGTGGCGGTGCCCGAGCCGTTCGACGACCCGGAGCCGAACGCCGAGGTGAGGAAGTCGGCCGAGTAGGGGCTCTCGGCGCGACCGTAGGCGCCGCGCTGCATGCCTCCGTTCGCCATCGGCGGCATGTTCGTGAGCCCGAGGCAGATCGCGCCCGCGGCGCGCAGCCGCTCGATCGTGAACGCGTCGCGCTGCGCGACGAGGTCGACGAACGCGGGGCTGCCGGCGGCGGCGGTGAGGCCGCGCACGAGGTAGCTGTCCTTCGCCGTGTACGGGATGCCGTCGAGCGGGCCGAGCGCGCGGCCCGCCGCGCGGCGCTGGTCGGAGGCGCGGGCCTCCTCGAGCGCGTCGGGGTTCCGCACGACCACGGCGTTCAGGGCGGTCACGGTGCTCGGCGCATCGTAGGCGTCGATGCGCGCGAGGTAGGCCTCGACGAGGTCGACGCTCGTCGCCGCACCGGCTTCGAGCCAGGCGCGCAGCTGCGCGATCGACGCCTCGTGCACCTCGACGCGGCCCTGCGCCCCGGCATCCGGGACGACGCTGTCCTGGGGGGCCATCCGTGCCTCCTCAGCGACCGCCGAGGGCGGCCGCGATGTCCTCGGCCGCGCGCCAGCCGGAGCGGATGCCGCCGTCGACGTGCTGGAAGCCGATCCCCGCGAAGTCGCTGCAGGCCCAGTGGATGACGCCCACGGGCGTGCGCTGGTCGGCGCCGTAGCGGCTGAGCCCGCCCACGTCGTAGGAGGCGGCGTAGGCGCCGCGCGTCCACTCCTCGGAGCCCCAGTCGCTCTCGAAGTACACGAGCGGCTCGGCGGCCTCGTCGCCGAAGTAGTCGACGAGGCTCGCGAGGATGCGGCGCCGCCGCTCCTCGGCGGGGAGGGCGAAGACGGCGTCGGCGTGCTCGTCGGAGACGAAGCCGACGAGCGTGCCGCGCGGGTCCTCGTGGTTGGAGTTGTCGTAGGCCTCGTGCACGAGCCGGTACGGGCTGAAGGCGGTGCCCGAGAGGCCCTTGTCGCGCCAGAAGGGCCGGTCGTAGACGGCGTGCACCTTGATGACGAGGCCGAGCGAGAGGTGCTGGTGCAGCTGGTGCTGGCGGCGGGGGAGCGGCGGCTGGTAGTCGATGCGCGAGAAGAGGTTCGGCGGCATCGCGACGAGCACGCGGCGGCCGCGCACGGATCCGCGGTCGGAGACGACGGTGGCGCCCTCGGCGTCGTGCTCGATGCGGCGCACGGGCGCGCCCGTGACGACGCGGTCGCCGAGGCGCTCCGCGAGCGTGAGCGGCACGCGCTGGAGGCCGCCGACGACGCGGCGGTCGAGGATGAACTCCGAGTCGACGAGGTTCGAGAACGAGCCGGCGGAGGCGGCCATGAGCACGGCCTGGAGCGCGCTGAAGGCGTGCGCCGGCTTCGTGAGCATCGCCTCCGCGATGAAGAGCGAGATGTGGCGGCGGGCGAGCTCGTCGTCGCTCTGGCCCTCGAGCCAGTCGGCGAAGGAGACGGTGTCGAGCTCGCGGGCCTGCGGGTGCGCCCACGGCGCATCCGGGTCCATCGCCGCGGCGAGGTCGTCGAGCACGACGGTGAGGCGCTCCATCTCGGCCTCCGTCGCGGCGGGCATGGGCAGCTGCTCGCCGGTGAACTCGGTGCGGCGGCCGGCCTCGTCGATGTAGACGTTCCCGCCGTCGCGGTAGCGGGCGAAGGTCTCGAGCCCGAGCGCGTCGATGGTCTCGATGAGGGCCGTCTGGTCGGGGGAGACCCATTGGCCGCCGATCTCGAGCATCGCGCCGTCGATCTCGCGCGTCCACAGGCGGCCGCCGACGCGGTCCCGCGCCTCGAGCACGACGACGTCGTGGCCCGCCTCCGTCAGCCGCGTCGCGGCCGAGAGGCCCGCGACGCCGGCGCCGATGACGACGACGTCGTGCAGGCGGCCGTCGTGGATGGGGCCGTCGATCTGGCCGTGGATCTGGGTGGTGGCCATGTCTCCTCCTCGAGATGGGCGTGGGCGCCCGGCGTTGACGAACGCGGGTCCGGTCGCTAGCGTCAACCTTATTGATCGCTTGGTCAAGAGTAGGCGTCAGAGAGGACGACCGCAATGGTGTGGCGGATGCCGGCCGAGGGCGCGGCCCATGAGCGCACGTGGATGGCCTTCCCCCGCGAGGGGGTCACCCTCGGCAGCACAGATGCGGAGCGCGAGGAGGGCTACGCGGCCTGGACCGCCGTCGCCCACGCCATCGCGGCCTTCGAGCACGTGACGATGGTCGTCGACCCGAGCGAGACCGCCCGCGCGCGGCGGATGCTCGGCGAGGGCGTCGAGCTCGTCGAGGCGCCGCTCGACGAGTTCTGGATGCGGGACGTCGGCCCCACCTTCGTCGTCGACGACGAGGACGGCCGCCTCGGCGCCGTCGACTGGATCTTCAACGGCTGGGGCGCCCCGGCCTGGGCCGAGTGGCAGCGCTCGGCCGCGCTCGGACGGATCGTGGGCGAGCTCGCGGGCGCCGAGGTCGTGCCCTCGCTGCTCGTCAACGAGGGCGGCGGGATCCACGTCGACGGCGAGGGCACCGTGCTGCTCACCGAGACGGTGCAGCTCGACCCCCGTCGCAACCCGCACGCCGACCGCGCGCGCGTCGAGGCGGAGCTCGCGCGCACGCTCGGCGCCGAGCGCGCCATCTGGCTGCCGCGCGGCCTGACCCGCGACTACGAGGACTTCGGCACGAACGGCCACGTCGACATCGTCGCCGCCTTCGCCGGCCCCGGCCGCGTGCTGCTCCACGAGCAGCAGGACGCCGCGCATCCCGACCATGCCGTCGGCCGCGAGCTGCGCGAGCTGCTCGAGGGCGCCGTCGACGCCCGCGGCCGAGCGCTCGAGGTCGTGGCGCTGCCCGCGCCCGCGACGCTCCGCGACGACGACGGCTTCGTCGACTGGAGCTACGTCAACCACTCGCTCGTCGACGGCGGCGTCGTCGCCTGCGGATTCGGCGAGCCGGAGGCCGACGCCCGCGCCCGCGCGATCCTCGCCGAGGCCTACCCCGGCCGCGAGGTCGTCACCGTCGACGCGCGGCCGATCTTCGCGCGCGGCGGCGGCATCCACTGCATCACCCAGCAGCAGCCCACCCCCGGGCGATGATCGACGAGGCCGCGCGAGGACGCGCGGCCAGGAGAGGAATCCATGAGCGAGTACCGGGTCATCGACCCCGCCACCGGGCAGCTGGTGCGCGAGTACCCCACCGCCACCGACGACGAGGTCCGCGCGGCCGTGGAGCGCGCGCACGAGGCGTTCGCGTCGTGGTCCACGACGCCGATCGCGGAGCGGGCGGCGGTGCTGTCGAGGGCGGCGGCGATCTTCGCGGAGCGCTCGCGCGAGCTGGCGGAGATCATCCGCACCGAGATGGGCAAGCCGCTCGGGCAGGGGATCTTCGAGGCGGAGTTCTCGGGCGAGATCATCCAGTACTACGCGGACAACGCGGAGGCCTTCCTGGGGGATGAGGTGCTCGAGAACCGCGGCGGCGTCGACGCCCGGGTGCGGAAGAGCGCGCAGGGCGCGATCCTCGGCATCATGCCGTGGAACTTCCCGTACTACCAGGTGGCCCGGTTCGCGTTCCCCAATCTCATGCTCGGCAACACGGTGGTGCTCAAGCACGCGCCGCAGTGCCCGTGGTCGGCGACGACGATCGCCGAGATCCTCACCGAGGCGGGGCTGCCGGCGGGCGCGTACGAGAACGTGTTCGCGACGAACGAGCAGATCAGCGACATCGTCATCCCGCACCCCGCCATCCGTGGCGTCTCGCTCACCGGCTCCGAGCGCGCCGGCGCCGCGGTCGCGGAGGTCGCCGGACGGAACCTCAAGAAGGTGGTGCTGGAGCTCGGCGGCTCCGACCCGTTCATCGTGATCTCCACCGACGACCTCGACGCGGTCGTCGAGAACGCCCTCGAGACGCGGATGGAGAACTCCGGGCAGTCGTGCAACGCGTCGAAGCGGTTCATCGTCGTCGACGAGCTCTACGACGCGTTCGCCGAGCGGCTCGCCGCCGCGATCGCGGCGCTCGAGGTGGGCGGCCCGGAGGACGAGGACGCGCTCGTCGGTCCGCTGTCGTCGGCGGCAGCCGCCCAGCGCCTCCGCCGGCAGGTCGCCGACGCGGTCGTCGACGGCGCGACGGTGCTCGCGGGCGGCGTCGAGGCCGGCGTCGAGACCGGCGAGGGTGCCCGTGTGCGGCCGACGCTGCTCGGCGGCGCGGCGCCCGCGATGGCGCTCTACCGCGAGGAGCTGTTCGGCCCGGTCGGCACGGTGTACCGCGCGAAGGACGTCGACGACGCGATCCGCATCGCGAACGACACGCCCTTCGGGCTCGGCTCGCGCCTGTGGTGCAGCGACCCCGAGCAGGCCTGCGCGATCGCCGACCGCATCGACGCCGGCATGGTCGCCATCAACGGCGCCGGCGCCGAGGACTACGACATGCCCTTCGGCGGCACCAAGCGCTCCGGCTTCGGCCGCGAGCTCGGGCCGCACGGGATGGAGGAGTTCATGAACCGCAAGCTCGTCGTCATGCCCTGAGGCGGGCTCGGCCCGGACCGAGCGGTCCGGGTCGCTCGCTACAGTCGCAGCATGTACAGCCTCGAGCAGCTGCGCGGCTTCGTCGCCGTCAGCGAGCACCTCCACTTCGGGCGCGCCGCCGAGTCGCTGCAGATGACGCAGCCGCCGCTCAGCCGCCAGATCCAGAAGCTCGAGGCCGAGCTCGGCGTGCAGCTCCTCACCCGCACGAACCGGCAGGTGGCCCTCACGGCGGCCGGTGCCGAGCTGCTCGAGCGCGCGCGCCACATCCTCGCGCTCGCGGACCGCTCGCGCGCCGCCGTCCGCAGCGTCGCGCACGGCGAGCGCGGCACGCTCACGATCGGCTTCACGGCCACCTCGGCGCTCTCGGTGCTCGGGCCGCTCCTCGACCGCATCCACGACGCGCTGCCCGACGTCGACGTCGACCTGCGCGAGCGCGTCTCGGGCCTCCAGCGCACCGAGATCGACCGCGGCTCGATCGACCTCGGCCTGCTGCGCACGGTGCCGGCGGGGGAGTACGGCGTGCGCGAGCTGTTCCGCGAGGACCTCGTGGTCGCCGTGCCGAGCGGCCACGAGCTCGACGCCGGCGGACCGGTCGCCGTCGACCGGCTCGTCGAGCACCCGATGATCGGCTACGCGCGGCCCGAGTCGGAGTACTTCCTGCGCAAGGTCGAGCGGATCGTCGGCGACCGGCAGGTGCGCACCGTCTACAGCGTCGCCCAGATCCTCAGCATGCTCTCGCTCGTCGCGCGCGGCGTCGGCGTCGCGCTCGTGCCGCGCTCCACCGAGTCGCTGCGGCCGCACGGCGTGGCGTTCCTCGAGCTCGACCTGCCGGGCAGGCTCGCGGCCGAGGCGCAGGTGACCATCGCCGCCGTCTGGGACCGGCACTCCCGCAACCCCGTGCTGCCGCGCGCGCTCGAGGCGATCGCGGCGCCGCTGCAGCTCGGCTGAGGCGCCGGGCGGCGCGGCGGCGAGCCCGCGGCGATGCCGCGCGAGCATCGCTGCATCGAGCATCCGCATCGTCGCGGCATCGGCCGCTCCCTAGGCTTGCAGGCGGCCCCTCGCGGGCCGCAGCTGGACGACGAGGCCCGGAGGATGCGCGTGACCGACGACCCGACCCCCTGGATCGTGCTCGGCGGGTTCACCGACGACGCCCCCGCCGGCATCCCCGCCGGCCTGGCGACCCACCGTGCCGACACCGGCGACGGACCCGTGGCGACGCTCGACCTCGAGAACCCCACGTGGATCGCGCCCGCGCCGCACGGCGACCTGCTCTACGTGAGCCACAGCGCCCGCCGCACGCTGAGCGCCGTGCGGCTCGACGCCGACGGCGGCCTCGAGCTCGTCGACCAGCTCGACATCGGGGCGCTCAACCCCGCCCACGTCGCGGTCGCGCCCGACGGCCGCAGCGCCGTCGCGGCGTGCTTCACGGAGGGCGTCGTGGTCCGCGCCGCGATCGCGGAGGACGGCCGCTTCGCCGGCGTCGAGCGCACCTGGGCGCTCGAGGGCGCCGCACCGGGCGCGACCCACCGCAACGCGCTCCAGAGCGAGGCCGAGCCGCACCAGGCGACCCTCCTCGACGACGGCTCGGTGCTCGTGCCCGACCGCGCGCAGGACGTCGTGCACCGCATCCGGCCCGACGGCTCGCACGAGGTCGCGGCGACGCTGCGCCCCGGCGCCGGGCCGCGGCACCTCGTCCTGCACCCCGACGCCCCGGTCGCCTACCTGGTCGGCGAGCTCGACGCGACGCTCGTGACGCTGCGCCGCTCCGGCGCGGCGGGCGAGCTGCTCGAGCCGATCGACGTCCGCTCGGCGCTGCCGCCCGACTGGTTCGGCGACCTGGCCGCCGCTGCCATCTCGCTCGACGCCGCGCGGCATCGCGTGCTCGTCTCCAACCGCGGCCACGACTCCGTCGCGGTCTTCGACGTCGCCGAGCCCGAGCGGCCCGCCCTCGTCGGGCACCTGCCGGTCGAGGGGCGCACGCCGCGCTTCGCGGGGCTCCTGCCCTCGCTCGACCTGCTCGCGGTCGCCGCGATGGGCGACCACCGCGTCGACCTGCTCGACACCGAGGAGGCCGCGGCCGGCCGACGGGCGGTGCGGCGCTCGATGGCGCATGCGGCGCCCGCGTGCGCCGTGGCGGTCGCCCGATGACCGTCGCTGGCCGAGCGCCCCGGGTGCCCGTCGCCGCGTGAGGACGACCGCATGACGACCCGCCTCGAGCGCGCCCGCGTCACGCTCCTGCGCGCCCCCTCGCGGCTCGCGTCGAGCGAGATCACCGCCCCGATGGATCGCATCCCCGCGCACCGCGGCCGGCGCGCGAGCTGGTACGGCTCGATGGACGCGGTGCTCGTCGAGCTGGCGGTCGACGGCCTCGACGACGCGGCGCCCGTCGGGCTCGCCGTCACCCAGGGCGGCTCCGCCGTCGCGGCCCTGCTCGCCGACCACCTGCTGCCGCTCGCGCTCGGCTCGCCGCTGCGCGGCGTCGCCGACGTCGAGGCGCTCTGGGAGCGGCTGCGGCTCGCTACGCTGCCCTACGGCAGCGACGGCCTCGCCGCCATGGCGCGCTCCGCGATCGACATCGCCGCGTGGGACCTCCTCGGCCGCGTCGCCGAGCAGCCCCTCGTGCGGCTCCTCGGCGGCGAGGCACGCCGCCTGCCCGCGTACGCGACCGGCAACGACATCGAGCACCACCGGGCGCTCGGGCTCCGCACCTCGAAGATCGGCCTCCGTGCCGGGCCGTGGCACGACGACGGCCTCGCCGACGCGATCCGGCAGGTCGAGGAGGCGCGCGAGGCGGCGGGCGACGACCACGGCCTCATGGTCGACGGCTGGATGGGGCTCGACGCGCCCTTCGCCGTCGCGCTCGCGCCGGCGCTCCGGGCGGCGCGGATGCAGTGGCTCGAGGAGCCGTTGCCGCCCGACGACCTCGACGGCCTCGTCGCCGTCGCCCGCGCGCTCGGCGACGTGCCGCTCGCCACGGGCGAGCACGCCACGAGCATCCCGGCGCTGCTCGCGCTGCCGCCCGCCGGCGTGCGCGTGCTGCAGCCCGACCTCGCCTGGTGCGGCGGCATCACCGCGGTGCGGCGGCTGCACGACGCGCTGCCCGCCGGGGTCGAGCTCGCGCCGCACCTCTCGGGGTCGCCGTGGGGCGTGCACGTCGCCGCGGCGCTGCCCTCGGTGCGCCGCGTCGAGTGGTACGTCGAATCGGCGCCGGACGAGCCGATCGACGCCGTCGACGGCCCGCTCCGCGGCGGCCCCGTGCCGCTCGCCGGCGAGATCGGACCCGGCGAGGCGCCGGGGCTCGGCGTCGCCGTCGATCGCGCGCACGTCGAGCGGTGGGCCGTGCGCACCGTCGACGTCGCCGCGACGCGCGATGCACGGAGCGCATCACTGCATGCCGATTGAGGCTTGGACAACATCGCTCGGACGGTGTGTGCTGGGACGCACGACCCTCCGGCAACGATGACGAAGGTGGACTCGATGACGAGAATGATCGCGGACGACGTGGCCGTCGCCGCCCCGGTGGCGGCAGCCGCCGTCGACCAGCCGCCGCGACCGCCGCGCAACCGGCGCTCGTGGCGCCGCTCGGCCGCGCCGTGGCTGCTGCTGTCGCCCGTGATCCTGCTGAGCGCAGCCTTCATCGCGGCGCCGGTGCTCAGCGTCTTCTGGAACGCGATGTTCGAGCGCAAGCTCACGGAGCCCTGGAACGACGCGTTCATCGGCCTCGAGCACTTCCGCTTCATGCTCTTCGAGGACCCGAAGTTCTGGCCCTCGCTCGGCTTCACCGCCCAGTGGGTGCTCGTCGAGGTGGTGCTGCAGCTGATCTTCGGCCTCATCATCGCGCTCGTCGTGAACGAGGCGTTCCGCGGCCGCGGCTTCTGGCGGGCGCTCGTGTTCTCGCCCTGGGCGATCTCCGGCGTGCTCACCACGGCCATCTGGATCCTCGTCTACAACCCCGGCACCGGCATCTTCCGCCTGCTCGCCGAGTGGGGCATCGGCGACGGCACCCAGGCGGTGCTCGTCGACCCCGACAGCGTCTTCTGGGCCGTGGTCGTCGCCGAGCTGTGGCGCGGCGTCCCCTTCTTCGCGATCATGCTGCTCGCCGAGCTGCAGAGCGCGCCCAAGGAGCTCTACGAGGCCGCCGCGGTCGACGGCGCCGGCCGCATCAAGCGCTTCCTGCACGTGACGCTGCCGCACCTCAAGACGGCGATCATCCTCACGACGCTGCTGCGCGGCGTGTGGGAGTTCAACAACGTCGACCTGCTCCTGACGATGACGAACGGCGGCCCGGCCGGCATGACGACGACGCTCCCGCTGTACGTCGCCCAGCTCGCCACCCAGGCCCACGACTTCGGCTACGGCTCGGCCCTCACGGTCTTCGCGTTCCTGATCCTGCTCATCGTCTCGATCGTCTACCTGAAGCTGACCGCGTTCTCGCGCGAGGAGGACTGAGATGGCCGTCACCGCCCCCACCCTGCAGCGGCCCCGCCGCCAGGTCGCCCCGGCCATCCGCGCCAAGCGCGCGCTGAGCTTCCACGGCCGCATCTCGCTGCCGCTCGCGCTCTACACGGTGTTCACGATCATCCCCTTCTACTGGGTCGTGCTCTTCGCGTTCCGCGAGCCGTCGTCGAACAGCTGGCTGCCGTTCCCCATCACGTTCGACAACTTCGTCTTCGTCTGGAACGAGGTCGGGTACGAGTTCTTCTTCTGGAACAGCGTGCTCGTCGGCGTGCTCACCACGGTCGCGACGCTCGCGCTCGCGCTGCCCTCGGGCTACGCGATGGCCCGCTACAAGTTCAAGGGCAAGCGCGCGTTCACGCTCGTGCTGCTGTGCACGCAGTTCATCCCCGGCGCGATGATGCTCATCCCGCTCTTCCAGATCTTCAACTCGCTCGGGCTCATCAACAACCTGCTGAGCCTCGCGATCGCCGACACGGTCTTCAGCCTGCCGCTCGCGATCATGTTCATGACGTCCTTCATCTCGAAGATCCCCTTCGAGCTCGAGGAGGCGGCGATGATCGACGGCTGCAGCCGGTTCCACGCCTTCCGCCTCGCGGTGCTGCCCGTGCTCGGCCCGGCGATCATCGCGGTCGGCTCGTTCAGCTTCATCGGCGCCTGGAACAACTTCCTCTTCGGCCTCATGTTCATCCAGTCGCAGCAGCGCTTCACGCTGCCCGTCGGCCTCAGCTACACGATGGGCGAGTTCGGCGTGAACTTCGGCGTGCTCGCCGCGGGCGGCATCGTCGCCGCGCTGCCCGTCATCGTCATCTTCGCCTTCATCCAGAAGTACCTCGTCCAGGGCCTCGGGGCCGGGGCCGTCAAGGGCTGACGGCACCATCGCCGCCCCACAACACAAGGAGACAACCATGCGCAAGCGAACCCTCCGCACCGCCATCGCAGCCGGTGCCACGGCGGCGCTCGTCGGCGGACTCGTCGGATGCTCGGCAGCGGCCGGCGAGGACGGCCCCGTCACGCTCACGTTCTGGGACCACAGCGGCAACCCCACGCGCGCCGCGACGTACGAGGAGCTCATCGCCGAGTTCGAGGCCGAGCACGAGGACATCACGATCGACTTCCTCACGCTGCCCTCCGACTCCGCGTTCGAGAAGATCCAGACGAGCCTCGCCTCGGGCGAGGCGCCCGACATCTCGTCGCTGAGTGGCACCTTCCTCGCGCCGCTCACCGCGCAGGACGCGCTGCTGCCGCTCGACGAGCAGTTCGCCGCCTCGGAGCTCGCCGACCAGCTCGATCCCGCGCTCATCGACGTCATGCGCCAGGACGCCCGCGACGGCGGCCTCTACGCGCTGCCGTACACGCTCACGAACGGGCTCTTCTGGTACCGCACCGACCTGTGGTCGGAGGCCGGCTACCCCGACGGCCCCGCCACCTGGGACGACTTCTACGCCGGTGCCGAGGAGCTCACCGACCCCTCCGCCGGCCAGTACGGCTTCGCGATGCGCGGGGGCGCGGGCGGCGTCTTCCAGTTCCTCCAGGCGATGTACGCGCAGTCGGGCGTCGAGACGCTCTTCGACGAGCAGGGCGTCTCCACGATCGACGACCCCGCGAACGTCGAGGCCTTCGAGCAGTACGTGGGCCTCTACAACACCGCCACGAGCCAGGCCGACCTCGGCTTCGGCTACCCCGAGATGGTCGCGGCCTTCGGCTCCGGCGCCGCAGCGACGCTCCAGCACAACCTCGGCTCCTACCCCGAGCACGAGGCCGCGCTGCCCGGCCAGTTCGCCGCGGTCCCCCTGCCCGAGAGCGAGGACGGCGCGCGCGTCGTGATCGCCGACCCGATCCCCTCGTTCGCCGTGTTCGAGCAGACCGAGCACCCGGAGGAGGCGTGGGAGTTCCTGCAGTTCATGCTCAGCGAGTCGTCGAACGGCGCGCTGAACGAGACGATCGGCCAGATCCCCTCGAACCTCGAGTCGCGCAGCGAGGACTGGCTCACGTCGTCGCAGTCGGTGAGCATCGCGAGCGACTGGATCGAGGGCGAGGGCGTCACGATCCTCTCGGCGCCCACGCACCTGCCCGACTACGGCACGATCATGCGCAACGACCTCGAGCCCGAGCTGCAGCGCGTGCTGCTGGGTGAGCTCGCCCCGGCCGACTTCCTGACGCTCTGGGCCGACAAGATGACGGAGGCGCAGCAGGCGTACCTGGAGTCCAGCCGATGACGGCGACCATCGAGTCGTTCGAGATCGCGGTCTTCGAGACCGAGACCAGGTCGCAGCGCGACGCGAACGGGCACCGGCATCCGGGCCCGCTCGCGCCGGCCACCGAGGCCCTGCTCACCGTCCGCGACTCGGACGGCGTCGAGGGACGGGTGGTGGCACCGGTGCGGAGCCTCCGCGCCGACGGCATCGTCGAGCCGATGCTGCGGCCGCTGCTCGGCAAGCCGGCGGTGGCGGTCGAGGCGCTGCAGCGGCAGCTCACGATCGCGCAGCGCGGCAACCCGATCGACATCGCCGAGCGGCGGCTCGCGGTGGTCGACGAGGCCCTCTGGGACCTCATCGGCCACCGCGCCGGGGAGCCCGTGTGGCGGCTGCTCGGCGGCGCCCGCTCCCGGGTGCAGGCCTACGCGAGCACCATGTGCGGCGACGAGACGCCCGGCGGCCTCGCGACACCGGCCGACTTCGCGGCCTTCGCCGTGCAGCTCGTCGAGCAGGGCTACCGCGCCATCAAGCTCCACACCTGGTTCCCGCCGGTCTCGTTCGCGCCGAGCGTCGAGCGCGACCTCGAGGCGTGCGCCGCGGTGCGCGAGGCGGTCGGCCCCGACGTCGACCTCATGCTCGACGGCTACCACTGGTACGACCGACAGCAGGCGCTCCGGATCGGCCGCGGCATCCAGGAGCTCGGCTTCCGCTGGTTCGAGGAGCCCATCGAGGAGAACTCGATGGCCGCCTACCGCTGGCTCAGCGAGCAGCTCGACATCCCGGTCATCGGCCCCGAGACCGTCGCCGGCCGCAACCACGCTCGCGGCGACTGGGTGCTCGCGGGCGCCGTCGACATCCTGCGCATCGGCCCGCAGAACGGCGGCGGCATCACCTCGACGATCAAGGCGCTGCACCTCGCCGAGAGCGTCGGGATGACGTGCGAGGTGCACGGCAACGGCGCGGCGAGCCTCGCGGTCGTGGGTGCGACGTTCGCGTCGCAGCTCTACGAGCGCGGCCTGCTGCACCCGCACGCCGACTACGACTGGCTGCCGCCGCACCTCGCGTCGGTCGTCGATCCGCTCGACGACGACGGCTGGGTGACCCTGCCGGAGCGGTCCGGCCTCGGCGTCGAGCTCGACCTCGAGCACATCGCAGCGCACACCATCGAGCGGACGGAGGTCCGATGAGCGACCGCGTGGTCATGATCACGGGCGGCGCCGGCACGATCGGGCGGATGCTGCTCGACCGGCCGGCGCGGGAGCGCTGGCGGTCCGTCGTCCTCGATCCGACGCCGCTGCCCGAGCCGTTCGCCTCGCGCGGCGACGTCGAGCAGGTTCTCGGCAGCCTCACCGACGCGGATGCCGTGCGGCACGCGATGCGCGAGGCGACCGACGTCGTCCACCTCGGGGCGCTGAGCACCGAGGACGAGTGGGAGGCGATCCTCGACGTCAACGTGACGGGCACGCGCACCGTGCTCGACGCGGCGGAGGAGCACGGCGTCGGCCGCTTCGTCTACGCCTCGAGCAACCACGCCGTGGGCTTCTACGCGCCGAGCGACGCCGGGCCCGACGGCCGGCTCGCCGACGACGCGCCGCCGCGGCCCGACACCTACTACGGCTGGTCGAAGGCGGCGGGCGAGGCGCTCGTGCGGCTTTACTGCGAGCGCGGCTCGATGCGCGGCGTCGCGCTGCGCATCGGCCACTGCTTCCCCGAGCCGCTCACCGGTCCCCGGCTGCCCGTGTGGCTCTCGCCCGGCGACGCGAGGGGGCTCGTCGACGCGAGCCTCCATCACGACATCGAGCCGTTCCAGATCGTCTGGGGCGTCTCGGCGAACGCGCGCAGCTGGTGCTCGCTCGAGGGCGGGCGCCGCATCGGCTTCGCGCCGCAGGACGACTCCGAGCGGTACGCGGACCGCTTCCCGGACGCGGCGGGCGTGGATCCCGACGAGCCGCTCGGGGCGCACTTCGTGCACATGCCGCTCGGGCAGAGCTCCGCCGTGCGGTGATGCGCGAAGCGCATCTGACAAGACCCAAACGATTCTAGACATGCATGACGCAGCCGCCCTAGCGTGGCGGCAGCCGCACCGCGGCGAGTGAGGAGCAACAGGATGCACGCATCGCACCAGGAACTGGCGGACCGGCTCGGCGACGGGCTGCTCTCGTTCCCGATCACCACCTTCGACGCCCATGGCGAGCTCGACGAGCAGCGCTACCGCGAGCACGTCTCGTGGCTCTCGGAGCACGAGGTCAGCGGCCTCTTCGCCGCCGGCGGCACGGGCGAGTTCTTCTCGCTCACGCCCGAGGAGGTCGCCACCACGATCCGCCTCGCGCTCGAGAGCTCGGGCGGCGCCGTGCCGATCCTCGCCCCGGCGGGCGGCTCGACGCGCAGCGCCCAGCAGCACGCGCGCATCGCCGAGGAGGCGGGCGCCGCCGGCCTCCTGCTCTTCCCGCCGTACCTCACGGAGGCGTCCCAGGCGGGGCTGCGCGACCACATCCGCGCCGTCGCCTCGAGCACGCACCTGCCCGTCGTGGTCTACGGCCGCGCCAACGCGGTGCTCGAGCCGGAGACGCTCGAGCAGCTCGCCGACGAGCTGCCGAACCTCATGGGCTACAAGGACGGCATCGGCGACCTCGAGCGGATGACCCGGATCGTCGCGACCGTGGGCGACCGGCTCCTCTACGTCGGCGGCCTGCCGACCGCCGAGACCTTCGCGCTGCCCTACCTCGAACTCGGCGTCACCACCTACTCGTCGGCCATGTTCAACTTCGTGCCCGACTTCGCCTCCGCCTTCTACGCCGACGTGCGGGCGCGCGATCGCGCCGGGGTCACCCGCCGGCTCAAGGAGTTCGTGCTGCCCTACCTCGAGATCCGCGACCGCGGCCGCGGCTACGCCGTCTCGATCGTGAAGGCCGGCGTCGACGCGATCGGCCGCTACGGCGGCCCCGTGCGCCCGCCGCTCTCGGAGCTCCGCCCCGACGAGCGCCAGGACCTCGCCGCGCTCATCGCCCGCATCGCCGAGCGGGTCGCCGCATGAGCGCCGTCGAGGTCGCCGAGCGCGCGGCGCTCACGGGGGAGTCCTTCGTCGCCGGCAGGCGCCGGCGCGGCACGGCGGGGGAGGTGCGCGGCGTCGACGCCGCCACCGGCGAGCGGCTGGAGCCCGCCTTCGGCCTCGCGACGCGCCAGGACGCCGCCGACGCCGCCGCCGCGGCCGCCGAGGCGGCCCCGGTCCTGCGCGCCGCGCCGCCCGCGACCCGCGCCGCGCTGCTCCGCGGCATCGCCGACGGGCTCGACGCCGCCTCCGGGCAGCTCGTCGACCGGGCCCGGCTCGAGACGGGCCTGCCGCAGGCGAGGCTCGTCGGCGAGGTCGGGCGCACGAGCGGCCAGCTGCGCCTGTTCGCGGGCCTCGTCGAGTCGGGACTGTCCGAGGGCCTCCGCATCGACCCCGCGCTGCCCGACCGTGCGCCCGCCCCGCGGCCCGAGCTGCGCCAGCGGCGGCTGCCCCTCGGCCCGGTCGTGGTCTTCGGCGCGAGCAACTTCCCGTTCGCCTTCTCGAACGCCGGCGGCGACACCGCCTCGGCGCTCGCCGCGGGCTGCCCCGTCATCGTGAAGTCGCACCAGGCGCATCCCGGCGTCGCGGAGCTCGTGTCGGCGATCGTCGTCGAGGTCGTCGAGCGGCTCGGGCTGCCCGCCGGCACGTACCAGGCGCTCCTCGGCTCCGGGCGTGAGGTCGGCACGGCCCTCGTCGAGGACCCTCGCGTCCGCGCCGTCGGCTTCACCGGCTCCCGCTCCGGCGGGCTCGCGCTCGTGCGGGCCGCGCGCGAGCGGCCCGTCCCCATCCCCGTCTACGCCGAGATGAGCAGCGTCAACCCCGTCGTGGTGCTGCCGTCCGCCGCCACGGCAGAGCGCGGCCGCGCCTTCGTCGACTCGCTGCTGCTCGGCGCCGGCCAGTTCTGCACGAACCCCGGCCTCGTCCTCGTCCCCTCCGGCGAGGCCGGGGAGCCCTTCGTGGCCGCAGCCGCGGAGGCGCTCGCCGCCCGCGACGGGCAGGTCATGCTCACCGAGGGCATCCGCGACGCCTACGTCGCCGGCCGCGACGCGCTCGCCGGCCGCGGCTCTCGCATCGCCGAGGGCGGGGGCGCCGAGCGCGCGCCCGCCCCGAGCCTCGTCGAGGCGGCGGCGGCCGACCTCGTCGCCGAGCCGGCGCTGGCCGACGAGGTGTTCGGCGCGACCGGGCTCGTGCTGCGCTGGGGCGACGAGCGCGAGCTGCGCGCGGCGCTCGCGGCGCTCGAGGGGCAGCTGACGGCCACCGTCCACGTCGACCTCGACGATGCGCCCGACGACGAGCGTTCCCTCGCGGCCGACCTCGTGATCGCCCTCGAGGAGCTCGCGGGCCGCATCGTCGTGAACGGTTGGCCGACCGGTGTCGAGGTGGGCCACGCCGTCGTGCACGGCGGCCCGTTCCCCGCGACCTCCGACGGCCGGTCGACCTCGGTCGGCTCGCTCGCCATCGAGCGGTTCCAGCGCCCCGTCGCGTACCAGGACGTGCCCGAGGCGCTCCTGCCGGCCGCGCTCCGCGACGACGCGATCGCGGCGCTGCCGCGGCTCGTCGACGGCGCCGTCGTGCTGCCCTGACGACCCGGACCTCCCGGACGGACGGCCGCGGCCCCGCACCGATGTGGTGCGGGGCCGCGGCCGTCAGCGCGCTGGTCAGCGCATGATGATCCAACCGTCGCCCGAGCGCGCGACGGCGTCCATGATGATCCAGCCGTCACCGGACTTGCTGGTGCTGAGGTCGTTCTTGTTGGGACGCATGATGCGCTCCGATCTGTGAGTGGGGGGAACCGACCCTTCTGTTATACGGGTCGGAGCGTGCTTTCCGCTATTGCAAAGTTTCCGACACGCGGATGGCCGGGCGCCGGGAGCGATCCCCCGGTGACCGGGGGATACGCCTCGCGACGGCTGTGCGCCGCGGTCGCCGTCAGGCCGAGAGCTCGGCGGACTCGAGCCGGATCTCGACGCCCGAGAGCGCCTGCGAGACGGGGCAGCCAGCCTTCGCCTGCTCGGCGTAGTCGGCGAACTCCTCCTGCGACAGCCCGGGCACGGAGCCCTGGACGGTCAGCACGCTCGTGGTGATGCCCGTGCCCGGCACGAACGAGACCTTCGCGCTCGTCGCGAGCGTCTCGGGCTCGTGGCCCGCCTCGCCGAGCGTGTGCGAGAGCGCCATGGCGTAGCAGGACGCGTGTGCGGCGGCCAGGAACTCCTCGGGCGTGGTGGCGCCGCCCTCCTCGGCGCGGGCGCGCCAGGTGAGGTCGAAGGTCGAGCCGGTGCCGAGCGTCGTCGTGCCGGATCCGGAGCCGAGGCCCCCGGTCCACTGGGTGCTCGCGGTCGAGGTGATGGGCATGCGGGAACCTCCTCAGGCGTCGGTCGCCCTGTGCGGCCGACCGGCCCAGGCTACGGCCGGCGCCTGGGCCGGACCAGGGCCGCACCGATGCCGCGGCCGTAGCCTCGACGCATGCCACCGCTCGAGCAGCTGACGGTGATGGCCGTCGTCGCCGTCGTCATCATCGGCTTCGTCTCGCACTTCGCGAGCCGCATCGGCGTCGCCGCGCCTCTGGCGCTCGTCGTCGTCGGGGTGGTCCTCGCGCTCGTCCCGGGCACGCCTGAGATCGAGCTCGAGCCCGAGCTCATCCTCACCGTCGTGCTGCCACCGCTGCTCTACGCGGCCGCGCTGCAGGTGCCGTTCGTCGAGTTCCGCCGCAACCTGCGGGTCATCGCGTTCCTGTCCGTCGTGCTCGTCGTCGTCTCCGCGGCGGCGGCCGGCCTCGTGGTGCACGCGCTGCTCGGCGGCGTCGGCCTCGCGCTCGCGCTGGCGCTCGGGGCCGTCGTCTCGCCGCCGGACGCGGTCGCGGCGATCTCGCTCGGCAAGCGCCTGGGCCTGCCGCCGCGCATCGTCACCATCCTCGAGGGCGAGGGGCTCGTGAACGACGCGACCGCGCTCGTGCTGCTGAGCACCGCGCTCTCGGTCGCGACCGCCGACCAGGGGCTCGCGCTCGACGGCTGGGACCTCGCCTCCGACTTCGCCTGGGCGGTCGCAGGCGCCGTGCTCGTCGGCTGGCTCGTCGGCACCGTGGCGGTGCGGCTGCGGGCGCGCGTGCGCGAGAGCGTGCTCGACACCGCCGTCTCGCTCGTCGTGCCGTTCGTCGCGTTCCTCGTCGCCGAGCACATCGCCGCCTCGGGCGTCGTCGCGGTGGTCGTCGCCGGCATCGTCGTCGGCAACGGCGGCGCCTACCGCATCCGCGCCGCCCACCGCCGCGCCGAGGGCGTCAACTGGCGCACGTTCACGATGCTCGTCGAGAACGGCGTGTTCCTGCTCATGGGCTACCTGCTGCCGCCGGTGGTCGTGGCCGTCGAGGAGGGGCCGCAGAGCCTCGGGGCGGTCGTCGGCATCGGCCTGGTCGTCACCGCCGTGCTCATCGCGCTGCGGCTCGCGGTCATGCCGCTGCTGCTGTGGTCGATCCGCGCCCGCGCGGGCAAGCTCGAGCGGCGCCAGGAGGTCGCGGCCGACAGGATGGCGGCGGCCGACGAGCGCTTCGGCACGGTCGACGACCCGCGCATCCGCACCCGCCTCGACCGCTTCCGCGGGAGCGTCGACCGCAGCCAGCACGACGTGAGCGCCGAGCGCGACGGGGCGCTGGGCTGGCGCGACGGGGTCGTGCTCGGCATGGCCGGGATGCGCGGCGTCGTCACGATCGCGGCCGCCCAGACCCTGCCGGGCGACCACCCGCTGTACGAGCCGCTCGTGCTCATCGCCTTCGTCGTCGCGGTCGCGACGCTGCTGCCGCAAGGGCTGCTGCTGCCGGTCGTCGTGCGGCGGCTGCGGCTCGAGCGCGACAGCGACGTGAGCGAGCGCACGCAGCTCGTGCGGCTCCTCGAGCGGCTGCAGGCGGTGGGTGCCGAGGCGGTCGACGAGGCCGCCCGCGACGACGACGTCGACCGCCGCGCGGCCGCCGAGCTGCGCCGCCGCATCGACGACCGCTCCGCGAGGGCCGACGCGGTCGCAGAGGCCGCCGACGACGGGTCGCGGCTCGCGCTCATCCAGCGCATCCAGGCGCTGCAGCGCGTCGAGATCGACGCCGAGCGCGCCGCCCTCGATCGCGAGCGGCGACGCGGCGAGTTCTCGTCCGAGGCGATCGCGCAGGTGCTCGCCGCGCTCGACGACCAGGAGATCCGCCTGGAGCGGATGCAGGGCGACTGACCGGCGCGCTGGTGCTTGGATGGGTGCATGACTGAGAAGCCCGAGATCGACGCCCCCGAGGGCCCCGCGCCCGCTGACCTCGAGATCACCGACATCACCGTCGGCGAGGGAGACCTCGCCGAGGCCGGCAAGCAGGTGTCCGTGCACTACGTGGGCGTGACCCACTCCACCGGCGAGGAGTTCGACGCCTCGTACAACCGCGGCGCGCCGCTCGAGTTCCCCCTCGGCGTCGGCATGGTCATCAAGGGCTGGGAGCAGGGCATCGAGGGGATGCGCGTCGGCGGCCGCCGCAAGCTCGTCATCCCGCCGCACCTCGCCTACGGCGAGCGCGGCGCCGGCGGCGTCATCGGCGCGAACGAGACGCTGATCTTCGTCTGCGACCTCATCGCGGTCCGCTAGCGCTGTAGCTCCACCGAGCGAGAGGTGCTCCTCCGCCCAACAGGTGCTGGTCCACCGGCACCCCTCGGGCAGAGGGGCACCTCTCGCCGCGTCCGGGGTCGGCGCTACAGCGCCTTACCGGGGTTGAGGATGCCCTGCGGGTCGAACGCGGCCTTGATCGCGTGCTGCAGCGCGAGCTGCCGCTCGCCCAGCTCGTCGACGAGCCAGCGCCGCTTGAGGGTGCCGACCCCGTGCTCGCCCGTGAGCGTGCCGCCCAGCGCGATCGCCGCCTGGAACACCTCGTCCGCCGCCGCCCACACCGCCGCCGGCGGCTCGGTGCCGTCCGGACCGCCGCCCTCGAACACGAACGTCGGATGCAGGTTGCCGTCGCCGGCGTGGCACGTGACCGGCAGCCGCACGCCGTGGCGCGCAGCCGCATCCCGGCAGATGCGGAACATGTCGGCCATGCGCGAGCGCGGCACCGACACGTCCTCGACGAGGATCGTGCCGAACGACTCGAGCGCGAAGTGCACCTGCCGCCGCACCTGCACGAGCAGGTCGCTGCGCGCCGGGTCGTCGGTCACCTCCACGGTGCCGCCGTGCGCCTCGAGCATCGCCGCGGCGGTGCGCGCGACCTCCTCGGCGCCCGCCTCGTCGGCCTGCAGCAGCACGAACGCGCCGGCGAGCGGCTCGCCCGTGTAGGCGGCGAGCATGCCGACGCCCTCGCGATCGACGAGCTCCATGATCGCCGGGCGGAGGCGCGCGGCGGTGATCGCGGTGCACGCGGCCGCGGCGCGCTCCTCGTCGGAGAAGAACGCGCCGACCGTCCAGACGGCACCGGTCACCGCGGGGCGCAGCTTCAGCACCGCGCCGACGACGATGCCGAGGGTGCCCTCCGAGCCGATGACGAGCGCGGTGAGGTCGAGCCCCGTCACGCCCTTGACGGTGCGGTGGCCGGTGCGGATGAGCTCGCCGTCGGCGAGCACGACGTCGAGCGACAGCACCCACTCGCGCGTCACCCCGTGCTTGGCGCAGAGGAGCCCGCCGGCGTTCGTCGCGATGTTGCCGCCGACCGTCGAGATCGCGCGGCTCGCCGGGTCCGGCGGCCACCACAGGCCGTGGCCCGCGAGCAGCTCGTCGAGCTCGAGGTTGCGGATGCCCGGCTCGACCGTGCAGGTCTGGTCGACGAGCGAGACGTCGAGCAGCCGCCGCATCCGGTCGACCGAGACGACGAGCTCGCCCGGCCCGGCGTTCGCGCCGCCGGCGAGGCCCGTGCCCGCGCCGCGCGGCACGACCGCCACGCCGTGCGCGCTCGCCCAGCGCATCGCGGCCTGCACGTGGGCGACCTCGGTCGCCTCGACGACGGCCAGCGGCGCGCCGGTCGAGCTGTGGCCGGAGCGATCGGCGCGGGCGACCTCGAGGGCCGCCGGCTCGGTGACGAGGACGTCGGCGGGCAGCGCCGCCCGCAGGTCGTCGAGCGCGGTCGCGGCGGCGGCGGTCACCGCAGCACCAGGCCCTCGGCGACGCGCCACGCGCCCGGACCTCCGGTGCAGCGCACCGAGTGCGCGTTGTCGGGCGTGCGGGTCTCGAGGCCCGTCACGGCGTCGACGAAGGCGCGGATGAACGTGCCGTGGCAGACGAGCACGAGGCCGTCGACCGCCACGTGGCCGGCCACGTCGTCGACCGCGGCGACGGCGCGCTCCTGGAGCGCGTCGTACGGCTCCTCGCCCGGCCACTCCTCGCCGAAGCGGGCGACCGCCTCCTCCTTCGTGAGCCCCTCGACCTCACCGTACGCGCGCTCGACGAGGCTCTCGTAGCGGCCGCCCACCTCGAGCCCGAGCTCGGCCGCGATGATGTCGGCCGTCACCATCGCGCGCTGCAGCGTGGACGAGACCACCGCATCCCACGACTCGTCGGCGAGCAGCCGGGCGGCGGCGTGCGCCTGCGCGATGCCGGTCTCGTTGAGCGGGATGTCGCTCGTGCCCTGCAGCCTGCCGTGGAGGTTGAAGTCGGTCTGGCCGTGGCGGACGAGGGCGATCTCCATGCTCCGAGCCTACGTCGGCGCGGATGCGGAGATTCCACAGGCTCACATCCCGACCTCCCCGCGCGAAGGCGGGGCATGAGAGGAATCCGGGCATGACGCACACCACCATCGACACCCCCATCGGCACGCTCACGATCGTCGCGGGCGAGGCCGGCCTCACCTCCATCACGATGGAGGACCACCGTCCCGCGCCCGACGAGGCGACCTGGGGCGAGTGCGACGACGCGCCCGCCGCCGGCAGCCCGCTCGCCGAGGCCGCCGCGCAGCTGCGCGCGTACTTCGCGGGCGACCGCACCGCCTTCGCGCTCCCGCTCGCCGAGGTCGGCACGCCCTTCCAGCGGCGCGTCTGGGCCGCGCTCGCCGAGATCCCCTACGGCGAGACCCGCACCTACGGCTGGATCGCCGAGCGGATCGGCCAGCCGACCGCCGTGCGGGCCGTGGGGCTCGCGAACGGCCGCAACCCGTTCTCGATCGTCGTGCCCTGCCACCGGGTCGTCGGGTCGACCGGCCAGCTCACCGGGTACGCCGGCGGCGTCGAGCGCAAGCGCCACCTGCTCGATCACGAGCGCGGCGCGCGGCTAGATTCGGTCGCGTGAGCCGTGCGCCGTTCGAGTCGATCGTCGAGGCCCACGGCGCCCGCGTGTGGCGCGTCTGCCGCGCGCTGCTCGCGCACGCCGATGCCGAGGACGCGTGGAGCGAGACCTTCCTCGCGGCGCTCGAGGCCTACCCGACGCTCGATCCGGCGCGCATCGAGGGCTGGCTCGTGACCGTCGCCCACCGCCGCGCGGTCGACGTGCTCCGCCGCTCGTCGCGGCTCGTGGCGGGCGAGCCCGCCGACCGGCCGGCGCCCGAGCGGGCGCGCGACCTCGATCTGGCCAGGGCGCTCGCGGCGCTGCCGCAGCGGCAGCGCGAGGCGGTCGTGCTCCACCACCTGGGCGGCCTGCCGTTCCTCGACGTCGCGGCGCAGCTGGGCACGTCGTCGGATGCGGTGCGGCGCGCCTCGTCGGACGGCGTGCGCCGCCTGCGCGAGCTGCTGGGAGGCGCCGATGCCTGAGCACGAGCTGCCGCTCGCGGTGCCGGATGCGCCGCTCGACGCGCTGCGCGCGCGCCTCGCGGCCGACGCGGCGGGCGCCGGGCTGCTCGACGTCGCCGTCCGCACCCTCGACACCCGCGTCGGTGCGCTGCTGCTCGCCGCCACCGAGCGCGGCCTGGTCTCGGTCACGTTCGACGGCGAGCATCCGGACGCGACGCTCGAGCGGCTCGCCCGCGAGCTGAGCCCGAGGATCCTGCGGGCACCCGCGCGGCTCGACGCCGCCGCGCGCGCCCTCGAGGCGCTCGTCGACGGCCGCGCCCGCGCCTTCGACGGCCCGCTCGACCTCGCGCTCGCGCGCGGCTTCAGCCGGGAGGTCGTCGAGCGGCTGCGCGAGATCCCCTACGGCCAGACGCGCTCCTACGCGCAGGTCGCCGCGGCGGCCGGCTCGCCGCGCGCCGTGCGCGCGGTCGGCACCGCCTGCCGCCGCAACCCTCTGCCCATCGCGATCCCGTGCCACCGCGTCGTCCGCAGCGACGGCTCGCTCGGGCAGTACGCGGGCGGCGAGGCTGCGAAGCGGCTGCTGCTGGCTGTGGAGGCGGGCTGAGAGCGGGCGATCCGGGCGACTACGGTGGTCGGGTGCCACACACCGAGCTCCTCGCCGTCGTCGAGCGCGACGGCTTCGTCGAGTCCGAGCACCGCGGCGTCGCGGTCGTCATCGACCCGGACGGGCGGGTGATCGAGCGCCACGGCGACGTCACGCTGCCGTTCCTCGCGCGCAGCGCGCTGAAGCCGCTCTACGCGGCCACGATGCTCGATGCCGGGCTCGTCGAGCTCGAGCCCGCGTGCGCGGCGCTCGCGAGCGCGAGCCACCACGGCGAGCAGGTGCACGTCGACACCGCGACGGCGATGGCGGCGGCGCTCGGCGTCGACGAGGACGCCCTCCGCTGCCCGCCGATGCGCGCGCCGGGCGGCGGCGAGCGCCGCTTCGCGCACATGTGCGTCGGCAAGCACATCACGATGGCGGCCGCGGCCCGCGCGCTCGGCGAGCCCGAAGGCTACTGGGCCGACGAGCACCCGCTCGGGGCGCTGCTGCGCCGCGGCGTCGCGCAGGCCGCGGGGGAGGCGGAGGGGCTCGTCGCCCACGACGGCTGCGGCGCGCTCGTCTTCTCCACCACGCCCGTCGGCATGGCGCGCGCCTTCCGCCGCCTCGCGCCCGACGGTGAGGGCGCCTTCCGCGCGGTCGGCGACGCGATGCGCGCGCATCCGGTGCTCATCGACGGCGAGGGCAAGCCGGATGCGGTAGTCATCGCCGAGACCGGATGCGCCACGAAGTTCGGCGCCGAGGGCACGCAGGCGATCGTCGCGCCCGACGGCACGACCGTCGTGGTGAAGGCGGCCGACGGCGCGCGGCGCGCGGGCGCGCCGGTGGCGATCGCGCTGCTCGAGCGGGTCGGTGCGATCCCGGAGGGCACGGGGGAGCGGCTCGCCGAGCCGCTGGGCCTCGTGCAGCGCAGCGCCGACGTGCCGGTGGGCATCCTCCGCCCCGTCGTCTGACCCTCCGCCGGTCGAGCCGCTCCGCGGCCGCAGGCCGCTGAGCGTGTCGAGACCACAGCGCGGCGAGCGGTGCTCCGTGCGGTGGTCTCGAGACGGGCGCGCCCTGCGGGCGCGTGCTCCTCGACCAGCGGGGGAGCGGGCGCGTGCTCCTCGACCAGCGGGCGCGGCGACCGCCTAGCCTGGCCCCATGCGGATGCGGGCGACGGCGGCAGCGATCGCGCTCGTCGCCGCGCTCTCGACGACCGCCTGCGCCCAGACCGTCTGCCCGGCGATCGGCTACCTCCACACGCTCGCGGTCGAGGTCGCCGACGACCGCGTCGCATCCATCGAGCTCTGCGACACCGACGGCTGCTCGTCGTCCGAGGCTGCCGCGAGCCCCGATTCGACCGGCGCCTTCGCGCACGCCGCGCCGGAGCCCGACGGCGCCGGCCGGTGGCTGGCCGGGGGCCTGCTCGACGCCCCGGAGCGCGTGACCGTGCGGATGCTCGACGAGTCCGGCGCGCTGCTCGGCGAGGCGGAGGTCGAGCCGGCGTGGCAGCGCACGGGCGGCTCCGAGCAGTGCGGCGGCCCGCACGCCGCCACGATCGACGTCGCCCCGTGACGCGCGCGACCGTCGCCGCGCACCGCGCGTCGTAGCCTGGTCGAGCCCCGGCCGCCGCGCCGGCATCCCTGCACCCGGAGGTGCCCGTGACCGTCTTCGCCATGTCGCCCGACGGCGTCCGCATCGCGCTCCACGAGCTCGGCGACCCCGACGGCGCGCCCGTGCTCCTCATCCACGGCTTCTCGTCGAACGCGCAGCGCAACTGGATCGACACCGGCTGGAGCGGCGCGCTCGCCGAGGCGGGCCTCCGCGGCATCGCGATGGACCTGCGCGGCCACGGCGACAGCGGCCGCCCGACGACGGGCTACGAGGTGCCGCGGTTCCTCGACGACGTCGACGCGGTGCTCGAGCAGCTCATGCTCGACGAGCCGCCCGGCGCGATCGGCTACTCAATGGGCGCGCGGCTGCTGTGGCGGCACGCGGGCACGCGCACGCTCGCCTTCCGGGCGCTCGTGCTCGGCGGCCTGCCCGCCGGCGACCCGTTCCAGCGCTTCGACCTCGACCTGGCGCTGCGGGCGATGGCGGGGGAGGCGGAGGCCGGCCCGACGGAGTCGTTCGTCGTCGACCTCGCGGGCGTCTTCCCCGAGCACGACCCGGCCACGCTCGTCCACCTCGCCGCCGAGGTGTCCGACTCGCTGTTCGACCCGGAGCAGGCGCCGCCGACGGCGCCGACCCTCCTCATGACGGGCGACCGCGACACGCGCGCGCCGGACTCGGCGTCGCTCGTGCCGCTGCTGGCCGACGGCCGCTTCGCACCCATCCCGGGCCGCAACCACATGAACGCGCCGACCTCCGGCGCCTTCCGCCGCGAGGCGACGGCCTTCCTGGCCGCGCGCCTCCGCGGCGACGCGGCCGCCGCCTGAGGCGGCGTGCGGCGGGGGCAGATCGACGTGCCCCGGACATGGTGCAGGGCCGGTCGGGAGATCCCGACCGGCCCCAGTCCCTTGCACCAAGCGAGGCCTTGAGCTTCGCTTCCGTTGACCGCCACAGCACTACGATCAACGTGGAACCACCGTATAACGGATCGGTAACGAACGAGCCTAGATCCGCCTGAGAAATGTCTGTGGCTCCAGCGCCCGGCGGCCGGCTCGGAGGCTCAGAACCGGTCGGGGCTCGGGCCGTCGGCGAGGACCGTGACGTCCGCGTGGCGGTCGAAGCGGTAGCCCGAGCCGCGGACCGTGCGGATGACCTCGGCGTAGTCGCCGAGCTTCGCGCGCAGGCGGCGGACGTGCACGTCGATCGTGCGCTCGTTCGGGCGGTTCGCGTCGTCCTCGTCGGGCCAGAGCGCGTCGATGATCGCCTCGCGGCCGACGGTCGAGCCCTCGCGAAGCACGATGTGCTGCAGCAGCTCGAACTCCTTGTACGTGAGCGGCGCGATGTCGTCGCCGATCGCGACGCGCTTGCGCGACAGGTCGATGACGATGCCCGAGTCGGGCTCGGCGACCGGCTGCTGCACGGCGGGGTCTTGGAGCGCGCGGCGGACGACGTCGACGTCGCGGCCGCCGGAGCCTGCCGGCGCGAGCGCGACGGCGGCGTGCGTCTCGGCGCTCGGCGCGAGGCGGGCGGTGAGCGTGCGCAGCTCGCTCACGAGCCGGGCGAGCTCGATCTGGTCGGCGGCGGCGGCGCCCTCGCCGAGGCCGACGTAGAGCACGAAGCCGCGGGCCTCCGTGCCGTCGGGGACGGCACGGACGGGACGCTTGACGCCATCGGGGACGGCGCGGATGCGGGGCTTCGGCGCTGGCGTCGGAGCGATGGCGACGGCGGGGCGGGTGGCGAGGGCGGTGGCGCCGTGCGTGCGGACGGCGGCGGGGCGGCGGGTAGGGAGAGCGGTGAGCGTCATCGGAGGAGGCCTTCCGGGTGCGGTCGGCGCCGTCCGCTGGAGGGGCGGTGGTCTGCCGACCTGGGGTGTCGAGGTGTCGTGCGAGTCGCTGGAGGACTCACGGACCGCTCGGCCTGCGGGCATGTGCTCGGTGCGGGCCTGTGCCGGGAGCGGGGCCGCTGGATCAGCGAGCGGCCTCAGCGCAGCGTGTCAGCTGCCGGCGGGAGCGGTCGGACGGGGTGCGAGCGAGGCTCAAGCACACATTCGACGCATGTCGACCATCGGCATCATCATGCCGTTCGTCCCCTGGGCCGCGAAGACGGGCTTGAGGGCAGTGGTGGTCGTCATGGTTGCGAGTATCCACATATATGACGCCCCGTGTCAAACGACATGGCTGACGATCATGACGAAATGTGACGCCTCCGGATGCGGAGTGCGTCGCGGGTGCCGCCTCGACTGCGCGATGTGACCAGAGGCGTGCGGTGTCTGACTCGCGGATCGACCATGGCAGGAGCGCGCGCTGCCCAATCTCGACGACTTCGCGCAGATCGTGCCCGGATGCGGCGAGCCCCCGCGCTGCGGAGGGAGACGGGGGCCGCTGCGCGGGTCGGCGTCAGTCGCCGACGGTGCCGTAGAGCCGGTCGCCGGCGTCGCCGAGGCCGGGCACGATGAAGCCCTGCTCGTTGAGGCGCTCGTCGAGCGCGCCGAGCACGATCGTGACGTCGTGGTCGCCCATGTCGCGCTCGATGCGCTCGATGCCCTCGGGGGTGCCGAGCAGGCAGATGGCGGTGACGTCGACGGCGCCGCGGTCGAAGAGGTACTGCATCGCCGCCGAGAGCGAGCCGCCGGTGGCGAGCATCGGGTCGAGCACGAAGCACTGGCGGTCGGAGAGGTCATCGGGGAGGCGCTCGGCGTACGTGTACGGCTCGAGGGTCTCCTCGTTGCGCGCCATGCCGAGGAAGCCGACCTCGGCGGTCGGCACCATCGTGGTCATGCCCTCGAGCATCCCGAGGCCCGCGCGCAGGATCGGCACGACGATGGGGCGCGGCTCGGCGATCGCGACGCCGACCGTCGTGGTGACGGGCGTGCGGATCTCCTTGGGCGCGACGCGCACGTTGCGGGTCGCCTCGTAGGCCAGCAGCGTCATGAGCTCGCCGACGAGCGAGCGGAAGGTCGGCGACGGCGTGCGCTCGTCCCGCAGCACGGTCAGCTTGTGGGTGATGAGCGGATGGTCTGCCACGTGCACTCGCATAGGCTCCAGGGTAGTGGCGCCGCGGGGCTCGGGGCCCGGGAGGGGCGGTGCGCATGCGGCCGACGGCACGCGACGAGGAGGCCATGCGCCTCGCGCTCGCGGAGGCCGCGGCGGCGACGGCGACCGACGACGTGCCCGTGGGCGCGGTCGTGCTGGGCCCGGACGGCGCGGTGCTCGGCCGCGGCCGCAACGAGCGCGAGCTGCGCCACGATCCCACCGCCCACGCCGAGGTGGTCGCGATGCGCGAGGCGGCGGCGGCGCTCGGCTCGTGGCGGCTCGACGGCTGCGCGCTCGTCGTCACGCTCGAGCCCTGCGCGATGTGCGCGGGCGCGATCCTCCAGGGGCGGATCGCGCGGGTCGTCTTCGGCGCGTGGGACGACAAGGCGGGCGCCGCCGGCAGCGTGCTCGACGTGCTGCGCGAGCGGCGGCTGCCGCACCGCGTGGAGGTCGTCGCGGGCGTGCTCGCGGGCGAGGCGGAGGCGCAGCTGGCGGCGTTCTTCGCCGGCCGGCGCTAGCGACCGCCGCCGCGCGCGCTCAGCGCCAGAAGACGGCGATGAGCAGGTTGACGACCGCGAGGCCGCCGGCGGTGTGGAAGAACGGGCCGAGCTTGCGCTCGATCGACACGTCGGCGACGACGTTCGCGCCGTTCGCGGTGAGGGTCGCGCGCTCGGCGCGGATGGCGCGCTGGCGCAGGAAGCCCACGAGCGCCGCGACGAAGACCACGAGCGCGATGAGGGTCTTGATGCCGAGCTTCATGTGGTTCGGCTCGTCGTCGCCCGCCATCGCCAGGCCGTAGAGGCCGACGCCGGAGACGAGCTGGAGCGAGGCGCCGATGAGCAGCGCCCAGAAGGCGTGGTTCGCGCGCGTGCGCATCTGCAGCACGAACGTGCCGACGAGCATCGAGACGCCCACGAAGTGGACGGCGAGCAGCAGCGAGTGCAGGAAGTCCATGCAGACAGCCTACACAAGCGCGCGGCTCGCGCCCCGGTCAGTTGCCGGACTGGATGACGATGTGGTCGGTCGAGGGCGCGATCTCCGGCTCCTCGACGTAGAGGTCCGGCTCGATGTAGATGACCCGGGCGTGCGGCACGCGCTCGCGGATCGCCTTCTCGAGCGCGTTGATGGAGCGCGCGATGTGCTCGACCGTCGAGCGCGGCGGGAATGCGATCTTCGCCGCCACCATCAGCTCCTCCGGGCCGAGGTAGAGCGTCTTCATGTGGATGAGCGCCTCGACGCCGGGCGCCTCGTTGATGAGCGACTGGATGGCGGCGTGCTCCTCGTCGGTCGCGCCCTCGCCGATGAGCAGCGACTTCATCTCGAACGCGAGCACGACGGCGACCGCGATGAGCAGGGCGCCGATGAAGAGCGTGCCGATCGCGTCGAAGACCGGGTTGCCCGTGAGGACCGAGAGGCCGACCGCCGCGAACGCGAACACGAGGCCCGTGAGCGCCGCGAAGTCCTCGAGCAGGATGACGGGCAGCTCCGGCGACTTCGCCTTCCGGATGTACTGGCTCCAGCGGGCCGTGCCGCGCGTGCGGTTCGCCTCGCGGATGGCGACGCGGAACGAGAGCGACTCCATCACGATCGCGATGGCGAGCACCGTGAGCGGCAGCCAGGCGTTCGTCAGCTCGTGCGGGTGCTGCAGCTTGTCGATGCCTTCGTAGATCGAGAAGAGGCCGCCGACCGAGAACAGCACGAGTGCGACGATGAACGCCCACACGTATCGCTCGCGGCCGTAGCCGAAGGGGTGCTCCTTCGTGGGGCTGCGCTTGGCGAGGCGGCCGCCGAGCAGCAGGAGCAGCTGGTTGCCGGCGTCGGCGACGGAGTGGATGGCCTCGGCGAGCATCGAGGCGGAGCCCGAGAAGAACCACGCGACGAACTTCGTCACCGCGATGCCGGTGTTCGCCAGGAAGGCCGCGATGACTGCTCTGGTGCCGTGCTCTGCGCTCACGGCGGCGAGTCTACGCGCGGCGGCGTGGCGACGGCCGCGATGCGGGTCGCGGCGGGCGCACGACGGGGCCACCGCTCGGGTCGGGGCGCACCGTCGCCGATAGCCTGGCGCCATGTCGCAGCCCACCATCGCGTTCCTCGGCACCGGCTCCATGAGCGGCGCCATCCTGGCAGGCCTCCTGCGCGCTGGCGCGGGCCGCGTGCTCGCCACGAACCGCAGCCGCGAGAAGGCGGCCGCGCTCGCGCAGGAGGGCGTCGAGGCGATCGCGCTCGAGGACGAGCCGGGCGGCAACCGCCGCGCGGCGGCCGAGGCCGACCTCGTCGTGCTCGGCGTGAAGCCGTACGGGATCGTCGACCTCGCCCGGGAGGTCGCGGGCGACCTGCGCCCCGGATCCGTCGTCGTCTCGATCGCCGCCGGCACGCCGATCGCCGCGATCGAGGCGGTGCTGCCCGAGGGCGTCGCGGTGGTGCGCGCCATGCCGAACACGCCCTCGCACGTCGGGCTCGGCGTGACGGGCGTCGCCGGCGGCAGCCGGGCGTCGGAGGCGGACGTGGCGCTCGCGGTGGGCCTGTTCGAGGCGGTCGGCGAGGTGCTCGTCGTCGACGAGGCGCAGATCGACGCGCTCTCGAGCATCTCGGGCTCCGGGCCCGCCTACGTCTTCCTGCTCGTGGAGGAGCTCACGGACGCGGCCGAGCGGATGGGGTTCACGCCCGAGCAGGCGGCCACGATGGTGCAGGGCACGTTCCGCGGGGCGATGGAGCTGCTCGCCGCGGAGCAGCTGCCGCCGGCGGAGCTGCGCCGCCGCGTCACGAGCCCGAAGGGCACGACCGAGCGGGCCGTCGCCGTGCTGCAGGACGCGCGGCTCGGCGAGGTCTTCGACCGCGCGACGGCCGCGGCGCTCGCCCGTGCGCAGGAGCTCGCGGCCAACTGAGGCTGCGCCTCCGCGCTGCCGGCCCCGCTAGATCGCGTCGCCGTCGACGTACTGCCAGCCGCGGTCGCGGCGGAACCGGCTGAGCTCGCGCATCGAGCCGCGCGTGCCGTCGGCCACCCAGTGCGCCTCGAACGCCACGGTGCCCTCGGCGTCGAACGGGCCGCCGCCGCTCGTGCCGAGCACGTCGAGGCGCAGCCAGCGGATGCCCGGGTCGAGCTCGAGGGAGCGCGGCCGCGTGGAGGAGTGCCAGGTGGCGAGCAGGTGGTCGACGTCGCCGCGCGCGAAGGCCGTGAACCGCGAGCGCATGAGCGTCTCGGCCGTCGCCGCCTCGCGCTCGCCGGCGAGCACCGGGCCGCAGCACTCGTCGAGCGGCAGGCCGGTGCCGCAGGGGCAGCGGGTGGGCCGCGTCACGAGCCGAGGCCCGCGAACCGCTCGATGTCGTCCTGATTGCCGGAGACGATGATGAGGTCGTGGTTCGACACGACCGTGTCGGGCGTCGCGTACGTGAACTCGCCGCCGGGGCTCTTCACGCCCACCACCGTCAGGTGGTACTTCGAGCGGATCCTCGACTCGGCGAGCGTGACGCCGCGGATGTGCTTCGGCGGGTACATCTTCACGATGGCGAACCGGTCGTCGAACTGGATGTAGTCGAGCATCCGGCCCGAGACGAGGTGCGCGACGCGCTCGCCGGCCTCCGCCTCCGGGTAGATGACGTGGTTGGCGCCGATGCGGCTGAGGATCTTGCCGTGCGACTGGCTGATGGCCTTCGCCCAGATCTGCGGGATGCCGAGGTCGACGAGGTTGGCGACGATGAGCACCGAGGCCTCGATCGACGAGCCGACGGCGCAGACCGCGATCGAGAACTCGTGCGCGCCGACCTGCTTGAGCGCGTCGATGGAGCGGGCGTCGGCCTGGACGGTGTGCGTGAGCCGCTCCGACCACTTCTGCACCAGGTCGATGCTGCCGTCGATCGCGAGCACCTCGCGGTCGAGGCGCGCGAGCTGTCCTGCCGTGGCCGCGCCGAAGCGGCCGAGCCCGATGACGAGCACGGGGGCGTCGTGCGGGATCCTGTCCACCATGCGCACCAGCGTAGGGCCGGCGGCCCGGGTGCGCCGCGCGGGCGTCCTCAACCGACGATCGGGCGCTCCTCCGGTCGCGTGAACAGCTGCGTGCGCTGGTTCGCCGCGAGCGCGGCGGCGAGGGTCACGCTGCCGATGCGGCCGGCGAACATCGTCAGTGCCAGGATGACCTTCGCCTCCTCCTCGAGGCCCGGATGCGTGAAGCCGGTCGAGAGGCCCACGGTCGCGAACGCGCTGATCACGTCGAAGAGCACGAACGACAGCGGCGCCCCGGTGATCTCGAGCAGCACGATCGTGACGCCCGCGATGATCGTCGCGCTCCACAGCGTGACGGCGACGGCGAGGCGCAGCACATCCGAGGGGATGCGGCGGCCGAACGCCTCCATCGACCTGCGGCCGCGCGCCTCCGCGACCGCTGCGAGGAAGAGGATCGCGAGGGTCGTGACCTTGATGCCGCCGGAGGTGGAGGCGGAGCCGCCGCCGACGAACATGAGCATGTCGGTGACGAGCAGGCTCGAGTTGTGGAGCAGGCCCAGGTCGTACACGGCGAAGCCGCCGGACCGGGCCATGGAGGAGAGGAAGAAGGCCTGCAGCACCTGCTGCCCGAAGTCCTCCTCGCCCCACGAGTTGCTGTTGCCCCACTCGAGCACGAGGAAGACGAGGCCGCCGAGCAGGAAGAGCAGCACGGAGACCGTGATCGTGAGCTTGACGTGCAGCGACCACTGGCGCGGGTTGCCGAGGTTCTTCAGCAGCACGAAGTAGACGGGGAATCCGAGCGAGCCGAGGAAGACGCCGATCATGAGCACCGTGAGGAACCACGGGTCGGTCGCGTAGGGCTCGAGCCCGGCGACGGTCGGCACGAAGCCCGAGTTCGTGAACGACATGAACGACCAGTAGGCGGCCTCGTAGAGCGCCTGCAGCGGATTCGTGCCCTCGAGCAGGATGCGCGGGTACAGCAGCAGCATGAGCGCGGCCTCGAACACGAGCACCGAGAGCGCGACGGTGCGCAGCAGCGCGCCCACGTCGCCGAGGCGCACGGCCTGGTTCTCGACCACGGCGCCCTTGCGCACGCGGGAGGGGTTCGAGTCGCCCGCGGCGAGGAGGCGCTGGCGCAGGCCGAGCTTGCGCGCGACGGTGAGGCCGAGGATGGAGGCGAGGGTCAGCACGCCGATGCCGCCCACCTGCACGCCCACGAGCACGAGCGCGTTGCCGAACGGGCTCCAGTGCGTCGCCATGTCGACGACCGTGAGTCCCGTCACGCAGATGATCGACACCGCCTGGAAGAAGGCGTCCACGAGCGGTGTCGGCTCGCCCGTCGCCGACGCCCACGGCGTCATGAGGAGGGCGGTCCAGAGCACGTTGAGGCCGCCGAAGACGAGGATCGCGAAGCGCGACGGGTACTGCGAGGCGAACTGCTCGAAGCGATCGCGCCATCGCACGAGGAGCGGTCGATCCGCGCCCGTCCGCTGCTCAGCCACCGTTCCGCCTCCTGCACAGGGGCCGCGCCGTCCGGCGGCGCAGGGCCGGAGTCACTGTAGCCCCGTTCTCTGACGTGCCGGGTCTGCCTGGCGTGCCGCGTCGCCGCGGTTTGGCAGGCCCGCCACGCCCTGCCATGCTTCCACCATGGCCGACATCTTCTCCGTCATCGCCGACAGCACGCGACGGGACATCCTCTCCGTGCTGCTCGATCGGCGTGCCACGACGGGGGAGGCCAGCGTCAGCGAGATCGTCGACGCGCTGGGTGTCCCGCAGCCCACGATCTCGAAGCACCTGCGCACCCTGCGCGACGTCGGCCTCGTCACCGTGCGAGAGGAGGGCCAGCACCGCCTCTACGCGATCGTGCTCGAGCCCTTCGACCAGGTCGACGACTGGCTGATGCCGTTCATCTTCGCTGAGGGCCAGCAGGCGCACGACGTCTCGCTCGGCGCCGCGGCCTTCGCCGCCTGGGCCGGCGCCAACGTGCAGGCGCCGCTGCGCGCCGCCGCCGAGCAGGCGCGCCAGGCCGCCGAGCAGGCGCGCGTCGCCGCCGAGCAGGCGCTCGCGCGCGTCAGCGACAAGGTCGAGCACCCCGCGCCCGTCGGCGCCTCGCTCGGCCGCCGCGCCGCCGAGCGCGTGCACGAGCTGGAGGCCCGCGTGCAGGAGGCCCGCGACCGCATCCACGACGTGCAGGACCGCATCCAGGAGCTGCAGGGCCGCGCGAGCCAGCGCATCGACGGCGCGCGCGACCGCATCCGCGGCCGCGACGACGAGGCGCCCGGCGCGCTCGAGGACGGCCACGCCGCCCGCGAGGGCGACGACGCCAAGCTCGACTGAGCCCCGCCCGCCCGGCCCGGGTGTGCGGTGCGCGCGCGGGTTCGGTACGATGCTCTGAGCGTTTTCCTGCGCCGGTCGACCCGATCGCGCAGCGTCGACGAGCAATCCGATGGAAGTGAGGAACCTCGATGGGTTCTGTGGTCAAGAAGCGCCGCAAGCGCATGGCGAAGAAGAAGCACCGCAAGCTGCTTCGCAAGACCCGCCACCAGCGCCGCAACCGCAAGTAGCGCGCACACACGTCGAAGCCGGGACCTGCTCTGCAGGATCCCGGCTTCAGCGTTCTCGGGGGCGGCTCGACCGGCGAGCGCGCCGCTAGGCCTCCAGCCGCGCCCGGATGCGGTCGGCCAGCTTCACGGGGTCGACGCGCCACGACGAGTGCGGGCGCCCGTCGATGAGCACGACCGGGATGTCCTCGCTCCAGCGCCCCTCGAGCGCCGGGTCGTCGAGGATCGACACCTCGGCGAGCGTGACGCCCTCGAACCCGGCGACGACGCGCTCGACCACCGGCCGCGCCTCGTCGCAGAGGTGGCAGCCGGGCTTCGCGAGCAGCGTGACCTCGACCACGGCCGCGCCTACGGGTGCAGGCGCGTCGGGCCGCGGAACAGGAACGTCGTCTCGCGGATCGACGACAGGCCCAGCATGAGCATCACGACGCGGGCGAGGCCCATGCCGAAGCCGCCGTGCGGGGGCACGCCGTACTCGAAGAAGCCGAGGTACTCCTCGAGCTCCGCGACGTCCATGCCCTTCTCGAGCGCCTGCTCGCGGAGGCGCTCGATGCGGTGCTCGCGCTGCGCGCCGGTCGAGATCTCGACGCCGTTGTAGATGAGGTCGTACGAGTTCGTGACCTCCTCGCGGCCCTCGGGGCGCAGGTGGTAGAACGGCCGCACCGTCGACGGGTACTCGGTCACGAAGACGAAGTCGTGGCCCTGCGTCTCCTTGACGTGGGCAGAGATGCGGCGCTCCGCCTCGGGGTCGAGGTCGCCGTCGGCGCGCTCGATCGTGTGCCCGCCCTCCTCGACGATCCGCTTCACCTCGGCGTGCGGGATGCGGGGGAACGGCAGCGTCGGGGCCTGCAGCTCGATGCCGAAGCGCTGCTGGATCTCCTCGCCGTGGCGCTCGATGACGGCCGTCACGGCCTTCGCGAGCAGCTGCTCGTGCATCGCCATGACGTCCTCGTGGCTCTCGACCCACGAGATCTCGGCGTCGACCGAGGTGAACTCCGTCGCGTGGCGGCTCGTGAACGAGGGGTCGGCGCGGAACGCCGGGGCGATCTCGAAGATCCTGCCGAAGCCGGCCGACTGCGCCATCTGCTTGAACAGCTGCGGCGACTGCGCGAGGTACGCGGTGGTCTCGAAGTACGGCACCTCGAAGAGCTCGGCGCGCGACTCCGACGCCGTCGCCATGAGCTTCGGCGTGTGGATCTCGATGAAGCCCTCGTCGATCCAGTGCTGGCGGAAGGCGTGCTCGATCGTGGTCTGCACGCGGAAGATGAGCTGCGCCTCCGGGCGGCGGAGGTCGAGGAAGCGCCAGTCGAGGCGCTTGTCGATCGACGAGTCGTCGGCGATGGGGGAGTCCTTGGCGACCGTCTCGACGACGAGCTCGCCCACCTTCACCTCGAGCCCGCCGAGCTTGACGCGCTCGTCGGCCTTCAGGTCGCCGCGCACGGTCACGAACGAGCCGTGCATGAGGCCCGAGATCGTGGCAGCCGTCTCGGCCGTGTCCTCGTTCACGGGGTTCACGAGCTGGGCCGAGCCCGACTCGTCGCGGAGGATGACGAACTGCACGCGCTTCTGGTCGCGGACGGTCTCGACCCATCCCTGCACGGTCACGGGCCCGTCGGGCAGCGTGGCGAGGTCCTTGATGAGCGTCCGGGGCTGGGTGTGGGTCACGGCGACGATCCTACCGACGGCGCTCGGCCGCCCCGTCCTCGGCCTCGGCGGCCCTACCGGCGGCGCGGCGCCTCGCGGCGCGGCGGCGCGAAGGCGCGCAGCGCGAACCAGCCGCCCACGAGGCAGGCGCCGGACGCGGCGAGCAGCGACCAGCCGAGCACCGCGGTGCCGGCGTCGCCCACCTGCTCGGACGCGACGATCGCCCAGACGCCGGCGGCGGCGAGCACGACGACCACGAGGGCGGCGGGCGCCCCGAGCGTGCGCTGCGCGAGGTAGCGGGTGTGCACCCACATGAGGCACGCGCCGAGCGCCACGACGAGGGCGAGCACGACGGGGACGAGGAGGGGCACCCGGCCATGGTGCCAGGCCTGAGCGACCTGAACGATTGATAGGAACGCTCGGTAGGCTGGAGGCCATGCCCGCCCGTCGCATCCATCTCGTGCGCCACGGCGAGGTCCACAACCCCGATCGCATCCTCTACGGGCGCATCCCCGGCTTCCGCCTCTCGGAGCGGGGTCAGCGCATGGCTGCGCTCGCGGCCGACCACCTCGCCGACGGCGCCGCCGCGCGACCCGTCGTGCGGCTCGTCGCGAGCCCGCTCGAGCGCGCGCAGCAGTCGGCCGAGCCGTGGGCCGACCGCTTCGGGCTCGACGTGCGCACCGAGCACCGGATCATCGAGCCGACGAACGAGTTCGAGGGCAAGACCTTCGAGGCCTCCGGCGCGCTGCGCCACCCGAGCGCGTGGCCGCTCCTGCGCAACCCCTTCCGGCCCTCGTGGGGCGAGCCGTACCGCGCGATCGCGCACCGCGTCGTCGCCGCGATGGAGGATGCCTGGAGCGAGCTCGACGAGTCGGCCGACGACGGCGACGTCGTGATGGTCTCGCACCAGTCGCCCATCTGGATCGTGCACCGCCACCTCGCGGGCGAGCCGCTCTGGCACGACCCGCGCCGGCGCCGCTGCCAGCTGTCGTCGATCACGAGCCTCGAGCGCCGCGGCGACGCCTTCGTCGAGGTCGGCTACGCCGAGCCCGCCGCCGAGGTCGACGCGATCGACGCGGGGGCCGTGTGATGCGCCGCCTCCGCATCGGCGCCGCCGTCGCGGTCGCCGCGCTCGCCCTCGCCGGCTGCTCGAGCGCCGACGGCGTCGCGGGCCAGGTCGGCGACGCCGGCTACATCGCCGGCGACGGCCTCATCACCGAGATCGTGCCCGACCAGCGGCAGGCGCCCACCCCCTTCACGGGGCCGCTCGCCGAGGGCGGCGAGTTCGACTCCGCCTCGCTCGACGGCGTCTCGGTCGTGAACTTCTGGTACGCGGGCTGCCCTCCCTGCCGCGTCGAGGCTCCCGTGCTCGCCGAGCTGCACGCCGAGTTCGGCGACCAGGTCGACTTCATCGGCGTCAACACCCGCGACGGCGCCGCGCAGGCGCTCGCCTTCGAGGAGCAGTTCGGCATCGAGTACCCGTCGATCCTCGACGACGAGACCTCCTCCGCCCAGCTCGCGTTCTCGGGGATCGTCGCGCCGAACGCCGTGCCGACGACGCTCGTGCTCGACGGCGAGGGCCGCGTCGCCGCGCGCGTCTCGGGCGCCGTGAGCGACACGAGCATCCTCTCGACGCTCCTCCAGGAGGAGCTCGCGCGGTGAGCGCGCTCCTGCCCGCCGTGCTGGCGCTCGCGTCCTTCGACCCGGCCGGCGCCGTCCTCAGCGGCCAGCTGCTCGTCTCGGTGCCCATCGCGCTGCTCGCCGGGCTCGTCTCGTTCGCGAGCCCCTGCATCCTGCCGCTCGTGCCCGGCTACCTCGGGCTCGTCGGCTCGCTCGTCGGCGACCGCGATGCCGGGCGGGGGCGGCTCGTCGGCGGCGTCGGCCTCTTCATCGCCGGCTTCACGCTCGTCTTCGTGCTCGCGAACACGATCGTCGGCGCCGTCTCCGGCTTCCTGCTGCAGCACGGCGACCTGCTCGTGCGCATCCTCGGCGCGGTGCTCATCGTCATGGGCCTCGTGTTCGTCGGCCAGTTCTCGTTCCTGCAGCGGATGTGGAAGCCCCAGCAGGTGCGCTCCGGCGGCATGTGGTCGGCGCCGCTCGTCGGCGTCGTCTTCGCGCTCGGCTGGACGCCGTGCTCCGGCCCCACGCTCGCCGCGATCAGCGCCCTCACCGTCACCACCGGCAGCGCCTGGCAGGGCGCGGTGCTCGGCCTCGCCTACGCACTCGGCCTCGGCATCCCCTTCCTCGCCATCGCCCTCGGGCTCGGCTGGGCCGGCGGCGCCGTCGGCTGGCTGCGCCGCCACATCCGCGCCGTGAACGTCGCCGGCGGCGCGATGCTCGTCGCCGTCGGCCTGCTCATGGTCAGCGGCGCGTGGAACGCCCTCATGTACCAGCTCCAGGGATGGATCGCCTCCGTTGTCACGATCGTCTGAGTCCGACCCGCTCCGGCCGAGCGACCACATCGACGCCGCCCCCGAGGCGGCGGGCGACGGCGGCAACCCCCGCCTCGGGTTCGTCGGCTGGCTGCGGTTCCTGTGGCGGCAGCTCACCTCGATGCGCACGGCCATCGTGCTGCTCCTGCTGCTCGCCATCGCCGCGGTGCCCGGCAGCCTCGTGCCGCAGCGATCCTCCGACCCCAACGGCGTCATCCAGGTGCGCGCCGACAACCCCGAGCTCGTCTGGCTCTACGACGCGCTCTCGCTGCACGACGTCTACTCGAGCCCGTGGTTCTCGGCCATCTACCTGCTGCTGTTCACGTCGCTCGTCGGCTGCGTCATCCCGCGCCTCGCGCACCACTGGCGCGCCATGCGGGCGCAGCCGCCCAGGACGCCCGCGCGGCTGACGCGGCTCGTCGGCTTCCGCACCGTGGCCGGCGACGCCTCCGACCTCGATCGCGCCGACGGCGTGCTGCGGAAGCTCGGCTACCGCACCGCCCGCTACGGCGACTCGATCTCGGCCGAGCGGGGCTACCTGCGCGAGACCGGCAACCTCGTCTTCCACATCTCGATGCTCGCGCTGCTGCTCGTGGTCGGCATCGGATCCGGCTTCGGCTACCAGGGGCAGCGGCTCGTGGTCGAGGGGCGGTCCTTCGCGAACGCGCAGTCGTCGTACGACACGTTCACGTCGGGCCGCTGGTTCGACGAGGGGGCGCTCGAGCCGTTCTCGCTCTCGCTCGACGACCTCGACGTCGTGTACGAGATGGAGAACCCGAACGCGATCGGGGCACCCCTCGACTTCACCGCGAGCGTCACCGTGACCGAGCCGGGGCAGGAGGCGCGGCCCGGTCAGATCAAGGTCAACGAGCCCCTGCGCATCGCCGGCGCCAACCTCTACCTCATCTCCAACGGGTACGCGCCGCGCGTCATCGTCCGCGACGCCGAGGGCGAGGTGGTGTTCGACGAGTACACGCCGTTCCTCGCGCAGGAGGACCCGATGATGACGAGCCTCGGCGTGCTCAAGGTGCCCGACGGCCTCGACGAGCAGCTGGGCCTCCTCGGCTTCTTCTACCCGTCGGCCGGCCAGCTCGAGACCGGCGCGCTCGCCTCCATCTACCCGGACCTCCTGAACCCCGTGCTGTCGCTGCGCGGCTTCACCGGCGACCTCGGGCTCGACGCAGGCGTGCCGCGCTCGGTCTACGCCCTCGACACCGACGACCTGACGCCCATCGCGGGCGGCGACGCGGAGGCCGACGAGCTGACGATGGCGCTCGGCGAGACGGCCGAGATCCCGGGAGGCCTCGGCACGATCGAGTTCGCCGACGTGCAGCGCTACGGCGTGATCGAGGTGCACGAGGACGTCACGCAGGTGCCGGTGCTCTGGATCACGATCGTGCTGTTCGTCTCGCTGCTGGCGTCGCTGCTCATCCCGCGCCGCCGCATGTGGGTGAAGGCCGCGGGCGGGCGCCTCGAGCTCGCGGGGCTCGCGCGCGGCGAGGACCCGACGCTCGAGCGTGCCGTCGCCGACCTCGCGAGGCGGATCGGCGGCGACGAGGCGGAGGCGGGCTCCGAGACTTCGGCGCATCCCGAACCGGGCGCCGACGCATCCCGCTCGGATGCCTCCGCGCGCCCCGACGCGGACGCCGCCGCATCCGCCTCCGACACCACCCCGGAGCCCCGCTCCGACGCCACCGGCCCCGCCGCCCGGCGAGGCCCCGACGGTAGGATCGACGCATGAACACGCCCGCCCTCGACGCGCTCTCGCTGCTGCTCGTGTACTCGGCCATGGCCGTCTACACGGTCGCGTTCGTCGCGTTCGCGGTCGACGTCGCGCGCCGCTCGGCCGCCAGGCCCGTGCCGGCGCACGAGCTCGTCGGCGCCGGCGGCCCGGCGGTGTCGGCGCCCGCCGAGCCCGTGGCGATCGGCCCTGGCCGCGGCGCCCGCATCGGCTTCGTGCTCACGGTGCTCGCCTGGGCGCTGCACGTCGCGTCCGTCGTCCTCCGCGGCGTCGCCGCCGGCCGCGTGCCGTGGGCGAACATGTACGAGTTCGCGCTCACCGGCATCGCCGTGATCGTCGGCGTGTTCGTGCTGTCGCGGCTGTGGCGCGACCTCACGTTCCTCGGCGTCTACATCACGGGCCTCGCGACCGCGTTCCTCGGTGTCGCGACGGTGAACTTCTACGTCGAGCCGATCCCGCTGCCGCCGGCGCTGCAGTCGTACTGGCTCGTCATCCACGTCTTCGTGGCGACGCTCGCCACCGGCTTCTTCGCGCTCGGATCCGGCCTGTCGATCCTGCAGCTGCTCAAGGAGCGGCGTGCCGGCGGCTTCCTGCGGTCGCTGCCGTCGTCGACGCAGCTCGAGGACCTCTCGTACCGCGTCTCGGTCATCGGCTTCATCTTCTGGACCTTCACGCTCATCGCCGGCGCCGTCTGGGCCGAGCACGCGTGGGGCCGCTACTGGGGCTGGGACACCAAGGAGGTGTGGACCTTCATCATCTGGGTGGTCTACGCCGGCTACATCCACGCCCGTGCGACGCGCGGCTGGCGCGGCTCGCGCTCCGCGTGGCTGCAGCTCGTCGGCTTCGTCGCCGTCCTCTTCAACTTCACGGTCGTGAACCTCTTCTTCAAGGGCCTCCACGCCTACAGCGGCCTCTAGCCCCGCGCTTCTCAACCGGTTCTGTGGTCGGCGGAGGGGATAGTGCCCTCGGGCGGCCACAGACCCGGTTGAGATCTCAACGCCAGCTCCTGCGTCGGTGCCCGTCACGACGCACGATCGCCAGGATCGCGGCCAGACAGCGCTCGCGCTCGAACAGCACCTGCTCATAGGTGAAGCGGAGCACGCGGTAGCCCAGGGCAGTGAGTGCGGCGTCCCGAGCCCGATCACGAGCCTGCTGATCCGGACTCCCGTGCCAGCGCTGCGAGTCGATCTCGACGACGAGCGACGTGCCGATCAGGAAGTCGACGTACTCGCCGGGCACGAGCTCGGCCTGCTGAGCGAACGCGATGCCTGCACGGCGGAGCACGGCGGCGAAGGCCGATTCGGTCCCGGATCCGGACAGCGAAGAGGCACGCTCGAGACCTCGTCGGCGACGACGCGGGAGCGCAGCTGCCAGCGCTCGCAGATCGTCTCGTCCGATGAGACCGGCCGCGAGCGCGGAGTCCGCCGCCGCCACGAGATCGTCGGCGGACACGCAGCCCGACGCGACGGCGAGGGCCGCGAGGGGCACGTCGACGCCGTGTCCCGGCCTGCGGTCAGGCAGCCGCAGGTGCATCCGGTGCAGGACGATCCCGGGCACGCTCGCTGCAGCGGCGACCCTGGCGCTGTGCGTCTCGCGGTTGACGCGGACATGCACGTGCTGCGGTCCGTGCGGCACCCACATCCCATGGCGCGCGAAGGCGGTGACGCAGGTCGCGACGCCGCCGTGCTGCAGCGCCCAGGTGCGTTCGTCGCGCATCCCGGCGAGCGCGAGCCAGCCTCGCAGCGGCGACCACAGCACGCTTCCGCGCATCGCATCGATCTCGTCACTGCTCGCGCGGTCGCGCGCCGCCTGCACCGTGCACAGCCCGCCGGTCGCGCGCATCCATTCCACCAAGTCCATGCGCGCACTCTGCAGGGCACCAGCCGACGCGCACGCGCGGCAGGAGGCGGTCTGTGGAGATCCCAACCGGTCCTATGGTCGGCCGGGGGCATTATCCCGTCGGCTGACCACTGACCCGGTTGAGACCAGCGCGGGTCAGAGGTGGGGGAGGGTCGCGGCGAGGCGGGCGCGCCAGGCGTCGACGCGAGCGGGCCGTGCGGCGAGGGAGGCGAGGAGGGCCGGGTCTGGCGCGACGCGGGCCGGCGAGACGGCGCCGCCGACGGGCACGAGCGGCGGCGACGCGACGTCGGCGGCGAGCAGCGCGCCGGTGCCGAGCCCGCAGTCGTGCGGCAGCGAGGGCAACGACGCCGCGAGCGCGGCCCCCATCGACAGCCCGACGCTCGAGTCGAGCGCCGACGAGACGACCGCCGGCAGCCCCGCCTCCTCGACGATCGCGAGCGCCGCCCGCACGCCGCCGAGCGGCTGGGCCTTGACGACGAGCAGGTCGGCGGCGCCGGCCCGGGCGACGCGCAGCGGATCCTCCGCCCGCCGCACCGACTCGTCGGCGGCGATCGGGATGCCGAGCCGGTGCACGCGCCCCCGCAGCTCGGCCAGCTCCTCGACGCTCGCGCACGGCTGCTCGACGTACTCGAGGTCGAAGCGCTCGAGCGCGCGGATCGCGGTCTCGGCCTCGTCGACGTTCCAGCCGCCGTTCGCATCGACCCGGATGCGCGCATCCGGCAGCAGCGCCCGCACCTCGGCGATGCGCGCGACGTCGTCGGCGAGCAGCTGTCCGCGCTCGGCGACCTTCGCCTTCACGGTGCGGCAGCCGTCGTAGCGGGCGAGCACCGATGCGACGCGCGCGGGCTCCACGGCGGGCAGCGTGGCGTTCACCGGCACGGATGCGCGCACCTGCGCGGGCCGCTCCAGGTCCGCGTCCTCGAGCGCCGCGCGCAGCCAGCGTGCCGCCTCCTCGGGCGGATACTCGAGGAAGGGGCTCCACTCGCCCCAGCCGGCCGGGCCGGAGAACAGCGCCACCTCGCGCTCGTCGACGCCGCGGAAGCGCGTCGCGAGCGGCAGCGAGACGACGTGCATGCGGTCGGCGAGCCGCTCCAGGTCGAGGTCCACGCGGCCATGCTCCCACGCGCGCCGCGTCGCGGGGCCGCCGGGCGCCTGCCAGGATGGCGGCGTGGAGCTGCCCTGGGTCGTCGAGACGCGCACGCCCGCTGGCCGCCGACGCAGCCCGGTCTGGGGCATCCTCGCGCTCGTCGCCGCGGTGGTCTGCGGCGCGCTCTTCCTGCTCTCGTTCGTGATCGGCTACGCGGGCCTGGCGGGCCTCGTCGTCTGGGTGCTGCCGGTGTGGGGCGTCGTGACGCTGCTCGCCGTCGCGTTCGCGATCACGGCCGCCGCGCGGCGCGGAGCGGGCAACGTGACGATGGCGGCGATCGCGGGCGGCTTGCTCGTGGTCTCGAACCCTGTGCTGTTCCTCGTCATCGGCTTCGCGCTCGGCATCCTGCGCTGACGCGGCGGGCGATGCGCGGACAGCGCGCCTGTCCGGCCCTCGCCCGATCGCCGCGTACGCTCGCCCGGTGCCCTCCGCCGTCCGCCGCCTCGACCGCGCCCGGCTCGGCCCGCTGTCGCTCTGGCTGCTCGGCGGTTCCGCGCTCCTGCAGGCCCTCTCGCTCGCGCAGCAGCTCAGCTACCTCTTCGCCCCGCGACCGGGGGAGCTGGGGGCGGTGATCGCAGGCATCGTCGCGGCGACGCTCCTCGGCGTCGCGGCGGTCGTGGCGGGCTGCGTCGCGCTCGCCTCGCGCCGAGGTCGCCGCACCGGTGCCTTCGGCGCGGCGCTCGCGCTGGCGAGCCTCGTGCTCTTCGGCGCGGCCTCCTCGTTCGGCTGGGGCTTCCTCGCGGCCCTGTCGGAGACGGTCTGAGCCCGAGCCCTCGACGGCCATCAGCGGCACGATCGACCCCTCGCGCTCCGGGTGCGCGCGAGCGATCATGGAGGCGTGCCGACGCGGATGCCGGAGTTCGAGATGCCGCGGGAGTCGTCCCGCGCATCCGTCCGCGCGGCCCGGGCGGCGCGCTCGCCGATCGACGACGGCTCCGAGGCTCCTCGGGGGCGGGCGCGCCTGATCGCGGGCATCGTCGCCTCGGTGGCGCTGCTCCTGGGTGCCGGGGCCTCGGCGATGGTGCAGCGCGCGGCCGCAGACGCGCGAGCCGCCGACTCGGACGCCGTCGCCCGGCTCGCGGCCCAGTACCTCGACGCGATCGAGGACGGCCGCGCCGCGGATGCGACGGCGCTCGTGCCGGTCGAGGGCGACGAGGCGCTGCTGGTCGACGCGGTGCTCGGCGCGGCGGTGCGGATCTCCGACGCCGTCGTGCGCCGGGTCGATGTCGGCGGCGACGGCGCCACCGTCCAGGTCGCGTACCGCGCGTGGAACGGGCCCGTCCGCCGCGCGATCGATGCCCAGCGGACGCCCGAGGGCTGGCGCCTGACGACGTCGCTGGCCGAGCCGGTCGCGCTGGAGGCCGAGCCGGTGTTCGGCGTCGGGCCGTCGATCGCCGGCCTCCCGCTCGCCGTGCGCGGAGCGTCGCTGCTCTACCCGGGCCTGTACCTGACCGACGCCGCCCGTGCAGCGGTCTGGACGCTGTCGCCGGCACGGGTGGCCGTCGACGGCGATCCGAGCACCGTGACGAACCCGGTGGCGATGCAGCTGGCGGGCGCGAGCTCCCCGCTCCCTGCGATGGTCGACCTCGCGGCGCTCCACCTCGCCGCGTGCCGCGATGCGGGCGCGTGCGTGCCCGCGCCGCGCGGGCTCGACGCCCGTCTCGGCGAGACCACCTGGAGCTCACTCGGCCTCGCCGGGGACGGGGGCGTCGCGGGGCGCATCGGGAGCGCCGCCGAGCGGGCGGGCGAGCAGGTCGAGGTGGTCGTCGACGTGCTCGCGACCGCCACCGGGCGGGGCGCGGTGGCCTGGTCGTGCGCCGGCCCCGTGCCACTGGACGACGCAGGCACGGCCCCGTTCGGGCCGTGCGGGGGCGCACCGCCGTGATGGATCCGCGACCGCGCGGGGAAGCTGGGGATTCCTCGGCTCCGGCCGGGACATGCCGCCGGCTCCCTCGACGGGTCGCAGCGAGGGCGCCATGATGGGAAAGTGTCGTCGCGGATGCCGGAGTTCCAGATGCCGCCGGACCGAGCCCCGGGCGAGGTGCTCGAGACGACGCCCGGCTCGGGCACCGTGGAGCGACCGCGTCGGACGCGCCTCGTGGTCGGCATCATCGCGGCCGTCGCGATCATGCTGGCGGCGGGTGGCTCGGTCCTCGCGCAGCGCATGGCGCGCGAGGCGCGGGCGGCCGACATCGAGGCGGTGACGACGCTCGCGCAGGCATATCTCGACGCCATCGAGGAGGGCCGTGCCGCCGATGCCACCGAGCTCGCGCCCGTCGAGGGCGACGCGTCGCTGCTGCTGGACGCGGTGCTCGGAGGCGCCGAGCGCATCTCCGGCACCGAGGTCGGCGCCGTGGAGGTGGACGGCGACGTCGCCTCCGTGCGGGTGGCGTACCGGGCGTGGAGCGGCGCCGTCGAGCGCTCGCTCGACGCCGCGAGGGTCGGTGCAGGCTGGGTCCTCACCACGTCGCTCGCGGAGCCGGTCGCGATCCGCGACGAGCCGGCGCTCGGCATCGCCCCCAGCATCCGCGGCATCCCGCTCGCGCTCGACGGGTCGAGCCTGCTCTACCCGGGCGCCTACGGCACCGACCCGCACGTGGCGGCGCTGTGGGCGTACGAGCCGGCCCGCGTCGTCGTCGACGGCGTGCCGGGCGGGCAGCCGTTCGGCGTCGTCCTGTCGCCCCGTGGCTCGTCGCCCGAAGCGCAGCTCGAGATCGCGGCGGCGCACCTCGCCGCCTGCCAGGCGGACGGCTCGTGCCCGCTGGCCGACGGCGCGCTCACCGGCCAGCGCTCGCTCTCCGTGCTGGCGCTCGGCGAGGACGGCGGCATGACGGTGCGCATCAGCACGGCCGCCCTGCGGTCGGGCGAGCAGGCGCCGGCGCAGCTCGCGATCGACGTGCGGGGCACGGTCGCCGAGGACGGGACGCCGGCATGGACCTGCCGAGGCCCGGTCGGCGATGCGGATGCGGACGGCGCCGAGCTCGCGCCGTGCCGGGGGGAGGCACCATGAGGCCCGGACGAGGGAGCAGGCCATGACCGCGGACCGAGATGCAGGGACGATGCCGGAGTTCGTGATGCCGGTCGAGCCGCCTGCGGGACCGCCGGCCGCCAGCGCTCCGCCTGAGCTCGACGAGCGGCCCGCACCCGGCGTCACGGCGCTGCATCCCTCCGAGCTCGAGCCGCGCGAGCATCCGCCTGTCCGCTCGCGACGTCCGTGGCGGCAGCTCATCGCGGCCGGCGCCATCGGCGTCGTCGTCGGCGCGGCGATCCCAGGCGGCCTCCAGGCGGTCGAGCGCAGCGCCGCCGCGGCCGACCGGGCGGGCCTCGAGGCGCTCGCGCTCGAGTACGTCACCGCGATCGCCGAGGGGCGGGCGGACGACGCGACGGCGCTCGTGCCGCCATCGGCGCCCGGTGGTGCACCGCTGCTCGTCGACGCCGTGCTCGCGACGGCGCAGCGCATCGGCGAGCCCGCGGTCGGCGTCGTCCAGATCGACGGCGACAGCGCCCGCGTCGACGTGCGGTTCCGCTCGAGCAGCGGCGAGCGCACGCGCACGCTCGAGGCGGAGCGCGCGGCCGAGGGGTGGACGATCCGCACCTCCCTCGCCGAGCCGGTCCTGCTGTACGACATGGGCTTCGGCGCCGCGGCGACGATCGCCGGGGTCGCGCTCGACCCGGCGCGGCCGTCGCTGCTGTACCCGGGGATCTACACCACGGACGAGCAGGAGGACGAGTGGGTGCGGGTCGAGCCCGGCCAGGTGCGCGTCGACGGCGACCCCACGACGCCGTCCGAGGTCATGCTCTCGACCGAGGTCGTGCCCGAGCTCTCCGAGGCGGCGACCGAGGAGGCGCTGCGCCGCGCGGCCGCGTGCGCAGCCGATCCTGCGTGCGACCTGCCCGCCGACGCGCGGTTCGAGGGGATCCAGCCCGCGTACCTCAGCGGGATGAACGGGCCCGACAGCATCGAGCTCGGCGTCGCGATCGGGGTCACGTCCGGGACGTCGGGCAGCGGCAACTACCAGGTGCAGCACGTCGACGTGCCCGTCCGCGTGCAGCGCGCCGCGGACGGCACCGAGACCTGGGAGTGCCTCGAGCCGAACGCATACATGCGCGGCTCGGCGAGCTTCGACTGGGGGCCCTGCGGCTGACGCCCAGCCCGCGGCATGGCCCTCGCGACTAGGCTTGCGAGGGTGACGATCTCGCCCCTGTTCGACCCCGCCGAGTGGGCGGACGCGGCTCCCGGGTTCGAGGACATCACGCTCCACAGGTCGCTCGACGGCCGGATCGCGCGCGTCGCGTTCGACCGCCCGGAGGTGCGCAACGCGTTCCGTCCGCGGACCGTCGACGAGCTGTACCGCGCCCTCGACGACGTGCGCCAGGACCCCCGAATCGGCGTCGTGCTGCTCACGGGCAACGGGCCGAGCCCGAAGGACGGCGGCTGGGCGTTCTGCTCGGGCGGCGACCAGCGCATCCGCGGCCGCGACGGCTACCGCTACGCCGAGGGCGACACCGCCGACTCCATCGACCAGGCGCGCTCCGGCCGTCTCCACATCCTCGAGGTGCAGCGCCTCATCCGCTTCATGCCGAAGGTCGTCATCGCGGTCGTGCCCGGCTGGGCGGCCGGCGGCGGGCACTCGCTGCACGTCGTCTGCGACCTCACGATCGCGAGCCTCGAGCACGGCCGCTTCAAGCAGACGGATGCCGACGTCGGCTCGTTCGACGCCGGCTACGGCTCGGCGTACATGGCGCGGCAGACGGGCCAGAAGTTCGCGCGCGAGGTGTTCTTCCTCGCGCGGGAGTACTCGGCGGAGCGCGCGCTGCAGGCGGGCGCGATCAACGCGGCCGTGCCGCACGCCGAGCTCGAGACGACCGCGCTCGACTGGGCGCGCGAGATCCTGACGAAGAGCCCGACGGCGATCCGGATGCTGAAGTTCGCGTTCAACGCCGTCGACGACGGGATGGTGGGCCAGCAGGTGTTCGCGGGGGAGGCCACGAGGCTCGCCTACGGCACCGACGAGGCCGTGGAGGGGCGCGACGCGTTCCTCGAGAAGCGGGAGCCGGACTGGTCGCCGTTCCCGTGGCAGTACTGACGCACGAGGAGGTGGACCGCATGCCGATCGTCGTGGAGACGAGCGGGTCGAGCGGCGTGCCCAAGCGCGTCGTGATCTCGGAGGAGGCGATCCGCGCCTCGACCGACGCCGCCAACGAGCGGCTCGGCGGCGCGGGCCAGTGGGTGCTGGCGCTGCCCGAGCACTACATCGCGGGCAAGAACGTGATCTGGCGCAACGAGGCGTCGGGCGCGCCGCTCGTGCGCACCGAGGGGTCGTTCACCGCGGAGGCGTTCGTGGAGGCGCTGGGCCAGCTCGAGCACGACCGCACGTTCACGTCGCTCGTGCCCACGCAGCTCGCGCGGCTCGTCGACGCTGCCGCGCTCGACCGCTCGTTCATCGGACCCATCGCGCGCCTCGACCGCATCCTGCTGGGCGGCCAGCGCGCGCCGCTCGGCCTCATCGAGCGCGCCGCGCGGCTCGGCTGGCGCGTGACGCGCACGTACGGCGCGACCGAGACGGTGGGCGGCTGCGTGTGGGACGGCCGGCCGCTGCGCGACGTGAAGATCCGCCTCACCGACCAGATCGAGATCTCGGGGCCGCAGCTCGCCGACGGCTACGACGACCCGGAGCTCACCGCGAAGCGCTTCATCACCGACGGGGCGGGCGTGCGCTGGTACCGCACGGGCGACGCCGGGTCGCTGCTGGGCGGCACGCTGCAGGTGTCGGGCCGCATCGACGACGTCATCATCTCGGGCGGCGTGAAGATCTCGCTCGCCTCGGTCGAGCACGTCGTGCAGGTGTTCGCACCGGATGCGGTGGTCGTCGCCGCGCCGCACCCGGAGTGGGGCGAGGTGCCGGCGGTCGTGACGACGCTCAAGCCGTCGCTCGCCGAGATCCGCGCGGCGGTCGGCAACGCGCTGGGCAAGCCCGCGCGCCCGAACCACCTCGTGACGGTGTCGGTGATGCCCACGACCGCGTCGGGCAAGCCCGACCGCAAGCGCCTGCAGAAGCTCGTCGCGAGCCGCACGGGCGAGCGCCGCCGCCGCGGCCTGTTCGGGTAGCCGCTCGCCCCTCCGCCGGTCGAGCCGGACGGCGCCGCAGGCGCCGCCCGAGTCGAGACCGCCGCGTGGCGGGCGGGTCGCCCCCGCGGGCTCAGGCCGCGTCGGCCGCGGGCTCGCCGGCGATCCGCAGGTCGACGCCGGCGGCCCGGAGGTCGGCGGCGGCCTCGGGCGGCAGCCCCGCGTCCGAGATCACGACGTCGATCTCGTCGAGCCGCAGCGCCCGGTACTTGCCGAACCGGCCGTACTTCGAGGAGTCGGCCGCGAGCACCGCGGTCTCGGCCACCTCGATCGCCGCCCGCTTCGCCTCGACCTTGGCCTCGACGGGCGTCGTGATGCCGTGCTGGAGGTCCCACGAGCTCGACGAGATGAACGCGACGTCGATCGAGAGCTCGGCGAGCGCGAGCCGCGCGAGCCGCCCCATCGTCGACAGGTTCGAGCGCTCGACCCGGCCGCCGATCGAGATGAGGTCGACGGAGGGGTGGTCGAGGAACGCCTGGACGGTGGCGAGGTCGTTCGTGACGACGGTGAGGTCGGAGACGCCCTGCAGGTACGGGCGCATCGCCTGCATCGTCGTGCCCGCGTCGAGGTAGATGGTCATCGCGTCGCGCACGAGCGCGGCGGCCGCGCGGGCGATCGCGTCCTTCTCGGCGAGGTCCGCGTCCTGCTTCTCTGCCCGGCTCGGCTCGGCGAGCAGGCGCGGCGCGAGCTTCGCGCCGCCGGGCGTCGCGGCGACGCGGCCCTGCTCCTCGAGCGCGGCGACGTCGCGGCGCACGGTCATGTGGCTCACGCCGAGCAGCTCGGTGAGCTGGCGGAAGCTGAGCACCCGCTCGCGCTGCAGGTGGCGCACGATGCTCTCGCGACGCTGCTCGGGGATGAGCGGCGCGCTCGCCGCGGCCGCGTCGGCCATGCTCTGCTCGGTCATCCTCGGCCCTCCCCGCCGGTCAGCCTAGGCGATCCGCGTCACGCGAGCGGGCCGGTCCACGGCATGCCCCAACGGTCGGCGAGCGCGCGCACGTGCTCGGGCGCGATGAGGGTACGCGCGGCGCCCTGCGTGAGCAGCGCGATGCGGCACCACTCCTCGAGCTCGATGGTGCTGTCGACCGCGCGGGCGAGGTCCTCGCCGCTGACGACGGCCCCGTGGTTGGCGAGCAGCGCGGCGCGGAACGGGTGCGGGCTCGCGGCGATCCGCTCGCCCATGGCGGGGTCGCCGGGCGCGGCGAAGGGCAGCAGCGGCGCCTGGCCGACGCGCATGAGCGCGTACGGCGTGAGCGGCGGCACGGCGCTCTCGTCGCTCCACGGCGCGAGGCAGGCTGCGGCGACGGCGCTGGGGGAGTGCACGTGCACGACGGCGGCGTGCTCGGGGTTCTTCGCGTAGAGGGCGAGGTGGAGCGCGACCTCCTTGGAGGGCCGGGCGCCGCCGAGCGGCGTGCCGTCCAGCGCGAGCTCGGCGAGGTCGGTGCGCTCGAGCGCGCCGAGCCGCGTGCCGGTGCCGGTCATCAGGATGCGGTCGCCGTCGCGCACCGAGACGTTGCCGGAGCTGCCCGGGCTGAGCCCCGCGTCCACGAGCTGGCGGCCGGCGTCGATGAGGGCGGCAGCGAGGTCGGGCGCGGTCATCGGAGTGCCTCCCAGGCGCTGGTGAAGAGGTCGGGCGCGCCGAAGTTGCCGCTCTTGAGCACGAGGCCCACCTCGCGGCCGTCGGCGGTGGTCGCGGCGCTCCAGCACACCCCGGGCGCGAGCTGCGGCCCGATGCGCAGCATGCCGACGCCGAGCGCCTGCACGACGGCGCCGCTCGTCTCGCCGCCGGCGACGACGACGCGGTCGACCTCGCCGGTGCCGACCAGCTCGGCGACGAGCCGCGCGAGCACCCGCTCGACCGCGGCCGCCGCGACGCCGTCGGGGTCGGGCCGCACGTCCGAGAGCTGCGCCACGGAGTAGACCACGGGCACGACGCGGGGGATGCGGCCGCGCACCCAGGCGGCCAGCGCGTCGGCCTCGGCATCGGGGTCGGCGATCGCGGCGGCGACGTCGACCTGGCGGGTGGGCAGGCCGGCGGCGATCGCGTCGGCGACCTGGCCGCGGGTGGCGGCGGAGGCGGAGCCCGCCACGACCAGCCGGCCGCCCGGCAGCGGCGGCATGGGCGCGGCGCCGTGGCCGCCCGTCGCGTCGATGCCGGCGGCGAGCGCCGCGCCGCCGCTCAGGAGGCGCAGGTGCTCGGAGGCGGCGGCGATGACGCGGAGGTCGTCGTCGGTGACCGCGTCGACGACGAGGTAGCCGGGGTCGGCGCCGTCGATCGCGGCGCGGAGCGCGTCGGCGCCCTCGCGCACCACCGCGAGCGGGATCTCCGAGACCGGCTGCGCCGTCTGCGGGGCGAGGAGGTCGCGCACGCGGGAGCGCGTCATGGGGGTGAGCGGGTGGTGCCGCATGGGGGAGTCCTCGAGCAGCTCGCCGTGCACGAGCAGCAGGCCGTCCTCGACGGTGCGGCCGTTCGCGGGGAACGAGGGCACGACGACGGTGCGGTCGACGCCGAGGCGCTCGCGGGCGGCGTCGAGCACGGGCCCGATGTTGCCGGCGTCGGTGGAGTCGAAGGTCGAGCAGTACTTCACGTAGGCGCGGTCGGCGCCCCAGCCGAGCACGCGGTCGAGCGCGCGCTGCGAGGCGGCCACGGCCTCCTCGACGGGCGCGGTGCGCGACTTCAGGGCGACGACGACGGCGTCGAGCCCGTCGAGGGCGCGCTCGTCGACCGGGCGGTCCTCGATGACGACGGCCGCGCGGAGCCCGCGCGCCTGCAGCGTCGTGGCGAGATCGGTCGCTCCGGTGAAGTCGTCGGCGACGGCGCCGATGTGCATGGGGGCCTCTTCGTTCTGCGGCGACGGGGGCGGATGCCCCTGCCGCGACCAGTGTATGTGATGATTTGTGACGATGCTTGACAATCTGTGAACCTCGGATACAGTTGCCACGCTCGCCCTCGCCGACCGCGGGGGCTCTCGCACGAACGACAGGAACGATGGTGATCCAGAGCCAGGCGCCCCGCCGCACCTCCCCGATCCGCGTGGTCCTCACGGGCGCGAACGGCGGCTACGGCCGCACGCTGCTCGACCAGCTGCGGCGCCTGCCCGACATGGGCGCGGCCCAGCTCGTCGACCCGGACGTGGAGGGCGTCTCGCGCATGCTCGTCGACCTCGGCGTCGACCCCGCAGCCATCGTCGCACCGACCACGGCCGCCGAGACCGCCGCCGCGCTCGCCGACGGCCGCGTCGCGGCCCTCGCCGACGGCGCCGCGATCGACTGGAGCGCCGTCGATGTGCTCGTCGAGGCCACCGGCCGCGTCGAGGCGGGCGTCGGCTACGCGCACGCCGCGCTCGACGCCGGCGCGCACGTCGTCATGGTGTCGAAGGAGATCGAGTCGGTCGCCGGCGTCGCGCTGTCGGCCAAGGCGCGTGGCCTCGGCCTGCGCTACCTCCCCGGCGACGGCGACCAGCCCGCCAACCTCCTGCGGCTCGTCGCCTGGGTGCTCGAGACCGGGTTCGACATCGTCGCCCTCGGCAAGTCGGGGGAGTACGACCTCCGCTTCGACCCCGCCACCGGCGTCGTCGACCAGAACGGCGTCCGCGTCGACGCACCCGGCCTCGCCGGCCTCCTCGAGCTCGGCGACGACCCGCACGCGACCCTCGCCGCCCGCGCCGAGCAGGTCGCCGGCCTCAAGCGCGCCGCGGCCGCCGATGCGTGCGAGATGAACGTCGTCTCGCTCTACACGGGCGCCGTGAGCGACGTCGAGGCGATGCACTACCCGGTCGCGCGCCCCCACGAGCTCGCCGACCTGTACGCCGCGCGCGAGGACGGCGGCCTCATCGGCCGCACCGGATCCGTCGACGTCTTCTCGATGCTGCGCCTGCCGGGCGAGGCGAGCTTCGCGGGCGGCGTCTTCGTCGTCGTCCGCACCGGCGACCCCGTCACGTGGGAGACGCTGCGCGGCAAGGGGCACGTCATCAGCCGCGACGGCCGCTACGCCTGCATCTACTGGCCGTACCACTACATGGGGGTCGAGACGCCGCTCACGATCGCCGCGGCCGTCGACGGCACCGCCGTCGTCGCCGAGCCCCGCCAGCACACGGTGCTCGCGGCGCGCGCGACGGCCGACCTCGCCGCCGGCACCGAGTTCCGCGTCGAGGGCCACCACCACGAGATCGCCGGCGTCGCGCCCGTGATCATCGACCCCGACGCGGGCGAGGTCGCGCCCTACTACCTGCTCTCCGGCGCCCGGCTGCTCGCCGACGTGCCGGCGGGCGAGCTCGTCCGGCTCGCCGACCTGGAGGGCGTGCCCGAGCGCGCGCTCGAGGCGTACCGCGCCGGCCTGGCGCTCGGCGCCTGACCCACCCCGCACCCAGCACCCACCCACGACGAGGAGCTCGACGACGATGCACCACGCCCCCGCCCGCCCGCCCGTGAGGGAGGCCCGCGCATGATCGAGGCCATCGCCCTCGTCGTCCTGGTCGCGGTCTTCGCGATCTCGGCGATCCGCAACGTCCACATGGGCGCGCTCGCCTTCGTCGCGGCGCTGCTCGTCGGCGTCATCGTCGTCGGCGAGCCGCTCGACGACGTGCTCGGCGGCTTCCCCGTCGACGCGCTCCTCATCCTGCTCGGCATCACCTACCTGTTCGGCATCGCCCGCACGGTCGGCGCCGTCGACTGGCTCGTCGACCGCTCGGTGCGCCTCATCGGCGACCGCGTCGCGCTCATCCCGTGGGCGATGCTGCTCGTCGGCACGCTCGTCGCGTGCCTCGGCACCTCGCACGCGGCGTTCACGATCGTGCCGATCGCGATGTCGCTCGCGCACAAGCACCGCATCCACTCGACGATGATGGGCATCTTCATGAGCTCGGCGATCGTCGGCGGCGCGCTCGCGCCGACGAGCATCGTCGGCATCACGGTGATGACGGTCGCGAACACGGCCGACATCCCCTACAACCCGGCGCTCATGTTCGGCCTCTCGGTCGGCATCAACGTGGTCGTGTCGCTCGCCGCGTTCCTCATGTTCGGCGGCCGCGAGCTCATCGCGCGCGGCCGGGCCGCGAAGGCCGCCGCGGACGCGGGCGAGCCGGCCGGCAGCGGCGGCGGCGTCGCCGTCGCGACCCGCACCGAGGCGCCCGTGCGCCTCAGCGGCTTCGGCGTGCTCACGCTCGTCGCCATCCCCGTGCTCATCGTCGGCTTCGCCACGGTCACGATGCTCGACATCGACCTCAACCTCGGCGCGGTCGCGCTCACCCTCGCGGTGCTGCTCGCGTTCATCGACCCGAAGGTCGGCAAGGAGTCGCTCGGGAAGATCGACTGGAACACGATCCTGCTGCTCGGCGGCATCATCACGTACGTGGGCGTGCTGACGCGCCTCGGCGCGATCGACCAGCTCGGCGAGGTCGCGCGCTCGGTGAACGTGCCGCTGCTCGCAGCGTTCGTCATGTGCGTCATCGCCGCGCTGGTCTCGGCCTTCGCGTCGACGATCGGCATCATCGGCGCGCTCATCCCGCTCGCCGTGCCGCTGCTCGTGCCGGGCGGCGGGCTCGAGATGACCGGCTTCATCTACGCGCTCGCGATCTCGGCCTCGCTCGTCGACTGCGCCCCCTTCGGCACGACGGGCGCGACGATCGTCGCCTCGGGCGTCGAGGAGGAGCGGCCGCGCCTGTACCGCCACCTCGCGACGTGGGGCCTGTCGATGGTCATCATCGGACCGCTCGTCACCCTCGCGCTGTTCGTGGTGCCCTTCCTCGGGCTCTAGCGCGCGTCCGACCCGGCGGCGGCCTCCACCCAGGAGGCCGCCGCCGTCGTCGTCCCGCGGCCGGTCGTGGCGGGCGCGGATACGATCGGAGGCGATGGCACCGCACCCCCGATCCGGCAACCCCGCCAAGCGCGCCCAGGCCGCCGGCACCGCACCCCGACCGGCGACCGCGCGCGACTGGATCGCCGCATCCCGGCCCCGCACGCTCTCGATGGCGGTCGCGCCCGTCGCGCTCGGCACCGCCGCGGCCTTCAACGCCGAGGGCTACCACCTGGGGATCGCGCTCGCCTGCCTCGTGCTCGCGCTGTGCCTGCAGATCGGCGTGAACTACGCCAACGACTACGCCGACGGCGTGCGCGGCACCGACGCCGTGCGCGTGGGCCCCGGCCGGCTCGTGGGCGCGGGCAAGGCCTCGCCCGCGGCGGTGCGGAACGTCGCGATCGCCTTCCTCGTCGCCGGCGCGATCGCCGGCGTCGTCGTGGTGCTGCTCTCGCAGCGCTGGTGGCTGCTGCTCGTCGGCGCCGTCGCGCTCGTGGCGGCCTGGACGTACACGGGCGGCAAGCGCCCCTACGGCTACCTCGGTCTCGGCGAGCTCGTCTCGTTCCTGTTCTTCGGCCCGATCGCGGTCGTCGGCACCACCTACGCCATCATCGGCCGGATCACCGAGGACGCCGTCGCGCTCGGCATCGCGATGGGCTGCATCTCGGCGGCGCTCATGCTCACGAACAACCTGCGCGACATCGACACCGACCGGGCCGCGGGCAAGCGCACGCTGCCGACGCTCATCGGCCGCCGCGCCTCGAAGGCGCTCTACGCGTTCCTCATGCTCGTCCCGTTCGCGGTGCTGTGGATCTTCTCGTACGCGCTCGTCTACGGCGCCGCGGTGTTCGTGGTGCTGCTCATCGCCGGCCCCGCGATCGTCATCGTCTGCCTCGCGCGCACGCCGCGCGACCTCATCCTCGCGCTCGGGCTCACGGGCCTGACGGCGCTGCTCTACGGCGTCGGCCTCGCCGTCGCCATCTGGGGCGGACCCGTCGGCTTCGTGCCGCCGCCCGCACCCATCCCGTAGCCCGGGGTCAGCGGATCGGGCGCTCGGGATCCTCGGGCGCGTCGATCGCGGAGTCCTCGACGTCGCCGTCGTCGGCGGCCGCGCCCTCGCGGCGCCGGCCCTCGCGGAGCCGCTGCAGATCGCCCGCGGCGTCGTTCCGGAGGCGCGCGAAGAACACGAGGCTCGCCGCGAACGCGAAGGCGAGGGCGACGAGCAGCGAGAGCCACCACTCGACCCCGGCGACCATGAGCAGCGCGAACGGCACGAGGAACAGCACCGTGCGCACGACGAGGTACCGCAGGGAGGGGGCCATGCACCAATCCTATGAGCGGTGCATAGGTGCGCGCCGTAGTGTGATCCCTATGAGGTGGCTCATCATCGGCGGGATCCTGGCCCTCGTGGTCATGGTGTACGCGCTCGTCGACCTCACCGTCACGGACGACCGCCGCATCCGTCGCCTGAACCGCGTGCTGTGGGTCGTGCTCATCGTCCTCGTCCCGGTGCTGGGCGCGCTCGGCTGGCTCGCATGGGGCAAGGGCCCGCGCGCCTCCGCCCGTCCCATGGCGCCCGACGACGACCCCTCGTTCTCGCGCTCGAGCGACGTCACCGATGCCGAGGCCGACCGCCGCATCGCCGAGCTCGAGGCGCAGCTCGCGGCGCTCGACGCCGAGGACATCGAGATCCGCCGCCCCGAGCGCCCGCAGCCCCAGCCCGAGCCCGAGGCGGCCGCCGAGCCCGAGGCCCCGGAGCCCGCTCCAGAGCAGGGGGCCGAGCCCGCGGCCGCCGACGACGAGACCGACGAGCGCGGCCACCGCGCGCCCGGCGACGGCCCCTCCGCACGTGCCTGACCGGCGGGCCGCGCTGCCCGCCGCCGCCTACGCCGACCGGCTCGTCGCCGCGCTCGCGGCCGCCGGCGTCGCCGACGTCGTCGTCTGCCCGGGATCCCGCTCGCAGGCGATCGCCCTCGCCGCCGCCCGCACCGCGCGGGCCGGCGGCATCGCGCTGCACGTGCGCATCGACGAGCGCACCGCCGCCTTCCTCGCGCTCGGCCTCGCCCGCGAGTCCGGCGCGCCTGCCGCGGTCGTCGTCACGAGCGGCACCGCCGTCGCCAACCTCGCGCCCGCCTTCCTCGAGGCGCACCACAGCGACGTGCCGCTCATCGCCATCACGGCCGACCGGCCCGCCGAGCTGCAGGGCATCCGCGCCAACCAGACCACCCGGCAGCCGGGCGCGCTCGGCGAGGGCGCCCGCGTCGTGCTCGACATCGGCGCCGACGACCTGTCCGATCCGGAGGCGGATGCGGTGGCAGCCGTCCGCGCGGCGCTCGGCTGGCGCGGCACGGGCGACGACGGCCACACCGAGCCGGGCCCCGTGCAGCTCAACGTCGGCTTCCGCGAGCCGCTCTCCGGCGGCGAGGCCGCCGCCGGCCCCGCCGTCGAGGCGGTCGGCCGCCCGCCCATGCCGAGCGCGACGCTCGACGCGGCCGAGCGCACCGTCGTCGTCGCCGGCGCCGATGCGGGCGCCGCCGCGGTCGACCTCGCCGAAGCCATCGGCGCGCCGCTCGTCGCCGAGCCCACCTCCCGAGCCCGCTTCGGCCCCCACCTCGTGCAGCACGGCCGCGAGGTCGTGGCGGCGCTCCACCGCGAGGTGCGGCGCGCCGTCGTCATCGGGCATCCCACCCTGACGCGCCCGATCGCGGCGCTCCTGCGGGATCCCGCCGTCGAGGTGGTCGTGCTCGGCCGCGCCGGCCAGGACAACATCCGCGGCACCGGCACCACCCGCGTGCTCACGGGCCGCATCCGGGTCGAGGAGGCCGAGGAGACCGATCGCGCCTGGATCGAGCGCTGGGTGTCGGCCGGGCGGGCGCTCGCGGCCGCCGCCGACGCCGAGGCCGCGCCCGACTCGGCCCTGGCGCGCGCCGACTACGCGCGCGCCGAGCTCGCCGAGGGGCGCACGCGCGTCTCGCGCCGCGACCTCGTCACGGCCGTCTGGGACCGCACCTGGCCCCACGACCGGCTCGTCGTCGCCGCCTCTCGCCTCATCCGCGAGCTCGACGACCACGCGGGCCCGAAGGCCGTCACCGCGCGCGCCAACCGCGGGCTCGCCGGCATCGACGGCACCGTCTCGACCGCCGTCGGCGTCGCGATCGCGCACGAGCGCGAGCAGCCCGGCGGCATGACGCGGCTGCTCATCGGCGACCTCGCCCTGCTGCACGACGCGGGCGGCCTGCTCATTCCGCCGGGGGAGGAGCGCCCGCGCCTGCAGATCGTCGTCGGCAACGACCGCGGCGGCTCGCTGTTCGAGCTGCTCGAGGTCGCCGGCACCGCCGACCCCGACGACTTCCGCCGGGTGCAGCGCACCCCGCACGACGTCGACCTCGAGCACCTCGCCGCCGCCTACGGCTGGGACTTCGAGCGCGTCGTCGACCGGGCGGGCCTCCGCCGGGCCCTCTCGCAGTCTCGGCCTGGCATCGTTGAGGCGGTGCTGGAGGGAGCGCAGGATGACGCAGCACAGGACGACGCGGGCGACGCAGCCGGCTGACGCCGCGGCGAGCGGACGGACCGCCTGATGCGCTGGCCGTGGCAGCGACGGCGGCCCGAGCCGCCCGTCGTGCAGGTGACCGAGGACCAGGAGCGCCGCTGGGCCCTCCCGCGGGCGCTCATCGTGCTGCTGTCGATCATCGCCGTCATCGCCACCCTCATCCTGCTCAGCCAGGTGGCGACGTTCGTGGCGCCGGTCTTCCTCGGGTTCAACCTCGTCATCGCCGTCATGCCGCTCCAGCAGTGGCTGCTGCGCATCGGCGCGCCGAAGGCCGTCGCGGCGCTCGCGGCGATGCTCACCGTCTTCGCCTTCCTCATCGCCCTCTTCTGGTCGCTCTACTGGTCGGTGCAGTCGCTCGTGCAGGAGCTGCCGGGCTACTCGGCCGAGTTCAACGCGCTGTACCGGCAGACGCTCGACTGGCTCGCCGGCTTCGGCATCTCGCAGGACGAGGCGCTGCACCAGCTGCAGGCGGCGTTCAGCCCGAGCGCCATCACCGGCGCCCTCACGAGCGTGCTCTCGAACGCCGGCAGCGCGCTCGGCTTCCTCGCCACCCTCGCGGTCGTCATCTTCTTCCTCGCCTGGGACTCGATGCAGCTGCCCGAGCGCATGCAGCGCATCGCGGCCACGAACCCGGGGCTCGTGCGCGGCATCGACCGCTTCGCCTCCGGCGTGCAGCGCTACTGGGTGGTCGCGACGCTGTTCGGCCTCATCGTCTCGGCGCTCGACCTCGTGGCGCTGTGGGCGCTCGGGGTGCCGCTCGCGTTCGTCTGGGCCGTCTTCGCCTTCGTCACGAACTACATCCCGAACGTCGGCTTCGTCATCGGCGTCATCCCGCCGACGCTCATGGCGCTGCTCGCCAACGGGCCGCTCAACGCCCTGCTCACGGCGATCCTGTTCAGCGTCATCAACTTCGTCATGCAGTCGCTCATCCAGCCGAAGGTGGCGGGGGATGCGGTGGGCGTCACGCCAGCGACGTCGTTCCTGTCGCTGCTCGTGTGGGCGTTCGCGCTCGGGCCGGTCGGCGCGCTGCTCGCGCTGCCGTCGACGCTCGCGGTGAAGACGCTGCTCGTCGACCGCGACCCGCGGCTGTCGTGGATCAGCCAGCTCATCTCGTCGAAGCCGGAGGGCGCCGCGCGGCCGCGGCTCGGCAGGGCCGTCGCGCCGGGCGTCGGGCAGAGGCAGCCCGCCGCGGAGGCCGCGCCGCCCGAGGCAGCCGCCCCCGCCCAGCGGCCCCGGCGCACCGGGAGGCGGCGGGGCTAGGCTCCGCGCATGAGCGAGATCACCGACGCCCTCCGCATCACCCGATCCGTGCGGCTCGACGCCGTCGACCCGTCGTCGACGCCCGGCTTCACCGGCGACAAGGTCGCAGGGCAGGCGGCGCTCGCCGCGGGCGCGGACCGGCTCGCCCAGCTGCAGGAGCGGCTCTTCGCCGCGAGCCGGGCGGGCGCCGAACGCGCCGTGCTGCTCGTCGTGCAGGGCATGGACACCTCCGGCAAGGGCGGCATCCTGCGGCACGTCGTCGGCCAGGTCGATCCGCAGGGCGTGCGCATCACGGCGTTCAAGGCGCCCACCGCGGCCGAGCGGCGCCGTGACTTCCTGTGGCGGATCGAGCAGGCGCTGCCCGGGCCGGGCATGATCGGCGTCTTCGACCGCTCGCACTACGAGGACGTGCTGATCCACCGCGTGCGCGGGCTGTCGACGCCCGAGGTGGTCCAGGAGCGGTACGGCCGGATCGTCGCCTTCGAGCAGGAGGTCGCTGAGCGCGGGATCGAGCTCGTCAAGGTCATGCTGCACATCTCGCGCGAGGAGCAGGGCGCGCGGCTGCTCGAGCGGCTCGACCGCCCCGACAAGCACTGGAAGTTCAACCCCGGCGACATCGACGAGCGCGAGCACTGGGACGCCTACATGGAGGCGTACCAGGTGGCGATCAACCGCACGGCGCGGGCGAGCGCGCAGTGGGCGGTCGTGCCCGCCGACCGCAAGTGGTACGCGCGGCTCGCGGTGCAGGAGCTGCTCGTCGAGGCGCTCGAGCGCGTCGATCCGCAGTGGCCGCCGGCCGACTTCGACGTCGCGGCCGAGCGCGAGCGGCTCATCGCCGCGGGCGGCGTGCCGGTCGAGCCCGTGGCGGAGCCGGAGGCGGACGAGAGCGTCGTGAAGGCCAGTGAGCTGCACGAGCCGAAGCAGTCCGAGAAGCCCAAGAAGTCGAAGAAGCCCAAGAGCGCCAAGAAGTCGAAGAAGGCCAAGAAGTCGAAGAAGTCGAGGAAGTCGAAGGAGGCTGCACGCCCGGGGGCTTGACCGCCCGGTGCTGCCTCGCTGGTCGAGGAGGCCGCGCCCGCCAGGGCGCTGCCGTCACGAGACCCCGTCGGCGGGGCGGGTCCCGTGATGCGTGCGGCTGCGCCGCGCGCTCCTCGACCAGCGGTCGCCGCGCCCCTACGGCAGCGGGTCGGCGAGCGCGTCGGTGATCGGCCGCAGCTTCACCGCGGTCTCGGCGAGCTCCGCCTCCGGCTCCGAGCCGGCCACGACGCCCGCGCCCGCGAACGCGCGGATCGCGCCGTCCGGCGAGATCTCCGCGCCCCGCAGCGCGATCACCCACTCGCCGCCGCCGTCGCCGTCGACCCAGCCGACCGGCCCCGCATAGCGACCCCGGTCGATGCCCTCGAGCTCGCGGATGATCCGCAGCGACGCCTCTCGCGGCGTGCCCGCGACCGCCGCGGTCGGGTGCAGCAGCGAGAGCACGTCGAGCGTCGAGCGGTCGCCGAGCGTGCCGGTGATGTCGGTCGCGAGGTGCCAGAGGTTCGGCAGCCGGAGCGGGAACGGCTCCGACGCGCTCGCGTCGGGCGCGAGCCCGCGCAGCACCTCGATCGCCGAGTCGGCGGCGTAGCGGTGCTCGCGGAGGTCCTTGTCGCCGGCGGCGAGCGCCTCGGCGATCTCGGCGTCGAGCGCGGGCGTCGCCCCGCGCGCCGCCGTGCCGGCGAGCACCCGCGAGAAGAAGTGGCCGCGGTGGGCGGCGACGAGCGTCTCGGGGCTGGCGCCCACGAGCCCGTCGACCGCGTACGCCACCGCATCGGGGTAGCGCCGCCCGAGCCCCACGACCACCGAGCGCACGTCGCCGTCCTGCGGCAGCACGCCCACGCGGTCGCGCGCGACGACGAGCTTCTCGGCCTCGCCCGCGCGGATGCGCGCCACGGCCTCCGCGACGATCGCGCGGTAGCGCTTGCGGCCGATCGCGCCGTCCGAGAGCTCGACGCGCACCTCGTCGATCGCCGTCTCGTGGATCGGCAGGTCGGCATCGCCGTCGGCGCCGATCCAGGTGACCCACTCGTCGTCGCCGCGGCGGCCCACGACGAGCCGCGGCACGACGAGCACGCTTTCGGCTTCGGAGGCGTCGTCGAACGCGAAGGCGCCGAAGGCGACGAGGCCGGACCCGGGCACGCCCACGGCGTCGTCCACCTCGGCGGCGGCCGCGACCTCGCGCCAGGCGCGCGCCGCGTCGACGAAGCGGTCGGGCCCGCGGAAGCCCATCCGCATCGCCTCGCCGCGGCCGACGATGCCGTCGGCGCCGCGACGGATCGCGAGCGGCGAGCGGGGGCTCGCGTGCTCCAGCAGGCGCCCGAGCTCCGCGCGCTCGGAGCGCGCTCGCAGGCCTCCCATGCTCGCCAGCCTACGCCCGCGCCCACCTGGGCGACGCCCGGGCCGCTCGCACGTGGGGGGCGCCTAGGATGGTGCGTGTGAGCAGGGCAGACATGCAGAAGGATCCGGACGATGTCGCGGGCATGTTCGACGCCACCGCGAAGCGCTACGACCTCCTGAACTCGCTGCTCTCCGGCGGCAACGACCGCTTGTGGCGCATCCACATGCAGCGCGCCGTCAAGCCGCAGCCGGGCGAGCGCATCCTCGACGTCGCGGCGGGCACGGGCGCGTCGTCGGCGCCGATGGCGAAGGCGGGCGCGCTCGTCACCGCCCTCGACCTCAGCGCGGGCATGATCGAGGAGGGCCGGCGCCGGCACCCCGACATCGAGTTCGTGCACGGCTCGGCCGAGGAGCTGCCCTTCGCGAGCGACACGTTCGACGCCGTCACGATCTCGTTCGGCCTCCGCAACGTGCAGCACCCGCGCGCGGCGCTCTCGGAGTTCCTGCGCGTGCTGAAGCCCGGCGGCCGGCTCTTCGTGTGCGAGTTCTCGCAGCCGCCCGTCAACGTCGTGCGGCGCGGCTACGAGGCGTACCTCGGCACGGTGCTGCCCGGCATGGCGCGCCTCGCGAGCTCGAACCCGGAGGCGTACCGCTACCTCGTCGAGTCGATCCGCTCGTGGCCCGACCAGCAGGCGCTGTCGCAGTGGATCCGCACCGCCGGCTTCACCCGCGTCGCGCACCGCAACCTCACGCTCGGCGTCGTCGCGCTGCACCGCGGGCGCAAGCCCACGGAGGCGACCGGCGCCATCCGCCTGGCGCGCCACGCGCAGGCGGACGACCAGGAGGCGTGATGCGCTCCACTGCCGAGGCCTTCGGGCTCAGGGGCGCGCGCTTCGCGCTGCCCGGCGACCGCCGCGTCGTCGACGAGGTCGAGCGCGGCCTCGCCGAGCTCGAGACGCTGCTCGAGCAGCACCTCCGCGTGACCGATCCGGTCGCCGACGCGGTCGCGCGCTACCTGCTCGAGGCGGGCGGCAAGCGCGCCCGGCCGCTGCTCCTCCTGCTCACGGCGCACCTCGGCTCGGGCGTCGACGAGCGCGTGCTGCAGGCGGCGGGCGTGGTCGAGCTCACCCACATCGCGAGCCTGTACCACGACGACGTCATGGACGAGGCCGACACCCGCCGGGGCGTGCCCTCTGCGCACACCGTGTGGGGCAACAACGTCGCGATCCTCGCGGGCGACCTGCTGTTCGCGCGCGCCGGCCAGCTGACCGCGCCGCTCGGCTCCGAAGTGGCCGAGCTGCAGTCGCGCACCTTCGAGCGCCTGTGCCTCGGCCAGCTGCACGAGACGCTCGGGCCGGGCGACGGCGACGTCGTCGACCACTACATCCAGGTGCTCGCCGACAAGACCGGCTCGCTCATCGCCGCGGCCGCCGAGCTCGGCGTCGTCGTGAGCGGCGCGGATGCGTCGTACCGCGCCGCGGTGCGCGAGTTCGGCGAGCGGATCGGCGTCGCCTTCCAGCTCGTCGACGACGTCATCGACCTCTCGAGCGACCCGGAGACCGGCAAGGACGCAGGCACCGACGTGCGCGCGGGCGTCGTCACCCTCCCCACGCTGCTGCTCGCGCGCCGCACCGACGAGGCGTCGGTCGCGCTGCGCGCGCGCCTCCAGTCGCCCGCCGACGACGCCGACCTCGACGCGGCCATCGCCGAGCTGTCGGCGCATCCCGTCGTCGCCGAGACCGTCGCCGAGGCCGAGCGCTGGCAGCGCGAGGCGCTCGCCGCGCTCGCCCCCCTGCCCGCCGGCACCGTGCGCCGAGGCCTCGAGGCCTTCGCCGAGCACGTCGTCGCGCGCACCCGCTGAACACCCCGGGCGGCGCAGCCGCCCCGCACCCGAGGAGGACCGTGAGCGAGACGCTCCGCATCGCCGTGGTCGGCGCCGGCCCCGCCGGCATCTACGCCGCCGACATCCTGAAGAAGGAGGTCGCCGCGCGCGGCGGCGACGTGCTCATCGACCTGTTCGAGCACCTGCCCGCCCCGTACGGCCTCGTCCGCTACGGCGTCGCGCCCGACCACCCGCGCATCACCGGCATCATCCGGGCGCTCCGCGAGGTGCTCGAGTCGGGCGTCGTGCGCCTGTTCGGCAACGTCCGCTTCGGCGAGGACATCGCGCTCGACGACCTGCAGCGGCACTACCACGGCGTCATCTTCGCCACCGGCGCCACGAAGGACGCGCCGCTCGACATCCCCGGCATCGACCTCCCCGGATCCTACGGCGCCGCCGACGTCGTCTCCTGGTACGACGGCCACCCCGACGTGCCGCGCGAGTGGCCGCTCGAGGCGAAGGAAATCGCCGTCATCGGCAACGGCAACGTCGCGCTCGACGTGGCCCGCGTGCTCGTGAAGCACCCCGAGGACCTGCTGCCCACCGAGGTGCCGCCGAACGTCTACCAGGGCCTCAAGGCCTCGCCCGTCACCGATGTGCACGTCTTCGGCCGCCGCGGCCCGCTGGGCGTGAAGTTCACGCCGCTCGAGCTGCGCGAGCTCGGCGAGCTGCGCGACGTCGACATGATCGTGCACGACGAGGACTTCGGGGTCGACCCGAACGAGGAGCAGCAGAAGCAGAACAAGCAGATCCTCGTCATCTCGCGCACGCTCGAGCAGTGGCGCACGCGCGAGGTCGGGCAGGCGTCGCGTCGCCTGCACCTGCACTTCTGGTCGAAGCCGGATGCGGTGCTCGGCGACGGGCGCGTGGAGGCGCTGCGCGTCGAGCGCACGCGCCCCACCGACGACGGCACGGGCCTCGAGGGCACGGGCGAGCTGCGGGAGTTCCCGGTGCAGGCCGTCTACCGCGCCGTCGGCTACTTCTCCTCGCCCGTGCCGGGTGTCCCCTTCGACGAGCTGCGCGGCGTCATCCCCAACGAGGCCGGCCGCGTCATGGACGGCCACCGGCCGCTGCCGGGCGTCTACGCGACGGGCTGGATCAAGCGCGGACCCGTGGGTCTCATCGGCCACACGAAGTCCGATGCGAAGGAGACGATCGAGCAGCTGCTCGCCGATGACAACAGCCGCTGGGAGCCGCAGCCCTACGAGGCCGACGCGGTGCCGGCGCTGCTCGCCGAGCGGGGCGTCGCCTGGACCGACATCGCCGGCTGGATCCGCCTCGACGAGCACGAGATGGGCCTGGGCGAGCCGGAGGGCCGCGCCCGCATCAAGGTCGTGCCGCGCGACGAGATGATCCGCGTCTCGCGCCGCGAGTGACCGCCGCGGCGGCTCACCCGCTGGTCGAGCGCGCGCCCCTCCCGCTGGTCGAGGAGCGCGCGTCGAAGGCGCACGCGTCTCGAGACCACCGCCACGCATCCGGATCAGCCCCGTGGAGCTGAGCGGCTACCTCCTCGTCGCGCTCGCCGCCGTCGGCGCGGGCGCGATCAACGCGGCCGCGGGCGGCGGCACGCTCATCACCTTCCCGGCGATGCTCGCGGCGGGCATGAGCCCGCTCGCGGCGAACATCACCTCGTCGGTCGGCCTGCTCGCGGGCAGCTTCGGCGGCGCCTACGCGTACCGCGCCGAGCTGCGCGCGCGGCGCCGCCGCTTCCTGGTGAACGCGCCCTGGGCGGCCGTCGGCGGCATCCTGGGCGCGATCCTGCTGCTCGTGACGCCCTCCGACTCCTTCACCGCGATCGTGCCGTGGCTCGTGCTCACCGCGGCGGCGCTCTTCGCGCTGCAGCCGCTCGTCACCCGCGTCGTGCGCGAGCGCTCGGCGGGGGAGCCGGATCCGGAGGCCACGGGCGGTTGGGGCGTGCGGATCGCGTTCCTCGGCATCGGCGTCTACGGCGCGTACTTCGGCGCCGGCATCGGCATCATGATGCTCGCGGTGCTGGGCGTCGTCATCCACGACACCCTGCAGCACCACAACGGCCTCAAGAACCTCACGGCGCTCGTCGTGAACGGCTCGGGGGTGCTGGTGCTCGCGTTCTCGCCGCTCGTGCACTGGGGCGTCGCGGGCATCATGCTCGCCGGGTCGCTGCTCGGCGGCATCATCGGCGGCCGGGTGGCCCGCCGCATCCCGAGCTGGGTGCTGCGCGTCGTCGTGATCGGCTTCGCGCTCGCGGTCGCCCTCTCGATGCTCCTCGGCTGAGCCGCCGCGCTACTGCAGCGCGGAGGTGAGGCGCGCGATCGAGTCGAACAGCTGCGCCACCCGCGGGCGCGCCATCCAGTCCTCGAGCGTCAGGGTGGTCGACTGCCGCCGGTAGCCCTCTGCGATGCCGTCGAGCTGCGTGACCATGCCGCGGCCCTCGACGAGCATCGACACCTCGAAGTTGAGGCTGAAGGAGCGCAGGTCGATGTTCGACGAGCCGATCACCGACACCTGGTCGTCGAAGACCATGAACTTGGAGTGCAGCACCGTCGGGGGCGAGAAGAGCGTGATCTTGACCCCCGCCTCGAGCAGCTCCTCGTAGTACGAGCGCTGCGCGTGGTGCGTCCAGAACTGGTCGCCGATCTCGCTTGCGAACAGCTCCACGTCGACGCCGCGCAGCGCGGCGGAGGTGATGGCGTACCGCATCGAGTCGTCGGGCACGAAGTACGGCGAGACGATGATGATGCGCTCCTCGGCCGCGTGCACGAGCTCGAGGAAGACGCGGAGGTTCAGCTCGCCCTCGAAGCCGGGGCCGGAGGGCACGATCGACGCGAGCAGGTCGCCGCCGGGCTCCGGCTCGGCCGCCGACTGCTCGACGAGCTCGTTCGACTCGGCCCACCAGTCCGACCAGAACAGCACGTCGAGCTCGCGCACGGGCGGGCCGGTGAGCTCCACCCAGGTGTCGCGCCACTGCAGCCCGCGGCGGATGTTCTTCTTCATCAGGTAGGAGGGGTCGACGAGGTTGAGCGAGCCGGTGAAGCCGACGCTGCCGTCGATGACGACGAGCTTGCGGTGGTTGCGCAGGTCGGGCCGCTGCCACTGCCCGCGCCAGGGCCGCAGCGGCAGCATGTCGCACAGCTCGGCGCCCATCGCCTCGAGGCGGGCGACGGTCTCCTTGCGGCGCGGGTAGCGCACGCTCGTGAGGTGGTCGACGAGCACGCGCACCGTCACGCCGCGCGCCGCGGCGCGCTCGAGCGCGGCGAAGAACGGCTCGGTGCGCTCCGAGGCGACGATGAGGTAGAACTCGACATGCACGAACGACTCGGCCTCGTCGATCCGCCGCGCCATCGCCTCCAGCTGCGCGTCGAACTCGCCCCACACGATCGCGTCGGCGGGTCCGGCGTGCGGCATCGACGAGAGGGCGCGGTTGAGCTCGAGCACGCCGGGCAGCCACTCGGGCCGGTCGCGGCGGGCGGGCGCGTCGTCGATGTCGGAGGTGCTCTCGGCGATGAGGTCGCGGATGGCGGCCATCTTCGCGAACCTGCCTCGCGGGAGCCGGTTGTTGCCGAGCATCCCGAACACGATCCATCCCAGGATCGGCTGCAGCTGGATGACCAGCAGCCACGCGATCGCGGCCGCGGGCCGGCGGTTGTAGGGGACGACGGCGAGCGCGAGGAGTCGCAGGGCGACGTCGAGGATGATCCAGGGCCAGTACAGCGCCTGGGCGACTTCCTGGATCACGGCAGGCGTCTGCGCCGGCTCAGCGGAAGTTGACGAACTGCAGGTCGATGTCCAGGTCGGCGCCCTTGAGCAGCGCGATGGTCGCCTGCAGGTCGTCGCGGCTCTTCGAGGTGACGCGCACCTCGTCGCCCTGGATCTGGCTCTTGACCGTCTTGGGCGCCTCGTCGCGGATGAGCTTCGACACCTTCTTGGCGTTCTCGCTCGAGATGCCGTCCTTGATGCCGACCTCGATGCGGTACTCCTTGCCGGAGGGGTAGGGGTCGCCCTGGTCGAGCATCTTGAGGTCGATGCCGCGCTTGATGAACTTCGTCTGCAGCACGTCGAGCACGGCCTTGACCCGCTCCTCGGTGCTGGCCTTGAGCAGCACCTTCTCGCCGCTCCAGGAGACGTCGGCGCCGACGCCCTTGAAGTCGTAGCGCTGCTCGACCTCCTTGCGCGCCTGGTTGACCGCGTTGTCGGCCTCCATCTTGTCGACCTTGCTGACCACGTCGAAGCTGGAATCTGCCATGCGCAGATCCTATGCGGGTTCCCTGCACGGCGCCCGTCGTGCGCTCAAGGCCGCCGCGGCCCCGTCATCACGACTCGTCCGCGACGAGCTCGGCCTTGAAGCCCGCGGAGTTCTCCAACCAGCCCGCGTAGTGATCCGGCCCTCCGGCGTGCGGGTAGCGCTCCTGGTACAGCGGCCGCCATCCGTGCTGCTCGGCGGCAGCGATGACCTCGTCCACTCGAGCGCGCGCGCCTGCCTTGAACGCGAGGTGGTTCACGCCGGGCAGCCGTCGGTCGTGCGCCTCGCCAGCGAGGTTCGGCGACGTGGTGAGCGTGAGGTACGCGCCACCGGCCGCCCAGGACTCGCCGCCGGGCCACTGGCTCGAGCGCTCGAAGCCGAGCTCGCGGAGCAACCAGCCCCACTCGCCGCTCGCCTGCGCGAAGTCCGCGACCCACACCTCGACATGATGGAAGCCCGCCACGCGATCCAGTCTCGCAGTCGCGAGCAGGAGGCCGCGCGCTGCCCGGTCGGCGCGGGCTCACCGGTCCAACACGTCGCCGTTCTGCAGCGCGCGCAGGCACAGCTGGAACGCGAGCGCCTCGGCATCGAGGTCGTGCCAGGCGCGGGCCTGGCGCTCGCGGGCGTCGCGCGGCACCTCGTCCGGGGTCGCGAGCAGCGAGCTCCCCGGACCCTCGGCGCCGGAGGCGAGCGCGTCCTCGACGGTGGTGCGCACCACGTCGTCGTCGCACGCGTCGGCCGGCACGCTCCAGATCGCGTCCTGCTCGTCCGTCGCGACCGAGTCGGTCCGATCGGGCGCGCCCCGGAATGGATCGATGGACGAGCACGCGACCAGCGCCGAGACGGCTGCAGCCGCGGTCACGGCCGCGCCGGTGCGGGGGATCGAGGTCACGCGGCCAGCGTGGCACCGATCGCGCGAGAAGGCGAGCAGGAGTCAGGTTCCTCGCGCGCCGCTCGCCGGCAGCCACACGCGTCCGGCATGCTCTGGCCATGGAGCGCCTCGCCCTCGTCCTCGCTGCCGCCGCGATCGTGGTCACGACCGGATGCTCGGCCGGCACGGAGCCCGCCGACTCGTCGTCCGTGGATGCGGGGCCCACCGCGACCGCTGACGTCGCGCCCACGACCGCCGAGGCCGCCGCCGCGCCGTCAGAAGCGCTGCAGCGCTCGGTGATCGACGAGGTGCGGCGCACCCTCGGTTCGGGGAGCGGCAACGGGCCGAGCCCCGACGACCGGGCCGTGCTCGTGGTGAGCGTCTACGCCGAGCGCGACGCGCTCGATGACGATCGCGTCGCGGCCGCGGAGCGAGAGGTCGCCCGGCTCGCGGCGGCGGAGGGCTTCGCGGCGAGCTTCGTCTACGGAGCCTCCGACGGCTCGTAGAGGACAGCCTCCAAGACTGAGCTCCCCGCGGCGCTCCCGTAGCGTGGCCGCATGCTGATCGTCATGGCGGGGCTGCCCGGGAGCGGCAAGAGCACGATCGCCGCGGCGCTCGCGCGCAGCATCGGCTGCGCGGTCATCGCCGTCGACCCGATCGAGGCGGCGATGCACCGCGCGGGCATCGCTGCCGACCAGCCGACGGGTCTCGCGGCCTACGTGGCGGCCGAGGCGGTGGCGCGCGAGCAGCTGCGGCTCGGGCACCACGTCGTGGTCGACGCGGTCAACGACGCGGGGGCCGCGCGCCAGCAGTGGCGCGACCTCGCGGCGGGGGAGGGCGTCGACCTCCGCTTCGTCGAGGTGTTCGCCCCCGACGATGGCACCCACCGCGCGCGCCTCGCGGCCCGGACCCGCGACCTGCCGGGCTTCCCGGAGCCCACCTGGGCGTCGGTCGAGGGCCGCCGCGACGGCTTCGCGACCTGGGGCGAGGAGCGGATCCGCGTCGTCGCCGACGGCGATCCGTCGGAGGCTGCCGCCGAGATCCGGCGCGCGCTCCGACGCCCGGGCTCGCCCCAAGACGCCGGAAGCCCCGCCGAGGCGGGGCTTCGCGATGGTGGCGAGTGAGGGATTCGAACCCCCGAAGTCGATGACAGCTGATTTACAGTCAGATCCCTTTGGCCGCTTGGGTAACTCGCCGTGGCCCGAGGGCCGAGGACGATCCTAACATCCGCCGCCGTCCGCCTCCGACGACCGCGCGTCGCGGCGGTCGTCGGCCGAAGCCCGGAGGAATCGGCTCCCTGTGGCCGCATGACCGCATATCGCAGCCATGTGCGCGCAGGCGGCCGATTCCTCCGGGGTCGGGCGCCGTCCACCGGCACCCGCCGCAGCGGCGAGGCCGCGCGCGCATCCGCGATAGGTTCGCAGCATGCGCGAGCTCCACGACCTGGTCGTCGGCCTGGCGGTCGAGGCCGCCGACCTGGCGCGCACGCGCCGCGCCGCGGGCGTCGACATCGCCGCCAGCAAGACGAGCATCGTCGACATCGTCACCGAGGCCGACCGCGAGGTCGAGCGGCTCGTGGTCGACCGCATCCTCGCCGCCCGCCCGAACGACGGCGTGCTCGGCGAGGAGGGCACGAGCGTCGCCGGCACGAGCGGCCTCACGTGGGTGATCGACCCCATCGACGGCACCGTCAACTACCTCTACGACATCCCCGCTTACGCCGTCTCGATCGCGCTCGTCGAGGGCGACCCGGATCCGGCCACCTGGCGCGGGCTGTCGGGCGCCGTCGTCAACGGCGCGACGGGGGAGCGGTTCGAGGCGCTGCGCGGCCACGGCGCGCGGCTCGACGGCCGCGAGATGCGGGTCGCGGATGCGGTGGATCCGGCGGTCGCGCTCGTCGGCACCGGCTTCGGCTACGACGCGGCGCGCCGCAGTCGGCAGGGCGCGGTGCTCCAGGGCCTCATCGGCGAGGTGCGCGATGTGCGCCGCGGCGGATCGGCCGCGCTCGATCTCTGCTTCGTGGCAGCAGGGCGGCTCAACGCCTACTACGAGACCGGCCTCAACCCGTGGGACATGGCGGCGGGCGCGCTCGTCGTCGAGGAGGCGGGCGGCGCCGTGCGCGGCTGGCGCGGCGAGCCTGCGGGCACCGGCTTCCTGCTCGCCGCGGCCCCTGCGCTCGCCGACGACCTGGCCGCCATCCTCGAGCCCCTGCGGGCCAACGAAGTCTGATAGCCCTTGCCACAGCGTTACCGTTCCGTTACATTGGTGCGCTGGAGCGAGCAGCCGCCGCGCACCCCGCGCGCCTTTGCCCTCCGACGCGGGTCCATGCGACGATCGGTCTCGATTCCGATCGGCGTCCTCGACCCGCTCGAGACGACCTGAACGAGATCCAGAAGGACGGCCATCCCTGTGACACACCCCACCCGACGAGCCCTGGGCTCGTCAGCTGACGGTGTCACGAGCCCGGAGGCCCAGCCGACGCGCCGCGAGCTGCGCGAGCGCGAGCGGGCAGCCGAGTCGATCGCGGTCACGACCTCCGAGGCACGCGCCGCCGAGCGCGTCACCCTGATCGAGGGCTCCGCACCCCTGTACACGAGCCGCCGCGCGATGCGCGAGTCGGCCACCCGCGCCGCCGAGGACCTGCCCGTGCAGATGGCGGAGGCCACCTACGTGGCGCCGCGCCTCACCGTGGACGCCCCTGCGCTCGGGGCGGGCGAGAGCATCCGCATCGAGAGCCTGGGCGTGCGCCAGCCGCGCGCCTTCTCGCCGCGCGTGCTCTCCTCGGCCCCCGCGGCGCCGCCGCGCGCACCCCGCGCCGCGCGACGCCTCGCGCAGCGCATCACCGCGGCCGGCGCCCTGCTCTTCATCGGCTCGCTCGTCGTGGTCACGTCGCTGCCGGCGCAGGCCGTGCAGTCGCCGGGCGGCCTCGACCCCGAGGTCGCGCAGATCGAGGGCGCCGCCGAGGCGCAGACGCTCGAGGGCTCCGCGAACGGCACCACGCAGTTCCTCGCCCGCGACGACGTCGTGGTCAACGACCAGATCGCCTCCGCGCGCATGGCACCCGGCGAGCTGGCCGCGTACCAGGCCGTCGCCGACGGCGAGGCACCCGGCCCGTCGTACACGGGCGACCCGGCGTTCCCGCAGGTGTGGGGGATGCTCGAGACGAGCTACGTGCAGACGCCGCTGCCCCACATGGACCAGGTGCCCGTCTCGAGCGGCTTCGGCTACCGGCCGGGCGGCTTCCACGGCGGCTCCGACTTCACCCCCGGCCTCGGCACCGAGATCCGCCCGATCGCGAACGGCGTCGTGTCGGCCGTCTGGCAGGGCAACAACCCGGGCGGCGGCGGCTACGCGGTCTTCATCGACCACAACATCGACGGCGAGTTCTTCCAGTCGTGGTACGCGCACATGCTGCCCGGCTCGATCCAGGTGGAGGTCGGCCAGGTCGTCGACATCACCACCGTCGTCGGCCAGGTCGGCAACTCGGGCCGCTCGACCGGACCGCACCTGCACCTCGAGCTGAAGAACAGCGACTACGTGTCGTTCGACCCGGTGCTCTGGCTGCAGACGCGCGAGCAGAACCTGGAGCACCGCCCGTACTGACGCATGACGAAGGGCCCCGCCGGGAGGCGGGGCCCTTCGTCGTGTCGGGGTGGTGGTCTCGAGACGCGAGCGGCCTGCGGCCGCGCGCTCCTCGACCAGCGGGGGGAGCGGCCGCGCGCTCCTCGACCAGCGGGGGAGCGGCCGCGCTCCTCGACCAGCGGGGGAGCGCTCAGTGCGTCCTGACCCAGACCACCTCGTCGGCCGCGAGCGAGGCCGAGTCGAGCGGTGAGGACGCGAGCACGATCTCGCCGCGCGGCACGTCGACCGCGTCGTGGCCGAGGTTCGCGACCACGGTGATGTCGCCGTTGCGGAACGCGAGGGCGGTGCGGCCCACGTCGAGCCACTCGAGCTCGCCCGAGCCGAGCGAGTGCTCGGCTCGCAGCGCGAGCGCGCTCCGGTACAGCTCGAGGGTCGAGCCCGCGTCGCCCTCCTGGCGGTCGCGCGCGAGCTCGGCCCACAGCGGCGGCTGCGGCAGCCACGAGGCGCCGGCCTCGCTGAAGCCGTACGCCGGGGCGTCCGCCTCCCACGGGATCGGCACGCGGCAGCCGTCGCGGCCCCACAGCTCGCCCGCGGTGCGGTGGAAGGTCGGGTCCTGCCGCTGGTGCGCCTCGATGGCGGTCACCTCCGGCAGGCCCAGCTCCTCGCCCTGGTAGACGTAGGCGCTGCCCGGCAGCGCGAGCATGAGCGCCGTCGCGGCGCGGCCGCGGCGGAGCGACACGGTCGGGTCGGCCTTCGACGCCGAGGTCGGGCCGATGCCGGCGCCGTGCGTGGGCGGCGGCACGAGCGCGAGGCGCGTGCGGTGGCGGATCGTGTCGTGGTTCGAGAGCACCCACGTGCTCGGGGCCCCCACCTCCCCGAAGGCGCGGATCGAGTGGTCGATCACGTCTCGCAGCCGCGCGGCGTCCCACGGCGTCTCGAGGTAGACGAAGTTGAACGCCTGGTGCATCTCGTCGGGGCGCACGTAGCGGGCCATCTTCTCGAGCGGCGACACCCAGGCCTCGGCGCACAGCACGCGGTCGCCGTCGTAGGCGGCGAGCACCTCGTGCCAGCGGCGGTAGATCTCGTGCACGTCCTCCTGGCCGAAGAAGGGCGACTCCATCGAGCCTGCCTCGACCATCTCGGCGTCGACGTCCGGCAGGCCGACGGCCTTGACGTTGCCGTGGGCGACATCGACGCGGAAGCCGTCGACGCCGCGGTCGAGCCAGAACCGCAGCACGTCGACGAACATGTCGCCGACCTCCGGGTTCGCCCAGTCGAAGTCGGGCTGCGAGGAGTCGAACAGGTGCAGGTACCACTGGCCGTCGGGCACGCGCGTCCATGCGGGGCCGCCGAACACCGACTGCCAGTTGTTGGGCGGCAGGCTGCCCTCGGAGCCCTTGCCGTCGCGGAAGATGTAGCGCGAGCGCTCGTGCGAGCCGGGCGCGGCGGCGAGCGCCGCCTGGAACCACTCGTGCTGGTCGGAGGAGTGGTTCGGCACGAGGTCGACGATCACCTTGAGGCCGAGGCCGTGGGCCGCGTCGAGCATCCGGTCGAAGTCGTCGAGGGTGCCGAAGAGCGGGTCGATGTCGCGGTAGTCGGCGACGTCGTAGCCGCCGTCCTTCTGCGGCGAGGTGTAGAAGGGGCTCAGCCAGATCGCGTCGACGCCGAGCTCGGCGACCTGCGGCAGCCGGCCGGTGATGCCGGCGAGGTCGCCGACGCCGTCGCCCGAGGCGTCGGCGAACGAGCGGGGGTAGATCTGGTAGATCACGGCGGTGCGCCACCACTCGCCGCCACGGCTGTCGTGGCCGGCGGTCGCGTGCGCTGCGGACTGCGTCGAGGCGTCGGTCATGCGACCAAGGCTATGGGGATGCGGCCGAGAAGGTCACGAAATGCCAACGATCGCGATCCGGACCCGTGCGCCGGTTGCGGCGGGGGACGGCGCCCGGCCACGATGTGCCAGGCCCAGCCGACGAGGGACGTCGGCGCGAGGGCCGCTCAACGGAGAGTAGGCACCATGCAGCGCAGCAGCGTCATGAAGATCGCCGGGGTCGGGGCGCTGTCGCTCACGCTCGCGGCGTGCGCCGGAGGCGGCACGCCCGCACCGGCCGAGAGCGAGTCGGAGGCGGCCGGCGGCGGCGAGCTCGTCATCTGGATGGACCAGAACCGCGCGGATGCGCTCGCCGACGTCATCGAGACGTTCCAGTCCGAGACCGGCACCACGGTCGAGGTGGTCGTGAAGGACTTCGGCGCGATCCGCGACGACCTCACCACCCAGGCCCCCTCGGGCGAGGGCCCCGACGTCGTCGTCGGCGCCCACGACTGGATCGGCAAGCTCGTGCAGAACGGCGTCGTCGCGCCCGTCGAGCTCGGCGACATCGCCGGCGACTTCGAGGACGTCTCGATCAGCGCCATGACCTACGAGGGCTCCGTCTACGGCGTGCCGGTCTCGATCGAGAACATCGCGCTCGTCCGCAACACCGCGCTCGCGCCGGAGGCGCCGGCCACGTGGGACGACCTCGTCTCGACCGGCCAGGCGGCCGTGGAGTCGGGCGACGCCGAGTTCCCGCTGCTCGTCGGCATCGACCCGAACACGTCGGACCCGTACCACCTGTACCCGCTGCAGGCCTCCTACGGCGGCCCGGTCTTCGGCATCAACGAGGACGGCTCCTACAACGCCGACGAGCTCGAGATCGGCAACGAGGGCAACGTCGAGTTCGCCGGCGCGCTCGCGCAGTGGGGCGCCGACGGCATCATCAACCTCAACATCTCGCAGGACATCGCCAAGGAGCAGTTCGCGAACGGCGCCTCGCCGTACACGATCACCGGTCCGTGGAACCTCGCCGACTTCCAGGAGGCGGGCGTCGAGTATGCGATCGACCCGATCCCGTCGGCCGGCGGCGAGCCCGCCACGCCGTTCGTGGGCGTGCAGGGCTTCATGGTCTCGGCCTACGCGAACAACCCGATCGTCGCGACGCAGTTCCTCACCGACTACATCGCGAGCGAGGAGGCGCAGACCGCGATCTACGAGACCGGCCAGCGCGCGCCCGCGCTCTCGTCGGCGTTCGAGGCGGCCCAGGAGAACCCGGACGTGGCCGGCTTCGGCGCGGTCGGCGCCGAGGGCGTGCCGATGCCGAACATCCCCGAGATGGACGCCCTCTGGGCCGACTGGGGCACCACGCAGGCGCAGATCATCGGCGGCCAGGCCTCCGACCCGGGCGCCGCCTGGACCGCCATGGCGGAGAAGATCCAGTCCACGCTCGACGGCTGAGCCGTCGCCCGCGGGCCGGGGGAGCGATCCCCCGGCCCGCGGGCACCCCTGCTTCGGCATCCCGATCCGCCTCCAGACCGGAGCCCACGTGACGACGACGTCCCCCGCCCCTGCGCGCCGCCGCAGCCTCGCCTCCGCGCCGCCCAGCCTGCGCGTCATCCTGGTGAAGATCGCGCTCCTCGCGATCGTCGACGCCATCGCCGTCTTCGCGGCGAGCATCCTCTTCTTCCAGGGCAGCTGGCTCGTGCTCGGCATCCTGCTGCTCGGCACGCTGCTCGTGAACGTCGTCTACCTGCACCCGGGCCTGCTCCCGGCGAAGTACCTGACGCCGGGCCTCATCTTCCTCGCGATCTTCCAGGTCTTCGTCGTCGTCTACTCCTGCTACATCGCGTTCACGAACTACGGCGACGGCCACAACTCCACGAAGGAGGACGCGGTCGCGGCGATCGTCCTCCAGAACACGCAGCGCGTCGAGGGCTCGCCCGCCTACCGCGTGACGGTGGTCGAGGGCGCGGGCGGCCTGGGCCTGCTCGCCACCTCGCCCGACGGCGAGTTCCTCGTCGGCACGGCCGAGCAGCCGCTCGAGCCGCTCGACCCCGCCTCCGTCACCCAGGAGGCCGGCCGCGCCACCGCCGCCGAGGGCTGGACGAGCCTCCCGCAGCAGCAGATCCTGCAGCGCCAGCAGGAGGTCGCGGCGCTCCAGGTGCCGCTCGGCGACGACCTCTCCGAGGGCTTCCTGCGCACGACGGACGCGGTGAACGCCTTCGTCTTCCAGTCGACCTTCGTCTACGACGAGGCGGCCGGCACGATGACCGACTCGGCCACCGGCACGGTCTACACCGACCGCGGCAACGGGCAGTTCGAGTCGGACGACGGCCAGGTGCTCGGCACCGGCTGGCAGATCCTCGTCGGCCTCGACAACTTCCTCTACCCGTTCCAGAACCAGCAGTTCGGCGCGGCGCTGGTCTCGGTGACGATCTGGACGTTCGCGTTCGCGATCCTCACGGTGGGCCTGTCGTTCATCCTCGGCCTGTTCCTCGCGATCGCGCTCAACGACCCGAGGATGCGCTCGCGCAAGGTCTACCGGGTGCTGATCATCCTCCCGTACGCCTTCCCGTCGTTCCTCTCGGCGCTCGTCTGGCTGGGCCTGCTCAACACGCAGTTCGGCTTCGTCAACGAGGTGCTGTTCGGCTCGGCCGACATCCCGTGGCTCACCGACCCGGTGCTCGCGAAGGTCTCGGTGCTGCTCGTGAACGTGTGGCTCGGCTTCCCCTACATGTTCCTCATCTGCCTGGGTGCGCTGCAGTCGATCCCCGAGGAGCTGACGGAGGCCGCGACGGTCGACGGCGCGAAGGGCTGGGACGTCTTCCGGCTCATCAAGCTGCCGCTGCTGCTCGTCTCGACGGCACCGCTGCTCATCTCGTCGTTCGCGTTCAACTTCAACAACTTCAACACGATCTACATGCTCACCCGCGGAGGGCCGCGCATGTCGGGCGTCGACGAGAACGTCGGCCACACCGACCTCCTCATCACGCTCGTCTACAAGACGGCGTTCGAGGCGGGCACGGGCCGCGACTACGGCCTCGCGTCGGCGCTCTCGATCCTCATCTTCATCATCGTCGCGACCGTCTCGGCGATCGCGTTCCGCCGCACCAAGGCGCTGGAGGACCTGCACTGATGAGCACTCCCATCGACCCCCGCGCCCTCGACGCCGCCGCGGCCACGCCCGAGGCCAAGGAGCCGAAGCCCGCCCCGCAGCCGCGCATGCCCTTCGGCCGGTGGGTGCGCACGCTCGGCTGGCGGCACCTCGTGGGCATCGCCGTCGCGATCTTCGCCACGTTCCCGCTCATCTACGTGCTGAGCGCCTCGTTCAACCCCACGGGCACGCTCACGGGCTCGAACCAGCTCTTCCGCGCGCTCTCGCTCGACAACTACGTGAAGCTGCTCTCGGATCCGAACCGCCCCTACGCGGCCTGGTTCGGCAACACGATGATCGTCGGCATCGCCACGTCGATCGGCACGGTCTTCCTCGGCGCGCTCGCCGCCTACTCGTTCTCGCGGATGCGGTTCACGGGCCGCCGCGCGGGCCTGCTGAGCCTCATCCTCGTGCAGATGTTCCCGCAGCTGCTCGCGGTCGTCGCGATCTACGTGCTCATGCGCGGCATCGGCGAGGTGTTCCCGGCCATCGGCCTCGACAGCCTGCTCGGCCTCATCATGGTGTACCTCGGCGGCGCGCTCGGCGTGAACACGTACCTCATGTACGGCTTCTTCAACACCGTGCCGTCGTCGATCGACGAGGCGGCGAAGCTCGACGGGGCGGGCCACGCGCGCATCTTCTTCACGATCATCCTGCGCCTCGTCGCGCCGATCCTCGCGGTCATCGGGCTGCTGTCGTTCATCGGCACGACCAACGACTTCGTGATCTCCTCGGTCATCCTCACGAGCCCCGAGAGGCTGACGCTCGCGGTGGGCCTGTTCCGCTACGTCTCGGAGGAGACGAACACCAACTACCCGGTCTTCGCGGCCGGCGCGGTGCTCGCCGCCATCCCGGTCGTGCTGCTGTTCCTGTACCTCCAGAAGTACATCGTGAGCGGCCTCACGGCCGGCGCCGTCAAGTAGCCGACGGAAGCGGATCCGCGATCCGGCCTGTGGGCGGGTCGCGCGGCCGTTCCGGCGCGCGCGGATAGTGTGGCCCCACTTCGACGGTGAAGCAGGCGCAGCGTCGCGCCTGGGAAGAGGAGCGTCCCGATGCCCGAGTCCGATCCGATCGCCGAGCGCAGCGTCGCCATGCAGCGCTCGCCCGAGTTCCAGCGCCTACGGCGCACGTTCATGACCTTCATCCTGCCGATGACGATCGTCTTCCTGGCCTGGTACCTCGCGTACGTGCTCATCGCGGGCTTCGCGCCCGACTTCTTCGCCATCCGCATCGGCGGCTCCAACATCAACCTCGGCCTGCTCTTCGGGCTCGGCCAGTTCGTGACGACGTTCGCGATCACGATGCTCTACAGCCGGTGGGCGAACCGCACCTACGACCCCATCGCCGAGCCGCTCGCGCACGAGATGGAGCGGGCGGAGGCGGCCCGATGAGCGCGGAGCTCGCGTCCGCGGCGACGCCGGACCTGCAGCAGGTCGACCCCGTCATCAACATGGTCGTGTTCGCGGCGTTCGTCGCGGTCACGCTCTTCATCGTGTTCCGCGTCTCGCGCCGGAAGGCGACCGAGAACGAGTTCTACGCCGCCGGGCGGTCGTTCTCGGGCCGCCAGAACGGCATCGCGATCGCGGGCGACTACCTCTCGGCCGCGAGCTTCCTCGGCATCTGCGGCGCGATCGCCGTGGCCGGGTACGACGGCTTCCTCTACTCGATCGGCTTCCTGGTCGCGTGGCTCGTGGCGCTGCTGCTCGTCGCCGAGCTGCTGCGCAACACCGGCCGCTTCACGATGGCCGACGTGCTGAGCTTCCGCCTCAAGCAGCGCCCGGTGCGCATGGCGGCGGCGCTCGCGACGCTCACGGTCTGCTTCTTCTACCTCGTGGCGCAGATGGCGGGCGCGGGCAACCTCGTGGCGCTGCTCATGGGGTTCACCGACCCGATCGCGAAGGACATCACGATCGCGATCGTCGGCGGCCTCATGATCGTCTACGTCATCTTCGGCGGCATGAAGGGCACCACCTGGGTGCAGATCATCAAGGCCGTGCTGCTCATCGCCGGCGCCGGCATCCTCACTCTGATGGTGCTGTTCATCGTGCAGTTCGACTTCAACGAGCTGCTGCAGCGGGCGATCGACCAGTCGCCCGAGGGCGAGGCGATCCTCGCGCCGGGCCTGAAGTACACGAACCCGATCGACTTCCTCTCGCTCGGCCTCGCGCTCGTGCTCGGCACCGCGGGCCTCCCGCACGTGCTCATGCGCTTCTACACGGTGCCGAGCGCCAAGGAGGCGCGGCGCAGCGTCGTGTGGGCCATCTGGCTCATCGGCATCTTCTACCTCTTCACGCTCGTGCTCGGCTTCGGCGCCGGCGCCCTCGTGGGCCCGGAGACGATCGCCGGGGCGGCGGGCGGCGAGAACGCGGCGGCGCCGCTGCTCGCGCTCGCGCTCGGCGGGCCGGTGCTCATGGCGGTGATCTCGGCGATCGCGTTCGCGACGATCCTCGCGGTGGTCGCGGGCCTCGCGATCACGGCGGCCACCTCGTTCGCGCACGACATCTACGCCTCGATCATCAAGCGCGGCGACGTCGCGCCGGGTGCCGAGGTGAAGGTGGCGCGCATCACGGTGGTCGTCATCGGCATCATCGCGATCGTCGGCGGCATCGTCGCGCAGAACCAGAACGTCGCGTTCCTCGTGGCGCTCGCGTTCGCGGTGGCCGCCTCGGCGAACCTGCCGACCATCCTCTACTCGCTGTTCTGGCGCCGCTTCAACACCGGCGGGGCGCTGTGGTCGATGTACGGCGGGCTCATCTCGTGCGTGCTGCTCATCGTGCTCTCGCCCGCCGTCTCGGGGCGCGAGACGTCGATGTTCCCGGACGCCGACTTCGCGATCTTCCCGCTGTCCAACCCGGGCATCGTGTCGATCCCGCTCGCGTTCGTGCTCGGCATCGTCGGCACGCTCGTGACGAAGCCGTCGGCTGACCACGCGGTGAAGCAGGCCGAGATGGAGGTGCGCTCGTTCACGGGTGCCGGTGCCGAGAAGGCCAGCGAGCACTGACCCGCATCGCCCGAGGGCCGTCCGGTCGCCGCGCGCGGCGCCGGGCGGCCCTCGTCGCGTAGCGTGGGCACGACGACGAGGGGAGCGGGCATGGGCGACGCGACGGTGACGGTGCGGGCGGTCGAGGCGACCGACGAGGCGGCCTGGAAGGCGCTCTACCGCGGCTACCGCGACTTCTACCGGCTCGACCCGGACGACGCGGTCGTCGACCGGGTGTGGGCGTGGATCCAGGATGCGACCACCGTGGTCGAGGGCATCGTCGCGGAGCGCGACGGGCAGCTCGTCGGCCTCGCCAACCACCGCGCGTTCCACCGGCCGTCGACCGGCACCATCGGCACCTACCTCGACGACCTCTTCGTCGACCCCTCGGTGCGCCGCTCGGGCGCCGCGACCGCGCTCCTGGCGCGGCTGCGGGAGGACGCCGCGGCGCAGGGGCGCTCGGTCGTGCGGTGGATCACCGCGAGCGACAACGCCGACGCCCGCTCGCTCTACGACCGCGAGGCGGCCGAGACCCGGTGGGTCACGTACGACATGGCGCCGACGCCGCGCTGAGCGGCGGCGCGCGACGCGCCGGCGCCCGGCGCGGACGGGCGCCGCGGCGCGCCGTGGGCGCCCCTCGCGAGATGCCCTAGTCTCGCCTCGTGCTCCAGCCCCACCACGACGGCTCCGCCCTCCACGTCTCCACCCTCGCGCCCGCGCTCGGCGACGTCGTCGCCGTCCGCCTGCGCATCCCCGTCGGCGCCGACGCGCCGCTCGAGGTGCTCGTGCGGTCGTGCCCCGACCGCGAGCCGTTCTTCAACAAGGCGGTGCACCTCGGCACCGCCGGCGGCCACGACTGGTGGGAGGCTGAGATCCGGGTGGCGAACCCGGTGCACCGCTACCGCTGGCTCGTGCACTACGAGTCGGGCCTGACGCACTGGATCAACCAGGAGGGCGTGCACCGCATCGAGACCCGCGACGACGCCGACTTCGCGCTCGTCGCGCACGAGCCGCCGCCCGCCTGGGCGACCGACGCCGTGCTCTACCAGGTGTTCCCGGACCGCTTCGCGCGCTCCGAGGCCGCCGATGCGCGACCGACGCCCGCCTGGGCGGTCGCGGCCGGCTGGGACGAGCCCGTCGTCGGCTCCGGCCCCGGCGTCTCGGAGCAGTACTACGGCGGCGACCTCGCGGGCGTCGAGGCGCACCTCGACCACCTCGTCGGGCTCGGCGCGACGGTGCTCTACCTCACGCCCGTCTTCCCCGGCGAGTCGAACCACCGCTACAACGCCTCCACCTTCGACGAGGTCGACCCCCTGCTCGGCGGCGACGAGGCGCTCGTCTCGCTCGTGGAGTCCGCGCACGCGAAGGGCCTCAAGGTGCTCGGCGACCTCACGAGCAACCACACGGGCGACACGCACGCGTGGTTCCTCGCGGCGCAGGCCTCCGAGGACGCGCCCGAGCGCGCCTTCTACTACTTCCACGAGGGCGGCACCTACGCCTCCTGGCTCGGCCACGCCTCGCTGCCGAAGCTCAACTGGAACAGCCAGGAGCTGCGCGACCGCTTCATCGAGGGCCCCGACTCCGTCGTCGGCCGCTGGCTGCGGCCGCCCTTCTCGCTCGACGGGTGGCGGATCGACGTGGCCAACATGACCGGGCGGTACGAGGGCGATGACCTCAACGCCGAGGTGCGGCAGATCATCCGCCGCACCATGGTCGAGATCAACCCCGACACGCTGCTGCTGGGCGAGTCGACGAACGACGCGACCGACGACTTCCAGGGCGACGCCTGGCACGGCGCGATGACGTACGCGAACTTCACCCGGCCCGTGTGGGGCTGGCTGTCGGTGCCGGGCTCCGCGGCGTTCGGCGGCCTCGGCATGGCCCGCTCCGTCATCCCCTCGTACACGGGCGTCGACGTGCACCAGCAGCACCAGCGCTTCGTGGCCGGCATCCCGTGGCGCACGCGCCTCCACAACATGAACGCGCTCGACACCCACGACACCCCGCGGTTCGCGACGAACGCGCTGCCGGGCGCCGTGCCGGTCGCGCTCGGCATGGCCGTCTCGATGCCCGGCATCCCGGTCGTGTGGGCCGGCGACGAGCTGGGGCTCACGGGCGCCAACGGCGAGGACTCCCGCACGCCGATGCCGTGGGACGCGATCGACCAGCACCAGGGCACGATCGCGGTGCACCGCGAGCTGCTCGCGCTGCGGGCCGGGCAGCCGGCGCTCCGCGGCGGCGGGATGCGCTGGCTGCACGTGGGCGAGGAGGTGCTCGTCTGGGTGCGCGAGGCCGCGGCGTCGTCGGTGCTGTGCGTCGCGGCGCGCGGGTTCTACGACGTGGTGGTGGAGGAGGGCGACGTCGTCGTCGACGGCGAGCCCGCGCTCCTGTGGGGCGAGGGCGGCGCGACGGCCTTCGGTGCCGGTGGCCTGCGGCTCACGGGATCCGGCCCGTCGTTCAGCGCGTGGTCGCTGCCGGGCGTCGCGGTGCCCGTCGCCGACGAGGCGGCCGAGCTCGCCGAGCGCGAGCTGCTCGACCAGAACGCGGCGCAGGACTCGGCGCTCGCCCACGGCGAGCCCGCCGCGCCCACCGAGACGGCCGCCTGGAGCAAGGACGTGCACGGCGAGGGCTGAGCCTCCGCCTGCCTCGCGGACCCGATCCCGCGGACCGGACCCCGTGTGCCGGGTCCGGTTCGTGCGTCGGGGTCCGTCGGCGGGGCCGGCGCCGACGGCGGCAGCGGTGCTCGCGCGATGGCGGCGGTGTCAGCCGCCCGGCCACCAGCCGCCGAGGTACGCCTCGAGGTCGGCCGCGTCCGGCACGGCCACGAGGCCTGCGTCCCCGCGCTGCTCGGTGCGCCAGCCCGTCGGCCCGCCCCAGCGCCGATCGCGCGCGGTCGCGCGCACGGCCGTCGCGGTGGCCGCGTCGCCGAGCCGCACGACGCCGAGGTCGCCGACGCCGACCGCGCCGACCGCATCCGCGACCGCCGCGGCGCCCGCCGCGCTCAGCGCGACGGGCGAGCGCAGCGCGAGCACGACCCGCGCCGGGCCGGGCCAGGCGGCGACGACGCGCGGATCCGGGGGCAGCGCTGCGCGCACGTGGTCGGGGGCGACGACGCGGGCCGTCGGCATCGCGCGGAGCACGGCGTCGACGCAGACCGCGCCAGCGGCGGGCGTCGCGGCGCGCTCGAGGCGCACGACGACGTCGGCAGCCGCGCCCAGCAGAGAGCCGCCCATGCCGCCGGGCGCGCCGATCGCGGCCCACAGCCGCGCGGTCTCGGCGTTCTTGCGCTCCACGCGCTCCGCCTCGTCGCGGCCGGCCCAGTCGGGGCCGTCGTGCCACGCGACGGCGCCCGGCACGTGCGCCAGGCCCGCGCCTCCGAGCCACGCCCGGTGCGCCCATTCCCAGTCCTCGCCGCCGTAGGCGTCGAACGACTCGTCGAAGCCGCCGACGTCGTCGAGCAGCCACCGCGAGCAGGCCAGCACCGCGCCGATCGCGAAGCGGTAGGAGCGCGCGTCGGCGTCGAGGAGGTCGCGCGAGCCGCGGTAGGCGTCGGCGAGCCAGGCCGGCTCGGGCAGCTCGAGCCGCGGGCCGGCCGCCTCGACGGGCTCCGCGGGGCCGGCGCGGTCCAGCTCGGCGTGCCGTCGCCGGCCGACCGCGACGACGTCGGGCAGGGCGGACGGGATGGCCGCGAGCCGCGCGACGTACGCGGGCTCCGGCGCGGTGTCGGCGTCGAGGAAGCAGAGCACGTCGCCCGTCGCGGCGCGCGCGCCGAGGTTGCGCACCGCCGACAGGCGGAACCCGCGGTCCTCCTGCCGCACGAGCCGCACGCCGTCCGGCACCCGCGGCGGCTCGGGCGAGCCGTCGTCCGCGACGACCACCTCCAGCAGGTCGGCCGGATGCGTCTGCCGCGCGAGCGCCGCGAGGGTCCGCTCGAGCTGCGCCTGCTGATCGAAGTGCGCGACGACCACCGAGACGCGCCGCGGCGCCGGCGGGTCGACCAGCGCCGCCGACCAGTCGTTGCCGACGAGCGGTGCGCCGAACGGCGCGGTCACCAGCGGCTCCAGCGCTCGAGGTAGGCGGCGGCCGTCTGCGCCAGGTGCGGCTCGGTGCGTGCGTCGGGGCCGAGCCAGGTGCTCCCCGGGTCCTCGAGGGCTGCCTCCACGGCGCCCCGCAGCCCCTCGACGGGCACGAGCGTCATGGTGCCCGGGCGCAGCGCCGCCATCTCGGCGAAGTAGTCGTTCTCGACGACGACCGCACGGCGGCCCGCCGCGAGCCAGTCGTTGAGCGATCCGGACGCCGACACGTGCCGATGCGCGACGAGCGGCACCGCGGCCCGGCGGGCGCGCTCGAGCAGCGCCGCGTCGTCGAGGAAGCCGGTCGCTGCGAGCGCGACGCCCCGGGAGGCGGCGTGCGCGCGGAGCGCCTCCAGCTCGGCCTCGTGGCCCGGCGAGGGCCTGCCGATCGCCGTCACCGCGAGCGGCGGGTGGAAGGCCGCGGCGGCTTCGACGGCCTCCGCGTGCCCCTTGCCGGGGTAGAAGAAGCCGAGCACGGCGAGCTCCCGGAGCGGCTCCGGCGCGGGCGTCAGGTCGGGCGCGGCCGCCGGCAGCGGGATGACGTCGACGACGCGGGACGAGGGCAGCAGCGCGTCGAGCAGGCGCCGCTCGTGCTCGCTGCTGCAGACGACGACCTCGGCGGCCTCGACGACCCTCCGGTACGCCGCAGCGCGCCGGGCCATCGAGGCAGCGCCGTCGGAGGGCTGCGGCAGGTCGTGGAGCGTGACCGACACCCGGGCGCGGCGCGCGAACCGCTCGACCGCCGCGGCGGCCGCATCCGGATCGGGCCCCCACAACCGGTCGGTGAAGTGGAGGTGCAGGCGCGCCGCGCCGAGGGCGTCGGCGCTCGCCTCGACCAGCGTCGCGCGCCCGTCGAGGGCCGCCGCGGCGGCGCCGATCGCCCGCGCGCAGCGGTCGACGCCGTGCTCGGGCTGCCCGAGGTGCACGAGGAGCGGCGGGGCGCTCACAGGCCGAGCGCCCCGAGCGCGGCCGCGTGCCGCTCGAGCCCCGCGCGCACGGCATCCGGGTGCTCGCGGTACCAGGCGAGGTGCGCCTCCCGCACCTCGCCGCGGTCCACGCTGCGGCCGTCGACGATCCAGTGGTCGCGGGGCTCGGCGTCGATGCCGAGGAGGTCGATCACGGCGGCCTCCCGTGGCGCGTGCACGGCGTCGAGCAGCGGGCGCGAGAGCCGGCGGGGCTCGCCGCCCGTGCCGAGGACCTCGTGCACCCGCAGCGCCACCGGCTCCCAGACCGCGTTGCCCGGATGGTTGATGGTGCGCATGCGCTCGAAGCTCGGCTCGGCGAGCAGGTCGGAGACCGGCACGGTGCCGTGCCGCTGCTCGCGCGAGCGCAGCTCCTCGAGCGAGGCGGCGCCGATCGCCCGGAGGGCGTCGGCGCTCGGCAGCGGTGCCGCGGGGCGCCCCGCCGCCGCGCTCAGCGTGCGGAGGTCGTGGTAGGCGACGACGGGCGGCGTCGCGCCGGGATCCGAGGGTGGGCGCACGATCGCGTGCCAGGGGTAGGCGCTCGCATCGCGGATGACCGGCAGCACGGCGGTGCGGGCACCCGCGGGTGCGGCGGCGAACAGCTGCCGGGTGCCGAGCGGCAGCCCGTGGTAGTCGTCGCGGATGGGCTGCGCCACCACGACCGCGGCCCGGGCGAGCGCCCGCTGCAGGTGCGGCACGTCGTCCGCGACGAGCTCGTGGACGGGCGGCACCCGGAGCAGGCGCACGTCGATGCCCTCGAGCGCCTGCCGCAGCGACTCCGCCTGGCAGTTGCCGAGCACGACGCCGACCGGCCCGTCGTCGGCCGACGGCTCGTACAGGTCGGCGTAGTGGCGGCGCCTGCCGTCCTCGTCGGCCACGGGGCCTCCTCCGTCTCGGGCCGGATCCGTCCCCCGGATTCGGGGGACATCCAGGGTCGTGCTGGCTACTGTAGGCGCGGGCGGCCCCAGACGCCCTGAGCGCATCGACGGTGCCCCACGCCGGTGTCCCAGCTGACGCCTGCCTGGAGGAGCACGCCTTGGATCGAGACCCTGCGACGACCAGCCGCGCGCTCCTGCTCGAGGACCGCGACCCCGTGCGGATCGCCGCCGTGCCCGCCGCGCATCCCTACGTGCGCGCGGTCACGGCCGCGTCGGGCATCGAGGTGCTGCCGGATCCCGTGGTCGACCCCGCGCATCCCGAGCGCTGGTGGCCGCCGGCGGTCCTCGAGCCGGAGTGGATCGCCGAGCACGCGGACGCCCTCGACCTCGTGCACGTGCACTTCGGCATGGAGTCGCTGCCGCCGGGCCGGCTCGACGCGGCGCTCGACGCGCTCGAGGCAGCCGGTGTGCCGCTCGTGCACACCGTGCACGACCTCGACAACCCGCAGCTGCACGACCAGCGCTCGCATCGCGCGGACCTCGACCGCATCGTGCCGCGGGCCGACGCGCTCGTGACGCTCACCGACGAGGCGGCCCGGCGCATCCGGGACGCCTGGGGCCGGGAGGCGCTCGTGCTGCCGCACCCGACCCTGCTCGCGACCGCCGCCCCGGCGCCACGTCGCACGGGCGACCAGGTGGTCGTCGGCACCCACCTGCGCGACCTGCGCCCCAGCATCGACGCCGAGGGCGCGGCACGAGGCCTGCTCGCGGCCGTCTCGGCGCTCCGCGCCGCCGGCACGCCCGCGATCGCGCGCCTGCACCTCAACGAGCGCACCCGCGACGACGCCCGCGCGGCACGCCTCGTCGACGACCTCGCCGACAGGCCGTGGTGCGAGGTGGTCGTGCGGCCCCGGCCCGACGACGCGGCCCTCCTCGCCGAGCTCGACGCGCTCGACCTCGCGCTGCTGCCGTACGGCCACGGCACCCACTCCGGCTGGGTCGAGCTGTGCCACGACCGCGGCATCCCGGTGCTCGGGCCCGCCGGGCTGCCGATGGCGCGCCAGCACCCGGGCGACTACGCAGGGTTCGAGGGCTGGGACGGCGCGGGCGCGGCGGCCCTCGCGGCGCTCGCCGCGGCCCCGCCCGCGGGTACCCCCGAGCGCGCGCGGCTCGTCGCGCATCGCGCGCGGAGGCGCGCGGCGGAGCGCGAGCTCGTCGCGCACGCGCACCTCGAGCTCTACCGCCGCGTCGTCGCCGGAGGCCGCCGGTGACCGCTGCGGCCGGCCGGCGGCTGCGGGTGCTCGTCATCGCGCCCTCCCGCCACCCGATCCGGCAGCCGCACGCGGGCGGCCTCGAGGCGGCCGTCTGGGACCGGGTGCGCGCGCTGCGGGCCGCGGGCCACGACGCGGTCCTCGTCGCCTCGCACGGCTCCGACTTCCTCGACCGTACGCCCGACGCGCTGCGGATGCCCGCCGTCGTCTGGGGCGCGACGCGCTCGTCGGATGCCGTCTACCCGCCCGGCTACCTCGACGGCGTCGCCCGCGTGCTCGACGAGCTCATGGACCGGCTCGCCGCCGATCCCGGCGCGTTCGACCTCATCGACAACCACAGCCTTCACCCGATCCCGATCGCGCGGTCGGCCGAGCACGGCATCCCCATGCGCACGACGCTGCACACGCCGCCGCTGCCCGAGCTCGTCGAGGCGGCGGTCGCCGCAGGCCCCGGGCACGCCTTCGTCTCGGTGAGCGCGCATACCGCGAGCGAGTGGCGGCGCAGCGGCGTCGCGTCGACCGTGGAGCCCAACGTCGTCGACGCGGAGGCCTGGCCGCTCGGTCGCGGCGGCACGAGGCTCGTGTGGTTCGGCCGGATCGTGCCCGAGAAGGGGCCGCACCTCGCGATCGAGGCCGCGGAGGCGCTCGGCCGGCGGCTCGTGCTGGCGGGGCGGGTGGGCGACGTCGAGTACCACGAGCGCGCCATCGCGCCGCGCCTCGGCCGTGCCGTGCGGCACGTGGGGCCGCTGCGGCGCCGGCGGCTCGCGCGGCTCGTCGGCGCCAGCGGATGCGCGCTCGTGACGCCGTGCTGGGACGAGCCGTTCGGGCTCGTCGTGGCGGAGGCGCTCACGACCGGCACGCCGGTCGTCGCGTTCGACCGCGGCGGCATCCGGGAGGTGGTCGGCGACCTGCCCGGCGCGGCGCTCGTGCCGCCCGGCGACGTCGGCGCGCTCGCCGCCGCGGCGCTGCGGCTGGGATCGCCCGGCGCCGCCGAGCGCGCGCGGATCCGCGAGCGCGCGCTCGAGCGGTTCTCGAGCGCCGGCCGCATCGCGCGGCTCGTCGCCCAGGCGGGCGTCGCCGCAGCCCCGACCCGTGCGGCAGCACCGCCCGTGCCGGCCTCGCTCGCCCCGCGGCTGCTGCGCATCGTGGATCCCGGCGACGGGGCGGAGGCGGGCGCGTGACCGCGATCGGCTGGTACGTGCACCACCACGGGCACGGCCACCTCGCGCGGTTCCTGGCCGTCCGCCCCCACCTCGACGCCCGCGTCGTCGCGCTCAGCTCGCTCCCACGGCCGACCGGGCTGCCCGCCGGCGCGGAGTGGATCGAGCTGCCGCGGGACGACCACGACGAGGGCGAGGGCGCCCCGGCGCTGGCCTCGCCGACAGCAGGAGGTTCGCTGCACTGGGCGCCCCTGCGCCATCGCGGGCACGCGCGTCGGCTGGCCGCGATCGCGGCGCTCGCCCCCGAGCTCGACGCGATGGTCGTCGACGTCTCGGTCGAGGTGACGGCGCTCGCCCGGCTCCTCGGCCTCCCGGTGGTGCTCGTCGCCCAGCCGGGCGAGCGCACCGACGCGCCGCACGCGCTCGGCCGCCGACTCGCGGAGGCGATCGTCGCACCCTGGCCGACGCCCGCCGGCGATCCGACCGGCTCGCCGTTCGAGCACGTCGGCGGCATCTCCCGCCACGCCGGGCGCCCGCGCACCGCCGCGGCGCGGCCCGGCACGGTGCTCGCCCTCGGCGGCGGCGCTCACGACCCCGAGTGGACGGCGCTCGTCGCGGCCGCGGCAGGCGCCAGCGGGCGCACCTGGCGCATCGCGGGCGCGGGCGCCTGGCTCGACGACCCGTGGACCGCGCTGTGCGAGGCGGAGGTGGTGGTCACCGCGGCGGGCCAGAACGCGATCGCCGACGTCGCCGCCGCGGGCGCGCGCGCCGTCGTGCTGCCGAGGCCGCGGCCGTTCGCCGAGCAGCGTGCGACCGCGACGCTGCTCGGCGGGCTCGGCCTCGCTGTCGTGGCCGACGACCTCCCGGACGCCGGCGGGCTCGAGCGCCTCGTCGACGCGGCCGCGGCGCTCGAGCCCGACTGGACGGGCTGGGGCGTGGAGGGCGCGGCCGCGCGGCTGGCCGCCGTCGTCGCGCGCGTCGCGCGCACCGGGCGGGTCGCGGCATGACGCTCGCGACCGTCACCCTCGCCTCCGAGGCGCGGCGCGACCACCTCGCGCGGCAGCAGGAGCGGCTCGCTCCGGTGCGGGGCCTCGAGCGGGTCGTCGTCTGGCTCGATGCGGCGCCGCCCGTCGACGTCCCCGGCACCGCCGTGCTGCACGTGCCGCCTGCCGCCGAGGGCATGCGGCTCGCCGCCGCCCGCAACGCAGGCGCCGCCGCGGCGCTCGCGGCCGGCGCGACGGGGGTCGTGCTGCTCGACGCGGACTGCGTGCCCGGCCCGGCCCTCCTCGACCGCTACGCGTCGGCGCTGCGCGCGCACCCGGGTGCGCTGCTCGCGGGACCGGTCACGTACCTCCGCGAGGGCGACCTCGTCTCGACCGGCACCGACCTCGCCGCGCGCACCGCGCCGCATCCCGCCCGGCCGTCGCCGCCCGACGGCGAGGTGGTGGTGGCGCGTCCCGACGAGCAGGTGCTCTTCTGGTCGCTGTCGTTCGCGACCACCGCCGAGACGTGGCGTCGGATCGGCGGCTTCGACGAGGGCTACGTCGGCTACGGCGGCGAGGACACCGACTTCGCGATGCGCGCGCAGGCCGCCGGCGTGCCGCTCGCGTGGGTGGGCGGCGCGCACGCGTACCACCAGCACCATCCGGTCTCGAGCCCCCCGTGGCAGCACCTCGACGACATCCTCCGCAACGGTGCGCGCTTCGCCGAGCGGTGGGGGTGGTGGCCGATGGGCGGCTGGCTCGAGGCGTTCGCGGCGGCGGGCGCGATCGAGCGCGACGGCGACGGCTGGCGCCGGACGGGTCGGATGCCCGAGGCGTAGGCCGTGCCGCAGGCTCCGCGTCGCGGGGTCAGCGCGCGCCGACGACGCCGATCGGCTCGGTGCCGGCCTCGTCGCGGAGCGGCGCGGGCTCCGCGAGCGCCGCCTCGGGGTCGGGTCGTCGACGCCCCAGCGGCACGGCGCCCGAGCCCAGCAGCACGCCGAGCACCACGACGCCCGCCCCGGCGAGCTCGCCCGCGGTGAGCGTCTCGCCGAGCACCGCCCACGCCGTGAGCAGCCCGACGACGGGCACGAGCATCGAGAACGGCGCGATGCGCGACGAGGGGTGGCGGGTGAGCAGCCAGGTCCAGATGCCGCTGCCGACGACGGTGCCGAAGAGCATCGTGTAGCCGAGGCCGGCGAGCGCGAGGAGGCCTGTCTGGGTCTCGAGCCCGACGAACGAGGCGCCGATCGCCGTGGGGCCCTCGACCCAGAGCGAGACCGCGAGCATCGGCAGCACGGGCACGACCGACATCCAGAGCGTCAGGTGCATCGGCTTCGACGGCCGGGCCAGCTTGTTCGAGAGGTTGCCGAGCGCCCAGCCAAGCGCGCCGAGCAGCGTGAGCAGGAACGGTCCGAGCGCCGCGGTGCCGAGCTGCTGCCAGCCGATCGCGGTGAGGCCCGCGACGGCGAGCAGGATGCCGATCACCTGGCCGCGGTCGAGGCGCTCGCGCAGCAGCGTGGCGCCGAGCAGCACCGTCATCGGCGCCGACGACTGCAGGACGAGCGAGGCGAGGCCCGTCGGCATGCCGGTCGCCATCGCCCAGTACAGGAAGAGGAACTGCAGCGTGCCGAAGCCGAGGCCGTAGCCGAGCAGCCAGCGCAGCGGCACGTCGGGGCGGGGGATGAGCAGCACGGTCGGCACCGCGAGCAGCGCGAAGCGGAGCGCGACGAGGAAGAACGGCGGGAACTGCTCGAGCGAGAGGTGGATCGCGAGGAAGTTGAGCCCCCACAGCACCGCCACCAGGATCGCCAGCAGCCGCTCCCGGGTGGACATCGCGCGCTGGATCATGCCGAGAGGAGATCAGACAACGATCATGCAGCACAAGCGAACGTTGCTTGACCATCTGTGTAGCGTTGCTGCATGGAGCTGCGCGACCTGGTGCTGCTGCGGGAGCTCGACGAGCGGGGCAGCCTCACGGCCGTCGCTCGCGCCCTGTCGGTGACGCCCTCCGCCGTCTCCCAGCGCCTCCGCGCCCTCGAGCGCACCCTCGGCCTGCCGCTCACCGAGCCGGTGGGCCGGGGTGTCCGGCTCACGGAGCCGGGGCGGCTGCTCGCCACCGGGGCGGTGGAGGTCGCAGCGGTCGTCGCGAGCGTCGAGGCGCGGCTCGCCGCGTTCCAGGGCGGCATCGCGGGTCGGATCGACGTGGCGGCGCTGCCGAGCGCGGGCGTCGTGCTGCTGCCGGCGCTGCTCGGGCGCCTCGGCGCCGAGGTGGAGGTGCGCGTGCACGACCACGACGTGGCCGAGGCCGACTACGCGGCGCTCGCGCGCGACCACGACCTCGTCATCGGGCACCGGATGTCGCCCGAGCCCCGGCGCGACTGGCAGCACCTGCGGGTCGTCGACCTGCTGCGCGAGCCGCTCGACATCGCGCTGCCCGCCGCGCATCCGCTCGCCGCGCGCGAGGCCGTGACGCCGGCCGACATCGCGGGGGAGCGGTGGATCGGGGTGCCCGAGGGCTACCCCTTCGACGACCTGCGGCTCGCGATCGAGGCCGCGGCGGGCGAGCCGTTCCGCATCGTGCAGCGGATGCGCGACAACCGGCTGGTCGAGGCGCTCGTCGAGGCCGGGTTCGGGATGGGGATCCTGCCGCGGTTCAGCACCCGTCCGTCGACCGGGGTGCGCCTCCTGCCGCTGCGCGGCGTCGCCACTGGGCGCGTCATCAGCGCGCTCGCGCGGCCGGAGGTGGCGGAGCGCGCGGTGGTGCGCCACGCGCTCGAGGCGCTGCGCGCGTGCGCCGCCGAGATCGCTCCCGCGCCGCGCCGGTGAGGTCGAAGCGGGCCGCGGCGCGGTGCTATGATCGTCCGGTTGCCGTCGCACGGCAGCGCCCCGATAGCTCAGTGGTAGAGCACTTCCATGGTAAGGAAGGGGTCGCGAGTTCAATCCTCGCTCGGGGCTCTCGTCCGCTTGGTGCTTCGCGCCTGGGCGGGCGTCGCGGCGGGGTAGCTCAGTTGGTGAGAGCGCACGACTCATAATCGTGAGGTCGCGGGTTCGAACCCCGCCCTCGCTACCGCCGCAGGACCCCCGGACGCCGTCAGGCTCCGGGGGTCCTCTGCATGTCCGGAGCGTCGTCGCGCCTGCGAAGGCGCGCATGCGATCCTCTGGCTGTGCCGTGCCGATGCGGCCACGGGGGAGGGCGCATGCGACGGTCCATCGGGCGAGCCGCGTCGGCGCTCGTCGTCGCCGCCTGCGCGGGCCTCGTGCTCATCGGCTGCGCTGCGCCGCGCGGTCCGCTGACCGCAGGCGGCGAGCAGCAGGCCCCGCCGGGGGTCCCCTGGGCCGAGGCATCGAGCGGGTCGCGCGCGTGCATCCCCGCCGCCCTCGACGAGGGATCCGACTTCTGGTTCGGCAACGCGCACACGAACGACGGCGCCGACGACGCCGTGATCCGTGGCGTCGCGCTGCGCGGCGCTGACAACCTCGAGCTGGTCGAGGCCGTCGTCACCGGGACGGAGGACGCCATCGGCGCGGTGACCGATCCGTGGGCGTCGGGACGCTCCTGGGAGCGCGTCCCGGCCGCAGGGGCGACCGTCCCCGCGGGCGAGACGGTGATGGTCGTCGTCCGCGTCCGGCCGATCGACGCCGCGGCGGACGGCACGGCAGTCGGATGGGACGTCGCGAACGAGTCCGGCGCGGTCCGGGGCGTGAGCTCGTCGACGATGGGCATCGCGGTCGCGCACGACTGCTCCGGCGACGACGGTCACTGACCGCGCGGCGCGAGCCGGTGGCTAGGCTTGGCGCGTGCCAGTGAACCCCGAGATCCAGGGCCGCCAGTACCCTCCGACGGCCCCGTACCTGGTCGGCCGCGAGAAGGTGCGCGAGTTCGCGCGCGCCGTGCAGGCGACCCACCCGGAGCACCACGACGTCGAGGCGGCCCGCGCCGCCGGCCACGCCGACGTGGTCGCGCCGCCCACCTTCCCGATCGTCATCCAGCAGCTCACCTGGAACCAGCTGCTCGACGACCCGGAGGCGGGCATCGTGCTCTCGCGCATCGTCCACGGCGACCAGCGCTTCACCGCCACGCGGCCGATCGTCGCGGGCGACGAGCTCACCGCGCAGCTCACGGTGACGCGCGTGCGCTCGCTCGGCGGCAACGACATGGTGACCTGCGAGACGGTCGTGACGGATGCGGAGGGCGCCCACGTGGTCACGGCCACGTCGTCGCTCGTCGTGGGAGGGGACGCGTGATGGCGCAGCTGCAGGACCTCGAGGTCGGCCAGGTGGTCGCCGAGCGCGAGCTCGCCTTCACGCGCGAGACGCTCGTCCGGTACGCGGGCGCATCCGGCGACTTCAACCCCATCCACTACCGCGACGACGTCGCCGAGGCCGTCGGCCTGCCGGGCGTGCTCGCGCACGGGATGCTCACCATGGGCGCCGCAGTGCAGCCGGTCGTCGACTGGGCCGGCCCCGGCCGCGTGCTCGACTACCAGGTGCGCTTCACCCGCCCCGTCGTGGTCGACCCGGAGGCGGGGGCCGCGCTGCGCGTCGTCGCCACCGTCGGCAAGGTCGAGGAGGGCACGGCGCGCATCGACCTCACCGTGACCGCGGGCGAGCAGACGGTGCTCGGCAAGGCCCAGGTCGTCGTGGCGACCGACCGATGAGCGAGCGGCGCGCGCTCGCCGACGCGACGACGATGCGCGTCGGCGGCGAGGCCGCGCGCTGGATCGACGCCACCACCCGCGAGGAGGCGGTCGAGGCGTACGCAGAGCTGCTCGCGACCGACGAGCCGCACGTGCTGCTCGGCGGCGGGTCGAACACGGTCGCCTCGAGCGACGACTTCGACGGCACCGTGCTGCGCATCGCCACCCGCGGCATCCAGGAGCTGCCCGCCCCGCCCGCGCCCCACCGCCCCGAGGGCGAGGAGCCGCCGGCCGACGAGTCGGTCGTGCTGCGCGTGGAGGCCGGCGAGGGCTGGGACGCCCTCGTCGCCCGCACCGTCGCCGACGGCCTCGCCGGGCTCGAGGCGCTCAGCGGCATCCCGGGCTCGGTGGGCGCCGCGCCCATCCAGAACATCGGCGCGTACGGGCAGGAGCTCGCCTCGACGCTGCATGCGATCGAGCTGCTCGACGCCGAGACGCTCGAGGTGCGGCACGTGCCCGCCGCCGAGCTGCGCCTGGGCTACCGCGACTCCGCGCTGAAGCGCGGCGACCTCCGCGGCGTCGTGCTGTCGGTCGACCTGCGCCTGCGGCGCAGCGCCGACCGCCGCAGCCAGCCGGTCGCGTACCAGCAGCTCGCGACCGCGCTCGGCGTCGACCTCGGCACGCGCGTGCCGCTCGACGACGTGCGTGCCTCGGTGCTGGCGCTGCGCACCGCGAAGGGCATGGTGCTCTCGGACGACCCCGACTCCGTGAGCGCCGGCTCGTTCTTCACGAACCCCGTCGTCTCGGCGCGCTTCGCGGGCGAGCTGCCGAAGGACGCACCCCGATGGTCGGTGGCGCCCGAGCCGTCGGCCACCGTGCTGCCGCTCGACGCCGACACGCCTGTCCCGTCGCTCGACCGCCCCGTGCCGCGCGTGAAGCTCTCGGCCGCCTGGCTCATCGAGCAGGCGGGCATCGAGCGCGGGTTCACGCTGCCCGGCTCGCGCGCTGCCGTCTCGTCGAAGCACACGCTCGCGCTCACGAACCGCGGCGGCGCCACCGGCGAGGAGGTCGCCGAGCTCGCGCGCTACGTGCAGATGCGGGTCGAGAACCAGTTCGGCGTGCACCTCGTGCCCGAGCCGGTGCTCGTCGGGCTCGTCGTCTAGCGACGGCGCCTGAGCGCGGCGCGGAGACGCCGCGCCGCGTGGCAGGATCGACGCCAGGTGCGGGACATCCGCTCCTCCGGGATGCGACGATGCGCATCCGTCGCGACCGACGCGGGACGCCCCGCCGCGCGACGACCCGAGCGCCGCGCTCGCGGCGGAAGGGCCACCCCATGATCGACCCCACCATCGACCCGGCCGTCGAACCTGACACCTCGACCGCTGGCGCCGGGCCGGACGCCGCCGCGGGGCCGGCCGCCGAGGGCGCCGCCCGCATCGCCTGGATCCGCTCGCGCATGCCGCTGCTCGCTGCCCTCCGCGACGAGCTCGCCACGACGCAGCCGTTCGCGGGCCGCACCATCGGCGTCTCGCTGCACCTCGAGCCGAAGACGGCCGTGCTCGTCGAGACGCTCGCCGCCGGCGGCGCCCGCATCGTCGGCACCGGCAACCACGGCTCCACGCAGGACGACGTGGTCGCCGCGCTGCAGGCATCCGGCATCGAGCTCTTCGGCCGCCGCGACGATACGCTCGACGACCACCGCGCCAACCTCGAGCGCACCCTCGCCGCCCGCCCCGACATGCTGCTCGACAACGGCGCCGACCTCGCGCTCGGCACCGTCGCGCACGGCTTCGCCCACGAGGTGGTCGGCGGCACCGAGGAGACCACCTCCGGCGGCTTCCGGCTGCGCGAGGAGGGCGTCGCCGTGCCGTTCCCGGTCATCGTCATCAACGACTCCCGCATCAAGGCGATCGGCGAGAACCGCCACGCGGTCGGCCAGAGCGCCGTGGAGTCGCTCATGCGCATCACGAACCTGCAGGTGCCCGGCAGCCGCTTCCTCGTGATCGGCTACGGCTGGTGCGGCCGCGGCGTCGCGCAGTACCTCGCCGCCCTCGGCGGCAAGGTCGGCGTCGTCGAGCGCGATCCCGTCACGGCGCTCGAGGCCGCGTTCGACGGGCACCGCGTCGGCACGCTCGAGGAGCTGCTGCCGTGGGCGGAGGTCGTCGTCACCGCCACCGGCCGCCCCGACGCGCTGCCCGCATCCGCCCTCGAGCACGTCGCCGACGGCGCGGTGCTCGCCAACATCGGCCACTTCCCGTGGGAGATCGACGTGGATGCGCTGCGCGCGGGCGCCCGCACGACGCAGGTCGCGCCCGCGATCGAGCGCATCGAGCGCGGCGGGAAGCACGCGATCCTGCTCGCCGAGGGCCGCATGTTCAACCTCGCCGGGCCGAACCCGAAGGGCAACTCGATCCAGTCGATGGATCTGGGCTTCCTGCTGCAGGCGCGCTCGCTCGAGCGCGTCGCGGCCGGCGGGCTGGAGCCGGGCCCGCAGGGCGTGCCCGTCGAGATCGAGCACGGCATCGCCCGCGCGATGCTCGCGGCCATGGGCGCCGCTCGCTGACGCCCGCCCGCTGCGCCGCGGCGCGCCGGAATGGCGCGCGGACGGGCGGCGTTGCGCTCCCCATGGCAGCCGACGCCCCCGTCCAGCTCCGCCTCGTCGTCGAGGCCGAGGACTTCGAGGCCGCGCTCGCGTTCTACCGCGACGCCCTGGGCCTGCCCGAGCAGGAGGCGTACGAGGGCGAGGGGGATGCGCGGGTCGTCATCCTCGACGCCGGCCGCGCCACGCTCGAGCTCGCGAACCCCGCGCAGCGCCGCCTCATCGACCGGGTCGAGACCGACGGCCTCGAGAGCCCGCGCATCCGCGTCGCCTTCGAGGTGGCCGACGCCGACGGCACGACCCGCAGGCTGGAGGCCGCCGGCGCGACCGTCGTCGCCGAGCCGCGCGAGACGCCGTGGCGCTCGAGGAACGCCCGGCTCGAGGCGCCGGCAGGGCTGACGCTGACGCTCTTCCAGGAGCTCGAGACCGCGGATGCGCGATCCGGGCAGGAGGGCTTCGGTACGAGCGGCGCTCGGGGCGAGGGATCTGCCGCGCACGGTTGAACCTCCCAGGCGCGAGTGGGATGGTCGAGGTGATGGGGGACGACATGGACGACCAGCCGCACACCGATCCGCACGAGCAGGCGCCGCTCGCGCCGCACGACTCGCAGGGCGTCGGCCTGCACGACGACCCGAGAGCGCCCATCGAGCACGTCGTCGACGTGCCCGTCAGCCGGGCCCGCGCCTACGACGCCTACGTGCTGGGGCTCGGCGAGTGGTGGCCGCAGGGCTCGACCGCGAGCGGCACGGGCCTCGACCGCATCGACCTGGAGCCGCACGTCGGCGGCCGGATCGTCGAGCACGCCCGCGACGGGCGCGAGATCGTGTGGGGCGAGGTGCTGGAGGCCGAGGCCGGCTCGCGCTTCAGCCACACGCTGTCGCGCTCGCACGACGGCAGCCCGTCGCGCGTGACGCTCACGTTCGCCGACCTGCCGCACGGCGGCACCCGGGTGCTGCTGCAGCACGGCGGCTGGGACGACTCCAACGAGCACGGCCGCGGCGCCCACGCCGACTGGCCGATGCTGCTCGAGCGCTACCGCTCGTACGCCACGCACGTCTGACCCGCGCCCCGCGCCGCCGCACCGAGGCCCCTGGTCGCACATGTGCAGGAAGTGGTTGCTCCGCGCGCGCCAGAACGGCCACTTCCTGCACATGTGCATCGCGCGGTCGATCTCGAGGACAGCTGCGCGCGTCGCGCAACGGTCCGCGGCCATCCGGCCATGTCCCTGGTAGGAACCCTTGGAGGACCACCATGGACGACACCGAGCTCGACCGACGGCTGCGCGCGAACGACCCTGCCGGGGCGCAGCCGCGCACGCTCGAGGCCACGATCGACACGCTCATCGCTCAGCCGCGGCGGCCCCGCGGCCGTCGCTGGATGCCGCTCGCGGCGCTCGGCACCGCCGTCGCGGTCGTCGGCGTCGCGGTCGCCGCGACGGACATCGAGGCGTACCTGCTCTCGCAGCCGCCGTTCATGACCCTCGACGTCGGCACCAGCCGCACATCGCACGGCCTGCCGTACTCGCCGCTGATGGGCGCGGATCGCGGGGAGGACTGCCGGCTGTACGTCGAGCTCGGCGGCGCGAGCGCCGCGGAGGCAGCTGCGGTCGATGCCGTCTGGGAAGCCACGGATCCGACGGCCTTCGCCTCGGCGGTCGTCGCCCGCATGACGGCGGAGACCGAAGCGGCGGAGTCGACCGCCATCCAAGTGCAGCTGCTCGCGGAGCTCGACCCGGCCCTTCCCGGCATCCGCTGGGCAGAGGGCTCGCCGTCGCTCCACGGGTGGGCCGTCACCTGCGTGCCGGGCATCGGATGATCGGCGAGGCAGATCGAGCCGACGCTGCCGAAGCGGCGCGCGTCGAGGATCCCGTGCGCAGGCGCGTCGAGGACGCCGTGCGGCGCGAGGCGGCGGCGCTGCTCGCGTACTTCGAGCGCCGCGCCGACCGAGCGGACGCCGCCGACTTGCTGGGCGAGACGCTGCTCGTCGTATGGCGCCGGGCGATCTCGCTCCCCCAGGACGACGAGCAGGCTCGGATGTGGATGTTCGGCGTGGCGCGGCGCGTGCTCGCGACGAGCCGACGCGGCGCTGTGCGACGGCACGCGCTCGCCGACCGCCTTCGCGCCGAGGCGCTCGTGCGGCCCGGTGTCGCCGAGCCGCACGATCCGTCGCTCGCCGATGCCCTCGCGAACCTCGATCCGATCGACGGCGAGATCATCCGCCTCGTCCACTGGGACGGCTTCTCGCTCGCCGACGTCGCCAGGCACCTCAGGCGGCCAGCCGGCACGATCCGCAGCCGCTATGCGCGTGCTCGCGCGACGCTGCGGGCTGCGCTCGACCCGTCGACCGACATCCGCTGACCACGGCCGCGAGGCGAGCGCCGGTCCGTCAGCGGTCACGTGCGGCTGCCGCGGGCGCACTGGAGCAGCCGCAGCTGACCGCTCGGGCGGGGGAGCCGGCGGGCGCGACCGCTCACGGACGCGTGGAAGCTCGGCGAGCCGCCGCTCAGAGCAGCCCGCGCTCCATCGCGAGCGCCACCGCGCTCGTGCGGTCGCGCACGCCGAGCTTCGCGAAGATCGACTGCAGGTGCGTCTTCACCGTCGCCTCGCCGATGTGCAGGGCGCGGCCGATGGCGGCGTTCGTCTCGCCCGCGCGCATCCGAGCGAGCACCTCGAGCTCCCGGGTCGACAGCGCGGCCGGCGACGGCGCGGCGGCGCGCTCCGCGAGCGCCCGCGCGACGCTCGGCGCCATCGCGCGCTCGCCGCGCGCGACGGCGCGCACGGCCGCATAGATCTCGAGCGGCGGCGCCGCCTTGAGCAGGTAGCCGGTGGCGCCCGCCTCGGTCGCGGCGAGGATGTCGGCGTCGGTGTCGTAGGTCGTCAGCACGAGCACGCGGATCGAGGGCAGCGCGGCGAGGATGCGCCGGGTGGCCTCGGCGCCGCCCGCGCGCGGCATCCGCAGGTCGGTGAGCACGACGTCGGGCGCGAGCCGCAGGGCGACCTCGACGAGCGCCTCGCCGTCGGCGGCCTCGCCCACCACCTCCAGGTCGGGCGCCTCGCGCAGCAGCGCCACGAGGCCGCCCCGCACCACGGGGTGGTCGTCTGCGACGACGACGCGGATCACGGGGCCGCCTCCGCGCCCGCGATGCGTGCCGTCACGGTGGTGCCGGCGGCGGAGGAGCGGATCTCGAGCGTGCCGCCCGCGAGCGAGACGCGCTCGTCGAGCCCGACGAGTCCGAGGCCGCGCGTGACGGTGGCGCGGTCGAAGCCGCGGCCGTCGTCGGCGACGACGAGCACCGCATCCGGCCCTTCGGCGGCGAGCGAGAGCCGCACGCCGGCCGCCTCGGCGTGCTTCCGCACGTTCGCGAGCGCCTCCTGCGCAGTGCGCAGCAGCGCCACCTCGGCGTCGACGGGCAGGTCGACCGCGGCCGCCTCGACGGCGACGGGGATGCTCGTCTCGGCCTCGAAGCGCGCCCCGAGCCGCTGGAGCGCGACGGCGAGGCCGTCGTCGAGCCCCACGCCCGCGCTCGCCGCGACCAGGCCGCGGACCTCGGCGAGCGAGCGCTGCGCGGTCTCCTCGATGGCGGCGAGCACGGCGGCGTCCGGCGTGCCGCGCTGCGCGAGCATGGCGATGGCGGCGAGGTCCTGCGCGATGGTGTCGTGGAGGTCGCGCGCGATGCGGGCGCGCTCGGCCGCCGTCGCCTGCTCGCCGCTGAGCCGCGCGACGGACGCCTGGGCGCGCTCGAGCGCGGCGATGAGGCTCGCGCGCTCCTCGTTGGCGCGCGCGAGCCCCGAGATCCACAGCCCGATGACCATGCTGAACGCGAAGCTGAGCGCCTGCGTGGTGGCGAGCAGCCACACCGCCGCGCCCTCGAGCGCGAACGCCGCGAACACCGCGCCGAAGAGCCCGACGTTCGCGACCACCGCGCGGCGGATGCTCGGCCCCGACGTCGCCCACAGCAGCGGCGCGACGAGCGCCTGCACGGCGCCCATCGGCCCGTAGGCCCACGCGGCGACGCCCGCGGCGAGCACCGCGACCACCTGGAAGGCCGTGCTCGGCACGTCGTGCAGCATCGCGCGGCGCGCGAGCCCGACGTACGCGGCGGCGAGCACGGCGACCGCCCCGATGCCGAGCGCGGTCGGCAGCGGCGCCGCCGCGAAGCACGCGACGACCGCGAGCACGGCCAGGCCGATGCCGACGAAGGCGTCCCACATCCGCGGGTCCTCCGTCGGCGGCCGGCGCACGGCGGCGTCGCTCATGCTCGCTCCTCGTCGGGCAGCCTCAGCTGCGCTTGATCCAGCGGAACGTCGCCGCCGCCACCACGGTACCCACGAGCGCCCAGCCGCCGAGGGCGATCGCTGCGGTCTGCAGGTCCCAGACCCCGCCCACCTCGAGGTGGCGGGCGATGTCGGGCAGCAGCGCCGCGCGCATCCCGTGCCCGACCCAGGCGAGCGGGAGGAGGTTCGCGACCGTCTGCAGCCAGTCGGGGAGCGCCACGAAGGGCACGTAGATGCCGGAGATGAACTGCAGCACGAGCGCGATGGGGATGATCACGGCCGAGGCGCTCGCGACCGTGCGCGGCAGCTGCGCGACGGCGACGCCCAGCACCGCGAAGCAGACGAGCCCGGCGAGGAAGACCCACGCGAGCGTCAGCCAGCGCCCCGGCTCCGTCGGCAGCGCCATGCCGAACACGGTCGTCGCGACGAGCAGCAGCAGCCCCGCCTGCACGAGCGAGGTGACGAGCAGCTGCCCCACCTTGCCCAGGAAGTACGACAGCACCGGCAGCGGCGTCGCCGCGAGCCGCTGGAGCGTGCCGTCGTTGCGCTCCACCGCGATCTCGACGCCGAGGTTCTGCACGCCCGAGAGGAAGACGCCCGCGGCGAGCATGGCCGGCAGGTAGCTCTCCGGCTGCGTCACCGCCTCGCCGCCCATCTCGATGAGCGGCGGCACGGCGCTGAAGGCGCTCGCGAAGATCGAGAACAGCAGCACGGGGAAGAGGAACGTGAACACGAGCGCGTCGCTGCGCCGCACGTACTGCAGCAGCTCGACGCGCACGCGATCGGCGGCGCAGCGCAGCACGTGCCCGGCGGGCAGGCTGCGCGGACGTGTGTCCTGGCGGACGGCGGTGGCGCTCATGCTGCGGCCTCCTCGGGCTCGGTGTCGGCGATGAGGGAGAGGTAGACGTCCTCGAGGGAGGGGCGCACGACCTCCAGGTCGGCGGGCTCGCCGGCGATGGCGCGGACGACCGCGGCGGGCTCGTCGGTGCGCACCTCGTGGCGGCCGCCTGCATCCGTCCAGCGGACGATGGGCGTGCGCGCCGCCGCGCCGCCGATGCGGGCGACGGCGTCGAGGGCGAGCAGGCGGCCGCCGGCGATGATGCCGGCGCGGTCGGCGAGCTGCTCCGCCTCCTCGAGGTAGTGGGTGGTGAGCAGGATGGTCGTGCCGTCGGCGGCGACGCCGCGGATGAGGTCCCAGAAGGCCCTGCGCGCCTGCGGGTCGAAGCCCGTGGTCGGCTCGTCGAGGAAGAGCACCTCCGGGCGGCCGATGATGCCGAGCGCGACGTCGACGCGGCGCTGCTGGCCGCCGGAGAGCTTCGCGACCCGGCGGCCGGCGTGCTCGGTGAGGCCGACGGCCTCGATGGTCTCGTCGACGTCGCGCGCGTCCGGGAAGATGCGTGCGAAGTGCGCGACGACCTCGCGCACGGTGAGCGCGCCGGCCTGCCCGGTGGTCTGCAGCACGACGCCGATGCGGCTGCGCCAGGCGCGGTCGGCGCGGGCGGGGTCGACGCCGAGCACGCTGGCGGTGCCGCTCGTGGGGGTGCGGAAGCCCTCGAGCATCTCGACGGTGGTCGACTTGCCGGCGCCGTTCGGGCCGAGCAGCGCGAAGGTCTCGCCGCGCGCGATCTCGAACGAGACGCCGTCGACGGCGGTGCGTGCGCCGTAGCGCTTCGTGAGGCGGTCGACGACGACCGCGGGTGCCTGTTCCATGCCTCCAGGCTCGTCCCGCGCGGGCGCCGCGGCATCCACCGATCGGTGGGTTCGGATGCGGGAGCCGGGCGGCGCGGGGTCAGGCGAGGCCGAGGCGCGCGGCGAGCCACGCGCGCGCGGCCGCCCGCTGGGCCACCGCGAGCGGCGCGTCGGCCACGAGCGTCTCGAAGCCGTGCGGCGCGCCCGGCACGACGACGAGCTCCGCCTCGACGCCCGCGGCGCGCAGCCGCTCGGCGTACGCGACGTCCTCGTCGTGGAACAGGTCGACGTCGCCGACGCCGATCCACGTCGGCGGCAGGCCCGCGAGGTCGTCGGCGCGTGCCGGCACGGCGAACGGTGCCGTGCGCTCGGCGCCGGGCTCGTGGCCGAGCAGCGCGCGCCAGCCCAGCAGGTTGCTCGAGTTGCGCCAGACCGCGTGGTCGACCGCGTCGAGCGAGCGGTCGGCGGCCGTGCGGTCGTCGAGCATCGGGCACAGCAGCAGCTGCGCCGCCGGCTGCGGGCCGCCCTCCGCCAGCACCCGCTGCGCGAGCGCCGCCGCCAGGCCGCCGCCGGCGCTCTGCCCGCCGATCGCGACGGGCGCGCCCGCCGCCTCGGCCACGAGCCCCGTCCAGGCCGCCGCGAGGTCGTCGAGCGGCGCGGGGAACGGGTGCTCGGGCGCCAGCCGGTAGTCGACGCTCACGACGCGGATGCCGAGCTCCGCGGCGAGCTCGCCGAGCAGCAGGTCGTCCATGCGGGGCGCGCCGATCACCATCCCGCCGCCGTGCGCCCACAGCAGCCGCGCCTCGGAGCGCCGCGTCGCCGGCTCGTACCGGCGCACGCGCACGCCGCCGAGCCGGCCGCCGCGGATGCGCACGCCCGTCACGCGCGGCGCCCGCATGAGTCGCGGCCCGATGCGCCCCGCGATGCGCACCGCGCGTCGCGAGAGGTCGAGCCGTGGCCCGCCCAGCAGCGAGCGGAGCGTCGGGTCGATGCGCTCCGCGTCCACGATCAGGCCGCTGCGATCAGGCCGTGCCGAAGAGCCGCTGCAGGCGCTGCACGCCCTCGAGCAGCTGGTCGTCGCCGAGCGCGTACGACAGGCGCAGGTAGCCGGAGGGGCCGAAGGCCTCGCCGGGCACCGCCGCGACCTCCGCCTGCTCGAGGATGAGGTCGGCGAGCTCGAGGCTTGTCGTCGGCGTCACCCCGTGCCACTCGCGGCCGAGGAGGCCCGTGACGTCGGCGTAGGCGTAGAACGCGCCCTCGGGCGTCGGCACCGAGACGCCGGGGATGCGCGAGAGCTCCTCGACGATCGTCCTGCGGCGGCGGTCGAAGGCGCCGAGCATGTCGGCGACCGCGTCCTGCGGGCCGGTGAGCGCCTCGATCGCGCCGCGCTGCGCGACGTTGTTGACGTTGCTCGTCAGGTGCGACTGGAGGTTGCCGGCGGCCTTGATGACGTCGGCCGGGCCGACCATCCAGCCCACGCGCCAGCCGGTCATCGCGTAGGTCTTCGCGACGCCGTTCACGAGGATGGTGCGGTCGGCGAGCGCCGGCACGGCCTCCACGACCGATACCGCGCGGGCGCCGTCGTAGACGAGGTTCTGGTAGATCTCGTCGCTCACGACCCACAGGCCGTTCGCGTCGGCCCACTCGGCGATCTCGCGCACCTGCTCGGCGGAGTAGACGGCGCCGGTGGGGTTCGAGGGGCTCACCATGAGGAGCGCCTTCGTGCGCTCGGTGCGGGCCGCCTCGAGCTGGTCGACCGTGACGAGGTAGCGCTGCTCGGCGCCGGCGAACACGTCGACCTGGCGGGCGCCGGTGAGCGCGATCGCCTCGGGGTAGGTCGTCCAGTACGGCGTCGGCACGAGCACCTCGTCGCCCGGGTCGAGGATCGTCTGGAACGCCTGGTACACCGACTGCTTGCCGCCGTTCGTCACGAGCACCTGGCTCGGCGCGACCTCGAGGCCGGAGTCGCGCAGCGTCTTCGCGGCGATCGCCTCGCGCAGCTCCGGCAGGCCGGCGGCGGGCGTGTAGCGGTAGTTCTTGGGGTCGGCCAGGGCGCGCTGCGCCGCCTCGACGATGTTCGGCGGCGTCGCGAAGTCGGGCTCGCCGGCGGCGTACGAGATGACGTCGCGGCCCTCGGCCTTGAGGGCCTTGGCCTTGGCGTCGACCTTCAGGGTGGCGGACTCGTTGATGGCGGCGATGCGAGCGGCGATGCGGTTCACGGTGCTCAGCGTAGTGAGCGACGCGCGCCGGGAGGCGGATCCTGGCCCCGTGGGGGAGGGGCGCGCCGCCAGGTGGACAGCAGGTGCCCGGACGGCGTAGTCTTGACCCTTGGTGGTTGACAACCGCCATGCTGACCCATGCCCGACGAGGGCAGGTCGGGATGGCTTCCACCCGCCCAGGGCGGTGGCGCAATTGGTAGCGCAGCGGTCTCCAAAACCGCAGGTTGCAGGTTCGAGTCCTGTCCGCCCTGCTCGAGGCGCCCGGAAGGGCGCCTGATGGGCCCTGGCGCACGCCGGGCCGAACGAATCGAAGGGTCACCGTGGCTGAGAACGCGATCGAGGAGGCACCCCGCACGCGCGAGGGTGCGTCTCGCAACCCGTTCGTGCGCCTCATGACGTTCCTGCGCGAGGTCCTTGTGGAGCTCCGCAAGGTCGTCACGCCGACGCGCCGCGAGCTCATCCGCTACACCCTCGTCGTGCTCGTGTTCGTCGTGATCATGATGCTGCTGGTGTCCGGCCTCGACCTCCTGTTCGGCTCGTTCGTGGGCTGGGTCTTCGGCGACCTGCCGATGTTCGGCCTCGGCGGCTGAGCCCGACCCGGCGACTGAAGGAGAAGGTGGACTGTGTCTGACGTCAACGACCTCGACATCGAGCTGAACGAGGCGCTCGACAAGCTCGTGCCTGTCGACGAGAGCGAGACCGAGCCCGCGGCCGACCCCTACGAGGACTTCAAGCGCGAGCTGCGTTCGAAGCCGGGCCGCTGGTACGTCATCCACTCGTACGCGGGCTACGAGAAGAAGGTCAAGGCGAACATCGCCTCGCGCGCCGAGAACATGCAGGTCGACGGCATCTACGAGATCCAGGTGCCCACCGAGGACGTGCTCGAGACGAAGAACGGCCAGGCGAAGCGCGTCAACCGCGTCCGCGTGCCCGGCTACGTGCTCGTCCGCATGCACCTCGACGAGGACACCTGGTCGGTCGTGCGCCACACGCCCGGCGTCACCGGCTTCGTCGGCAACGCCCACAACCCCGCGCCGCTCCGCTTCGACGAGGCCTTCACGATGCTGAAGCCCATCGCCGACGAGCAGCTCGCCGAGGCGCAGAAGGCCTCGCCGTCGCCGCAGCCGAACCAGGTGGCCGTCGAGGTCGACTTCGAGGTCGGCGAGACGATCACCATCACCGAGGGCTCGTTCGCGGGCTTCCCCGGCACCATCAGCGAGATCCAGCCGGCGAGCCGCAAGCTCACGGTCCTGGTGAGCCTGTTCGAGCGCGAGACTCCGGTCGAGCTCGGCTTCGGTCAGGTCAGCAAGCTCTAGTCCCCGCCAGGGGCTAGGAGCGGTGCGCGCGCTGTCGCGCGCCGCGAACATCGAGAAGGAAGAGACATGGCACCCAAGAAGAAGGTCACGGGTCTGATCAAGCTGCAGATCCAGGCCGGCGCCGCGAACCCCGCCCCGCCTGTCGGCCCGGCGCTCGGTCAGCACGGCGTCAACATCATGGAGTTCTGCAAGGCGTACAACGCCGCGACGGAGTCGCAGCGCGGCAACGTCATCCCGGTCGAGATCACGGTCTACGAGGACCGCTCGTTCGACTTCGTGCTGAAGACCCCGCCGGCCGCCGAGCTCATCAAGAAGGCCGCCGGCGTCAAGAAGGGCTCCGGCGTCCCGCACACGACGAAGGTCGGCAAGCTGACGATGGCGCAGGTCGAGGAGATCGCGCAGCAGAAGATGCCCGACCTCAACGCGAACGACATCGAGGGCGCGAAGAAGATCGTCGCCGGCACCGCCCGCTCCATGGGCATCACGGTCGAGGGCTGACCTCGACGCTGCACCGCAGCATCCGAGCCCCAGGGCTCACCAGTGGGAGCGCCAGCCAGGCGCGCACCGCGAACTCTGACAAGGAGAAGAACATGGCACAGAAGTCCAAGGCCTACCGCGCCGCAGCTGAGAAGCTCGAGGCCGGCAAGCAGTACACCCCCGCCGAGGCCGTGGCCCTCGCGCGCGAGACCGGCTCGGCGAAGACCGACGCCACGGTCGAGGTCGCGCTCAAGCTCGGCGTCGACCCCCGCAAGGCTGACCAGATGGTCCGCGGTACCGTTTCTCTTCCTCACGGCACCGGCAAGACCGCTCGCGTCATCGTCTTCGCGCAGGGCCCCGCGGCCGAGGCCGCCATCGCGGCGGGCGCCGACGAGGTCGGCTCCGACGAGCTCATCGAGAAGGTGGCGGCGGGCTGGACCCAGTTCGACGCCGCCGTCGCGAGCCCCGAGCTCATGGGCAAGGTCGGTCGTCTCGGCAAGGTGCTCGGCCCGCGCGGCCTCATGCCCAACCCCAAGACGGGCACCGTCACCCCGAACGTCGCGCAGGCCGTGACGGACATCAAGGGCGGCCGCATCGAGTTCCGCGTCGACAAGCACGCCAACGTGCACTTCATCGTCGGCAAGGCCTCGTTCTCGGAGGAGCAGCTCGGCGACAACATCCGCGCCGCGCTCGACGAGATCGTCCGCCTCAAGCCGTCGTCCTCGAAGGGCCGCTACGTGCAGAAGGCCACGGTCTCGACGACCTTCGGCCCCGGCATCCCGGTCGACGTGACCGCGATCTGAGACCCGCACCACGAAGGCCCCGCCGCACGGCGGGGCCTTCGTCGTCTGCGCAGATGTCACAGGACGTTCATCCGGAACGCTGGTCCGCGACACCGATCTGCGGTTGGGTGGGATCGGCGCGCCACGAGCGCGACCGTACCCGACACCGAGGAAGCACAGCCATGCCCGCACGCAGACCACTCACGCTCACCGGCGGCGCGCTCGTCGTCGCCGCCGCGCTCATCGCGCCGACGACCGCCGCCACCGCCGCGCCCGGCGACCCGATCGAGCTCACCCTCCTGAGCACCACCGACATCCACGGCCACCTGCTCGACTGGGACTACTTCGCCGACGCGCCGTACCCGGCCGGCGAGGAGCTCGGCCTCGCCCGCGCCGGCACGATCATCGACGACGTGCGCGCCGAGCGCGGCGCGGAGTCGGTGCTCCTCATGGACAACGGCGACGCCATCCAGGGCACGCCGCTCACGTACCTCACGGGCGTGCGCGAGCCCGTCGCCGAGACCGGCGACACCCATCCGATCGCGGCCGGCTTCAACGAGCTCGGCTACGACGCCGCCGTCGTCGGCAATCACGAGTACAACTACGGGCTCGACCTGCTGGAGACGTACGACCGGCAGCTCGAGGCGCCGCTGCTCGGCGCGAACGCCGTCGACGCGACCACGGGCGAGCCCGTGCTGCCGCCGACGACGATGCTCGAGCGCACCATCGACGGCCAGACCGTGCAGATCGGCGTCGTCGGCGTGGTGACCCCCGGCGTGCGCGTGTGGGACCGCCAGATCGTCGAGGGCGTCCTCGAGTTCCAGGACCAGGTGCGGGCCGTCGAGCGGTACGTGCCCGAGCTCGAGGCGGCGGGCGCCGACCTCGTCGTCGTGCTCGCCCACACGGGACTCGACCCCGAGGCGCAGACCTACGACCCGACCGCGCTCCAGGAGAACCTCGCGACCTCCGTCGCGCGCGTCCCCGGCGTCGACGTCGTCGTCGCGGGCCACTCGCACCAGGACGAGCCGCAGACGGTCGTCGAGCAGGCCGACGGCGGTCGCGCCATCATCACCCAGCCGTACTACTGGGGCCGCAGCGTCTCGGACCTGCAGCTCACGCTCGTGCCCTCGGGCGACGGCTTCGAGGTCGACTGGAGCGACGGTGCGGCGCCGACCGCGGTGCAGCGCTACACCGCCGGCGACGTCGCCGAGCACCCGGGAGTCGTCGCCGCCGTGCAGGCGCAGCACGACGCGACCGTCGCGTACGTGAACACCGAGATCGCGACCGCGACCGCGACGATGTCGGGCGCGACGAGCCGCTACGAGGACACGGCCCTCATCGACTTCGTCAACGCCGTCCAGACCGAGACGGTGCGCGCGGGCCTCGCGGGCACGGAGTGGGAGGACGCGACGGTCATCTCGCAGGCGTCGCCCTTCAACCGCGACGTGGTCGTCGAGGAGGGCCCGGTCACCGTGCGCGACATGGCAGCCCTCTACATCTACGAGAACACGCTGCTCGCGGTCGAGCTGACGGGCGCCCAGCTGCGCGACTACCTCGAGCACTCGGCGCGCTACTTCATCCAGCAGGAGGAGGGCGCCCCGATCACCGCCGACGTCGCCGGCGCGTTCGACCCGGCGGCGAACCGCCCGATCCCCGACTACTCCTACGACGTGGTCGACGGCATCCAGTACGCGTTCGACATCTCGCAGCCGGTCGGCGAGCGGCTCGTGCGCTTCGAGCAGGCGGACGGCACGCCGATCGCCGACGACGACGCGTTCGTCATGGGCATCAACAACTACCGCCAGTCCGGCGGCTCGGGCTACCCGCACGTCGTCGACGCGCCGGTCGTCTGGAACGGCCTGCTCGAGCTGCGGCAGCTGCTCATCGACTACTCGGTGGACCGCGGCGTCCTCGACCCGGGCGACTTCGCAGAGGTGAACTGGACGCTCACGACGACGCCGCTCGTCGACGAGGCGCCCGACCCGGGCGAGCCCGGCACCGACCCGGTCGAGACCGACCCGTCCGAGACCGATCCCGTCGAGACGGATCCCGTGGAGACGGACGACGCCGGCGGCGTCGGCGGCGACGCGGCCGGGCCGGGGGCGGGCGGCTCGCTCCCGGAGACGGGCGCGGCGCCCTCGCTGCTGCTGCTCGCGCTCGCGCTCCTGCTGCTCGGCGGCGGTGCGATCGCGGCCCGGCGCGCGCGCCGCGCGTAGCCCCTCCCGGACCCGATGCCACGGACCGGACCCCGCGTGCGGGGTCCGGTCCGTGCGATCGGGTCCGCCTTGCGCACGGATCCGGGACCCCTCCGCGCATCCGCGACCCCGTCGTGCGGGTCCCGGATGCGCGACGGGGTCCGCGATCGCGCGCCGCGGGTCAGTGCTCGATGAGGCGGTGCTCGTGCGCGAGCGCCACGAGCTGCACGCGGCTCGCGACGCCGAGCTTCGCGAGGATCGCGCGCATGTGCGTCTTCACGGTCGTCTCGGCGACCCACAGCCGCTGCGCGATCTCGGCGTTCGGCAGGCCCCGCGCGGCGAGCAGGAACAGCTCGCGCTCGCGCTCGGTGAGCGGCTCGAGCACGGACATGTCGGGGGCCTCGCGCACGGGCGCGAAGGCGCGCAGCAGGTCGAACGTCTCGGCGGGCGCGATCACCTGCTGCCCGTCGACGACCGCGCGGATCGACTGCACGAGGAACTCGGGCCGGGCGTCCTTGAGCAGGAACCCGCTCGCGCCCGCGCGCAGCGCATCCACCACGGCGCGGTCCTGGCGGATGGTGGTGAGCACCACCACGTGCGGCGGCGGCGCCGGCAGCTGGTGCCGGATGGCGGCCGTCGCGGCGATCCCGTCGACGCCCGGCATGCGGATGTCCATGAGGACGACGTCGGGGGCGGTGCCGCGCACGAGCGCGACCGCGTCGGCGCCGTCGGCGGCGGTGCCCACGACCTCGATGCCGTCCTGCGCCTCGAGGATCATCGCGAGGCCCTCGAGGAACAGCGGCTGGTCGTCGACGAGCGCGACCCGGATCATCCCCCCGCCCCGTGCGGCGGCCGCGGCGGAGCCATCGGGTTCGGCACGCGCCCGTCCGGGCCCGGCGCCGACGTCCCGCCGGGTGACGGTGCCGACGGCGGCCGCAGCCCCTCGCCGAGGTCGATCGTGGTCGCGGTCGACCAGCCGGCGGCGTCGGCGTGGCGGCGCGCGCGGGCGCGCTCCTCGGCCCGCCGCGTCGCCTCCACGATCCAGGGCGCGACGACGGCCTCCGGCTGCACCGGCACCGGCAGCGTCGCCAGCTGGTCCTCGCCGAGCGGCGCGGTGGGCCCCGCCGGGAGTGGCTCGTACGGCAGGTGCGCGCTCACGACGAAGCGGTCGCCCTCGGCGTCGATCTCGAGCGAGCCGCCCGCGACCCGGGCGCGCTCGTGCATGCCCGCGATGCCGCGCCCGGCCGGCCGCAGCGCCTCGCGCTCGCCGATGGGGGAGGAGACCGCGATCGTGAGCCCGGGACCGGTCCAGGTGAGCGCCACCACGACGTCGACGTCGGGCCCGCCGTGGCGCAGGGCGTTCGTGAGGCTCTCCTGGACGATCCGGTAGGCGGCGATGTCGGCGATGCGCGACAGGTGCCCGTGCGTGCCGCTGTCGTGCAGCACGACCGACGGGCCGGCCGAGCGCAGCTGCGCGACGAGGCCCGGGATGTCGGCGCTCGTCGGCTGGGGGCGCCGCGCGTCGTCGTCGACCCGCTCGAGCAGCTGCCGCACCTCCACGAGCGCGAGCCGCGCGGTGTCGGAGATGGTCGTGAGCACCGGGCCGATGCGCTCGGGATGCCGCTCGTACGAGAGCCGGAGGCCCTCGGCCTGCGCGGCGAGCACCGCGAGCGAGTGCGCCATCACGTCGTGGAAGTCGTGCGTGAGGTCGGCGCGGAGGCGTTCGTCGCGCAGCTCCGACTCGACGACGGTCGTGCGCGCGACCGCCACCTCGGTGACCTGCTCGGCGCGCGCCGCGTCGCGGAGGGCGCGCGTGCCGATGACGATGCCCCAGCCCATCATCAGCACGATCCAGGCGACGAGGCCCTCGGTGTTCTGGAAGGCCGAGCCGAACGGGCTGCGCTCCTGCGTGGTCGAGTACGCGGCGAGCACGATGCCCATCAGGAGCCCCACCGGCACGACGCTCAGGGCCCGCAGCAGGGCGGGCTCGAAGCGCCACGTCGCCACGAGCAGGGCCCCGTAGGCGACGAGCAGGAGCGCCCAGGTCGGGTCGCTCTCGGCGTTCGCGGCGACGAGCGCGCCGACCGCCGCCGCACCGGCCGCGGGCAGCGGGAAGCGCACGGCGATCGCGAGGGCGCCGGCGACGATCAGCAGCGCGACGAGCACCAGGGCGGTGTAGACGGGGAGCACGGCGGCCAGGACCAGGGCCACGGCGGCCGCGACCGGAGCGGGCCACCAGGAGCGCAGGAACCGCACGATCGTCGAGGAGGTCATGCTCGGAGGCTAACGGCGCGCGATGCCCCCGCACGCAAGGATCCACCGGATCTCGTCCTCGGGGACGAGGCGGGCCGCCCGGCGGGCGGAGCCATCGCAACACATCCGTAACCCTCCCGACGCGTCCAGGCCTCCGGGAAGTCGCTAGGTTGTCCCTACGCAGCCTCACGGTCGAGCCGCGCGGCATGCGTCCTTGCTCCCAGAAGGAAAGGTCCACGCACCGTGAACACCTCAGCACGACGGCGCATGCTCGTCGGCGTCGCGGCGGCATCCGCAGCGACGCTCGCCCTCACCGGCTGCATCCAGAGCCAGCGAAGCGACGACGGCGGCGACTCCGCGGCGCCCAGCGACGTCGACTCGACGTTCGTCTTCGCCGCCTCCTCCGACCCCTCGGGCCTCGACCCGGCCTTCGCCTCCGACGGCGAGACCTTCCGCATCTCGCGGCAGATCTTCGAGGGCCTCGTGGGCGTCGAGCCCGGCTCCGCCGACCCGGCGCCGCTGCTCGCGACGGAGTGGACCTCGAACGACGAGGGCACCTCGTACACGTTCACCCTGCAGGAGGGCGTGACCTTCCACGACGGCAGCGAGTTCAACGCCGAGGCCGTCTGCGCCAACTTCGACCGCTGGTACAACTGGACCGGCCTCACCGCCACCGAGAGCCTCTCGTACTACTACGGCTCGCTCTTCGGCGGCTTCGCCGGCGACGAGAACGCGCTCTACGAGTCGTGCTCGGCCGACGACGCGAGCACCGCGACCGTCAACCTCACCCGCCCGTTCTCGGGCTTCATCGCCGCGCTCTCGCTCCCGGCGTTCTCGATGCAGTCGCCCACGGCGCTCGAGGAGTACGGCGCCGACGACGTCGGCGGCAGCGAGGAGGCCCCCGAGTACAGCGAGTACGGCGAGGCGCACCCGACGGGCACCGGCCCGTTCGTGTTCGAGTCGTGGTCGCCCGGCAGCGAGGTCGTGCTCTCCGCGAACCCCGACTACTGGGGCGAGCAGGGCCAGGTGCAGGAGATCGTCTTCCGCGTGATCGACGAGCCCACCGCGCGCCGCCAGGCGCTCGAGGCGGGCGACATCGACGGCTACGACCTCGTCGCGCCGGCCGACACCGCCGCCCTCGAGGACGCCGGCTTCAACGTGATGCAGCGCGACCCGTTCACGATCCTCTACCTCGGCATGAACCAGACGGTGCCGGAGCTGCAGGACCCGCTCGTGCGCGAGGCGATCGCCCACGCGATCGACCGCGAGGCGCTCGTCACGCAGGTGCTCCCCGAGGGCACCGAGGTCGCGTCGCAGTTCATCCCGCCGGTCGTGAACGGCTACAACGACTCGGTCACCGACTACGAGTACGACCCGGAGCGCGCCCGCGAGCTGCTCGCCGAGGCGGGCTACGAGGACGGCCTCGAGCTGCAGTTCAACTACCCGGTCAACATCTCGCGCCCGTACATGCCGAACCCCGAGGAGATCTTCTCGGCCCTCTCGTCGCAGCTCGAGGAGGTCGGCATCACGGTCGAGCCCGTCTCGGACGAGTGGACGGACTACCTCGACCGGATGCGCGGCACGGACGACCACGGCATCCACCTGCTCGGCTGGACCGGCGACTACAACGACACCGACAACTTCGTCGGCGTCTTCTTCAACGGCTACTCGAACGAGTGGGGCTTCGAGAACGAGGAGCTGTTCTCGGCGCTGACCGAGGCGCGGCAGATCCCCGACCCCGAGGAGGCCGCGACCGCGTACGAGGCCATCAACGAGCAGATCGCCGAGTTCATCCCCGGCATCCCGCTCGCGCACCCGGCGCCCTCCCTGGCGTTCGACCCGCGGGTCACCTCCTACCCGGCCAGCCCGGTGAACGACGAGGTGTTCAACATGATCGAGCTCAGCGAGTAGCGAGCCGATCGCGGATGCCGCGGGCCCACCCGGCCCGCGGCATCCGCCCCGTCCGGACCCCGGCGCCCGCGCGACCCGCGCGCGCCGCCCCCGCCCCGACCCGAGAGACGACCACGTGCTGCGAACCATCGGCAGGCGCCTGCTGCTGCTGATCCCGACCCTGTTCGGCTTGACCGTCCTGCTCTTCTTCTGGGTGCGGGCGCTCCCGGGAGGGCCGGCCGCGGCGCTCCTCGGCGAGCGCGCGACCCCGGAGGCGATCGAGCGCATCAACGAGGCCTACGGCTTCAACCGGCCGCTGCCCGAGCAGTACGTCACCTGGCTCGGCCGCCTCATCCAGGGAGACTTCGGCAACTCCATCGAGACCCGACGGCCGGTGCTGGAGGAGTTCGCCAACCGCTTCCCCGCCACCGTCGAGCTGGCCGTCATGGCGCTCATCATCGCCGTCGGCGTCGGCATCCCGCTCGGCTACTGGGCGGCGCGCAACCACGGCCGCCTCATCGACCACCTCTCGGTCGGCGGCAGCCTCGTGGGCATCACCATCCCGGTGTTCTTCCTCGCGTTCATCCTCAAGTACGTGTTCGCGGTGCAGCTCGGCTGGCTGCCCACCACCGGCAGGCAGGACCGCTCGGTCGACGCGACGCACGCGACGGGGTTCTACGTGCTCGACGGGCTGCTCACGGGCGAGCTCGACGCGGCGCTCAACGCGGTCGTGCACCTCATCCTCCCGGCGCTCGCGCTCTCGACGATCCCGCTCGCGATCATCGTGCGCATCACGCGCGCCTCGGTGCTCGAGGTCGTGAACGCCGACTACGTGCGCACCGGCCGCGCGAAGGGCGTCTCGCAGGGCGTCATCCGCAACCGCTTCGTGCTGCGGAACGCGATGCTGCCCGTCGTCACGACCATCGGCCTGCAGGCGGGCCTGCTGATCTCCGGCGCGGTGCTCACCGAGACGGTGTTCGCCTTCCCCGGCATCGGCGCCTTCCTGGCGAGCGCGATCTTCGCGCGCGACTTCCCCGTGCTGCAGGGCTTCGTGCTCTTCATCGCCGTCGCGTACGCGCTCATCAACCTGCTCGTCGACGTCTCGTACAGCTTCATCGATCCGAGAGTGAGGGTCCAGTGACCGCCGCAGACGTGCTGCCCCCGGCCTCCGGCCCGGGCGACGCGAACCAGAGCCCCACGGCCGCGCCACGCTCCGGCTCGTTCTGGGGCGACGTCCTCCGCCGCCTCCGCCGCAACCCCGCCGCGTGGGCGGGCGCGGTGGTCGTCGGCATCTTCGTGCTCGTGGCGCTGCTGGCGCCGTGGCTCGCGCCCTACCCGGAGCTCTCGTCGCCCGGCCGCGAGTTCCTGCGCCCGACGGCGCTGCCGGGCATCGGCGAGCTCGCCCAGTTCCCGCTCGGCATCGACCGCTTCGGCGGCGACGTCGTCTCGAAGCTCATCTGGGGCGCTCGCGCCTCGCTCGTCATCGGCATCGTCTCGACGATGTTCGGCCTGCTGGGCGGCATGGTGCTCGGCGCGATCGCCGGCGCGTTCGGCGGATGGGTCGACACCCTCATCATGCGGGTCGTCGACATCCTGCTCTCGGTGCCGCACCTGCTGCTCGCGGTGTCGATCGCCGCGATCCTGGGCCGCACGCCGCTCGCCGTCATGATCGCCATCGGCGTCGCGCAGATCCCGATCTTCGCCCGCCTGCTGCGGTCGTCGATGCTGCAGCAGCGGGAGTCGGACTACGTGCTGGCAGCGCGCACGCTCGGCCTCGGCACGGGCCGCATCACGATGACGCACCTGCTGCCGAACTCGGTGGGCCCGGTCATCGTGCAGGGCACGCTGACGCTCGCGACCGCCGTCATCGACGCGGCGGCGCTGTCGTTCCTCGGCCTCGGCGGCGGCCGGCCGGAGACGGCCGAGTGGGGGCGCATGCTCACCTACGCGCAGACCGAGCTGGCGATCGCGCCGCACCTCGCGTTCCTGCCGGGCATCTGCATCATGATCACCGCGCTCGGGTTCACGCTGCTCGGCGAGAGCCTCCGCGAGGCGATGGATCCGCGCACGCGCAAGCGCTGAGCGACGACGAGGGCCCCGGATCCGCGGATCCGGGGCCCTCGTCGTGCGCAGCGCGCTAGGCGATCTTCAGCTCGTTGCCGGGGATCGAGGCGAGCAGCGCGCGCGTGTACGGGTCGCGCGGGTTCGTGAAGATCTCCTCGCTCGTCGCGGCCTCGACGAGCCGGCCGTCCTTCATGACGCCGACGTAGTCGGAGATGAGGCGGACGACCGCGAGGTCGTGCGAGATGAAGAGGTACGACAGGCCGAGGTCCCGCTGCAGATCGCCGAGCAGCCGCAGGATCTGGTCCTGCACGAGCACGTCGAGCGCCGAGACGGGTTCGTCGCAGACGATCACGTCGGGATTGAGCGCGAGGGCGCGGGCGATCGCGACGCGCTGGCGCTGGCCGCCCGAGAGCTCGGAGGGGTAGCGGCGCGCCATGTCGGTCGGCAGCGCCACCTGGTCGAGCAGCTCGCGCACCCGCTTCTGGCGCTCGCCGCGCGAGCCCTTGCCGTAGAACGACAGCGGCTCCTCGATGATGCGCTCGATCGTGAACATCGGGTTGAGCGACGAGTACGGGTCCTGGAAGACCGGCTGCACCTTCTGGCGGAACTCGCGCTGCTCGACGCGCGAGAGCGAGAAGACGTCCTTGCCCTCCCAGCGCACCTGCCCGCTCGTCGGCTCGAAGGCCTTGAGCAGCATCCGCGCGGTCGTGGTCTTGCCCGAGCCGGACTCGCCGACGATCGAGACGGTCGTGCCGCGCGGCACCGTGAGCGAGAGGTCGTCGACGGCGACGAACGGGTCCTTCGAGCCGCGCACCGGGAAGTGCTTCGAGACCCCGTCGAACTCGACGATCGCGTCGACCTCCGCGGGCTCCTCGCCCTCGGCGGCGCGCTCGGCGAAGTCCTCGGGGCGCAGCCGCGCCATCGCGACCGACGGCGCGGCCTTCACGAGCGATTGCGTGTACGGGTGCTGCGGCGCCTCGAGGATCTGCCGGGCGGGGCCCTGCTCGACGACGCGGCCGCGGTGCATGACGACCACCTGCTGGGCGCGCTCGGCGGCGAGGCCGAGGTCATGCGTGATGAGCAGCACCGAGGTGCCGAGCTCGCGCGTCATCTCGTCGAGCTGGTCGAGGATGGTGCGCTGCACCGTGACGTCGAGGGCGCTCGTCGGCTCGTCGGCGATGAGCAGCTGCGGCCGGCAGGCGAGGCCGATGGCGATGAGGGCGCGTTGGCGCATGCCGCCCGAGAACTCGTGCGGGTACTGCTTGGCGCGCGCCGCCGCATCCGGCAGACCGGCCGCCTCGAGCGTCGCGACGACCTTCTCGTCGACGTCCTTCCGGGTGGCGAGGCCGTGCGCGAGCAGCGTCTCGGCGACCTGCGTGCCGATGCGCGCGACGGGGTTGAGGTTCGACATCGGGTCCTGCGGCACGAGGCCGATGCGCCGGCCGCGCACGCCGCGCATCGTCGACTCGCTCGCGCCCACGAGCTCCTGGCCGTCGAGCCGGATCGAGCCGGCCGTCACGCGCCCGTTGCCCGGGAGGAGGCCGATGATCGACATGGCGGTGGTCGACTTGCCGGATCCCGACTCGCCCACGATCGCGAGCGTCTCGCCCGCGCCGAGCGTGAGGCTCGCCTCGTGCACGGCGGTGACCGGGCCGTCCTGCGTGGTGAACTCCACCTGCAGGCCTCGGACCTCCAGCAGCGGCTTCGTCGCGTCGCTCATGCGCCCATCCTGCACGGCTCGGGCCGTCAGCGCACCTTGAGCACGAGCTTGCCGCGCACGTGGCCGCCCTGCAGCTCGGCAAACGCCTCGTGCACCTCGTCCATCCGGTACGCGTGCTGCAGCTCGACCCGCACGTCGCCGGCGTCGATGAGCCGGCCGATGATGCCGAGGTTCGAGCCGTCGGCCTCGACCTTCACCGACGACGAGCGCAGGCCGCGCTCGGCGCTCGCGGCGGCGTACTCGGGCCACGATCCCGTGGGCACGTTGAGGTACAGGCCGCCGTGCTTGAGCACGTCGAGCGAGCGGGTGCCGGTGTCGTCCGAGACGTTGCCGACGAGGTCGACGACCACGTCGACCTTCTGCAGCACGTCCTCGAAGCGGTCGCGCGTGTAGTCGACGACCTCGTCGGCGCCGAGCGATCGGGCGAAGTCGACGTTGCGGCCGGAGACGGTGGTGGCGACGTGCGCGCCGAAGTACTTCGCGAACTGCACGGCGAAGTGCCCGACGCCGCCCGCGCCGGCGTGCACGAGGATGCGCTGACCGGCCCGCGCCTTGGCGATGCGCACGACGGCGTCCCAGGCGGTGAGCGCCGCGCACGGCACGGCCGCGGCGAGCTCGAAGCTCAGCGACTCGGGCTTCGGCGCGAGCGCCAGGCTCGGCACGGTCACCTGCTCGGCGAAGGAGCCGCGCGTGCGCCAGTGGTTCGCGATGCCGTAGACGGCGTCGCCGACCTGGAGGTCGTGGGCCTCGTAGGGCGCCTCCGCCACGACGCCGGCGACGTCGCCGCCCGGCACCCACGGCAGGAGCGGTGCGACGGCCTTCGCGGCGCCCTTCCCGGCGACCGTCTTCCAGTCGATCGGGTTCATGCCCGCGGCGTGCACGTCGACGATCACCTCGGTGCCCAGCCGCAGCGGCGGCTCGATCTCGCCGACCTCGACCCCGTCTGTCGGGCCGAACGCCCGCACCAGCACTGCCTGCATGGCACCTCCTCGTCCTGCTCGACGCTATCGCAGGGATGTGTCCGGCCGGTTGCCGCGAGAAGACATGTGACGACGGCTCGGGTGCGGATGCGCGGGCGAAGCGCGGTAGCGTCGTCGCGTGCGCACCGGACCCCGTGCGGGCGAGCTGGTCGTCGCCCTGCTGGCCGTCGCGACGCTCGTCGCGGGCGCCGCCCTCATCGGCCGCGCCCGGGCGATGGTCGACCGCTACCTGTACATCTCGGAGCTCGGGGCGCAGTACATGCTGTCGGCGCCGCTGTTCCAGGTGGGCTTCTGCCTGGTGGTGGTCGGCATCCTGCTCGTCGCGGTCGTCGTGCGCGACCAGCGCACGACGCTGCCGCTGCTGCGGCGCTGGGCGCCCGCCGCCTCGCTCGTGGTCGCGGCCGCGCTGTTCGCGGTCGCCGCGGCGGTGCCCTGCAGCCCCGGCTGCCCGTCGCTGCTCGCCGACGGCGCCGAGTGGCGCGACCTCGTGCACATCGCCGCCGCGGTGCTCGCCTTCGTCGCCGGCTGCGTCGCGATGCTGCAGTTCGCGACCGCGAGCGACCGCTGGGTCGCCCGGCTCTCCACCGTCGGCGGCGTCGTCGTCGGCGTCGTCGCCGCGATCGGCGGCATCATCTCGCTCGCGCGCGGCAACACCGACGTCGGCTCGACCCTCGAGTACGTCGCCGCGGGCCTCGGGGTGGTGTGGATGCTTGCGATGGTCGTCGTGCACGCCATCCCGCACGCCGCGCCCGCGCGGCCCCGCGCCGCAGCGGCCGGCGGCGGACTGCCGCGCGGCGCCGCCCTCGGGCTGGCTCCCGACGCCGCGAAGGACTGAGCCGGCGAGGACAGAGGTCGCGGACGACCGAGGCGTCAGCGGATGCCGACGAGGAAGCTGCCGAGCTGCTGCCGGAACCAGGCGTACATGGCCTCCTCGCCCGCGTCTCGCGGCGGCGAGACGAGCATCCGGCAGCCGAGCTCGTCGCGCCACGCCTCGGCGACGTGGAGTGGGTGGATGGGGTCGCGCGGGCTCGCGAGCACGACGGTCGGGGCGGGGATGCGCAGCTCGCCCGGGCGATAGGCGGCGTTCCGCGGCGCCTCGATGAGCCGGATGCGGCGATCCGCGGCGAGCGGCTGGGTGAGCTGCAGCTCGAGGGCGTTCGCGTGGGCGAGCGACTCGTGCGCGATCGCCCGCCATGCGCCGGTGCGCTGCAGCTCCTCCCAGGCGCGCGCGGGCCTGCGCTCGCCGAGGAGCCGACCGATGACCGGGAAGACGCCCAGGTGGTCGGGCAGCGAGACGTCGGTGAAGGCGGGCCGCACGAGCGCGACGCGGTCGAGCGGGAAGCGCCCGGAGCGGGCGATGGACGTGGCGATCGCGGCGCCGAGCGAGACGCCGACGATCGTCACGGGCGAGCCGTCGCCGACCCGAACCAGCTCGTCCGCCACCTCGGCGGCGAGCGCCTCGAGCGCGAAGTCGTCGGGCTCGCCCACGAGCGGGCTCGCGCCGTGGGCGCGCAGGTCGGGCGCGAGCACCTGCACGCCGGGCGGCACCGCCCCCTCGAGGTACGCGCGCATCGAGCCGCGGTCGCCGCCGAGGCCGTGGATCGCGAGCAGCATCAGCGGGCGAGCAGCTCGAGCAGCTGATCGGCGCGGTCGACGAGCGCCGCGATCTCGCGCTCGTCGCGCTCGACCCACACGTGCTCGGGGCGGCCGATCGGCACGAACTCGACGTGCTGCTCCCAGACGAAGAGGGTGCGCTCGGCGCCGAGCACGTGCTGCTGCCACCAGATCTGCCGCAGGTAGTGCTTCGGGATGCCCGTGAACGGCTTCGAGGTCGTCTTGATCTCGGCGAGCGTCGCGCCGTCGTCGCTGATGCAGTCGGGCGTCGCGAGGTGCAGCCGCTGCGCGACGGAGTGGAAGAGCGCGTCGGAGGGCGCGAGCGAGAAGTGGTCGTGCACCCAGCGCGCGATGTGCGGCTCGCGTGCGCGGCCGTGGTCGGTGAAGCGGTTGCCGCCGAAGAGCGGGCCGAACCCGCGCTTCTCCTCGGCGACCGCGCGCACCGAGCGCTCCGTGCTGAGCCTCGCCGCGTCGGTCGCGGTCACGCCGCGCGAGCGGGCCCGCAGCCACGCGATCCGGTCGCTCGACCGCGCGACGATGCGGCTCGTGTGCGCGTTCCGCACCGCCTCGTCGCCGAAGATGTCGAGCTGCAGGTCCACGCCTCCATCGTCCCACGCACGACCGACCCGGCATGCCGTGCGCGCCGGGCGTGCCGCCGTGCTTCGATGACCGGATGGGCATCCCCTACGACGAGCGCAGCGAGGCCGAGCAGGTCGAGGCGCTGCGCCCCACCGCGCTGCTCGCGGCGGCCGAGCTCGGCCTCGAGGTCGCGCGGCTCGAGCTCGTCCTGCACGGCTACAACACGACCTTCGGGCTGCACGCCGCCGACGGCCGCCGCTTCGCGCTGCGCGTCGGCACGAACTCGCAGAGCACGCGGGAGCACGCGATCGCGCAGCAGGCGTGGCAGCGCGCGATCGCGGCCGAGACCGACGTGCGGGTGCCGGTGCCGCTCGCGACGCCGGCGGGGGAGTGGTGCGTCGAGGTCGACAACGACGCCGTCGGCCGCCCGCTCCTCGTCACGGCCTCCTCGTGGCTCGACGGCCCCGACGCGGAGGTGCTCGACGTCGACGCCGCCCACGCCCTCGGGCGGGCGATGGCGGCGCTCCACGCGCAGGCCGAGGGGTGGCGCGTGCCCGAGGACGGCACGCTCACCCGCTTCGTCGAGCCGCTCTTCGGCGACCGCGACGCGCTCTGCGAGGCGCCCGGGCTCGACCGCGAGGGTCGCGCGGCGCTCGCGGCCGCGCGCGAGCGCGCCGGCGAGGCCTTCGAGCGCCTGCACCGCGGCGCCTCGCTGCGGGCGCTCCACGCCGACCTCCACGGCGGCAACCTCAAGTGGCACGACGGCCGGATCGCGGTGTTCGACTTCGACGACGCGGGGCTCGGCATCCCCGCCCTCGACCTGGCGATCTCCGCCTTCTACCTGCGCGGCGGCGACGACGCCCTCGAGCCGGCCCTGCGCGCCGGGTACGCCGAGGTCGCGCCGCTGCCCGAGCTCGACCCCGCCGACCACGAGGCGCTCGTTGCCGCGCGGCAGCTGCTGCTCCTCAACGCCGTGCTCACGTCGAGCACCGCCGACCTCCGCGCGCAGGCCGTCGACTACGCGCAGGTCTCGCTCGCGCGCCTGCAGCACTGGCTGCGCACCGGGGTCTTCACGCGCGCCCTTGCCTGAGCCGGGGGCCCGAACCGGGGCGCGAGCAGACCGGATGCGGCAGGATGCACGGGGGACAGGCGACGCACAGGAACCGCAAAGGCCGGCGCGTGCGCCACGCATAGGAGGCTCTGGCGCAATGGATGGCATGACCGACACCGCTCAGCAGCAGCTGCGTGCGCAGCCCCGCCTCACGCGTCCGGACGGCTCGCCGATCCGGATCGTCGTGGTCGACGACGAGCAGAGCCTCGCCGACCTCGTCGCCATGGGCCTCAAGTACGAGGGCTGGGAGGTCAAGACGGCCGCGAACGGGCAGCAGGCGCTCCAGGCGGTGCGCGAGTTCCGTCCCGACGCGGTCGTGCTCGACATCATGCTCCCCGACTTCGACGGCCTCACCGTGCTCCAGCGGATGCGCTCGGCCGGCTTCGACGTGCCCGTGCTCTTCCTCACCGCCAAGGACTCGCTCGACGACCGCGTCGCGGGCCTCACCGCCGGCGGCGACGACTACGTCACGAAGCCCTTCGGCCTCGAGGAGGTCGTCGCGCGCCTCCGCGGCCTCATCCGCCGCACCGCCGCAGCCGCCGAGGAGTCGAGCGTGCTCTGGGTGGGCGACCTCATGATGGACGAGGACTCCTACGAGGTGCGCCGCGGCGGCACGCAGGTCGACCTCACCGCCACCGAGTTCGAGCTGCTCCGCTACCTCATGCGCAACCCGCGCCGCGTGCTGTCGAAGGCGCAGATCCTCGATCGCGTGTGGTCGTACGACTTCGGCGGCCGCGCGAGCGTCGTCGAGCTCTACATCTCGTACCTGCGCAAGAAGATCGACACGCTCGGGCCGGCCATGATCCACACCGTGCGGGGCGTCGGCTACCAGCTGCGCGCCGCCGAGTAGCGGGGGCCGCACCGGGTGACGCAGCAGGCGCGCCGCATCCAGAAGCCGTCGTCGTGGTCGCTGCGACGACGGCTGCTGGTCGTCGTGGCCGCGCTCTTCGCGCTGCTCACGGCGGCGGTCGCGATCGCGAGCGTCATGACGATGCGGTTCGTGCTCGAGAGCCGCGTCGACGAGCAGCTCATGCAGCTCGCGGACCGCACGGCGGTCGACGTGCAGCGCGCGGTGGAGACCGGTGGGCAGGCGCTCGTCGACCCGCGCACCACGCCCACCGGCGCGCTCTTCGCCATCGAGCAGGGCGGCGAGATCACCGAGGCGAAGATCATCACGCACCTCGGCTCGCAGCTCGCGCTGCCCGTCGCGGGCAAGCAGGACCTCGTCGGCCTCGAGAGCGACCGGCGCGCCAACGTCACGCTGCCGACCTACGGCGCCTACCGGGTGGTCGCGCACGACGTGGGCGACGTCCGCGTCATCGTCGGCCTCTCGATGGGCGAGACGAACCAGACGCTCGCCGCGCTGGCCTTCATCATCGCCGTCTCGGCGCTCGCGGCCGTGATCCTCGTGCTCATGCTCGGCGACATGATCATCCGCCGCGCGCTGCGGCCGCTCACGGCGATGATCGCCACGACCGAGCGCATCTCGCAGCTGCCGCTGGCCTCCGGCGACGTGCAGCTCACGAACCGCGTGCGCATCGAGGAGCCGGCCTCCGAGGTCGGCCGCGTGCAGGAGAGCATGAACCGGATGCTCACGCACATCGAGGAGGCGTTCGACGCGCGGGCGCTCAGCGAGCGCCGCGTGCGGCAGTTCGTCGCCGACGCCTCGCACGAGCTGCGCACGCCGCTCGCCGCCGTGCGCGGCTACGCCGAGGTCACCCGCAAGCACGACACGACGCTGCAGCCGCAGGCGAAGGAGTCGCTCGAGCGCATCGAGGCGGCCGCGCACCGCATGCAGGCGCTCGTCGACGACCTGCTGCTGCTCGCGCGCCTCGACGAGGGCCGCGACGTCGATCTCCGCGAGGTCGACCTCTCGCTCCTCGTCGTCGAGGCGGTCGCCGACGCGCAGGCGGCGGGGCGCGAGCATCCCATCGCGCTCGAGCTGCCGGAGGAGCCGGTGGTGGTCGCGGGCGACCTGCTGCGGCTGCAGCAGGTGATCGCGAACCTGCTCGCGAACGCGCGCGTGCACACGCCCGACGGCACGCCGATCGACGTGCGCCTGCGGGCCGAGGAGCACCACGCCGTCGTCGACGTCGTCGACGCTGGCCCCGGCATCCCGGACGGCCTTCAGCGCTCGGTGTTCGAGCGGTTCGCCCGCGGCGACTCGTCGCGGTCGCGCGCCACCGGATCCTCCGGGCTCGGCCTCGCGATCGTGAAGGCGCTCGTCGAGGCGCACCAGGGATCGATCCTGCTCGAGAGCGAGCCGGGGCGCACGGCATTCACGATTCGCCTGCCGCTGTGGGCCGAGGTCGCGGCGCCGGCGGCGGAGGGCGGCGCGGAGTCGCCGCTGCAGTCCGCGGTGTAGTTGCGCGGCACCCTGCGCGCCCGCTACAGTTGCCGCATACCAAAGACCGCTGGTCGCTGGCGTGCGCCCGAGAGGGAATGCGCCGGCCGAAGGTTCGCTCGAAGAGCGTCGTCCCGCGCAGGTGCCGAAGATCCGTCGAGATCCCAGAGCTCCGTGCGCGTGCGCCGGAGCTCTTTCCCATGTTCGGGCCAGGGCAGCCAGCATTGAAGCAAGGAGCACCATGGCGAACAAGGAAGCTGCGGTCGCCGAGCTCTCGAACCTCTTCGAGACCTCGAACGCCGTCCTGCTGACCGAGTACCGCGGTCTCACCGTCGGCCAGCTGAAGACGCTGCGCCGTTCGATCAGTGAGCACGCGACGTACGCCGTGGTGAAGAACACGCTCACCAAGATCGCCGCCAACAAGGCTGGCATCGACGCGTTCGACGACTCGCTCGTCGGCCCGTCGGCGATCGCATTCGTGCACGGCGACCCTGTCGCCGTCGCGAAGGAGCTGCGTGCCTTCGCCAAGGCGAACCCGGCGCTCGTGGTCAAGAACGGTTTCTTCGACGGGAACCCGCTCTCGACCGACGACGTCAACAAGCTCGCCGACCTCGAGTCGCGGGAGGTGCTGCTGGCGAAGCTGGCCGGTGCCTTCAAGGCCTCGCTGTTCGGCGCTGCCTACATGTTCAACGCCCCGCTCGCCCAGGCCGCTCGCGCGGTCGACGCGCTGCGGGTCAAGCAGGAGTCCGCGGCCGAGTAAGGCCCGGTCGGTACCAGAAACAAGGAGAAGACGATGGCAAAGCTGTCGACTGAGGAGCTGCTCGAGCAGTTCAAGGAGCTCACCCTCATCGAGCTCAGCGAGTTCGTGAAGGCCTTCGAGGAGACCTTCGAGGTCACCGCCGCCGCTCCGGTCGCGGTCGCCGCGGCCCCCGCCGCCGGTGGCGCTGCCGCCGAGGAGGTCGAGGAGAAGACGGAGTTCGACGTCGTCCTCGAGTCGGCCGGTTCGGCCAAGATCCAGGTCATCAAGGTCGTCCGCGCCCTGACGTCGCTCGGCCTCGGCGAGGCCAAGGCGCTCGTCGACGGCGCTCCCTCGAACGTGCTCGAGGGCGCGAAGAAGGAGGACGCCGAGAAGGCCAAGGCCGACCTCGAGGAGGCCGGCGCGACGGTCACGCTCAAGTAGCGTTCCCCGCACCTGCACGTCGGGCCGCATCCCCTCGGGGATGCGGCCCTTCGTCATGCCAGGCCGGACCCCTTGGGGATGCGGCCCTTCGTCATGCCCGACGGATCCGGCCCTGCCCGTCTCCAGCCGGGACTGCGATGCTCGTCGCATGTCGACGAAGGACGTGCCGGCCCAGATCGGCGACCTGCCACCGATCGGGCGCCCGGCGAACAGCGCCCTCATCGCCCGCGGCGCCACGACGCTCATGGGCGTGGCCGCGCTCGGCGAGCGCGAGCTGCTCGCGATGCACGGCGTGGGGCCGAAGGCGGTCGAGCTGCTGCGGCGGGCGCTGCGCGAGCAGGGCGCCGAGCTCGGACCGTGACGCTCGAGCGCGTCGCGCCCGGCGTGGACCGCTGGGTCATGCCGGAGGCGTCGATGAGCGCCGTCGTGGTCGCGGACGCGGGGGAGGCGCTGGTCGTCGACCCCGGCACGCTGCCCGCGCGCGCCGCCGAGCTGCGCGCCGCGATCGAGGCGCGCGGCGACCGCGTCGTCGCCGTGGCGATCACGCACGCCCACTGGGACCACTGCTTCGCGCTCTCGGCGTTCGCGGGGCTGCCGATGCTCGCGCATCCCGCCGCGATCGACGAGCTGCGCGAGCACGGCGAGGCGCAGCGGGCGGCGGTACTCGGCTTCGCGGGGCCGGCAACCGCCGAGGCGGTGCGCGCCCTGCCGATCGTGCTGCCCGACGCGCCCGTGCCGTCTCGGCGCGCGCTGCGGGTGGGCGGCATCGAGGTCGGGCTCGACCCGCTCGGGCCGGCCCACACCGGCGGCGACCTCGTCGTGCACGTGCCGACCGCGGGCGCCTCCATCGTCGGCGACCTCGTCGAGACCGCCGACGACCCGCAGGCCGACGACTCCACCGACATCGCCGGCTGGCTGCGCGCGCTCGACGCGCTCGCGGCTCACGCGCAGCCGCTGCTCGTGCCGGGTCACGGCGACCCGTGCGGCCACGAGCGGCTCGCGCACCACCGGGCGCTGCTCGGCGACCGGCGCCGCCGCGTCTAGGGGCGCTCGGGCCAGGCCAGCCCCCGACCGCGGCCGGCGGCGAGGTCGAGCACGGGGACGACGAGCGCGTCCACCGCGCGCTCGAGCGTCTCGTCGCACGCGTCGCAGCCGCAGATCGGGCCACCGGCCGGCACGTCGTCGCCGACCTCGGCGAGCGCACCGGGGAACGCGGTCCAGGACAGCCGGAGCGGCCACGTGCCTGGTGCTGCCCGCACGACCACGGCGCGCAGCTCGCGGTCCTCGGCGCGCAGCTCGCGATCCTCGACCGCCTCGCACTCGTAGGTCGCCAGCAGGTGCGCGAGCAGCGCATCCGCCACCTCGTGCAGCTGCGCGTAGCGCTCCGGATGCGTCACGCGCGAGTACGCGTCGTCCGGTGGCCCGGCCGCGCCCCAGCGCTCGCCGAAGGGGATCGGGCGGCCGTCGTCGCCGAGGATCGTCACCGGCCGCAGCGCCGGCATCCAGTCGCGCATGCCGCCATCGTGCCGCATCGGCCTGCGACGGTCCCGCGACGACGCATCCGGCTGCCGCGCCGGCCTGCGGCGCGCCCTCGGCGAACGCGGCCAGCCGCGTGGGCGCGCGGCAGTACCGTTGACCTCGATGAGCATGATGGGCGGGGGGCCCCGCCGCGGGGGTCGGGTCGCGATGCGCGACGAGTCGGCGCAGCGCGCCGCGAACGAGGACGCGCCGCGCGTCCCGGACCTCGGCAAGCGCGTCATGGCGCTCTTCGCGCCGCACAAGGGCGTCATCTCGCTGACGATCGGCCTCGTGCTGCTCGAGGCGGCCATCGCGGTCATCCCGCCGCTGCTCATCCAGCGCGTGTTCGACGAGGCGCTCTTCCCGCCCGAGGGCGTGGCGAACCTGCAGCTGCTGTGGATCCTCGTGCTCACCATGGTCGGGCTCTGGATCGTCGCCAACGCGCTGAGCGTCTGGCAGACGTGGCTGACGGCCCGGGTCGGCAACACCGTCATGGGCGCCCTCCGCACGAAGCTCTTCGACCGCCTGCAGGGCATGGAGCTCGCGTTCTTCACCCGCACGCGCACGGGCGTCATCCAGTCGCGGCTCCAGAACGACGTCGGCGGCGTCGCTGGCGTGCTCTCGAACACGATCTCGTCGATCGTCGGCAACGTCGTCACGGTCATCGCGAGCCTCGTGACGATGCTCATCCTGTCGTGGCAGCTCACGATCGTCTCGGTGATCCTGCTGCCGCTCATCGTGCTCATGCAGCGGCGCGTCGGCCAGGTGCGCGCCCGCATCGCCACGAAGACGCAGGAGTCGCTCTCCGAGATGAGCGCGATCACGCAGGAGTCGCTCTCGGTCTCGGGCATCCTGCTCGCGAAGGCGTTCGGCCGGCAGGACGACGAGCTGCGCCGCTACGGCGCCGAGAACGACGAGCAGATCCGCCTGCAGGTGCGGCTGACGATGAGCGGCCAGACGTTCTTCGCCGTGGTCTCGGTGTTCATCTCGATCCTGCCGTCGATGGTCTACCTGATCTCCGGCTACCTCATCGCCGGCGGCGACGGCCTCGTCACCGCGGGCACGATCGTCGCGTTCACCACGGTGCAGGCGCGCCTGCTCATGCCGCTCATGGGCCTCCTGCGCGTCGCGCTCGACCTGCAGACCTCCTCGGCCCTGTTCGCCCGCATCTTCGAGTACCTCGACCTGCAGCCCGCGATCGAGCCGCCGGCGCGGCCGGTGCCCCTCGACGAGTCGCGGCTCGGCGAGGTCGAGTTCGACGACGTCGTCTTCCGCTACCCGGACGCGAAGGACGAGGAGCGCAGCACGCTCGACGGCGTCTCGTTCCGGCTCGAGCCGGGCACCTTCGCCGCGTTCGTCGGCCCCTCCGGCGCCGGCAAGACCACGATCGGCTACCTGCTGCCGCGGCTCTACGAGGCCACCGACGGCTCGGTGCGGTTCGCGGGCGCGGACGTGCGCGAGCTCGCGCCCTCGTCGCTCTCGGACCACATCGGCATCGTCAGCCAGGAGCCGTACCTCTTCCACGCCTCCATCGCCGACAACCTCCGCTACGCGAAGCCCGACGCCACCGACGACGAGCTCGAGGCCGCGGCCCGCGCCGCGAGCATCCACGAGACCATCGCCGGCTTCCCCGACGGCTACGGCACGATCGTCGGCGAGCGCGGCTACCGGCTCTCGGGCGGCGAGAAGCAGCGCCTCGCGATCGCCCGCGTGCTGCTCAAGGACCCCGAGGTGCTCATCCTCGACGAGGCGACGAGCGCGCTCGACACCGTCTCGGAGCGCGTGGTGCAGCAGGCGCTCGACACGGCCGCCCGCGGCCGCACGACGCTCGCGATCGCCCACCGGCTCTCGACCATCCGGCACGCCGACGTCATCCACGTCGTCGACGGCGGCAGCATCGTCGAGCGCGGCACGCACGACGAGCTCATCGCCCGCGGCGGCACCTACGCCTCGCTCTTCGCGCAGCAGGCGCGCGACTGAGGCGGCGGCGTCCGGGGTCAGCCCTCGACGTCGTCCGGGTCCGGCAGGTCGGCGACCGCCTCCCGCCAGCGCCGCTCGAGCTCGTCCGCGTCGGCGGCGTAGTCGGCGTAGCGGCAGCCGAGGCCGTTCGGCTTCACCCGGATGCCCTCCTCGTCCCAGTGGGGGAGGGCGCGCTGCAGGAGGTCGCCGCCGAAGTCGCCCGCGTGGCTCGTGATGCGCCACCACGGCAGGCCGTCGCTCCAGTGGCGCAGGATCGAGCCGACCTGGCGGGGCCCGATGCCGCAGATGCGCGCGATCGTGCCGTACGAGGCGACGCGGCCGGGCGGCACGAGCTCGACGGCGCGCAGCACGCGCTCCACGATGAGCTCCCGGCGTGCGTCCACGGCCCCCATCCTGCCGCAGGCGCGCCGATAGGCTGGGGCGATGCGCTACGCGGAGTCGATCCTCGAGACCATCGGCGACACCCCGCTCGTGCGGCTGTCGAAGGTCACCGAGGGGATCGCCGCGACCGTGCTCGCGAAGGTCGAGTTCTTCAACCCCGGCGGCTCCGTCAAGGACCGCATCGCGCAGTCGATGATCGACGACGCCGAGGAGCGCGGGCTGCTGCGGCCCGGCGGCACGATCGTCGAGCCGACGAGCGGCAACACGGGCGTCGGCCTCGCGCTCGTCGCGCAGCAGCGCGGCTACCGCTGCGTCTTCGTCTGCCCCGACAAGGTCGCCGAGGACAAGCGGGCGACCCTGCGCGCCTACGGCGCCGAGGTCGTCGTGACGCCCACCGCCGTCGCGCCCGACAGCCCCGAGTCGTACTACGGCGTCGCCAACCGCCTCACCGACGAGATCGAGGGCGCGTTCCAGCCGAACCAGTTCTTCAACCCCGCCGCGCCCGCCGCGCACGAGGCGACGACCGGTCCGGAGATCTGGCGCGACACCGACGGCCGCATCACGCACTTCGTCGCCGGCGTCGGCACGGGCGGCACGATCACCGGCACCGCGCGGTTCCTGAAGCGCGCGTCCGAGGGCGCCGTGCGCGTCGTCGGGGCCGACCCCGAGGGCTCGATCTACTCGGGCGGCACCGGCCGGCCGTACCTCGTCGAGGGCGTCGGCGAGGACATGTGGCCCGGCAACTACGACCCGTCCGTCATCGACGAGGTGCTCGCGGTCGACGACGCCGAGTCGTTCGCGATGACCCGCCGCCTCGCTCGCGAAGAAGGGCTGCTCGTGGGCGGCTCGAGCGGCATGGCCGTCGTCGTCGCGCTGCGCGTCGCGCGCGAGCTCCCGGCCGACGCGGTCGTCGTCGTCGTGCTGCCCGACTCCGGCCGCGGCTACCTGCAGAAGGTCTACTCCGACCCGTGGATGCGCGCCCACGGCTTCGCCGACGCGGCCGAGGGCACGACCGTGCGCGACGTGCTCGCCGCGAAGGGCGCGAGCGCGCCCGCCCTCGTGCACGCGCATCCGACCGACACCGTGCACGACGCGATCGAGATCATGCGCGAGTACGGCGTGAGCCAGCTGCCCGTGCTGCGCGCCGAGCCGCCCGTCGTGCTCGGCGAGGTCGCCGGCTCGATCGACGAGCGGCACCTGCTCGACGCCGTCTTCGCGGGCCGCGCGCGGCTCGCCGACCCGGTGGCCGAGCACCTCGGCGCCCAGCTGCCGCGCATCGGCGCGGGCGAGGGGTCGGAGGCGCTGCAGGCAGCGCTCCGCGACGCCGACGCCCTGCTCGTGCTCGACGAGGCGAAGCCCATCGGCGTCGTCACCCGCACCGATCTGCTGACGTTCCTCGCGAAGGAGGCATGATGACCGACGACCGCGGCTTCTCCACCAGGGCCATCCACGCCGGGCAGGCGTTCGACCCGCGCACCGGCGCCGTCATCCCGCCCATCTTCATGACCTCCACCTTCGTGCAGGACGGCGTGGGCGGCTTCCGCGACGGCTACGAGTACTCGCGCGGCGGCAACCCCTCGCGCGACGCGCTGCAGGAGCAGCTCGCGAGCCTCGAGGGCGGCACCCACGGCTACGCGTTCGGCTCCGGCCTCGCCGCCGAGGACGCGGTGCTGCGCGCCATCCTGAAGCCCGGCGACCACGTGCTCATGGGCAACGACGTCTACGGCGGCACCCACCGGCTCGTGTCGAAGGTGTGGGAGCGCTGGGGCGTCTCGATCACGACCGCCGACGCCTCCGACCTCGACGCCGTGCGCGCCGGGATGCGCCCGGAGACGCGGATCCTGTGGGTCGAGACGCCGTCGAACCCGCTCATGAAGATCGCCGACGTCGCGGGCCTCGCCCAGATCGGCCACGACGCGGGGGCCGTCGTGGTCGCCGACAACACGTTCGCGACGCCCGCGCTGCAGCAGCCGCTCGCGCTCGGCGCCGACCTCGTGCTCCACTCGACGACGAAGTACATCGGCGGCCACTCCGACCTCGTCGGCGGCGCCGTCGTCACCTCCGACGCCGAGCTCGCCGAGCAGATCGGCTTCGTGCAGTTCGCGGTCGGCGCCGTGAACAGCCCCTTCGACGCGTGGCTCACCACCCGCTCGCTGAAGACGCTGAGCGTGCGCATGGACCGGCACAGCGACAACGCGCAGGCCGTCGCCGAGTCGCTCGTCGGGCATCCGGCGCTCACGGCCGTGCACTATCCGGGCCTCGAGGGGCACCCGGGCCGCGAGCTCGCGGCGCGGCAGATGCGGCGCTTCGGCGGCATGGTGTCGATGCAGCTCGCGGGCGGTGCGCCCGCGGCGCTCGAGCTCGTGCGGCACACGCGGCTGTTCCAGCTCGCGGAGTCGCTCGGCGGCGTCGAGAGCCTCGTCTGCTACCCGAGCGAGATGACCCACGCCTCGGTCAAGGGCACCGAGCTGGCCGTGCCGGACGACCTGCTGCGGCTCTCGGTCGGCCTCGAGGACGCCGACGACCTCGTCGCCGACCTGCGCGAGGCGCTCGACCGGCTGTAGCGCCGCGCCGCTCCGGCCCCGGCCAGGCCGGACCTGGCCGGACCTGGCCGGACCTGGCAGGCATCCGTGCCGCCGCATCCGCTGTGGTCACGAACGGCCCTCCAGCGCGCCCGCGAGGGGCCGTTCGTGACCACATCCCGCTGCGGCAGCGCCGGCTGTGGTCACAGATGGCCCCTTCGGGCACGCGAGAGGGGCCGTTCGTGACCACACCGAGCGATCGCGGCTCAGGCTGTGGTCACAGATGGCCCTCGCGCGAGCCAGCGGAGGGCCATCTCTGACCACACGACGTGGGGAGCGTGTCGGACAAGCGGAGCGGGTCAGGCGAGGAGGAGGCGGCCGACGCCGGCGCGCGCCGCCCGGCGCGCCGCGGCGGGCAGCGACGCGTCGGTGACGAGCACGTCGAGCTCGTCGAGCGCCGCGAACGTCGCGAGCGCCTGCTCGCCCCACTTCGACGCGTCGACGAGCGCCACCACCTGGCGCGCCGAGGCCATGAGCGCCCGGTTCGTCTCGGCCTCCGCGAGGTTCGGCGCCGTGCAGCCGCGTGCCGCGTCGATGCCGTGCGCGCCGAGGAAGAGCACGTCGAGGCCGATGGAGGCGGCGGCGCGGTTGGCGACCGGGCCGACGAGCGCATCGGACCGCGTGCGCTCGCCGCCCGTCAGCACGACGCCGTCGCGGCCTTCGAGCGCGAGCGCGACCTGCAGCGAGTTCGTCACGATCGTGACGCCCGGCGCGTCCGCGACGAGGCGCGCGAGCGCGAGCGCCGTCGAGCCCGCGCCGATGCCGATCGCGGTGCCCGGCCGCACGAGCGGGGCGGCCGCCGCGGCGATCCGGGCCTTCTCGTCGCGGTGCAGCGCGGCCTTCGCGAGCGGGGCGGGCTCCTCGGTGAGCGGCGGCCGCACCCGGCGCACGCCGCCGCGCACGCGCTCGAGCACGCCCTCGGCCTCGAGCCGGTCGGCGTCGCGGCGCACGGTCATGGCCGAGACGCCGAGCGCCGCGGCGAGGTCGGCCACGCGGGCGACGCCGCCGTCGCGCAGCGCGGCGACGATCCGCTCGCGGCGCTCGACGTCGTGCAGGCCCGCCTCGAGCGCCGGCGCGCCGGATGCTCGGGGGCCGCCAGCAGCGCGGGCGTCGCCAGTGCTCGGCGACGCTGTGCGCTGCGGATCCATGCGCACACCTTCGCACAGATTCGCGCATGCACGCACGCCCTGCGGCATGATCGACGGGTGACCAGCATCCGCCAGACCTCGACGAGGCTCGCCGACGGCCGCGAGCTCGTCTACTTCGACGACGCCGGCACGCCCGAGCGGGCGCGTCGCGCCGACGAGCGCGCGCTCGACCCGCGCCCCGCGACGCCGACCATGCGCTTCGACGCGCTGAGCGCCGAGTGGATCACGGTCGCCACCGCGCGCCAGTCGCGCGTGCACCTGCCGCCGGCCGACGCCGATCCGCTCGCGCCGCAGAGCGCCGGCAACCCGAGCGAGATCCCCGACGACTACGACGTCGCGGTGTTCGAGAACCGCTCGCCCTCCTTCGGCCCCGCCACCCTCGACGACGTGCCGGCGCCGGAGGGCGCCGACGCAGCGGGGGAGCAGGCGATCGGCGCCGCACGGCCCGCGGTCGGCCGCTGCGAGGTCGTCGCGTTCAGCCCCGACCGCGAGGGCTCGTTCGGCACCCAGTCGACGCTCCGCGCGCGCACCGTCGTGGAGGCGTGGGCCGAGCGCACGCGCGCGCTCTCGGCCGTGCCGGGCATCGCGCAGGTCTTCCCGTTCGAGAACCGCGGCGTCGAGATCGGCGTCACGCTGCACCACCCGCACGGCCAGATCTACGGCTACCCGTACGTGCCGCCCCGCATCCGCCGCATCGCGCAGTCGGTCGAGGCGCACGACGGCGACCTCTTCGCCGAGGTGCTCGAGGGTGAGCGGCAGGGCCCGCGGGTGCTGCTCGAGGGCGAGCACTTCACCGCCTTCGTGCCCTACGCGGCCCGCTGGCCCGTCGAGGTGCAGCTCATGGCGCACCGGCAGGTCGCCGACCTCGCCGCGACGACCCCGGCCGAGCGCGACGAGCTCGCCCGCCTCACGCTGCGCATCGCGCGCGGCCTCGACGCGCTCTACGACGCGCCGCTGCCGTACATCGCCGGCTGGATCCAGGCGCCCGTCGACGCGCACCGCGACGACATCCGGCTCACCTGGCACGTGACGAGCCCCCGCCGCGCGGCCGACCGGCTGAAGTTCCTCGCCGGCAGCGAGGCGGCGATGGGCGCCTGGGTGGGCGACATCGCACCCGAGGACGGCGCGGCGCGGCTGCGCGACGCGATCGCGCGGGCCGACGAGCAGCGGCCCGTCGAGGCCCTGCCGTGGCAGGAGGTGCAGCGTGCGTGAGGCGTTCGCGGTGGCGTTCGGCGCCGAGGCGGCGGGCATCTGGTCGGCGCCCGGCCGCGTCAACCTGATCGGCGAGCACACCGACTACAACGGCGGCCTCGCGCTGCCCTTCGGCATCGACCGGCGCACGCGCGTGGCGGTGCGCCTCCGCGACGACCACGTCGTGCGCGTCGCCTCGGACTTCGCGGATGCGCAGGCCGGCGGCGTCGTCGAGACGACGCTCGACCGCGCGGCCCAGGCGAGCGGCTGGAGCCGCTACGTGCTGGGCGCCGCGCACGTGCTGCGCCGCGAGCTGGGCGTGCCCGGCACCGGCTTCGACGCGCTGGTCTCGAGCGACGTGCCGGTAGGGGTCGGCGTCTCGTCGTCGGCCGCGCTCGAGTCGGCGGTGCTCGTCGCGCTCGACGAGCTGTGGGGCCTCGGCGTGGAGCGCCGGGCGATGATCCGGCTGGGGCAGCTCGTCGAGAACGAGGTGGTCGGCGCGCCGACGGGCACGCTCGACCAGTCGGCGGTGCTGCTCGCCGAGCGCGACCACGCGGTGCTGCTCGACTTCCGGGCGGGGACCGCCGAGCAGGTGCCGCTCGGCTTCGAGGCCGCGGGGCTCGAGATCCTCGTGATCGACTCGCTCGTGCGGCACGACCACGCGACGGGCGGCTACGGCGAGCGCCGGCGCGAGTGCGAGGAGGCCGCGCGCATCGCCGGGGTGCCGACGCTGCGGGAGATCGCGGTGGACGACGTCGAGGCGTGGGCCGGGCGGATGCCCGCGGCCGTGCACCGGCGGCTCCGGCACGTCGTGACCGACACCGATCGAGCGGCGCGCGTCGCCGGGTTCGTGCGTGCGGGGCGCCCGCGGGAGATCGGGCCGATCCTCACCGACGGGCACCGGTCGCAGCGCGACGACTTCGAGGACTCGGTGCCCGCGATCGACGCGGCGGTGGATGCGGCGGTCGCGGCGGGTGCGCTCGGCGCGCGGCTCACGGGCGGGGGCTTCGGCGGCGCCGCGATCGCGCTCGTCGACGTGGCGGCGTCGCCGCGCATCCAGCGCGAGGTGGCGGATGCGGTGGAGGCCGCCGGGCACGCGCGCCCGGTGGTGTTCGCGGTGCACGCGTCGCAGGGCGCGCGCCGCGACCCGGAGGCGTAGGCCCTCGTCCGTCGAGGCGCCGCTCTCCCTCCGCTGGTCGAGGAGCCCGCGCCCGAAGGGCGCTGCCGTCACGAGACCGGTCGGCGGGGCGGGTCTCGTGACGCGTGCGGCTGCGCCGCGCGCTCCTCGACCAGCGAGGTGGCGCCCCCTCCGCTGGTCGAGGAGCTGCCGGCGGAGCCGGCGGCGTCTCGAGACCACAGCGCGGCGAGCAGCTCGCCATGCTGTGGTCTCGACTCGCTCAGCCGCCTGCAGCGGCGGAGCGGCTCGACCAGCGGAGGTGCGGCGGCGGAGCGGCTCGACCGGCGGGTGCTCCCTCAGCTGGTCGAGGAGCTGCCGGCGGAGCCGGCCGCGTCTCGAGACCACAGCGCGCGGGGGAGCGGCCTACTGCAGCGCCGTGCCGCGCAGCTCCGGGATGCGCCACGCCGCGATCGCGGCGATCGCGAACGCGGCCGCGAACACCCCGAACAGCACGGGCGTCCCGCCGATGCCCAGCAGCGGCGGCACCGCGAGCGGCGCGAGGATGGACGCGATGCGGCCGAAGCCCGCCGCGGCGCCCGTGCCCGTGCCGCGCACGTCCGTCGGGTACAGCTCCGGCCCGATCGCGTACAGCGCGCCCCAGGCGCCCAGGTTGCAGAACGACAGCGCGCAGCCGGCCGCGATGATCGCCGCCTCCGCATCCGCCGTGCCGTACCAGCCCGCGGCGAGCGCCGAGCCCACGAGGAAGAGCGTCAGCGTGGGCCTGCGGCCCCAGCGCTCGATGAGGTACGCGGCGACCGCGTAGCCGGGCAGCTGCGCGAGCGTGATGATGAGCGTGAACTCGAACGACCGCACGAGCGTGAAGCCCTGCTCGACGAGCAGCGACGGGATCCAGATGAACGCCCCGTAGTACGAGAAGTTGATGCAGAACCACACCGTCCACAGCGCGATCGTGCGGCCGCGCAGCGCCTTCGACCAGATCGACGGGCGCTCGCCGTCCGCCGCCGCGGGCGCGGCCGCGGCTGCCGCGTCAGCGGGCTCGTCGCGCGGCGCCGCGACGCCCGCCGACTCCTCGAAGCCGCGCACGGTGCGCTCCGCCTCGACGAAGCGGCCGCGCGACTCGAGGTAGCGCACCGACTCGGGCGTCGAGAGCCGCACGACGATCGAGAACAGCGCCGGCGCCATGCCGATCGCGAGGCCCCACCGCCAGCCGTCGTCGGAGGCGCCGATGACGAAGGTGCCGATGACGGCGGCGGCGATCCAGCCGACCGCCCAGAACGCCTCGAGCCACACCACGACCCGCCCGCGGATGCGCTTGGGCGCGAACTCGCTGACGAGCGTCGACGCGACGGGCAGCTCGCCGCCGAGCCCGAGGCCGACGACGAAGCGCAGCACGAGCAGCGCCGCGAGGCTGCCGACGAGCGCCGAGGCGCCTGTCGCGAGGCCGTAGACCAGGAGCGTGAGCGCGAAGACGCTGCGGCGGCCGATGCGGTCGGCGAGCAGGCCGCCGACGGTCGCGCCGATCGCCATGCCGACGAAGCCGATCGACGCGATCCAGCTGGTCTCGGTGCGGTCGAGGCTCCACTGCTGGGCGAGCGCCGCGATGACGAACGAGACGAGCCCGACGTCCATCGCGTCGAGCGCCCAGCCGATGCCGGAGGTGCCGAGCAGGCGGCCGTGGCGGCGGGTGAAGGGCAGGCGGTCGAGGCGCTCGGCGCGCGTCAGGCCGTCGGCAGGGGGGAGGGCGGTCATGCTGTGGCCTCTCGTGGCGGGGCGCGGGACCGTGCGCCCTCTCGGCCACGATAGTGCGGGGCCGCGCGGCGTCGGGATGCGACGGGCGGATACGGTGGCGGGATGAGCGACTGGAGCGGGGCCGACGGCGAGGAGCGCGCGGTCGTCGACGCGTGGGTGGACGCCCCGGTCGACGAGGTGTGGGAGCTGTGGACGACACCGGCGGGCCTCGAGCGCTGGTGGTGGCCGATGTTCGACGACGCGCGGTACGAGGCGGATGCGCGGGTCGGCGGCTGGTACCGCTTCCGCACCGCCTCCGGCGGCGTCGGCGTGCAGGGCCGCTACGTCGCGGTCGAGGAGGGCCGGCGGCTGGTGTTCTCGTGGGACTGGATGGCCGCGGAGGGCGCGCGGGCCGAGCAGCTCGTCGAGGTGCGGCTCTCGGAGCGCGACGGCGGCACGCTCGTGCGCGTCGAGCAGTCGGCGCCGCTCGACGAGGTCGACGACATCCGCGACGGCTGGCAGGACTCGCTCACGCGCCTCGAGGAGCTCGCCGACGGCTGGTGACGCCCGCGGCACGCTCATGCGAAACGGTCACCATCCGTGACCGGGAGGTGGGATGCTGTCAGGGCGCGAGATGCGCGCACCGGGAGGCACGATGGCGAGCGAGCGGGAGCGGCGGCCCAACATCCGCGACGTCGCGGCGCGCGCCGGCGTGAGCTACCAGACCGTCTCGCGCGCCCTGAACCGGCACCCGAACGTGAAGGCCGCGACGCTCGCGAAGGTCGAGGCGGCGATCGTCGAGCTCGGGTACCGCCCGAACGCCGCGGCCCGCGCGCTCGTGCGGCAGCGCTCGCAGACCATCGGGCTGCTCACGCTGCCGACGACCGACTACGGCCCGCAGACCCAGCAGATCGCGATCGAGACGGCCGCGCGCGACGCCGGCTACCGGATCGCGCTGACCAACGCGGCCTCCGGCAGCGTCGAGGACCTCGCCGCGGGCCTCACGTTCCTCCGCGAGACGAACGTCGACGCCCTCGTCGTGAGCGTCGCCGAGACGGCGGTGCTCGAGGCGCTCGGGCAGCTGCGCGTCGAGGTCCCGTACGTCACGCTCGAGCCGACCGGCCTCGCGTTCGGGCACAGCGTCGCCATCGACCAGCGGCTCGGCGCGCGGATGGCCGTCGACCACCTCGCGGCGCTCGGCCACCGGCGCATCGCGCAGCTGCGCGGCCCGCGCGGCTCGATCGACGCGAGCGCCCGCGCCCGCGGCGTCGAGGAGCGCGCGGCCGAGCTCGGGCTCGAGCTCGTCGGCACCGTCGAGGGCGACTGGACGCCGCGCTCCGGCTACGAGCGCGGGCCGGACGTGCTCGCGCTCGACGCGACGGGCATCGCCGTCGGCAACGACCAGATGGCGCTCGGACTGCTGCACGCGTGCCGGGACGCGGGGCTCCGCGTGCCGGAGGACCGCTCGGTCGTCGGCTTCGACGACGTGCCCGAGGCGCCTCACTACCCGACGGCGCTCACGACGATCCGGCAGGAGTTCGAGGAGGTCGGCGCCGCCGCGATGCGCGTGCTGCTCGACGACCTCGCGGGCCGCGCCGGGCTCGTGCACCTGCGCATCCCGCCGACGCTCGTCGAGCGCGGCTCGACGGCGCGCGTCCGCTAGTCCCCTCGCTGGTCGAGGAGGCCGCGCCCGCAGGGCGCCGCCGTCTCGAGACCACCCAGCGAGTCGCGGCGGTGGTCTCGAGGCGCGAGCGGCTGCGCCGCGCGCTCCTCGACCAGCGAAGCGGGGTGGTCTCGAGACGCGTGCGGCTGCGCCGCGCGCTCCTCGACCAGCGAAGCGGGGTGGTCTCGAGGCGCGTGCGGCTGCGCCGCGCGCTCCTCGACCAGCGACAGGAGCCGGTCAGACATCACGAATCGATCACGGAGTGGCGAAGTTGTGACCGTTTCGCATACAGTGGCCGCACTGCACCGCGGCAGCAGCCGCACGAGACGACGGAGTCAGCATGCGAGAGAGCGCCGCACCGAGCGCGCAGGGGGCCGCCCCCGGCGACCAGCACGTGATCGGCATCGACTTCGGCACGCTCTCCGGCCGCGCGATCGTGGTCCGGGTCGCCGACGGCGCCGAGCTCGGCACCGCCGTCCACGAGTACGCCAACGCCGTCATCGACGACCGCCTCCCCGCCACCGGCGAGCGCCTCGCGCCCGAGTGGGCGCTGCAGGAGCCGAACGACTGGCTCGAGGTCCTGCGCCGCGCCGTCCCGGCCGCCGTGCGCGACTCCGGCATCGACCCGGCGACCGTCATCGGCGTCGGCACCGACTTCACGGCCTCCACGCCGATGCCCGTCACCGACGACGGCACGCCGCTCTGCCGCGTCGACGGCCTCGGCGGCCGCCCCCACGCCTACCCGAAGCTCTGGAAGCACCACGCCGCCCAGGCGCAGGCCGACCGCATCAACGCCCTCGCGGCCGAGCGCGGCGAGCCGTGGCTCGCGCGCTACGGCGGCGCCATCTCGAGCGAGTGGGAGTTCGCGAAGGCCCTGCAGATCCTCGAGGAGGACCCGGAGGTCTACGCCCGGATCGACAAGTGGGTCGAGGCGGCCGACTGGATCGTCTGGCAGCTCACCGGCACCTACGTGCGCAACGCCTGCACCGCCGGCTACAAGGGCATCCTGCAGGACGGCGCCTACCCGAGCCGCGAGTACCTCGCCGCGCTCAACCCCGGCTTCGCCGACTTCGAGCGCAAGCTCGACGCCACCATCGGCCAGCTCGGCGACAGCGCCGGCACGCTCAGCGACGCGGCCGCCGCCCTCATGGGCCTCCCCGCCGGCATCGCCGTCGCCGTCGGCAACGTCGACGCGCACGTGACGGCGCCGGCCGCGAAGGCGACCGCGCCGGGCGACATGCTCGCGATCATGGGCACGAGCACGTGCCACGTCATGTCGAGCGAGACGCTCACCGAGGTGCCCGGCATGTGCGGCGTCGTCGACGGCGGCATCGTCGCAGGGCTCTGGGGCTACGAGGCCGGCCAGTCGGGCGTCGGCGACATCCTCGCCTGGTACGTCGCCAACCAGGTGCCGCCGGCGATCCACGAGGAGGCGCGCGCGGCGGGCCGCAGCGTGCACGAGCACCTCACCGAGCTCGCGTGGGCCGAGCCGGTCGGCGCGCACGGCCTCGTCGCCCTCGACTGGCACAACGGCAACCGCTCGGTGCTCGTCGACGCGAGCCTCTCGGGCCTGCTCGTCGGCACGACGATCGCCACCCGGCCCGAGGAGGTCTACCGCGCGCTCGTCGAGGCCACGGCCTTCGGCACCCGCGTCATCGTCGAGGCCTTCGGCGCCTCCGGCGTGCCGGTCGAGCGCTTCTTCGCCGCCGGCGGCCTGCTCAAGAACCGCCGCCTCATGCAGACGTACGCCGACGTGCTCGGCATGCCCATCTCGGTCATCGGCAGCGAGCAGGGCCCCGCGCTCGGCTCGGCGATCCACGCGGCCGTCGCCGCGGGCGCGTACCCGGATGCGGTCGTCGCGGGCGACGCGATGGGCAACGTGGTCCACGAGGCGTACGTGCCGGGCCCGGATGCCGCCCCGTACGACGCGCTCTACCGCGAGTACCGCGAGCTGCATGACCTGTTCGGCCGCGGCGGCAGCGACGTCATGCGGCGCCTCAAGGCCATCCGCCGCGAGGCCCGCGCGGCCGCGCCGGCCGCCGCGCCGCAGCCGCAGGAGGCCACGGCATGAGCCGCGAGGATGCGATCCGCCGGGTCCGCGAGGAGGTCGCGTCGCTGCACGGCGAGCTCATCCGCTACGGCCTCGTCGTGTGGACCGGCGGCAACGTGTCGGGCCGCGTGCCCGGCGAGGACCTCTTCGTCATCAAGCCCTCGGGCGTCTCGTACGACGAGCTGACGCCGGAGTCGATGATCCTCTGCGACCTCGACGGCGCCGTCGTGCCCGGCTCCGAGGGCTCGGAGCGCTCGCCCTCGAGCGACACCGCCGCGCACGCCTACGTGTACCGCCACATGCCCGAGGTCGGCGGCGTCGTGCACACCCACTCGACGTACGCGACCGCCTGGGCGGCGCGCGGCGAGGCGATCCCGTGCCACATCACCGCCATGGCCGACGAGTTCGGCGGCGAGATCCCGGTCGGCCCGTTCGCGATCATCGGCGACGACTCGATCGGCCGCGGCATCGTCGACACGCTCTCCGGCCACCGCTCGCGCGCCGTGCTCATGCAGAACCACGGCCCCTTCACCATCGGCCGCGATGCGCGCGACGCCGTGAAGGCCGCCGTCATGTGCGAGGACGTCGCCCGCACGATGCACCTCGCCCGCCAGGGCGGCGCGACCATCCCCATCGAGCAGGCGCACCTCGACAGCCTCTTCGACCGCTACCAGAACGTGTACGGCCAGCCGGCCGCCGAGACCCCCGCCCAGGAGGCCCAGCAGTGACGAGCATCATCCCCGACCCCGCCACGAAGGTCGTCTGGTTCCTCACGGGCAGCCAGGGCCTCTACGGCGAGGAGACGCTCGCGCAGGTGGCCGCGCAGTCGCGCGAGGTGGCCGGCCTGCTCGCGGACGCCGAGGAGATCCCCGTCACCGTCGAGCACCGCCCCGTACTCACCTCGCCCGACGCGATCCGCCGAGCCGCGCTCGAGGCGAACGCCGACGACCGCGTGGTGGGCGTCGTCGCCTGGATGCACACGTTCAGCCCCGCGAAGATGTGGATCTCGGGCCTCGAGGCGCTCCAGAAGCCGCTCCTCCACCTCCACACGCAGCACAACCGCGAGCTGCCGTGGGGCGAGATCGACTTCGACTTCATGAACCTCAACCAGGCCGCGCACGGCGATCGGGAGTTCGGCTACATCGCCGCGCGCCTTGGCACGCCCCGCACGATCGTCGTGGGCCACGCCGCGAGCCCGCGCGTGCGCGCCGAGGTCGGCACCTGGTCGCGCGCCGCGCTCGGCACCGCGGCGCTGCGCGGCCTCAAGGTCGCCCGCTTCGGCGACAACATGCGCTTCGTCGCGGTCACGGAGGGCGACAAGACGGAGGCCGAGATCAAGCTCGGTGCGCAGATCAACACGTGGGGCGTCACCGAGCTCGCCGAGGCGGTCGACGCCGTCGGCGAGGCCGCGGTCGACGCGCTCGTCGCCGAGTACCTCGACGCCTACGACGTGGCCGAGGAGCTGCGCCCCGGCGGCGAGCGGCACCGCTCGCTCCGCGACGGCGCGCGCATCGAGGCGGGCCTGCGCGGCTTCCTCGAGGCGGGCGGCTTCGGCGCCTTCACGACGAGCTTCGAGGACCTCGGCGGCCTCCGCCAGCTGCCCGGCCTCGCCGTGCAGCGCCTGATGGCGGACGGCTACGGCTTCGGCGCAGAGGGCGACTGGAAGACCGCGATCCTGGTGCACGCCGCCGCGCACATGGGCGCGGGCCTCCCGGGCGGCGCGAGCCTCATGGAGGACTACACGTACCACCTCGTCGACGGCGAGGAGCTCATCCTCGGCGCCCACATGCTCGAGGTCAGCCCGAGCCTCACGACCGATCGGCCCCGCCTCGAGGTGCACCCGCTCGGCATCGGCGGCAAGGACGACCCCGTGCGGCTCGTGTTCACGGCCGACCCCGGCCCCGCCGTCGTCGTCGCGCTCAGCGACATGCGCGAGCGGTTCCGGATGGTCGCGAACGTCGTCGAGAACGTCGCGCTCCCCGAGCCGATGCCCAAGCTGCCCGTCGGGCACGCCGTCTGGCGCCCGGCCCCCGACCTCGCGACCTCCGCGGCCGCGTGGCTCACCGCGGGGGCCGCGCACCACACCGTCATGTCGACCCAGGTCGGCATCGACGCCTTCCGCGAGCTCGCCCGCCAGTCCGGCATCGAGCTCCTCGAGATCCACGAGGGCACCACCGTCCAGGGCTTCGAGCGCGAGGTGCGCTGGAACGCCGCCTACCACCGACTCGCACAGGGCCTCGGCTGAGCCGAGCCCGTGCGGCGACCTCCCGGTCGCACCACCCCAGCCGCTCCGCGGCACCAAGGAGAGGAACCACAGTGAAGAAGCACCGCATCCTCGGCGCTGTCGCCGCCGCAGGCGTGATCGCGCTCGTCGCGACCGGCTGCGGTCGCGGCGGCACCGCAGAGCCGGCCGGCAGCGACGGCGCTGCAGAGCCGGGCGGCCAGGGCCAGATCGTGGGCGTGGCGATGCCGACGCAGCAGTCGGAGCGCTGGATCGCCGACGGCGACAACGTCAAGCAGCAGCTCGAGGACATGGGCTACACCGTCGACCTGCAGTACGCGAACGACGACATCCCCACCCAGGTCTCGCAGATCGAGAACATGATCTCCTCGGGCGCCGAGGCCCTGATCATCGCCTCGATCGACGGCACGACGCTCACCGACGTCCTGCAGCAGGCCGGCGACGCCGACATCCCCGTCATCGCCTACGACCGCCTCATCAACGGCACGGAGAACGTCGACTACTACACGACGTTCGACAACTACCAGGTGGGCGTGCAGCAGGCGACGAGCCTGCTGACGGGCCTGGGCGTGCTCGACGAGAACGGCGAGGAGACCGGCGAGACCGGCCCCTTCAACGTCGAGCTCTTCGCGGGCAGCCCCGACGACAACAACGCGACGTTCTTCTGGAACGGCGCGATGGACACGCTCCAGCCCTACATGGACGAGGGCGTGCTCGAGGTGCCCAGCGGCCAGACCGAGTTCGAGCAGGCGGCGATCCTCCGCTGGCTGCCCGCGACGGCGCAGGCCCGCATGGAGAACCTGCTCACCGTCATCGGCGACACGCAGCTCGACGGCGTGCTCTCGCCCTACGACGGCCTCTCGATCGGCATCATCTCGGCGCTGACCTCGGGCGGCTACGCGACCGACGCCCTGCCCGTCATCACGGGTCAGGACGCCGAGGTCGGCTCGGTGCAGTCGATCATCGCGGGCGAGCAGTACTCGACGATCTTCAAGGACACGCGACTGCTCGCCGAGCAGGCCGTGGCCATGGTCGACGCGCTCATGCACGGCGAGGAGCCCGAGGTCAACGACACCGAGTCGTACGACAACGGCAACAAGATCGTGCCCTCCTACCTGCTCGAGTCGACGATCGTCACGATCGACAACTACGAGGAGGTGCTCGTCGAGTCCGGGTACTACACCGAGGACGAGCTCTAACCAGCACCGGTCGGGGCGGGGCCCGCTGGGTCCCGCCCCCTCCGCCACCCACCGCCGGCGCGAGCCGGCACGACGCAGGGAAGGGAGGGCGCCATGACGGCGATCCTCGAGATGCGGGGCATCACCAAGGAGTTCCCGGGCGTGAAGGCCCTCTCCGACGTGAACCTCACGGTCGAGCGCGGCGAGGTGCACGCGATCTGCGGCGAGAACGGCGCAGGCAAGTCGACCCTCATGAAGGTGCTCTCGGGCGTGTACCCGCACGGCACCTACGAGGGCGAGATCGTGTACGAGGCCGAGCCCGTCGCGTTCCACTCCATCAACGACTCCGAGCGCAGCGGCATCGTGATCATCCACCAGGAGCTGGCGCTCAGCCCGCACCTGTCGCTCGCCGAGAACATCTTCCTCGGCAACGAGCGCGTCGGCCGCGGCGGCCTCATCGACTGGCACGAGACGAACGTCGAGGCGCAGAAGCTGCTCGCGCGCGTGGGCCTCGGAGACAACCCGGCCGTCAAGGCGAACGAGGTCGGCGTCGGCAAGCAGCAGCTCGTCGAGATCGCGAAGGCGCTCTCGAAGGACGTGAAGCTGCTCATCCTCGACGAGCCGACGGCGGCGCTCAACGACGACGACTCCGCCCACCTGCTCGACCTGATCCGGCACCTCAAGGGCCAGGGGATCACGTCGATCATCATCAGCCACAAGCTCAACGAGATCAAGGCGATCGCCGACAAGGTCACGGTCATCCGCGACGGCCGCACGATCGAGACGCTCGACCTCGTCCACGACGACGTCTCCGAGGACCGCATCATCAAGGGCATGGTCGGCCGCGACCTCGAGTCGCGCTACCCCGAGCGCACCCCGAGCATCGGCGACGAGGTGCTGCGCATCGAGGACTGGCGCGTGCACCACCCCACCGAGGCCGACCGCGTGATCATCCACGACGCGAACCTCACGGTGCGCGCCGGCGAGGTCGTCGGCATCGCCGGCCTCATGGGCGCCGGCCGCACCGAGCTCGCCATGAGCGTCTTCGGCCGCTCCTACGGCTCGCGCATCACGGGCCGCGCGTTCATCCACGGCAAGGAGGCCGACCTCCGCTCGGTGCCCGCCGCGATCGCCGCGGGCCTCGCGTACGCGACCGAGGACCGCAAGGCGTACGGCCTCAACCTCATCGAGGACATCAAGCGCAACATCTCGGCCGCCGCGCTGCGCAAGCTCGTCAAGGGCGGGCTCGTCGATGGCGACGAGGAGACGATCGTCGCCGAGGGATACCGGAAGAGCATGCGGATCAAGACGCCGAACGTCGGCGCCGTGGTCGGCAAGCTCTCGGGCGGCAACCAGCAGAAGGTCGTGCTCTCGAAGTGGCTCTTCACCGACCCCGAGGTGCTCATCCTCGACGAGCCCACCCGCGGCATCGACGTCGGCGCGAAGTACGAGATCTACACGATCATCAACCAGCTCGTCGCCGACGGGAAGGCCGTCGTCGTCATCTCGTCGGAGCTGCCGGAGCTGCTCGGCATCTGCGACCGCATCTACACGCTCTCGGAGGGCCGGATCACGGGCGAGTTCCCGATCGCCGAGGCCACCCCGGAGGCCCTCATGCAGCGCATGACCCAGGAGAAGGAGTCGGACCATGTCCTCGCCCAGTGACACGAAGCGCGACGCCGCGAAGGACCTCGCGCCGTCGCAGCTGCGGACGGCAGGCTCGTTCCTGCTCTCGCGCGTGCAGCAGATCGGCATCTTCATCGCGCTCGTCGTGATCATCCTGCTGTTCCAGGGCCTGACCGGCGGACGCCTGCTCACGGCGGGCAACGTCGCGAACATCATCGTCCAGAACAGCTACATCCTGATCCTCGCGATCGGCATGGTGATGATCATCATCGCCGGGCACATCGACCTCTCGGTCGGCTCGGTCGCCGCCTTCGTGGGCGCCGCGACCGGCGTGATGATCGTGCAGTGGGGCTGGCCGTGGTGGGCCGGCATCCTGGTCGGCATCCTCCTCGGCGCCATCGTCGGCGCCTGGCAGGGCTTCTGGGTGGCGGTGGTCGGGATCCCGGCGTTCATCGTGACGCTCGCGGGCATGCTGATCTTCCGCGGCCTCACGCAGATCACGCTCGGCAACACCCAGATCACCCCGTTCCCCACCGAGTACCGGCAGCTCGGAGGCGGGTACCTGTTCCCGCAGCTGTTCCCGGCATCGACGAGCCCGGCGGAGTGGATCACGGTGGGACTCGGCGTGCTCACGCTCGTGCTGTTCGTCTCGTCGCAGCTGCGCGGTCGCGCGAAGCGCACGAAGCTGGGCGTCGAGGGCGAGCCGGCCTGGTGGTTCTGGACCCGCACGGGCTTCGGCATCCTGCTCATCGTCCTCATCACGTACCTGCTCGGCCTCGCCGAGGGCTCGCGCGGCACGCCCATCGTGCTCGTGGTGCTCGGCGTGCTCGTGGTCGCGTACACCGTGGTGATGACGCGCACGCGCTTCGGCCGCCACATCTACGCGGTCGGCGGCAACCGCCACGCGGCCGACCTCTCGGGCATCCGCTCGAAGCGCATCGACTTCATGCTCTTCGTGAACATGGGCATCCTCGCGGCGCTCGCCGGCATCGTGTTCGCCGGCCGCCTGAACTCCGCGGGCCCCGGCGCCGGCAACCTGTTCGAGCTCGACGCCATCGCGGCGGCGTTCATCGGCGGCGCGGCGGTGCAGGGCGGCATCGGCACCGTCATCGGCGCCATCACCGGCGGCCTCATCATGGGCGTCCTGAACAACGGCATGTCGCTCATGGGCGTCTCGACCGACTACCAGCAGTTCATCAAGGGCCTCGTGCTGCTGCTGGCCGTCGCGTTCGACGTCTACAACAAGCGGCGCGCCCGCTCCCTGGGGTAGCCCCTCCGACCCGACGGCCTCGGCGCTCCGCGCGCCGGGGCCGTCGACTCGTCCGCGGCTCCCAGCGACGCCTGCCACGCTGACCGCACGAGCGAGGAGGCGCGGATGGTGGAGCTGGTGGTGGAGCAGCGGGTGGCCGCGGATCGCGAGGCGGTCTGGCGGGCCTGGACCGACCCCGAGGCGATCGCGCGCTGGTGGTGGCACGAGCTGCCCGGCACGAGGATCGCCGCGGATGCGCGGGTCGGCGGCGCGTACCGCTTCGACGCGGCGGCCGGCTGGGGCGCGACGGGGGAGTACCGGGCGCTCGAGCCGCACGACCGCATCGTGCTCACGTGGCGCTGGATCGACGACGGCGAGCCGGAGGCCGAGGTCGACGTCGTCGAGGTGCTGCTCACGGACGAGCCGGTCGACGCCGACGACGCGGGGTCTGCCGCGACGGGCGCAGCGGAGGAACCGCGCGCCGCCGCGCAGGCGGTCGGCACCCTCGTGACGGTGCGCCACGAGACCCGCGAGGCAGCGGCCGCCGACTACGAGGTCGGCTGGCGCGACACGCTCGCGCACCTCCCCGCAGCCTGCCCCTGAGCCGCGCCCCGGAGCCTGCCGCCGCGGATCCCCGCGGATCGCATGTCGTTCGCCGGGCTAAGGAGGCGTAGGCTGGGGAGCACGGAATCAGATACGAAGAGGGACTCCATGCTGCTCGCCATCGTCAACGCCCGCGTCGTCCCCGTCGAGGGCGAGGAGTTCGAGGGCACCATCGTCGTCCGCGACGGCCGCATCGAGGCGCTCGGCGCCGACGTGCAGGCGCCCGAGGGCGCGGAGGTCCTCGACGTCGCGGGCGCCCAGGTCACGCCCGGTCTCGTCGACGCGCACGTGCACCTCGGCGTGCACCCGGAGGGCGACGGCTCGGCCGGCAACGACACGAACGAGATGACGAACCCCAACACCGCCGGGGTCCGCACCATCGACGCGATCGACCCCTTCGACGAGGGCTTCGACCTCGCGCTCGCGGGCGGCGTCACGACCGTCAACGTCAACCCGGGCTCCGGCAACCCGATCGGCGGCCAGGCCACCACCCTCCACACGCACGGACGCATCGTCGACCACATGGTCCTCCGCGAGCCCGCCGGCGTGAAGTCGGCCCTCGGCGAGAACCCCAAGCGCGTCTACGGCGAGAAGAAGCAGACGCCGTCGACCCGCCTCGGCACCGCGAAGATCATCCGCGACGCCTTCGTCGCCGCGCAGAACTACGCGGCCCGCCAGGCCGACCCCGAGAAGCCGGCGGAGGTCGACCTCACCATGGAGGCGCTCGGCAAGGTGCTGCGCCGCGAGATCCCGTGGCGCCAGCACGCCCACCGCGCCGACGACATCGTCACGGCGCTCCGCATCCAGGCGGAGTTCGGCTACGACCTCGTCATCGACCACGGCACCGAGGCGCACGTCGTCGCCGACCTCCTCGCCGAGCGCGGCGTGCCCGTGCTCATCGGCCCGCTCTTCACGACGAAGTCGAAGATGGAGCTGCGCAAGCGCTCGATCGCGAACCCCGGCAAGCTCGCGAAGGCGGGCGTCGAGCTCTCGATCATCACCGACCACCCGGTGATCCCGATCTCGTTCCTCGTGCTCCAGGCGTCGCTCGCGGTGCGCGAGGGGCTCGATCGCGAGACGGCGCTCCGCGCCATCACGATCAACCCGGCGAAGGTGCTCGGCATCGCCGACCAGGTGGGCTCGCTCGAGCCCGGCAAGCGCGCCGACCTGGTGGTCTGGGGCGGCGACTGGATGGACCCGATGGCCCGCCCGCGCACCGTGCTCATCGACGGCCGGGTCGTGTTCGAGCACGACGCCGCGACCGGTGAGGAGCGCGTGGCCGACCGCGCCGACGTCCCGCTCGCGCTCGACGCGCCCGCCGCCCGGTGACCGGCCACCCCGGAGACCAGCTCACCCGCAGCCGCCGCATCACGACCCTCGTCGTGCTCGGCCTGCTGGCCGGGCTCGGCCCCTTCACGATCGACCTGTACCTGCCGGCGTTCCCCGAGCTCAAGCACGAGTTCGCGACCACCGACGCGACGGTCCAGCTCACGCTCTCGGCGACGACGCTCGGCTTCGCGCTCGGCCAGCTCATCGTCGGCCCGCTCTCCGACCGCGTCGGCAGGCGCCGCCCGCTGCTCGTCGCGACGAGCGTGCACGTGATCGCGAGCGTCGGGGTCGCGCTCGCGCCCGACATCGCGTCGCTGCTGGCGCTGCGCGTGCTGCAGGGGTTCGGCGCGGCGGCCGGCACGGTCGTCGCGATGGCGATGGTGCGCGACCTCTTCAGCGGCAAGCGGCTCGTCACGGCGCTGTCGCGCCTCGCGCTCGTCATCGGCCTCGCGCCCATCGCGGCGCCGGTGCTCGGCTCGTGGCTGCTCGGCATCCTCCACTGGCGCGGCCTGTTCTGGGTACTCGCCGGCTACGCCGTGCTCGTCATCGTGCTGCAGGTCGTGTTCCTGCGCGAGACGCTGCCGAAGCAGCTCCGCACCCTGCCCGGCCACTCCACGCTCCGGCAGCGCTACCGGGCGGTGCTCACCGACCGCGTGTTCGTGGGCGTCGCGATCATCGGCGCGAGCATCTTCGGCGGCATGTTCGCCTACCTCTCCACCTCGTCGCTGCTGCTGCAGGAGGTCTACGGCTTCTCGGCGGGGGAGTTCGGCCTCATCTTCGCGCTCTGCTCGCTCGGTGTCCTCGCCGGCACGCAGACCGCGGGGCGCGCCGCCAACCGCGTCGGCCCGCAGTGGGTGCTCTCGGTCTCGACCGGCCTGCTCGTGGTCGCGGCCATCCTCATCGTCACGCTCGACCTCGCCGGCGGCGGCGTCGCGGGCCTCGTGCCGCCGCTCATCCTCTACGCCTTCGCCTTCGGGCTGTCGATGCCGTGCGTGCAGTCGCTCGCGCTCGCGAACCACGCGCGCGAGGCGGGCACGGCGGCGTCGCTCCTCGGCGCGCTCAACATGTCGATCGCGGGCCTCATCAGCCCCGTCGTCGGTCTCTTCCGCATCGAGAACGCGATCCCCATGGGTGTCGTCATGCTCGCGTGCGGCGTGCTCGCCACGTGCGCCCTGTGGCTCGTCGTGCAGCCCAGGCGGGTGGCGCCGATCGAGTGAGCCGCGCCCGCTCCTCGGGCGCCCGCCCATAGGATGCACCCATGAGCGACGAGCTGGCGGAGGCGCGGGCCGCGGTCGAGGCCGCGCGCAAGGCGCAGGCGGAGGCCGAGGCGCGCCTCGCGGAGCTCCAGGAGGCGGGGATCGTCGAACCCGGCCCCGCCGATCCGGCCCACGATCCGGCGGTCGCTGCGGCGGCCGCGGAGGCGGCCGCCACCAACCCTCGCACCGCCGAGCCCGTCCCTGAGCACGAGCCGCCGGTCGACGGCGTCGTCGAGGCGCCGGTCGACGGCGCCGTGCCGGCCGACCCCGACGAGCCGGCCGAGCCGGGCGCCGTCGTCGAGCCGAAGGACGCCGAGGGGCCGCTGACGCCCGCGGAGGTCGTCGCCATCCGCGAGGGCTACGCGTTCGAGGGCGCGTCGCTCGAGATGGGGGCGCTCGTCAACGGCGACCCCGACCCCGAGACGCAGGTGCGCATCCCGCTGCGCATGCTCAACCGCCACGGCCTCATCGCGGGCGCGACCGGCACGGGCAAGACGAAGACGCTCCAGGGCCTCGCGGAGCAGCTCTCGGCCGCCGGCGTGCCCGTGTTCGCCGCCGACATCAAGGGCGACCTCTCGGGCCTCGCCTCGCCCGGCGAGTCCGGCGAGAAGCTGCTCGCCCGCACCGCCGGCATCGGCCAGGCGTGGGAGCCGAAGGCGTTCCCGACCCAGTTCTACGCCCTCGGCGGGCGGGGGATCGGGGTCCCCATCCGCGCGACGGTGCTCTCGTTCGGCCCGACGCTGCTCGCGAAGGTGCTCGGCCTCAACGACACCCAGGAGTCGAGCCTCGGCATCGTCTTCGCCTACGCCGACGAGCAGCGGCTGCCGCTCATCGACCTCAAGGACCTCCGCGAGCTGCTGCTGTGGCTCACGGGCGACGAGGGCAAGCCCGAGCTCAAGCGGCTCGGCGGCATCTCGACGCAGACCGCCGGCGTCATCCTGCGGGAGCTGACGGCGTTCAGCGAGCAGGGCGCCGACGCGTTCTTCGGCGAGACGGAGTTCGACACGCGAGAGCTGCTGCGCACCACCCCCGATGGCCTCGGGGTCGTGAGCCTGCTCGAGCTGCCGGGGGTCGCGAGCCAGCCGGCCCTCTTCTCGACCTTCCTCATGTGGCTGCTCGCCGACCTGTTCGAGGACCTGCCGGAGGTCGGCGATCCTGAGAAGCCGAAGCTGGTGTTCTTCTTCGACGAGGCGCACCTCCTGTTCAAGGACGCCTCGAAGGACTTCCTGTCCGCCATCACCCAGACCGTGCGACTGATCCGCTCGAAGGGCGTCGGCATCGTCTTCGTCACGCAGACGCCCAAGGACGTGCCGGGAGACGTGCTCGCGCAGCTCGGCTCGCGCGTGCAGCACCAGCTGCGCGCCCACACGCCCGACGACGCGACGGCACTGCGCGCCACCGTGCGCACCTACCCCAGGTCTGGCTACGACCTCGAGCAGGTGCTCACCTCGCTCGGCATCGGCGAGGCGATCGTCACGGTGATGGGCGAGCAGGGCGCGCCGACGCCCGTCGCCTGGACCCGCCTGCGCGCGCCGCAGGGCTCGATGGACCCGACGCCCGAGGCGACCATGCGGCAGGCGGTCGACGCCTCGCCGCTGCTCGCGACCTACGGCCCGGCGATCGACCGCGAGTCGGCCTACGAGATCCTGCAGGCCCGCCTCGCGGCGGCGCAGGAGGCGCAGCAGGACGAGGAGTCGCGGAAGGCCGCCGAGGAGGAGGCCGCACGCCTCGAGCGCGAGGCGCGCGCCAACCGCGGTTCGCGGTCGGGCGGGAGCCGCTCGGGCGGGTCGCGCGGCGGGGGCAGCGTCGTCACCGACTTCATCGGATCGCGCACCGGCCAGACCATCATCCGCGAGATCGTCCGCGGCATCCTGGGCAACCGACGACGGTGAGCGTGTCAGCGCGCGGATGGCCCTCCTCGACCGCGTCGTCGAGCCCCGCCCGCGAGGGCCGGCGCCTCCAGCTCGTGTTCGCCGGCGCGGCGCTCGCCGTGCTCGGGGTGGCCTCGCTGTCCGCGCCCGAGCTGTGGGTCAGGCCCTGGGTGCCTGCCGCCGTTGGACTGATCGCGCTCGCGACACTCATCGCGCTCGGATCCGGTCGCCTCGGGTCTCGGCTCGCTCCTGCCTCGCTGCCGCTCGTGCCCGTGCTCGACCTGCTCGCCGTCGTCGTGCTGCACGCGGATGCGGAGATCCCCCGCAACGTCGGCCTGCTCGCCTGCTTCCCCGCGTTCTGGCTCGGCTTCTCGCAGCGCCGCCGCGGCCTCGTCATCACCGCGATCGCAGGCCTGGTCCTCGGAGCGGGGATGGCGCTGCGGATCCCCTCGACCGAGGGCGTGGTGCTGACCGCGAACTCGGTCGGCGCCGTGCTGATCCCCGTGAGCCTCATCGGTGCGGCCTGGCTCGCGCAGCGATACACGGAGCACCTCGAGCGGCAGCAGGCCGCGCTGCTCCAGCGCGAGCAGGAGCGCGGCGCGCTGCTGCAGCAGCACGCCGCCGACGGCATCCTGCTCGATGCCATCTTCGAGACGGTCCGCATCGGCCTGGTGCTCATCGACGCCTCGGGCAAGGTGGAGCGCATCAACCCGACGCTGCGCGACCACCCCGCGATGCAGGGCTCCGGCGCGCGGGCCGCGATGCTCGACGCCACGTTCCTCGAGCTCGAGAGCCGGCGGCCCATCCGGCGGCCGGAGACGCCGTTCGTGCGCGCGGCGCGCGGCGAGTCGTTCGACAACGACGTCGTCTGGGCGCAGCGCCCCGGCCAGGACCTCATCGCGATCACCGTGTCGTCCCGGCCGCTCATGGTCGACGGCGACTTCCGAGGCTCGATCGTCGCCGTCGACGACGTCACGAGCTACATGCGGATGCTCGAGGACCGCGACGAGTTCGTCGCCCTCGTCTCGCACGAGCTCCGCACGCCGCTCACGTCGATCGGCGGCTACCTCGAGCTCGTGCTCGACGAGGAGCTCCCCGAGCACGTGGTCGGCTGGCTGCACACGATGCGCCGCAACACCGCGCGCCTGCGCGCGCTCGTCGAGGACCTCCTCATCGTCGGCGAGATGGCGCGGGGCGAGCTGCGGCTCGAGGTGGAGCGCATCGACCTGCGCGAGCTCGCGCAGGATGCCGTCGCGCTCCTCGCGCACCGCGCGCGACGCCGCGGCGTGCGCCTCGAGCTCGTCGACGGCCCGAGCGCCTGGGCCGACGGCGACCCGCGCCGCATCGCGCAGGTGATCGAGAACCTCATCTCGAACGGCATCAAGTACACGCGCGACGACGGCTCCGTGCAGGTCGTCGTGACCGACGACCGCGACGGGCCGACGATCGCGGTGAGCGACGACGGCATCGGCATGGAGCCCGAGGAGGCCGCGCGGGTCTTCGAGCGCTTCTTCCGGTCGGCCGAGGCGCGCGCCTCCGGTGTGCAGGGCGCGGGCCTGGGCCTCTGGATCTGCAGCATGATCTCGCAGGCCCACGGCGGGTCGCTCCGGTTCACGAGCCGGCGCGGCGTCGGCTCGACGGCGACCTTCAGCCTGCCGGCGGCGGCGCAGCGCTGACCGCCGGCTCTCCGGGGCTCAGCGGGCGGGCGTGCCCGTCGGCTCGTCGGCCTCCTCCGAGAAGCCCGCGCGGGTCATCTCGCCCCACACCTGCTTCTGGTTCGTGAGGCCGGCCCACCAGCCCTGCAGACGCCAGATGGCGGTGAGCTGGCGGTAGCCGAAGTTCTCGGCGATCACGGCCCACAGCGTCGCGCCCAGGTCGCTCCAGCGCTCGTAGCGGTGGAACGACGACTCCTCGACCACGACCGCCGCGAGCGTGACGAGCGTGCCGTAGACGTACGAGACGACGATGAGCAGGATCGCGAAGGCGGGGTCGACGACGCCGAGCAACAGGCCGAGCGGCACGAGGATGATGCCGGCGATCTCGACGAGCGGCGCGAACAGCTCGAACAGCCAGTAGTAGGGGAGGGCGACCATGCCGACCTTGCCGTACTTCGGGTTCAGCAGCATCGCGCGGTAGCCCCAGAGGACCTCCCACAGGCCGCGGTGCCAGCGACGGCGCTGGCGCGCGAGCACCTTCACGGTCGAGGGGCACTCGGTCCAGCTGACGGGCTCGGCGACGAACTCGACCCGCAGGTCGCGCTTGCCCTCCTTGATCCACTTCTGGATCCGCATGACGAGCTCGAAATCCTCGCCGATCGAATCGGGGTCGAGGCCTCCGACATCGATGAGCACGTCGCGGCGGAACATGCCGAACGCGCCCGAGATGAGGATGAGCGCGCCCAGGTCCGACCACGCGGTGCGCCCGAGGAGGAACGCGCGCAGGTACTCGACGACCTGGATGCGCGCGATCGTCTGCTTCGGCATCCGCACGTCGACGATGCGGCCGCCCTGCACGCGGCTGTTGTTGACGATGCGCACGACGCCGCCGGTCGCGACGACGCGCTCCGGGTCGTCGGCGAACGGCTTCGACACCGACAGCAGCGAGTCCGGCTCGAGGATCGAGTCGGCGTCGACCATCACCACGAGGTCCTTGCTCGCGAGGTCGAGGCCGACGTTGACGGAGTCGGAGCGGCCGGAGTTCTCCTTGTCGACGACGGTCAGCGGCACGGCCCCGTCGGGGGCGCGCCAGATGCCGCGGATCGTGCCGCGCACGGGGATGCGGCCGGGCACGTCGCGGTCGTCGAGCACCAGGCCGTACGCGTCCTTGAGCACCTGCATCGTGGCATCGGCGCTGCCGTCGTTCACCACGATGACCTCGTGGTCGGGGTAGCGCAGGTCGAGCACCGACCGCACGCTCGTGCGGATCACCGCCTCCTCGTTGTAGGCGGGCATGATCACGCTGACGCCCAGGCTCACGGGCGAGCCGGCCATCGCGTCCTCGCCGCGGTGCTCGCTGCGGCGCAGGTATCGCGAGAAGTGGCGCGCGGCGATGACGATGAGCACGAGCATCGCCGTGTTCGCGAGCAGGAAGTAGATGCCCGTCGGCCACATCGTGACGGCGAAGAACGTCGTCAGGGCCTCGCGCAGCCAGTCCCAGCTCATGCCGCCGCCTCCTTGCGTCGCAGGCCGGCGGCGCGGCGCACGCCGGGCTCGGCCTCGTGGTCGATGCGCGCGATCGCCTCGCGCGTCCAGGCGCCCGGCATCGCGAGCAGGGTCGTGGCGGCGGCCTCGCCGAGCACGCCGCCCTCGAGCGCGGCGCGGACGAGCGGGCCGACGGCGTCGCGGCTCGGCACGCGCTCGAGCGAGCGCATGGCGGCGATCCGGACCGACTCCAGCGGATCGTCGACGAGCGCGACGAGGCGCTCCGCGGATCCGGGGGCCTGGAGGATGCCGGCGACGCGCGCGGCGCCGCGGCGCACGCTCGGGTCCTCGTCCTCGAGCGCGAGGCGCACGCGGTCGCCCGCCGCCCAGCCCTGCTGGAGCAGCGCGGTGGTCGCGACGGTCGCGGGGACGCCGGAGTCGGCGGCGAGCGCCGCCACGATGCTGCGCACCGCGGCGTCGTCGTCGAAGCCGCCGAGCGCGCGCACGGCGACCGTCCGCACCTCGGGGGAGGGGTCGCGGGCGAGCTCGCGGAGGCGCTCGAGCGCGCCCTCCGGCGCGAGGAGGCCGAGCGCCTCCGCGGCGTCCGCCCGGATCACCGCGTCGCGGCTGCGGGTGTCGGCGACCACGCGCGGCACGAGCCCCGCCGCGTCGGCGACGGCGCGCAGGTTCGTGGCGGCCTCGCCCGTGATGTCGCGGAGCATCTGGTACGCCGTGCGGCCGATGTGCTCGCGCTCGACGCGCGCGAGCGCGCGCACGCGCTCGAGCACGTCGTCGATCTCGTCGCCCTCGGCGACGGTCGCCTCGAGCACGAGCGGGCGCAGCTGCGCGTCGAGCGCCTCGCGCCGGCGGGCCCGCGCGTGCCGGCGCGTGCGCTGCAGGAGCAGCGCGGCCAGCGACCCGACGATGAGCGCGGACGACGCGATGAGCACCACCCACAGGAACTCGGCGGGCAGGGGCGTGATCATCCGAGCGCGGCGGTCACCCGGGCGAGCAGGGCACGGGGGCTGAAGGGCTTGGTGACGTAGTCGTCGGCGCCGGCGGCGAAGCCAGCCTCGACGTCCTTCTCCTGACCGCGGGCGGTCAGGAGGATCACGGGCGTCTGCACGCCGCGCTCGCGCAGCGAGCGGAGCACGTCGATGCCGGACATGCCGGGCATCATGACGTCGAGCACGATGGCCGCCCAGCTGCCGTCGAGCGCGGCCTCGAGCCCCTGGGGGCCGTCGGGGCGGGTCTCGACGTCGAGTCCGGCGGACTCGAGCTTGATGGCGACGAGGTCGCGGATGTCGCGGTCGTCGTCGACGACGAGGACGCGGCCGCTCACGCGCGCACCTCGTTGCCGGACGAGCGCGGACGACTGCTTGGGCGCATGGGGGCTCCAACGTGACGAGTCGATCTGGCCTGACGACCACCGTACACGCGGCGGCCGTGGAGCTGGGGGTGCGCGCGGACGCGCTGGCGGAGGATGGGGGATTCGAANCCGTGCGATCCTACGGCATCCGAGGGTGCCTGCCCGGACAGGGACCACGGCGGGGCGGAGGCTCGCGCCCCCGCCCCGCCGCTGTCGGTCCCGGAGGTTACGGCAGCTGGCCGCGTCCGGTCTGCGGGCCGGGCGCCGACTCGGCGTACACGTAGGTGCGCTCCGTCGCTCCGGCCAGCTCGTACAGCACCACGCCGAGGTACTGCTCGTTGGCGCCGAGGCCGTTCCAGGTCACGTTCACCTGGAAGTCCTCGCCGGCCTGCACGTCCTGCGAGCGAGGGCTCGCGGTGAGCTTGCCCTTGCCGCCCGGCTTGACGGCCGCGTGCTCGAGGATGAACGGCGTCTCGCCGCCGCCCGCCACCGAGTACACGTCGACGAGCGCGATGTAGCGGCCGGGCTGCGGGTCCTCGAGGAGGACGGCCTCGTCGGCCGACGGCGTACCGCCGACCCACTGCTCGACCGGCTGCCCGGCGTCGTTCAGGCGGTAGACGTACAGGTCGAGGTCGGCCACCGACTCGTCGCCCGCGAGGACGATGTCGTGGACGAGCTCGCCCTGCCCGACCGTGAACGGGTACTGGAACTCGTCGCCCGTCGTGCCGCTGTCGGCGCCGAGGCGCTGGTAGGCGGCGAAGCCGGCCGTCGAGGTCGTCAGCGTGCCGGTGGCGCCGGCGACGCCGTCGACCGTGAGCGACGCACGGCGACCCTCGCCCTGGATCCACTCGGGCACGTCGACCGCGATCGGGTTGACCGCGATCGGCGAGCGCACGGCGTTCGCGGAGCTCGACCAGGTGAGGAAGCCCGTCGACCACTCGTCCGGCGTCGCCGTCGTCGTGGTGAAGGTCACCTCGTACGAGAGCTCCTGGCCGGCGGCCGTGAAGTCGAGCACCTGCGGCGAGACCGACACGTCGACGCCCGGGACGCCCTCGACCGACACCTCGTAGCTGCCGGGCTCGAGGGCCGTGAGCGTGCGCGTCACGGTCTGCGTGCCGGCGAGCGAGCCGATGCCGATCGACGGGATGTTGAGGTCGCTCGGGTCGATCGCCTCGCCCACCCACGAGTCCGGCAGGCCGTAGCCCAGGCCGCGCAGGTAGCCGTACCAGTCCTCGGTGCCGTTCTCGTAGATGAGGCCGGGGTTCAGGAACGAGGGCGAGTCGACGATGCCGGCGCCCTGGTTGAACGGGTTCGTCTCGCGGGCGCCGTCCGACAGGAAGGTGTCCTCCGCGCTCGTCATGAGCGCGCTCTTCACCTCCGCGGGGCTGGCCAGCGGGTGCTCCGACAGGTAGACGGCGGCGAGGCCCGCGATGTGCGGTGCGGCCATCGAGGTGCCCGAGAGGAACTCGTAGCGGTCGGGGCCGCCCGGTGCCTGCCAGGACGCGGCGATGATGCCCACGCCGGGCGCCGCGATGTCGGGCTTGATGACGTCCGAGCCGTCGGCGAGCACCGGACCGCGCGACGAGAAGCCTGCGACCACGGGGGCCACGGTCTCGATGCCCGAGGTGTTGCCGGGGCTCAGCGTGATCGTCTCGCCGGCGGCTGCTGCGGCCGCGACGGCCTCGTAGAACTGCGCGTCGACGTGGACGGTCGGCACGACGTGGTCGTCGAGGTCGATCGAGCCGGGCGTGACGTTCGCGAGGACGACGCCGATGGCGCCGGCATCGGCCGCCACCTCCGACTTCTCGACGCGGGCGTTCACGCCGCGCTCGCAGAGCACGATCTTGCCGTCGGCCGCGGCGGCGTCGAGCGTGCCGGGGAGGCACAGCGCGGCGTCGTCGGCGGTCTGGCCGGCTGCCGGGATCGCACGGGCGGCGACGAGCTGGCCCGTCACCTCGCCGTCGAACGGCACCGTGATCGAGCCGCCGGGGATCTTCTCGCCGTCGGCGAGCGTGACCGTCGCCTCGTAGTTCGGGACGGTCGTGGCCGCGACGGTCGTGTACCACGGCGAGGCGTGGTCGAGCGTCGAGGCGCCGGGGCCCGAGTTGCCGGCCGAGGCCGACACGAAGACGCCAGCCGCAGCTGCGCCGAGGAACGACAGGTCGGTGGCTGCGACCACGGAGGTCGCGGCGCCGCCGCCGATCGAGTAGTTGATGACGTCGACGCCGTCGATGACGGCCTGGTCGATCGCCGCGACGAGGTCGGTCGAGGCGCAGCCGTCGTCCGTCGTCACCGTGGGGTCCGGACCCGACCAGCACACCTTGTACGCGGCGATGCGCGCCTCGGGCGCGACGCCCGACATGGTGCCGAGGTCGGCGCCGCCGACCGACTGGATCGCGACGTCGGCGTTGCCCGCGGCCGTCGAGGCCGTGTGCGAGCCGTGGCCGTCGCCGTCGCGCGGCGACAGGTACTCGCCGGGGACCTGGTCCTCGGTGCCGAGGCGCGACTCGCCGAAGCCGTCGACGTAGTAGCGCGCGCCGACGATCTTCGTCGAGCAGTCGTCGGCCGTGAAGCCGGAGCCCGTCTCGCAGACGCCCGTGAAGGTGCCGCCGTCGGACTTCTCGTAGACGATCGTGCCGTCCGCGGCGCGGTAGGGCTCGTCGCCGGCCGTCGTGCCCAGCGGCTCGCCCGCGAAGAAGGGGTTCTCGGGCGCGATGCCCGTGTCGAGCACGCCGACGACGACGCCCTTGCCCGCCTCGCCCATGCCGCCGACCTGCTCCCAGAGCTCGGGGAGCTCGAGGTAGTCGTTCGCGGGAGAGCTCGTGACCTGCAGGATCTCGTTCGCCTCGACCGAGCGGACGCCGGCCTGGCGCGAGAGCTGCGCGGCCTGGTCGCCGGTGAGGTCGGCGACGAAGCCGTTCACCGCCGCGGTCAGCTCGACGTCGACCTCCGCACCCACCGAGGCCGCCACGTCCTGCTGGCGGTCGGCGAGGTGCGCGCGGTACGCGCGGGAGGCGTTCGAGCCGGTGTCGAGGTCCTGCCCGCGCTGGGGCGCGGTGCGTGCGAGACCCGTGATGCCGCCCTCATAGGTTGCGAGGGCGTCCTCTGCGAGGACGACGATGTAGCGTCCGTCCTCGTATGCGGGCGTGCTGGACGGTGCTGCGACCGCGTTGGCCGTCGTCGCGCCGAACACGGCGGCGCTCGCGCCGACCGCGACCGCCGTGCCGACTGCGACCGCGCGGCGCAGCGTCGTCCGCGCTGTGCTGTGATGCGTCACGTTCTTCCCTTCGATGGGCGACGCCGTCGTTGGCGTCGGCGTCAATCTTCACCCTGTGCTGAGGGTGTGTTCAGGTCATGAACGATTCGTTACCGTTTCGTGACCCGGTGCTCCTTGGACTCCCAGCATCCGGATCCCGACCCCACGGCGGGCGGGACGCGTCCGGATCCGCGCAGGATCCGGGGCGAATCCAGGCGGCACGACGTAGCCTGGGCGCGTGCCGACCCGCATCGTCATCGCCTCCCCCGAGGGGCACGCTGGCAAGTCGATCGTCGCGCTCGGGCTCGTCGACGCGCTGAGCCGCCGCGTCGGCAGGGTCGGCGTGTTCCGGCCCGTGGCGCGCTCCGTCGACGAGCGCGATCGGGTGCTCGAGCTGCTGCTCGCCCACGACGCGGTCGACCTCGCGTACGACGACGCCATCGGCGCGACGTACGCCGAGGTCCACGACGACGCGGAGGCGGCGCTCGCGCGCATCGTCGACCGGTACCACCGCATCGACGAGCGCTTCGACGCGATCGTCGTGCTCGGCTCCGACTACACCGACGTCGGCAGCCCCACCGAGCTCGGCTTCAACGCGCGCGTCGCCGCGAACCTCGGCGCCTCGGTGCTGCTCGTGCTCGGCGGCCGCGACCCCGAGACCGACGCGCCCCGCACCGCCGACGACCTCCGCCAGCTCGCCGACGTGACGACCGCCGAGCTCGCGGCCGCGCACGCCTCGATCGCCGGCGTCGTCGTGAACCGGGCCGACCCCGAGGCGATCGCGGGCATCCCGGAGGCGCTCGTCGGCGCCGTGCCCGACGGCCTCCCCATCTGGTCGATCCCCGAGGACGGCCTGCTGAGCGCCCCGAGCGTCGGCACCCTCTTCCGCGCGGTCGACGCCGAGCTGCTGCGCGGCGACCGCGAGCTGCTCACGCGAGAGTCGCTCGGCACCGTCGTCGCCGGCATGTCGATGGAGCACGTGCTCGAGCGGCTCATCGAGGGCGGCATCCTCGTCATGCCCGGCGACCGCTCGGACGTCGTCGTCGGCACCCTGCTCGCGCAGCAGTCGGACACGTTCCCGTCGATCGCCGGCATCGTGCTCAACGGCGGCTTCGACCTGCACCCCTCGGTGCAGCGCCTCCTCGACGGCCTCGAGCTCGACCTGCCCATCGGGCTGAGCCCGCACGGCACCTACGAGACCGCGCGGCGCATCGCGACGACGCGCGGCTCGCTCGCCGACGGCACGCAGCGCAAGCGCGACCTCGCGCTCGCGCTCTTCGAGGAGCACGTCGACGTCGAGGCGCTGCTCGGGCGCCTCGAGGTGACGGGCACCGGTGTCGTCACGCCGCTCATCTTCGAGCACTCGCTCGTCGAGCGGGCGCGCGGCGACCTGCGGCACATCGTGCTCCCCGAGGGCGACGACGACCGCATCCTGCAGGCCGCCTCGACGGTGCTCGCGCGCGGCATCGCCCGGCTCACGATCCTCGGCGACGAGGCCGCCGTGCGGCAGCGCGCCTCGGCCCTCGGGCTCGACCTGTCGGCGGCGCGGATCGTCGCGACCGATGACCGCGAGCTGCTGCCCCGCTACGCGGCCGAGTACCAGCGGCTCCGCGCGCACAAGGGCGTGACGATCGAGCAGGCGACCGAGCGGCTGCGCGACGTCAGCTACTTCGGCACGCTCATGGTCCACACCGGCGACGCCGACGGCATGGTCTCGGGCGCCGCGCACACGACCGCGCACACGATCAAGCCCTCGTTCGAGACGATCAAGACCGCGCCCGGCGTCTCGGTCGTCTCCAGCGTCTTCCTCATGGCCCTCGCCGACCGCGTGCTCGTCTACGGCGACTGCGCCGTCATCCCCGAGCCGACCGTCGAGGAGCTCGCCGACATCGCCGTCTCGTCCGCGCGCACCGCCGCCGAGTTCGGCATCGAGCCGCGGGTGGCGATGCTCTCGTACTCGACGGGGGAGTCGGGCACCGGCGCCGAGGTCGACCGCGTGCGCGCCGCCACGCGCCTCGTGCGCGAGCGCGCGCCCGAGCTGCTCGTCGAGGGGCCCATCCAGTACGACGCCGCCGCCGACGCGGCGGTCGCCGCGAAGAAGATGCCGGAGTCGGAGGTCGCCGGCCGCGCGACCGTCTTCGTCTTCCCCGACCTCAACACCGGCAACAACACCTACAAGGCCGTGCAGCGCAGCGCGGGCGCGCTCGCGATCGGCCCCGTGCTGCAGGGGCTCGCGAAGCCCGTCAACGACCTCTCGCGCGGCGCGCTCGTGAGCGACATCGTGAACACGATCGCGATCACGGCGATCCAGGCGCAGTCGCGCACCGAGCGCCCCGCCGCCACCTGGGAGGTCGACGCGTGACCCGCTCCGTCTTCGTCATCAACGCCGGCTCGTCGAGCCTCAAGTACCAGCTCGTCGACGTCGACGCGGGGACGGCGCTCGCGAGCGGCATCGTCGAGCGGATCGGCGAGACGGCCGCGGTCGCGAAGCACGAGGCGCCCGGGATCGAGCCGGTCCGCGAGGAGCGGGTGATCACCGACCACGGGAAGGCGTTCGGCTGGGTGCTGCGCCAGTTCGAGGCGCACGGCCCCGCGCTCGAGGAGGCGGGGCTCGTCGGCGTCGGCCACCGCGTCGTGCAGGGCGGCGCGCGCTTCGACCGCGCCGTGCTCGTCGACGACGACGTGGCCGCGCAGATCGACGACCTGTCGCCGCTCGCGCCGCTCCACAACCCCGCGAACCTGCAGGGCATCCGGTCGGCGCGCGCCACCTTCCCCGGCTACCCGCACGTCGCCGTGTTCGACACCGCGTTCCACCTCACGATCCCGCCGGCCGCGCACCGGTACGCGATCGATGCGCAGGTGGCGGCCGAGCACCGCATCCGCAAGTACGGCTTCCACGGCACGAGCCACCAGTTCGTCTCGCGCCGCCTCGCCGAGCTGCTCGGGCGGCCGATCGAGGACGTGAGCTCGATCGTGCTCCACCTCGGCAACGGCGCCTCGGCGACGGCCGTGCGCGGCGGCCGCAGCGTCGAGACGTCGATGGGGATGACACCGCTCGCGGGCCTGGTGATGGGCACGCGCTCCGGCGACATCGACCCCGGGGTCGTCTTCCACCTGCACCGCGTCGCGGGCCTCTCGGTCGACGAGATCGACGTGCTGCTCAACAAGCGCTCGGGCCTGCTCGGCCTCACGGGCACCGGCGACATGCGCGACGTGCAGCAGGCGGCCGACGCCGGCATCCCGCGCGCCGTCGAGGCGCTCGAGATCGTGGCGCACCGCCTCCGGGGCACGATCGGCGCCTACCTCGCGCACCTCGGCCGCACCGACGCCATCGCCTTCACCGCGGGCGTCGGCGAGAACGCCGCGCCCGTGCGGGCCGCGGCGCTCGCGGGGCTCGAGGGGCTCGGCATCGTGCTCGATCCGGAGCGGAACGCCGGCCGCGGCGAGCGCCGCATCTCGGCCGACGGCTCGCCGATCGAGGTGTGGGTCGTGCCGACGCAGGAGGAGCTGGAGATCGCCCGCCAGGTGGCGGCGCTCGTCGACGGCTAGGCCGGCTCGAGCCGATCGAGCCGATCGAGCCCGATGGCGCGGCCGCGGTGCGCGGCCGCGGCGCTCACTCCTCGAGCGCGCCGATCGCGAAGCGGCTCAGCTGCTCCTCGGGCTCCGCCTGGCCGCGGTGCTGGCCCTCGAACGTCTCGGTGGCATCGGTGCCGCAGATCGCGAGGATGCGGTCGGCGCCGCCCGGGTGCTGCGTCACCCACTCCGTCAGGTCGTACACCTGGCCCTCGATCGCCGCCCAGCAGGAGGCGGAGTCGTCGTGCTGCGCGACGACCGCGAGCGTCAGCGGCTCGTCGGCGCCCGCCGTCGCGGCGGCGCCCGGCTCGGCCGACTCGCTCGTGGCGGTCGCGTCGTCGCCGCTCGGGAGGCGGTCGCCCCAGACGGCCTCTGCGCCCGAGTGGCCGGTGAGCACCGCGACGATGAGCGAGCCGACCGCGAGCGTGCCGAGCACGAGCGCGACGAGCACGCCCACCACGCCCGTCGGGCGGCGGCGGCGCGAGGCGCGGCGCTCCCACAGCCACCAGGCGATCGTCGCCAGCAGCAGGATCGCGCTGATCACGAGCAGCCAGTTGCCGAGCTGCTGGTGCTGCGCCGGCACGCCCACCTGGGCGGCGAGCGCCTCGCCCGAGAGCTTCGCGACCAGCGCGCCGACCGTGGCGATGGCGAGCACGGCGACGACCGGCCACGCCAGCTGCGCGCGCCAGCGCGGCACGACGAGCAGCAGCAGGAGGCCGAGCGCGCCGAGCGGCAGCAGCACGACGGGCACGTGGACGGCGAGCGGATGCAGCGGCAGGCCGGAGACCGTGGCGGCGAGGGCGATCGGCATGGGCACACGCTAGCGGCGTCCGCCATGCCTCCGCCCAGAGCGTGATGCGACCGCCCGCCGCGGCGGGTACGATGGTGGTGGCTCCCCGCGTGGCGCCATCCAGGCCAAATCCCCCAGGTCGGAGACGAAGCAAGGGCAACCGGGCTCTGGCGGGTGCGCGGGGAGTCCTTCGTGTCCGGCCCCGATGATGGCCGGGTCGGGCTCGCGCCGCGACGCGATGCGTCGCGGGTGCGCGGGGAGTCCCTCATGTCCGGCCCCGACCCACCCGGCTCGGCGCGTCAGCGGCGGGAAGTAGCCTGGTGCGCATGGTCGCCGCCCTCTACCGCCGCTATCGGCCGGAGTCGTTCGCCGAGCTCATCGGGCAGGCCCACGTCACCGATCCGCTGCGCACGGCGCTGCGCGCCGACCGGGTGAACCACGCCTACCTGTTCTCCGGCCCGCGCGGCTGCGGCAAGACCACGAGCGCGCGCATCCTCGCCCGCTGCCTCAACTGCGCCCAGGGCCCGACGCCCGACCCGTGCGGCGTGTGCGACTCGTGCGTCGAGCTCGGCCGCGACGGCGGCGGCTCGCTCGACGTCGTCGAGATCGACGCAGCGAGCCACGGCGGCGTCGACGACGCCCGCGACCTGCGCGAGCGCGCCACCTTCGCGCCGAGCCGCGACCGCTACAAGGTCTTCATCATCGACGAGGCCCACATGGTCACGTCCGGCGGCTTCAACGCGCTCCTCAAGATCGTCGAGGAGCCGCCGGAGCACATCAAGTTCATCTTCGCGACGACCGAGCCCGAGAAGGTCATCGGCACCATCCGCTCGCGCACGCACCACTACCCGTTCCGGCTCATCGCGCCCGCGCCCATGCTCGAGCACGTGCAGGCCGTGTGCGCCAAGGAGGGCGTGCAGGTCGAGCCCGGCGTGCTGCCGCTCGTGGTGCGCGCCGGCGGCGGCTCCGCGCGCGACACCCTGAGCCTGCTCGACCAGCTCATCGCCGGATCCGAGGGCACCGTCTCGTACGAGCAGGCCGTCGGCCTCCTCGGCTTCACCCACGGCGAGCTGCTCGACGCGATCGTGCACGCGCTCTCGGCCCACGACGCGCCCCGGCTGTTCGAGTCGATCGACCGCGTCGTGCAGTCGGGCCAGGATCCCCGCCGCTTCGTCGAGGACCTCCTCGAGCGCCTCCGCGACCTCATCGTCGCCCAGGCCGCGCAGGACCCGGCCGCGATCCTCCACGGCGTGCCCGAGGACGAGCTCGCGGCGCTCGTCGAGCAGGCGCGCGGCTTCGGCCACGCCGAGCTCTCGCGCGCCGCCGACATCGTCGCGAAGGCGCTCACCGACATGGCGGGGGCGACGAGCCCGCGCCTCCACCTCGAGCTCATGGCCGCGCGCCTGCTCGTGCCCGAGACCGGCGACCCGCAGGTCGGCACGATCGCGCGCGTCGAGCGGCTCGAGCAGCGGCTCGAGCACGGCGTCGTCATCGGGTCGGTCGACGCGTCCGCGGCAGCCGCGGCGGCGCCCGCCGAGCCGCCGGCCGCGCCGCCCGAGCGCCCGGCCGAGCCGGCGGCCCCCGCGTCCGAGCGCCCGGCCGAGCCGGTCGCACCGGCGCCCGAGCCCGCACCTCGATCCGAGCCCGCGACCGCAGCGGCCCCCGCCCCGGCCGCCGGCCAGCGCGAGGTGTGGACCGCGGACGGCCCGGTGACCGCGCCAGCCGCCGCCTCGACGCCGTCGCCCGAGGCCGCCGCGCCCGCGCCCGCCGTCGCCGCGCCCGAGCCCGCGGTCGCCGCGCCCGCCGCGCCGATCGGCTTCGCGCAGCTGCGCGACGCGTGGGACGAGGTGCTCCAGCGCCTCGGCGAGCACGACCGCAAGGCCTTCATGCTCGTGTCGAACATCACCCCGATCGACCTCCGCGACGGCGACGTGCTCGTCGTGGGATTCACCTCCGACGCCGACGTCGAGCGCTTCAAGGAGCACAAGCCCGGCGCGCCGAGCGTCGCGGAGGTGCTGCGGGGCACGATCGACGAGCTGCTCGGCATCCAGGTGCGCTACGTGCCGCGCACGCGCCAGCCGAGCGGCCCGCGCCGCGACGCGCAGGAGCCCGCGCCCGCAGAGGAGGGCTCCCGAGCCGCGGCCCCCGGGCCCGCCTCCGCACCCGCGCCCTCGGTCGCACCGGCGGCGCCTGCCGCGGCGCCGGCAGCCGCCCGCCAGCCGGATCCCGCGCGCAGCGCGCCGGCCGCGCGATCGACGGCCGAGCCGGCGGCACCCGTGGTCGGCTGGGCCGTGGCCGCGATCCCGAGCGACGCCGAGGCGCCGCCCGCCGACCTGCCCGAGCAGGCGCTGCCCGACGAGCCCGAGCCCGACCCGTTCTCGTTCGTCTCGGCGCCCGAGGCCGCGGCGATCGAGACCTCCCCGGCGGCGCAGGAGCCGAGCGGCGCCCGCCCGCCGCAGCCCTCGCCGATGGCCGAGGCGATGCGCAGCGCGCCCGAGCCCGTCCAGGCGCTGTCGGCGTCGCAGGCGGCGCGCTACGGCGAGGCCGTCGTGCGCGAGGAGCTGGGCGCCGAGCTGATCGAGGAGCGCCCGCGGGTGCGAGGGGAGCGCTGAGCGCGTGTACGACGGCATCGTCCAGGACCTCATCGACGAGCTCGGCCGGCTGCCTGGCGTCGGCCCGAAGTCGGCTCAGCGCATCGCGTTCCACATCATCCAGACCGAGACGTTCGACGTCGATCGGCTCGCGACGATCCTCCAGACGGTGCGCGAGAAGGTCCGCTTCTGCGTGATCTGCGGCAACATCGGCGAGGAGGAGCGCTGCGCCATCTGCCGCGACCCGCGCCGCGTGCCGAACACGATCTGCGTCGTCGAGGAGGCGAAGGACGTCGTCGCCATCGAGCGGACCCGCGAGTACCGCGGGCTGTACCACGTGCTCGGCGGCGCCCTGAACCCCATGCAGGGCGTCGGCCCCGACCAGCTCCGCGTCGCGCAGCTCATGACGCGGCTGCAGGACGCGACGGTCGAGGAGGTCATCATCGCCACCGACCCCAACGTCGAGGGCGAGGCCACGGCCACCTACCTCATCCGCTCCCTGCTGCCCCTCGGCATCCGGGTGTCGCGCCTGGCGAGCGGGCTGCCGGTCGGCGGCGACCTCGAGTTCGCCGACGAGATGACGCTCGGTCGCGCCTTCGAGGGCCGTCGCACCATCGAGCGTTGAGGCCGACGCCGCCGCGCCCTCGGCGCGGTCGGCATGCGCCCGGCGCCTAGACTGAGATCTCCGGGACTCGAGGAGCGGTGTGAGCCTCATCGTGCAGAAGTTCGGCGGGTCCAGCGTGGCCGACGCCGAGAGCATCAAGCGCGTCGCCAAGCGCATCGTCGAGACGCGCAAGCGCGGCGACGACGTCGTCGTGGTGGTCTCCGCCATGGGCGACACCACCGACGAGCTGCTCGACCTCGCGCACGCCGTCGTGCCGAACCTGCCCACGGGCGGCCGCGAGCTCGACATGCTGCTCACCGCCGGCGAGCGCATCTCGATGGCGCTGCTGGCGATGGCCATCAAGTCGCAGGGCGCGGAGGCCGTCTCGTTCACGGGCAGCCAGGCCGGCATGCTCACCGACGACCGCCACGGCTCGGCCCGGATCGTCTCGGTCACGCCCGGCCGCGTCCGACAGGCCCTCGACGAGGGCCAGATCGCGATCGTGCAGGGCTTCGCCGGCTTCAACAAGGTCACGGGCGACATCACGACCCTCGGCCGCGGCGGCTCCGACACGTCCGCCGTCGCGCTCGCTGCGGCCCTCGATGCCGACGTGTGCGAGATCTACACCGACGTCGACGGCGTCTTCAGCGCCGATCCCCGCGTCGTGCCGCGCGCCCGCAAGGTGAGCCGCATCACGAGCGAGGAGATGCTCGAGATGGCCGCGGCGGGCTCGAAGGTGCTGCACGTCCGCAGCGTCGAGTACGCGCGCCGCCACGGCGTCACCCTCCACGTGCGATCCTCGTTCACGAACGACGAGGGCACCATCGTCTACGACCCAGAGAGAGCGGGGTCCGCAATGGAAGAGCCGATGATCGTGGGCGTGGCCCACGACCTCAGCGAGGCGAAGGTCACGGTCGCGGGCGCACCGGACGTGCCCGGCACGGCCGCGCGCATCTTCACGATCGTCGCCGAGACGGGCGCGAACCTGGACATGATCGTCCAGAACGTGTCCGCCGCCGCGACCGGCCGCACCGACATCTCGTTCACGCTGCCGAAGGAGGAGGCCGGCGCGGTGCTGCAGGCCCTCGAGGCGCACCGCGACGAGGTCGGCTTCGAGCACCTCCAGCACGACGACCAGATCGGCAAGCTCGCGCTCGTCGGCGCCGGCATGCGCACCAACGCGGGCGTGTCCGCGCGCCTGTTCCGCGCGCTCTCCGACGCCGGGATCAACATCGAGATGATCTCGACCTCCGAGATCCGCATCTCGGTCGTCACGAGCGCCGACCAGCTGGTCGACGCGGTGCGCGTCGTGCACTCCGCCTTCGAGCTCGACGCCGAGCAGGAGGCCGTCGTGCACGCAGGGACGGGCCGATGATCCGCCGGCTGGCCGACGAGGCCCACGAGGCGCGTCCGCTGCGCCTCGGCGTCGTCGGCGCCACCGGCCAGGTCGGCGGCGTCGTGCTGCGCCTGCTCGCCGATCGCGGCCTCGCGATCGACGAGCTGCGGCTGTTCGCGTCCGCCCGCTCCGCGGGCAGCACCATCGTCTTCCAGGGCCGCGACGTCGTGGTCGAGGACGCCGACGAGGCCGACCCCAGCGGCCTCGACATCGCGATCTTCTCCGCCGGCGGCGCGACCTCGAAGCGGCTCGCGCCGAGGTTCGCCGAGGCGGGCGTCGTCGTGATCGACAACTCGTCCGCGTGGCGCATGGACCCCGACGTGCCGCTCGTGGTGTCCGAGGTGAACCCGCACGCGATCACCGGCGCGGCCAAGGGCATCATCGCCAACCCCAACTGCACCACGATGGCCGCGATGCCCGTGCTGAAGCCGCTCGACCGCGAGGCCGGCCTCGAGCGCCTCGTCGTCGCGACCTACCAGGCGGTCTCGGGCTCGGGCCTCAAGGGCGTCGAGGAGCTGCGCGGGCAGCTCGAGCGCGCCGCGGGCCAGCACCCCGAGCGCCTCGCGCACGACGGCTCGGCGGTCGACCTGGGGGAGCCGGGCGTCTACACGCAGCCCATCGCCCACAACGTGCTGCCGCTCGCGGGCTCGATCGTCGACGACGGATCGCTCGAGACCGACGAGGAGCAGAAGCTCCGCAACGAGTCGCGCAAGATCCTCGAGCGCCCCGACCTGCGCGTCGCCGGCACCTGCGTGCGCGTGCCCGTCTTCACCGGCCACTCCCTCGCGATCCACGCGGAGTTCGAGCGGGAGCTCAGCCCCGAGCGCGCCCGGGAGCTGCTCGAGCAGGCGCCCGGCGTCGAGCTCGTCGACGTGCCGACGCCGCTGCAGGCGGCGGGCGCCGACGCGTCGCTCGTGGGCCGCATCCGCGCCGACGGGTCGGCCGAGCCGGGCCACGGCCTCGTGCTCTTCGTCTCGAACGACAACCTGCGCAAGGGCGCGGCGCTCAACGCCGTGCAGCTCGCCGAGCTCGTCGCGCAGCGCCTCGGCTGAGGCCGGCCGGCCCGCCGGGAGCCGGCCCGGACAGAGCCGGCCTGCACGGCGCCGGGCCGCCTAGGGCGTCGGCTCCTCGGGAACGGGCGGCACCTCGTGCTGCACGGGCGGCTGCTCGTCGGCGTGCGCGCCGGCGTGCGGCTCGGCGTGGTCGCGGGACTGCTCGACCCACTCGGTCGCGGGCACGCCGCCGTCGGCCGAGGGCTCGCCCGAGGGCGCGCCCGGGCCGCCGCCCGATCGCGCATCGTCGAGCGCGGCCACGGACGCGCCGGCGCGGTCGACCCCGTCGCCCGGCTGCGCGGCCGCGATCCGCTCGCGCGCCCAGTGGGCGGCCTCCGCGGCGCCCGCGCCGATCGCCTGGCCGGCGTCGCCCGCCCGGTCGCCGAGCCGCTCCGCCTGCTCCTTCGCCCAGCCGGCCGCGTCGCCGAGCCGGTCCTTCGCGTCGTCGAGGATGCCCATCGCACGCTCCCTTCCTGAGGATCGTGGGCCTCATGCTAGGGGTGCGCTGCGCCGCACCACCAGGCCGCTGTCGGACAGCGCAGGGGCGTCGGCGTAGGATCGTTGGCGTGACGAAGACGATCGACGTGGCCCTCATCGGTGGAGGCATCATGAGCGCGACGCTCGGTGCGCTCCTCAACCGCCTGGAGCCGTCGTGGTCGATCGAGGTCTTCGAGCGCCTCCCGGAGGTCGGCCAGGAGTCGTCGAACCCCTGGAACAACGCCGGCACCGGGCACGCGGCGCTCTGCGAGCTGAACTACATGCCGGAGGGCCCGAACGGCGAGCTGTCGACCGCCAAGGCCGTCGACATCAACGAGCAGTTCCAGCTCTCGCGGCAGCTGTGGGCATCGTTCGTCGAGGACGGCACGCTCCCCGAGCCGTCCGCGTTCATCGCCGCGACCCCGCACATGACCTTCGTCTGGGGCGAGGCGAACGTCGACTACCTCCGCCGCCGTTGGGAGCTGCTCAAGGACGAGCCGCTCTTCGAGGGCATCGAGTACTCGGAGGACGCGGAGGTCATCCGCGAGTGGGCGCCCACCCTCATCCCCGGCCGCGCGAAGTCGCAGCCGATCGCGGCGACCCGCTCGACCGACGGCACCGACGTCGACTTCGGCGCCCTCACGCGACTCCTCTTCGGCCGTCTCCGGGAGGCGGGCGCGAAGGTGCACACGAACGTCGCCGTCAAGGGCCTGCGCCGCGAGGCCGACGGCACGTGGCGCATCAAGCTGCGCCGCGAGATCGGCCAGACGCCCGGCGACGTCCACGCGCGCTTCGTGTTCGTCGGCGCGGGCGGCGGCGCGCTGAAGCTGCTGCAGCAGTCGCGCATCCCCGAGGCGAAGGGCTTCGCCGGCTTCCCCATCACGGGCGCCTTCCTGCGGACCGACGACCCCGAGGTCGTCGCGCGCCACACCGCGAAGGTCTACGGCAAGGCGAGCGTGGGCGCGCCGCCCATGTCGGTGCCGCACCTCGACACGCGCGTCGTCGACGGCGAGACCAGCCTGCTCTTCGGCCCGTACGCGGGCTTCAGCCCGAAGTACCTGAAGACCGGCAGCTACACCGACATGTTCGAGACGATCAAGGGGCACAACCTGTACCCGATGATCCGCGCGGGCCTCGCCAACCTCCCGCTCGTCTCCTACCTCGCCGGCGAGGTGTTCGCCTCGCGGCAGAAGCGCCTCGACGCGCTCCGCGAGTTCATGCCGAACGCGCGCGACGAGGACTGGCGCCTCATCACCGCGGGCCAGCGCGTCCAGGTGATGAAGAAGGACCCCGAGAAGGGCGGCGTGCTGCAGTTCGGCACCGAGGTCGTCACCGGGGCCGACGGCACCATCGCAGGCCTGCTCGGCGCATCGCCGGGCGCCTCGACGGCCGTCCACATCATGCTGACCATCCTGGGCCGCTGCTTCCCGGAGCACATGCCGCGCTGGGAGGACACCATCCGTGAGCTGATCCCCAGCTACGGCACGAAGCTCAACGCGGACCGCGACGCGGCCCGTGCGAGCATCGCGCACACCGCCCGAGCGCTCGGACTCAGCGATGAGGCCGCGCGAGAGATCCACCCAGCGGCGGCGGGCGCCGCGTCCCCCTAGCCCCAGGACCACCCCATGTCTGCCACGGAAGCTCCATCGGACCGTGCACCACGAAGCGTCACCGCCGTCGCCACCGGCACGGCGGCCGACGCTCTCCGCGATGCGATCGCGGAGCAGCCAGCCCTCAGGCTCGAAGCCGTCGAGGGGAGGTTCACCGATCTCGTGACGGCTGACGGCTTCCCCGGCGACGCCATCGTCCTCATCGAGGAACCCGGCCCGCCCCTGCTCGCGCACGCGCGCACCGCGATCGCCGCGGGCGCCGTCGTCGTCGTGCTCGTCGACGCCGAGCCGTCGCTCGCCGACGAGCTCGCGGAGGCCGGGGCCGTCGTGCTCCCCGCCGATACCGACGGGTACGCGCTCTCGGCCAGCATCCGCGATGCCCGGCATCCCGGCAGGCGCCGCGGCAGGATGGGCGTCGGCCCGGCTCGGCCGCGCCTCTCGCCGCGCGAGCGGCGCGCGCTCGCCTACTACGTGCAGGGTCGGACGACCGTGCAGGTGGCCGACGAGATGCAGGTCGGGTACGAGACCGCGAAGACCTTCCTGCGGCGCGTGCGCGCGAAGTACGCGGCGCTCGACCGGCCCGCCGGCAAGCGCTCCGAGCTCATCGTGCGCGCCGAGGAGGACGGCATCCTCTAGCCGACGTGGCGCCGGACGGCGCGCCGAGGCGGCAGGATGGTCGTCGTGGCGAAGCTGTACTTCCGATACGGGGCGATGAACTCCGGCAAGTCGACCGGGCTCCTGCAGGCGGCGTTCAACTACGAGGAGCGCGGCCAGCGCGTGCTGCTCGCGAAGCCGGCGACCGACACGAAGGGGGAGCGGGACGTCGTCTCGCGCCTCGGCATGACCCGCGAGGTCGACGTGCTCGTCGGGCCGGAGGACTCGCTCGTCGCGCGGTTCGACGAGGCCGCCGCGGCCGATCCCGCTCCGGTCGCGTGCCTGCTCGTCGACGAGGCGCAGTTCCTGCGGCCGGCGCAGGTCGACGAGCTGCTGCGCATCGCGGTCGAGCGCGGCGTGCCCGTGCTGGCCTACGGCATCCGCACCGACTTCCGCACGCGCGCGTTCCCCGGCTCGGCGCGCCTGCTCGAGCTCGCGCACTCGCTCGAGGAGCTGAAGACCATCTGCCGCTGCGGCCGGAAGGCGCTCTTCAACGGGCGCCGCGTCGGCGAGCGGTTCGTCTTCGATGGCGACCAGGTCGCCATCGACGGCGAGACGGTGCACTACGAGTCGCTCTGCGCCACCTGCTACCTCGAGGAGTCGGGCGGCCGGCTCGGGTAGGGGAGCGGGCGCCGCTCGCGCCTCCCGGACGCGGAAGAGGCCCCCACCTGAGCGGTGGGGGCCTCTGCGGTCGGGGTGACAGGATTTGAACCTGCGACCTCGTCGTCCCGAACGACGCGCGCTACCAAGCTGCGCCACACCCCGGTGTGCCATCCGGAGCCGAGGCTCCGTCCGTGCAACCTGGCCAGTCTACCCGATCCTGCGAGGCGCGAGCGACACGACGACCGCCTCCGGGGGCGTGCCCAGCCGGAACGGCGCATAGATCGAGGCGCCGATGCCCTGCGAGACGTTGAGCGGCGCCTCGCGGCCGTCGTGTCGCCACGTGGAGAGGCCCGAGGCCTGCTCGCGAGGGATGTCGCAGTTCGTGACGATCGCGTGGCCGCCCGGCACCCGTACCTGGCCGCCATGCGTGTGGCCGGCGAGGATCGCGTCGGCGCCGAGGTCGACGAAGGCGTCGAGGATGCGGCGGTACGGCGCGTGCGTCACGCCGAGCGTCGCACCGATCGCGTCGGCGCCGAGCGCCTTGCGCATGCGCGAGAGCGCCGCCTCGGCCTCGTCGAGGCGGTCCCAGTCGCGGTGCGCGTCCGAGACGCCGAAGCCCGCGACGGTCGTGCCCCGCACCTCCACCGCGCGGGCCGTGTTGTTGAGGTCGAGCCAGCCGAGCTCGGCGTAGGCGCGCTCGAGGCCCGCGACGTCGAGCCGCTCGACGGGCGCGTCGCGCCGCTGCTGCGAGGGCCCGGCGAAGTAGCGCAGCGGGTTCTTCAGCTGCGGGCCGTGCACGTCGTTCGAGCCGTGCACGAAGAAGCCGGGCACGCCGCGGAAGACCTGCAGCGCATCCGCGAGCACCGGCAGCGCCGCGGCGTGGCCGAGGCTGTCGCCGGTGTTGACGATCAGGTCGGGCTCCACCGTCGCGAGGCCCTGCAGCCAGTCGAGCTTGGTGCCCTGCCACGGCGCGAGGTGGATGTCGGCGAGGTGCAGCACGGTGATCGGCCGCGCGCCCTCGGGCAGGATGCGCAGCGTCTCGCTGCGGATGCGGAAGGCCCGCGGCTCGACGGCGGTGGCGTAGGCGGCGACCGCGGCCCCGGCGGCGAGCACGCCGCCGACGACCGCGCCGAGCGCCCGGCTAGCAGCCAGGGTCGCCGCCGGATGCGTCGGACCCGACGACCACGGAGATCGGATCCGCGGGCTGGCCCGCGGTGCCGGCCGCCGGGTTCTGCGCGAGCACCACGCAGCGGTTGCCCTCGCCGTGGTCCTGCCACGTGACCTGAACGTTCGCGGGGTCGAAGCCCGCGCCCTGCACGGCGGTCCGCGCATCCGCGAGCACCTGCCCGACGAGGTCGGGCCACGCCTGGCCCTCCGGCGCCGCCGTCTCGGGCGTCCCCGTCTCGGACGGCGACGCGCCCGGCGCGAGCGCACCGTTGGAGGGGTAGAGGATGATCGGCGTCGACGTGGTCACCTGCGTGCCGGCGCCGGGAGCCGTGTACTCGACGAGGCCCTCCGCCTGGAGGCCGTCGACCGGGTTGGCGACCTGGACCGTGAAGCCGGCGCCCTCGAGGGCGGCCTGCGCCTGGTCGACCGGCTGGCCGGTGACGTCGGGGAGCGCGTTGGCGTCACCCGCGAGCGTCTCGCTGTCAGGCGTGAGGAACTCGCCCCCGGGGTAACGGGCGATCGCCTCCTCCATCGCCGCCTTGAAGATGTACGAGCGGACGTTCCAGCGATCCTCGAGGTTGCGGTTCGGCCCGGTGATGTTCCCCACCCAGACGGAGCTGGCGACCTCCGGGCTGGCGCCGTTCACCCAGGTCTGCTCCACGTTGTTCGTCGTGCCGGTCTTCGAGATCACCGGGGTCGGCCCTGCAGGGTTGTTGAGGAAGTTCCCCTGCGTGACCTCCTCGAGCACGAGCTGCATGACCGAGGCCACCTCGGGCGTGAGCACCTGCTCGCACTGCTGCGACGGCGGCAGGATCTCGCTGCCGTCGCGAGCGACGATCCGATCGATCGCGCGCGGCTCGCAGTGCGTGCCGCCGTTGGCGATGGTCGCGAACGCCTGGGCCATCCCCATGGGGGTGACGGTCGTCGCGCCACCGATGATGCCCGAGGGGAAGTAGTCCCAGTCGCCGTTCGCGGGCGTCGCTCCCATCGCGCTCGCCAGGTCGACGATCTTGCAGTAGTCGAGCTCGCTCGCCATGCGCAGCGTGCCCGTGTTCACGGAGTTCACCATGATCTGCGTCGGGGTCATGCGGGCGTACTCGTTGCCCTCGTTGTTCTGCGGATCGTACTCGCCGCCGAAGTTCAGCACGCCGCCGGGCTGGCAGGAGGCCTGGAAGTCGCCCTGGCGCCACTCCTCCGCGGTCGCATCGACCTGTTCGTTGACGGAGCGGCCGTCGATGATCCACTGCGCGAGGGTGAAGATCTTGAACCCGGAGCCCGGCTGGAAGCCGTTCGACCTGCCGAGCTGCGCGTCCGCGTTGAAGTTGATGCTCGTCGCCGTCGGCGGCGCGTCCTCGGTCGGCGAGTAGTCCTTGTTCTGGACCATCGTCAGGATCCGCCCTGTGCCCACCTCGAGCTGCGTGACGGCGCCTCCCGAGTTCCAGCGCGTCTCGGTGTTGGGGACGTACTGGTCGACGAGGTCCTGCACCGCGTCGCTCAGACCGACGTCGATGCTGGTGTAGATGCGGAGGCCGCCCTGGGCGAGCACGCGTGCGTTGTCCTCCGCGGTCGCGCCGAGGATGAAGCTCTCGTTCCCGTTGGCGTCGACCTGCGCCTTGGACAGCGTCCGCTGCACGTAGTCGCAGAAGAAGCGCGTCGAGTCATGGCCCGAGATGCAGCCGTTGTTCGCGGGCTGAGGATTGACGAACTCCTCGTCGACGGGGGTCGCGAGAGCCTCGTCGCGCTCCTCGGCGGTGATGTAGCCCTCCGAGGCCATCGCCCGGATGATGAAGTCGCGTCGCTCCTGGTTCCGTGGCCAGTTGGCGCTGTTGAACAGGTTGCGCGTCGACGGGTTCTGGACCGTGGCGATGAGCGCGGCGGACTCGGCGATGCTGAGCTCCGACGCGGGCTTGCCGAACGCGCGCTGGGCTCCCGATTCGATGCCGTAGATGTTGCCGCCGAAGTTCGCGATGTTCAGGTATGCGAGGGCGATCTCGTTCTTCGTGTATCGCTGCTCGAGGCCCATGGACAGGCGCATCTCGGCGAGCTTGCGCTGGTAGGACTGGCTGTACTGCGCATCGCAGACCGCCTGCGCCTCCTCGGTGTCGGTGAGGCAGGCGTCGATCGCGATCTGCTGTCGCACGAGCTGCATCGTGAGGGTCGACGCTCCGGAGTCGCCGCCGAACCCGAGCTGCGAGAGCGCGGCGCGGGCGACGGAGGGAGCGTCGACGCCGCCATGGGAGTAGAAGCGACGGTCCTCGCCTGCGACGAGGGCGTCCACCGCCGTCCGCGGCACCTGCTCCCAGGTGAGCACCTGGCGGTCCTGGCTGTAGAACTGCGCGATCTCGACCGGCTCGCCGTCGCGCATGCCGTAGATGCGGTTGCGCTCGGCCTGCTGCGTGATCTGCGCGTACGAGGGGAGGCTCTCGAACACGTCGAGGCCGCTGTTGGCGGTGCTCGACGCGATGGCGAGGGCGGGGGTCAGGGTCGCGGAGACCAGCACGCCGGCGGCGGCGCTGAAACCGATGAGACCGAGGATCGCGCCCAGGAGGGATCCCGGCTTGTGCTTGGTGGCGGCCATAGCATACGAGGGTACGGCACCGACCTATGAGAGCTGAGGGCACCGCGCCATGCCGAAGACCACCTGGGAGTACGCGACCACGCCGCTCCTCATCCACCGCGAGACCGCGATCCTCAACACCTGGGGCTCCGACGGCTGGGAGCTCGTGCACGTCGCGAACGGCCCCGAGGGCGGCCTCGTCGCCTTCCTGAAGCGCCCCGTCGAGGCCGCCGAGTGAGCGTCGTCGCGCGGATGGCCGAGCTCGGCATCGCGCTGCCGCCGGTCGCCAAGCCCGTGGCGGCCTACGTGCCCGCCGTGGTGTCCGGCCACCTCGTCTTCACCTCGGGCCAGCTGCCGATGGTCGACGGGCAGCTGCTGCGCACGGGCCTCGTCGGCACCGAGGTCTCGGCCGACGAGGCGCACGCGGACGCGCGCCAGTGCATCCTCAACGCCCTCGCGGCGATCGACGCCGAGATCGGCTCGCTCGACCGCATCACCCGCATCGTGAAGGTGACGGGCTTCGTCGCCTCGGCGGCGGGCTTCAGCGGACAGCCCGGCGTCGTGAACGGTGCGAGCGAGCTGCTGGGCGAGCTGTTCGGCGACGCCGGCATCCACGCCCGCTCGGCCGTCGGCGTCGCGGAGCTGCCGCTCCACGCGCCGGTCGAGATCGAGCTGATCGCCGAGTTCGCCTAGCTCCGCGCCCCTCTTCACCGAACTTCCCCGAATCCGACCTCTCCGCGTGGAAACGTCGGATTCGGGGAAGTTCGTCGTTCACGGGGCGGAGAGCAGCTAGCCCTCGGGGAACTCGGGCGGGTGCGAGTACCAGGGAGCGATCGGCGCGGCGGCCCGCGTCGGGTCCCAGCGCCGCAGGATGCGGTCGACGATGGGTCGGAGCCGAGCCCTCGTCTCCGCGGGTGAGGTGACGACAATGCGATGCGGCTCGAGGTCGTAGCGCTGGACCAGGTTGTAGCGGTCGAGGTCGGTCAGCCACTGGGCGCGGTCGGTCCGATGCTGGTCGCCCTCGACCTCGAGCAGCACTCCCGCCTGCCAGAAGGCTGCGTCAGGCGCGAGCTCCTCTCCGCCCGGCAGGTGCACCGGGACGTTCCACCAGGCGGGCGGCGCGCCCATCGCCTCCAGCTCGAGACGCGTGACCGTCTCGGCCCACGAGCGTGACGTCGGGCGGACCGCATGCGAGGCCGCCAGGAGCCGACGGTGGCCGCGCTGGCCGCGATGTTCCCCGATCGCTCGCCGCAGCTCTGGGGCGCTCGCGAGCGGGCGGCGTAGGTCGACGATCCCGTCGCCGAGCGCGACCAGGTCCGCGAAGGCTAGGTAGTCGGCACCGTCCACGAAGGCCTGAGCCGGGCTGGAGGCGCGGATGCCGTGGATCATCGCGATCGCGCTGGGCGTGAGCGACCGCTGGCGTCCGCGAACGCCCCGGCCGCGCGGCGCGTGCATCGGCGTCGGGACGGTGACGTCGATGCGGTCCAGGGCGCGGAGCCTCGGGGGCACGCGCAGCCCGAGCAGGTGCGCGGCGGCGGCGTGGCTGATCCACGCGTCGGGCGAGGTGGCGCTGAGTGCCGCGCTCGCCCGCTGCGCCACCGTCAGCTCGGTCCCCGCATCAGCCCACACGCCGTGATGCAGCTGCGTCGCGCGGTCGCTCCTGAGGCGGCGCTCCGCGACGCCGTGCGCCTTCGCATCCGCCGCTGTGAACGTGGCGCCCCGCAGCGCCGCTGGCAGTGCCCATCCATCGTGCATGCGCGCACACTGCACCGCTCGCGACGCGCGGCGCGGCGCGGCCGAGCGCCCCTGTGGACCGGGCCGAGCGCGAACTTCCCCGAACTCGACGTTTCGAGGCGACAACGTCGGATTCGGGGAAGTTCGGTGACGAGACGGGGTGCGCGGCGGGCGGGCGGGCGCGGCGCTGGCGCGGCGCGGCCGGCCGGGTCAGCGCAGCTGGGAGCGGATCGCGTCGACGACGTTCTGGTCGGCGAGGGTGGTGGTGTCGCCCAGCTCGCGGCCCTCGGCGAGGTCGCGCAGCAGGCGGCGCATGATCTTGCCCGAGCGCGTCTTGGGCAGGTCGGGCACGATGAACACCTGCCGCGGGCGGGCGATCGCGCCGATGTCGCCGGCGACGTGCTGGCGCAGCACGCCCTCCGACTCCTCGACCGACATCGCATCCGCGAACCGCGACTTCAGGATGACGAACGCGACGACCGCCTGGCCGGTGGTCTCGTCGCTCGCCCCCACCACCGCGGCCTCGGCGGTCGACTCGTGCGCGACGAGCGACGACTCGATCTCGGCCGTCGAGAGCCGATGGCCCGACACGTTCATGACGTCGTCGACGCGGCCGAGCAGCCAGATCTCGCCGTCGTCGTCCTTGCGCGCGCCGTCGCCCGCGAAGTAGCGGTCGCCGAACCTCTCCCAGTACGTCTCGCGGTAGCGCTCGTCGTCGCCCCAGATCGTGCGGAGCATCGACGGCCACGGCGAGGTGACGACGAGCAGGCCGCCGTCGCCGTCGCCGACGGGTGCGCCGGCCTCGTCGACCACGTCGATGTCGATGCCGGGGATCGGCACCTGCGCGCTGCCGGGCTTCAGCGACGTCACGGATGCGAGGCCGGAGATCATGATCGCGCCGGTCTCGGTCTGCCACCACGTGTCCATGACGGGCGTGCTGCCGCCGCCCACCACGTCGCGGTACCACATCCACGCCTCCGGGTTAATGGGCTCGCCCACCGTGCCGAGCACCCGCAGGCTCGAGAGGTCGCTCGACTGGGTGTGCTGCCGGCCGAGCTTCATGAACGTGCGGATGGCCGTGGGCGCCGTGTAGAAGATGGTCACGCCGTAGCGCTCGATGATCTGCCACGGCCGCTCGGGGGTGGGGGTGTCGAAGGTGCCCTCGTGCATGACCTGCGTCGTGCCGTTGGCCATCGGCCCGTAGACGATGTAGCTGTGGCCGGTGACCCAGCCGATGTCGGCGGTGCACCAGTAGACGTCGGTCTCGGGCTTCAGGTCGAACACGTGGCGGTGCGTGAACGCCGTCTGCGTGAGGTAGCCGGCGCTCGTGTGCAGGATGCCCTTCGGCTTCCCCGTGGTGCCGGAGGTGTAGAGGATGAAGAGCGGGTGCTCGGCGGGGAAGGCCTCGGCCTGGTGCTCGGGCGCGGCTTCCGCCATCGCCTCGTGGTACCAGACGTCGCGGCTGTCGTCCCAGTCGATCTCGTTCTCGCCGCGGCGCACCACGAGCACGTTGCGCACGCCGTGGCCGGGCTCGCGGAGCGCCTCGTCGACCGTGGGCTTGAGCGGGAAGACCTTGCCCTTGCGCCAGGCGCCGTCGGTCGTGATGACGAGGGTCGCCCCGGCGTCGTCGATGCGGCTGCGGAGGTTCGAGGGCGAAAAGCCGCCGAAGACGGCGGTGTGCACGGCGCCGATGCGGGCGCACGCGAGCATCGCCGCGACGGCCTCCGGCAGCATCGGCAGGTAGATGGCGACGCGGTCGCCGGCGCGCACGCCCAAGTCGGTGAGCACGTTCGCGAGGCGCTTCACCTCGGCGGTCATCTGCGCGTAGGTGACGGTGCGGCGGTCGCCGGGCTCGCCCTCCCAGTGGAGCGCGATGCGGTCGCCGTTCCCGGCCTCGACGTGCCGGTCGAGGCAGTTGACGGCCACGTTGAGCGTGCCGTCGTGGAACCACCGCGCGTGCGGCGGCTGCCAGTCGAGCACCTCGGTGAACGGCGTCGCCCACGTGAGGGTGCGGGCCTGCTCGGCCCAGAACCCGAGCCGGTCGGCCGCGGCCTGCTCGTAGAGGTCGCTCGTGGTCGCGGACGCCTGCGCGAGCGCCTCCGGGGGCGCGAATCGTCGCGTCTCGGTGAGCAGGTGATCGATGCGGTCGGACACTGGTGGCTCCTCCTGACTCCGTCGTCCCGGCGAGCCTATACGCGGGCGCTGGGCGCGCCGTTGCGTCGTGTTGCGTGCCCGTGGACACCGCGTCCGGCCTACCATGGTGCCGTCGGCTCGGCCGACGATCGGCGGGCGCAGTGCGGATCCCCCATCCGCGAGCCCGCGGCGGCGCCCCCTCCCCCCAGGCGGGCGCCGCCTCCGTCTGCGGATGCGTCGGGGTCGCGCGGGCACGTCTCCACAGCCGCTGCCCCGACCCCGCACCGGAGCGCCCGGCGACGCCTACGGTGCCGCCATGCAGGCCACCTCGACCGCCCGTGCGGCGGGCATCCCCTTCGTCGCGGGCGCCGATCGGGCCGCGGTCGCGAGCGCCCGCACGGCGCTCGACGGCGCGGCGCTCACCGAGTTCGGCGAGCTCGCTCCCCTCGTCGCGGATCCGGCGGTCACCGACGTGTTCGTCACCGGAGGCCAGGTGTGGGCGGACCGCGGCGGCGGCGCGGAGCGCGCGCCGCTCGTGCTCGGCCCCGAGCGGGCCCGCGCGCTCGCGGTCGCGCTCGTCGGCGCGGGCGGCCGGCACGTCGACGAGGCGACGCCGTGCGCCGACGTGCGGCTGCACGACGGCATCCGCGTGCACGCCGTGCTGCCGCCGGTGGCCGTCGCGGGCGCGCAGCTGTCGATCCGCCTGCCGCGCGTGGAGGCGCTCTCGCTCGCCGCGCTCGAGGCCTCGGGCGCCTTCGTGCGCGTGCCGCTCGGGCGCGTGCGGGCGCTCGTCGCGAGCCGCGCGAACGTGCTCGTCACCGGCGCGGGCGGCTCGGGGAAGACGACGCTGCTCGGCGCGATGCTCGCCGAGGCGGGACCGGGGGAGCGGATCGTCACGATCGAGGACGTCGCCGAGCTGCGCATCCGCCACCCGCACGTCGTCGCGCTCGAGGCGCGGCAGGCCAACGCGGAGGGCGCGGGCGCGGTGGGGCTCGAGCGGCTCGTGCGCGAGGCGCTGCGGATGCGGCCCGACCGGCTCGTGCTCGGCGAGTGCCGCGGCGCGGAGGTGCGCGAGCTGCTGGCCGCGCTGAACACGGGGCACGACGGGGGCGCCGGCACGCTCCACGCGAACTCGCTCGACGACGTGCCGGCGCGGCTCGAGGCGCTCGGCGCGCTCGCGGGCCTCTCGCCCGCGGCGCTCGCGCGGCAGGCGGTGAGCGCGATCGGCGCGGTGCTCCACGTGGAGCGGGATGCGCAGGGCCGGCGGGTGGCCGCGATCGGGGCGCTCGGGCTCGACCGCGAGCGGCTCGTGGTGCGGGCGAGCGCGGGCGCCGGGCCGTGAGGCGGGAGCGGGCGGGTTCGGGCGCCGCCCGGCTCGAGGGCGCCGCGGCGACGGTGCACCGGGTCGCGGCGCTCGCGGCGGGCGGGCTGCCGCTCGAGCGAGCGTGGACGCTCGTCGGCGCGTCTCCGGAGTCGGCGGATGCCCAGGCCGGCGGTGCGGTCGCAGCGGTGCTCGAGGTGTCCGCCGCGTCCGGCGCGCCGACCGCGGCGACCCTCGAGCGGCTCGCGGGCCTGCTGCGCGAGCAGGCCGCCCAGCGTCGCGCGCTCGAGGCGGTGCTCGCGGGGCCGCGCGCGACGGCGCGGCTCGTGGCGCTGCTGCCGCTCGTGGGCCTCGGGTTCGGCGCGGCGCTCGGGCTCGACGTCGTCGGCGCGGTGGCGGGTGGCGGGCTGGCGACCTGGTCGATGGGCGCGGGCGCGCTGCTGCTCGTGGCGGCCTGGGCGTGGTCGCGCAGGATCGTCGCGGAGGCCGCGCGCGGCACTCCCGCGCCGGGCCTGCCGCTCGACCTCGTGGCGGTGGCGCTCGCGGGCGGCGGGGCCGCGGCGGCGGCGAGGCGCGCGGCCTCGGCGGCGCTCGACGGCGCGGACGTCGACGCCGCCGACTGGGCGGCGGTCGACGAGGCGCTCGCGCTCGCCGAGCGCGCCGGCGTGCCCGTGCGCGGGCTGCTGCTCGCCGAGGCGACCGCGGCGCGCACCCGCGCCCGGCTCGACGCGGAGGCGCGGGCGCAGCGGGCGGGCGTGCGGCTCGCGCTGCCGCTCGGCGTCTGCGTGCTGCCCGCGTTCACGCTGGTCGCGGTCGTGCCGCTCGTCGTCTCGATGCTGCAGGCGTCGCTCGCGCCGCTCGCCTGAGCCGGCCGGGCGCCGGCTCGAGCCGCTCGGCCGCCGGGCCTCGCGCCGCCCCGCGGCCGCGCTCCTCCACAGGTGCACGTGGAGGCGGCGCGCGGGAGCCGCCGCTCGGCGCACCCTGACACCTCCATCCACGACTGAGAGGAGGCGAGCATGCGGATGCTCGACAGGCTGGTGCACGAGGAGGAGGGCGCGGCGACCGCCGAGTACGTCATCGCGACGATGGCGGCGGTCGGGTTCGCGGGCCTGCTGGTGGTGATCCTGCGCTCCGACGAGGTGCGCGGGATCCTCACCGACATGGTGCAGCGTGCCCTCACTGTCCAGTAGGGCCCTCGCGGGCCGCCGTGGCGAGCTCGGGGCGGTCGCCGCCGAGCTCGCCGCGGCGCTGCCCGCGGCCGTGCTCGCGCTCGCCATCGCGGTGGGCGCGGTCGCGGCCGCGGCGGCGCAGGTCGGCCTCGAGCAGTCCGCGGGCGCGGCGGCGCGCGCGGCGGGCCGCGGCGACGACCCGGGCGCGTACGCGGACGGCGCGGCCCTCCGGCTCGAGACGCGCGGCGAGCTCGTGTGCGCCGTGCTCGAGCGCTCGGTGCTCGGCGGCGCCCTCACGCTCTCGGCAACCGGATGCGCGCACGCGGGCGGTCGGTGATGCGCCTGCGCGCCGGCGGGCGGCCGCTGCCGGCGCTGCGCGACGACCGCGGCGCGGGCACGGCTCTCGTGCTCGCGATCGCATCGGCCGCGCTCGCGCTCGCGCTGCTCGTCGTGGGCGCGGGCACCGCGAGCATCGCGCAGGCTCGAGCGGCCGCGGCCGCGGACGCCGCGGCCCTCACGGCCGCCGACGCGCTCAGCGGCTACGCGGTGGGCGAGCCGTGCGCGCTCGCCGGCGCGGTCGCGGCGGCGAGCGGCGCCCGGCTCACGTCGTGCGCCCTCGACGGGCTCGACGCGCGGATCACGACGGCCGTGCCGGTCGGTCCGCTCACCGCATCCGCCACCGCTGTCGCTGGGCCGCCGCGATGAGCGCTGCGAGCGCCTCAGCCCGCGAGCTCCTGCGCGCCGATGACCGACAGCAGCTGCAGCCGCTCGGCGCTCTCCGACCCCGGCGCCGCCGTCAGGATGAGCAGCGTGTGGCCCTGCACCGGGTCGTGGAGCACCTGGCACTCGAGGTGCATGACGCCGACCTCGGGGTGCTGCAGCCGCTTCTGCCGGGAGTGCCCCGCGCCCACCTCGTGCGCGGCCCACAGCTCGGCGAACTCCGGGCTCGCGTCGAGCAGCTCGGCGACGAGCGAGGCCGCACGCGAGCCTGGGCCCTGCGCGGCCGCGACCGCGCGGATGTCGGCGGTGAAGGCGCGCGCGTGGACCGGGTGGTCCTCCTCCGGGTAGACGCCGCGGGAGGCGGGATCGACGAACCAGCGATATCCCACGCTCGCCATCGAGCCCTCGAAGCGCGTCTCGTCGCCGAAGAGCGCCCGCGCCGGCGGCGTCTGCACGAGCGTCTCGCCGAGCGCGGTCATCACCTGGGCCGGGGTGTCGGCGAGGCGGTCGAGGATGCGCATGAGGCCGGGGGAGACATGCTGGCCGCCCGCGGCGCGCGACGGAGGCGTGTGCCCGGCCAGCAGGAGCAGGTGGTCGCGCTCCTCGAGCGTGAGGCGGAGCCCGCGCGCGATCGACGCGAGCATCTGCTCCGACGGCCGCGGCCCGCGCTGCTGCTCGAGTCGCGTGTAGTAGTCGGTCGACATCGCCGCCAGCACCGCGACCTCCTCGCGGCGGAGGCCGCCCGTGCGTCGCCGCGGCCCGCGCGGCAGCCCCACGTCCTCCGGCTGCAGCGACTCCCGTCGTCGCCGCAGGAAGTCGGCGAGCTGCTCCCGATCCATCGTCATCGCGGGTTCCCTCCGTCCATCCGATCGTCCAGCATCCGCCGCGCGTGCGCCATCGATCCGTCAGACCGGCAGGCGCGCGCCGAGCAGGCGCTCGGAGAGCTCCCAGGCCCGCGCCGCGTCGTCGGCGCCCGCCAGGCGCGAGTACAGCGCCTGAGGCGCGGGGGCGCCGCCCAGGTGGCGCGGCCCGCTCGGGCCGACGAGCGTGCCCCCGGCGATCGAGCGATCGGTCGCCGCGAGCACGGCGGGCAGCGCGGCGGTCTCGGGCGTGCCGACGAGGATGCCGCGGCGCGAGAGCCAGCGGATCACCCGCACCGAAGCGGTGTCGCGGGGCCGCCCGAGGCCGGGCTGCGCCGACAGCAGGTTGGTGGGCGAGATGCCGGGGTGCGACAGCACCGACGCCACGCCCCAGCCGCCCGCCTGCGAGCGCCGCTCGAGCTCGACCGCGAAGAGGCCGAGCAGGATCTTCGACGAGCTGTAGGCGTCCATCGGCCGGTACCGGCCCTCGGACTGGACGTCGTCCCACAGCACGGCGCGCTCGTCGGCCGCGACGCTCACCTGCGTCACGACGCGGGCGCGGGCCTCGCGCAGCAGCGGCAGCAGGCGCGAGACGAGCGCGACGTGGCCGAGGTGGTTCACGGCCAGCTGCAGCTCATGCCCGTCGGCGGACTCCTGTCGCGTGGGCGGCGTCATGACGCCCGCGTTGTTGATGAGCATGTCGATCGGCCGGCCGTCGTCCAGTGCGGCATCGGCGAAGGCGGCGACCGAGTCGAGGGACGCGAGGTCGAGCTCCCTGAGGTCGATGCGCGCGCCCGGCACGCGCTCGCGGATGGCCGCGGCGGCCGCCTCGCCCTTCGCGGGGCTGCGCACCGGCAGCACCACCTCGGCGCTGGCGCGCGCCAGGCGCTCGGCGATGTGCACGCCGATCCCGTCGCTCGCGCCCGTGACGACGGCGCGCCGCCCGGCGAGGTCGGGGACGGCGATGTCGATGGTCTTCGGCATGATGGGCTCCTCCGGTGGATGGGCCGCGGCGGGCCCGGTGCGATCCAGCGTCGCGCCGCCGGGCGATGCGCGGCAGGACCGGAGGAACCCGGGATCGCCGATCCCTGGCTGCGCTCGGCGAGGCCTGATGCGGCGGTCCGCCGGACGAGGCGGGGTCTCGTGCGCGCCCGCGCGAGGCCGTGGAGCGTGCGCATCCGCCAGCGGCGAACGGCCCGGAGCGGGCCATGAGCGCGCAATGGCTCCATGTGTATTGTGTCGAGTCGTGGCCCGGTCGGGCCGGAACCCCCAAGAAGAGCAGTGAGCGTGAGCATGGGCAAGAAGCTCGTGATCGTCGAGTCCCCCGCGAAGGGCAAGACCATCGAGCGGTACCTCGGTGAGGGGTACCAGGTGCTGGCATCGGTCGGCCACATCCGCGACCTCGTGAGCCCGCGCGACCTGCCCGCCGACCTCAAGAAGGGCGCCTACGGCAAGTTCGCCGTCGATGTCGACAACGGCTTCGCCCCCTACTACGTCGTCTCCGACGAGAAGAAGAAGACGGTCACCGAGCTCAAGCGCGCGCTCAAGGACGCCGACGAGCTCATCCTCGCCACTGATGAGGACCGCGAGGGCGAGGCCATCGCGTGGCACCTGCTCGAGGTGCTGAAGCCCAAGGTGCCCGTGCAGCGGATGGTGTTCCACGAGATCACCAAGGACGCGATCGAGCAGGCCAAGGACTCGATGCGCGAGCTCAACATGCCGCTCGTCGACGCGCAGGAGACGCGCCGCATCCTCGACCGCCTCTACGGCTACGAGGTGAGCCCGGTGCTGTGGCGCAAGGTGCGGCAGGGCCTCTCGGCCGGCCGCGTGCAGTCGCCGACCGCCCGCCTCATCGTCGACCGCGAGCGCGAGCGCATGGCGTTCGTCTCGGCCGGCTACTGGAGCCTCTCGGCGCAGTTCGAGGCCGAGGGCTCGCGCTTCGGCGCCCGCCTCGTGCGCCTCGACGGCGCGCGCGTCGCCACCGGCTCCGACTTCGACGACCGCGGCGAGATCAAGGGCGTGCGCACCGTGCTCGACGCCGAGGGCGCGCAGGCGCTCGCGGGCGAGCTCGAGCAGACGGCGTTCCGCGTCGCCGGTGTGGAGTCGAAGCCGTACCGCCGCCGCCCCTCCGCACCGTTCACGACCTCCACGCTGCAGCAGGAGGCGGGCCGCAAGCTCAAGCTCTCGGCGAAGCAGACGATGTCGGTCGCCCAGTCGCTCTACGAGCAGGGCTACATCACCTACATGCGCACCGACTCGCCCTCGCTGTCGAAGCAGGCGCTCGACGCCGCCCGCGCGCAGGCGACGAAGCTGTACGGGCAGGGCTCGATCCCGCAGACGCCGCGCCACTACGCCGGCAAGTCGAAGTCGGCGCAGGAGGCCCACGAGGCCATCCGTCCCTCGGGCGAGACCTTCCGCACGCCCGGCGAGGTCAAGGGCTCGCTCACGCCCAACGAGCAGCGGCTCTACGAGCTCATCTGGAAGCGCACCGTGGCGAGCCAGATGATCGACGCGACGGGGCAGACGGCCACGATCACGATCGCCTCCGAGCGCACGAGCCGCGGCGTCGCCGAGTTCACGGCCTCCGGCACCGTCATCACCGAGCCCGGCTTCCTGCAGGCGTACGAGGAGTCGAAGGAGGACGCCCGCTACGCCGACGAGGCGCCCGCCGAGGGCGCCCAGGGCGAGGCGCGCCTGCCCGACGTCGCCGAGGGCGCGGCCGTCGGCCTCGCCGAGCTCGAGCGCAAGGACCACCAGACGACGCCCCCGCCGCGCTACACCGAGGCGAGCCTCGTGAAGGCGCTCGAGGAGCTCGAGATCGGCCGCCCGTCGACCTACGCCTCCATCATCGACACGATCGTGCGGCGCGGCTTCGTCACCGTCCGCGGCGGCGCGCTCGTGCCCGAGTGGATCGCGTTCTCGACCATGAACCTGCTCGAGGAGCACCTGGGCGACTACGTCGACTACGACTTCACCGCCGAGATGCTCGCCGACCTCGACCGCATCGCCGACGGCGAGCTCGAGCGCGAGGCGTGGCTCAAGGGCTTCTACTTCGGCAACGGCCAGCGGCCCGGCCTCCACGCGACCGTCTCGGAGCTCGGCGAGATCGACGCCCGCGCGGTCAACTCGATCCCGGTCGCCGACGGCATCACGCTGCGCGTGGGCCAGTACGGCCCGTACCTCGAGGGCACCGGCCCCGACGGCGAGGTCAAGCGCGCCAACATCCCCGAGGACCTCACGCCCGACCAGCTCACCGCCGAGAAGGCCGTGGAGCTGTTCGAGGCGGAGCCCGTGAAGGACCGCGTGCTCGGCCCGCACCCCGAGACGGGCCTCGACGTGGTCGTCAAGGACGGCCGCTTCGGCCCGTACATCGAGGAGTCGCTGCCCGTCGAGCTCGACGACGAGGGCAAGCCCGTCGCGCCCAAGAAGGGCAAGGCGGCGCCCAAGCCGCGCCGCGCGTCGATCTTCAAGTCGATGGAGCCGGAGTCGATCGACCTCGAGACGGCGCTCAAGCTGCTGGCGCTGCCGCGCGTCGTGGGCGTCGACCCGGAGTCGGGCGTCGAGATCACCGCGCGCCCCGGCCGCTACGGCCCGTTCCTCTCGAAGGGCGACGACACCCGCTCGCTCGACAGCGAGGACCAGATCTTCTCGATCACGGTCGAGGAGGCGGTCGAGAAGTTCGCCCAGCCCAAGTACGGCGCGCGCCGCCAGGCGAGCGCGCTGAAGGAGTTCGACGCGGACCCCGTGAGCGGCAAGCCGGTGAAGGTGCGCGACGGCCGGTTCGGCCCGTACGTGACCGACGGCGAGACGAACGCCACGATCCCGCGCGGCGAGGACGTCGAGGCGATCACCTTCGAGCGCGCGATCGAGCTGCTGCAGATCAAGCGCGAGAAGGGCCCGGCCAAGAAGCCGGCCCGCAAGCCCGCCGCCAAGAAGGCGCCGGCAAAGAAGGCGGCGACGACGAAGGCGGCCACGAAGGCGCCGGCGAAGAAGGCGCCCGCGAAGAAGGCCGCCCCGAAGAAGCCGGCCTCCGAGTCGTGACCGGCGCCTTCATCACGCTCGAGGGCGGCGACGGCTCCGGCAAGTCGACGCAGGCGGCGCTCCTGCAGGCGTGGCTCGAGGCGGAGGGCCGCACGGTCGTGCGCACGCGCGAGCCCGGCGGCACCGAGCTCGGCGGCGAGATCCGCCGGCTCGTGCAGCACACCGAGGGGCACGTGGCGCCGCGCGCCGAGGCGCTCCTCTACGCCGCGGACCGCGCCCACCACGTCGCGACGCTCGTGCGCCCGGCGCTCGAGCGCGGCGAGGTCGTGCTGCAGGACCGCTACCTCGACTCGTCGGTCGCCTACCAGGGCGCCGGCCGCGAGCTGGAGCCGGACGAGATCCGCGAGCTCTCTCTGTGGGCCGCCGACGGCCTGCTGCCCGACCTCACGATCCTGCTCGACCTGCCGCCCGTGCAGGGCCGCGAGCGCATGGCCGGCCGCGAGGACGCGCCCTACGACCGCCTCGAGGAGGCGGGGGAGGCGTTCGCCGAGCGCGTGCGCGAGGCGTACCTCGTGCTCGCCGCTGCCGAGCCGGAGCGGTTCGCCGTCGTCGACGCATCCGGATCGCCCGAGGCCGTGCACGAGCGCGTCGTGTCGCACGTGCGTGCGATGCTCGACGCGCGCGGCTGACGCGGCGCGCACGAGGCACAGGCACGGGCACACAGGCACAGGCGGGGGCGCATGAGCGGCTGGAGCGGGATCGTCGGCCAGGCGGAGGCGGTGGCGCAGCTGCGCCGCGCCGCCTCCGGCGAGCCGGGCGCGATGACGCACGCGTGGCTGCTCACGGGGCCGCCCGGCTCCGGGCGCTCCAACCTCGCCTACGCCTTCGCCGCGGCGCTGCTGTCGAGCCCCGACGGCATCGAGCCGGAGGTCGAGACGCTCGTCGAGGCCCGCACGCACCCGGACCTCGTGACGCTCTCGACCGAGGGCGTGCTCATCACGATCGCGCAGGCGCGCGCCGTCGTGCAGCGCGCCGCGCTCGCGCCGTCGACCGCGCGGCACCGGGTCATCGTCGTCGAGGACGCCGACCGCATGGCGGAGCGCACCTCCAACGCGCTGCTCAAGGCGCTCGAGGAGCCGCCGCCCGAGACGGTCTGGATCCTGTGCGCGCCCAGCGAGGCCGACCTGCTGCCGACGATCCGCTCCCGCGTGCGGACGGTCACGCTGCAGGTGCCCGACCCGAGCGAGGTCGCGCGCCTGCTCGTCGAGCGCGACGGGGTCGACCCCACGCTCGCCGAGCGTGCGGCGCGGGAGGCGCAGAGCCACATCGGCATGGCCCGCCGGCTCGCGACGAGCGACGAGGCGCGCGCCCGACGCGAGGAGACGCTGCAGATCGCGATGCGCGTCTCGACCGCGGCCTCCGCCGTGCTCGCCGCCGCCCGCTACGTCGAGATCGCCACCGCCGACGCCGACGCGCTCTCGGCCGAGCGCGACGAGGCCGAGCGCACGCAGGCGCTCCACCAGCTCGGCGTCGAGCCCGGCGGCACCGTGCCCCCGCAGCTGCGCCGGCAGCTCAAGGAGCTCGAGGACGCGCAGAAGGCGCGCGCGAAGCGCGGCATGCGCGACGGCGTCGACCGCATCCTCGTCGACCTGCTCTCGCTCTACCGCGACATCCTCATGACCCAGCTCGGCGTCGGCCGCGAGCTCGTCAACGAGGCGATGCGGCCCACCGTGCAGGCGGCCGCCGACTACCTGCGGCGCGCCGACGTGATCGACGTGCTCGACCAGCTGCGGCTCGCGCGCGAGCGCATCGAGGGCAATGTGCCGCCGCTGCTCGCGCTCGAGGCGATGCTCGTGCGCGCCGCGCGGGCCGCGCAGCGTCGCTAGCCGGTCTCGCGGTCGGGCTCGCCGGCGCCGCCGCGCCGCTGGCCCCGTCCACAGCGCCGCCGCGTAGCGTTGGAGCATGCACCACTCTCGCCGCGCTCCCGCCGCGATCGCCGTCGCCGCGGCCGTCGCGGTCGGCCTCGCCGGCTGCCTCATGCCGCCGCCCGCCATCACCGGTCCGACCGCCGCCCCCGACGGATCCCCGCCGTGGAGCCCCACCGGCGAGCAGGTCGCGCCCGAGCTCGAGCAGTACTACGGGCAGGACGTCGACTGGACCGACTGCGGCGCCAACTGGTGCGGCACGATCACGGCGCCGATGGACTGGTTCGGGCAGGGCGACGAGACGGTCGAGCTCGCCGTCACCGTCGCCCCCGCCACGGGCGAGCGCGAGGGCGCGATCCTCTACAACCCGGGCGGCCCCGGCGCCTCCGGGCTCGACTACGTGCAGCAGTACGCCGACTACCTGCTGCTGCCGGAGGTGCGCGAGCACTACGACCTCGTCGGCTTCGACCCGCGCGGGGTCGGGCAGTCGACGCCCATCTCCTGCTACGACGATCCGAAGGAGCTCTACGACTGGCTCTGGGAGGTGCCGGAGGGGCCGGCCCCCGAGCCGCTGAGCGACGAGGACCTGCAGGAGCAGCTCGACTCGGCGCAGTGGTTCGCGGATGCGTGCCTCGAGCACACGGGGGAGTACCTCCAGCACGTGGGCACCGAGCAGGTCGCGAGCGACATGGACCTCATGCGGGCGCTCCTCGGCGAGGACCAGCTCGACTACCTGGGCGTCTCGTACGGCACGCTCATCGGCTCGACCTACGCCGACCTCTTCCCCGAGAACGTCGGCCGCATGGTGCTCGACGCGGCCGTCTCGCCCGACGCGACCGACTTCGACGGCACCCTCTTCCAGGCCTCGGGCTTCGAGCTCGCCTACGGCAACTTCGTCGCCGACTGCCTGCAGCAGGACGACTGCCCGTTCGCGGCGACCGACGAGGCCGGCGCGCTCGCCGAGACGCGCGCGCTCATCGACCGCCTCGACGAGCAGCCCATCCCGGTCGCCGACGGCCGGGAGCTGGCCTCCGGCGCGTTCTTCATCGCGATCGCGGCGAACCTGTACGCCGACTTCCAGTGGCCGGTGCTGCGCGGCATCATCGGCGACGTGCTCGACGGCGACGGCGAGTCGGCCTACGCCGCGGCCGACGAGTACTACGGCGTGAACCCCGACGGCACCTTCGTCGACAACTCGCTCGAGGCGCTCATCGCGGTGAACTGCCTCGACTACGCGGCGGTCACCGACTGGGACGAGGTGCGGGCGAACGCCGAGCGGATCCTCGAGGCGGCGCCGACGCTGGGGCCGGACTTCATCGGCCTGGGCTCGTGCGCGGCGTGGCCGTTCGAGGCCACCCGCGAGCCGCACGAGATCACCGCGCCGGGCGCCGAGCCGATCATCGTGATCGGCGGCCGGAACGACCCGGCCACGCCGTACCAGCAGGCGGTCGACCTGGCGGAGATGCTCGAGTCGGGCGTGCTCATCTCGGTCGACGCCGAGGGCCACGGCCAGTACGGCCAGGGGAACGCCTGCGTCGACGAGCCGGTGAACGAGTACTTCCTCACCGGCACGGCGCCGAGCGGCGCGCTCGACTGCTGACGGCGCGCGCGGCGGCTCGCGAGGCCGCCGCGCGGTCGTCGGCGGGCGCGCGGATGCGGTAGCATCGTTGTTCGTGCCCAGGGCACGCCGCCTTAGCTCAGTCGGCAGAGCGATTCACTCGTAATGAATAGGTCGGGAGTTCGATTCTCCCAGGCGGCACAGGAGAGGCCCCCGCTGCGGCGGGGGCCTTCGTCGTCCCTACGCCCGTGCCGAGGCGGGGCCACGCGAGCGCCCTCTGGGGGACGTCCGCGCCTGCGATGCGCGAGGATCGATGCATGCCGCGCCAGATGCCCGAGTTCTCGATGCCGCCGGAGCACCAGGCCTCGGCGGCCGGGCCCCAGGGCGACGACCGTCCCGGTCGGCCGAGCGCTCCGAAGCCCCGCCGCGGCGGCCTGCGCCGGGCCCTCGGCTCGCCCCGCGCGCTCGTCGCGGCAGCGGTGCTCGGCGCCGTCGTCGGGGGCGCAGCGGTCGCGGGTGGCCACGCGGCCGCCTCGGCCGCGGGCGTCGCGGCCGAGGCGTCGGCGCGCACGACCGCGCAGGCCTACCTCGACGCGATCGCCGACGGCCGCGCCGGGGACGCCACCGCGATAGGTCCGGTCGACGAGCGCGCCGGGCTGCTGACAGATGCGAGCCTCGCGACGGCGGAGCGCATCCGGGCGCCGGAGGTGGGGCTGGTGGACGTCGACGGCCAGCGCGGCACCGCGAGCGTGCGCTTCGAGGTCGACGGGCGCGAGGTGCGCCACGAGCTCGAGCTCCTGCGCGACGCGGGGGAGTGGCGCGTCGCGACCACGCTCGCCGAGCCGATGCTCGTACCCCGCTTCGGCACCGTCTCGCCGTCCATCGGCGGGATCGGCACCGCGGGGGTCGACCTGCCGCTGCTCTACCCGGGCGTCTACACGACCGACGCGTTCGAGGACGAGGCGCTCGCGCTCGACCCGGAGCGGCTCGTCGTCGACGGGACGTCGACCACCGCGCACGGCTCCGCGCTCTTCCCGAGGCCGAACGACGAGGTGGCGGCCCGGGCGCTGGCGACGGGCCTCGCGCACGCCCGCGCGTGCGCGGTGGCGGGGGAGTGCTCGCTCGAGCAGGGCGCTCCGGTGGAGGCGGCGGGCGACGCGAGCATCGGCGGGCTGCGCGAGCGCAGCGCCGAGCGGCGCGATCTCGAGCTGCACCTGCCGGTGACGACCCACGGCGCGGCGCGCGACGTGCAGCTGCGGTTCTCGACCGATGCCGCCGACGCGCGATGGCAGTGCCGGATGGCGTCGATCGCGGGCGCCGTCGAGGCGTGGGAGCCCTGCCGGGCCTGACCGATCCATGCTGGCTCGCCCGTCCCGGGCGAGCTGTGATCAGACCGTCGACCCACAAGGCTGAGCGTGCGCCGTGACGTCGGCATCGCGCTTGCGCGAAGTCGTTCGAATCGATACTGTTCGAGGGCCGAACAGTTCGATCATCGAAGGAAGGTCGCCGTGGTCCGTCCCCTGTCCGAAGCCCTCGCTCTGCCGATCGAGTGGGCGCGCCCGAGCGACGACCTCTGGGTCGCCACGCAGGTCGACGCCGACCGCACCTGGTTCCTCGGCTTCGTCGAGCTGGTGAACGGCGAGCACCTCGCCGTCGACGGCTACGGCGATCTCGTCGGCCGCTTCTCGAGCCTGGAGGCTGCGCAGCGCGCCTTCGCCGATGCCGCGGCGACGGCCGAGGCGGAGCCCGAGGTCGCGCTCGAGGCGGCATGATCCCCGAGCTGCTGGTCGCGATCCTCGCGGCCGCCGGCATCCTGGCCCTGCTCGTCGCCGTGCTCGCGGCCACCGAGCCGGAGCCCGCGCGGATCCGCGCCGCGGCGCCCTCCGGCATCGATGCGCGGCGCGCCGCGGCGCACGACTCGGCTGGGTAGTCTGCACGCATGGCCCGTGGCATCCTCATCGTCGACGTCCAGAACGACTTCACCGAGGGCGGCGCGCTCGGCACGCAGGGCGGGGCGGCGGTGGCCGCCGCGATCGCCGAGCACCTCCGCACGCATCCGTACGACCTCGTGATCGCGAGCCGCGACTGGCACGACGCCGAGAACGACAACGGCGGGCACTTCGCGAGCGGCGAGCCCGACTTCGTCGGCACCTGGCCCGTGCACTGCGTGGCGGGCACGCCCGGCGCCGAGTACCACCCCGCGCTCGACGCGCTCGCGATCGACGTCCACATCCGCAAGGGGCAGGGCAAGCCCGCCTACTCCGCCTTCGAGGGCGAGACGGAGGACGGCGAGACGCTCGACGAGATCCTCGAGGAGCAGGGCATCGACGAGCTCGACGTCGTCGGCATCGCGACCGACCACTGCGTGAAGGCCTCCGCGCTCGACGCGGCGCTCGCCGGCCGCGCCGTGCGCGTGATCGACGGGCTCACCTCGGCGGTCTCGCCCGAGACGCGCGCGGCCGCGCTCGACGAGCTGCGCGACAAGGGCGTGCAGGTGGTCGCCTCCGCGTGACGCGGGCCTCCCGCGCAGTCATGTAGCCAGACTATATGTAGTATGTCTGCATGAACGAGGCTCCTGCTCCGCGACGCCGGCTCCACACCTGGCTGCGCATCCTCCTCCCCGCGCTGCTCATCGTCGCCTGGCTGGGCGCCGCGGGCGCCGGAGGCCCGCTCTTCGGCCGCATCTCCGAGGTCTCGACGAACGACCAGACGAGCTTCCTGCCCGCGAGCGCCGAGTCGACGCAGGTGCAGGAGGCGCTCGCCGGCTTCCTCGGCGACGACGAGCTCCCGGCGATCGTCGTCGCCGCGGCCGACCGCGAGCTCGACGCCGACGACCTCGCGGCGCTCGAGTCGCTCGCGGCCGACGTCGCCGACCTGCCCGTGGTGGTGGAGGCCTCGCCGCTCATCCCGAGCGAGGACGGGCAGGCCGCCCAGCTCGTGGCCGTGCTCGACGCGTCCGACGACGCCCCCGAGCCCGCGGAGGCCGTGGCGGCCGTGCGGGCGGCCGTCGCCGCCGCGGGCCTCCCGGCGGGCCTCGTGGTCGAGGTCACCGGGCCGGCCGGGTTCACCGCCGACATCGCGGAGGCGTTCTCGGGCATCGACGGCATCCTGCTGCTCGTCGCCCTCGCGGCCGTCCTCGTCATCCTCATCGTCGTCTACCGCTCGCCGCTGCTCCCGATCCTCGTGCTCTCGACCTCGGTCGCCGCGCTGTCGTTGGCCATCCTCGTCGTGTTCTCCCTCGCGCAGGCCGGCATCCTCACCCTCTCCGGGCAGACGCAGGGCATCCTCTTCATCCTCGTGGTGGGCGCCGCGACTGACTACGGCCTGCTCTACACCGCGCGCTTCCGTGAGGCGCTCGGCGAGGAGCGCTCCGCCTGGCGGGCCACCGTGCGCGCCTGGCGCGGCTCGTTCGAGCCGATCCTCGCCTCCGGCGGCACCGTCATCGCGGGCCTCCTGTGCCTGCTGCTGTCGGACCTCGTCTCGAACCAGCAGCTCGGGCCCGTCGCGTCGATCGGCATCGGCGCCGCGATCCTCGCGGGCCTCACGATGCTGCCGGCGCTGCTCCTCGCCTTCGGCCGCGTCGCCTTCTGGCCCGTCGCGCCGACGCCCGAGCGGCCGCGCCTCGCCGACCCCGAGCGCGGCCTCTGGGGCCGCGTCGCGCGGCTCGTCGACCGCCGCGCCCGAGCCACCTGGATCGTCACGGCGCTGCTGCTCGGCGCCGGCGCGGTCGGCGTCGTGCAGCTGCAGGCCGACGGCGTGCCCTCGAGCGAGTTCGTCGTGGGGGAGTCGGAGGCGCGCGACGGCCAGGCGCTGCTCGGCGAGCACTTCCCCGGCGGCACCGGCACGCCCGCCTACGTGCTCGTCGACGAGGCGGATGCGGATGCCGCGGCCGAGGTCGTCGCCGACGTCGACGGCGTCGACGGGGTCGCGATCACGAGCGAGGACTCGTCCTCGGGCTCCATCCCCGTGCCCACGCCGCCCGGCCCGGCGTTCGCCGACGCCGAGCCGACCGTGGTCGACGGCCGCGTGCTCCTGCAGGCGACGCTCGCCGACGCCCCCGACTCCGACGCGGCGCAGGACACGATCCTCGCCCTCCGCGACGCCGTGCACGCCGAGAGCGAGGGATCGCTCGTGGGCGGCACGACCGCGGCCGCGCTCGACACCAACGTGACGTCGACGCATGACCGGGCGCTCATCATCCCGATCGTCCTCGTCGTGATCGCGGTGATCCTCGCGCTGCTGCTGCGCTCGATCGTCGCCGCCGTGCTGCTGCTCCTCACAACCGTGCTGTCGTTCGGCACCGCCCTCGGCGTCGGCGCCCTCATCCTGCACGCGCTCGGCATCCCCGCGATGGATCCGTCGGTGCCGCTGTTCGCGTTCGTCTTCCTCGTGGCGCTCGGCGTCGACTACAACATCTTCCTCATGACGCGGGTGCGCGAGGAGGTCGCGCGCCGCGGCCACCGCGAGGGCGTGCTCACGGGCCTCCGCGTCACCGGCGGCGTCATCACCTCGGCCGGCGTCGTGCTCGCGGCGACCTTCGCGGCGCTCGGCGTCATCCCCGTGCTGTTCCTGCTGCAGCTCGCGATCATCGTGGCGCTCGGCGTGCTCATCGACACGACGATCGTGCGGTCGCTGCTCGTGCCGGCGCTCGCGCTCGAGATCGGCCCGCGCACGTGGTGGCCGTCGAAGCTCGCGCGCGAGCGGGTCGGCGCCGGGCGATAGCCTTGCCGGGGCCGTGCCGGGCAGCCCGCCCGGCCGAGCCCCGCATCCGGAGGAGGACCCCATGACCGACGCCGCTCGCGAGACCGCGGTGCTCGACGCCGTCCACGGCAGCCTGTTCATCGGCGGCGAGTGGATCGACGGCGAGGACGGCACGATCGAGGTGCGCGACCCCGCCACCGGCGACGTGATCAAGACGATCGCGAACGGATCCGTCGCGGACGGCGTGCGCGCGCTCGACGCGGCCGTGGAGGCGCAGGAGGCGTGGGGCCGCACGCCCGCCCGCGTGCGCGGCGAGATCCTCCGGAACGCGTTCGACCTGCTGCAGGAGCGCAAGGAGGAGTTCGCGCTCCTCATGACGCTCGAGATGGGCAAGCCGCTCGCGGAGGCGCGCGGCGAGGTCGCCTACGGCGGCGAGTTCCTGCGCTGGTTCTCGGAGGAGGCGGTGCGCATCGACGGCCGCTACACGATGACGCCCGAGGGCACCGGCCAGATGATCGTCACGCACCGGCCGGTGGGCCCGTGCTTCCTCATCACGCCGTGGAACTTCCCGCTCGCGATGGCCACCCGCAAGCTCGGCCCGGCGCTCGCGGCCGGCTGCACCGCGGTCGTGAAGCCCGCGACCCTGACGCCGCTCACGACGCTCGCGCTCGTCGGGCTGCTGGAGGAGGCGGGGCTGCCGAAGGGCGTCGTCAACGTGATCACGACGAAGTCGACCGGCGCGCTCTCCGAGCGGCTGCTGGGCGACGACCGCCTGCGGAAGGTGTCATTCACGGGCTCGACGCCGGTGGGCGTGCAGCTGCTGAAGCTCGCGGCCGACAAGGTGCTGAAGTCGTCGATGGAGCTCGGCGGCAACGCGCCGTTCGTGGTGTTCGAGGATGCGGACCTCGACAAGGCGGTCGAGGGCGCGATGCTCGCGAAGTTCCGCAACATCGGCCAGGCCTGCACGGCCGCGAACCGGTTCATCGTGCACGAGTCGGTCGCCGACGAGTTCGCCCGCCGCATCACCGAGCGGGTGCAGGCGATGAAGGTCGGCCGCGGCACCGAGGAGGGCGTGCAGATCGGCCCGCTCGTCGAGGACAAGGCCGTCGCCAACGCCAAGCGCCTCGTCGACGAGGCCGTCGCCAAGGGCGCCCGCGTCACGACCGGCGGCGAGGTCATCGACGGCCCCGGCTCGTTCTTCCAGCCCACCGTGCTCGACGGGGTCAGCGCCGACATGTCGGTCTCGGTCGAGGAGATCTTCGGCCCGGTCGTCGGCATCCAGCGCTTCTCGACCGAGGACGACGCCGTGCGCCTCGCGAACGCGACCGAGTACGGCCTCGTCGGCTACGTCTTCACCGAGGACGCCAAGCGCGGCCAGCGCATGATCGAGCGCATCGACACCGGCATGATGGGCCTCAACGTGGGCGTCGTCTCGAACGCCGCGGGCCCGTTCGGCGGCGTGAAGCAGTCGGGCCTCGGCCGCGAGGGCGGCGCCGAGGGCATCCACGAGTACCTCGAGACGAAGTACACGCTCATGCCCGACCCGTTCGCCTGACCCGCTCGACCGGAGGCCCGCCTGCCGCTGCCGCGGAGGGCGGGCCTCCGTCGTGTCAGGCGACGTCGACGACGAGCTTGCCGGCCACGTGGCCGTCCATGAGGCGGCGGTAGGCGTCCGCGGCCCGCTCGAGCGGGTAGCGCTCGAGGATCGGGATGTCGAGGTCTCCGGAGGCGGCGAGCGCGGCGAGCTCGTCGAGGGCGCCGGTGCGCTCGAGGTCGGTCGCGACGCCGCGGGCGCCGTGCGCGCCCTTCGCCGCGATCGCGATGCAGCGGTCGATCGTGACGTCGGCCTCCAGCGCGGCGGCGACGCCCTCGGCGCCCGCGCAGTCGAAGCACGCGTCGATGGGCTGCAGGTGCAGCAGGCGGTCGGCGAGGCCCTCGCCGTACGCGACCGGCTCGGCGCCGAGGCCGCGGAGCATCGCGTGGTTCGCGGGGCTCGCCGAGCCGATGACGCGGGCGCCGCGCGCGACGGCGAGCTGCACCGCGATCCGCCCGACGCCGCCCGCGGCGCCGTGCACGAAGAGCGTCTCGCCGGCCCGCACGTCGAGGCTCCGCACCGCATCCCACGCGGTGCGGCCCGCGACGACGAGGCTCGCGGCGACACCGGGGTCGAGGCCGTCCGGGATGCGGGCGATGCGCTCTCGCGCGGGCGTCACCACCGTCAGCTCCTGCAGCGCGCGCGTGCGGGCGGAGCCGAAGACGCGGTCGCCCACCGCCCAGCCCTCGACGCCCTCGCCCACCTCGTCGATGGTCCCGGCCACGTCGTTGCCGACGCCGAGCGGCGGCGCGAGCCCGCGCGCGGTGGCGGCGGCGGTGCCGCCGAAGATCTTCCAGTCGACCGGATTGAGCGCCGCGGCCTCCACCCGGATCCGCACCTGCCCCGGCCCCGCGTGCGGCGCATCGACCGCCCGCAGCTCCAGGACCTCGGGCCCGCCGAACCGGTCGTGCATCACCGCGCGCATGCCCTCACGCTACGCGGCGAGCGCCGCGGCCCGCCTACGCGGGCTCGTCGGCGGGGGCGAGCAGCTGGTGCGCGGCGAGCTCGCGGTAGAGCGGGGATGCCGTGAGGAGCTCCTCGTGCGTGCCGACCGCGAGCACCCGGCCGCCGTCGAGCACCACGATCTGGTCGGCGTCGACGACCGTCGCGAGGCGGTGCGCGATGACGAGCGTCGTGCGCCCCTCGCTCGCCACGTCGAGCGCCGCCTTGAGCGACGCCTCGTTGCGCGCGTCGAGGTTGGCGGTCGACTCGTCGAGCAGCAGCACGGGCGCGGCCGCGAGCAGCGCGCGCGCGATCGCGAGCCGCTGCCGCTCGCCGCCAGAGAGCAGCACGCCGCCCTCGCCGACCTCGGCGCCGAGCCCCGCATCCGACCGCGTCACGAGCGACGAGAGGTTCACGGAGGCGAGGGCCGCCTCGAGGTCGTCGTCGGTCGCATCGGGCGCGCCGAGCCGCAGGTTGTCGCGCAGTGTGCCCGCGAGCACCGGCGCGTCCTGCTCGACGTAGCCGATGCGGGCGCGGAGCGACGCGCGGTCCACCTCGCGCACGTCGACGCCGCCGACGAGCACGCGCCCGTCGGTCGCGTCGTAGAAGCGCTCGAGGAGCGCGAAGGTCGTCGACTTGCCCGCGCCCGAGGGGCCGACGAGCGCCGTGCGGGTGCCGGCGGGCACGGCGAACGACACGTCGTGCAGCACCTTCCGGCCGTCGCTGCCGGGATACGCGAAGCCGACGCCGTCGAAGGCGACCATGGGCGCATCCGGCACCGGCACGAGGAGGGCCTCGGCGTCGCCGTCCTCCTCGGCGGGCAGGCGCACGATCTCCTGGATGCGCCCGAGCGCGCCGAGCGCGACCGAGATGGCGGCGATCGCGCCGGCCACCTGGCCGAGGGGCATGATCATGAGGAAGAGGAAGAGCAGGAAGCCCACGAGCTGGGCGATGCCGATCTCGCCCGTGGCGACGCGGAGGCCGCCGACGCCGAGGACGACGAGGAACGCGAGCTGCACCGCGACGCCGAAGATCGGCACGACGAGCGCCGAGATGCGGGCGACGCGGATGCCCGCGCCGAACGCGGCGCCGGCGCGCTCGCCGATGGTCGCGATCTCGCGGTCGGTCGCGCCGGCCGCGCGGACGGTCCGCACGGCGCCGATGGCCCGCTCGAGCGCGGAGGTGAGGTGCCCCACCTGCTCCTGCGCGGCGGCGGAGGCGCGCGTGAGCAGCGGCATGACGACGAGCATCGCGACGATCGCGCCGACGAGCACGAGCACGGTGAGGCCGAGCAGCAGCGGATCGATGACGAGCATCGCGATGACGGCGCCGACGATGGTGAGCAGGCCGCCGACCGACTCGACGAGGCCCTGCGTGAGCACAGCCCGGAGCAGGGTCGTGTCGGCGCCTACGCGGCTGACGAGGTCGCCGAGGCGACGGGCGTCGAACTCCGCGACGGGCAGCCGGAGCATGCGCGCGACGAGCGTGCGGCGGGTGAGGAGCACCACGTGCTCGCCGAGCACCTGGAGCAGGAAGTGCTGGAAGCCGTCGAGCAGGGCGCCGACGACGACGAGCACGAGCAGCAGGGCCGGCAGCCACTCGAGCGGCGACGAGCGCTCGACGCGGGCGATGAGCTCCTGCGCGAGCGCCGGCTGCGCGAGCGCCGCCGCGGCGCCGAGCACCGAGAGCACGATCGCCCCGGCGAGGAGGTCCTTGCGGGGGAAGAGGTAGGGCAGCAGCTCCCGCACGCTCGCGCGCGGGCCGTCGTCGCCGCGCCGCCTGCCGAACATCCCTCGTCGCTCGCTCATCTACCGCTTCCCGTGCTTCTTGTGCACCGCCTGGCGCGTGACGCCCAGCGCGTCCGCGATCGCCTGCCAGGCAAACCCCTCCATTCTTGCGCGTCGCACGAGCGCCGACTCCTCGCGCTCGAGCTCGCGCCGCGCCGAAGCGGTGCCCGCGAGCCGCTCGAGGACGCCCTCGGGCTGCTCGCCCGTCGCCGTGATCCGTGCCATGCGTCAACCTTGGTTGACGATCGGGCGGATGTCAACCCGGGTTGACGAGCCGGGGGGCTCGCCGGTGTCACCGGCCGCGGCTACGCTCGGGTCTCGTGCCAGCACCAGTCATCGAGGCCGTGGGCCTGCGGAAGCAGTACGGCGACTTCACCGCCGTCGACGGGATCGACTTCGCCATCGAGCCCGGCGAGGCGTTCGGGTTCCTCGGCCCCAACGGCGCGGGCAAGTCGACGACGATGCGGATGATCGCGGCCACCTCCACCCGCAGCGACGGGCGGCTGTCGGTGCTCGGCTTCGACCCCGAGAGCCACGGTCCCGAGATCCGCGCCCAGCTCGGCATCGTGCCGCAGGCCGACCAGCTCGACGAGGAGCTGCGGGTCATCGACAACCTCATCGTCTACGGGCGCTACTTCGGCCTCCCGCTGCCGTACGTGAAGCGGCGGGCCGAGGAGCTGCTCGAGTTCGCGCAGCTGGTCGAGAAGCGCAAGGCGCGCGTCGACGGCCTCTCCGGCGGCATGAAGCGGCGCCTCACGATCGCCCGCGGGCTCATCAACAGCCCGAAGGCGATGCTGCTCGACGAGCCGACCACCGGCCTCGACCCGCAGGCCCGGCACGTGCTGTGGGACCGCCTCTTCCGGCTCAAGGAGGAGGGCACGACGCTCGTGCTCACCACCCACTACATGGACGAGGCCGAGCAGCTCTGCGATCGCCTCGTCGTCGTCGACAAGGGCCGCATCGTCGCCGAGGGCAGCCCTTCCGCGCTCATCCGCCAGTACTCCACGCGCGAGGTGCTCGAGGTGCGCTTCGGCTCCTCGCGCAACGAGGAGGCCGCGCGCGCCATCGAGGGCATCGGCGACCGCATCGAGGTGCTGCCCGACCGCGTCCTCGTCTACGACGACGACGGCGAGGCGGCGATGTCGGCCGTGCACGAGCGCGGGCTGCAGCCCATCACGAGCCTGGTGCGCCGGTCGAGCCTGGAGGACGTCTTCCTCCGGCTCACCGGACGCTCCCTTGTCGAATGAGCGCGCTCGAGCCCGGCAGCGCCGCGCCGACCCGCAGCGGTTGGGTGTCGGGCGACGTCGACCACGCGGCCGTCGCCGGATCCGCCCGCGCGTGGGGCTGGTGGTACGTGGCCGAGCACCGCATCCGCGCGATGCGCTCGTACGTCGCGTCGTGGGCGCTCATCGGCATCGGCTCGCCGTTCCTCTACCTCATGGGCCTCGGCCTCGGGCTCGGGCTCCTCGTCGACGCGAACCAGGGCTCGGAGGGCGTCGACGGCGTGCCGTACCTGACGTTCCTCGCGCCCGCGCTCGCGATGGCGACGGTCATGCAGACGGCCTCGCAGGAGAACACCTACGGCGTCTTCGGCGGCTTCAAGTGGTTCCCGATGTTCTTCGCCATGAACGGCACGCCCATCAGCGCCTGGCAGATCGTCGTCGGCTTCCAGGTGTCGGTGCTCGCTCGCGTCGTCCTGCCGCTCGCGGCCTTCGCGGGCGTCATCGCGGTCTTCGGCATCGGCGACGGCGTGCGCGCCCTGCTGCTCCTCCCGATCGGCCTGCTGCTCTCGGTCGCGGTCGGCTTCGCCGTCATGTCGTGGGTCGCGACGCAGACCGAGGACCGCGGGCAGCTCTCGTTCATCGAGCGCTTCGTGGTCGTGCCCCTCACGCTCTTCTCGGGCACCTACTTCCCGCTCGAGACGCTCCCGCTGTACCTGCAGTGGATCGGCTGGATCTCGCCGCTGTGGCACGCGGCCGAGCTCGGCCGCGTCGCGCTCTACGGCGCCGAGCTCGCGCCGGGGATGGTGCTCGTGCACGTGCTCTTCCTCGTGGCGCTCGCGGCCGTCACGTGCGCGCTCTCCATCCGCACCTTCCGCAGGAGGCTCGACCGATGACCGAGCTCAAGCCCTACGAGCTGCTCGAGGCGCCCGCCCCGCGCATCCGCGGCCCGCTGCGCGGCCTCTACGCCGGCAACACCCGCTCGGTCGTCGCCCGCGGCCTCCAGGTGATCGCGAAGAACAACTGGATCGTCGTGATGACGGGCTTCTTCGAGCCGGTCTTCTACCTGCTCTCGATGGGCCTCGGGCTCGGCGCCCTCATCGGCTCGGTCTCCTTCTACGGCGCCGACGTGCCCTACGCCGCCTACATCGCGCCCGCGCTCATGGCGGTGAGCGCCATGAACGGCGCCGTCTACGACTCGACGATGAACGTCTTCTTCAAGATGAACTTCGCGAACCTCTACCAGCAGATGCTCTCGACCTCGCTCGGCCCGCTCGACGTGGCGCTCGGCGAGATCCTGCTCGCGCTCTTCCGCGGTCTGCTCTACGCGAGCGGCTTCATGGTCGTGACGACGCTGCTGGGGCTCAACCTGTCGTGGACGGCGATCCTCGCGATCCCCGCCGCGCTCGTCATCGCGTTCGCGTTCGCGTCGTTCGGCATGGCCGTCACGAGCTACATGAAGACGTTCCAGCACCTCGACTACGTCTACTTCGTGATGATGCCGATGTTCCTGCTCTCCGCCACGTTCTTCCCGATCGAGGTCTACCCGCAGGGCGTGCAGTGGGTGATCCAGGCGATGCCGCTGTGGCACGGGGTCGACATGATCCGGCAGCTGACGACGGGGCTCATCCAGCCCTCCATCGGCATCCACCTCCTGTACTTCGGCGTCATGATCGTGCTCGGCCTCTGGTTCACGACGGCGCGGCTCAAGTCGCTGTTCCTGCGCTGAGGCCGGTCGGTCGCGACCCTCCACGACCCGCCCAGGTCGCCCTCCTAGCGTGGGGACGTGCCGCGCATCCTCGTCTTCGCTCCCGCCCCGTCCCTCACCGTCACCGTCGAGCGCCTCGGCGACGAGGCCGACGTCCACCTCCACGTCGGCGGGCAGGGCGTCTGGCAGGCGCGCATGCTCGTGGCGCTCGGCGCCGAGGTCGTGCTCACGTGCACGGTCACCGGCGAGGTGGGCACCGTGGTGCGGCACCTCCTCGACGACGAGGGCTTCGAGACCGTCGCGATCGAGCGCGACGGCATCGCGCCCGCGTACGTGCACGACCGTCGCGAGGGGGAGCGCGTCGCGGTCGTGGAGGAGGACGGCTCGTCGCTCGAGCGCCACGCCCTCGACGACCTCTACTCGGCGACGCTCCGCGAGGCGGCGCGCGCCGACCTCGTCATCCTCTCGGGCCCTGACGGCGACGACGTCCTCGAGCCCGACGTCTACCGGCGGCTCGCCGCCGACGTGCGCGCGCTCGGCACCACTGTGCTCGTCGACCTCGCCGGGCCGCGGCTCGAGGCGGCGCTCGAGGGCGGCGTCGACGTGCTCAAGGTGAGCCACGAGGAGCTCGTCGACGACGGCCGCGTCGACGACGGCGACGACGAGGAGCAGCTCATCGCCGCCGCCCGGACCCTCCACGAGGAGGGCATCGCGCTCGTCGCCGTGACGCGGGCCGACGCAGGCTCGATCGTCGTGGGCGACGCGGGCGCGTGGCGCGTCTCGGCGCCGCAGCTCGAGCCGGTCGACACGCGCGGCGCGGGCGACTCGTATGCCGCGGGCGTCGCCTCGGTGCTCGCCGAGGGCGGCGCGCAGGCCGACGCGATCCGGATGGGGGCGGCCGCCGGCGCGGTCAACGCGACGCGGCGCGGGCTCGGCACGGGCGACGCCGAGGCCATCCGCGCGATCGCGGAGCAGGTGGAGCTGGACGACATCGAGGAGGCATGATGCGAGCGCTCATCGTGAACGACGACGGCATCGACTCGCCGGGGCTCGCCGCCCTCGCGCGGGCGGCGGCGGATGCGGGGCTCGAGGTGGTGATCGCGGCGCCCGCGGAGGAGCACTCGGGCGCGAGCGCCTCGATCATCGCGACGCAGGGCGCGGCGGTGACCGCGGCCGGGGGCAAGGGCACGGTGCGCTCCGAGCGCCGAGAGGTCGTGGGGCTCGACGCGGAGGCCCACGCGGTCCACGCGGCGCCGGCGCTCATCGTGCTGCTCGCGCTGCACGGCTCGTTCGGGCCGACGCCCGACGTCGTGCTCTCGGGCATCAACCGCGGCGCGAACGTCGGCACCGCCATCCTGCACTCCGGCACCGTCGGCGCGGCCCTCACCGCGGGTCAGGGCGGCGTGCGGGCGCTCGCCGCCTCGCTCGACGTCGGCCTCGCAGACGACGTGGAGCACCACTGGGCGACCGCGGCGGACGTCGTGGCCCGCGTGCTGCCGACGCTGCTCGCCTCGCCCGCCGGCACCGTGCACAACCTCAACGTGCCGAACGTCGCGACGGCGGAGGGCGTCGAGCTCGTCGAGGCGCCGCTCGCCCCGTTCGGCATCGTCCAGACGACGATGACCGAGGTCGACGGCGACGACGTGCGCCTCTCGATCCGGCAGCACAGCGCCGCCGACGCGCCCGGCACCGACATGGAGCGGCTCGCCTCCGGCCTCGCGACCGTCACCGCGGTCGACTGGGGCGCGTAGCGCGCATCCACAGACGACGGAGGGGGCGGAGCCGCACGGCCCCGCCCCCTCGTCGCACGTCAGGCGACGGTCACGGCGCCTCGGCCGCGACCACCACCGAGCTGTTCTCGACGTACTCCTGGTCGCGCGTCTCCTTCGTGAGCCACAGCGCGATGATCGTGAGGATCGCGGCGCCCGCGAGGTAGAGGCCGACGAGCACGGTCGAGCCGCCCGCGGCCGTCCACAGCGCCGTGGCGACGAACGGCGTGAGCGCCGCTCCGAGGATCGACGAGAAGTTGTACGCGATCGCCGAGCCCGTGTAGCGGACGTTGCCGGGGAAGAGCTCCGGCAGGAACGCCGCCATCGGGCCGAACGTGAGGCCCATGAGCGAGAAGCCGATGATGAGCAGCGCCATCGCGCCCGCGAAGCCGGCCGAGAAGAGCGGCACCCAGACGAGGCCGAACAGCACGATGCCGACCGAGACCGCGCCGAGCATCTTGCGGCGGCCGTAGCGCTCGGCGAGCGGGCCCGCGACGAGCGTGAAGACGCCGAAGAAGACCACGCCGACGATGAGCATCCACAGGAAGTCGGTGCGCTCGTAGCCGAGGCCCGCGACCTCCGCGTCGACCGCGCGCGTGCCGTAGGTGAGCGTGAACGTGGTCATCAGGTAGAAGAGCACGTAGGTCGCGAGCATGATGAACGTGCCCTGGATGAGCTGCACCCAGTTGCGCCGGAACACCGACGCGAGCGGCAGCTTCACGACCTCCTTGCGCTCGACGACCTTCGTGAAGGCGGGCGTCTCGAGGAGCGACAGGCGCACCCAGAGGCCGACGACCACGAGGATCGCGGAGGCGAGGAACGGGATGCGCCAGCCCCAGGCCTGGAAGGCCTCCTCGCTCATCGAGAAGGCGATGGCGATGAAGGTGACGTTCGCGAGGATGAAGCCGATGGGGGCGCCCAGCTGCGGGAAGGTGCCCCAGATGGCGCGCTTGCCGGGAGGGGCGTTCTCGGTGGCGAGCAGCGCGGCGCCCGACCACTCACCGCCGAGGCCGAGGCCCTGGCAGAAGCGCAGCACCGCGAGCAGCGCGGGCGCGAGGATCTCCCAGCCGGGCGTGAGCGCCGTGGGGAGGCAGCCGATGAGCACCGTCGCGACGCCCATCGTGAGGAGCGAGGCGACGAGCGTCGCCTTGCGGCCGATGCGGTCGCCGAAGTGGCCGAACACGATCGAGCCGACGGGACGCGCGACGAAGGCGACGCCGAAGACCGCGAACGACGACAGCAGCTGGGCCGTGGGGTCGTCGGCGGGGAAGAAGAGTGCGGGGAAGACGAGCACGGCTGCCGTCGCGTAGACGTAGAAGTCGTAGAACTCGATCGAGGTGCCGATGAGGCTGGCGAGGATGACGCGGCGGGGCGTGTTCGCCTTGCCCGTCGTCTTGGTGGGGGTGGACATGCTGCTCCGGAGGGGTGGCTCTGCGACGCGTCGTGACCGGGTTGCGGGCCGTGGCGCACGGCGCGCTCGTGACGCACCGGCCGTCTCGGGAGCGTCGTCGATCCCAGGAGGCGGCACTCCAGCGTAGTGCCGCCCGCGTCCCCCGATGCGCGTCCGGCGGCGCGCCGGACGCGACGACGCCCGGCGCACAGGGCGCCGGGCGTCGTCGGTGGCCGTGGTCGGCGGGGATGCTGCGGCGTCAGCCGCGCAGCGAGCGCAGGGCGAGCGCGGCCTCGACGACCGCCTCGGCGGCCTCGCGGCCCTTGTCCTCCTTCGAGCCCGCGAGGCCCGCGCGGTCGAGGCCCTGCTGCTCGTCGTCGGTCGTGAGCACGCCGAAGCCCACCGGCTTCCCGGTGCGCACCGCAACCTCCGTGAGCCCGACCGTCGCCGCCTGCGCGACGTACTCGAAGTGGGGCGTGCCGCCGCGGATGATGACGCCGAGCGCGACGGCGCCGTCGGCGCCCGCCTCGAGCGCCGCCTGCGCGACGACCGGCAGCTCGAACGCGCCCGGCACGGGGAGCTCGAGCACGTCGGCGCCCATCTCGGCGAGCGCGCGGCGGGCACCCTCGAGCAGCCCGTCGGCGATCTGCTGGTGCCAGCGTCCGTGGACGATCGCGATGCGGAGGCCGCTCGCGTCGAGGCCCTGGTTCGTGGGGGATCCTGCTCCGGCCATCAGGCCTCTCCTGTCCGCTCGATGGTCTGGGGGAGGCGGTGGCCCATGCGGTCCCGCTTCGCCTCCAGGTACTGCTCGTTGAACTCGCTGACGCCGACGACGAGCGGCACGAGCTCCGTGACCGGCACGCCGTGCGCCTCGAGCTGGTCCCGCTTCAGCGGGTTGTTCGACAGCAGGCGCACGCGCTCGACGCCCTGCTGCCGGATGATCGCCGCCGCGGCGCCGTACTCCCGCGCGTCCGCCGGCAGGCCGAGCGCGATGTTGGCGTCGAGGGTGTCGAGGCCGTCCTCCTGCAGGCGGTACGCCCGCAGCTTGTTGATGAGGCCGATGCCGCGCCCCTCCTGGCCGCGCAGGTAGACGACCATGCCGGATCCGTTCGCCCGGATCTCCTGCAGGGCCGCGTCGAGCTGGGGCCCGCACTCGCACTTCAGCGAGTGCAGCGCCTCGCCCGTGAGGCACTCGGAGTGCACGCGCACGAGCGCCTCGGGGCCGAGCTCGCCCGCGACGATCGCCACGTGGTCGGCGCCCGTCTGGCGGTCGCGGTAGGCGGCCATCCGGAACGTGCCGAAGCGCGTCGGTACGTGCGTCTCGACCTCGAACGAGACGCGCGCGTCCTCCTGCGAGGCGCCGCCGCGGCAGGCGGAGGGGATGGAGCCGGCGTCGAGGTGCTCGACGAGGTCCTCGATGGTGATGACCGGCAGGTCGTGCTCCTCGCCGAAGCGGATGAGCGAGGGGAGGCGGCGCATCTCGCCGTCGTCCTCGACGAGCTCGCCGATCACGCCCACGGGCGCGAGGCCCGCGAGCTGCAGGAGCTCGACGGTCGCCTCCGTGTGGCCCTTGCGCTCGCGCACGCCGCCCTCGACGGCGCGCAGCGGCACGACGTGGCCGGGGCGGCGGAGGCTCGCGGGCGTCGATGCCGGGTCGGCGAGCACGCGCAGCGTGTGCGCGCGGTCGTCGGCCGAGATGCCGGTGGTCGAGCGGTCGGCGGCGTCGACGGTGACCGTGTAGGCGGTCTGCCGCTCGTCCTCGTTCTCGAGCACCATGAGCGGCAGCGCGAGCTCGTCGGCGCGCGCGGCGGTGAGCGGTGCGCACAGGTAGCCGGAGGTGTGGCGCACGAGGAACGCGATCCAGGATGCGGTCGCGAGCTGCGCCGACATGACGAGGTCGCCCTCGTTCTCGCGCCCCTCGTCGTCGACGACGATGACGGGGCGTCCCTCCCGCAGCGCCGCGATGGCGACGTCGATGGTGGTGATGCTCATCGGCCCTCCCACTGGAGCATGCGCTCGACGTGGCGAGCGACGATGTCGGTCTCGAGGTTGGCCCGGTCGCCGGCGGCGAGCGAGCCCAGGGTGGTGGCGACGAGCGTCTCGGGGATGAGCGAGACCTCGAACCACTGCTCGGCCTCGTCGGCGCCGCTCACGGCCGAGACGGTGAGGCTCACGCCGTCGACGGCGATCGAGCCCTTGCGCACCACGAGGTGCGCCAGCGCCGGGTCGAGCGCGAAGCGGATGGTGCGCTGGCCGTCGCCCTCGGCGACCGAGCGCACGCGCGCGGTGCCGTCGATGTGGCCCTGCACGATGTGCCCGCCGAGCCGGCTGCCGAGGGCCGCGGCGCGCTCGAGGTTCACGCGGTCGCCCGCGCGCCGGTCGGCGAGCGTCGACATGTCGACCGAGATCTGCATGACGTCGGCGGTGAACGCGTCGGCGGTCTGCTCGACGACGGTGAGGCACAGGCCGTTCACCGCGATCGAGTCGCCGTGGCCGGCGTCGCTGACGGCGACGGGGCCGCGCACGGTGAGCCGCCACGCGTCGCCCGCCTGCTCGAACGAGACGATCTCGCCGAGCTCTTCGATGATGCCGGTGAACATCACCGCTCCTTCTCTGTCGTGGCCTCGACCAGGAGGTCGCGGCCGAGCTGCTCGAGCCGCGACACCGTGAGGCGGCGCTGCTCGTCGATGGTCCCGACGCCGATGTCGTCGAGGGCGGTGCGCGGGCCTCCGAGGAGGGTCGGCGCGAGGTACACGGTGAGGCGGTCGGCGAGGCCCGCGCGCAGGAACGCGCTCGCGAGCGTCGGCCCGCCCTCGACGTAGAGGGCCTGGATGCCGTCGGCCGCGAGGGCGAAGAGCTCGCGCTCGAGGTCGCGGGTGGCGATGCGGAGGCCGCGCGGATGGCGTCGCAGGGCCGCGGCCTCGGGCACGGGCCGGTCGCCGAAGACGACGGGCAGCGGCTGCGGCGCGTCCTCGCCGTCGATGCGGGCGGTGAGCTGCGGGTCGTCGGCGAGCACGGTGCCGGTGCCGACGGCGATCGCGTCGTGCGCGGCGCGCTCGCGGTGCACGTGCGCGCGCGCCTCCGGGCCGGTGATCCAGCGGCTCGTGCCGTCGGCGGCCGCGGCGCGGCCGTCGAGCGACTGCGCCCACTTCACGGTGACGCGGGGGCGACCGGTGCGCTGCACGAAGAGCCAGTCGGCGATGAGCGCGTCGCCCTCGGCCTCGTCGGCGCGGGCGACGTCGACGCCGGCGGCCCGGAGGCGCTCGGCGCCGCCGCTCGAGGCGTCGCCGGGATCGGCGGATGCGTGGACGACGCGGGCGACGCCCGCGGCCACGAGCGCCTCGGCGCACGGGCCGGTGCGCCCGGTGTGGTTGCAGGGCTCGAGGGTGACGACCGCGGTCGTGCCGCGGGCCTGCGCAGGGCTCACGCGGGAGAGCGCGTCGACCTCGGCGTGGGGCGTGCCGGCGCCGCGGTGCCACCCCTCGGCGAGCACGGCGCCATCGGGCGCGAGCAGCACGGCGCCCACCTGCGGGTTGACGCCGCGCGGGCCGCGCAGCGCGAGCTCGCGGGCGCGGGCCATCGCGGCCTGCTCGGCGGGCGAGATCCCAGCCATGACGTCCTCTCCGAACGCGCGCGGGGATATGGGGTCGCGGACGACCCCACGTGCGCCTCCCATCCGGACTCTCACCGTCGGTGCTGGAATTCCACCAGCTCAACCGATCGGATCCCCGATCGGGTCGCGGACTCTCACCGCCGGTTCAGACTTGCACTGACCCCGGGCACGTTGCACTGCCAGCGTACAACTCGCGCCCCACGCCGCCCATTCCCATGACGCCGTGCGACCCGCGGCCGCGGCGCGGATCGCCCGCGCGATGTATTGTCATACTCAGTGCAGAAACGCGACGACGGGAGCCGCATGGAGACCACCTGGCTCGGCGAGGGCGCCGACTACCGCGAGACCTGGGCGCTGCAGCGCCGCCTCCACGCCGAGGTCGCCGCCGGCGAGCGCGGCCCGACGCTGCTGCTGCTCGAGCACGCGAGCGTCTACACGGCGGGCACCTCCACGCAGCCCGCCGACCTCCCGACCGACGGCAGCGAGGCGATCGAGGTCGACCGCGGCGGCCGCATCACCTGGCACGGCCCCGGTCAGCTCGTCGCGTACCCGATCGTCCGGCTCCCCGACGCCGTGCGCGTCGTCGACTGGGTGCGCCGGCTCGAGGAGGCCGTCATCCGCGCGCTCGCGGCCGAGGGGCTCGCGACCCGGCGCGTCGCCGGCAGGGCGGGCGTCTGGGTGCTCGACGACGCGGGGGAGCGGAAGGTCGCGCAGGTCGGCGTGCGGGTGGCCTCCCGCACCTCGCTGCACGGCGTCGCCATCAACGTCGCGAACAGCCTCGCGCCGTTCGGGGCGATCGTGCCCTGCGGCATCGCCGACGCGGGCGTGACGACGCTGCGCGACGAGACCGGCTCGCACGCATCCGTCGAGGCGGTGGGGCGCCGCTTCGCCGCGGCGCTCGAGCCGCTGCTCGCGTTCGAGCCGTTCGAGTCGGCGGCGCCGCCCACCGCGCAGCTCGCGGTCGTGCGCGAGGGGGCGGCGGCGTGACCGCCGAGGCAGGCATCCGGGCGCCGGGCGCCGACGCGGGCCGCGTCGAGCCGCAGGGCCGCCGCATGCTGCGGCTCGAGGCGCGGAACGCGCAGACGCCGATCGAGCGCAAGCCGCCGTGGATCAAGACCCGCGCCCGCATGGGCCCGGAGTACACCGCGCTGCAGGAGCTCGTCGCCTCGCAGGACCTCCACACCGTCTGCCAGTCGGCGGGCTGCCCGAACATCTTCGAGTGCTGGGAGGACCGCGAGGCGACCTTCCTCATCGGCGGCGACCAGTGCACGCGGCGCTGCGACTTCTGCCAGATCGACACCGGCAAGCCGGCGCTCCTCGACCGGATGGAGCCGTTCCGGGTCGCGGAGTCGGTGCGCACCATGGGCCTGCGGTACGCGACCGTCACGGGCGTCTGCCGCGACGACCTCGACGACGAGGGCATCTGGCTGTACGCCGAGACCGTGCGGCAGATCCATGCCGCGAACCCGGGCGTCGGCGTCGAGATGCTCGCGCCCGACTTCACCGGCCACCGGCACCTGCTGCAGCAGCTCTTCGACACGCGGCCCGAGGTCTTCGCGCACAACGTCGAGACGGTGCCGCGCATCTTCCGCCGCATCCGCCCCGGCTTCCGGTTCGAGCGCAGCCTCGACGTGCTGCGCTGGAGCCGCGAGGACGGCCTCGTGACGAAGTCGAACCTCATCCTCGGGATGGGCGAGACCGACGAGGAGGTGGTGGAGACGCTCGAGCAGCTGCACGACGCGGGCGCCGAGCTCATCACGATCACGCAGTACCTGCGGCCCTCGCCCCGGCACCTGCCGGTCGACCGCTGGGTCGAGCCCGAGCGCTTCGCCGAGCTCGGCGAGCTCGCGATGGGCATGGGCTACGCGGGCGTCATGTCGGGGCCGCTCGTGCGCTCGAGCTACCGCGCCGGGCGGCTGTACGCGCAGGCGCTCGCGGTGCGCGGAGGGGCGGCGCCCGAGCCGATCATCACAGGCATGGGCGCCTCGTCGTCGGGCTCGCTCGCGCCCGCCTCCGCGCTGGAGCGCATCCCGGCGGCGGCCGCCGCCCCGGTGTCGGCGGGCATCACGAACAACGCCCGCTGAGGCCGCCCGCTGGCGCGCTCAGGCCAGGTCGGGCCAGGGGAGCGCGTCGGCGGGCGGCTGGCCCGAGGCGAGGCGCACCGCGTGGTGCTGCCGCTCCGGCGCGCCCCGGTGCAGGTCGTCGCGCTCGCCGAGGTACGAGAAGCCCGCGGCCTTCGCGACGCGCATCGACGCGACGTTGCCGACGAAGCACGCCCAGCGCACCTCCGGCCAGGTGAGGCAGCCGTCGGCGTGGCCGACGGCGGTGCGCACGGCGTCGGCCATCAGCCCGCGGCCCTGCCCCTCCGGGTGCAGCCAGAAGCCCACCTCGCGCGAGCCCTCGCGCAGCCCGATGACGCCCATGAGCGGCCCGGTCAGCGACTCGCGGATCGCCCACACGCGCTCGTCGTGCTCGCCGCGCCAGCCGGCCGGCACGAACTCGCGCACGAACGACTCCGCGTCCTCGAGCCGGTACGGCACGGGCGTCTCGAGCCAGCGCTCCGCGGCCTCCGTGGTGCACGCCTCGAGCACGCGCGGCACGTCGGCCTCGCGCAGCGCGGTGAGCATCCCCCGGCGCCCGAGGACGGGCAGCGAGGGTCCGTCGAGCCCGGTCATCGCAGCCCCATCGCCTCCAGCGCGCGCCGCAGCGTCGCGTCGGCGACCTCGGCCGCGCGATCGGCGTTCGCCGCGAGCAGGCGGTCGAGCTCGGCCGGGTCGGCCAGCAGCTCGAGCGTGCGCTCGCGAACCGGCGCCAGCTCGGCGACGACGGCGTCGGCGACGGCCGTCTTGAAGGCACCGTAGCCCTGGCCGTCGAACTCGGCAGAGAGGTCGTCGACGCTGCGTCCGGTGGTCGCGGACAGGATGCCCAGCAGGTTCGTCACGCCCGGCTTCTCGGCCTTGTCGGCGCGGATCGAGCCCTCGGTGTCGGTGACGGCCGAGCGGATCTTCTTCGCCGTGCGCGCGGGCTCGTCGAGGAGCCACACGATGCCCTTGTCGGTCTCGGCCGACTTCGACATCTTCGACGCCGGGTTCTGGAGGTCGTAGATGCGGGCGCCGGAGTCGAGGATGACGGGCTTCGGCACGGTGAAGGTCTTCCCGAAGCGCTTGTTGAACCGCTCGGAGAGGTCGCGCGTGAGCTCGACGTGCTGCTTCTGGTCGTCGCCGACCGGCACCACCTGGGTGTCGTAGAGCAGGATGTCGGCCGCCATGAGGATCGGGTAGGTGAAGAGGCCGACGGAGGCCGCCTCCTGCCCGCCCTTGGCGGTCTTGTCCTTGAACTGCGTCATCCGGCTTGCCTCGCCGAAGCCGGTGATCGTCGAGAGCAGCCACTGCAGCTGCGCGTGCGCGCCGACGTGCGACTGCACGTACAGGCACGAGCGGTCGGGGTCGATGCCGCCGGCGATGTACTGCGCCGCGAGCGTGCGCACCTGCTCGCGCAGCACGGCCGGGTCCTGCGGGACGGTGATGGCGTGCAGGTCGACGATCGAGAAGAACGCGTCGTAGTCGTCCTGCATGGCGCGCCACTGCTGCAGCGCCCCGATGTAGTTGCCGAGGTGGAGCGAGCCCGACGAGGGCTGCATCCCCGAGTAGAGGCGGGGGAGGGCCATGGATGCTTCCTAGAGGTCGTAGTCGACGATGACGGGCGCGTGGTCCGACCATCGCGTGTCGTATGCGCTCGCGCGGTCGACGCGGTAGTCGCGGACCACGGCGGCGAGCGCGGGGGTGGCCATCTGGTAGTCGATGCGCCAGCCCGTGTCGGTGTCGAACGCCTTGCCGCGCTGCGACCACCACGTGTACGGGCCGTCGACGTCCGGATGCGCGGTGCGGCCCACGTCGACCCAGCCGTGCCCGCGGCCGCGGACGCCGTCGACGCCGGTCACCATGCCGGTGCCGAGCCAGCGGTCGAGGTAGGAGCGCTCCTCCGGCAGGAAGCCGGCGCTCTTCTGGTTGCCGCGCCAGTTCTTGATGTCGAGCTGCGTGTGGCCGACGTTGAAGTCGCCCATGACGACGGCGTGGTCGGTGTGCTCGCGCAGCTTCGGCAGGCGCTTCGCCATCGAGTCGAGGAAGCGGTACTTGTCGGCCTGCTTGGGGCTGCCGACCTCGCCCGAGTGCACGTAGGTCGACACGACCGTGAGCGGCGTCTCGCCGATGAGGAAGTCGGCCTCGAGCCAGCGGCCCTTCGTGTCGAAGGTCTTCAGGCCGATGTCGGTGCGGTGCGCGATCGACGGCTCCTTCGACAGCACGGCGACGCCGGCGCGGCCCTTCGCGGTCGCGGGGTCGTGCAGCACGTGCCAACCGGGCACGAGGGGGAGGAGGTCCTCGTCGAGCGCGCGGACCTCCTGGAGCGCGACGATGTCGAAGCCGCCGGCCTCGAGCCACTCGCCCATGCCCTTGCGGAAGGCGGCGCGCACGCCGTTGACGTTGACGGAGGCGATGCGGACCATGCTCCGAGCCTACCGACGACCGCCGACGTGCCGCGGCGGCGCTCGTCGCGGTCCCCGCGTCCGGCTCAGCGGCGCCGCTTGACGAGCCTCCGGTGCAGCTCGGCCGCGTCGCCGCCCTCGCGGCGGCTGGCGCGCACCTCCTCGAGCAGCGCCTTCGCCTCCGCCTTCGTGAGCTGCGCGTCGATCCCGCGCATCTCGACGAGCCGCGTGTACGCGCGCCCGTGCGCGCCGACCGCGACGAACGCGAGCACGAGCATCAGCACCTGCATGATGAACCCGAGCCAGATGAGGATGATCACGGGCGCCGCGATGCCGGCGAGCAGCGGGTTGTTCTCGACCGCGCCGAACAGCCGCGACGCGAGGAGCTTGAGGCCGAGGAATGCGACCGCGCACGCGAAGGCCGCCGGCACGATCTGCCCGGCGGGCAGCCGCAGCCGCCCGCCGAACCGGAACAGCAGCAGCACGACGGCGGTGTCGAGCGCGAGCTGCACCGCGATGCCGATGAGGGTCGACGCCCAGCCGAGCCCGAGCGCCGACGCGAGCGCGTCGGTGACGACGAGCACGCCGGCGGAGACGAGCACGAGCAGGCCGATGCCGACGCCGACGCCCAGGTCGCCGAGCTTCAGCAGCACGGCGTTCGACGGCGGCGCGCCGAGCCCGAACATGGCGCGGAAGCCCTCGCGGCTCACCCCGATCCATCCGATCGCGGTGACGAGGATCGAGAGCGACGCGATGATGCCGGCGACATCGAGGGCGCGCGACTCGGTGAGCTGGTCGACGTCGATCGCGCCGCCGTCGCCGATGAGGCCGGGGATGGCGCCCGCGATGGAGTCGATGACGGCGTCGCGCAGCACGACGTTGCCGCCGAGCACCGCCATGAACACCGTGAAGGCGACGAAGAGCGCCGCGAAGAGCGACAGGAACGCCTGCAGCGTCATGCCCTGCGAGAGCACCGGCCCGCGCTGCTCCGAGTAGCGCTGCCAGGCGCGCATCGGCCGCGACGCCATGATCCGCGCGATGAGCTGCTGCATCCGTTGCCTCCTCGTCGTGCGCCTGCTCCTGCGCGCGCTCGTCCGGGCTCGTGGCGACTCGCAGTCCCGCCAGCGTAGGGTGGCCGCATGAGTGCGCTCTCAGGAGTCGGGGTCGGCCGCGGCATCGCCGCCGCGAAGGTGCTGAAGATGCCGGAGCCGCTCGCCCCTCCCGGGGACGCGCCGCTGTCGGCGCCCGTCGACGAGGAGGCCGCGCGCGTGCAGGGCGCGCTGCAGGACGTCGCCGCCGAGCTGCTCTCGCGCGCCGCCGCCGCGGGCGGCGAGGCGCAGCAGGTGCTCGAGGCCGCGGCGCTCATGGCGCAGGACCCGGCGATCCTCGACGACGTGCGCACCCGCATGGAGGGCGGCGCGAACGCCGAGCGTGCGACGTGGGACGCGTACGGCGCCTTCCGCGACATGCTCGTCTCGATGGGCGGCTACATGGCCGAGCGCGCCACCGACCTCGACGACGTCGCCCAGCGCGTCGTCGCGCGCCTCCGCGGCGTCGCCGCGCCCGGCGTGCCCGCCTCGGACGAGCCGTTCATCCTCGTCGCGCGCGACCTCGCGCCCGCCGACACGGCCACCCTCGACCTCGAGAAGACGCTCGCGCTCGTCACGCAGGACGGCGGCCCCACCTCGCACACCGCGATCCTCGCGCGCTCGAAGTCGCTGCCGGCGGTCGTCGGCGTGACCGGCATCCTCGCCGCCGTCGCCGACGGCCAGCGCGCGATCGTCGACGCCCGCACCGGATCCGTCGAGCTCGACCCGTCGGACGACGCGGTCGCCGCCGCGCAGACGGAGCGCGAGGAGCGGCTCGCCGCCGCATCCGCCCCCATCACCGACGGTGCGCTCGCCGACGGCACGAAGGTGCCGCTGCTCGCGAACCTCGGCTCGCCGAAGGAGGCGGCCAAGGCCGTCGAGCTCGGCGCGGAGGGCGTGGGCCTGTTCCGCACCGAGTTCCTCTTCCTCGACGCGACCTCCGCGCCGACGGTCGAGGCGCAGACCGCCTCGTACACCGAGCTGCTGCAGGCGTTCCCCGGCCGCAAGGTCGTCGTGCGCGCGCTCGACGCCGGCGCCGACAAGCCGCTGTCGTTCCTCAACGACGCGCACGAGGAGAACCCGGCGCTCGGGCTCCGTGGCATCCGGGCGCTCCGCGCCTCCGAGCAGATCCTGCGCGACCAGCTCGCCGCCCTCGCGAACGCCCAGGACGCGACGGATGCGGAGCTCTGGGTGATGGCGCCGATGATCGCCGACGTCGAGGAGACCGAGTACTTCGTGGCGCTCGGCCGCGAGCTGGGCCTGCGCACGGTGGGCGCGATGGCCGAGGTGCCGTCGATCGCCGTGCTCGCCGACCAGGTGCTCGAGGCGGCCGACTTCGTCTCGATCGGCACGAACGACCTCACGCAGTACACGATGGCGGCGGATCGGCAGCTCGGCTCGGTCTCGTCGTTCCAGGATCCATGGCACCCGGCCGTGCTGCGGCTCGTCAAGCTGCTCGGCGAGGCGGGGGCCGCGACCGGCAAGCCCGTGGGCGTCTGCGGCGAGGCCGCGGCGGATCCGGCGCTCGCGGTCGTGCTCGTGGGCCTCGGCGTGACGACGCTCTCGATGAGCCCCTCGGCCCTCGCCGACGTGCGCGCCGAGCTGCTCACGGTCACGCTCGAGGAGGCGCGCGAGCGCGCCGCCCGCGCGATCACGGCCCGCTCGGCGGCCGAGGCGCGGGGGCTCGCGGCCGGCTGAGCGGCGCGCACGCGCGGACCTGCCTCGCGACAGGTGCCGTTCCGCCCGAGGGGTGCCGGTCGACCAGCACCTCTCGGGCGGAGCAGCACCTCTCGCCGTCTCCGCTGGTCGAGGAGCGCGCGGGCGGAGGCCGCACGCGTCTCGAGACCACCGCGCGGCGCGCTCAGCGGATCGCGCGCGCCACCGCCGCCGCGAACGCGCGCGCCCGCTCCCGCTCGCCCTCGATCGGGGCGACCACGACCTCCTGGGCCGTCCGCCGCACCTCCGCCGTCAGCCGCCGCCGCGCCCGTGCGCGACGCGCCGCCCCGATCGCGCCGCCGAGCACGGCGCCCAGCAGCCCGAGCAGCACGCCGAGGGCGACGCCGCCGAGCAGCGCCAGCAGCGGGATCGGCCACCCGTCGAACCACGTCTCGGTGCCGGCCACCTGCGGGATCGTCGGCGCGACCATGCCCCACAGCGGCAGCAGGACGGGCAGCAGCAGCCACACGCCGCCGACGACGGCCACGACGAGCGCGAGCCACTGGATCGCGCCGAGGAGCTGCCACCACCACGAGCCGCGCGCGCCGAGGTCGGTGCGCGCCACGGCGCGGTCGAGCTCGGCCGGCAGCGCCTCGAGCGCCTCGGCGGCCCGCTCCCGGATCGCCGTGGCCCATCCGTCGCCGAGCCCCGCGGCCGCCGCATCCGCGTATCCGCGCACCGACTGCCCGGCCTGGGCGCGCTGCGCCGGCCCCATCGGCGGCAGCGACGTGCGGTGCAGGTCGGCGTCGCGGTCGCGCGAGCGGCCGACGGCGAGGTGCAGCCGCCGGAGCGGATCCGGGGCGAGCCGCAGGAGCCAGGCGGTCACCGGCCATCCCGTGGCCTGCCCGGCGCGCTTCCGGTACGAGCCGGCCACCGCCTGCGCGACCGCGTCGACGCGGGCCGCCTGCGCGAGGCCGCGCTCGAGCGCCTTCGCGTCGGCACCGCGCACCTGTCCGGGCGTGCCCGCCGCCTCCAGCCGGCCGGCCGCCGCGCGCACGTCGGCGGCGAGGCGCTCCGTCGCGGCCCGGCGCTCGGTCGCGAAGCGCGCGATGCGGGCGCGCAGCGCCTCGACGCCCTCCCCCGTCCGGGCCGAGACGGGCAGCACGAGCACGCGTCCCAGCCCGTCGTCGCGCAGCAGCTGCTCGAGCGAGGCGGCGACCCGCGGCACCTCGGCGGGCGGCAGCAGGTCGACCTGGTTGAGCACCGCCGCGGTGACGGCGGCGTGGGTCGCGAGGGGCGCGATGAAGTCGCGGTGGATGACGGCGTCGGCGTACTTCTGCGGATCGACGACCCACACGAGCACGTCGACCTGACCGGCGAGCCGCTCGGCGATCGCCCGGTGCTCGAGGGCGACGGAGTCGAAGTCGGGCAGGTCGATGAGCACGACCGGCAACGGCGCGGCGCCCTCGCCGGCGAAGGGCCGATCCATCACCCGGCGCTCGCGCACCTCGAGCCAGTCGAGCAGCGCCTCGGCCCCGCGCGGCTCCCAGACGGCGGCGAGAGCCTCGGAGGTGGTGGGCCGGCGCACGTGCGTGCGGGCGACGGCCGCGCCCGCCACGGCGTTGAGGAGCGACGACTTGCCGGAGCCGGTCGCGCCGAAGAAGCCGACGACGGTGTGCTCGCTCGAGAGCGCGCGGCGCTCGCCCGCGCGCGCCGCCACCCGCCGCGCGGCCGCGAGGTCGGCCTCGGCCACCCGGCCCTCGCCGAGCTCGACCGCCTCGGCGAGCGCGCCGAGCGGCGCGTCGACACCCTGCTCGTCGCCGGGCCCGTCTCGGTGCCCGCCCTGGCCCCCGCCGCGGCTCACGGCGCCCGCCGATCGTGCTCGTCCACGCCGCGCTCGTCGCCGCCGCCCTCGCCCGCGCCGCGCGCCCCATCCGGATGCGCGTCGAGCTCGTGCACGTCCTCGGCCTCGCCCAGCACCGCGGCCTCCTGCGGGTCCTCCATCGCCTCGCCCTCGACGAGGTCGCTGCGCTCGAGGGCGTGCGACGCGCCCGATGGCTCGTGCTCGACCGCGCGCATCGCTGCGCCGAGCTCGCTCGCGGCGTCGCGCAGGGCGTCGCCGCCGATGCCGGCCTCGACGGGGGCGAGCAGCGCGTCCCAGCGCGCGGCCTCTGCGGCGAGCAGCCCGTCGACGCGCCGCTCGAGGTCGTCGCGCGCCTGCGCCGCCAGCCGCCGCACCGCATCCTCGCCGAAGATCGTCTCGAGCAGCTTCTGGCCGACCACGGCCGAGCCGCCCGCGATCGCCAGCTCGCCGCCGGTCAGCCCGCCGGTCGAGGCGAACACCACGACCATGAGCGCGACCGTGATGACGTTGAGGCCGAGCGACATGACGCGAGCCTTCGTCCGCTTGCCGGCCGCCTGCTCCGAGATGAGCTCGACGAGCCCCTGCTGCCAGTCGCGCACGAGGCGGCTCGCGCGCTCGGAGAGGTCGGCCGAGGCGTGCGAGAGGTCGCTGCCGGCGGTGAGCTCGCGGCCGACGGCGCTGTGCCGGATGCGCTGCCACGCGTCGGCTGCGGCGCGCTCGGCCTCGTCGACCATGACGGCGTGCAGGCCGCTCTCGAGCTCGCGCTCGACCTCGATCGTGGGGGCGGGGCGCCCCTGGAACCAGGCGGTGACCCGGTCGCGCGCGCGGGAGAACCACGACTCGATCGAGCGGAACACGTCGCTCGTGCCGACGAAGTCCTGCCAGCGGGCGAGCACCTCGCCGCGCAGCAGCGCGCCGTCCTTCGTCGCGTCGGCGATGCGGGCGGCGGCGTCCCGGTGCGCGTCGTCGACGGTGCCGCGGAGGTCGGCGGCGGTGACGAGCTGCTCGTCGCGGGCGTCGGCGACGGCGCGAGCGGTGACGGCCAGGCGGTCGACGGCGCCCGCGAGCGTGCGGCCGGCGACCCGTGCGCGCTCGGCGCGGTCGCCCGCGATGCCGGCGAGCCAGCCGCGGATGCCGGCGACGCGCCCGGGCGGCAGCATGCCGCGGTCGTCGAGCGCGGTCTCCGGCACGACGAACACCGGTGCCGCGCCGAGGCCGCGCTCGCCGAGCATCTGCCGCAGGTCGGCCTCCACCTCGTCCTCGGCGCCCGGCGGCACGCGGTTCAGCACGACGCCGACCGTGATGTCGCGCGCGGCGGCGTCGTCGAGCAGCCGCCACGGCACGGCGTCGGCGTAGCGGTTCGCGGTGGTGGCGAACAGCCACAGGTCGGCGGCGGCGAGCAGCTGCGCGGCGAGCGCGCGGTTCTCGTCCGCGATGGAGTCGACGTCGGGGGCGTCGAGGATGGCGAGCCCGGCGGGCACGCGCTCGTCGGCGACGAGCACGACCGAGCCGATGCGCGCGGCATCGGGCGCCTCGCCCGCCTCGCTCGCGGGCGCCTCCCGCACGACGCCCGTGGTGCGGGCGAGGCCGGGCAGGATGCGCTGCGAGGCGAACCAGGCGGCGTCGGCGGGGGAGTGGAGCAGGATCGGCTGCCGCGTCGTGGGCCTGATGACGCCGGTGCGCGTCACGGGCACGCCGACGAGCGCGTTGACGACGGTCGACTTGCCGGCCCCGGTCGAGCCGCCGACGACCGCGAGGAGGGGCGCGTCGAGGTGCGCGAGGCGGGGTTGCACGTAGTCGTCGATCTGGCGCACGGCAGCGGCCCGCGCGTCGCGTGCCGCGTCGGCGCCGGCGATCGACAGCGGCAGGGCGACGCCGTCGAGGGCGTCGCGGAGCGCGTCGAGCCGATCGAGCGCCGCGATGGTCGCGTCGGTCATGCGGCGAGTCTGCCCGACGCGCCTGAGCGCGGGGAGGGGCGCCGCGCGCCTACAGCGTCGCCGCCTGCGTGCCGCGGCCGAGCCGGGCCGCGACCGTCATCGCGCCGATCGCGACGCAGACGAGCGCGGCGGCGACGCCGATCGCGAACGAGGCGGGCTCGGTCGTGAGCCGCCCCACGCCGATCCACGCGATGCCCCAGGTCATCGCGAGCGAGGGCGCGATCCGGCCGCCCGTGCGGAGCGCGATCGCGCCCGCCACGAGGGCCGCGACGACGAGCATGACGATCGCCCAGACCTCCCATGCGGCCGGTCGCACGCCCCAGTCGGCGAGCAGCGCCGAGGTGTTCGCGATCGTCGCGACGCTGACCCAGCCGAGGTAGAGGCCGAACGTGCCGTCGACCACGAGCGCCTCGAGCGGGCCGTCGGGCCGGCGCCGGCGCAGGATCTCGACGATGAGGGCGACGACGACCAGCAGGGCCAGGATGATGACCACGGTCAGCGGCAGCAGCCCGGCGATCGCCGCGATGATCCACAGCGCGTTGAGCACGAGCGACGCGACGGCGAGCCAGCCGATGGCGCGCACGCGCCGGTTGCCGCGGTTGGAGGGCAGCACCTGCCAGACAGCGAACAGCAGCAGGCCGAGGTAGATGACGCTCCAGATCGAGAACGCCGGGCCCGCGGGCGCGAGCGGCGTCGCGGTGGCCGAGAGCGCGCCGCCCGAGGCGTTCTGCACCTCGAAGCCGCCGATGGCGCCGCCGCCGATGCCGGCCATCGCGAGCGTGACGGGGATGGCGGCGAGCACCGCCCAGGGTCGGATGCGGTCGGCGCGGGTCCGCGGGCGGGACGCCGGGGTCTGCACGTTCGTCATGCAGGCACGCTACACATCGAACCTCCGCGCCCGCCGGGAACCGGGACGCCGATCCAGCACGGACGACGACGGCCCGCGCCACGGGGGCGCGGGCCGTCGAGCGGGGGAGGGGCTAGAGCTTCACGCCCGTCATCATCGCCTGCTTGACCTCGGCGATGGCCTTGGTCACCTGGATGCCGCGAGGGCAGGCATCCGTGCAGTTGAAGGTCGTGCGGCAGCGCCACACGCCCTCCTGGTCGTTGAGGATGTCGAGGCGCACCTGCGATGCCTCGTCGCGCGAGTCGAAGATGAAGCGGTGCGCGTTCACGATCGCCGCCGGGCCGAAGTACTGGCCGTCGGTCCAGAACACCGGGCACGAGGTCGTGCACGCGGCGCACAGGATGCACTTCGTCGTGTCGTCGAAGCGCTCGCGCTGCGCGATCGTCTGGTGGCGCTCCTTCTCGGGCTTGCCCGTCGCCTGGAGGAAGGGCTGGATCTCGCGGAAGGAGTCGAAGAACGGCTCCATGTTCACGATGAGGTCCTTCTCGAGCGGCAGGCCCTTGATCGCCTCGACGTAGATGGGCTTCGACGTGTCGAAGTCCTTCACGAGCGCCTTGCAGGCGAGGCGGTTCTTGCCGTTGATGCGCATCGCGTCCGAGCCGCACACGCCGTGCGCGCACGAGCGGCGGAAGGCCAGCGACGGGTCCTGCTCCCACTTGATGCGGTGCAGGGCGTCGAGGATGCGCTCCGTCGGGTACATCTGCACGTCGTAGTCGACCCAGCGCGGCTCGTCGTCGACCTCCGGGTCGTACCGGCGCACGATGACCGTCACAGGGAACGACTGCGGCGCCTCGACCGGCTCCGCCGCGGCGGCGGGAGCCGGCTCGACGTCGCGGTCGGCGGCCTCGGCGGCCGAGCCTGCGGGCTCGGCGGACGTGCCGCTCGAGCTCATCGCGCTCTGCGCGTCGGCGGTCGTCGCCTCGGCGGCGGCGTCGGCCTGGGCCGTGGGGTCGCCGGTCTCGGCAGCTCCCTCGAAGCCCTTGCTGTCCTCGTTCTTCTTCTCGTCGTCGCTCATCAGTACTTGCGCTCCTGCGGCTGGTAGTGCGTGACGCGCACGGGCTTCCAGTCGAGGCGGATGCCCTGGGCACCAGCCGCGCCGGCGTCCGTGCGGTACGCCATGGTGTGCAGCATGTAGGTCTCGTCGTCGCGCTTCGGGAAGTCGTCGCGCATGTGCGCGCCGCGCGACTCCTTGCGGTTGATCGCCGACACCACGAGCACCTCGGCCAGGTCGAGCAGGAAGCCCAGCTCGACGGCCTCGAGGAGGTCGGTGTTGAAGCGGCGGCCGCGGTCGTGGATGCGGACGTTCGGGTAGCGCTCGCGCAGGGCGGCGATGTCGTCGAGGGCCGTCTGCAGCGTCTCCTCGGTGCGGAACACCTGGGCGTTCCGGTCCATCGTCTCCTGCAGCGCCTTGCGGATCTCGGCCACGGACTCCGTGCCCGTGCCCTCGCGCAGCTGCGCGAGCAGCTTCACGACGCCGTCGGCCGCGCCCGTGGGGAGCGGCACGAAGTCGGCGCCGAGCGCGTACGCGACGGCGTTGTTGCCGGCGCGCTTGCCGAAGACGTTGATGTCGAGCAGCGAGTTCGTGCCCAGGCGGTTGGCGCCGTGCACCGAGACGCACGCGCACTCGCCGGCCGCGTAGAGGCCCGGCACGACGGTGTCGTTGTCGCTGAGCACCTCGGCGTCGTTGTTCGTCGGGATGCCGCCCATGGCGTAGTGCGCCGTGGGGTACACCGGCACGCGCTCCGTCACCGGGTCGACGCCCAGGTAGGTGCGCGCGAACTCCGTGATGTCCGGCAGCTTCGTCTCGAGCACCTCGGCGCCGAGATGCGTCGTGTCGAGGTAGACATAGTCCTTGTTCGGGCCGGCGCCGCGGCCGTCGAGGACCTCCTGCACCATCGAGCGGGCGACGATGTCGCGCGGCGCGAGGTCCTTGATGGTGGGGGCGTAGCGCTCCATGAAGCGCTCGCCGGAGGCGTTGCGCAGGATCGCGCCCTCGCCGCGGGCGCCCTCCGTGAGGAGGATGCCGAGGCCCGCGAGGCCCGTCGGGTGGAACTGGTAGAACTCCATGTCCTCGAGCGGCAGGCCCTTGCGCCAGATGATGCCGACGCCGTCGCCCGTGAGGGTGTGGGCGTTCGAGGTGGTCTTGAAGATCTTGCCGAAGCCGCCGGTCGCGAACACGACCGACTTGCCCTGGAAGACGTGGATCTCGCCCGTCGCGAGCTCGTACGCGACGATGCCCGAGACGCGCTGCACGCCGTCGACCTCGGCCATGACGAGGTCGAGCGCGTAGAACTCGTTGAAGAACTCCACGCCGTGCTTGACGCAGTTCTGGTACAGCGTCTGCAGGATCATGTGGCCCGTGCGGTCGGCCGCGTAGCAGGCGCGGCGCACGGGCGCCTTGCCGTGGTCGCGCGTGTGGCCGCCGAAGCGCCGCTGGTCGATCTTGCCCTCGGGCGTGCGGTTGAACGGCAGGCCCATGTTCTCGAGGTCGTAGACCGCGTCGATGGCCTCGCGCGTCAGGATCTCGGCCGAGTCCTGGTCGGTGAGGTAGTCACCGCCCTTGACGGTGTCGTACGTGTGCCACTCGTTGCTGTCCTCCTCCACGTTCGCGAGCGCGGCGGCCATGCCGCCCTGCGCCGCGCCCGTGTGGGAGCGCGTGGGGTAGAGCTTCGTGATGACCGCGGTCGACGCCTTGGGCGCCGCCTCGATCGCGGCGCGCATGCCGGCGCCGCCCGCGCCGACGATGACGACGTCGTGCTGGTGGTAGTGGATGCCGTCGGTGACGGTCGTGGTCTCAGCCATGGATGCGGTGGGTCTCCGGGAGTCGTGACTAGCGCGAGGCGCAGAACTCGGGCAGCAGGGCGGCGTCGGCGCCTGCGGGGCACGGGTCGAACGTGAACGTGATGAGCGTGCCGAGGATGATGAGGATCGCTGCCGCGGCGGCGATCGCGCCGAGCGCGATCGTGCGCAGGCGCGGCTGGTGCACGTAGTCGTTCACGATCGTGCGCATGCCGTTCGAGCCGTGCAGGATCGCCAGCCACAGCATCAGCACGTCCCACCACTGCCAGAACGGCTGGGCGAGCTTGCCGCCGACGAAGCCGAAGTCGATGGCGTGGATGCCGCCGGGCGTCCAGAGCAGGTTGTAGGCCAGGTGGCCGAAGATCAGCACGATCAGCACGACGCCGGAGGCGCGCATGAAGATCCAGCCGGCCTTCTCGAGGTTGGGGCCGCGGCGGCCCTTCGAGCGGGCCGGGTACCGGTAGTTCGGGTTCTCGATCGTCGCGGTCATCAGTGGCCCTCCTCGATCGGGGAGAAGACGTTGATGAGGTGCGTCGGCGTGAAGTAGGCCATCAGCACGACGGCGACGCCCACCACGATCCAGAACAGCAGGCGCTGGTGCTTCGTCGCCCACGACCACGTGTCGACGAGGATGATGCGCAGGCCGTTGAGGGCGTGGAGCACGACGGCGGCCACGAGGCCGACCTCGCCGAGGCCCATGATGGGGTTCTTGTACGCCGCGATGACCGTGTTGTACGCCTCCGGGGAGACCCTGATGAGGGACGTGTCGAGCACGTGCACCAGCAGGAAGAAGTAGATCGCCACACCGGTGATCCGGTGCAGCACCCACGACCACATGCCCTCGTTGCCGCGGTACAGCGTTCCGCCGATCCGCTCGCGCTTGGGGGCCGGGTCGGGGAGGGTGAGGCTGCTGGTCGTGTCGGACACGCGCAATCCCTCCATCGGTAGCCGGGTTGAGTGGCTCCATCCTATGCCCGCGACACGCCGGGCCCCTGACGCCCGCCGCGAACGGGGCCGGACGTCGGGTGTCGACGGGGTCGTCGACGGGCTCGGGGTCAGGCGTCGACGAGGTCGTCCACGCCGCGCAGCGCGCGTCGGGCGGCCCGCTCGTAGTGGCGCACGAGGTCCTCGGAGACCGCCGACCAGGAGCGGCCGAGCACGCGCCGCCTGCCCGCCTCGCCCATCCGGGCGCGCATGCCGGGGTCGGCTGCGAGCAGCGCGACGGCCTGCCGCAGCTCCGGGGCGTCGTCGGGGGAGAAGAGGAAGCCGGTGCTGCCGTGGTCGACGAGGTCGATGGGTCCGCCGGCGCGCGGCGCGACGACCGGCAGCCCGCTCGCCGCCGCCTCCTGCAGCGTCTGGCCGAACGTCTCCTCGGCGCCCGTGTGCACGAACACGTCCATCGCGGCGTAGGCGGCGCGCAGCGCGCCGCCGGAGCGCTGCCCGAGCATGATCGGCCGCAGCGGCGCGAGCTGGCGGCGCACGTCGGCCATCGCGGGGCCGTCGCCGACGATCGCGACCCGGATGCCGGGGAGCCCCTCGAGGGCCCGCAGGCGCTCGAGCCCCTTCTCGGGCGCGACGCGGCCGACGTAGCCGACGATCGTCTCGCCGTCGGGCGCGAGCTGCCGCCGCAGGCCAGCGGCGGCGCGGCCGAGCCGGTTGTCGGGGTGGAAGCCGTCGAGGTCGACGCCGCGCGCCCACCGGTGCACGCGCCTGACGCCCGCGCCCTCGAGGTCGGCGATCGCGGCCGACGACGGCGCGAGCGTGCGGTCGGCGGCGTTGTGGATGGCGCGGATGACCTGCCAGGCGAACGCGGCGCCGGCGCCCATCCGGTTGCGGCGCGCGAAGCCCGCGACGTCGGTCTGGTAGATCGCGACGCTCGGCAGCCCGATCCGCGACGCCTCGGCGATCGCCTGGCCGCCGAGCATGAAGGGGCTCGCCGCGTGCAGCACGTCGGGCTGGAAGCGCGCGAGCAGCGTCGCGACCTGCGGGCTCGGCAGCCCGACGGGGAACTGGCGGTAGGCGAAGGAGGGCACCTCGTGCACGGGCACGCCCCGGTAGTGCACCGGGGCGCCGCAGCGCGGCGTGATGACGATGGCCTCGCGGCCGGTCTCGACGAGGTGGTCGAGCACGCGGCAGACGGAGGTGGTGACCCCGTTGACGGTGGGCAGGAAGCTCTCGGTGACGATCGCCACCCTCTCGATGCGCACGCTCCGACGCTACGTCCGCGTCGCGTCGCGAGCGGGAGCGGGCGGTGAACGCGCCGTGAACATCCCGTGGGGAAGCGCTGGGCGCCGCGCCCCGATCGGCGGCGGCCGGTGCTGCCCGGCTCGTCGGTAGGCTCGGCCGCGTGACCACCATCGACGACTTCGTCAGCATCATCCCGGCCGGCGGCGTCGGCTCGCGGCTGTGGCCGCTCTCGCGCGCCGACGCGCCGAAGTTCCTCCACGACCTCACGGGCTCGGGCAAGACGCTGCTGCGCGCGACCTACGAGCGGCTCGTGCCGCTGACGGGCCCAGGTCGCACGATGATCGTCACAGGCCGGGCGCATCGAGCCGCCGTCGAGGCGCAGATCCCCGAGCTCGACGACGCCGACATCGTGCTCGAGGCAGACCCCCGCGACTCGACCGTCGCGATCGCCCTGGCCGCCGCCATCCTCCGCCGCCGCGAGCCCGACGTGATCGTCGGCTCCTTCGCCGCCGACCACGTCATCGACGACGAGCGCGCCTTCCGCCGCGTGGTCGCGGAGGCCGTCGCCGCGGCGCGCGCCGGCGCGATCGCGACGATCGGCATCACGCCCACCGAGCCGGCGATCGGCTTCGGCTACATCCACGCGGGCGAGCCCGCGGGCGTCGAGGGCGCGCCGCGCGCGGCCGTCGTGCGCGCGTTCGTCGAGAAGCCCTCCGCGCAGGTCGCGCGGGAGTACGTCGAGGGCGGCGACCACCTGTGGAACGCGGGCATGTTCATCGCGCGCGCCGACGTGCTGCTCGAGGAGCTCGCGAAGGGCGAGCCCGAGCTCGCCGCGCAGATCGAGGAGCTCGCCGAGGCGTGGGACGAGCCCGCCCGCCGCGGGCCCGCGGTCGACCGCATCTGGCCGCAGCTGAAGAAGATCGCGATCGACTACGCGATCGCCGAGCCCGCCGCCGCGCGGGGCCGGCTCGTCGTCGTGCCGGGCGACTTCGACTGGGACGACGTCGGCGACTTCTCGGCCGTCGCGAAGCTCCACAACGGCGGCCGCCGCGGCCGGCTCGCGATCCTCGGCGACCAGGGCACCGTGCTCGCCGACTCCGCCTCCGGCATCGTCGTCTCGCAGTCGAAGCGCATCGTCTCGGTGGTCGGGATCCGCGACGTCGTCGTCGTCGACACGCCGGACGCGCTGCTCGTCACGACGACCGCGAACGCGCAGCGCGTGAAGCAGGTCGTCGACGCGGTGCGCCGCAGCGGCAACACCGACGCGCTGTAGGCGGCGCGTCCGCGCGCGACCGCGCGCGACCGCGCGCGGTCGCGCGCCGTCGGCTACGGGAGGAGCGCGTCGGGCCCGACCGAGAGCTCGACGACCGAGCTCGCGTCGGGGCTCAGCCCCTCGACGCGCACGTCGACGGGCATGCTCGCGTCGACCGGGCCGTCGATCGGGAACGTCCAGCCGTAGACGCGGAAGTCCGCGGTGCAGCTGATCGCCGACAGGTCGGGCGCGGTGAACTCGACCACGATCGCGCCGTCCTCGACCTCCGCGCCGTCGGGCTCGGGCACGCACCTCGACGAGCCGGAGCCGCCGATGAACACGGCGAGCGACGTGCCCGGCTCCGCCCAGAGCGCGGCGGCGCCGTCGGTGCTCACCGCGTCCATGACGTCGAGCGCGGCGATCTGCGCGTCGGGGATGGGCGTGGCGTCGTCGTCCATGTCGTCGTCGCTGTCGCTCGGCGACGGCGTCGGGGTCGGGGTCGGGGTCGGGGTCGCGGGCGCCGACTCGGAGGGGGCGGGATCGGCGGTCGTGGTGGGCGCTCCGGTGCTGCCGGGCTGCGCCGACGCGCAGCCGGTGACGAGCAGGGCGAGGGCGGCGACCGCCGCGATGCCGAGGTGCGAGGTGCGCATGGGAGCCTCCGTCCGTTCCGCGCCGCCGTGGCGCGCTCCCAGTGTGGCGGCCCGTGCTGGGGGCGCTCTGCACGCGCGCACCGCCCGCGCGCAACTGCTCGCGACGCCGCGGCGGCCGCCCGCGCGCCGCGTAGGCTGGCCGGGTGAGCGAGACCCCGACCGACCGCGGTGCCGATGCCCTCCTGGGGGCCGCCGAGATCCGCCGCCTCGCCGCATCCCTCGACCTCACGCCCACGAAGCGCTGGGGGCAGAACTTCGTGCACGACGCCAACACCGTGCGCCGGATCGTCCGCACGGCCGACGTCGCCGGGCTCGACGTGGTCGAGGTGGGGCCGGGCCTCGGCTCGCTCACCCTCGGGCTCACCGAGGCCGGCTGCCGCGTGACGGCGGTCGAGATCGACGAGCGGCTCGCGCGCCTGCTGCCCGAGACGGTGTCGGCGAAGCAGCCGGAGGCGCGGCTCGAGGTGGTGCACCACGACGCGCTGACGATCGAGTCGCTGCCGCACGAGCCGCGCGCGATCGTCGCGAACCTCCCGTACAACGTGTCGGTCCCCGTGCTCATCCACCTGCTCGAGCGCTTCCCGAGCGTCGATCGCGCCCTCGTCATGGTGCAGGCCGAGGTCGGCCACCGGCTCGCCGCGAAGCCCGGCTCGAAGGTGTACGGCTCGCCGAGCGCCAAGGTCGCCTGGTGGGGGCCGTGGGCGCTCGAGGGCGACGTGTCGCGGCAGATCTTCTGGCCGGTGCCGAACGTCGACTCGGTGCTCGTCGGCTTCCGGCGCGGCCCGTCGCTCGGCGACGAGGTGCTGCGGCGCGCGACCTTCCGCGTGATCGACGGCGCGTTCGGGCAGCGACGGAAGATGCTCCGTCAGGCGCTCTCGGGCGTCTTTGGCTCGTCGGCCGCCGCCTCCGAGGCGCTCGAGGCCGCCGGCGTCGCGCCCACCGAGCGCGGCGAGGCGCTGGCCCTGGCCGACTTCATCCGGATCGCGCAGCAGCTGCGCGACTGACGAGGGGAGCCGGCGATGGCGCGGCCGATCGAGCGGAGCATGGGGCCGGAGGCGCTGCGCGCCGCGACCGGCCGGGACCACGAGGGCTGGCGGGCGCTGCTGCTCGACGCCGGTGCGCAGGCCTGGCCGCACGCCCGGATCGCGCGCTGGCTCGTGGAGGCGCACGGCGTCGACGGCTGGTGGGCGCAGGGCATCGCGGTCGACTTCGAGCAGGCGCACCAGGGGCGGCTGCCGGGCCAGCAGGCCGACGGCACCTTCACGGCGGCGCGCACCCGCACGATGCCCGGCGACCGGCTCGAGGCGCTCGACCGCGTGCGCGCCGAGGTCGAGGCGAGGCACGGCGCGCCCCACGGCGAGAACCTCGCGGCGTCGATGCCCGTCGTGCGCTGGCGGCTCGCCGACGGCACGCGGCTCGCGATCGCCGCGCAGCCGCCGAACCGCTCGGGCACCCCCGTGAACGTCACCATCGAGCGCCTGCCGAGCGCCGATGCGATGGAACCCGCGCGCGAGGCGATCGCCGCGATCCTCGACGCCGCCGCGGGCTGAGGGACGCGCTCGGGCGACGCGCTCAGCCGCGGGCGTCGAGCTCGGCCACGAGCCGCTTCGTGGCGGTCATGCGGTAGGAGGCGTCGATGAGCTCGGCCACCAGGCTCCAGTCGGCCCCCTCGAGGTCGACGGCGATCCAGCCGTAGGGGCCGAGGTAGGCGGGCTCGATCGCGCCCTCCTCGAGCATCGCCAGGCGCTCGTCGGGCTCGAGCAGCACGGTCAGGCGGTGCGGATGGAGGCCTTCGGCGTGCTCCGCCCTCGTCGTGCCCGCGGAGAACGCGAAGACCTTGCGGGTGAAGCACGCCGGCCGGCCGTGCGAGATCTTCTCCTGCGCCCCGGGCAGCGCCACCGCGATCGCGCGCACCCGCGCGAGCAGCGGATCCGCCGGGTCGAAGGTGATCCCGTGCGCCACGAGGCGAGGCTAGCCCCGCGCGCCCACGCGGTCCGGAGGTGCCTGCCGCATCCAGCCGCTGTGCAGGAGGGCATGCCCGATCCAAGTAGGGTCGAGCCGTGGTGAAGAGGAGCACGGTGCGGGCCAAGGCGCCCGGCAAGATCAACGTGTACCTCGGCGTGGGCGCCCTGCAGGACGACGGCTACCACGACGTCGCGACCGCCTACCAGGCGGTCAGCCTCTACGAGTTCGTGGAGGCCACGCACGCCGACGACTTCTCGGTGCGCTTCTCGGGCCCGATCGCCCACGAGGGCCTCTCGACCGGCGCCGACAACCTCGCCATCCGCGCCGCGATGGCGCTCGCGCGCCGCGGCCGGATCAGCTCGGGCGTCTCGCTCTCGATCGAGAAGCACGTGCCGATCGCCGGCGGCATGGGCGGCGGCAGCGCCGACGCGGCCGCGACGCTCGTGGCGTGCGACGAGCTGTGGGGGCTGCACCTCGGCCGCGAGGCGCTCCACGAGATCGCCGCGGAGCTGGGCGCCGACGTGCCCTTCGCGCTCGCGGGCGGCACCGCCGTGGGCACCGGCCGCGGCGACCGGCTGAGCCCGGCGCTCGCGAAGGGGCAGTTCCACTGGGTGCTCGCCTACGCCGACGGCGGCCTCTCGACGCCCGACGTCTACCGCGCGCTCGACGAGCACCGCGCCGTGCACGCCGCCGACATCGCGCCGGCGCACGACGTGCCGACCGTCGAGGCGCGCGTGCTGCAGGCGCTGCGCGCCGGCGACGCGTCGATGCTCGCCGACGCGCTGCAGAACGACCTGCAGGCGCCGGCCCTCCGCCTGATGCCGCGCCTGTCGGGCACGCTCGAGCTGGGGGAGCGCTCCGGCGCCCTCGCGGGCATCGTCTCCGGATCCGGCCCCACGGTCGCGTTCCTCTGCGACGACCTCGAGTCGGCGATCGAGCTGCAGATCTCGCTGTCGACCGCGCAGCTCCACGCGGTGAAGGTCACGGGCCCCGTCGGCGGCGCCCGCCTCGTCGACTGAGTCGCGCGCCCGCCTCGCCCCGCTCCGCGGCTCGCCTCCTTCCGCTTCGCCCCCTCGCGAGCGGCCATGTCCTGCGCCCGAGTGGTCACTCCTTGCATCGAGTGGTCAGGATCGGCTGCTGGAAGCGACCACTCCCCGCAGGACGTGACCAGTGATCGCAAGCAGTGACCCATCGGCCGCATGCGACGACCGCCGATCGCCGGGCGCCGCCGCTCGGGGCGCGCCAGGGCAGCAGTTGCGGCCGCGGCGGAGGCGGCGCGCGGCGGATGGGAGGATGGAGGGGACATGGCACATCTCCTGGGCGCCGAGAAGGTCGGGCTCGCATTCCCGACCCGCACCGTCTTCGACTCCATCTCCCTCGGCCTCGAGGACGGCGACCGCATCGGCATCGTCGGCCGCAACGGCGACGGCAAGTCGACGCTGCTCCGCATCCTCGCGGGCACGCTCGAGCCGACGAGCGGCCGCGTCACGCGCCGCGGCGGCATCCGCGTGGGCGTGCTCGACCAGCGCGACACCCTCGACGGCGACGCGACGATCGGCGAGGCCGTCGTCGGCGATCGCGACGAGCACGACTGGGCGGGCGACGCGCGCATCCGCGACGTCATCGCCGGCCTCGTCGGCGACCTGCCGTGGGATGGCCGCGTCGGCGACCTCTCGGGCGGCCAGCGCCGCCGCGTCGCGCTCGCGCAGCTGCTCGCGGGCGACTGGGACGTGCTGTTCCTCGACGAGCCCACGAACCATCTCGACGTGCAGGGCATCGCCTGGCTCGCCGACCACCTGAACGCCCGCTACGCGACCGGCCGCGGAGCGTTCGTCGCCGTCACGCACGACCGCTGGTTCCTCGATGCGGTGTGCACGGGCACGTGGGAGGTCCACGACCGCATCGTCGAGCCCTTCGAGGGCGGCTACGCGGCATACATCCTGCAGCGCGTCGAGCGCGACCGGATGGCCGCGGCGAGCGAGGCGAAGCGCCAGAACCTCATGAAGAAGGAGCTCGCGTGGCTCCGCCGCGGCGCGCCCGCGCGCACCTCGAAGCCGAAGTTCCGCATCGAGGCGGCCACGCAGCTCATCGAGGACGAGCCGCCCGTGCGCGACCCCATCCAGCTCGCGCAGCTCGCCGCGACCCGCCTCGGCAAGGACGTCGTCGACCTCCTCGACGCGGGCGTCGAGCTGGGCGGCCACCGGATCCTCGACGACGTCACCTGGCGCATCGCGCCGGGCGAGCGCGCCGGCATCCTCGGCCGCAACGGCGCAGGCAAGTCGACGCTGCTCGCGCTCGTCGCGGGTCGCCTGCAGCCCACGTCGGGCCGCGTGAAGACCGGCACGACCGTGCGGATTGCCGAGCTCACGCAGGAGCTCGCCGAGCTCGCCGAGCACGAGGACGACCCGGTCCGCACCGTCGTCGGCCGGCTGCGCACGAGCTACCAGGCGGGCGGCAAGGAGCTGAGCCCCGGCCAGCTGCTCGAGCGGCTCGGCTTCCGCTCGGGCGAGCTGTCGACGCTCGTGAAGGACCTCTCGGGCGGCCAGCGCCGGCGCCTGCAGCTGCTGCTCATCCTGCTCGACGAGCCCAACGTGCTCATCCTCGACGAGCCGACGAACGACCTCGACACCGACATGCTCGCCGCGATGGAGGACGTGCTCGACTCGTGGGCGGGCTGCCTCATCGTCGTCAGCCACGACCGCTACCTCATCGAGCGCGTCACCGACGTGCAGTACGCGGTGGTCGACGGCGGGCTGCGGCACGTGCCCGGCGGCGTGGACGCGTACCTCGCGATGTCGGGGGAGGCGTCGGTCGGTGCCCGCGCGACGCAGCCGCAGGATGCGGCGCCCGCCGCGCAGGCCGCGCCGGGCCTCAGCGGCGCCGAGCGCCGCGCGCTCGAGAAGGAGGCCGCGAGCCTCGACCGCCGGCTCGCGAGGGCGACCGACGAGCGCGCGAAGGTCGTCGCACGATTCGAGACCGCCGACCACGGCGACTTCGCGGCGCTCTCGGCGCTGCAGGGCGAGCTGGCGGCGGCCGACGAGCGGTTGGCCGAGCTCGAGGAGCAGTGGCTCGCCGCGCACGAGGCGCTCGAGGGCTGAGGCTCAGCCCTCCGCGTCGCGGCGCGGCTGCTGCACGTCGGGGTGCATCGCGAGCATGACCGACCACGCGTCGCCGCCCGGGGTGTCGCGCGAGCGCAGCCACTCGAGCAGCTCGCCCACGCGGCGCTCGTACTCCTCGTGGTCCTCCGGGGCGAGACGCACGCCGAGCCGGCTCACCTCGAGGTCGGCGGGATGCACGCCCTGGATCTCCTGCAGGAACGTCTCGACGAGCACGGGCCCGACGAGCGGCGCCTCCGAGCCGTGCCACGTGAGGCCCGGCGCCCGGTAGGGGATCTCCTTCGCGCCGCGCGCGCCGGTGCGCGGCTCCTCGGCGACGAGGAAGCCGACGTCGACGAGCGACTGCACGTGGTGGTGCATCGAGCCGGGGTTCATGCCGAGCGCCTCGGCGAGCTCCTTGTTCGTGCGCGGCTCGTGCAGGCACAGGCGCAGGATGCGCCAGCGCAGCGGCGAGGCGAGCGCCCGCGCCTTGGCGGTGAGCTCCGTCGCGCCAGGCTGCGCCGCATCCGTCATGGCCCCACGCTACCGGCCGGGAGGGGACGCGGGAACTGAGTGATTGGGAGAAACCAATCGCAGTGCTACGCTCTGCCGCATGACCGTCCAGCACGAGCCCGTCGGCACCGCGGATCCGCGCCTCGACCACCGCGGGCTCTGGCGCGAGCGCGGCTTCCCCGCCTTCTGGCTCGGGCAGGGCCTCAGCCAGCTCGGCGCGCAGTTCGCGGCGATCGCCATGCCCATCGTCGCGGTCACCGTCCTCGACGCGACCGACGCGCAGATGGGCTTCCTCCACGCGGCCGAAACGGCCGCGTTCCTGCTCGTCGGCCTGCCCGCCGGCGCGTGGCTCGACCGGATGCGCAAGCGCCACGTGATGATCGTGGCCGACCTCGTGCGCGTGGTCGCGGTCGCGCTCGTGCCGCTGCTGTTCCTCGCCGGCATGCTCGAGATCTGGCACCTGTTCGTCATCGGCGCGGTCGTCGGCGTCGCCACGGTGTTCTTCGACGTCGGCTACCAGTCGTTCGTGCCGGTGCTGGTGCGCGACGAGCACGTCGGCCCCGCCAACGGCGCGCTCGAGGCGACCGCGCAGACGATGCGGCTCGGCGGGCCGGCCGTCGCCGGCATCCTGCTGCGAGTCGTCTCGGCGCCGCTGCTGCTGGCGGCGAACGCCGTCGGCTTCCTGCTCAGCGCCATCAGCCTGCTGCTCGTGCGCGACGACGAGCAGGTGAAGCCGAAGCACGAGCGCCAGCACCTCGTGCGCGAGATCGCGGAAGGGCTCCGCTTCGTCGCCCGCACCGACTTCCTCGTGCGGATCGTCGGCACGACCGCGCTCACGAACCTCGGCGCGAGCATCGCGATGACGCTCTCGCCCATCCTCATCCTGCGCATCCTCGGCCTCGACCCGTCGGTCTACGGCCTCCTCATGACGCTCGGCGCCATCGGCGGCCTCGCGGGCAGCGTGCTCGCGATGCGCATCGCGCGCCGGATCGGCGAGGGCACGGCCCTCAGCCTGTCGACGCTGCTGTTCTGCGGCTCGGCCGCGCTGCTGCCGCTCTCGGTGCTGTGGCCGGCGGCCGCCGTGCCGATGCTCGTGGTCTTCGAGGTGCTGCTCGGCTTCGGCATCCTCGTCTACAACGTCATCCAGGTCACCGCCCGCCAGCGCATCTGCCCGAAGCCGCTCCTCGGCCGCATGAACGCCTCCATCCGCTTCGTCGTCTGGGGCGTCATGCCCATCGGCGCGCTGCTCGCCGGCTGGCTCGGCACCGCGTTCGGCACGATCGCCGCCATCTGGGTCGGCACCGCCGTCGCGATCCTCGGCGGGCTGCCGCTGCTGCTGAGCCCCTACGCGTGGATGCGGCAGCTGCCCACCCGGCCAGCCGAGGAGCCCGTCGCCGCTCCCTGAGGTGCGCTCCGTCCCGCCGCCCCCGGCACCGGGGCGGCTGCGGGACATCCCGGAGCCGCCCTGCGCGGCAGGCACAGGGCGAGCGGATACAGTGGCGGGACCGGCGACGGCCGCGCACGGCGGCGCGGCGCAGCGCGAGCGGAGGGGGCGCCGATGACCGAGCAGACGATCCTCGTCGTCGACGACGATCCGGCGCTCGCCGAGATGATCGGCATCGTGCTGAGCGGCGAGGGCTACGCGCTCGAGTTCTGCGCCGACGGCCGCGACGCCATCGACCGCTTCCACGAGGTGCGCCCCGACCTCGTGCTGCTCGACCTCATGCTGCCCGGCAAGGACGGCATCGAGATCTGCACCGAGCTGCGCGCCGAGTCGGGCGTGCCCATCATCATGCTCACCGCCAAGGGCGACCCGACCGACGTCGTGGTCGGCCTCGAGTCCGGCGCCGACGACTACATCGTGAAGCCCTTCAACCCGAAGGAGCTCGTGGCGCGCATCCGCACGCGCCTGCGCCCGCGGCGGGAGGCCGAGGCGACCACCCTGCGCGTCGCCGACCTCGAGATCGACGTCGAGGGCCACCAGGTGCGCCGCGACGGCGCGCAGATCGCGCTCACCCCGCTCGAGTTCGAGCTGCTCGTCACGCTCGCGACGAAGCCGAAGCAGGTCTTCTCGCGCGAGATGCTGCTCGAGCAGGTGTGGGGCTACCACTACAAGGCCGACACGCGGCTCGTGAACGTGCACGTGCAGCGCCTGCGCTCGAAGGTCGAGCAGGACGTCGACAACCCCGTCGTGGTCACGACGGTCCGCGGCGTCGGCTATCGCGCCGGCGCGCCCCTGGGCTGAGCCGTGGCCGCGCCGCGCCGCTGGTGGCAGCGTGCGACGCGCATGCTGCGCCGCTCGCTGCAGGCGCGCGTCGTCGCCGCGAGCATGGTGCTCTCGACGCTCGCGCTCGTGGGCGTGTTCGGCTACATGTCGGTGTCGGTCGGCTCGAACCTGTTCGAGACGCGGCGCGACGAGGCGCTCGTGGAGGCCGCGCGCGCCTCGGCGGAGATGCAGCGGGTGTTCGCCGAGGCCGTCACGCAGAACCTCACGAGCGGCGAGCTCGACGCGCTGCAGGACCGCGCGCTCGACGCCGTCACGGGCCTCATCGCGAGCCGGTCGTCGACCGAGTACGCGATGCTGCGCGCCGAGGGGCAGAGCGAGACGGTGCTCGCCATGAACGACGTGCAGTCGCAGGCGTTCGACACCGACCTGCTCAACGACGAGCTGCGCACGGCCGTCGCCGCCTCCTCCGACACGCCCTACTACCAGTCGGTGCGGCTCGACGCGGAGGCCGGCGCGCAGCCCGCCATCGTCGTCGGCACGACGGTCGACGTGCCGCTCGCCGGCCGCTACGAGCTCTACCTGCTCACGAGCCTCCGGTCGACCCAGGACACCCTCGCGTTCATGCAGCTCACGATGCTGCTCGGCGGCGTCGCCCTCATCGGCCTCATCGGCGCCATCACCTGGTTCGTCGCCCGGATGGTCGTGGGGCCCGTGCAGACGGTCGCCGACACGAGCGCGCGCATCGCCGCGGGGGAGCTCACCGTGCGCATCCCCGTGCACGGCAGCGACGAGCTCGCGAAGCTCGGCCGCTCCTTCAACGACATGGCCGACTCCATCACCCGGCAGATCACCGAGCTCGGCACGCTCTCGACGGTGCAGCAGCGCTTCGTCTCCGACGTCTCGCACGAGCTGCGCACGCCGCTGACGACGATCCGGCTCGCGGGCGACGTGCTCCATGACCGCCGCGGCGACTTCGACCCCGTCGCGGCGCGCACCGTGGAGCTGCTGCGCACGCAGATCGAGCGGTTCGAGCAGCTGCTCGCCGACCTGCTCGAGCTCAGCCGCTTCGACGCCGGCGCCGCGCAGCTCGAGATCGAGCCCACGAACCTCGTGCGGCTCGCCGAGGGCGAGATCGCGGCGCTCGAGCCGCTCGCCGCCGAGCGCGGCAGCGAGCTGCGGCTCGTCGCCCCGGGCGGCCACTTCGAGGCCGAGGTCGACCCGCGCCGCATCCGCCGGATCCTGCAGAACCTGCTCGGCAACGCGATCGACCACGGCGAGGGCCGGCCGATCGTCGTGACCGTCGACTCCACCTCCGAGGCCGCGGCGATCGCCGTGCGCGACCACGGCGTGGGCATGACCGAGGAGGAGGCCTCCCGCGTGTTCGACCGCTTCTGGCGCGCCGACCCGTCGCGGCAGCGCCGCACGGGCGGCACGGGCCTCGGCCTCTCGATCAGCCGCGACGACGCGGCGCTGCACCGCGGGCGCATCGACGTCTGGTCGAGACCGGGGGAGGGCACCGCGTTCCGGCTCACGCTGCCGCGCGCCGGCGACCGCGCGAGCGCGCCGTCGCCGATCGAGCTGCCGCCCGCCGACACGCAGGCGATCGTGCTGCCCGAGGCCGACGCGCTCGCGTCCGCGCCCGGCACCGAGACCGAGGCGATCGCGCTCGTCGACCCCACGGTCGCGACCCGCACCGAGGAGGTCGAGCGATGAGGCGCGCCCTCGCCGTCCCCGCCGCGATCGCGGCGCTCGCGCTCGTCGGCTGCGTCGCCATCCCCGACGCAGGGCCGGTGACGGAGGGCCAGGTCGACACGAGCGTCCAGTCGAGCGACCTCGTCTTCCTCGCCGAGGAGCCCGCTGCCGGCGCCACGCAGGAGGACATCATCCTTGGGTTCCTCGAAGCAGCGGTGAGCCCCGTCGACGACTTCTCGATCGCTCGCGAGTACCTGACGGCCGACGCGGGCGAGGGGTGGGACCCGGGTGCCGGGGTGCTCGTGCGCTCGGGCGACCCGGAGGTGTCGCTCACCGGAGAGACGGCCGCGACCGCGGTGGTCACGACCGTCCGTGCCGTCGACGAGCACGGCGCCGCCCGCATCGCCGACGAGGAGCGGATCCTCGAGTTCCGGCTGCTGCGGGTCGGCGGCGAGTGGCGCATCTCGCAGGCGCCCGACGGCATCGTGCTCTCGAACTACCACTTCGGGCAGCTCTTCCGCTCGCACGTGCTGCACTGGCTGACGCCCGACGGCACGCGCGCGGTCGCCGACGTGCACTGGTTCGAGCGCACGGTGCAGACGCTGCCCGGCCGCATCGTCGAGGCGGTGCTCGCGGGCCCCTCCGCCTGGCTCGCGGCCGGCGTCGCGACGGCGGCGGCGCCGGACGCGACGCTCGTCGGCGCACCGGAGGTCGACGGCTCGGTGGCGAGCGTGACGGTGAGCATCGCGCAGATCGAGCAGCGGCCCGGCGGCCTCGAGCCGCTCGCCCAGCAGCTCGCGCTGTCGCTGCGCAGCGTCGGGGTGCGCGAGGTGCGCGTCGGCGTGGAGGGGCTCGAGGGCTTCGAGGCGACGAGCGCCGATGCCGCGCCGATCGACGAGGGCGAGGTCGATCAGCGGCCCCTCATCCTCGAGGGGGCGACCCTGCGTCCCGTGGGTGCCGGCGCCTCGGCGATCGACGACGTCGGCCCGGTGCTCGCCTCGATCGGCGCGACGAGCTTCACCGTGGGGGAGGTCGGGGGCGTGGCGCACACCGGCACGACGGCTGCCTGGATCGTGCCGGGCGCCGACCCGGTCGTCGTCTCGGCCGACGCGGGCGTCGTGCCCACGGTCGACGACAGCGGGTGGGTGCTCCTGCAGGAGCGGTCGGCGCCCCAGCGCCTGCTCGCGTGGCGCGACGGCGAGCGTGCGGTGCTCGAGCTGCCGACCGGGACCGGGCGCGTCGCGGCGATGGAGCTCTCGCGCGACGGCACCCGGCTCGCCGTCGCGTCGACCGACGGCGCCGAGAGCCGGATCTGGATCGCGACGGTGGTACGGGACGAGGACGGCCGGCCGACGTCGCTCTCGGAGCCGTACCCGTTGCCGCAGATCGACGGCACGGCCACCGACGTCACGTGGGCGAGCTCGACACAGGTCGCCGTGCTCGCCGCGAGCGGCGACGCGGCCCAGGTGGTGCTGCTGACGATCGGCGGCGACGCCGATCAGCTGCCGCCGCCCGGGATGCCGGTGCGTGCGATCGTCGGCGGCAGCGAGGGGACGTCGACGCTGCGCGCCCTCGGCGAGGATGGCTCGCTGCTCTCGCTGCGCGGACGTGTCTGGCTGACGGCGGTCGACGTGGGAGCGGTGAGCCTCATCGCGACGCAGCAGTAGCCCTCCACAGGCGTCGCAGGCTTCGAGGCAGGACAGCCCGCGAGCGTCGCATGCTCGCGGGATGGACGGGGAGGGGATGCGCGCGGCGCTGCGCGAGGCGGCGGGCGTCCTCTGGCCGGTCGACTGCGCGGGCTGCGGCGCTCGCGACGAGGCGGTGTGCGCCGCCTGCGCCGCGGCGCTCGCCGGGCCGCTCGTGCGAGAGCGCCTCGGCGGCCTGCCGCTCGTCGCGGCCGCGGCGTACGAGGGGCCGCTGCGCGGGATCGTCGCGCGGGCCAAGGAGCACGCGGGTCGGGCGGAGGTGCGCGTGCTGGCCTCCGGGCTCGCCCGGGCGCTCGCCGCGGCGCCGGCGGGCGTGCCGGTGCGCGTGCCGTCGAGCCGCGAGGGGCGCCGACGGCGAGGCTTCGACCCGGTCGCGCTGCTGCTGCGCCGGGCGGGCGCGCAGGGGCTCGCGCTCCGCCGTGCGCCGGCGGGCACCCCGAGGGCCGGAGCCGCACTGCGGGACGGCGCGCAGAAGACCCGCTCCGCCGACGACCGCCGGCTCGCCGCCGCAGGCTCCCTCGTCGTGCCGACCGCGCTCGCGCGGCGCCTCGCGGGCCGACCGGTGGTCGTCGTCGACGACGTCGTGACGACCGGTGCGACAGCGCTCGAGGCGGTCCGGGCGCTCCGCGCGGCGGGCGCCGAGCCGGTCGCGATCGCGGCCGTCGCGAGGGCGCCGCGCCGCGGTTCCGTACCCCTGGCGTCCGCCCAGGCGCGGGGGGTAGCGTGACGGCACGCAAGTCGGCCCAGCAGCCACTGGCGCCGACGCCGATCCCGATGGGAGGCCACGATGGAGATCACGTTCGGTGCGAAGGGCGCTGAGATCACGGACCGATTCCGCGCGTACGCGGAGGAGAAGCTCGCCAAGGTCACGCAGCTGCTGCCGCGTGCGACGGCACTCGACGTGAAGCTCACCCGTCATGCCGATCCCCATGTCGATGCCGTCGCCGGCAGGGTCGAGATCACCGTGCACGGGCCGGGCTCGATCATCCGCGCGGAGTCCGACGGCCCCGACAAGTTCATGGCCTTCGACTCCGCCTACCACCGCGTCATGGAGCGGGCCCGCCGTGTCCACGACAAGCGCACCGACCACCGCGGCAAGCGCGCCATGCCGCTGCGCGACGCCGCCGCGAACGGCTTCCAGGACGTCGCCCTCACCCCGGCCGACCCCGCCGTCGTCGAGGCGGTCGCCACCGGCGCCATCCCCGTCGTGCAGGGCGAGGGCGCCGATGCCGAGACCAGCTGGTCGCCCGTCGTCATCCGCGAGAAGCGGTTCCCGGCGAAGCGGATGAGCGTGCGCGACGCCGTCGACCAGATGGAGCTCGTCGGCCACCCGTTCTACCTCTTCGTCGAGGAGGAGACCGGCACCTGCGCCGTCGTCTACCGCCGCAAGGGCTGGTCGTACGGCGTGATCACCCTCGACGACGAGGGCGAGCAGGCCGGCCACCACGTCGAGCAGGAGCGCCGCGCCTCCTGAGCCCTCAGCACCACGCCTGGCGGCGTCCCAGCCTCGGCAGGGACGCCGCCAGGCGCTCGTTGCTACGATGGGCAGTCGGTCAGCGCACCGTGCACCTTTCACCCGACTCCGGGAGGCATCCCTCGTGGCCAACTTCTTCGAGAACATGCTGCGCGCCGGCGAGGGCCGGCTCCGCCGCAGGCTCGAGCGCATCGCTGCAGACGTGGCGGCGCTCGAGGACGCGTTCGAGGACCTGACCGATGAGGAGCTCGCGGCCGAGACCGACGAGTTCCGCCAGCGCCACGCCGACGGCGAGCCGCTCGACGCCCTGCTGCCGGAGGCCTTCGCCGCCGTGCGCGAGGCCGCGAAGCGCACGCTCGGCATGCGGCCGTACGACGTGCAGGTCATGGGCGCCGCGGCGCTCCACCTCGGCAACATCGCCGAGATGAAGACCGGCGAGGGCAAGACGCTCGTCGCGCCGATCGCGGCCTACCTCAACGCGATCAAGGGCGACGGTGTCCACGTGGTCACCGTGAACGACTACCTCGCGAGCTACCAGTCGGAGCTCATGGGCCGCGTCTTCCGCGCGCTCGGCATGACCACCGGCTGCATCGTCGCCGGCCAGACGCCCGAGGTGCGCCGCGAGCAGTACGCCGCCGACATCACCTACGGCACGAACAACGAGTTCGGCTTCGACTACCTGCGCGACAACATGGCGCACTCGAAGGAGTCGATGGTGCAGCGCGGCCACGGCTTCGCGATCGTCGACGAGGTCGACTCGATCCTCATCGACGAGGCGCGCACACCGCTCATCATCTCCGGCCCCGCCGCCGGCGAGGCGAACCGCTGGTTCGCGGAGTTCGCGCGCATCGCCAAGCGCCTGCGCCCGGGCACCGACTACGAGGTCGACGAGAAGAAGCGCACCGTCGGCGTGCTCGAGCCCGGCATCGAGCGGGTCGAGGACCTGCTCGGCATCGACAGCCTCTACGAGTCGGCGAACACGCCGCTCATCTCGTTCCTCAACACTGCGCTCAAGGCGAAGGCGCTCTTCAAGCGCGACTCCGACTACGTCGTGATGAACGGCGAGGTGCTCATCGTCGACGAGCACACCGGCCGCATCATGCAGGGCCGCCGCTTCAACGAGGGCATCCACCAGGCGATCGAGGCGAAGGAGGGGGTGCAGATCAAGGCCGAGAACCAGACGGTCGCGACGGTCACCCTCCAGAACTACTTCCGGCTCTACGACAAGCTCGCCGGCATGACCGGCACCGCCGAGACCGAGGCCGCCGAGTTCATGGCGACCTACAAGCTCGGCGTCGTGCCGATCCCGACGAACAAGCCGGTGCAGCGCATCGACCAGCCCGACCTCGTGTACGCGACGGTGGAGGGCAAGTTCCAGCACGTCGTCGACGACATCGTCGAGCGCCACGAGGCCGGCCAGCCGGTGCTCGTCGGCACGACGAGCGTCGAGAAGAGCGAGTACCTGGCGGCGCAGCTCGCGAGCCGCGGCGTGAAGCACGAGGTGCTCAACGCCAAGAACCACGCGCGCGAGGCCGCGATCGTGGCGCAGGCCGGCCGCCTCGGCGCCGTCACGGTGGCGACGAACATGGCCGGTCGAGGCACCGACATCATGCTCGGCGGCAACGCCGAGCACCTCGCCGTCACGCGCATGCAGGAGCTCGGCCTCAATCCGACCGAGACGCCGGAGGAGTACGAGGAGCGCTGGGACGAGGTCTTCGAGGCAGTCAAGGCCGACGTGGCGGCCGAGGCCGCGAAGGTCGTCGAGGCCGGCGGCCTCTACGTGCTCGGCACCGAGCGCCACGAGTCGCGCCGCATCGACAACCAGCTCCGCGGCCGCTCCGGCCGCCAGGGCGACCCGGGAGAGAGCCGCTTCTACCTGTCGATGCAGGACGACCTGCTCCGCCTCTTCGGCGGCGCGGTCGCGCAGCGCTTCCTCGCCGTCGACCCGGGCGAGGACGAGATCCCGCTCGAGTCGAAGATCTTCAGCCGCACGATCCGCTCCGCGCAGGGGCAGATCGAGGCGCGCAACGCCGAGATGCGGAAGAACGTCCTCAAGTACGACGACGTCATGAACCGCCAGCGCGAGGCGATCTACTCCGACCGCCGCCACATCCTCGACGGCGACGACCTCGAGGGCAAGGTGCAGGGCTTCCTCACCCAGACGATCGAGGCGCTCGTCGCAGAGCACACCGCCGGTGGCGACAGCGACGACTGGGACCTCGAGGCGCTCTGGACCGAGGCGAAGACGATCTACCCCGTCGGCATCACGATCGACGAGGTCGTCGCAGAGGCGCGGCCGCGGCTCACGGCCGACTTCATCCAGGAGCAGCTGCTCTCGGATGCGCGCATCGCCTACGCGAAGCGCGAGGAGGCCCTCGGGTCGGGCGCGATGCGCCTGCTCGAGCGCCGCGTCGTGCTGTCGGTGATCGACCGCAAGTGGCGCGACCACCTGTACGAGATGGACTACCTCCGCGAGGGCATCGGCCTGCGCACCATGGCGCAGCGCGACCCGGTGGTCGAGTACCAGAACGAGGGCTTCGCGCTCTACCAGCAGATGATGACGGCGATCCGCGAGGAGTCGGTGTCGTTCCTGTTCAACCTCGACGTCACCGTGCAGCAGGGCACCGCGACGCAGGCGCCCGAGATCGAGGGCGGCGGGCTCGACGAGGCCGAGGAGGACACCTCGAAGCTCACCTACACCGCGCCGTCCGAGGACGGCGAGGCCTCGGTGCACGACGCCCGCGGGCGCGAGCTGAGCGGCGCGCAGGCCGAGAAGGCGCGCGGCCGCAGCGGCAACCCGGCGGTCGCGGCGCAGTCCGGCCGTCCCACCCCGCAGGAGCCGCAGGGCAACCGCCAGCAGCGCCGCGCCGCGGCGAAGCAGGCGCCGAAGGTGGGCGCGTTCGGCCAGGCGCAGGACGACGCCGACCGCTGACCTCCCGCCGATCGACGATGCCGGGTCCCGCGGGGCCCGGCATCGTCGTGCCGGCGACCAGCGGAGCAGACGGCCGCTAGCGGTCGACCCGCTGCAGGCCGTTCCAGGCCGTCACGCCCAGCGGCGGGCCGTACGCACCCGATCCGCCGCCGTTCGAGTACACCGCCGTGATGTGGCCCGCGCCGGTGGCCGGATCGAGGTTGGAGACGAAGCCCGACCCCGAGGCGCCGTCGCCCATGTCGCACGCCGCGCCGTAGTTGGCGTCGCCGCCCGCGCCGTAGTCGAGCTCGTCGTCGGCGCAGTGCCGCAGCACCTCGGCGTCGAAGTCGTCGTTGCCGGGGTAGCCGGCGATCACGACCCCGTTCGTCTCGGCCGTGAAGCTCACGCCCTGCCCGCCGGCGATGTCCTCGAGCGTGCGGCCGTCCTGCGGCGCGAAGCGGACGAAGCCGACGTCGAAGCCCATCCACCCGTCGTCGTCGGCGCCGTCGAGCCAGCGCTCGTTGGCCTCGAGGTACTGCTGCGGCACCCACCACTCGTCGGCCTCCCACACCCCGAGCGGCGACGCCCCGCGCTCGTAGGCGGGGGAGAAGCGGATGCGGTCGTAGTAGTCGCGGGTGTCGTCGTCGAAGATGCAGTGGGCCGCGGTGATGACCACGAGGCCCGTCGTGCTGTTGATGACCGTGCCGCTGCACGTGTAGGCCTCGCTGCCGCTCTCGAGCTCGAGGCGCCCCGTCGTCGTGAGCAGCAGGTTGCCGGAGCCGACGTGCGGGGCGCCGGGCAGCAGCTCGTCGCCCGCGTCGGACGTCGGCAGCGCGATCCCCTCGGCGACGACGGGCGTGCCGGCGGTCGGCTCGAGCACGACGTCGACGGCGGCGTCGGGGAGGAAGCCGTCGTCGGTGACGGGCGGGTAGCCGGCGTAGAGGAGGCCCGTGTCGAGGTCGGTGGTGTCGACGTCGCTCACGGGCGCGTCCGGCTCCACCGGCACCACGTCGTCGTCGGCGCCCGGATCGGTGCCGCGCGTGGGCTGCGGGACGGGCGTCGCGCCCGTGGGGGCCGGATCGGGAGCGGCCGTCGGCAGCGCGGGCGGCGGCAGCAGCACGCAGCCACCGAGCGCGACGACGGCGGCGGCTGCGAGGGCCGCGACGGCGGAGCGTGGCATGCGCATGGGACCTCCTCGCGGGCTGCGCTCCACGCTAGGCCGCGACGCCGCGCGATCGCTGGGAGGCAGGCGCGGACGCCGGCTCGCCGGCGCGGCGCTCAGCCGAGCGGCGGCCGGACCGCGACGAGCAGCACGGCGGTCCAGTGGCAGAGGAACGCCACGACGGTGCAGACGTGGAAGATCTCGTGGAAGCCGAAGTGGGCGGGGAAGGGGTTCGGCTTCTTCAGGCCGTAGAAGATCGCGCCCGCCGTGTAGGCGAGGCCGCCCGCGGCGACCAGGATCGTGGTCGCCGGGTTCGCCGCCCAGATGTCGCCGAGGAAGGCGACCGCCGCCCAGCCGAGCGCGAGGTACAGCGGCACGTAGAGCCAGCGCGGGGCGTTGATCCAGAACACCCGGAAGGCGATGCCCAGCAGCGCGCCGCCCCACACGCACGAGAGCAGCAGGAGCGCCTTGTCGTCGGGCAGCGTCAGCAGCGCGATGGGGGTGTAGGTGCCGGCGATGAGCAGGAAGATGTTCGCGTGGTCGAGGCGCTTGAGCACGACGCGCACGCGCTCCGACCAGTGGAAGCGGTGGTAGACGGCGGAGACGCCGAACAGCAGCAGGCTCGTGGTCATGAAGACGGCGGAGGCGATCCTGGCGGTCGCGCCGTCGGCGAGCGCGATGAGCACGATGCCGGCCGCGAGGGCGAGCGGCGCCGTGCCCGCGTGGATCCAGCCGCGCCAGGAGGGCTTGCGCTCGACGACCGACTCGACGATCGCCTCGCCCGCGGCCTCGATGAGGGGGAGGTGCGGGGTGCCCGGCGCGGGCTCGCCGGCGCGGGCGTCGTGGGCGGCGATCCGCGCGGCCTCGGGGAGGCCGGCGGGTCGGAGCTCGGGGTCGGACTGGGCTGCCATGCCGACAGTGTACGGCGTACGCAGTCCCGGCGTCGAGGGGCGGCGCAGTGCGGCTCCTATGGACGCGGCTGTGTAGATTCGCTCTGTGGGACTGCGCAGCGCCCCGGGCTCCCGGCTCGTCTACCGCTACTACGAGCGGCGGCTCCGACGCGACCTCCAGCGCGTGCAGGTGCCGCGCCACATCGCCATGATCATCGACGGCAACCGCCGCTGGGCCCGCGAGCAGAACCTCGCCTCCGTGGGGCACGGCCATCGCGCGGGCGCCGAGCGGCTGCGCGAGTTCGTCGACTGGTGCGCCGAGGTGGGCGTCGAGGTGGTCACCCTCTACCTGCTCTCGCGCGACAACCTCACGGGCCGCGCCGCCGAGGAGCTCGGTGAGCTGTGCGAGATCATCGCCGACCTCGCCGACGACCTCTCGCGCCAGCCCGGCCGCCGCATCCGCCACGCCGGCGACGTCCGCGGCCTGCCCGAGCCGCTCGTCTCGGCGATCCAGGGCGCCGTCGCGCGCACCGAGCGCGCCGAGGGCATCACCGTCAACCTCGCCGTCGGCTACGGCGGGCGGCACGAGCTCGTCGAGGCCGTGCGGCGCATCCTCGAGGGCGCGGGCACCGCGAGCCCCGCCGAGCTCGCCGAGCGGCTCACGCCCGACCTCATCGCCGCGCACCTGACGACCGCGGGCCTCCCGGATCCCGACCTCGTGATCCGCACCTCCGGCGAGCAGCGCCTCTCCGACTTCATGCTCTGGCAGAGCGCCCACAGCGAGTTCTACTTCGTGGAGGCGCTGGGGCCGGACCTGCGCGAGGTCGACTTCCTGCGCGCCGTCCGGGCCTACGGGCTGCGCGAGCGGCGCTACGGCCGCTGAGCATCGCCTGCGGATCGCGTTACGGGCGCGTGAACTCGCGGCGCGGCGCGGCGTGTCGAGGCGCGGCGACGTCGGCGGCCGGGCGTAGCGTCAGCCGTGTCGGGCACCCGCCCGGCATGCAAGCGGCCTGAGCCGTCGCGAGCACCACGGGAAGGCGACGGCCGCGTGAGATCCGACCTCGGTCGGAAGGGAGCGCCACGTGCCTGCACTCGTCACCCCGCCCGCAGTCCAGTCGATCGACGACTCGGACACCCGGCAGCGCACCTACGTCCTCGACACGAGCGTGCTGCTGTCCGATCCGGGCGCGATCCACCGCTTCGCCGAGCACTCCGTCGTGATCCCCGTGATCGTGATCGCCGAGCTCGAGAAGAAGCGGCACGATCCCGAGATCGGCTACTTCGCCCGCAAGGCCCTCCGGAACCTCGACGAGCTCCGCGTCGCGCACGAGCGCCTCGACTTCCCGGTGCCCACCGAGGGCGGCGGCAGCCTGCGCGTCGAGCTGAACCACTCGAACCTGCAGGTGCTGCCGAGCGGCCTGCAGCTGGGCGACAACGACTCCCGCATCCTCGCCGTCGCCGCCAACCTGCAGGGCGACGGGCTCGACGTCTGCGTCGTGTCGAAGGACATGCCGATGCGCGTGAAGGCCGCGTCGATCGGCCTCGCCGCCGAGGAGTACCTCGCCGAGCAGGCCGTCGACTCCGGGTGGATGGGAACGGCCGAGCTCGCGCTCTCCGGCGAGCAGATGGCGGCGCTCTACGAGCACGAGCGGCTCGAGACGTCGGCCGTCGCCGACCTCCCGCTCAACACGGGCCTCGTCATCTCGTCCGAGCGCGGCTCGGCGCTCGGCCGCGTGACGCGGAAGGGCGAGATCTCGCTCGTGCGCGGCGACCGCGACGTCTTCGGCGTCCACGGCCGCTCGGCCGAGCAGCGCCTCGCGATCGACCTGCTGCTCGACGATCAGGTGGGCATCGTCTCGCTCGGCGGCTCGGCCGGCACGGGCAAGTCGGCGCTCGCGCTCGCGGCGGGCCTCGAGGCGGTGCTCGAGCGCCGCCTGCACAAGAAGATCATCGTCTTCCGCCCGCTCTACGCGGTCGGCGGCCAGGAGCTCGGCTACCTGCCCGGCGACAAGGACGAGAAGATGAACCCCTGGGGGCAGGCGATCTACGACACGCTCGGGGCGCTCGTCAGCGACAACGTGCTCGACGAGGTCGCCGACCGGGGGATGCTCGAGGTGCTGCCGCTCACGCACATCCGCGGCCGCTCGCTCCACGACGCGTTCGTCATCGTCGACGAGGCGCAGTCGCTCGAGCGCAACGTACTGCTCACGGTGCTCAGCCGCATCGGCCAGAACTCGCGCGTGGTGCTCACGCACGACGTCGCGCAGCGCGACAACCTGCGGGTCGGGCGCCACGACGGCGTCGCGAGCGTCATCGAGACGCTCAAGGGCAACGAGCTCTTCGGCCACGTGACCCTCACCCGCTCGGAGCGCAGCCGCATCGCGGCGCTCGTCACGAGCCTGCTCGAGGGCTAGTCGTATCGGGGGCCCGGGCGCAGCGGCGTCCGGGCCCCCTCCGCGTCCGGGCGCCGGCGGCGCGGATGCCGCCGCGTCCCCGGCCGCGGCTAGCGTGGGCGCATGGAGCCCCGCTCGCTCACCGCCGCGCAGGCCCGGCGCGCACGCCTCGCCGCGCACGGCTTCGGGGCCGACCGCAGCCCCGCCGAGGCGATGCGCGCGCTCGTCGCGATGCAGGGGCAGGACCTTCCGGCGGTGCTGCGGGCGATCGCGATCCGCTCGGCGGCGGGCACCACGCTCGCCGACGTCCGCGACGCCTTCGACCGCGGCGAGCTCGTGCGCTCCTGGGCGATGCGCGGCACGCTCTTCGCGACGACGCCCCGCGACCTCGCGATCCTGCACGCGGCCACGGGCGAGCGGATGCGGCGGCAGGAGCTGCGGATGCTGCGCGACCGCGAGGTGCCGGAGCCGGTGGGCGCCGAGGCGGCCGCCGTCGCGGCCGAGGCGCTCGCCGCCGGTCCCCTCGCGCGGCCGGCGCTGCTCGCGGCGTGGGAGGCGGCGGGGATCGCCACGTCGGGCGGGCGCGGCTACCACCTGCTGGCGCTGCTCGCGATCGAGCAGCGCGTGCGCTTCGGGCCCTTCGACGGCGCGGAGCAGCTGCTCGTCGGCGGGCCGCCCGCGGCCGTCGCCGACCCGGCGGCAGCGCATCTCGACCTCCTCGCGCGCATGGTCGCCTCCCGCGGCCCGATCCGCGACGACGACGTCGCCTGGTGGACGGGCCTGCCGAAGGTGCCGATCCGCGCGGCGCTCGCGGCGGCCTCCGGGCTCGAGCCGGTGCTGGTCGAGGGCGTGCCGATGCGGATGCGGGCGGGGCTCGAGCCGCTCCCGCGCGACGGCGTGCGGCTCGTGCCCGCCTTCGACGAGTGGCTGCTCGGCGCAGCCGACCGCTCGCTCGTCGCGAGCCCGGCAGCGCTCGCCGCGGTCGTGCCCGGCGGCAACGGCGTGTTCCGGCCGACCGTGCTCGTCGACGGCAGGGTCGCCGGCACGTGGAGCCTGCCCGCGGCGCGCGCCAGGGCAGGCGGCCACCCTGAGGCGGTGCTCGTCGAGCCGGTGCCGGCCTCCGCCTCGTGCGCGCTGGAGCGGGCACTCGCGGCCTGGCCGCACCGCTGAGCGCTCAGGAGCCGAGCACGCCCCGCCAGATGCTCTCGCCGCTGTGCGTCGGATCGCCGTCGAACGGCTCGACCGACACGTCGACGACCGGGAAGCGATCGAGGTCGATGCCGTCGGGCAGCACGTACTCCTGGGTGTCGGCGTCGAGGATGCCGACGTTGATCATCGCGCTGACGTCGCGGTCGATCAGCCACACGTCGAGGTAGCCGTCGGCCTCGGGCAGCGCCCGGGTGTCGAGCACGAGCACCCGGCGGCCGTCGCGCTCGACGACCTCCGCCGCCGCGGGCTGCACGTCGCCCGTGAGGGCGTCGAGCGAGGCGGCGGCGAGGATCGTGCCGCGGTCGGAGCCCGGCGCGAGCGCCGCGATCCCCGCGGCGATGCCGCCGACGACGATCGCGGTGGCGGCGCACGCGAGCACGAGGGCGCCGGCCGTGAACCGGCGCACGCCGCCCGCGCGCGAGCGCCGGCGACCGCGGTGCGGCACGTGCGCCCGATCGCGGTCGGCGACGGCCGGTCGGTCGTGCACGCGCTCGTCCACGGGCTCTGCCGCGGGCGCGCGCCGCGGGTCGTCGCGCTGCTCGTCGTCGGCGACCTCGGCCGCGATCCGGTCCCACAGGCCAGCGGGCAACGGCTCGGGCGCGACGGCGTCGGCGCGCAGCCGCGCGACCTCCGCGCGCAGCGACGCGAGCTCCTCGCGGCAGGCCGAGCAGGCCTCCAGGTGCTCGTCGCGGCCCTCGCGCTCGAGGGCGAGCTCGGCGAGCCGCTCAGGCGAGATGTGCTGCATGGGCTCCCTCCCATCGGTCCCTCAGTCTTCGGAGCGAACGGGACAGGTGGCTCTTCACCGTCCCGATCGGCATGTCGAGCGCCTCGGCGATCGAGGCCGCCGAGCGGTCCTCGAGCACGGCCATCCGCACGATCGTGCCCTGCGGCTCGCCGATCGAGGCGAGCGCCTCCTCGACGGCGATGGCGCTCGCCACCTCGTCCGGCACGTCCGCCGTGCTCGGCCGCTCGAGCGTGCCCTGCAGCACCTCGGGCGCGACGGCCCGCTCGTGCTGCACGGCCGCCGAGCGCCAGTGGTCGGCGATGCGGCGCCGCGCGATCCGCACGATCCAGGCGCCGAGCGGGCCCGCCTCGGGGTCGTAGGAGGCGCGCGACCGCCAGGCGGAGACGAACGTGCGCTGCACGACGTCCTCCGCATCCGATCGATCCATGGCCCGCAGGGCGAGCGCGAGCACGAGGCCGCCCCAGCGCTCGTAGGCGAGGCGGAGGCCCTCCTCGGCGGGGCCGTCGACGAAGGCGCGGGCGATCATCGCCTCGTCGCCGTCGCCGCGCTGCACGTCGTCACGGTACATCAGCCGATCAGGCTCGCCGTGGCGATGACGTTGTCCTCGTACGCCTGCGCGACGGGGTCCCAGTCGCCCGCGCAGGTCACGAGGCGGAGGCGGTGGTCGCCGTCGCGCGCGAAGATCTCGTCGAGCGGCAGCGTCTCCTTGCCGAGCTGCTCGACCTCGTCGATCCGGTAGCGCAGCGTGGCGCCCGAGGCGGTCTCGACCTCGACCTCCGTGCCGACCTCGACGTCGAGCAGCACGGCCATGGGAGCGGGGCCGCGGTCGGAGTCGACGTGGGCGGCGAGCACGGCGTTCCCCGCCTCCGCGCCGGGAGCCGGGCCGTAGCGATACCAGCCGGCCTCCGAGACGAGCAGCGGCACGTCCATCTGCCCGTCGTCGCGCACCCCCACCGGCACGACGTCGAGGTCGACGCCGAGGCTCGGCAGCCGCACGGCGACCGGCTCGTCGACGGCGGCCCGCTCCTGCGCGCCGAGGGCGGCGTCCTGGCGGCCGACCGGGGTGGAGACCGGGGCCGGCGGGTCGGTCGTGGCGGAGGCCGGGGGAGCCGACGCCGGCGGCGCGGCCTCCGGGGCGGGGGCGGGCGCGGGCCGGGGCAGCACGAGCGAGACGCCCACGACGATCGCCGCGACGGCGGCGAGCGCCGCGACGACGAGCGCTGCGATGCGGGAGCGGAACACGATGCCTCCTCGTGGCGGTGGTGGTGCGGGCGGGCGTGCAGGGATCCCCGCGGCGGGATGGGCGCCGCGGGGATCCCCTCCGGTCAGCGGCGCTGGGCGGCGACGGCCTCGCGGCGGCGCATCGCGACGGCAGCCACCATCGCGAGGCCGAGCAGGCCGGCGATCGCGAGCGCGATCCCGGCGGCCGAGTCGTCGCCGGCGGCACCGCCGAGGCCCGAGGGCACGCCGCTCGGAGCGCTGTGGGCGTCGACCGTCTGGATCGCGAGGGCGAGGTTCGCGTCCTCGGCGCTGCCCCACGCGTACACGATCGTGTCGACGCCCTCGGCGAGGTCGAGGTCGGCCGGGCCGATCACGACGTCCTCCGTGCCCGCGAGCACGACGTCCGCGGCGACGGTGCCGGCCGCCGTCTCGAGCGACGCCTCGTCCGGGTTCGTCAGGCCCTCCACGACGGGGCTGCCGCCGGCGCGGACGTCCACGGCTGGAGCCGCGGCGACGTGGCGGACCGTGAGGCGGGCCTGGCCGGCAGGGATCTCGGACGTGTCGTTCGCGAACGCCGCGAGCGTCGGCGTGCCGTCCTCGGCGAGGTGCGCGACGAGCGTCAGGTTGGCCATCGCGGGCACCTCGATGCCGCTCGCCTCGATGGCGGGCTCGGCCGACTCGGGGTCGTCGCCGGCGGCGAACACCTGGACGTCGATCGTGCCCGCGGCCATCGGCATCGGGTCGGTGAGGGTGCCGGGCTCGAAGCCGGGGATGGCCTCCTCGCCGTTCACGTAGACGTCGACGGTGAGGTCGGGCACGGCGTGCAGGACGGACACGGTGGCGTCGTCCTCGGCGGCGAGCGCCGGGGATGCGCCCAGCGCCGTCAGGGCCACGACGGCGGCGGTGCCGAGCGTGAGCGTGCGCTTCATGGTCTTCTCCTTCGGTCGTCGGCACCGGTCGTGCCGCTCCTGCCCCCATATCGCGCGGCGAGCCCGCATCGGTTGCAGCGGCGTCGAGATCGTGCATCCCGGGCGTGTCGCGGGGCCGTCGAGCGGTAGCCAGCGGGGGAGCGGACGCGAGGCGGCTGTGGAGAGGCGGCGCGGGGCCGCGGCGGCCGCGGCTATCGTGGCGCGCGTGACGGCGACGGCGGAGGCGAGCATCGGCGGGCGCACGGCGCCGCCGCTCGAGCTCCGCCCGATCGACGCCCTCGGCCTCCCGCTCGCCGCCGTCGCGGTCTGGGCGCTGCTCGGCGCCGGCGCCGACGCGGTCGCGCTGCTGCCGCTGGTCGCCGCCGCGGCCGCCGCCCCCGCGCTCGCCCGCATCGACCAGGCCGAGCGGCGCCTCCCGAACGCCCTCACCCTCCCGCTGCTCGCGCTCGCCACCGCGGCGGCCGCCGTGCGCCTCGCGACGGGTGACCTCTCGCCGCTCGTGGGACTCGCGTGCGGCGCGGCGCTGCTCGGGATGGCGGCGGTCGGCGGCATGGGCATGGGCGACGTGAAGCTGGGCGCCGCCCTGGCGCTCGCGGCGTCGACGCTCGGCTGGCTCGCGCCCGTCGCGGGGCTCGTCGCCGCCATCATGCTCGGCGGCGTCGCCGGGGGCGTGCTCCTCGCGCTCGGCCGGCGCTCGCTCGCCTTCGGGCCGTGGCTGCTCACCGGCGCAGCCGTCGGGGTCGCCCTCGTCGCCGCTGTGTGACGCGGCGTGACGGCTCGGTTCGCGCGCACCGGGAGCCGCTTCCTACCGTGGTGATGTCCAGCACGCCACAGCCTGCGGACTCCGATCAGCCCCAAGCCATCCAGGAGCTCCCATGTCCTTCCGCGCCACCCGCCGCGCCCTCCGTCCCCTCGCCCTCGCGGGCGCCGTCGGCGTCGCCGTCGCGCTCGTCGGCTGCAGCGCCGGTGGCGGCGCGGGCGCCGAGGAGGCCGCGCTCGGCTCCGAGGAGAACCCCGTGCAGCTCGGCGTCGTCGGCGCGAGCGACCCCTACTGGTCCGTCTACGAGGAGGCCGCCGAGGCCGAGGGCATCTTCCTCGACGTCGTCGACTTCACCGACTACAACCAGCCCAACCCGGCGCTCAGCGAGGGCGAGCTGGACATCAACCAGTTCCAGCACATCATCTACCTCGCCGACTACAACACGAACGCCGGCGACGACCTGCAGCCCATCGGCTCGACGGCGATCTACCCGATCGGCCTCTACTCCGACAAGTACGAGTCGGTCGACGAGATCCAGGACGGCGAGACGGTCATCGTGCCGAACGACGACACGAACCAGGCGCGCGGCCTGCTCGTGCTGCAGTCGGCGGGCCTCATCGCCCTGCAGGACGGCGGCAGCCCCTACTCGACCGTCGCCGACGTCATCGCCGAGGAGTCGCGCGTCGAGGTGCAGGCGGTCGACGCGGCCCTCACCGCCACCTCGCTGCCGGACGTCGCCGCCGCGATCATCAACAACGACTTCATCACCGACGCGGGCATCGACCCCGAGGACGCCATCGCGCAGGACGACCCGACCGACCCCGCCGCGCAGCCGTACATCAACATCTTCGCGACGACGGCCGAGAACGTCGACGACGAGGTCCTGAACCGCCTCGTCGAGCTGTACCAGACGAACGAGGAGGTGCAGGCAGGCGCCCTCGAGGCCTCCGGCGGCACCGGCGTCTTCGTCCAGACCCCGAAGGCCGAGCTCCAGTCGGCGCTCGAGGCCGTCGAGGCCGAGCTGCAGGGATAGCCTGGTCGATGGGCACGGTCGCGCACATCGCGGACCGTGCCCATCGTCGTTCCCGCAGGGCAGAAGAAGGAGGAGGAGAGCAGTGACGCAGCACATCGTGCTCGACCGCGTGTCGAAGCGGTTCCCGCCCGCCAAGCGCGGCGGCGACCCCATCGTCGCCGTCGACGACGTCTCGCTGTCGATCGAGCAGGGCGAGGTCTTCGGCATCATCGGCTACTCGGGCGCCGGCAAGTCGACGCTCGTGCGGCTCATCAACCAGCTCGAGCCCGTCACCGAGGGCGCGATCCGGGTCGGCGACGTCGAGATCAGCGGCCTCCGCGGCAAGGCGCTGCGCGAGCAGCAGACGCGCATCGGCATGATCTTCCAGCGCTTCAACCTGCTGCACTCCCGCACCGTCGCCGGCAACGTCGCGTACCCGCTCGAGGTCGTCGGGGTGCCCCGCGCCGAGCGCCGCCGCCGCGTCGAGGAGCTGCTCGAGTTCGTCGGCCTCGCCGGCCGCGCCGACGCCTACCCCGAGCAGCTCTCGGGCGGCCAGCAGCAGCGCGTCGGCATCGCCCGCGCGCTCGCCGCGAACCCGCAGGTGCTGCTCGCCGACGAGGCGACGAGCGCGCTCGACCCCGAGACGACCGCCGAGGTGCTCGACCTCCTGGCGCGCGTCAACCGCGAGCTCGGCGTGACGATCGTCGTCATCACGCACGAGATGGAGGTCATCACGCGCATCGCCGACCGCGTGGCGGTCATGGAGGCGGGCCGGGTCGTCGAGACCGGCTCGACCTATGACGTCTTCACCCGCCCGACGACCGACGTCGCGAAGCGCTTCGTCGCCACCGTCGTGCGCGCGCTGCCGGAGGGCGACGAGCTCGTCGCGCTCCGCGCGCAGCACGAGGGGCGGCTCTTCACGATCTCGTTCACCGACGAGGGCGCGAGCGAGGCGCGCGTCTTCGGCGCGCTCGCCCGTGCGGGCGTCGACTTCAACCTCGTGCACGGCGGCGTCGACGACATCCAGGGCCGCGTGTACGGCCTCCTCACCATCGCCGTGCGCGGCGATGCGGCCGCGATCGACGCGGCGCTCGCGCAGATCGGCCCCGGCGTGACCGTGGAGGAGCAGCGATGAACGAGCTCGTGCAGATCCTGCCCGACCTGCTGGAGCAGACGGGCATCATGCTCTGGATCGTGGCCGCCTCGCTGCTGTTCGGCGGCATCGGCGGCCTCGTGGTCGGCACCGGCCTGTTCGTCACCCGCACGGGCGGCGTGCTGCAGCAGCCGGTGGTGTGGTGGGTGCTCAACGTGCTCGTCAACACGTTCCGGCCCATCCCGTTCATCATCTTCCTCGCCGCGATGCAGCCGCTCGGCAGGCTCGTGGTGGGCAAGGGCATCGGCACGGAGTACGCGATCTTCGCCATCGCGCTGGCGGCGACCTTCGGCATCGCGCGCATCGTCGAGCAGAACCTCGTCTCGATCCCCTCGGGCGTCATCGAGGCGGCGCGCTCGACGGGCGCGAGCCCGTGGCGGATCATCCGCACGGTGATCATCCCGGAGGCCCTCGGCCCGCTCGTGCTCGGCTTCACCTTCGCGATCATCGCGATCGTCGACATGTCGGCCGTCGCCGGCCTCGTCGGCGGCCAGGGCCTCGGCAACTACGCGATCACCTACGGCTACCGCCAGTTCGACCCCGTCGTGACCTGGTCGGCGCTCGTCGTCATCGTGATCGTGGTGCAGCTCATCCAGGCGCTCGGCAACCTGCTGGCGCGGCGGATCCTGCGCCGCTGATCCTGCGCCGCCGATCGCTGGGCCGCTGAGCCGGCGCCCGCCGCGCTCCCAGGGCGCTCCCCGCCTCCGGGGAGCGCCCTGCCCCACACTGCAGGCATGGCGGAGCGCAGCGACGACGACCGGAAGCGGATCAGGGACGAGTTCCACGAGGCGGTGACGATGGCGCCGGCCGAGCTCGAGCGATGGCTCGAGACCGACGAGTCGCGCGAGGTGGGCCAGAAGGACGGCGGCGGCGAGTCCACCGGGCACGCCTCGGGCCGCCGCATCGTCGAGCTCCTGCGCACGAAGGTCGCCGACCTCTCGGAGGCCGACCACGACCACATGGAGAAGGTGGCCGGGTACGTGGCGCGGCACCGGGCACAGCGCCCGAGCGGCGACGTCGAGCACTCCCGGTGGCGGTACTCGCTCATGAACTGGGGGCACGACCCGCTCGGGTAGCGTCGCGGCCGCATCCGGAGGTCCCCGGATGCGAGCCCGTGTGCACGGCCTGTGCGCCCGCTAGGCTCAGGCTGGGCGACACCCGCATGCAACGATGCAGAGACAAGGACCGCAGATGGCCGACACGACGACCACCGACCCGCAGCTCCCACCGACCGCCGCGACCGAGCGCTCCTCGAAGCGATGGACGCCGCTGAAGATCATCCTCTGGGCCGCCATCGCCGTCATCGGCGGCGTCGGCTGGACGATGCTCGCCATCGTCCGCGGCGAGACCGTCAACGCGATCTGGTTCGTGTTCGCGGCCGTCGCGACCTACCTGATCTTCTACCGCTTCTACTCGAAGTACATCCAGGACAAGATCACCCGCCCCGACGACACCCGCGCGACGCCCGCCGAGTACCTCGCCAACGGCCGCGACTACGTCGCCACCGACCGCCGCGTGCTCTTCGGCCACCACTTCGCCGCCATCGCCGGCGCCGGCCCGCTCGTCGGCCCCGTGCTCGCCGCGCAGATGGGCTACCTGCCCGGCACGATCTGGATCATCGTCGGCGTCGTCCTCGCGGGCGCCGTGCAGGACTACCTCGTCCTCTTCTTCTCGATGCGCCGCGGCGGCCGCTCGCTCGGCCAGATGGCGCGCGACGAGTTCGGCAAGGTCGGCGGCGCCGCAGCGATCCTCGCGACGCTGCTCATCATGATCATCATCACGGCGATCCTCGCGCTCGTCGTCGTCAACGCCCTCGGCGAGAGCCCGTGGGGCGTCTTCTCGGTGGCGATGACCATCCCGATCGCCCTGTTCATGGGCGTGTACCTGCGCTGGATCCGCCCCGGCCGCATCCTCGAGGTGTCGGTCATCGGCTTCATCCTGCTCATGGCGGCGATCGTCGGCGGCGGCATGGTCGCCGAGACCGCGTGGGGCGCCGAGCTGTTCTCGCTCGACCGCGTCACGATCGCCTGGGGCATCGTCATCTACGGCTTCGTCGCCGCGGTGCTGCCCGTCTGGATCCTGCTGACGCCGCGCGACTACCTGTCGACGTTCATGAAGATCGGCGTCATCGTGGCGCTCGCCGTCGCGATCGTCTTCGTGCAGCCGCAGATCGCGGTGCCCGCGTTCAGCGACTTCGCGTTCGGCGACACGGGCCCCGTCTGGGCCGGCTCGCTCTTCCCGTTCCTCTTCGTCACGATCGCCTGCGGCGCCCTCTCGGGCTTCCACGCGCTCATCTCCTCGGGCACGACGCCGAAGATGGTCGAGAAGGAGAAGCAGACGCGCCTCATCGGCTACGGCGGCATGCTCATGGAGTCGTTCGTCGCGATCATGGCGCTCGTCGCCGCGATCTCGATCGACCAGGGCATCTACTACGCGATGAACTCGTCCGCCGCGGCGACGCAGGGCACCCCGGAGGGCGCCGCGCAGTTCGTCATGTCGCTCGGCCTCGCCGGCGTCAACGTCACGCCCGAACAGCTCGCGCAGGCGGCCGCGATGGTCGGCGAGGAGTCGATCATCTCCCGCACCGGCGGCGCGCCGACGCTCGCCTTCGGCCTCGCCGACATCCTCCAGCAGTGGATCGGCGGCAGCGCGATGATGGCCTTCTGGTACCACTTCGCGATCATGTTCGAGGCGCTGTTCATCCTCACCGCCGTCGACGCCGGCACGCGCGTGGCCCGCTTCATGCTGCAGGACTCGCTCGGCAACATCTGGCCCAAGTTCAAGGACACGGGCTGGACGCTCGGCGCCTGGATCTGCACGGCCATCATGGTCGCGGCGTGGGGCGCGGTGCTGCTCATGGGCGTCACCGACCCGCTCGGCGGCATCAACACCCTGTTCCCGCTGTTCGGCATCGCGAACCAGCTGCTCGCGGCCATCGCGCTCGCGGTCGTCATGACGATCGTGGCCCGTCGCCGCACCTTCGGGCAGCTGTGGATCGTGGCGCTGCCGCTCGCGTTCGTGACGGTCGTCACCGTCACGGCGTCGCTGTTCAAGATCTTCTCGCCGGTGCCCCAGGTGGGCTACTGGGCCAACCACGTCGCCTTCCGCGACGCGCTGGCCGCGGGCGAGGAGAGCTTCGGCACGGCGACGTCGGTGCAGGCGATGGAGGCGGTGGTCCGCAACACGTTCGTGCAGGGCACGCTGTCGATCATCTTCGTCACGCTGGCGCTCGTCGTCATCGGCTACGCGATCGTCGCCGCGGCCCGCGCGTTCCGCGGGAAGGACGTCGTCGACCACGAGGACGAGCGGCACGAGTCGCGCATCTTCGCGCCCGCCGGCTTCCTGCCGACGCCGGAGGAGCGCGAGCTCGAGAAGCGCTGGGCCGAGGTGCCGGACGAGCACAAGCCGACCCGCACGGGCCACTGAGGCACGCGATGGCGACGCGCGGGGAGCGACGACCGGCTGCGGCCGGCGCGCTCCTCGCGCGCGCCTGGCGCGCGGTCGTCTGGTACGGCAAGGGCCTCACGGGCGAGTCGCGGTACGACGCCTACGTCGTCCACGCGCGCGCCGCGCATCCCGACCGGGAGCCCATGGGCCGCGACGCGTACTGGCGCGACTACGCGAAGTGGCAGGACGCGAACCCGCAGGGCCGCTGCTGCTGAGCAGCCCCTTCCCCCTCGATCCGGCACTCGTGGTTGCCTCCGGCACTGCCGGGGCAACGACGAGTGCCGGATCGCCGCAGGGCGACGGCCGTGGCTCATCGGCCTGTGAGGTCCTCCGCGTAGGCGAGGACGGAGCGGCGGTACAGCGGCAGCGTGGGCGCGAGCGCCTCGAGGGCGACGCGCAGCGCCTCGTCGTGCCGCCCGGCGCTGTGCAGCGCGAGGGCGAGGAACGCCTCGCGCGCCGCGCGCGTCGACGGATGCGGCGTCGCGGCCTGGAGCATCCCGATCGCCTCGTCGAGGCGGCCGAGGTTGCGCAGGGTGGACGCGTGCTGGATCACCCGCTGCGCCTCGCGCGCCGGATCGGCTTCGGCGAGGCCGGCCTCGGCCGCTGCGCGGTAGAAGCCGTCGGCCTCCGCCTCGCGGCCCGCTGCGTCGTGCGCGCCCGCGAGCTCGAACAGCCCGGTCGCCAGGTGCGGCGCGCGCTCGGCGAGCGCGCGCATCGGTGCCACGCGCGCGTCGTCCTCGAGCCCCTCGTCCTCCCACAGCGCGGCGACGTCGGCTTCCCAGAGCGCGGCGACCTCCGCCTCCCAGCCCTCGCTCATGCCTCGGGGACGCGCTCGACCTCAAGGCCCGTGTGGGCGGCCGCGAAGGCGAGCTGGTCGGCGAACTCGAGCGCGGCCGCATCCTTGGGCTTGCCCATGCCGTGGCCGGCGCGCGTGTCGATCGAGAGCAGGATCGGTGCCTCGCCGCCCGCGGCCGCCTGCGCGCGCTGCAGCTCGGCCGCGAACTTGAACGAGTGCGCCGGCACGACGCGGTCGTCGTGGTCGCCGGTGGTGATGAGCGTCGGCGGGTAGGGGCGCTCCGCGACGTTGTGCAGCGGCGAGTAGGCGCGCAGGTACGCGTGCGCGTCGGCGTCGTCGGGGTCGCCGTAGTCGCTCGTCCAGGCCCAGCCGATCGTGAAGCGGTGGAACCGCAGCATGTCGAGGACGCCCACGCCGGGCAGCACGGCCGCCCACAGCTCGGGCCGCTGCGTGAGCGCGGCGCCCGCCAGCAGGCCGCCGTTCGAGCGGCCGTGGAGCGCGAGCTGCTCGTGCGTCGTCACTCCTGTCGCCACGAGGTGCTCCGCGATCGCGTAGAGGTCGTCGAAGACCTGCTGCTTGCGCTCCTTCGTGCCGCCCTTGTGCCAGTCGGAGCCGAACTCGCCGCCGCCGCGGAGGTTCGGCACCACGAGCGTGCCGCCCGCGCCGACCCACGCCGCCGTGACGGCCCGGAACTCGGGGTTCATGGGGATGTTGAAGCCGCCGTACGCCCAGATGAGCGTGGGGCGCGGCGCGCCGTGGTCGACGCCCTCGGGCTGCACCAGGAACGCGGGCACCTCCGCGCCGTCGCTCGAGGTGGCGCGGATGCGGGTGGTCGTCGCGGCGGGCGCGGCCGGACCGGGCGTCGGCAGCGTCCGGTGCGCGACGAGTCGCGCCCCGTCGACCTCGAGCACGTGGCGGGTGCCGCGGTCGACGAAGCTCGTGGTGCTCGCGAGCACCACGTCGCTGCGGGCGCTCGTCTCGAGGCCCGTGATGCTCACGCCCTCGCCGAGCGGCAGGGCGTCGCCGAGCGTCCCGTCGAAGGTCGCGAGCTGCGCGCGGTGGCTCGCGTCGTGCGAGTACTCGAGCACGAGGCCGGAGGCCGTGATCGAGGCGTCGAGCAGCACGTCCTCGTGGTGCTCGGAGACGACCGTCGCCCGCGCGCCGGTGGCGAGGTCGAAGGCGTCGAGGCGGTAGCGCGGGGCGCCCTCGTCGGTGACGACGTAGAGCGCGCCGTCGTGCACGCCGATCGCGTTCCGCTCGACGTCGTGGCCTTCGGCGAGCTGTCGCAGCGCGGACTCCGGCTCGCCGTGGCGACGCGCGGCGAGGTCGTTGCCGCTCGACGCGCCGGTGTCGGTCGAGAGCACGAACCACTCGTCGTCGCGCGGCCAGTGGCGTGCGAAGAGCCGCGGCTCCTCGGGGCGCGAGAAGAGCACGGCGTCGTCCTCGACAGCCTCGCCGATCGTGTGCGCCATGAGCCGGCCGGCGCCCATCTCGTCGGTGAGCGCGGCGCCCGTCGGGGCGTCGTAGCGCCAGTAGGTGAAGCTGCGGTCGCCCGGCAGCCAGACGGGGGCGTTCCACTTCGTCCACGGGATCTCGTCGGCGAGGTCGGCGCCCGTGACGACGTCGCGCACCTTGAGCGTGCGCCAGTCGGAGCCGCCGTCGGCGACGCCGTAGACGAGGATCGCGCCGTCGGGCGAGACCGAGGCGGCGGTGACGGCGACCGTGCCGTCCGCCGAGAGCGCGTTCGGGTCGAGCAGCACGCGGCCCTCCTCGAGGCCGTCGACGGAGTCCGCGGTGACGAGCACCGGCTGGTTCTGGCCGTCGGAGTGCCAGGCGAAGGCGCGGCCGCCGCGGATCCAGGGGCAGCCGCGCGTGGGCGCCTGCAGCAGCGCGGTCGTGCGGCCGCGAAAGGCCTCGCGCGCGGGCAGGTCGGCGAGCACCGGCTGCGCGAACGCGTTCTGCGCGGCAACGAAGGCCGCCGTCTCGTCGCTGTCGCCGTCCTCGAGCCAGCGGTACGGATCCGCGATCGCCTCCCCGTGGATCGTCTCGACCGTCTCGTCTCGTCGCACCTCGGGGTATCGCATGCTCCCCACCCTACGTTTCCGCCCTTCGGTCGCGGATGTGCACCGAACGGTCCCTCGGGCGGGCGGCTTGGGGCCGTCCGGTGCACCTCGGCGGGCCCGCGTGCGCCGATCGGCCCATGTGCGGCTCGCGTCGGGGCGCTTCGGTGCACGTGCTGCGCGCGCGTCCGACTACGTCGTTCCACAGTCGGTGCGACGGCGGCCGCGCGTCGGGGCCGGGATGCGGCACGGTGCGGCCATGCGCGCTCCCACTCCGCTGCCCCGTCCGTTCGAGAGCGGCCCGTTCCGCGTCGCCGAAGCCCTCGCGCATGGCGTCGGTGCCAAGCGGCTGCGTGGTCGCGACCTCGAACGGCCCTTCCACGGCGTGCGCAGCGGCCCGGTGGCGTCGCCGCGCGAGCACGCCGGTGCGTACGCGGCCTGGATGCCGCCGCACCACGCCTTCGGAGGCACGACCGCGGCGCGGCTCTGGGGCCTGCCGCTGCCGAACGGGTGGGTGCCGACCGAGCCGCTCGTGATCGCACGGCCGAGCGGCACGACCCGTGGACGCGGCCGCGGCACTCGGCACATCGCGGTCGATGCCAGCCGCCTTCGGCTCGTGACCCTCGACGGCCTCCGGCTGCTCGACCCGCTCGGCACAGCGCTCACGCTCGCGCGCGAGCTCGACCACGAGCCGCTCGTGCACGTCGTCGACGCGCTCCTCACGCCGTCGCATCGCTACCCGGACCTGCTGCTGCCCGTGCGGCCCTGGACGAGACCGGAGGAGACCGTCGCCTTCGTCGAGCGCTGTCGAGGGCTGCGCGGTGCGGTCGCGCTCGCAGCGGCGCTCGCAGACGCGCGGGTCGGTGTCGACTCGCGCTTCGAGTCCGTGACGCGTCGGATCCTGGTGCTCGCGGGCCTGCCCGAGCCGACCATCCATCCCGAGGTCGTCATCGACGGCATCGCGCTCCATCCCGACCTCGGGTACCCGCGGCTTCGGGTGGCCGTGGAGTACGAGGGTGAGGGCCACCTGGATCCGCGACGCGCCGCGGAGGACATCCTCCGCTACGAGATGCTCGAGCGGGCCGGCTGGATCGTCGTCCGCGTGACGCGACTCGACCTCGCTCGCGGCGGCGTGCGCCTCGTCTCGCGCGTCGCCGCAGCGCTGGTGCGCCGCGGCGCCTGAACCGCACGTGCACGGAACGGCCCAGCGCGATGCACGAGCGGGGCGCTTCGGTGCACGTGCCGCCGCGCAGTCGCACGACACGGCCCCCTGGAGGAGGTCCAGGGGGCCGTTCGGTGCAGGTTCGCTACTTCGCGACGCCGGGGTGCGTCATCGAGAGCAGGTCGAGCGCCTTGTCGAGGTCGGCCTCGGTGAGCTCGCCGCGCTCGACGTAGCCGAGGTCGACGACGGCCTCGCGCACCGTGATGCCCTTCGCGACCGAGTGCTTCGCGATCTTCGCGGCGGCCTCGTAGCCGATGAGGCGGTTGAGCGGCGTGACGATCGAGGGGCTCATGCCGGCGAGCGCCGCGGCGCGCTCCGTGTCGGCCTCGAGGCCCGCGACAGTCTTGTCGGCGAGCACGCGCGAGGCGTTCGAGAGCAGGCGGATCGACTCGAGCAGCGCCGTGCCCATGACGGGGATCTGCACGTTGAGCTCGAACGAGCCCGAGGCGCCGGCCCACGCGACGGTGGCGTCGTTGCCGATGATGCGCGCGCACACCATGAGCACGGCCTCCGGCACGACCGGGTTGACCTTGCCCGGCATGATCGACGAGCCCGGCTGCAGGTCGGGGATGCGCAGCTCGCCGAGGCCCGTGTTGGGGCCCGAGCCCATCCAGCGCAGGTCGTTGTTGATCTTCGTGAGCGAGACCGCGATCGTGCGCAGCGCGCCAGACGCCTCGACGAGGCCGTCGCGGTTGGCCTGCGCTTCGAAGTGGTCGCGCGCCTCGGTGATGGGGAGCCCCGACGAGGCGGCGATCTCGGCGATGACCCGCTCGGGGAAGCCGAGGGGCGTGTTGATGCCGGTGCCGACGGCCGTGCCGCCCTGCGGCACCTCGGCGACGCGGGGGAGGGCGGCCTGGATGCGCTCGATGCCGTAGCGGACCTGCGCCGCGTAGCCGCCGAACTCCTGGCCGAGCGTGACGGGCGTCGCGTCCATGAGGTGGGTGCGGCCGGGCTTGACGGCCTCCTTCCACAGCGCCGCCTTGTCCTCGAGGGCGGAGGCGAGGTGGTCGAGGGCGGGGATGGCCTCGTCGATGAGCGCGCCCGTGACGGCGATGTGCACCGAGGTGGGGAAGACGTCGTTCGACGACTGCGAGGCGTTCACGTGGTCGTTCGGGTGCACCGCCTGGCCGCGGTGGCGGCTGGCGAGCGTCGCGAGCACCTCGTTCATGTTCATGTTCGAGGAGGTGCCGGAGCCGGTCTGGTACGTGTCGACCGGGAACTGGTCGTGGTGGTCGCCGGCGATGATCTCGTCGGCCGCGGCGACGATGGCGTCGGCGACGTCGGCCTCGAGGATGCCGAGCTCGCGGTTGGCGATGGCGGCGGCGCGCTTGATGCGCGCGAGCGCCACGATCTGGGCCGGCTCGAGGCCCTTGCCCGAGATCGGGAAGTTCTCGACCGCGCGCTGCGTCTGCGCGGCGTAGAGCGCGTCCTTCGGCACGCGCACCTCGCCCATGGTGTCGTGCTCGATGCGGTACTCGGTCTCAGCGTTCACGTCGTCGTGCCTTCCTGCGTGGGGGTTCGGATGCGTCTGGGTGCTTCGGGGGCCGGCGTCAGCCGGCGGCGAGCTGCTCGCTCACGGCCTCGACGAACGCGTCGAGCTCGACGTCGCCCGCGGTGCCGGCGACGATGACGGTCGATGCGCCGACCTCAGCTGTGAGCACGTAGGCGAGGTTGCCGGCGCCGTCGACGCCGCGCTGGTCGTGCTCGGTCCACGCGATGCCGTCGACGGTGCGCTCGCCCGTCTCGGGGGCGTCGCGGATCGCCTGCGCGAGCCAGGTGGGGTTGGCGTCGATCGCCTGCGTGACCGAGAGGAACTGCTGCTCGGGCGTCACGTAGCCGGCGTACCAGGTGAGCACCTGGCCGCTGCCGGTGCGCAGCTCCGCGGCGTTGGCCGCCCAGCCCTCGGGCAGCCCGGGCGCGACGAGCTCGACGTCGACCGTCGCCTCGGCGGAGCCGGCGGCGGCGGCCACGTCGATCGGATCCTGCGGGGCAGGGTCGGGCCGGAGCACGACGAGCACCATGACGAGCACGACCGCGAGGCAGACGATGACCGCCGCGGCGAGGTTCGTGAACGTCTGGTTGTCGCGGTGCCGCTTCGAGGCGGCGGCCTTGCGCTCGAACGTCTCCTGCGGCGTCTCGGGCCGGCCGAGCTCCGCGACGATGCGCTGCGGACGCTGCCTCGGCGCCCGCGGGGTGCGATCGGGGCTCATGCCTCGGCGGCGTCCGTGCTCGCGGAGCCGGCGGCGCGCGCCGCGTCGAGCCGCGCCTTCGCGCCCTGCAGCCACTGCTCGCAGCGGTCGGCGAGCGCGTTGCCGCGCTCCCAGAGGGCGAGCGACTGCTCGAGCGATGCGCCGCCCGACTCGAGCTCCTGCACGACGCGCACGAGCTCGTCGCGCGCGGCCTCGTACGACAGCTCGTCGACGGGCGTGCTGGGCGTGGTGGTCACCTCGCAAGCCTACCCCCGGGGGCCGACGCGGCGCGGGCGCCGGGCGGGCGGCCGGGCGGCAGGGGAGGTCGGAGCGGCGACGGGATATCAGATGTGTGCGGGCCGCGTCGCTCACGACGTGCCAGGATCGACTCCGTCCCATCCGCGAACCGCGAGGAGGCCGCCGTGCCCGCAGACGCCACCATGGAGCAGATCGAGCGGCTCATCCGCGTCGACACCACGAGCCGCGAGACGAACCTCCCGCTCGTCGACCAGGTCGAGGCCGACCTCCGCGCGCTCGGGCTCGAGCCCGTGCGGGTGCCCAGCGAGGACGGCCGGAAGGCCAACCTGCTCGCCACGATCCCCGCCGCCGACGGCACGACCACCGGCGGCATCGTGCTCTCCGGCCACACCGACGTCGTCCCCGTCGACGGGCAGGCGTGGAGCAGCGAGCCCTTCGCCCCGGAGGTCCGCGACGGCCGCCTCTACGCGCGCGGCAGCGCCGACATGAAGTCGTTCATCGGCGTCGTGCTCGCGAAGGCGCCCGCGATGGTCGCGGCCCGGCTCGCCGAGCCCATCCACCTCGCCCTCTCGTACGACGAGGAGGTCGGCTGCGTCGGCGCGATCGGCCTCGTCGACGAGATCGCGCGCCGCGGCATCGCCCCGCGCGGCTGCGTCGTGGGAGAGCCGACGAGCATGCGGATCGTGCGCGGCCACAAGTCGATGAACGTCTTCCGCGTCGACGTGCGCGGCCTGGCCGCCCACTCCTCGCTCACCCCCCAGGGCGAGAACGCGATCGTCGCGGCGGCCGAGCTCGTGCGCTTCGTGCAGGGCGTCGCCGACGAGATGCGCGCCGAGGGCCCCTTCGACGAAGGCTACGTCGTGCCCTACACGAGCGTGAGCGTCAACCGCATCGACGGCGGCATCGCCATCAACACGATCCCCGCCGAGTGCACGGTGCACTTCGAGTTCCGCGCGCTCACGACCGTCGACCACGACGCGCTCGTCGAGCGCTTCCGCGCCGAGTGCCGCCGCATCGAGGCGGGCATGCAGGAACGCCACCCGGGCGCGAGCGTGACCCTCACGACCACGGCCGCGGCGCCCGGCGTCGACACCCCGGCCGACGCGGACATCGTCGCCCTCGCCGCCGCGTGGGGCGCCGAGCCCAGCGACGACAAGGTGACCTACGGCACCGAAGCGGGCCTGTTCGCGAACGCGGGCATCCCCACCGTCGTGTGCGGCCCGGGCGACATCGCCCAGGCCCACGCCCCCGACGAGTTCATCGAGCTCGACCAGATCGACGCCTGCGAGGCGTTCGTCGACCGCCTGGTCGACGCGCTCAGCATCGCGCCCGCAGCAGAGGAGACCGCATGACCGCCACCGCCCCCGGGGCACCCGCCCCCGAGGTCACGCCCGAGCGGCTGCGCGCCGCGCGGAAGGCCGTGATCTCCAGCTCGATCGGCGCCGCCCTCGAGTGGTTCGACATCATCGTGTACGCGTCGTTCGCCGTCGTCATCACCCGCATCTTCTTCCCCGACGCGGGCGAGTACGGCCTCATCTACACGTTCGCGACGTTCGCGACGACCTACCTCATCCGACCGCTCGGCGGCTGGCTGCTCGGCTCGTACGCCGACCGCAAGGGCCGCAAGAACGCGCTCACGCTGACGCTCCTGCTCATGATGGTCGGCACGCTGCTCATGGCCGTCGCGCCCACGTACGCGATGGTCGGCGTCTGGGGCGGCGTGATCATCCTGCTCTCGCGCCTCATCCAGGGCTTCTCGGCGGGCGGCGAGTTCGGCACCGCGACGACGTTCCTCATCGAGACGGCGCCGCACAAGAAGATGTTCTACGCGTCGTGGCAGATCGCCGCGCAGGGCGCCTCGATGCTGCTCGCGTCGGCCTTCGGCTTCGCGCTCAACACGTACCTGACGGCCGAGCAGCTCGACTCGTGGGGCTGGCGCGTGCCGTTCTTCGTGGGGCTGCTCATCGGCCCGGTCGGCCTCTACATCCGCGCCCGCCTCGCCGAGCCCGACGAGCTCGGCGCGAAGGACCGCGCGCGCTCGCCCATGGGCACGCTGCTCACGCAGCACCTGGGCCGGATGCTCGCGGGCTCGGCCGTCATCGGCGTCGCCACGATCTCGGTCTACATGATCCTGTACATGCCGACGTTCGCGGTCGCGAACCTCGACGTGCCGCCCACGGCCGCCTACCTCGGCGGCGTCGTGGCGGGCGCGATCGCGCTGTTCGGCTCGCCGTACGTCGGCCACCTCGCCGACCGGGTCGGCCCCGCGCGGGTGATGACGTGGGCGGCCATCGCGGCGCTCGTGCTCGCCTGGCCGATCTTCCAGGTGATCGTGACGCTCCGCAGCGTGCCCGCGCTCATCGTCTCGATCGCGCTGCTCGGCCTCATCATGGCGTTCTACTTCGCGCCGCTGCCGGGCCTGCTCTCATCGATGTTCCCGGCCGAGATCCGCGGCACGGGCCTGTCGATCACGTACAACGTGGGCGTCACGCTGCTCGGCGGCATCGCGCCGCTCGTGCTCACGTGGCTCATCACGACGACCGGCTCGCTCAACGCGCCGAGCCTGTACTACATGGCGATCGCGGCGCTCTCGCTCGTGGGCCTGTTCTTCGTGCGACGCACGTTCGGTCAGCGCTGAACCGTCGGCCCCGCCAGGAGGCGCATCCGGTCACTCGACCGGGTGCGCCTCCTGCACGTCGGCGGCGATGGAGCCGGCCGCGAGCGTGACGAGCACGCGGTCGCCGGGGGAGGCGTCGGCCGCGTCGCGGAGCACGTGGCCCTCGGCGGTCTGCACGACGGCGTAGCCGCGGTCGAGCGTCGACTGCGGGCTCAGCGCCCGCAGCGTGCCGCGCAGGTGCTCGAGCCGCTGCGCGCCGAGGTCGACGGCGCGGCCCGCGAGCTCGTCGGCGCGCGCCGCGAGCCGGGCGAGCTCCTCGGCGCGCTGGTCGATCATCGTCTCGGGACGGGCGAGCGCGGGCCGCGAGCGGAACGCCTCGAGCCGCTCGGCCTCGCGCGCCACGAGCTGCGTGAGCCGCATGCCCAGCTGCGCGCGGGCCTGCGCGATGCGCGCCCGCTCCTCGGCCACGTCGGGCACGACGCGCTTCGCCGCGTCGGTGGGGGTGGATGCGCGGAGGTCGGCGACGTCGTCGAGCAGCGGCCGGTCGGCCTCGTGCCCGATGGCGGAGACGACCGGCGTGGTCGCGGCGGCGACGGCGCGCACGAGCCGCTCGTCCGAGAAGCCCAGCAGGTTCTGGAAGTCGCCGCCGCCGCGCGCGATGACGATCACGTCGACCTCGGGGTCGGCCTCGAGCCGCGCGAGCGCCGCGAGCACCGTCGGCACCGTCTGGTCGCCCTGCACGGCGGCGTGCTCGACCCGGAAGCGCACGTCGGGCCAGCGCAGCTGCGCGTTCCGCAGCACGTCCTTCTCGGCGTCGGAGTCGCGGCCGGTGATGAGCCCGATCGTGCCGGGCAGGAACGGCAGCGGGCGCTTGCGCGACGCCTCGAACAGGCCCTCGGCCGCCAGCTGGCGGCGCAGCGCCTCGAGGCGCGCGAGCAGGTCGCCCAGGCCGACGTGGCGGATCTGCGCCGCCACCATCGAGAGCGTGCCGCCGCGCGGCCAGTAGTCGGGCTTCACGAGCAGCACGGCGCGGTCGCCCTGCGAGAACTCGCCGTCGATCGCCTGCAGCGTCGAGCGCCACACGTTGAACGAGACCGTCGCGCCGCCCTCGACGTCCTTGAGCTTGCCGAAGACGTTGCCGCGCGAGTTCGACCACTGCGTGATCTCTCCCTCGACCCACAGGTGGCCGAGGCGGCCGATGTACGACTTCAGCTCGGCGCCGAGGCGCTCGACGCTCCACGGCTCGTCGGGCGTGCCCGTGATCCGCTCGGCCATGCAGCTCCCGTCGTCGTGCCGCGCGAGCGGCGTAGGCGTCCGCCGCCGGCGCAGCGGGGAGGCCCCGCCGCCCAGGCGGCGCGTCGCCTCCCAACGTAGACTGGGCGGGTGACGATCACGAACGGCAGGGTCCCCCTCGACGCCCCGCGCCCGGCGCTCCGCCGCGGCCGGCTCGAGGACCGCGCCGTCGAGGGCGGCAAGCGCATCCTGCTCGCGACGCCCCGCGGCTACTGCGCCGGCGTCGACCGCGCGGTGCTCGCGGTCGAGAAGGCGCTCCAGCAGTACGGCGCGCCGATCTACGTGCGCAAGGAGATCGTCCACAACAAGCACGTCGTGTCGTCGCTCGAGGCGGAGGGCGCGATCTTCGTCGACGAGGTCGACGCCATCCCGGAGGGCGCGCGCGTCATCTTCAGCGCCCATGGCGTGAGCCCGATGGTCGTGCAGGCGGCGGCCGACCGCGGCCTCGACGCGATCGACGCGACCTGCCCGCTCGTCACCAAGGTGCACCGCGAGGCGATCCGCTTCGCGCGCGACGACTTCCACATCCTGCTCATCGGCCACGACGGGCACGAGGAGGTCGAGGGCACCGCGGGCCACGCGCCCGACCGCGTCACGATCGTCAACGACCCCGACGAGGCCGACACCGTGCAGGTCGCCGATCCCGAGAAGCTGGTCTGGCTCAGCCAGACGACGCTCTCGGTCGACGAGACGATGGAGACCGTGCGGCGCCTGCGCCTGCGGTTCCCGCACCTCCAGGATCCGCCGAGCGACGACATCTGCTACGCGACGCAGAACCGCCAGGTCGCGATCAAGAAGGTCGCCGCCGACGCCGACCTCGTCATCGTGGTCGGCAGCGCGAACTCGTCGAACTCGGTGCGCCTCGTCGAGGTGGCGCTCGAGCACGGCGCGAAGGCTGCGCATCGGGTCGACTACTCGACCGAGATCCAGCAGGCCTGGCTCGACGGGGTGCGCACCGTGGGCGTGACGAGCGGCGCGAGCGTCCCCGAGGGGCTCGTGCGGGAGGTGCTCGCCGAGCTCGAGGATGCGGGCTACGCCGACGTGACCGAGGTGCGCACGGCCGAGGAGGACCTCATCTTCTCGCTGCCCAAGGAGCTGCGCCCCAGCCGCAACCGCTGAGCGCATCGCGCTCCATGCCCGCTCCCAGAGCGGCTGGCTAGCGTGGCGGCATGACCAGCGATCTGCGAGACGAGGACCTCGGATCGATCCGCCAGGCGGGCGAGATCGATGCCGACCAGGTGGACGACGCCCCCGAGGCGAGCGGCGGCATCTCGACCGCCGAGGTGGACCGAGGGTCCGCCGACGACGGCCAGCCCGACGGATGGGCCGACCAGATGGCCGACGGCGAGGACTACGACGAGTCGATCGGGGAGTCGAGCGACGACGACCGCGTGCTCGCGACCGACGAGCTCGACGAGATCGACGACGACGACGCCCCGGAGGGCTCGGAGTCGCGCGACGAGGAGTTCGAGGGCGACGACCCGGCCGACATCCCCGACGAGCACGGCGGCTCGGCCGCCTCGGTGGACACGGACGACAACGGGGTCGACGACACGACGATGCCCGAGGGCACCGACCGCATCATCGACGAGAACGACGACGACTGGGAGTAGCGCGCCGCGCCGCTCCGGCAGTGGAGCAGCATGCACGACGAAGGGCCCCCGCCGAGGCGGGGGCCCTTCGCGCTGCCGCGGGCTACTTCGACGACCAGCCGGCCGAGCCGAGCTGCTGCGTCGCCGACACGACGCGCGCGGCCATCGCGGTCTCGGCCGCCTTGCCCCACGCGCGCGGGTCGTACTGCTTCTTGTTGCCGACCTCGCCGTCGACCTTCAGCACGCCCTCGTAGCCCGAGATCATGCTGTGCGCCACCGAGCGCGTGTACGCGTACTGCGTGTCGGTGTCGATGTTCATCTTGATGACGCCGTTGCGCACCGCCTCGGCGATCTCCTCGTCGGTCGAGCCGGAGCCGCCGTGGAAGACGAGGTCGAGCGGCTTCGGGCCGGTGCCGTGCTTCGCGGCGATGCCCTCCTGGATCTCGCCGAGCAGCTCGGGGCGCAGCTTCACGTTGCCGGGCTTGTAGACGCCGTGCACGTTGCCGAAGGTGAGCGCCGCGATGTAGCGGCCCTGCTCGCCGAGGCCGAGGGCCTCGACGGCCTGCTCGACGTCGCCGAGCGTCGTGTAGAGGGCGTCGTTCGAGCCCTCGTGCTGCACGCCGTCCTCCTCGCCGCCGACGACGCCGATCTCGACCTCGAGGATCTGCTGGAGCGCCGCGGTGCGGGGCAGGATCGTCTTCGCGATCTCGAGGTTCTCCTCGAGCGGCACGGCGGAGCCGTCCCACATGTGCGACTGGAACAGGGGAGCGCGGCCGGCGCGCACCTCCTCCTCGCTCGCGTCGAGGAGCGGGTAGAGGAAGGAGTCGAGCGCGTCCTTCGGGCAGTGGTCGGTGTGGAGCGCGACCGTGATCGGGTAGGCCTTGGCCACCTCGGTGACGTACTTCGCGAAGGCGATCGCGCCGCCCGCGCGGTTCTTGACGCTCTGGCCGGCGAAGAAGTCGGCGCCGCCCGTGGTGACCTGGATGATGCCGTCGGAGCCGGCCTCCGCAAGGCCCTGGAGGACCGCGTTGATCGTCGACGACGACGAGACGTTGATGGCGGGGTAGGCGAAGGCGTTGGCCTTCGCCTTGTCGAGCATCTCGGCGTACTGCTCTGGGGTGGCGACGGGCATGCACAGCTCCTTGACTCGTCTCGGCGGCCGCCGTGGACGCAGCCGCGCATGTCGCAGATCAGCCTAGCGATCGGGCATGGACGGCGGGGGAGCGGGCACCGCTTCGTTCCGGAGGAACCGAACTTCCTATAGGGTCGACAGAGCACATCCCGCGCCCGCCTGGGTGCCGACCGAGGAGAGCGCAATGACGCGACTGTTCAACGATCCGTCCCGGTTCGCCGACGAGATGATCGAGGGCTTCGCCGCAGCAGCGGCCCGCTGGGTGCAGGCGGCCCCCGGAGGCGTCGTGCGGTCGACGCGCGGCGACGACGACCAGGTGGCCGTGGTGATCGGCGGCGGCAGCGGTCACTACCCCGCCTTCGGCGGCCTCGTCGGCGCGGGCCTCGCGCACGGCGCCGTGATGGGCAACCTCTTCGCCTCGCCGTCCGCGCACCAGGTGCAGCAGATCGCCCAGGTCTCGCACCAGGGCCGCGGCGTGCTGCTGAGCTACGGCAACTACGCCGGCGACGTGCTGCACTTCGACCAGGCGCAGGAGAAGCTCCGCGCCGAGGGCGTCGACGTCCGCACCGTGACCGTGACGGACGACATCTTCAGCGCCCCCAAGGGCGAGGAGCACAAGCGCCGCGGCATCGCCGGCGACCTCGCGGTCTTCAAGGTCGCGGGCGCAGCGGCCGAGGCGGGCTACGACCTCGACGGCGTCGAGCGCGTCGCGCGCCTGGCGAACGACCGCACCCGCTCGTTCGGCGTCGCCTTCTCCGGCTGCACGCTGCCGGGCGCAGACGCGCCCCTGTTCACCGTGCCCGAGGGCAAGATGGCCATCGGCCTCGGCATCCACGGGGAGCCGGGCATCGACGAGGTCGACGTGCCGACGGCCGACGAGCTCGCCGAGCTGTGGGTCTCCCGCCTCCTCGACGAGGTGCCCGCGGGTGTCGAGCTCGAGGGCGCGCGCGTCGTGCCGCTCGTGAACGGCCTCGGCTCGGTGAAGTACGAGGAGCTCTTCGTCGTCTACCGCCGCGTCGCCCAGCTGCTCGAGGAGCGCGGCATCGCGGTCGTCGAGCCCGAGGTCGGCGAGCTCTGCACGAGCTTCGACATGGCCGGCGCCTCGCTCACCCTGCTGTGGCTCGACGACGAGCTCGAGGCGCTGTGGGCCGCCCCTGCCGACGCCCCTGGGTTCTCGAAGGGCTCGGTGACGCCGCAGCGGCGCGCGGACGCCGTCGTGGTCGAGGAGCTCGAGGAGGAGGTGCCCGAGTCGAGCGCCGAGTCGCGCGACGCCGCCGCCCTCGTCGCGGCCTCCCTGCACGCGGCCGCCGCCGCGATCGACGAGGCCGCCGACGAGCTCGGCCGCATGGACGCGATCGCCGGCGACGGCGACCACGGCATCGGCATGCAGCGCGGCTCCCGCGCGGGCTCCGATGCCGCGGCTGCCGCGGCCAGGGCAGGGGCTGGCGCCCGCACGACGCTGGTGCGCGCAGCCGACGCCTGGAGCGACCGCGCGGGCGGCACGTCCGGCGCCATCTGGGGCGAGATGCTGCGCGCCCTGGGCGAGCAGCTCGGCGACGACCGCGAGGTCACGGCGTCGCTCGTGTCCGACGGCGTCCTCGCCGCCAAGGACGCGGTCATGTCGTTCGGCAAGGCCGAGGTCGGCGACAAGACGATGATCGACGCGATCGTGCCCTTCGCAGACGACCTCGCGCAGCGAGTCGCCGGCGGCCAGCGCCTCCGCGACGCCTGGGGCCACTCGGCCGGCGTCGCCGAGGAGGCGGCGCAGGAGACCGCCTCGATGGCGGCGACCCTCGGCCGCGCCCGCTCGCACGGCGACAGGTCGATCGGCACCCCCGACCCGGGCGCGGTCTCGTTCGCGCTCATCTGCACGACCATCTACGACGTCCTCACCGCAGGCAAGGAGCAGTGACCATGGCGATCCGCCTCATCATCGGCAGCGACAAGGCCGGCTACGACTACAAGGAGATCCTGAAGGCCGACCTCGAGGGCCACGAGCTGCTGGAGTCGCTCGTCGACGTCGGCGTCGACTCCGCCGACGGCGCCACCTCGTACCCGAAGGTCGCGATCGAGGCCGCCGAGCGCATCGCGCGCGGCGAGGCCGACCGCGCGATCCTCTTCTGCGGCACGGGCCTCGGCGTCGCGATCGCGGCGAACAAGGTCTCCGGCATCCGCGCCGTCACCGCGCACGACTCGTTCTCGGTCGAGCGCTCGATCCTCTCGAACGACGCGCAGGTGCTCTGCATGGGCCAGCGGGTCGTGGGCATCGAGCTCGCGAAGCGCCTCGCCAAGGAGTGGCTGACGTACACGTTCGACCCGTCGAGCCACTCGCAGGCGAACGTCGACGACATCTGCGCCTACGAGGGCTGAGATGCGCCGCCTGCTCATCGGCTCGAGCCTGAAGATGTACTTCGGGCGCGCGCGCCAGATCGAGTGGACGCGAGAGGTGGCCCGCATCTGCGCCGCGCACCCCGCGGTGCAGGAGGGGCTCGTCGAGCCCTTCGTCATCCCGACGTTCCCGTCGATCCCCGACGTCGCCCCGATCGCGGCCGAGGGCCGGATGCTCGTGGGCGCCCAGGACCTCCACTGGGAGGACGCGGGCGCGTTCACCGGCGAGGTCTCGGCCCCCGAGCTCGTCGAGCACGGCGTGCGGCTGGCCGAGATCGGCCACGCGGAGCGCCGGGCGATGTTCGGCGAGACCGACGAGACCGTCGCGCGCAAGGTCGCGGCCGCCATGCGCCACGGGATCGCGCCGGTGCTCTGCATCGGCGAGGTCGACGAGGGAGCGCCCGACGCGGCGGCGGCGGCCTGCATCCGCCAGCTGGAGGCATCGCTCGCGCTCGCGCGGGAGGCCGGCTCGACCGGCCGGCTCGTCGTCGCGTACGAGCCCGTCTGGGCGATCGGCGCGCCGGCGCCCGCGGGCGACGACCACATCCGGGCCGTCGGCGGCGCGCTGCGCGCGCACCTCGCCGACGACCCGGCGCTCGACGCGCAGGTCATCTACGGCGGCAGCGCCGGCCCCGGCCTGCTGCCGCGCATCGCCGACGGCGTCGACGGCATGTTCCTCGGCCGCTTCGCGCACGACCCGGCAGCCTTCGGCCGCATCCTCGACGAGGCGCACGAGCTCGCCGAGGCGTCGCGATGACGACGCCGCTGCCCCTGCGCGGGGTGAGCGAGCTCGAGCGCCGAGGGCTGCGCGATCGCGTCTACGACCTCATCCTCGCGATGCTGCTCGAGGGCGACGTCGAGCCCGGCTCGCGGCTGTCGATCGACACGCTCGCGAAGCAGCTCGACGTCTCGCCCACGCCCGTGCGCGAGGCGATGGTGCAGCTCGAGCGCACCGGGCTCGTCACGCGCGAGGCGCTCAAGGGCTACCGGGTGGCGCCGCCGCTCGGGCCCGACCAGCTCGCGGAGCTGTTCGAGGCCCGGATGATGCTCGAGCTCGAGGCCGCGAGGCTCGCGGGGCCGCGCGCCGAGGCGCTCGTGCCCGATCTGCGGCGCGCGCACGCGACCCACGAGGCGTGCGCCGACCGCATCGTCGCAGCCATGGAGCGCGGCGACGTGCCCGTCTCCGTCACGCGCGACTACTTCGAGGCCGACAACGCCTTCCATCGCCGCATCTTCGCCGCGGCGGGCAACCGCTACCTGCTCGCGATGCACAGCGACCTCGGGGCGCTCACGCACCGGCTCCGCCAGGCGGTGCTGCGCGGCACGAGCGACGTGGAGGAGGCGCACGCCGAGCACGAGGCGATCCTGCACGCCTTCGAGCGCAGCGATGCGGCCGGTGCGGTGGAGGCGATGCGAGCGCACATCGACGGAGTGCGCGCGCGCTCGATCGGCGAGGAGCGAGCGGCGCGCTGACCGCTCGGCGGACGCGACGGTTTGCAGTCGCCCGATCCCGCGACTATCTTTCCTATAGGATCTTTTCGAGGGCGGCGGATTCGCGCCGCAGATGCAACGGAGCAGACGGATGGCACAGCAGCCCGCGTTCACCGCCGAGGAGTGGCCGATCGCCACGTGCCTCCACGGCATCCCCCCGATCGGCCGGGACGGCGTCGCCCTGCACGACGCGCCCGCCGAGGTGTGGGACGCGGCGTTCGCCCAGGTGGCCGACGTCGGCTTCACCATGGCCGAGCTCGCCGACAGCCACATCCGCCCCGCCGACCTCGACGCGAGCCGCAAGGACGAGCTGTTCGACATCCTCGCGAAGCACGGCATCACGCTGCCGTCGGTGCACCTGCAGCGCCAGAGCGTCATCATGCCGGGCCACGAGGAGCGCAACCTCGCCTATGCGCACCGCACGATCGACGCCGCCGCCGAGTGGGGCATGGAGGTCTTCTCCACCGGCCTGCACCAGCCCTTCAGCGAGGCGCAGCGCGCCGCTCTGTGGTTCTGGACCGCGCAGGGACCCAAGGACCCTGACGACCCCGAGGTGTGGGCCGCCGCGGTCTCGCGCCTGCGCGAGCTCGGCCAGCACGCCGCCGAGGTCGGCCTCAAGATGTCGCTCGAGATGTACGAGGACACCTACCTCGGCACCGCCGACTCGGCGGTGCGGCTCGTCGAGGAGATCGGGCTCGACAACGTCGGCCTCAACCCCGACATCGCGAACCTCATCCGCCTCCACCGCCCCATCGAGGACTGGCGCGAGATGCACGCGAAGACGCTGCCGTACGCGAACTACTGGCACGTGAAGAACTACACGCGCGACGAGGCCGCGGATGGCTCGTGGGCGACGAGCGTGCCGAGCTCGATGGAGGCCGGCCTCATCAACTACCGCCAGGTCGTGCGCGACGCGCTCGAGCTCGGCTTCGACGGCATCTTCCTCATGGAGCACTACGGCGGCGACAGCCTCGGCAACTGCTCCACCAACGAGCGCTACCTCCGCTCGCTCCTCCCGAAGGGCTGAACCATGACCACCAGGACCATCGCCGTCGTCGGCTCCGGCTACATGGGCGGCGGCATCGCGCAGGTGCTCGCGCTCGCCGGCCACACCGTGCGCATCGCCGACATCTCGCAGGAGATCGCCGAGCAGAACCTCCAGCGCCTGCTCGACGAGGCCGCCGCCTTCGTCGCCGACGGGCTCTTCCCCGCGGACGCGGTCGAGCGGATCCGCGAGCACCTCACGGCGGCGCCCTCGATCGAGGAGGCCGTCGCGGACGCCGACCTCATCGAGGAGGCCGTGCCCGAGAAGATCGAGATCAAGCACGAGACCCTGCGCCGCATCTCGGCCGCCGCGCGGCCCGACGCCGTGATCGGCTCGAACACGTCCACCATCCTCATCGAGCGCCTCGCCGAGGCCGTCGAGCGCCCCGAGCGCTTCCTCGGCGTCCACTTCTCGAACCCGGCGCCCTTCATCCCGGGCGTCGAGATCATCCCGCACGCCGGCACCGAGGAGGCGGCCATCGCCCTCGCCGAGGCGGTCGTCGCCGAGACGGGCAAGGAGACCGCGCGCGTCAAGGACGCGACCGGGTTCGTGCTCAACCGCCTGCAGTACGCGCTCTTCCACGAGGCGACGCAGCTCGTCGAGGAGGGCGTCGCGACGCCCGAGGACATCGACACGATCGTCCGCACCACGTTCGGCTTCCGCCTGCCGTTCTTCGGCCCCTTCGCGATCGCCGACATGGCCGGCCTCGACGTCTACTCGTTCTGCTACGCCTCGCTGCAGACGCGCTGGCCAGAGCGCTTCGCGACGCCCGACAGCCTCCAGGAGCTCGTCGACGCCGGGAAGTTCGGCACGAAGTCCGGCGCAGGCTACCTCGACGTGCCCGCCGCGCGGACCCCCGAGCTCGTGGCCTACCGCAACCGCGCCTACGTGGCCATGCAGCGCCTCAAGGACGAGCTCGGCCCCGCCCCGATCCACCCCGCCACGGCCGACGAGGCCCCCGCGCGCTGACGCGCGGCACGAGCACGCGAAGGAGCGTCATGGCTACCGCCTTCCCCGAGTCCCGGACCGTCGTCCTCACCGGCGCAGCGTCCCCGCGTGGCATCGGCCGCGCCACCGCCCACTTCCTGGCCGAGCGCGGCTGGCACGTGGGCATCATCGACCTCGACGACGCGGCCGCGAAGGCCGTCGCCGCCGAGATCGCCGAGCAGCACGGCGTGCAGGCGGCGGGCGCCGGCGCGAACGTCGCCGACGAGGCCGCGGTGCGCCGCGCGTTCGACGAGCTCGAGGCCGCGCTGCCCCAGGTCGTCGCGCTCGTGAACCTCGCCGGCGTCTCGAGCCCTGTGCCGTACCTCGAGGTGACCGCCGACGAGTGGAACCGCGTCATGGACATCAACATGAACGGCGTCCACTACGCGACCCGACGGGCGGTCGAGTCGATGGTGCAGCACGGCGTCGGCCGCGTGGTCAGCCTCTCGTCGGTCTCCGCGCAGCGCGGCGGCGGCACGTTCTCGAAGACCGTGTACTCGGCCGCGAAGGCCGGAGTGATCGGCTTCACCCGCTCGGTCGCACGCGAGCTGGGCCACCAGGGCATCACCCTCAACGTGGTCTCGCCCGGCCCGATCGACACCGACATCATGGGCGGCACGCTCACCGACGAGCGCAAGACCGCGATGGCCGCCGACGGCGTGCTGCCGCGCATCGGCACGCCGCGCGACATCGCCGCCGCAATCGCCTACCTCATCAGCGAGGACGCCGGATTCGTGACGGGCCAGACCCTGAACGTCGACGGCGGCCTCTACATGCACTGAGACAGGAGCACCCCATGGGCACCTGGTCCAAGTCCCGCATCCTCTTCCTGCTGCTCGGCGTCGTGTGCGTCGGCATCGGCATCTGGTTCATCGCCTCCGGCCTCTAGGCCACCACACCACGATTCGCGAAGGAGCGAACATGTCCAACGTGCCCTCCGGCACCACGACCCAGGCGGGCGAGAGCCCAGCCCTGAAGTCGGCCATCTCCAAGGCGGCTCGGCACCTCATGCCGATGCTCGTCATCCTCTACTTCGTCGCGTTCCTCGACCGCACGAACGTCGGGTTCGCCGAGGACGCGCTCGCGGTCGACCGCGGCATCTCGGCCGGCGCGTTCGCGCTCGGCGCCGGCATCTTCTTCATCGGCTACGCGATCTTCGAGATCCCGTCGAACCTGCTGCTGAAGAGGTTCGGAGCACGGTTCTGGCTCGCGCGCATCGCGGTCACGTGGGGCATCGTCGCCACGGCGTTCGCGTGGACGACGAACGACACGATGTTCATCGTCCTGCGCTTCCTGCTCGGCGTCACCGAGGCCGGCCTCTTCCCGGGCGTGATCCTGTTCCTCTCGGAGTGGTTCCCGAACAAGCACCGCGTGAAGATGTTCGCCATCTTCTACCTGGCGCAGCCCTTCTCGCAGATGCTCGGCGCGCCCCTCTCGGGCGGCCTCATCAGCTTCGGCGACCAGTTCACGCCGTGGCACGGCTGGCAGGTCATGTTCTTCGTCGAAGGCGTCATGGCGATCGTCGCCGGCATCCTCGCGCTGAAGTTCCTCATCAACAGCCCGCAGGACGCGAAGTGGCTGAACGACGACGAGAAGCGCGCCCTCACGGACGTGATGGCGAAGGAGGACTCCGTCCGCGAGTCCGACGGCCCGACCGGCATCTGGCGCGCGATGGGCAACTGGAAGGTGTGGTACTTCACCATCATCTACTTCTGCCTCCAGATCGCGGTCTACGGCACCACGTTCTACCTGCCGCAGCAGGTCGCGAACCTGCTCGGCCAGAACGTCGGCTGGCAGGTCGGCCTCGTGGCGGCCATCCCGTGGCTCGTCGGCCTCTTCGCGTGCTACTTCTTCGGCCGCGCTGCCAACACGGTTCGGCGGCGCCGCCACTGGGGCACGATGTTCTACGTCTTCACCGGCGTGTTCATCCTGGGCTCCGCGTGGGCCGGTGCGACGGGGCAGCCGTTCCTCGGCATCCTCTTCATCACCCTCGCGGTCGCGAGCTTCCTCTCGGTGGGCCCGATCACGTGGTCGTACCCGACGGCGTTCCTCACGGGCACCGCGGCGGCGGCCGGCATCGGCCTCATCAACTCGCTCGGCAACCTCGGCGGCTTCGTCGCGCCCATCATGCGCACCGCGGTCAACGAGGCGGTCCCGACCGACGCCGGCACGTGGGGCGTCGTCTCGCTGGGCGTGTTCGCGTTCCTCGCGGCGATCATGCTCTTCTCGACGAAGTTCTTCACGGCGAAGGCGGATTCGCTGCTCGAGGAGGAGACCGCGCCCGGCCACTAGGCCGACGCGCCGCATCCGACGGATGCACGAGGGCCGGACAGGGGATCGCGACACCCCGGTCCGGCCCTCGGTCGTCGCACGCGAAGGATCCCGGGATCCTTCATCCCACCTGGCCGGGCTGGCGCACGGCCGCTGGATAGGCTCGGGTGAGCCGACCGATGGAGGATGACCCGTGGCGCAGCGCTTCGATGGGACCGAGGGCCACAGCGCCCCGGTCTTCGACAACCCCGACCGCAACCTCGCCATGGAGCTCGTCCGGGCGACCGAGGCGGCGGCCATCCGCGCGGTGCCGTTCATCGGCCGCGGCGACAAGAACGCCGCCGACGGCGCCGCCGTCGACGCCATGCGCACCTTCCTCGCGACCGTCGCCTTCGACGGCGTCATCGTCATCGGCGAGGGCGAGAAGGACGAGGCGCCCATGCTCTTCAACGGCGAGCACGTCGGCAACGGCCGCGGGCCCGCCTGCGACATCGCGGTCGACCCGATCGACGGCACCTCGCTCACGGCAGCCGGCAGGCAGAACGCGCTGAGCGTCATCGCCGTCGCCGACCGCGGCTCCATGTACGACCCGGTCGACGCGTTCTACATGGACAAGCTCGTCGGCGGCCCGGAGGCGGTGGGCGTCATCTCGCTCGAGCAGTCGATCGGCGACAACATCCGCGAGCTCGCGAAGGCCAAGAAGCGCGACGTCGAGGACATCGTCGTCGCCGTGCTCGACCGGCCCCGCCACGCGGAGCTCATCGAGGAGATCCGCGCCGCGGGCGCCGGCACGCGCCTCATGCGCGACGGCGACGTCGCTGGCGGCATCAACGCCTCGCGCTGGGAGAGCCGCATCGACATGTGCGCCGGCGCTGGCGGCACGCCCGAGGGCGTCATCACCGCGTGCGCGATCAAGGCGCTCGGCGGCTTCATGGAGGGCCGGCTCTCGCCGCAGTCCGACGAGGAGCACCGCAAGGTGCTCGCCGCCGGCCACGACCTCACGCGCGTCCTCGGCCTCGACGACCTCGTCTCGAGCGACAACACGTACTTCGTCGCCACCGGCGTCACCGACGGCCAGCTGCTCGACGGCGTGCGCCGCAAGGGCCCGCTCATCCGCACCGAGTCGCTCGTGCTGCGCTCGAAGACGGGCACCGCCCGCCGCGTCATCGCCGAGCACCGCGCCGAGAAGTGGCTCGAGAAGGAGTCGACCCGCGGCTGAGCCGCCCACCGGCATCCTCGACGCCCGTGCCGCATCATCGGCGCGGGCGTCGTCGTCGATGCCGGAGCACGCGATGATGGGCGCATGAGCGCGCCGACGGACCCCGGTGCCGCGCCACGCGGCGCGCGCCGCCTCGTCGGCACCGACCTCGCGCGGCTCGTCGCGATCGCGGGGATGATGGCGGCGCACGTCGTGCTCGAGCCGGGCACGATCCCGGCCGCGGTGGTGTGGGCCGTCGACGGTCCGCCGTCGACGCTGTTCGCCGTGCTCGGCGGCACGAGCGTCGTGCTCGCCTCCCGTGCGCGGCTCGCGGCGGGCCAGCCGTGGGCCGCCCGGCGGGCGCTCGTCGCCCGCGGGCTCGTCGTGGCGCTCATCGGCCTCCTCGTCGAGCCCTTCGCCTCGGCCGTCTACGTCGTGCTCGTGCCGTTCGGCGTGGCGATCGCGCTCTCCGCGCTCGTGGTCGCGGCGCGGTGGTGGGTGCTGCTCGCGATCGCCGTGCCGCTCGCCGCCGCGGGCGGATCGATCGCCGTCCGCGCCCGCGAGGCCCTGCCGGCCCCGGACGACGGCCCGCTCGGCGCCGCCCTCGGCGTGCTGCTCACGGGCGTCTACCCGGTGGTCACGTGGTGGTGCTACCTGCTCGTCGGCATGCTCGTCGCCAGGGCGCTGCTGCGGGCGACGGCGGCGGACAAGGTCGCCGAGCGTCGCGTGCTCGGCCTCGTCGCGCTCGTGGGCGCCGCGCTCCTCGTGGCGGGCTCCGTGGTGAGCGAGGCGGGCATCCGGCTGCTCGCGGAGCGGATGGGCGGTGTCGACCAGGCCTCGGTGCGCGGCATCGCGCTCGCCAACGGCTACGGCGCGGCAGCCGGCCCCGAACCGATGTGGCAGCTCATCGCCGCGCCGCACACCGGCACGCCCGCCGATATCGCGCGCACCGCGGGGCTCGCGCTGCTCGTCATCGCGCTCGTCTCGCTCGCGGTCTCGACGCTGCCGCCGCATGCTGTCCGGCTGCTGGAGCCGCTGCGCGCGGCGGGCGGGGCGCCGCTCACCGTCTACGCCGTGCACGTCGTGCTGGTGACGCTCGGGCTGCAGCTGCTGCTCCCCATCGCGCCCGACCTCGCCCTCGGCTGGGGCGCGTGGCTCGTGCAGCTAGGGATCGCGCTCGCGATCGGCGCGCTGCTCGCCGCGACGGGCTCGAAGGGACCGCTCGAGCGCCTGGTGACGTGGACGGCCGATCGCGCCGCGGGGCTCGCGGTCGGCGCTCGGCCGCTCGAGGTGCAGCGCCCGGACCCGACGAGCCTGACGTTCGAGGTGCCGATGGGGGCGTCCCGCGCGGCGGTCTGGCGGGCGCTCACCGACCCCGAGCAGCTGCCGCGCTGGGTGCCCGACCCGACGCTGCCCATCGTGCGCTGCGAGATGGACGTGCGGCCCGGGGGACGGTACCGCTGGGTGCACCGCACCGCGCTCGGCGAGCTCGTGGTGGCGGGGGAGTACCTGCGGATCGAGCCCGAGCGGACGCTCCAGCAGACGATGGCCGTGGAGGGCCGGCGCGGGCCGGGCACGGTGGTCACCGTCCGGCTCGAGGAGTCCGCGGGCGGCACCGTCGTGACCGTGCACGAGGCCTTCTCGTCGAGCGGGCTGCGCGACAGGGCGGCGCGCCGAGGCGCTGGGGTCGCGGCCGCCTCGTACGAGCGGCTCGACGCGCTGCTGGAGGGCGAGCGCGGCGCCTGAGCCGCTAGGCGGCCGCCGGGCGGTCCGCCGCCTCCGACGGCGGGCGCGCGTCGACGAGCCTGCCGCCCTCGAGGCGCCACACCACGTCCGCGGCCGCGATGGTCTCGGGGTCGTGGGTGATGACGACCGTCGTGCCTTCGCGCTCCGCGACCGCGCGGCGCAGCAGCGCTCGCGTCGGGCCGTCGAGGTGGGCCTCCGCCTCGTCGAGCACGAGCAGCCGCGGCTCGCCGAGCAGCGCCCGGGCGAGCGCGACGCGCGTGCGCTGTCCCGCCGAGAGCAGGCGGCCGCCCTCGCCCACGTCGCTCGCCCAGCCGTCCTCGAGCCCCTCGACGAGCGCGGCGACGCCGCAGCGCTCCGCGACGGCCGCGACGGCCTCGTCGGAGGCGCGCGGCAGGCGGTAGCGCACGTTGCGGTCCACGCTGCCGCGCAGCAGCGGCAGGTCTGGCCCCACGACGCCGATCGCGCGGCGCACCGAGCGCAGGTCGACCGAGCGGAGGTCGGCGCCGTCGAGCTCGACCGCGCCCGCATCCGGGTCGACGAGCCGGGCGACGGCGCTCGCGAGCGTCGACTTGCCCGCGCCGTTGCCGCCGACCACCGCGGCGGTCGCGCCGGCGGGCAGGCGCACCGAGACGCCGCGCAGCCCGGGCTCGACGCCGAGGCCGCGGAGCACGAGCTCGCCCGGGCCGTCCGGCAGCGGCGGAGCGCCCGCGCGGTCGGGCAGCGGGGTCAGGTCGAGGAAGCGCTGCGCCGCCTCGCGCGCCACCGCGGCGCCTGCGGCGTGCTCCGCGACGCGGCCGAGGTCGCGCACGTGCTGCGCGAGCATCCCGACCACGGCGAGCGCGCCGACGACGGCGCCGGGGGAGGCGCCGTCGAGCCGCACGTCGAGCGCGCCGCCCACGAGCACGCCGATCGTCGCGGCGCCCGCCGTCGCCTCCGCGACGCCGCGCGCGGCGCCCGAGGCGCGGGCCTGGCGCACCATCGCCGCCGCGACCGCAGCGCCCTTGCGGTCGATGCGGCGGCGCTCGCGGCGCTCCTGGCCGGAGGCCTGCACCACCGCGACGTTCGCGAGCCGCTCCGCGACCTCGCCGGAGAGCCGCGCGCGGCGCCTGCGTGCCCGGCGCGCGGCGCGGGCGAGGCCGATGCCCACCGCCCAGGTGGCGAGCCCGCCGACCCCGAGCGCGAGCGCGACGGCGACGGCGACGCGCGGCGCGAGGAGCACGAGCGCGCCGAGCACGAGCGCGACCGCCACGCCGCTCACGAGCAGCCGCGCGAGGCCGAGGCTCACCCACGTGCGCAGCGCCGACAGGTCGCCCGCGAAGCGCTGCAGCATGGCGCCGCTCGAGCGGCGGCCGAGCGCGCGGGCGGGCACGCGCGTGAGGTGCTCGAACAGCCGATCGCGCACCTGCTGCACGTAGTGCTGGCCCACCCGCTCGGCGAGCGCCCGCTCGGCCGCGCGGCACACCGCCGCGACGAGCACCGCCGCGCCGAGCGCCCCGAGCATCCACGCCACAGCGGCCCCCGCAGGGTCGTCGCGCGCCTCCGGCGTCGCCCAAGCCGCGACGAGGCCGTCGAAGGCGCGCTGCACGAGCAGCGCCACCCCGACGGCACCGAGCGCCTGCCCGACGCCGACGGCGACGAGCAGGGCGAAGCCGCCGAGGCGGCCGCGCTCGACGGGCCTGGGGAGCCGGCGGGCGTGCTCCGTCATCGTCCGGCGGCCTCGCGCAGCGCGGCGAGCACGCCCTTCGCGTGCGCCGCGTCGGCGAGCGTCGCGGCGTCCCAGACGGGGCACGCGACCTGCGCGCGGAGCTCCTGGGTCGCCAGCGGCGAGGCCGTCACGACGCCCGAGATCGCGAGCGGCCGGATGCCGCGCGCCTCGAGCCACGCGAGGCCGGCGACGCCGCACAGCGCATCGGTCGCGGCGAAGAGCACGCCGTCGACGTGCGCGGCGAACGCGGGATGCGCGACGAGCGCCGCCGTGTCGGCCTGCAGCACGCCGTCGGCGACCTCGACCACGATCGCCTCGCAGCCGTCGGCGGTCAGCCGCTCCACGCCGCGGCGGAGCACCTCTGCGAGCCGCTCGGGATCGACGCCCGCGGTCGTCGCGTGCCCGAAGTCGCTGAAGTCGTACGCGACCTCGGCGCCGTGGTCGCGGAACGAGTGCACGTCGCCGCCGGCGCCCGTGCCCGTCACCTTCACCGCACCGACCCGCACGCCGCCGGCTGCGAGCCCGCGCACGAGCTTCGCGACGGTCGTGGTCTTGCCCGAGTTCATCGCGGCCCCCACGACCGCGACCACCGGCGGCCGGGGTGCGCGCAGCTCGTGCGGCGCGACCTCGGCGAGGCCGCCCTCGGCGACCGTCAGCGGGCGCCCGTCGGCGTCGGCGAGGATGCCGAGCGGCTCGAGGGCGGTCGCGGGCCGCATGACGGCGTGGGCGGCGACGACCTCGCCGGCGACGCCGCCGCCGGCGACGAGCGAGCACGGCCCGAGGTCGGCCGGCACCACCGCGGCGAACTGGTCGGGCGCGTAGCGGGCGCCGTAGGCGACCACCACCTCCTCGCCCTCGCGCAGCGGCGCCCGCCGGCCCTCCGGCAGCTCGATGCGCTGGTGCTGGCCGATCTCGCCCACCCGGGCGAGCACGAGGTCGCCGGATCGCGGGGCGAGGTCGGTGCGCAGCCGCGCGGCCCGGCCGAGGTCGACGCGGCGCGTCGTGTAGGCGCGCTTCGTGAGGCGCAGCGTGCGCTGCAGCGACTCGGCGCGCGCGTCGCGCGGGGCGTCGACGGCAGGGTCCCCGGTGCCGGTCCCGAGGCCGGTGCTGATCGTGGTCATGGCGTGCTCCTCGCTCGTGCGGTGCCCGTCGTCCCGGGCCGGACCCAGTCCACGGGGCGCGGATGAGCCGCGCGTTGCCGCCCGATGAGACGGCCCTCATGCGGGCGCCGAGGTCACGGAACGGTCACGGTCCGCGGTCGCGTTTGACACGGGCGCCCTCCCGGCGCATGCTGGGACCTGAAACCTGAATCGTTCGTCAGGTTCTGGAACGCGAAGCACACGACGGCGTGCGCTCGGCCCCGATGGGCGATGCCGCCGCGCGCTCGTGCAGTCGAGAGGCATCCCATGCGCAGGACCCCGAAGCTCGTCGGAGCAGGCGTCGTCGCCGCAGCGCTCGCGCTCACCGCGTGCGCCCCGACCACCACCGCACCGCAGGCATCCGAGGACGGCGCCGTGGCCGTGGACGTCGGCATGCTCACCTCCATCACCGGCCCGCTCGCCGCGTACGGCGAGGCCTACCAGCAGGGCTTCGAGGCCGGCCTCGACTACGCCACCGACGGCACGGGCGAGATCGACGGCGTCGAGCTGACGATCGAGTGGGTCGACGACCAGGGCAACCCCGACACCGCCGTCACGCAGGCGAAGGACCTCATCGGCCGCGGCTTCCAGGTGATCGGCGGCTCGGCGGCCTCCGGCGTCGCGCTCGCCGTCGCAGAGCAGGCGGCGCAGAACGACACGCTCTTCCTCTCCGGCCCCGCCGCTGCCGACGCCATCACCGGCATCAACGACCAGACCTTCCGCTCCGGCCGCCAGACGCTCCAGGACGTCGCGACCGCCGCGACCTTCCTCGACTCCGTCGACGGCTCGTCGATCGTGGTGTTCGCGCAGGACAACGCGTTCGGCCAGGGCAACGTCGCCTCGGTCGAGGCGGTGCTCGGCGGCGAGGGCGCGTCCGTGACGCCGATCCTCGTGGCCGAGGACGCCACCGAGTTCACGCCCTTCGCGCAGCAGATCCAGGCGGCCTCGCCCGACCTCGTGTTCGTCGCGTGGGCGGGCGCCACGACCGGCGCCATGTGGGAGGCGCTCGCGCAGCAGGGCGTGCTCGAGGGCACGACCGTCGTCACCGGCCTGGCCGACCGCGCCTCGTACCAGGCCTACGGCCCCGGCTCCGGCGACATCCAGTTCCTCAACCACTACTTCCCTGGCGCGACCGACACCGAGGCCGCGCAGGCCATGGACGCGCACCTCGAGGCCGCCGGGCACGAGGCAGACCTCTTCACCGTCGACGGCTTCGTCGGCGCGCAGATGCTCGTGCAGGCCGTCACCGAGGGCAAGGGGGACGTCGACGCGATGATCGCCGCGCTCGAGGGCTGGACGTTCGAGTCGGTCAAGGGCGAGCTGACGATCCGCGCCGAGGACCACGCGCTCATCCAGCCGCTGTTCCAGGTGCGCCTCGTCGACGAGGGCGGCACGTGGGTGCCGGAGCTCGTCGAGGTCGTCGACGCGGAGGCCGTGGCGCCGCCGATGGCGGAGCAGTGAGCCAGGACCGGCCCGCGCTCCACCTGGACGGCATCGGCCTGCAGATCGGCGGCGCGCGGATCCTGCAGGGCGTGACCCTCGAGGTCGCGCGCGGCGAGATGGTCGGCGTGATCGGACCGAACGGCGCGGGCAAGACCACGCTCTTCGACGTGATCTCCGGCGTCACGACGCCTACGAGCGGCCGCGTGCTGCTCGCGGGTGAGGACGTGACGAGCCGCAGGGTGCACCAGCGGGCGCGGACCGGTCTCGGCCGCACCTTCCAGACCTCCAGCGTCTTCCCCGGCCTCGACGCGCGCGAGAACGTGCGCCTCGCGGCCCAGGCGAAGCTGGGCGCCGCGACGAGCCTGTGGCGCTTCCCGCGCCGCGGCGACGACGCGACCGGCGTCGCCGACCGCTGCATCGCGGAGGTCGGCCTCGACCACCACGCCGGCACCGCCGCGGGCGTGCTCTCGCACGGCGACAAGCGCAAGCTCGAGATCGCGATGCTGCTGGCGACCGAGCCCGAGCTCGTGCTGCTCGACGAGCCCATGGCGGGCGTCGGCTCCGGCGACGTCGCCGGCCTCGTCGAGGTCATCCGCCGCCTCCACGGCTCCGGCCGCACCGTGCTCATGGTCGAGCACCACATGGAGGTGCTGCTCGGCCTCGTCGACCGCGTCGCCGTCATGCACCACGGCGAGCTGCTCGCCGTCGGCACGCCCGACGCGGTCATGGCCGACCCGGCCGTGCAGTCGGCCTACCTCGGGGAGCCGGTGTGAGCGCCGTGCTGGAGGTGCGCGGCCTCTCCGCGCGGATCGCCGGCCAGCAGGTCGTCGAGGACGTCGCGTTCGACGTCGCGGCGCAGGGCGTCACGGCGCTGCTCGGCCGCAACGGCGTCGGCAAGTCGTCGACCATCAAGGCCCTCCTCGGCATCCTCGAGCGCACCGGCGAGGTCGTCTTCGACGGCACCCGCATCGACCGGATGCTCACGCACCGGATCGTGCAGCGCGGCATCGCGTACGTGCCCGAGGATCGCGAGGTGTTCGGCTCGCTCACCGTCGCCGAGAACCTGCGCCTCGCCGAGCGCGACGGCACGCACCGCGACGCCGTCGCGCGGCTCTTCCCCGAGCTCGACGAGCGCGCCGCCCAGCAGGCGGGCACGCTCTCGGGCGGCCAGCAGCAGATGGTCTCGCTCGCCCGCGCGCTCATGAACGACAACCGGCTGCTGCTCGTCGACGAGCCCACGAAGGGCCTCGCGCCCCGCATCGTCGGCGACGTGACGCGCGCGCTGCGCGACGCCGCAGAGCGCACGCCCATGCTGCTCGTCGAGCAGAACCTGCAGGTGGTGCGCGACCTCGCGCACACCGTCGTCGTCCTCTCGGGCGGACGCGTCGTGCACACCGGGCCGGCCGCGGAGTTCCTCGACTCGCCCCTCGTGCACCGCCACCTCGGCGTCGCCGGAGCGGAGGAGGCCGCATGAGCACCCTGCTGCTGCTCCTCATCACCGGCGTCGGCCTCGGCGCCCTGTACTTCCTCGTCGCTTCAGGGCTCTCGCTCATCTACGGCCTCATGGGCGTCCTCAACTTCGCCCACGGCTCCTTCCTGACCCTCGCCGGCTTCCTCGGCTGGGAGGTCGGGCGCCGCGTCGGCGACGGCACCTGGGGCGGGCTGCTCGCCGGGATGCTCGTCGGCCTCGTCGTGGGCGCGCTCGTCGCGGCCGTCACCGAGCTCGTCTTCATCCGGCGCCTCTACCAGCGCCACATCGAGCAGGTGCTCGTCACCGTCGGCCTCGGCCTCGCGACCGTCGCCCTGTTCGAGGGCATCTGGGGCACCGACCCCATCCGCATCGCGAAGCCCGCCTGGCTCGGCGGCACGACCGACGTGCTCGGCGCCTCCGTGCCCAACGACAGGTGGCTGCTCATCGGCGCCGCCGCGGTCGTGCTCGGCCTCATCGTGCTCTTCCTGCGGGCGACGCCGTACGGCCTCGTCATCCGCGCCGGCGTCGAGAACCGCACGATGGTGACGGCGCTCGGCATCGACGTGCGGCGCGCGTTCACGGTCGTCTTCGCGATCGGCGGCGCGGCCGCGGGCCTCGGCGGCGTGCTCGCCTCGGTCTACTACGGGCAGGTCTCGGCGCACCAGGGCACGTCGCTGCTCATCTACGCGTTCATCGTCACCGTCATCGGCGGCCTGGGCTCGCTCGCGGGCGCCGCCGTCGCCTCGGTGCTCGTCGCGGTCATCCAGCAGCTCGCGAACTTCTACCTCGGCGGCACGGGCGACCTCGCGGTCGTGCTGGCGCTCGCGGCGGTGCTGCTCGTGCGGCCCCGCGGCCTCCTCGGGAAGGCGGCGGCGCGATGAGCCGGATCCGTGCCCTCGCGGGCAGCACCTGGGGGCGCGTGGCGCTCGGCGCGGTGCTCGTGGCGCTCGCCGCGTGCCTGCCGCTGCTCGCGCTCGACATCCCGGGCGTGCTGCCCGGCCCGACGTACACGCCCGGCACCCTCGCGGTGCTCGCGTACGCGCTCATCATCGCGGCGCTCGCGCTCAGCTACCACCTGGTGTTCGGCGTCGCGGGCCTCCTCTCGTTCGGCCACGCGATGTTCTTCGCCGCCGGCGCCTACGGCCTCGGCGTGCTGCTGCGGCTGCTCGCGCCCACCGGCATCCCGAGCGAGGCGGTGTTCCTGCTCGCGATCGTGCTCACGCTCGTGCTCGCGCTCGTCGTCGGCACGCTCGCCGGCTCGCTGGCGCTGCGCGTCACCGGCATCTCGTTCGCGATGGTCACGCTCGCCTTCGCGCAGGCCGCCAACGTGCTCATCCGCCGCAACGTCGGCGGGCTGACCGGCGGCGAGGAGGGCGTGACCCTGCTCGTCGACGTCGTCCCGCCGGGCCTCGTGGGCGTCGTCAACACCCGCTCGCTCTACTGGCTGGCGCTCGCCATCCTCGTCATCGCCTACCTCGTGTGCGTCTGGGTGGAGCGCTCGCGGCTCGGCCACGTCGTCGCCGCCGCGCGCGAGAACGAGCTGCGCGTGACCGTGCTCGGCATCCGCCCCTACCGCGCCCGGCTCGTCGTGTTCGCGCTCGCCGCGGTGCTCGCCGCCGTCGCCGGCCTCGGGTTCATGCTCCTGCAGTCGAGCGCGACGCCTCGCATCTCGGCCTCCGACTTCACGCTCACGCTGCTCGTCATCGTCGTGCTCGGCGGCGTCGGGTACCGCTGGGGCGCGATCGTCGGCGGCGTCGTCTACACGCTGCTCGACCAGCGCCTGTCGGCGCTCGCCTCGAGCCCCGCGATCGCCGGCCTGCCCGACGTGCTGCGCATCCCGCTCTCGGAGCCGCTGTTCCTGCTCGGGATGCTGTTCGTGCTCGTCGTGATGTTCGCCCCCGGCGGCATCGTCGGCATCGCGCACCGGGCGACCCGACCGCGCCGGCGCCGCCGGGAGGACGAGCGCGAGGACGGTCGGCCGGCCGTGATGTCGGACATGGAAGCATCGACGCATGGCTCCTGACGCGCTGACGCTCGGGCGGTGGATCGCCGACCGCGCCGCGACCGACGCGGGGCGGCCCGCGATCGTCGACCGCGGCGTCATCGTCGACTACGGCGAGCTCGAGGGGCGCAGCGTCGCGCTCGCGCACGCGCTCGCCGCCGCCGGCCACGGCCGCGGCGCGCGCATCGCCACCATCACCGGCTCGACCGCCGACCAGGTCGTGCTGCTGTTCGCGTGCGCGAAGGCCGGCGCCGCGCTCGCGCCGCTCTCGTGGCGGCTCACGCCGCGCGAGCTCGCCGAGCAGCTCGCGCGCATCCGGCCCTCGCTGCTGCTCGTCGAGGACGACCACCGGCGCATCGCCGAGCTCGCGCTCGAGCGGCTCGGCGTCGCGCTGCCCATCGCGGCGCTCGGCGCCTCGGGCGTCGAGGAGGCCGTCCCCGCCGCCGCCGAGCCGCTGCCGGCCGGGGCGCCGCAGGACGACGACGCGCTGCTGCTGCTGTCGACCTCCGGCACCACGAGCGCGCCGAAGGTCGTCGTGCTCTCGCACGCCGCCTGCAGCTGGGCCAACCTCTCGCTCTCGCGCGCGACCCCGCTCGTGCCCGACGACGTCGTGCTGCAGGTGCTGCCGCAGCACCACGTCGCCGGCTGGAACATCCAGCCGCTGCTCGCCTGGTGGGTGGGCGCGACGGTCGTGCTCGAGCGCACCTTCGACGCCGGCCGCGCGCTCGCGCTCATCGAGCGGCACCGCGTCACCGCGACCATGGGCGTGCCCACGACCTACCGCGCGCTCGTGCAGCACCCCGACCTCGCCGCGCGCGACCTCTCGAGCGTGCGCACCGCCGTCGTCGGCGGCGGGATGCTCGACGAGCGCACGGCCGCGCGGCTCGCCGAGCGCGGCGTCGTGCTCCGGCAGGGCTACGGGCTCACCGAGGCCGGCCCCAACGTCGCGATCACGCGCGACGCGAGCGACGCCGGCACCGCGGGCCGCCCCTACCCGCACGTCGACCTCGCGCTCCTCGACGGCGACCGGGTCGTGCACGGCGCCGGCACGGGCGAGCTGCTCGTGCGCGGACCGGCGCTCTTCTCCGGCTACCTCGGCGACCCGGAGGCGACGGCGCAGGCGATGGTCGGGCCGTGGCTGCGCACCGGCGACCTCGTCGAGCGCGACGCGGGCGGCCGCATCCGCATCGTCGACCGGGTGAAGGACATCGTGCGCTCCGGCGCCGAGTCGATCGCCCCCATCGAGGTCGAGCTCGCGCTGCTCGAGCACCCCGCCGTCGTCGACGCCGCCGTGGCCGGGCTGCCGAGCGAGCGCTGGGGCGAGGAGGTCGCCGCGTGGCTCGTGCTCGCCGAGCCGCTCGACGAGGCCGCGCTGCGCGCGCACCTCGAGGAGCGCATCGCGGCCTACAAGCACCCGAAGCGCTACCTCGTCGTCGACGAGATCCCGCGCACGCCGAGCGGCAAGCCGCTGCGGCGCGCGCTGGTGCTGGGCGCGACGGCAGGGGAGGAGCCGCGATGACGCAGCCGAGGACGAAGCGCGGCGAGGCGACCATGGCGAAGCTGCTCGAAGCCGCCGAGCAGGTGTTCGCCGAGCAGGGCTACCAGGCCGCGTCGATCTCGCGCATCACCGAGCGGGCGCAGGTCGCGCAGGGCACCTTCTACCTGTACTTCGCCTCGAAGCTCGACATCTTCGAGCAGCTCGTCGACGACCTCAACCGGCGCGTGCGCGCCGCCATGCGGTCCGGTGCCGAGCGCGGCGAGGACCGCGCCGGCGCTGAGCGCGAGGGATTCCGCGAGTTCTTCCGCTTCACCGCCGAGCACCCCGCGCTCTACCGCGTCGTGCGCGAGGCCGAGCAGGTCTCGCCCGGCGCGATGCGCCGCCACTACGAGCGCATCGTCGAGGGCTACATCGCCGGCCTCGCCGCCGCCCGCGACGCGGGCGAGATCGCCGACGTCGACCCCGAGGTCGCCGCCTGGGCGCTCATGGGCATCGGCGAGATGATCGGCATGCGCTACGTGCTGTGGCCGACCGCCGACGAGGGCCGCTACGGCACCGGCGCCACCTCGGTGCCCGACCACGTCTTCGACGAGATGGTCGCGCTCGTGCAGCGCGCGCTCGGCACGGGACGACCCGCAGACCCGACGGCCGGGCAGACCCCGGCCGCCGCACCGCCCGCCGCCTCGGCGGCGCACCCGAAGGAGGACCCATGAGCACGCTCTCCGGCCGCAGGGCCGTCATCACCGGCGGCGCCGCCGGCATCGGCGCCGCCGTCGCCCGCTCGTTCGCCGCGGAGGGCGCGCACGTCGTGGTCGCCGACCGCGACGGCACTGCCGCCCAGGCGCTCGCCGACGAGCTCGGCGGCGAGGCGTGGGAGGTCGACCTGCTCGACACCCGCGCGCTCGAGGACCTCTCGCTCGAGGCCGACATCCTCGTCAACAACGCCGGCATCCAGCGCGTCGCGCCCATCGTCGACTTCGAGCCGGAGGCGTGGCGCCGCATCCACGCGCTCATGCTCGAGGCGCCGTTCCTGCTCATCCGCGCGGCCATGCCCGGCATGATCGAGCGCGGCTTCGGCCGCGTGCTCAACCTCTCGAGCGTGCACGGCATCCGGGCCTCCGCCTTCAAGTCGGCGTACGTCGCGGCCAAGCACGGCCTCGAGGGGCTCTCGAAGGTGACGGCGCTCGAGGGCGCCCCGCACGGCATCACCTCGAACTGCATCGACCCGGGCTACGTGCGCACCGCGCTCGTCGAGTCGCAGATCGCCGACCAGGCGCGCACGCACGGCATCCCGGAGGACGAGGTGCTGCAGAAGGTGATGCTCACGGAGGCGGCGATAAAGCGGCTCGTGGAGCCCGAGGAGGTCGCCTCGCTCGCCACCTGGCTCGCCGGGCCGCACGCCGGCATGGTCACCGGCTCCTCGTACGTCATGGACGGCGGATGGAGCGCCCGGTGACCGCGCAGGAAGTGGGCGCGGCCGCCACGACCGAGGCGCCGGTGCGCGTCGCCGTCGCCGGCGGCGAGCTCGTCGGCACGCTCTGGCACGAGGGCGCGCCCGGCACGCCCGTCGTCGCCATCCACGGCATCACCGCCAACCACCGCTCGTTCTCGGGCCTCGCCGCTCGCCTCGACGCGCCCGTGCTCGCGCTCGACCTGCGCGGCCGCGGCGCCTCCCGTGACCTGCCCGGCCCCTACGGGCTCGTGCAGCACGCGCGCGACCTCGCCGACGCGCTCGACGCGCTCGGCATCCCGCGCGCGATCGTCGTCGGCCACTCGATGGGAGGCTTCGTCGCCGGCCGGCTCGCCGAGGCACGGCCCGACCTCGTCGCCGCGCTCGTGCTCGTCGACGGCGGGCTCCCGCTGCGGCCCGCGGCGCCCGACGCGAGCCCCGCCGACATCCTGGGCCCCGCGCTCGATCGGCTCGCGCGCACGTTCCCGAGCCACGACGCCTACCGCGACTTCTGGCGCGGCCACCCCGCGTTCGGGCCCTACTGGAGCGCGCAGGTCGAGGAGTACGTCGACTACGACCTCCGCGAGATCGACGGGGCGCTCCGGCCCTCCGCGCTGCCCGACGCGGTCGTCGCGAACCTCGTCGAGCTCGACGGCCGCGACGGCTACGCCGAGGCGCTCCCGGGCATCGAGGCGCCGATCCGGTTCCTCCGCAGCCCCCGCGACCTGCTCGACGCCAGCCCGGGCCTCTACGATGACGAGTGGCTGGCGACGTGGACGGCCCGCCTGCCCCGCCTCGACGTGACCGACGTCGAGGGCACGAACCACTACACGATCCTGCTCGGCGAGGGGGTGGGCGCCGTGGCCGACGCGGTCCGCGGTGCAGCCTCCTCCTCCGTGCGGGAGGAGGGACGCTGATGGCGATCGACAAGACCTGGGGATCCGCGGCGGAGGCCGTGGCCGACATCCCGGAGGGCGCGACCCTCGCGGTCGGCGGCTTCGGCCTCTCCGGCAACCCGATGGCGCTCATCCGGGCCCTCGAGGAGCGCGGCGTGACCGGGCTGAAGGTGGTCTCGAACAACTGCGGCGTCGACGACTGGGGCCTCGGCCTCCTGCTCCGCAACGGGCAGATCGACCGGATGACCTCGTCGTACGTGGGCGAGAACAAGGAGTTCGAGCGCCGCTACCTCACGGGCGAGCTCGAGCTGATCCTCACGCCGCAGGGCACGCTGGCCGAGAAGCTGCGCGCCGGCGGCTCCGGCATCGCCGCCTTCTACACCCGCACGGGCGTCGGCACGCAGGTGCAGGAGGGCGGCCTGCCCCAGCGCTACAACGCCGACGGCACCGTCGCGAAGGCATCCGACCCGAAGCCCACCGCGGTGTTCGACGTCGACGGCGTGCCGCAGGAGTTCGTGCTCGAGGAGGCGATCACGACCGACTTCGCGCTCGTGCACGCGCTCCGCGGCGACCGCCACGGCAACCTCGTCTTCAACAAGGCGGCGCGCCAGTTCTCGCCGCCGGCCGCGATGGCGGGCCGGATCTGCATCGCGCAGGTCGAGGAGCTCGTCGAGCCCGGCGAGATCGACCCCGACGACGTGCACCTGCCGGGCGTGTTCGTGCACCGCATCGTCGAGGTGGGCACCGACATCGAGAAGCGCATCGAGCGCCGCACCGTTCGAGAGGACAGCTGAGCATGGCACTGACCCGCAACCAGATGGCGGCCCGCGCCGCGCAGGAGCTCGAGGACGGCATGTACGTCAACCTCGGCATCGGCCTGCCGACGCTCGTGCCGAACTTCGTGCCCGACGACGTCACCGTCGTCCTGCAGAGCGAGAACGGCATCCTCGGCGTCGGGCCGTACCCGACCGAGGACGCCGTCGACCCCGACCTCATCAACGCCGGCAAGGAGACCGTGACGACGCTCCCCGGCACGTCGTTCTTCGACTCCGCCACGTCGTTCGCGATGATCCGCGGGGGCAAGATCGACGCCGCCATCCTCGGCGCCATGCAGGTCTCGGCCGCGGGCGACATCGCCAACTGGATGATCCCCGGCAAGATGGTGAAGGGCCCGGGCGGCGCGATGGACCTCGTGCACGGCGCCGCGCGCGTGATCGTGCTCATGGAGCACGTCGCGAAGGACGGCTCGGCGAAGATCGTGCACGAGTGCTCGCTGCCGCTCACCGGCAAGCGCGTCGTCGACCGCATCATCTCCGACCTCGCGGTGCTCGATGTCACCGACGAAGGCCTCCGGCTCGTCGAGCTCGCCCCCGACGTGACGCTCGAGGAGCTGCGCGAGAAGACCGAGCCCGAGATCCTCGCATGACGACCCTGCTGGAGGGCATCGAGCAGCGTTCGGTGCGCACCGACCGGCTCGAGGCGTCGGTGCTGCGCGCGCCGGGCACCGACGCCGCCTCGGCGGACGCCGCGCCGATCGTGCTGATCCACGGCAACGTGTCGTCGTCGCTGTTCTTCCAGCCGCTCATGCAGGCGCTGCCGCGCCCGTCGATCGCGATCGACCTGCGCGGGTTCGGCGACTCCGAGACGCTGCCGGTCGACGCGACCCGCGGGCTGCGCGACCTCTCGGACGACGTGGCCGGCGTGCTCGACGCGCTCGGCGTCTCCGGCGCCCACCTCGTCGGCTGGTCGATGGGCGGCGGCGTGGTGCTGCAGCTGCTGCTCGACCGGCCGGAGCTCGTGCGCTCGGTGACGCTGCAGGCGCCCGTGCCGCCGCAGGGCTTCGGCACGCGGCTCGACGGCACCCTGTGCACGCCCGACGCGGCGGGCACGGGCGGGCTCGGCGCGAACCCCGACTTCATCGCGCGGCTCGCGGCGGGCGACACGACGGCGGATGCGCCGACGAGCCCGCGGAGCGTCTTCCGCTCGAGCTACGTCGCCGCGGACTTCGACGACGGCCGCGAGGACCTCTGGGTGGAGTCGATGCTCTCGACGCGCACGGGGGAGGGCAATCAGCCCGGCGACGGCGTCGCCTCCGACGCCTGGCCGGGGTTCGCGGCGGGCGACCGCGGCATCCTCAACGCGATGTCGGGCAAGCACCTCGACCTCACGGGGATCGTCGGGATCGCGGCGAAGCCGCCGGTGCTGTGGATCCGCGGCGCGCACGACGCGATCGTCGCCGACGAGTCGTTCTTCGACCTCCACACGCTCGGCAAGCACGGCATCGTGCCCGGGTGGCCGGGGGAGGAGGCGGCGCCGCCGCAGCCGATGGTCGCGCAGACCCGGGCGGTGCTCGACGCGTACGCCGCCGCGAGCGGCGCGTACCGCGAGGTCATCTTCGAGGGCGCGGGTCACTCGCCCCACCTCGAGGACCCGGAGCGGTTCGCGCGCGAGCTCCTCGCGCATGTCGCCACCGCCGACTGACCGGGTCTCGTGACGCGTGCGGCTGCGCCGCGCGCTCCTCGACCAGCGGTGCTGACGCTCTCGCTGGTCGAGGAGGCCGCGCCCGGAGGGCGCTGCCGTCACGAGACCGGTTCGCGTCGTGGGTCTCGTGACGCGTGAGGCTGCGCCGCGCGCTCCTCGACCAGCGGTGCTGACGTTCTCGCTGGTCGAGGAGGCCGCGCCGGAGGGCGCTGCCGTCACGAGACCCCGTCAGGCGGCTTCGCGGGCCACGCGCGTCGTGCCGCCCACGACCGAGAGCCGGAGCCGGGCAGCTCGTCCTCCCGTCCGTGGATGAGCAGCTCCCGCTTCCGTCGTCCCCAGCCCTGCACGCGCTTCTCCGCGGCGTAGGCGTCCTCGATGCGGTCGAACCAGGCCGCGTACACGAGGCGCACCGGACGGCGACGCTTCGTGTACCCGTCGACGCGGCCCGCGTTGTGCTCCCACAGCCGAGCCTCGGCGTCCCAGGACGAGCCCACGTAGTAGGAGCCGTCGGCGCATTCGAGGATGTACATGTGCGGCATGGCGGGCATCGTGCCGTGGGCTGCAGATGCCCGGCGGCCGCACCCGGCCAGGCTGTGGACGGGTCTCGTGACGCGTGCCTCCTGCGGCGGCGCGCTCCTCGACCAGCGGGGTGGCCTGCGCGCGTCGGTCGAGGAGGCCACGTCCGGAGGGCGCTGCCGTCACGAGAGCCGGTGGGCCGGTGGGGTCTCGTGACGCGTGCCGCCTGCGGCGGCGCGCTCCTCGACCAGCGGCGAGCGGTGGCGAATGCGACGAGGGCCGCACCCGGGTGGGTGCGGCCCTCGCGCGTGAGGATGCGGATCAGGCGTCGGCGCCGGCGGTCAGGCCGTCCACCCACTCCTGGTTCTCGGCGATCCAGTCGGCGACGATCTCGGGGTAGTCGCCCTGCGACGCGCCGCTGTTGAACATCGCGTTCTCGAGCGAGAACAGCAGCTCCGAGTCCATCTCGAACGCCTGCAGCCACGCGGTGAGCTGCGGGAAGTCCTCGTCGAAGCCCGCGCGCGCGAGCGAGTGGATGCCCTCCGCGCCGCCGAGCGTGCCCTCGGGGTCCTCGAGGTCGCGGATCGCGAACTCGTCGTACGCCCAGTGCGGGCGCCACAGCGTCACGGCGATGTTCTCGCCGCTGTCGATCGCGGCGCTCAGCTCGGCGAGCATCGCGGGCGTCGATGACGTCGAGAGCTCCATGCCCTCGAGCCCGTAGGTCGGCATGACCTCGTTCTGCGTCGCCGCCGTCAGACCGGCGCCGGGCTCGATGCCCACGATCCGGTTGCCGAAGGTGTCCGCGTTGTCCGCGAGCTCCTCGAGCGACGTGATCGGGGCGTCCTCGTTCACCGCGATGGTGAGCACCGCGTCGTCGTTCCACGAGCCGAGGTCGATGAGCTCGGCGCCGAACTCGTCCATGTAGTCGGCGTGCGTCAGCGGCAGCCAGCCGTCGAGGTGCACGTCGAAGTCGCCCGCGGCGACGCCGGCGAACACGGGGCCCGCGTCGGCGTACTCGAGGGAGACGTCGTAGCCCTCCTCCTCGAGGATCGCCTGCCACAGGTACGAGACGGCCTCGCCCTCGGGCCAGCCGTTGAAGACGCCGATCGTCAGGTCGGTCTGGTCGCCGCCTGCCGCGCCTTCCGCGTCGGTCCCGCCGTCCGCGGCGGAGCAGCCCGCGAGGGCCAGCGCGCCGACCGCCGCGATCGCGGCTCCTCGGATGAAGCGCTTGGTCATGCTCGTTCCTCTCCGACCGCGCTCCCCACGCGGCCCGTGTCGGTCTGGGCGACCGCGGATGCGGCCGCTCCGGTCGTCGCCGGCGCAGGGCTGGGTGCCCGGCGCGCCGCGACGGATCGCGCGCGGAGGCGCGCGATGGGGCTGTGCTGCTGGAGGGACCCCAGCGCGTTGGTGCAGCGGTCGAGGATGATCGCGAGGATCACGACCGAGATGCCGGCCTCGAACCCGAGGGCGATGTCGATCCGCTGCAGGGACTGCACGATGTCCTGCCCGAGGCCGCGGGCGCCGACCATCGCGGCGATCACGACCATCGAGAGCGACAGCATGATGATCTGGTTGACGCCCGTCATGATCGTCGGCAGCGCGAGCGGCAGCTGGATCTGGCGCAGGATGCGGCCGGGCGAGGCGCCGAACGCGTGCCCGGCCTCGACGATCTCCTTGTTCACGCCGCGGATGCCGAGCTCGGTGAGCCGGACGCCGGGAGCGAGCGCGAAGGCGATCGTGGCGATGATGCCGGGCACGACGCCGATGCGGAACAGGATGATCGCGGGGATCAGGTAGACGAACGCGGGCATCGTCTGCAGGAAGTCGAGCACGGGCCGGACGATCGCCGAGACGGTGTCGGAGCGGGCGGCCCAGATGCCGAGCGGGATGGCGATGAGCAGCGCGAAGAGCGCGGCGACGACGGTGAGCGAGAGCGTGAGCATCGCGTTGTCCCACTGGCCGACGAGCACGATGACGGCGAGGCCGAGCACGGTGCCGAGCGCCATCCGCCAGCCGCGCACCGCGAACGCGAGCAGGGTGAGGATCGCGATCATCACGGGCTCGGGCGGCTGCGTGAAGGCGGTCTCGGCGACGCCGAAGAGGGCGAGCACGACGGCGCGGATCGCGTCGAACACGACGGCGAGGTTGACCGTCACCCAGTCGACGCCGGCCTCCACCCAGGTGCCGAGGGGGAGTCGGAGGTCATCGAGCATCGTGCACCTCCGGGGTGGCGTCGAGGGTCTGGGTCAGGAGCCGCGCGTCGAGCGCCGGCGGCAGGTCGACGACCTGCAGCTCCGAGGTGTCGGTGGGCACGTTGCCGAGCGCGGCGAGCAGCATCACGCGCGGGATGACGCCGAGGAGGCGTCCGCCGTCGCCGACCACCGCGAGCGGGAGGCCGCTCGTGATCGCGAGCTCGGGCAGCTCGGCGAGCGAGGTGTCGGGGTCGACCTGCTGCACGCCGGCGTCGACGAGGGGGCGCAGCTCGCGCTCGCCCGCCTGCACGGCGCGCATGACGTCGCGGTCGCGGACGGCGCCGAGCACCGTGCGGCCGGGGCCGGTGACGAGCAGCGTCGAGGTCTGGGCGTCGCGGAGCGCCTTGAGGGCGCCGCGCGGGCCGACGGTGATCGGCACGGCGGCGGCCGGCGGCTCCATGACGGAGGCGGCGGTGAGCACGCGGGCGCGGTCGACGTCCTGCACGAACTGCGCGACGTAGTCGTTCGCGGGATCGGTGAGGATCTCCTCCGGGCTGCCGATCTGCACGATGCGGCCGTCGCGCATGACGGCGATCCGGTCGCCGAGGAACATCGCCTCGTTGAGGTCGTGCGTGATGAAGACGATCGTCTTGCCGAGCTCGGCCTGCAGCTCGACGAGCTGCTCCTGCATCTCGCGGCGGATGAGCGGGTCGAGCGCGCTGAAGGCCTCGTCCATGAGCAGCACGGGCGTGTCGGCGCAGAGGGCGCGGGCGATGCCGACGCGCTGCTGCATGCCGCCCGAGAGCTCGCTCGGCATGCGGGTCTCCCACGCCTCGAGCCCGACGCGGCGGATCACGTCGCGCGCGAGCTGCTGGCGGCGCTCGCGGCCGACGCCCTGGATCTCGAGGCCGTACGCGACGTTCTCGAGCACGGTGCGGTGGGGGAGCAGCGCGAAGTGCTGGAACACCATCGACACCTGCGAACGGCGCACGCCCCGCAGCCGCTTGGCGTCGACGCCGGTCACGCGCTCGCCGCCGACATCGACCGTGCCCTCGGTGGGCTCGAGCAGCCCGTTGAGCATGCGGATGAGGGTCGACTTGCCGGAGCCCGACAGGCCCATGACGACGAAGATCTCGCCGCGGCGGACGTCGAAGGACGCGTCGACGACGGCGGCGGTGCCGAGCTTGGCGGCCTCGTCGCGGGAGGCGCCGGCGGCGATGCGCGCGAGGGCCTCCTTGGGGCGGCGGCCGAACACCTTGCTGAGGTGCTCGACGCGCAGGGCGACGTCGTCGTGGGGATCGGGCGCGGCCTGGTTCGGGCGCGATGCAGTCATGGCACTCCTGGTGGCTCGGGGATCCGAGCGCAGTCGTGGACGGGTGCAGCCGCGCGAGCGGTGATTCGTCTGCCGGAGGGCGCGACCTCACGGTCGTGCTGCGGCACCATACGCTCGCCCACGACGTGGGTCGTGGGCGGTCGCGTCCTTGGGGAGCGGGCTCTGCCGGAGGCGGCAGTCCGCGCCCATCACGCTATGGGTGGGATCTCGCAGAACCGGGTTCCGGATCGAGGATTCCCCGGGATCACGGGGTCGGCGTTATCGGACAGCAACCCGATCGTGACGCTTTCGTTATGCCTCCGCTGTGCGTCGGCCCTGTTCGGGGGACAGATCCGGCGGCCGGTCGAAAGCCGGTGCCGCGTCAGCGGCCGGCGGCGGCGAGCGCCGTGAGGCGGGCCGAGGCCGTCTCCATGTGGGCCGCCATCGAGGCCGCGGCGGCCTCCGGGTCGCGGCTCGCGATCGCCTCGCAGGCGTGCTCGTGCTCGCGCATCGCGATCGCCGCCTGCGCGGGGTCGTTCACCGATCGGTCGACCCACACGCGCAGCAGCGAGCGCACGATCTGCAGCAGGTCGAGCAGGATGCGGTTGCCGGAGGCGGCGGCGACGGCGATGTGGAACGAGACGTCGGCCTCGACGAACGCGTGCAGGTCGTCGCCCGCGTCGCGCATCCGCTGGATCGCCGCGCGCATCTCGGCGATCGCGTCGTCGGAGGCCCGGGTGGCCGCGGTGCGCGCCGCGAGGATCTCGAGGCCCGCGCGCACCTCGATGAGCTCCTCGGTGTGCTCGCCGCCGACGAGCATGCCCCAGCGCAGGGTCTGGGGGAGGAGCTCGCTCACGCCGTCGCGCAGGTAGGTGCCCGAGCCCGGCCGGGTGGAGACGACGCCGAGGATCTCGAGCGCCGCGAGCGCCTCGCGGATGGCGCTGCGGCCCACGCCGAGCGACTCGGCGAGCTGCCGCTCGGAGGGCAGGCGCGTGCCGGGCGCGAGGTCGCCGCTCGTGAAGAGCGTGAGCAGGCGGTCGGCGACGCCGGCCACGGGGGAGGCGCCGACGGGCAGCGCACCGAGGTGCGCGGCGATCTCGGCGGCGGCCCCGTTCCTGTCGGTCACGTGCCCAGCGTATCGGCGGCGAGCGATGAGGGATCCGCAAATTGGTCAACCGGTTGACAGGTTGGCGGATGCGGGTGCACACTGATCCCGCCCGACGCACAGCCGCGTGGGTTCCCCCTCAAGGAGTCAATGTGGACACCACAGCAACCGCAGGTGCACGCGAGTCGCAGATCGAGCGCTCCGCCATCCGCAAGGTCGCGATCCGCCTCGTGCCGTTCGTGGCCCTGATGTTCTTCATCAACTACCTCGATCGCACCGCGATCGGGTTCGCCGGCCCGAACGGCATGAACGACGACCTGGCCCTCGACGCCGCCAGGTTCGGCTTCGCCTCCGGCATCTTCTTCATCGGCTACATCCTGCTCGAGGTGCCCTCGAACATGGCGCTGCACCGGTTCGGCGCCCGCAAGTGGCTCGCCCGCATCATGGTCACGTGGGGCGTCGTCGCGGTGCTCTTCACCTGGGTGCAGAACTTCGAGCAGCTCTGGATCCTGCGCTTCCTCCTCGGCGTCGCCGAGGCCGGCTTCTTCCCCGGCGCGATCCTGTTCCTCAGCCTGTGGGTGCCCGCGCGCCACCGCTCGAAGATCCTCGCGCTCTTCTACGTCGCGCAGCCGCTCACGACCGTCATCGGCGCCCCGCTCGCCGGCTGGCTCATGACGCACGACGGCATCTTCTTCGGCCTCGAGGGCTGGCGCTTCATGTTCTTCATCGTGGGCGTGCCCGCGATCCTCGTCGGCATCATCGCCTGGTTCTACCTCAAGGACCGCCCGGCCGACGCGAAGTGGCTGACGCTCGAGGAGCAGGAGTGGCTCACGAAGGCGCTGCAGAAGGAGTCGACCGAGACGAACGCCTCGCACGGCCGCCACTCGTTCAAGGACGCCTTCACGTCCGGCCGCGTCTGGATCCTCGCCGTCATCTACTTCGGCTTCATCTACGGCCTCTACGCCCTCGGCTTCTTCCTGCCCACGATCATCGGCGGCTTCCAGGAGCAGTTCGGCACCGAGTTCGGGCTCGTCGAGAAGGGCCTCATCACGGCCATCCCGTACATCCCGGCCGCGATCGTCCTCATCCTCTGGTCGCGGGATGCGCAGAAGCGCGGGCTCAAGACCTGGCACATCGCGATCCCCGCGTTCGTCGGCGCCGTCTCGATCCCGCTCGCCCTGCTCGCCGGCGCCCCGGCGCTCACGGTCGCGATCATCGCGGTGACCGCCTCGGCGATCTTCGCCGCGCTGCCGAACTTCTGGACGCTGCCCACGCAGTTCCTCACCGGAGCGGCGGCCGCCGCGGGCGTCGCGCTCATCAACACCGTCGGCAACCTCGCCGGCTTCTCGGCCCCGTACATCACGGGCGCCGTGGCCGAGGCGACCGCGGTCGACGGCGAGGCGAGCTACGTCGTGCCGATGGTCATCGTCGGCGGCTTCATGGCCCTCTCGGGCGTCCTCATGCTCGTGCTCTCGCGCATGGGCCGCAGGGCGCAGCCGGCCGCGGCGGCCGTGCAGCCGGAGGAGGCGATCCACCCGTGAGCCTCGGCCTCGGCTCGTACGCGTTCTTCTGGCAGCACTCGGAGCGCGCGAGCACCCCGACGACGATCGTCGACGAGCTGCGGGCGACGCGCGAGCTCGGGCTCGACCGGTTCCAGATCTGCGACGACCCCCGGTTGCCGGCGACCGCCGCCGGCCTGGCCGAGCTCCGCTCGGCGGCCGACGAGCTCGGCATCGCGCTCGAGCTCGGCACCCGGGGCGTCGCGGTCGACCACCTCGAGCAGCAGATCGCGGCCGCCGACGCGCTCGGCGCCACGACGCTGCGCTCGATGCTCACGAGCGGCGACGACCGGCCGTCGGCGGTCGAGGCGGAGATGCGGCTGCGGCGCGTCGCGCCCCGGCTCGCCGACGCCGGCGTCACCCTCGCGCTCGAGACCTACGAGCAGGTGCCCACGGCGACGCTCATCGCGCTCGTCGAGGAGCTCGGCGACGAGCGCATCGGCATCTGCCTCGACCCGGCGAACACCGTCGCCGCCCTCGAGGACCCGGCCGACGTCATCCGCCGCTGCGCTCGGTACACGGTGAACCTCCACGTGAAGGACTTCGCCTTCGACCGCAACCCCGGCTGGGTGGGCTTCGTGCTCGCCGGCGCGCCGCTCGGCGAGGGGCTGCTCGACCTCGAGCTGCTCCGCGCCTCCCTCGACCTCACCCGCGTCCACGCCATCGTCGAGCACTGGCTCCCATGGCAGGGCGACGAGCAGACCACCATGCGCGCCGAGCGCGCCTGGACCGCACAGTCCGCGGCCCGCTGGGCCGCCTGACGGGGCGCCCGCCCCACACAGGAGAGAACGATGACCGACACCCAGCAGCAGTCGATCGCCATCGCCGTCATCGGCGCCGGCGGCAAGATGGGCATGCGCGTGTCCGAGAACCTCACCGGCTCGGCGCACCGCGTGGCCTACAGCGAGGTCTCGCCCGCCGGGCAGGAGCGCGTGCGCGCCGCCGGCCGCGAGATCACGCCCACCGAGGAGGCCGTCGTCGACGCCGACGTCGTCATCCTCGCCGTGCCCGACCTCGCCCTCGGCGCCGTCTCGGCCCAGGTCGTCCCGCGCATGAAGGCGGGCGCGATCCTCCTCACGCTCGATCCGGCCGCCGCCTACGCGGGCCTGCTCACGACGCGCGACGACGTCATCCAGGGCGTCGCGCACCCGTGCCACCCGTCGATCTTCCTCAAGCGCCGCACCGACGAGGAGTACGCCGACACCTTCGGCGGCATCGCCGCGCCGCAGGACGTCGTCGCCGCGATCGAGTCGGACGACGACGACAAGCGCGCCGCGCTCGAGGCCGTCGTGCGCACCGTCTACTCGCCCGTCGTCGACGTGCACTTCGTCACCATCAAGCAGCTCGCGCAGCTCGAGCCGACGCTCGTCGAGACGATCGCCTGCATGATCGGCGACCTCCTCAAGGAGGCGCTCGACGAGGCCGTCAACACCATGGGCGTGCCTGAGCCGGCCGCCCGCGCGATGCTGCTCGGCCATACGCAGGTGGCGCTCGCGAACGGCCTGCGCGGCGACAACCCGTTCTCGGACGCGTGCCTCATCGCCATGGACTACGGGCGCGAGTCGATCCTCAAGGACGACTGGAAGAAGATCTTCCAGGACGACGAGCTCGACCGCGTGCTCGCTCGGATGCTCCACCTGGAGCAGATCCAGCGCTGAGCCGCGCTCTCTCGAGACCCCGGCGGTCTCGGCGAGGCGCCCCGTCCTCCGCGACACCGGACGGGGCGCCCCGGGCCCGCCGGTGACCGGTCGAGGCCCGGTGCCGCCCCCGCGGTGCCGGGCCTCGACGCATGCCGGGGCGCGGATGCGCGCGGTTCGCGGTGCGAGCGTCAGGCGGCTACTGCCACCAGGGGCGCTCGCGCTCAGCCGCGCGCCGGGCCGCGGCGAGCTCGGCCACCGCCTCGTGCCGCTCGCCGATCTCGTGGATGGCCGAGGTGCAGCGGCCCACGAGCGCCTCGATGTCGTCGCACCCGTGGCGCTGCGCCGCATGGACGACGATCGCCGCGCACGCGGCGGCGTCGCCGGCGGCGTCGTGGTGCTGGAAGTCCTCGAAGCCTGCCGCCATCGCCGCGACCGGCAGGCGGTACGACTCGAGGGCGTAGGTCTTGCGGGCGATGCGGAGCGAGTCGGTCCAGCGCATGTCGGGCACCGGCAGCCGCGACGCCTTCGCCGCGGCGCGCATGACGCCCTTGTCGAAGCCGGCGTTGTGCGCGACGTAGACGTCGCCGCCGCCGAACGCGAGGATCGCCTCCTGCACCTCGGGCCACTCTGGCGCGCCGAGCACGTGCGCCGCCTCGATGCCGTGGATGCGGACGTTCCACTCCCAGAACTCGTCGTACGGCGCGGGCGGCCGGATGAGCGTGGACCAGCGGTCGACGACGCGGCCGTCGGCGACCTTCACGAGGCCCACGGCGCAGGCGCTCGCGGCGTTGCCGTTGGCGGTCTCGAAGTCGATCGCGGTGAAGTCGAGGGCCATGCGGCCAGTCTCCCAGCCGGCACCCACACCACCCGGCCGCGGCGCGCCCGGCGGCGTCGCTCGGATGCCGCGCACGGGGCCGGATGCCACGATGGGGGCGTGACGAACCCCACCCTCGACGCCCTGGGCGCCATCGGCGCCACCGACCACGACGCCGCCTGGGCGGTGGTGCGCGAGGCGGAGCTCGTGCTGCCCGCCGTCGTCGACGACCCGAAGGACCCGGCCTCCGGCAACTTCCTCACCATCCCGAACGGCAAGCAGCAGTTCATCGTGGCCTTCACCGCGCTCGACCGCGTCGGCGGCTTCGTGACGCGCACGAAGGCGCACCTGCGGCTCACGGGCGCCGAGCTCGCGGCCGCGGCGCCCGAGGGCTACGGCATCGTGCTCGATCCCGGCCACAAGGACGGCCGGGTGTTCCTGCCGGAGGTCTACAAGGCGTAGGCCGTCGGCCGCCGGCCGTCAGCTGCAGGTGCGGACGAGCTCCGTGCGGGCGACGGCCGGCGAGAGCGCCTCGAGCGCCGACGACGAGCTCGTCACCTTCGTGTCGATGACGACCTCGGTGGCGGGGGAGCGGCCGTAGCTCACGAGCGTCCACACGTCGTCCTCCTGGCCGAGCAGCAGCCAGTCGACGTCGCCGACGGTGATGCAGCGCTCGGTGGAGGGCGCCGGCTCCGGCATGCCGCAGCGCAGCGTGACCGCGCTCGGCTCGCCGTACGCGGCGGAGCCCTGCGACGAGACGTCGCGGCGCTCGAGCGGCTCCGGCAGCGAGTCGGCGCCGATCTCGGCGGGGAGCGACACGACGACGTCGGCGCAGCCCGGATCGGCGGCCTCCTCGGCGGCCGGCAGGGTCACGACCGGCGCGCAGCCGGCGAGGGCGAGCGCGCCCGCGACGAGCAGGGCGAGGCGGAGGCGGGGCACCCCTCGATCCTACGAGGCCCTTCCCGCCGGTCCCTTCCGCAGATCGAGGAGCCGACGGCCGGAGCGGCCGGTTACGGTGGCCCCATGGTCGTGCGCGCGGACGAGGTCGTGGCGTCGATGCGGATGCTCCTCACGGACCCCGAGCGCCGCTCGCACATCGCCTGGGTGTGGGGCGGAGCATCGGGCTCCAGCGCGATCGTCGTCTACCGATGGTTGCGCGAGCCGCAGCTGCTCGGGTTCGAGCGCGACGTCGAGGAGTACGCCACCCTCTTCGCTCCCATCGACTCCGACAGCATGGCGAGCATCCTCGCCGTGGAGATCGAGGAGCCGGGCGCGCGCGCCCGCACCGTGCCCGAGCACGTGGAGCGCGCGGTGCCCGCGCACCTGCGCGCGCTCGTGCGCTGGTCGATCTGAGCCCACTCGCGATGCGCGCCCGGGGCGCCGGATACCGTTGCCGCATGGCAGACGAGCGGACGCTGGGCGAGGCGGGCGAGCTGGAGGCGCTCGCGCGCATCCTCCCGCTGCTGCCCTCCGGCGAAGCGATCGTCGGCCCCGGCGACGACGCCGCCGTCGTGCCCGCGCCGGACGGCCGCTTCGTCGTCACCACCGACACGATGCTCGAGGGCGCCGACTTCCGGCTCGGCTGGTCGACGTGGCACGACCTCGGCTGGAAGGCCGTCGCCACCAACCTCATCGACGTCGCCGCGATGGGCGCCCGCCCCACCTCCCTCGTGGTCGCGCTCGCCGTGCCGCCCAGCACCCGGGTCGCCGACCTCGAGGCACTCGCGCAGGGCCTCGCGGACGGCGTCGCCGCGATGGCGCCCGGCTGCGGCGTCGTCGGCGGCGACCTCGGCACCGCGCCGCACGCGGTCATCGCCGTCACCGCCTTCGGCGACCTCGAGGGCCGCGATGCGGTGCTCCGCTCCGGCGCGCGCCCGGGTGACGAGGTGTGGGTGGTGGGCCGCCTCGGCCACGCAGGCGCGGGCCTCGCCCGGCTCTTCGCCGACGCCGTCGATGAGGACGGCGAGGCGGACGCCGACGCCGCCGCGCGGCTGCGGGAGGCCGACCCGCGCATCGACGCGCAGCTCGCACCGGTCTCGCCCGTCGCGGCGGGCGCGCGCCTCGCGCGGCTGGGCGCGACGGCGATGCTCGACGTGTCCGACGGCCTCGCGCTCGACGCCGCCCGCATCGCCCGCGCCTCCGGGGTGCGCATCACGCTCGACGCCGCCGCTGTCGCGTCTGCCGCCGAGGGCGCGCCGCTCGAGGCGGCCCTCCATGCCGGCGAGGACCACGCGCTGCTGCTCGCTGTGCCGCGCGGCACCGCGATGCCTGCCGAGCTGGGCGGCCACGCGGTGCGGCGCATCGGCGCCGTCGAGGCGGGGGACCCGTCGGTGCAGCTCTCCGGATCGCCGCTCCCGCCGCGCGGGTGGGACCCGTACCGCCGCGACCGCTAGCGGGCCGCGAGGTCGAGCGTCATGAAGGCGCTGCTCGGGTCGTCCCAGTAGTCGCCGAACGGCGGGCACGCGACGAAGCCGTGCTTCGCGTAGAGCGCCCGCGCCGGTGCGAAGAAGTCCTGCGCGCCGGTCTCGAGCGAGACGCGGCCGACGCCGCGCGCCGCCGCGTCGTCGAGCGCGTGCCGCAGCATCCGGCCGCCGACGCCCGCGCCGCGCAGCGCAGGGTCGGTGCGCATGCTCTTCAGCTCCTCGTGGCCGGGCGCCAGCGCCGCGAGCGCGACCGTGCCGACGATCGCTCCCTCGGCGCGCGCGACCCACAGCCGCACGCCCGGGCGCTGCAGCTCGGTCGCGTCGAGCGCGTGCTGGCTCTCGGGCGGCGCGGTGGGCGCCATGTCGTCGAGGTGCGCCTGCAGGAAGGCGAGGAGGGCGGGATCGGCGAAGTCGGCGTGCCCGATGCGCACGTCGGGCGCCGGGCGGGCCGCGCGCACGTCGGTCACGGCGCCGCCTCCGCCTCGGGCGCCGCCTCCGCGTCGGGCTCCGGCGCCGAGGCGTCGGCGAGCGTGCCGCGCGTGCCGAGGTAGAGCAGCGTCGTGTCGCCGTAGTCGCGCGAGCGCTCGAGCTCGAGGTCGCCCGGCAGCGCGACGGGCGCGGAGCGGCGGGACCGCTCGAGCACGACGGTCGCGGGATGCTCGAGCGCGGGCGCGAGCTCGGCGAGCGCGGCCTCGAGCTCGGCGTCGGGCAGGTCGTAGGGCGGGTCGAGGAAGACGAGGTCGAAGCGGCGGCCCGTGCGCTGCAGGTACTGGGCGACGCCGACCTGCTCGACGAGCGCCCGCGCGGCGCCCGCCTTCGCGACCGCCTCGGCGTTCCGCTCGGCGACCTTCGCGGCCGCCCGGTCGCGCTCGACGAGCACGACGGTCTCGGCGCCGCGGCTCGCCGCCTCGAGGCCGAGGGCCCCGGATCCGGCGTACAGGTCGAGCACGCGCGCCCCGTCGCAGAGGCTGCGGGCGTCGAGCGCGCCGAAGAGCGCCTCGCGCACGCGCTCGGAGGTCGGGCGGGTGCCGCGGAGCGGCACGTGCAGGCGGAGGCCGCCGGCGAGGCCGCCGATGATGCGCGTCATGCCCTCATCCTGGCATCCGCGCCGTCCCCGCCCGCCGCGGCGGCGGCGGCGCGCGTCAGCCGCCTCGCCTAGCCTGGGGGCGTGGCGACAGGAGCGACGAGCGGCGCCGCGCTGCCCGACGGCCTCGCGCGGCCGCTCGAGCGCATCCTGAAGAAGGCGCAGGCGACGAAGCTCGAGAAGGCCTTCGGCATGCGGACCGTCGGCGACCTCCTCTGGCACCTGCCCCGCCGCTACGCGAAGCGCGGCGAGCTCACGCCGCTCGCGAGCCTCGTGCCGGGCGAGCACGTGACGGTGGTCGCGGAGGTGCAGCGGGTCGAGACGCGCCAGCTCGCCGGCCGCGACGGCCGCGGCCGCCCGAAGACGCTCACGACCGTCACGATCACCGACGGCGACGACACGATCGACCTCGCCTTCTTCAGCCAGGCGTGGGTCACCGACACCCTCCACAAGGGCGTGACGGCGCTGTTCTCGGGCACGGTCGGCGTCTACCGCGACCGCCGGCAGCTCGCGCATCCGCTCTACGAGCCCTTCGACGAGGCCGAGGGCGGCGTCGACGCCGAGCAGTGGGCCGCGACGCCCATCCCCATCTACCCCGCCACCTCCGCCGTCTCGACGAAGCAGCTGCAGGCCGCCATCGGGCTCGCGCTCGACGCGCTCGGCGAGGTCGCCGACGCCGTGCCCGAGGCGGTGCGGCGCGAGCACGGCGTGCTGCCGCTCGCCGACGCGCTGCGCGCCGCGCACCGCCCCACTGAGGAGCAGGAGGCGTACCGGGCGCGGCACGCGCTCGCCTGGCACGAGGCGTTCCTGCTGCAGACGTACCTGCTCGCCACCCGCGACTGGTTCGACACCCTGCCCACGCAGCCGCGCGAGCCCGGCGCGCTGCTCGAGCGCTTCGACGCCGCGCTGCCGTGGCCGCTCACCGACGACCAGCGCGCCACGGGCGACGAGATCCTCGCCGACCTCGCCTCCGGCACCGCCATGCACCGGCTCGTGCAGGGCGAGGTGGGATCCGGCAAGACGGTCGTCGCGACGCGCGCGATGCTCGCGGTCGCCGAGACCGGCGGGCAGTCGGCGCTGCTCGCGCCCACCGAGGTGCTCGCGGTGCAGCACCTGCGCTCCATCACCCGAGCGCTCGGGCCCGAGCTCGCCGCCGAGCTGCGGCCGACGCTGCTCACCGGCCAGATGCCGGCCGCCGAGCGCAAGCGGGCGCTGCTGCGCATCGCCGCGGGCGAGGCGCGCATCGTCGTGGGCACGCACGCCCTGCTGTCGGAGCGCACGACCTTCGCCGAGCTCGCGCTCGTCGTCGTCGACGAGCAGCACCGCTTCGGCGTCGCGCAGCGCGAGGCGCTCCGCGCGAAGGGCGTCCACCCGCACACGCTCGTGCTCACCGCCACGCCCATCCCGCGCACCATCGCCATGACGGCCTTCGGCGACCTCGACGTCTCCACGATCCGCACCCTCCCCGCCGGCCGCAGCCCCATCCGCTCGTTCGTCGTCGACCGGCAGCAGGACCGCCAGCTGTTCCTGCGCGTGTGGGAGCGGATGGGTGAAGAGCTCGAGGCGGGCCGCCAGGCGTTCGTCGTGTGCCCCGCGATCTCGCCCGGCGAGCTCGAGGGCGTCGAGACGGAGGACGACGACGGCTCGCCCCGCCCGCCGGTCGACGACGTCGAGACCACCGTGCGCCGGCTCGCGCACGTGCCGGCGCTCGCGGGCCGCCGCATCGCCGCCCTCACCGGCGCGATGCCGACCGACGAGAAGGACGCGGTGATGCGCGCCGTCGCCGCCCGCGAGGTCGACGTCGTGGTCGCCACGACCGTCATCGAGGTGGGCGTCGACGTGCCGAACGCGACGATGATGGTCGTCCTGTCGGCCGACCGCTTCGGCGTCTCCCAGCTGCACCAGCTGCGCGGCCGCGTGGGCCGGGGCGAGCATCCGGGCCTCTGCATGCTCGTCACCGACGCCGATCCCCACTCGCCCGCCCGCGAGCGGCTCGATGCGGTGGCCTCGACGCTCGACGGCTTCGCGCTCGCGGAGGTCGACCTCGAGCAGCGCGGCGAGGGCGACGTGCTCGGCTCGGCGCAGTCGGGCGGGCGGAGCGGCCTGCGGGTGCTGCGCGTCGCGCGCGACGGCACGGCGATCGAGGCGGCGCGCGTCGCGGCCCGCGCGCTGCTCGACGACGACCCGACCCTCGAGCGCCACCCGGTCCTCCGGCTCGCGGTGCACGACCGGCTCGACCCGGACGCCCGCGCCGCGCTCGTCACCGCCTGACCGCCAGCGGGCGCCGCGAGGCTGCCCCCTGGTGCGGGCCGATAGGCTGGCTCCATGCCCCGCATCGCCGTCGTGCCCGGTTCGTTCGACCCCGTCACCCTGGGGCACCTGGACGTCATCCAGCGGGCGGCCCGCATCTTCGACGAGGTGCACGTCGTGGTCACGCACAACCCCGACAAGCACGCGTTCCTGCCGGTGCCCGAGCGCGAGGCGCTCATCGAGCGCTCGATCGAGGAGGCGCGCATCGACGGCGCGACCATCCGCATCGCCAACTGGTCGATGGGCCTGCTCGTCGACTACTGCCAGCAGGTGGGCGCCGAGGTGCTCGTGAAGGGCATCCGCTCCAGCACCGACCTGCAGTACGAGACGCCCATGTCGATCGTGAACCGCAACCTCGCGGGCGTCGAGACCATCTTCATGCTCCCTGACCCCGAGAACGCGCACGTCTCGTCGAGCCTCGTGCGCCAGGTGTCCGAGCTCGGCGGCGACATCAGCCCCTACGTGCCGCGCGCGGTCGCCACCTTCCTGCAGCAGCGATGACCGACCTCGCGCTCGTCGCCGTGCGGGGGATCGGCGAGATCCGCCCCGGCGACGACCTCGCGAGCATCCTCGCCGACGCGCTCGCGCCGCACGAGCCCGCCGACGGCGACATCGTCGTCGTCACGAGCAAGGTCGTGTCGAAGGCGGAGGGACGCGTGCGACCCGCCGAGGAGCGCGAGCAGGCGATCACCGACGAGTCGGTGCGGCTCGTCGCGAGCCGGGCGCACCCGGGCGGCATCACCCGCATCGTCGAGCACCGCACGGGCCTCGTGCTCGCGGCCGCGGGGGTCGACGCCTCGAACACCGACGAGGGCACGATCCTGCTCCTGCCGCTCGACTCCGACGCCTCGGCGCTCGCGATCGCGACGCACCTGCGGGAGCGCTTCGGCGCGCGGATCGGCGTGGTCGTCTCCGACACGCTCGGCCGCGCCTGGCGCAACGGCCAGACCGACGTCGCGATCGGCGCCGCGGGCATCCGGGTGCTCGAGCCGCTCGGCGGCACGCTCGACGCGGGCGGCCGCCCGCTGCTCGTCACCGCGCCCGCGGTCGCCGACGAGATCGCCGGCGCCGCCGACCTCGTCGCGGGCAAGGCCGACGGCGTGCCCGCGGTGCTCGTGCGCGGCCTCGGCCGCCACGTCGGGGATCTCACGGAGCCGGGTGCCAGCCGGCTCGTGCGACGCTCGGGGGACGACATGTTCCGGCTCGGCAGCGACGAGGCCTACCAGGCCGGCCGCATCGCGGGCAGGATCGAGGGGCTCGCCGAGGCAGGAGGACGCGATGGCGCTTGAGGGACAGACGGGGCTCGTGACCGCCGCGCCCGGCGCGACGGCCGTCGGCGACCGGATCGAGGAGGCCGTCGCGAGCGTCATCGCGGGCAAGCGCACCGAGATCCGCACCGTGCTCACCGTCCTGCTCGCCGAGGGCCACGTGCTGCTCGAGGACGTCCCCGGCGTCGGCAAGACGCAGCTCGCGCGCGCCTTCGCCGCCGCGATCGGCGGCACGGTGCGCCGCATCCAGTGCACGCCCGACCTGCTGCCGAGCGACATCACCGGCCTGTCGATGCTCGACCAGGCCACCGGCGAGCTGCGGTTCCAGCCCGGCCCCGTCTTCGCCAACATCGTCATCGCCGACGAGATCAACCGCGCCAGTCCCAAGACGCAGGCGGCGCTGCTCGAGTGCATGGCCGAGGGCCAGGTGACGGTCGACGGCATCACCCACCGCCTCCCGTCGCCGTTCCTCGTCGTCGCCACCCAGAACCCGGTCGACATGGAGGGCACGTTCGCGCTGCCCGAGGCGCAGCGCGACCGCTTCATGGCGCGGCTCGAGCTCGGCTATCCCGACCTCGACGCCGAGCTCGCGATGGTGCAGGCGCGCGAGACCGCGCAGCCGCTCGACGCGGTGCGGCCCGTCGCCGACGAGGCCGCGTTCCGCGCCGAGATCGAGGCCGCCCACGCGGTGCGGGCCCACGAGCTCGTCGAGCGCTACGCGGTGCGCATCTCGCGCGCCACCCGCGAGCACCCCGAGGTGCGGCTTGGCGCGAGCCCGCGCGCGACCCTCCAGCTCGTGCGCGCCGCGAAGGCGCGCGCCCACCTCGAGGGCCGCGACTGGCTCTCGCCCGACGACGTCAAGGCGCTCGCATCCGCCGTCCTGCCGCACCACCTCGTGCTCCACGACCCGCAGGCCCGGATCGAGGACGCGCAGCGCATCGTCGCGCACGCCCTCGCGCAGACCGTCGCCCCCGTCATGCGCTGATGGCCCTCCGGGAGCGACCGCGCGCGCGACCCACGGGCCGCGGGGTGGCGCTCGTCATCGCCGGCCTCGCGCTCGTGCTCGCCGCCTACTGGGAGCGGCAGGCGATGCTGCTCGTGCCCGCGGCGCTCTGCCTGGGCGTCGTGGCGCTCGGCGCCTGGTGGGCGCTCGAGCCGGCTGGCCGCGTGCGGCTGCGGCTCCCCGGCGTCGTGGAGGAGGGCGACGACCCGGCGATCGCGATCGCCGGCGACCGCCGCCACGCGCGCGCCCGCTGGACCACCTACGCACCCGGCAGCGGCCGCTCCGTGCTGCTCGAGGGCGAGCTCGACGACGACGGGCGCGCGGAGGTGCGGCTCGGCCCGCACGACCGCGGCCGCTGGCCGCTCGCGCCCGTCGAGGTGATCGCGCTCGACCCCTTCCGCGTCGTGCGCACCGTCCGCCGCGTCGAGCCGGGCGCGGCGCTCGTCGTCGGCCCGGAGACGGTGCCGATGCAGCCGAGCGCGCTGCGCTCGGACCGCGACTCGGGCCGCGAGGCGCGCTCGCGCACCGCCGACAGCGTCGACGCGATGGTGCGGGAGTGGCAGCCGGGCGACCCGCAGCGTCGCGTGCACTGGCGGCAGAGCGCGAAGCGCGGCCGGCTCATGGTGCGCCAGGAGTCGAACCCGGCCGTGGACGACCACGTCGTGCTCGTCGCCACCGCGGCCGCGCGCGGCCTCGGCAAGGAGGCGGAGGACCGGCTCGCGCGGGCCGCGTGCTCGATCGCGATGGCGCTCGCGGGCGGCGACCACGGCGTCCTCGTGCGCGAGACGGGCGAGCAGAGCATCGGCGTGCACGCGCCCGGGCCGATCGACTGGCGCCGCCGCGAGCAGGCGCTCGCCGCGTTCGCCTCGCTCGCCGCGCTGCCGGCGCGCGCCCCGGACGAGCGCGACCGCGACCGGGCGCTCCCCGCGCACGTCGTGGCGCTGCAGGAGTCGGCGCCCGAGCACTGGACGCTGCCGCCCGGCTCGACCCTGTGGCTCGTGGCCGAGCGCCCCGGCACCGGGCGCGCGGTGGCCGCGGGCTCCCGCGTGCGCGTGCGCCGCTGGATCGACCGCGCCGGACCCTCGCTGGAGCTCGCGTGAGCGCCCCCGCGCCGACCCGACCGGCCCCACCCGCGGCCTCCGACGCATCCCGCGCGGAGCAGCGCGCCGGCCGCCGCGCCGCGGGCCGCGAGCGCCGCCGCCGGCTCGACCGCGCCGGCGCCGTCGAGACGATCGCGCTCGCGCTCCTGCCGCTCGCGTGGCTGTGGGCGACGCGGTCGGTGATCGAGCCCGACTGGCTCGCGCAGGCGGGCTTCGCGGCGCTCGGCGTCGCCCTCGCCGCCTGGCTCGCCCGCCAGGTGCTGCCGACCTTCGCGGCCACGGTGGCAGCCGCCGTCGTGGGCCTCGTGATCGTGCTGGCGACCGCTGGGGCCGAGGAGGCCGTCCTCGGCGTCGTGCCGACCCCTGCGTCGTTCGAGCTCGCCATGGCGACCCTCGCCGACGGCGTCGAGGACATCGCCTGGGCGCTGCAGACGCCCATCCCGGCCGAGGGACCGGTGCTCGCCGCGGTCGTGGCCGCGGCGGTCGTGCTCGCGCTGCACGTCGACCTGCTCGGCCACGCGCTGCGTGTGCCGGCGGTCGCGATCCTCTTCGCCGCCGCGCCGGCCGCGCTGCCGCTCGCCTTCCGCATCGACGCGCCCACGTGGGACCTCGTGCCCGGCGCGATCGCCTCGGCGCTCGTGCTCGCCGCGCCCGCCATCGACGAGCGGCTCGACCTCGGCCGTGGCGCGCTCCGCGCCGTCGCCCTCGTCGTCGCCGCGGCGGCCGCCGCATCCGTCCTGCCGCTCGTGGCGCCGAGCCCGCGCGAGATCGCGCTCGACCTGCCCACGGTCGACGACCTCTTCCGCCCCGTCACGCCCGTGCTGCGCACCGACATCGACCTCGGCGACGAGCTGCGGCGCCCCGAGGCCCGCCCGGTCTTCACCTACTCGACGACCGACGGCCAGCCGATCGCCACGCGGCTCATGACGCTGCCGCTCGCGGGCGACGAGGGGTTCGTGTCGGTGCCGCCGGAGGCGGCGCTGCCCGACATCCTCGTCGAGGGCGCCGAGACCGGCGCCCCCATGCAGATGACGATCCGGATGTCGGACGTGCGGGCCGAGAGCCTGCCGGTGCCGGACCGCGCGACCGGCGCGCAGGTGCCCGAGGGCGCTACGTGGGACACCGCGAACGACGCGCTCCGGCTCGAGGACGGCACCGAGACCGCCGGGCTGGAGTACGAGGCGAGCGGCTCGCGCTTCGACGACCTCGAGGCGCTGCCGGTGGGGACGGGGTCGACGGACCACGGCGCCGAGCTGCGCCTGCCCGACGCCGCCGGCGACATCGCGGCGCGGGGCGCGGCGCTCGTCGACGAGGGCATGGATGCGCGCGACCGGGTGCTCGCCGTGCGCGGGTTCATGACCGACGGGCTGTGGAACTACTCCGAGCAGCTCGACCTGCCCGGCTTCGCGGGCGCGGGCGGCGACGGCTGGGGCGCGCTCGAGGGATTCCTCGAGACGCGCAGCGGCTACTGCGTGCACTACGCGAGCGCGACGACCGCGCTCCTGCGCGGCGCGGGCGTCGCATCCCGCGTCGTCGTGGGGTTCCTGCCCGGCGACGAGATCTCCGGCGGCTGGGCCGTGTCGACCAACGAGATGCACGCGTGGGCGGAGGCGTGGGTCGACGGCGCCGGATGGGTGCGCGTCGAGACGACGCCCGGCGCGGGCACGGGCAGCGTCAGCCCCGACGGCGCCGAGGTGACGCCGAGCGCCACCCCGACGCCGACGCCCGACGAGAGCGAGGCGCCGACGCCCACGCCGACGCCCGACGCATCCGACCCCGCCGAGCCGACGCCGAGCGCATCCGTCGGCCCGAGCCCGGATGCGAGCGGCGGCCCGGGTGTCGGGCCGGGGGTGCGGATCGACCCCGAGGCGGTGCTGTCGCTGCTCGCGGGGCTCGGCGTCATCGCGCTGCTGCTCCTGCCGTGGGGGCTGCGCACGGCGCTGCGGGCGCTGCGGCTGCGGCGCGGGCCGCCCGGCGCCTGGGACGAGCTGCGCGCGACGCTCGCCGACCTCGGCGTGCGGCTGCCCGCATCCGCCACCGCCGGCGACGTGGCCGAGGCCATCGAGCGCCGCACGGGAGAGCCGCTCACGCCCGCCGCCGAGCGGGTCAAGCTCGCCGCCGAGCGCGCGGCCTTCGACGACGGGCCGCGCGAGCGCGCGCACGACGGCGACGTGCAGGGCGTGCGCGAGGCGCTGCTCGACACCGCGCCGCCCTGGCGGCGGGCGCTCGTGCTGCTGCTCCCGCCGTCGCTGCTCGGCGTCGTCGCGCGCGACCGCGACGACGAGGGCTGAGCGGGGGCGGGCGCGCCGCCGCCTCGGCGCCGAGCGTGCTGTGGTCACGAAGCGCCCTCATCCGGCCGCTCGGAGGGCCGTTCGTGACCGCACCCCTCCGCCGAGGCGGGGGAGTGCAGCGCGGTCGGGAGGGCACCCGCGCCGTCGTAGGCTGGTGCGCATGCGCTGGACCGTCGTGCTCCCCGTCAAGGGTCAGTCCGGCAAGTCGCGCCTCGACGCGGGCGACGCGCGCGCCGCGCTCGCCGTCGCCTTCGCGCGCGACGCCATCGCCGCATCCGTCGCCTGCCCCGCGGTCGAGCGCGTCGTGGTCGTCACCGGCGACGAGACCGTCGCCGCCACCGAGGGCGTGGAGGTCGTCGCCGACCCGGGCGCGGGCCTGCATGCGGCGATCCAGGCCGGCATCGCCGTCGTCGCGCCGGGCGCGCCCGCCGCGGTCGTGCTCGCCGACCTCCCGGCGCTCACGCCGGAGGCGCTCGACGATGCGCTGGCGCTCGCGGCCGAGCAGCCGCGCTCCTACGTGGCCGACGCGATCTCGACCGGCACGACGCTGCTCGCGGCGCGGCGGGCGGATGCGCTGCGGCCGCGGTTCGGCGAGGGCTCGGCCGAGCGGCACCGCGCGGAGGGCCACGTCGAGCTGCCGGTGCCTGTGAGCTCGGGCCTCCGGGTCGACGTCGACGAGCTCGCCGACCTGCACCTCGCGCTCGACCTCGGCGTCGGCGTCCACACGCGCGCCGTGCTCGACGGCGCCCGCGCGACCGACGCGGCCTGACCGCGGCGTTCCCGCCCGCGACCATCCGTGCGGTCGCGGGCGGGCAGGTCAGGGCTGGCGGTCGTGCTGCACGGCCTGGGGCTGGAACTCCAGGGCCGGCGCCTCTCGCTGCGTCGGCATCGAGTAGGGCGCGGCGTTGCTCAGCACCTGGCCGTCCTGCGAGCCGACGGTCGTGACGGTGGCCACGTCGAGGTTGATGATGTCGCCCGCCCACACCTCCTGCTGCAGTCGGAACAGGTCGGCGTCGCCGTCGCCGCGGCGCACGGCGTTGAGCAGCCCGAGGTAGCCCGGGTAGTCGATGCAGAAGCGCTGCGAGACGGCGTGCATGGTGTCGCCCGCCGCGGCTCGGTAGGCGATTGGCCGGCCGTCGTCGTCGACGGCCACGTCGCCGGTCGCGAAGGTCATGCGTCCGCGATCGCGGAGCGCGACGTAGAGGTACCCGCCCAGGCCATTGCTGCCGCTCGCGGGCGCGAGCGTCGGCAGCCCCTCGCAGCCGTCGACCGTGTTCTCCTTGACCGCGCCGCCGGGCACGCGGTACCAGGTGCCGGGGCCGTAGAGGTCGTCCTGCGCGACAGTGAAGCCGGGCTCACGGGCTGCGCCCGGCTCCTCGTCCGCGTGGGGCTCGGCCGTGCCCTCCGCTTCGTCGAGGCCGTCGGCGCCCATCGGCCGCGGGTCCTCGGTGCCGGAGACGGGCCCTGCCGCGGGGTCGGTGGCGTCGGCGAAGTGCTCGGCGGGCGTGCACCCCGCGAGCGCCACGGCTACGGAGACTGCGGCGGCTGTGGTTGCGACGGCGCGGAAGCGGAACATGTGTCCATGCTGGCATCCCGCCGCCACGGAACGCGAGTCGTCCTCATCATCCGGAGTGTCGGTACGCGCCTGAGGGCGCGCGACGCCAGACGTCAGCGGATGCGCGCCGCCAGTGCGAGCGCGTCGCGCGCCACCTGCGCGGCCGGCCCGCCGGGGGTGAGCCACAGCGGCGCCGCCGCCGCCCGGATGCCGGCCGCCTCGAGGGCGGGCACCGCATCCGCATCCTCGTCGGCGACGAGCCAGCCGTCGAGCACGCCGCCCGCCGAGCGCGCGCCGTGGTGCAGACCGACCGCCAGCGCGTCGGGCGCCACGTCGATCGCGGCGAGGCACGCAGCCGCCATGCCGCGCACCGCGCGCCCGCCGATGATGGGGGAGACGCCGACCACGGGCGCCGCCGTCGTGGCGAGCGCGTCGCGCACGCCGGGCACGCCGAGGATCGTGCCGATCGAGACGACCGGGTTCGAGGGCGCGACGAGCACGACGTCGGCGTCGGCGATCGCCGCGCGCGCCTCGGCCGTGATGCGGGCCCGCTCGACGCCGTGCTGCACGAAGCGGTGCGCGGGCAGCTGCGCGCGCGTGCGCACCCACCACTCCTCGAAGTGCAGCACGCCCTCGTCGGTGACGACGTGCGTGGGCACCTCGTCGTCGGTCACGGGCAGCAGGCGCGCGCCGAGCGGCCACCGCGCCGAGAGGCGCGCGGTCGCCTCGGTGAGCGTCGCGCCGTCGCGCAGCATCGCGGTGCGGGCGAGGTGGGTGCCGAGGTCGAGGTCGCCGAGGGTGAACCACGGCCAGCCGACGCCGTAGGCGGTCAGCTCGGCAGCGACGCGCTCGCTCTCGCCCGCCCGGCCCCAGCCGCGCTCGGTGTCGCCGACGCCGGCGAGCGCGTAGAGCAGCGAGTCGAGGTCCGGGCACACCTTCACGCCCGCGAGCCACACGTCGTCGCCGACGTTCGCGACGATCGCGACGTCGGCGTCCGGCGCCGCCTCGCGCAGGCCCAGCGCGAAGCGTGCGCCGCCGACGCCTCCGGCGAGCACGGCGATGCGCCGCGGGGCGGCGTCGGCTCCGACGGGTGCGGCCGCGGGCGAGGCGGCGGATGCGGCTACGTCGGTCATGCGGGGTCCTCCAGGCGGCGGTAGCGGATGGCGACGCCGCCCGGCGCCGCGTCGATCTCGGCCTCGACGCCGTACGCGGCGCGGATGCGCGCGGGGCTCAGCACCGCATCCGGCGCCCCCTCCGCCGCGACGCGGCCGCCGTCGAGCAGCACGACGCGGTCGGCGTGCGTCGCAGCGAGCGCGAGGTCGTGGAGCGTCATGACGACCGGGATGTCGGCCGCGAGCCGGCGCACGAGCGCGAGCAGCTCGAGCTGCCAGGCGACGTCGAGGTGGTTCGTGGGCTCGTCGAGCAGCAGCAGCCGCGGCTGCTGCGCGAGCGCGCGGGCGAGGTGCACGCGCTGCAGCTCGCCGCCCGAGAGCTCGCCGAGCCGGCGGTCGGCGAGCGTTGCGGCGCCCGCGTCGCCGAGCGCGGCGTCGACGATCGCGTCGTCGCCGATCGAGAAGCCCAGCAGGCGGTGGTGCGGGGTGCGGCCGAGCCGCACCGCCTCGCGCGCGGTGAGCTGCGGCGGGACCTCGGTCGACTGCTCCACGAGCGCGACGCGGCGCGCCCGCTCGCGGGCGGGCAGCGCGTCGAGCCGCTCGCCGTCGAGCAGCACGGCGCCGGAGGCGCGGGCGCGATCGGGGACGAGGCCGGCGACGGCGCGCAGGGTCGTCGACTTGCCGGCGCCGTTCGGGCCCACGAGCGCCGTGATCGCGCCCGACGGCGCCGACCAGGAGGCCGCGTCGACGAGCGCGCGGCTGCCGGCGACGACCGAGAGCGCGTCGACCGCGAGCCCGTGCATCTCGGCCTCCGCCCCCCTCACGCGCGCACCCGCCCGGTGAGCATGAGCGCCGCGAACGCGGGCGCGCCGAGCAGCGCCGTGACGATGCCGACGGGCAGCTCGCGCGGGTCGAAGGCGGCGCGCGCGACGGTGTCGGCGACGAGCAGCACGAGCGCGCCGGCGAGCGCGGCGACCGGCAGGAGCCGCGCGTGGCCGGCGCCGACGAGCAGGCGGGCGGCGTGCGGCACGACGAGGCCGACGAAGCCGATCGCGCCGGAGACCGACACGAGCGCACCCGTCACGAGCGCGCACGCGACGAGGAGCATCCACCGGGTGCGCCGCACGTCGACGCCGAGCGCGCCTGCCGCCGAGTCGCCGAGGGCGAGCGCGTCGAGCGCGCGGCCGCTCGCGAGCAGCGGCAGCGCCAGCGCGAGCCCCGCGAGCGCGATCGGCGCGGTCTGCCACGAGGCGCCCGCGAGCGAGCCCAGCAGCCAGGCGAGGATCTCGCGGTAGGCGTCGCCGTCCGCGCGCCAGAACAGCACGAGGCTGACGACCGCCGAGGCGGCGGCCGCGACGACGACGCCCGAGAGCACGGTGCGCGTGGGCGTGGCGCCGCCCGCCGCGGCGGCGAGGCCCAGGGTGGCGAGCAGTGCCAGCAGCCCGCCCGCGAACGCGGCGAGCGGCAGCACGAGCGCGAGCCCCGAGACGAGCACGAGCACCGCGCCGACGGAGGCGCCCGACGAGACGCCGAGCAGGTACGGGTCGGCGAGGGGGTTGCGCACGAGCGCCTGCATGACCACGCCGACGACCGCGAGGCCGGCGCCGACCGCGCAGGCGGCGAGGATGCGGGGCAGCCGCAGGTCGACGACGATCGCGTCGCCGATCGGATCGAGCGGGCTCGTGCCGCCGACGGTGCGCGCCGCGATCGCGCCGAGCGCGTCGGCCGGGGCTACCCCCGCGGCGCCGACGCAGGCCGCGATGAGCGCGGCGGCGAGGAGCAGCGCGGCGAGCGCCGCGAGCGGCCAGCGGGCGCGGCGCCGTGCCGGCCGCGGCGGGGCGGCTGTCGCGGGCGGGGGAGCGAGCCTCGTCATCGGTCGACCCACCGGCTCACCCGAGGTCCCGCACCGCATCCGCGACGAGCTGGGCCGCCTCGACCGAGCCGACCCCGGCCTCCGCCATCGGGAACGGCACGACGATCACGCGCTCCTCCCGCACGGCCCGCAGCTGCGCGGTCGCGGGGTTGGCGCGGAGCCGCTCGAGCTTCGACTCGGCGGAGTGCCACGCGGCGTCGACGAGCACGATGACGTCGGGATCGGCGGCCGCGACGGCCTCCCAGGACATCGTCGTCCAGGCCTCGTCGACGTCGGCGGCGACGTTCGAGAGCCCGGCGGTCCCGAGCACGAGCGCGGGGGCGCCGGAGCCGCCGCCCACGTACGGCGCGTCCTCGCCGGAGGAGTACCAGAGCGCGGTCGGCGCACCCTCGACCGGCTCGATGCCGTCAAGCGCGGCGCGCTGCTCGGCGGCGAGCGCGGCGCCCGCCTCGGGCACGCCGAGCGCGGCGCCCGCCTGCTCGAGCTCGCCGAGCAGGGCGTCCCACGTGAGCGGCGCGACGTCGGTCGAGCGGCACGCCGCGGGGGAGACCCAGGTGGTGATGCCGAGCGCGTGGAGGCTCGCGCGATCGCCCGCCGCCTCGGGCGCGAACGCCGACTCCCAGCCCGCGACGACCGCGTCCGGCTCGAGCGCGAGGAGCGCCTCGCGGCCCGGCATGCCCTCGATCGTGGGGGCGGCGGCGACGGCGGCGTCCTCGGGCTCGGCGTCGAGGAAGGCGGTCGAGACGAGCGCGTCGCCGAGGCCGAGGGCCGCGACGAGCTCGGCGGCGGTCGACTTCACGGCCACGATCCGCTCGGCCGGCTCGGCGCGCGGGGCGACCTCGATGCCGCAGTCGACGATCGGCGCGGTGCCGGGCGCTGCGCCGTCGCGGGCGGCGGGCGTCGCGGTGGGCGCGACGGCCGAGCAGCCGGCGAGGGCGACGACGAGGGCGGATGCGGCGAGCGCGATCGGGGTGCGGAGCACGGGGCCTCCTGGGCATGCTGGCGCGAACGGTGAGCGGGTCCGCGCGCGGAGTGATGCCCGGCGCGCTCCGATCCTACGCCCGCGCGCCTCCGTGCCCGCTCGCTCCCGCCCTCCCGGTGGATGCACGCTCGCTGGTCGAGGGGGCCGCGCCACTCCCCGCCGGTCGCCCCTCCCGCTGGTCGAGGAGCGCGCGGCCGCAGGCCGCACGCGTCTCGAGACCACCGCGCGGCGGCCGGCGCCGCTCAGCCCGCGGCGGGCCGCCCGACGAGCGCCAGGTACTCCGCGATCACGGCCTCGATCGACGCGGGCGCCTCGATGCCGAGCCCCGCGGCCCGCCGCGCGTCGAACGTCGCCGGCCAGGTCGAGACGATCGCCGCGATCGCCGGATCGACCTCCACGTCGACGAGGTCCGACAGCGGCTCGCCGGCCAGGCGGTCGAGCGTCTCGAGCATCGCGCGGGGCGTGGTCGTCAGCCCAGGCAGCACGACGGCGGTCGGCGAGCCCCAGGTCGCGTCGTCGGCCGTCGCGGCGCGCACGAGCGCGTCGACGGTCGCGCCGGGCGAGGAGAGCGAGATCGGCGTGTCGAGCTCGACCGGGCACACGGCCCGCACGCCCGCCACGGGCTCCCGCACGATCCCCGAGACGAAGCTCGACGCGGCGGCGTTCGGTGCGCCGGGTCGCACGGCGACGGTCTGCAGGCGCACCTGCCGCGCGCGCAGCAGGCCGCGGCGGGCGTAGTCGGCGACGAGCAGCTCGGCCATGAGCTTCTGCGTGCCGTAGCTGGACTGCGGGCGGGCGATCGTGTCGTCGGCGATGACGTCGGCCATGCCGAGCTCCGGGTCGCGCCCGAACACGGCGAGGGTGCTCGTGAAGACGAGCGTCGCCGGCTCGGCGCGGCCGTCGCGCTGCGCGCGGAGCAGGTCGAGCAGCGCGCGGGTGTCGTCGAGGTTCGTGCGCATGCCGAGGTCGAGGTCGGCCTCGGCGGCGCCGCTGACGACGCCCGCGAGGTGCAGCACGAGGTCGACCTCGCCGATCTCGTCGAGGCGGTCGCCGATCGGGCCCACGAGGGCGCGGACGCGCTCGTCGGCGAGCAGCTCCGGCCGGGGCTCGGCGATGTCGAGCAGCGTGAGGGCGTCGACGGCGACGGGCGAGCCGTCGGCGAGGATGCGGTGGGCGAGCTGGGTGCCGACGAAGCCGGCTCCGCCGGTGATGAGGACGCGCATGCCCCCATCCTGCCCTGTCAGACATCCGTCGTGGCTCGCGGGTGCGGGTGCCTCATCGCCGTGCCGTGCTTGGATCGAGGCATGAGCATCCACCTCCTGGGCGGCGGCTGGGCCGACGACGAGTCGCGCTGGACCGGCCGCTTCGTCGACGAGGCGCGCGAGCGCGCCGGCGGGCCGCCCACGATCGCCGTCGTCCTCTGGGCCGAGACCGAGGCCGCGGGCGCGAGCTGGCACGACGACTACCGCGACGACCTCGGCAAGCTCGGCGCGGGCGAGGTGCGCATCGTGCAGCTCACGACCGAGCGCACCCTGCTGCCCACCGACCTCGGCGGCGCCGACGGCATCTTCGTCGGCGGCGGCCTCACCCCCGGCTACCACGCGGCCGTCATGCCAGCGGCCGACACCATCCGAGGGCTCGTCTCGACCGGCGTGCCCTACGCGGGCTTCTCGGCCGGCGCCATGATCGCCGGTGACGTGGCGCTGCTCGGCGGCTGGCGGATCGGCGGCGTGCCGGTGACGCAGCAGGCGAGCGGCGAGGGCCTCGACGAGGTGACCCTCGACGCCGGCCTCGGCCTCGTCGACCTCGTCGTCGACGTCCACGTGGCGCAGTACGGCAACCTCGGCCGCGTCGTCGCGATCGCGTCGGCGGGCCTCGCCGACCGGCTCGTCGGCATCGACGAGAACACCTCGCTCATCGTCGGTCCCGGCGGGCTCGAGGTCGCGGGCGACGGCAACGTCTGGACGGCGGCGCTCGACGGCGACCGCGTCTCGGTCGGCGTGCTCGCGGCGAGCGGCGGCGACGCCGCTGAGGCCGCCGGCTCCTGACACCGACCTTCGACCCGTGCCTCCTTCCTCCGCGCCCTCGCCGCTCGACGGCCTGGGCGCCGGCTGGGCGGAGGCGCTCGAGGCCGTCGCCCCCGAGCTCGAGGCGCTCCGGGCGCGGCTCGCCGAGGAGGCCACGGCCGGGCGCGCCTGGCTGCCGGCGCCCGAGCACGTGCTGCGCGCGCTCGAGCAGCCGCTCGACGCGGTCCGGGTGCTCGTCGTCGGCCAGGATCCGTACCCGACGCCGGGGCATCCGATCGGCCTCGCCTTCGCCGTCGACCGGCGCGTCCGGCCCGTGCCGCGCTCGCTCCAGAACCTCTACCGCGAGCTCCAGGACGACCTGGGGCTGCGCCCCGCGGGGCACGGCGACCTGAGCGCGTGGACCGACCAGGGCGTGCTGCTGCTCAACCGCGTGCTCACGGTGCGCGCGGGCGAGGCCGGCTCGCACCGGGGATGGGGATGGGAGGCCGTGACCGAGGCCGCGATCCGCGCCCTCGTCGCGCGCCGCGACGCCGACGGCGCGCCCGTGCCGCTCGTCGCGATCCTGTGGGGCGCGCAGGCGCAGTCTCTCGCGCCGCTGCTCGAGGGCGCGCCGGGCGTCGCCGTGCTCGCCTCCGCGCATCCCTCGCCGCTCTCGGCGCGTCGCGGGTTCTTCGGCTCCCGGCCGTTCTCGCGCGCCAACGCCGCGCTCGAGGCCATGGGTGCGCGGCCGGTCGACTGGGCCATCCGCGACGATCCGGAGGCCCGCGCGCTGCTCGACGTGGGAGCATGACCGCATGCTGCCCGAGGAGTACGAGCGCAGGCGGGTCCTGCCCCAGCACCTCCGGGCGCCCGCGCACCGCGAGCCCGACTTCGCCTGGTCGATCCGGCCGGCCGTCGCGGGCGACCTCCCGGCGGTCCGCGACATCTACAAGCACTACGTGCTGAACTCCACCGTCACGTTCGACGAGCGGCCGAAGACCCTCGGCCAGTGGCGCCGCACGCTGCGCGAGGCCGGCGAGCTGCAGCTGCCGTTCCTCGTCGCCGAGAGCGCGACGGGCACGGTCGTCGGCTACGCGATCGCGCAGCCGTGGAAGCAGCGCGCCGCCTACCGCCACACGGTCGAGTCGTCGGTCTACCTCGCGCCGGCGGCCGCGGGCCGCGGCCTCGGCAAGGCACTCATGGTCGCGCTCATGGACGCCACGCGCGAGCGGAAGGTGCGCGAGATGATCGCGGTCATCGCCGACCAGGGGGCGGATCCGTCGATCGCCCTCCATCGCCGGCTCGGCTTCGAGGAGATCGGCCGGATGGGCCGCGTCGGCGTGAAGTTCGGCCGCGAGCTCGGCATCGTGCTCATGCAGGCCTCGCTGCGCAAGCGGCGATGACCGACGGCACCCCGCCGAAGGGCCCCGTCGGATCGCTCAGCGACCGCTGAGGCGCTCCACAGCGCGCCTCCGTCATCCGTCCGCACCGCGGGAGGATCGTGGATCCCGCGGCAGCGGCGCCGCGCCGCCCCGCAGGAGGTGGCGCCATGAGCACCGAGCAGAGGAAGCGCGCCGGGTCCGACCGGCCCGCCGACGACACCGCGCGTCGCGCGGCTGCCCTCGACGACACCGTCGAGGCGGGACCCGACGGCCTCGCACGGCCGAGCCCCGCCGCACGCCTGCGCGGCGCGCTCGTCAGCCCCGTCGGCGGCCCGTCGACGCTGCGGCTCCCGGATGCCGCGGCCGCCGGCATCGGCCTCGCCATCGGCGTCGTCCTGGGCCTGTCGCTCGGGCTCGCGTTCTCGCCGGATGCGAGGGGCCTCGCGATCGGCGCCGGCTACGGCCTCGCGCTCGGGATGGTGGCGGCAGCCGCGGCGATCGCCGCGCGAGTCGCGACCCGGCACGAGCTCGGCCCGACGACCGCCGGGGCGGCCGCGACGATCGCGGCCACGGTCGCGGCGGCGGTCGTGTTCGGCCTCACGCAGCTCTCGCTCGAGATGGCGGCCGTCGGGGCGGCGCTCGGGATGCTCGTGGGCGTCGTCGCGGTGGTCGTCGCGCTCGTGCCGCGCCGGGCCGTGCCGCATGCGCGCCACGCGGCCGAGCACGTGCGGCGGTCGAACCGGCCGCGGCCGATGGGACACGCCTGAGGGCGCGTCGACCGCGACCGGCGGGCTCGGCGCCGGCGCGTGTCGGTGCGCGGTGGCACCATGGCCTCGTGACCGACTACGAGGCGTGGCGCGCATCCCGCGAGGCCGCCGATGCGCAGGCCGCGGCGATGGCCGCGGGCGACGACGTGCGCGCGACGGTCACCGACCTCGGGCCGGGCTTCTGGATGGTGTCGATCGCGGGCGCCACGCGCGGCTTCATCACGCAGGTGGAGGTGCGGGGCGAGCTGCGCTTCGAGGCGCGGCTGCGGCACATGAACCCCGGCCAGGGCACGCGCATCGGCGAGTACTGGGAGTTCGAGCGCGCGATCGCGGCGATCGTCGCCGAGCCGCCGCCCTTCGTCGGGCGCGACCCGTTCCGCGAGCTCACGAACTACGCCTCGCGCGACCAGATGCGCGAGCGCACCGAGCGCAAGCGGCTGCAGCGCCGCGCCGGCCGCTACCTCGGCTGACAGCCGCGCCTGCCAGGCTGGAGGCATGACCGCCATCCACGCGCTCGGCGCGCTCGAGCTCTGGCGCCTCCTGCACGCGCGCCAGCTGAGCGCCGTCGAGGTCGCCGAGCACCAGCTCGACCGCATCGGCCGCCTCGACGAGGCGAACGCGTTCGTGCACGTCGACGCCGAGCTCGCGCTCGAGCGCGCCCGCGCCGCCGACGCCGCCGTCGACCGCACGGGCCTCCTGCACGGCGTGCCCTTCGCCGACAAGCACCTCGTCGCCCGCGCCGGGCAGCCCGCCGACGGCGCCTCGCGCGCCTTCGCGGGTCGCATCGCCGAGGCCACCGACCCGGTCGCCGCCGTGCTCGACGCCGCGGGCGGCGTCACGCTCGGGCGCACGGCCGCGCCGGAGCTCGGCTTCGCCGGCTACACGCGCTCCGCGCTCCACGGCACCACGACGCTGCCCGGCTTCCCGCACCTCCATGCGGGCGGCTCGTCCGGCGGCGCGGCCGCCGCGGTCGCGCAGGGGCTCGTGCCGTTCGCGCCCGGCTCCGACGGCGGCGGCTCCATCCGCATCCCCGCCGCCACGTGCGGCCTCGTGGGCCTGAAGCCCACGCGCGGCCGCATCCCCGCCCAGGGCGGCGTCGGCCAGGTGGGCGGGCTCGTCACGGCGGGTCCGATCGCCCGTTCGGTGATCGACGCCGGGCTCCTCGCCGACGCGCTCATCGGCCGCGTCAACGGCCGCGTGCCGCACGGCACCGTGCTGCGCTCGCCCGAGCACGACGACGGCTCGCTGCTCGCCGCCGCGGTGCGCGGCGAGGGCCGCTTCCGCGTCGCGGTGCTCACCGGCGGCACCCCCTGGGACGAGGTCGCCGACATCCGCATCGCGCCCGAGGCGACGGATGCGGTGGCGCGCACGATCGCCGAGCTCGAGGCCGCGGGCCACGAGGTGGGCGAGGTGGCGCTGCCGGACGCGACGGGCTACGCGGCCGCGTTCACGGCGCTGTGGCAGGGCGGGGCGGCCACCGTGCCGCTCGAGCGCGAGGAGCGGCACCTGCTCGAGCCGCTCGCGCGCTGGATCGTCGACGCGAGCGACGGCCTCGGCGCCGGCGGGCTCGCCCGCGCCCAGCTGTGGGCGACCGACTTCGAGCGGCGGGTGCTCGCCGCGTTCGCCCCGTGGGATGCGGTGCTCACGCCCGCGACGGCGCTCACGCCCCGGCCGCTCGAGTGGTATCCGATCGAGGACGGCGCGGCCGACTTCCACGCGCAGGTGCTGCACACGCCGCACACCTCGTTCGTCAACCTGACGGGCCTCCCGGCGATCGCATTGCCCGTCCACCGGACCGCCGATGGCCTGCCGATGGGCGTGCAGCTCATCGGGCGCCCCGGCGAGGAGGCGACGCTCCTGTCGATCGGCCGCCAGCTCGAGCGCCGCATCCCGTGGGAGCGCCGCGTCGTCGACCGCATGCGGGCGTAGCCGCGCCCGCCTCTCCGCCGGTCGAGCCGCTGCGCGCCCGCAGGCCGCTCAGCGAGTCGAGACCACAGTGTGGCTGGCCGTCCGGGGTGGTCTCGAGACGCGGCCGTGCTGCGCACGGCAGCTCCTCGACCAGCGGGAGGACCAGCGGGGGAGGGGACGTCTCGGAGGCCCGTGTGCTTGGCTCGACGCATGCCGATCGACCGCTTCACCCCGGCCGTCGCCGACCTCCACGCGCTCGCGATCGCGCTCGACGCCTGGCAGCGCGACGACGCGCCCCTGCAGCTCCACGCGGGCGACCTCGGCTGGCACGCCCGCCTCGGCGCCGAGACGACCGCCGCGGCCCTGCGCGTCTGGCGGCGCGACGAGCGCCCCATCGCCGTCGGCCTCCTGGACGGCCCTGGCCTCGTCCGGCTCGGCATCGCGCCCGAGGCGCACGACGACGCCGAGCTCGCCGCCCGCATCGCCGACGACGTCCACGACCCGGGCGCGGGCGTCCTCCCCGAGGGGCCGGCGGCCGTCGAGGCGCGCGGCGCCCACGCGCTCCTCGCCGCCCTCGTCGAGCGCGGCTGGACCGAGGACGAGCCGTGGGTGCCGCTGGTGCGTGACCTCGACGCCGAGGTCGAGCCGCACGGCCTCCGCATCGAGGTCGTCGGGCCGGAGGCCGATGCGGCCGTGCGCGATGCGCGCGACGCGGTTGTCGCCGCGTCGTTCGGCGCGCCGAGCGGCCGCGCCGAGCGATGGGTCGCCCTCGAGTCGAGCCCCGTCGCCGCGCGCGCCCACAGCCTGCTCGGGTACGACGACGCGGGGGAGCCGGTCGCCGCGGTCACCGTGTGGAGCGCGGGCCACGGCCGCCTCGGCATCCTCGAGCCCATGGGCGTCGACCCCGCCCACCGCGGCCGCGGCCACGGGCGCGCCATCTGCCTCGCGGCCGCCGCCGCGCTGCAGGAGCTCGGCGCATCCGCCGCAGCGGTCGCCACCCCGAGCGACAACGAGGGGGCGGTCGCGGCCTACCGCTCCGCGGGCTTCGTCGCCGGTCCGGCGTCGCGCGACCTGCTCCGCCCCTGACCGCCTCCGGCGACTGCGACTGCGACTGCGGCTACGGCCGCGGCGGCCGCGTCGCGGGCCGCGGCAGGTAGCCGCCCTCGACGAGCCCCGCCTCGATCTCGAAGCGGTTGCGCAGCGCGTCCTGCCCGGCCGCGAGGTACATCGGGATGAACCACAGCCCGTAGCGCTCCCACTGGCGCCGGTGGACGTCCTCGTGCCCGAGCACCGCGGGGCTCGTCATGTCGTGCGTGAGGAAGGTCGCGCCGATCGTCGTGCCGCCGCGACCGAACGCCCACGACGGCAGGCCGGTGACGACCCAGAGCTCGCCCTCGCGCCGCTCCTGGCCGCCGAGCATCCGCCCCCACGCGCGCGCCGCGACGGTCGCGAACCGGTGCCCTGCTCGGGCGACCGGAGGGGCGGTGAGGGCGGCGAGGGCGGGCGCCTGCAGGTCGCGGCCCAGCGCGCCGAGCAGCCGCCCCGCGGCGGCGAGCGGCGACGATCCGGTCATGCCGCCGACGATACCCGCCGGATACGCTGGTGCCATGCGCCCCGAGCCGATCGGCCTGCCCCACGAGGCGCCGCTGCGGATCGCGATGGTGTCGATGCACACCTCGCCCGCCGAGCGACCCGGCAAGGGCGACGCCGGCGGCCTCAACGTGCTCGTGCTCGAGAGCGCGCGGGCGCTCGCCGCGCGCGGCCACCAGGTCGACCTCTTCACCCGATCCGCCGGCGCCCCGCACGCCGAGTCGGTGGCGCCCGGCGTCGCGCTCTACGCGCTCGAGACGGGTGGCGGCGTCGTGCGCAAGCACGACCTGCCCAACCACGCCGACGCCTTCGGCGAGGAGCTGCGCCGGGCCGCGGAGGCCGCCTCCGCCCCCTACGACGTGCTCCACGCGCACTACTGGCTCTCGGGCCTCGCCGCGCTGCCGGTGTCGCTCGCGCTCGGCGTGCCGATCGTGCAGACCTTCCACACGCTCGCCGAGGAGAAGAACCGCACCCTCGCCGACGGCGACCGGCCCGAGCCCGAGCGGCGCATCTTCACCGAGCGCTACCTCGCGCACGAGGTCGACGCGATCGCGGCCGTCTCGCGCGCCGAGGTCGACGTGCTCTGCGACGGGGTCGGCGCCGCGGCCGAGCGCGTGTGGCTCGTGCCGCCGGCGGTCGACACCGCGCTGTTCCAGCCCGCCCCGGTCGACGCGCGGCACGAGGTGCGCGCCCGCCTCGGCGTGCACCCCGAGGACCGGCTCGTCGTCTGCGTCGGCCGCGTGCAGCCGCTCAAGGGCCAGGACCTCGCGGTGCGGATGCTGCAGCACCTGCCGGGCGCGGTGCTCGTGCTCGCGGGCGACGCGACGCCCGGCGCCGAGCGCTACCTCGACTCCCTCCACGACATCGCGCGCGACACCGGCGTCGCCGGGCGCGTGCGCCACATCGGCAGTCTCGACCGGCCCGCCCTCGCGCAGCTGCTCGACGCCGCCGATGTCGTCGTCGTGCCGAGCCGCACCGAGTCGTTCGGGCTCGTGCCGCTCGAGGCCGCGGCGACGGGCACGCCGGTGGTCGCGTCGCGCGTCGGCGGGCTCATGGAGTCGGTGGTCGACGGCGAGACGGGCGTGCTCGTCGACGGGCGCGACCCGTTCGAGTGGGCGGAGGCGGTGGGCGGCATCCTCGACGACGAGGACCGGCGGCTCGAGCTGGGCCTCGCCGGCCGCCGCACGGCCGCGCGTCGCGACTGGCAGGACGTCGCGCTCGAGCTCGAGGGCGTCTACCGCTCGGTGCTCGCGGCGCACCCCGCCCGCTGACTCCGTCCGCGTCCTGGTCTCGACCGGCCAGCTGGTAGGGCATCGAGCTGACGGCGATGCCCTATCAAGGAGCCGGTTGAGACCAGGTGCCGCCGGGCGGAGGCGGTCAGTCGCCGCGGAAGGCGACGGGCGTGCCCGTGAGGTACGACTCGGCGGCGCGGCGCGCGTCGGCCGTGGAGGCGAGGCGGCGGGTCTCGGGCACGAGCGCGGCGGCCGCGTCGGAGACGTCCGGCAGCGCGGCGCGGGCGGCGGCGAGCGTCGCCTGCACCGCGAGCGGCGCCTGCGCCGCGATCCGCTCGGCGAGCTCGGTCGCCCGCGCGAGCTCGGTGCCCGTCGGCACGACCTCCTGCACGAGCCCGATGCGCAGCGCCTCCGCGGCGTCGAAGCGGTCGCCCGTGAGCATCCAGCGCATCGCGTCGCCCCAGCCGAGCCGGGGGAGGCGGATGGTCGCGCCGCCGAAGGGCAGGATGCCGCGCGCCACCTCGAGCTGTGCGAAGGCCGTCGACTCGGCCGCGACGACGACGTCGCTCGCGAGCGCGAGCTCGACGCCGAGCGTGAGGCACGTGCCCTGCACGGCGAGCACCACGGGCTTCGACACGGGCGGCGTCTGCACGCCCCACGGGTCGAGGCCGCCCTCCGGCACCACCTGCAGCGTGCCCGCGGCGAGCTTCGGCGCGACGTCGCCCAGGTCGAGGCCTCCGGTGAAGTGGTCGCCGCGCGCGTGCACGAGGCCGACCCGCAGGTCCCGATCGCGGTCGAGCTCGCCGTAGGCGAGCGCGAGCTCCTGCAGCATCCGCTCGTCGGCGGCGTTGCGCTTGTCGACGCGGTCGAGGGCGATGACGAGGACGGGGCCGCGGCGCTCGAGGGCGACGCGGGGCGTGGGCTGGTCGGTCATGCCTGCACGCTAGCCCCGGCACGCCGAGAGGGGGCGGACCTTCGTCCGCCCCCTCCAACGCGAGCCGCCGGCAGCGCCGCGCGGCTCGTCGACGACCTCAGCGGTCGACGACCTCCGCATCCACGGCGTCGCCCTGGCCCTGGCCCTGGCCCTGCTGCCCCTGGCCCGCGCCGAGCGCGCCCTGCTGCTGACCGGCGCCCAGCTGGCCGCCGCCGTGCTTGAGCGCGGCGAGGCGCGCCTCGATCTCGGTCTCGCGGCCGACGTCCTCGAGCGCCTCGAACTGCGCGTCGAGCGACGAGGCGGCGAGCTCCTGCTGGCCCATGACCCGCGCCTCCTCGCGGCGGATCTTGTCCTCGAAGCGGCCGATCTCGCTCGTCGGGTCCATGATGTCGATCGACTTCACCGCGTCGTGCACCTGCGACTGCGCCTCGGCGACCTTCGCGCGGGCGATGAGCTCGGAGCGCTTCGACTTCAGCTGGTCGAGCTTGCCCTTCATCGTCTCGAGGCCCTGCTTGAGCTTGTCGACGACCTCGTTCTGCGACTGGATGGACGGCTCGGCCGAGCGCGCCTCCTGCTCCGACTGCATCTGCTTGCCGATGGCGACCTTGGCGAGGTTGTCGAACTTCGCGGCGTCGGGAGAGCCCGCGCTGCGCAGCTCGTCGGCGCGCTGGCTCGCGGCGAGGGCCTTGCGGCCCCAGTCCTCGGCGGCCCGCACGTCCTCCTGGTAGTCCTGCTCCTGGAGGCGCAGGTTGCCGATGGTCTGGGCGATGGCGGCCTCGGCCTCGGCGATCGAGTTCGTGTAGTCGCGCACCATCTGGTCGAGCATCTTCTGCGGGTCCTCGGCCTGGTCGAGGAGCGCGTTGATGTTGGCCTTCGCGAGCTGCGCGATGCGGCCGAGGATGGACTGCTTGGACATCGGGATGCCTTCCTGGTCGATGGCCGGGTGCCGGCCGGTGTCATGGTGCCTGTCGGATGTGGACGCCCGCTGTGGGGCGGTCGGGGATGCCGCGGGCCGGCTCAGTCGCCGAAGCCGCCGCCTCCGCCGCCGAAGTCGCCGCCGCCGCCGGAGAAGCCTCCGAAGCCGCCGCCGAAGAAGCCGCCCCCGCCGCCGCCGAACGAGCCGCCGCCGCCTGAGAAGAGGTCGCCGAGGCCGCCGCCCCCGCCGCCGCCGGAGGCGAAGGGGTCGCTCACCTGGCCGCCGCCGTAGCCGCCGTGGTGGCCGCCGCTCAGCATGTCGCCGAGGACGTAGCCGAGCAGGCCGCCGGTGAGCATGTCCTGCCCGCGGCCGCCGCCTCCGCCGCCCCAGCCGTCCCCTCGGCCACCGCCGTAGCCGCCGCGCCGGTAGTAGGGGTTGCGGACCCCACCGGGCCCGCTCCAGTGGTCGACGTCGTCGTTCGCCTCGCGCTGAGCCTGCTCGGCGAGCTGCGAGGCCTGCTGCGCGAGCGCGATCGCCTGCGCCGGGTCCTGCCGCTCGAAGCGGATCGCTTGGGCGAGGGCGTCCTGCGCGCCGGCGAGGTGCTGCCGGGCGCGCGAGCCGATGCCGATGCGGCGCGAGCGGATGTACTGGTCGGCCATGTCGATGTTCGAGCGCGCTGAGGCGATCCAGCGCTGCAGGTCGCCCGCCGCGCGCTGCTGGCGCTCGCCCTCGGCGCGCACCTGGCCGGTGGCCTCGTCGAGGCGCTGGTTGGCGCGCTGGAGGGTCGAGAGCACCTGCAGCGTGTCGACGGGCACGGCGCGCGCCTGCGCGACGCCCTGCTCGACGAGGTCGATGAGGGGGCGCAGGTCGACGGGGCCGCGCGGCAGCGAGCGCGCGGTGGCGATGTCGCCGACGGAGTCCTCGACGAGCGCCGCGAGCTGCTGGGACGCGGTGGCGAGGTCGTCCTCGGCGCGCTCGACGCCCGCGAGCAGCCCGGAGGCCTGCGCGAGCTCGGCCTCGGCGGTGCGCACGGCGACCGCGGCCTTCGAGCCGTCGCCCGCCGCGACCGCCTGGCGGCCGACCGCGATGGCTTCGTCGACGGCGGGGAGCAGCCGCTCGGCGCCCGCGATGTTCTGCTGGATGGGCGCGATCGACGAGCCCGTGTGCTGGCGCGCGAGCTGCTCGAGCGTGCGCCGCGAGCCGCCGATGCGCTCGCCGAGCTGCGTGCGCAGCTGCGCGGCGTGCTCGATCGCCTGCGGCGCGGTGTGCTCGAGGTCGCGGAGCTGGTCGAACGAGGCGGCGTGGCCGGCGAGCTCGCGCCCGGCGCCGTCGGCGATCTGCAGGATGCGGCTCGACCAGTCGTGCCGCTCCTGGTCGGTGTCGGGGAAGGCGTCGTCGAGCTGCTGCTGCAGCTGGAAGGCCTCGCGCAGGCCGTCGCGGGCCTTCTGCAGCGCCTCCTGGTAGGGCCGCACGGCGTCGTCGCCGAACTGGGCGCCGGCGAAGGCGAGCTCCTGCTCGCTCTGCTGGACCGTGTCGTCGAGCTGCACGAGCGCGATGTCGGCGCGCTGCTTCAGCTCGTCGAGGCTCAGCTGCTGCTGCTGGGCGGCCTCGCGCTCGCCCTTGCGGCGGCGGTTCGCGCGCACGCCGCGGGCGATGCCCCACGCGCCGACGCCGACGACGGCGCCGCCGCCGACGAGCGCGACGATCGGCCAGACGGCCGAGCCGTCGACGTTCACCTCGGTGCCGCCCGAGCCCCCGGAGCCGGTGCCGCCCGAGCCGCCGCCGCCCGCGGCGGCCTCGACGACCGCGGCGCTGAAGCCGGTGATGGCGCCGGGGACGTCGCCGTTGTCGAGCCCCGGCACGAGCGACGACTGGCCGAGCTGGTTCACCTCGGCGTCGCTGAGCGGGAAGCCGCCGCCGCGCGCGTAGCCCCACTGCTGGTCGCCCATCGCGACCGCGACGAGCAGCGCGGTGCTCGGCAGGCCCGAGGCCTCGGCGGTCTGCACGGCCCAGTCGCCGCGGTCGAGCCCGTCGAAGGAGTCGACCACGACCGCGTAGACGTCGGCGTCGGAGTCGGCGTTCCGCTCCTCGAGGGTCGTCGCGATCTCGGCGGCGTCGTCGGCGTAGTCGCCCGTGGTGTCGACGAAGGCGTCGCCGCCCAGGTCGACCGGGTCCTCCGTCGCGAGCGCTCCGGCGCTGAGGCCGAGCAGCCCCGCCGAGCCGATGGCGAGCACCGCGAGCGCGCGGATCCGGACCTGCATCTTCCACTCCCTCGGCCGACGGATCAGGCTGTCGGCTCGCGGCCGAGCCTAGCCAGCGAACCTCGCCCCTCGCCTGGGAATCGAGCATCGCTCGGACGCTCTCGGCGAACGGTCGGCGGCGGTGGGGCAGCGCCGATCACGGCGCCCAGGGATCGCCGACCGCGGTCACGGGCCTGCCGTCGGAGGTACCGAGCACGAGCGGCGCCGGGACGGCGGCGGCCTCGATCCCGCAGCCGACGCCGGGGTCGGTCGCGACGGGCACGTCGTCGAGCACGACCGTGCCACCGCCCGCGCCCGTGCTCGCCTCTCGCACCGACACCGCCGGCGCGAGCTGCGACGCGTCGGGGGCCGACACGATGCGGAGCGGGCCCCCGCCGGCCTCCACCTGCGCGATGCCGAGCGCCTCGACGACCAGGTCGCCGCCCGCCGCAGGGAAGTCGATCTCGATCGAGGCGAGGCCGTCGGCGGGATCGTCGAGGAAGCGCAGCCCGATGCCGGTGTCCGCGCGGAGCGCGCGGTACGCGCACGCTCCCGCGACGGAGCCGCCGTCGGCGCCGGTGCCGGCGTCACCGGCGCCCGAGCCCTCCTCGGGCTGGCCAGCCGACTCCTGCCCGGCCACCTCCGGCGCCGGGGCGCCCGCGTCGCTCTCCGGCCGCTCCGCCATCGTCGACGTGCTGCTCGGCAGCAGCGCCGGCGCCGCGAACGGCGCGATCGCGAGCACCGCGGCGAGGCCCGTCGCGCCCGCGAGGGCGGCCGTCTTCGGGCGGCGCCTGCGCCGCGCATCCGCGACCGCGGCGTCCACGTCGAGCCCGCCGGCAGGGGGCCCGGGGATCTCCCGCAGCCGCCGCCGCAGCTCCTGCTCGTCGGTCATCGCACCTCCTCCCGTCCGTCGCGCGGGCGGCCGTCGAGGCGCTCGCCGCGCTCCCGCTCGCGCTCCAGCATCCCGCGCAGCTTCGCCAGCGCATCCGACAGGTAGCGCTTCACGGCGCCGGCCGAGATGCCGAGCTCGGCAGCCACCTGGTCGACGGTGCGGTCCTCGTCGTAGCGGAGCACGATGCACGCCCGTTCGCGCGGCGTGAGCCGCTGGAGCCGCGCCGCCATGTCGAGCCGCTCGCCCGTGAGGGTCGAGCCGGAGTCGAGGCGCTCGCGGTCGACGACGAGCGGCGAGATGCGGCGCCAGCGCTGCCGCCGGCGCGCGCCGTCGAGGAAGCGGTTCGCGATCGCGCGCCGCACGTACGCCTCCGCCTGCTCCACCGCGAAGCCGTTCCGCAGTCGGCCGAACGTCGCGGCCAGGGCGTCCTGCACCATGTCGCGGGCCTCCTCCTCGTCTCCGGTGAGGAGGGTCGCGTACCGCACGAGCGCCTCGCCGCGCTCGGCGACCAGCTCGGCGACGACCAGCTCCCACCGGGCGCTCACGCGATGCCTCCTCTGCTCCCTAGGACGAACGAGCGCATCGGAGGGTTGGGGTCAGATCGCGTCGCGCATGCGCGCGGCGAGTCGCGGATGCGTGGGCTCGAGGTGGGCGATGACGGAGGCGCGCGTCTCGGCGCTCTTGTTCTGGCTCATCTTCGACTTCGCGTCGAAGGCCGTGACGCGCAGGCGGAGGCCGATCGTGCCCATCGCGAGGCCGCGGTTGTCGTCGTCGGAGATGTCGAGCGCGACGCCGTCCGGTCCCTCGAAGTGCGCGACGAGGCGGCGCAGCACGCGCAGGTTCTCGTCGGCGTCGACCACCTCGACCGCGCACTGCAGCGTCGCCATCTCGAAGTTCCAGGTGGGCACCTGGCCGGCGTCAGCGCCGAGGTACCAGGAGGGCGAGACGTAGCCGTGCTCGCCCTGGACGACCACGAGCATCCGGTGCCCGCCCTCGGGCGCCTCGGCGAGCAGGCCGTGGAGGCGGGCGTCGGCGCGGCCGAGGTGCGTGACGAGCACGATGCCGTCGTCGGGCGCGGCCTCGACGTCGAGCAGCACGGGGGAGGGGGATGCCACGGGGCCGCCGGCCGGGTGCGAGACGAGCGTCATCCACGGCGCGCGGCGGATGAGCGCGCGCACCTCGTGCTCGTCGATGCGGTAGAGCGGGTTGGGCTGCACCCTCCGAGCATCCCACCGCCCGGCCCCGCCACCCACTCCCGCCATCCGGAAACGCCGAACTTCCCCGAGTCCCCGCTTTCGGCCTGAACAGCGGGGATTCGGGGAAGTTCGACGGATGCGCGGCAAGGGCGCCGCTCGGGCCGCTCAGGCGGCGACGGCCGAGTGCACCTGCTCGAGGCGCCAGCGCACGTGGTTCAGCTGGCGCACGAGGCCGGTGGGCAGGGAGCGGCCGAACTGGCCGAAGAAGGCTTCGACGTCGACGAGCTCGGCGAGCCACGCCTTCGCGTCGACCTCGAACAGCTCGTCGACGACGGCGGGGTCCAGGTCGAGGCCGGCGAGGTCGAGGGCGCCCTCGGCCGGCAGCACGCCGATCGCGGTGTCGATGCCCGCCGCGGTGCCGGCGACGCGGCCGGCGATCCACTCGAGCACGCGGGCGTTCTCGCCGAACCCGGGCCACAGGAAGCCGCCCTCGTCGTCGCGGCGGAACCAGTTCACCGAGAAGATCTTCGGCGCGCCGCGGCCGAGGCGGTGGCCCATGTCGACCCAGTGCGCGAAGTAGTCGCCCATGTTGTAGCCGCAGAAGGGCAGCATCGCGAACGGGTCGCGACGGATCTCGCCCACCGGGCCCTCCGCGGCGGCCGTCTGCTGGCTCGAGATGGTCGCGCCGACGTAGACGCCGTGCTCCCAGTCGCGCGCCTGCAGCACGAGCGGCACCTGCGTGGGGCGGCGGCCGCCGAACACGATCGCGTCGATCGGCACGCCCTCCGGCGCCTCCCAGTCCGGTGCGATCGACGGGCACTGGTCGGCGCGCACCGTGAAGCGGGCGTTGGGGTGCGCGGCCGGGCCGCGGGCGGGGTCGTGCGGGCGGCCCTGCCAGTCGATGAGGCCCTCCGGGGCTTCCTTCGACATGCCCTCCCACCAGACGTCGCCGTCGGCGGTCATCGCGACGTTCGTGAAGATCGTGTCCTTGTCGAGCATGGCCATCGCGGTCGGGTTCGACGACTCGCTCGTGCCGGGCGCGACGCCGAAGAAGCCGTTCTCGGGGTTGATGGCCCACAGGCGGCCGTCGGGGCCGGGGCGCATCCAGACGATGTCGTCGCCGAGCGTCTCGACCGTCCAGCCCGGGATCGTCGGCTGCAGCATCGCGAGGTTCGTCTTGCCGCACGCGCTCGGGAAGGCGCCCGCGAGGTGCAGCGTGCGGCCGTCGTCGTGCGTCATGCGGAGCAGCAGCATGTGCTCGGCGAGCCAGCCCTCGTCGCGCGCCTGCACCGAGGCGATGCGGAGCGCGAAGCACTTCTTCGCGAGCAGCGCGTTGCCGCCGTAGGCAGAGCCGAACGACCAGATCTCGCGCGTCTCCGGGAAGTGCGAGATGTAGCGCGTGGGGTTGCAGGGCCAGGCGACGTCGGCCTCGCCCTCGGCGAGCGGCGCGCCCACCGAGTGCACGGCGGGCACCCAGTCGCTCGTGCCCCGCATCGCCTCGAGCGCCGGCGTGCCGACGCGCGTCATGACGTGCATCGAGGCGACGACGTAGGGGGAGTCGGTGATCTCGACGCCGAGCTTCGAGATGGGGCCGCCGACGGGGCCCATCGAGAACGGGATGACGTACATCGTACGGCCGCGCATCGCGCCGTCGAAGAGCCCGCCGAGCACCTGGCGCATCGACTGCGGGTCGCGCCAGTTGTTCGTGGGGCCGGCGTCGTCGGCGTCCTCCGCGCAGATGAAGGTGCGGTCCTCCATGCGGGCGACGTCGTCGGGGTTCGAGCGGGCCAGGTAGCTGCCGGGGCGCTTCGGGACCGGGACGATCGTGCCGGCGTCGAGCATCGTCTGCACGAGCGAGGCCCACTCGGCGTCGGTGCCGTCGCACCACTGCACGCGGGCCGGCTCGGTGAGGTCGGCGACCGACTGCACCCAGGCGACGATCGCCGGGTCGGCGCCCTCGGGCGCGCTGACCGAACGGCGGGCCGCGGGGGAGGGGGCTGCCTTCGCGGCGCGGCTGGGGGCGGCGGGGAGGATCGTCATGCATCGAGTCTGCTCGCGCGCGACACGCCGCAGGAGGCTCCGTCGCCAGAAGGATGGCGCGTTCCTTCATCTGCGGAAAGTCGCGCGCCCGGACGGCCGCCCGGCCTCGGCGACGTCGGGTGCGCCCTGTCGTGGCGCGGGTGCATGCGAAGACGGAGTCCTGGCGGGCGTGCGCGGCGGCCCTGCGCGCGCCGGGTCGACGGCGCTGCCGACGAGCGGTGGGTGCGAGGAACATGCGATCTTTCGTATGATGGCTCCATGGTCGACGCCGCAGTCCTCGGGCACCGAATCCGCCACTTCCGGACGCAGTCGGAGCTGACGCTCGACGCGCTCGGCGAGCGCATCGGCCTCGCCGGCAGCCAGCTCTCGCTCATCGAGAACGGCCGCCGCGAGCCCAAGCTGAGCCACCTGCAGGCGATCGCCGAGGTGCTCGGCGTGAGCACGGCGGAGCTGCTCGACCCGGAGCCGCCCAGCCCGCGCTCCCGCCTCGAGCTCGACCTGCAGCGGCTGCAGGAGGGCGCGAGCTACCGGCGCCTGGGCCTGCCGGCCGTGCGACCGAGCCGCGCGATGGGCGACGACGTGCTCGGGGCCCTCGTCGGCCTCCACCGCGAGCTCGACCGCCGCAGCCGCGAGGCGATCGCGACGCCCGAGCAGGCCCGCCGCGACGCGACCACGCTCCGGCACGAGATGCGCGAGCGCGCGAACGCGCTGCCCGAGCTCGACGAGCTCGCCGAGCGGCAGCTCGACGCCGTCGGCTACGAGGGCGGCAGCGTCACGCACCGCACGGTGAGCGAGATGGCGGCGCGGCTGGGCTTCGAGCTCGTCTACGTCACCGACATGCCGCACTCCGCGCGCTCGGTCACCGACCTCGAGAACGGCCGCATCTACCTGCCGCCCGCGTCGATCCCCGGCGGCCACGGCCTCCGCTCCATGGCGCTCCAGGCGATCGCGCACCGCCTGCTCCAGCACCGCGAGCCCGCCGACTACCGCGAGTTCCTGCAGCAGCGGCTCGAGATCAACTACTTCGCGGCCGCGGCGCTCATGCCCCGCTCGCGCGCGGTGGAGCACCTGCGCCGCGCGAAGCGGGAGCGGAACCTCGCCGTCGAGGACTTCCGCGACGCGTTCGGCGTGACGCACGAGACGGCGGCGATGCGGTTCACGAACCTCGCCACCGACCTCGACCTGCAGGTGCACTTCCTGCGCGTGGGCGAGGACGGCGCGCTCTCGCGCGTCTACGAGAACGACGGCCTGCCCGTGCCGGTCGACGCCTCCGGCCACGCGGAGGGCCAGCTCGTGTGCCGGCGCTTCGCCGCCCGCACCGCGTTCGAGCGGACCTCGCGGACGACGGAGTTCTACCAGTACACCGACACGCCCGAGGGCACCTTCTGGTGCTCGACGCAGACGGGCTCGGGCACCGACGGCGAGTTCTCGATCTCGTTCGGCGTGCGCTTCGACGACGCGAAGTGGTTCCGCGGCGCGCAGACCGCGTTCCGCGAGCACTCGACCTGCCCCGACGTCCGCTGCTGCGCGAGCCCCGACTCCGCGCTCGTCGACCGCTGGCGGCAGCACTCCTGGGCCTCGGCGCGCATGCACCAGCACACGCTCGCCCCGCTGCCGTCGGGCACCTACCCGGGCGTCGACGACAGCGAGCTCTACGCCTTCCTCGAGCGCCATGCGCCGGCGCTGTGACGGCCCGGCGGCGGGCCCGCGCCGCGCGGTCGCCGCGGCGAGCCGGCCCGTGACGGCAGGGTCGTGATGCGGCGCTGGCCCTGGCTCGGCCGCAGAGGCTCTGGCGCCGGCCGCCGCGGCCTCCGTAGCCTGGTGCCGTCGACGCCGGAGCCGTCCGGCGGGAGCGGAGGAGACGGCATGGCCAGCACCGATCCCGTCGCCGACGCGCTCGACGAGCTGCGCCGCGGCGCGCAGGCGCTCGCGGCGCGCCACCCGGACCTCGACCCGCAGGTCGTCGAGCGGATCGCCTTCGAGTCGCACGAGCGGCTCCCGCGCGCGGCCGAGGAGCGCAGGGTCGAGCAGGCGCTCGCCTTCGCGGCCGACCGGCTCGACGCCGTCGCGCGGGCCGGCCGCGACCGGGTGCCCGGCGAGCCGCTGCGCGTGCTCGTCGAGTCGATCCGCAACGACGGCATCTCGCTCATGGCCGCGGCCTACCTCGATGCGCTCGGCGGCGGTCGGGTCGCGGCGCGCTCCGCGGGGCTCAACCCGGCCGCGGAGGCGCTCCGCACCGTGGTCGACGTGATGGCGGAGGACGGCGTCCCGATCGACGGCGCCTACCCGAAGCCCGTCGCGGAGGAGATCGCGCACGACGCCGACGTCGTGGTCGCGATGCTCGTGGAGCATCCCCTCGACCTCGTGCGCGGGCAGCGGCTCGAGACCTGGGACTTCGACGACCCGGCCGGCCTCGGCACCGACGAGGTGCGGCGCATCCGCGACCGCGTGCGGCGCCGCGTCGTCGAGTTCCTCGAGACGCTGCCGGCCTGAGGCGGGCGGATGGCCGACCTCGACGAGCTGCGGCGGCTGCGCGTGGCGCGCTCGCGGATGGACCGCGAGTTCGCCGAGCCGCTCGACGTCGCCGCGCTCGCCCGCACGGCGCTCATGTCGAGCGCGCACTTCTCGCGCCGCTTCCGCGAGGCGTACGGCGAGACGCCCTACCGGTACCTGATGACGCGCCGCGTCGAGCGCGCGGCGGCGATGCTGCGGCGCGGCGACGTGAGCGTCACCGACGCGTGCGTCGCCGTCGGCTGCACGAGCCTCGGCTCGTTCTCGTCGAGCTTCACCGAGCTCCTGGGCGAGACGCCGAGCGCGTACCGCGCCCGCGACCACGGCGAGCTCGAGGGCGTGCCGGGCTGCCAGGCCATGGTGCTCACGCGGCCGCGCGCCGCCGCGCGCTGAGCGGCGCGGATCCGAGCAGGATCGGAGCAGCGTCGCGCGACGCCGCGACGTAGCCTCGTCGCATGAGCGTCTCCATCAGCGCGGTCCACGTCGTCGTCGACGACCCGGATGCCGCCGTCGCCTTCTACCGCGACGTCCTCGGCATGGCCGTCGAGAACCAGGTCGACCAGGGCGGCTTCCGCTGGGTCACCCTCTCGCCGCCCGGGCAGCCGGGCATCCAGCTCGTGCTCTCGCACCCGCGCGCCGGCCGGTCGGAGGCCGACGGGGAGGCGGTCGCGGCGCTGCTGGCGAAGGGCGAGCTCGGCAGCGTCAACCTGCGCGCCGACGACCTCGACGCGGTCTTCGAGCGCGCCGCGGCGCACGAGGGCGCCGAGGTCGTGCAGGAGCCGACCGACCAGTTCTGGGGCGTGCGCGACATCGCGCTGCGCGACCCCGCCGGCAACCTCGTGCGCATCGAGCAGGCGCGGTAGCGCCCGTCGCCGCGCGACGCGCCCGCACGACGTGCGCCGGATGCGGGCCGCGGGCGCCCGACGGGGCTAGCGTGCTCGCATGACGACCGGCGAGGACGCCAGGATCGCGCAGCGCGACCTCACGCTCGACCTCGCGCGCGTGAGCTGCGTGCTGCTCGTCGTCGTCATCCACCTGCTCTTCGTGGGCGTCGGCCGCGGACCCGACGGGCAGCTCGTCATCGAGCGCACCGTCGAGGCGCAGCCGTGGTTCGCGGCGGCGACCTGGATCGGCGACATCATGCCGCTGTTCTTCGTCGTCGGTGGCTTCGCCGCGATGGCGGGCTGGCGCAGCCTGGAGCGGCGCGGCGGCGACGTCGACGCCTTCGTGCGCACGCGCCTCATCCGCCTCGCTCGCCCCGCCCTGCCGCTCCTCGTCGTGCTCGCGCTCGCGCTCCTGGGCGCCTGGGCGCTCGGCGTCGACGCGGCGCTCGTCGACACGGTCGCGATCGGCATCGGCTCGCCGCTGTGGTTCCTGGCGGCGTACGTGCTCGCGCAGGCGCTCGCGCCCGCGATGATCCGCCTCCACTGCCGCGCGCCCGTGCGCACGATGGTCGTGCTGGCGCTCGCGGCCGGCGCGATCGACGCGGTGCGGCTCGCCTCGGGCATCCCGCAGCTCGGCATCCCCAACGTCGTGCTGGTGTGGCTCGCGGTGCAGCAGCTCGGCTTCTGGCTGCACGACGGGTGGTTCCGCCGACGTCAGCCGTGGGCGCTGCTCGCGATCATCGCGGGCGGCTACTCGCTCCTCGGCGTCCTCGTGCCGCTCGCCGGCTACTCGCCGAGCATGCTCACGAACCAGTACCCGCCGACGGTGCCGATGCTCGTGTTCGGCGCGATCCAGGCGGCGGCGCTCACGCTGCTCCACCGGCCGCTCGCGGCGCTCATGGAGACGCGGGCCGCACGGGCCGCCGTGTGGTTCCTCGGCAGCCGGCTCATGACGGTCTACCTGTGGCACCTGCCGATCATCATGGTGCTCACGGGCGTGCAGCTGCTCCTGCCGCTCCCGCTGCCGGAGCCGGGCTCCGCCGTCTGGTGGGCGACCCGCATCCCGATGCTGCTCCTCGTGCTGGCGGTGGTCTGGCTGCTCTCGCTGTGGCTCGTGCGCTACGAGCGCAGCCCCTCGCACCTCGTCGACCCCGTCCATCCGGGCCGCGCCGCCACGGTCGCGGCGGTCGTGCTGTTCGCCGTCGGGCCGACGCTCATCATGGAGCTGGGCCTCGACGCGCTGCTCGCGTGCATTGGCGTCGTCGGGACGACGCTCGCGATCTGGCTCGTGCGCGGGCGGCGCGCCCGGCTCGTCGCGCCGTAGGCGCGCCTGGTCGGCACCGCGCCGTCGGCGGCCGCGAACGTGACGAGGGCGCCGCACCCTGCGGTGCGGCGCCCTCGGTCGGGATGCGTCAGCGCTCGACGAGCGTGTAGCCGGCCTCCGAGACGGCGGCGCGCACGTCGTCGAGGCGCAGCGGCGCGTCAGCGGCGACCGTCACGGTCGAGCGGCCGCCCGCGACGAGCTGCACGTCGACGCCCTCGACGCCGGCCAGGCCCGAGAGCTCCTCGGTGACCGACGAGACGCAGTGGCCGCAGGTCATGCCGTCGACCTCGAACGACTGCGTCGACGTCGCCGCGGCGGTGTCGGCCGACGAGGTCGAGCACGCGCCGCCGCCGCAGCAGCCGCCCGCCTGGGTGTCGACGTCGGCGGGGGAGCTGAGGATCTCGATGGGCTGCTGCACGGTGGTGCCTTCCTGTCGTGGGGTCGCCGGGGCGACGGATGCCGGTGGGGTCAGGACCGGACGAGGCGCGCGATCGCGGCGCTCGCCTCGGAGAGCTTGTCCTGGGCGACGGGACCGCCCTGCTCGGCGGCCTCGGCGACGCAGTGCGCGAGGTGGTCCTCGAGCAGCTGCAGCGCCACGGTCTCGAGCGCCTTCGTGGCGGCCGAGACCTGCGTGAGGATGTCGATGCAGTAGGCGTCCTCGTCGACCATGCGGGCGACGCCGCGCACCTGCCCCTCGGCGCGGCGGAGCCGCTTCAAAAGGGCGTCCTTGTCGGAGGCGTAGCCGTGCGTGGTCGTTTCCATGGTGCGATCAGCATACCCCTGCGGGGTATGGATGTCGAGGGTGCGTCCGCTCAGGCGGCGACGGCGTCGCGGTGCTCCGGCGTCGCCCAGCTGCGCCAGAGCGCGGCGAGCTGCGCGTCGAAGAGCGCGTCGGCCTCGTCGGCCGAGTGCAGGCCGAGCAGCTCGAGCGAGATCGAGCCGTGGAGCGCCGCGAAGATCGTGCGGGCGGCCACCTGCGGGTCGCCCTCGAGCACACCCTGCGCGACCGCGTCCTGGACCACCTCGAGCAGCGGCTGCATCGTGCGCTCGCGCGCCTCCTCGACCGCGGCCGAGCCGCGTGCGCCGCCGAAGACGACCTGGAACATGGTGCGGTGCTCGTGCGCCCAGGCGCGGCACGCGTGGGCCAGGCCGAGCACGCGCTCCATCGGGGAACCGGCGGGGGCGTCGAGCTGCGCGTCGACGAACGAGCGCACGGCGCGCAGCGTGATCGCCTCGACGAGCTCGCCGCGCGAGCCGAACAGCGAGTACACGGCGGAGGTCGACGTGCCCACGGATGCGACGAGCGGCCTCAGGGAGAAGTCGGGTCCCTCCGCGGCCATGAGGTCGGTCGCGGCATCGAGCAGCCGCTGGCGCAGCTGCTCGTCGTGGAGGCGAGGTCTTCCCATGCTCGACAGACTAACCGTTGTGGAACGGTGTTCGGGACTCGCCGCCGTCGGCGTGGCGCTCGCTGTACCCCGATGCTAGCGACCGCGCGGGCCGAGCACGAGGCTCGCCGGTGCTAGATTGGACGTCGCTGCCTCGGCAGCCCGGCCCCCATAGCTCAGGGGATAGAGCGTCTGCCTCCGGAGCAGAAGGCCGTAGGTTCGAATCCTACTGGGGGCACCACCGGCACGGACCGGCCGTCGACGCGGTCCGAGCGGCCGCAGCTGCCGCTCTCAGGCGCCTGCGAGCGCCGCCCACGCGATCCCGACCGCCGCGCCGCCGAGCATCCACGGCCCGAACGGCAGCTCGCCCGAGAGCGACGTGCGCCGCAGCGCGAGCGCGACGAGCGAGACGACGAGCAGCAGCACGAAGCCGGCGAGCACGCCGACGAACGCAGCCGCCCAGCCCATCCAGCCGAGCGCGAGTCCGAGCGGCAGCGACAGCTTCACGTCGCCGAGGCCGAGGCTCGTCGGCGAGATCCAGCCGAGCACGAAGTAGAGGGCGCCGACCGCGAGCATCGCGAGCAGCGCGGTGCCGAGCCGGCCCCACTCGGCGGTGGCGCCGGCCGCGACGAGGAACGAGACGAGCAGGATGCCCGTCGTCGGCCAGACGATCGCGTCCGGCAGGCGGTGCACCGCGAGGTCGATCGCGACGAGCAGGCCGCTCGCGACCGCGAGCGCGGCGAGGCCGACGAGCACCGCGAGGTGGTCGGTCCCCCACGCGGCGCCCGCGCCGGCGACGCCCGCGACCACGGTCGGCACGGCGCGGTGCAGCCACCGCGACGGCTCCTCCGCGATGCGCCTCGCCCACGGCGTGAGCGCCCACGCAGCAGCCGCGCACAGCGCGGCGACGACCAGGATCGCGACGGGCGGCATGCTGCGGCGGTCAGTCCTCGGTCGGCTCGGGCAGCCCGGCCTCGAGCTCGTCGAACGCCTGCTCCACCAGCTCGACGAGCGAGGGCGTCGTGCCGTCCTGCCGCACCCAGACCCGGATCGCCGTCTTCACCGCGGCGGCGGCGGCCGCGGCGACGAGGCGCGGGAACGTCTCGGTCTCGGCATCCACGTTCGCGCGCTGCGCGACGGAGCGGCGCATCGCGTCCTCGAGGGCGTCGTACTGGGCCATGCGGTGGGGGAGCAGCGCCGGGAAGCGGTCGATGAGCGACTCCTTCTCGCGCACCGACGCGAGCCGGTCCTCGTCCCAGGCGCCGATCGCCTCGACGATCACGGCCCGCAGCGACAGCAGCGGCTCCTCGTCGGCGGGGCGCGCGGCGAGGCCCACGAGCAGCTCGTCCGGTCCATCGCTCGAGGAGGCGACGACGGCCGCCTCCTTCGAGGGGAAGTAGTTCGAGACCGTTCGCGGCGACACGAAGGCGCGCTCGGCGATGTCGTCGATCGTCACGGCGTCGAGCCCGTGCTCGCGGGCGAGCGAGAACGCGGCCTCGGCGATCGTCTGGCGCGTGAGGATCTTCTTGCGCTCGCGGAGGCCCGGGGAGCGCGGTGCGCGCGGCTCGTTCTCAGGCATGGCGCCTCACTGTAGCGACGCGATACCTCATGGATCCGCGGAATCCGCGGAGGCTGGAGCCTGGATGGCTCAGCGGGGCCTCAATCACGGCCGCCTCCCCCCTGCCGGGCTCGTCGGCCGGCCTTCGTCGGCGCTGCGGAACGGAATCCTGGTCCATCAGGAGAACAGTGGTGCATAACGCCGTTTCGTCCAAGGTACGCCCGCGGCGAGCGAAGTGCGAAGCCTGCGCTTCTGCTCCTGAGGCTTTCTTGCGGTTGCGGAATGTTGCGTGTTGAGCACCGGCGTGTCACGATCCTTGTCGTCGCACCACTCGATGTGACGTTCGAAGCAGCACCGGAACCCAGCACCGGGCCTGTCACGAAGGACTCCACCATGTACGCAGTCATCACTTCCCTCCAGTCGGCCGTCGCCGACCGCTTCAGCTCGAAGGACCGCGGCGCGACCGCGGTCGAGTACGGCCTGCTCGTCGGCCTCATGGCCGTCGCCGTCGTCGTCGCCGTCGTCCTGCTCGGTCCGATCCTCAACGACCTGTTCCAGAGCGCCAGCGGCGCGATCACGGACGGCACCACGCAGCTCGAGAGCGGCACGGGCGGCACGGGCGGCACGGGCGGCACGGGCGGCGGGGAGTAGTCGAGCGCTGATCGATCCGCGGTGCGGCACGGCTCAGCGCCGCGCCGCACCGCGGCTTTTCACGGATCGATGGATCGCCTGGGGAGGTGAGCGACGATGAGCACGATCAAGGACCGCGGCGCAGCCGCCGTCGAGTTCGCCATCGTCCTGCCACTGCTGCTGGTGGTGACGTTCGGCATCATCGCCTTCGGCTACGCATGGCACGTCCAGACGGTGCTCGACAACGCGGCCCGTCAGGCTGTCCGCGTCGCAGCGCTAGACAGCTCGCCGCAGCGAATCGCCAACGCTCGCCAGGCCGCGATCGATGCCGCCCGGCCGAGCGTCTCGCTCGTCGCCGACCAGATCGCGGTCGCACCTGCGACCTGCACGGTCGGGGCCAACGTCACGGCCACGGTGACCGTCTCCGACTTCGCCCTCGTCGGCGGCTTCGGCGACGTCACGCTCATCGGAAGGGGGACCATGCGATGCAACGGCTGAAGCGGTCTCGCAGAGATCGGGGCGCCGTCGCGATCTGGGTCGGTGTCCTCATGGTCCCGTTCCTGGTGCTCTCGGCGCTCGCGATCGACATCGCCAGCATGAACGCCGACCAGCAGAGACTGCAGACCGGCGCGGATGCAGCGGCGCTCGCCGTGGCGCAGCAGTGCGGCCACGGCACGAACTGCAACACCACCTCGGCGCAGACCACCGCTGGGCAGCTGGCCGGCGCGAACGACCCGATGGGCGGCCACGCGGCCGCAGCGGTCGACCTCGACACCGCGCGCGGCATCGTCGAGGTCGAGACGAGCTCGACGCGGGACTACCTGTTCGGGCCCGTGATCGGAGTCGAGAGCACCGACGTCAGCGCGCGCGGCGCGGCCCAGTGGGGTTACCCGACAGGCGGAGCGCACTTCCCGCTCGCGATCTCGTGGTGCGAGGTGCTCCACTTCTCGCGGGCGACGCCCATCTACAACGCTGCAGGGCAGGTCATCGGCCTCGACATCCCGCCGACCTCAGGCAACGTCACGATCTACGCGAAGAGCAATCGCAGCAGCGACTTCCACGCGTGCCCGAGCGGCACCCGCTTCCCGCCGCCCCCACCGAGCGGTCCGAACGGGGCTGCACCGGCAGGCGGATTCAGCTGGCTCGTGGAGAGCGGCACCGGCACCTGCGCAGGACTCGCGACGACCTCCGGCATGTGGATCAGCTCCGATACCGGCAACGACCGGCCGGACCACTGCTCCGCGGCCGACGTCCGCAGCATGATCGGCACGTCGATGCTGCTGCCCGTCTACGACCGCACGAACGGCCTCACCGGCAGCAACGCCAAGTACCACATCTTCGGCTACATCGGCTTCCGCCTCGAGTCGTTCTACTTCGGGAGCGGGTACTCCTCCGCTCCGGCCGCCGCCGAGCCGTGCGGGAACCCCGCCCGATGCATCCGCGGCGCGATCGTCGAGTTCGTCGACCTCGACGATGCCATGACCATCTCGCCCAGCGGGCCCCAGTTCGGCGCGAGCATCGTGCAGCTCAGGCTGCCCGAGGGAGGCTGACATGATCCGTCGCATCATCATCGGAGGGCTCGCCCTCGTGCTCGCCGTCGTCGGCGGCGCCCTCACCTTCGCCTACGCCACCGGCGCCGACGCGCGCGCGATGGCCCGCATGGCTCCCGAGCAGGTGCTCGTCGTCTCGCAGGCCATCCCGCAGGGCACGCCTGTCGAGTCGATCGCCGAGAGCCTCTCCGTGCAGGAGATCCCGTCGGCGGCCGTCGTGCCGGGCGCGCTCACCGACCTCTCGTCGCTCTCCGGGCAGGTGACCACCACCGAGCTGCAGGTCGGCGAGCAGCTGCTCGCGACCCGGTTCGCCGCTCCCGAGGCGCTGCCCGGCGCGGTCGAGATCCCTGCCGGCGCCCATCAGCTCACGATCGAGCTGGAGTCACGACGCGTGCTCGGCGGCGAGCTGGTGCCGGGCGACCTCGTCGGCATCTTCGTCACCCGCGACGGCGCGGACGAGGCGATCAGCGCCGAGACCCACCTCGTCATCAACAAGGCGCTCGTGACCGACGTCCGCGGCGGCGTCTCGATGGGCGTCGACGAGAACGGCAACGAAGTGGAGAACGGGCCCGCGGGCACGGTCTCCGTCACCATCGCCGTCCCCACGGCAGAGGCCGAGCTGGTCGTCTACGCCGCGGAGGAGGAGCGGATCTGGCTGTCGCTCGAATCGCCCGACGCGCCCGAGGACGGCACCCGCATCGTCGACCGGGAGGTGATCTTCCAATGAGCAACGTGCTCCTCGCCACCGACAGCACCGATCTGCATCAGCGGGTCCACGAGGCGTCGGGCGGCACCTGCATCGCCGTGCCCTCGCACCCCCTGCCCGCGGACCCGTCGCGCCTGCTCGCCCTCGTGCAGCACGAGACGCTGCCCGACATCCTCGTCCTCGACGCGAGCCGCGCGCCGCAGGAGGCGCTCGACCTCGCCGCTCGGTTCGACCGCGAGCTGCCGGGCACGGGGCTCGTGCTCATCGGCGACCCGGAGGCGCTCGCGCTCGGCGCGATGCGCGCCGGCGTGCGCGACGTCGTCGACGTCGCTGCCGGCGTCGACGAGCTGCGCGCGGCCCTCGGGCGCGTCGCGCAGGGTCTCGCGGTCCGGCGCGCCCAGCCCGTCGACCCCGTGACCGCGCTGCCGATCGCGCAGGCGCCCGGTCGCGTGCTCTCGGTGCTGTCGCCGAAGGGCGGCGCCGGCAAGACGACGCTCGCGACGAACCTCGCGGTGGGACTCGCGGAGAGCGCGCCGGGCGCCGTCGTGCTCGTCGACCTCGACGTGCAGTTCGGCGACGTCGCGACGGCGCTCGGGCTGTCGCCCGAGTACACGCTCGAGTCGGTCGTGCACGGCGCCTCGCTCCACGACCCGATCGCGCTGAAGACGCACCTGACGCTGCACCCCTCCGGACTGTCCGTCATCTGCGCCCCGGAGACCCCCGCGGCCGGCGATACCGTGACGCCCGAGCACGTGAGCGCGCTGCTCGCGACCCTCACGACCCAGTTCCGCTTCGTGGTGGTCGACACCGCCGCAGGCCTCGGCCCGCGCACGCTCGCCGCGCTCGACCACACCACCGATCCGCTGCTCGTCACCACCTTCGACGTCGCCGGCGCGCGGGGACTCGCGAAGGAGATGGCGACGCTCCGCGAGCTCGGCATGCTCACCAACGCGCGCCAGGTCGTGCTGAACTTCGCGGATCCGCGCAGCGGCCTCAGCGAGCAGGACGTCGAGGCGACCATCCGCTCCCGCGTCGACTTCGCCATCCCGTTCTCCCGCGCCGTCACGGCCTCGCTCAACGTGGGCGAGCCGCTCCTCACGCGCAGCCCCCGCGACCCCGTCGCGAAGCAGCTGAAGAAGCTGCTCGGCTACTACGCCGGCGTCGGCTCGCGCCGCGGCATCGGCAGGCACCGGGCCGCAGCATGAGCGGCCTCGCCGAGCGGCTCGGCGTCGCGCGCGCCGGCGCCCCCGCCGAGGCCGAAGCGCCGCTGCGACCGCGAGAGCCGCGGCCCGTGCCGCTGCTGCCCGCCCCGGCCGACGCCGTGCCGGGCGAGGAGCCCGCCGAGGTCGACGCGGCCCCCGAGATCGATGCCCTCCTGCGCGTCAAGGAGCGCGCAGCGGCGACCCTCTTCACGCGCATCGGCACGCGCCTCAACGACCCCACGCTGAGCGAGGACCAGCTGCACGCGCTCGTGCGCGACGAGCTCAACGGCGTCGTCGAGGAGGAGCAGGCGCCGCTCACCGTCGAGGAGCGGCAGCGCCTCATCAACGAGGTGCGCGACGACGTGCTCGGCCTCGGCCCGCTGCAGCGCCTCATCGACGACACGACCGTCACCGAGATCATGGTGAACGGCCCCGACATGGTCTACATCGAGCAGAACGGGAAGCTCTCGCGCGCCGGTGTGCGCTTCACCTCCGAGGATCAGCTGCGCCGCGTCATCGAGCGCATCGTCTCGCGCATCGGCCGCCGCATCGACGAGTCGTCGCCCATGGTCGACGCGCGCCTCGAGGACGGCTCCCGCGTCAACGCGATCATCCCGCCGCTCGCGTTCTCGGGCTCGACGCTGACGATCCGCAAGTTCGCGAAGGACCCGTTCAAGGTCCCCGACCTGATCCGCTTCGGCACCCTCACGCCGCAGATGGCGCACCTGCTCCAGGCGTGCGTCGAGGCGAAGATGAACATCATCGTCTCCGGCGGCACCGGCACCGGCAAGACGACGCTGCTCAACGTGCTCTCCTCCTTCATCCCGCCACGCGAGCGCATCATCACGATCGAGGACGCCGTCGAGCTGCAGCTGCAGCAGGAGCATCTCGTGCGGCTCGAGTCGCGGCCGCCGAACGTGGAGGGCAAGGGCGAGATCACCATCCGCGACCTCGTCAAGAACTCGCTCCGCATGCGGCCCGACCGCATCGTCGTCGGCGAGGTCCGAGGCGGCGAGACGCTCGACATGCTGCAGGCCATGAACACCGGTCATGACGGCTCGCTCTCGACCGTCCACGCGAACACGCCCCGCGACGCCATCGCGAGGCTCGAGACCCTCGTGCTCATGGCGGGCATGGACCTGCCGCTGCGCGCGATCCGCGAGCAGATCGCCTCGGCCGTCGACCTCATCGTGCAGCTCACGCGCCTCCGTGACGGCACGCGGCGCATCACCGCCGTGACCGAGGTGCAGGGCATGGAGGGCCAGACCGTGACGATGCAGGACGTCTTCCTCTTCGACTACGCGGCAGGCGTCGACGCGGCCGGCAAGTTCGTCGGCGTGCCGATCGCCACCGGCGTGCGGCCGAAGTTCACGGAGCGCTTCGACGACCTCGGGATCGAGGTGCCCGCCGGCACCTTCGACCCGCCCGTGCGGCCGTGAGCATCGCGCTCGTCGGCGCAGGCGCCGTCGCCGCGGGCATCGCGGGCGCCGTGGCGCTCGCGGCCATGCCCGGGCGCGAGCGCCTGCCGCGCGACCGCCGCCGCCCGGCGGCGCGCGACGGCGAGGGCGCGCTCGCCGGTGCCGCCGAGGCCGCGAGCGGGCTCATGGGCCGGCTCATCCGCCGCCGCTCGCACGAGCTTGCGGTGAGCCTCGACCTCGCGGGCATCCGGATGCGGCCGCAGGACTTCGCCTTCCTCGTCGCCGTCGGCGTGCTCGTGATGGTCGCGCTCGGCCTGGTGCTGGGCCGCGGCATCCTCGCGCTGCCGATGGGCGCGAGCGCCCTCGTCTTCGCAGCGGGCTTCGTGCGCAGCCGCGTCGCGAAGCGTCGGAAGGCCTTCGCCGACGAGCTCGACGCAACGCTCCAGCTCATGTCGTCGAGCCTGCGCGCGGGGCAGAGCATGATGCAGGCGCTCGCGTCGACCGCGAAGGAGTCGGAGGAGCCGACCGCGTCCGAGCTCGCGCGCGTCGTCAACGAGACGCGCGTCGGCAGGCCTGTCATCGAGGCGCTCGAGGAGTCGGCCGACCGGATGCAGAGCGTCGACTTCCGGTGGGCCACGCAGGCGATCGCGATCAACCGCGAGGTCGGCGGCAGCCTCGCCGACGTGCTCGATGGCGTCGCCGCCACGATCCGCGAGCGCGGCCTCATCCGCCGACAGGTCGCGTCGCTGAGCGCCGAGGGCCGGCTGTCGGGCATCATCCTCATGCTGCTGCCGGTCGCCGTCGCGGGCATCCTCATGCTCACCAACCCGACGTACCTGAAGCCGTTCGTCGAGCACCCCATTGGCCCGTTCCTCATCGTCGGCTGCGTCGTGCTCTTCACGATCGGCGGCATCTGGATGAAGAAGACCGTCGAGATCGAGTTCTGACGATGCCGACGCCCATCCTGCTCGCGAGCCTCACGGTGGCGGCCGCCGTCGCGGTGGTCGTGTGGGCGATCGCCGGTGCGTTGCAGCCCGAGCGCTCGCGCAGCATCGCGAACCTGCGTCGGGGCACGACCGCCGTCGTCGTCGAGGCGCAGAGCACCACCGGCAGCGCGCTCGAGCGGTTCGCTCGACGCGCGACGCTGCCGACCCTCGTCGCGGGCCTCGAGCACCAGCACGCAAGAGCGGGCCGGCCCGCCGCCTGGCCGGTCGACCGGCTGCTGGCGGGCAAGCTGCTGTGGCTGCCCATCGCGGGCCTCCTCCTCGTGACGGTGCTCGCAGCTCGGGCAGAGGCGATCCTCGTCGTGTGCGTCGTGGTCGTGGGCGTGGTCGTCTACTTCCTCCCGGAGCTGCTGCTCGTCAGCCGCGGCCAGGAGCGCGACCAGAAGATCCAGAAGGAGCTCGCCGACACCCTCGACCAGATGATGATCGCGGTGGAGGCCGGCCTCGGCTTCGACTCCGCGATGTCGCGCGCTGCGGCCAACGGCACGGGTGCGCTCGCCGAGGAGCTCACGCGCACGCTGCAGGACATGCGGATGGGCCGCTCGCGACGCGAGGCGTTCGAGGACCTCGCGGAGCGCAGCCAGGTCGCCGACCTGCGCCGCTTCGTCCGCGCCATCCTCCAGGCCGACGCCTACGGGATCTCGGTCAGCGACGTCCTCCGCACGCAGGCGAGCGAGATGCGGCTGAAGCGACGGCAGACCGCCGAGGCGAAGGCGCAGCAGGTACCCGTGAAGGTGCTGTTCCCGTTGATGCTGTGCATCCTGCCCGTCCTCTTCATCGTCGTCATGACCCCGGCGGTGCTGCAGCTCATCGAGACCTTCGGCAGCATGTGACGCGGCGGGCGGCGCGCCCCGCCGGCTCGTGGGAGGATCGACCCCTGATGCGCACAGCCCACGCCGCCTTCTCCCTGTCCCTCGTGGGCGAGACCGACGTCGTGCTGCTCGTGCTGCCGGCCGAGGCCTACGGCTCCGACGACGCGATCGACGTGCGCCTCGACGGCGCCCCGCTCGAGCACCGCATCGAGCTCGCCGCCCACGGCACGCGCCAGCTGGTCTTCACCGCCGGCGCCGGCCGCCTCGACGTCGACGTGCGCACGACGATCGACCGCGTGGCGCACGCGGAGGACGACGGCGAGGATCCCGCCCGCTACCTCGAGGACTCCCGCTACGTCGAGGCGAGCGCCCTCCGCGCCTTCGTCTCGGAGCGCTTCGGCCGCGCGAGCGGCTTCGAGCAGGTCGACGCGATGCGCCGCTGGATCGCCCGCGGCTTCACCTACTCGCCCGCGATGTCAGGGCCCGACGACTCGGCGGTGACGACCCTCGGCAAGGGCGGCGGCATGTGCCGCGACTACGCGCACGTCATGATCGCCCTCGCGCGCGCCGCGGGCATCCCCGCCCGCTACGTCGGCGTCTACGCGCCGGCGCTGCGGCCGCCCGACTTCCACGCCGTCGCCGAGGTGCACCTCGACGGCGCGTGGTGGGTGGTGGACGCGACGGGCCTCGCGCCGCGCGGCAGCCTCATGCGCATCGCGACCGGCGCCGACGCGCTCGAGACGGCGTGGGCCACGACGAGCCGCAACCCCGTGTCGCTGCTCGGCGTCGAGGTCGAGGCGCACGACGACGCGATCGCCGAGGACGCCGTCGACGACCCGGCCGCGCGCATCCGCATCGGCTGAACCGCCCGAGGGGCCGACCGGTTCAGCCGAGGTTGGTGCCGACCTGCTGGAGCACCTGCTGCGCGTCGGCCGCGGCACCGAAGTACTCGGAGGCGACCGAGACCACCGAGCCGCCGGCCGCCTCCGTCGCGACGCCCATCCCGTCGACGGTCTCGAACGCGGGTGCCGAGAATCCGGCGGCGTCCTGCAGCACGGCGACGAGCAGGCGGTCCGACGCGGTGACGTGCTGGTAGGCGCACACCGTGCCGCCGGCCTCGGCGATGCCGGCGACCGCGCCGGGCAGCGATCCCTCCCGCCCGGTCGGGGCGAAGTTGGGGCTGAAGTCGTAGAGCTGCTCCGCGGTGAGCACCGCGTCGCAGGCGAGCGCGCCCACGACCGGCGGCGTCGTCGGGAGCGCGGTGCTCGTGGGCGCCGGCGTCGGCACGGGCAGCTCGCCCGGCTCCGTCTGGCTCGGCTCGGGAGTCGGCGTCGGCGTCGGCTCGCCGGTGGTCGCCGAGGGCATCGGGGAGGGTGCGAGCGCCCCCGGCTCGCAGCCCGTGAGCGCGAGCGCCGCCGCGGCGGCGACGACGGCGACGGGCAGCAGGCGGCGGATGCGGGGGCTCGGCATGCCGCAAGGCTACGGCCGGCGGCGGCCGTCGACGGGCCGCCGCGCGGACTACGATCGAGGCCATGCAGCCTTCCTCGCTCTCTGCCGCCGTGCTCGCCGCCGTCCGCGACGCGGTCGGCCGACGCGCGGCCGACGTGGAGGTCGCCGAGGGCGACATCGTGCTCGAGCGGCCCCGCCAGCGCGAGCACGGCGACTGGGCCACCAACGCCGCCATGCGCTTCGCGAAGCGCGCTGGCGTCGCGCCGCGAGAGCTCGCCGAGGAGGTGGCCTCCTCGCTCGCCGCCGTCGACGGCATCGAGCGCGCCGACGTCGCCGGGCCCGGCTTCATCAACCTCACCCTCGCCGCCGGCGCCGCGGGCGAGCTCGCGCGCACCATCCTCGAGGCGGGCGACGCGTACGGCTCGGGCGATGCGCTCACGGGCGTGAAGGTCAACCTCGAGTTCGTCTCGGCCAACCCCACCGGCCCCATCCACATGGGCGGCACCCGCTGGGCTGCGGTCGGCGACAGCCTCGGCCGCGTGCTCGAGCGCCAGGGCGCGCTCGTGACCCGCGAGTACTACTTCAACGACCACGGCGGCCAGATCGACCGCTTCGCGCGCAGCCTCGTCGCCGCCTTCCGCGGCGAGCCGACCCCGGAGGACGGCTACGGCGGCGCCTACATCGCCGAGATCGCCCGCCGCGTCGACGACGGCTACGACGGCGACCTCCTCGACCTCGACGACGTCGCGCTGCAGGAGGCGTTCCGCGCCCGCGGCGTGGCCCTCATGTTCGAGGAGATCAAGCAGGACCTCCACGAGTTCGGCGTCGACTTCGACGTCTACTTCCACGAGCACCAGGTGCAGTCGGACGGCTCGGTCGACCGCGCGATCGAGGTGCTCCGCGAGCGCGGGCACGTGTTCGAGGAGGACGGCGCGCTCTGGCTGCGCACGACCTCCTTCGGCGACGACAAGGACCGCGTGGTCATCCGCTCGAACGGGATGCCCGCCTACTTCTCGGGCGACCTCGGGTACTACCAGAACAAGCGCGACCGCGGCTTCGACCAGTGCATCATCATGCTCGGCGCCGACCACCACGGCTACGTCGGCCGCATGATGGCGATGTGCGCGGCGTTCGGCGACACCCCGCACGAGCACCTCGAGATCCTCATCGGCCAGATGGTGAACCTCATCCGCGACGGGCAGCCGATGCGCATGTCGAAGCGCGCGGGCACGATCGTGACGATGGAGGACCTCGTCGACGCGGTCGGCGTCGACGCCGCCCGCTACGCGCTCGTGCGCTCGAGCGCCGACACCCCCCTCGACATCGACCTCGAGCTGCTCACGCAGCGCACGAACGACAACCCCGTGTACTACGTGCAGTACGCCCACGCCCGGATGTCGGCGGTCGCGCGCAACGCTGCGGCGGCGGGCGTCGACCGCTCCGAGTTCGACCCCTCGCTGCTGACGCACCCGTCGGAGGCGGCGCTGCTCGGCGCGCTCGCCGACTTCCCGCGCGTGCTCGCGCAGGCGGCGGAGCTGCGCGAGCCGCACCGCGTCGCGCGGTTCGCCGAGGAGCTCGCGGGCCTCTACCACCGCTGGTACGACGCGTGTCGGGTGGTGCCGCAGGGCGAGGAGCCGGTGGGCACCGTGAACCGCACGCGCCTGTGGCTGAACGACGCGACCGGCCAGGTGCTGCGCACGGCGCTCACGACGGTCGGCGTCTCGTCCCCGGAGCGCATGTAGCCACCTCGCTGGTCGCCTGCCGCTGGTCGAGGAACTGCCGGCGCTCCCTCCGCTGGTCGAGGAGCTGCCGGTGCTCCCTCCGCGGGTCGAGGAGCTGCCGGCGCAGCCGGCCGCGTCTCGAGACCATTTGCTCCGCGGACCGCTCGCCATGCTGTGGTCTCGACACGCTCAGCGCGCTGCGCGCGCGGAGCGGCTCAACCAGCGGGTGAACGGCGGCGCGGCGCCGCCGCGCGGTACGCGCTCACGCTCGGCTCGCCGGGCAGCCAGAAGCGCCACGGGAACGCGGTCGCGTCGCCGCCCGGGCCGCTGACGCCCACGCGCGGGCCCGTCCGGTGCCCGGGCGGCGCGAACCCGGCGACCGGCTCGAACGACCAGGCCGCCCCGTCCGAGGTCGTGCCGCCCAGCGCCGCGCCGTCGTCGGCGAGCGTCGCCCCGAGCGCCTGCGCCACGTTGCCCGGCCCGCGCGCGAGCTCCCCGGACGGCGCCGACGCGCGCCGCGCCGAGCGCCGCGCGAGCGCGAGCGCCGCGCCCTCCACGACGGCGCCTGCCCGCACGAGCACGCCCCAGCCCGAGCCCGCCGGCCCCGCCACGACGTTCACGGCGTGGTGCATCCCGTACGTGAAGTAGCAGTACACGTGCCCGCCGGGCCCGAACATCGTCGCGTTCCGCGCCGTGCGGCCCCGGAACGAGTGCGCGCCCGGGTCGTCCGCGCCGCGGTACGCCTCGACCTCCGTCACCCGGATCGCGACCGCGCCGGCCCTATCCGCGCGCCGCAGCACGCCGCCGAGCAGCAGCGGCGCGAGCTCGAGCGGGTCGCGCTCGAACCACACGGGGGAGGGGGTTGCCATCACCGGCACCCTAGCGATCGGCCGACGACGCCCGCAGGATGACGCCGGACGTCCGCCGCCGTCGGAGCGGCACGCGCGGATCCGTAGGATGGGAGCCGCGCCACAAGCGCCGCTCGACGCCCGCGCGCCACATCCGCGGGCCCACCGACCCACCTCGGACGGAGTCCCGTGCCCCATCCGCTCGCCCCGCAGCTGCCCGACGCGGGCGACCCCAACGCGCTCGCCGCGCAGGTCTGGCCCGAGGGCGCCGCGAGGATCGACGGCGCGCTCGTCGTCGGCGGCGCGAGCCTGCCCGCGATCGCGGCCGAGCACGGCACGCCCTTCCTGCTCGTCGACGAGACGGTCGTGCGCGGCCGCGCCCGCCGGATCCGCGAATCGTTCGAGGCCGCCTTCGCCGCCCACGGCGCCCCCGGCGTCGACGTCTACTACGCCGGCAAGGCGCTCCTCACGGCCGAGGTCGTGCGCTGGATGCGCGAGGAGGAGCTCCGCATCGACGTGTGCACGGGCGGCGAGCTCGCGCTCGCGCTCGCCGCGGGCGCACCGGCCGAGCAGCTCGGCTTCCACGGCAACAACAAGGGGGAGCCGGCGATCGAGCGCGGCGTCGCCGCCGGCGTCGGCACGTTCGTGCTCGACTCCGCGATCGAGGTGGAGCGGGTGGCCGAGGCCGCCGCGCTCGCCGGCCGCGTGCAGCGCGTGCGCCTCCGGATCTCGGTGGGCGTGCACGCCTCCACCCACGAGTTCCTCGCCACCAGCCACGAGGACCAGAAGTTCGGCATCGCGATCGAGGATGCGCCGGCGCTCGCCGCGCGCATCCGCGAGCTGCCGAGCCTCGAGCTCGTCGGCCTCCACACCCACATCGGGTCGCAGATCTTCGACCACGAGGGCTTCGCCGAGTCGGCACGCCGCATGCTCGCGCTGCACGCCGAGCTCGGCGAGGCCGCCGGCGCCCCGCTGCCCGAGCTCAACCTCGGCGGCGGCTTCGGCATCGCCTACACGGCCGCCGACAGCCCCGAGCCGATCGAGGCGATCGCCGACAGGCTCGCCGCGAGCGTGCGCGCGCGCTGCGACGAGCTCGGCATCCCCGTGCCGCGCATCGCGATCGAGCCCGGCCGCTGGATCGTCGGGCCGGCCGGCGTCACCGCGTACGAGGTCGGCACGGTGAAGCCCGTGCGCGTCGAGGGCGGCGAGCGCCGCTACGTCTCGGTCGACGGAGGCATGAGCGACAACGCCCGGCCGGCGCTCTACGGCGCGCACTACTCGGCGCGGCTCGCGAACCGGACGTCGGATGCGGAGGCCGTGCTCGTGCGGGTCGCCGGCCACCACTGCGAGTCGGGCGACATCGTCGTCGACGCCGAGTGGCTGCCGGCCGACGTCGCCCCGGGCGACCTGCTCGCCGTCGCGGCGACCGGCGCCTACTGCCACTCGCTCGCCTCGAACTACAACCTGACGCCGCGGCCGCCGGTGCTCGCCGTGCGCGACGGCGCCGTGCGCACGCTCGTGCGGCGCGAGACCATCGACGACCTGCTCGCCCGCGACGCCGGCCTCGCCGCCGGCGCGCAGCGGGCACGGGAGGACCAGGCATGAACTACCGCAGCCTCCGGATCGCGCTCCTCGGCGCCGGCAGCGTCGGCGCACAGGTGGCGCGGCTCCTGCTCGAGCAGGGCGACGAGCTCGCCGCCCGCTCCGGCGCGCGGCTCGAGCTCGTGGGCATCGGGGTGCGCGACGTCGAGGCGAAGCGCGACGTCGAGCTGCCGCGCGAGCTGCTCACCGACGACCTCGCGACGCTCGTCGCCGGCGCCGACGTCGTGGTGGAGCTGCTCGGCGGCATCGAGCCCGCCCGCTCGCTGCTGCTCGACGCCATCGCCGCGGGCGCCGACGTCGTCACCGCGAACAAGGCGCTCGTCGCCGCGCACGGCCCGGAGCTGTTCGAGGCGGCGGAGGCCGTGGGCGCGCAGGTCGCCTACGAGGCGGCCGTCGGCGGCGCCATCCCCATCATCCGCCCGCTCGAGCAGTCGCTCGCGGGCGACCGCGTGCTGCGGGTGATGGGCATCGTCAACGGCACGACGAACTTCATCCTCGACCGCATGCACACGCAGGGCGCCACGCTCGAGGAGGCGCTGCGCGTCGCGACCGACCTCGGCTACGCGGAGGCCGACCCGACCGCCGACGTCGAGGGCTTCGACGCCGCCTCGAAGGCGACGATCCTCGCCTCGCTCGCCTTCCACACCGTCGTGCCCGCCGACCGCGTCCACCGCGAGGGCATCACGGGCGTGAGCGCCGAGATGGTCGCGCAGGCCGAGCGCACCGGGCGCGTGCTCAAGCTCGTCGCCATCTGTGAGCGGCTGGGCGGCCCCGCGGGCGACCGCGTGAGCGCGCGCGTCCACCCCGTCTCGCTGCCGGCGACGCATCCGCTCGCCGCCGTCCACGAGGCGAAGAACGCCATCTTCGTCACGGCGGAGGCCGCGGGCGACCTCATGTTCTACGGCGCGGGCGCGGGCGGCCCCGAGACGGCATCGGCGGTGCTCGGCGACCTCGTCTCGATCGCCCGCCGCCACGTGCTCGGCGGCCCGGGATCGCCGCCCTCGTCGCACGCGAACCTCGCGGTCGCGGAGTTCGGCGACGTGCTCGCGCGGCACGAGCTGGCCCTCACGGTCGCCGACCGCCCCGGCGTGCTCGCCGCGGTCGCCGGCCTCTTCGCCGAGCACGGCGTCTCGGTGGAGTCGGTGCGGCAGGACGCGCGCGACGACGAGGCGGCGCTCGTGCTCGGCACCCACACGGCCAGCGAGGCCCGCATCGCGGCGGTGCTCGCCGCGCTCGATGCGCATGACGACGTGGAGCGGATCGACAGCGTGATCCGGCTCATCGACTAGGAGGATCACGATGGCGAAGCAGTGGCAGGGCGTGCTGCGCGAGTACTCGCAGCAGCTGGGCGTGACGGAGGCGTCGACGGTCGTGACGCTCGGCGAGGGCGGCACGCCGCTCATCGAGTCTCGGCCGCTCTCGGCGATGGTCGACGGGCGCGTGTTCGTGAAGTTCGAGGGGCTGAACCCGACGGGCTCGTTCAAGGACCGCGGCATGACGGTCGCGGTCTCGCGCGCCGTCGAGCGGGGCGCGAAGGCGATCGCGTGCGCGTCGACCGGCAACACCTCGGCCGCGGCCGCCGCCTACGCGGCCGCCGCCGGCATCCAGGCCGTCGTGCTGGTGCCGGAGGGCCGCATCTCGATGGGCAAGCTCGCCCAGTCGGTCGTGCACGGCGCCCGCATCGTGCAGATCCGCGGCAACTTCGACGACTGCCTCGAGATCTCGAAGGAGCTCGCCGAGCACTACCCGGTGCACCTCGTCAACTCCGTGAACGACGACCGCATCGAGGGGCAGAAGACCGCCTCGTTCGAGATCGTCGACGTGCTCGGCGACGCGCCCGACATCCACTGCATCCCGGTCGGCAACGCCGGCAACATCACCGCCTACTGGCGCGGCTACTCGGAGGCCGAGTCGAGCGGCATGGCCACGAAGCGGCCCCGGATGCTCGGCTTCCAGGCCGCGGGCGCGGCCCCGATCGTGCGCGGCGCGGTCGTGCGCGACCCCGACACCGTCGCGACCGCCATCCGGATCGGCAACCCGGCCTCGTGGCAGGGCGCGCTCGACGCGCGCGACCAGTCGGGCGGCTGGATCGGCGCGATCGAGGACGCCGACATCCTCCGCGCGCAGCGCCTGCTCGCCTCGTCGACCGGCGTCTTCGTCGAGCCGGCCTCCGCGATCTCGGTCGCGGGCCTCCTCGAGCGGCACGCCGCCGGCGAGATCCCCGCAGGCTCGACCATCGCGCTCACGGTCACCGGCCACGGCCTCAAGGACGCGCAGTACGGCCTCCGCCAGGACGACGGCACCGACGCGACGCCCGAGGCCGCGGACGCCGACGTCGCGCAGGTCGCGCAGATGCTGGGCCTGGCGTGATCGCCGCCGCGCCCGGCGCGAGCATCCCGGTCGGCCGCCGCGTCCGCGTGCAGGTGCCGGCGACGAGCGCCAACCTCGGCCCCGGCTTCGACACGCTCGGGCTCGCGCTCAACGTGCACGACGAGCTCGAGGTGGAGGCGACGGCCGGCACGGCCGTGCGCGTCGAGGTCGAGGGCGTCGGCGCCGACGAGGTGCCCACCGACGAGACGAACCTCGTCGCCCGCTCGCTGCTGCACGTGCTGGAGGCCGTGGGCGTCGAGGCGCCGGGCCTCGTGCTGCGCGCGCGCAACAGCATCCCGCACGGCCGCGGCATGGGCTCCTCCGGCGCCGCCATCGTCTCGGGCGTGCTCGCCGCGCAGGGGCTGCTCGAGGGTCTCGTCGAGCTCGCCGACGCCGACGTGCTGCGCCTCGCGACCGAGCTGGAGGGCCACCCCGACAACGTCGCGCCCGCGATCTTCGGCGGACTCACCATCGCGTGGGTCGACGAGACCGGCCCGCGGCACAAGCAGCTCGCCGTGCACCGCGGCGTCTCGCTGCTCGTCGCCGTGCCCGAGGCGACGATGTCGACGAAGCTCGCGCGCAGCCTCCAGCCCGAGGCCGTGCCGCACGCCGACGCCGTCTTCAACCTCTCGCGCTCGGCGCTGCTCGTGGCCGCGCTGACGCAGAGCCCCGAGCTGCTGCTCGACGCCACCGAGGACCGCCTGCACCAGACGTACCGGGCGAGCGCGATGCCCGAGACGAGCGCGCTCGTCGGCGCCCTGCGCGCCGCCGGCCACGCCGCCGTCGTGTCGGGCGCGGGCCCGTCGGTGCTCGTGCTCGCGGGCGATCCGGCAGCCCGGCTCGAGGCCGCGGCGATCGTCGAGTCGCGCGACGAGCCGTGGCGCGCGCTCCTGCTGGCCGTCGACATCCGCGGTGGTACAGTGGAGCCCATCCCCCCGCAGGCCGCGGCCTAGCCCGGCAGGGGGCGATCCCCACTCCTCTCCGCGCATTGCCGCGCCGGATCGTCGGCGGTCACGCCGACGGCGCTGCAGGAGACGAGCTCCCCGCCGGCGCGCTCTGCGCCGGCCGAGATCTGAAGGAGCCCTCGCGCATGACCAGCGAGACCACCGACACCATCCCCGCGGCAGACGCCGCAGAGGCGCCCGCCGAGCAGGCCGCGCCCAAGCGCCGCTCGCGCCGCGCGTCGACCGCATTGGTCGCCGAGGCCCCCGCGGCCGCGGCAGCCGCCGCGGAGGCGCCCGCCGCCGAGGCGCCCGCCGCGGAGCCGACCGAGGCGCCGGCCGAGGCCGCGCCGAAGAAGCGCGCGCCCCGCCGCACCAAGGCGCAGATCGCCGCCGACGCGGCCGCTGCCGAGGCAGCCGCGCCCGCCGAGGCGCCGCAGGGCGAGGCCGCGCAGGCCGACGCGCAGCCGGCCGAGGGCGAGGAGGCCCCCAAGGCCAAGCGCACCCGCACGCCGCGCAAGCGCAAGGCCGACGCCGACGCGCCCCAGGCGGAGCAACCGGAGGCCGCCGAGGCCGTCGCCCCCGCCGCCGAGCAGCAGGCACCGGCCCAGGCCCGCTCGGCGCAGGCCGAGCCCGCACAGGACGCCGCGCCGCAGGACGACGCCAAGGGCGACGACGCCGGGGCCGAGCAGCAGGGCGACGGCCAGCGGGAGGGCGGCTCGCGCCGCCGCCGCAGCCGCGGCAAGGGCAACGGCCAGGACCGGAACGGCCAGGACAGCCGGCAGGACAACGGGCGCCAGGACAGCCGTCAGCAGGACGACGGCGACGACGACAACGGCTCGCGCCGGGGTCGCGGCAGCCAGGGCGGCCGCGGCCAGGACCGCCAGCAGGGCCAGGACCGCCAGCAGGCCGACGCCGAGTCGCGCCGCTCGCGCGGCCGCGAGCGCACCCGCCGCGGCGGCCAGGACGCCGAGCTCGAGATCCACGAGGACGACGTCCTCCTGCCCGTCGCGGGCATCCTCGACGTGCTCGACAACTACGCCTTCGTGCGCACCTCCGGCTACCTCGCCGGCCAGAACGACGTCTACGTCTCGCTCGCGCAGGTGAAGAAGCACGGCCTCCGCAAGGGCGACGCCGTCGTCGGCGCCATCAAGCAGCCGCGCGAGGGCGAGCAGCAGTCGGGCCGCCAGAAGTTCAACGCGCTCGTGCGCGTCGACTCCGTGAACGGCCAGACGGTCGAGGAGTCGCTCGCGCGCACCGAGTTCTCGAAGCTCACGCCGCTCTACCCCCAGGAGCGCCTCCGCCTCGAGACGACGCAGAACAAGCTCTCGACCCGCGTCATCGACCTCGTCGCGCCGATCGGCAAGGGCCAGCGCGGCCTCATCGTCTCGCCGCCCAAGGCCGGCAAGACGCTCGTGATGCAGGCCATCGCGAACGCGATCGCCGAGAACAACCCCGAGGTCCACCTCATGATCGTCCTCGTCGACGAGCGCCCCGAGGAGGTCACCGACTTCCAGCGCACCGTCAAGGGCGAGGTCATCGCGTCGACCTTCGACCGGCCCGCCGAGGACCACACGACGGTCGCGGAGCTCGCGATCGAGCGCGCGAAGCGCCTCGTCGAGCTCGGCCACGACGTGGTCGTGCTGCTCGACGGCATCACGCGCCTCGGCCGCGCCTACAACCTCTCCGCCCCCGCCTCCGGCCGCATCCTCTCGGGCGGCGTCGACTCGAGCGCGCTCTACCCGCCGAAGAAGTTCTTCGGCGCCGCGCGCAACATCGAGCACGGCGGCTCGCTCACCATCCTCGCCACGGCGCTCGTCGAGACGGGCTCGAAGATGGACGAGGTGATCTTCGAGGAGTTCAAGGGCACGGGCAACATGGAGCTCCGCCTGTCGCGCCAGATGGCCGACAAGCGCATCTTCCCCGCGGTCGACGTCAACGCCTCCGGCACGCGCCGCGAGGAGATGCTCATGGGCGTCGAGGAGACGAAGGTCATGTGGAAGCTGCGCCGGGCGCTCGCGGGCCTCGAGACGCAGCAGGCGCTCGAGCTCGTGCTCAAGCAGCTCAAGGAGACGCAGTCGAACGTCGAGTTCCTCATGAAGGTCTCGAAGTCGGTGCCCGGCCAGCACGACAAGGACTGACGTGTTCGAGTCGGTGGCGGGCCTGCTCGCCGAGCACGCCGACCTCGAGCTGCAGCTCGCGGACCCCGCGCTGCACGCCGACGCCGGCCGCGCCCGCAGGGTGAACCGCCGCTACGCGGAGCTCAGCCAGATCAAGGCTGCCCACGAGCGGTGGACGAACGGCCTCGAGGACCTCGAGGCCGCGCGCGAGCTCGCCCGCGAGGACGACGCGTTCGCCGAGGAGGTGCCGGGGCTCGAGGCCGCGGCGCACGAGGCCGAGGAGCGCCTCCGCCGCCTCCTCATCCCGCGCGACCCCGACGACGGCCGCGACGTCATCCTCGAGGTGAAGGGCGGCGAGGGCGGCGAGGAGTCGGCCCTGTTCGCCGCCGACCTCGTGCGCATGTACACGCACTACGCGACGAGCCGCGGCTGGAAGGTCGAGATGCTCGAGTCGACCGCGAGCGACATGGGCGGCTACAAGGACGTCCAGATCGCCGTGAAGGGCTCCTCGAGCGACCCCGCCGAGGGCGTCTGGGCGTCGCTGAAGTACGAGGGCGGCGTGCACCGCGTGCAGCGCGTGCCGGCGACGGAGGCGCAGGGCCGCATCCACACGTCGACGACCGGCGTGCTCGTCTTCCCGGAGGTCGACGAGCCGGAGGAGATCCAGATCGACCAGAACGACCTGAAGATCGACGTCTTCCGGTCGTCCGGCCCCGGCGGGCAGAGCGTGAACACGACGGATTCGGCGGTGCGCATCACGCACGTGCCGACCGGCATCGTCGTGTCGATGCAGAACGAGAAGAGCCAGCTGCAGAACCGCGAGGCGGCGATGCGCGTGCTGCGCGCCCGCCTGCTCGCGAAGCAGCAGGAGGAGCTCGACGCGGCCGCGTCCGACGCGCGCCGCTCGCAGATCCGCGGCATGGACCGCTCCGAGCGCATCCGCACGTACAACTTCCCCGAGAACCGCATCGCCGACCACCGCACGGGCTTCAAGGCGTACAACCTCGACTCCGTGATGGACGGCGCGCTGCAGCCCGTCATCGACTCCTGCATCCAGGCGGACGAGGAGGCGCGGCTCGCGGCCCTCGGCAACGAGGCCTGATCCTGCGATGAGCGCGGCGTCGGGGCGGGAGCGCCTCGGCGCCGCGTTCTGGCGCTTCTGGAGCGTCGAGCTCGCGACCGGCACGGGCGTCGGGCTCGCGATCATCGCGCTGCAGACGATGCTCGTCGAGGACCTCGGCGGCGGCGCGGCGGAGGTCGGCTGGCTCGCCGCAGCGCGCTGGCTGCCGTACGTGGTGCTCGGGCTCGTGGCCGGCGCGCTCGTGGAGGGCTGGCGTCGGCGCACGGCGATGCTCGCGAGCGACCTCGCGCGCGCGGCGATCCTCGGGGCGCTCGCCGCCGCGTGGCTGCTCGGCGGCGGCGCGCTGTGGGCGCTGCTGCTCGCAGCGCTCGCGCTGGGCGCCGCGTCGCTCGTGAACGACGCCGCCTCGCAGGCGTTCGTGCCGCGGCTCGTGCCGCGCCCGCTGCTCCTCGCCGCGCACCAGCGGCTCGACCTCGGCGCGAACGCGGCGCAGTCGGCGGGGCCGGCCGCCTCCGGCGCGCTCATCGCGTGGCTGGGCGCACCGGTGTCGCTGCTCGTGGCGGCCGCTGCGCACCTCGCGTCGGCCGTCGTGCTCGCGACCATGCCGGTCGACGAGCCGGTGCGCACGTCGCGCCCGCCCCTGTGGCGATCGATCGGGCGCGGCCTGCGCTTCGTGCACCGGCATCCGCGGCTCGGGCCCTTCGCGCGCTGGACGCATGCGTGGTTCCTCTGCAACGGGGCCGCGATGACGCTGCTCGTGCCGCTCGTGCTCACGGGGCTCTCGGCGGGCCCGGCGGGGCTCGGCCTCGCGCTCGGCGCGCTGGGCGCGGCGACGCTCGCAGGCACGGCGCTGGCGGAGGTCGTCGCCGGCCGGGCCGGGGAGGCGCGCACGATCGTGCTCTCGCGGGTCGGCTCGCCGCTCGGCTGGGCGCTCGTGGCGCTGCCGGCGCTCGCGCCGATGGCGCCTCCCGCGGGGCTCGCCGTGGTCGTCGCGGGGCTCGTGATGGCCGGGGTCGGCATGGGCCTCGGCAACCCGAGCGAGATGGCGCTGCGCCAGCGGGCGACGCCCGATGCCATGCAGGCGCGCATGAACGCGACGATGCGCACCGCGAACCGGGGCATGTTCGTCGTCGCGGCGCCGATCGCCGGCATCGCGGCCGACGCGCTCGGCCTCGGTCCGGTGCTCGCGGTCGTCGTGGTGGGCTTCGCGCTCTCGGCCGCGGGCCTCGCGCGGTCGCCGCTCGCCCGGCGTCGCGCTCGCTGAGCCGTGTCCGCGGCGCAGCCGCGCGGCGCGGCGTCGGACGCTGGGCCAAGTCGCATCTTGCCTCGACCCCCGAGTACGAGGACGCTGTTCGCGATGAGGTGCCGCCGCGGTGGCGGCACCGCGAGGAGGAGCGCGATCATGCCTGCACCCATCCGTCCTGCATCGCTCCGCGGCTCGGCGGCGATCGCCGCCGCGGTCGTCGCCGTCGGCCTCGTCCCGCTCGCGGGCACGACGGCCTCCGCGGCGCCTCCCGGCGGCGAGCCGGTGACGATCGCGAGCGGGCTCGACAACCCGCGGCAGCTCTCCATCGGCCCCGGGAACCGCCTCTACGTGGCCGAGGCCGGCAGCACCGCGGCGTGCGACGCCATCCCCGGCGTCGACCCCGCGTTCGCGTGGTGCGGCCTCACGGGCGCCGTCACCGAGGTGCGCGACGGGCAGCAGCGGCGGGTCGTGACGGGCGTGCCGACGCTGTCGTTCGGCGGCGACGCGATCGGCGCATCCGACGTCGTGGTGCGCGGCCGCACGATCTCGCTCCTCATCGGCGGCATGTCGGGTGCCGCGAGCGCGCGCGACGACCTCGGCGGCGACTACGGGCTCTTCGGCACGCTCCGCAGCGGCCGGCTCGGCAGCGCGCCGCTCGACGCGGCCGATCTCGGTCTCGTCGCCGACCTCAACGCCTTCGAGGTCGCCGAGAACCCGGACGGGAGCGAGGCGCCAGACTCCAACGCCGTCGGCATGGCGACGGCGGGAGCGGGATGGGCGGTCGCCGACGCTGGCGGCAACACCGTCGTCGGCGTCGATCGCGGAGGGCTCGAGGCCCTCGCGGTGCTGCCCGCCGGGGCGCCCGTGCCGAACCCCTTCGGGCCCGGCCTCATCCCGCCCGAGGCGGTGCCGACCGACGTGGCGGTCGGCCCGGACGGCGCGCTCTACGTCTCGCAGCTCACCGGCTTCCCGTTCCCGGAGGGCGGGTCGTCGATCTGGCGCATCGGCGCCGACGGGCAGGTCTCGACCTACGCGACCGGGCTCACGACCGTGACGAGCCTCGCGTGGCGCGACGGCGCGCTCTACGCCGTGCAGCTCGACGACGCGGACTTCTTCGACGGTGCCGACGGCTCGCTGCGGCGGGTGACGCCCGGCGGATCCGACCACGCGGTCGTCGTCGACGGCCTCGAGGCGCCGTACGGGCTCGCGATCCGCGGGCACTCGGCCTTCGTGACGGTGGGGTCGACCTCGACCGGCGGCGGCTCGGTGCTGCAGATCGACCTGCGCTGAGGCGGTCGCCGTGGCCGCCGGGTTCCTGTCCGATCCGCCGGAGGGCGAGGGCGCCGAGCGGCTGTTCGCCGCCGACCGCGACGACCCGGGCTACGTCATGGCGCTCACGCGCGTGTGGGCGCACGCGCCGGAGGTCGAAGCGGCCTGGGAGGCGTTCACGGTCGCGGCGGCGACGGCCGGCGGCCTGAGCCTCCGGCAGAAGGGCATCGTGGTGAGCGCGCTCGCGGGCGCGCTCGGCGACGCGTACTGCTCGCTCGCGTGGGGCACGCGGCTCGCCGCGGCGAGCTCCGACGGCACGGCCGCGGCCGTGCTCGCCGGCGACGACGGCGGCCTCGACGAGCGCGAGCGCGTGCTCGCGGCGTGGGTGCGTCGCGTCGCGCGCGATCCGAACGGCACCACCGCCGAGGACGTCGAGCGGCTGCGGGCCGCGGGCTTCGGCGATCGCGCGATCCTGGGCGTCACCGCGTACGTCGGCGCCCGGATGGCGTTCTCCGCGGTCAACGACGCGCTGGGCGCCGCGCCCGACGCTGCCCTCGCGGCGGCGGCGCCGCCCGCCGTGCGGGCCGCCGTGCGCTACGGGCGAGCGCCGGGGGAGTGATGCCGAGGGAGCCGGACCCGGAGCCGGAGCCCTGCGCGGCCATCCGGCCACCCGTGGAACGATGGAGGCATGGACGCCCAGGACGCCGCCGCCGCTGTCGTGCCCCTCTCGATCGCCTCGATCGCGGTGGTCCTCGGCGCCGCCGCGCTCGTCGCGGTCGTCCACCTCGCGGGCATCGGGCGCATCGGGCGCAACCACCTCGCGGGCATCCGCACCCGCACGCTCATGGCGAGCGACGAGGCGTGGCTGCGCGGGCACCGCGCCGCGACGCCGGTGTCCTGGCTCACCGGCTCGATCGCCGTCCTCGCGGGCCTCGGCGCGCTCGCTGCGGTCGTCGGCGGATCGGTGCAGGGCGGGCTGGTGCTGCTGGCGCTCGCGGTGATCTCCATGACGCTCGGGGCCGTGCTCGGCGCCTGGCGCGCGCACGCGACCGTCCGCTGAGCGCGACACGGGCGCCGGGTCGCCCTCAGCGCGTCCGTCGCCCGGATCCGCGCCGCTACGCTCGCGCCATGGCACAGGTGACCCTGCTGTGCGGCCCGGCAGGCGCGGGCAAGACGACGATCGCGCGCGAGCTCGAGGCGGCCGGCGCGGTGGTGCTGTCGTTCGACCGCGAGGCGTGGGCGCGCGGCGTGCGCGACGGGCGGCCGTCCCGCGAGCTCGTCGAGGCGGTCGACGCCGACCTCCACGAGCGGATGCGGACCGCGGTCGTCGCGGGGGAGCGCGTGGTGGTGGACGCCTCGATGTCGGTGCGCGCGGTCCGCGACGAGTGGCGGGCCCGCTGCGCCGCGCTCGGCGCCGAGCACGAGCTCGTCGTCGTGCGCGCCGAGCGCGCGACGCTCCACGACCGGGTCGAGGCGCGGACGCCCGGCCCCGATGCCGTCCGGCTCGAGCACGACGCGCTCGACGCCTACCTCGACGGCTTCGAGTGGCCCGCAGACGACGAGCCGCACGCGCTCGTCGAGACCTGACGCCCGCCCTGCCCTGCCGCGCAGAGCCGTCGAGACGGAGCGTCAGTCCTGCAGCGTCCAGGGGAACGCGCGGGCGCGCTCGCTGAGCGCGCCGCCGAGCACCCGGGCGCGGTCGTCCTCGGCGAGGAGGCCCGTGACCTCCTGGCCGAGCCGCACGAGCGCCGCGAACGAGCCCGGATCCGCCCACGAGGGCCGCAGGCCGAACGCGAGGTCCTCGGTCGCGGTGTTGCCCGAGGCGCCGGGCGCGAACGGGCAGCCGCCGAGCCCGCCGAGCGCGCCGTCGAGCACGCCCGCGCCCGCGCCCGCCGCGGCGAGCGCGTTCGCGACGCCCAGGCCCCACGTATCGTGCCCGTGGAAGACGAGCCCCGCCTCCGGTCGCTCCCGCGCCGCGAGGCCCACGCGCCGCGTCACCTCGGCGGGGTGCGCCTGCCCGAGCGTGTCGGCGATCACGACGTGGCTCGCGCCCGCCGTCCGCCCGTCGGCGAGGATGCCCGCCACCCGCTCGAGCGGCACCTCGCCCTCGAAGGGGCACGTGAACGACGTCGCGATGCACAGCTGCACCTGCCCGTCCGGGCCCGCGGCGGCGACCGCATCCGGCATCGCCGCGACCGAGGTCTCGGTGTCGCGGCCGACGTTCGCGCGGTTGTGGCTGTCGGAGGCCGAGAAGCAGTACTGGAACCGGGTCGCGCCGGCCGCCCGGGCGCGCTCGACGTGCCGCGGCGTGGCGACCCAGATCCAGCAGCGCTCGAGCTCCCCGGGGGTGAGGGCCGCGACGACGTCGAGGGTGTCGGCGACGGCGGGCACGAGGTCGGGCCGCGCCATCGAGCCGATCTCGAGCTCCTCGACGCCGAGCGCGAGCAGCTCGCGCACGAGCACGACCTTCCGCTCGGTCGGCAGCGGCTTGCCGGTGAGCTGCAGGCCGTCGCGCAGCGTGACGTCGCGGATGCGGATGCCGGTCATGCGTCCCCCTCGGATGCGGATGCGGATGCGGTCACGGGCGCCTCGCCGCCCAGCGCGCCGATGCGCGCCTCGTCCCAGCCGAGCCACTCGCCGAGCACCTCGCCCGTGTGCGCACCGAGGTCGGGCCCCGGGTGCGCGATCGGGAGTGAGCGCCCGCCGATGACGGGCACGATGCCGGGGAAGCCGACGCCCTGCCGCACGGCCTCGCCGTCGTCGACGTCGAAGCGCTGGATCATGTCGCGCGCGGCGTACTGCTCGTCGGCGCAGACGTCCTCCGCCGTGGCGATGAGCCCCGCCGGCACGCCTGCGGCGTCGAGCGCCTCGAGCGCGTCGGCCGCGGCGAGCTCGGCCGTCCACGCGCCGATCGCGGCGTCGAGCTCCTCGCGCCGCGCCCAGCGGCCCTCGTTCGAGGCGAGCCCGGGGTCGGCGGCGAGGTCGGGCCGACCGATCGCCTCCATGTAGCGGCGGAAGATGCCGTCGCCGTTGCCCGCGACGACGATCGAGCGGTCGTCGGCGCAGAGGTACGCGTTCGAGGGCGCGATGCCCTCCATGCGCCCGCCCGTGCGCTCGCGGCGCACGCCGTACGCCTCCCAGTCGGGCACGAGCGACTCCGTGACCGAGAGCATCGCCTCGTTGAGCGCCACGTCGATCGCGCGGCGGTCGAGGGGCGGGCGGACTCCGGAGCCCGACCCGCTCCGCTCCCGCTCGAGCAGCTGCATCACGGCACCGAAGGCGGCGTAGAGGCCCGCGATCGTGTCGCCGATCGAGAAGCCCGTGCGGCTCGGCGGCCGCCCTGGCTCGCCGACGAGCTCGCGGAAGCCGCCGTGGGCCTCCGCGACCGCCGCGAAGCCGGGCCGCGGCGAGAGCGGGCCCGTCTGCCCGAACGCTGAGATCCGCACGAGCACGAGCCCGGGGTTCCGCGCCTCGAGCTCGGCGGGGGAGAGGCCCCAGCGCTCGAGCGTGCCGGGGCGGAAGTTCTCGAGCAGCACGTCGGCCTCCGCGGCCAGCGCGAGCACCGCCTCCCGGCCCTCATCGCTGCGCAGGTCGAGCACCACCGAGCGCTTGCCGCGGTTGATGGCGCGGTAGAGCATCGACGTCTCCCCGGCGTGGAGCCGCCAGCGGCGCAGCTCGTCGCCGGTGCCGGGGCGCTCGACCTTGACGACGTCGGCGCCGAAGTCGGCGAGCAGCCGGCCCGCGGTGGGGGCGGCGATGTAGTTGCCGAGCTCGAGCACGCGGATGCCGGCGAGCGGACGGTCGTGGGTCACGGGGCTCCCTCCAGGGTTCGGACGGTTCGGGATCGGGGCGGATCGGGGAGGCGGGTCAGAGCACGAGCGAGAGCAGCAGCACCATGCCGAGCGCCACGAGGCTCGCGACCGAGACGCCGACCGTCACCGACTTCAGGGCCCCGCGCACCGACTGCCCGAGGAACGACTGCAGCAGCCAGAACGTGTTCGACGTGACGTGGATGCAGAACAGGGCGCCCGCGCCGGCCGCGAGGCCGACGAGCACGGGGTTGAGACCGAGGCTCGCCGCGACGGGCGCGAGGATGCCGGCGGCCGTCATGGCCGAGAGCGTCACCGAGCCGACGGCGATGTGCAGCACGGCCGCGAAGACCCACACGAGCAGGATGGGCGCGAAGGCGGAGGCGCCGAGGTACTGCGTGAGCAGCGGGCCGAGCTCGCCCGCGGCGATGACCGCGGCGAGGGCGCCGCCGACGCCCGTGAGGGCGAAGATCTGGCCGGCGTCCTTGAAGCCCTGCACGAGCGCCCGCTCGAGCTCGGTGCGGCCGAGCACCCGGCGGGCGATGATCGCCGTGCCGATGACGCCGATGAGCAGCGCGATCGCCGGGGCGCCGAGGAACTGCATCGGCGGCACCTCGAGCTCGGCCACGTCGAGCAGCGCGCCGGAGGCGATCAGCACGAGCGAGAGCAGCAGCGGTGCGAAGAGCACGAGCAGCGGCAGGCGGCGGAGGCCCTCGTCGTCGTGCTCGGCGACGGCGACCGCGCTGCGCTGCGCGTCCGCGTCGGCGACCGGGATCGAGCGGGTGGCGCCGGCGACCGAGCGCGGGGCGTCCTCGGGGCCTGCGCCGTCGGCGGGGCGGTCGCCGCCGTCGTCGATCATCGCGAGCTCGTCGGTCTCGGCCTTCCAGAAGCCGGCGCGGAACGCGATCGTCATGAGCAGGATCGAGATGATCACGGTCGGCACGACCACGACGACGCCCCACAGCAGCATCTGCCCGATCGGGATGCCGAGGCTCGCGGCGATCATGACGGCGCCGATGCCGGGCACCATGAGCGCGATGCCCACCTCGAGGCTGATCGCGAAGGTCGCGGCCATGATGCCGACGCCCGCCTTCCCCAGCCGGGGCGCGATCCGGCGCGCGAGCGGCGCGGCGAGCACGATCATGACGTCGACGAAGATCGTCTGCAGGTAGGTGGCGAACGAGACGCCGATCGCGTACGGCACCCCCTTGGGGCCGAACGCCTTGAGCAGCGTCTCGACGAGCCTCGTGATCGCGCCCATCCGGTTGAGCAGCGAGCCGATGAGCACGCCCCACGCGATGAGCAGGCCCGCCTCGGCCATCGTGTCGCCGAAGCCGGTGGCCATGGTCTCGACCGTGCCGACGGCGCCGAGGCCCGACATGAGGCCGATGGCGGCGGCGCCGATCGCGAGCGCGATGACCGGGTTCACGTGCAGCTTCACGATCATCAGGACGACCGCGATGATGGCGACCGCGACCACGGCCAGGATGGTCCATTCGGGCATGGTGCTTCCCTCTCCGTCGAGGGTGGCGCGCGCCCGAGCGGCGGCGCCACGGATTCCCACATCGTAGGACACATCCCACATCACGGTGCCATGGGCGTGTCGGGCGGCGGTACGATCGCGCCATGTCCGATGCGCCGCTGCTCGTGCTCGCGAAGATCGCCGCGATCCTCGACGCCTTCACGCTCGAGCGTCCGCGCCTCACCGCCGCGCACGTGCGGCGCGCGACGGGCATCCCCGCCTCGACGGCGCACCGACTGCTCCACAACCTCGTCGAGCACGGCTTCCTCGACCGCGTCGGCGACGACTACGCGATCGGCGCCCGGATGGCCTACTGGGCGGGTCCCGCGGCGCGCACGCGCGACCTCGGCGAGCTGCTCTCGCCCCAGCTCACGGCGCTCCGCGACGCGACAGGCGAGACGGCGTGCTTCTTCCGGCCGGAGGGCCTGGCGCGCGTGTGCGTCGGCGTCGCCGAGACCCGCCACGGACTGAAGCGCGACATGTACGTCGGGCGCATCCAGCCGCTCCACGTCGGCAGCGCCGGCCGCGTCATCCTCGCCTGGAGCGACGAGCTCCTCGAGCAGGTCGCGGGCGGGCCGCTCGAGGCGCTCACCGCGTCGACGATCACCGATGCCGAGTCGCTCCGCGACGTCGTCGCGACGACGCGCGCGCAGGGCTTCGCGATCACGACGGGCGAGCGGGTGGAGGCGGCGAGCGGGCTCTCGGCGCCGGTGTTCGACGCGCACGCGCAGCTCGTCGGCGCGCTCACCGTCATGGGGCCGACGCTGCGGCTCACGCGCGAGGCGTGCGAGGCGCTCGTCGACGACGTCGTCGCGGCCGCCGACCGCGTCACGGCAGCGCTCGGCGGTCGCAGGCCCTAGCCGCCGCGCTGGGGCTCGGCTACCCTGGGGGCAGGCCCAGACAGGCCTGCGGACGAGGGCGCAGTACCCGCACAGCGACAAGACTGACCACCACTGGAGGTCTTCGTCATGGACTGGTTCGTCCTCATCGTCTCCGGACTGCTCGAAGCGGTCTGGGCCATCGCGCTCTCGCGCTCGGAGGGCTTCACGAAGCGCCGCCCGACCGTCGTCTTCGGCATCGCGCTCGTCGCGAGCATGGCCGGGCTGGCGCTCGCGATGCTCACGATCCCGACCGGCACCGCCTATGCGGTGTGGGTGGGGATCGGCGCAGCCGCGACCGCCGGCTGGGCGATGGTCACGCGCGCCGAGCGCGCGACGCTCGTGCGCATCCTGCTGCTGGCGGTGCTCGTCGCCGCCGTCGTCGGCCTGAAGGTCGTGGCCTAGTGGCCGGGGCGCAGTCGGGCGGCGCGCGGAGCGCCGGCGTCCCGGGGGGCGACGCGCGGGCGGCGGCCGCGGGCCGATCGGCCTGGATCGTGCTCGTCGTCTCGGCCGTGCTGGAGGCGGTCTGGGCGACGGCGCTCGGGGAGTCGCAGGGCCTCACGCAGCCCGTGCCGACCGTGGTCTTCGCGATCGGCATCGTGCTCTCGATGATCGGCCTCGAGCGCGCGGCCCGCAGCATCCCGATCGGCACCGCCTACGCGGTGTGGGTCGGGCTCGGGGCCGCGCTCACGGTCGGGTGGGCGATCGCGACGGGAGCGCAGGCGTTCTCGTGGTGGACGGTGCTGTTCGTGGCCGTCATCGTGGCCGCGGTCATCGGCCTGAAGCTCACGGCGCCGAAGCCCGCGGCGCCCGCGGCCCCGACCTCCGACCGGGGGGCCCGCGGCCTGACCACGCCGCCGCCCAGCCGCGGCTCCCGCATCGAGTGACGGCATCCGGTCTCGAGTGGCGGCATCTGGTCGACGGTGGCGGCGATCGCCAGCACATCGCCGCCACTCGGCGCCGATCGCCGCCACTCGGCAGGAGTCGGCGCCACTCGAGGCGAGGCGGCGCGAGCCGCTAGATGACGTACTCGATGAGCCCGGTGGGCGTCCCGCGCTCGACCGGGACGGCCGGGATGCCGACGAGCGTCGTGCCCGCCGGGAACGAGTGCAGCACGACGGCGTTCGCGCCGACCTTCACATCGTCGCCGAGCGAGATCGCGCCGAGCACCTTCGCGCCGGCGCCGACGAGCACGCGGTCGCCGATCGTCGGGTGGCGCTTCACGGCGCCGCGGGCCGTGCCGCCGAGCGTGACGCCGTGGTAGAGCATCACGTCGTCGCCGACCTCGGCGGTCTCGCCGATCACGACGCCCATCCCGTGGTCGATGAAGAAGCGACGGCCGATGCGGGCGCCGGGGTGGATCTCGACGCCCGTCATGAAGCGCGCCCACTGGCTGCCGGCGCGCGCGAGCGAGCGCGCGCCGGCGTGCCAGAGGCGGTGGTTGACGCGGTGGGCCCACACGGCGTGGAGGGTCGAGTACGTCAGCGCGATCGTCAGCGATCCGCGCGCGGCCGGGTCGTGCCGCTTGGCGTTCTCGATGTCCTCGCGGACGTGCAGCAGGCCCATCGCCTCCCTCTCGTCGTCGTGCCGGCTCGTCGTGGCTGCCGGGCTCCCGGTCCGGCGTCGGCGTCAGCCCTGCTGCGCCAGCTCAGCGTAGATGGGCATCGACAGGTAGCGCTCGCCGGTGTCGCAGACGATCGCGACGATCGTCTTGCCCTCCGACTCGGGCCGGCGGGCGATCTCGAGCGCCGCGTGCACGATCGCGCCCGAGGAGATGCCGGCGAAGATGCCCTCCTCGGCGGCGAGGCGTCGGCCGACGCGCACGGCGTCGTCGAGCTCGACGTCGACGACCTCGTCGTAGACGTCGGTGTCGAGCAGCGCCGGCACGAAGTTCGCGCCGAGGCCCTGGATCTTGTGCGGGCCCGCCTGGCCCTTCGTGAGCAGCGGCGAGTCTGCGGGCTCGACGGCGACGACGCGGATGTCGGGGTCCAGCTCCTTGAGGCGGTTGCCGGCGCCCGTGATGGTGCCGCCCGTGCCGATGCCCGAGACGAACACGTCGACGTCGCCGTCGGTGTCGGCCCAGATCTCCTCGGCCGTCGTGGCGCGGTGCACGGCCGGGTTGGCCTCGTTCTCGAACTGGCGGGCGAGGATCGCGCCGGGAGTCTCGTCGACGATCTGCTGCGCGCGCTCGACGGCGCCGCGCATGCCGTCGGCGCCGGGGGTGAGCACCAGCTCGGCGCCGTAGGCCTTGAGGATCGCGCGGCGCTCGACCGACATGGTCTCGGGCATCGTGAGCACGACGCGGTAGCCGCGCGCGGCGCCGACGAAGGCGAGCGCGATGCCGGTGTTGCCGCTCGTGCCCTCGACGATCGTGCCGCCCGGCTGGAGCTCGCCGGAGGCCTCGGCCGCGTCGATGAGCGCCTTGCCGATGCGATCCTTCACGGAGCCGGCGGGGTTGAACGACTCGAGCTTGACGAGCACGGTGGCGTGCGTGTCGTCCAGGCGCTGGAGGCGCACGAGCGGCGTGCCGCCGATGGTGCCGGTGATGTCGTCGAAGATGCGGGCCATGCGCCTGCCTTTCATCCGATGGAAGCGGGGCTTTCAGCATACGGCCGTCATCCTCCTCGCGGCCCGAGCGTCAGCGCTCGCTCCACGACGGCGCAGGATCGCCCCTGCGCGGCGTGGGGCGGCGCCGCCGCCGAGTACCGTGGACGGATGCCCACCAGGAGCGTCGCCGAGGCTGTCCGGTCCGTGCGGGCCGTCCTCGCCGAAGCCGGCGTGGATGGCCCGGACGCCGAGCTGCTCGCCGCCTGGGCGACCGACCGCTCGCTCGGCGAGCTCCGCCTCGACATGGCGGTCGGGCGCGCGCTCGAGCCGGAGGCGGAGTCGAGGCTCGCGGACGCGGTGGTCCGGCGCGCGCGGCGCGAGCCGCTGCAGCGCATCATCGGCGTCGCGCCGTTCCGCCACGTCGAGCTCGCGGTGGGGCAGGGCGTCTTCACGCCCCGGCCCGAGACCGAGGTGCTCGTCGACGTCGTGCTCGAGCACCTGCGCGGCGCCGGCCGCGAGCCGCTCGTGCTCGACGTCGGCACCGGCTCGGGCGCCGTCGCGATCTCGATCGCGCGCGAGGCGCCGCGCGCGCGCGTGGTCGCGGTCGAGGCGAGCCCTGCGGCCTTCGTCTGGGCGAGCCGCAACGTGCGGGAGCTCGCGCCGCGCGTGCGCCTGCTGCACGCCGACGCCCGCGACCTCGCCGCGCTCGATGCGATCGGCGTCGTCCCCGGCTCGCTGCAGGTGCTCGTGTCGAACCCGCCCTACGTGCCGCACGCGGCCATCCCCGCCGACCCCGAGGTGCGCTCGCACGACCCCGCGCTCGCGCTCTACTCGGGCGCCGACGGCCTCGACCTCGTGCGCAGCCTCGCCCCGCTCGCCGCCGACCTGCTCACGCCGGGCGGCCTCGTCGCGTTCGAGCACGCGGAGCACCAGGGCGCCGCGATCCGGGGCCTGCTGGAGGACGCCGGGTTCCACAGCGCGCGCACGCGCCAGGACCTCGCGGGGCGCGACCGCGTCACCTCCGCGGTCCGCTGACGACAGCTGCGGCGGGGACCGTCGCGCACCGCGGCGGTACGATGGGCCCGTGCCCGCGATCCACGACTGCGCCGATCCCGCCTCGCTCCTCGAGGGCGTGCGGGCGGCGCGCACGGCGGTCGCGGCGGGGCGCTGCATCGTGATCCCGACCGACACCGTCTACGGCATCGCCGCCGACGCCTTCTCGCACTCGGCGGTCGCGGCGCTGCTCGCGGCGAAGGGCCGCGACCGCGGCTTCCCGCCGCCCGTGCTGGTCGCCGACCGGCCGATGGCGGCGGCGCTCGCCGAGCGGATCCCGCCCGAGGTGGAGGCGCTCCTCGATGCGCACTGGCCCGGCCCGCTCACGATCATCGTGCGCGCGCAGGCCTCGCTCACCTGGGACCTCGGCGACACGGGCGGCACCGTGGCGCTGCGCGTGCCCGACCACCCGATCGCGATCGGCCTGCTCCGCGAGACCGGCCCGCTCGCCGTCTCGAGCGCCAACCTGCACGGCATGCCCGCCGCGACGACGGCGCAGGAGGCCGCCGACATGCTGGGCGACCGGGTCGACGTCGTGCTCGACGCCGGCCCCGTCGGCGGCCCGGTGCCGGACGGCGCCGCCAACGGCTCCACGATCCTGGACTGCTCGACCGACGGCGTCGTCCGCATCGTCCGCCAGGGCGTGCTGCCGCGCGAGGCGGTCGCGGAGGCGCTCGGCGACCTGCTCGCCGCCGAGTGAGCGCGTGACCTTCCTCCTCGTCGCAGCGGTCGCCGCCCTCGTCACCTTCGTCGCGAGCCGCGTCGTGCTCGCCCTGGCCCTGCGCCACGGCATCCACCCGCCCGTGCGCGAGCGCGACGTGCACTCGCGGCCGACGCCGCGGCTCGGCGGCGTGGCGATGTGCCTCGGCGTGCTCGGCGCCTTCGGCGTCGCGTCGCTGCTGCCCGACTTCGCCGGCGTCTTCGCCGAGCCGATCCGCATCTGGACGCTGCTGGGCGCCGCGATCGCGATCTGCGCCGTCGGCGTGCTCGACGACCTCGTCGACCTCGACTGGATGCTGAAGCTCGGCGCGCAGATCCTGGTCGCCGCGGGCGTCGCCGTCCTCGCGGTGCAGATCGTGAGCCTGCCGGTCGCGGGCCTCACGGTGCCCTCGTCGCAGATGTCGATCGCGCTGTCGATCCTCGTGATCGTGCTCGTGATGAACGCCGTGAACTTCATCGACGGCCTCGACGGGCTCGTCGCGGGCACGACGATCATCGGCGCCGCGGCGTTCTGGGCGTACATCTGGATGATCAGCGAGAACTTCGCGCAGCGGAACGCCTACTTCTCGCTCGCGAGCCTGATCACCGCGATCATCATCGGCGTCTGCGTCGGCTTCCTGCCGGTCAACTGGCACCGCGCGAAGATGTTCATGGGCGACGGCGGCGCGCTCATGCTGGGCCTGCTGACGGCCGCGAGCGCGATCGCGGTCACCGGCCAGATCGACCTCGGCACGATGGGCGGCCGCAGCCAGATCCTGCCTGCGTTCATCCCGATCCTGCTGCCGCTGGCGATCCTGCTGCTGCCGCTCACCGACTTCGCCCTCGCGGTCATCCGCCGCGTCGCGAACGGCAACAGCCCGTTCGCCGCCGACCGCAAGCACCTGCACCACCGGCTGCTCGACATGGGGCACTCGCACCTGGGCGCCGTGCTCATCTTCTACGCGTGGACGGCCGTCGTCTCGGTGGGCTGCCTCGTCTTCCTCATCCAGCCCTGGTGGGTGGCCGTCGGTATCATGGTGGGCGGATTCGTCGTATGCGCGGTGCTGACGGCAGCGCCCGTGAGCCGGCGCGTGTGGCGCACGTTCCTGCGGGTGCTGCACGAGCGGCGCGCTGCGCGCAGGGGAGTCCGGCCCAGCCGCCTCGCCGCGACCAGCTCCGACCGACCGGGAGACCACCGATGACCACGAACGCGATCATGCGTCGCATCCTCCTCTGGGGCGGCATGCTCGCCGCCGCCGTGGCGGTGATCGGCGGCATCGTCGGCTGGATCGCCGCGGAGGGCGCGGGCGTGGCCTCGGCGCTCGTCGGCACGGCCCTCGCCATCGTCTTCTGCGGCCTCACCGCAGCCAGCATCGTGCTCGCGTTCAAGGCCTCCCGCGGCCAGATGCTCTCCGGCGCGTTCTTCGGCATCGTGCTGGGCGGCTGGCTCGTGAAGTTCGTGCTGTTCATCGTGCTCGTCTTCGTGCTCGCCGACCAGGACTGGCTGCACCGCGGCGTCGCCTTCGGCTCGCTCGTCGCGGCCGTCATCGGCTCGCTCGTCATCGACTGCGTCGTGGTCGCCACGAGCCGTCAGCCGATCGTCGACAGCGACGCCGACGACGAGACGCAGGGGCGCCCCGCTTCGGGCGCCCGCGCCTGATCGCCGCCACCGCGGCGGGCCCCCAGGCTCCCAGGTTCTGATAGGGTTTTCAGCGTCCCCCCGACTGCAGCGCTCGTTCTCGAGCGCATTCGCGCGAGGGGGCGCACCGACGTCGAGAAGGCGCCAGGCGCCATGAGGTTGAGGAAGAGACACTGAACGTCCCCATGTCGTTGCTGGCCTCTGCAGGATCCGAGCCGGAGCCCTTCCACCCGCCGTCGATCTCCGAGTTCTTCCCCCAGGTCTTCCTGTTCCAGGAGCCCACCATCGCGTGGCTGGGCGAGGAGGACCCGATCTTCGGGATCAACCGCATCATGCTGGTGCGCTTCATCGCCGCCGCGGTGCTCATCCTGGTGTTCGTGCTCGGCACGCGCCGCATGCGCATCATCCCGACCCGCGCGCAGAGCCTCGTCGAGCTGCCGCTCGGCTTCGTGCGCGACGGCATCGCCTACGACCTGCTCGGCGAGAAGGACGGCAAGCGCTTCCTGCCGATCATCACCACGATCTTCTTCATGGTCCTGGCGATGAACCTCACGGGCGTCATCCCGTTCCTGAACATCGCCGGCACCTCGGTGATCGGCGTGCCGCTCGTGCTCGCGCTCGTCTCGTACGTGGCGTTCATGTGGGCCGGCATCAAGAAGCACCCCGGCGCCTTCTTCAAGAACGCGCTGTTCCCCAGCGGCGTGCCGTGGTTCCTCTACATCATCGTGACGCCGATCGAGTTCGTCTCGACGTTCGTCCTGCGTCCCATCACGCTGACGCTCCGACTCATGATGAACCTGTTCGTCGGCCACCTGCTGCTCGTGCTGTTCTTCGCGGCCACGCACTTCTTCATGTTCTCGGCCGGCGGCCTGTTCCCGCTGCTCGGCGTGGGCACGCTCGCCTTCGGCTTCGCCTTCACCGCCTTCGAGCTCCTCGTCTCGGTGCTGCAGGCCTACGTCTTCGCCATCCTGACCACCGTCTACATCCAGCTCGCGCTGGCTGAAGAGCACTGACCCCGGAACCCCCGGACAACCGAAAGGAACGACCGTGGACAACGCCACGACCATCCTCGCCGAGATCAACGGCAACATCGGCACCGTCGGCTACGGCCTCGCGGCCATCGGCCCCGCCATCGGCGTGGGCATCGTGGTGGGCAAGACGATCGAGTCGGTCGCCCGCCAGCCCGAGCTGCAGGGCCGCCTGACGGTCCTCATGTTCATCGGCATCGCGTTCACGGAGGCCCTGGCGTTCATCGGCATCGCCACGTACTTCTTCATGACCAACTGATCGAGGCGACATGCTGACCACTCCTCTCTTCCTCGCGGAGGAAGGCGCAGAGGGCACGCCCAACCCGCTGCTCCCCGCGTTCTACGACATCCTGTGGTCGTCGGTCATCTTCGTCGTCCTCCTGCTGATCTTCTGGAAGGTCGTGCTCCCTCGCATGCAGGCGCTCCTCGACGAGCGCTCGGCTGCGATCGAGGGCGGCATCAAGAAGGCCGAGGAGGCGCAGGCCGAGGCCGCCGCAGCGCTCGAGACCTACACGACGCAGCTCGCCGAGGCACGTGCCGAGGCCGCTCGCATCAAGGACCAGGCGCGCACCGACGCGGCCAAGATCGAGGCCGACCTCAAGGCTCGCGCCAACGACGAGGCCGAGCGCATCACCGCGCAGGCGCACCAGCGCATCGAGGCCGAGCGCCAGGCGGCGTTCTCGTCGCTGCGCACCGAGGTGGGCACGCTCGCGATCGACCTCTCCGAGAAGGTCGTGGGCGAGTCGATGGACGACGCGCGCAGCGCGGCGATCGTCGACCGCTTCCTCGCCGACCTCGAGCGCGACGGGGCGACCCGCTAGTGGGCAGCGCGACCAGCCAGGCGCGAGCCGGCATCGACGAGGCGCTCCAGGGCCAGCCCCAGGCCGGGCTCGACGACGCGCGCGACCTGTTCCAGGCCTCGCGCGCCATCGAGCGCAGCCCGCAGGTGCTCTCGGCGCTCGTCGACCCGGTCGCGACGGCGGACGCCCGCGCGGCGCTCGCCGAGCGGGTGCTCGGCCAGCTGGGCGCCCCCGCCCGCGCTGTCGCCGCGCACCTCGCGCGCCAGCGCTGGTCGAAGGCGGAGGACATCCTCGCGGCGCTCGACGACGCGGGCATCCGGATCGCGGTGCGCTCCGCCGGCGGCGCCGACGTCGCGGGCGAGCTCGCGGCGTTCGAGCGGACCGTCGCCTCCGACGCCGAGCTCGAGCTCGCGCTCGGCGGCATGCTCGGCCGGGCGGACGACAAGGCGGTGCTCGTCGAGCGCCTCCTCGCCGGCCGCGCGAGCGCAGCCGCCGCCGCGATCCTCGACCACCTCGTGCGCGCACCCCGCGGCCGCCGCGTGCGGCAGCTCCTCCGAGCGGCGACGGCGCAGGTCGCCTCCGCGTCCGGCAGCTCGCTCGCGACCGTCACCACCGCTCGCGAGCTCCCCGCGGCCCAGCTCGACCGGCTCCGCGCCGGCCTCGAGCGCCAGTACGGCCGCACGCTCCAGCTGCAGCAGATCGTCGACCCGGCGGTCCTCGGCGGCCTCCGCGTCGCGATCGGCGACGACGTCATCGACGGCACCGTCCGTTCCAAGTTCACCGACCTCCGCCTGCAGCTCGGCTAGGTCGAAGGCATCCGAAGAGGAAGACACATGTCAGAGCTCACCATCAGCCCCGACGAGATCAAGGGCGCCCTCGCCGACTTCGTCTCGTCCTACGAGGCGTCGTCGTCGACGACGGCCGAGGTCGGCCACGTCATCGACGCGTCCGACGGCATCGCCCACGTCGAGGGGCTCCCGGGCGTCATGGCCAACGAGCTCGTGCGCTTCGCGGACGGCACGCTCGGCCTCGCCCAGAACCTCGACGAGGCCGAGATCGGCGTCGTCGTGCTCGGCGAGTTCGACGGCATCGTCGAGGGCATGGAGGTGACCCGCACGGGCGAGGTCCTCTCGGTCCCCGTCGGCGAGGGCTACCTCGGCCGCGTCGTCGACCCGCTCGGCAACCCGATCGACGGCCTCGGCGAGATCTCGTCGACCGGCCGCCGCGCCCTCGAGCTCCAGGCCCCCGGCGTCATGCAGCGCAAGTCGGTGCACGAGCCGCTCCAGACGGGCATCAAGGCCATCGACGCGATGATCCCGGTCGGCCGCGGCCAGCGCCAGCTCATCATCGGCGACCGTCAGACGGGCAAGACGGCGATCGCGATCGACACGATCATCAACCAGAAGGCCAACTGGGACTCGGGCGACATCACGAAGCAGGTGCGCTGCATCTACGTCGCCGTCGGCCAGAAGGGCTCGACCATCGCCTCGGTGAAGGGCGCGCTCGAGGACGCCGGCGCGATGGAGTACACGACGATCGTCGCCGCTCCCGCCTCCGACCCCGCCGGCTTCAAGTACCTGGCGCCGTACACGGGCTCGGCCATCGGCCAGCACTGGATGTACCAGGGCAAGCACGTCCTCATCATCTTCGACGACCTGTCGAAGCAGGCCGAGGCCTACCGCGCCGTCTCGCTGCTCCTCCGCCGCCCGCCGGGCCGCGAGGCGTACCCGGGCGACGTGTTCTACCTGCACTCGCGCCTCCTCGAGCGCTGCGCGAAGCTCTCGGACGAGCTCGGCGCGGGCTCGATGACCGGCCTGCCGATCATCGAGACGAAGGCCAACGACGTGTCGGCCTACATCCCGACGAACGTGATCTCGATCACCGACGGCCAGATCTTCCTCCAGTCGGACCTCTTCAACGCCAACCAGCGCCCCGCGGTCGACGTCGGCATCTCGGTGTCGCGAGTCGGCGGCGACGCGCAGGTGAAGTCGATCAAGAAGGTCTCCGGCACGCTCAAGCTCGAGCTCGCCCAGTACCGCTCGCTCGAGGCCTTCGCGATGTTCGCGTCCGACCTCGACGCGGCGAGCCGCCGGCAGCTGGCGCGCGGCGCGCGCCTCACCGAGCTCCTCAAGCAGCCGCAGTACTCGCCGTACCCGGTCGAGGAGCAGGTCGTCTCCATCTGGGCCGGCACGAACGGCAAGATGGACGAGGTCCCGGTCGAGGACATCCTCCGCTTCGAGGGCGAGCTGCTCGAGCACCTCCGCAACAACTCGGAGGTCCTCACGACGCTGCGCACGACGAACGTGCTGGACGACGAGACGCTCGCCACGCTCGAGCGCGAGGTCGACGAGTTCGCCAAGGGCTTCCAGGCCAAGGGCTCCGACTCGATCGTCGACAACGACCCCTCGAGCGCGATGCCGCTCGAGGACGTCAACCAGGCGCAGATCGTCAAGGGCAAGCGCTGATCCATGGGCGCCAAGCTCAGGGTCTACACGCAGAAGATCAAGTCTGCGCAGACGACCAAGAAGATCACGAAGGCGATGGAGCTCATCGCCGCCTCCCGCATCCAGAAGGCTCTGGGTCGCGTCGAGGCGTCGAGCCCCTACGCCCGGGCGATCACGCGCGCCGTCTCGGCCGTGGCCACGTACTCCAACGAGGGGCACCCACTGACGACGGAGCGCGAGGAGATCAAGCGCTCCGCCGTCATCGTCCTCACGAGCGACCGCGGCCTCGCCGGCGCGTTCAACTCGCAGATCATCCGCGAGGCGGGTGAGCTCCGGGCGCAGCTCGAGCAGGACGGCAAGGAGGTCGACCACTACCTCGTCGGCCGCAAGGCGGTGCAGTACTTCCAGTTCCGCCGCCGCGCCTTCATCAAGGACTGGCAGGGCCAGACCGACGTGCCCGACGCCGAGCTGGCCCGCGAGATCGCCGACCTCGTCATCGAGTCGTACACGAAGGGGGAGGTCGACGAGATCCACGTCGTCTACAACCGCTTCGTGAGCATGATGACGCAGGAGCCGAGCGTCGTGCGCCTCCTCCCGCTCGAGATCGTCGAGGCCGACCAGGCCTCCGACGAGGCGGCGCTGCCGCTCTACGAGTTCGAGCCGGAGCCCGCGTCGGTGCTCGACGCCCTCCTCCCCGTCTACGTCGAGAGCCGCATCTTCAACGCGCTCCTGCAGTCGGCCGCCGCGAAGCAGGCGGCCACGCAGAAGGCCATGAAGTCGGCCTCCGACAACGCGGACAAGCTCATCACGGACTACACGCGTCTCCGCAACAACGCGCGTCAGGCCGAGATCACGCAGCAGATCTCCGAGATCGTGGGCGGCGCGGACGCCCTCTCCTCGGCGAAGTAAGCCACGAAAGGCAACGACATGACCATCACGGACACCCAGTCGGCCCCGCAGGCGGCCGCAGGCGGCGTCGGTCGCATCGCTCGCGTCACCGGCCCCGTCGTCGACATCGAGTTCCCGCACGACGCCATCCCGGGCATCTACAACGCCCTCAAGACCGAGGTCTCGCTGGGCGAGGGCTCGGAGTCGTTCACGCTGACGCTCGAGGTCGCGCAGCACCTGGGCGACGACCTCGTCCGCGCCATCGCCCTGAAGCCGACCGACGGCCTGGTCCGCGGCCAGGAGGTGCGCGACACGGGCGAGTCGATCACGGTGCCCGTCGGCGACATCACCAAGGGCAAGGTCTTCAACGTCATCGGCGAGCCGCTCAACCTCCCCGAGGGCGAGCAGCTCGAGGTCTCCGAGCGCTGGTCGATCCACCGCAAGGCGCCCGCGTTCGACCAGCTCGAGTCGAAGACGGCGATGTTCGAGACCGGCATCAAGGTCATCGACCTCCTCACGCCGTACGTGCAGGGCGGCAAGATCGGCCTGTTCGGCGGCGCCGGCGTCGGCAAGACCGTCCTCATCCAGGAGATGATCCAGCGCGTCGCGCAGGACCACGGCGGCGTCTCGGTGTTCGCCGGCGTCGGCGAGCGCACCCGTGAGGGCAACGACCTCATCCACGAGATGGAGGAGGCGGGCGTCTTCGACAAGACCGCCCTCGTCTTCGGCCAGATGGACGAGCCCCCGGGCACGCGTCTCCGCGTCGCCCTGTCGGCGCTGACGATGGCGGAGTACTTCCGCGACGTCCAGAAGCAGGACGTGCTGCTGTTCATCGACAACATCTTCCGCTTCACGCAGGCGGGCTCCGAGGTGTCGACGCTGCTCGGCCGCATGCCCTCCGCCGTGGGCTACCAGCCGAACCTCGCCGACGAGATGGGCATCCTGCAGGAGCGCATCACGTCGACCCGCGGCCACTCGATCACCTCGCTGCAGGCGATCTACGTGCCGGCCGACGACTACACCGACCCGGCCCCGGCCACGACGTTCGCGCACCTCGACGCGACGACGGAGCTGAGCCGCGAGATCGCGTCGAAGGGCCTCTACCCGGCCGTCGACCCGCTCACGTCGACGAGCCGCATCCTCGACCCGCGCTACATCGGCGCCGACCACTACCGCGTGGCGACCTCGGTGAAGCAGATCCTCCAGAAGAACAAGGAGCTGCAGGAGATCATCGCGATCCTCGGCGTCGACGAGCTCTCGGAGGAGGACAAGATCACGGTGTCGCGCGCGCGCCGCATCCAGCAGTTCCTCTCGCAGAACACCTACATGGCGAAGAAGTTCACCGGCGTCGAGGGCTCCACGGTCCCGATCAAGGAGACCATCGAGTCGTTCGACGCGATCGTCAAGGGCGAGTTCGACCACGTGGCCGAGCAGGCGTTCTTCAACGTCGGCGGCATCTCTGACGTCGAGGCCAAGTGGGCGCAGATCCAGAAGGAGAACGGCTGATGCCCCTCTCGGTGAGCATCGTGTCGGCCACCCAGGAGGTGTGGTCGGGCGACGCGTCGCAGATCATCGCCAAGACGGTGGAGGGCGAGATCGGCATCCTGACCGGTCACGAGCCCGTGCTCGCGCTGCTCGCCGAGGGGCAGGTGCGCGTCACCGACACCGCCGGCACCGTCCACCGCGTGCAGGCCGACGAGGGCTTCCTCTCGGTCGACCACGACCGCGTGGAGATCGTCGCCCGCGACGCAGCGCTCGCGTGATCGTCCTCCTGCCGCCCAGCGAGACGAAGGCGGCAGGCGGGACGGGCGCCAGCCTCACGACGGCCGGCCTGGGGTTCCCCGGGCTGGCCGTCGCCCGTTCGCGGGCACTGGCTGCGCTCGACCGCCTCGTCGCCGCAGGGCAGGACACGTCGACGCCGGCGAAGGCGCGCGCGGCGGCCGACAACGCCGCCGTGCGCACGGCGCCCACGATGCCCGCGATCGACCGCTACACGGGCGTGCTCTACGACGCGCTCGACGCCGCGTCGCTCGCGCCGGACGCGCGGGCCTGGGTGGAGCGGCACGTCGTCATCCAGTCGGCGCTGCTCGGGTTCGTGCGGGCGGGCGACGCGATCCCCGCCTACAAGGTGTCCGAGCACACGAGGCTGCCGGGGGAGCGGATGCGCGCGCTGTGGGCCGACGCGGGCCACGAGCTCGACGGGTTCGCGCTCGACCTGCGATCGAAGGCCTACGCGCAGCTCGCGCCCGTGCCGGGCGCGGTGGCGGTCGAGGTCGTCTCGCCCGAGGGCAAGGCGCTCAACCACTGGAACAAGGCGGGCAAGGGCGCCCTCGTGCGCGCGCTCGCCGAGGCCGGGGCGGAGGCCGGATCGGCCGATGCGCTCGCGGCGTGGGCGTCGACGGCCGGGCTGCCGCTCGAGCGCGCCGACGCGGGGCTGCGGCTCACGGTGCAGGATCCGCGCACGTCCAGCGCGTCGGTGGGCGCCCGCGCCTAGCATCGGGGGATGCCCGATCTGTCCCCCATCGACCGCGCCGCCCACGACCTCGGCTGGGATGCGCTCCGGCCGGGCCAGCGGGAGGCCGTCGAGCTGCTCGTCGACGGCCGCGACGTGCTCGCGGTCATGCCGACCGGGCACGGGAAGTCGGCGATCTACCAGCTCGCCGCCCGCATCCGCGGCGGCCTCACGATCGTCGTCTCGCCCCTCATCGCCCTGCAGCGCGACCAGGTGGAGCAGCTCGAGGGGCTCGGCGCCGCCGATGCCGTGCTGCTGAACTCGGCGCAGCGGAAGGCGGAGTCGGATGCCGCATGGGCCGCGATCGAGGCCCAGGAGGCGTCGTTCGTCTTCCTCGCGCCCGAGCAGCTCGCGAACGGTGCCGTGCTCGAGCGGCTGGCCGCGCTCGAGCCGGCGCTGCTGGTGGTCGACGAGGCGCACTGCGTCTCGGCCTGGGGCCACGACTTCCGGCCCGACTACCTGCGCCTCGGCCATGCGCGGCAGGCGCTCGGCGCGCCGACGACGGTCGCGCTCACCGCGACGGCCGCGCCGCCCGTGCGCGAGGAGATCGTCGAGCGCCTCCGCATGGCCGGCGCCGCCCAGGTGGTGCGCGGGTTCGACCGCCCGAACATCGAGCTCGAGGTGCACCGGGAGCACGACGCGGACGCGCGCCGGGAGGCCGTCGTGGCGCGCGCCGAGGCCGAGGAGGGCGCCGGCCTCGTCTACGTGGCGGCGCGCGCGGAGGCCGAGCGGATCGCCGAGGCGCTGCGGGCGCGGGGCGTCGCCGCCGAGGCCTACCATGCGGGCCTCCGGCGCGACGAGCGCGAGCGCGTCCACGACGCGTTCCACAGCGGGAGCGCGCGGGTCGTCGCCGCCACGAGCGCCTTCGGCATGGGCATCGACAAGCCCGACGTGCGCTTCGTGCTCCACGCGGCGCCGCCGGAGTCGCTCGACGCGTACTACCAGGAGCTCGGGCGCGCCGGGCGCGACGGCGAGCCCGCGCTCGCCGCCCTCTACGCCCGGGGCGAGGACTTCGGGCTCCATCGCTTCCGCACGGGCGGCAGGGCCGATCGGAGGATGCTCCGGGAGGTCGCGGAGCGGGTGCGGCGCGCGAAGCTGCCGGTGCCGCCCGAGCGCCTGCGGGAGCGGCTCGACGTCGGCGCGAGCCGGCTCACCGCGGCCGTCAACCTGCTCGAGCAGGCGGGCGCCGTCGCGACCGACGAGGACGGCGCGCTCGTGTGGCGCGAGGGCACCGTGGCGCCGGCGGTGGACGAGGCTGCGCGCCTCGCCGACGCCCGTCGCCGCGTCGACCGCTCCCGGGTGGAGATGATGCGCGGCTACGCCGAGACCACCGGCTGCCGCCGTCGCTTCCTGCTCGGCTACTTCGGCGAGGAGCTCGCCGAGCGCTGCGGCGCGTGCGACACCTGCCGCAGCGGTGCCGCCGAGCGCACCGACGCAGCGCGCGACGAGGCCGGCGCCGACGGCCGGGCGGCCGACGGCGAGCACGGCGCCTTCGCGGTGGGCGCCGCCGTCGAGCACGACTCGTGGGGCGGCGGCAGCGTCGTCGGCGTCGAGGGCGATCGCATCACCGTGCTCTTCGACGAGGAGGGCTACAAGATGCTCGCGATCGCGGCGATCGAGCGCACCGGGGTGCTGCGGATCGCCTGACCGCGCCGTGGGCGGCGTGGGCCATGATCGACGCATGCCGAACCGGCCAGAGACCCTCGAGCGCATCGAGCGCGCCCTCGACCCGCTGCCCATCCGCCTGCACCCGATGTTCGGCGAGCACGCGCTCTACTGCGACGACCGCATCTTCGCCTTCGTCTGCGACGACACGCTGCTGCTGAAGCTCGTGCCCGAGGCCGAGGAGCTCACGGCGCACCTCGCGCGCGGCGAGGCATACCCGGGCTCGAAGCCCTACGGGATCGTCGACGACGACGCGATGGACGACACCGAGTGGCTCCACGAGGTCGCGCAGACGATCGCCGCGACGCAGCCGCACAAGCCGCCGCGAGCGCGCGGCGCGGGCCCGGCGAAGCCGCGGACGACCAAGCCTCGGCGCCGGGCCGGTGGTCAGGGAGGCGCCTCCCACGAGGCCTAGGCTCGGAGGCATGACGCGCACCCTGGGAACCAGCGGCATCGAGGTCTCGACGATCGGGCTCGGCTGCAACAACTTCGGCCGGAAGGGCACCCGCACCGAGGATCAGTCGGGCACCGACGCCGTGATCCACGCGGCGATCGACCACGGCATCACGCTGCTCGACACGGCCGACATCTACGGCAACCCGGCCACGACCTCCGAGACGCTCATGGGCGTCGCGCTCGCGAAGGCCGGCTCCGCCGCGCGCGACAGGGTCGTGCTCGCGACGAAGTGGGGGCACAGCGGCCTGCCCGTCGAGGGCACGGAGGGCTGGGGCGCGAAGGGCGCCCGCCCCTACATCCGGAACGCCGTCGAGGCGTCGCTGCGGCGCCTGCAGACCGACCGCATCGACCTCTACCAGCTGCACACGCCCGACCCGCAGACGCCGATCGAGGAGACCGTCCGCGCCCTCGACGAGCTCGTCGCCGAGGGCAAGGTCCGCGCCTACGGCCACTCCAACCTCTCCGCGGCGCAGATCCGCGAGGCCGCGGCGGTCGAGAGCCCGAACGGGTTCGTGAGCGCGCAGGACGAGTACTCGCTCATCGAGCGCGGCGTCGAGCGCGACGTGCTCCCGGCGGTGCTCGAGGCCCGGCTCGGCTTCCTGCCCTACTTCCCGCTCGCGAACGGCCTGCTCTCGGGCAAGTACTCCGGCGGCACCGGCCCCGCCGACGCGCGCCTCACCGCGCTGAAGCCGCAGCTGCTGGCCGAGACCGACTGGGCTCGCCTCGAGGAGTACGACCGCGTCGCGCGCGACGCCGGACGCACCATGCTGCAGGCGACGTTCCAGTGGCTGCTCGCGCAGCGGGCCGTCACGAGCGTGATCGCCGGCGCGACGAGCCCCGAGCAGGTCGCGCAGAACGCCGCGGCGGGCCGCGGCGAGCTCGACGCCGCGACGGTCGAGGAGATCTCCGCCCTCTTCGCCTGACGCGCAGCGATGCCCTGCGGCGGGGGCCGCCGGGCATCGTCGCGTCGAGCCGGGATCAGCGGGGTGCGGCTCAGCGGAGGGCCGCGTAGCCCTGCTCGTCGCGCGCGTTCGAGGCGGCCCGCACGGTGCCGTCGGCATCGCGCCCGGCGAACGAGAGCCGTCCGAGCGACCACGGGCCCGCATCCGTGACGACGTGGCCGCGCGAGCGCAGGCCCGCGATCGTCGCCTCGCGGAGCCGCGACTCCACGTGCAGGCCGCCGGGCTCCCACACGCGCGGCTCGAACGACGAGATCAGGTGCGTGACGTGCCACGAGGGCGCGTCGATCGCGGCCTGCGGGTCGAGGCCGAGCACGCGCATGCCGAGCAGCATCGCGAGCTGCCACTGGTCCTGCTGGTCGCCGCCCGGGGTGCCGAGCGCCGCGGTGGCGCCGTCGTCGTCGACGAGCATCGTGGGCGAGAGCGTCGTGCGGGGCCGGACGCCGGGCGCGAGGCTCGTCGTGAGCCCCTCCTCGAGCCACAGCATCTGCGCGCGGGTGCCGAGGCAGAAGCCGAGCTCGCCGATCGTCGGGCTCGACTGCAGCCAGCCGCCCGACGGGGTGGCCGAGATCACCATGCCCCACTGGTCGACGACGTCGATGTGGCAGGTGTCGCCGCGCGTCGGCTCGCCGGTGCCGGCCGCCTTGGGCGCCGGGCCCGCGGCCTCGACGCGCGGCAGGCGCGGCTCGCCGCGCAGGGCGCCGGGGCGCAGCTCGAGCGACGCCTCCTCGCCGATGAGGGCGCGCCGCTCGGCGAGGAACGCCTCGTCGAGGAGGCCCGAGATGTCGGCGCCGTCGCCGAACCACGCGTCGCGGTCGGCGAGCGCGAGCTTCGTCGCCTCGGCGGCGAGGTGCACGAGCCGCTCGTCGAACGCGTCGGCGGCGTCGGGCAGCAGCGGGTCGAGGATCCCGAGGGTCTCGAGCACCATCGGGCCCTGGGTCCAGGCGCCGGCCTTGTGCACGGTCGTGCCGCGCCACGGCATCGAGAGCGTCGGCTCCCACGTCGGGCGCCAGGACGCCATGTCGTCGCCGGTGAGGAGCCCCGCGTGCGCGGCGCCCGAGGAGTCCATGCGGGCCGTGCGCGCGTGCCGGTCGACCGCCTCCGCGACGAAGCCCTCGCTCCACGCCGCGATCGCGGCGTCGCACGCGGCCTCGCGGCCGAGCCCGGCGCCGGCCTCGGCGAGGCGGCGATAGGTCGCGGCGAGCGCGGGGTTCCGCACGAGGTCCCACGGCTCGGGCGCCTGCGCCGACCAGAGGGCGTGCGACTCGGGCCAGTGCTCCTCGAAGAAGGCGGCGCGGCCCGCGATCGTGCGGGCGACGCGGGGCAGCACGCGGTGGCCGCGCTCGGCGAGCTCGATCGCGAAGGCGAGCACATCGGCGGGCGCCCACGTGCCGTGGTCGCGCACGAGCGCGAGCCACGCGGGCACGGCGCCCGGCACCACGGCGGCGAGGAGGCCCGTGCCGGGGATGTGGTCGATGCCCTCGGCGCGCATCCGCTCGATCGTGGCGGCTGAGGGCGCGACGCCCTGGCCGCACAGCACCTGCGGCTCCTGCCCCGGGAGGCGCACGATGGCGGGGAGGTCGCCGCCGGGCCCGTTGAGGTGCGGCTCGACCACGTGGAGCACGAAGCCCGCGGCCGCCGCGGCATCGGCGGCGTTGCCGCCGCGCTCGAGCACGGCCATGCCGCTCGACGACGCGAGCCAGTGCGTCGACGCGACGGCTCCGAACGATCCCTGCAGCGGCGGCCTCGTGCGCATCATGCCCTCCACCGTAGTGAGGTCCGCAGGGAGGCCGCCTCGGCCGGGAGCGGTCAGGCGAGCTCGTCGAGCAGCGCCCGCATCTCGTCGATCTCGGCCCGCTGCGTGGCGATCACCTGCTCGCTGAGGGCGAGCGCGTCGGGGTCGGCGCCCTCCTCGAGGTGCGCCTCGGCCATGTCGAGCGCGCCCTCGTGGTGCTCGACCATCGCCTCGAGGAACAGCACCTGCGCGTCGCCCGCGTCGGCGTCGCGCATCGCCTGGAGGTCCTCCTCCGACTGCATGCCGGCCATCCCGTGGTCGCCGTGGCCGGCCATGTCGGACGTGTCGGCGCCCCAGGCCTCCAGCCACGCCTCCATCTGAGCGATCTCGGGGCCCTGCGCGTCGCGGATGCGCTCGGCGAGGTCGGCGACGCGCTCGTCGAGCCCGTCGTGGGCCAGCACGATCTCGCTCATCTCGACCGCCTGCTCGTGGTGCGCCGCCATGCCCATCGCGTAGGCGATGTCGGCCTCGTTGGCGGTGCCGGCCGTCGCGGTCGCGGTCGAGCCGCCGTGCTCGTCGCCGCCGTGGTCGGAGGCGGAGCTCGCGGGCTCGGTCGAGCCGCCGCTCGCGGCGCAGCCGCCGAGGGCGACGGCCGCCGCGAGCGCGGCGGAGAGGGCGAGCAGTCGGGCGGGGGCGGGTCGGCGCATCAGCGCTCCTCATCTTCTGTGCCTGCGGCTGCAGGCGCTTCCGTGCCGGCGGCTGCAGGCAGTCGGTCGTCCGCGGTGGCCGGTCGGCCGACGATGCGGGCGGCGGTCCGGGCGGGGTCGAGGTCGAGGCGGCGGAGCAGCTGCGCGTTGAGGGCGACGACGATCGTCGAGGCCGACATGAGCAGCGCGCCCACCGACATCGGGAGCACGAAGCCGACGGGTGCGAGCACGCCGGCCGCGAGCGGGACGGAGAGGAGGTTGTAGCCGGCCGCCCACCACAGGTTCTGCACCATGGTGCGGGCCGAGCGGCGCGAGAGCTCGACGACGCCGAGCACGCTGCGCGGGTCGGAGCTCGCGAGCACGACGCCCGCGGCGGCGATGGCGACGTCGGTGCCGGCGCCGATCGCGAGGCCGACGTCGGCGCGGGCGAGCGCCGGCGCGTCGTTCACGCCGTCGCCGACGAACGCGACCGTGCGGCCCTCGTCCTGCAGCCGCGCGACCTCGTGCTCCTTGTGCTCGGGGCGCACGCCCGCGGCGACGCGGTCGATGCCGAGCTCGCCCGCGACCTGCCGGGCCACGGCCTCCGCGTCGCCCGTCACCATCGCGACCTCGATGCCGAGCGCGTGGAGCGCCTCGACGGCCTCGCGCGACTCCGGCCGGATCTCGTCGGCGAGCCGGAGCGCGCCGCCGACGGCGCCGTCGACGAGCACGTGCAGCACGATGGCGCCCGCGTCCTTCCACGGCGCGACGCCGTCGAGCTCGGCGGCGCCCTCGTCGGCGAGCCCCTCCTCGGCGAGCAGGTGCGGGCCGCCGACGCGCACGCGGGCGCCGTCGACGAGCGCGGTGACGCCGACCGCGGGGGAGGAGGCGAAGCCGGAGGCCGCGGGCACCGCGATGCCGTCGGCCTCCGCCCGCCGCACGATCGCGCGGGCGAGCGGGTGCTCGCTCTCGGACTCCGCGGCGGCCGCGAGCGCGAGGAGCCGACGCGCGTCGGGCGCCGCGCCGCCCGGGGCGACGAGGACGTCGACGACGGCGGGCTCGCCGGCGGTCAGCGTGCCGGTCTTGTCGAAGAGCACCACGTCGACGCGGCGCATCGTTTCGAGCGCGAGGCGGTCGGCCACGAGCACGCCGCCGCGGGCGGCGCGCTCGGTGGCGATCGAGACCACGAGGGGGATCGCGAGGCCGAGCGCGTGCGGGCAGGCGATGACGAGCACGGTCACGGCGCGCACGACCGCGTCGTCGGGCATCCCGGCCGCGGTCCAGGCGATCGCGGTGACGACCGCGGCCACGAGCGCGAACCAGAAGAGCCAGCCGGCGGCGCGGTCCGCGAGCCGCTGCGCCCGCGTCGACGATGCCTGCGCGTCCGCCACCAGGCGTCGGATGCCGGCGAGCGCCGTGTCGTCGCCCGTCGCGTCGACCTCGACGCGGAGCGACGAGTCGGTGGCGACGGTGCCGGCGACGACGCGGTCGCCCCTAGCGCGCCGCACGGGGCGGGACTCGCCCGTGATCATCGACTCGTCGACGCTCGCCTCGCCGTCGACGACGCGGCCGTCGGCGGGCACGCGGCCGCCGGGTCGCACGAGCACGACGTCGCCCACCGCGAGGTCCGAGGGGGCGACGCGCTCCGTGCCGCCGGCGACCACCCGCTCCGCCTCGTCGGGCAGCAGGGCCGCGAGCGAGTCGAGGGCCGAGGAGGTCTGCGCCAGCGAGCGCATCTCGAGCCAGTGGCCGAGCAGCATGATGGCGATGAGCAGCGCGAGCTCCCACCAGAAGTCGAGCTCGTGGTCGGCGATGCCGAGCGAGGCCGCCCAGGAGGCGACGAAGGCGACCGTGATCGCGAGGCCGATGAGCAGCATCATGCCGGGGCGGCGGGCGCGCAGCTCCTGCACGGCCCCGACGAGGAAGGGGCGGCCGCCGACGATGAACATGGCGGTGCCGAGCACGGGGGAGACCCAGGGCAGCCAGGCGACGTCCGGCAGCTCGTAGCCGACGATCATCGCGAACATGCCGCTCGCGAGCACCGTCGGCACCGCGAGCACGAGCATGCCCCAGAAGAGGCGGCGGAACTCGCCGGCGTGGTCGCGGTGGCCGGCGTGCCCCGAGGACGCGTGCTCGCCGTGGCCGCTGGAGGCGTGGTCGCTGGAGGCGGGACGGCTGTGGCCGTGGTGCTCGTGGGCGTGTGCGTGCGTCGCGGGCTCGTGGCCCTCCGGCGCCGAGGCCCGCGCATGCTGCTCGTGGCTCGACATGGTGACGACGGTATACCCCCTAGGGGTATCTCGCAAGGGCCGTCCCGCCCGGGCGATCGTCCACAGCCGGGCGGGAGCGCGGAGCGGCGGTCGCCCCCGCGGGCGCATGCTCCGCGGCATGGAACGAGTCCGCATCCGCACGCCCCAGTCCCTCCTCAGCCTGCTGCCGCGCATCGCCGGCGAGGCCGAGCCCGGCTCGCTCGTCGTGCTGCCGCTGCGCCAGGGGCGCTCCGGCATGCCGATGGCGTTCGACCTGCCCGGCCGGTCGGAGGTCGCGGCCGTCGCCGCGGCGATCCGCCGCTCGGCGCCCGAGGCCGACGCGGTGGTGCTCGTCGCGTGCCTCGCCGAGCCGATCGGCGCCGGCCCGCTGCCCGGCGCGAGCGCCGAGCGGGCCCTCATCGCCGCGATCGACGCGGCGGGCCTCGGGGTGCTCGAGTCGCTCGCGCTCGCGCCCGACGCCTGGGGCGACTACGCGCAGCCGCAGGGGGCCCGTGGGCCGCGCGCGGAGCTCGACCTGCTCGGCGACCCGGCGCCCGGCGTCCCGGTGCCGCCCTCGGTGCCAGGGCTCCCGAGCCCCGATGCCGAGGCGCAGGGGCGCGTCGACGCGGCGCTCGACCTGCTCGACGACGCGACGTGGGAGGCCGCGCTCGACGATCCGCTCCCGGCGTTCGAGCACGCGCTCGCGCTCGCGCCGAGCCTCTTGGAGGGCGGGCGCTCCGGCCTCGGCGTCGACCCCGCCGATGCGGCGGCGCTCGCGATCGCGCTCGTGCAGCGCCCCGTGGACCGCGACCTCGCGATCGTCGCGGCGCTCGACGGCCCGGCTGCGGCCGACCTGGACGACGAGGAGGCGGCGGCGCGGATGCTGGGCCGGGGCCCGGCCCCGGACGCCGACCGCGTCCTCGAGGCGCTGCGGGCCTGGACGGCCATCGCGGGCGCGACGCCGCTCGAGCTGCGTGCGCCGCTCCTCGTCGTCGTCGGCTTCCTGCACTTCGCGCTCGGCCGCGGGCGCACGGCCGGCCGCTGCGCGGAGCTCGCGATCGCCGCCGACCCGACGCTCACGATGGCGCCGCTGCTGCGCGACCTCGTCGACGCCCGCGGCGCGCCCGAGTGGGTGCTCGCATCCCGCGCCCAGGCGATGCCGAGCGGGCCGTCGGGGGACACCCGCTAGCGTCCGGGCATGACGACCGAGCAGAAGCACGACGTCCTCGTGATCGGCGGCGGCAACGGCGGCGTGTCGGCAGCCGCGCGGCTGCGGCGGCGCGGCTGCCCCGACGTCGGGCTCGTCGAGCCCTCCGAGGTGCACGTCTACAAGCCGCTGCAGAACTACGTCGCGACGGGCCTCGCGCCCGCGCGCAGCCTCACCCGCGAGCAGGCCTCGCTCGTGCCCGACGGCGTGCGCTGGCACCGCGCCGCCGCCGTCCAGGTCGAGCCCGAGCGGCGTCGGGTGCTGCTCGACGACGGGAGCGCGCTCCGCTACGGCGACCTGCTGCTGGCACCGGGCGCGCGCATCGACTGGGACCGCCTGCCCGGCGCCGCCGAGGCGCTCGAGGGCGGCATCGCCGTCACCGCCTTCCACGAGCGGCACCTCGCCCGCACCGACGAGCGCCTCCGCGCCCTCCGCGAGGGGCGGGCCGTCTTCACGCTCCACGAGCAGCCCGCCTCCGGTCGCGAGACGGCGCTGAAGCCCCTCCTCATCGCCTGCGACCGCTGGCGGGCGAGCGGCGCGCTCGGCGAGATCGAGGTCGTGCTCGTCCACGACGGCGAGGCGCTGCACCCCGTCCCCGAGATCGCCGCCGAGATCGCGCGGCACCTCGACCGCTACGGGGTGCGCGTGCTGCTGCGCACGCGGGTCGCGGCGATCGAGCCGGGCGCCGTGGTGCTCGAGGGCCCGGAGGGTCGCAGGACCGAGCGTGCCGAGCTCGTGCACCTCCTCCCGCCGTACGCGGGGCCCGAGCTTGCCGCGGCCTCCGGCCTCGACGCGCCGGGCACCGACGGCTTCCTCGCCGTCGACGCCGAGACGCTGCGGCACCCGGCGCACGAGCGCATCTGGTGCGTCGGCGACGCCGCCGACCTCGGCGACGCCCGCACGGGCGGCGCGCTGCGGCACCAGGTGCGCATCGCGGTCGAGAACATCCGGCGCTCGCGGGCCGGCATCCCGCTCGTCCGGTACGACGGCTACACCGTGGCGCCCATCGCGACCGCGCGGCGCAGCCTGTCGTTCGGCGAGTACGACCGCGCGCTCCGGCTGCGCTCGTCGATCCCGCTGCTCGACGGCCTCCGCTCGAGCCCGCTGTGGCACCTCCTCGACCGCTACGCGCTGCCGCAGCTCTACTGGCACGGCATCCTCAAGGGACGCGCATGAGGGCCCTCGTGAGCCCAGGTGGGCCCCGATGCGCGGGCTCGGAGGCTGACGTGGAAGACTGAGCAGGTGACCCACATCGGATCGGCGACCGGCGAGCACGCCACGCAGGGCAGCGACGCGCAGCGGTTCGCCGTGCGCTGGGCGGGCCTGACCGACACCGGCTTCCGCCGCCAGCACAACGAGGACTCCCTCGTGACGCAGCCGCCGGTGTTCGCCGTCGCCGACGGCATGGGCGGCCACTCGCACGGCGACCTCGCCAGCCGCGCCGTCGCGGAGCAGCTCGGCACGCTCTCCGACCTCGACACCGTGGAGCCGATCGACGTGGTCGAGGCGCTCCGCCGCGCCACCGACGAGATCGAGCGGCTGGGCGACGGCGAGGGCGCCGCGGGCACGACCGTCACCGGCTGCGCGTTCGCGCTCCACGAGGGCGCCCCGCACTTCGCGGTCTTCAACGTCGGCGACTCGCGCACCTACGCGATGCTCGGCGAGCGCCTCACCCGCATCACGATCGACCACTCGGTCGTCCAGGAGCTCATCGACGCCGGGCTCCTCACCGAGGAGGAGGCCGAGACGCACCCGGAGGCCAATGTCGTCACGCGCGGCGTCGGCGCCGGCATCGACCCGGTGCCCGACTACTTCCTGCTGCCCGTCATGCCCGACCTCCGCCTGCTCGTCTGCTCCGACGGCCTCACGAAGGAGGTGCAGGACGTCGACATCGAGCGCATCCTGTGGGAGCACGAGGAGCCCGTCGCCGCGGCCGAGGCGCTCGTCGCCGCCGCGCTCGACCACGGCGGCCGCGACAACGTCAGCGTGATCGTCCTCGACGTCACCAAGGCGCCGTCGGTCGAGGACGTCGACCGCACCGTGCCCCGCACGACGCTGCGCGACGAGGAGACCAGGCGGTCCTGATGCCCAGGCGGCTCCCCTCCGCGCCGCCGGTCCTGCCCGGCTACTCGCACCTCCACGTGCTCGGCACGGGCGGGTACGCCGACGTGTTCCTCTACGAGCAGGCGCTGCCGCGCCGCCCCGTCGCCGTCAAGGTGCTGCTCGCCGAGCTCGTCGACGAGGACGTCCGCAGCTCGTTCCGCAGCGAGGTGAACCTCATGGGCCGCCTCTCGTCGCACCCCGGCATCCTCACGGTCTACGGCGCGTCCGTCGCGAGCGACGGCCGCCCGTACCTCGTCATGGAGCTCGCCAACCCCGAGCTCGGCGAGCGGTTCCGCGCCGAGCCGCTCACCCCGGAGGCGGCGCTGCGCGTCGCGATCCGGATCGGCTCCGCGATCGAGACCGCGCACCGCGCGGGCGTGCTGCACCGCGACATCAAGCCCGCGAACATCCTCACCACCGCCTTCGGGCACCCCGTGCTCTCCGACTTCGGCATCGCGGGCCTGCGGCACGACGTCTCGGAGGCCGCGGGCGTCTCGGTCCCGTGGGCGGCGCCCGAGGTGCTGCGCGGCGAGACCGGCGGCACCATCGCGACCGAGGTGTGGTCGCTCGCGGCGACGGTCTTCTCGCTCATCGCGGGCCGCAGCCCCGGCGAGCACCCCGGCAGGGCGAACGACCACGCGGCGCTCACCGATCGCATCGTCTCGCACGACCTGCTGCCGTCCCGCGCGATCCCCGCGCCCCTCCGGACCGTGCTCGACCGCGCGCTCTCGGCCAAGCCGCTCGACCGCCACGTCAGCGTCGAGGAGCTCCTCGAGGAGCTGCAGGACGTGCAGCGCGAGCTCGGCCACGACGTCACCCCCATCGAGGTGCAGCTCGACCCCTGGGCCTCGGGGCCGGCGCCCGAGCCGGAGCCGGAGGAGGCGGCCGACGCCCTCCGCCTCCGCCAGCGCCGCGCGCGCCGCTCGCCCGGCATCACCGGCAGCCGCATCGACATCTCCGCCTCCACCGGCCGGCGGCAGCCGCAGCAGCCGAAGCGGATCGTCGTGGGCATCGGCATCGCCGTCGCCTCGATCGTGGTGCTCGCGATCGTCGCGGTGGCGGCGGTCGCGCTCTCGTCGGTGTCGGCCCGCATCCCCGCGGTCGCGGAGGTGACGGCCGAGCCCGAGAGCGGCGGCGTCGAGTTCCGCTGGGAGGACCCCGGTCTCACCGGCACCGACACCTACCTCGTGCGGACCTCGACGGGCGACTCGCTCATCCAGGGCGGCTCGAGCTTCCGGCTGGGCGGCGAGCCCGGCGAGCGGCTCTGCGTGGAGGTCGCGGTGAACCGCGACGGCTCGACGGGGGAGGTCGTCGAGGCCTGCGGGGAGCCGCTCCCGTGAAGCGCGGCGCCCTCGCCGCGGGCGTCGGCGGCGTGCTCGCCGCCGGCCTCGTCGTGGGCGCCGTCCTCAGCCCCGGCTACGCCGCCGTCGAGCCGGAGCTCGACGGCTCGAGCGTCTGGGTGGCGAACGCCGCAGAGGGCGCGATCGGGCTCGCGAACACCGCGAACGCCACCATCGAGCGGGTGCTGCGCGTCGGCGGCGTCGACGAGGCCCTCGTCGCCGCGAGCGGCACCGTGCTCGTCGACCGCGACGCCTCGACCGTGCGCGCGGTGCTCGCCGACGCCGCGGAGCCCGGGCCCGCCGTGCCGATCCAGTCGGGCGCCGACGTCCAGGTGCGCGGCGACCGCGTGCTCATCGCCTCCTCGACGACCGGCGACGTGTGGCGCACGACCGCCGGGGCGATCGCGGAGGGCGGCTCGCTCGGCGACCCCCTCGTGGCGCTCGGCCGCGGCGGCGTGGCCGCGCTCGGCGAGGAGACGCTGCTCGCGGCGTCGCCCGGCCTCGGTCGCGTGCTGCGCATCGACGATGCCGGCGAGACGGTCTCGAGCGAGCGCGCGCCGATGTCGCCGTCCGCGCCCGCGCTGCAGCTCACGGTGCTCGGCGAGGACTGGGTGCTCTACGACGCGGGCTCCGGTGTGCTCTCGACCCGCAGCTGGGAGACGCCGCTCGAGCGCTCGGGCGTGCGGCTGCAGGCGCCGGGCGGCGCTGCGCCGGAGGTCGTCTACGCCGCCGACGACGCGCTCGTGCGGCAGGGCCTCGGCATCCGCGCCTCGGAGGTGCTCGCCTCCGGCGCGGCCGGCCGGCCGGCCGCGCCGGTCGTGGCCGAGTGCACCTACGCCGCCTGGAGCGGCGGCACGGCCTGGCGCTCCTGCGGGGGCGAGGAGCCCGCGGTGCTCGCGCTCGAGGGGGTCGACCCGCAGGCGAGCCTCGAGGTGCTCCAGCGCGGCTCCGCCACCGCGCTCGTCGACCCGGCCGCGGGCGAGGCATGGGCCATCGACCGCGACGGCGCCCGGATCGAGGGCTGGCAGCTCGAGGACGACGTGCCCGAGCCCGAGGCGCCCACCGACGGCGAGACGATCGAGGAGGAGGTCGAGGCCTCGCCCGCGCCGCCCGTGGCGCAGGACGACGAGCTCGGCGCGCGGCCCGGCGCGGTGACGCTGCTGCCCGTGCTCCTCAACGACGCCGACCCCAACGGCGACCCGATCGTCATCACCGACGTCGCCTCCGACCGCGACGACGCGCCCGTCTCGATCTCGCCCGACGGACGCACCGTCCGGCTCGAGGCCCCCGAGTCGGGGGCCGTGGGCGTCGACTACCGCATCTCGGACGGCACGGAGAGCGCCGAGGCGCGGGCCACCGTGACCGTGCGGCCCGACGGCAACGAGCCGCCCGTGCTCGAGCGGCCCGTCGAGGCGACCCTCGAGGCCGGCGGCACGCTCGTGCTCGACGCGCTCGACGGCTGGGTCGACCCCGACGGCGACCCGCTCGCGGTCGTCTCGGCCACCGCAGAGGCACCCGACCGCGTGACGGTGCGGCCCGACGGGCGGCTCGAGATCCGCGACGGCCGCGCCGGCGCGCAGCGCGAGGTCGAGGTGACGGTCACCGACGGCGTCGACACCGCCACCGCGCCGATCGCGCTCACGGTCCACGCCGGCACCGTCCCCATCAGCGCTGACCCCATCACCGCGGTCGCCCGCCCCGGCCAGCGGCTCCGGCTCGAGCCGCTGCTCGCCGCGCACGGCGGCGCCGGGCCGCTGAGCCTCCACAACGTCGTCGCCGAGGGGCTCCCGGTCGACCCGCACTACGCCGACGGCACCATCGAGGTGCGCCCGACCGAGCCGGGCCTGCTGCGCTTCACCTACGTCGTCACCGACGGCTCCTCGACGATGGACGGGGCCGTCGCGGTGCGCGTGCTCGACGCGGCCGACGCGTCCTCGGCGCCCGTCACGCGGCCGCAGCGGGTGCTCGTGCCGGAGATCGGCTCGATCGAGGTCGACGTCGACCGGCTCGCGACCGACCCCGCGGGCGGCATCGTCGCGATCTCGATCGCCTCGAGCGACGACCCGGCCGTGCGCGCCGAGGTCGTCGATGCCGACCGCGTGCGGCTCACGCTCGTCGACGAGCTCGACGGCGAGACGACCGTGCGGTACACCGCCACGAACGGCCGGCGCGACGCGACCGGGGTGCTCGCCGTCTCGAGCGCGGCCACGGCCGCCGTGCAGCCGCCGATCGCGCGCGACGACACCGCGGCCGTCCGCCCCGGCGGGCTCGTGGAGATCCCGGTGCTCGCGAACGACGAGCAGCCCGACGGCCTGCCCCTCCAGATCGACGGCATCGTGGGCGAGCCGGAGGCGGGCCTGCTGTTCGTCGAGGGCGACCGGCTGCGGTACGTCGCCGGCCCCGAGCCCGGCACCTTCCACGCCACCTACGCCGTCCGCGGGCCCGACGGGCAGACGAGCACGGCCTCGGCCACCATCCGCGTCGCCGACGCCGCGGTCGCGACGAACGCACCGCCCGAGGCGCCGACCGTCGAGGCCCGCGTCGTCGCGGGATCGACGGTCGACGTGCACCTGCCGCTGTCGGACGCCGACCCCAACGGCGACCCCGTGCAGCTGCTCGGACCGTCGAGCGCGCCCGCCTTCGGCTTCGTCACGCAGACGGGGCCCGCGACCCTCCGCTACCAGGCCGGCGACTACGCGCAGGGCACCGACGAGCTGCGGTACCGCATCGCCGACGACCTGGGCGGCGTCGCCGAGGGGTCCGTGCGGATCGCGGTCTCCGAGCCGACCCCGGCGCTGCCCCCGGTGCTCGGCGCCGACGAGGCCGAGATGCGCCCCGACTCGAGCCTCGTCGTGCCCGTGCTCGACGACGACGCCGACCCTGCCGGCCTGCCGCTGCGCGTCGTCGACGCCGAGACGGCGAGCGCCGGCGCGCGGGCCACCGTGCAGGACGACGCCGTGCTCGTCGAGGTCGGACCCGGCGAGCGCGAGGTCGGCGTGCTCGTGACCGTCGAGAACTCGGCGGGCAGCACCGCCGCGAGCTGGCTGCGGGTGCGCGTCGCCGACGACGCCCCGCCGCCCGCGCCCGACGTCGCCGACGTGCAGGTCGGCATCCAGGCGATCGCCGCCGCCGATGCCGTGCGCATCGATCCGCTCGCGCACGCGAGCGTCCGCGACGGGCGCGCCGACGCGCTCGTCGCGAGCCTGCCGATGGAGGCGGAGGGCGTCGTGCTGCGCGAGGACGGCTCGATCGAGATCGCCGTGGGGGAGCGCACCCGCTACGTGCCGTACGCCGTCGGCCGCTCCGACGACCCCGGCGCGGTCTCCACCGCGGTCATCGCCGTGCCTGGCCGGGCCGACGCGCTGCCGCAGCTGCGCCCGGGCGTCGCGCCGCTCACCATGCGCTCTGGCGAGGTCGCCGAGGTGCGGCTCGCCGACTACGTCGACACGCTCGACGGCGATGGGCCGATCCTCACCGACGCCTCCGAGGTCGAGGCGACCCCGGACTCCGGCGCGAATCCCGTGATCGACTCCCGCACGCTCCGCTTCGCGCCGCCGCCGACCTACTTCGGCCCGGCGAGCCTCACCTTCGAGGTGACCGACGGCGACAGCCCGAGCGACCCCGACGGCCGGGTCGCGACGATCGTGCTGCCGATCGACGTCGTGCCCGGCGACGACGTGCCGCTCTCGGTGCGCGGCTTCCAGGTGCAGCTCGAGCCCGGCGAGGAGCGCACGATCGACCTCGAGCGCATCACGCGCACCCCCGACCCCGAGCGGCTCGCGCGCGCGTCCTGGTCGATCGTCGAGGCGGTGCCCGCGGGCTTCCAGGCGTCGATCGTCGGCTCGGAGCTCACCGTGCGCGCGCTCGACCGCACCCCGGCGGGCACGCTCGCGGGCCTGCGGCTCGGCGTGCGCGACGCCGCGGGCGACGGCGACCCGGGCGAGATCGTGCTGTCGGTGCTCTCGTCGACCGCGCCGCTCGTGGCGCCGGCGCCGGACGCCGTGACGGTGCAGCGCGGCCAGAGCGCCGAGGTGCGTCCGCTCGCGAACGACGAGGTGTCGAACCCCTTCCCGGACACGCCGCTGCGGCTCGGCGGGATCCGCGCCGAGGGCGCCGCGGCTCGCGGGGTCGAGGCGCGCCTGATCGACGGGCGCCTGCGCATCTCGGTCGCGACGGAGGCGGCGATCGGCGCGACGATCGTCCACGTCCAGGTGCTCGACGCGACCGGCGACGAGCGGCGCGGCGTCTGGAGCCCCGTCACCGTGACGGTGCAGGATCGGCCGGATCCGCCCGCGCCGCCCGTGCAGGCGTTCGACGCCCACGAGGACGGCGTCGTCACGATGGCGATCGACCCTCCCGCCGCGAACGGCAGCCCGATCACCGGGTACCGGATCGTCGGGCCGGGCATCGACGTCGACTGCGGCGCGCAGCCGCGGTGCCGCATCGAAGGGCTGCAGGCGGGCGTCGACATGCGGCTCGCCGCGATCGCCGTGAACGCCCTCGGCCCGAGCGAGCCGTCCGCGCCGTCCGAGCCGGTGCACGCCGACCGCCTCCCCGCAGCCGTCGGCGGCATCGAGGCCGTCCCGGCGCGCGATCCGGGATCGGTCGAGGTGCGCTGGCGCGGCGTCGGCCAGCCCCCCGGCGGCACGCCCGTCGAGGCGTACCTCGTGCACATCACCGGCGCCGGCACCGACCGCATCGTCCGGGTCGGGGCGGGGGAGCGCAGCGCCGTGGTCGGCGGCCTCGTGGCCGGCCGTGCCTACCAGGTGGAGGTCGCGGCCGCGAATGCCGCGGGCGTGCCCGACGCCAGCTGGCGCTGGCCCGCCGCGCCCGTGCCGTTCACCGCCGTGGGTCTGCCCGGCACGACGCAGGTGCTCATCACCGACCGCGAGGGCGGCACCGTCACGGCGCGCTGGGCGGGCGTCGACGCGGGCGGCGCGCGCCAGGTGCGCTACCAGGCGCGCATCGTCGCCGAGTCGGAGGCGCCCGGCCTCTCGTGCACGAGCGGCGGCGGCGGGCAGCCGTCGGGCGGCACCGCGACCTCGGCCACCCTGCCGGTGGCCGACGGCGCCCGCGCCGTGGTCGCCGTGACCGCCGACAACGGCTGGCACTGCTCGGTCTCGGTCTCGCAGCCCGTCTTCGGCAAGCCGGCCCCGGTCGACCCCTCGACGGTCGAGGTGCGCGCGGAGGTGCGCGACGACGCTCGCGACCTGCGGCTCGTGACCGCCCGCTCGCCCGGCAGCGGCCTCTGGATCGAGGCGCGCGTCGTGCAGTCGGGCTCGGGCGAGTGGGCCCGCGCCTCCGCCGGCACCTGGCTCACGCCCGCAGCGTCCTTCCAGTACGGCCGCGCCGACACGCGCGTCGAGGTGCGCGCGTGCGCGCCCTCCGGCGCCGGCTCCGGGTCCGTCTGCTCCGACCCGTCGACCGTGGGCTCGTTCACGCCGCTGAGCCTGCGCGCCACCGTGGAGTCGTGCAGGCCGCTGCAGCCGCTCGAGGCGACGCCGCCGTCGAACGCGTCGCTGCAGGCGTTCGGCTCGGTCGAGGCGCGCTACCTCGTCGACGGATCGTGGACCGCCTGGGGCAGCTCGCGCGACGACGTGCCGCCGCGGGCCTCCCAGGTCCAGGCGAGGGGCGTCGTAACCTATCAGGACCCCGAACCGTACGTGGATCCGCAGCCGACCGTCGCGGGGTGCGGACTGTGAGCCGGCGCGCGGCCATCGAACGGGAGGGGGCGCCCGTGGGCGTCGACGTCACGAGCATCCAGGCGCTGGCCGAGCGGGTCGTGGAGCGGATCGAGCCGGTGCTCGTGGGCAAGCCCCACGTCGTGCAGCTCGCCCTCTCGGCGATGCTGAGCCGCGGCCACCTGCTCGTCGAGGACAACCCGGGCACCGGCAAGACCTCCCTCGCCCGCGCGCTCGCCGCGTGCATCGCCGGCACGTCGCACCGCATCCAGTTCACCCCCGACCTGCTGCCGAGCGACATCACGGGCGTCGCGGTCTGGAGCCAGGCGAGCCGAGAGTTCGAGTTCCGCGCGGGCCCCGTCTTCGCGAACGTCGTGCTCGCCGACGAGATCAACCGCGCGAGCCCCAAGACGCAGTCGGCGCTGCTCGAGGTCATGCAGGAGGCCCGCGTCACGGTCGACGGCGTCGCGCACGCCGTGCCGCAGCCGTTCATGGTGATCGGCACGCAGAACCCGGTCGAGCACGCGGGCACCTACCGGCTCCCGGAGGCGCAGCTCGACCGCTTCGCGCTCAAGGCCTCCATCGGCTACCCCGACCACGCGTCGACGCTCCGCATCCTCACCGACTCCGGGGACGACGTCTCGCCCGAATCGCTCCGGCCGGTCGCCGACGAGCGCACGATCCTCGCGATGGCGGCGGCCGTGCGGGAGGTCCACGTGGAGCCCTCCATCGTCGACTACGTCGCGCGGCTCGTCGACGCGACCCGCGAGGCCGACGAGGTGCGGCTCGGCGTCTCGGTGCGCGGCGCGCTCGCGCTCGTGCGCACCGCCCGGGCGTGGGCGGCGCTCCACGGCCGCGACTACGTCACGCCCGACGACGTCAAGGCGCTCGCGGTGCCCGCGCTCGCCCACCGCCTCGTGCTGCAGCCCGAGGCGGAGTTCGACGACGTGCGGCCCGAGAGCGTCGTGCAGCAGCTCATGCTGACGGTGGCGCCGCCGAGGCGCTGACGTGCGCTGGCTCGACGTCGTCCGGCGCTCGGTCACCCCGTGGGGCTGGGCCCTCGTGGCGACCGTCGCGGTCGGCGCCGTCGTGTCGCGCGCGCTCGGCTGGACTGAGGCGCTCGTCGCCGCGGTCGCCGCCGGGGCGCTCATCGCGGGCGCGGTGCCCTGGGTGGTCGGCGAGCGCTGGGCCCGCGCGCGGATCGGGCTGAGCGCCGAGCGCGTGCCCGTCGGCTCGCCCGCGCTCGCGCTCGTCGAGATCTCGCGCCCCACGCGCGCGCTCACGCCGCGGCAGGTCGACCTCGACGTCGGCGGCGAGGACGCGGTGCTCGACATCCCGCCGCTCGAGGTGGGCGGCACCGTGCTGCGCAGCGTCCCGCTCGACACCTCCCGCCGGGGCCTGCGCACCATCGGCCCCGCGACGCTGCTGCGCACCGACCCCTTCGGGGTGCTCGAGCGCCGCCACCGGCTCACCGACACGCGCACCCTCGTCGTGCACCCGCGCACCGTGCGGCTCCCGGGCGGCGCCGCAGGCGTCGTGCGCGACCTCGACGGCGAGGCCGCCGCCGAGCGCACCGCCGACGACGTCTCGTTCCACAGCCTCCGCGAGTACGCGCCGGGCGACGACCGCCGGCTCGTCCACTGGCGCTCGAGCGCCCGCTACGGCGAGCTGCTCGTGCGCCAGTTCGAGCCGTCGCGGCGCGCCGACACCCTCATCGTGGTCTCGACCGACCCCGACGAGTACGACGGCGACGACTTCGAGCTCGCGCTGTCGCTCGTCGGCACGCTCGGTCTCGCCTCGCTCGCCGACCGCCGCGGGCTGCGCGTGGTCGAGAGCCCGCGCTCGGATCGCAGCGGCGCCGAGCCGGTCGACGCGGCGACGCGCGAGCGGCTGCTCGACGCGCTCGCGGTGCTCGAGCCGACGAGCGACCACGGGATCGCCGCTGCCGCGCGCGCGTCGCGCGGCGTCAGCGCCGGCAGCGTCGCCTGGCTCATCACCGGCTCGCGCGCCTCGCCGCGCACGCTGCGCACCGCCTCCAACGGCATGCCGAGCGGGGTCGTCTCGGTCGTCGTGCGCGCCGCCGTCGGCGCCGTGCCGGCGCGCTCGCGGCTCGGCGACGCCGACGTCGTCACCGTCGGCGCGGTCGAGGACCTCGCGCGCGGCGTGCGGCACGGGGCACCGCAGTGATCGCGCGGGCGCCGGGCGTCGGCGCGATCCTCATCGCCATCGCGGCGGCCTGCGTGCCGATGTGGTGGATCTTCGGCACGCTCCAGCTGGTGGTGGCGCTCGCGGTGGCGCTGCTCGTCGGGGCCGCGCTCGGCGTGCTCGCGGCCGTCCGCCGCTGGTCGGGGCTGTCGCTGCTGCTGAGCGGCATCGCCGCGTTCGCGCTCCTCGTCGTCCCGCTCACCGCGCCGCAGCGCATCCCGCGCGGCGAGTGGCTGCCGGCGCTCGGCGACTCCGCGGCGGCGCTCGTGCTGTCGTGGCGCCGGCTGCTGTCGATCGGGCTGCCGGTCGGCACGAGCGATGCGCTGCTCGTCGCGCCGGTGGTGCTCGTGCTCGCGGGCAGCGTCGCGGGCGTGTGGCTCGCGCTGCGCTCCCCGCGCGCCGAGGTGGCGGCGGCGATCCCCGCCGCGATCGGCGTCTGGGCGGTGCTGTGGGGCCCGCACGACCTGCCGATGCCGTGGCTCACCGGCCTCGTCGCCATCGTGCCGATCACGGCGTACGTCGCGCTCGTGCGCCAGGCGCGCCGCCGCAGCCGCAGCCCGCGCGCGCTCTCGTCGCTCGCGCGCCGCGTCGGGGCGGGCGCGGTCGTCGCGGTGCTCGCGGCCGGTGCCGCCGCCGCCGCGGGCGCGTTCGCGCAGCTGCCCGACCGGATCGTGCTGCGCGGCGACCCGCCTTCGTCGATCGACCTCGTCGGGGCGAGCCCGCTCTCGAGCCACCGGTCGTTCTGGGAGGAGGGCGAGCGCGACGCGGAGCAGCTGGCGGCCACGGGCCTCGAGCCCGGCGACCGCATCCGGCTCGCGGCGCTCGACGCCTACGACGGCCAGGTGCTCGGCGTGGGACGCGCAGCGTTCGAGCGCGTCGCGGCGGCGGAGGCGGGCGACGGGCGGGTCGTCGGCATCACGGTCGGGTCGCTCGAGACGCCGTGGCTGCCGACCGTCGGCACGCCCTCCGCGATCCGCTTCGTGGGCCCGCGCAGCGCCGAGCTCGCGTCGGGCCTCCACCGCGACGACGCGCTCGACGCGCTCGTCGCCATCCCGGGGCTCGAGGAGGGGGACGGCGTCCAGCTGCTCGTGCAGCCGGGCCCGCCGGTCGTCGATGCGGCGGGCATCCCGACGCTCGACCCCGCCGATCCGCGCCAGGGCGTCACGGAGCTGCCCGACGCGATGCTCACGGCGCTCGCCGCGTGGACGGGCGACGCGCAGCGGCCCGGCGAGCGGCTCGCGGCGCTCGTCGCCGGCATCCGCGCCGACGGCTACGTGAGCCACGGCGTGCTGCCCGACGAGGTGCCCTCGCGCGCCGGCCACTCGCTCGAGCGGCTCGAGGAGCTGTTCGAGGCGCCGATGGTCGGCGACGCCGAGCAGTACGCGACCGCGGCGATGCTGCTGGCGCGGCAGGTGGGCTTCGACGCTCGGGTCGTCGTCGGCTTCACGCCGGGGTCGATCGAGCCGGATGCGCCGACGCGCGTGCTCGGCAGCGACGCCGACGCGTGGATCGAGGTGCGCACAGAGACGGGCTGGGTCGGCATCGACGTCTCGCCCGAGCCGCGGCCCATCCCGGACGAGGAGGAGGGCGCGCCGACGGTGGTCGAGCAGCCGCCCGCCCAGCAGGCGCCCGCGCCCGCGCCGGCGGGCCAGGACGCCGGCAACGACGCCGCGGCACCGAACGCGCCGCAGGAGCCGGTGGACGACGGCTCGCGGCTGCTCGCGGCGCTCGCGGCGGCCGGATCGGTGCTGGGCCTCCTCGCGCTCGTGGCGGCCCTGCCCGTCGGCCTCGTGGTCTCGAAGGTGGTGCGCCGCCGCCGCAGGCGGGCCGCGGACGAGCCGCGCGACCGGGCGGAGGGCGCCTGGGCCGAGCTCGCCGACGCGCTGCACGACCGCGGCGCCGACCTGCCGCCGGGCGGCACCCGGCTCGAGCAGTCGGGCGCGCACGAGGGGATGCGCGCGCTCGCCGAGCGGGTCGACCGAGCGGTGTTCGCCCCGCGACCGCCGACCGAGCAGGAGATCGACGAGGCCTGGCGGATCGGCGACCGGGTCCTCGCCGACCACGACGCGGAGCGGGGCCGCCTCCGGCGCCTCGCGGCGGTGCTGAACCCGTCGTCGCTCGCGCGCCGCTGAGCCGTCGCCGTCGCTCGCGGCGGTCACGATCCACAGCGCGCGGCGTCGGCGGAGCGGGCGTCGGCGCGCTCCCGCATGCTCGCCGCATGGAGCCGATCGCCCTGCCCCGACCGCCCGCCGAGCCCGAGCCCGGCGCGTTCCCGCTGCTCGCGAGCCTCGCGCCCGTCCTCGGCGCCGCCGCGATGTGGCTCGTCCTGCAGTCGCCCGCCGTGCTGGCGTTCGCGCTGCTCGGGCCGCTCATCGCGCTCGCGAGCCTCGGCGACGGCCGGCGCACGCGTCGGCGGCGCCGCCGCCGCGAGGCGGAGCGCTGGCGGCGCGAGCTCGAGGAGGTGTCGGCGCGGGTCGACGCGGCGCTCGCCGAGCGGGCCGACCGGCTCCGGGCGGAGCACCCCGGGGCCCGGACGCTCGCGGGCATGCCCGCGCACGACCCGCGGCGCTGGCGGCGGGCCGACGACGCCGCGGTGCCGGTCGTGCTCGGCGTCGGCGAGCGGCCGTCCGGCATCCGGCTGGAGGGCGAGGTGCGGGCGTCCGACCCCGCGGCGGTGCGCTCGGGCGCCGTCGACGACGCGGCGCGGCTGCGCGAGCGTGCCGCAGTGCTCGACGGGCCCCTCGTCGTCGATGCTCGCGACGGGGTCGGCCTCGTGGGGCCTGCGGCGGCCGCGGTCGCGCGCACTGCCGTGGTGCAGGTGCTCGAGGCGGTGCCGCCGGGCGCCGCACGGGTCGTCGCGCCCGAGGATCCGGCGTGGGACTGGCTCGCGCTCGGGCCGCACGAGCTGCACCGCGAGCCGGGCTCGGCCGTGCGGGTGGTCGGCGACGGCGTGGAGGCGACGGTCGCGGTGGCGGCCTCGCCGGAGGGGCTGCCGAGGGAGTGCCGCGCCGTCGTGCGGGCGACGCTCGACGAGGTGCGCTGCGGCGACGCCGTGGGGGTGCCGGAGGCGCTTTCGGCCCGGGAGGCGGCGGAGGCGGCGAGCACGCTCCGCGACGCCGCCGCCCGCGCCGGGCTCGGTCCGGCGAGCGGGCCGCCGCCGCACGTCGCGCTCGCGCAGCTCGAGCAGCCGCGCGGCGGCCTCGCCGCCCGCTTCCTCGTCGCCGACGCCCCGATCGACCTCGACCTCGTCCGCGACGGTCCGCACGCGGTCGTCGGCGGCACGACCGGCTCCGGCAAGAGCGAGCTGCTCATCGCCTGGATCGCGGCGATGGCGGCGGGCCGCTCGACCGAGGAGGTCGCGTTCCTGCTCGTCGACTTCAAGGGCGGCGCGTCGTTCGCGGCGCTCGCGGGGCTCGCGCACTGCGTGGGCGTCATGACCGACCTCGACGAGCGCGGTGCGCGGCGGGCGATCGAGAGCCTGCGCGCGGAGCTCCGCCGGCGCGAGCGCGTGCTCGCCGAGCAGGGCGCGCGCGAGATCGGCGAGGCGAGGGGGCTGCCGCGGCTCGTCATCGTCGTCGACGAGCTCGCGGCGATGCTCGACGACCTGCCCGACCTCCATCGTCTGCTCGTCGACCTCGCGGCCCGCGGCCGCTCCCTCGGCGTCCACCTGGTGCTCTGCACGCAGCGGCCCGCCGAGGCCGTCCGCGACGCGCTGCTGGCGAACTGCGGCATCCGCATCTCGCTCCGCGTGACCGGGGAGCAGGACGCGATCGCCGTCACCGGCACGCCGGAGGCCGCCCGCATCGGCCTCGAGGCGAGGGGCCGCTGCGTCGTGCGGGTCAGCGGCGGGGCGACGCGGCTCGCGCAGGCGGCGCTCGCCGAGCCCGAGGCGCTGGCCCGGCTCGTCGCGGCCTCCGCCGCGCTCCCCGCGCCGGCGCGGCCGTGGCGCGAGCCGCTGCCCGAGCTGCTGCCGCTCGCGGCGGCGACGGCGGCCGCGAGCGGCGCAGGGGATGGCCCGGAGGGCGTCGTCCTGGGCCTCGTCGACCGGCCGGCGGCGCAGGCCGTCGATCCGGTGCTGTGGCGGTCCGAGCGCGACGGCCCGCTGCTCGCGATCGGCTCCGCCTCGAGCGGCCGCACCGCGCTCGCCGACCTCGTCGCGGGGCAGCTGGGCACCTCGGTCGTCGACCGCGAGGACGCCCTGTGGGACGCGCTCGCCGACGGCGGTCCGCTCGTCGTCGACGACGTCGACCTGCTGCTCGCGCGGCTCGGCGAGGAGCACCAGCAGGCGGTCGCGCAGGGGCTCGCGACGGCGATGCGCTCCGGCAGGCCCGTGGCCCTCACCGCGCGGCGCGCCACCTCGGCGATGGCGCAGCTCGCGCCGCTCGCCGAGCTGCGGGTGCTGCTGCGGATCGCGAGCCGGCAGGAGCACGTGGTCGCGGGCGGCGCGGGCGGCACGCACGATGCGGGCCTGCCGCCGGGCGGCGGCTGGATCGACGACGAGCGGGTGCAGCTCGCGCTCCCTCCGGCGCCCGCGCCCCGTCGCGCTCCGCGCGCGGTGCCGCTGCCCGAGGGCCCGCTCGCGGTGGTGCTCGGGCCGGCCGCCGCGCTGCCGCCGGCGCTCGCGGCCGGCGCGGTCGCGCCCGGCGCGCCGGGTGCCGACGCCGCGCCCGTGGTCGCGGGCGCCGCGCACGAGTGGGAGGCCGCGTGGGGTGAGCTCGACCGCCTGCGCCGCGTCCGTCCCGTGCTCGCGCTGGGCGTCGACGCGCGCCAGCTGCGCCAGGCGCTGCGCCACGCGCCGCTGCCGCCGCCCACGCGGGGCGAGCCCGCCTGGCTCATCGACGGGGGAGCGGTGCTGCGGCTGCGGTGACGCCGCTGCGGTGCGACTACGGGGCGAGGGCGGTCGCCACCGGGACCGCCTCGTGGCCGAGCGCCGTCGCGACCCCCTCGTGCACGATCCGGCCGCCGGCCGCGTTGAGGCCCGCGGCGAGGCCCGGGTCGTCGCGGAGGGCCGCCCGCCAGCCGAGCTCGGCGAGCCGGAGCGTGGATGCGAGCGTCGCGTTCGTGAGCGCCTCGGTCGACGTGCGCGGCACGGCGCCCGGGAGGTTCGCGACGCAGGCGAAGACCGTGCCGTGCACCCGGTAGCTCGGGTCGGTGTGCGTGGTCGGCCGCGAGTCCTCGAAGCAGCCGCCCTGGTCGATCGCGATGTCGACGAGCGCCGAGCCCTCGCGCATCCGCTCGACGAGCGCGCTCGGCACGAGCTTCGGCGCCCGCGCGCCGGGGATGAGCACCGAGCCGATCACGAGGTCGGCGTCGGCGACCGACGCCTCGACCGTCGCGCGGTTCGAGTGCAGCGTCTGCACGCGGCCCGCCCAGTGCAGGTCGAGCTGGCGCAGCCGCGGCAGCGAGACGTCGAGCACCGTGACGCGCGCGCCGAGCCCCACGGCCATCTCGACCGCCGCGGATCCGGCGACCCCGCCGCCGAGCACCACGACGTGCCCCGACCGCGTGCCCGGCACGCCGCCGAGCAGCAGCCCGCCGCCCCCGCCGGCGCGGGTGAGGAGCGTCGCGCCCTGGGTCACCGACAGCCGGCCGGCCACCTCGCTCATCGGCGCGAGCAGCGGCAGCGAGCCGTCGGGCGCCCGCACCGTCTCGTACGCGATCGCCGTCGTGCCGCGCTCGAGCAGCGCGTCGGCGAGCTCCGGCGCGGCGGCGAGATGCAGGTAGGCGAACAGCGTCAGGTCGTCGCGCAGCAGCGCGAGCTCGGGGCCGACCGGCTCCTTCACCTTGAGCACGAGCGAGGCCGCCCACGCCTCCGCGGCGGTCGGCGCCACCCGGGCGCCCGCGGCCGCGTACGCCTCGTCGGCGATGCCGGAGCCGACGCCAGCGGCCGTCTCGACGACGACCACGTGGCCGCGCGCGACGAGCTCGGCGGCCCCCGCGGGCGTCAGGGCGACGCGCGCCTCGTCGGCCTTGATCTCGCGGGGGACGCCGATCAGCATGTCGGCTACCGCGCCGAGAGCGCCCGGCCGATGACCTCGATCGCCTCGCGGAGCTGCTCGTCGGTGATCGCGAGGCTCGGGAGGAAGCGGAGCACGTTGTAGTCGGTGCCGGCCGTGAGCACGAGGACGCCCTCGAGGCCCGCGGCGGCCGAGATCGGGCCGGTCGGGATCGGCTCGCCCGTCTCGGGGTCGACGAGCTCGATCGCGAGCATCGCGCCCTTGCCGCGCACCTCCGCGATCTCCGGGCGCGACGCGGCGAGCTCCTCGAGCAGCGGTCGCAGCACGGCCTCGACGCGGCGGGCCTGGGCGTTGAGGTCCTTCGACGTGACCTGCTCGAGCACGGCGACGGCCGCGGCGCACGAGACCGGGTTGCCGCCGAACGTGCCGCCGATGCCGCCCGTGTGCACGGCGTCCATGATCTCGGCGCGGCCCGTGACGCCGGCGATCGGCATGCCGCCCGCGATGCCCTTGGCCGAGAGCACCATGTCGGGCACCCAGCCGAACTGCTCCGAGGCGAAGGTCGTGCCGGTGCGGCAGACGCCCGACTGCACCTCGTCGGCGATCATGACGACGCCGTTCGCGGTGCACCACTCCTGCATGAGCGGCAGGTAGCCGTCGGCGGGCACGATGAAGCCGCCCTCGCCCTGGATGGGCTCGATGACGAGGCACGCGAGGTCGGCGGCGCCGACGTGCTTCTCGAGGTACCACTGGGTGCGCTTCGCCGCGGCGGCGCCATCGAGGCCGTCGCGCAGCGGGTACGAGCCCGGCGCGTGGAAGATGTCGCTCGCGAGCGGTCCCATGCCGGTCGCGTACGGCGCCGGCTTGAAGTTCATGGTCATCGTGAGGTTGGTGCGGCCGTGGTAGCCGTGCTCGACGACGGCGACGGCGCGGCGGCCGGTCGCCCGGCGGGCGATCTTCACGCCGTTCTCGACGGCCTCCGAGCCCGAGTTCACGAAGAACGACTTCTTCGCGTGGTCGCCGGGCGTGAGCTCGGCGAGCAGCTCGGCGACGCGCACGTACGGCTCGTAGGGCGTCGTGCCGAACAGCGAGTGCGTGAGGAGGCCCACCTGCTCGCGGACGGCGGCGACGACCTCGTCGTTCGTGTGGCCGATCGTCGTCACGCCGATGCCGCAGCCGAGGTCGATGAAGCGGTTGCCGTCGACGTCGGTGATGATCGCGTCGTGCGCCTCGGCGATGAAGACGGGCAGCTGGTGGGGGATGCCCTGCGCCACCGCGGCCGCCTTGCGCTCCAGCAGGGCTCGGCTCTTCGGGCCGGGGATCTCGGTGACGATCGAGCGGGAGGTCGCGGGGGCAGCGGTGTCGGTCATGTCGGAATCCTACGCCTCGGCCGGACGCCCGGTCGGCCTACGCTGGGGGCATGCCGATGCGACACTCCTACGCCGTCGAGGTCGAGTGGACGGGAGCGGGCGAGGAGGGCACGCGCACCTACCGCTCGTACGCGCGCGACCACGTGATCCGCGTCGAGGGCCTCCCCGAGATCCTCGGCTCGGCCGACCCGACGTTCCGCGGCGACCGCGCCCGCCACAACCCGGAGCAGCTGCTGCTCGCGGCGCTCGCGCAGTGCCACATGCTCAGCTACCTGCACCAGGCCGCGAGCCGCGGCATCGTCGTGACCGCCTACCGCGACGCCGCGACCGGCGCGATGGAGACCGCCGGCACGGGCGGCCGCTTCACCGAGGCGGTGCTGCACCCGGTCGTGACGATCGCGGATGCGTCGCAGGCGGCGGATGCGCTCGACGCGCACCGCCAGGCGGGCATCGACTGCTTCATCGCCTCCTCGGTGGCGTTCCCGGTGCTGCACGCGCCGACGATCGTCGTCGACGGCGAGGTCGTCGCCTCCGCCGAGGCCCGCGCGCGCCGCGAGGACGCCGCGTGAGCCGCCGCCGCGTCATCCTGCTCGGCTCGACCGGGTCGATCGGCACGCAGGCGCTCGACGTCATCCGCGCCAACCCCGACCGCTTCGAGGTCGTCGGCCTCGTCGCCGGCCGCGACCGCGCCGGGCTCGAGGCGCAGCAGGCCGAGCACGGGGGCGAGGCGGCGCTCGGTGCCGACGCCGCGGTGACGATGATCGAGAACGTCGAGTGCGACGTCGTCGTCAACGGCATCACCGGATCCGTGGGCCTCGCGCCGACCCTCGCGGCGCTCGACGCGGGGCGCGTGCTCGCGCTCGCGAACAAGGAGTCGCTCGTGGCGGGCGGCGCGCTCGTCACCGAGCGCGCGGCGCCCGGGCAGATCGTGCCGGTCGACTCCGAGCACTCGGCGCTCGCGCAGGCGCTGCTCTCGGGCACGCACGCCGAGGTGAGCCGGCTCGTGCTCACCGCCTCCGGCGGCCCGTTCCGCGGCTGGGGCCGTGAGCGGATGGCCGACGTCACCCCGCAGGACGCGCTCGCGCACCCGACGTGGGACATGGGGCCGATGGTGACCACGAACTCCGCGACGCTCGTGAACAAGGGCCTCGAGGTGATCGAGGCGCACCTGCTCTTCGACGTGCCCTACGACCGCATCGACGTGACGGTGCACCCGCAGTCGATCGTGCACTCGATGGTCGAGTTCGTCGACGGCTCGACGATCGCGCAGGCGTCGCCGCCCGACATGCGGCTGCCGATCTCGCTCGGGCTCGACTGGCCGCACCGCGTCGCGGGCGTCGGCCGCCCGCTCGACTGGACGGTCGCCTCCAGCTGGACCTTCGAGCCGCTCGACGAGGACGCGTTCCCCTCGGTCGCGCTCGCGAAGCGCGTGGGCCGGCAGGCCTCGACGTTCCCGGCCGTCTTCAACGCCGCGAACGAGCAGGCGGTGCACGCGTTCCACGCGGGCGAGATCGGCTTCCTCGACATCATCCCCGCGATCGAGCGCGTGCTCGATGCGCACGAGCCGGGCGAGCTGACCCTCGAGGGCGTGCTCGCCGCCGAGCGCTGGGCGCGCGCGGAGGCCGACCGCGTCTGCGCCGTCCACCGCTGACGGCCTCGTGACGCGTGCGCCTGCGGCGCGCGCTCCTCGGCCAGCGGGATGCGACCGCCGCTGGTCGAGGAGGCTGCGCCCGCAGGGCGCTGCCGTCTCGAGACCCGCTCAGGAGGTGCGGACCACCTCGTGCGGCGCGGCGTCGAGCGCCGCGACCACCTCGCCCGCGTCGTCCCACCAGCGCGCGTAGTGGTCCGGATCCCGGTTGATCTGCACCGCGTGCGCGACGCGCGTCGGCGCGAGCCCGTCGCGGCCCTCGAGCTCCGCGAGCTGGCGGTAGAAGAGCACCGCCGAGGCGTAGGCGTCCATCCGCACCTCGTACGGCCCCCACGGGTCGCGCTGCTGGAAGAGCCCGCGCGAGTCGGGCCCGGCCCGGTCGCCGCGGTCGAGCACCCGCAGGCTCGACTCGCCCATGGCGGTCATGACGCCGATCCGCACGTCGCGCTCCGAGAGCCCCATGTCGCGGCCCGCCTGCACGACGATCGCGGCGTTCTCGAGCTGCTCGCCGCGCCATTCGCCGACGGCGCGCGGCAGCTCGCCCTCGACGACCGCCGACTGCGGCACGACCGGCTCCTCGACCGGCGGCCGCAGCGCGAGCGACGCGAGCACGACCACGGCCGCGAGCCCCGCGAGGCCCAGCACGAGCCCGCGCACATCGCGCGATCGCGGCGCACGCTCGGCGACCGAGCGCGCGCGGCGCCCATGGCCTGCTGACATGCCAGCCACCGTAGGGACATCGTCTGTGGCACTACCCTGAGCGGCGATGGAACCCGTCCTCCTCTACATCCTGGGCGTGCTCGTCGTGGTCGTCGGCCTGGCCGTCTCGATCGGCCTGCACGAGCTCGGGCACCTGTGGCCCGCGAAGGCCTTCGGCGTGCGCGTCGGGCAGTGGATGATCGGGTTCGGCCCGACGCTCTTCTCGCGACGCAAGGGCGAGACGGAGTACGGCGTCAAGGCCATCCCGCTCGGCGGCTACATCTCGATGTCGGGCATGTTCCCGCCGCTGCAGCCGGGCGGCGAGAGCCGCACCGCCTCGACCGGCTTCCTCGACACGCTCGTGCAGGACGCGCGCGAGACGAGCGCGGAGTCGGTGCAGGAGGGCGAGGAGGGCCGCGCGTTCTGGCGCCTCGCCACCTGGAAGCGCATCGTCATCATGCTCGGCGGCCCGGCGATGAACCTGCTGCTCGCGGTGGTCCTCTACGCGGTCGTGCTCTGCGGGTTCGGCATCGCCGTGCCCGGCACGACGGTCGCGAGCGTCTCGGAGTGCGTCATCTCGGCCTCGGAGGACCGCACCGACTGCGCCGCGACCGACCCGGAGGCGCCCGCCGCAGCGGCGGGCGTGCAGCCGGGCGATCGGATCGTCGCGATCGACGGGCAGCCGGTCGACGGCTGGGCGGCGGTGCAGGAGGCGTTCCGCACGAGCGCCGGCACGGCGCTCGCGGTCGAGGTCGAGCGCGAAGGCCAGCCGGTCGAGCTCACGATCACGCCGCTCGAGACGCAGCGCGCGGTCGTCGACGACGCCGGGCAGGTCGTCGAGGTCGACGGCGAGCCGGTCGTCGAGACCGTCGGCTTCGCGGGCGTCGGCCCCCAGTACGAGGTGCAGCAGCAGCCCGTCACGGAGGTGCTGCCGGCCGTGGGCGACAACGTCGCGCGCGTCGGCCACCTCATCCTCAACCTGCCGCAGCGCCTCGTCGACGTCGCGGTCGCGGCGTTCGGGCCGGGGGAGCGCGACCCGAACGGCCCGATCTCGGTCGTGGGCGTCGGGCGCCTCGCGGGCGAGCTCGCGAGCCTCGACCAGATCCCGGCGCTCGAGCGCGTGAGCGCCATGCTGCAGCTGCTCGCCAACCTCAACGTCGCGCTCTTCGTCTTCAACCTCATCCCGCTCATGCCGCTCGACGGCGGGCACGTGCTCGGCGCGATCGTCGACGCGATCCGGCGCGGCTGGGCGAAGGTGCGCGGCACGATCGCGACGCCGCTCGACACGGCCCGCTGGGTCCCGGTGACGCTCGTGGTGACGATGGTGCTCGGCGTCATGAGCGCGCTGCTCATCTACGCCGACATCGTCAAGCCCATCAGCCTCTTCGGCGGGTAGGCCGCCGGGGCCGGGGCCCGGATCAGGCTTCGCGGGTGCCCTGGTGGAAGCGCTGGCGCCAGCGGCCGCCCGCGCGCACCCACAGCGAGCTGCGCAGCGCCGGCGCCTCGCCGACGGAGCGCCACACGAGCAGGCGCGCGTCGGGCGAGAGCTCGTGCGTCGCGAGCAGCTCGAGGTCGACGCGGGAGGGGAGCGGGGCGATCTCGGCGAGCAGCTCGTCGCGGCTCCAGCGGCGGCCCGAGGCGCCGATCTCCTCCCACTCGGGGTGCAGCAGCGCCGCGACGGCCGCGGGGTCGGCGCGCACCTCGTCGGTGAGCAGCGAGCGCTCGAGGCGCACGACCTCCGCCTCGGCCGGCTCGTCGGCGAAGAGGTCGAGGCCGTCGAACAGGTCGGGGGAGGCGGCGGCTGCTGCAGCGGGCTCGGCGACGGCGGCAGCCGGCGTCGCGGCGCGCGTGACGCCCCCGAAGCCGGGCCCGGCATCCGGCACGAGCCCGCGCTGGTAGGCGGCCGCCGCGCCGTTCGCGAGCCGGTCGGCGGCCTCGTTGAGCGGGTGGCCGGCGTGCCCCTTCACCCACTCGAAGGTCACCCGGCCGCCCGCGGCGCGGCGCTCGGCCATGAGCGCGTCGAGCTCCTGCATGAGGTCGACGTTCATGACCGGCTTGCCGTCGGCCTTCTTCCAGCCCTTGCGCTTCCAGCCGGGCATCCACTTGGTGATGGAGTCGATGACGTACTTGCTGTCGCACAGCACGTGCAGCGCCTCGACGCCGCGCGTCTGCTGCAGCAGGTCGAGCACGGCCGAGAGCTCGCCGATGTTGTTCGTGCCGGTCGGCCGACCGCCCGCGGCCCAGCGCTGCTCGTCGACGTACCAGCCCCAGCCGGTGGGCCCGGGGTTGCCGAGCGAGGAGCCGTCTGCCGCCGCGGTGATCGTCATGCGTCCATCGTGCCAGCGGCGCGGGCGGCGGCAGGCCGCGCGGCGCCGCCGCGGGCGCCCGGCCCGGCATCGTCCGCGCACAGCCCGCACGTCTAGGCTGAGCACCATGGCAGCCATCAACCTCGGCAAGCCCGAGCCGCTCACCCTCGCGCCGCGCCGCAAGAGCCGGCAGATCAGGGTCGGCAAGGTGCTCGTCGGCGGCGACGCCCAGGTGTCGGTGCAGTCGATGACCACGACGAAGACGACCGACATCAACGCGACGCTCCAGCAGATCGCCGAGCTCACGGCCACCGGCTGCGACATCGTGCGCGTCGCGGTGCCGAGCCAGGACGACGCCGACGTCCTGCACATCATCGCCAAGAAGAGCCAGATCCCGGTCATCGCCGACATCCACTTCCAGCCGAAGTACGTCTACCAGGCGATCGACGCGGGCTGCGCGGCCGTGCGCGTCAACCCGGGCAACATCCGCAAGTTCGACGACCAGGTCGGCGAGATCGCCAAGCGCGCCAAGGCCGCCGGCGTCTCCCTCCGCATCGGCGTCAACGCCGGCAGCCTCGACCCCCGCCTGCTGCAGAAGCACGGCAAGGCGACGCCCGAGGCGCTCGTCGAGTCGGCCGTCTGGGAGGCGAGCCTGTTCGAGGAGCACGACTTCCACGACTTCAAGATCTCGGTGAAGCACAACGACCCCGTCGTCATGGTGAAGGCGTACCGCCAGCTCGCCGAGCGCGGCGACTGGCCGCTCCACCTCGGCGTCACGGAGGCCGGCCCCGCCTTCCAGGGCACGATCAAGTCGGCGACCGCGTTCGGCATCCTCCTCTCGGAGGGCATCGGCGACACGATCCGCGTCTCGCTCTCGGCGCCGCCCGCCGAGGAGGTCAAGGTGGGCCTGCAGATCCTGCAGTCGCTCAACCTGCGCGAGCGCAAGCTCGAGATCGTCTCCTGCCCCTCCTGCGGCCGCGCCCAGGTCGACGTCTACTCGCTGGCCGACAACGTCACCGAGGGCCTCAAGGACGTCCAGGTGCCGCTTCGCGTCGCCGTCATGGGATGCGTCGTCAACGGCCCCGGCGAGGCGCGCGAGGCCGACCTCGGCGTCGCGAGCGGCAACGGCAAGGGCCAGATCTTCGTGAAGGGCGAGGTCATCAAGACCGTGCCCGAGGCCGAGATCGTGCAGACCCTCATCGAGGAGGCGCGACGCATCGCCGACGAGCAGGGCCTGCCCGCCGGCGAGGCGGAAGTCGTCACGGCCTGACATGGCCGGCGGCGGCGCGGGGCGCCTGATCGCCCACCCGGCGCAGCGCCGCACCCTCGTCGTCCTGTCGATCGCGCAGGCGCTCGGCGGCGTCGCGAACGGCGTCGCCCTCGGCGTCGGCTCGCTGCTCGTCGCCCAGGTGACGGGCCGCGAGGAGCTCGCGGGCCTCGCCGCCACCCTGCTCGTGCTCGGCGGCGCGGCGCTCGCCGTGCCGCTCGCGCGGCTCGCGGTCCGCAGCGGCCGCCGCGTCGCGCTCACCACCGGCGCGCTGCTCGCGCTCGGCGGCACCGTGCTGCTCGCCGTCGGCGGCACGCTCGGCGCCGCCTGGATGGTGCTGCCGGGCTTCCTGGTGCTCGGCGGCGCGACCGCGATCAACCTGCAGTCTCGGTTCGCCGCCACCGACCTCTCGAGCCCCTCGCGGCGCGGCCGCGACCTCGCGCTCGTCGTGTGGATGACGACGATCGGCGTCATCGTCGGCCCCAACCTCATCGCGCCGGGCGACGCGCTCGGCACGGCGCTCGGCCTGCCGCACCTCGTGGGCGCGTACGTCATCTCGGGCAGCGCGCTCGCCGTGACGGCGCTCGTGCTCTGGACGGCGCTGCGCCCCGACCCGCTGCTGCTCGCCAGACAGGGCCTGCCGCCCCGCGAGGGCGCGCATCCGCGGCTGCGCGTGCGCGAGCACCCGCGCGCGGTCGCCGCGATCGTCGCGGTCGCCGGCGCCCACGCCACCATGGTGGGCGTCATGGCGCTCACGCCCGTGCACCTCGAGCACGCAGGCCACGGCCTCGCCGCGATCGGGTTCACGATGAGCGCGCACACCGCCGGCATGTACGCCCTCTCGCCCGTCTTCGGCTGGCTCACCGACCGGCTCGGCGGCCGCGTCGCGGTGCTCGTCGGCGTCGGCCTCCTCGCGCTCTCGGTCGCCGCGAACCTCGCGCTGCCGCCCGCCGCCGCACCCGTCGGCCTCGCGCTGCTGGGCCTCGGCTGGAGCGCCGCGACCGTCGCCGGCTCCGCCCTCGTCGCGGGCGCGGTCGAGACCGACCTGCGCCCCGCGCTGCAGGGCAGGAGCGACCTCGTGCTGGGGCTCGCCGGGGCCGCCGCGGGCGCCGCCGCCGGTCCCGTGCTCGGCCTCGTCGGCTACGCCGGGCTCAACCTCGCGATGCTCCCGATCATCGCCGCGATCGCGGTCGCCGCGGTGCTCGCGACGGGCGCGCGCGGGGCCGGCGGCGTCCAGCGCCTCGCGGGCGCGAGCCGATAGCGTGATCGGGCGGCCCGTCGCAGCGGGCCGACCGACGTGAGGAGCCCCGCGTGAACGCTGCAGTCCCCGGCCGCGAGCCGATCTCGCCGGAGGAGCTCGAGCGCGCGTCGCGCATCATCCGCTCGATCGAGCAGTCCTTCCAGTCGACGGTCGTCGGGCAGCACCAGCTGCTGCGCTCGCTGCTCGTGGCGCTGCTCTCGGGCGGCCACCTGCTCATGGAGTCGGTGCCCGGCCTCGCGAAGACGACGGCGGCCGCGACCCTCGCGCGCTCCGTGTCGGCCTCCTTCCACCGCATCCAATGCACCCCCGACCTGCTGCCGAGCGACATCGTCGGCACGCAGATCTGGGACCAGCACACGGGGCAGTTCCGCACGCAGCTCGGCCCCGTGCACGCGAACTTCGTGCTGCTCGACGAGATCAACCGCTCGAGCGCCAAGACGCAGTCGGCGATGCTCGAGGCGATGCAGGAGCGGCAGACGTCGATCGGCGGCGAGACGCACGCGCTGCCCGAGCCCTTCCTCGTGCTCGCCACCCAGAACCCCATCGAGCAGGAGGGCACGTACACGCTGCCCGAGGCGCAGCTCGACCGCTTCCTGCTCAAGGAGGTGCTCACCTACCCCACGCCCACCGAGGAGGCCGAGATCGTCCGGCGCAGCGAGACGGGCGTCTTCGAGCGCGGCCACGCGGAGCCCGTCGCGACGCTCGACGACGTGCGGTTCCTGCAGGAGCTCGTCAAGCGGGTCTACGTCGACCAGGCGATCACCAACTACGTCGTGCAGCTCATGTACGTCACCCGCCACGCATCCGACTACATCGGCGCCGACCTCGCCGGCTACATCGAGTACGGCGCGAGCCCCCGCGGCTCGCTCTCGTTCTCGACCGCGGCGCGAGCGCTCGCCCTCGTGCAGGGCCGCGACTGGGTGATCCCGGAGGACGTCAAGGACCTCCGGCATCCCGTGCTCCGCCACCGCCTCATCCTCGGCTACGAGGCGGAGGCCGACGGCGTCTCCAGCGAGCAGATCGTCGACGCCGTCTTCGGCGCCGTCCGGACGCCGTAGGGGCGATCCATGGAGCGACGCCTGCGCAAGGTCAGGACGACCATGTCGATCCACGCGCACCGCCGCACCCTCGAGCTGCTCGACGGCGAGTACGCGTCGATCCACCACGGCCGCAGCCACGACTTCGACGACCTGCGCGAGTACCAGCCGGGCGACGACGTCAAGGACATCGACTGGAAGGCGACCGCGCGCAGCCACGTGCCGCTCATCAAGCGCTACATCGCCTCCCGCCAGCACACCCTCCTGCTCGTCGTGGACGCCGGCCGCAACATGGCCGCGGTGTCGGAGTCGGGGGAGCGGAAGGCCGAGCTCGCGATCCTCGTCGCGGGGGTGCTCGGCTACCTCGCCTCGCGCCACGGCGACCGGGTCGCGCTGCTCGCGGGCGACGAGGAGCGGGTGCTCGCGGTGCAGGAGGGCGGCTCCGAGGCGCACCTCGAGCGGATGCTGCGCCAGATCGACGAGGCCGTCTCGCTCGACGGCCCGCGCTCCGACCTCGAGCGGGTGCTCGCGCTCGCCGTGCGGCGGATGCGGCGGCGGGCGCTCGTCGTGGTGATCGCCGACGACGTCGCCTACACGCACGACCTCGACGTGCACCTCGGTCGCCTGCAGGCGCGCCACGAGGTGCTGTGGGTCTCGATCGGCGACGCCGACCTCATGGCGCGCGGCCGCGATCGGCGCGAGCTCGTCGGCGTCGACTCCGGCCAGGGGCTCCCCGCGTTCCTGCGACGGGATCGGCGGCTGCGCCGCGCCTTCGACGAGGCCGCGGCGGAGCGCCGCGCTCGGCTCGAGGAGGGCCTGCGCTCGCTCGGGATCGCGGCGGCGCGCGTCTCCGACGAGCGGGGCGCGATCGCGGCGCTGTTCCGGCTGCTCGAGAGGCACCGCCGTGCGCGCCGCTGACCTCGCGCTGCTGCCGGCGCCCGACACCTACGGCCCCTTCGGCTACGGGCCGTGGTGGGTGCTCGGCTGCGCCGTGCTGCTCGCGGCGATGCTCGCGTACGCCGCCGCCTGGTTCCTCACGCGGCCGCGCGGCGTGCTCGAGCCGCCCCCGCCGCCGCCCGTGCCGATCGACGTGCGGAGCGTCAAGGAGAAGTACCTCGGCATGATCGACGAGGTCGCGGCCGAGCACGCCGCGGGCGAGCTCGACCCACGGGCGCTCGCGCAGCGGCTGAGCCTCGTGCTGCGCTTCTTCGCGCACGAGTCGACGGGCGTCGTCGCCGAGGTCATGACCCTGCGCGACCTCGGCGGCGCCGACCTGCCCGCGGTGCGCGGCGCGGTCGAGCAGTACTACCCGTCGTCCTTCCGGCGCGCGGCGCGGCACGACCCGGATGCGGCGCTCGCGGCCGCGCGGCAGGTGGTGGCGACGTGGATGTGATGCTGCTGTGGCCGTGGGTGCTGCCGGTGCTCGCGGTGGTCGCCGTCGCGCTCGTCGTGGTGGGCCTCCTGCTGCCGCGGCGCCGGCGCGACCGCGGCGTCGCCGTCGCGCACGTCGACCGCATGACGGCGCTCGGCGCCTTCCGCGGCGCGCTCGTGCGCTACCGGCTGCTCGTGGGCGGCGCGCTCGCGCTCGCCCTCGGCGGCGCGCTCGTCGCGGGCGTGCTCGCCTCCCGGCCCGCGGGCGTGCACGCGAGCCAGCAGGACGACTACAAGCGCGACATCGTGCTGTGCCTCGACGTGTCGGGCTCGATGGTCGACGTCGACGCCGACATCCTCGCCGTCTACCAGGACATCGCCCGCGAGCTCGACGGCGAGCGCATCGGCATGCGCATCTTCGACGCGTCGAGCGTCATGGCGTTCCCGCTCACGAGCGACTACGACTACATCGCCGCGCAGCTCGGCCGCTACGAGCGCGCGCTCACCGGGCAGCTCTCGCCCGAGGAGCAGTTCAACTACCTCGCCGGCACCGCGAACGGGCTCGGCGCCTCGCTCGTGGGCGACGGCCTCGCCTCGTGCGTGCTCGACTTCGCCGACCTCGAGGCGAGCGAGCGGCCGCGCTCGATCATCCTCGCGACCGACAACATCGTGAACGGCCAGCAGATCTTCTCGCTGCCGCAGGCGGGCCAGCTCGCGATCGAGCACGACGTGCGCGTCTACGCCATCAACCCCTTCGACTTCGGCGCCGACCAGGCGGCGAACGAGCTGCGCGAGACGGTGGAGGGCACGGGCGGCGCGTACTTCCCGCTCGACTTCGCGCAGACGGTGCCCGGCATCGTCGACCGCGTCAACGCCATCGAGGCCGGCTACATCGAGACCCCGCCGCTCGTGCAGGTCGTCGACCGCCCCGGCATCCTGCCGCTCGTCGTGCTGCTGCTCGTCGGCGGCGTCTGCATCGCCGTCTGGAGGGCCAGGCTGTGACCCCGTTCACCCTCCAGGCCGAGCAGCCCTGGCTCGTCGCCGCGATCGGCGCGGCGCTGCTGGCGCTCTGCATCTGGCAGCTCGTCGCCGAGCGCGGCCGGCGTCTCGCGTGGCTGCGCCGCACGGCGCTCGTGGTGCTGGCGGTCGCGATGGCGCTGCGGCCCGCGATCCCGGGCGGCGAGGTGCCGACCGCCTCGATCCAGGCGCGTGTGTTCGTGATGGTCGACACCTCGCAGTCGATCGCGGCAGAGGACTTCGGCGGCGAGCCGCGCCTCACCGGCGTGCAGGAGGACGTGGTCGAGATCGCGCGCGCGTTCGCCGGCGCCGATATCGCGGTCATCTCGTTCGACTCGCAGGCGGCGCTGCGGGTGCCGCTCACCGACGACGGCTCCGCCGTCATCGAGATGGTGCGCGCGCTGCGGCCCGAGATCGCGGTGCGCTCGCGCGGCACCTCCGTGGCGATCGCGCACGAGCTGCTGCGCACCGAGCTCGAGCGCTCGGAGGCCGCCGACCCGTCGTCGCCCGCCGTCGTGTTCTACCTCGGCGACGGCGAGCACACCGCCGACGGCGAGCCCGAGTCATTCGGCGACGTCGCGGGGCTCGTCGACCGCGGCCTCGTGCTCGGCTACGGCACCCCGCAGGGCGGCCGGATGCAGGCCTCGGGCTTCGACACGAGCGGCGAGCCGCAGTACGTGCAGGACCCGGCGGGCGGCGACGCGATCAGCCGCATCGACGAGGGGCGGCTGCGCGGCATCGCGGACCAGCTCGGCATCACCTACCTGCACCGCGCGCCCGGGCTGCCGATCGCCGACGCCCTCGGGCCGATGGCCGCGGCCGACGGCGAGGCCGAGCTCGACCGCACCGAGGAGTCGCGGCTCGAGCTCGCCTGGGCGTTCGGCGCCCCGCTCGCGCTGCTGCTCGGCTGGGAGGGGCTCAGCCTCGCCCGTACGCTCCGCGCCTCCCGCGGCCAGCTGACGGGGGCGGAGCGATGAGCCGCCCGATGTCCGACGCGCGCCGCCGAGTGCTGCGCCGCTGGCTGCTCATCGGCCTCGTGCCGGTCGCGATCGTCGCGCTCGTCGTCGCCTCGAAGCTCATCAGCGTCTCGGTGCTCGGGCAGGTCGCGGTCGACCGCTTCCAGGCGCGCGCGTACGCGCAGTCGGCGGAGGCGTCGCGCGCGCTCGAGGGCTGGAACTGGGTCGAGCCGTGGAAGGCGCCGTTCAACCTCGGCGTCGCGCTCGTCATGGGCGGCGAGCTCGTGGAGGGCCGGGCGGAGCTCGAGGAGGCGCTCGGGCTGCACCCGGAGCCGGTGACGGCGGCGCAGCGCTCGGAGCGGTGCGTCATCGTCGCCACGATCGTCACCGCGATCGAGCAGCAGGGCGACGAGGCCCGGGAGGCCGACGACCAGCAGACCGCGAACCGCTTCTACCAGGAGGCGCTCTCGCGCATCGACGGAGCGCCCGAGGGATGCTTCGACGAGCCGATGCAGGGCCGCCCCGACACCGGCGCGCAGCTCGAGGCCGCCGACCCGCGCATCCAGGAGAAGATCGAGCAGGGCCAGGGCGACGGCGACGGCGAGCCGACCGAGCCGAGCCCCGAGGACCAGCTCGACCAGCAGAACCAGGACGCCCAGACCGAGCAGCAGCAGCAGGACAGCTACGACGAGGGCGAGGGCCCCGGAGGCACGGGCGTCGAGCGGCCCTGGTGAGGCCGGGCGGGCGCCCGCCGACCTCTAGGATCGGCAGGGTGATCCGACAGTCCCAGCTGTTCCTGACGACCCTGCGCGAGGACCCCGCCGAGGCGGAGGTCGCGAGCCACACGCTCATGCTGCGCGCCGGCCTCGTGCGCCGTGCCGGCTCCGGCCTGTTCAGCTGGCTGCCGCTGGGCCTGCGGGTGCGCCGCAACGTCGAGCGCATCGTCCGCGAGGAGATGGAGGCGATCGGCGGCCAGGAGGTGCTCTTCCCGGGGCTGCTGCCGCGCGAGCCCTACGAGCGCACCGGCCGGTGGGAGGAGTACGGCGACGGCATCTTCCGCCTGCAGGACCGCAAGGGCGCCGACCACCTGCTCGGCCCGACGCACGAGGAGATGTTCACGCTGCTCGTGCAGGACCTCGTCTCGAGCTACAAGCAGCTGCCGCTGACGCTCTTCCAGATCCAGGACAAGTACCGCGACGAGGCCCGCCCCCGCGCGGGCCTGCTGCGCGCCCGCGAGTTCTCGATGAAGGACGCCTACTCGTTCGACGTCGACGACGCGGGCCTCGAGGCCTCCTACCAGGCGCAGCGCGACGCCTACGAGCGCATCTTCCAGCGCCTCGGCCTCGACTACGTCATCGTCGCCGCGGACGCGGGTGCGATGGGCGGCTCGAAGTCCGAGGAGTTCCTGCACCCGACGCCCGTCGGCGAGGACACGATCGTCCGCTCCGCCGGCGGCTACGCCGCCAACGTCGAGGCCTTCACGACCGTGCCGCCCGCGGCGCTGCCGATCGACGGCCAGGCGCCCGCGAGCATCCGCGCCACCCCCGACACCCCGACGATCGAGACGCTCGTCGCCCACGCCAACGAGCACCACCCGCGCGAGGACGGCCGCCCCTGGACCGCCGCCGACACGCTGAAGAACGTCGTGCTGCGCCTCACGCAGCCCGACGGCTCGACCGAGCTCGTCGTCATCGGCCTGCCGGGCGACCGCGAGGTGCACGACAAGCGCGTCGAGGTCGCCTTCCAGCCCGCCGAGGTCGTCCCCGCGACCGAGGAGGACTTCGCGAAGCACCCCGGCCTCGTCAAGGGCTACATCGGCCCGTGGTCCGAGGCGGGCGCCGTGCTCGGCGAGGCGTCGACCACCGGCATCCGCTTCCTCCTCGACCCCCGCGTCGTCGACGGCACCGCGTGGCTCACGGGCGCGAACCTCGCCGGCCATCACGTCTTCGGCCTCATCGCGGGCCGCGACTTCGTCGGCGACGGATGGGTCGAGGCGGCCGACGTGCGCGCCGGCGACGAGGCGCCCGACGGCTCGGGCCCCGTCACGCTCGAGCGCGGCATGGAGGTCGGCCACGTCTTCCAGCTCGGCCGCAAGTACGCGGAGGCGCTCGGCCTCAAGGTGCTCGACCAGAACGGCAAGCTCGTCGTGCCGACCATGGGCTCGTACGGCATCGGCGTCACCCGCAACCTCGCGGCGATCGTCGAGCGGTACCACGACGAGAAGGGCATCGTCTGGCCGCGCGAGGTCGCGCCGTTCGACGTGCACGTCGTCGCCACCGGCAAGGACGAGGCGGTCTTCGCGATCGCCGACCGCGTCGCCGCCGACGTCGAGGCGCTCGGCCTCGAGGTGCTCTACGACGACCGCCGCAAGGTCTCGCCGGGCGTGAAGTTCGGCGACGTCGAGCTGCTCGGCATGCCCACGGCCGTGGTGGTCGGCCGCGACGCGCCCGAGGGCCTCGTCGAGGTGTGGGACCGCGCGACGGGCGAGCGCCAGCAGGTGCGCATCGAGGAGCTCGCGGCGGCGCTCGCGCGCTGACGCGACCGGTCCACAGACGCCCAGAGCGGCAGAGGCCCGCGATCCCGACAGGGGCGCGGGCCTCGCTCGCATCGCGGCGCCTCCGTGGACGCACGTCCCGTCACGGCACCGTCGCCGCGCGTTCACCCGCGCGCAACCGGATCGCGGTTCCGGAGGAGCACCCTGTCCTGGTCATGGATCCACGACCGAAGGAGCCCACCGTGACCATCGAGCGACAGGACCGACGGAGCCTCCCCATGGCCGACCACGTCCGGGGCAAGCGGTCCCCGGTCACGTGCATGCTCAAGTGCGCGAACGCGTGCCTCGGCCCCGAGTGCAACCGCACCGACAACCCCACGTTCCGCTCGGTCGTCGACGCGGTGCTCACGCGCCGGGCGGCCCTCGGCCTCGGCCTCGCCGGCGCCGTCGCGATCGCCCTCCCGAGCGCGTTCGGCGTCGGACCGGGCCGCCCCGCAGCGGCCGCCGCGTCGACGACCCTGCCGTTCCAGCCCATCCCGCCCGTGCCCGCGAGCGTCGACGCGCTCACGGTGCCCGATGGCTACGCCTGGCACCCGGTGATCCGCTGGGGCGACCCCGTGCTGCCGGGCGCGCCCGCCTTCGACCCGGAGGCGCAGACGCCCGAGGCCCAGGCGCTCCAGTTCGGCTACAACAACGACTACCTCGACGTGCTCGCCGACCCCTCGGGCCTCACGGGCGTGCTCGTCGTCAACCACGAGTACTCGAACGAGGGCATCATGTTCCCGCCCTCGCTCGGCGCGGTCGAGCGCTCCCGCATCACGAAGATGGCGCAGGGCATGTCGGTCGTCGAGATCGAGCGCGACGCGATCGGCGCCCCCTGGCGCGCGACCGTCGGCCGCCGCAGTCGCCGCATCACCGTCGAGACGCCGTTCGCGCTCGTCGGCCCCGCCGCGGGCGGCGCGCTGCTGCGCACGGTCGACGATCCGAGCGGCCGCATGGTGCGCGGCACGCTCGGCAACTGCGCCGGCGGCACGACGCCGTGGGGCACGGTGCTCTCGGGCGAGGAGAACTTCAACGGCTACTTCACGACCCCGACGGCCACGGCCGCGACCTCGCGCTACGGCCTCTCCGCATCCCCGTCGTCGACCCGCTGGGAGCTCGAGGACCCGCGCTTCCGCGCCGCCGACGGCCACGAGCAGGAGGCGAACCGCTTCGGGTACATCGTCGAGATCGACCCGCAGGACCCGACCTCGACGCCGGTGAAGCACACGGCGCTCGGTCGTTTCAAGCACGAGGGCGCGAACGTGCGGATCGGCGAGGACCGCCGCGTCGTCGCGTACATGGGCGACGACGAGCGGGGCGACTACCTCTACAAGTTCGTCTCGAAGCACCGCTACAACGACGGCACCGGGCCCGGCGCCCGCAGGCAGAACCTGCAGCTGCTGTCGGAGGGCGACCTCTTCGTCGCGCGCTTCTCGGGCACGTCGCCGGCGGCCGAGGTCGACGGCTCGGGCGCGCTGCCCGCCGACGGCGCGTTCGACGGCACCGGTCAGTGGATCCCGTTGACGCTCGGCGGGCGCAGCATGGTGCCCGGGATGTCGGTCGAGGAGGTGCTCGTCCACACGCGCCTCGCCGCCGACCTCGTGCGGCCGACGAAGATGGACCGCCCCGAGGACGTCGAGCCGCACCCGACGACCGGCCGCGTCTACGTGGCGCTCACGAACAACTCGCAGCGCGGCAGCCGACACCCGCTCGACGAGGCGAACCCGCGCACCGGCAACCGCGACGGCCACGTCGTCGAGCTCACCGAGCTGCAGGGCGCCTCGGGCACCGCGTTCGCGTGGTCGATCCTGCTGCTGTGCGGCGACCCCGCCTCCCCGTCGACGTACTTCGCCGGCTACCCGAAGGAGCTCGTCTCGCCCATCTCGTGCCCCGACAACGTCGCCTTCGACGCCGCGGGGAACCTGTGGATCTCGACCGACGGCCAGCCGGGCACGCTCGGCCTCGACGACGGCCTCTTCAAGGTGTCGCTCGAGGGGCCGACGCGCGGCCGCGTCGAGCAGTTCCTCGCCGTGCCGGTCGACGCCGAGACGTGCGGGCCCGTCATCCACGACCGTGAGGGCTCTGTGTTCGTCGCCGTCCAGCACCCGGGCGAGGACGGCTCGTGGGAGGTGCAGCGCTCCGCGTTCCCCGACTACGGCGCGACGGGCCCCGGCACCTTCGCCGGCCCGCGGCCGTCGGTCGTGCAAGTCGTCCGCGCCTGACGCGGACCGGGGGAGGGGTCGGGCGCGCGCCCGGCCCCTCCCGCGCCCCGCCCGGGCTCGCCGCGCGCGTCCCGGTCGCGGTAGGCTGTCGGGTCCGCATGTGGTCGCGGACCTGGAGAGGGAGACACAAGTGAAGATCGATCTGACCGTGCTGAAGACCGTCGAGCGCGAGCGGGAGATCTCCGCCGACGACCTGATCCGCATCATCGAGCAGGCGATCCTCCAGGCGCACCTCCGCTCGGGCGAGAAGCACGACGCCGACGCCCCGCAGCCGCGCGTCGAGATCGACCGCCGCACCGGCGACGTGACGCTCTACGAGCCCGAGGTCGACGAGGACGGCAACGTCGTCGGCGAGTCGCCCGCGAACACCGACGACTTCAGCCGCATCGCCGCCTCGGCCGCCAAGCAGGTCATCTTCCAGGCGCTGCGCGAGAAGAACGACGAGACCGTGCTCGGCGCCTACAAGGACCGCGAGGGCGACGTCATCGCCGGCGTCGTGCAGCAGGGCCCGAACCCGCGCATGGTGCACGTGAAGCTCGGCGACGACATGGAGGCGATCCTCCCGCCCGAGGAGCAGGTGCCCGGCGCGGAGTACCGCCACGGCCAGCGCCTGCGCGTCTACATCACGAAGGTCGAGCGCGGCCAGCGCGGCCCGCAGGTCACCGTCTCGCGCACCCACCCGGCGCTCGTGCGCCGGCTGTTCGCGCTCGAGGTGCCCGAGATCGCCTCCGGCGCCGTCGAGATCGTCGCGATCGCGCGCGAGGCCGGCCACCGCTCGAAGATCGCCGTGCGCGCGACGCAGCCCGGTATCAACGCGAAGGGCGCCTGCATCGGCGAGATGGGCTCGCGCGTGCGCGCCGTCCAGGCGGAGCTCGGCGACGAGAAGATCGACATCGTCGACTACTCGGAGGACCTGCCCGCCTTCGTCGCCTCTGCGCTGAGCCCGGCGCGCGTCTCCGACGCCTTCATGCTCGACGCGAAGACGAAGGCCGTGCGCGCGCTCGTGCCCGACTTCCAGCTGTCGCTCGCGATCGGCCGCGAGGGCCAGAACGCGCGCCTCGCCGCGAAGCTGACGGGGGCGAAGATCGACATCCAGCCTGACAGCGTCATGGAGGACTAGGACCTCACCGGATGTCGATCTGAGCCGTCTTGAGCGGAAGGCCCTGTGGGCCTTCCGCGAGCGATGAGATCGACATCCAGCCCGACTCCGTCATGGAGGACTGAGCCTCCGCTCACCCACCCGTCGAGTGGCGGCTCTCGGCGCCGAGTGGTGCCGATCGGCCGGAATGTGCCGCCACTGCCAGTCGTTCTCCGCCACTGAGATGCGAATTGCGCCACTCGACGTGCGGTCGTCCGAGCTCCAGCGCCCGGGCGTGTCGTGCGGTAGAGTGGACCCCATCCGAACGTGTCTTGGCTGCCGCACGCGCTCCGAACCCGCACTCCTGGTGCGGATCGCCGCGCAGGGCGGGCAGGCGGTCGTCGACGAAGGTCGACGGCTTCCCGGCCGAGGCGCGTGGGTGCATCCGACGCAGCAGTGCGCGGAGCGCGCGATCCGCGCGATCCCGCGGGCGCTGCGCCAGCACGTGGACACCTCGCCCATCGCACGATGGGCGCAGGACGGGCTCGGCCAGAGCCCCGACCGAAGGAACGAACGGCCAATGGACAACTGATGAGCGGCTCGAGATGAGACCCGTCAGCAAGTGACGTCCGCCCTGTCCTGGGCGGACCAGGACAGGAGAGAAGTGGCAAACCCACGCGTGCACGAGATCGCCGCCGAGATCGGCGTCGAGAGCAAGGTCGCCATGGCCAAGCTCAAGGAGATGGGCGAGTTCGTCAAGGGACCCGCCTCGGCGATCGCGCCCCCGGTCGCCCGCAAGCTCAAGGCGGCCCTCGAAGCCGACGGCGCGACGGCCAAGCCCGCCGCCGAGGCCCCCAAGGCGGCCCCGAAGGCCCAGTCGAAGCCGGCCGCCAAGCCGGCCGCGAAGCCCGCGGCCGCGCAGCCCGCCGCGCCCGAGGCGCCCGCCCCCGAGGCGGAGGCTCCGAAGACGGCGGCGCCGAAGGCAGACGCCCCCGCGCCCGCCGCCCCGGCTGCCCCCGCGCAGCCCGAGGCGCCCCGCGACGGCGGCTCCGCCGCGCCCGAGGCGCCCGCCCCCGGTGCGCCGACCCCCGGTGCGATCCCGCGCCCGATGGGCCGTCCCGGCGCCCCGCGCCCGGGCAACAACCCGTTCGCGGCGAGCCAGGGCATGGGCCGTCCCCGCGGCGGCAACAACCCGTTCACCAGCCGTCAGGGCGCAGCGGGCCCCGGCGGCCCCCGCCCCGCGGCGCCGCGCCCCGGCGCGCCCCGTCCGGGCGCCCCGCGTCCCGGTGCTCCGCGTCCCGGCTCGCCCCGCCCCGGCGGCGGCGGCCGTCCCGGCGCGGGCGGCGGCGGCGGCTTCCAGCGTCCCGGCCAGGGCGCGCCCGGTCGTGGCGCTCCCGGTCGCGGCGGCCCCGCGTTCGCGGGTCGCGGCGGCGGTCGCGGTCGCGGCGGCACCGCCGGCGCGTTCGGCAAGGGCGGCGCCAAGGGCAAGTCGCGCAAGTCGAAGCGCACGAAGCGGCTCGAGTTCGAGATGCGCGAGGCGCCGTCGATCGGCGGCGTCAAGGTCCGGCGCGGCGACGGCACGACCGTCGTGCGCATGCGCCGCGGCGCATCGATCGCCGACTTCGCCGAGAAGATCGACGCGAGCCCCGGCGACCTCGTCACCGTGCTCTTCCACCTCGGCGAGATGGCGACGGCGACGGAGTCGCTCGACGAGACGACCTTCCAGCTGCTCGGCGCGGAGCTGGGCTACCAGATCCAGATCGTCAGCCCGGAGGACGAGGACAAGGAGCTCCTCGAGGGCTTCGGCCTCGACCTCGAGCAGGAGCTCGAGGACGAGAGCGACGAGGACCTCGAGTACCGCTCGCCCGTCGTCACGGTCATGGGTCACGTCGACCACGGCAAGACGCGACTGCTCGACGCGATCCGCGGCGCCAACGTCATCGACGGCGAGGCCGGCGGCATCACGCAGCACATCGGCGCCTACCAGGTCTGGCAGGAGCACGAGGGCGAGGACCGCGCGCTGACGTTCATCGACACCCCGGGCCACGAGGCGTTCACCGCCATGCGTGCCCGCGGTGCGCAGGTGACCGACATCGCGATCCTCGTGGTCGCGGCGGACGACGGCATCATGCCCCAGACGATCGAGGCGCTGAACCACGCCCAGGCGGCCGACGTGCCGATCGTGGTCGCGGTCAACAAGGTCGACAAGGAGGGCGCGAACCCCGCCAAGGTGCGCCAGCAGCTCACCGAGTACGGCCTCGTGGCCGAGGAGTACGGCGGCGACACGATGTTCGTCGACGTCTCCGCGCTCGCGAAGACCGGCATCGAGGACCTCCTCGAGGCGGTCCTCCTGACGGCCGACGCGGGTCTCGACCTGCGCGCGAACCCGAACAAGGAGGCGCGCGGCGTCGCGATCGAGGCGAAGCTCGACAAGGGCCGCGGCTCGGTGGCGACCGTGCTCATCCAGTCCGGCACGCTGCGCGTCGGCGACGCGATCGTCGCCGGCACGGCCTACGGCCGCGTCCGCGCGATGGTCGACGACCGCGGCGAGCTGGTCGAGGAGGCCGGCCCGTCGATGCCCGTCCAGGTGCAGGGCCTCTCGAGCGTCCCGCGCGCCGGCGACACCTTCCTCGTCACCGAGGAGGACCGCATGGCCCGCCAGATCGCCGAGAAGCGCGAGGCCGTCGAGCGCAACGCGCTGCTGGCGAAGGCCCGCAAGCGCCTCTCGCTCGAGGACTTCAAGCTGGCGCTGGAGCAGGGCAAGGTCGAGACGCTCAACCTCATCATCAAGGGAGACGTGTCGGGTGCTGTGGAGGCGCTCGAGGAGTCGCTCATGAAGATCGAGATCGACGACTCGGTCGACCTGAGGATCATCCACCGCGGCGTCGGCGCGATCACCGAGTCCGACGTGAACCTCGCGACGGTCGACGACGCCGTGATCATCGGCTTCAACGTCCGCCCCGACACGAAGGCGCGCGAGCGCGCCGCCCGCGAGGGCGTGGACGTCCGCTTCTACAACGTCATCTACGCGGCGATCGAGGACATCGAGAACTCGCTGAAGGGCATGCTGAAGCCGGAGTACGAGGAGGTCCAGTCGGGCGTCGCGGAGATCCGCGAGGTGTTCCGCTCCTCCAAGTTCGGCAACATCGCCGGTGTCATCGTGCGCTCGGGCACGATCACGCGCAACGCCAAGGCGCGGGTCATCCGCGACGGCGTCGTGCTCGCCGACGGCCTGGCCATCGAGTCGCTGCGCCGCTTCAAGGACGACGTCACCGAGGTCCGCACGGACTTCGAGTGCGGCATCGGCCTGGGCAAGTACAACGACATCCAGATCGGCGACGAGATCGAGACCACGGAGATGGTCGAGAAGCCCCGAGCCTGATCGGATCGTCACCTGTGGGGCGGCCTCGGCCGCCCCACAGGTGTCTGCAGGAAGGATCGCTCCTACGACAGGAGCAGGAGGGACGAGCCATGAGCGAGAACCCCAGGGCGAGGAAGATCGCCGACCGGATCCGCGAGATCACGGTCCGCGCGCTCGAGCGCGAGGTCAAGGATCCGCGGCTCGGGTTCGTGACGATCACCGACGTGCGCGTGACGGGCGACCTGCAGCACGCCACGATCTTCTACACGGTGCTCGGCACCGACGAGGAGCGGGCCGACACGACCGCGGCGCTCTCGAGCGCGAAGGGCATCGTGCGGCGCGAGCTCGGCAAGGGGCTGAGCCTGCGGCTCACCCCGTCGATCGAGTTCATGCTCGACGCGCTGCCGGAGTCGGCGTCGACGATCGAGCACCTGCTCGACGAGGCGCGCGTGCGCGACAAGGCGAGCCACGACGCGGCCTCGACCGCGCAGTACGCCGGCGAGGCCGACCCGTACCGCAAGCCGCGCGAGCTCGACCCCGAGGACTGAGGTCCGGGCACCCATGCGCGCCGCCGCCCGCGCCACGGCTCCGGCCGCGGTGCTGGCGGCGGCGGTGCTGCTCGGCGGGTGCGCCGCCGACGACGGGCTCGAGTCGATCTCGGTCGAGCGCGCCGCGGCGCAGCACCGCGCGGCGATGTGCACGGTGCTCGACGGCGACGGCGACCTGCAGGCGGCGATCGAGCGTGGCGACGCCGACGAGATCGCCGAGGCGGCGCTCGAGCGCGTCCGGCAGCTCGACGGGATCGGGCCGATCGGGGGCGAGGACGAGGTGTGGCCCGAGGGCGCGGAGGCCGCGTGGCGGGTGGAGGAGGAGCTGCGCCACGAGCTCGACTGGGCGATGGCCGTCGCCGACGCGGGCTGGGCCGAGGGCGCCGCGAGGATCCCGGCGCCGGGTGCCGAGGAGCGCGACCGACTCGACCGCGAGGCGCGCGAGGCGCTCGGGCTGCCGCTCGACGACGCCGAGCTCTGCCGCCCCTAGGCCTGCGCGAAGCGGAGGCGGCGCGACGCGAGGTCAGCCTCGACGAGCCGCGCGCGGATCCGCTCGCCCGGCTCCGCATCGGTGTCGCAGCCCGCTTCCGCGGGCGGGTCGAGCAGCTGGATCGTGGCGCCCGAGTCGCGGCGCTCGACGACGACCGCGTCGAAGTCCTCGCCTACCCGGTCCTCGAGCACCGCGATCTCGACCGCGTCGACGCTCTCGCGCTCGAGCCGGCCGGCGAGCGCGCTCGACGACTGCATGATCTCCGGCAGCCCCTCGAGCCCCTCGACGGCCCACGCGGGCGCCTCGCGACCGTCCGCCACCGCCTCGCAGATCGCCAGCCCGTACCGGTCGACGAGTCGCCGCAGCGGCGCGGTCACGTGGGCGTACGGGGCGCCGATCGCGCCCTGCTCGACGTCGTCGGGACGCGTCGCGCCCGTCACGACGGTGTAGCCGGCGCCGCGGAACAGGCGGCGCGCGGCCTGCAGGATCGCGAGGGTCGTCGGCGCCTCGCGGTCGAGCCGCCGCAGGAAGGCGCCGTAGTGCTCGCCCTCCTCCCAGCGCTCGCCGATCGCCTCGACCTCGCGCCGGAACCGCCGCACGTCGCCGTCCGGCGGGGCGGGCATCGTGCGCAGGATGCCGACGCCCGCGTCGAGCATGAGCCGCGCGGCCTCCATGCCGGTGAGCAGCGAGATCTGCGCGTTCCAGCGCTCGACCGGCAGCAGCGCGCGGCGGCGCAGCTGCCATCGGCCGTCCTCGTGCACGACCTCCTCCTCGGGCATGTCGAGGCTCGCGCCGTCGCGCGCCTCCTCGAGGGCGATGCGCGCCTCGCCGAGCTCGCGCAGGAGCCCCAGCATCGCGTCGCCGGCGTCGATGCGGCGCTGTGCCTCGGCGTACGTGAGCTGCTCGCGGGAGCGCACGCGCATCCGCCGCAGCGTCGTGCCGCTCGGCTCGCCTGCGGCGTCGAGGCGGAACGTCCACACGAGCGCGGCCCGCTCCTGCTCGGGCAGCAGGCTCGCGGCGCCCTCGGAGAGCGAGACGGGGTGGAGGGGGATGCGCTCGTCGGGCGCGTAGAGGGTCTGGCCGCGGCGGCGCGCCTCGGCGTCGATCGCGCCGCCGGGCTCGACGAACGCGGGCACGTCGGCGATCGCGTAGCGGACCACGATCGCGTCGCCGTCGCGCTCGAGGTGGATCGCCTGGTCGAGGTCGGTCGAGCCGGGCGGATCGATCGTCACGAAGGGCACGTCGGTCGCGTCGGCCTCGGGCAGGGGAGGGGCGGCGGCGAGCCGCTCGGCCTCGGCCTCCGCGTCGGGCGGGAACGCGGTCGGCAGCTCGAGCTCGGCGCGGATGGCCGCGAGGGCGTCGGCGAGCGCGCCGTCGCCGCCGCGGAGCCGCTGGTGTCGTGCAGGCATGCGCCGACGATAGCCCCGCCGCCTGGGGCGCTCGCCGGTGCTGTGTGCACCTCGACCAGCGACTGACCGGCTCAGTGGGGGAGCCGCACCGAGCCGTCCTCGCGCACGACGAGGCCGTCGGCGGCGAGCGACGCGAGCGCCCGCTCCAGCTGCGCCGCATCCGGCCACAGCCCCGCCGCCTCCGCCTCGGCGATCGGCCCGTCGAGCCCCCGCAGGGCCCGCAGCACCGTGCCGCGCGCCTGCCGGTCGCTGCCGGCGAAGCGCGCCTGCCGCGGCGCGCGGCGGCCCTCGTACGCGGGGTAGCCCGCCGCCCGCCACGCGCACGCGTCCGCGATCGGGCATGCGTCGCAGCGCGGCGCGCGCGCGGTGCAGACGAGCGCGCCGAGCTCCATGAGCGCGATCGACAGGACCCCCGCATCCGCCGCATCCCCGGGCAGCAGCGCCTCGACGTCCGCGAGGTCGCGCCGCGCGGCCGGCCCCTGCTCGCCCTGCCCGTGGACGGCGCGCGCCACGACGCGGCGCACGTTCGTGTCGACCACCGGGTGCCGGTCGCCGAAGTGGAACACCGCGACCGCCCGCGCCGTGTAGTCGCCGATGCCGGGCAGCGCGAGCAGCGCGTCGACGTCGCGCGGCACGACGCCGCCGTGGCGCTCGACGATCGCGCGCGCTGCGTCCTGCAGCCGCAGCGCCCGCCGCGGATAGCCGAGCGTGCCCCACTGGCGCAGCACCTCGTGGGTGGGCGCGTCGGCGAGCGCCGCCGGCGTCGGCCACCGCTCCAGCCATGCCTCGATCGCCACGCGCACGCGCGCCACCTGCGTCTGCTGCAGCATGATCTCGCTCACGAGAGTGCCCCACGCGTCGAAGTCCGGATGTCGCCACGGCAGGTCGCGCGCGTGCTCCCGGTACCAGCCGGCGAGCGCGTCGAGGTCGGCCGGTCGCAGCATCCGGCCAGCGTATCCAGCGCCGCCGGCGGCGCACGACGGCGCCCAGCGCCCGTTCACGCCCGCCGCCTAGCGTCGATCGCGTGAGCCAGCTCCCCCCTGACGCCCCGCTCCCGCAGCAGCAGCAGCCGCCGCAGCATCCCCATGCCGCCGCGCCGCGGCCCGGTCAGGCGCCGCCCGCCGCCCAGCCGGGGCAGCCGCCCCAGCAGCAGTGGGCGCCACCGCCCCAGCAGTGGGCGCCGCCGGAGGTCGACCACGCCGCCGCCGCGACCGCCGCGCGCGGTCGCAGCCTCGCCCCCGACCTCGCCCGAGGACTCATGCTGCTGCTCATCGCGCTCGCGAACGTGCCGTGGTGGCTCTACGGCGGCGAGCAGGGCTTCACGAGCGCGCACCCCACGGGCCAGGAGGGCGCCGACCTCGCCTGGCAGCTGTTCTCGCTCGTCGCGATCGACGGCCGCTCGTACCCGCTGTTCGCCTTCCTCTTCGGCTACGGCATCTGGCAGCTCTACAGCCGGCAGTCGGCCGCGGGCACACCGTGGCGCGAGGCGCGCCGCCTGCTGCAGCGCCGGCACGCGTGGATGGTCGCGCTCGGCGCCGTGCACGCGCTGCTGCTCTGGCTCGGCGATATCGTCGGCGCCTACGGCCTCGTCGGCCTCATCGTGGTCGCGCTGCTGCTGCGCCGCTCCGACCGCGCGCTGCGGATCGTCACGTGGGTGCTCGCGGGCCTCCTGCTGGGCTTCGGCCTCCTGGGCCTCACGAGCGGGCTCGTGCTCGGCTCGGGCGTCGCGGGCGACGTCAGCCAGTTCGGCGCCCCGGCCGGCCTGCCCCAGCCGCCCGCCGAGTCGAACTACCTGCTCTTCGCCATCCAGAGCCTCGGCATGTGGCTGGTCGCGACCCCCGCGCAGGTCTTCTCGCTCACCGTGCCGCTCGCGGTCGTGCTCGGCATGCTCGCGGCCCGACGCGGCCTCCTCGACCGGCCCGCAGAGCATCGCGCGACGCTCGTGCGCATCGCCATCGCCGGCATCCTCGTCGGCTGGGCGGGCGGCGCCCTCGCCGCGGCGCAGCACGCCGGCGCCCTCCTCGCGCCGGAGCTGTCGTGGGCGACGATGGGGCTCTCGAGCCTCGCGGGCGTCGCCGGCGGCGTCGGCTACGCGGCCCTGTTCGGGCTCGTCGCGGCCGCGATCGGCGAGCGCCGCGGGCCGGTGAGCGGCGCGATCGCCGCGGTCGGCAAGCGCTCGCTCTCGAGCTACCTGCTGCAGTCGGTGCTGTTCGCGCCGCTGCTCGCCGCGTGGGGCCTGGGCCTCGGCGGCGTGCTCTCGCCGCTCCAGGCGGCGGGCGTCGCCGCGGGCGTCTGGCTCGTCACGCTCGTCGTGGCGGCGGTGCTCGAGCGCACCGGTCGCCGCGGTCCGGCGGAGGTGCTGCTGCGGCGCCTCGCCTACGGTCGCCGCCAGGTGGCGGAGCCGTCGCCGCTGCGCTGAGCGTCCCGTCGCCCCAGGAGGCGCCGACCCGCCCGTCGTACGCTGGGCGCATGGTCGACCGCTCCCTCCTCATGCGCGCCGCGTCGTGGACGCCCGAGCAGAAGGAGCTGTACACGCGCGTCGTCGACCAGCTGCAGCGGCGCAGCGCCAGGGGCCGCCGGATCATCGGCATCGACGGCCGCGACGCCGTCGGCAAGACGCACTTCGCGGATGCGCTGCAGGTCGCGTTCGCGCGCGCGGGCGTGGAGGCGTTCCGGGCGAGCGTCGACGACTTCCACCGCCCGCAGGTGTTCCGCTACCGCCAGGGGCGCGACTCCCCGAAGGGCTACTACGAGGACGCGTTCGACGTCGAGCTGCTCGACCGCGTGCTCCTCCAGCCGTTCCGCATGGGCGGCTCGACGGGCTTCCAGACCGCGGCGTTCGACCTCGCGCGCGACCAGCCGGTCGAGATGGAGTGGCGCACGGCCGGGCCGGATGCGGTGCTGCTCGTCGACGGCGTCTTCCTGCAGCGCCCGGCGCTCGCGGGCAAGTGGCACGCGAGCCTGTTCCTGATCGCCGACGACCGGGTGCGCGGCGAGCGCCTGCGCGCCCGCGACGGGGCGCATCCGGACGTCGCGCACGAGTCGCACCGGCGCTACCGCGAGGCGCACGACCGGTACGAGCGCGAGCAGCGCCCGGCGTCGAAGGCGACGATGATCATCGACACCACCGACTGGCGGAAGCCCCGGCAGGTCTTCGACGACCGCTGCTAGCCACTCCGCCGGTCGAGGAGGGCGCGGCCGCAGGCCGCACCCGTCACGAGACCCCTCAGACCAGCTGCCGCACCGCCGACGCCTGCAGGAACCGCCCGCGCCGCTCCACCTCGTGCACGAGCGCCACGAGCGCCGCGTTCACGGGCGCCTCACGCCCGAGGGCGGCGGCGGCCGCAACGACCGCGCCGTTGATCGCGTCGACCTCCGTCGGCTGCCCGCGCCGGATCGACTGCTGGGTCGAGCCGAGGTTCGGCACGTCGCCCAGGCGGTCCTTGATGCGCAGCGGCACCTGCGCGGCGAGCGCCGCCGGTCCCCAGGCGACGAGCCGCACGAGCAGCGGCGTGAGGCCCTGGAGCGGCTGGAAGCGCACGCCCGAGGCGAGCCCCGTGCGCGCCGTCTCGCGCATGGCGGCGACGAGCACGCGCCGCAGCCCCGGATCCCGGATGACGTCCTGCACTGAGCGCCCGACGATCGCGGGGATCGCGTTCACCATGTTGATGAGCAGCTTCGTCCACTGCGCGCCCTCGATCGACGGCGTCTCGCTCGTGGGGATCGCCTGCCCGAGCAGCGCCGCGAAGCGCGCGCCCTCGGCGCCGCCGACGATCGTGTCGCCGCGGGCCGTGACGGTGACGGTGCCGGGCTCCATGGAGTTCGCGGCCATGAGCGCGATGCCGCCGGCGACGCGCTCGTGCCCGAGCAGCCGCGCGGCGGCGCGCTCGCCGCCGAGGCCGTTCTGCACGACGAGCAGCGGCACGTCGGCGAGCGCCTCCCGGCTGGCCTCGAGCGCGGCGACGGCGCCGGTGGCCTTCGTCGCGAGGATCGCGACGTCGGGCCGCCGCTCGAGCGCGGGCACCGCCTCGACCTGGGCCGTGTGGGTGCCGAACGCGCCGCGCAGCAGCAGTCCGTCGGCGGCGATCGCGGCGAGGTTGTCGCCTCGCGCGGTGACGACCACCTCGTGGCCGATCGCGTCGAGCCGGGCGGCGATCGCGCCGCCGATCGCGCCCGCGCCGATCACCGCGACGCGCTGGCGCGACCATCCCTCAGCCATGCCCGCCAGGCTATCGGCGACTAGGATCTTCGGGTGCCCCCGACCACCGCCCCCGACGGCATCCTGCTCGTCGACAAGCCCGCAGGGATCACGAGCCACACGGCGGTCGCGAGGGCCCGGCGCGCGCTCGGCACGCGCAAGGTCGGCCACGCCGGCACGCTCGACCCGATGGCCACGGGCCTGCTCATCCTGGGCGTCGGCCCCTCCACGCGGCTGCTGACGCACATCGTCGGGCTCGACAAGACGTACACGGCCACGATCGCGCTCGGCCGCACGACCGTCACCGACGACGCCGAGGGCGACGTGACGGGCGGGGCGGATGCGTCGCACCTCACCGAGGCCGACCTCGTCGCGCCGATGGCCGCGCTCACCGGCGACATCGAGCAGGTGCCCTCGGCGGTCTCGGCGATCAAGGTCGACGGGCAGCGCTCCTACGCGCGCGTGCGCGCCGGCGAGGAGGTCGAGCTGCAGGCGCGGCCCGTGACCGTCGCGCGCTTCGAGGCGCTCGCCTTCCGGCCCGGTGCGGTCGCCGAGCTCGACGTGGTCGTCGACTGCTCGAGCGGCACGTACATCCGCGCCCTCGCCCGCGACCTGGGCGCCGCGCTCGGCGTCGGCGGCCACCTCACGGCGCTCCGCCGCACGCGCATCGGCGCGTTCGACGTCGACGGCGCCCCGATCGCCGACGCGCTCCCGGAGGGCGCCGCCTCGCTCCTCGTCCCGCCCGCGCGGGCCGCGGCCCGCATCCTGCCCGTCGTGCAGCTCGACGACGAGCGCGCCGCCGACCTCGCCCACGGCCGCCGCACGCCCGCGCTCGAGGGGGAGTCCGGCGTGGTCGCCGCCGTGCACGGCGACCGGCTGGTCGGCATCGCCCGGGTCTCCGGGCGTCGCCTGCTGCCCGTCACGAACTTCCCGACGGCCGACGGCGGCGCCGCATGATCAGCTGGCTCATGCTCGCGCAGGCGGCGGCGCTCGGCATCGCCGGCCTCGTCGTCGCGATCGCGGGCCTCGCGCGCCGTCCCTTCGGCGACCTCGCGCTCTTCGCGGCGATCGGCGCGTTCGCCACCCTCGTCGTGCAGATCGTCGCCTCGATCATCGCGCCCATCGCGGGCGCGGGCCCCACGGGCGACCTGCTCGAGTACTGGACGTACCTGCTCTCGGCCATCCTCATCCCGCCCGCGGCGGTGCTGTGGGCGCTCGTCGACAAGAAGGGGCAGTGGTCGACGCTCATCGTCGGCGTGGGCATCCTCGCCTGCGCCGTCATGGTCTACCGGATGCACCAGATCTGGTTCGTGCAGATCGCGTAGCCGGTGGGCCGGGCGAGGAGCGCGGGGGAGCGGCACCGGGCGTCCCGAGCGCGCCGCACCCGGCGTAGGATCGATCGAGTGAGCGAGCGCAGGCATGCCGGGATCGGACGGGTCCTCATCGCGGTGTACGCCGTGCTGGCGCTCGCGGCCACCGGCCGCTCGTTCGTGCAGATCGTCCGCAGCTTCGAGGAGGCGCCGCTCGCCTACGCGCTGAGCGCCGTCGCCGCCGTCGTCTACATCCTCGCGACCGTGGCGCTCGCGATGCCGAGCGACCGCTGGCGCCCCGTCGCGCTCGCCGCCGTCTGCTTCGAGCTCGTCGGCGTCGTCGTGGTCGGCGCGCTCTCGCTCACGCATCCCGAGCTCTTCGCCCACGACACGGTGTGGAGCCGCTTCGGCATGGGCTACCTGTTCATCCCCGCGGTGCTGCCGTTCCTCGGCCTGTGGTGGCTGCGCGCGAGCCGCACGAGGGCCGCCGCGTGAGCGCGCTCGACTGGGCCGACGCGCTCCAGTCGCGCCCGAGCGCCGTGACGGTCGGCAAGTTCGACGGCGTGCACATCGGCCACCGCCGCATCATCGAGCAGCTGCGGTCGATCGCGGATGCCGAGGGCCTCGAGACGGTCGTCGTCACCTTCGACCGCAACCCGCTCGAGGTCGTCCGCCCCGACCGCGCGCCACTGCCGCTCACCACGAACGAGCACCGGGTCGAGCTGCTCCGCGAGGCCGGCGTCGACCGGGTCGTCGTCATCCCCTTCACGAAGGAGGTGTCGGCGGTGCCCGCCGAGGAGTTCGCGCAGCGGGTGCTGCTAGACGGCCTCGGCGCGCGCGTGCTGCTCGTCGGCGACGACTTCCGCTTCGGCGCCCGCGGCGCGGGCGACGCCGCGCTGCTGCGCGAGCTCGGCGCGCCCACCGGGGTGCGCGTGGAGTCGATCGACGACATCTGCTTCGCCGACGGCCGCCGTGTCTCGTCGACCTGGATCCGCGAGGCGCTCGCGCTCGGGCGCGTGCGCGAGGCCACCGACATGCTCGGCCGCCGGCACCGCCTCCGCAGCACCGTCGTGCGCGGCTTCCAGCGCGGTCGCGGGCTCGGATACCCGACCGCCAACCTCGGCGCGCCCGTCGAGGGCTTCATCCCCGCCGACGGCGTGTACGCCGCGTGGGCCGACGTCGACGCGGGCCGCTTCATGGCCGCCGTCTCCATCGGCAACAACCCCACGTTCGAGGGCGTGCCGCAGCGCACGGTCGAGGCGTACCTGCTCGACGTCGACCTCGACCTCTACGACCGGCCGATCTCGCTCGAGCTCGTCGACTTCGTGCGGCCGATGCACCGCTTCGAGTCGCTCGACGAGCTCATCGCGCAGATGGGCCGCGACGTCGACACGACGCGCGAGCTCCTCGGCGCCGACGCCGCCTGAGCCGCGCCGCGCACGGTGCCGGCGACGGTGTTGGCGACGGTGCGGGGCGGTGCCGCATCCGGTTAGACTCGTGCGTCCAGGTGCCGCGGGCCACAGCCCGGGCCTGAGCCACCGCGCAGGAGCGATCCGGCACCGCGCGGAGACGTGAGGAACGCAGTGACCGAACCCAGTGCCGCGCTCGCACCCGCGGAGCGCGCCGTCCAGCTGCTCGGCGGCGACCTGTCCGAGGTCGCCCTCCGGCGCCACCTCCAGGGCCTGCCCGCCGTCGACGCCGTGGGCCTCGAGGCCCGCGCCGCCAAGCTCGGCACGCGATCGATCAAGACGAGCTCCAAGCAGGCGGCGCTCGACCTCATCATCCGGATGATCGACCTCACGACGCTGCAGGGCGCCGACACCCGCGGCAAGGTCCGCTCGCTCGTCGCCAAGGCGCTCGTGCCCGACGTCTCCGACCCCGCGACCCCGCGCCCCGCCGCCGTCTGCGTCTACGGCGACATGGTCGGCAACGCGGTCGAGGCGCTCGGATCCGCGTGGAGCGCCGGCAAGGACGACGGCATCAACGTCGCCGCCGTCGCCACCGCCTTCCCGGCCGGCCGCGCGAGCCTCCAGGTCAAGCTGCAGGACACCCGCGACGCCGTCGACGCGGGCGCCGACGAGATCGACATGGTCATCGACCGCGGCGCGTTCCTCGAGGGCAACTACGGCCTCGTCTTCGACGAGATCGTGCAGACGAAGGAGGCGTGCCGCCGCGCCGACGGCACCTACGCCCACCTCAAGGTGATCCTCGAGACCGGCGAGCTCGTGACGTACGACAACGTGCGCCGCGCCTCCTGGCTGTCGATCCTCGCCGGCGGCGACTTCATCAAGACCTCCACCGGCAAGGTGCAGCCCGCGGCGACGCTGCCGGTGACGCTGCTCATGCTGCAGGTCGTGCGCGACTGGGAGCGGCTCTCGGGCGAGCGGATCGGCGTGAAGCCCGCGGGCGGCATCGCGACCGCGAAGGATGCGATCAAGTACCTCGTGACGGTCGCCGAGACCTGCGGCGAGGCGTGGCTCGACCCGCACCTGTTCCGCTTCGGCGCCTCGAGCCTGCTCAACGACGTGCTGCAGCAGCGTCAGAAGCTCTCCACCGGCCACTACTCCGGCCCCGACTACGTGACGATCGACTGAGGCGACCATGGCATTCCTCGACTACGCGCCGGCTCCCGAGTCGACGTCCATCCTGAACCTCCGCGACGAGTACCGACTCTTCATCGGCGGCGAGTGGGTGGCGGGCGGCGGCACGCCGTTCGCCTCCGTCTCGCCCTCGACCGAGCGGCAGATCGCGACCTTCGCGTCGGCCGACGAGGGCGACGTCGACGCGGCCGTCCGCGCCGCCCGCACCGCCTTCGAGCAGGTCTGGGGCCCGATGTCGGGCCGCGACCGCGGCAAGTACCTCTTCCGCATCGCGCGCATCCTGCAGGAGCGCGCCCGCGAGCTCGCCGTCGCCGAGACCGTCGACAACGGCAAGCCCATCCGCGAGACCCGCGACGCCGACGTGCCGCTCGTCGCCCAGTGGTTCTTCCACTGCGCCGGCTGGGCCGACAAGCTCGACCACGTCGGCCTCGGCGCGCGCCCGCGCCCGCACGGCGTCGCCGCACAGGTCATCCCGTGGAACTTCCCGCTGCTCATGCTCGCGTGGAAGGTCGCCCCGGCGCTCGCCGCGGGCAACACGGTGGTGCTGAAGCCCGCCGAGACGACGCCGCTCACGGCGATGCTCTTCGCCGAGGTGTGCGAGCAGGCGGGCCTGCCCGCCGGGGTCGTCAACCTCGTCACCGGCGCGGGCGAGACGGGCGCGGCGCTCGTGCGCCACCCGGGCGTCGACAAGGTCGCCTTCACCGGCTCCACGGCGGTCGGCCGCGAGATCGCGAAGGCCGTCGCCGGCACCGACAAGAAGCTGACGCTCGAGCTCGGCGGCAAGGGCGCGAACATCGTCTTCGACGACGCCCCGCTCGACCAGGCCATCGAGGGCATCGTCGACGGCATCTTCTTCAACCAGGGCCAGGTCTGCTGCGCCGGCAGCCGCCTGCTCGTGCAGGAGAGCGTGCACGACGAGGTGATGGACCGCCTCAAGGAGCGCATGGCGACGCTGCGCGTCGGCGACCCGCTCGACAAGAACACCGACGTCGGCGCGATCAACTCGAGCGAGCAGCTCGAGCGCATCACGCGCCTGGTCGCGCAGGGCGCGGCCGAGGGCGGCGACGTCTGGAGCCCCGCGTGCGAGCTGCCCGCGGAGGGCTACTGGTTCGCGCCGACCGTCATCACGGGCGTCGAGGCGTCGTCGACCGTGGCGCGCGAGGAGATCTTCGGCCCCGTGCTCTCGGTGCTCACCTTCCGCACGCCCGACGAGGCGATCGCGAAGGCCAACAACACCCCCTACGGCCTCTCCGCCGGCATCTGGAGCGACAAGGGCAGCCGCGTGCTGGCGGTCGCCGACAAGCTGCGCGCGGGCGTCGTCTGGACGAACACGTTCAACAAGTTCGACCCCGCGAGCCCGTTCGGCGGCTACAAGGAGTCCGGCTACGGCCGCGAGGGCGGCGTGCAGGGCATGCAGGCGTACCTGAAGGCAGGCGAGCGATGACCACCACCACGAAGACGACGACGCGCCTCGACGTGCCGAAGACCTACAAGCTCTTCATCGGCGGCGCGTTCCCGCGCAGCGAGTCCGGCCGCGTGACCGAGGTGCGCGACCCCAAGGGGGCGTTCGTGGCGAACGTCGCGAGGGCGAGCCGGAAGGACGCGCGCGACGCCGTGCGCGCCGCGCGCAAGGCGCAGGCCGGCTGGGCCTCCGCCACCGCCTACAACCGCGGCCAGGTGCTCTACCGCGTCGCCGAGGTGCTCGAGGGCCGCAAGGCGCAGTTCGTCGACGAGCTCGTGCGCACCGAGGGCCTCAAGCCCGCCCGCGCGCAGGAGCAGGTCGAGGCCGCGATCGACCTCTGGGTGTGGCACGCCGGCTGGACCGACAAGATCGCCCAGGTCGGCGGCAGCGCCAACCCGGTCGCGGGCCCGTACTTCAACATCTCGGTGCCCGAGCCCACGGGCGTCGTCGCGGTCGTCGCGCCGCAGCAGCAGGGCCTGCTCGGCCTCACCTCGGTGGTCGCGCCCGCGCTCGTCACCGGCAACGCCGTCGTCGTCGTGCCCGCCGCGTCGTCGCCGCTCGTCGCGATCTCGCTCTCGGAGGTGCTCGCCACGAGCGACCTGCCGGGCGGCGTCGTCAACGTGCTCACGGGCGACCCGGCCGAGCTCGCGCCGTGGCTCGCGAGCCACGCCGACGTCAACGCGCTCGACCTCACCGGCGCGGGCGACCTCGACTGGGTCGAGCTGGAGCAGGCGGCGGCCGAGACGCTCAAGCGCGTCGTGCGCCCGGAGCCGGGCCTCGCGCCCGAGACGCCGCAGCGCATCCTCGCGCTCACCGAGACGAAGACGGTCTGGCACACGAAGTCCCGCCTGTAGCCGTGGGTGCCGGGCACGACCACGCGCACGGCGCGGGCGCGGCCCGCGCCTCCGGGCGCACCCGCATCGCGGTCGCGCTCGGCATCACGTCGGCCGTGCTCGTCGCGCAGGTCGTGGGCTCGATCCTCACGGGCAGCCTCGCGCTGCTCGTCGACACGGTGCACATGCTCACCGACGTCGCGGGGCTCGCGGTGGCGCTCGTCGCGCAGGTGCTCATCGCGCGCCCGCCGACGCAGCGGCGCACGTGGGGGCTCGTGCGCGTCGAGGTGCTCGCCGCGGCCGCGCAGGCGGCGGCGCTGCTCGTCGTCGCGCTCGTCGTGGTGGTCGAGGGCATCCGCCGCATCGCCGAGCCGCCCGAGGTGCCGGGCGGGATGCTGCTCGTGTTCGGCGTCGTCGGGCTCGCGGGCAACGCGGTGTCGCTCGTCGTGCTCGCCGGCGGCCGGAGCGACTCGCTCAACCTGCGCGCGGCGTTCCTCGAGGTGCTGAACGACGCGATCGGCTCGGTGGCCGTGATCCTCGCGGGCCTGGCGATCTGGCTGTGGGGCTTCCAGCAGGCCGACCTCATCGCCTCGGCGCTGGTCGCGGCGCTCATCGTGCCGCGCGCGGTCGTGCTGCTGCGCGACGCCGGCCGCATCCTCCTCGAGTCGACCCCGCCGCAGCTCGACCTGTCGGAGGTGCGGCGCCACCTCGAGGAGCAGGAGCACGTGGTCGCGGTGCACGACCTCCACGCGTCGACGCTCGGCACGGGCACGCACCAGCTCACGGCGCACGTGGTGATCGAGGAGGCGTGCTTCCGCGACGGGCACGCGCCGCGCATCCTGGACGCCCTGCAGGCGTGCGCGGCCGAGCACTTCCCGGTGGCGCTCGAGCACGCCACCTTCCAGCTCGAGCCGCCGGGCCACGCCGCCCACGAGGGCCGCACGCACGCCTAGCGGAGCGGCCTTCCGGATCGGTACCGTCGGGGCATGGCGGCGACGATGCGGATCGCGAACCCGGTGACGGGTTCGGTCGACAGCGGCGGTCCCGTGGCGCCGCCGACTCGGACGATGGTGGTCGGCCGGTACGCGATGGCGGCATGGCTGCCGGCGTACGTGCTCGTGTGCCTGCCGTTCGGGCTCATGCCGCCGGTCTGGCTCGTGCTCGCCATGCTCGCGACGATGGTCGTCATCAGCCGGCTCGCGTCGGGGTCCTGGTGGCGGAGCACCGCGACCGGCCCTTGGTGGATCGCGCACCTGGCGCTCACGGCCGTGGTGCTGCTCGGCTGGATCATCGGCATCGCGCTGGCGCAGCCGCTGCTCGCCGCGCTGCCGGCCGCGATCGCGCTGGGCGCGGTGGCGGGCGCAGCAGCGATGCACGTCTGGCTCGCGCGCCGAGGTGCCCGCGACTGACGCGACGCCCGAGCACGCTCGCTCTCTGCGCGGACCCGATCTCGCGAAGCGGGCCCCGTATGCCGGGTCCCCGTTCGTGCGATGGGGTCCGGATGCGGGCTGTGCCGATGCATGCGGGTGCGCGCTGGGCGGCCGCGGTCAGGCCGCGTCGCGAGCGAAGGCGTCCCAGCCGATCACGGGCACGGCGCCGCGGGCGATCGCCGCGAGCGCCGGGTCGTCGGTGACGAGCAGGTCGGCCTGCAGCACGGCGACGGCGACGTACTCGGCGAGCGCCGGATCGTCGAGGCCGCGCTCGAGGGCGAGCCGCCACGCGGTCGCGCGCGAGACGCGGTCGCCGAGCAGGCGGATGCGGAGGCCGGCGATGCCCTCGAGCGCCGCGCGGCCGTCGCGCTCGTCGCGCCGGCCCTCGCGCACGTCGCGGTAGAGGGCCGCGAGCGCGTGCGAGCGGAGGATCGCCGGGCCGACCAGCTGGTGGCCCTCGGCGATGGCCGTGCCACCGGCGACGATGCGGAGCGCGATGGGGGCGTCGATGGCGAAGCGCGTCATGCGCCGATCCTCGCGCACCCCGCCCACGCCCCCCGCCCCACGTCGCCGTAAACCCGATCCTGCGGCGTGGACCCGAACCTTAGGGTCCACGCCGCACGTAGGGGGCCACGATCGCGCGAGATCGGGGACCCCTCCGGCGATCGGGGACCCGCACGAGCGGGTCCCGGATGCGCGACGGGGTCCCGGATCGCGAGACCGACCGCTCAGCAGCTCCGCTCGAGCAGGTCGGCGTACCAGCGGCAGCCGTCGAGCCAGGTGTCCTCGCGGATCCGCTCGTCGCGCGCGTGCAGCGCGAGCCGCTCCTCGCGCGTCATCGCGAACGGCGCGAAGCGGTAGACGCGGTCGGTGATGCGGTGCGCGTGCCGGCCGTCGCTCCCGCCGAGCATCACGTACGGCACGGTGAGCACGTCGGGCCGCAGGCGCCCGATCGCCGCCTCGACGTCGGTCCAGCCGACGCCCGCGGACGGGCTGACGGGGCTCGGCCCGTGGCCGTGCAGCAGCGAGACCTCGACGGCCGGGTCGGCGATCGCGCGGCGGATGCGCGCGAGGGTCGCGGGGACGTCCTCGCCCACGGCGATCCGCACGTTCGCGACTGCGACGGCCTCCTCGGCGAGCGCGTTCGGCGCGGCCGCGCCTGACAGCTGCGTCACGACCGCCGTGGTCGAGAGCATCGCGCGCGTCTCGTCGCCGCGGGCGAGGATCCGCTCGACGAGCGGTCTGGCGGTGCGCACGCGGCGCAGCACCGCGCCCTGCGGACCGCGCGCCTCGGCGCCGAGCAGCTCGAGCATCCGGATCGTCGGGGCGGGCAGCGAGCGGGGGAAGCGCGCGCGGCCGAGCCGGCCGACGGCGCGCGCGAGCCGCGAGGTCGCCGGCAGCCGCGGCGGCGTCGATGCATGGCCGCCCACCTGCGCGACCCGCAGCCGCACGTTCGCGAAGCCCTTCTCGGCGACGCCCACGACCGCCACGTCGCGCGCGACCCCGGCCACGGGCGGCTCGATGATCGCGCCGCCCTCGTCGAGCGCCCACGCGGGCCGCACGCCGCGCTCGGCGAGCACGCCGATCGCGGCGGCCGCGCCCGAGCCCATCGTCTCCTCGTCGTGCCCGAACAGCAGCCACACGTCGCGCTCGGGCGCGAAGCCCTCGGCGAGCAGCGCCTCGACGGCGACGCAGATGCCCACGAGCGAGCCCTTGTCGTCGAGCGTGCCGCGGCCCCACACGTGCGTGCCGTCGCGGTGCCCGGAGTAGGGCGGGTGCGTCCAGCCCTCGGCGGGCGCCGGCACGACGTCCTGGTGCGCCATGAGCAGCGCCGGCGCGCCGTCGCCGCGGCCGGCCCAGCGGGCGAGGATCGTGCCGCCGACCTCCTCGACCTCGAGCGCCGCGAACAGCCGCGGGAAGCGCTCGCGCAGCGCCGCGCGGAACACCGGCAGCTGCTCGGGCGCCTCGGTCGGCACCTGCACGAGCGCCACGAGGTGGTCGAGGGCGGAGGCGTCGATGCGCGGCATGCGCGCAGGCTATCGTCGGCGTCGACGCGCGCGCCGGGAGGCCCAAGTCGGCAGGCCCAGGCCGTCAGGCACGGGCGGCGGAGCGGGGGACGGAGGCCGATGATCGTGGTGGAGGGCGGCGCGACCGGCGAGCACGAGCGGCCGGATGCGCGCGACGCCGCGCGCGTCGAGCGCCTGCGCCGCGGCGGGAGCGCCTTCGCCGAGGAGGAGCTCGCCGAGCTGCGCCGCGCGGCCGACCACGACGCGCCCGGCGATGACGCGGCCGACGACGAAGCGGCGCTCGACGCGATGGTCGCGCGGCGGATCGCGGGCGAGCCGATCGAAGCGATCGTGGGCAGTGCCGCTTTCGCCGAGCTGCGCATCCTCGTCCACCCGGGCGTCTTCGTGCCGCGCCGCCGCACGACGCTCCTCGCGGGCCTCGTCGCCGACGCGCTGCGGGCCCGCGGCGCGGGTGCGCGGCTGCTCGACCTCGGCTGCGGCACGGGCGCGATCGCGGCGCTCGCGGCGCACCGCGCACCCGGCACCCGCGTGACGGCGATCGACGCGGATGCGCGCGCGGCCGCCAACGCGCGCGCCAACCTCCCGGGCGTGCTCGTGCTCGAGGCCGCCGACCTGTCGGCGCTGCCCGCCGACGCCCGCTTCGACGCGATCGCCGCGAACCTCCCGTACGTGCCGACGGCCGAGCTCGCGCACCTGCCGCGCGACGCGCGCGAGCACGAGCCGGCCCTCGCGCTCGACGGCGGCGCCGACGGCCTCGAGCCGCTGCGCGCCCTCGCCCCGCAGATCGCCGCGCGGCTCGCGCCCGGGGGCGTCGTCGTCACCGAGGTCGCGCCGCCGCAGCTCGCGGAGGCCGCGCGCATCCTCGCCGCCGCGGGCCTGGAGGGCATCGCGGTGCACGAGGACGACGCGATCGGCGCGACGGCCCTCCTCGCCCGGCGCGGCTGAGCTGGAGCGCCAGCGCCGCGAGCGCCGCGCGGCATCGTGCCCGGCGCTAGCGTGGAGCGACCGAGGGGAGACGCCGATGGCGGTCGAGGACAACACGCGCGAGATCGAGGCGACGATCGTCACCGACCTGCGCGAGCGGATGACGTACGGCTCGTACCTGGGGCTCGAGACGCTGCTCCAGTCGCAGCACCCGCGCAGCAGCCCCGAGCACCACGACGAGCTGCTGTTCATCATCCAGCACCAGACCACCGAGCTCTGGCTCAAGCTCGTGCTCCACGAGCTCGACGACGCCCGCCGCCTCCTGGTCGCCGACGACCTCGGATCGGCGCTGAAGCGCATCGCCCGCGTCAAGCACATCCAGGAGGTGCTGACGCAGCAGTGGTCGGTGCTCGCCACCCTCACGCCCACCGAGTACGCGCAGTTCCGCGGCGCGCTCGCGAACGCCTCCGGATTCCAGTCGGCGCAGTACCGGCAGGTGGAGTTCGCGCTCGGCAACAAGCACGAGCGGATGCTGAAGGTCTTCGAGTCGAGCCCCGACGACCACGCGGCGCTCGCGGCCGAGCTCGAGCGGCCCAGCCTCTACGACGAGTTCCTGCGCCTCCTCGCGCGCCGCGGCCACCCGGTGCCCGCCGAGGTCCTCGAGCGCGACGTGCGGAAGGCCCACGTCTTCCACGAGCCGCTCGTCGAGGTCTTCACGGCGATCTACGAGCGCGCGGGCGAGCCCGGTGCCGGGGCCCGGCAGGGCGACGAGGACTGGCGCGCCTACGAGGCGTGCGAGGAGCTCGTCGACCTCGAGGACAACTTCCAGCTGTGGCGCTTCCGGCACCTGCGCACCGTCACCCGCACGATCGGGATGAAGACCGGCACGGGCGGCTCGAGCGGCACCGACTTCCTGCGCCGCGCGCTCGACCTCACGTTCTTCCCCGAGCTGTACGCCGTCCGCACCCGGATCGGCGCCTGATCCGGATGGGCGGGGCCACGGACCGGGAGGGCGTGGAGCGCGTCGTCCGCGTCGCGCGCGCCCGCATCGGCGGCGCGTGGCACGAGGACGTCGTCGTGGGGCTCGGCTCGGATGCCGGCCTGCGGCTCGCGCCCGAGGCCGACCGCGCCGCGCTCGAGCGCCTCCCGATCGCCCTCCTGCCGCCGCTCACCGACGCGCACGTGCACCTCGGCCTCGCCGAGCCTGCTGCCGGCGCCATCGGGCGCGCGCTCGACCTCGGCTGGGTTCCCGCGGCGCTCCCCGGCATCGCGGCCGCGCACGCCGCGGCGGCCCCGGCGCTCGACGTCCGCTGGGCAGGCGCGCTCCTCACCGCCCCCGGCGGCTACCCGAGCCGCAGCGGCTGGGCGCCGGCGGAGGCCGTGCACGAGGTCGCCGGCGCGCAGGAGGCCGCCGCGGCCGTCGCCGCCCAGGTCGCCGCGGGCGCCTCGGCGATCAAGGTCGCGCTCAACGCCGACGCCGGGCCCGTGCTCGACGACCTCGCGCTCGTCGCGATCGTCGCCGCTGCGCGCGTCGCGGGGCGCCCCGTGGCCGCGCACGTGCAGGGGGAGGGGCAGGCCGAGCGGGCGATCGACCACGGGGTCCGGATCCTCGCGCACGCGCCCTGGACGGAGCGGCTCGACGACGCGCTCGTCACCCGCGCCGCCGAGCGCACCGCGTGGGTCACGACGCTCTCGATGCACGTCCGCGACGGCGACGACGCGGCGCTCGCGACCGCCGTCGACAACGTCGCGCGCTTCGCCCGCGCAGGCGGGGCCGTGCTGCACGGCACCGACCTCGGCAACGGCACGAGCCGGCTGGGCGTGGAGGCCGACGAGGTCGCCGCGCTGCTCGCCGCCGGCCTCGGTGCGAGCGGCACCGTCGACGCGCTCACCGGCTCCGGCCTCGAGCTGCTGCTGCCCTGGCCCGCGCGCACCGCCACGGCGCTGCCGCCCGACGTCGCCGACGACGAGGCGGTGCTCGCCGCCCTCCACGAGGCCCGCGCCGTCCGAGCCGACGACCTCGCCCCGACCGACGCCACCGCCGCCGCCACGACCGAGGAGCCCCGATGACCGACACCGCGCAGGACCTCCGCTCGCGCGCCGCCGCGCTCGACGCCGCCGACCCGCTCGCCGAGCACGCGGCAGCCTTCGTGCGCGAGGGCGACGTCGTCTCGTACCTCGACGGCAACTCGCTCGGCCGGCCGCTCGCGAGCCTCCCGGAGCGCTTCGCCGGCTTCGTCGGCCACGACTGGGGCACCCGCCTCATCCGCGGCTGGGACGAGCAGTGGATGGCGCGGCCGTTCGAGCTCGGCGATCGGCTCGGCGCGCTCGTCGGCGCGGCACCGGGCCAGGCGCTCGTCGGCGACTCGACCACCGTGCTGCTCTACAAGCTCGTGCGCGCCGCCGTCGACGCGGCGATCGCCGCCGACCCGGCCCGCACCGAGATCGTCATCGAGGACGACTCGTTCCCCACCGACCGCTTCGTCGTGCAGGGCATCGCTGCCGAGCGCGGCTGCACCGTGCGGTGGCTCGAGGTCGACCGCGCCGCGGGCGCGACGCTCGAGCAGGTCGGGGCGGCGCTCTCGGAGCGCACGGCGCTCGTGCTGCTGTGCCACGTCGCCTACCGCTCGGGCTTCGTCGCCGACGTGCCGGGCATCACCCGCGCCGCGCACGCCGCGGGCGCGCTCGTGCTGTGGGACCTCTGCCACTCCGCGGGCGTCATCCCCACGGAGCTCGACGCCTGGGGCGTCGACCTCGCGGTCGGCTGCACCTACAAGTACCTCAACGGCGGCCCCGGCAGCCCCGCGTTCGCCTACGTGCGCGCCGAGCACCAGGGCGCGCTCGCGCAGCCCATCCAGGGCTGGATGGGCGCCGCCGACGTCTTCGCGATGGGGGCGCGCTACGAGCCCGCGGCGGGCATCCGCCGCTTCGCCTCCGGCACGCCGCCGGTGCTCGCGACCGTGGCGCTCGAGGCCATGGTCGAGCTGCTCGAGCGGGTCGGCGTGAGCGCCGCGCACGAGAAGTCGGTCGCCCTCACGGGCTTCGCCGAGGCGGCGCTCGCCCAGCACGTGCTGCCGCTCGGCGCCAGGCTCGTGAGCCCGCCGGCGGGCCCGCACCGCGGCAGCCACCTGACGGTCGCGCACCCCGCCTTCCGCGACGTGACGGCGCGGCTGTGGGAGCGCGGCGTCATCCCCGACTTCCGCGCGCCCGACGGCATCCGGATCGGCCTGTCGCCGCTCTCGACGACCTTCGCCGAGGTGCTCGTGGGCGTCGAGGCGATCGGCGAGGAGCTCCGCAGGTCCGCGGCATGAGGCGCGGCGCGGTCGCGGAGGCGGATGCGCCTCCGCACTAGGCTCGTGGGCGCGGGCGACACCCGCGTTCGATGCACCGACAGTCCCGCGGGCACGATCCCGACCGCGAGGCACGAGGCGATGGAGCCGAGATGACCGACACGCCCACGTACAAGCTCGACCCGGCGCCGCAGGGCGAGCACACCTCCTCGGGCCCGACGCGCCTCGAGCGCGACTCGCTGGGCGAGCTGCCGGTGCCGCGCGACGCCTACTGGGGCATCCACACCGAGCGCGCCCTCATCAACTTCCCCATCACGGGCCGCTCCATCTCCGTCTACTCCGACCTCGTCACCGCGCTCGCGGTCGTGAAGCAGGCGTGCGCGCGCGCCAACCGCGAGATCGGCGTGCTCGACCCCGAGAAGGCCGACCTCATCGACCGCGTCTGCCGGCGCATCCGCGGCGGCGAGCTGCACGACCAGTTCAAGGTCGGCGTCATCCAGGGCGGCGCGGGCACCTCGACGAACATGAACACGAACGAGGTCATCGCGAACGCGTGCCTCGTCGAGCTCGGCCACCAGAAGGGCGACTACCAGCACTTCAGCCCCATCGACGACGTCAACCGCTCGCAGTCGACGAACGACACCTACCCGACCTCGATCAAGGTCGCGATGGCGTTCACGCTCCGCCGGCTGCTCGACGAGCTGCAGCGCCTCACCGACGCGTTCGACGCGAAGGCGGGGGAGTTCCGCGACGTGCTCAAGGTCGGCCGCACGCAGCTGCAGGATGCCGTGCCGATGACGCTCGGGCAGGAGTTCCACGGGTTCGCCGTGACGCTGCGGGAGGACCGCGACCGGCTCGAGGAGACCATCGCGTGGCTGTCGGAGGTCAACCTCGGCGCCACGGCGATCGGCACCGGCATCACGGCCGACCCGCGCTACGCGGAGGCCGCCTGCCGCCACCTCGCCGACCTCACGGGCCTCCCGATCGTCGCGGCCGCCGACCTCATCGAGGCCACGAGCGACACGGGCGTGTTCATGACGCTCTCGGGCACGCTCAAGCGCTGCGCCGCGAAGCTCTCGAAGATCTGCAACGACCTGCGCCTGCTCTCGTCCGGCCCGCAGGCGGGCCTGGGCGAGATCACGCTGCCGCCCAAGCAGGCCGGCTCGTCGATCATGCCCGGCAAGGTCAACCCGGTGATCCCGGAGGTCGTGAACCAGGTGGCGTTCGCCGTCATCGGCTCCGATGCGACCGTCACGGCCGCCGCCGAGGCGGGGCAGCTGCAGCTGAACGCGTTCGAGCCGGTCATCGCCCACCAGATCCTGCAGAGCCTCCACTGGATGACGCAGGCCTGCCTGACGCTGCGCATCAACTGCGTCGACGGGATCGAGGCGAACCGCGACCGGCTGGGCGACATGGTCGGCACCTCGGTCGGCGTCGTCACGGCCCTCACGCCGTACATCGGCTACGCGGCATCCGCGCAGCTCGCGCACGAGGCGCTCACGAGCCACAAGTCGATCGCCGACCTCGTCGTGGAGGCGGGCCTGATGGACCGCGAACGGGTCGAGAAGCTGCTGCAGCCGGCGCGCCTGTCGGGCCTGCAGCCGGTGACGCAGGCGATCCCCGTGATCCCGCTGCCCGACGAGGCGCCCGCGCCCGAGGCCCGCTGAGGCAGTCCTCGCCAGGAGGCCTGCTGCGGCGGCTCGCGCCGGATACGCTTCCGGCGTGAGCGCCGCAGCACCCGCACCCGCACCAGCCCCCGGCCCCGGCACCTGGCGTCCGGCGCGTCGCCCGGGCCCGAGCACGGGCCTCGTGCTCGGCGTCGTCGCCATCGTGGTGCTCGCGCTGCTGTCGTTCCTCGTCATCCTCTTCCTCGGCGGCGCCATCGGCAGTCCGCTGCTCGTCGCGGTCTCGGGCGTCATGGCGCTCGTCCCGCTCGGCTTCGTCATCTGGGCCGTGCTCGCGATCGACCGCTGGGAGCCGGAGCCGCGCGTGGCGATGTGGTTCTCGGCGCTGTGGGGCGGCATCGCGGCGGTGCTGCTGACGCTCGGGACGAACGGACTCGTGCTCGAGCCGCTGGTCGTCCCGTTCCTGCCGTCGCAGGAGGCGTACGAGCTCTACGCGACGGTCGTGCAGGCGCCCGTCGTCGAGGAGCTGTGGAAGGGCGTGCCCGTCCTCATCATGTACCTCTGGTTCCGGCGCACCTTCGACGGGCCGGTCGACGGCATCGTGTTCGCGGCGCTCTCGGCGGCCGGGTTCGCCTTCACCGAGAACATCCTCTACTTCGGCAGCTCGCTCGCGCAGACCGGCGACGGCGCCTTCATCTTCTTCCTGCGCGGCATCATGAGCCCCCTGACGCATGCGCTGTTCACGGCGGTGGGGGTGGGTCTCGCGCTGGGCCTCGCCGCGCGGGCGCGGTCGCGGGCGTGGGCGCTCGTCGCGTTCCCCGCCGGCTGGCTCGTGTCGGCGCTGCTGCACGCGCTCTGGAACTCGGCCGGCTTCTGGGTGCCGGGCGGCGAGTTCGGCTACTTCACCTACTACCTCGTGGTGCAGGTGCCGCTCTGCGCGCTCGCGGCCGCGCTCGTCTGGCTGCTGCTGCGGCAGGAGGTGCGCATCACCCGGGCCCGGCTCCACGACTACGGCCGCGCCGGCTGGTTCACGCACGAGGAGGTCGAGCGCCTCTCGTCCGGCGACGGCCGCGCGGCGCTCATGGACTGGGCGCGCCGACGCCGCCTCGGCGCGACGATGCGCGACTACATCCACACCGCCACCCGGCTCGCGAACCACAGGCAGCGGGCGCTCATCGGCCGCCACGCGGCGCGCGACGTCGCCGACGAGGCGGGCCTCCTCTCGCTCCTGCTGCAGCAGCGCCGCGAGCTCGCCGCCTCGAGCGCCGGCCCGCCGCTGCCGGTGCTGCAGGGCGCGCCGGTCGCGGCGCACGGCCCGCAGCGCGTGCAGCGCTTCGGTGACCTCGACGGCCCGCGCCTCACCGGCCGGCAGCAGCCGCCGATCGGCGAGACGCGGGGCCCCGTTCCCTGGTAGAGTCATCAGGTTGCCGTCCATCGGCCGCGGAGAGAGAGCGCTCCTGCATCGGGCAGGAGCACCGCGCTGCAAGCAGAGAGGGGTCCACATGAGCCTGAACGCAGAGGTCAAGAAGGCCATCATCGAGGAGTACGCCACGCACGAGGGCGACACCGGGAGCCCCGAGGTGCAGGTCGCGATCCTGTCGCGCCGCATCAAGGACCTCACGGAGCACCTGAAGGAGCACAAGCACGACCACCACTCGCGTCGTGGCCTGCTGCTGCTCGTCGGTCAGCGTCGCCGCCTGCTCGGCTACCTCCAGTCGGTCGACATCGAGCGCTACCGCGCGCTGATCCAGCGCATCGGCCTGCGCCGCTAGTCACGGCCTGAGACTTCCCGCCTTCGAGGCACGAGGAGGGTCGCCCCGCGAGGGGCGGCCCTCTTCTTCGTCGCAGGTCGCCCCGCGAGGGGCGGCCCTCCTCTTCGTCGTGCGAGCCGATGCTCAGGGCGCGGCGGCGCGGAGCACCGCCTGCAGGAACGCCGCGCCGATCGCCGCGAGCGCGATGAGCGCGCCGGAGGCGAGCGCCGCCCGCGCGCCGCGCCGGCCGGCCGGCGTGGAGGCGATCGCGGCGGGCATCGCGCCCGACGGCTCCGTCGGAGATGCCGTGCCCGCGGCCGCCCAGGAGCGGATCCGGTGCACGAGCGACTGCACGGCCGGGTCGTCGACCGCCCACGCGCGCTCCGCGGTCACGGCGAGGCGCCCGCCCGCCAGCTCGACGCGCAGCGGCAGCGGCGCCGAGCGCAGGTCGTCGATGAGTCCCGCGAGCACCCGCTCCGGCAGCCCCTCAGGGCGCAGCGGCAGCTCGACGAAGCCGATCCGCGACTCCTGGCCGCCCCGCTCCGGCAGCCGCGCGGCCCATACGCCCCACTCGGCGCCGTCCGGGGCGCGCAGCACGTCGACCGCGACGTGCCCGAACCCGCGCCGCAGCGCGGGCGCCGCCTTCGGCCCGAGCAGCGCGCGCTGCGCGTAGGCGAGCCGGTTCGCGTCGGCGAACGCCTGCAGCCGCGCAGCGCGCCGAACGGCGTCGCGGCGGCGCACACCGCGCCAGACGAGCAGCGCGGCGCCGACCGCGGCGAGCAGGCCGCCGACGACGGGCATCGCCGGATCGGCGTCGTGGGCGGCGAGCCCGGCGACGAGCACGAGGGCGCCCGGCAGCAGCAGCACCCAGCCGGCGATCGCGAGCCCGGCGCCCGGCACGTCGGCCGCCTGCCGCTCGGCGCGCAGGCGTCGTCTGGCTTCCCGCAGCCGGGCGCCGTCGAGCGGCTGCTGCAGCGGACGCAGGTCGGGCGGGGGGACGGTGCGCATGCGCGCAGGCTAGCCGCGGCGGCCGAGCGGCAGCGCGATCCTGCGCCGTTCCGCGGGATCCCGGCATCCGGCTGGTAGCATCGAGCCCGGCTGCAGCACCATCGCCAGCCGATCGCGCCTCCACGGACGAGACCCAGAGTCTGGTCGTTGGTGGAGGATGCCGAAGCGGAGCTTCGACCTCCTCCACTGATGACCACCTCCTCGCCCGTCGACGCGATCATCGACAGCGCGCTCGCGCGCCGACGAGAGGAGACCCGTGGAGGGTCCTGAGATCACCTTCGCCGAGGCCGTCATCGACAACGGCCGCTTCGGCACCCGCACCGTCCGGTTCGAGACCGGCCGCCTCGCGCAGCAGGCGCAGGGCGCCGCGGTCGCGTACATCGACGAGGAGACCATGCTCCTCAGCGCCACGAGCGTCTCGAAGCAGCCGAAGGACCACTTCGACTTCTTCCCGCTCACGGTCGACGTCGAGGAGCGCATGTACGCCGCGGGCCGCATCCCCGGCTCGTTCTTCCGTCGCGAGGGCCGCCCCTCGACCGACGCCATCCTCACCTGCCGCCTCATCGACCGGCCGCTGCGCCCGTCGTTCGTCGAGGGCATCCGCAACGAGGTCCAGGTCGTCGTCACCGTGCTCGCCATCGAGCCCGACGAGCTGTACGACGTCCTCGCCATCAACGCCGCGTCCATGTCGACGCAGCTCTCGGGCCTGCCGTTCGACGGCCCGATCGGCGGCGTGCGCGTCGCGCTCATCGACGGCCAGTGGGTCGCCTTCCCCAAGCACTCGCAGCTCGAGCAGGCCGTGTTCAACATGGTCGTCGCGGGCCGCGTCGTCACCGATGCCGCGGGCAACGAGGACGTCGCGATCATGATGGTCGAGGCCGAGGCCACCGACAACGCGTGGGAGCTCATCGAGGGCGGCGCCGTCAAGCCGACCGAGGAGGTCGTGGCCCAGGGCCTCGAGGCCTCGAAGCCCTTCATCAAGCAGCTCGTCGCCGCCCAGGCGGAGGTCGCCAAGACCGCCGCCAAGGAGACGCAGGAGTACCCGCTCTTCCCGCCGTACTCGGAGGAGGCGCTCGTCGCCGTCCGCGAGCTCGCGAAGGACCGCCTGGCCGAGGTCTACCAGATCGCGGCCAAGCTCGAGCGCCAGGACGCCGACGACCGGCTCAAGGAGCAGGTCAAGCAGGAGATCAACGCCCGCGTCGAGCGCGGCGAGCTCGAGGCCGTCGTCGCGACGCAGGTCTCCGGCGCCTACAAGGCCGTCACGAAGGAGGTCGTCCGCGGCCGCATCCTCACCGACGGCGTGCGCATGGACGGCCGCGGCCTCGCCGACATCCGTCCGCTCGACGCCGAGGTCGCGGTCGTCCCGCGCGTGCACGGCTCGGCCATCTTCCAGCGCGGCGAGACCCAGATCATGGGCATCACCACGCTGAACATGCTGAAGCTCGAGCAGCAGATCGACTCGCTGAGCCCGGTCACGTCGAAGCGCTACATGCACAACTACAACTTCCCGCCGTACTCGACGGGCGAGACGGGCCGCGTCGGCAGCCCGAAGCGCCGCGAGATCGGCCACGGCGCCCTGGCCGAGCGCGCGCTCGTGCCCGTGCTGCCGAGCCGCGAGGAGTTCCCCTACGCGATCCGCCAGGTCTCGGAGGCGCTCGGGTCGAACGGCTCGACGTCGATGGGCTCGGTCTGCGCCTCGACGCTCGCGCTGCTCAACGCCGGCGTGCCGCTCAAGGCGCCCGTCGCGGGCATCGCGATGGGCCTGGTCTCGGACGAGGTCGACGGCGAGACCCGCTACGCGGCGCTCACCGACATCCTCGGCGCCGAGGACGCGCTCGGCGACATGGACTTCAAGGTCGCCGGCACGCCCGAGTTCGTCACCGCCATCCAGCTCGACACCAAGCTCTCGGGCCTCCCGGCCTCGGTGCTCGGCGGCGCGCTCACGCAGGCGAAGGAGGCGCGCACGAAGATCCTCGAGGTCCTCACCGCCGCCATCGACGCCCCCGACGAGATGGCGCCCACCGCGCCGCGCGTCATCAGCGTGCAGATCCCGGTCGACAAGATCGGCGAGCTCATCGGCCCCAAGGGCAAGACGATCAACCAGATCCAGGACGACACGGGCGCCCAGATCTCGATCGAGGACAACGGCACCGTCTACATCGGCGCCGTCGACGGCCCCTCGGCGGAGGCCGCGCGCGCCGCGGTCAACGCGATCGCCAACCCGCTCAACCCCGAGGTCGGCGAGCGCTACCTCGGCACGGTCGTGAAGATCGCCTCGTTCGGCGCGTTCGTCTCGCTGCTGCCGGGCCGCGACGGCCTGCTCCACGTCACCGCGATGCGCCCGCTCAACGGCGGCAAGCGCATCGAGGCCGTCGAGGACGTCGTGACCGTGGGCCAGAAGCTCCAGGTCGAGATCACGAAGATCGACGACCGCGGCAAGCTCTCGCTCGAGCTCGTCGACGAGTCGAAGGACGCGTCGACGGACGAGGCAGCCTCGGAGGCCCCGGCCGCCGAGTGACCTCGCGCTAGGCGCACGGAGGCCCCCGCATCGCGCGGGGGCCTCCGTCGCGTCCGAGGCGCATCCGGAACGCATCCGAGTCGCATCCGGGCCGCGGCGGCGGCCGACGGCCGTAGGCTGGACGGATGCCCGTCGTGCCCCTCCAGCTCGAGACCCCCGAGATCGCCATCGCCGCCGCGGGCGGCGCCGTCGTGCGCCGCAGCCTGCTCCCGAGCGGCGTGCGCGTCCTCACCGAGTCCGTGCCCGGCGCCGTGAGCGCCTCCGTGGGCTTCTGGGTGCCGGTCGGCTCGCGCGACGAGCGCGAGGACGCGCTCGGCGCCACGCACTTCCTCGAGCACCTGCTCTTCAAGGGCACGCCGACGCGCTCGGCCTTCGACATCGCGGTGGCCTTCGACGAGGTGGGCGGCGAGCACAACGCCGTCACCACCAAGGAGCACACCTGCTACTACGCGAAGGTGCGCGACCGCGACGTGCCCATGGCGATCGACGTGCTCGCCGACATGATCGTCTCCTCGGTGCTCGACGCCGAGGAGTTCGAGCGCGAGCGCGACGTCATCCTCGACGAGCTCGCGATGGCCGACGACGACCCGGCCGACGTCGCGGGGGAGCGGCTCGCCGAGCTCGTGCACGGCGAGCACCCGCTGGGCCGCCCGATCGGCGGCAGCCCCGCCTCCATCCGCGAGGTGAGCCGCGACCGCGTCGCGGAGCACTACCGCGAGCACTACGGCCCGGGCGACGTCGTCGTCACGGTCGCCGGCGCCGTCGACCACGATCGGATCGTCGCGCTGCTGCAGGACGCGCTGCACCGGTACGGCTGGAGCCTCGGCACGGGCGCGCCCCGGCCGCGTCGCGCATCCGACCCCGCCGCGCCGGGCGCGGGCGGCCTCGTCGTCGTCGACCGGCCGCTCGAGCAGGTGAACCTCATGATCGGCATGCCCGGCATCGTCGCGGGCGACCCGCGCCGCGGCGCGCTCGCGGTGCTCAACGCCGTGCTGGGCTCGGGCATGTCGTCGCGGCTGTTCCAGGAGGTGCGCGAGCGGCGCGGCCTCGCGTACGCCGTCTACTCGTACTCGTCCGGCTACTCGGACGCGGGCCTCATGTCGCTCGCCGCGGCGTGCGCCCCGCGGAAGGCGATCGAGGTCGCCGAGCTCATGGGCGCCGAGCTCGAGCGGCTCGTCGAGGGCGTCTCGGCCGACGAGCTGCGGCGCGCCAAGGGCCAGCTCGCCGGCGGGTCGGCGCTCGCGCTCGAGGACTCGGATGCGCGGATGTCGCGGCTGGGCCGCGCGGAGCTCACGCTCGGCGAGCTCGCCGACATCGACGCCGCCCTCGAGCGGATCGACGCGGTCACCGATGCGGACGTCCGCTCGCTGGCGGCCGAGCTCGCCGGGGGCCCGCGCTCGATCGCGGCGGTCGGTCCCGCCGTCGACGGCTACGACCGGCTCGTCGTGCCGGCGACCGCGTCCGGCGACGCGTCGGCGCCTCGGGGTACGGTGGAACCGGCGGCCTGAGCGCGACGGAGCGCAGCGGCGGCCGAACCGCCGCCGGCCCTCGGGCACGGACGGCCCTGTCACGCACGACGCTGCACGCGCCCGGAGGAACCATGGCCCACCTGCTCTACCTCGTCCGACACGGCGAGCAGGTCGACGCGGAGCACGGCGTCGACGACGGCGCCCTCTCGCCCCGCGGCGTGCGCCAGGCGCAGGCGATCGCGCAGCGGCTGTCGGGCGTGCGCTTCGACCACGCGTGGACCTCGCCGCTCGAGCGCGCGGTCGAGACCGCGTCGATCATGCAGCAGCGCCTGCCGGCGGTGCCGTTCGAGCGCTCGTCGCTGCTGCTCGACTGCATCCCGTCGGGCCTCGAGCACGACACGCCCTCCGGCTTCCACCGCTTCCTCGAGAGCGTGCGCGACGAGCAGGTCGAGGCCGGCGCCGCGCAGATGCAGGACGCCGGCGACCAGTGGCTGCGCCCCTCGCGCGGCGACGTCAACGAGCTGCTCGTGACCCACAACTTCGTCATCGGCTGGTTCGTGCGCGAGGTCATGCAGGCGCCGGCGTGGCAGTGGATGGCCCTGAACCAGGCCAACTGCGGCCTCACGATCATCCGCCTCCGCTCGGGCAAGCCCGCGCAGCTCGTGACCCACAACGACCTCGGCCACCTGCCGCCCGAGGACCGCACGGGCCTCGCGATCCCGCAGCCCTACTGACGCGCGTCGCGGCCGCCGCGTCGCCCGCATGCACCGAAGCGCCCCCATCCACGCCGGAGCGGGGCGCTTCGGTGCATCTGCGCCGAGGGAGGTGCACCGATCGGCCCCGAGCCGCGCCCGGAGCGGGCGCTTCGGTGCACCTCGGCGAGCGGCGGGTCAGCCGACGGGCTTGCGGAACCAGCTCGTCGCGTTCGGGTTGTCGTTGTAGGGCTCGATGGCCTCGTAGCCGCGGGATGCGTAGAGGCCGTTCGCGGCCTCGAGCGAGCGGTTGGTGTCGAGCACGACCTCGTCGGCGCCGAGCCGCACCGCCTCCTCCTCGAGCGCGCGCAGCAGCGCGGCGCCCGTGCCGCGCCCGCGGCCGGCGGGGGCGACGTAGAGGTGCTTCACCTCGAAGCGCGCGGGGCCGAGCCGCCGCAGCGCGCCGCACCCGATCGCCGCGCCGTCCTCCGCGCGCGCCACGAGGAACGCCCCGTCCGGGGCGCGCAGCGTCGAGGGGTCGGCGGGCTTCGGCCGGTAGGGGCCGCCGACGAACGTCATCGCCCGATCCGCGAAGTACGCCTCCAGGAGCCCCTGGGCGGCGGGGGAGTCGGCGGGCTCGTGCTCGATGCGGATGCTCACGATCCGACCCTACGCTCGCCGCGGACGGCCCCCGCCCGCATGCGCCGCCCTCGTAGGCTGGAGCCATGGCTCGCACCCTCCGCGTCGGCGTCTCCGGCAGCACCGGCAGGCTCGGATCCCTCGCCCTGCGCCTCGCGCAGGAGGCCGACGACCTCGAGGCCGTGCCGGTCGACGCGCGGGAGTCGCTCGAGCTCGAAGGCCTCGACGTGCTCTTCGACGCCACGGTGCTCGAGGCGAGCGAGGGGATCGTCGACGCGGCCGTCGCCGCCGGCGTCCCGGTGGTCGTCGGCACGAGCGGGTGGAGCGAGGCGCGCATCGACGCGCTCCGCGAGCGCGGCGGCGAGCGCGTCCGCATCGTGCCCAACTTCTCGCTCGGCAGCACCCTCGAGACGCACCTCGCGACGATCGCGGCCGCGCACTTCGAGGCGGTCGAGATCCTCGAGGCGCACCACGCGAAGAAGGTCGACGCGCCGAGCGGCACCGCGACCCGCACCGCCGAGGCGATCGGCGCCGTCCGCGCCTTCGAGGCGCCCACGCCCGACGAGCCGGGCCGCGGCACCGTCATCGCCGGGGTGCCCGTGCACGCGATGCGGCTGCCGGGCGTCGTCGCGCGGCAGGAGGTCGTCTTCGGCGGCCTCGGCGAGACCCTCACCATCCGCCACGACACGACGAGCCCCGAGTCGTACGCCGCCGGCATCCTGCTCGCGCTCCGCGCCGAGCCGCGCGCCGGCGTCACGGTCGGCATCGGCGACCTGCTGGGCCTCGCGTGAGCGAGCGCCGCGCCGCGCCTGCGGGCATCCCGCGCGCCGCCGCGCTCGCGATGGCCGCGCTCCTCGGCCTCTACGTCGTGCTCGCGGGCGACCGCGCCATCCGCTTCATCGCCACCGGCGAGCCGATCGGCATCGGCGTGGGCATTGCGCTGCTCGTGATGTTCGTGGCAGGTGCGTGGGCGCTCGTGCGCGAGGTGGTCTTCGGCGTGCAGCTCGACCGCGCCGTGCGCGAGCTCGACGCGGCCGGCGGCATGCCCGAGCCGCTGCCGACGACGCCCGGCGGACGCCCCGACCAGGAGGCCGCGCTGGCAGCGTTCCCCGCGGCGCGCGCCGACGTCGAGGCGCACGAGGAGTCGTGGGAGTCGTGGCTGCGGCTGTCGATGGCGTACGACGCGGCGCGCGACCGGCGCCGCGCGCGCCACGCCGCCCGCCAGGCCCTGCGCCTCCGTCGAGCGGCGCGCCGCGGCGACGCGGGTCGCGCGGGCGACGTGCGCCAGGATGGGAGCCAGGAGGCAGCATGAGCGACACCGTTCCCACCGAAGGCGGCGCCACCGAGGTCAGCGCCGCCGACGCGCACCGCTTCGACGGCCACCCCTACGAGCAGCTGCTCGCCGACGTGCTCGCGCACGGCGAGGTGAAGGGCGACCGCACCGGCACCGGCACGCGCTCGGTCTTCGGCCGGCAGCTGCGCTACGACCTCTCGCAGGGCTTCCCGCTCATCACCACGAAGCGGGTGCACTTCAAGTCGATCGCGCTCGAGCTGCTCTGGTTCCTGCGCGGCGAGTCGAACGTGCGCTGGCTGCAGGAGCAGGGCGTCACCATCTGGGACGAGTGGGCGGATGCGGAGGGCGACCTCGGCCCCGTCTACGGCGTCCAGTGGCGCTCGTGGCCGACGCCCGACGGCGGCTCCATCGACCAGGTCGCGCAGGTCGTCGAGTCGATCCGCACGAACCCCGACTCGCGCCGCCACATCGTCTCGGCCTGGAACCCGGCCGACATCCCCGACATGGCGCTCGCGCCGTGCCACGCGTTCTTCCAGTTCCACGTCGCCGACGGCCGGCTCTCGTGCCAGCTGTACCAGCGCTCGGCCGACATGTTCCTCGGCGTGCCCTTCAACATCGCGAGCTACGCGCTGCTGACGCACATGGTCGCGCAGCAGACGGGCCTCGAGGTGGGCGACTTCGTGTGGACCGGCGGCGACTGCCACATCTACGACAACCACGTCGAGCAGGTCGAGCGGCAGCTCGCTCGCGAGCCGTTCCCGCTGCCGACGCTGCGCATCCGCCGCACGCCCGACAGCGTCCTCGACTACGAGCTCGACGACTTCGAGGTCGTCGACTACCAGCACCACCCGGGCATCAAGGCGCCGGTCGCGGTCTGACATGCGGATCGGGATGATCTGGGCGCAGGCCCGCGGCGGCGTCATCGGCGAGGCCGGCGACATGCCGTGGTCGCTGCCCGAGGACATGGCGCGCTTCAAGGCGACCACGACGGGGCACCCGGTCGTGATGGGCCGGCGGACGTGGGAGTCGTTCCCCGAGCGCTTCCGGCCGCTCCCGGGCCGCGCGAACGTCGTGATCACCTCCGATGCCGCCTACGCCGCGCCCGGTGCGCAGGTCGTCGGCAGCCTCGAGGAGGCGCTCGTGCTCGCGGGCAGGCTGGCGGAGGGCGGCGAGGCCTGGATCATCGGCGGCGGCCGCGTCTACCGCGATGCGATCGACCGCGCCGACGTGCTCGAGATCACCGACATCGACCTGGAAGCCGACGGCGACACCGTCGCGCCCGAGCCGGGGGCGGGCTGGCGCGAGGTGGGGCGCGACCCGGCCGAGGGCTGGCACGAGAGCCGCACCGGCCTCCGCTACCGCTACCGCACGCTCGAGCGCGCCTGACCGGACCGCGGCGCCGCGCTCAGCCCAGCGCGATCCAGGAGCGCTCGTACGGGCTCGGCACGTCCTCGCGCACGCCGCCCGCCGCGACGATCGTCGCGCGCGAGGCCGGGTTGTCGTCGTCGCACAGCAGGAGCACCCGGTCGATGCCCATCGCGCGCGCCTCGTCGAGCACGAGCCGCAGCGCGGCGGTCGCCACGCCCCGCCCCCGCGCGGAGGGCCGCACGCCGTAGCCGATGTGGCCGCCCTCGGCGAGCAGCCAGTCGTCCAGCTCGTGCCGCAGGTGGATCGAGCCGAGCACGCGGCCCGGCGAGGCGTCGTCGACGATCCACCAGACCGTCGCGGGCACGAAGCCGTCCTGCCCCTCGATCCGCTGGCGCTCCTCGCGCGCGATCCAGTGCTCGAAGCGCTCCGGCCGCGCGAGCTCCTCGACCTCGTAGCCGAAGGTCGAGAAGCCGTGCAGCGTCTCGCCCTCGAACTCGCGCATCGCCTCGAGCCACCCGCCGCGCAGCGCGCGGGACGGCAGCTCGATGCGGATCATGCGCCCACGCTACGGCCCGGGACTGGGCGGGCGCGCGCCGCGATAGCCTTGACGGGTGACCCACAATCCCTTCGGCCAGGTGCTCGTCGCGCTCGTGACCCCGTTCGCAGCCGACGGCGAGGTCGACTGGGACGACGTCGAGCGGCTCATCGACGACGTCGTGACGCACGGCGCCGACGGCATCGTCGTCTCGGGCACCACCGGCGAGACCTCGACGCTCACCGACCCGGAGAAGATCCGGCTCGTCGAGGTGGCGAAGGCCGTCGCCGGCGACCGGGCCAAGGTCATCCAGGGCGGCGGCTCGAACGAGACCGCCCACGCCATGGACCTCTACAAGCAGGCGGAGCAGGCAGGCGCCGACGGCGTCATGATCGTCACGCCGTACTACAACAAGCCCACGCAGGCGGGCATCCTGACGCACTTCCGGATGATCGCCGACGCGACCGACCTGCCGGTCATCCTGTACGACATCCCCGGCCGGGCGGGCATCCCGATCCGCTACGAGACGCTGCTCCGGGCGGCGAAGCACCCCAACATCCTCGCCGTGAAGGATGCGAAGGGCGACCTCGCCGAGGTGAGCCGCGTGCTCAACCAGACCGACCTGCTCTACTTCTCGGGCGACGACGCGAACGTGCTCCCGCACCTCGCGATCGGCGCCTCGGGCCTCATCGGCGTGACCGCGAACATCGCGCCGAAGCCCTACCGCACCATGATCGACGCGGTGAACGCGGGCGACCTCCACACCGCCCAGGCGCAGCACAAGGCCCTCGAGCCGCTCGTGCGCGCCACCATGACGCACGTGCCCGGCACGGTCGCCACGAAGTACATCCTCCACGGCCTCGGCCGCATCGGCAGCCCGCGCGTGCGCCTGCCGCTCGTCGGGCCGGAGGACACCGAGGCGGCGCTCATCGAGGACGAGATCGCGCTCGTCCAGGGCGTCGACGGCCTCGACCTCAGCCGCTTCCGGCCGGACCGCAACGCGGCCGCCGGCGGCGCGCTGCCCAAGGTGCACGGCACCACGCGCTGAGCGCAGGGCACCCCACCACAGCACGAAGCTTCCGCGCGCGAGGTGCGCGCACCCAGCACAACCGCTCTCCAGGAGAGAGCCGAATACGAAGGAGGCCCCTTGACGGCCATCACCCAGCCTGCCCGACTCGACGCAGGCACCCTCCGCATCGTCCCGCTCGGCGGCCTCGGCGAGGTCGGCCGCAACATGACGGTCTACGAGATCGACGGCAAGCTGCTCATCGTCGACTGCGGCGTGCTCTTCCCCGAGGAGCACCAGCCCGGCGTCGACCTGATCCTGCCCGACTTCGGCCCCATCCGGGACCGGCTCGACGACGTCGTCGGCATCGTGCTCACGCACGGCCACGAGGACCACATCGGCGCCGTGCCCTACCTGCTGCGCCTCAAGGCCGACATCCCCCTCATCGGCTCGCAGCTCACGCTCGCCCTCATCGAGGCGAAGCTCAAGGAGCACCGCATCAAGCCCTACACGCACACGGTGCGCGAGGGCCAGGTCGAGCAGCTCGGCCCGTTCGAGGCCGAGTTCGTCGCGGTCAACCACTCCATCCCGGATGCGCTCGCCGTCGCGATCCGGACGAAGGCCGGCCTCGTGCTCCACACGGGCGACTTCAAGATGGACCAGCTGCCGCTCGACGACCGCATCACCGACCTGCGCGCGTTCGCGCGGCTCGGCGAGGAGGGCGTCGACGCGTTCCTCGTCGACTCCACGAACGCCGACGTGCCGGGCTTCACCGCGCCCGAGCGCGAGATCGGCCCGGTGATCTCGCAGGTGATCGGCAAGACCACCGGCCTCGTCGTGGTCGCCTCGTTCTCGAGCCACGTGCACCGCGTGCAGCAGGTGCTCGACGCCGCCGCCGAGCACGGCCGCAAGGTCGCGTTCGTCGGCCGCTCGATGGTGCGCAACATGGGCATCGCCGCCGACCTCGGCTACCTCAAGGTGCCGGACGGCGTCGTCGTCGACCAGAAGAAGGCCGAGCAGATGCCCCGCGACCGGGTCGTCTTCATGTCCACCGGCTCGCAGGGCGAGCCGATGGCCGTGCTCAGCCGCATCGTCAACCAGGAGCACCGCATCGAGGTCGGCGAGGACGACACCGTCATCCTCGCCTCGAGCCTCATCCCGGGCAACGAGAACGCCGTCTTCCGCATCATCAACGGCCTCATGCAGCTCGGCGCGAAGGTCGTGCACAAGGGCACGGCGAAGGTGCACGTCTCGGGCCACGCCTCGGCCGGCGAGCTGCTCTACTGCTACAACATCCTCGGCCCGAGGAACGTCATCCCCGTGCACGGCGAGTACCGCCACCTGCACGCGGCCGCGCAGCTCGCGATCGACACGGGCGTGCCGCGCGAGCGCGCGCACGTCGGCGAGAACGGCACCGTCTGGGACCTGCGCGACGGGCAGATCACCGTCGCCGGCCAGCTCGAGATCGGCTTCGTGTACGTCGACGGCTCGTCGGTGGGCCGCATCGACGAGGCCGACCTGAAGGACCGCCGCATCCTCGCCGAGGAGGGCTTCATCTCGATCTTCGTCGCGGTCGAGCCGCAGACCGGCAAGGTCATCGTGGGCCCCGAGATCCACGCGCGCGGCTTCGCTGAGGACGACAAGGTGTTCGACGACATCCGCCCCAAGATCGTCAAGGCGCTCGCCGAGGCCGGCGAGCAGGGCGTGCGCGACCAGCACCAGTACCAGCAGGTCGTGCGCCGGACGGTCGGCCGCTGGGTGGGCACGCGCATCCGCCGCCGCCCGATGATCGTCCCGGTCGTGATCGAGGCCTAGGCCCCGTCTGTCGATCCGGCGTGCCCGTGCCCCTGGCGCGGGCACGCCGTCGTCCTCTCGGGGTCTCCGCCACCCCGGGCGGTCCCGGGCGCGGCCGGAGCGCCTCCCCGGCCTCCGGGGCGGCCGCCCCTAGGGTGTGCGCATGGCCACGAGCACGAAGCCGCCGCGCGGCGGCGCCGCCGGGAAGGGCTCCTCGAAGGGGAGCGCCACCGGGCGCGCGCCGCGCACGACCCAGACGCAGCGCACCACCCGCGCGACCAAGGTGCAGCCGACGTTCGAGGACGCCGGCCCCGGCGTCGCGCAGCGCGCCTGGATGGGCCTCGCGCACGCCACCGGCGGTGCCGCCCGCGTCTTCGGGCGCGAGTCGCTCGAGAAGGACGAGCGCCGCGACGGCGTGCCGTTCCTGCTGACGCTGCTCGCGATCGCGGGCGCGGTCGTCGAGTGGATCCTGCCCGCGAACCAGGTGGCCCAGGCCATCTCGGCGTACACGCTCGGCGGCCTCTTCGGCCAGGTGGCCATCGCGCTGCCGGTCGTCTTCGTGCTGCTCGCGCTGTGGATGTTCCGCCACCCCGCCTCCGTGAGCGACAACGGCCGCGTGGGCGTCGGCATCGTCATGCTGCTCATGGCCGTCGCGGGCCTCTGCCACGTCCTGCTGGGCATGCCGGACGCGTCGCTCGGCATGCCCGCGCTCGCCGACGCGGGCGGCATCCTCGGCTGGGTGGCCGCCGCGCCGCTCGCCGCGCTCCTGACGCAGGTCGGCGCCGGCATCGTCTGCGGCCTCATCGCACTGCTCGCGGTGCTCGTCATCACGGCCACGGCGCCCACGCGCATCCCCGAGCGCCTCACCGACCTCTACGGCTACCTCTTCGGCGTCGAGACCGCCACGCGCGAGGAGCGCGACGAGGCGCGCCGCGCCCGCCGCGAGGAGCGACGCGCGGCGAGGACCGTCGACGCCGACGACGAGGCGCTCGACGGCGACGACGACGCCGAGCAGCTGCCGTTCTGGCGCCGCAACGCCACCGGCCGCGAGGTCGACCCCGCCTACGACAGCCCCGTGCTCGTCGAGCGCGAGCAGGAGACCGAGCGGGTCGAGTCGATCGAGTCGCTCTTCGGCATGCCGGTCGAGGAGCAGGAGGCTGCCCCCGTCTCGCCGCAGCAGCACGACGACTACGCCACGGAGGTGCTCGCCTCGCTCGAGCAGGCCGAGGCCGCCATCGCGCGCACCACGGGCGAGCAGCCCGAGCTGCCGGTCGACGCGCCCGCCGCCCCGGCCGCGGCACCGCGCCGCGAGCGCCCGTACCGCCTCCCCTCGATCGCGTCGCTCGCGCAGGGCGAGCCGCCCAAGGCCCGCTCGGCGGCGAACGACGACATCGTGGCGGCCATCACGCAGGTGCTCTCGTCGTTCAACGTCGACGCCAAGGTCACCGGCTTCTCGCGCGGCCCGACCGTCACGCGCTACGAGATCGAGGTCGCCCCGGGCGTCAAGGTCGAGCGCGTCACCGCGCTGTCGAAGAACCTCTCGTACGCGGTCGCCTCGAACGAGGTCCGCATCCTCTCGCCCATCCCCGGCAAGAGCGCGATCGGCATCGAGATCCCGAACCCCGACCGCGAGACCGTGAAGCTCGGCGACGTGCTGCGCTCGCGCGCGGCGGGGGAGTCGCGCCACCCGATGACGATCGGCATCGGCAAGGACGTCGAGGGCGGCTTCGTCGTCGCGAACCTCGCGAAGATGCCCCACCTGCTCGTCGCCGGCTCGACCGGCTCGGGCAAGTCGTCGTTCGTCAACTCGATGATCACGAGCCTCCTCATGCGGGCGACGCCCGCCGAGGTGCGCATGGTGCTCGTCGACCCGAAGCGCGTCGAGCTCACCGCCTACCAGGGCGTCCCGCACCTCATCACGCCCATCATCACGAACCCGAAGAAGGCCGCGGAGGCGCTGCAGTGGGTCGTGAAGGAGATGGACATGCGGTACGACGACCTCGCGTCGTTCGGCTACAAGCACATCGACGACTTCAACGCCGCCGTCCGGGGCGACGAGATCGTGCTGCCCGCGGGCAGCCAGCGCACGCTGAAGCCGTACCCGTACCTGCTCGTCGTGGTCGACGAGCTCGCCGACCTCATGATGGTCGCGCCGCGCGACGTCGAGGACTCGATCGTGCGCATCACGCAGCTCGCGCGCGCCGCCGGCATCCACCTGGTGCTCGCGACGCAGCGGCCCTCGGTCGACGTCGTGACGGGCCTCATCAAGGCCAACGTGCCCTCGCGCTTCGCGTTCGCCGTCTCGTCGGTCACCGACTCGCGCGTCATCCTCGACCAGCCGGGCGCCGACAAGCTCATCGGCCAGGGCGACGGCCTGTTCCTGCCGATGGGTGCGAACAAGTCGATGCGCGTGCAGGGCGCGTGGGTCGACGAGGCCGAGATCCAGCGCGTCGTGCAGCACGTCACCGGCCAGGCGCAGCCCGAGTACCGCGACGACGTCGCCGAGGTGGCCGAGAAGCGCGAGATCGACAGCGACATCGGGGACGACCTCGAGGACCTGTGCGCGGCGGCCGAGCTCGTCGTCTCGACGCAGTTCGGCTCGACCTCGATGCTGCAGCGCAAGCTGCGCGTCGGGTTCGCGAAGGCCGGCCGCCTCATGGACCTCCTCGAGTCGCGCGAGATCGTCGGCCCCTCCGAGGGGTCGAAGGCCCGCGACGTGCTCGTGCCGCCGGACGGCCTCGCCGCCGTGCTCGCGTCGCTGCGCGGCGAGGGCCCGGCGCCGACGCCCGCGGCGAGCGCTCCGGTGCCCGCGGCGGCCGGTGCGGCTGGCGGTGGCGCCGTGAGCGGTGTCGCCTCGGCCGCCGTCGCGGCGCAGGAGCCGGCCGACGGGGACGACGAGGCCGGCGCCTGGGTCGAGTCCGACGACCGCTACGCCGACCCCTTCGACGAGGCGAACCGCGACGGGCTCGAGGTCGTCGAGGCCGACGGCGACGACGAGGACGCCTGGTCGCTCACCGGGCGCGACTGATGCACCAGCCTCGACCGCGCGGCGCGCCCGGCTCCCGCCGGTAGCCTCGACGCATGGGCATCCTCAGTCCGCTCCGCGGCCGCGTGTGGACGCGGGGCGAGACCCCGGCGAGCGTGCTGAGCGTCCCGAACCTCATCTCGTTCGTGCGCATCCTGCTCACCCCGGGCTTCGTCTGGCTGGCCCTCGCGAACCCCGAGCCGGGGGGCCTGCGCACCGCCGCCGCCCTGCTGTTCGCGGTGCTCATCGCGACCGACTTCGTCGACGGCTGGATCGCGCGCGGCCGGAACCTCGTCACCGACCTCGGCAAGCTCGTCGACCCGATCGCCGACAAGGCGATCACCGGCAGCGCGTTCGTCGTCCTCTCGATCCTGGGCGAGCTCGACTGGTGGATCACGATCGTCGTCCTCGTGCGCGAGGTCGGCATCACGGTCTACCGGCTCGTCGTCGCGAAAGAGGTCGTCATCGCGGCCGACTGGGCGGGCAAGGCGAAGACGATGGCGCAGGGCATCGCGCTGCCGCTGGCGCTCATCCCCTTCCAGGCATGGGTGGGAGAGTGGGGTACATGGGTGTGCGTCGTCACCATGACGATCGCCGTCGCCCTGACCATCTACTCGGGGGTCGAGTTCGTCGTCCACGCGTTCCGCAGCCGGCGCTGAGCGACCCCCTCGGCACGAGGAGGAGCCCGTGGACGCACCGGAGCAGGCAGGCGACATCGAGGAGACCGCGGCCCGCGTCGTCGCCCGCGGCGCGGCGCGCGGCGTTAGCGTCGCGGTGGCGGAGTCGCTGACGGGCGGGCTCGTCGCGTCGACCCTGGTCCGCACACCGGGCGCCTCCGCGGTCCTCCGGCTCGGCGTCGTCGCCTACGCGACCGAGATGAAGGGCTCCGTGCTGCGCGTGCCGGCCGCGCTGCTCGCCGAGCGCGGCGCCGTCGACCCGGACGTCGCGATCGCGATGGCCCACGGGGTGCGCGAGCTCGCCGCGATCGACCGCGGCGCGTGCACGATCGGCGTCGCCACCACGGGCGTCGCGGGCCCCGACGGCCAGGACGGCCACGCCCCTGGCGAGTTCCACGTGGGCCTCGTGGTCGCCACGCGCGACGGCCTCGTCGCGGAGCACGCCTCGCGCGTCGTGCCGGGCGACCGAGAGCACGTGCGCGCCGCGGCGGTCCGCACGGCCCTCGAGCTGCTCGACGCGGCGCTCGACCGCACCGACCTCGACGTCCACAGCGGATCCACACCCTGACCAGTGCCGCCTGCGGAATGCGGACGATCTGATGGGCGTTGTCACCGTCACGGGCCTCAGCGGCTCCGCGGATCCCGCGGGCTAGTCTTGGGGCACCGACCACGGTGGAGGGGGGAGACCATGGTGCTGGTACGACAGGAGATCGGCGACGTGCTGCGCGACGTCCGCCTGCGACAGGGCAGGACGCTGCGGCAGGTCGCATCGAGGGCCTCGGTGGCGCTGGGCTACCTGAGCGAGGTCGAGCGCGGGCAGAAGGAGGCGTCGAGCGAGATCCTCGCATCCGTCGCCGACGCGCTCGAGGTGCCGCTGTCGAGCATCCTGCGAGAGGTGGGGGACCGTCTCGCAGTGCTCGAGGGGCTGACGTTCCCGGAGCTCGACGCTCCGCTGAGCACGGTGCCCGACACGCTGCCCGACGAGCTCGTCGCGCAGTTCGACGCGGCCGTCCGGTAGGCCGTGCGGGCGAGCGAGCTGCAGGTCGCGGTCCGCGAGGAGTTCGGCGCCATGGGCGCGGTGCTGCTCGCGGACCTCGCGCTCGAGCGGCTCGGCGGCCGGACCGGCACCGAGGCGCTCCGCGGCGGTGTGCCCGCCCGCGACGTGTGGGCCGCGCTGTGCGACTCGCAGGACGTGCCCGCCGCGCGCCGGCACGGCCGCGGCCTCCGCGACCCGATCGCCTGAACCGCGTCGCCCGATGCGCGTCGCGGCAGCGACACGCCGCGACATCCTTCGAAGATCCGTTCGAATCGCGCGTAGGCTGGATCCGCACGCAGGGGCCGTCTCCACAGGCGGCCGCCAGGGCCGCACGCATGTCAGCGGCCCGACGTAGCGTGAGCGCATCAGTCCACAGGCACGGCGAACGGAAGGCCAGCAATGCCCACACCCGCAGACCGCGAGAAGTCGCTCGAGGCGGCGCTCGCGCAGATCGACCGTCAGTTCGGCAAGGGGACGGTGATGCGCCTCGGCAGCGAGGAGCGCGCCCCCGTCGAGATCATCCCCACGGGCTCCATCGCGCTCGACGTCGCGCTCGGCATCGGAGGCCTGCCCCGCGGCCGCATCATCGAGATCTACGGCCCGGAGTCCTCGGGCAAGACCACGCTCACGCTGCACGCCATCGCGAACGCGCAGCGCAACGGCGGCATCGCCGCGTTCATCGACGCCGAGCACGCGCTCGACCCGGAGTACGCGCGCAAGCTCGGCGTCGACATCGACGCGCTCCTCGTCTCGCAGCCCGACACGGGCGAGCAGGCGCTCGAGATCGCCGACATGCTCATCCGCTCGGGCTCGATCGACCTCGTGGTCGTCGACTCCGTCGCGGCGCTCGTGCCCCGAGCCGAGATCGAGGGCGAGATGGGCGACAGCCACGTCGGCCTCCAGGCCCGCCTCATGTCGCAGGCGCTCCGCAAGCTCACCGGTGGCCTGAACCAGACGAGGACGACGGCCATCTTCATCAACCAGCTGCGCGAGAAGATCGGCGTGTTCTTCGGCAGCCCCGAGACCACCGCGGGCGGCAAGGCGCTGAAGTTCTACGCCTCGGTCCGCCTCGACATCCGCCGCATCGAGACGCTCAAGGACGGCGCCGACGCGGTCGGCAACCGCACGCGCGTCAAGGTCGTGAAGAACAAGATGGCGCCGCCCTTCAAGCAGGCGGAGTTCGACATCCTGTACGGCGTCGGCATCTCGCGCGAGGGCAGCCTCATCGACTTCGGCGTCGAGCACGGCATCGTCCGCAAGTCGGGCGCCTGGTACACCTACGACGGCGACCAGCTGGGCCAGGGCAAGGAGAACGCGCGCAACTTCCTGCTCAAGAACCCCGACATCGCCGCCGACATCGAGCGGCAGATCCTGTCGAAGCTCGGCATCGGCGCGGGCGCCGCGCACGCGCAGGTCGAGTCGCTCGACGCCCGCCGCGAGGAGCGCAAGGGCGCGTGAGCGACCCCGACCGCCTGGCAGGCGTCGTCGAGCTCTCCGCCTGGATCGCCGGGCGGGACGACGACGACGCGAGAGGCCCCGTCCGGGAGGACGGGGCCTCGGCCGCATCCGACCCCGACGCCGATGCCGTCGCGCCCGAGACCCCCGATGAGGATGCCGCCCGCTCGATCGCGCTCCGCGCGCTCGGCCGCAAGGCGGCGAGCCGCCACGAGCTCGACCGCGCGCTCGAGCGCCGCGAGGTCGAGTCGGAGGTCCGCGAGGCCGTGCTCGACCGGCTCGAGCAGGAGGGCCTCGTCGACGACGCGCAGCTCGCGCACGACCTCGCCGAGCGGCTCCGGGAGCGCAAGCACCTGGGCGAGCGGGGCGTCGCCGCCGAGCTCCGCCGGCGCGGCCTCGACCCCGACGTGCTCGAGCGGCCCGACGACGGCGACGAGCTCGAGCGCGCGGTCGAGGCGGCCGCGGATCGGCGGCGTCGCATGGGCGGCCTCGACGACGAGACGGCCGAGCGCCGGCTCGCCGGCTTCCTGCAGCGGCGAGGCTTCGGCGGGGGCGCGGTGCGCATCGCGATCGAGCGCACGAGGCCGCGCGGTCCGCGGTTCCGCTGAGTCCTGCCAACCTCCAGCCCGCATCCAGGTAGCGGCATCCGCCCGCGGCTACGTTGACCACCATGAAGACCTCTCGCATCGTCGTGCTGCCGGCGCTCGCAGCCGCCTCCCTGCTGGCCCTCACGGGCTGCTTCCAGCTGCCTCCGGTCGGCGGCAACCCGGGCGGCTCCGGCGAGACGACCGCGCCGAGCACCGACGGCGGCGACACCGGCTCCGGCGACACGGGCGGCGACGTCGATCTCGCCGGCACGTCGTGGAGCGGCACCGACGCCGCCGGCAACGCGATGGACCTCGTGCTCGAGGAGGACGGCACCGTCCTCCTCAACAACTGGAACGACGAGAACTGGGACGAGCCGACCGACACCTGGGAGGTGTCGGGCGGCGAGTTCACGATGTTCATCTCGGGCATCCGAGAGATCCAGAGCCTCGAGTACACCGGACCTGCGGCCGAGGGCGAGATGCAGCTCACGGGCGTCGACGGCAACGGCGACCAGGGCTACGACCTCACGCTGACGCAGGGCGGCTGACCCAGCAGGCTGACGCCCCCAGCGACGACGACGGCGGACCGCCTGCGGGCGGTCCGCCGTCGCGCGTCCCCGCCGGCCCGCCGGTACCCTCGAGGCATGTCCGCGATCGCCCCGCAGCGCACCTACGAGGTCAAGACCTTCGGGTGCCAGATGAACGTCCACGACTCCGAGCGGATGCGCGGATCGCTCGAGGACGCGGGCTACGTCGAGGCGGTCGACGGCGCCCCCGACGTGGTCGTCATCAACACGTGCGCGGTGCGCGAGAACGCCGACACGAAGCTCTACGGCCACCTCGGCCACCTGGCGAGGACGAAGCGCGAGCGCCCCGGATTCCAGATCGCCGTCGGCGGCTGCCTCGCGCAGAAGGACCGCGCGACGATCGTCGAGCGCGCGCCGTGGGTCGACGTCGTCTTCGGCACCCACAACATGGGCTCGCTGCCGACGCTGCTCGAGCGGAGCCGCCACAACGACGAGGCGCAGGTCGAGATCCTCGAGTCGCTCGAGGTGTTCCCCTCGACGCTGCCGACGAAGCGCGAGTCGACCTACGCCGGCTGGGTGTCGATCTCGGTCGGCTGCAACAACACCTGCACGTTCTGCATCGTGCCGTCGCTGCGCGGCAAGGAGCGCGACAGGAGGCCCGGCGAGGTGCTCGCCGAGGTGCAGGCGCTCGTCGACGACGGCGCGCTCGAGGTGACGCTGCTCGGCCAGAACGTGAACTCCTACGGCGTCGAGTTCGGCGACCGGCTCGCGTTCGGCAAGCTCCTGCGCGCCGCCGGCGCGATCGACGGGCTCGAGCGCATCCGCTTCACGAGCCCGCACCCGGCCGCGTTCACCGACGACGTCATCGAGGCGATGGCCGAGACGCCGGCCGTCATGCCGCAGCTGCACATGCCGCTGCAGTCGGGCTCCGACCGCGTGCTCAGGGCGATGCGCCGCTCGTACCGCTCGAGCCGCTTCCTCGGCATCCTCGACCGCGTCCGCGACCGCATCCCGCACGCGGCGATCACGACCGACCTCATCGTCGGCTTCCCCGGCGAGACCGACGAGGACTTCGAGGACACGCTGCGGGTCGTCGAGGCCTCGCGCTTCGCGTCGGCGTTCACGTTCCAGTACTCGATCCGCCCGGGCACGCCCGCGGCGACGATGCCCGACCAGGTGCCGAAGGAGGTCGTGCAGGAGCGCTTCGAGCGGCTCGTCGCGCTCCAGGACCGCATCTCGGCCGAGGAGAACGAGCGCCAGGTGGGCCGCACGGTCGAGGTGCTCGTCTCGGTCGGCGAGGGCAAGAAGGACGCCGAGACGCACCGCCTGTCGGGGCGCGCCGAGGACAACCGCCTCGTCCACTTCGCGCCCGGTGACGCGGCGCCGCGGCCCGGCGACGTCGTGACGGTCGAGATCACCCGGGCGGCGCCCTTCCACCTGCTCGCCGACGCCGGCGTGCAGCACCTGCGCCGCACCCGCTCGGGCGACGCCTGGGACCGCGCGCAGGCCGACTCCTGCGCCGTGCCCGCCCCGGACGCCACGTCCGCGTCGCAGGGCGGTGCAGCGCAGGGCGGCGCCGTCTCTCTCGGCCTGCCGACCATCCGCGTCGGCGCGTGACGCTCATCGCCGTCGTCGGCGCGACCGGCACCGGCAAGACGGCGCGATCGATCGCGATCGCGGATGCCGTGGTCGCCCTCGGCGCGCGCGTGGAGGTCGTGAACTGCGACGCGATGCAGCTCTACCGCGGCATGGACATCGGCACCGCGAAGGCGGGCGTCGAGGAGCGCGGCGGGCACCCGCACCACCTCCTCGACGTGCTCGACCCGTGGGAGGACGCCGCGGTCGCGGCCTACCGCGACGCGGCGCTCGAGGCGATCGCCGCCATCGAGGCGCGCGGGGCCGTCCCGATCCTCGTGGGCGGCAGCGGGCTCTACGCCTCGAGCGTGCTCTACGACTTCGCGTTCCCGGCGACCGACGAGGCGCTGCGCGCCGAGCTCGAGGCCGATCTGGAGGCGGTGGGCGCGGCCGCGATGCACGCGCGCCTCGCGACCGTCGACGCCGCGGCGGCCGACGCGATCGGCCCGCACAACGGGCGCCGCCTCGTGCGGGCGCTCGAGGCCGTCACGCTCACCGGCGAGCCGTTCCGCGTCGGCCTGCCGCCCGAGGAGGCGCTCGCGCGGCCCACGATCATCCAGCACGAGCGCGCCCCGCGCGACGAGCTCGTGGCTCGGCTCGATGCGCGCGTCGAGCAGATGTGGGCGATCGGGATGCTCGACGAGGTGCGGGCGCTGCGCGAGGCCGGCATCGAGCGCGGCACCACCGCGCAGCAGGCCATCGGCTACCGCCAGGCGCTCGACCAGCTCGACGGCCGCATCGACGAGGCCGAGGCGATCGAGCGCACGCAGGCGCTCACGCGGCGCTACGCGCGCCGCCAGGTCTCCTGGTTCCAGCGCTACCCGGCCGCGGCGCCGCTGACTCCCGGCGAGCTCGCGGTGCGGGCGGTCGGTAGCCTGGAGGCATGACCCAGGCGCCCGTGCAGCATCCGTCCGTCGCCTTCGCCAAGGGGCACGGCACGGGCAACGACTTCGTGCTGCTCGCCGACCCCGAGGGCGCCGCGCCGCTCGACGCGGACGCCGTGCGCGCGCTCGCCGACCGCCGGTTCGGCATCGGTGGCGACGGCGTCATCCGCGCCGTCCGGGCCGGCAGCACGGGCGACGCCGCGCTCGACGCCGCGGCGCCGGGCACCTGGGCGATGGACTACTGGAACGCCGACGGCAGCGTGAGCGAGATGTGCGGCAACGGCGTGCGGGTGTTCGTGCGCTACCTGCTCGAGGAGGGGCTCGCGAGCCTCGCCGACGGCGAGGTGCTCGAGATCGTCACGCGCGCCGGCATCAAGCGCGTGGAGCGCCGCGGGCCGCTGCTCTCGGCCGACCTCGGCCCGTTCGAGCTCGGCGGCGACCGCCTCGTGGCAGCCCACGGGCTCGACGTGGCCAGGCCCGGCCTCGACGTCTCGACGGGCAACCCGCACGTCGTCGTGGCCCTCGCGGGCGACGACGAGCTCGACGGCCTCGACCTCCACGCCGCGCCCGCGCTCGACCCGGTCGCGGCCGACGGCGCGAACGTCGAGTTCGCCGTCCCGGGGCTCATCGCCGACGGCGTGGGCGCGATCCGGATGCGCGTGCACGAGCGCGGCGTCGGCGAGACGCTGTCGTGCGGGACGGGCGCGGTCGCGGCGGCGATGGCCGTGCGCCACTGGTCGGGCGGCGCAGCCGACCGCTGGATCGTCGACGTGCCGGGCGGTCGCCTCGAGGTCGAGGTCGACGAGCGCGGGCACGCGTGGCTCACGGGGCCGGCCGAGATCGTGGCGCGCGGCGCGGCGACGGTCGCGCCGCGGCACTGAGCCTCCGCCGCGCGGAGCGGCCTGTTGCGCTGCGGCCGCGTCAGTCCTCCGACGGGGCCGTGACCGCGAGGATCCGGTAGGTCTTCTTCGAGGTCGCGCGCTCCACGTCGTGGTCGGGGAACCGCTCGTCGAGCCAGCGCTGCAGGGAGTCGGCGCCGAGGTGCTTCTGCACGACGAGCCACGCCGTCGCGTCGGGCGCGAGGCGCGGGATCCAGGTCTCGAGCAGCTCGTGCAGCTGCGCCTTGCCGATGCGGATGGGCGGGTTCGACCAGATGGTCGCGAAGCGCAGGTCGTCGGGCACGCGGTCTGGCGTCGCGGGCTCGATGTTCGATAGGCTGAGCAGCTCGGCATTCCGCTCCACGAGCGAGAGCGCACGGGCGTTGACGTCGACCGCCCATACTCGGGCGGCGGGGGAGCGGAGCGCGAGCGTCGCCGCGATCGGCCCCCAGCCGCAGCCGAGGTCCAGGAGGTCCCCGGCCTCCGGCGGGGCGGGCACGGCGTCGAGGAGCACCGACGTGCCCACGTCGAGGCGGTCGCCGGAGAACACGCCGGTGGCCGTGACCAGCTCCCGCTCGCGGCCCGCGAGCGGGACGCGGATGGTGCGGAGCGTCTCGGGCGCGGCAGGATCGGGCGAGAAGTAGTGGTCCGGCACGGATCGACAGTAGCGAAGGACGAAGCATGGCAGCACCGCAGGACGGCACCGTGGACGGCGAGGGCGCCGGCCGCGCGACGGATCGCATCCTCGCGTGGGCGCAGCCCTCGGACGCCCTGCTCGCGGAGCGCGCGCAGGCGCTCCAGGCGAGCGACACGGTCGGGGAGGTCGACGGCGAGCAGCTCGACCGCGCCGACCGCGCGGCGCTGCGCCGCGTCGACGGGCTCCGCACCGAGCTCGAGGATGTCACCGAGGTCGAGTACCGGCAGCTGCGCCTCGAGCGCGTCGTGCTCGTCGGCGTGCACTCGAGCGGCGTCGAGGAGGCGGAGCAGTCGCTCCGCGAGCTCGCCGCGCTCGCCGAGACCGCCGGTGCCACGGTGCTCGCCGGGCTCCTGCAGCGCCGGCCGAACCCCGATCCGGCGACCTACGTGGGCCGCGGCAAGGCGGAGGAGCTCGCCGACGTCGTGAAGGAGCTCGGCGCCGACACCGTCATCGCCGACTCCGAGCTCGCCCCGAGCCAGCGGCGCGCGCTCGAGGACAGGGTGAAGGTGAAGGTCATCGACCGCACCGCCGTCATCCTCGACATCTTCAGCCAGCACGCGAAGAGCCGCGAGGGCAAGGCGCAGGTCGAGCTCGCGCAGCTCGAGTACCTGCTGCCGCGCCTGCGCGGCTGGGGCGAGTCGATGTCGCGACAGGCCGGTGGCCAGGTCGGCGGCCAGGGCGCCGGCATGGGTTCCCGCGGCCCCGGCGAGACGAAGATCGAGCTCGACCGCCGCCGCATCCACTCGCGCATGGCGCGCCTGCGCCGCCAGATCAAGGGCTTCGCCCCGGCCCGCCAGGCGAAGCGCGCGAACCGCGACCGCTACGAGGTGCCGGGCGTCGCGATCGCGGGCTACACGAACGCGGGCAAGTCGAGCCTCCTCAACCGCATCACGGGCGCGGGCGTGCTCGTCGAGAACGCGCTGTTCGCGACGCTCGACACGAGCGTGCGCCGCGCGACGACGCCCGACGGCCGCGAGTTCACGATCGCTGACACCGTCGGCTTCGTGCGCAACCTGCCGCACCAGCTCGTCGAGGCGTTCCGCTCGACGCTCGAGGAGGTCGCGGAGTCGCAGGTCGTCGTGCACGTGGTCGACGCGAGCCACCCGGATCCCGCGGCCCAGCTCGCGACGGTGCGCGACGTCATCGGCGAGACCGGCGCGCGCGACATCCCCGAGGTCGTGGTGTTCAACAAGAGCGACCTCGTCGACGAGGGCACGCGGCTCGTGCTGCGCGGCCTGCAGCACGACGCGGTCTTCGCCTCGGCACGCACGGGCGAGGGCGTCGACGAGCTGCTCGGTCGGATCGCGGCGCTGCTGCCGCGCCCCGACGTGGCCGTCTCGCTGCTCGTGCCCTACGACCGCGGCGACGTGGTCGCCGACCTGCACGACCGCTTCGAGGTGCTCCGCGAGGACTACGTCGAGGCCGGCACGCGCATCGACGCGATGGTGACGGAGGCCGAGGCCGGCAGGCTGCGGGAGTTCCGGGTCGACGCGGCCTAGCCGCGCGCGAGCCAGTCGAGGCACGCCGCCGCGACCGCCTCGGGCGACTCGAGCGGCAGCAGGTGCGTGCCGGGCAGCTCCCGGTGCTCGGCGACCGGGATGCGCCGCACGAGCTCGGCGGCGTGCTCCGGCAGCACCTCGCCGCGGTCACCCGTGAGCAGCAGGACCGGTGCGCCCAGGCCCGCGAGCAGGTCGAGGTCGAACGCGGGCTCCGTGCGCCACAGGCGCAGCGAGTCCTCGAGCGCGGCGTCGAAGGCGCCGGCGCCGTCGGGGGAGCGGCGCGCGAACGACGCGCGCAGGCGCTCGCGCACGGCGGGGTCGCGCATCCCCTCCTCGAAGGCGTCGGGATCGGGCGCGCCGTCGAGCGAGAGGTACTGGTCGATCGCGACGATGCGGCGCACGAGCTCCGGGCGCTCGAGCCCGGCGAGCACGGCGGCGATCGCCCCGTCGCTCCAGCCGACGAGGTGCGCGGGGCCGCCGACGACCTCCTCGAGGAACCGCACGACCTCGAGCGCCATCGCGGCGTAGGTGAAGGGGGCGCCCGCGCGGGGCGTCGCGCCGTGGCCGCGGCGGTCGAAGGCGTGCACGCGGTGGGTGCGGGCGAGCACGTCGCCGATGGACCGCATGCCGCCGGAGTGGGAGAGCCCGCCGTGCAGCAGCACGACGGGCTCCCCGGCGCCGGACGCCTCGTGCCACGTGGGCACGCCGTCGATCCGGGTCTCGGGCATCAGACCGCGCGGAGCACCGCGACGACCCGGCCGAGCACCTCGGCCTCGTCGCCGAGGATCGGCTCGAAGGCGGAGTTGCGGGGGAGCAGCCAGGTGTGGCCGTCGCGCTGGCGGAAGACCTTGACGGTCGCCTCGCCGTCGAGCATGGCGGCGACGATGTCGCCGTTCTCGGCGGTGCGCTGCTGCCGCACGACGACCCAGTCGCCGTCGCAGATGGCGGCATCGATCATCGAGTCGCCGACCACGTTGAGCATGAAGAGGTCGCCGCCCGAGCCGACGAGCTGCTTCGGGAGCGGCAGGACGTCCTCGACCTGCTGCTCGGCGGTGATGGGGATGCCGGCCGCGATGCGGCCGACGAGCGGCACGAAGGTGGCCTGGTCGATGCTGTCGGCGCCCTCGACCGACTCGTCCTCGACGAGCACCTCGATCGCTCGCGGCCGTGCGGGGTCGCGGCGGATCGCGCCCGCGAGCTCGAGCTGGCCGAGCTGGTGCGTGACGCTCGAGAGCGAGGAGAGGCCGACGGCGTCGCCGATCTCGCGGTAGCTGGGCGGGTACCCGCGCTGGCGCACGGCCTGCTGGATCACCTGCAGGATCGCCTGCTGCTTCTCGGTCAGCTGCCTCGTCATGCCCCGCTCCGATCCGCGGGCTGCCTGGCGCCCGGGCGGGCGTGTCAGTGGCCTGCGATTGACTGCTCCTGGTTCGAAAGCGTATCCGACGGATGGCCAGGAACCACACAGGTGTTCGACCGTGTCGCGGCATTCTTCCGCGGCAGGGCTTGACGCACGCAGCAGATCGAAGATACATTCGAAACAGAGGTTCGCAGGCGGCGCTCCCGGCCGAGCGCCACCTGCGGACCCGGATCGAGAGGAGCCGGAGATGACCTCCATCACCGCCACCGCCAGCAACGCGACCACCGCCCGCCTGCGCCTGACCGCGCGCGGACGGCGCGCGCTCGCCCTCCTCGTCGCCGCGCCGCTGCTCGGCGTCGGCGTCCTCGCCGCGGGCGGCGTGCTGGGCGGCGCCGTCTCGGGCGCCATCGCGTCGAGCAGCGAGCAGACCGCCGCGTTCGAGCACGTCACCGTCCTGCCCGGCCAGTCGCTCTGGCAGATCGCCGAGGGCGTCGCTCCCGAGGCCGACCCCCGCGAGGTCATCGCCGAGATCGAGCTGCTGAACGGCATCTCGGGCGCCATCCAGCCCGGCGACCGCCTCGCCATCCCCGCGCAGTACGCGGGCTGAGCGGCGGCGTCAGGCGCCCGCATCCGGCGCGATGCGCGGCGCCTCGCCGTACCCGCCGCGTCCTAGGCTGGTCTGGTGACGAGCCTCGACGACCTGCCGATCCGCGACGACCTCCGCGGCCTCACGCCCTACGGCGCGCCGCAGCTCGAGGTGCCGGTGCGGCTCAACGTCAACGAGAACGCCTACCGCGTCCCCGAGGCCGTCGCCCTCGACATCGTGCAGGAGGTCGCCCGGGCGCTGCCCGAGGCGAACCGCTACCCCGACCGGGAGTTCGACGCGCTCCGCGCATCCTTCGCCGCCTACCTCGGCCACGGGGTCGCGCCGGAGCAGATCTGGGCGGGCAACGGCTCCAACGAGGTGCTGCAGCACGTGCTCCAGGCCTTCGGCGGACCGGGCCGCTCGCTGCTCTCGTTCACGCCCACGTACTCGATGTATCCGCTGCTCGCGCGCGGTGTCGGGATGGACTGGATCGGCGTGCCCCGAGGGGAGGGCTTCACGATCACCCCGGAGGCGGTGCGCGCCGCCATCGAGGACCACGACCCCGACGTCGTCTTCCTCTGCGCCCCGAACAACCCGACCGGCACCGCGATCCCGCTCGAGACGGTCCGGGCCGCGGCCGAGGCCGCCCGCGGCATCGTGCTCGTCGACGAGGCGTACGCGGAGTTCGCGCACGACCGCTCGCAGACGGCGCTCTCGCTCCTCGACGAGCACCCGCGCCTGCTCGTCTCGCGCACCATGAGCAAGGCGTTCGCCTTCGCCGGCATCCGGGTCGGCTACCTGGCGGCGCACCCCGCCGTCGTCGACGCGCTGCGGCTCGTGCGCCTGCCGTACCACCTGTCGGCCATCACGCAGGCGGCCGCCGTCGCGGCGCTCCGCCACGCCGACGAGATGCTCAGCCGCGTCGACGCGCTGCGCGCCCAGCGCGACCGGATCGTCGACGAGCTCGCGGCCCTCGGCTACGAGCCCTACCCGTCCGACGCGAACTTCGTGCTCGTCGGCGGCGTCGCCGACCCGCGCGCCACGTTCGAGGCGCTCCTCGCGCGCGGCATCCTGGTGCGCGACGTCGGCCTGCCCGGCACGCTCCGCATCACCGCGGGCACCGAGGCCGAGACGACCGCGCTGCTCGAGGCGATGGCCGCGCTGTCCGGCGCGGGATCCGCCGCCGAATAGGATCGAGGCATGGCCCGCACCGCATCCATCGAGCGCACGACGAGCGAGTCGAGCATCCGGCTCTCGCTCGACCTCGACGGCACCGGCGCCTCGTCGATCTCGACGACGGTGCCGTTCTACGACCACATGCTGACGGCCTTCGCCAAGCACTCGCTCATCGACCTCACGGTCGAGGCGACCGGCGACACCGACATCGACGCCCACCACACCGTCGAGGACACCGCGATCGCCCTCGGCCTCGCGATCGCGGAGGCGCTCGGCGACAAGGCGGGCGTGCGCCGCTACGGCGACGCCACCGTGCCGCTCGACGAGGCGCTCGCGCGCGCCGTCGTCGACCTCTCGGGGCGCCCGTTCCTCGTGCATTCCGGCGAGCCCGCCGGCTTCGAGCTGCACCGCATCGGCGGCCACTTCACGGGCTCGCTCGTGCGCCACGTGCTCGAGGCGATCGCCCTCAACGCGCGCATCACGCTGCACCTCGAGGTGCTCGCCGGCCGCGACCCGCACCACATCGCCGAGGCCGAGTTCAAGGCGCTCGCGCGCGCGATGCGTGCCGCCGTCGAGCCCGACCCCCGCGTGAGCGGCGTGCCCTCGACCAAGGGCGCGCTGTGACCGCTGCGCGTCCTCGTGTCGTCCTGCTCGACCACGGGCTCGGCAACGTCCACTCCGCCGCCAAGGCGATCGAGGCTGGCGGCGCCGACGTGACGCTCACCGCCGACCGCCGGCAGGTGCTCGAGGCCGACGGCCTCGTCGTGCCCGGCGTGGGCTCGATGGCCGCCGTGATGGCCGGCATCGACGCCGTCCACGGCGGCGAGCTCATCGGCCGCCGGCTCGCGGGCGGCCGCCCCGTGCTCGGCATCTGCGTCGGCATGCAGGTGCTCTTCGCCTCGGGCGAGGAGGGCGGCGGCGACGTCGCGGGCCTCGACGAGTGGCCCGGCGTGGTCCGCCGCCTCGACGCACCGGTCCTGCCGCACATGGGCTGGGCCGAGGTCGAGGCCTCCGAGGCCTCGACGCTGTTCGCCGGCATCCGCGACGAGCGCTTCTACTTCGTCCACTCCTACGCCGCGACCGAGTGGCTCATCGACCCGCACCCGCGCATCCGCCAGCCGCAGGTCACCTGGGCCGAGCACGGCGAGCGCTTCATCGCGGCCGTCGAGAACGGCCCGCTCTCGGCCACGCAGTTCCACCCCGAGAAGTCGGGCGAGGCGGGCCTCCGCCTGCTCGGCAACTGGGTTCGCTCGCTCTGACCGACGGCAGTAGCATCGCTACGGCTCCGTCCCGGAAGGCATCTCTCGTCATGACCGACTTCAACCAGTCACCCAAGCTCCAGCTGCTCCCCGCGGTGGACGTCGCCGGCGGCAAGGCCGTGCGCCTCACGCAGGGCAAGGCCGGCACCGAGACCTCCTTCGGCAGCCCCGTCGAGGCCGCGGAGGACTGGGTTCGCCAGGGCGCCGAGTGGCTCCACCTGGTCGACCTCGACGCCGCCTTCGGCCGGGGCGACAACCGCGCCGTCATCAAGAAGGTCATCAAGGCCGTGAAGGGCCGCGTCAACGTCGAGCTGTCGGGCGGCATCCGCGACGAGGGGTCTCTGGAGGCGGCGCTCGCCACGGGCGTGAAGCGCATCAACCTCGGGACCGCGGCGCTCGAGAACCCCGAGTGGACCGCCTCGGTCATCGCCGAGTACGGCGACCAGATCGCGGTCGGCCTCGACGTGCGCGGCACGACGCTCGCGGCGCGCGGCTGGACCCAGGACGGCGGCGACCTGTGGGACGTCCTCGACCGCCTCGAGGCCGCCGGCTGCTCGCGCTACGTCGTCACCGACGTCACGAAGGACGGCACGCTCCAGGGCCCGAACATCGAGCTGCTCCGCCAGGTGGCCGAGCGCACCGAGAAGCCCGTCGTGGCCTCGGGCGGCGTCTCGACCCTCGACGACATCGCGGCGCTCCGCGAGCTCGTGCCCGCGGGCATCGAGGGCGTCATCGTCGGCAAGGCGCTCTACGCCGGAGCCTTCACGCTCGCGGCGGCGCTCGACGTCGCCGGCGACTGACGCCCACCCCGTGAGCCGCGGCGCCGACTCCGCCGGGCGGCCCTGGGAGGGCCGCTCGTTCACGCACCACGACACCGCGTACGCGGGCGACGACGGCTCGGCGCCTCCCGGATGGGCGGACGCGGTGGCGGCGCTGCGGGACGGCGGTGCCGGCCAGGCGGCCGTCGTCGACGCGCTCCGCGGCCAGCGCCTCCTCGTGCCGCTGCTGGCGGCGGCGGGGGAGACCGGCCTCGACGACGCACGCCGGCTCGTCGACAAGACGCAGGAGCTCTCGATCGTGACGGTCGGCGGCCCCGACGGCGCGCCCATCCTGCCGATGTTCGCGAGCGTCGCGGCGATGCAGGCGTGGGATCCGGCGGCGCGGCCCGTGCCGACGGGGGTCGACCGCGCCGCGGCGGCGGCGCTCGACGGGCCCGCGCGCGTGGTGGTCGACCCGGGCGCCGCCACCGAGTTCGTGCTCACCCGCACGATGCTCGAGGCGCTCCTGGCTGACGAGCCCTGGGCCTCGCCGCTCGACGACGCCGAGGTGCGCGAGGCCGTGCTCGACGCGATGTTCGTGGCGCCCGCCGTGCAGGCGGTCGTGATCGCCTCGGGCGATCCGACGAGCCGGCTCGCGGGGGCGGAGCTCGAGGCGCACGCGCTGGTCGACGACGCGGCGGACGCCGCGCAGCAGGTGCAGGCCGCGGCCGCCGTCCTCGGTCGGGCGGCGATCCTCCGCCAGCGGGTGGTGAGCCTCGCCGTCCGCGTGCACCGCTGGGACGGCGGCGCCGCGCGCCTGCCGCTCGCCGCGCCGGCGGTCGTCGCGGTGACGCGCGCCGACCGCGGCTGAGGTGGCCGAGCGCGAGACCGGCGCTAGTTGACCGGGCCCGTGAACTTCTCGCCCGGGCCCTTGCCCGGGGCGTCGGGGATCGTGCTCGCCTCGCGGAACGCGAGCTGCACCGAGCGCAGGCCGTCGCGCAGCGGCGCGGCGTGGATGCTGCCGATCTCGGGGGCGGCGGCGGTCACGAGGCCTGCGAGGGCGTTGATGAGCTTGCGCGCCTCGTCGAGGTCGATCTCGTCGGCGGCATCCGGGCCCTCGCCCAGGCCGAGCTTGACGGCGGCGGCGCTGAGCAGGTGGATCGCGACGGTGTTGATGAGCTCGACCGCAGGCACCTCCGCGATGTCGCGGGCCTGGCCCGCCGTCTCGTCGTGGGTGTGGTGCGGCGTGGAGTCGGTCATCGCGGTCTTCTCCTGAGGAGTGGTCTCTGCTAGGCTTCTGCAGGTTTCGGGCGTCAGCCCGGAGGTGAAAGAGGAGCGATCCCACCCGCAGCCGCACCAGGCTATCGGGTCAGCGGCACCCGGGCGCACGTCGTCGGAGGGTGCTGAGCATGCGCAGGCAGGTCCCGCGCGAGGCTCCCCGTTCGCCGTGCACCCCAGCACACGAAGCAACGAGAAGGAGCCCGCGATCAGCGATCCCCGCATCAACGAGCGCATCCGCGTCCCCGAAGTCCGTCTGGTCGGCCCCGCCGGCGAGCAGGTCGGCGTCGTCCGGGTCGAGGATGCCCTTCGTCTTGCCCGAGAGGCGGACCTCGACCTCGTCGAGGTGGCGCCGAACTCGCGCCCGCCCGTCGTCAAGATCATGGACTTCGGCAAGTTCAAGTACGAGCAGGCGCAGAAGGCCAAGGAGGCCCGTCGCAACCAGGCGAACACCGTCCTCAAGGAGGTCCGGTTCCGCCTGAAGATCGACGAGCACGACTACGAGACGAAGCGCAAGCGTGCCCAGGGCTTCCTGGAGGCGGGCGACAAGGTCAAGGCGATGATCCTCTTCCGAGGCCGCGAGCAGTCGCGCCCCGAGATGGGCGTGCGCCTGCTGCAGCGCTTCGCGGAGGAGATCGCCGAGTACGGCACGGTCGAGTCGTCGCCGACGATCGACGGCCGCAACATGACGATGATCATCGGCCCGACGCGCTCGAAGTCGGACGCGAAGGCCGAGCTCAACACGAGCCGCCAGGAGCAGCGCAAGGCCGACCAGGAGAAGCGCCGCATCGAGGCCGAGCGCCAGGCCGCGCACCAGGCAGAGGTCGAGGCCGCGCGCCCCGCCAAGCCCGCGCTGCCTGCCGGCGTCCCCTCGGCCGACGGCTTCATCCGCGCCGAGCGCCCCGTGCGCGCTGAGCGGCCCGACCGCTTCGACCGCGGCGAGCGCATCGACCGCCCGTCGCGCGGCCGCGGCGACCGCCCGGACCGCGGCGACCGCCCGGACCGCGGCGACCGCCCGGACCGCGGCGACCGCCCCGACCGCTCCGACCGCCCGCAGGGCGACCGTCCGCAGGCGCGCTCCGTGCGCCCGACGCCCGCCGGCGCCCCGCGCCCGGCCGGTGCGCCGCGCCCGCCGGCCCCGAAGCCGGCCGGCGACGCGACGCCCGCGAAGCCGGCGGCCTCGCCCACCGCGCGCCCGGCGGCGCCCAAGCCCGCTGCGAAGCCTGCCACCCCCGGCAAGCCCGCCGCGCCCACGACCGGTTCGCCCAAGCCGGCGAGCCCGAAGGCGACGCCGTCGGCCTAGCCGCGGCTGCCCGTACGAAGGAGAGAAGAATGCCCAAGCAGAAGACGCACTCCGGTGCGAAGAAGCGCTTCAAGGTCACCGGCAGCGGCAAGATCCGCAAGCAGCAGGCCGGCATGCGCCACAACCTCGAGGTGAAGTCGTCGGTCCAGACGCGCCGCCTGAACCGCGACAAGGTGCTGGCCCCGGCCGACGCCAAGGTCATCAAGAAGCTGCTCGGCCGCTGACCCGGCCCCGGAACCGAGAAGAGAGTCAAGAACCATGGCACGTGTCAAGCGCGCAGTGAATGCGCACAAGAAGCGCCGCGTCATCCTCGAGCAGGCCTCCGGCTACCGGGGCCAGCGCTCGCGCCTGTACCGCAAGGCGAAGGAGCAGCTGCTCCACTCGCACGTCTACGCCTTCCGCGACCGCAAGGCGAAGAAGGGCGAGTTCCGCCGCCTGTGGATCCAGCGTATCAACGCCGCGTCGCGCGCGAACGGCCTGACCTACAACCGCCTCATCCAGGGCCTCGGCCTCGCGGGCATCGAGGTCGACCGCCGCATGCTCGCCGAGCTCGCCGTGCACGAGCCCGCGACCTTCGCGACGCTCGTCGAGGCCGCCAAGGCAGCCCTCCCCGCCGACACCTCGGCCGCCAAGGCCTGAGGATGCTCGACAGCCCCCGCGCCCCACGGGTGCGCGAGGCTGCGAGGCTCCAGCAGCGAGCAGCCCGGTCGCAGACCGGGCTGTTCCTGTTGGAGGGCCCCGCGGCCCTCGACGAGGCGGTGCGCTGGCAGGGCGCGCAGCTCGTCGAGGTCTTCTGGACCCAGCAGGCGCGCGAGCGCCATCCCGAGCTGCTCGACCGCGCAGGCGAGCACGCGCCGCTCACCGAGGTCTCCGACCGCGCGCTCGCCGCGATCGCCGACACCGTGCGCCCGCAGGGCGTCGTCGCCGTCGCGCGCCAGCGGCCCGTGCGCCTCGCCGACGCGATCGCGCGCGCCGCCGCACGGCCCCATCCGCTCGTCGCGATCCTCCACGAGGTGCGCGATCCCGGCAACCTCGGCACGATCCTCCGCGCCGCCGACGCGGCCGGCGCCTCCGCCGTGATCGTGACGGCGAACTCCGTCGACCCGTACGCCCCGAAGGTCGTGCGCTCCACCACAGGCTCGCTCTTCCACGTCGACGTCGCGGTCGGCGCCGAGACCGCGGATGCGGTGGAGGCCGCGCGCGCCGCGGGCCTCTCGGTGCTCGCCGCCGACGTGTCGGGGGAGGACCTCCTGGCGCTGGAAGGCGCGGGGCGGCTCGCGGGCCCCACCGCGTGGCTGTTCGGCAACGAGGCCCGCGGCCTCGACGCCGCCACGCTCGCGCTCGCCGACCGCGCTGTGCGCCTGCCCGTCTTCGGTGAGGCGGAGTCGCTCAACCTCGCCACGGCCGCCTCCGTCTGCCTCTACCAGTCGGCCTTCGCGCAGCGCCGGGGCTGACGCCCCGCGTGCGCCCGCCCGCGCGCGTGTAACCGTTTCGTTGCGAAAGGCCGTTGACGGGCTCCGACGCACCGGTGCCGTGCTTGGATGACTCCCATGCAGCCCCTGGTCGAGCTCGAGCACGTCGAGAAGCACTACGGCGAGTTCCACGCCCTCAAGGACATCAACCTCGCCGTCGAGCAGGGGCAGGTGGTCGTCGTCATCGGCCCCTCCGGCTCCGGCAAGTCGACGCTCTGCCGCTCGATCAACCGGCTCGAGACGATCACGTCCGGCTCGATCACGATCGACGGCAAGGAGCTGCCCGCCGAGGGCAAGGCGCTCGCGCGCCTGCGCGCCGACGTCGGCATGGTCTTCCAGTCCTTCAACCTCTTCGCGCACAAGACGATCCTCGAGAACGTCACGCTGGGCCCGATCAAGGTGCGCGGCCTCTCGAAGCGCGAGGCCGAGCAGGAGGCGCGGGCGCTCCTCGACCGCGTCGGCGTCGGCCACCAGGCCGACAAGTACCCCGCGCAGCTCTCCGGCGGCCAGCAGCAGCGCGTGGCGATCGCCCGCTCGCTCGCGATGAAGCCCAAGGTGATGCTCTTCGACGAGCCGACGTCCGCGCTCGACCCCGAGATGATCAACGAGGTGCTCGACGTCATGGTCGGCCTCGCCAAGGAGGGCATGACGATGATCGTCGTGACCCACGAGATGGGCTTCGCGCGCAAGGCCGCCGACCGCGTCGTGTTCATGGCCGACGGCGAGATCGTCGAGGAGGCCGTGCCCGAGGAGTTCTTCACGAACCCGCGCACGCCCCGCGCCAAGGACTTCCTCTCCAAGCTCATCACCCACTAGACCCCAGCACCGAGACACACAAGGAGACAGCATGCGCACCACGCGACGCGGCAGCGCCATCGCCATCGGCGCCATCGCCGCCATGGCACTGGTCGGCTGCGCCCAGGGCACCCCTGGCGACCCGGCGGCCACCGACGGCGGCGACACCGGCGACACCGGCGCCCTCTTCGAGGTCGCCACCGACGTCCAGCTCGAGGGCTCGCCCACGTTCGATGCCATGACCGAGGCCGGCGGCGTCACCATCGGCGTCAAGGAGGACCAGCCGAACCTGGGCTACCTGGACCCCGTCACGGGCGACCGCACGGGCTTCGACGTCGACATCTCGCGCTGGATCGCGGCGTCGCTCGGCTTCGACGAGGAGCAGATCACCTTCCAGTCGATCCCCTCGGCGAACCGCGAGACGGCGATCCAGAACGGCGACATCGACTACTACGTCGGCACCTACTCGATCACCGACTCGCGCAAGGAGTCGATCGACTTCGCCGGTCCGTACTTCGTGACCGGCCAGGGCCTGCTGGTCGCCGCCGACTCGGACATCGCGAGCATCGACGACATGGACGGCCAGACCGTCTGCTCGGCGACCGGCTCGACGCCGATCCAGAACATCCGCGAGAACTACCCGAACATCGAGACGACCGAGTTCGACACCTACTCGCAGTGCGTCGAAGCGCTGCTCGCCGGCACCGTCCAGGGCGTCACGACCGACGAGGCGATCCTCATCGGCTACGCCGCGCAGGACCCGGAGAACCTCCAGGTCGTGGGCGAGCCCTTCAGCGAGGAGAACTACGGCGTCGGCCTCCCGAAGGACGACGACGCGCTCCGCGACCACATCAACACGCTGTTCGAGGAGAACCCGGACATCTGGCAGGCCATCTACGACGCGAACCTCGGTTCGTCGGGCGTCGAGGGCACCCAGCCCGAGGTCGACCGCTACTGATCCGCGACGGGGGCGGCGGCGCAGCCGCCGCCCCTACCGCTGACTCCTGACAAGAGAGGGGAGCCGCATGCTGGACGCGCTCTTCGGACACCTGGACCTGTGGGGCCAGGCGCTCTGGGGCACCGTCGTGCTGTTCTTCGGCGGCGGCGCCATCGCGCTCGTCCTCGGCGTCATCGTGGGCGGCATGCGGGTCTCGCCCGTACCGATCGCGCGCGCCGTGGGGACGGTCTACGTCAACCTCGTGCGCAACACCCCGCTCACCCTGATCTTCTTCCTCTTCGCCTTCGGCGTTCCCGTCCTCGTCGAGGGCGACGTCGACTTCCTCGGACTCGCCGTGTGGGCGCTCGGCCTGTACACCGCGACCTACGTGGCGGAGACGATGCGCGCCGGCATCAACACGGTCCCCGTGGGCCAGGCCGAGGCCGCGCGGGCGATCGGCCTGCCGTTCGGCCAGGTCATGTCGCTCGTCATCCTGCCGCAGGCGATGCGCGCGGTGATCCCGCCGATGATGAGCGTCTTCATCGCGCTGCTGAAGAACACGACGGTCGCGGCGGGCTTCTCGGTGCTCAACCTCGGGTCGATCCGCGCCTACATGTCCGAGCGCGGCGAGAACGCGATGGACGTGCTCCTCTGGGTCGCGATCATCTTCGTCGCCCTCGTGATGCTCCTCACGCTGCTCCAGTCGCAGCTCGAACGACGCTGGAAGGTGGCGCGATGAGCCAGGCATCCGTCCTGTACGACGTCCCCGGCCCGCGCGCCATCGCGCGCAACCGCATCCTCGGCGTCGTGACCGTCGCCGCGGTCATCGCGGTGCTCGGCTGGATCGTCTGGCGCATGGCAGAGACCGGCCAGTTCAGCGCCAGCAAGTGGGAGGCGTTCGCCTACCAGACCATCTGGGCGCAGATCCTCCAGGGCCTGCAGAACACGCTCGGCGCGTTCGTCGTCGCGGCCATCGGCGCCCTCGCGCTCGGCTTCGTCCTCGCGATCGCGCGGCTGTCGGACCACCGCGCCGTGCGCATCCCGGCGGCCATCGTGACCGAGGTGCTGCGTGCGGTGCCGGTCCTCATCTTCATGATGCTGCTCTACTACGCGCTGCCGGTCCTCGGGCCTCGCCTGCCGCCGTACTGGGCCGTCGTCATCGCGCTCATCGCCTACAACGGCTCGGTGCTCGCCGAGGTCATCCGCGCGGGCGTCGAGTCTCTGCCGCGCGGCCAGAAGGAGGCCGGCTACGCGATCGGACTCCGCAAGTCCGGCGTCATGCGCCTCATCCTCATGCCGCAGGCGATCCGCTCGATGCTCCCGGTGATCATCGCGCAGCTCGTCGTGACGCTGAAGGACACCGCGCTCGGCTTCATCATCACGTTCGAGGAGCTCCTCTTCATCGCGAAGCGCCTCGGCTCGGCGGCGACGCTCGACCGGCCGATCATCCAGTCGACCATCGTGATCGGCGCCATCTACATCGCCATCTGCCTCCTGCTGTCATGGGTCGCGACGATCGCGCAGCGGCGGGTCTCGGCGAGCCCGCGCGCGGCGGGCGGCAAGCGCCCAGGCAACGCGGGCGGCGCGACCGACACGCAGCTGCTGCTGACACAGCGCGGCGTCGATGCGAACACCGGCAACGCCGTCGGCGGTGGCGGGACGCTCGGGCTCACGGGCCGCGCTCCCGACGCGGACGACACAGCCGACGGCCGCGCGCCCTGACGCTCGGCCACCGGTCACGAGGGCGGGCACCTGCGGGTGCCCGCCCTCCGTCGTCCCGCCTCACGGGCCGTCGGTAGGATCGACCGGTGACCGATCCCCACACCTCCGACGACCTCGGCGCGCGCGTCGAGGCCGCCGTCGGCGCGGCGCTCCTCGCGATCGAGGCGGCGCAGACGACGGCGGAGCTCCAGGCGGCGAAGGCCGCGCACAACGGCCAGGGGAGCGCGCTCGCCGCGCTCAACGCCTCGCTCCGCGAGATCGCCCCCGAGGAGCGCAAGGCCGCCGGCCAGCTCATCGGCGGCGGCCGCCAGCAGGTCGGCGCCGCGATCGCGGCGCGCCAGGGCGAGCTCGAGGCGGCCGAGGAGGCCGCGCAGCTCGAGGCCGAGCGCATCGACGTCACCGCGCTGCCGCGGCTGCAGCGTCCCGGCGGCCGCCACCCGCTCACGCTCCTCCAGGAGGAGATGGGCGACGTCTTCGTAGGCATGGGCTGGGAGATCGCGGAGGGCCCCGAGCTCGAGCACGAGTGGTACAACTTCGACGCGCTCAACGTCGACCCCGATCACCCGGCGCGCAGCGAGTCCGACACGTTCTACGTCGCGCCCGCCGACCGCCACCTCGTGCTGCGCACGCAGACGAGCCCCGTGCAGATCCGCTCGCTGCTCACGCGCGAGCTGCCCGTCTACGTCGTCGCGCCCGGCCGCGTCTACCGCACCGACGACATCGACGCGACGCACCTGCCCGTGTTCACCCAGCTCGAGGGCCTCGCCGTCGACAAGGGCATCACGATGGCGCACCTGCGCGGCACGCTCGAGCACCTCGCCCGCCAGATGTTCGGCGAGGAGGCGCGCATCCGCCTGCGCCCCAACTACTTCCCGTTCACCGAGCCGAGCGCCGAGATGGACGTGTGGCACCCCGGCATGCGCGGCGGCGCCCGCTGGGTCGAGTGGGGCGGCTGCGGCATGGTCAACCCCAACGTGCTCCGCGCCGCAGGCGTCGACCCCGAGGTGCACTCCGGCTTCGCGTTCGGCATGGGCATCGAGCGCACCCTCCAGTTCCGCTACCAGCTCGACGACATGCGCGACATGATCGAGGGCGACGTCCGCTTCACCGAGCAGTTCGGGATGGTGATCTGAGATGCGCATCCCGCTCTCCTGGCTCCGCGACCACGTCGAGATCCCCGCGGCCGACCCGGCCGCCTGGCTGCACGCGACCCTCGTGCGCGTCGGCTTCGAGGAGGAGGCCGTCCACGGCGGCGGGCTCCGCGGCCCGATCGTCGTCGGCCGCGTCCTCTCGATCGAGGAGGAGCCGCAGAAGAACGGCAAGACCATCCGCTGGTGCCAGGTCGACGTCGGCGAGCCGAACGGCGGCGTGCGCGGCATCGTCTGCGGCGCCCTGAACTTCGTCGAGGGCGACCGCGTCGTCGTCACGCTCCCCGGCGCATCGCTGCCGGGCGGCTTCGAGATCGCCGCGCGGAAGACCTACGGCCACGTCTCCGACGGCATGATCGCCTCCGAGCGCGAGCTCGGCCTCGGCGACGACCACGACGGCATCATGCGCCTCGACCAGCTCGGCATCCCGGGCGAGGTCGGCGAGGACGCGCTCGCGATCCTCGGCCTCGACGACCAGGCCGTCGAGATCAACGTCACGCCCGACCGCGGCTACGCGCTCTCGCTGCGGGGCATCGCGCGCGAGGTCGCCTCGGCCACCGGCCAGGCGTTCCGCGACCCGGCCGTGATCGACGCCGGAGAGGGCAGCGGCTTCCCCGTCGCGATCGACGACGCGTCGCCCATCCGCGGCCGCGTCGGCTGCTCGCGCTTCGTCGTCCGCGTCGTGCGCGGCATCGATTCGACGCGCGCGACCCCGTCGTGGCTCGCGGGCCGCCTCCGCCTCGCCGGGATCCGCTCCATCTCGCTGCCGGTCGACATCACGAACTACGTGATGCTCGAGCTCGGCCAGCCGATCCACGGCTACGACCTCGGCAAGCTCCGCGGCGGTCTCGGCGTGCGCCGCGCGCGGCCGGGCGAGCGCCTCACGACGCTCGACGACGTCGACCGCGCGCTCCACCCCGAGGACCTCGTCATCACCGACGACCGCGGCGCCATCGGCCTCGCGGGCGTCATGGGCGGCGCCGAGACCGAGATGGACGCGTCGACCACCGACGTGCTCATCGAGGCCGCCACCTTCGACGGCGTCTCGATCGGCCGCACCGCGCGCCGCCACAAGCTGTTCTCCGAGGCGTCCAAGCGCTTCGAGCGCGGCGTCGACCCGGCCGTCGCCGACGCCGCCGCCGCGCGCGTCGCGCAGCTGCTCGTCGAGCTGGCAGGCGGCGAGCTCGACGCGCTCGGCGCCCGCGTGGGCGAGGTGCCCGAGCCCGCGCCGCTGCGCATCCCGGTCGGCTACTGGCGCGCGCTCACGGGCGCCGACTACACCGACGCCGAGGCGCGCGACGCGCTCGAGCGCATCGGCGCATCCGTCGAGGACGACGGCGAGGCGTGGGCCGTCGTGCCGCCCACGTGGCGCGGCGACCTCGTCGACCGCGAGGGCCTCGTGGAGGAGGTCGCGCGCATCGTCGGCTTCGACCGCATCCCCGCCGTGCTGCCCGTCGCGCCTCCAGGCCGCGGCTACACGCGCGCCCAGCGCCTCCGCCGCCGCATCGCCGACGCGCTCGCGTCGTCGGGCCTCACCGAGGTGCTCGTCGCGCCGTTCGTCACCGAGGCGCAGGCGCGCCTGACGGGCTCCGAGCCCGTGCGGCTCGAGAACCCGCTCGACGGCGAGCGCCCGTGGCTGCGGACCGCGCTGCTGCCGGGCATGCTCGACACCGCGCACCGCAACGCGGGCCGCGGCCTCACCGACCTCGCGATCTTCGAGCTCGGCCGCACCTTCCACGCGGTCGACGGCCAGGGCACGGAGGCGCTCCCGGGCGCCGACGCGCGCCCGGCCGACGACGTGCTCGCGAGCCTCGACGCGCTGCCCGAGCAGCCGCTGCACCTCGCCGCGGTGCTCGTCGGCGAGCGCGTGCGCAAGCAGCCCGGCGTCGCCGCCGTCCGCTTCGGCGTCGCCGACGCGATCGAGGTCGCCGAGCGCGCCGCCCGCACCGCGGGCCTCGCGCTCGAGGTGCGCCAGGGCGAGCGGTCGTGGCTGCACCCCGGCCGCACGGCCGAGCTGCTGCTCGACGGCGAGGTCGTGGGCGTCGCGGGCGAGCTCCTGCCCTCGGTCGCGGCCGAGGCCGACCTGCCGCGCGTCGTCGCGGTGGTCGAGCTCGACCTCGGCACGCTCGTCGAGCGTGCGCGCGTCGGCCTCGACACGCAGCGCATCGCGCCGGTGCCGGCGGCGACGCAGGACCTCTCGCTCGTGGTGCCGGTCGCGGTGCCGGCGGGCGAGGTGCTCGCCGCCGTCCGCGAGGGCGCCGGCGACCTGCTCGAGCACATCGCGCTCGTCGACGACTACCGGGGCGCAGGCCTCGGGGCGGGCGAGAAGTCGCTCACCTTCGCGCTCCGCTTCCGCGGCGCCGACCGCACCCTCACCGCCGCCGAGGCGAGCGACGCGAAGCTCGCGGGCCTCGCCGTCGCGACGGCCCGGCACGGGGCGCGCCTGCGCGACTGAGGCGGGGCGCGCACCCGGGCGGAACGGCCAGGGCGCACCGCTAGCATCCGGATCCGAGGAGGTCGGCGATGGTCGAGATCACGGTCCGGGGCGAGGCGGTGCGCCGCGCGGCAGCCGAGCGGGCGCGGCTCACGGTGCAGTCGCGCTGGCAGGCGGAGCAGCCGGAGGCGGCGATGGCCGCCGTGCAGGAGGCCCACGGCCGCGTCGTCGACGAGGTGCGCGACCTCGTCGAGGGTGGCGCGGCGGAGTCCTGGCACGCCGACCGCGTCTGGCTCTCGCACCACCGCGAGTGGGTGGCCGAGGGGCAGCCGCCGCGCATCCTCTACACCGCGGCCTCGAGCGTGACCGCGACGTTCGTCGACCTCGACGCGCTCGGACGCTGGATCGCGGCGCTCGGCCGCGACGAGGTGCACGAGCTCGGCGAGATCGAGTGGACGCTCACCGACGCCACGCACCGCAGCCTCGCGCAGCGCGCCCGCCAGGACGCCGTCGCCGACGCCGTCGAGCGCGCCGAGGACTACGCGCGCGCCGCGTCGCTCGGCGCGGTGCGCATCGTCGCGATCCGCGAGCCCGGCACCGGCCCGCAGCCCCTCGCGAAGGGCAGGGCGATGGACGTGATGCTGGCGTCCGCGCCGGGCGGGGGAGCGGTCGAGCTGCGCGCCGGCGAGGTCGAGGTGCCTGCGGCGGTCGAGGCGGCGTTCGCGACCGGAGGCGACTCCGCACCCGAGTAGCCTGGGAGCATGAGCCTCTCCGTCGCCGTCGCAGGCGCGAGCGGGTACGCAGGGGGCGAGCTGCTGCGGCTGCTCGCGCAGCACCCCGAGCTCGAGGTGCGCACCGTCACCGCGCACTCGAACGCCGGGCATCCCCTCGTCGCCGTGCACCCCCACCTGCGATCCCTCGCCTCCCTCACGTTCCAGGAGACGACCCCGGAGGTGCTGGCCGGCCACGACGTCGTCTTCCTCGCCCTGCCGCACGGCCACTCGGGCGGGATCGCCGCGCAGCTGCCGGAGTCGACCCTCGTCGTCGACGCGGGCGCGGACCACCGGCTCGAGAGCGCCGACGACTGGGCCGCCTTCTACGGCACCGAGCACGCGGGCACCTGGCCCTACGGCATGCCGGAGCTCATGCTCGCCGACGGCGGCCGCCAGCGCCGCGAGCTGCGCGCCGCCCGCCGCATCGCGGTGCCCGGCTGCAACGCCACCGCGGTGACGCTCGCGATCGCCCCCGGCATCGCCGCGGGCCTCGTCGACCCGGGCGGTCTCGTCTCCACGCTCGCCGTCGGCCCCTCGGGCGCCGGCCGCGCCGCGAAGGTGTCGCTGCTCGCCTCCGAGCTGCTGGGCTCGGCGAACGCGTACGGCGTCGGCGGCACGCACCGCCACCTGCCCGAGATCGCGCAGAACCTGCGCGCCGTCGGCGCGACCGAGGTGCGCCACTCCTTCACCCCGATGCTCGTGCCCATGTCGCGCGGCATCCTCGCCTCCGTCACGGCGCCGCTCGTCGCCGAGGCGACGGCCGACGAGGTGCGCTCGGCGTGGGTGAGCGCCTACGGCGACGAGCGCTTCGTGCAGGTGCTGCCGCAGGGTCAGTACCCGCGCACCGCCGACGTGCTCGGCTCGAACGCGATCCAGATCGGCGTCGGGCTCGACGAGGCCGCCGGCCGCGTCATCGCCGTCGCCGCCATCGACAACCTCGGCAAGGGCACGGCGGGCGCCGCGATCCAGTCGGCGAACATCGCGCTCGGCTTCGAGGAGCACACGGGCCTCTCGATCGACGGGGTCGCCCCGTGAGCGTCACCGCGGCCGCGGGCTTCCGCGCCGCCGGCGTCGCCGCCGGCGTCAAGTCGTCCGGGGCGAAGGACGTCGCGCTCGTCGTCAACGACGGCCCGCTCTCGTCGGCGGCCGCGGTCTTCACCGCCAACCGCGCGAAGGCCAACCCGGTGCTCTGGAGCCAGCAGGCGATCGCGGGCGGCTCGGCGCGCGCCGTGGTCCTCAACTCCGGGGGCGCCAACTGCTTCACCGGCGCGTTCGGCTTCCAGACGACGCACCAGACCGCCGAGCGGGTCGCCGAGCGGCTCGGCATCGGCGCGATCGACGTGCAGGTGGCCTCGACCGGCCTCATCGGCGTCGGCGACGAGGCCTTCCGCGCCGCCGTGCTGCACGGCGTCGACCTCGCCGCGGAGGCGCTCGCCGCCGACGGCGGCGAGGACGCCGCCCGCGCGATCATGACCACCGACTCCGTGCCGAAGCAGGCGGTCGCCCGCGGCGCGGACCACGGCGCTGCCGCGAGCGGAGGCCGCTGGGTCGTCGGCGGGATGGCGAAGGGCGCCGGCATGCTCGCGCCCGGCCTCGCCACGATGCTCGTCGTGCTCACGACCGACGCGGCCGCGCCCGCCGACGTGCTCGACCGCGCGCTCCGCGCCGCGACCCGCGCGACCTTCGACCGCCTCGACTCCGACGGCTGCATGTCGACGAACGACTCCGTGTGGCTGCTCGCCTCGGGCGCCTCCGGCATCGAGGCCGACGAGGCCGCGCTCACCGCCGCCGTCACCGCGGTGTGCGACGACCTCGCCGCGCAGCTGCAGCAGGACGCCGAGGGCGCCTCGCACGACATCACCATCGAGGTCACGGGCGCCGGGACCGAGGACGACGCCGTCGTCGTCGGCCGCTCCGTCGCGCGCTCCAACCTGTTCAAGGCCGCCATCTTCGGCAACGACCCCAACTGGGGCCGGGTGCTCGCGGCGATCGGCACGACGGATGCGCCCTTCGACCCGTACGCGGTCGACGTCTCGTTCAACGGCGTCCGGGTCTGCCACGCCGGCGAGCCCGACCGGCCGCGCGAGGAGGTCGACCTCGCGCCCCGCGCGACGCGCATCCTCATCGAGCTCCACGCGGGCGACGCTGCCGCGACGATCCGCACGAACGACCTCACCCACGACTACGTCCACGAGAACTCCGCATATGCCAGCTAGGGACGAGGCGCTGCTCGCGCAGAAGGCCGAGACGCTCATCGAGTCGCTCCCGTGGCTCGAGCGCTACCGCGGCGCGACGATGGTCGTGAAGTACGGCGGCAACGCCATGGTGAGCGAGGAGCTGCAGCGCGCCTTCGCCGAGGACATGGTGTACCTGCGCCACGTCGGCATCCAGCCGGTCGTCGTGCACGGGGGAGGCCCGCAGATCAACGAGGCGCTGAAGGTGCACGGCATCGAGAGCGAGTTCCGCGGCGGCTACCGCGTGACGAGCCGCGAGGCGATGGACGTGGTGCGCATGGTGCTCACGGGCCAGGTCGCGCGCACGCTCGTGTCGCTCATCAGCGCGCACGGCCCGCTCGCCGCGAGCATGTCGGGCGAGGACGCGGGGCTCTTCACCGGCCGCCGCCGCGGCGCCGTCGTCGACGGCGTCGAGGTCGACCTCGGCCAGGTCGGCGACGTGGTCGCGGTCGACCCGGCTCCCGTGCGGCGCCTGCTCGACGCGGGCCTCATCCCCGTCGTCTCGTCGATCGCGCCCGACGGCGACCGGCCGGGGGAGTCGCTCAACGTCAACGCCGACGCGGCCGCCGCCGCGCTCGCCGCGGCGCTCGGCGCGCAGAAGCTCGTCATCCTCACCGACATCGAGGGGCTCTACGCCGACTGGCCCGACCGCTCCTCGCTCATCAGCGAGATCACCGACGTCGACCTGGCGGCGCTGCTGCCCACCCTCGAGTCCGGCATGATCCCGAAGATGCAGGCGTGCCTCGACGCCGTGCGCGCCGGCGTGCCGAAGGCCGCGATCATCGACGGCCGCTCGCCCCACTCCATCCTCACCGAGATCTTCACGAGCGCCGGCTCGGGCACCGAGGTCGTGCCCGCATCCGCCGCAGCCCCGACCGCCAAGGAGCCCGCATGACCCGCCACTTCCTCCGCGACGACGACCTGAGCCCCGCCGAGCAGCGCGAGGTGCTGGAGCGCGCCGCCCGGATGAAGGCGGACCGCTTCGCGGAGCGCCCGCTCGAGGGCCCGCGCTCGGTCGCGGTCATCTTCGACAAGTCGTCGACCCGCACGCGCGTCTCGTTCCACGTCGGCATCTCCGACCTCGGCGGTTCGCCGCTCATCATCTCGACCGCCTCGAGCCAGCTCGGCGGCAAGGAGACCGCGGCCGACACCGCGCGCGTGCTCGAGCGCCAGGTCGCCGCCATCGTGTGGCGCACCTACGCGCAGGCGGGCCTCGAGGAGATGGCAGCCGGCACGACGGTGCCCGTCGTCAACGCGCTCTCCGACGACTTCCACCCCTGCCAGCTGCTCGCCGACCTGCTCACGATCCGCGAGCACAAGGGCGCGCTCGCCGGGCTGACGGTCGCCTTCGTCGGCGACGGCCGCTCGAACATGGCGCAGTCGTACCTGCTCGCGTGCGCGACCGCCGGCATGCACGTGCGGGTCGGCGCGCCGGCCGACTACGCGCCCGAGGCGGCCGTCGTCGCCGACGCGCAGCGCATCGCGGAGGGGACGGGCGGCTCCGCCTCCGTCGTCGCGAGCGCGGCCGAGGCCGTCGCCGACGCCGACGTCGTCGTCACCGACACGTGGGTGTCGATGGGCAAGGAGGACGAGAAGGCCGAGCGCGTCGCCACCTTCGGCGGCTTCCGCGTCGACGCCGCGCTCATGGCGCAGGCGAAGCCCGACGCGGCCTTCATGCACTGCCTCCCCGCCGACCGCGGGTTCGAGGTGACGGCCGACGTCATCGACGGGCCGCAGTCGATCATCTGGGACGAGGCGGAGAACCGCCTCCACGCGCAGAAGGCCCTGCTGGCCTGGCTGCTCGAGCGGAGCGCGGCATGAGCGAGCAGCACGGCACGAACGAGGGCTCGCTCTGGGGCGGCCGATTCGCGTCGGGGCCGAGCCCCGAGATGGCGGCGCTGTCGAAGTCGACGCACTTCGACTGGCGCCTCGCCCAGCACGACATCCGCGGCTCGAAGGCGCACGCGAGCGCCCTGCACGCCGCCGGCCTGCTCTCGGACGACGAGCTGCGCGCCATGCGCGGCGCGCTCGACGAGCTCGCCGAGCGCGTCCGCACGGGCGCCTTCGCGGCGGCCGAGTCCGACGAGGACGTCCACGGCGCGCTCGAGCGCGGCCTCATCGAGGTCGCCGGCGCCGAGCTCGGCGGGCGCCTCCGCGCCGGCCGCAGCCGCAACGACCAGATCGCGACCCTCGTGCGCGTCTGGATGCTCGAGGAGAGCGTCGAGGTCGAGCGCGGCATCCGCGCGGTCGTCGAGGCGCTGCGGATGCAGGCCGAGGCGCACCCCGACGCTCCGATGCCCGGCCGCACCCACCTGCAGCACGCGCAGCCGATCCTGCTCTCGCACCACCTGCTCGCCCACGCGTGGCCGCTCGTGCGCGACCTCGAGCGCCTCGCCGACTGGCGCGTCCGCGCGAGCGAGTCGCCGTACGGCGCCGGCGCGCTCGCTGGCTCGACGCTCGGGCTCGACCCGGCGATCGTCGCCGCCGAGCTGGGCCTCGACGCGCCGAGCCCGAACTCCGTCGACGCCACGAGCGCGCGCGACGTCGTCGCCGAGCTCACCTGGATCCTCGCGATGACGGCGATCGACCTCTCGCGCCTGTCCGAGGAGATCATCCTCTGGTCGACCCGCGACCTCGGCTTCGCCCGCCTCCACGACGGCTTCTCGACCGGGTCATCGATCATGCCGCAGAAGAAGAACCCCGACATCGCCGAGCTCGCGCGCGGCAAGGCCGGCCGCCTCATCGGCGACCACACGGGGCTGCTCGCGACGCTCAAGGCGCTGCCGCTCGCGTACAACCGCGACCTGCAGGAGGACAAGGAGCCGGTCTTCGACGCGGTCGACCAGCTGCGGCTGCTGCTGCCGGCCTTCGCCGGGCTCGTGGCGACGCTCGACTTCGACGAGGCGCGGATGCGGGAGGGCGCGGCCGCCGGGTACGCGCTCGCGACCGACGTGGCGGAGTGGCTGGTGCGTCGGCGCGTGCCGTTCCGGGAGGCGCACGAGATCTCGGGCGCGCTCGTGCGGCTGTGCGAGGAGCGCGGGATCGAGCTCGACGAGGCGTCCGACGAGGACTACCGCTCGGTGTCGGAGCACCTGACGCCCGAGGTGCGCGAGGTGCTCACGGTCGACGGCGCGATCGCCGCCCGCTCGGGCATCGGGGGCACGGCGGCGACGGCCGTGGCGACGCAGCTCGAGGCGCTCGACGCGCGGCTCGCGCGCCTGGTCGGGTGCTGATCCTCCGGTAGGTTCGTCGGGTGACCGAGATCGCCCCCATCCAGCTCGACCCGTCCTTCGACAGCGTCTGGGACGAGCTGGTCTATCGCGGGAGCGTGCACGTCTCGACCGACCCGGAGGCGCTCCGCGAGCTGCTCTCGGGCGACCCGATCACGTTCTACTGCGGCTTCGACCCGACGGCGCCGAGCCTGCACCTGGGCAACCTCACGCAGCTCATCATCATGCGCCGGCTGCAGCTCGCCGGGCACCGGCCGCTCGCGCTCGTCGGCGGCTCGACCGGCCTCATCGGCGACCCGAAGCCCACGAGCGAGCGGCAGCTCAACGCGCGCGAGACGGTGGCCGAGTGGGTCACGTACCTGCAGGCGCAGGTGCTGCGCTTCCTCTCGGACGAGGGGGAGAGCGCGGTGCGCCTCGTGAACAACCTCGACTGGACGGCGCCGCTCTCGACCGTCGACTTCCTGCGCGAGGTCGGCAAGCACTTCCGCGTCGGCACGATGCTGAAGAAGGACGCGGTCGCCTCGCGCATGGCGAGCGACGAGGGCATCTCGTACGCCGAGTTCAGCTACCAGGTGCTGCAGGGCATGGACTTCCTCGAGCTGTTCCGCGCCTACGGCTGCGTGCTGCAGACGGGCGGCAGCGACCAGTGGGGCAACCTGACCTCCGGCACCGAGCTCATCCGCAAGGCCGAGGGCGTGCACGCGCACGCGATCGGCGCGCCGCTCATCACCGACGCCGACGGACGCAAGTTCGGCAAGAGCGAGGGCAACGCCGTGTGGCTCGACGCCGCGCTCACGACGCCGTACGCGATGTACCAGTTCTGGCTCAACCAGGACGACGCGATCGTGGGCCAGCTGCTGCGGGCGTTCACGTTCCTGCCGAAGTCGCGCATCGACGAGCTCGAGCAGGCGACCCTCGATGCGCCGTTCCGCAGGGAGGCGCAGCGCGAGCTCGCGCTGCAGGCGACCTCGTTCATCCACGGTGCGGACGCGACCCAGCAGGCGATCGCCGCGTCGCAGGCGCTCTTCGGCTCGGGCGACCTGACGGCGCTCGACGCCGGCACGCTCGAGGCGGCGGTCTCGTCGCTCGACAAGCAGGCGACCGCGACCCCGGACGCGCCGGTGCTCCAGCTGCTGCAGGAGACGGGGCTCGTCGAGTCGCTCTCCGACGGCCGGCGCGCGATCGCGCAGGGCGGGGTGTCGGTGAACAACGAGCGCATCGACGACCCGGCCGCGACCCTCGACGGCCGGCTGCTGCACGGGCGGTTCGCCGTGCTGCGGCGCGGCAAGAAGACGCTGGCGGGGATCGACGCGGGGGCCTGAGGGCTCCCGCGTCCGCGGTTCCGGGGGAGTCGCTCCTCCGGTCGCGCGGGATGGCGCGGGCGACACGCCCGGGATGCGCGCGGTTTGGAGCACGGCCCGACCAGCCGTGTAACGTATCCACTCGTCACCCCAAAGACGCCAGGCCGGAGAGGCCAGCGGATCAAGCGGGGGCCACCTCCCAGCCGACAGGCGACACGCATTGCGTGGTGCCGATAGTCGCGGGTATGGTGAACATCCACTTCAACGATGAACGTGCGGAACGCACGATCGGCAGCTGCCGATCGTCGGATGGCCTCGGTCATCCACCTGGCGGGCTCCTCGAGCCGGCCGACTCGCCGACTTGACAGTCGCTCCGAAGCGGGTAACCTAGCCAGGTTGCCACGACGGAGGCTCGACATTCGGTCCGAGTTTCACTCCGCACGGCGTGTCGATTTGACACGGTCCGAGAAGTGGTTACGATAGAGAAGTTGCCTTGGCGCCGACCTGAGAGGGAAGGCACGAGAGCGTCTGATCCTTGAGAACTCAACAGCGTGCACAATGTCAAATGCCATATTTTTGAACCCGTCGTGCCGTAAGGCGCGCGGATTCCTTTGGATGATGACGGATTGTCAGTAGACGATCCTTATTGTCAAGATCGAACTCGCTGCGTGCCGGTATTTTCCCCGGCTCGTATGCAACTTTTCTTTACGGAGAGTTTGATCCTGGC
>NZ_BMLM01000001.1 GCF_014645235.1 Agrococcus terreus | reverse complement strand
GGTCACATTCCGAACCCGGAAGCTAAGGCTCTCAGCGCCGATGGTACTGCAGGGGGGACCCTGTGGGAGAGTAGGACACCGCCGGACTTCTTTTGGAAAGGGGCCCCAGAACGATCTGGGGCCCCTTTTTCCGTTTCTGAGGTCAGAACGCCGCCGGCCGAGCGCCGGCCGAACAGTGCAGCGCGATGCGCGCGATGGGAGCATGGAGCCGTGAACGAGCGCGCAGGACGAGACGGCGACGACAGGCGCCGCGCACCTCGAGACGGACAGGGCCGCCCGCACCGCGACGGTCCGCGCCGCGACGGCGACCGCCCGCAGGGCGACCGCAAGCCGCTGCGACCGGGCGACCGCGGCTATCGGCCTGATGGCCAGCGTCCCGAGCGCGACGGCGAGCGCCGCTCGTATGGCGATCGCCCGCAGCGCGATGGCGACCGTCGTCCGCAGCGCGATGGGGAGCGCCGCCCCTACGGGGACCGCCCTCAGCGCGATGGCGACCGTCGTCCGCAGCGCGATGGGGAGCGCCGCCCGTACGGCGACCGTCCGCAGCGCGATGGCGAGCGCCGCCCGTACGGCGACCGTCCGCAGCGTGACGGTGACCGTCGTCCGCAGCGCGACGGCGAGCGTCGTCCCTACGGTGACCGTCCGCAGCGCGACGGGGACCGTCGTCCTCAGCGTGATGGTGAGCGCCGCCCGTACGGCGATCGCCCGCAGCGGGATGGTGACCGTCGTCCGCAGCGTGATGGTGAGCGCCGCCCGTACGGCGACCGTCCGCAGCGCGATGGCGAGCGCCGCTCGTACGGCGACCGCCCGCAGCGTGACGGTGACCGCCGCCCCCAGCGTGACGGCGACCGCCGCCCGTACGGCGATCGGCCGCAGCGCGACGGCGACCGCCCCCGCCGCGACGACGGCGCCGGCTACGGCCGCGGCGACCAGCGCCGCCGCGACTCCCAGCGCGAGCGCAACCAGGGCCCCGACCGCGACGCGGCGCGCCCCGGCCGCGACTACGACAAGCGCGGCACCGGCTCCGGCGAGAGCTTCAAGCAGGTGCGCGACGACGACTTCGTCGCCCCCGAGCTGCCCGACGACGTCGTGCCGGAGGACCTCGACATCGGCGCGCGCGCGCAGCTGAAGACGCTCACCAAGGACAACGCCGAGGTCGTGGCGCGGCACATGGCGATGGCCGGCCAGCTCATCGACGAGGAGCCCGAGCTCGCGCACCAGCACGCGCTCGCGGCCTCCCGTCGTGCAGGCCGCATCGGCGTCGTGCGCGAGACGCTCGCGATCACCGCCTACCAGCTCGGCGACTTCGCGCTCGCGCTCCGCGAGCTGCGCACGTACCGCCGCATCACGGGCCGCGACGACCAGCTGCCCCTCATGGCCGACTGCGAGCGCGGCATGGGGCGCCCCGAGCGCGCGCTCGAGCTGGCCCGATCCATCGACCCGGCGACGCTCGAGACGCCCGTCCGGGTCGAGCTCGCGATCGTGAAGTCGGGCGCCCGCCTCGACCTCGGGCAGCCGGAGGCCGCCCTCGAGGAGCTGCGGATCCCCGAGCTGCGCAAGGACAAGGCGTTCGAGTGGAGCCCGGCGCTCTTCGCGAGCTTCGCCGGCGTGCTCGAGGAGCTCGGCCGCGATGCCGAGGCCGCCGAGTGGTTCGCCCTCGCCGACCGCGCCATCGATGCGCTCGAGGCCGCGATGGCGCCGGGCGAGCTCGAGTCGATCCAGATCACGAGCGAGCGCGTCGAGCAGGCCGCCGCGGACGCGCTCGACGAGGGCGTCGCCCTCGACGGGCCCGCCGCCGACGACGCGGATGCCGAGCGCGAGCCGTCGATCGAGGACGAGGTCGAGGAGCTGCTCGCCGAGGCGGAGGCCGCGGGCGCGGACGACGCCGAGGCAGAGGGCGCGGCGGAGCCGGCCTACGCTGCGCGTCGCCACCCGGCGCCCGACGTCTCCGACCTCGACGCGATCGAGGACGCCGACCCGACGACGGCGAGCATCCCCGTCGTCGACGCGCCGGCGCACCACGGCGCGCCCGCGACCGACGGGGCGGATGCGGCATCGGCCGCGCAGGGCGACGCGCTCTTCGGCGACGACCTGCTCGGCGACGGCAGCGGCGACGACCCCGACGACGCCGGCGACGACGACGAGTCCGAGGCCGCGCGCTGATGGGGCTCTTCCGCTCGGCGGAGCCCGCGCGCCCGACGCCGCTCGACGGCATCGACCACCTGTACCTCGACCTCGACGGGGTCGTCTACCAGGGCCCGGACGCGATCCCGCACGCCGTCGAGAGCATCCTCGCGACGGGCCTGCCGGCCGCGTACCTCACGAACAACGCCTCGCGCACCGACGCGGAGGTCGCCGAGCACCTCTCGTCCTTCGGGCTGCCCGTCGCGCCGCAGGACGTCGTCACGAGCCCGCAGGCGGCGATGCTGCTCCTCGAGCGGCATGTCGCGCCCGGCGACCCGGTGATGGTCGTCGGCGGCCAGGGCATCGTCGTGGAGCTCGAGGCGCGCGGCTGGCGCGTCGTGCGCACCGCCGCAGAGCAGCCGAAGGCGGTCGTGCAGGGCTTCCACCCCTCCGTGGGGTGGAAGGACCTCGCCGAGGCCGCGTTCGCGCTGCGCGCCGCGCCCGGAGAGACCGGCATCCCGTGGATCGCGACGAACACCGACTGGACGATCCCCGTCGCCGGCGGCATCGCGCCCGGCAACGGCACGCTCGTCTCGGCGGTCCACACCGCGGTGGGCAGGCTCGCGGAGGTCGCGGGCAAGCCCGAGACGCCGATCTACGACGTGGCGCGCGAGCGCTTCGCGCCGACGGCGCCCGCCATGATCGGCGATCGCCTCGACACCGACATCCTCGGCGGCCGCCGCGCCGGCATCCGCACGATCCTCGCCCTCACGGGCATCGATCGCGGCGCGAGCCTCATCGGCGCCGACCCGTCGATGCGCCCCGACCACGTCGTGCAGGACCTCCGCGACCTGCTGCAGCCGATCGAGCCGCTCCGCGAGACGCTCGAGCGCTCGACGGGCGACACCTACTTCGAGGTCGGCCGCGCCGCCGTGCGCCGATCCGGCATCGACATCACGCTCGTGCGCGCGGGCGACCGTCCGGTCGACACGATCCGGGCCGCGTGCGCCGCGGTGTGGACGGCCGACCGGCCCGTGCTGGGCCTCCGGGTGGCCGACGAGCTGCTCGCGCTCTAGTCCTCCAGCCCCGGCTCGTCCCAGAGCGCGCGCCAGCGGGCGATGCGCTCCGGGTCGGGCCGGATGCCGTAGGCGCGCCAGAAGGCGGGCTCGGCCTCGGCGAGGCCGTTCCACTCGAGCGACCACGACGCGATCGCCAGGTCGGCCCAGCGGTCGGCGACGCCCAGCTCGCCGACGTCGACGAGCGCCGCGAACGCGCCGCCCGCGATGAGCGTGTTCGGCGCGCACGCGTCGCCGTGGACGACCACAGGATGCTCGGGCGGCATCGCGCGCGTCCACGCCGGCGCCGGGAACGGGCACTCGGCGACCGGCAGCGCGTGCAGTCGTCGCAGCCCCTCGCCGAGGGCGGCCGCCGCGGCGGCGGGATCGCGGAGGCCCGCGGCAGAGACGATCGACGCCCCGGCGATGCCGGCGGTCACGAGCAGCGCGCCGCCGTCCTCCTCCCGCAGCGCGAGCACGCGCGGGGCGGGGAGGCGGCCGTCGAGCCACGCGAGCCGCTCGGCCTCGGCGGGCAGCGTGCCGCCGCCCGGCTGCCACTTCGCGTAGACGGCAGCGTCGGCGCGGTCGATGCGCGCCGTGATGCCGCCCAGCTCGTTGCGCCAGACCAGCTCGACCGGATCCGTGCCCGCGAGCCGCCCGATCGCCGTCGGCACCCGGGTGCCGGCAGGCGGGGGAGCGGCGAGCGGCGGAGGCACGGCGCCACGCTACCGGGGCGCGCACCGCCGACGTCCAGGCAGCAGGAGTCCAATGGGGGACATGGTGGAGCGCAGCGCAGGGGCGGACGGCGGACGGCGGACGGACGGGACGCCGCGGGCGCTGCGGCGTCGACGAGGGGCCGTGCTCCAGCGCGACGTCGCGCCGGGCGTGCACCTGCTGCAGCACGCGAGCACGAACGCCTACCTGCTCGAGGACGCCGACGGCATCACGCTGGTGGACACGCTGTTCCCGCGCACGCGGCGGCACCTCGACGCGGCGCTCGCCGCGCTCGGCCGGGGCGCGGACGACCTCCGCGCGGTCGTCCTCACGCACGCGCACTTCGACCACCTCGGCATGGCGGCCGGCCTCGTGGCCGACGGCGTGCCGCTGCACCTCCATCGGGGCGATGCGCACATCGCGGAGCACCCGTACTCCTACCGTCGCGCGCGGACGCCGCTCGCGTTCCCGCCGCGCTACCCGGCGGCGCTGCCGATCCTCGCCGGGATGGTGGCGGCGGGCGCGCTCGGAGTGCGCGGCGTCCGCGAGACGACGCCCCTCGAGCCCGGCGCCGTGCTCGACGTGCCTGGCCGGCCGAGGGTCGTCGCGACACCCGGCCACACCGACGGGCACGTCGCCCTGCACCTCGAGGCCGCCGACGCGGTGCTCTCGGGCGACGCGCTCGTGACGCTCGACCCCTACACCGCCCAGGTCGGGCCTCGGCTCGTGGCCGCCGCCGCGACCGCGGACCCCGACGCGGCGGAGCGGTCGCTCGACGCGATCGAGGCGACCGGCGCCCGGCTCGTGCTGCCTGGTCACGGCGACCCGTGGCACGGCGGGGCCGCGGCGGCGGCGGAGGCCGCGCGGGTCGCGGGGGTCGCCTGGTGACCAGGGGGCGGCGCGTCCTCGTCCTCGGCGGCACCAGGTGGATCGGGCGTGCGATCGCCGCCGCCCACCTGGAGCGCGGCGCCGAGGTCACGTGCCTCGCGCGCGGCGAGGGCGGCGAGGCGCCGGCCGGCGCGCGGCTCGTGACCGCCGACCGAGACCTGCCGGGCGCGTACGACGGGCTCGACGGCGAATGGGGCGAGGTCGTCGACGTCACGCGCCTCCCCGCGCACGCCCGCGGCGCCGTCGAGGCGCTCGGCGACCGCGCCGCCCACTGGACTTCGTCTCCTCCGTCTCGGCGCAGCGCCTCGAGGGCGCGCCCGCGGGCGCCGACGAGGACGACCCGCTCGTGCCCGAGGACGAGACGGGCGAGGACTACGGCGGCGCGAAGGCGTGGATCGAGCGGATGCTGCGCGAGCGCCTGGGGCATCGCCTCGCGATCGTCCGGCCCGGCCTCGTCGGCGGGCCGGGCGACGGCAGCGACCGGTTCGGCCACTGGGTGGCGCGCGCGGCGCTCGCCGCCGACGGCCCGCTCCTCGCGCCCGCCCGCGACCAGCCGACCCAGACGATCGACGTGCGCGACCTCGTGCGCTTCGTCGTCGAGCGCGCGCCCGAGCGCTCCGACGTCGTGAACGCCGTCGGCCCGGAGATCCGCCTCCACGCGCTCATCGCCCTCGCGCGCGACGTCGCAGGCCACACGGGCGAGGTGGTGCTCGCCGACGACGAGGCGCTCGACGCCGCGGGCGTGGGCTACTGGATGGGGCCGGACGCCCTGCCGCTGCGGCTGCCGGCGGCGCTCGACAGCCACGGGCAGCGCTCGAGCGACCGCTACCGCGCCGCGCGCGGCGAGCACCGCGACGTCGCCGCGACGCTCGCCGACGTCCTCGCCGACGAGCGCGCCCGCGGCCTCGACCGACCGCGGCTCACAGGCCCCTCGCGCGCCGACGAGCTGCGGGTGATCGCTTCGCTAGCCTCGAGGGCATGACCGACGCCACCGCCGCCGACGCGCGGCCCGACGACGACGCCGTCGACGGGCTCGTCGACGAGATCGACCTCATCGAGCAGCAGCCGCTCGCGGAGCGCGCCGAGCACCTCGCGCGCGTCCACGACCGCCTCCAGGCAGCGCTCGGCGCCGTGCGTGGCTGACGCGCCCCGCCTCGACCAGGCGCTCGTCGAGCGCGGCCTCGCGCGCAGCCGCAGCCAGGCCCAGCAGCGCATCGCCGACGGCCGCGTCACGATCGACGGCCGTCCGGCGCTCAAGGCGAGCGCGCGCGTGCCCGCGTACGCCGAGCTCGCGATCGCCGGCGACGACGCGTGGGTCTCGCGCGCCGCGCACAAGCTGCTCGCCGCGCTCGACGCGTTCGACATCGATCCGACCGGCCGCATCGCCCTCGACGCCGGCGCCAGCACGGGCGGCTTCACCCAGGTGCTGCTGGCCCGCGGCGCTGCGCACGTCACGGCGCTCGACGTCGGCCACGACCAGTTCCAGCTCGACGCCGACGCGCTGCCGGTCACGCTCGTCGAGGGCGCGAACGTGCGCGACCTCGTGCCCGGATCCCTCGACCCCGCGCCGACCCTCGTCACCGCCGACCTCTCGTTCATCTCGCTCGAGCTCGCCATCCCGCCGCTCGCGGGCGTCGCGGCGCCCGGCGCCGACTGGATCGTGCTCGTCAAGCCGCAGTTCGAGGTCGGTCGCACCGGCGTGCGCGAGGGGATCGTGTCCGACCCGGCGCTCCGCGCGCAGGCGATCGACCGCGTGCTCTGGGCGGCGTGGGATGCGGGGCTCGGCACCGCGGGGCTCATCGGCAGCCCCATCGCGGGCACGCGCGGCAACGTCGAGTACCTCGCCCACCTCTCGGCCTCGCGCGGCACGAATCCGACAGAATGGCGGGACGAGGCGGCGAGACTGGCGGAGGAGGCGCGGTGAGCGGACGCAGGTTCCTGCTCGCGTTCCACCCGGGGCGCGAGGAGGCCGTGGCCACGGCCGCGAGCATCGCGACCCGGCTGCTCGACGCGCAGGTGACGCCCGTCGTGCTCGGCGAGGACCGCGAGGTCCTGCTCGCGCACCGATCGGGCCTCGACGCCGTCGTGCCCTACGACCCCGCCCGAGACGACGCGGGCGGCGAGCATCCCATCGAGCTCGTCATGGTGCTCGGCGGCGACGGCACGATCCTGCGCTCGGCGGAGCTCCAGCGCGCGACGGCCGCGCCGCTGCTCGGCATCAACCTGGGCCACGTCGGCTTCCTCGCGGAGGCGGAGGTCGCCGACACGGCGGAGGTCGTGGAGCGAGCGCTCGCGCGCGACTACGAGGTGGAGGAGCGGCTGACCCTCCGCATCCGCGTGCTCGCCCGCGGCGAGCTCGTGCACGAGACCTGGGCGGTGAACGAGGCGGCGATCGAGAAGTCGGGCTCCGGCCGCATGATCTCGACGCTGCTCGAGATCGACGGGCGCCCGATCTCGTCGTTCGGCACCGACGCCGTCATCCTCGCGACGCCCACCGGCTCGACCGCGTACTCCTTCTCGGCGGGCGGCCCGATCGTCTGGCCGACGGCCGAGGCGATGCTGCTCGTGCCGCTCGGCGCGCACGCGCTGTTCACGCGCCCGCTCGTGGTCGCGCCCACCTCGACCCTCGCGGTCGAGATCGCCGAGGACTCCACGAGCGAGGCCACGCTGTGGTGCGACTCGCGCCGCTCGTTCCCGCTGCCGCAGGGCTCGCGCGTCGAGGCGACGCGCGACGCGACGCCGCTGCGGCTCGCGCGGCTCTCGCGAGCGCCCTTCGCCGACCGGCTGGTGGCGAAGTTCCACCTGCCGGTCGAGGGCTTCCGGAGGCCCCGGACGTGACGCGGCTCGACGAGCTCACCATCCGCTCGCTCGGCGTCATCGACGACGCCCGCGTGCCGATCGGCCGCGGCTTCACCGCGATCACGGGCGAGACCGGCGCCGGCAAGACGATGGTCGTGCAGGCGCTCGCGCTGCTGCGCGGCGAGCGCGCCGACGCGGGCGTCATCCGCGCCGGCTCCGAGCGGGCCGCGGTGCAGGGCGTCTGGATCGTCGACGACGCGGAGGCCGCGGAGGTCGTCGAGGACGCCGGCGGCACGATCGACGACGGCGAGCTCATCCTCGGCCGCGCGCTGAGCCGCACGCCCGACGGCGCCGCGCGCTCTCGAGCGCAGGCGGGCGGCGCCGCCGTGCCCGCCGGCCTGCTGCGCGAGCTCGCCGACCGGCTCGTCGCCGTCCACGGGCAGGCCGACCAGCAGCGGCTGCGATCGCCGGAGGCGCAGGCCGACGCGCTCGACCGCGCCGCCGGCGCCGGGCTCGCCGCGGCGCTCGTCGAATACCGCCGCGAGCACCAGGCGTGGCGCGCCGCCGACGAGGCCGCGCGCGCCCTCCGCGACGCGCACGATGCCCGCGCCGCCGAGGCGCTCGAGATCCGCGAGCGGCTCGAGGAGCTCGAGGCCGCCGACCCGCAGCCGGGCGAGCAGGACGCCCTCGCGGCGCTCGCGCACCGGCTCGAGCACGCCGAGGGACTCCGCCTGCAGCTCGCCGAGGCGCACGCGGCGCTCTCGAACGACGACGACGCGCCCGACGCCGTGACCCTCGCCGGCCACGCCCGCCGGCTCGTCGAGCGCGCGAGCGGCGACGATGCGGCGCTCGCCGGCGCCCTCGACCTGCTCGTGCAGGCAGACGCCCTCCTGCAGGAGGCGTCGTCCTCGCTCGTGCAGGCGCTCGACGACCTCGAGCGCCCCGAGCGCAGCCTCGACGAGGTGCAGGAGCGCCGCGCGGCGCTCGCGGCCCTCGAGCGCCGACTCGCGCGCCCGCTCGACGAGGCGCTCGAGGCCGCCCCGCAGGAGGCGCTGCGGCTCGTGGAGCTCGAGGGCGACGACGCCGAGCTCGAGCGGCTCGCCGCCGACGCCGATGCCCGGCACGCGGCGGCGCTCGCGCTCGCCGACCGCCTGAGCGCCCTGCGCACCGCTGCCGCGGCGCGGCTCGAGGAGGCCGTCGGCGCCGAGCTGCGGGCGCTCGCGATGCCGAGCGCGCGGCTCGTCGTCGAGGTGGCGCAGGTCGACGCGCTCGGACCCGCCGGCCGCGACCGCGTCACGATGCTCCTCGCCCCGCACCCGGGGGCCGACCCCCGGCCCATCCAGAAGGGCGCCTCCGGCGGGGAGCTCAGCCGCATCATGCTCGCGATCGAGGTGGCGCTCGCGGACGACAGCGTGCCCACCATGGTCTTCGACGAGGTCGACGCCGGCGTCGGCGGCGCCGCCGCCATCGAGATCGGTCGCCGCCTCGCGCGGCTCGCCGAGCGCTGCCAGGTGATCGTCGTCACGCACCTCGCGCAGGTCGCCGCCTTCGCCGCGCACCACGTGCGGGTCGAGAAGGGCACCGACGGCCGGATCACCGCATCCCAGGTGGGCACCGTCGAGGGCGACGCGCGGCTCGCCGAGCTCGCCCGCATGCTGTCCGGCACCGCATCCGAGACCGCGATCGCGCACGCCCGCGAGCTGCTCGTCGACGCCCACGACACGGATGCGCCCGCAGCGGACATCCGGCCCGGCGTGGGATAGGCTCGAAGCCCGTGAACCACGTTGCGCCCGACGCCCCGTCCACGGCCCCCTCGGCCCCGCAGCCCGCGGCCCCCGCGAAGGTGACCAAGCAGATCTTCGTCACCGGCGGCGTCGTCTCGTCGCTCGGCAAGGGCCTCACCGCCGCCTCGCTCGGCAACCTGCTGACCGCGCGCGGCCTGCACGTGGTGATGCAGAAGCTCGACCCGTACCTCAACGTCGACCCGGGCACGATGAACCCGTTCCAGCACGGCGAGGTCTTCGTGACCGACGACGGCGCCGAGACGGACCTCGACATCGGCCACTACGAGCGCTTCCTCGACGTGAACCTCTCGCAGGCCGCGAACGTCACCACCGGCCAGATCTACTCGCGCGTCATCGAGCGCGAGCGCCGCGGCGAGTACCTCGGCGACACCGTGCAGGTGATCCCGCACATCTCCGACGAGATCAAGCGCCGCATGCGCCTGCAGTCGCAGCAGGACCCGCAGCCCGACGTCATCATCACCGAGATCGGCGGCACCGTCGGCGACATCGAGTCGCAGCCGTTCATCGAGGCCGCCCGGCAGGTGCGCCACGAGCTCGGCCGCGGCAACGTGTTCTTCGTGCACGTCTCGCTCGTGCCGTTCCTCGGCGCCTCGGGCGAGCAGAAGACGAAGCCCACGCAGCACTCGGTCGCGACGCTCCGCTCGATCGGCATCCAGCCCGACGCGCTCGTGCTGCGCTCCGACCGCCCCGTGTCGGAGTCGAACCGCCGCAAGATCGCGCTCATGTGCGACGTCGAGGAGCGCGCGGTCGTCAACGCGATCGACGTGCCCTCGATCTACGACATCCCCTCGATGCTCACCCGCCAGGGGCTCGACGAGGTCATCATCGAGCAGCTGCGCCTCGACGCGGGCGAGGTCGAGTGGGCGCGCTGGCAGCCGGTGCTCGACGCCGTGCACCACCCGAAGCACACGGTGACGATCGGCCTCGTCGGCAAGTACATCGACCTGCCCGACGCCTACCTCTCGGTCACGGAGGCGCTCAAGGCCGGCGGCTTCGCGAACCAGACCAAGGTCGAGATCCGCTGGGTGCCCAGCGACGACTGCCAGACGCCCGAGGGCGCGGCGTCGGCGCTCGGCGACCTCGACGGCGTCATCGTGCCCGGCGGCTTCGGCATCCGCGGGATCGAGGGCAAGCTCGGCGCCCTGCGCTTCACGCGCGAGAACGAGATCCCCACGCTCGGCATCTGCCTCGGCCTCCAGTGCATGGTGATCGAGGCTGCGCGGAACCTCGCCGGCATCGAGGGCGCGTCGTCGACGGAGTTCGACGAGGGCACGCCCGCGCCGGTCATCGCGACGATGGCCGAGCAGATGCAGCACATCCACGGCGGCGACCTCGGCGGCACGATGCGCCTGGGCCTCTACGAGGCGAAGCTGGCCGAGGGGTCGCTCGCCGAGCGGCTCTACGGCGAGCCGGTCTCGTTCGAGCGCCACCGCCACCGCTACGAGGTGAACAACCAGTACCGCGACCAGATCGCCGCGGCGGGCCTCGCGTTCAGCGGCACGTCGCCCGACGGCACGCTCGTCGAGTACGTCGAGCTGCCCTCGCACCCGTTCTACATCGCGACGCAGGCGCACCCCGAGCTCCGCAGCCGCCCGAACCGCGCGCACCCGCTCTTCCGCGGCCTCGTCGAGGCCTCGCTCGAGCGCCAGAACGCCTCGAAGCTCTTCGACGAGACCGAGGACGAGGACGCCTGATGCCCGCGGCGTTCGCCGACGACCTCGGCGCGCGGCCCGTGCTCGCGCGCGAGCGGCTGTTCGACGGGCGCATCTGGGACGTCGAGGCGCAGGAGTTCGAGCTCGGCGGCAGCCGCATCCGGCGCGAGGTCATCGTGCACCCGGGCGCCGTCGCGGTGCTCGCGGTGAACGAGCGCGACGAGGTCATGCTCGTGCACCAGTACCGCCACCCGGCGGGCGGCACCCTGTGGGAGCTGCCTGCGGGCCTGCTCGACGTCGAGGGCGAGGAGCCGCTCCTGGCGGCGCAGCGCGAGCTCGCCGAGGAGGCCGACCTCGTCGCCGACGGCTGGTCGGTGCTGCTCGACCTCTCGACCACCGGCGGCGGCTCCACCGAGGTCATCCGCGTCTACCTCGCCGACGGCGTGCGGGATGCGCCGGAGGCGTTCGCGCGCACCGACGAGGAGGCCGAGATGGAGCGCCGCTGGGTGCCGCTCGCCGACGTCGTCGACGCGGCGCTCTCGATGCGACTCCACAACGCGACGCTGCTCGCGGCGGCGCTCGCGCTGCGCGCGATGCGCGCCGAGGGCCGCGCCGCGCATCCCGTCGACGTGCCGTTCGACTGGCACCCGGCGCACCGCTGATGGCGGCGGGCTGAGCATGGCCCTCACCCCGGCGCGCGCGGTCGAGCGGCTGCTGCGCCAGCTCGCGATCGAGCGCGGTCTCTCGCCCCACACCGTCGCCGCGTACCGGCGCGACCTGGCCGGCTACGTCGCGGTGCTCGAGGCGCGGGGCGTGGCGGATGCGGTGGCGATCGCGCCCGAGGACGTCGCCGCCTACCGGGCCGCGCTCGCCGACCGAGGCCTCGCCGCATCCTCCGTCGCCCGGCACCTGTCGGCCGTGAAGGCGCTGCACCGGTGGCTCGTCGAGGAGCGGATCGCCGCCGACGACCCGGCCCGCGACCAGCGGCCCCCGAAGCAGCCGATGCGGCTGCCGAAGGCGATCTCGGTCTCGCAGGTGCAGGCGATGCTCGAGCGCGCGGGCGGCGACGACCCGCAGGGCCTGCGCGATCGGGCGCTGCTCGAGCTGCTCTACGCGACGGGCGCGCGCATCTCGGAGCTCGTCGCCCTCGACGTCGACGACGTGCCGACGGGCGACGAGGAGCTCGGCCTCGTGCGCGTCACCGGCAAGGGCGCGAAGCAGCGGCTCGTGCCCGTCGGCTCCTACGCCCGCGCGGCGCTCGAGGTGTGGCTCGTGCGCGGCCGGCCCGGGCTCGCGGCGAAGGGCAGGGGAGGGCCGGCGCTGCTCCTCGGCGCGCGCGGCGGCCGGCTGACGCGCCAGGCGGCGTGGGACGTCGTGCAGAGGGTTGCTGAGGCGGCCGAGGTGCCGCACGTCTCGCCGCACACGTTCCGCCACTCGTTCGCGACGCACCTGCTCGAGGGCGGCGCCGACGTGCGCGTGGTGCAGGAGCTGCTCGGCCACGCCTCGGTCGCGACGACGCAGCTGTACACGCACGTCACGGCGGACACGCTCCGCGACATGTACACGAGCGCGCACCCGCGGGCCCGCTGATCCGCCGCCTCGGAGCTCAACGCTCGTCGCTCAGCCTTCGGGGATCGCGCCGTCGGCGTACAGGGCGCGGTCGTTCGCGCGGAAGCCCGCGCGCTCGTAGACGGGGATCGACGCGCGGCTCGCGTGCACGGTGACGTGCTCGAGGCCGCGCTCGCGCGCCTCGGCGAGCACCGCCTCGGCGAGCCGCCGGCCGATGCCCGCGCCCCGCCGCCCCGGCACGACGAACGGCACGCGCGCCTGGATCGCGAGCCAGGCCATGCCCACGACCACGCCGTCGGCGACCGCGACGATCGGCACGTGGCTGTCCGAGTGGGCGCGCGCCCAGGCGGCGGCCTCGTCGGCGTACGCCGTGGCCTCCGCCGACGTCTCCGCCGCGAGCGCGCCGCCGCCCTCGCGCGTCATGCGCCAGCGCAGCAGCGCGACCGCCTCGAGCTCCGCATCCGCCGCCCGCCGCACCTCGACCGCCATGCCGCCATGCTCGCACCTCCGTCGCGTCCGTCGGCGGGCGGCGCTAGCGTCGGGGCATGCCCTCGATCGACGCCATCGGCATGGTCGCGCGCGACCTGCCGGCCACGCTCGCCTTCTACCGCGCGCTCGGGCTCGCGATCCCCGCCGAGGCCGACGCCGCGCCGCACGCCGAGGTCGAGCTCGCCGGCGGCATGCGCCTCATGTGGGACACCGAGGCGACCATCCGCTCGTTCGACCCCGACTGGCAGCGGCAGCCCGGGCAGAGCCACACGCTCGCGCTCCGCTGCGACAGCCCGGCCGAGGTCGACGCGCTCGTCGAGCGCCTGCGCGGGCTCGGCCACGCCGTGCAGCGGGAGCCGTGGGACGCGGCCTGGGGCCAGCACTACGCCACCGTCGTCGATCCCGACGGCAGCGGCGTCGACCTGTACGCCTCGCTCTGATGCAGGCCTCTTGAGCGGGGCACGCGCAACCCTGACCCTCGAGCAGAGGTTGAGATACACGCCGCCCCGCCTCCCGCGAGGCGTCGGAGGGGGTTCCTAGACTCGTGCACGTGAGCACGCGCGACGACACCCTGGCAGGCATGGAGGCGCCCACCCTCGGGCCGACCGGTCGCCCCCTGCGCGACTTCCCGGAGCCGAAGCCACTGCGCAGCCACGGCCCGGCGCGCATCGTGACGATGTGCAACCAGAAGGGCGGCGTCGGCAAGACGACGACCTCCATCAACCTCGGCGCCGCAGTGGCCGAGTACGGCCGCCGCGTGCTCGCCGTCGACTTCGACCCGCAGGGCGCGCTCTCGGCCGGCCTCGGCGTCGACAACCACGACGCGACGACGATCTACGACCTGCTGCTGAACCCGCGCCTCGACCCGCGCGACGCGATCCAGGAGACCTCGGTCGAGGGCCTCCACGTCATCCCCGCGAACATCGATCTCTCGGCCGCCGAGGTGCACCTCGTCAACGAGGTCGCCCGCGAGCAGATCCTCGCGCGCGTGCTCCGCAAGGTCGCCGACGACTACGACCTCATCCTCGTCGACTGCCAGCCCTCGCTCGGCCTCCTCACCGTGAACGCGCTCACGGCCGCGCACGGCGTGCTCATCCCGCTCGAGAGCGAGTTCTTCGCCCTCCGCGGCGTCGCGCTCCTCAAGGAGACGATCGACAAGGTGCAGGACCGCCTCAACCCCGCGCTCGAGCTCGACGGCATCCTCGTGACCATGTACGACGCCCGCACGCTCCACGCGCGCGAGGTGATGGAGCGCGTCGTCGACGCGTTCGGCGAGACGGTGCTCGAGACGGTCATCCGCCGCACGGTGAAGTTCCCCGACGCCTCGGTCGCGGGCGTGCCCGTGACGCAGTTCGCGCCCGAGCACGCGGCCGCGCACACGTACCGGCAGCTCGCGCGCGAGCTCATCGCCCGTGGCGCCATCGCCTGACGCCGGGGCGGCACCCTCGCCGGCCGAGCCCGCCGCCGAGGGCGCGGGGGAGGAGCAGCGGGGCTTCCGCCTCGCGCTCGACAACTTCGACGGCCCCTTCGACCTGCTGCTGACGCTCATCGGCAACCGCTCGATGGACGTCACCGAGATCGCGCTCGGCCGCGTCACGAACGAGTTCATCGCGTACGTGCGCACGCTCGACACCGAGCAGGAGCTCGAGCAGGCGAGCGAGTTCATCGTCGTCGCCGCGACCCTCCTCGACCTCAAGATCGCCTCCCTGCTGCCGGCCGGCGACGTCGTCGACAGCGAGGACGTCGCGCTGCTCGAGGCCCGTGACCTGCTCTTCGCGCGGCTGCTGCAGTACCGCGCCTTCAAGCAGGCGGCGCAGTGGATGGCCGAGCGGATCGGCGCCGAGACGAGCCGCCACCCGCGCTCGGTGCGGCTCGAGGACCGCTTCCGGCAGCGCACGCCCGAGCTGCGCTGGACGCTCTCGGCCGACGACTTCGCCGCGCTCGCGCTGCTCGCGCTCACGCCGAAGGAGATCCCGACCGTCGGCCTCGGCCACCTGCACGCACCGCTCGTGTCGATCCGCGAGCAGGCCGCGCACATCGTCGCGGCGCTGCGGTCGAAGGGCACGACGACCTTCCGCGAGCTCATCGCGGGCGAGGCGACGCGCGGCGTGATCGTCGCGCGCTTCCTCGCCGTGCTCGAGCTCTACCGCCACGCGGCGATCGCGTTCGAGCAGGTGGAGCCGCTCGGCGAGCTCTCGATCAGCTGGACCGGCCACGAGTTCCGCGACGAGGACCTCGTCGCGCTGGGGGCAGACTATGACCATGCATGAGACCGCCGAGGCCGAGCAGGAGGCGCCCGTCGCCGACCGCTCGCACCTGCAGCTCGAGCGGCGCATCGAGGCGATCCTCATGGTCGCCGACGAGCCGCAGGGCGCCGTGCACCTGGCGACGTCGCTGCGCGCGCCCGTCAAGGAGGTCAAGGCCGCGATCGAGGCGCTCCGCCGCGACTACGACGGCGAGGGCGGCGGACCCGAGCGCGGCTTCGAGCTGCGGGAGGTCGGCGGAGGCTGGCGCATCTACGTGCGCGAGGCCTACGACGTCGACGCCGCCGACTTCGTGCTGACGCAGACGCCCACGCGCCTGTCGCAGGCGGCGCTCGAGACGCTCGCCGTCATCGCCTACAAGCAGCCCATCACGCGCGGCGCCGTCGCGGCCATCCGCGCCGTGAACGTCGACTCCGTCGTGCGCACGCTGCTCGGCCGCGGGCTCGTGCGCGAGGCGTTCGCCGACGCCGAGACCGGCGCCATCCACTACGAGACGACCGAGCTGCTGCTGACGCAGCTGGGCCTGAACTCGCTCGACGAGCTGCCGCCGATCTCGCCGCTGCTGCCCGACGGCGAGGAGGAGACCGCACTGTGACCAACCCCGCTGCAGCCGAGGGCGAGCGCCTCCAGAAGGTGCTCGCCGCCGCCGGCGTCGCCAGCCGCCGCGTCGTCGAGCAGATGATCGTCGAGGGCCGCATCGAGGTCGACGGCCGCATCGTCACCGAGCTCGGCACCCGCATCACCCCCGAGGCGCGCGTGCGCGTCGACGGCACCGCGATCCAGCTCGACGCCACGAAGCGCTACCTCATGCTCAACAAGCCGACGGGCGTCGTCTCGACGATGGCCGACGAGCAGGGCCGGCCCGACCTCCGCCGCTTCACCGACGAGATCGAGGAGCGGGTCTACAACGTCGGTCGCCTCGACGCCGACACCTCCGGCCTCCTCGTGCTCACGAACGACGGCGAGCTCGCGCACGTGCTCGCCCACCCCTCGTTCGGGGTCGAGAAGACGTACGTCGCGAAGGTGCGCGGCGCTGTCGAGCAGCGCACCATCCGGCGGCTGCTGGACGGCTTCGAGCTCGAGGACGGACCGATCCGGGCCGACGCCGCGAAGCTGGTGGGCCGCCCCTCGCAGGGCCACTCGATGGTCGAGCTGACGCTCCACTCTGGCCGCAACCGGATCGTGCGACGGATGCTCGACCACGTCGGGCACCCCGTCGTCGAGCTCGTGCGCCGCAGCTTCGGCCCCCTGCACCTGGGCACCCTGCGGTCGGGTGCGATGCGCGAACTCACTACGATGGAGCGCGGCGCCATCCTCACCCTCGCGAGGTCGGACGCCGACAGCAGATGAGGAGCCGTCCGTGACCCACCGACTCCGCGGTCCGGTGCGGATCGTCGGCACCGGACTCCTCGGCACCTCCATCGGCCTCGGGCTCGCCGCCCGCGGCGTGGAGGTCCAGCTCGCCGACGCGAGCCCCACCGCGATGCGCCTCGCCGCCGACTACGGCGCCGGCCGGCCCGCCGAGCCCGGCGACGCGCCCGAGCTCATCGTCGTCGCCGTGCCGCCGGACGTCACCGCGCAGGTCGTCGCCGCCGAGCTCGCCGCCTTCCCGGAGGCCGTGGTCACCGACGTCGCGTCGGTGAAGGCCGTGCCCCTCCAGGAGCTGCGCGCCATGGGCGCCGACGTCTCGCGCTACCTCGGCTCGCACCCGATGGCCGGCCGCGAGCGCTCCGGCGCGCTCGCGGGCTCCGGCGACCTGTTCGTCGGCCGCCCGTGGGTCATCGCCGGCCACGACGGCATCTCGTACGCGCGCGGCAGCCTCGTCGACGACCTCATCCTCGACCTCGGCGCCGTGCCGATCGAGTCGAGCCCCGAGGACCACGACCGCGCCGTCGCCATCGTGAGCCACGTGCCGCAGCTCGTCTCGAGCCTCATGGCCGCGCGCCTCGCCGACGCGCCCGACGAGGCGCTGCGCCTCGCGGGCGGCGGCGTGCGCGACGTCACGCGCGTCGCCGCCTCCGACCCTGCCCTGTGGATCCAGATCCTCGGCGCGAACGCGCCCGCCGTCGTCGAGCAGCTCCGCGCCCTGCAGGGCGACCTCGCGGCGGTCGTCGACGCGCTCGACGACGTGGACGCCTCCGGCAGCCGCCGCGCGATCGCCGACGCGCTCGCCGCCGGCAACGAGGGCGTCGGCCGCCTGCCCGGCAAGCACGGCACGCACGCGCGCTACGTGCCCGTGCAGATCCGCGTCGACGACCGGCCCGGCCAGCTCGCGCGGCTGCTCGCCGACATCGGCGACGCCGAGGTCAACCTGGAGGACGTGCGCCTCGACCACGCCGAGGGCGCGCAGTTCGGCGTCGCCGAGATCACGGTGCTGCCCGAGGCCGTGCGGCCGCTGCACGACGCGCTCGAGGAGCGGGGCTGGCAGGTGGTCGCGTGAGCACCGTCGTCGCCATCGACGGCCCCGCGGGCAGCGGCAAGTCGTCCGTCGCGCGCGCCGTCGCTCGCGCGCTCGGGTTCCGCTTCCTCGACACCGGCGCCGCCTACCGCGCGCTCGCGTGGCTCGTGGGGGAGCGGGGCGGCTCGACCGACGACGAGGCGACCGTCGTCGGCGCGCTCGACGCGCTCGCGACGCTCGAGCTGTCGGTCGACGCCTCGGGCGAGCGGGTCGCGATCGCGGGGCACGACGTCACGCGGGCGATCCGCACGGAGGCCGTCTCGGGCGCCGTCTCGGGCGTCGCGCGCGTCGCGGCCGTCCGCGAGGCCGTGAACGTGCGCTTCCGCGAGCTCATCCGCGACGCGGAGCCCGGCATCGTGGCCGAGGGCCGCGACATCACCACCGTCGTCGCGCCCGACGCCGACGTGCGCGTGCTGCTCACCGCCTCCGAGGAGGTGCGCATCCGCCGCCGCTTCGGCGACGTCGGCGGCGACGAGGTCGCGGTGGGCGCGCGCCTGTCGGCGCGGGATGCGGCAGACTCGAAGGTCGTCGACTTCCTGAGCGCCGCCGCCGGCGTGACGGTCGTCGACTCGACCGACCTGACGTTCGACGAGACGGTCGAGGCCATCGTGCGCCTCGTCACCGAAGCGAGGGACCATGACTGACCAGAACGACCGCACCGACGAGGGCTTCGACGAGCTCGACGAGCTCGACGCCGCCGAGGCGCTGCCCGCCGAGCCGCGCGAGCAGCTCGAGGACGACGAGACCGACGAGGCGCGCGTCACGGCGCTCCGCGCGGGCCTCGCCGACTACGAGCTCGACGACGAGGACGCGGCCCTGCTCGACGGGGTCGAGGGCGACGAGGGCGGCTACCAGGTGCTCCCGGCGCTGCCCGTGCTCGCGATCGTCGGCCGCCCGAACGTGGGCAAGTCGGCGCTCGTGAACCGCATCCTCGGCCGCCGCGAGGCCGTCGTCGAGGACACGCCGGGCGTCACGCGCGACCGCGTCTCGTACAAGGCGGAGTGGCTCGGCCGCCGCTTCACGCTCGTCGACACGGGCGGCTGGGAGCCGGATGCGCGCGGCATCGACCGCTCGGTCGCGCAGCAGGCCGAGATCGCCGTCGACCTCGCCGACGCCGTGCTCTTCGTCGTCGACGTGAACGTCGGCCCGACCTCCACCGACGAGCACGTCGTGCGCATGCTCCGCCAGTCGGACCGCCCGGTGATCCTCGTGGCCAACAAGTCGGACGACTCGCGCCACGACCTCGAGGCGGCTGCGCTGTGGAGCCTCGGGCTCGGCGAGCCCCACCCCGTCTCCGCCCTCCACGGCCGCGGCGTCGCCGACCTGCTCGACGCGGCGATGGAGATGCTGCCCGAGGTCTCGAAGGTGGCGAAGGAGGAGATCGGCGGCCCCCGCCGCGTCGCCATCCTCGGCCGCCCGAACGTCGGCAAGTCGAGCCTGCTCAACAAGGCCGCGGGCGAGGAGCGCGTGGTCGTCAACGAGCTCGCCGGCACGACGCGCGACCCGGTCGACGAGCAGATCGAGCTCGCGGGCCGCATCTGGCGCTTCGTCGACACGGCCGGCATCCGCCGCCGCGTGCACCTGCAGCAGGGTGCCGACTTCTACGCGACGCTGCGCACGCAGGCCGCGCTCGAGAAGGCGGAGGTCGCGGTCGTGCTCATCGACGTGACGGAGCCGATCTCCGAGCAGGACGTGCGGATCGTCGACCTCGTCCTCGAGTCGGGGCGCGCGCTCGTGCTCGCGTTCAACAAGTGGGACCTGCTGGACGACGAGCGCCGCCGCTACCTGGAGCGCGAGATCGAGCAGGACCTCGGTCACGTCGACTGGGCGCCGCGCGTGAACATCTCGGCCCGTACGGGCCGCCACCTCGAGAAGCTCGTGCCCGCGCTCGAGCTGGCCCTCGAGTCGTGGGACACCCGCATCCCCACCGGCAAGCTCAACGCGTTCATCGCCGAGATCGTGGCCGCGCACCCGCACCCGCTGCGCTCGGGCAAGCAGCCGCGCATCCTGTTCGCGACGCAGGCCGGCACGCGACCGCCGACCTTCGTGCTGTTCACGACCGGCTTCCTCGACCCGCAGTACCGCCGCTTCATCACGCGCCGCCTGCGCGAGGACTACGGCTTCGAGGGCACGCCCATCCAGGTCAACATGCGTGTGCGGGAGAAGAGGCAGCGGCGATAGCCGCTGCCGCAGGAGGTCCTTTCGGACCTCCTGCCCGCACACGCCGAGGCCGTCTCGGCCGAGGGCGAGAGAAGCGGCAGCGCCGCTAGGCGTCCCCGTCCGCGCGGCCGCGGTCCGCGAGCCGCACGAGCGACTCCGCCGGCACGAAGAAGACGCCCGCGCGCTCCTCGATCGCCTGCACGCGGAGCGTCATGCCGACCTCGAGGTAGTCCTGCACCGAGACGAAGCCCTCGGCGCCGGCGCTCGAGCGCACGTTCTGGCCGCGGATGAGGCCGCGCTGACCGGTCTCGTCGACGGCGAGCGCGAACCGCGGCCCCGTCGAGACGATCTGCACGGTGGTCGGCGTCTGCCACGCGACCTGGCCCGCGGCGGCGGCCTCGATCGGCGCGGGGGTCTCGAGCGTCGCCTCGATCTCGCTCGCGAGCGTGCCCGCGAGCCGGTCGACCTCGCTGAGGAGGTTCGCCATGGTCTCGGCGATCGACTGGTGGAACTCGCCGGCCCGCAGCGCGCCGCCGGGCTTGTAGAGGTCCTCGTGGGTCAGCTCGCTCCACGCGTCCTGCAGCCGCGTCTTCACCTGCACCTCGACGACGACGGGCTCCTCGGCGCCCGGCACGTCGACCGCGAGCTCGTAGTGGAGCGCGCGGTAGCCGCTCGGCTTGGGCGTCGTGACGTAGTCCTTGCGCAGCAGCACGGCGATGCCGGCGCGGCGGTCCCGGGTCGCGAGGTGCTCGTCGAAGAGCGTCTGGTCCCGGGCCGACTTGCAGAGCACCTTGAGGCCCACGACGTCGCGGACCGCGGCCTCGACCGCGAGCTCCTGCGGCACGTCCGGCGGCGGCCACGGCTCGCCCGCGTCGATGAGCCGCCGCAGCTTGGCGGTCGTGCGGTCCTGCTCCTTGATGCGGCCGGGCACGACGTCGAGGCGCGCCTCGTCGCGGCCGAGCAGCGCCTCCGCGCAGAGCGCCCGGAGCCACGCCTCGACGAGCCGCTGCGCCTCATCCCACAGCGGCTGTCGGGCCGCGTAGCTGCCGGCGACGGCGGCCTCGAGCCGCGCACCCTGGTCGGCGCTCGTGGCGGTCACGCGCTGCTCCGGGGCCTCAGCGCACCTGGCGCGCCTGGAACTGCATCCGCGGGTCCGCGAACGCGTCCTGCGCCTGCACGAGCCGCAGCTCGCGCTCGCCGGAGTCGAGGGTCGCCTCGAGCAGGTCGTAGACGCTGGAGGCGGTGCGCTCGAGCGCCGTGGCGGCGGATCCCGTCTCGCGGTAGTGCGCCGTGAACAGGGCGCTCGTCACGTCGCCCGAGCCGTTGGCCTTGAACGGCAGGAGCGGGGTCTGCACGATCCACGCGCCCTCGTCGTCGACGGCGAGCATCTCGATGGTGTCGGCCTCGCGGTCGGGTCGCAGCACGCTCGTGACGAGGACGGTGCGAGGGCCGAGGTCGCGGACGCGGTCGGCCGAGTCGAGCGTGGAGGCTACGGTGTCAGGCTCGGTGTCGGTCATGAAGCCGAGCTCGAACTGGTTCGGGGTGAGGATGTCGGCGTGGGGGAGCGCGCGCTCCTTGATGAGCGGCGGGATGGCCGGCGAGACGAAGCAGCCGGACTTCGCGTTGCCCATCACGGGGTCGCACGTGTACGTCGCGCCCGGGTTCGCGGCCTTGACGCGCGAGACGGCATCGATGACGACGTCGACGATCTCCTCGCCGCCGAGGTAGCCAGAGAGCACGCCGTCGACGGTGCCGAGCACGCCGCGGTCCTCGATGCCCGTCACGACCGCGCGCACGTCGTCGGCGGGGATCAGCGGGCCGCCCCACGAGCCGTAGCCCGTGTGGTTCGAGAAGTTGACGGTGAGCACCGGCCAGACCTCGTGCCCGATGCGCTGCAGCGGGAAGACGGCGGCGGAGTTGCCGACGTGGCCGTAGGCGACGTGCGACTGGATCGACAGGAATCTCATCCGTCGATCATCCCATCGCGGCGCGCCGGCGGCGAGCAGGACCCGGGTCGGCGCGGCCTAGCGCTCGACGATCCGGATGCCCGCCGTCGTCGGGCCCGCGACCGTCGCGACGACGGGCACGGAGGCGGTGTCGGGCGCGCCGCGGCGGTCGGAGGCGATCGACCACAGGGCGAGGGCGAAGCCGATGCCGGCCATCGCCGCGCCGACCCACGCCGGCGCGAGGTAGCCGAGGCCGCCGGCGATCACGGCCCCGCCCAGCGCCGCGCCGAGCGCGTTGCCCACGTTGAACGCCGCGTGGTTCGTGGCCGCGCCCAGCAGCTCGGCGTCGCCCGCGATGCCGATGATGCGCGCCTGGATGGTGGGGATGAGCACCGAGCTCGTGAGACCCACGAAGAAGGCGAGCGCGAAGAGCGCGACCGGGTTCGAGGCGAGCAGCGCGAACAGCACGAGCACCACGAGGAAGCCCGAGAAGCCGGCGACGATCGTGCGGCGCAGGCTCCGGTCGGCGGCCCAGCCGCCGATGACGTTGCCGATCGTCATGCCGACGCCGATGGTGGCGAGCAGCCACGCGATCGCCGACTCCGGCAGCAGCGCCGCGCGCGTGACCAGCTCGGCGGCGTACGAGTAGACGGCGAAGAAGCCGCCGAAGCCGATGCAGGCGACGGCGATCATGAGCCAGAGCCGCGGGTTGCGGAAGGCGAGCAGCTCCTTGGCGGCGCTGCGCGTGGGGTCGCCCTGCACGCGCGGGAGCACGAGCCACGCGAGCAGCAGCGTGACGGCGAAGATGACGGCGACGGCCGCATAGGTCCAGCGCCAGCCGGCGACCTGGCCGAGCCAGGTGCCGAGCGGCACGCCGATGACGTTCGCGATCGTGAGGCCCGAGAGGGCGAGCGCGACGCCCGCGCCCTGGCGCCCCGGGCCCATGATGCGCGCGGCGAGCAGCGAGGCGACGCCGAAGTAGGCGCCGTGCGGGATCGCGGCGACGAAGCGCGCGGCGACGGTGAGCTCGAACGAGGGCATGAGGCCGGATGCGAGGTTGGCGACCGTGAAGGCGGCGACGAGCAGCAGCACGAGCGTGCGCTGCGACATGCGCGCCGCGAGCGCGGCGACGGTCGGCGCGCCGACGACGACGCCGAGCGCGTAGGCCGTGATGAGGTGGCCGGCCTGGGCGATCCCGACGGCGGGATCCGCGGCGTAGCCGGGCACGAGGTCGGCGGCGGCGAGGGGCAGGATGCCCATGGTGGCGAACTCGGTGGTGCCGATGCCGAAGCCGCCGAGCGCGAGCGTGAAGAGCGCGAGCATGCGTCGCGACGGGGAGAGGTGCTGCATCGCTATCAGACAATACCGGTACAGAGCGAATCGGGCCAGGTCGTGGCAGGCCCTGTCGGGGCCGGTCTGCTCGAGCGGCGAGCCTCGGGTCGCGCGTCGGCCGCTCCGCTTGCTACGCTCGTCAGGTAAGGCTTGCCTCACCTGACCGGCGCGACGCGCGGGCGACCGGCGGGCCGCATCCCCAGGACACAGGAGGAGCGAGCATGGCCGGACCCGAGCGCAAGGCGGCGGTCGCCCCGCGATTCGTCGAGCTCGAGGTGCTGGGCAACCAGCAGGTCTCCCCGCACATCCGCCGCGTCACCCTCGGCGGCGAGGACGTGGTCGGCATGACGCCGCAGGGCTACGACCAGTGGTTCCGCTTCTTCATGCGCCGCGAGGGCCAGGAGCAGCTGCGCGTGCCGAAGAGCCCCGCGACGTGGTTCCCGCAGTACCTCGCCATGCGCGAGAGCCAGCGCCCGTGGATCCGCAACTACACCGTGCGCGACTTCCGCATCGCCGACGGCGAGCTCGACATCGACTTCGTCTGCCACGAGGACCCGGGCCCCGGCGCCGCGTGGGCCATCCGCGCCGAGGCCGGCGAGCGCGCCGTGCTGCTCGACGAGGGCCTGCTCTACAACGACGACGGCCTCGAGGGCGACGTGCTCATGGTCGGCGACGAGTCGGTCATCCCCGCGATCGCGGGCGTCTGCGGCTCGCTCGACGAGCACGCGCGCGGCGTCGCCGTCATCGAGGTCGGCCACCGCGACGACATCCAGGACTTCCGCCGCCCCGCCGGCGTCGACGTCCGCTGGGTCGAGCGCGGCGAGGTGCGCGAGGGCCAGGCGGCGCTCGAGGAGCTCCGCGGCCTGACGCTGCCAGGGGAGCTCGGCTACGCCTACAACGCCGGCGAGCAGTCGCTCGCGACGGGCGCCCGCCGCCACCTCGTGCGCGACCGCGGCATCGACAAGCGCCGCATCACCTTCACCGGCTACTGGAAGCTCGGCAAGGCCTACGTGTCCTGATCGGGACGGCGACGCCCGATCGAAAGATCGGGCGAACTTTCCCGCACGTGATCCGCGCCGCTTCCTGACGGCCGGATCCGGCTCCGGAGGCTCCCAGACCTGCCTACGGTGAAGACGTGCCCCACGCATCGTCTCCCGCCGTCGAGAGCGCCCACCAGGCCTGGCTCGACCGCGTCGCCCTCGCCGAGTCCGCCATCCCGATCATCGGGAGGCTGTACCGCGAGCGGAACGTCGTGACGCACGTGCACGGCAAGAAGCTCGTGAACCAGTCGCCGATCGAGATCCTCAAGGCGCACCGCTGGGCCCGCCGCGTCGGCGAGCAGCCGCTGCGCATCGAGGACTCCATCCAGGTGCTCCGGGTCGTCGACGCGCTCGACGTGCGCGGCATCTCGCTCGACCTCGGCCGCATCCTCGGCGCCGCGCAGTCGGAGGAGCCCGAGGCCGGCCTCGAGGCGTGGGCGCGCGAGCACGTGGCGCAGCTCCCGTCGTGGCAGCGCGACGAGCCGACCGACGTCGTGCTCTACGGCTTCGGCCGCATCGGGCGCCTGCTCGCCCGCATCCTCATCGGCCACGCGGGCAGCGGCCTGGGCCTCCGCCTGCGAGCCATCGTCGTCCGCCGCGGCGGCGACGACGACCTCGAGAAGCGCGCGAGCCTGCTGCGCCGCGACTCGGTGCACGGCGCGTTCCAGGGCACGATCGAGATCGACCGCGAGGCCTCGACGCTGCTCGCCAACGGCACGCTCGTGCAGGTCATCTACTCCGACGACCCGAGCTCGATCGACTACACCGCGTACGGCATCGACCGCGCGATCGTCGTCGACAACACGGGCCGCTGGCGCGACGAGGCCGGCCTCGGCCAGCACCTCCAGTGCCCGGGCGTCGCGCGCGTCGTGCTCACGGCGCCCGGCAAGAGCCCGCTGAAGAACGTCGTGTTCGGCGTCAACCACGAGTCGATCGCGGCCGACGACCGCATCGTCACCGCCGCCTCCTGCACGACGAACGCGATCACGCCCGTGCTGAAGGTCGTCAACGACGCCTACGGCATCGAGCACGGCCACGTCGAGACGGTCCACTCGTACACGAACGACCAGAACCTCATCGACAACTTCCACAAGGGCTCGCGCCGCGGCCGCTCCGCCGCGCTCAACATGGTGCTCACCGAGACCGGCGCCGCGAAGGCCGTCTCGAAGGCGCTGCCCGAGCTCGAGGGCCGCCTGACGGGCAACGCGATCCGCGTGCCCACGCCCGACGTGTCGATGGCCATCCTCAACCTCTCGCTCGACCGCGCCGTCGACCGCGACGAGGTCAACGAGCTGCTCCGCCGCACCTCGCTCACCGGCGACCTGCGCGCGCAGATCGACTTCACCGACTCCGCCGAGGTCGTCTCGACGGACTTCGTCGGCAACAACCGCGCCGGCATCGTCGACGGCCTCGCGACGATCGCCAGCGGCCGCCACCTCGTGCTGTACGTCTGGTACGACAACGAGTACGGCTACAGCTCGCAGGTGGTGCGCGTGCTCGAGCACATGGCCGACCAGCTCGTGGAGCAGCGCCAGCTGCAGGCCGTCTGAAAGCTTGCCGCCGTCGGGACTCTCCTGGGTGGAGGCCCGACGGCGGCAGATCCCCGTCCGGCGATCGCCGGATCCCCGCTTGCCGCGGTCGGGACTCTCCTGGGTGGAGGCCCGACCGCGGCAGACCTCTTCCCGGGGCGCCTCCGCTAGCCTCGAGGGCACGACGGGAGGGGCGGCATGCGCGAGGTGACCGAGGAGCAGCTGCGGGCCTGCTTCGTGAACGCGACCGACCGGGAGCTCGAGCAGCTGCCGATCCCGGGCCTCCACGAGACGATCTGGGCCGAGCGCGAGTACCTCGGCTGGCGCGACGCGCGCGCAGCGCGGCTCGGCTACCTCGTGCACTGGCGCGGCGACGAGCTCGTCGGCGTCGTCGTGCGCTCCGCGCCCGGCGGGCTGCGCCCCGGCATCGCGGCGATGTGCACGCTCTGCCACTCGACGCAGCCGGCGACGCAGGTGCGGATGTTCAGCGCCCGGCTCGAGGACGGCAGCAGCGTCGGCACGTACATCTGCGAGGACCTCGCGTGCTCGCACATCATCCGTTCGGGTCCCGCGCACCTCGTGAGCCCGGAGCGGGTCGCATGGCGTGCGGAGGGCCTCGAGGCGCGCGTCGCCGCGTTCACGGCCCGCGTCGAGCGCGCGGCGCGCGACGCATGAGCGCGCTCGAGCGCCTCTCGCGCATCCGCGACGTCCGCCCCTGGGGCGGCGAGCGCAGCGACATCGTGCTCGACGGCGACCGCATCGCCGCGATCGTGCCGCACGAGGTGCACGGCGCGCCGGCGCTCGAGGAGCCTGCGCCCGACGGGCACCCGCGCGGGCGCTCGCTCGACGGCCGCGGCCTGCTCGCGCTGCCGTCGATCGTGAACGCGCACGCCCACGTCGACAAGTCGTGGATGGGCCTGCCGTGGCAGTCGTACGGCGGCGAGGGCGGCACCGACGGCCGCATCCGCCACGAGCGCGCGCGGCGCGACGAGCTGGGCATCCCGAGCGTGGAGCGCACGGCCGCCGTGCTCGACGCGCACGTGCGCCAGGGCACGACGGCACTGCGCACGCACGTCGACGTCGACCTCGGCATCGGGCTCTCGGGCATCGAGGCGGTGCGGGAGGCGGTGGGCGCGTACGACGGCGCGGTCGAGGCGACGATCGTCGCGTTCCCGCAGGACGGCGTGCTGCGCCGGCCGGGCGTGCTCGACCTGCTCGACCAGGCGGCGGCCGCGGGCGCCGACCACGTGGGCGGGCTCGACCCCGCCTCCATCGACCGGGACCCCGTCGGCCAGCTCGACGGCATCTTCGCCATCGCCGAGCGGCACGGGGTCGGCATCGACATCCACCTGCACGACGCCGCCGACCTCGGCGCCTTCCAGATCGAGCTCATCGTCGAGCGCACGGCGCGGCTCGGCCTCGCCGGCCGCGTGAACGTGGCGCACGGCTTCGCCGTGGCGCAGCTGCCGGATGCACGCAGGCGCGACCTGCTGCAGTCGATGGGCGAGCTCGGCATCACCATGACGACCGTCGCGCCGCTGCGGCTGCCGCAGCTGCCGCTCGCCGAGCTGGACGCCGCGGGCGTGGGCCTCGGCTTCGGCACCGACGGCATCCGCGACCTCTGGAGCCCCTACGGCACGGGCGACACGCTCGGCATCGCGTGGCAGTTCGCGCGCGCCTCGTCGATCGTGCGCGACGACGACCTGCACCGGGTGATGGAGGTCGCGACGCGCTCGGCGGCGCCGCTCGTCGGCCGCGAGGTGCACGACCTCGTGCCCGGCGCGCGCGCCGACATCGTGCTCGTCGACGCCGAGCACGCGATGGACGCGCTCGTGCGCGTGCCGCCGCGGCTCGCGGTGGTCGGCGGCGGGCGGCTGCTGCACGAGGCGCATGCCCTGACGGCGCGATCCGGCCGCGAGGGCTGAACCGTGGCCGACGCCTTCGTGCTCGACGCGCTGCGCACCCCGCGCGGCCGCCGCGGGGGCTCGCTCGCCGAGGTGCACCCGGTGCGGCTCGCCGCGGGGCTGCTCGAGGCGCTGCCGGCGCGCGGCGTCGATCCCGGCCGCGTCGACGACGTCGTGCTCGGCACCGTCTCGGCCGTGGGGGAGCAGGGCGGCGTGCTCGCGCGCGCCGCGGCGCAGGCGGCGGGGGTGCCGGATGCGGTGCCGGGCATGCAGGTGAACCGGTACTGCGCCTCCGGGCTCGAGGCCGTGACGACGGCCGCGGCGCGCGTCGCGGCCGGCTTCGACGACCTCGTGGTCGCGGGCGGCGTGGAGTCGATGTCGCGCGTGCCGCTCGGCTCGGACGGCGGGCCGTACGCCACCGACCCGACAGCGCTCGAGCCGTGGAGCCTCATCCCGCAGGGCGTGAGCGCCGACGCGATCGCGTCGATGCACGGGCTGACGGGCCGAGACGTCGACGCGTACGCCGTCGAGTCGCAGGCGCGGGCGGCCGCGGCGTGGGAGGCCGGTGCGTTCACGCGCTCGATCGTGCCGGTCGTCGGGGCCGACGAGGCGGTGCTGCTCGAGCGCGACGAGCACCTGCGGCCCGGTACGACGCTCGAGGCGCTCGCGGGCCTGAAGCCGGCCTTCGCGGCGTTCGGGGAGGCCGGCTTCGACGCCGAGGTGCTGCGCCGGCATCAGGGCATCGGCCGCATCGAGCACGTGCACACGGCCGGCAACTCGTCGGGCATCGTCGACGGCGCCGGACTCGTGGTCGTCGGCTCCGGCGCGGCGGCACGCTCGCTCGGCCTCGCGCCGCGCGCCCGCATCGTCGCCGCCACCTCCGTCGGCTCCGACCCGGCGCTCATGCTCACGGGGCCCGTCGCCGCGACGCAGCGCGTACTGCTGCGCGCGGGCCTCGCGCTCTCGGACATCGAGGTCTTCGAGGTGAACGAGGCCTTCGCCGCCGTGGTGCTCCACTGGCTGCGCGAGACGGGCGCGGACCCTGCGCGCACGAACGTGCACGGCGGCGCCATCGCGCTCGGGCACCCGCTCGGCGCGACCGGTGCCATGCTCGTCGGCACCGCGCTCGACGCGCTCGAGGAGCGCGGCGGCCGCTACGCGCTCGTCACGCTGTGCGTCGGCGGCGGCATGGCATCGGCGATGGTGCTCGAGCGGGTCTGACGCTCAGGGAGCATCCGGACCCATCCGCTGTTCCGGATCGCTAGGGTCGGTCGGGTGACCGAGACGCAGCGCAGCGACGACAGCCCGAAGCCCGACAGCACCGAGCCCGCGAAGGAGGTGCACGTCGCCGACGAGCTCGTGACGACCCACCACACGCTCGCGACGCCCGACGGCGAGCTCGTCTACACGGCCCGCTCGGGCCGCGTGGTGCTGTGGGAGGAGCAGGTCGAGGACCACGTCTACCGCGGCCGGAAGGCTCGGGCGCAGGTGGCGCTCACGGCGTACACGCTCGACGGCGCCGACCCGCGCGAGCGGCCCGTGACCTTCGCCTTCAACGGCGGCCCCGGATCCGCATCCGTCTGGCTGCACATGGGCGCGCTCGGGCCGAAGCGCGTCATCATGGGCGACGCGGGCGAGCTGCTGCCGCCGCCGTACGGCGTCGAGGACAACCCGGAGTCGCTGCTCGCGGTCTCGGACCTCGTCTTCATCGACCCGGTCTCGACCGGCCGCTCGCGCCCCGTCGAGGGCCGCAAGGCGAAGGACTTCCACGGCTTCACCGCCGATATCGAGTCGGTCGCCGAGATCATCCGCCAGTGGACGACCACCGAGGGGCGGTGGCTCAGCCCGAAGTTCCTGGCGGGGGAGTCATACGGCACGACGCGCGCGGCCGGCCTCGCCCAGCACCTGCAGGAGGAGCTGGGCATGTACCTCAACGGGCTGCTGCTCATCTCGAGCGTGCTCGACTTCTCGACCGCGAACTTCGAGCGCAGCGGCGACCGCGCGCACGCGATGTACCTGCCGTTCTACGCGGCGACCGCGTGGCGGCACGGCTTCCACGAGGGGCGCTCGCTCGAGGAGGTCGTCGACGAGGCGCGCGACTACGCCGCCCGCGACTACGCCTACGCGCTGACCCGCGGCGCACGCTTGACGGCCGAGGAGCGGTCGGAGGCGGTGGCGACGGTCGCGCGCCTGACGGGCCTGTCGGAGGACTACGTCTCGCGCGCCGACCTCCGCATCGAGCACTGGCGCTACTTCGGCGAGCTGCTGCGCGACCAAGGACTCACCGTCGGCCGCCTCGACTCGCGCTTCACGGGGCCCGCGGCGAGCGGCATCGCCGAGCACATGGACGCCGACCCGTCCATGGACGCCATCCTCGGCCCGTACTCGGCGGCGTACCAGCACTACCTGCACCACGACCTCGGCGTGCGCGACACCGGGCCGTACCACGTGTTCGGCAAGGGCGTCATCGAGCACTGGAGCTACAAGGAGTTCGAGAACGCGCCCGTCTACGTCATCGACCGGCTCTCGCGCGCGATGCGGCAGAACCCGCACCTCGCGGTGCACCTGGCCTACGGATGGTTCGACGGCGCGACGCCGTTCTCGGCCGCGGAGGACTCTGTGGCGCACCTGCAGATCCCGGAGTCGCTGCGCTCGAACCTCGAGCACCGCTACTACGAGGCCGGCCACATGATGTACGTGCACGAAGCCTCGCGCGTGGCGCAGTCGGCCGACCTGGCCGACTTCGTGCGCCGGCGGTCCTGACTTCTCCGCTGGTCGATGAGCAGGCCGCCGCAGGCGACCTGCGTCTCGAGACCACCCCGCCCTTCGCTGGTCGAGGAGCGCGCCGACGCAGTCGGCACGCGTCTCGAGACCACCCCGCCACGGCCCGAACCCCTCACAGGATGCGCTAGTCTCTTCTAGTTGCCTCCGGGCAGCAGGGCCGCGAGGTCGACGGGCTGTGGCGCAGCTTGGTAGCGCACTTGACTGGGGGTCAAGGGGTCGCAGGTTCAAATCCTGTCAGCCCGACCGAAATTGAGTTGCTCAAACCATTGGACTCGTTGAGGCCAATGGAGGTCGAAGGAAGGGAGCCTTCCGCAGAAATGCGGGAGGCTCTCTTCTTTTTGCCGGTGATGTGGCCGGCTTCAGCGAGGCGGCGCTGTGCAATCCACTCGTGGAGGGTTCGGCTGAACTCGGTGCGCTCGCTATCGATCCGAACTCCTTCGATGTCGTCGTAGACCGAAGCTTGCTGAAGAACGCGAGGAGTAGGTCGCGTCGCAGTGCCAGCGGTTCGTGCGGCAGCAAGCGTTGCAGGGTACTGGTCGTTGTTCTGGGTGCGGTAAGCAGCGAGCTGACGAGCTTGGCCGGAGAGCTCGGACTGCAGCGCTGCGAGCGCAGCACGATCACGGATGCCCGTGTAGGCCACCGCAGTGATCGCCGCCAGGATCGCGATCACCCCAATCACGATGAGCAACTCAACGATGGAGGACGCGGCGCTTCGACGTCAGTTCCAACTCGTCGAAGGAGTTGGTCGATAGTTCATAACTGGTGCGTGATGCCTTTCGCGCCATATCTGCGCATGACTATGAACCATGAGCGCGATGCTGACAAGACGCTCGCCGACGTAGAAATCACAACGCGGGAGTGGACAACCCTGTGGCGATGGCGCGGCATTCGACACGGAGGGCGTCGAGCTCGGTGAGCGCTGCGGGGTTGCTCTCCAGGTTGAGCAAGGGCGTGTGCTCGAGGATGAGCGCCTTCTCCGTCGCGCGAACATCGGCCTGGGGGAGTGCGGCCCAGCTCACTTCGAGATGCTCGTTGATCCAGGCCACGATCCGCGCGCGGTCCTCAGCCACGAAGCTGAAGTTGTACGGGTTCGCCTTGCCGACGAGAGATCCCCCTGCTGGTCGGTAGCCAAGCACGGCGCCGATGCTGCGGAAGAAGGTCCCGTGGCCACGGCCGCGAAGCTCGTTGCCGAGCATTCGCTTCGACAGCGACGTCGCCTTCCCGATGTAGATGAGCCGGGATTGGCGCGACGCCAGGTGCGACTCGAACGGCTCGGACAACGACGATCCCACGCGAAGGCGAATCGCGTAGATGCCGAACTCATTCGGCACTTCCTCGTCAATAGCGCTGGCCGGGCGAAACGACCCGTCAGTGAGCAGCTCAGGCGGCGTCGGGGTCACTTCGTCACGTCCTGATCGACCGCTCTAGAGTCGGCCTCGGCTGATCAGGAGACGGATGCCTACCTGGAGCACGACCTCGACGTAAGGCATCGCCGCGATCGCCAGCTTCGCGCCGCGTGCGGCGTTGGACTGCTCAGCGATCAGTTGGTTGGTCTCCTCCGCGACTGCTTTTGCCTTGTCCTCGTTGTCCGTCAGCTTGTCGATGAGATAGCGCCAACGGTCGTCACTGAGGTCGGGCTTGTTTAGCTCCCCTGCAATGATGTCGCGGGTCTCGCCGAGCGCCTCGAACGCCTGCTTACTGTTCTCGTTTATCGCCGAGAGCGTGGTGCGGAGATCATCCTCGACCGCGGTCACTGCCCGCAGGGCGTATGCCTGGAGCTGCGGATTGGTCTTGATCAGGTGGAGCTGGAGTTCGGGAGTGGCCTCGCTCAGATGCTCAGCCAGCGCGACCACCTGCGCGTCAGTGAGGTTGTCGAGCGTCTCCGCGCCGATCGCCTTCGCGACTGCGTTTTCGTTGTCGAGCGTCATCGTTCTCCATCTGGCGGTCTGCGTTCGTCCGCTCTCGACGTTACTGGCCCGCCCGCACAGTTCGTTGAGCTTCTTTCGCGCGTTCGTAGCAGCCTTCTCTGCCCGGAGCTCGCGCTCGGCACGAGCGACCTGGTCCTCGAGCTTGCGTTTCGCCTCGGCTGCGCGCTGCGGCCTCGACGGTCTTCGCGGAACTGACGACACCACGGTTCAGCTCACACTCCGGACACCAGGCGGTCGAGAAGCTCGGGTGCTGATTTGTGCGGTGGACGCTCTGCTCCACGGTGTGCCCGCAGGTGAGGGTGCTCCCAGATGTCGAGCTCTTCCTCACGGCGGGGGCTGCCCAGGAGGAACTTGCTGATCTTCTCGTACTGCTCCGGCGACATCGGGATGGGCGGACAGCAGTAGCCGCAGTGGGTGGCGCGAGATCGCGACTTGCTCCAGCGGTGGGCGTCGCAGTTCGGATGCATCTCCTTGTACTTCGCCTGGTCGGCCTCGTACTCGACCTTCTGCTCCGGCGTGAGGTACATCGTGCCTGGCCAGTTGCCGAGGTTGTCGCTGCCTTCTGCTCGTTCGTCAGCTTCGGCATCCGGCGCTCCTCTCGATGTCGGAGGCCCCCCTCACACTGATGACGTGGCAGACCTCTACACGAAGAATGGCCGCCCGCTTCGGCGCAGCGGTGACAAGTTGTTTGCGCGCTCGGGAACGTACGTGGGCAAGATCAAGGGCGACTACGTCTTCGATCCGTCGGGTCGCTACGCCGGCACCATCGTGGGGGAGCGGGTCGTCTACCGTTCGACGCACTCCGCTCGAATCTCTAGTCCTTCTGTCTCGGTGAACCGTGGAGGGAGCGGTGCAGGCAACCGCGGCGCCTCCGGCATGTGGGGCGACGAGCCCCCGTTTCCGGACTGAGTCGATGGGCTCGAGATGAACACGGGCCCTACAGTGAGTCTGGTGAGGGACCTTCCACTTTCCGCCGGCGGTGACCTCGTCACTCGTCTGGCGCGCGAGCGCGACCCCGTTCGCGCTGTCGTCGAGCTCGTCTGGAATGCGATTGATGCCGAGGCGAATACCGTCCGTGTCGCGCTGGCCCGCTCCAACATGGACGCCATCGAGAGCGTGACGGTTGAGGACGACGGCCATGGCATTACCTCCGACGAAGTGCAGGCGACATTCGGTCGTATCGGTGGCTCATGGAAGGCACTCGCTGCACGGTCGAAGAACGATAAGCGCGGACTCCACGGCAAGCTCGGTGAAGGCCGTCTTCGTGCGTTCGCGCTTGGATCCCGCGTGACGTGGGCGAGCGAAAGCGTCAACACCGCGGGCGAACGTGAGCGCGTGGTCATCGAGGGTGCGAAGGAACGCGCAGAGCCATTCAGCTGGGACGCCCAGCCGTCAGCCGCCACCACTACGGGCACGATCGTCACCGCGCTGAACGAGCAGGACCGCAGCCTGAATTCGCTCATCAGCGACTCGACGCTGACGGTGCTCACCTCGCACTTCGCGCCTGTCCTGCTCAACGATGACTCCCTCACCGTCATCGTCGATGGCGCCAAGCTGGACCCCGCCGACGAGATCCTCGACGACACGACCGTGACCGCGGTGCTCGACAGCGACAGTGATGCTGTCGTGTCGATCCGCATCATTGAATGGCGCACCGGCAAGCACCGAGCGATCTACTTCGGCGAGGACGCCGAGAGGTTCGTGGTGGAGGCCTCCGGATCGGAGATCGAAGCGCAGGCGGCGTACTCGGCTTATGTCACCTGGCCCGGTTTCGACACGGAATCGCTCGCCGACCTCGGTCTTGGCGACATGGCTCCCGACCCGGCCGGTGCGGTCTGGCGCGCGACTCGAACGGCGGTGAAAGACCACTTCGCCGCGCGTCGTCGCGCTCGTCGACGAGACCAGATCGACGAGTGGAAGAACAAGGGCATCTATCCCTACAAGGATGAGCCTGCGACCGAGGCCGACAAGGCGGAGCGCGCCGTCTTCGACATCGTGTCGAGTGCGCTGGTACCCCAGATTCCGAAGCGCAAGGACGGGGCGCAACTCACCCTCAACCTGTTGCGCGATGCGTTGAAGACCGATCCCGAGAACCTGGCGGTCCTCGTCAGCGAGTTCGTGGCCCTCAGCGAGCAGGACCGAAAGGCGCTTACCAAGCTGCTGAGCGAGACGTCGCTCGCGGGTGTGATCCGAAGCGCCAACCTCGTCACTAGCCGCAGCAAGTTCCTCGCCGGCCTTGAGCACTTGCTGTTCGATCCCGAGGACTCGAAGAAGGTCGGCGAACGCGACCACCTCCACAAGTTCCTGGAGCACGAGCTCTGGATCTTTGGCGAGGAGTACCACTTCATGAACAGCGAGCGAGGGCTGACGCAGATGCTGCGTACCCACCTCAAGCTCGAAGGGCTCCCGGACGGCAAGGTTGAGCCGGTCAAGCGCTGGGACGGCAAGACGGGCCGCATCGATCTCCATCTCGCAGTGAAGGCGAAGGAGCACGACCGGATCCGCCACCTCGTGGTCGAGCTGAAGGCACCTGACATCACCGCAGGCCGCGTTGAGCGCAACCAGATCGAGGACTACATCAATGTCGTCGTCGACAACGCAGCGTTTGCGAGCGATCGCTCCGTGTGGGAATTCATCCTTGTCGTCACGGACTACGACGGGGTCATGGACAACTCGATCATCGGATCCGACCGAGAACTTGGGTTGGTGTTTGAGCCCGACAAGAAGCCGGGGCGTCCAGCGGTTCGCGCCTACGTGCGACGTTGGCGGGACATCATCGACGAGAACAAGCGTCGCTTGGAGTTCGTGACGAACTCGCTCGAGTTCGACCCGTCACTCGCCGAGGGCTTGGCCTTCATTCGGGAGCAGTATGCCGAGATGATTCCGGAAGGTCTGGCCACCGAGGACGAGCCCGGCAACACCGCATAGTAGAGAGAGGCGAATCCGGGCTCAATTCCGATTCAGCCCGTCACGGCGGCTGTCGAGCGCGTCCTTGAAGTGGCCCTCGGCCGCGTCGAGGTCTCGCGTCGGCGTGGATGGATCGAAGACTTGGAGTAGCGAGAACCGGAAGTTCTTGGGGTCGACGCGACGAAGCTCGACGTTGCCGCCGTGCCCGTTGGTCGCGTAGGCGTTCCAGCGCTGTCGAACACTCTCGGCGCCGTCGGCCTTGCCGACATAGTGCCTGCCGTCGGATGTGTCGGTGATTAGGCAGATCCCGACCACCGAGGAGAGCGCGGTACGCCACGAGGCGTAGCGATGCTCGCGCATCACCGCCTGTAGCTGGACATGGCTTAGGACGAGGCGATCGAAGCCGGGGAACGCAATCGGCTCGGCGTCTGCAATGCCGATCACCGGATAGCTCGCCGCCGTGCTGGCGTTCATCCGCCAGGTTCGTGGCGACTTCCACCCAATCACGAGCTGCTTGCGAAGGTCGGCCATGTGATCGGACTCGACGACGTCGAAGGCACGCCGGATGTCGTCGTAAGCGATCTGGCCGCGGTTCTCCACCACAGACCAGAACCGCGCCTGGTCTCCGCCCTCCTTGATGAACACCACCCAGAATCGCGGCGGCGCCGCAGGGAACCGTCTCGTGTCCGAGGATTGTGTCGCCGTATAGGACATGATCTCGGCGTCGGTGGAGTCCGCGTGCAGTCCCTGCAGCCCGCTCTCTTCCGGCTCGGTCACGAAGGCGTGGCGGATGACGAGCGCCTGTGTGGGGTCGATACCGGCGTCGATGAGGAGCGGGCCGAGAGTCAGAGCCAGGAGTCGATCGTGCCGTCTTTCGCGCGCACTCGTGGTCAGGCTCGTCTAGTTTTTCGCGGCGAGCTGCTCGCGCATGATCTCGACGATGTTGTCGCGGTAACGCGGCTTCACGCGGTGGCGCGTCCCCGCCTTCATCTCCTTGACCAGCTTCTCGATCGACTCGGCGTGGTGAAAGCTGCCGCCGACCGCGAAGTAGGCGCGCAGCCAGGTATCCGGCGCGACGGGATACCCCTCGGCGGCGAATGCGCGGACGAGCTGCACCACGGCGTCTTTACCGCGTCCCGAGCCCAGACCGTTGTAGTCCTCGTTTTGAATCATTTCGGCGGCTGCGAGCAGAAGCGGGTCGCTGGCCGGGACGGCTTCTCGGGTGTGGAGGTTGAGCGCCCCGAGGCCGTCGAGCCAGGTGCGCACCGTGTCGTAGGGGGACCAGATCAGGACGAAGAGCTTGCCGATTGAATCGGCCTCGACCGCACGGCGAATCGTCTCAAGCTCGTGCTGCCCGAACGGATGCAGGACGACGACCGCGTGGTCGACGACCTTATCGTCGCGTTCTAGGCCGCCGAGTTCTCGGATGTTGAAGACGATCCGATCGGGCTCCTCGGGTGCGATGAACTGCGCGGCTTCGACGTCTGCGCCGCGGTCGTCGTGATCGAACTTCTTCACATCCGTGACCGCAAAGAGGTACGGCGGATCGCCGATCCAGTCTCGGATTACGGCGCTCTGCGGAATCATCGCGGTGCCGTGCTGTCCCCAGTCTTCGCGCACCATGTAAGCAAGCTCAGTCACCCTCTCAGATTGACAGTGGGTTCTGACATCGCACCGGCACCGACCGGCTACGGCAGTGGCCAACCCTCGGCTGCGATGCGCTCACGCCAATACGTCGCGGCGTCCTTCCCAGCCTGCAGAGCGTTGAACTCATCGATCCGTTCCGCGAGAGCAGCTTTCGGGTCGGTGCCATCGACGAACGCCTCCAGCGCGATGTAGAGCGCAGTACCGCTGGTGAACTCGGCGTATCCCTGAACCGACTCCACTACCGCGACGGCGACCGGCTTGCCGTGAACGAGCGCGATACGCGCCCGACGTCGACGGGCGTCGAGAATGGCTCCCTCTGCGGCGCACTCCGCCAGGAGCGCGTTGTAGATGGCGTGATCGCTAAGGCTCGCGAACATGCGCTCGATCCAGGTGCGCTCGTGTTCGAGGCAACAGAGAGATAGGAAATCGTCGGCTCGGTCGGCGAGGAACAGTAACCAAGGCTGCTTCGGGTGATCCGACATCCACTCGCGGGTCAACTCAGTGAGCAGCTCGCTGCGCCCGCCGCCTCCGAGCAGGCACATGTGCGCCGCGCGCTGCGCTCATGCTTGCAATTTCACGCCGATGAGCGCATCAGTATGTGCAGCTGACGACGTCGGCGGAAACGGCGTCGTTGGTTGTCCAGGAAGCCGCTGCGCGCTCACCCACTGCATGCGATTGAGCGCGCAGCGGCTACCTGAACTGCATGAGGTGGTCGCGCTTGCTCCCGGAATGGAGTCCTGAGAGGAACGCTCATGAAGGACAATCCAGGCATGCGCGACGACGTGCCCACCGACCCCTCGGTGACTGACCGCGCTGACGATGACGAGCTCGAGTTGCTCACCTCGGTGAGGGTGAGGTATCGAGACCTGAGTGTGCTCCGCATGATCTCATTCGTCGAAGAAGCCCATCGCGGAACTGATCCGTATTGCGATCTACGAGGTCGCCGAGGGCAGGATCGTGCAACCCGGATACGCCGGTCGCGCTCGGGAAGCTGTCGCAGAGGCGCAGACAGCAGTAGACCGCCTCCTGGCGCACCTCGTTGAACGACCAGCGCCGATCCAGACAAGATCAGCTACCCCGCGCCGAACTAGCCCGCGTCATCGCGGTACGGAAGAGCCTCGACGGGAAGTTCCGTCGTAGAGCCAATCGTTACCGGATGTGCGGGCTCTTCAATTGGCGGAGGTGCGCTCGATATCCTGATACTTATGAGCACCTCGGATCTCGTCTGGCATTACACGAAGCACGACGTGGTCGAGAAGATCATCACGAACCACGAGCTGTGGGCTGCAGACTTCGCAGGGCTCAACGATGCGACGGAGCTGAAGCTCGGCAACAAGAGGGTTCGCCAGGCCTTCAAGAAGCTGAAGCGCGAGTGGGATTACCACGACGACACCGCGCCCGAAATCGACTTCGACGAGTTAAAGGAGTCGCTCGAGGGAGCAGGCGGTGACCTCTTCCATGGCAGCGCGTTTGTCACCTGCTTCAGCCCGGAACCAGACGACACCGAGCAGTGGCAGAAGTACGCACTCGCGGATGGCTTCGCAGTTGCGATCCCGCGAGGTGTCTACCTGCCGGTCATAGGAACCCACTCCGGCGGGCTATCTCGCGCTCCCTACATCGAGGAGTTTCCGTTTCGCTGGCTCGACCTCGCCTATGACAAGTCGACGCAGCGTGACCTGGCGACGCGCGCGATCTGGCACATCAAGGAGGGCCAGGTCGAAGGGGCCCGCATCGACTCTCGCCATGACGTCGGCGACAACTTCGGCTCGATCTTCCGGGACCAGGGGAGTAGTAGCTACGTAGATGCCGTTGCCTCGATCAAGCACAAGGACTTCCGACGCGAGCGTGAGGTTCGATATGCGGTTACCCGCCCGGAGAATCCGACTGCGATCCATCCCAATCCGTCCGGCGGTCATACTCACGTTCGGATCACTGGAGCGGCTGTCAATCCGTTCTCGACAGACTGGGACGCGCACGATCCGGAGTACTACCAAGGAGCGCCAAGCAACCTCCCGATCGTTTCGATCCGCGTCGGGCCACGGAACGACTTCCCGACCGAGGACGCTCGGCTCCGCGGTCTCCTGGATGCGAATGGCTACAGCAGTGTGACGATCCTGAAGTCGACCAGCCCGTTGCGATAGTCACTTGGGCTCTCCATTCGGCTCCGTTCGCCCACCGCTCGGCGGCCGCAGTTCGACATCGGCGCCGATGATGGCGACGCGCATCGTCTCCTGGTTCACGAACATCTGGTCCGCGACCTCCGAGAGCGACAGGCCGGATTCGCAGAGACGCTTCGCCATGGTCACCTGCTTGCCGGTCAGTGGTTGACGACGCACGACCACGCTGTTCTCTCGCAAGATCCGGACGATGGTTGACTTCGCTACTTTGAAGTCTTCGGCCAGGGCCGTCGACGTCTCGCCGCTGGAGTAGCGGCGGACGACCTCTACCGGGCGTCTGGCGATACGCGGGTCCACGGCCTGGTCCGGCTGGTCTGCGCTACTGGCGGCGCTTCACCGGCCTCCGCCGCTGCCAGGATCTGCCTAGCCTTGTCCGCTGTAACGGGGGTCGCTGAATTGTTTGACAAGAGGTACTCAAGGTCGACCACGAGATGGTCTCCGCTCCGCACATGGTGCGGGCGGGGGCCGTCTTCTCGTTGCGCGACGGGCTGCAGCCGCGCCATGCTCGAGCAGTGAGCGCGTCGCCGGTATCCGCGAGCTGCGTAGCGCCGTCGAGCGTCGTCCGCGGATCAAGGCTGGGGCTGCGCAACTGGTTCGCCCCGATCGCGATGCTGACGTGGGGTGCGATCGCCACGGTCGCAGTGGGCTTCGGCACCTCGCTCCAGAGCATCCTCGGGGTCGCCGTCGCAGCGCTGGGCGGCGCGCTGCTGCTCGCGGCGGCGACGTTCCTCGTGCGCTCCGCGTGCGTTCGGGTGGAGGCTCGCGCGGACGAGCTCGTCTTCATCGGGCTGTGGCGCCGCACGGCGATCCCGCTGCGCGAGATCGACCGCATCGGGCGGGAGCTCGGAGGCGACCACGTCTCGGAGGCGTTCCACCTTCGTCCGCTGGGCCTCCCTGACCTGCACCACCTCCGCCTCGACCTGGCGAGCGGCGAGAGCGTCGCGTTCACGCAGATCACCGGCCTCCGCCGCCCGGTGGAGCACCTCGTCGCGCGCCTCAACGCGCTCGTGCGACAGGCGCGTCCCGGCGTGCCTGGTGAGGCGCACGCTGCGGCGTCGTTGAGGCGCGGACGGCCGGCGACGGCCATCACCACTCCGTGACCTGCAGCTCCAGCGGGAAGAACACCTGCGGGGGCGTGTCGCGCAGATCGTCGCCCGAGAACGCGAAGAGGCCGATGCCGAGCGACGCGTGCGCGATGACGAACGACGCGATGACGGTGCACCACGCCACCGACAGCACGACCGACGACAGCCGGTCACCCATGAACCGGTCGTGGTGCCACACCGCCGTCGCCCAGCCGAGCAGCACGAGCAGGAGCACCGCGGTCCGCACCTCCGGCATCACGACGATGACGGCATGGAAGCCGCCCTCGGCACCCTCCTCGCCGAAGCCGCGGCCGGAGCTGCCCTTCGGGCCGCTGAGCAGCCAGCAGGCGAGCAGGCCGCCGACGAGGAGGCCGAGGCGGGACGAGCGCTGGGCCGCGCGCGGCCGCGGTCGCCGTGCGCGCGCGGCGGGCCGGGGCTGAGCGGCACTCGTCATGGAGTCATCCTCACCGATGCGGCGCAGGACAGCAACGCCCATCGACCATCCCGATGGCGCCCATCCTGGGCTATCGTGGCGATCGTCAGGCGGGCACGGCCCGCTGGCGTTCGGAAAAGGGACGCGAAGCCCGCGCGGGTGAGACCGAGACTGCCGATGTCGTCAGCTCAGGAAGGTCGCCCCATGGCACCCGTCGACCCCGCCCTCCTTCAGGACCTCCGCGTCCGCGTCGGTGACGCGCTCGTCACCGATCCCGCCGTCCTGGCGGCGCACGCCCACGACAGCTCCCGCGCGCCGAGCGAGGGCATGCCGGCGGGGCTCGTGCGTGCCACCGGCACCTCGCACGTGTCCGCCGCGCTCGCGTGGGCGCACGAGCACGGCGTGCCCGTCTCGGTGCGCGGCGCCGGCAGCGGGCTCTCCGGCGGCGCGGTCGCCTACGAGGGCGGGCTCGTCGTCGCGCTCGATGCGATGCGCCGCATCCGGGACATCGACGTCGCGAACCGCACCGCGGTCGTCGAGCCGGGCGTCGTCACCGCCGACCTCGACGCCGCCGCCCGCGAGCACGGGCTGTTCTTCCCGCCGGACCCGGCGAGCGCGCGCTGGTCGACAGTCGGCGGCAACATCGCCACGAACGCCGGAGGCCTGCGCTGCGTCGCCCACGGGGTCACCGCCGACGCCGTCATGGCCCTGGAGGTCGTGCTCGCCGACGGGCGCGTCATGCGCACCGGCTCGCTCACCCGCAAGGACGTGGTCGGACTCGACCTCACGAGCCTCTTCGTCGGCTCGGAGGGCACGCTCGGCGTCATCACCGAGGCCACGGTGCGGCTCAAGCCCGTGCCCGAGGGGCCGCAACCGACCTTCCGCGCGAGCTTCCCCACGATCGAGCAGGCGGCGGATGCCGTGGCCGCGATCGTCGCGGGGCCGGAGCAGCCCGAGGTCCTCGAGCTGCTCGACGCGCTCAGCGTCGAGATCATCCAGTCGTTCCAGCCCACCGGCCTGCCGGCCGAAGGCGCGGCGCTGCTCGTCGGCCAGACCGCAGGGCCGGGCGCGATCGAGCGGGCGGAGTCGATCCTCGAGCTGTGCCGCGCGCTCGGCGCCACCGACGGGCACGTCTCCGAGGGCGACGACCTGCTCGAGGCGCGGCGGCTCGCGAACCCGGCGCTCACCGCCAAGGGGCTCCGCGTCTCGTGCGACGTGGGCGTCCCGATCTCGCAGCTCGCCGCCGTGTTCCGCGGCATCGACGATATCGGTGCCGCCCACGGCCGCCGGGTCGCGGTCGTCGCGCACGCGGGCGACGGCAACCTGCATCCGACGGTCGAGGCGGGGGAGTCGGCCGACGAGATCGCCGCCGCCGAGCGCGTCATCGACGACATCACGCGGCTCGCGCTCTCGCTCGGCGGCACCATCAGCGGCGAGCACGGCATCGGCTCGGTGAAGCGGCACGAGCTGCCCTGGCAGCTCGACGAGGCCGCGCTCGACGTGCAGCGCGCGATCAAGGCGGCGCTGGACCCGCGGGGGATCCTGACGCCCGGCCGCGCGATCTGAGCCGTGCTCGGGACGTCCGCGGGCTGCCGGTGGCAGGATCGGCCCTGATGGAGCAGCGCGACCTGATCCCCTCGAGCATGGGCGCGGCCGAGTACACGGCCCGCATCGTCGACTTCGAGCCGCACGACTGGTGGCGCATCGAAGCCGCGTCGTTCCGCGACGACCACGGGCTCCGCGACCACCTGGTGCGCGCCGCGCCTCGCGCGATCGCCCTGCGGCTGCGCAGCGAGCGGCGGGAGGCGAGCCCCGTCGTGGACCGCATCCTCGTCGTCCCGCGGCTCGCGGCGATCATCGGATCGTTGACGCTGCCGATCGTCTGGGGGCTGCCGCTCCTGTTCGGCGCGCTCGTGCGGCGCGACGAGCTCGACACGCTGGAGCTCTTCGGCGTCGTCGCCGCGGTCTCGGCCGTGCTCGGGCTCTGGTGGCTGCTCACGGAGCTGCGCGGCGAGCGCGCCGGCTCGAAGGATCGCGTCGCCCAGCTCGTGCGGTTCGTGCCGACGGTGCTCGGCGTCCTCGGCCTGGTGATCGTGCTCTGGCTCGCGCCGCCGGAGGACGGATCGGGCGTCTGGGGCTGGGCGATGGTCGCCGATCTGCTGGTGAGCGGCGGGGTGCTCGCGCTGACGTACCGGCGCGCCACGCGGCCGGCGCACGTCGACGAGCACCGGGCTGCGCTGCTCGCCCGCGTCGAGCGCCTGCCCGAGCCGCGGCGCGCGGCCATGCTCGCCGACCGCGCGGCAGCGATCGACCTGCTCGAGCAGACGGGCGCGATCGACGCCGCGGATGCGCGGCGGGCGCGCGGGAGCCGGCTCGGCGAGCTCGGCCACACGATGGCGCCGGTCACCGACCGCTGAGGTCGCGGCGCGCGGCCCTGCGAAGCAGGTACCGATCTGCGGGCGGGCGGGCCGCGCACCCGCAGATCGGTACCCGGAATCGAGCTTGCGAGGCATCGGCGTGGCCGGATGCGATGAGGGGCGCCCGCGTCGCATAGGTTGCATCCAGGAGCATCCGTCCGCCAGCACCCGAGGAGTCCCGTGACCGCTGTCGCCCGCATCGGCATCCCCGCCCGCCTCTCCGCGCTCGAGGGCGCCGACCCGCGCGTGGCGCTCGCGGACGGGCTGCTGCAGGCGATCGTCGCGCTCACCGAGGCCGACGGCGTGGCCGTCGAGGTGATCGGGCCCGACGACGCCGACCTCGCCCGGTTCGACGGCTTCGTGCTGCCCGGCGGCGGCGACGTCGACCCGGCGCTCTACGGCGGCGACCAGGACGCGCCCGTCTACGACGTGAACCCCGAGCAGGACGCCTTCGACCTCCGTGTGCTCGAGCACGCCCGCGCCGCCGAGGCGCCCGTGCTCGCGGTCTGCCGCGGCCTGCAGGTGGTGAACGTCGCGCTCGGCGGCACGCTGCACGAGGACCTCGCCGCGACCGACGACGCCCACCGCATCGCCGCGGGCGACGGCGCGGGGGAGGAGGGCCTGTTCGCGTGGCACGAGGTGGCGGTCGCGCCGGGCGACCCGCTCGCCGACGCCTACGGCACCGACCGGCCCGTGGTCGCCTCCGCCCACCACCAGGGGCTGCGCGACCTCGGCCGCGGGCTCGAGGTCGTCGCGACCAGCGACGACGGGCTCGTGGAGGCCGTGCGCGCCACCGAGGGCAGTTGGCTGCTGGGCGTGCAGTGGCACCCAGAGGTCGCGCGGCCGGCATCCGCGGATGCCGGGGACGACCGCCGCTCGGTGCCGTTCGAGCTGCTGCGCGCCGCGGTGGCCGAGCGGCTGGCGCTCGCGGACGCGGGCCGATGAAGGCCGGCATCGCGCTGGTCGTCGGCGGCCTGCTGCTCGGCGCGGCCGCGGTGGTCGGCGGCACGCTCGCCGGCATCGCGGCGGACGAGCAGGGCGCCACGGGCTCATCGATCCCGTACTTCGCGATGCTGGCGGTCGGTGTCGTCCTGCTGGCGGTCGGCGTCGCGCGCCTCGGGCGCATCCGCGCCGAGCGCGCCGCCTGAGCCGCGGCCCTGCACGGCGCGACATCCGCGCCGCTCGTGGACCCGATCCTGATCCGTGGACCCGAAGGTTCGGGTCTACGGCGCAGGATGGGGTCCACGAAGGCCCCGCCCAACGCGCTGTCAGCCGCCCCGCGCACACTGGAGCGCATGGCGCGCGGCACCGAGCATCAGGCCACACGCGAGCAGAAGCCCTGCGAGCACTGCGGGCGTCCGTTCCAGGACCGCAAGCGCTGGGCGGGCCGCGACCAGTGGGACGAGGTGCGCTACTGCTCGCGCGCGTGCCGCTCGGCAGCCGCCGCGCAGCGACGGCGCGAGCGGCGGGCGTCGTGAGGGCCGCGCTCGTCCTCGGCACCCAGCTGCTCGAGCGGCATCCCGCGCTCGCCGACGGCGACATCGACGAGCTGCTGCTCGTGGAGTCGGCGGCGCTCTTCGACCGGCTGCCGTACCACCAGCACAAGGTCGTGCTCGTGCTCTCGGCCATGCGGCACTGGGCGGCCGCGCGCGAGGCCGAGGGCCGCACGGTCAGGTACGTGCGGCACACCGAGGGCCGCTCCTTCGCCGACGGCGTCGCGCACCTGCTCGACGCGCACGGCGCCGAGGGCCTCGCGTGGATGCGCGCCGCCGATCGCGGCGTCGACCGCCGCATCGACCGGATCGCCGGGCGCGCCGACGTGCAGACGAAGCAGTACGCCGACCGCGCGTTCGTCACGCCCGAGCCCGAGCTCGACGCCTGGTTCCGCGACCACCCGAAGGCCCGCATGGAGGACTTCTACCGCTGGCAGCGGCAGCGCACCGGCATCCTCATGGAGGGGGAGGGCCCCGCGGGCGGGCAGTGGAACTACGACCACGACAACCGCGAGCCGCTGCCGAAGGGCGGCATCGCCATCCCACCCCTGCCGACGATCGAGCCGGACGAGATCACGCGCGAGGTGATCGACGAGGTGCGCGAGCGGTGGCCCGATCACCCGGGCGACGCGCGCGACTTCTGGCTGCCGGTCACGCACGCGGATGCGCGGGGCTGGCTCGCGGCGTTCGTCGACGAGCGCCTCCACGACTTCGGCCGCTACGAGGACGCGATGGCGGCCGAGGAGCCGTTCCTGTTCCACTCCGTGCTGACGCCCGCGCTCAACACGGGCCTCCTGACGCCGTGGGACGTCGTCGACGCGGTGCTCGAGGCGACCGGCGATGTGCCGCTGCCGTCGCTCGAGGGGTTCCTGCGGCAGGTGATCGGCTGGCGCGAGTACATGCGCGGCATGTACCGCGCGCATCCCGAGCTGCAGGACGCGAACGCGCTCGGGCTCACGCGCGAGCTCGAGGCCTGGTGGTACACCGGGGAGGGCGTGCCCGATGATCTGCCGATCCCTGTCCGCGTCGTGCTCGAGCGGGTCGTCCAGCACGGCTACGCGCACCACATCGAGCGGCTCATGGTGCTCGGCAACTGGTTCCTGCAGCAGGGCTACGCGCCCGCGAGCGTCAACCGCTGGTTCCTCTCGCTCTTCGTCGACGCGTACGAATGGGTGATGGTGCCGAACGTCTTCGGCATGAGCCAGTACGCCGACGGCGGCATCGTCGCGACGAAGCCGTACGTCTCGGGCGGCGCCTACCTGCAGCGGATGGGCCGCTGGTGGTCGGGCCCGAAGGCGGCGAAGGAGTCGGCGTTGACCGACGGCTACTGGGACTTCCTACAGCGCCACGAGGCCGTGCTCGAGGGCAACCACCGGCTCGCCCGCCCGCTCGCGCAGATGCGGTCGCGCCGGGAGCCTGCCTGACGGGTCCCTGCGACCGACGCGGCGCGCCGCCCGGGCGCCGGGTGCGTCCCGGTCAGTGCCGTTCGGCCCAGTGCGGGCTGCGCATGAGCCCGAGCACGTTGCCGAAGGGATCGACCACGGAACCCGTGCTGAAGCCCGCTTCGCGCTCGGTCACCGGCTCGTGCGGCGTCGCGCCGCGCGACAGCAGCTCGTCGACCGCGGCCGCGACGTCGTCCACCTGCCAGTAGGTGGTCGAGGGCCCCGCGCCGCCCGCGCCAGGCGCGTACGAGCGGTCCATGATGCCGAGCTCGTCCTCGTCGGGACCGAGGCGGAACTCGACGTACGCGGCCGGCCCGTCCTCGGGGCGCCGGAAGTACGGCGCCGTGCCGAGCGCCTCGGCGTACCAGGCGGCGGCCGCGTCGACGTCGTCGGCGGTCAGCACCATGGTCGTGAGTCCGTGCATATGGGTCATCGTCGTCCTCCTCGCGTTCCGTGCTGCCACCATCCCTCGCACCACCCACACGAGCGGCCGGGCCCGGCGGAGGATCCAGCCTGCGCCTCTGGCCGGCGACCGAGGGGCGGGTTCGCCGTGCGGCTGACGGCTCGGTTCGGGGAGCTCGACTCCACCGGGACCTGGCGGATCGTGGATGCGTGGGGCGCCTACGACGGCGTCCACGGCAGCGGTTCCCTCGTCGGCACGCCGACGGCGACGGGGATCGACGACCGGTACGTCGGCACCGCGCGCTGACCGACGCACCGCCGGCATCGCCGGCACACCGAGCGGCCCCGGGGAGCCCGGGCCGCTCTCGTGTGCGCCGCCCTTGCGGCAACCCTGCGCCCGCCCTGCGCCAGCAGTTTCAGAACGACGTTACGCTTGCGCCGATCGGGCGCCACGACGAGGTGGACGGCCGGTCGCGCGGCACGATCGCGCCGCGCACCACCAGCAAGGAGTGATCATGCACAAGAAGGTCCTCGCGGCCGCGGCCGTCGCCGCGTTCGCGGTGCTCGCGGTCGCCGCGCCAGCCCAGGCGGCGCCGCCGGAGAAGGCTGCCATGAACCAGGAGGCCTACTGGGAGGCGCTCGGCTACGGCGACTGCTCCAAGGTGGAGCTGCCCGACGGCGTCAGCAGCTACACGCTGCCCGAGCTGACGTGGCCGAACGACTACTCGCTGCTCGTGCTCAAGGCCGGCTCCGGCGACGGCGCGCGCGACGTCATCATGTGGCCGGACTCGGGTGTCGCGTACACCCACTCCACGGGCAAGGACCTCAGCCACATCATCTCCTGCACCGTCGAGCGGCTGAGCTGACGCTACCGTCGAGCGCCCCGCGCATGCGTGCGCGGGGCGCTCGACGCGTGCGCGCGATCTGGTGCGTCGACCATCTCAGTTGTGCACAACTGAGTTGTGTGCAACCATCGATGCATGCCCACCGCCGACCCCGCCGTGCGCGTCACCGACCAGATGGTGTGCTTCGCGCTCTACTCGGCCTCGCGCGCCACGTCGCAGGCGTACCGCGCGCTGCTCGAGCCGTGGGGCCTGACCTACCCGCAGTACCTCGTGCTCGCGACCCTCTGGGTCGAGGGCCCGCGCACCGTGCGCGACCTCGGTGAGGGCATGCAGCTCGACAGCGGCACGCTCTCGCCGCTCCTCGCCCGCATGGAGGCCGCCGGCCTCGTGCGCCGCGAGCGCGGCGGCGCGGATGCTCGGGTCGTCACCGTGCATCCCACCGACCGCGCGCTCGAGCTCCGCGGCGAGCTGCGCCACATCCCGGCAGCCATCGCGGCGGCGATGGGCCTCGGCAGCGCCGCGGACGTGGAGGCGCTGCTCGCCTCCCTGCACGGCGTCGCCGCATCGCTGCACGCGGTCGCCGACACCGCTCCGACGGGCTCGGGCACGACCGACCCGGCATCCGCCCCCACCGCCTGACGGCGCCACCGCGCCGACCCGCCGCGCTCGACCGAGCCGGCCATCCGACCACCGACCCCACGAGGAGAGGAACGACCATGGACGTGCTCTACACCGCAGAGGCCCTGTCGACCGGAGGCGGCCGCGACGGCCGCGTCATCACCGGCGACGGCCGGCTCGACCTCGCCATGGCCGTGCCGCAGGAGATGGGCGGCTCCGGCGAGGGCGCCAACCCCGAGCTGCTCTTCGCGGCCGGCTACGCCGCCTGCTTCCACTCCGCGCTCCAGGCCGTCGCCCGCTCGAAGAAGACGAAGCTCGACGGCTCGAGCGTCGGCAGCCGCGTGCAGATCATGCCCGACGGCGACGGCGGCTTCCAGCTCGGCGTGCACCTCGAGGTCGTGCTGCCCGGCGTCGAGGAGGGCCTCGCGCAGGAGCTGGCGGACGCGGCGCACCAGGTGTGCCCGTACTCGAACGCCACGCGCGGCAACATCGAGGTCACCGTCGCCGTCTCGGACGACTGACGTGGCCGCGCCCGGCGGCGCCGCCGCTCCGCGCTCGCGCGCGGCCGGCGCCGCGCGCACCGCGGTGCGCGTGCTGCTCGGCGCGTTCCTGCTGCTCGCCGGCATCGGCCACCTGACGTTCGCCCGCGAGGAGTTCCAGGCGCAGGTGCCGCCGTGGCTGCCGCTCGACCCCGACGTCGTGGTGGTCGCCTCCGGCATCGTCGAGCTCGCGCTCGGCCTCGCCCTGCTGCTCGCGCCGCGGCGGGTCCGGCCGATCGTCGGCATCGTCGTCGCGGCGTTCTTCGTCGCGATCCTTCCCGGCAACATCGCGCAGTGGGCGGAGGGCCGCGACGGCTTCGGCCTCGACTCCGACGCCGCCCGCGCCATCCGGCTCCTGTTCCAGCCCCTGCTCGTCGTCGTCGCGCTGTGGTCGACGGGCGGATGGGCGGCCATCCGCCGCCGCCTCCGCGACCGCCGCCGCTGAGCGCGGCCGCCACGCACACACCCACCAGACCCCGATCGAAGGGAGCGCACCATGCGCGCCATCGTCCACGACCAGTTCGGCGAGCCCGAGGACGTCCTCCACGTCGCCGAGCGACCCACGCCCGAGCCCGGCCCCGGCCAGGTCCGGGTGCGCACGACGCTCGCCACCATCCACAACCACGACCTCTGGACGGTGCGCGGCACCTACGGGTTCAAGCCCGAGCTGCCCGCCGCATCCGGCACCGAGGCCGTGGGCGTCGTCGACGCGCTCGGCGAGGGCGTCGACCGCTTCGCCGTGGGCGACCGCGTCGTCGCGGGCGGCGTGTTCGGGGTCTGGGCGGAGGCGTTCGTCGCCGACGCCGCGACCCTCACGCCCGCGCCCCAGGGGCTCCCCGACGAGGCGGCCGCGCAGCTGGTCGCGATGCCGTTCAGCGCCATCAGCCTCATCGACCAGCTCGGCCTCGAGCCCGGTCGGGTGCTCGTGCAGAACGCCGCGAACGGCGCCGTCGGGCGCATGGTCGCGCAGCTCGCCCCGGCACGCGGCATCCGCGTCATCGGTCTGGTGCGGCGCGCCGCCGCGGTCGACGAGCTCGCGGAGGCGGGCATCGGCGACATCGTCGCCACGGACCAGGAGGGCTGGGCCGACCGCGTGCGCGAGCTCGCGGGCGACGCGCCCATCGTCGCGGGCGTCGACTCGGTCGGCGGCTCGGCCGCAGGCGACGTGCTCTCGGTGCTCGGCGAGGGCGGCGAGCTCGTCGTCTTCGGCGCGATGGCGCAGCCGACGCTCGAGCTCTCGTCCGGCGACCTCATCTTCAAGCAGGCCACCGTGCGCGGCTTCTGGGGGTCGAAGGTCAGCCGCACGCTCGACGCCGACACCCGCCGGCGCCTCTTCGGCGAGCTCGCGCAGCGCATCGGCGAGGGCGTCCTGACGCTGCCCGTCTCGAGCACGCACGCGTTCGAGGACGTGGCGGAGGCGGTGCGCGCGAGCCTGACGCCCGGCCGGGTCGGCAAGGTGCAGCTGCGCCCGTAGCCGCAGCACGACGGAGGGCCGGATGCGCGATGCATCCGGCCTTCCGTCGTGCGTGCAGGCGTCAGCGCTGCTGCGCGGCCTTCGCCTCGGCGACCTGCGCCTCGACCTCGGCGCGCTTGGCCGGACCGTACGTCTCCTTGGTGACGAGGATGCCGACGAGGCCGATCGTGCCGGCGAGCACGAGCAGCAGCGAGGCGCCCGGCCAGCCGATCGCGCCGACGAGCGCGGCGGCGAGCAGCGGCGCGAAGCCGCCGATCGCGGCGGCGAGCTGGTACCCGAGCGAGGCGCCCGAGGTGCGCGTGGCGGTGCGGAACTGCTCGGTGAGCAGCGAGCCCTGCACGCCCGTGAGCGACGCGTGGATGAAGCCGATCGCGATGATGAAGACGGCCACGACGAGCGCCGGGACGCCGTCGTTCGTCAGCAGGTACATCGGGAAGGCGAAGACGATCGCGGCGATGCACGCGCCGATGTAGATCGGGCGGCGGCCGATGCGGTCGGTGAGCGACCCTGCGAGGAACGTCATGCCGATGGCGATGATCGACGCCGCCGTGATCGCGCCGAGCGCGATCGGCCGGAGCGACTCGTCGCGCCCCGCGAGGTAGTTCAGCAGGTACGTCGCGGTCGAGTAGTAGGTGAACGACTCGACGACGCGCAGCGCGATCACCCGCAGGATGCCGCGCCAGTCGTCGCGGAGCGTCGCGAGGAACGGGTTCTTCTCCGTCTTGCCGGTCGCCACGGCCTCCTGGAACTCGGGCGACTCCGACAGCTTCGAGCGCACGATGAGCGCCGCGATCACCAGGATGGCGCTCACGAGGAACGGCAGCCGCCACTTCCAGTCGCCGTCGAGCGTCGCCGAGAAGGCGAACATGGCGCTCGCGAGGGCGATGCCGAGCGGGTTGCCCGACTGCGGGATCGCGGCGAACATGCCACGGCGGTGCCACGGGGCGTGCTCGTAGGCCATCGTGATCGCGCCGCCCCACTCGGCGCCGAACGCGAGGCCTTGGATCATGCGGATGGCCGTGAGGATGATGGGCGCGGCGAGGCCTATCTGGTCGTACGTCGGCAGCAGGCCGATAACGAACGTCGCGGCTCCCATGACGATCATCGCGCCGACGAGCACGGGCTTGCGGCCGAAGCGGTCGCCCAGGTAGCCGCCGATCGCGCCGCCCAGCGGACGCATGACGAAGCCGACCGCGAGCGTGGCGAACGCGAGCAGGGTCGAGACCAGCGGGTCGTCCGACGGGAAGAACACGGTGCCGAAGTACAGCGCCGCCGCCGTGCCGTAGGCGATGAAGTCGTAGTTCTCGACGCTCGTGCCGACCGCGGCCGCGATGGCGGTCTTGACGCGATCCTTGGAGCCGAGCGGGCTGCGCCGCGTGCTCTCGGTCGTCGTGGTCATGGTGATCTCCTTCGATCGGTGCCGGGCGGGAGGCCTGCCGGCGTGCTGTGTCGTGATGGGGGCTAGGGGGTGAGGTCGTCGAGGGCGTTGAGCTTCTCGACCCGGCGACGGGTGTCCTCGTCGTCGTCGAACGCCGCGCCGAGGAACTCGCGCACGATGTCCGGCACGAGGGCGTGGGGCACGAGCCAGGCGCCCATCGCGATGACGTTGGCGTCGTCGTGCTCGACGGCCTGGTGCGCCGAGTAGGGCTCGTGGGCGAGGCCGCAGCGGATGCCGGGCAGCTTGTTGGCGGCCATGATGGCGCCCTGGCCGGTGCCGCACACGAGGATCGCGCGGTCGGCGTCGCCGCTGAGGATCGGCGCGCAGGTCTCCTGCGTGATGTCGGGGAAGTCGACCGGCTCCGAGCTGTGGGTGCCGCGGTCGATGACCTCGTGGCCGAGCGCCTCGATGGCGGCCCGGACGGCGTCCTTGAGCGGGAATCCGGCGTGGTCTGCGCCGAGCGCTACCTTCATGGGGTGCTCCTTCCGAGCGTCGCGGGCTCGAGCGAGCGCTCGACCTCCGCCAGGTGGGGGATGGATGCGGCGGCGCCGGGGCGCGTGACCGCGAGCGTGCCCGCAGCCAGCGCGGCGCGGAGCCGCTCGTCGAAGGGGCGGTCGCCGAGCGCCGCGAGGTAGCCGACGAACGTGTCGCCGGCGGCCGTGGTGTCGACGGCCGGGACGGCGCGCGTCGGTGCGCGGCCGGCGGTGCCGCCGATGCGGTAGGCGGCGCCGGCGGCGCCGAGGGTGCAGACGACGTCGGCGTCCGCGGCGCTCGCGACGGCGGCGACGAGCCCGTCGATGCAGGCGAGGTCGACCGCATCCGGCGCCTCCGCATCCATCGCCTTCGCGCCCGCAGTCTCCGCGCCGCCGACGCCGAGCAGCACTGCGACCGCGGCGAGCTCGTGCTCGTTCACGACGAGCAGGTCGACGTCCGGCACGAGCTCGTCGCGGCGCGTCGGCGCCGGGGCCGCGTTCCAGACGACCGCGGCGCCGGCGGCGCGGGCGGCGGATGCGGCGCGCCGGCTGACGGCGGCGGGCACCTCGTGCTGCAGCAGGAGCGCATCGCCGGGCCGGAGGGCCGCGCACGCGGCATCGACGGCGTCGAGCGGCACGTGCGCGTTGGCGCCGGCGGCGATGACGATCGAGTTCTCGCCCGCGTCGTCGATGAGCACGGTCGCGCGGCCCGAGCGCTCGCCGGGCAGCGCGACGACGCCGCTCGCGTCGACGCCGTCGGCGGCGAGCGCGCCGACGAGCCAGGCGCCGTCGGCCGCGCCGACCGCGCCGACCATCCGCACCTCGGCGCCGGCGCGCGCGGCGGCGATCGCCTGGTTCGCGCCCTTGCCGCCGAGCGCCGTCTCGGCAGAGCGGGCGCTGACGGTCTCGCCCGGGCCGGGCAGGCGCTCGACGCGGAGCGCGTCGTCGGCGTTGATCGAGCCGACCACGAGGATGCGGCTCATGCGGTGCCTCCCGCGGGTCGACGGTCGACGAAGGTCGTGGCGATGCGCTGCGACGCGACGGGCCGGCCGGCGATGACGTCGGCGAGCGCGGCGACGCCGAGCCGGCCGATCTCGGCGGCGTCGTTCACGACGGCGCTGATGCCGGGGGAGCGGAGGTCGAACCAGTCGAGGTCGTCGAACGAGACCACCTCCACCGCGCGCGCCTCGTCGCCGAGCCGCTGCCGCAGCGCGCGCATGGCGCCCGCGGTCATGAGGCCGTCGGCGCCGAAGACGGCGGTGGGCCGCACGCCGCGGTCGAGGATGCGCAGCATCGCGTCGGTGCCGGAGCCGAGCTGGAAGTCGCCCGCGTCGACGAGCGCGTCGTCGGTCGAGATGCCGTGGGCGGCGCGCCCCGCGAGGTACGCGTCGCGCCGCTCGACGCCGGTCGAGATGGCCGCGGGGCCGCCGACGAAGGCGACGTCTCGGTGGCCGCCGGCCTGCAGCCAGGCGAGCGCCTGCGCGACGCCCTGCGCGTTGTCGGTGCTCAGCAGCGGGGCGTCGAGCCCGCGCACGGCGCGGTCGACGAGCACGAGCGGCAGCCCGGAGGCGTGCAGCGACTCGAGCTCGGGCGAGCCGCCCTGCTGCGGCGCGAGCAGCAGCCCGTCGATCCGCTGCGAGGCGAAGGTGCGCAGGTACGCGGCCTCCTGGTCGCGGTCCTCGTCGGCGTTCGCGAGCAGCACCGTGTAGCCGAGGCGGCGCGCCTCCTGCTCGGCGGCGTGCGCGAGCTCGGAGAAGAACGGGTTGCGGATGTCGGGCAGCAGCAGGCCGAGCACGTCGGTGCGGGCGCGGCGGAGCGCGCGGGCGGGACCGTTGGCGACGTACTGCAGCTCGGCCGCGGCGGCGAGCACGCGGGAGCGCGAGTCGGGCGAGGTCTGGCTGCTGCCGGAGAGCACGCGGGAGGCGGTGCCGAGCGAGACGCCCGCTCGGGCGGCGACGTCCTTGATCGTGGCCATCGCCAGCACCTCCATGTGCATCACATCCGTGGAAACGTTTCCATGTGGAAACCTTTCCACACACTGCCAGAGGCGGTCGCGATCCGCAAGCCGTGGCCTTGACCGCAGCGCGCGGATGCGGCGTGATGGAGGCATGGACCCGCGCGTCGCCGTGCTCGTCGAAGGCGAGAGCGATCGGCTCGCGGTCCTCGCGCTCGCGCGGCTGCAGGGGCGCGACCTCGCGGCGGAGGGCGTCGAGGTCGTGGCGATGGCGGGCGTGACGAACACGCGCACCCACGCCCTCCGCCTCGGCCCGCGCGGTCGCGGGCTGGCGCTCGCGGGGCTGTACGACGCACCGGCGGCATCCCGCGTGCGCCGCGGCCTCGCGGATGCGGGGCTCGAGGCGGCGCTCGCGCTCGCGCCCGACGGCCTCGAGCGGATCGGGTTCTTCGGCTGCGACGCGGACCTCGAGGACGAGCTCGTCCGCGCGCTCGGCGCCGACGGCGGGGAGGCGGTGGTCGACGCCGAGGGCGACGGCGCCTCGCTCGCGCGGCTCGCGCAGATGCCCGCGCAGCGCGGCTGGACGCGCGAGCGCGTGCTGCGGCGCTTCTTCGGCGCCGGCGCCCGCCGCAAGGCGCGCTACGCGCCGCTGCTCGTCGAGGCGCTCGGCGCGGAGCGCGCGCCCGCGCCGCTGCGCGCCCTGCTCGAGCACGTGCGCGCGGACGGCGGCGTCCACGAGCCGATCAGACGGCGGGCGTAGCGTCGCGGGCGGAAGGAGCACCATGATCCCCACCACCACCGCCCACGCCGGCCTCAGCCTCCCCGTCGTCGGCTTCGGCACCTACCGCCTCAAGGGCGCCGGGGGCGCCGAGGCGATCGAGGGGGCGATCCGGGGCGGCTACCGCCTCATCGACTCCGCCTTCAACTACGAGAACGAGGGGACCGTCGGCGCCGCCGTGCGCGCCGCCGTCGCCGCGGGCACGCCGCGCGAGGAGCTCGTCGTCACGTCGAAGCTGCCCGGCCGCCACCACGCCCACGACGCCGCGATCGCGACGATCGAGGAGAGCGTCGCCCGCACGGGCCTCGAGCGGCTCGACCTCTACCTCATCCACTGGCCGAACCCCGGCCGCGGGCAGTACGTCGAGGCGTGGGAGGCGCTCATCGAGGCCAAGGAGCGCGGCCTCGTCGGCGCGATCGGCGTCTGCAACTTCCTGCCGGAGCACCTCGACCGGCTCCGGGAGGCCACCGGCGTGCTGCCGGAGGTCAACCAGGTCGAGCTGCACCCGTACTTCCCGCAGGAGGAGCAGCTCGCCTACGACCGCGAGCACGGCATCATCACGCAGGCGTGGAGCCCGATCGGGCGCGGCAACGACCTGCTCGAGCACCCCGAGGTCGTGCGCATCGCGCAGGAGCGCGGCGCCACGCCCGCGCAGGTCGTGCTCGCCTGGGCGATCGGCCGGGGCGCGGTGCCGCTGCCCAAGGCCGCCTCGCCCGAGCGACAGGCCGAGAACCTCGGCGCCGTCGACCTGCTGCTCTCGGGCGACGAGCTCGCCGCCATCACCGCCCTCGGCCGCCCCGACGGCCGGCTCGCCGACCAGGACCCGGCGCGCTACGAGGAGCTGTAGTGGCCCGCCGCGTGCTCATCACCGGCGCGACGGGCGGGATCGGCCTGCTGCTGTCGGATCGGCTGCGCGAGGACTACGACGTCGTCATGCACGGCCGGACGCCCCGGACGCCCGAGCAGGAGCGCGAGCTCCGCGAGGCGGACCTCACCGACTACGACGCCGTCCGCGCGCTCATGGAGGGCGTCGACGTCGTCGTGCACCTCGCGGGCAGCGCGAGCCCCGAGTCGACCTGGGAGGATGTGCTCGGCGCGAACATCGTCGGCGCGCGGAACGTGCTCGAGGCGGCGCGCGAGGCAGGCGTCGAGCGCGTCGTGTACGCCTCGTCGAACCACGCGATGGGCATGTACGACCGGCTCGAGGAATGGCCCGTCTACCCGCACCACCTGCAGCGCCCCGACTCGCTCTACGGCGTCTCGAAGGCGTTCGGCGAGATCCTCGGGCGCTTCTACGCCGACGAGCACGGGCTGTCGGTGGTCGCGCTCCGGATCGGCTGGATGACCGACGACCCCGCCTCGGCCGACCTCGACCTGCTGCACGCGATGTGGCTGAGCGAGGACGACGCGGAGCGGGTGTTCCGCTGCGCGATCGAGGCCGACGTGCGCTTCGGCCTGTACTACGCGATCTCCGACAACCCCAACCGGCGCTGGGACCTCACGAACACGATGCTCGACCTCGGCTACCGCCCGCAGGACTCGTGGTCGGACGTCGGAGCCGATCCCGCGACCCCGCACGGCGCACCGGTGCCCGACGACTGGCCGAAGGGGTCGTAGGCCGTCCTAGGCGCCGTGCGCGGCCCAGAGCGCCACGGTCGCGGCCACGACGGTCAGCGGCGCCGCGACGAGGCCGAGCAGCGCGTACCGGCGCCACGAGATCTCGACGCCGAGCCGCACGAGCCGGGCGTGCCACAGGAGCGTCGCGAGCGATGCCCACGGCGTGACGAGCGGACCGGCGTTCACGCCCACGAGCAGGGCGGCGATCCGGACGGGGGAGTCGGCGAGCGGCTCGAGCGCGAGGTAGGCCGGCAGGTTGTCGACGGCGTTGGCCGCGACGGCCCCGCCCATCGACAGCCGCAGCAGCGAGCCGAGGTCGTCGCCGCCGCCCGCGACCGCGGCGAGCGCGGCCGTGAGCCCCATCGCATGGGCCGCCTCGACGACGAGGAAGAGGCCGGCGGCGAACACGAGCAGCGGCAGCGGCACGAGGCCGATGCCGAGCGCCTCGCGCCGGCGCGCCGCGAACGCCGCCACGAGCACCGCGGCGGCGCCCGTGGCGGGGATCCACGGGTCGATCCCCGAGACCAGCAGCGGCAGCAGCGCGGCGACGACGACCGCCGAGAGCCGCAGCAGCACCGGATCCTCCACCGGCTCGGGCGCGTCCGGCACGAACCGGGCCGCGAGCTCGCGGCGGAACACGACGAGCATGACGCCGATCGGCACGAGCGTCGCCACGAGCGCCGGCGCCCACAGCAGGGCGAGGAACGCCCACGGCCCCTCGACCCCGAGCCGGTGCGCCGCCAGCAGGTTCGTGAGGTTCGAGACGGGTAGCCAGAGCGACGCGGCGTTCGCGAGCCAGACGGTCGCGAGCGCGAACGGATGCGGCCGCAGGCCCGCGTGGGCGGCGAGCAGCACCACGACGGGCGTGAGCAGCACCGCGGTGGTGTCGAGCGACAGGAACGCGGTCGCGACGACCGCGAGGGCCGCGACGAGCAGCCACAGCACGAGCGCGCGGCCGCGCGCGAGCCCGCTCAGTCGGCCCGCGATCGCCCGGAACAGGCCGGCCTCCGCCGCGAGCTCGGCCACCACCGTCACCGCGGTCACGTACGCCAGGATCGGCCAGACCCGCTCGCCGAGCGCCTCGGCGTCGGCCGCGGGCAGGAGGCCGGTCAGCGCCGCCGCGCCGCCGACGAGCAGGAGGCCGAGGCCGACGAGCGCGAGTCGCACGAGCCGACAGTAGTCGCGCTGGGCGGACCCTGCGCTCGCAGTGCGCGCGGTGCGCCGCCGGAGGCCGTACCGTTCTCACGTGAGCGCCATCCCTGACGGGCCGATCCTCGACGCCGCGTCCGCCGCGCCGCCGCGGTGGGAGCCTCCGTGGTGGGCCTGGGTCGTGGCGCTCGCGTCGATCTTCGCGGCCGGGCTCTCCGGCGTGCTCTTCGCGCCCGTCGGGAGCCCCGTGGCGCTCTGGTGGCCGGCCGCGGGCCTCGCGGTGCTGTGGGGCGTGCTGCACGGCCGCCGCCGACTGCCGTGGGCGCTGCTGCTCGTGCTCGTGGCCACGTTCGCCGCCAACGCCGTGGCCGGGCGCTCGATCGCCGTGTCGGGCCTGTTCGGCCTCATCAACGCGGCCGAGGTCGCGATCGTCGTCGCCGTGCTCGGCACGGCCGTGCGCGCGTTCCGGCTCTCCGGCCTCCGGCCCGCGGTGCGGTTCACCGTCGCGGTCATGGCCGCGGCGGTCGCGGCGGGCGTGCTCGCGGCCGCCGTCGTCGCGCTGCTCGAGGGCGGGGCCTGGTGGCCGACGGCGGCCTTCGTCGCCGCCTCGCATGCCGCCGCGGTGAGCATGCTCGCGCCCGTCGCGCTGCTGCCGAAGCCGCTGCCGGTGCGCGCCGGGCCGGTCGAGATGGTCGTGCAGGTCGTCGTGCTGGCGGCCGTGGTGCTCGCCGTGTTCTGGCCGGGCCAGACGCTGCCGCTCGCGTTCGCGCCCTACATCGCGCTCGCGTGGGCGGCCTTCCGGTTCCCGATCCGCGTCGTGCTCGCGGAGTCGGTCGTCGGCGGGCTCGCCATCCTCGTGCTGACGCTCCGCGGCGGCGGCCCCTTCGCCGCCGACGGCATCGACCTGCTCACGGGGGCGGCGCTCGTCGAGCTCTTCCTCGTCACGTTCTCGTCGGTCGCGATCGTGCTCGTCTCCGCCCAGTACGAGCTGCGCGCGCTCTCGCGCCGCCTCGACGCCTCCACGCGCCTGCTCACCGGCAGCCTCGTCGACGCGCAGGTCGGCCTCGCGATCGTCCAGCGCGTCGAGGGGGAGGCGCGGATCGCGTGGTCGAACCCCTCCGCCCGATCGCTGCTCGCCGACGAGCTCGACGACGCCGACGTCTGGGACGGTCCCGTGCTGCGCGCCGCCCGGGCGGCGCTCGCCTCGGGCGAGCCGATCACGGTGCGCGCGGCCGGCCGCACCATCACGCTCGCCGCCAACCGGATCGACGGCGAGGCCGAGCGCTTCGCGATCCAGATGATCGACCTCACCGAGGTGCTCGCCGCGCAGCAGGCGCGGCTCGAGGCCGAGATCGAGCACGACGCCGCCCGCTCCATCCGCGCCGACCTCGAGCGGCAGCGCGACGACTTCCTGGCGACCACGAGCCACGAGCTCCGAACGCCCATCACGAGCATCGTCGGCTACACCGAGCTGCTCGCCGACGCGGGCGAGCTGCCGGGCCGCGAGCGCGAATGGGTCGAGGCGATCGACCGCAACGCCGCGCGCCTCTCGCAGCTCGTCGAGGACCTCCTGACCCTCAGCAGCGCCTCCGCGGAGCCCGGCGGCACGCGCCGACGGGAGCCCGTGCGCTGCCGCGAGGTGCTCGACGAGGCCGTCGCCGCGCACGCCGCCCTGGCCCGCGGCAAGGGCGTCCGCATCGAGGTCGTCGCCGACGACGAGGCGGTGCTCGCGGTGCGCGCCGACCTCGCGCGCGCGGTCGGCAACGTGCTCGCGAACGCCCTCAAGTTCACGCCCGCGGGCGGCCGCGTCGCGCTGTCGGCGCACGACGAGGGCGCCGAGGTCGCCATCGCGGTCGCCGACACGGGGCCGGGGATGTCGGAGGCGTCGATGGCGCACGCCTTCGAGCGCTTCTACCGCGCGCCCGAGGCCGAGCGCGACAGCGTGCCGGGCACGGGCCTCGGCCTCGCGATCGTCGCGGAGCTCGTGCGGCGCAACGCCGGCACGGCGACGCTCCGCGCCAACGCCGACGGCGGGCTGACGGCGGTGCTGCGGCTCGCCTCCGCGGTGCCGGCGGCGCTCGGCGAGCGCTGACGCGGCTCAGCGCGTCGCGGGACCGAGCAGCGCGTCGAGCATGGCGGCCGCGTCGTCGTCGGCCGACGGCTGTCGGCTGAGCGCCCGCAGCACGACCGCGCCGATGAGCGCGTCGGCGAGGCGCGCCGCCACCCCGGGCCGCAGGTTGGCGGTCGTGCCGGTGCCGGCCTCGAGGCGGTCGGCGATCGAGGCCGAGAACGTGAGGCTCGCGTCGAGCCGCTCGGCGACCTCCGCGTGCTCGGCCGCGGCGCCCAGGAGCGAGAGCACGAGCCCCCGCTCGGCGTCGACGAGGGTGAGCACCGTGCGCAGCCACGCCTCGAGGTCGGCGCGCACGTCGCCCGTGTCGGGCACCGCGAGTCGGTCGCCGAAGAGCCGGCCCTCCATGAGGCACTCCGCCACGAGCGCGCCCTTCGAGCGCCACCAGCGGTAGATCGTCTGCTTGCCGACCCCGGCGCGCTGCGCGACGCCCTCGATGGTGAGGTGCTCGTAGCCGCGCTCGGCGAAGAGCTCGGCGGTCGCGGCGAGGATCGCGGCGCGCGCGGCCTCGCTGCGCACGGGGCCGGTGCGGGGGAGCGGCATGGTGCCTCCGGGGTGGGGGAGGAGCGGGCGGATGCTCATAGCCTAGACGAGACGGTGCGTGTTATCTTGGTCGCGCTTGTCGAGGACGGGAGCGCCCGTCCGGCGGTGCGCCCACAGCGGAGGGACGACATTGGCTGAGCTGCTGCACCGCATCGGGACGTTCGCCGCGCGGCGGGCGTGGACGGTGCTCGTCGCCTGGATGGTCGTGCTCGGCCTCGCAGCCGGCGGCTTCCTCATCGGCTTCAAGGGCCTCTCGTCGAGCTTCGACATCCCGGGCACCGCCTCCGGCGAGGTGATCGCCGAGCTCGAGCAGGAGCTGCCCGACTTCGCCGGCGCGACCGGCACGGTCGTGTTCCACCGCACCGACGGCCAGCCGATCGACGGCGCGCAGCAGGCCGCGATCGCCGAGGTCGTCGCGGGCGCCGAGGGCCTCCCCGACGTCTCGGGCACGAACGACCCCTTCGCCACGGAGGCGGAGCGCGCGGACCAGGCCCAGCAGATCGAGGACGGGCGGACCGAGCTCGAGGACGGGCGGGCGCAGCTCGAGGCCGGCCAGGCGCAGCTCGACGCCCAGCGCGAGCAGCTCGAGGCGGGCCAGGCGCAGCTCGACGCGGGCCAGCAGCAGCTCGACGCCGGCCGCGCGCAGCTCGAGGCCGCGGGCCTCCCCACCGCGCAGCTCGACGCGCAGCAGGCGCAGCTCGACGCGCAGCAGGCGCAGCTCGACGAGGGCCGCGAGCAGCTCGAGGCGGGCCAGCAGCAGCTCGACGAGAGCCGCGCCGAGCTCGAGGACGGCGAGGCGCAGCTCGAGCAGGGCGCCGAGCTGCTCGAGCTCGCCGACGGCGTCCGGCTCGTCTCCGAGGACGGCGCCACCGCTCTCGCCACCATCTCGTTCGACCTCACCCGCCTCGAGCTCCCGCAGGAGTCGAAGGACGCGGTGATGGAGCACGTGCTCGCGTCGCCCATCGACGGCATCGAGGCGTCGTTCTCGACCGACATCGCGCAGGGCGTGCCGGAGATCCTCGGCGTCGGCGAGGCGGTGGGCGTCGCGCTCGCCGCCGTGGTGCTCGTCGTCGTGCTCGGCTCGCTGCTCGCCGCCGCGTTCCCGATCGTCACGGCGCTGCTCGGCGTCGGCATCGGCGCGATGGCGGTGCTCTCGTTCTCTGGGCTCGTGCAGATGGCGTCGGTCACGCCCATCCTCGGCGTCATGCTCGGCCTCGCCGTCGGCATCGACTACGCGCTCTTCATCATCTACCGCCACCGCAAGCAGCTGCTGCGCGGCATGGACGTCGTCGAGTCGATCGGCCTCGCCAACGGCACGGCCGGCAACGCGGTCGTCTTCGCCGGCACGACCGTCGTCGTCGCGCTGCTGGCGCTCGCGATCACCGGCATCCCGTTCCTCGCCCTCATGGGCGTGGCGGGCGCGGTGAGCGTCGCCGTCGCCGTGCTCATCGCGACCACCGCGACCCCGGCGCTGCTGGGCCTCGCGGGCCGCCGGATCATCGGCCGCCGCGCGCAGGCGAAGGCGGATGCGGCGGCCGCCGCGTCGGAGGGCGCGACGCGCGCCGCGACGGCGGTGCGCCCGATGTCGACGCCGCGCGCGGTCGTCTCGGTGCTGCTCGCGGTCGCCGTGCTCGGCACGATCGCGATCCCGTCGCTCTCGATGCGCCTGGGCCTGCCCGACGGCGGCTCCGAGGCCGCCGACTCCACCGCCTACCGCGCGTTCACGCTCACCGAGCAGTCGTTCGGCGCGGGCGCCAACGGCCCGCTGCTCGTCACGGCCGACCTGCCCGACGGGCTCGACGACGACGCGGTGGTCGAGCAGCAGCTCGCCGTCGCGCGCGAGCTCGCCGCCCAGGACGACGTCGTCGCGGTCGCGCCCGTCGCGGTCTCGGACGACCACCGCCTCGCCGCGTTCCAGGTCGTGCCCGCCGAGGGGCCGAACAGCGAGTCGACCGAGGCGCTCGTGCGCGAGCTGCGGTCGCTGCCGCCCATCGACGGCGACGTCACGCTCGGCGTCGCCGGCCAGGCCGCGTCGAACATCGACATCTCGGAGGGCCTCGCCGACGTCCTCCCGACCTACCTCGCGGTCGTCGTGGGCCTGTCGTTCCTCATCATGGTGATGGTGTTCCGCTCGTTGCTCGTGCCGCTCATCGCGACCGCGGGCTTCGTGCTCTCGCTGTTCGCCACCTACGGCGCCGTCACGGCCGTGTTCCAGTGGGGATGGCTCGGCGACCTGCTCGGCGTGCCGCAGCCGGGCCCGATCCTCAGCTTCCTGCCGGTGCTCCTCGTGGGCATCCTCTTCGGACTCGCGATGGACTACCAGCTCTTCCTCGCCACCGGCATGCGCGAGGCGTACGTGCACGGGGCGCCGGCACGGCTCGCGGTCGCGCAGGGCTTCCGCGCGGGCCGCTCGGTCGTCATCGCCGCGGCGCTCATCATGATCGCCGTCTTCGCCGGCTTCATCGCCTCGGACTCCGTCATCATCAAGGCGATGGGCCTCGGCCTCTCGCTCGGCGTGCTCTTCGACGCCTTCCTGGTGCGGATGCTGCTCGTGCCGGCGATCATGCACCTCGTGGGGCGCGGCGCCTGGTGGCTGCCGCGATGGCTCGACCGGATCATCCCCGACGTCGACGTCGAGGGCGCCAAGCTCGAGCGGCGGCACCCGGCGCACTGACCGGGACCCGCATCGGGCTCCGGCCACGCACAACGACGGCGGCCCCGCATCGCGCGGGGCCGCCGTGGTCGTCGGGGGAGCGGGCTCACACGAGCGCGAGCTCCTCGAGCTTCGCCTGCAGCTCGGGGTTCGAGGGCTCGACGTGGTGCGAGCCGTCGGGGTAGACGACGACCGGGATGTTCTGGCGGCCCGCGATGCGCTGGGCCTCCTGCGCCGCGGCTTCGTCCGCCGCGACGTCGATGTACTCGTACGCGACGCCGAGGCCGTCGAGCTGGTGCTTGGTGCGGCGGCAGTCGCCGCACCAGTCGGCGCCGTACATGCGGATCGTGGTGTCGCTCATGCCCCCACGCTACGGCAGGGGCGATGCCGTCCCTGCGCGGCGGCCGGGTCGGCCCTCAGGGCGCGGCCGGGTCGGCCCTCAGGGCGTCGGGAGCGGCGTGGGCGCCGGCGGCGCCGAGGGATCGGGCGTGGGCGTCGGCGCAGGCGCCGGCTCGAGGCTCGGCTCCGGCGAGGGCGGGGGGTCGCTCGGCGAGGGGTCCGTCGTGCCGGGGTCGGTGGGGTCGGGATCCTCGGGCGGCGCCGGCAGCGGGTCGCCGGGCTCCTGGCCCGGCTCCTCGGGCGGCGCCGGCAGCGGGTCGCCGGGCCCCTGTCCGGACTCCCCGGGCGGGCCGGGATCCGTCGTCCCCGGCAGCGACGGCGCCTCGGGCGGGAGGGCCGGCAGGAGGCCGGCGGGCGGCAGCGGCGAGGGGTCGGTGATCGGTCGCGGCGCAGCCTGTCGGACGGCGTCGCGGGCGCGCTGCGCGGCGACCGCCGCAGCGGCAGCGGCCTCGGCGCGGCCCTCCGCCTCGAGCCGCCACGCGTCGGCCGCGCGGGCGGAGGCGACGTGCAGCGTCACGCCCTCCACGAGGTCGAGGACGTCGGCCGGGCCGCGCTCCTCGGCGAGCACGGCGAGGAGCGCCGCGACCCGGGCGTCGGCGGCGTCGAGCGGCATCCGCAGCTCGTCGGGCACGATCGCGAACGCGTCGCGCATCGCCGCGGGGTCGGTGCGGCTCTCGGCGACCGCGATGGCGGCGGGTGCGAAGCGGGCGATCGCCGCCTCGAGGCCGTCGATGCGCGCGTCGTCGAAGTCGCGAGGGTCGCCGAGCCGGCGCAGCTCGCGCTCGAGCTCCTCGGCGCCGGCGTCGACGGCGGGCGCCGGCCGGGCGGCCGCGGCCCCGGCGACGCAGGCGCCGAGCACGTCGAAGGCCGCGGGCTCCGATGCGCGGTCGGCGGCCGTCGTCCACCGCTCGGCGATCGCGCGGTCGTCGGCAGTCACGAAGTCGCCGGCAGCCAAGGAGCCGAGGAGGTCCGACCGGCCCAGCCCGAACGCGGAGCGCTGCCGCTCGCCGAGCAGCTCGGCGGCGTGCTCGACGTCGGCGGCGGCGTCCAGCACGTCGGCGGCGCGGTCCTGCAGCGCGACGGCGCGCACGATGCGCACCTCGAGCCCGCAGCCCGCGGCGTCGTGCTCGTCGTGCCAGCGGTCGATGCCGGCGGCGGCGGCCGCGGCGCGGGCGTCGCCGCTCCAGCCGACGGCGACCGCACCGGCCACGAGGGAGGCGACGAGGGCGCCGCCGGCCACGACGAGCGCGAGGCGACGACGGCGCGACGGTGCGACGGCCGCGGTCGCGTCGCCGGCGTGCGCAGCGGGGGCCGCCTCCTCGCGCATCGTCAGGCGCCGTCCGGCGCGATCGGCGTCGTGGTCTCGATCGGATCGGGGAGCGTGGGCCTCGGATCGACGGGCGTCGGGAAGATGGGCGGCTCGGGCTCGGGCTCGGGCTCGGGAGACGGGTCGACCGGCGGATCGACCGGGCCGGGCGGCGTGGTCGGAGCGACAGGGGGCGACGACGGGCTCGGCGGCGCGGTCGGCTGGGGCGCGGGCGAGCTCGGAGCACTCGGCCGCGGGCCCTCGGGCAGGGCGGGTGCGCTCGGCTGGACCGGAGGGGCCGGCGACGCGATCGGCCGGGGCCGCGGGGCGGCCTGCGCGATCGCCTCCTGCACCTGCGCGGCCGCCGACTGCCGCTCAGCCGCGCCCGCCGCGTCACCGTCCGCCTCGAGCTGCCAGGCCTCCGCCATCCACGCCGACGCGACGTGCAGCGCGAGCGACTCGATGAGGTCGAGGACCGCGAGCGGCGATCCGTCGCGACGCAGGGCCTCCGCGCTGTCGCGCACCGCGTCGTCGCTCGAGCCGAGCGAGGCGAGCACGTCGGTCGGGGATGCCGAGAACGCCGCCCGCAGGTCGCCGAGCTCGGCTCGGCCCTCCGCCAGCGCCATCGCGGAGGGGGCGAGCGCCCGGATCGCAGCGTCCAGGGCATCGAGCCTCGCAGCGTCGAGGGCGCGCGGATCGCCGAGCTCGCGCAGCTCCGCGGCGAGGGCGTCGACGCGCTCGGCCGTCACCCCCTCGACCGGCGAGCGGCGCTGCGCGGCCTCGGCGGTGCACGCGGCGACGACGTCGAAGGCCTCCGCATCGCCGCTGGCCTCGGCCTCGGCGCGCCAGCGCGCCGCCGTGACGCGGTCGTCCTCCGTCAGCAGCTCGCCGGAGTCGAGCGACGTCCTCAGCGCCGCGCGCTGGTCGCGGAACGCACGCCGCGCATCCTCGCTGAGCAGGTCCTCGGCCTCCGAGACGTGCTCCGCCGCGGCGACGACGTCCGCGGCGCGCGACTCCAGCTCGACCGCGAGCACGAGCCGCGCCGCGACCTGGCAGCGCGCGTCGTCGCGCTCGGCGTGCCACAGCTCGATCTCATCCGCGATCGATGTGGCTCGCGCCTGCGCGCTCCACGCGACGAGCGAGCCGCCGACGACCGCGAGCATCGCGACACCGGCGATCGAGCCGAGCAGGGTGCGGCGCCGACGGCGCCGACGGGCGAGCATGGCGAGCACCTCGCTGCGACGGCGCAGCTCCGCGGCGTCGTCGGGCGCTGCCGCCCGCGTCCGCTGCTCGTCCACCCGGTCCTCGTCTCATCAAGGGCACGCGGGCGTCCGCCGCTGCTGTCGGACCCATCGTACGGAACGGACCGCCGCCTGTCAGCGCCCAGTCGTGGGGGATCCTCCGGATCCTCACGGCCGAGAGGGGTAGCGGCGCGTCCTCCGGTGCGCCACCCTTGCCCCGAGCGGCCGATCGGCCGCGGACACGGAGGCTCTCGATGGCGACACTGCTCAACCCCTACCTCGCCTTCCAGCGCGACGCGCGCGAGGCGATGAACTTCTACCACGGCGTCTTCGGCGGCGACCTCGACGTCTCGACGTTCGGGGAGTCCGGCCAGTCGCGCGGACCGGACGACGCCGACCTCGTCATGCACGCGCAGCTGACGACCGCCGACGGTCACACGCTCATGGCGAGCGACACGCCCCCGGGCATGGACCGCGGCACCGGCGGCCAGCAGGTGTCGCTCTCGGGCGACGACGAGACGGCGCTCACGCGGTATTGGGAGGGCCTCGCCGAGGGCGCCCAGATCCTCGAGCCGCTCGTGCGGGCGCCGTGGGGCGACACCTTCGGCATGCTCGTCGACCGGTTCGGCATCCTCTGGATGGTGAACATCGCCGGCTCGTCGAGCCATGACCCGGCCTCCGGCGCGAGCCTGGCGGACGACGCGGCGCGGCCTGCGGTCGCGACGGAGGGCGGCCACCAGGACACGGCGGAGCAGTGGTACGAGGGCGCCGGCGAGGCGCGGCCGACCTCCGGCCACGAGGACACCGCCGAGCAGTGGCCCGAGGGGAACGACGCGCGCCGCGACTGAGCGGCAGCGCCTGTGCGGCGCACGCGGAGGGGCCCGGTGCGACGCCGGGCCCCTCCGCTCGTCTCAGCTCCCCTGGGGAGCGCCGCCCGAGGCGGTGTCCTCCTCGGTCTCCGGGTCGTGGTGCGCCTGCTCGTCGACCTGCTGCTGGTCGGCGCGCGCCTCGTCGGTGCCGGGCTCCGGCTCGCGGTGCTCGTCGGTCATGGCGGCCTCCTTCCGTCCGCGCGGGCGGCCGGGCGCCGACCCGTGCACGGATCCGGCTCCGTTGTACCCCGTGCGCCTGGGAGCCGCCGCCGCCCGGCACGTCCCGAGCCGACGCGCGTAGGCTGGAGGCGCGCACGACCTGCGCGCGTCCCCGAGCTGCGAAGGAGCAGTCACCATGCCTCAGACCCTCATCGCCGGCTACGCCAGGACCCCGTTCGCGCGGTTCCTCGGACAGCTCGCCCAGGTGCCCTCGACGGCGCTCGGCGCGCACGCGGCGAAGCACGCGCTCGAGAAGGCCGGCGTCGCGGCCGACGCGGTCGACGCCGTGGTGGTCGGCCAGGTGCTGCCCGCGACCGTCGGCCAGAACCCGCCCCGCCAGACGGCGGTGGGCGCCGGCATCCCGATGACCGTGCCCGCGCTCGGCGTCAACGCCGTGTGCCTGTCGGGCACCGAGGCGATCGTCACGGGCCACCGGATGATCCAGCTCGGCGAGGCCGACGTGGTCGTCGCCGTCGGGCAGGAGTCGATGACGCTCGCGCCGCACGCGGCGCCGCTGCGCGCCGGCTCGAAGTTCGGCGCGACCTCGCTCATCGACACGATGCAGTTCGACGGCCTCACCGACGCCTTCGACGAGGTGCCGATGGGGGAGTCGACCGACGGCTTCAACGAGCGCTTCGAGGTCACGCGCGAGCAGCAGGACGCGTTCGCCGCCGAGTCGCACCGCCGCCTGGCCGCGGCCCAGGAGTCGGGCGCGCTCGACGACGAGATCGTGCCGATCGAGACGGGCGGGCGCCGCAGCGTCACCGTGTCGACCGACGACGGCGTCCGCGCCGACACGACCGCCGAGTCGCTCGCGGGCCTCCGCCCCGCCTTCGTGAGCGATGGCACCATCACGGCGGGCAACGCCTCGCAGATCACCGACGGCGCCGCCGCCGTCGTGCTCGTCTCGGACGCCTGGGCCGCCGAGCACGGCGTGACCGGCATCGCCCGCATCCTCTCCACCGGCTTCGTCGCCGGCGCCGACGTCTCGCTGCACTCGCAGCCCGCCGACGCGATCGAGCAGGCGCTCGGCCGCGCGGGCCGCACCGCCGCCGACCTGCAGGCGGTCGAGATCAACGAGGCCTTCGCGGCCGTCGGGCTCGTCTCGACGCGCCAGCTCGGCGTCGACGCCGAGATCGTCAACGCCAACGGCGGCGCGATCGCCCTCGGCCACCCGATCGGCGCGAGCGGCACCCGCATCGTCGGCCACCTCGCCCGCCGCCTCGCGCAGGCCGGCAGCGGCGCGATCGGCGCGGCCGGCATCTGCGGCGGCGGCGGCCAGGGCTCGGCGATCGTGCTCGAGGCGGTCTAGCGGCAGCCTCCGCAGCATCCGAGCGGCCCGTCGGGAACAGACCGGCGGGCCGCTCGGTTGCCTCCGGCATGCGCCTCTCGATCCTCGACCTCGCCCCCATCGCCCCGACCGAGACCGTGCGCGAGAGCCTCGCCGGCTCCGTCGCGCTCGCGCAGGAGGCGGAGCGGCTGGGCTACGAGCGGGTCTGGTACGCCGAGCACCACAACATGCCCTCGATCGCGTCGAGCGCGACGAGCGTCCTCATCGCCCACGTCGCGGCGCACACCGAGCGGATCCGGCTCGGCTCGGGCGGCGTCATGCTGCCCAACCACTCGCCGCTCGTCATCGCCGAGCAGTTCGGCACGCTCGCCGAGCTGCACCCCGGCCGCATCGACCTCGGGCTCGGCCGCGCTCCCGGCACCGATCAGCGCACCTGGGCGGCGCTGCGGCGCGACATCCACGCCTCCGACCGCTTCCCCGAGGACGTCGTCGAGCTGCAGGGCTACCTGGCCGGCGCCTCGGTCGTGCCGGGCATCCGGGCGATCCCGGGCGAGGGCACGCGCGTGCCGCTCGTGATCCTCGGCTCGTCGCTCTTCGGCGCGCAGCTCGCGGCGCGGCTCGGCCTGCCCTACGCGTTCGCCTCGCACTTCGCCCCGGACGCGCTGCACCAGGCCGTCGCGACCTACCGCGAGACCTTCCGGCCGAGCGAGCAGCTCGACGCCCCGCACGTCATCGCGGGCATCAACGCCGTCGTCGCGCCGACGCTCGAGGAGGCACGCACGATGCAGCAGCAGGTGGTGCGCTCGCGGGTGAAGGGGATCCTGCTGCGCGGCAACCCCATCGGCCAGACGATCGGCGACGACGAGCTCGACGCGCTCGCCGCGAGCCCGCAGGCCGCCGGCATCCTCAAGATGACGCAGCACACGGCCCTCGGCCCGGGCGAGCAGGCCGCCGAGCAGCTGCGCCGCTTCCAGGTGGAGGCCGACGCCGACGAGCTCATCCTCGCCGTGCACGGCACGACGGCCGAGCGCGTGCGGGCGCTCGGGCTGCTCGAGGCCGCCGGTGCGCTGCGCGACGCGGAGCCCGCGGCGGAGCCCGCCGCCGGCTGACGCCGGGGCAGCTAGCGCCCCAGCGCGAGGCGGGTCGCGGATGCGGCGGCCGCCTCGAGGAGACGTGCCGCGTCGCGCTGCAGCGCGGCGAGGTCGGCGGGGCCCGTCGCGAGCGAGAACGCCGGCACGCCCATCGCGGCGGCCGCGTCGGGGTCGACGGATCCGGCGAGCACGCACAGCCGCGCGCCCGCCCGCACGGCAGCGGCGTGCACGACCGAGACGACCTTGCCGCCCGCCGACTGCCCGTCGAAGCGGCCCTCGCCCGTGAGCACGAGCGCGGCGCCGTCGAGCGCCTCGTCGAGGCCGGCGAGCGCGGCGAACCAGGCGCCGCCCGCGACGACCTCGCCGCCGGTGAGCGCCCGCAGCACCGAGGCGACGCCGCCCGCGGCGCCCGCGCCGGGCACGTCGGCGATCGCCGCGACGGGCACGTCGAGCGCCTCGGCGCCGATCGCGGCGAAGCGCGCCAGGGCGGCGTCGAGCGCGGCGACGTCGGCGGGCGAGGCGCCCTTCTGCGGGCCGAACACGGCCGCGGCGCCGAGCGGTCCGGTGAGCGGCGCGTCGACGTCGGTCACGAAGCGCCACCGGACGGCGAGCGCCCGCGGGTCGAGCCCCGAGAGGTCGAGCGACGCGACCTCCGCGAGCCCGCCGCCGCCCGGCGCGACCGGCGCGCCTGCGGCGTCGAGCAGCCGCGCGCCGAGCGCCACGAGCAGGCCGGCGCCGCCGTCGGTCGTGGCGGATCCGCCCAGCAGCAGGGTGATGCCGGCGGCGCCCGCGTCGAGCGCGTCGCGCACGACGGCGCCGAGCCCGGCGGTCGATGCCTCGAGCGGCCGCAGCGGCGCGTCCTCGACCTGCGGCAGGCCGGCGGCCTGCGCGAGCTCCACGACCGCCTCGTCGCCGTCGAGGATCCAGGTGGCCGTCGCGGGCCGCCCGATCGCGTCGACCGTGGCCGTGGAACGGGCCGAGCCGCCGCGCGCGAGCAGCGCGTCGAGGCTGCCCTCGCCGCCGTCGGCCATCGGAGCTGCGACGACCGTCGCATCCGGCACCGCCGTGCGCACGCCGCGCGCGGCGGCTGCGCACGCCTCCTCGGCCGTGAGCGAGCCCTTGAACGCGTCGAACGCGACGACGACCCGCGACGCGCCTGCCCCGCTCACGCGGCGAGCCCGTAGCGCTCGGCGAAGCGGCGGAGGATCTCCTGCGGGTGCTCGACGCGGGCGGCGTGGCCCGCGGCGACGAGGTCGTCGACCTCGGCGGGGGAGAAGTAGCCGTGGTCGCGGTAGGCGACGATGCGCTGCGCGAGCCCGGGGCCATCGAGCTCAGGATGGAACTGCGTCGCGACGACGTGCTCGCCCACGCGCAGCATGTGCGCGCACAGGGCCGAGACCGCGAGCAGCTCGGTGCCGGCGGGCGCGTCGACGATGCCCTCCTTGTGGCCGCCGAACGCGGTGAACGCCCGCGGCAGGCCGTCGGTGAGCCAGTCCTGCCCGACGAGGGTGAGCTCGACCGGCGCGACCGACTCGGCGACGCCCTTCACCATCCGGCCGCCGAGCGCGTGGACGACGGCGCCGAGCCCGAGGCACGCGCCGAGGTAGGGGAGGTCGGCGCGCAGCACGGCGGCGGCGAGGTCGGTGAGCCAGGGCACCACGACCGCCTGCGCGGCCGGCGCGACGCCGGGCGGGTCGGTGAAGTTCGCGGGCCCGCCGCCGACGAGGATGCCGTCGACGTCCGTGAGGTCGATCGCCGGCGGCGCCTCGCGGTCGAGCCGGATGCGGTGGATGCGCGCGGCGTCGAGCCGCCCGAAGCGCACCATGGCCTCGAGCTCGGCGTCGGCGACGTCGTCCTCGGGGCGCGACTGGACGACGACGATGCCGCGCATCCCGCTCACGCCGCGGCCCTCGCGCCGGGCGCCGCGAACCGCGGATCCGGGGCTCCGTCGGGCAGCCAGGCGCCGCTCGTGCCGCGGCGGTGGGAGCCGACGAGGTGGGTGTCGACGATGCCGACGGCCTCCATGAGCGCGAACATCGTGGTCGGGCCGACGTGGGCGAACCCGCGGGCGCGCAGCGCCTTCGCGAGCGCGACCGACTCGGGCGACTGCGTGGGCACCTCCGCGAAGGACGACGGCACGGGGGTCGTCGCCGGCCGCGCCGACCACAGCAGCGCCGGCAGGCCGCCGTCGGCGCGCAGCGCCGCGGTCGCGCGCGCGTTGCCGATCGTCGCGTCGATCTTGCGCCGGTTGCGCACGATGCCCGCGTCGGCCATGAGCCGCAGCGCGTCGTCCTCGTCGAAGGCGGCGACGGCGTCGGGGTCGAAGCCGGCGAAGGCCTCGCGGAACGCGGGGCGCTTGCGCAGGATCGTCGCCCACGAGAGCCCCGACTGGAATGCCTCGAGCGAGAGCCGCTCGAACAGCCCGCGCTCGTCGCGCACGGGCATGCCCCACTCCTCGTCGTAGTAGGCGCGCAGCAGCGGGTCGGTCGCCGCCCACGGCGGCCGCGCGAGGCCGTCCTCGCCGACGATGAGGTGCATGCCCCCACGCTACCCGCGGCCCCCGACGCCCATGGCGGCCCGGGCCGCTCCGGCGCCCTAGCCTGGCGGGATGGATCCGGTGCGGCGCGCGTGGCGCGAGGGCGTGTCGGTCGTGGTCGCCACGAGCGCCTACGGCCTCTCGTTCGGCGCGCTCGCCGTCGCGAGCGGGCTCGACGTGTGGCAGGCGATGGTGCTGTCGATGCTCATGTTCTCGGGAGGCTCGCAGTTCGCCTTCATCGGCGCGGTCGCCGCGGGCGGCGGGGTCGCGGGCGTCGCCAGCGCCGCCATGCTGGGCCTGCGGAACGCCCTCTACGGCATGAGCGTGCGCCGCGTCGTCGACCCGCGCGGGGCGCTGCTGCCCGTCGCGGCGCACGTGACGATCGACGAGTCGACCGCGGTCGCGCTCGCGCAGGAGGAGCCGCGCGCCCGCCGCGTCGGGTTCTGGGTGACGGGCGTCGGCATCTGGATCGGGTGGAACCTCGCGACCCTCGGCGGCGCGCTGCTGGGCGACCTGCTCGGCGACCCGCGCCAGTGGGGCCTCGACGCCGCTGCCGCCGCCGCCTTCGTCGGCCTGCTCTGGCCGCGGCTCAAGGGCCGGCAGGCGATCGCGGTCGCCGCGGCGAGCGCCGTCGCCGCGGCGGCGCTGCTGCCCGCGCTGCCGGCCGGGTTGCCCGTGGTGGTCGCCGCGCTCGTCGGCGTCGTCGTGGGCCTCACGAACGTGCTCGGCCCGCGCCACGAGTCTCGGATGCCGGATCCGGGCGGGCCCGAGCACCGGCACGGCGCCCACGAGCGCCCCGGGCCGGTCGGCAGCGCGGGCGTCGAGCACGGCCAGGAGCACGACCGGGAGGGCGGCGCATGACGCTCTGGCACCTCATCCTGCTCGCGAGCATCGCCGTGCTCGCGATCAAGCTGCTCGGCTACGCCGTGCCGCCGGCGCTGTTCGACGCGCCGCGGCCGCGCCGCACGCTCGAGCTGCTCACCGTCTCGCTGCTCGCGGGCCTCGTCGCCGTGCAGGCGCTCGGGCAGGGGGAGGCGCTCGTCGCCGACGCGCGCATCCCCGCCGTGCTCGTGGCCGCGGGGCTCTTCGCGGTGCGCGCGCCGTTCATCGTCGCGGTCGCCGCCGCGGCGGGCACCGCCGCGCTCCTGCGCGCGCTCGGCTGGGCGGCCTGAGACCGGTCCCGGCCGGGCTCCGGCTCCGCTAGTGTCGATGGTTCGAGCGTGCGCGTGCCTCGGTCCCCGTGGGCGTCGCACAGGCTCGGATCGCTATGCTGATCGTCACTCGCCGGCGCCGCCGGCCGGAACCGCGTGGAGGAAGCGCATGACCGAGCACGACTCCGGGACGCCGGGCCGCGACGGCGAGAGCACGCAGTCGTGGGGCGACGACTACCGGGCGCAGCTCGCGTCGATGCTCTCGGGCACCTCCGCCGAGGACCGCGAGGCGGTCGCGTCGCTGCCGTCCGGCTCCGCCATCCTCGTCGTGCGCCGCGGCCCCAACGTGGGCGCGCGCTTCCTGCTCGACCAGGACTCCACGATCGCCGGCCGCCACCCCGACGCCGACATCTTCCTCGACGACGTCACCGTCTCGCGCCGTCACGCCGAGTTCTCGCGCACGGGCACGCAGTTCGAGCTGCGCGACCTCGGCTCGCTGAACGGCACGTACCACGACGGCGAGCGGGTCGACCACGTCGCGCTGCGCGACGGCGCCGAGGTGCAGGTGGGCAAGTTCCGCCTCACGTTCTACCGCTCGCGGCTCGACCTCGAGCCCCGGGCGTGAGCGCACAGACCGCGAGGAAGCCTGCGGGCCTCCTGTCGATCGGCCAGGTGCTGGCGAAGCTCGGCCCCGAGTTCCCCGACCTCTCGCCGTCGAAGCTGCGCTTCCTCGAGGACCAGGGCCTCATCACGCCGCAGCGCACGCCCTCGGGCTACCGCAAGTTCGACCAGGCCGACCTCGAGCGGCTGCGCTTCATCCTCACGCTGCAGCGCGACCACTACCTGCCGCTCAAGGTCATCCTCGGCCACCTCGACGACATCGACGCAGGCCGCACCCCGCAGCTGCCGGGCGCGAACGTGCGGGTCGAGGCGCCCTCGATCCTCACCGCGGAGCGCCGCCTGTCGCGCGCGGAGCTGCAGTCGGAGGCCGGTGCGTCGAAGCAGCTGCTCGCCGACGCGATCTCCGCCCAGCTCATCCCGGGCGCCGAGCCCTTCGGCGAGGACGCGCTGCAGGCGCTGCGCGCGCTCGCGGAGCTCCAGCGATTCGGCATCGAGCCGCGCCACCTGCGCGGCATGCGCCAGGCCGCGCAGCGCGAGGCGGCGCTCATCGAGTCGGCGCTCGCGCCGATCCGCGGCCGCCGCGAGACGGGCAGCCAGGCCCGCGCCGCCGAGGCCGCGCGCGACCTCGCGGGGCACATCCAGGCGCTCCGCGACATCCTCACGCGCGACGCGCTGGGCGTGTAGCACTGCCGCCCGTGGGCGGCGCGGCGTAGACTCGGCGACGACACGCCGCGCCCTCCCCGCAGGAGCGGGGCGACGGGTCGCTACGGTGGGAACACTCAACCCCTTCTTGAAGGTTGAGCCCCCACAGCACAGCGGAAGGAACGTCGATGCGCGAGGGCAAGGACCCCGACCAGGTCGACCAGCCGGCGGGCGACGCCCCCTACGAGCTGGGCGTGCTCTTCACCGACGGCCTGCCGCAGGAGTCCGACGCCGTCGGCTACCGCGGCGCCATCGCCGCGGAGGCGGCCGGCATCACCTACCGCCAGCTCGACTACTGGGCGCGCACCGACCTCGTCGTCCCGACGATCCGTCCCGCCCACGGCTCGGGCAGCCAGCGCCTCTACTCGTTCCGCGACATCCTCGTCCTCAAGCTCGTGAAGCGCCTGCTCGACGCCGGCATCTCGCTCCAGCAGATCCGCGTCGCGATCCAGCAGCTCCACGACGCGGGCGTGCGCGACCTCACGCAGATCACCCTCATGTCCGACGGCGCGAGCGTGTACCTCTGCACCTCGACCGACGAGGTCATCGACCTCCTCGGCCGCGGCCAGGGCGTCTTCGGCATCGCCGTCGGCAAGGTGCTCCGCGAGGTCGAGACGCAGCTCATCGAGCTCGACGTCACGCCGGTCGACGAGCACCAGGTCGACGAGCTCGCCGCGCGCCGCGCGCGCCGCAGCCGCACCGCATAGGCCCACCACCCCAGCACGACGAAGGGCGCCTCCCGCGGGAGGCGCCCTTCGTCGTGCTGGGGTGGTGCTACTTGGCCTGCTCGTCGCCCTCGGCGGACTCCGCCGCCTCGAGCTCGGCGGCCGCGTCGGCGTCGCCGGCGGCGGTCGGTGCCGGCACCTTGCGGCCGGAGGCGGCCTCGCCGCCGCCGCGGCCCGCGGCAGTCAGCACCGTCTGGAGCAGCTCGTCGAACTGCAGCGCCATCTCCTGCGCGCCCTCGCCGGGCCACACGTGCAGCGGCCGGGCCGCGCCCTGCGCCTGCTGCATCGAGGTGCGCTCGGGCAGCACGGTCTCGAGCACGAGCGGCCCGAACATGTCCTTGAGCTCCTGGATGCGGAACTGGTGCTCGAGCGACTGCGGGCGCGAGCGGTTCACGACGATGCCGAGCGGCTGGAGGCGCGGGCTGAGGCCGCGGCGGATCTCCTCGATCGCGCGGAGCGCGCGGTCGGCTGCGGCGACCGAGAACAGGCCGGGCTCCGTGACGACGAGGACGCGGTCGGAGGCGGCCCACGCCGTGCGGGTGAGCGCGTTGAGGCTCGGGGCGCAGTCGATGAGGACGAGGTCGTAGTCGTTCTCGACGGTCGTGAGGGCCGTCTCGAGCTTCCAGATGTCCTTGATCGTCGGGTGCGGCCCGTCGAAGTTGATCGCGGAGGGGCTGCCGATGAGCACGTCGATCGTGCCGCCGTGGCCCTGGGTCCAGCCCGAGGGGGAGATGGCCTGCTGGACGACCTTGTCCTTCGGGTTCGAGAGCACGTCCGCGACGTTGAGGCGGCCCTCGATCTCGATGTCCATGCCGGTCGAGGCGTCCGACTGGGGGTCCAGGTCGACCACGAGGGTGCGGAGCCCCTTGGCGAACGCCGCAGAGGCCAGGCCGAGCGTCACGGTCGTCTTGCCGACGCCGCCCTTGAGGGAGCTGATGGAGAGTACGTGCACGGCGGTCAAGCCTACGCCAGATAGATTGAGGAGCCCGCGCCGCCGCACCCTGGAGGGTCAACGCATGTTCCAGAAGCTCCTCGTCGCCAACCGTGGAGAGATCGCCATCCGCGCGTTCCGAGCAGCCAACGAGCTGGGCATCCGCACCGTCGCGGTCTACGCGCACGAGGATCGCAACTCCCTCCACTGCCAGAAGGCCGACGAGGCGTACCAGATCGGCGAGCCCGGTCGCCCGGTGCGCGCGTACCTCACGGTGAGCGAGATCGTCCGCGTCGCGAAGGAGGCGGGCGCCGACGCCATCTACCCCGGCTACGGGTTCCTCTCCGAGAACCCCGAGCTCGCGACCGCCGCGGCAGAGGCCGGCATCGCGTTCGTCGGCCCGCCGCCGCGGGTGCTCGCGATGGCCGGCAACAAGGTGACGGCGAAGGAGCACGCGATCAGCGCGGGCGTGCCCGTGCTGCGGTCGACGCCCGCGACGCAGGACCTCCAGGTGCTGCTCGACGGCGCCGACGAGATCGGCTTCCCGGTCTTCTGCAAGGCGGTCGCCGGCGGCGGCGGGCGCGGCATGCGCCTCGTCGAGCGCCGCGAGGACCTCCGCGAGGCGCTCGAGGCCGCCATGCGCGAGGCCGACAGCGCCTTCGGCGACGCGACGATGTTCATCGAGCAGGCCGTCGTGCGCCCCCGCCACATCGAGGTGCAGATCCTCGCCGACGCCGCGGGCGACACCGTGCACCTGTTCGAGCGCGACTGCTCGGTGCAGCGCCGCCACCAGAAGGTCGTCGAGCTCGCGCCCGCCCCGAACCTCGACGAGGAGACGCGCGCCGCGCTGCACCGCGACGCGGTGGCCTTCGCCCGCTCCATCGACTACGAGAACGCCGGCACGGTCGAGTTCCTGCTCGAGACGGCGGGGGAGCGCGCCGGCACGCACGTGTTCATCGAGATGAACCCGCGCATCCAGGTGGAGCACACGGTCACCGAGGAGATCACCGACGTCGACCTCGTCGCGAGCCAGATCCGCATCGCCGCGGGCGCGACGCTCGCCGAGCTCGGGCTCACGCAGGACGAGATCCGGATGCACGGCGTGGCCCTGCAGTGCCGCGTCACGACCGAGAACCCGGCCGACGGCTTCCGCCCCGACACGGGCCGCATCACCGCGTACCGCTCGCCGGGCGGCGCGGGCGTGCGCCTCGACGGCGGCACGATCAACCCGGGCACAGAGGTGAGCCCGCACTTCGACTCGATGCTCGCGAAGGTCACGTGCCGCGGCCGCGACCTCGAGACCGCGATCGCCCGCGCGCACCGCGCGGTGAGCGAGTTCCGCATCCGCGGCGTGGCCTCGAACATCCCCTTCCTGCTCAACCTGCTCGAGCACCCGGAGTTCCAGGCGGGCGACGTCTCGACCCGCTTCATCGACGAGCACCCGGAGCTCACGCGCATCAACCCGCCGAAGGACCGCGCGTCGAAGGTGCTCGCCTGGCTGGCCGACGTCACGGTGAACCAGCCGAACGGCGCCGCCGACGGCGTCATCAACCCGGCGATCAAGCTGCCGGCCGTCGACCTCGAGGCCGAGGCGCCCGCGGGCGAGCGCCAGCGCCTGCAGGAGCTCGGGCCCGAGGGCTGGGCGAAGGCCCTGCGCGAGCGCACCTCGCTCGCCGTCACCGAGACCACCTTCCGCGACGCGCACCAGTCGCTGCTCGCCACCCGCGTGCGCACCGCCGACCTCGTCGCGGTGGCGCCGCACGTCGCGCGGCTCACGCCGCAGCTGCTGTCGATGGAGGCGTGGGGCGGCGCGACCTACGACGTCGCGCTCCGCTTCCTCGGCGAGGACCCGTGGGAGCGCCTGGCGCGCCTGCGCGAGGCGATGCCGAACATCCCGCTGCAGATGCTGCTCCGCGGCCGCAACACCGTCGGCTACACGCCGTACCCGACCGAGGTGACGAGCGCGTTCGTCGACGAGGCCGCCCGCACGGGCGTCGACGTCTTCCGCATCTTCGACGCCCTCAACGACGTCGACCAGATGCGCCCCGCCATCGACGCGGTGCGCGCGACGGGCACGGGCGTCGCCGAGGTGGCGCTCTGCTACTCGGGCGACCTGCTCGACCCGGCCGAGGACCTCTACACGCTCGACTACTACCTCGGCCTCGCAGAGCGCATCGTCGACGCGGGCGCCCACGTGCTCGCGATCAAGGACATGGCGGGCCTGCTGCGCGCCGGCGCCGCGGCGAAGCTCGTCGCGGCCCTCCGCGAGCGCTTCGACCTGCCAGTGCACCTGCACACGCACGACACAGCGGGCGGCCAGCTCGCGACGCTGCTGGCGGCCTCGGCCGCGGGCGTCGACGCGGTCGACGTGGCGAGCGCCGCGATGTCGGGCACCACGAGCCAGCCCTCGCTGTCGGCGCTCGTCGCCGCCGTCGCGCACACCGAGCGCGACACGGGCCTCTCGCTGCAGGCCGTGAGCGACCTCGAGCCCTACTGGGAGGCGGTCCGCCGCCTCTACAAGCCGTTCGAGTCGGGTCTGCCGGGTCCCACGGGCCGCGTGTACCACCACGAGATCCCCGGCGGCCAGCTCTCGAACCTGCGCCAGCAGGCGATCGCGCTCGGCCTCGCCGACGACTTCGAGAAGATCGAGGACTGGTACGCGGAGGCCTCGCGCATCCTCGGGCGCCCGACGAAGGTGACCCCCTCCTCGAAGGTCGTGGGCGACCTCGCGCTGCAGCTCGTCGCGCAGGGCGTCGACCCGGCCGACTTCGAGGAGAACCCGCGCAAGTACGACATCCCCGACTCCGTCATCGGCTTCATGGCCGGCGAGCTGGGCGACCTGCCGGGCGGCTGGCCCGAGCCCTTCCGCTCGAAGGTGCTCGAGGGCCGCACGGTCGACATCTCGGTGAAGCCGGTGCCGGCCGAGCACTCCGCGCGCCTGCGCGAGCCCGGCGCCGACCGCCAGGACGCCCTCAACGAGCTGCTCTTCGCCGGACCGACGAAGGCGTTCAAGGAGACGCGCGAGCAGTACGGCGACCTCTCGGTCGTCGACACGATCGACTACCTCTACGGCATGCAGGCGGGGGAGGAGCACCAGGTCGGCATCGGCCGCGGCGTCACCCTCAACGTCGAGCTCGAGGCCGTGGGCACCCCTGACGACGACGGCATCGTCACCGTCATGACGGTGCTCAACGGCCAGCTGCGCCCGGTGTACGTGCGCGACCGCTCCGTGCAGGTCGACAAGCCGCAGGCCGAGAAGGCCGACGCCGGTCAGCCGGGCCAGGTCGCCGCGCCGTTCGCGGGCGCCGTCACGGTGAAGGTGGCCGAGGGCGACGAGGTCGCAGCGGGCGACCCGGTCGCCACGATCGAGGCGATGAAGATGGAGGCCGCCATCACGACCCCCGTCGGCGGCACCGTCGAGCGCCTGGCGCTCACCGGCACCACGCCGGTCGAGGCCGGCGACCTCATCGTCGTGGTGCGCCCGGCATGACGGTCCGCGAGATCCGCGTCTTCGGCGACCCCGTGCTGCGCTCGAAGGCGGAGCCGGTCGACCCGGCCGCGCCCGGCACGGCGGCGCTCGTGCAGGACCTCCTCGACACGGTGCGGCTCCCCGGCCGTGCGGGCGTCGCGGCCTGCCAGATCGGCACGGCGCAGGCGGCCTTCTCGTTCAACGTCGACGGCGAGGTCGGCTACGTGCTCAACCCGCGCATCGTCGAGGTGCGCGGCGAGCCCGAGCTCGTCGACGAGGGCTGCCTGTCGGTGCCCGACCTCGGCTTCCCGACGCCGCGCCACCCGTGGTGCCGCGTCGAGGGCGTCGACCTCGACGGCGCCGAGGTCGTGCTCGAGGGCGAGGGCCTCATGGCGCAGATGCTGCAGCACGAGATGGGCCACCTCGACGGCCGCCTCTACCTGCAGTCGCTCGAGCGCGGCATGCGCGCCCGGGCGCTCGAGGCCGTGCGCGCGGCGCCCTGGTACTGAGCCGGGCGCCGCGGCGCTGATCGTCAGGCCGCCGGCTCGACCGGCCGCTCGAGCGTGAGGATGCCGTAGCGCATCGCGCCGGTCCGGTACGCGGCGATGAGCCGCGGGATCGACAGCGCGAAGACGCGGTTGCGCGCGCGGAGCCCGATGCCGCGCAGCTCGCGGTCGACGAGCACCGCGCGGGCGACCCGCCGGGCGCAGATCGTCCAGGTTCGGGCGACCCGGCGGCTGACGTCGTCGAAGCCGACGACCCGGAAGCCGGCCTCGCGCGCCATCGCCTCGTACTCCTCCTGCGTGCCCATCGAGGGCAGGCGCCCCTCGCGGCAGATGGGCTCGAGCATCGTGCGCACCTCCCACGGCCGCGCGCCCGTGCGCGCGAGCCACGCGCACACGACCATCCGGCCGCCGGGCGCGAGCACGCGGTGCGCCTCGGCGAAGAACGCCGGCTTGTCGACCATGTGCTCGCTCGACTCGATCGACCAGGCCGCGTCGAACGCGGCGTCGGGGAGGCCGTTGTCGAGCCAGTCGGCGACGCGCACCTCGACGCCCTCGCCCGGCTGCGCCGCCGCGAACCGCGCCTGCTCGGCCGAGAGCGTGAGCCCCGTGACGCGAGCGCCACGGGTGGCGGCGAGCCGCCGGGCGGTGCCGGCGTAGCCGCAGCCGATGTCGACGCCCGTCTGCCCGGGCGCGAGCCGGAGGCGCTCGGCGACGGCGTCGACGAGCGCCTCCACGGCCTCGGTCGGCGACTCGCGCCCGGTCGTCCAGAGGCCGTGGTGCACGTGCTCGCCCCACACCCGGCGGTAGACGAGGTCGAGCTCGTCGTAGTGGTCGGCGACCGCGGCCGCGTCCTGGGCCGCGGCCGGCACGATCATGCGCCCACCGCCGCCCCGTCCGCCGCCGTCACCGGATCCGCGTCACTCGCCGACGTCGTGGGCGCTGCCGCCCTGGGCGTACAGGCCCTCGATGTCGTCGGCGAAGTCCTTGAGGATGTTGTGCCGCTTGATCGACATCTTCGGCGTGAGGTGCCCGTTGGCCTCGACGAACTCCACCGGCAGGATCGTGAACCGACGCACCGACTCGGCGCGCGAGACGCCCGCGTTCGCGCGCACGATCTGCTGCCGCACCTCCTCGATCACCGCCGGGTGCTGCGCCGCGTCGGTGAGCGAGAGGCCCTTGTCGTGGCCGTTGTTCTCGAGCCACGTCGGCAGCATCTCGGAGTCGAGGGTGATGAGCGCGCCGATGTATGGCCGCTGGTCGCCGACGACCACCGGCTGGCCGATGATCGTGTTCGAGCGGATCGGGTCCTCGAGCGCGTTCGGTGCGACGTTCTTGCCGCCGGCCGTGACGATGAGCTCCTTCTTGCGGCCCGTGATCGAGAGGTAGCCCTCGTCGTCGAGCCGGCCGATGTCGCCGGTGTGGAACCAGCCGTCCTCGGTGAAGGCCTCGGCGGTCGCCGCCTCGTTCTGCCAGTAGCCCTGGAAGACGCAGACGCCCTTCGCGAGCACCTCGCCGTCCTCGGCGATGCGCACGCCGTTGCCGGGGATCGCAGGGCCGACCGTGCCGATCTTGAAGCGGTCGGGCACGTTCACGGTGAGCGGCGCCGTGGTCTCGGTGAGGCCGTAGCCCTCGAGGATGCGGATGCCGAGCGAGCGGTAGAAGTGCGCGAGGAACGTCGACAGCGGAGCCGAGCCCGACACCGCGTAGCGGACGTTGCCGCCGAGCGCCGTCTTCAGCTTCGACAGCACGAGGCGCTCGAAGAGCGCGAACTGGAGCTTCAGGCCGATCGGCACGTGCCCGGCGTCGAGCGCCTTCGAGTGCGCGACGGCGACCTGCGCGGCCTTGCGGAAGATCCTGCCCTTGCCGCCGGCCTCCGCCTTCTGCTCGCTCGCGTTGTAGACCTTCTCGAACACGCGCGGCACGGCGAGGAAGAAGGTGGGCTGGAAGGAGCCCATCGAGGCGACGAGCTGCTTCGTGTCGGCCTGGTGGCCGACGCGCACGCCCGAGGCGATCGCCAGCACCGAGATGAAGCGCGCGAAGACGTGCGCCTGCGTGACGAAGAGGAGCGTCGACGAGCCGGGCGCGACGACCTCGGCGAGCGCCTCCTTGGCGTTGCGGCAGAGCTCGACGAAGTTGGCGTGCGAGAGCATCGTGCCCTTCGGGCGGCCCGTGGAGCCCGAGGTGTAGATGAGCGTGGCGAGGTCGGCGCCCTTCGCGAGCGAGCGGCGGCGCTCGATCTCGTCGTCGGCGACGTCGGCGCCCTGCGCGACGAGCCGGTCGAGGTCGCCGCGGTCGATCCGCCACACCTCGGCGATCGACGGCAGCTCGCCGTGCGCCTCGTCGAACCGGCTCACGAGCTCGGCGTCCTCGAGGATCATGCGGGTCGCGCCCGCGTCCGAGAGGATCCACTCGATCTGCGAGGGCGCGCTCGTCTCGTAGACGGGCACCATGCGGGCGCCGGCGTACCAGAGCGCGAAGTCGACGAGCGAGAACTCGTAGCGCACGCGGCACATGAAGCCCACGTGGTCGCCCGGCTGCACGCCGGCGGCCACGAAGCCCTTGGCGAGCGCGATCACCTGCGCGTGGAACTCGCGCGTCGTGATGTGGCGCCAGCCGTCGCCCTCGGGCACGGAGAAGAGCGCGGAGTCGGGGGAGCGGCGGAGCGTGTCCTCGAGCAGGTCGGTGACGTTCGCATCGGGGTCCGCGGGGACGATGGGCGGGACGACGCCCTCGGGGACGGTGATGTGGGGCACTGCGACTCCTTCGGCTCTCGTGCGTTGCCCACATCCTACGGTCGTCCGTCCAAGACGGCTGGGATCCGGCGCGAGCGTGGCGGATGCGGCCGCCCGCGCATCCCCTGCCCTAGGCTTGCCGGGCGCGGGAGGTGCGAGTGTTCTACTGGCTGCTGAGGCACTGGGTCGTGGGCCCGTTCATGAACCGGGTGTTCCGCCCGTGGGTCGTGGGGCTCGACAACATCCCCGAGCACGGCGGCGCGATCATCGCGGGCAACCACCTGTCGGTCATCGACTCCTTCCTCATGCCGCTCACGATCGACCGGCGGGTCTACTACCTCGCGAAGTCGGACTACTTCACCGGCAAGGGCCTCAAGGGCCGACTCGTGCGCTGGTTCTTCCTCGGCGTCGGCCAGCTGCCGATGGACCGCTCGGGCGGCGCCGCGAGCTCGCAGAGCCTCTCGGCCGCGCTCGACAAGCTCGCCGAGGGCCAGCTCATCGGCATCTACCCCGAGGGCACCCGCAGCCCCGACGGCAAGCTCTACCGCGGCCGCACGGGCGTCGCGCGCATGGTGCTCGACGCGCGCGTGCCGGTGGTCCCGTGCGTCATGGTCGACACCGAGAAGATCATGCCGATCGGCCGCCGGATCCCGCGCGTGGGCCGCATCGGCATCCGCTTCGGCGAGCCGCTCGACTTCTCGCGCTACTACAACCTCGAGGGCGACCGCTTCGTGCTGCGGTCGATCACCGACGAGATCATGGTCGCCATCAACCGGCTCTCCGACCAGGAGTACGTGGACGTCTACGCCTCGAGCGTGAAGTCGCGCGTCGAGGCGGAGCGCCGGGCGCTCGCCGCGGGCCGCGACGGGCGCTGAGCGGGCGACGCCGAGCCGTCCGGGCACCCGCCCGGTCGCTAGGCTGGAGGGCGGCGCGCATCCCGCGCCGACCACGACGGCGGCGTGCGCGCCGCGAAGGGCATGAGTGTGATGACGGACACGATCGCGATCCCGGGCTCCATCGAGCATGGGCTCGACGCGTATCGGCAGCTCCCGATCAAGCAGCAGCCCGCGTGGCCCGACGAGGCGGAGCTCGAGCGCGTCCGGCGCGAGCTGCGCAGCGCGCCCCCGCTGGTCTTCGCGGGCGAGGTCGACGTGCTGCGCGAGCGCATCGCCGCCGCGGCGCGCGGCGAAGCCTTCCTGCTGCAGGGCGGCGACTGCGCCGAGACCTTCGCGGGCGCGACGGCCGACAACATCCGCAACCGCGTGAAGACGATCCTGCAGATGGCGGTCGTCCTCACCTACGGCGCGGCGATGCCGGTCATCAAGATGGGCCGCATGGCGGGCCAGTTCGCGAAGCCGCGCTCGAGCGACTCGGAGACCCGCGGCGACCTCACGCTGCCGGCGTACCGCGGCGACATCGTGAACGGCTACGACTTCACCCAGGAGTCGCGCGCGGCCGACCCCGACCGCATCCTGCGCGGCTACCACATGGCCGCCTCGACGCTGAACCTCGTGCGCGCCTTCACGCAGGGAGGCTTCGCCGACCTGCGCCAGGTGCACTCGTGGAACAAGGGCTTCGCGCAGAACCCCTCGTTCGCGCGCTACGAGGCGCTCGCGGGCGAGATCGACCGCGCGGTGCGCTTCATGGAGGCTGCGGGCGCGAACTTCGACGAGCTCAGGGGCGTCGAGTTCTTCACGGGCCACGAGGGCCTCCTCATGGACTACGAGCGGCCGATGACGCGCATCGACTCGCGCACGGGCCTCGCCTACAACACCTCGAGCCACTTCCAGTGGATCGGGGAGCGGACCCGCGAGATCGACGGCGCGCACGTCGACTTCTTCTCCCGCGTGCGGAACCCCATCGGCGTCAAGCTCGGCCCGTCGACGACGGCCGCCGACATGGAGGCGCTCGTCGACCGGCTCGACCCGGAGCGCGAGCCCGGCCGCCTCACCTTCATCACCCGCATGGGCGCCGGCCGCATCCGCGAGGCGCTGCCGCCGCTGCTCGAGGCGTCGAAGGCGCTCGGCTCCACGCCGCTGTGGGTGACCGACCCGATGCACGGCAACGGCATCACGACGAAGAACGGCTACAAGTCGCGCCGCTTCGACGACGTCGTCGACGAGGTGCGCGGCTTCTTCGAGTCGCACCGCGCGGTGGGCACGCACCCCGGCGGCATCCACGTCGAGCTGACGGGCGACGACGTCACGGAGTGCCTGGGCGGCGCGGAGGAGATCGACGAGCTCGCGCTCGAGACCCGCTACGAGTCGCTCTGCGACCCGCGCCTCAACCACATGCAGTCGCTCGAGCTGGCGTTCCTCGTCGCCGAGGAGCTGCGCCAGCGCTGATCCGCTGCGCCGATGCGGCCGTCGTCCTCCGGGGCGGCGGCCGCTCGCGTCAGTAGGTGGCGTCGATCCCCACGGTCTCGCCCTCCTCGAGCTGGCCGCCCTCGGGGTCCTGGCCGAGCACCGGGGTGATCGCGTGGAGCGGCTCGGGCACGTTCGTCGACAGCTCGGGCACGAGCCCCGCGTCGGTGATCGCCTGCACGGCCTCCGAGATCGAGCGCCCGACGACTCCGGGCACGTCGACCATCCGCGGGCCGAGCGAGACGACGCCGCCGATCGTCGCGCCCTCGCGGACCTCGCCCTCCGGGATCGAGACCGAGATGAGCACGCCCGCGGGCACCTCGCGCGAGTGCTCCTCGGCCGAGAAGTCGGCCTGGAGGCCCACCTGCGCGAGCGCGGCGGTCGCCTCCTCGGCGCTCTGGCCCGCCGCGGCGGGCACGGGCCCGAGCGAGAGCTCGATCGAGATCGGCGACCGCTCCTCGAGCTCGTCGAGATCGCGGAGCGGCGTGCCGTCGGGCGCGTACGCCGCGAGCACGGCGCCGCGCGCGACGTCGCCCGAGAAGATCGCGTCGGGCTCGCCGTCCGCCACCGCGAAGCCCTGCGCCTCGATCTCGGACCGCGCCTCCTCGACCGGGAGGCCCCGGAGGTCCGGCACGGCGAGGCTCCTCCGGCCCGAGGAGAGGACGAGCTGCACGGCGCCGCCGTTGCCGATCTCGGTGCCCGCGGGCGGGTCGGTGCGCAGCGCGCTCCCGGCGGCCGTGTCGTAGTCGTGCTCGGAGACGACCCCGGAGACCTCGATGCCGTGATCGGCGAGCAGCGCGACGGCCTCCGACCGCGGGCTGCCGGCCACGTCGGGCACGGTCGAGCGCCCGCCCGGGCCGAGGTTGAACCACCAGCCGAGGCCCGCGGCCAGCAGCGCGCCGAGCAGCACGAGCGCGAGCCAGAGCATGCCCCGCCGCCGCTGCACCGTCGCGCGCCGCGACAGCGCGGCCGTCGCGACGCCGTCGCCCTCGTCGGCGACGGTCTCGGGCTCCTGCACGGCGAGCGGCCGGCGGCGCCCGGGCCGCGGCGCCTGGATCACGGTCGTCGCGCGGTCGTCCTCCGACACGCTCGGCAGGATCGAGGTCGCCGTCGTCGGGCGCCCCTCGCGCAGCGCGTGCACCTCGCGCAGCAGCTCGCCGGCGTCGGCGGGCCGCAGGTTCGGATCGCGCTGCGTCGCCCAGTGCACGAGCGAGTCGAGCTGCTCGGGCACGCCGGGGGCGACCGAGGAGGGGAGCGGCACCTGCTCGTTCGCGTGCTGGAAGGCGATCTGCATCGGCTCGTCGCCCGTGAAGGGCTGCCGGCCGGTGAGCATCTCGAAGAGCATGATGCCGACCGCGTACAGGTCGCTGCGGGTGTCGGCGAAGCCACGGGTGACGAGCTCGGGGGAGAGGTAGGCGATCGTGCCGAGCAGCGCCTTGCCGGTCGCGGTGTTCGCCGTCGCCGCTCGCGCGAGGCCGAAGTCGCCGATCTTGATGCGCCCGTCGTGCGCGAGCAGGATGTTCTCGGGCTTGAGGTCGCGGTGCACGATGCCGGCGCGGTGCGCCGCCGCGAGGCCCGCGAGGATCGCCTCGAGCACGTCGAGCGCCTGGTCGGGCGTGATCCTGCCGCGCTCGGCGAGCAGGTCGCGCAGCGTGATCGAGGGCACGAGCTCCATCACGAGCCACGCGAAGCCGTCGTCCTCGCCCTGGTCGTAGGTGTTGACGACGTTCGGATGCGCGAGCCGGGCCGCGGCCTTCGCCTCCTGGATGAAGCGCTCGCGGAACTGCGGGTCGTCGCCGAGGTGCGGGTGCATGACCTTGACGGCCACCTTGCGGTCGAGCCGCAGGTCCATGCCCTCGTACACGCTCGCCATGCCGCCGCGGGCGATGCGCTCGCCCACCTCGTACCGTCGATCGATGAGCCGTCCGATGACGGGATCGCGGGGGTCGACGGGCACGTGGCGAGCATAGGCGGGCGCATGCGCTCCGCCGCGGCTCCACGCCGTCCGCGGCGCAGGTCGCCCCGCTCTGCCACGATGGTCGGGTGACGCAAGACTCCACCTGGCTCTCGGTGCCCGAGCTCGTGACCATCCTCGGCCAGCCGGTCGGGCGCATCCACCGCCTCGTCGAGGAGCACCGCCTGCCCGGCTCGCGCCGGAACGGCCCGCTGCAGGTGCCGGCGGCGGCGATCCGCGACGGCGAGCCGCTGCCCGACCTCAAGGGCACGCTGCTGGTGCTGCTCGACCTCGGCCTCACCGAGGACGAGGCGATCGACTGGATGCTCGCCGAGGACGATGCGCTCGGCATGACGCCGTTCGCGGCGATGCGCGCGGGCCAGAAGGCAGCCGTGCGCCGCGCGGCGCAGCTGCTCGGCTGAGCCTGCGGCGGGGTCGCCGCTAGCGGTCGCGCTTCGCGACCGTGTCGGCGAGCCGCTCGAGCTCGAGCACGGCCGAGCGCGAGAGCGCGCCCTCGTGCAGCGACTCGAGCGCCTGCCCCACCGAGCGGTCGATGAGCGCCTCGAGGCGCTCGGGCGCCTGCGAGCCGCGGATCGCGTCCTGCAGGATCGCGATCTGGCGCTCGTCGAGCTCCGGGTCGCCGAGCAGCTCGTCGAGCATCGTCCGCACGCTCGGCGTCAGCCGCTGCCGCGCGATCTCGACCAGCACGGTGCGCTTGCCCTCGCGCAGGTCGTCGCCCGCGGGCTTGCCGGTGACCTCGGGGTCGCCGAAGACGCCCAGCAGGTCGTCGCGCATCTGGAACGCGAGGCCCACGGGCAGGCCGTAGCCCGAGAGCGCCTCGAGCTGCGCGTCGTCGGCGCCCGCGAGGAGCGCGCCGAGCGCGAGCGGGCGCTCGACCGAGTAGCGGGCCGACTTGTGGATCGCGACGGTGTGCGCGCGGTCGAGCAGCGTCGCGGGGTCCTGCCGGATCCACGCGGCCTCCTCGAGCACGTCGAGGTACTGCCCGAAGGTGACCTCCTCGCGCATCCGCCGGTACTCGTCGTGGACCGCGTCGCCGTGCTCGGCGGCGCGGCAGGCGAGGAGCATGCGGTCGTCGGCCCAGTTGAGCAGCAGGTCGCCCACGAGCACCGCCGCGCTCGTGCCCCAGGCGCGGGCGTCGCCCGCCCACTCCGCGTCGCGGTGCATCGCCTCGAGCGCGCGGTGCATCGCCGGTCGTCCGCGGCGCGTGTCGGAGCCGTCGATGATGTCGTCGTGCACGAGCGCTGCCGCGTGGATGAGCTCCATCGCGGTCGCGACGCCCACGGCGTCGGCCCAGGCGGGGTCCTGCTCGGTGCCCGCGGTGTGCGGCGCGTCGGGCCGCGCGGCGGTCACGGCGTGCCAGCCCCAGAGCACGAAGGCGCTCCGGACGCGCTTGCCGCCGGAGACCAGCTCGCGCACGCGCTGCACGAGCGGGACGGCGTCGGCCGAGACCTCGGCGAGCACCGCCTCGCGCTCGTCGAGGAACTCCTGGAGCGAGCCGTCGACGGCTCGGGCGAAGCGCTGCTGTGCCGACACAACTCCACATGCTATTGACAGCGATGCCGCGTAGACTGATCGCCCGCACCAGCGAGCAGCGAAAGGGGTGCGAGATGGGGCTCTCGGAGCACGAGCAGCGACTCCTCGACGAGATGGAGCGCAACCTCTACAAGCACGAGGCCGACATCGTCAACACGTCCGGCGGTCCCAGGACCGTCGACTACACGAAGGTGGCGGTCGGCGTCCTCGGCATCGCCGTCGGGCTCGTCCTCGTCGTCGTCGGCGTCACGATGAAGCTCGCCGTGCTCGGCGTCGCCGGCTTCGGCATCGCGGTCGCCGGCGCCCTGTGGGCCCTTGCCGCTTCCCGCCCCGCCTCCGCCGACGACAGCGCGCGCCCGGGCCGCAGCGGCTCCGGCCCCGTCGGCGCCAAGCAGGGCGGCTCCCTCATGGACCGCCTCGCGCAGGAGTGGGACGACCGCAACCGCCGGGAGTGATCCCCGCCTGAACCGCTGAGGGCCGACGCGCCCTCCACGACCCTCCACGGGGCCGGCTCGCTCGAGCCGGCCCCGTCGTCGTGCGCCCTCCATCCGCCTCCACCCGGGCGACCCGCCGTTGCGCCCGGGCCGCCGCCGCGCCGCAGGGGTGCGTCGCGGCGCGCCAGCGTGCCCTCGGCAGGCGAAAGACCCTCCACCTCGTTCTGCCGCTCCACGCCTGAGGAATCGCCGCGATTCCTGGGCTGCCACTGAGAAAAGTGGTGCGAAGTGGAGTACAGTGGAGCAACCGACCAGGTCGGTGCATCTGCTCGCAGGCCGGACGAGAGGGGGCGACCGTGTTCCTCGGCACGCACACGCCCAAGCTCGACGACAAGGGCCGCGTGATCCTCCCCGCGAAGTTCCGGCCGGAGCTCGAGGGCGGCGTCGTGCTCACCCGCGGCCAGGAGCGCTGCATCTACGTGTTCTCGGTGCGCGAGTTCGAGCGCGTGCACGAGCAGATCCGGCAGGCGCCGCTCACCTCGGCCGGTGCGCGCGACTTCCTGCGCCTCTTCCTCTCGGGCGCCTCGAGCGAGCAGCCCGACAGCCAGCACCGCATCACGGTGCCCCCCAACCTCCGCCAGTACGCCGGCCTCGGCCGCGAGCTCACCGTCATCGGTGCGGGCACGCGCGCCGAGATCTGGGACACCGGCGCGTGGGAGCAGTACTACGCGGCCAAGGAGGCCGACTTCGCGAGCACGACCGAGGAGGTGATCCCCGGCATCTTCTGACCCGGCCCCCGACCCCCAGCTGTCCGCCGCGCCGCACCTTCCCCGGCGACGCGTCGTACGGATGGGGATCAGGGATCGGGACAGGGCCAGGAACGACATGGACGCATCCGAGCTCCACATCCCCGTCATGCTCGACCGCACGCTCGAGCTGCTCGCCCCGGCGATCGAGGCGGCCGCCGCCGCGGGCCGCACCCCCGTCGTCGTCGACGGCACCCTCGGCATGGGCGGCCACACCGAGGCGATGCTCGCGGCGCACCCGACGCTCGTCGTCGCCGGCATCGACCGCGACCCCGACGCCATCCGCCTCGCGGGGGAGCGGCTCGCGCGCTTCGGCGACCGCTTCCGGCCCGTGCCCGCCACCTACGACCGCATCGACCTCGCGCTCGAGGCGGCCGGCGTCGAGGCCGCCGACGGCATCCTGCTCGACCTCGGCGTCTCGAGCCTCCAGCTCGACGACGCCGACCGCGGCTTCGCCTACGCGAAGGACGCCCCGCTCGACATGCGGATGGGGCAGGCGGGCGACGTCACCGCCGCCACCGTGCTCGCCGAGCGCAGCGAGCGCGAGCTCGCGCGCCTCTTCCAGGTCTACGGCGACGAGAAGCTCGCGGGCCGCTACGCCCGCGCGATCGTCGCGGCGCGGCAGGAGGCGCCGATCGAGACGTCCGGGCGCCTCGTCGACATCCTCCAGGCGGCCACCCCGCGCGCGCTCGCCAACCAGGGCCACCCCGCCAAGCGCGTCTTCCAGGCGCTGCGGATCGAGGTGAACCAGGAGCTGGCGATCCTCGAGGCCACGATGCCCGCGGCGATCGACGCGCTCGCGGTCGGCGGCCGGCTCGTGGTGCTCGCGTACCAGTCGCTCGAGGACCGCATCGTCAAGCGCGCGCTCCAGGCCGCCGCTGCCTCCACCGCCCCGCCGGGGCTGCCGGTGGAGCTGCCCGAGCACCGGCCGCACCTGCGGCTGCTCGTGCGCGGCGCGGAGCTCGCCGACGACGACGAGCGCGCGGCCAACCCGCGCTCCGCCCCCGTCCGCCTCCGCGCCGCAGAGCGCATCCGACCGATCGAACCGACCGCAGGGGAGCACGCATGACCACCGCAGCCGTCCTCGACCTGCACGCGCAGCCGCAGCAGCGGCCCGACGAGGCGCCGCAGCGGCACCTGCGCGCGCTGCCGGCGCCCGCGCTCCGCCGCGCGCCGCGCCTCGTCCACGGCGTCGTCGCGCTCGCGGGCCTCGCCGGCATCGTCGTCGCCCAGCTCGGCCTCTCGGTCGCGATCAGCGAGGGCGCGTACCGCCTGAGCGCCCTGCAGGGGCAGTCGACGGCGCTCGCCCGCAGCGAGCAGTCGCTCGCCGAGGACGTCGCCGTGCTCTCCTCGCCCCAGAACGTGGCCGTCTCGGCCGACGAGCTCGGCATGCTCGCCGGCCAGCCCTCGCAGTTCCTGACGCTCGCGGGCGCGGCGACCGCCGGCGGCCCCGACGGCCTCCACATGCAGGCCCCGACCGTCGACCGCTCCGGCATGTACGTGCCCAACGCGCTGCTCGCCGAGCAGCCGGCCGCGGCCGCGACCGTGCAGGATGCGCAGACCGAGGCCGCGCGCACGTACCCGGGCATGCTGCTGCCCGCCGGCGAGGCGTCGGTCGAGGGCGCGGCGCCCGCGACGCCGGTCACGCCGACCGTGCCGCCGGCAGCGGCCGAGCAGCCCGCCCCCGGCACCCTGCTCCCCGCGACCGCGGGCGAGTGAGGGCGTGGCGACCGGGCGCGGGCGCCGGTGGCCGATACCGTGACCGACCGGAGGTGACCATGGCAGCCAAGCGCCGGAACCGCACCCGGACCACCCTCGTCGCGCTCGTCACGTTCGCGCTGCTCGCGGCCTTCGTCGTGCGCCTCGCCGACATCCAGGTCGTGCGCGCGCAGGCGCTCAACGCGGAGGCCGACGGCCGCCGCGGCGTGAGCCAGACGATCTTCGGCACGCGCGGCCCCATCGTCGACGCCGCCGGGACGGTGCTCGCCGAGAGCGTCGACCGCTGGGACCTCACCGTCTCGCCCCGCTACACCCGCGACCTGCAGCCCGGCGTCGACGGCGTCGACGAGCTCGTCACGGTGGGCGACGCGCTCACCCGCATCGGCGCCATCACGGGCGACGACCCCTACGACCTGCAGGCGACCCTCGACGCCGAGCTCGAGCGCAACCCCGACTCCGACTACCTCGTGCTCTCGACCGGCCTCACGGCGCGGCAGTTCGAGGCGATCCGCGACCTCGGGCTGCCCTACGCGTACCTCCGGCTCAACCCGCAGCGCGTGTACCCGGCCGGCTCCGTCGCGGGCAACCTCGTGGGCTTCACCGGTGTCACGGAGCCGCTGGCGGGCCTCGAGCGCAGCGAGGAGGCGTGCCTCGACGCCGAGGACGGCAGCCGCACCTTCGACCGCGGCGCCGACGGCACCCCCATCCCGGGCTCGGTGGTGACGACGGATCCGGTCGACGGCGGGACGGTGCGGCTCACGATCGACGCGGACGTGCAGTACCAGGTGCAGCAGCTCACGGCGCAGTACACGGCGCAGCTCGGCGCCCGCAGCGGCACGACCATCGTCATGCGCACCGACGGCTCCATCGCGGCCGTCGCCGAGGCGCCCACGGTCGACCCCAACGACCCCACGGCCTCGCGGTCGCAGGACCGCGGCTCGCGCGCCTTCACCGCGGCCTACGAGCCCGGCTCGATCTTCAAGACGTTCGCGTACGCCGCGATGCTCGACCTGGGGCTCACGACGAACGACGAGGAGCTCAGCGTGCCGTGGACGTACACGGCGCCGGGCGTGCGCGTGCGCGACGCCCACTCGCACCCCGTCGAGCAGTGGACCAGCGCGGGCATCCTCGTGAACTCGTCGAACTCGGGCATGGTGCGCCTCGCCGAGGACATGGACCGCGCCGACTACTTCGACTACCTCGACCGCTTCGGCTTCGGCGAGCGGACCGCCGTCGACTTCGCGGGCGAGCAGGCGGCGGCGCTCCGCGACCCCGCGTCGCTCGACCCGCAGACGCGCCTCAACGTGCTCTTCGGCCAGGGCATCGCGGCGACGCCCATCCAGGTCGCCTCCGCCTACCAGGCCCTCGCGAACGGCGGCGTGCACCTGCCGGCGCACATGATCGACTCCTGCACGAGCGCCGACGGCGAGGTGACGCAGCCGCAGCTGCCGGAGGGGGAGCGGGTCGTCGAGGCCGGCACCGCCGAGCAGACGCTCGCGGCGCTCGAGAACGTCGTCACCGACTACGGCTACGACACGTTCCCGATCGAGGGCTACCGGATCGCCGCGAAGACCGGCACGGCGCAGATGGCGTACGAGGACGGATCGGGCTACGACCCCGACCGGATGATGATCTCCGTGGCCGGCGTGTTCCCCGTCGACGACCCGCAGTTCGTGGTCGTCACGATGTACGACAGCCCGCAGACCCAGCGCACCAGCGCCGGGGCCATCCCCGCCTTCCACGATATGGTGAACCTCCTGATCCGCCACTACGACGTGCCTCCGAGCACGACCGAGCAGCCCGACGTGCCGCTCGAGTGGACCGCGGATCAGCAGTGATGAGGGAAGGAAGTCCGTGGCGGGTGTGACCCCGAGGATCCTGCGACCGGAGCACCCCGCACCGAGGCCCCTGGCGGGCCTGGCGGAGGCCTTCGCGCTCGACGTGGAGGCCGACCTCGACGGCGTCGAGGTGACCGGCATCACGAACGACTCCTCCGACGTGCAGCCCGGCGACCTCTTCGCCGCGCTGCCGGGCGCGCGGCGCCACGGCGCGGCCTTCGCGGCCGACGCCGTCGAGCGCGGCGCGGTCGCCGTCGTCACCGACCCCGCCGGTGCCGCGGAGGCCGCGGTCGACGTGCCCGTCATCGTCGTCGACGAGCCGCGCGCCGCGCTCGGCGAGATCGCCGCGTGGGTCTACCGCACGGGCGAGCAGCCGCCGAAGCTGTACGGCATCACCGGCACGAACGGCAAGACCTCCACGTCGTTCATGCTCGAGGGCCTGCTCGCCGACCTCGGCTTCGTCACGGGCCTCTCGACCACCGCCGAGCGCCACGTGGGCGACCTCGTCGTCACGTCGAAGCTCACGACGCCGGAGGCGAGCGAGCTCCACGCGCTGCTCGCGCGGATGCGCGAGGCGGGCGTGCGCGCCGCCGTGCTCGAGGTGAGCGCGCAGGCGATCGAGCGGCACCGCATCGACGGCGTCGTCTTCGACGTGGTCGCGTTCACGAACCTCAGCCACGACCACCTCGACGACTACGGCTCGATGGAGGCGTACTTCGACGTGAAGGCCGAGCTCTTCACGCCCGACCGCGCGCAGCGCGGCGTCGTGTGCGTCGACGGCGAGTGGGGCGCGCGCATCGCCGAGCGCAGCCGCATCCCCGTCACGACCGTCACGAGCGAGCCGGGCCGCGAGGCCGACTGGCACGTCGACATCTGGGAGGAGACGCCCGCGTCGACCTCGTTCACGCTCACCGGCATCGACGGGCGCGCGATCGAGGTGCAGATCCCGTTCATCGGCCGGCACATGGCCGTCGACGCCGCCATCGCGATCCTCATGCTCGTCGAGGACGGCTTCGAGATCGACGCCATCACCGAGTCGATCGACCGCGGCATGCGCGCGACCCTGCCCGGGCGCATCGAGCGCGTCTCGGGCGACGAGGGGCCTGCGGTGTTCGTCGACTACGGCCACAGCCCCGACGCCTTCGCGCAGACCCTCGAAGCGCTGCGCCGCGTCACCGAGGGCCGCCTCGTCATGGTGTTCGGCGCCGACGGCGACCGCGACGCGACGAAGCGCGAGGACATGGGCCGCATCGCGGCCGAGCTCGCCGACGCCGTCGTCGTGACCGACTTCAACCCGCGCTCCGAGGACGCCGCGGCCATCCGCGCGCAGGTGCTCGCGGGCGCGCGCGCCGCGGCGGGGGAGAAGCCCGTGCTCGAGGCGAGCCCCGAGGAGGCGGCGATCCGCGAGGCGATCGCGCTCGCCGGCGAGGGCGACACCGTGCTGTGGGCGGGCCCCGGCGACGCCGACTACCGCGACGTCGCCGGCGTCCGCGAGCCCTTCGTCGCCCGCGACGAGGCGCGCCTCGCGCTGCACGAGGCGGGGTGGCTCTGATGCTGCGCCTGCGCGCGAGCGAGATCGCCGAGGCGGTCGGCGGCAGGCTCGTCGGCGACGACGTGCTCGTCACCGGCTCGGTCGAGACCGACTCCCGGCTCGTCGAGGCCGGCGGCCTCTTCTTCGCCATGCCCGGCGAGACGACCGACGGCCACCGCTTCATCGACGCAGCGCTCGAGCGCGGCGCCGCGCTCGTCGTCGCCGAGCGCGAGGTCGAGCAGGACGTGCCGCACATCCTCGTCCCCTCGGGCGTGACGGCGCTCCAGTCGCTCGCCGCCGACGTCATCCGGCGCGTGCGGGCCGCGAACGAGCTCACGGTCGTCGGCATCACCGGCTCGAACGGCAAGACCACGACGAAGAACATGCTCCAGGCGGCCCTCGAGCGCCACGGCGCCACCGTGAGCCCCGTGAAGTCGTTCAACAACGAGGTCGGCGCCCCGATGACGATGCTCCGCATCGACGAGGGCACCCGCTACCTCGTGCTCGAGATGGGCGCGAGCTACGAGGGCGACATCGCGCGCCTCACCGCGCTCTCGCACCCCGACATCGGCGTCGTGCTCAAGGTCGGCCTCGCCCACGCGGGCGAGTTCGGCGGCATCGAGACGACCACGCGCGCGAAGACCGAGATGGTGCGCGACCTCGCGCCCGAGCACGTGGCGATCCTCAACCGCGACGACGAGCGGGTGCGCGGCATGGCCGCAGCGACCGCCGCCCGCGTGGCCTGGTTCGGCACCGACCCCGGCCCCGCCGACGACCCGACGGGGCTCTGGGCCGACGGCGTCGACTCCACCCTCGAGGGCACGGTCGCGACCGTGCACCGCGGCGAGGAGTCGTGGCCGCTGCGCATGCGCATCCTCGGCGAGCACCACGTCATGAACGCGCTCGCCGCCCTCGCGGTCGTCGACGTGCTCGGGCTCGACGTGGCGCAGGCGATCGAGGACGTGGCGAGCATGCCCCGCGCCGAGCGCGGCCGCATGGAGGTGCTCGAGCCCGGCGGCGGCATCACCGTCATCAACGACGCCTACAACGCGAGCCCCGACTCCACCGCCGCTGCGCTCCGCGCGCTCGCGCACATGACCCGCCAGGCCGGCCGCCGCTCGGTCGCCGTGCTCGGCGAGATGGCGGAGCTCGGGCCGCACGCGGTCGAGGAGCACGACCGGCTCGGCCGCCTCGTCACCCGCCTGCGCATCGAGCGCCTCGTCGTCGTCGGCGCGGGCGCCAAGCCCATCCACGACGCCGCGGAGCTCGAGTCCTCCTTCGGGCAGGACACGACCTGGGTCGCCACCGCCGACGAGGCCGAGGCGCTCCTGCGCGCCGAGCTCGTCGAGGGCGACGTCGTGCTGCTGAAGTCGTCGAACGTGTCGGGCCTCCTCGCGCTCGCCGAGCGGATCGGAACCCGCTGATGCTCGTCCTGCTCGCCTCCGCAGGCATCGCCCTCCTCGTGTCGCTCCTCGCGACGCCGCTGTTCGTGCGCGCGTTCACGCGGATCGGCTGGGGCCAGTTCATCCGCGACGACGGCCCGCAGACGCACCACGTGAAGCGCGGCACGCCCACGATGGGCGGCCTCGTCTTCATCACGGCCACGCTCGTCGGCTACTTCGGCGGCAAGCTGCTCGGCCAGGACGCGCCGACGCTGCCGGCCCTCCTCATCCTGCTGCTCATCGTCGGGATGGGCGCCGTCGGCTTCGTCGACGACTTCCTGAAGATCTCGAACCAGCGCTCGCTCGGCCTCGGCGGCTGGGCGAAGGTCGCGGGCCAGGTCGTCGTCTCCGTGCTCTTCGGCGTGCTCGCGATCACGCTGCCGAGCCACGACGGAGAGCCGGCGGTCGACGCCGTCATCTCGGGCGTCCGCGACATCGCGTGGCTCGACCTCACCGCGTGGGGCGCGATCGGCGGCATCCTCTTCGTGCTCTGGATCCTCATCATGAACGTCTCGGCGTCGAACGCCGTCAACGTCACCGACGGGCTCGACGGCCTCGCGACGGGCGCCGTCATCCTCTCGACGATGGGCTACGCCTTCATCGCCTTCTGGCAGTTCAACCAGTCCTGCCGCGCCCAGGGAGCCGGCGACGGCTGCTACAGCGTGGAGTCGCCGCTCGACGTCGCCACCCTCGCCGCGACCCTCGCGGGCGCGCTCATCGGCTTCCTCTGGTGGAACACGAGCCCCGCGCAGATCTTCATGGGCGACGTCGGCTCGCTCGCCCTCGGCGGCGCGCTCGCCGGCTTCGCGGTCATGACCGACACGCACCTGCTGCTGCTGCTCGTCGCTGGCCTCCCGATCATCGTGACCGGCTCGGTGATCATCCAGCGCGCCTACTTCAAGGCCACGGGCGGCAAGCGCGTGTTCCTCATGACGCCGCTGCACCACCACTTCGAGCTGAAGGGCTGGGCCGAGGTCACGATCGTCGTCCGGTTCTGGATCGTCGGCGGCCTCTTCGTCGCCGCCGCGATCGGCCTGTTCTACTTCGAGTGGGCGCTGCGCGCGCTGTGATGGAGCACCGATGACCCGCGTCGACGACCTCGCCTCCTGGCACCACGACTGGAGCGGCCTCCGCGTCGCCGTGCTCGGCCTCGGCGTCTCCGGCTTCGCCGCCGTCGACACGCTCGTCGAGCTCGGCGCGACGGTGACCGCGGTCGCCGAGCGCGTCGACGACGAGCGACGCACCATCCTCGGCGTGCTCGACGTGCCGATCGTCGACGCCGGTCGCGACGACCTGCCCGAGGCCCTCACGGGCGCCGAGCTCGTCATCGCCTCGCCCGGCCTGCGCCCCGACCATCCCTGGCTCGTCGCGGCCGCCGAGCGAGGCATCCCCGTCTGGGGCGACGTCGAGCTCGCGTGGCGCGTGCGCGACAAGGTGCGCGCCGCCGACTGGATCCTCGTCACCGGCACGAACGGCAAGACGACGACGACGCAGCTCGCGGCGCACATGCTGCGCGAGGCCGGCGTGCGCGTCGCGCCGGTCGGCAACATCGGCACGCCGGTGCTCGATGCCGTGCGCGACCCGGAGGGCTTCGACGCGCTCGTCGTCGAGCTCTCGAGCTTCCAGCTGCACGGCCTGCCCACGACCGGCGCCGGCGCGATCTCGCCGCACTCGGCCGTGTGCCTCAACCTCGACGACGACCACATCGACTGGCACGGCTCCGCAGACGCCTACCGCGACGCGAAGGCGAAGGTCTACAACGCCGCCCGCGTCGCGGCGGTCTACAACGTCGAGGACCCGGCGACCATGCGGATGGTCGAGGACGCCGAGGTCGTCGAGGGCTGCCGCGCGATCGGCTTCTCGCTCGGCGTGCCCGGCCCGAGCGACCTCGGGGTCGTCGACGGCATCCTCGTCGACCGCGCCTTCCTCGACGAGCGGCACCGCTCGGCGCTCGAGCTCGCCGACCTCGCCGACCTCGAGCCGGCGGGCCTGCGCTCGCCGCACATGGCGCGCAACGTGCTCGCCGCGGCCGCGCTCGCGCGCGCCTTCGGCGCGGAGCCCGCGCAGGTGCGCGAGGCGATCCGCTCCTTCCGGCTGGACCGCCACCGCACCGAGCTCGTCGCCGAGATCGACGGCGTGCGCTTCGTCGACGACTCGAAGGCCACGAACCCGCACGCGGCCGAGGGCTCGCTGAGCGCGTTCCCGCGCGTCGTGTGGATCCTCGGCGGGCTCTTCAAGGGCGCCGACGTCGCACCGCTCGTCGAGCGGCACGCGGGACGCATCGTCGCCGCTGTGGCGATCGGCGTCGACCGCGCCCCGATCGCGGCGGCGTTCGCGCGACACGCCCCCGGCATCCCGCTCGTCGAGGTCGACACGGCGGACACTGGTGCGGTGATGCGGCTGGCCGTCGAGGCGGCCGCAGCGCACGCCGAGCCCGGCACGACGGTCCTGCTGGCCCCGGCGGCCGCATCGATGGACCAGTTCGAGAGCTACGCAGACCGCGGCGACAGGTTCGCGGCGGCGGTGCGGGAGAGGGGAGCGCATGGCGACGACGGCGGCTCCCCGGCAGGCTGAGGCCGGCGCGCTCGAGCGCGGCGCGAAGCGCGCCATGGTGCGCGTGCGCACCATGTTCGGCGCGCCGTCGCTCCACGCCTCGCTGCTGCTCGGCACGACGGTCTTCCTCGTCGCGTTCGGCCTCGTCATGGTGCTCTCGTCCTCGTCGGTCGAGAGCTACACCGCGAGCGCCTCGTTCTTCTCGTCGTTCGTGCGCCAGGCGGCCTTCGCCGCCGTCGGCCTCGCGATCATGCTCATCGCCTCGCGGCTGCCCGCGAGCTTCTGGCCGCGCATCGCGTGGATCGCGGTCGGCGCCGGCATCGTGCTGCAGCTGCTCGTCTTCACGCCGCTCGGGCGCGCCATCGGCGGCAACCGCAACTGGATCAACGTCGCCGGCTTCAGCCTGCAGCCGAGCGAGCTGCTGAAGCTCGCGCTCATCGTCTGGATGGGCATGATCCTCACCCGGAAGCAGAAGGTCATCACGAGCTTCTGGCAGGCGTGGATCCCGATCGTGCCGGTCGCGGGCCTCGCGATCGGCCTCGTGCTGCTCGGCCACGACTTCGGCACCGTCTCGATCATGGCGCTCGTCGTCTTCGGCGCCCTGTGGTTCGCGGGCGTCCGCTGGTGGCACCTCGCGCTGCCGGTGGCGATCCTCGGGGTCCTCGCCGTGCCCGTCATCCTCTCGAGCGCCTCGCGCGTCCGCCGCATCACGGCGTTCATCGACGGCTGCTCGGACGCCGACTACTACTCGGGCTGCTGGCAGCAGCTCCACGGCACGTGGGCGCTCTCGGCGGGCGGCCTCTTCGGCGTCGGCCTCGGCAACTCCCGCGCGAAGTGGAACTGGCTGCCCGCGGCCGACAACGACTACATCTTCGCCATCATCGGCGAGGAGCTCGGCCTCGTCGGCGCCGTCGTCGTGCTCGCGCTCTTCGGGCTGCTCGCCTGGACGATGCTGCGCATCGTCCAGCAGGCGAAGCGGCAGATGACGCGCGTCGTCGTGGGCGCGGCGATGGTCTGGATCGTCGGCCAGGCGCTCGTGAACATCGCGGTCGTCCTCGGCCTCCTGCCCGTGCTCGGCGTGCCGCTGCCGCTCATCTCGTCCGGAGGCTCGCAGCTGATCGCGACCCTCGCCATCATCGGCGTCGTGCTCTCGCTGGAGCGCGTCGACAACCCCGCCGCGCGCGGCGAGCTCGAGGCGGCGGACGCCGAGGAGCCGCCGGCCGCGGCCGCGAAGGGCTGACCCGTGCGCATCCTCCTCGCCGGCGGCGGCACCGCCGGCCACGTGAACCCCATGCTCGCGACGGCCGCGCGCCTCCTCGAGCGGCACCCCGACGCCGAGCTCACCATCCTCGGCACGGCCGAGGGCCTCGAGCGGGAGCTCGTGCCGCGCGCGGGCCTCGAGCTCGTCACGATCGAGAAGCTGCCCTTCCCGCGCCGGCCCGACGCGGCCGCGCTGCGGTTCCCGGGCCGCTGGCGCCGGGCGGTCGCGCAGGTGCGCGCGCTCATCCGGGAGCGGCGCATCGACGTGGTCGTGGGCTTCGGCGGCTACGCGGCGGCGCCCGCCTACCGCGCCGCGCGCCTCGAGGGCGTGCCGATCGCCGTCCACGAGGCCAACGCGAAGCCCGGTCTGGCGAACGTGCTCGGCGCGCGCTGGACCGAGCACGTCGGCCTCTCGTACCGCACGACCCGGATGCGCGGCTCGTTCGTCGGCATGCCCCTGCGCGCCGAGATCACGGGCCTCGACCGCGCGGCGCTCCGCGCGGGCGCCCGGGCGGAGCTCGGCCTCGACCCCGAGCGCCCGACGCTGCTCGTCACCGGCGGCTCGCAGGGCGCCCGCTCGCTCAACCGCGCCATCGTCGCGGGCGCGCAGGACATCGTCGACGCCGGCTGGCAGGTGCTGCACCTCTCCGGCGGCCGGCAGACCGACTTCGAGCCCGCCGAGGTCGACCACTACGTCGCGATCGAGTACCTCGACCGCATGCACCTCGCGCTCGCCGCGGCCGACCTCGTGGTGTGCCGCGCGGGCAGCCTCACCGTCTCCGAGCTCATGGCGGTCGGCCTGCCCGCCGTCTACGTGCCGCTGCCGTACGGCAACGGCGAGCAGGGCCTGAACGCCGCCGACCAGGTGGCGAGCGGCGGCGCCCTGCTCGTGCCCGATGCCGAGTTCACGGCAGAATGGGTGCGCACACGGCTCGTGCCGCTGCTGCGCGACGAGGGCCGGGTGGCCCGGATGGCCGCGGCGAGCGCGGGCGCGGGCGTCGCCGACGGCGCGGATCGCATGAGCGACCTCGTCGAGCGCGCGGCAGCGAGCAGGAGGCAGCGATGATCGAACCCGATCTCACCCAGCCGATCCCCGAGCGGATCGAGCGCGTCCACCTCATCGGCATCGGCGGATCCGGCATGTCCGGCATCGCGCACATGCTGCTCGACGAGGGCATCGCCGTGAGCGGCTCCGACCGCTCGGGCTCCGCGACCGTCGACCGGCTCGTCGAGCGCGGCGCGACGGTCGCCATCGGCCACGCGGCGGCGAACATGGATCTGCAGGCCGACGTCGACGCGGTGGTCGTCACCAGCGCGCTGTGGCCCGACAACCCCGAGCTGCTCGTCGCGCGCGAGCGCGGCATCCCGGTGCTCCACCGCTCCCAGGCGCTCCACGTGCTCGCGCGCGGCAAGCGCGTCGTGGCGATCGCGGGCGCGCACGGCAAGACGACCTCCACGGGCATGGTCGTGCTCGGCCTGCGCGGCCTCGGCGTCGACGCGGGCTTCGTGAACGGCGGCATCATCGCCGGCCTCGACAGCTCGAGCGGCCACGGCTCGGCCGACGAGTTCGTGCTCGAGGCCGACGAGTCCGACGGCTCGTTCCTGCTCTACGACGTCGCGGTCGCGCTCATCACGAACGTCGACACCGACCACCTCGACCACTACGGCACGCCGGCGGCCTTCGACGCCGCCTTCGCGCGCTTCGCCGACGCGGCCTCGGAGGCCGTCGTCATCTCGGCCGACGACGAGGGCGCTCGCCGCGTGCGCGAGCTCGTGGCGCACGAGCGCGTCGTCACCTTCGGCGAGGCCGACGACGCCGACGTCCGCATCGTGGGCATCGAGCTCGGCGAGGCGGCCGCGGCGACCGTCGAGGTCGGCGGCGAGACCGTCGAGGTGCGGGTGGGCGTGCCGGGCCGCCACAACGCGGTGAACGCGGTCGGCGCGCTCGCGACGCTCGTCGCGATGGGCCACGCGCCCGCCGAGGCGGCGCGCGCGATCGGCGCGTTCTCGGGCACCGGCCGCCGCTTCGAGCTGCACGGGGAGCGCCGCGGCGTGCGCGTCTTCGACGACTACGCGCACCACCCGGCCGAGGTCGACGCGGCCCTCACCGCCGCGCGCACGGTGATCGGCGAGGGCCGCATCATCGCCATCCACCAGCCGCACCTGTTCACGCGCACCCGCGACATGGCGGGGGAGTTCGCCGAGGTGTACGAGCGGGTCGCGGACCACACGGTCGTGCTCGACGTGTACGGCGCGCGCGAGGACCCGATCCCGGGCGTCACCGGCGCGCTCGTCGCCGACCGCTTCGACGACCCCGCGCACGTCGACTTCCTGCCCGACTGGCAGCGCGCCGCCGAACGCGCGGCGGCGCTGGCGACGGAGGGCGACATCATCGTCACGCTCTCGTGCGGCGACGTCTACCGCATCATCCCGCAGGTGCTCGACGCCCTGGGAGGCGACGAGGCGTGAGGCGGCCCGAGGGCTTCGAGCGTCCCGAGGCGGCCGAGGAGGCCGTCAGGGGCGAGGCGCCCGCGCGCCGCCGGCGCTCGTGGGACCGCGACCTCGATCCCTTCCGCCTCGACTCGGCGCCCTCGCCGCGATCCTCGCCCGGGCCCACGGCGGGCGATGCGGTCGAGGAGCCGCGCCGCTGGGCGCTCGCCGCGTACGCCGAGCTCGACGAGGAGCAGCCCACGGCGCCCGTCGCCCCGCTCGAGCCGGCCGCGCACGCGGGGGAGGGGCGCGGCTCGCACGCCCAGCGCGTCGACCGCGCGTGGCGCGAGGCCGAGCGCGCGCAGCGCCGCACCGACCGCGAGGAGGCGCGCGAGGCGCGCCGCGACGCCCGCACGGCGACGCGCGAGCGGCGTCGGCAGGAGCGCGCGGAGGTGCGGCGCTTCACCGCCGACGCGCGCCGCCGGGCGCGCACGGCGCTGCTCGCGGCGGGCGGGCTCGCACTCGCGCTCCTCGTGCTCGTCGGCCTCGTCTGGTCGCCGCTCATGGCCGTCCGCGAGGTCCGGGTCGAGGGCGCCGAGCGGCTCGACCCCGCCGTCGTGCAGCAGGCGCTCGCCGGGAGCGTGGGGCAGCCGATCGCGACCGTGACCGAGGAGGCCGTGGCCGAGCGCCTGCGCGCGATCCCGCAGATCGAGTCGTTCCGGGTCGACGTCGTGCCGCCCTCGAGCGTGGTCGTGCACCTCGTCGAGCGCCGCCCGGTCGCGGTCGCGCCCGGGGAGGGCGGCGAGGTCGTCATCGACGCCGCGGGCGTCGTGCTCGGCGGCGTCGACGCCGAGACCTCGGCGCTGCCTCGGCTCGACGGCATCGACCTCGGGAGCCCGGAGTTCGAGGCCGTCGCGTCGATGCTCGTGTCGGTGCCGCCGTCGGTGCTCGAGGCGACCGAGCGCATCGAGGCTCCCTCGCCCTCCGACATCCGCCTGGCGCTGGCGAGCGGCCAGAGCGTGCGCTGGGGCGGCGCGGAGGACAGCCGGCTGAAGGCCGACGTCGTCGAGGCGCTGCTCGCGACGCAGGACCCCGCGGTGGCCGTCGTGCTCGACGTCCGCGCCCCCGAGCACCCGGTCGTCCGCGGCTCCTGAGGGGCTCGTCCGGTCCGTCAGGAACCTGACGATTCTTTTTCTTGGCGGCGCCGCGCGCGAAACGCCGAGTCGCTCCCACGGCCCCGGCCGGGCCCGCCGTAGCGTCGTCCTCGTCAGGATTGAAGTGAGGAATTCTCTAAACCTCAAGTAGAGGTTGAGGGTTCGATCGAGGGGCCGAGCGTGACTACCAACAACAACTACCTCGCCGTCATCAAGGTGGTCGGCGTGGGCGGCGGCGGCGTCAACGCCGTGAACCGCATGATCGACCTCGGGCTGCGCGGGGTCGAGTTCATCGCCATCAACACCGACGCGCAGGCGCTGCTGCTCAGCGACGCCGACGTCAAGCTCGACGTGGGCCGCGAGCTGACCAAGGGCCTCGGCGCCGGTGCCGACCCCGAGGTCGGCCGACGCGCCGCCGAGGACCACGCGGAGGAGATCGAGGAGGCCCTCGCGGGCGCCGACATGGTCTTCGTCACCGCGGGGGAGGGCGGCGGCACGGGCACGGGCGGCGCGCCCGTCGTCGCGCGCATCGCCAAGAGCCTCGGCGCGCTCACCGTGGGCGTCGTGACGAAGCCGTTCTCGTTCGAGGGCAAGCGCCGCCAGGCGCAGGCCGAGGCGGGCGTCGAGGCGCTCAAGAACGAGGTCGACACCCTCATCGTCGTCCCGAACGACCGCCTGCTCGAGATCTCCGACATGGGCATCTCGATGGTCGAGGCGTTCGAGACGGCCGACCAGGTGCTGCTCGCGGGCGTCCAGGGCATCACCGACCTCATCACGACGCCCGGCCTCATCAATGTCGACTTCGCCGACGTGAAGTCGGTCATGCAGGGCGCGGGCTCCGCGCTCATGGGCATCGGCTCCTCGCGCGGCGCCGACCGCGCGATCAAGGCGGCCGAGCTCGCGGTGGCGAGCCCGCTGCTCGAGGCGAAGATCGACGGCGCGCACGGCGTGCTCCTCTCGATCCAGGCCGGCAGCAACCTCGGCATCCACGAGACGTACGACGCGGCCAAGCTCGTGCAGGAGGCCGTGCACCCCGAGGCGAACATCATCTTCGGCACGGTCATCGACGACACCCTCGGCGACGAGGTGCGCGTCACGGTCATCGCCGCCGGCTTCGACGGCGCGGGCCCGGTGGTGAAGGAGGATGACTCGGTCATCCGCACCGCCGCCCGCGGCGACATGGGGCTCCGCCCCCGCGGCGACGAGCGCCGCAGCGCGCCCGGCCCCGAGGGCGAGGAGCGCCGCGCGGTGCCCGCGCCGCCGGTCGCCGACCACCTGACCGGACCGGTCCAGCCCCTCACGCAGGTGGACGAGGAGGAGGACGAGTTCCTCCCCGACTTCCTGCGCTGACCCGCATGACGGACGCCCCCGCGACGCGCCTGGCCGCGTTCCTCGAGCAGCTCGAGGACGCGCGCCGGGCGCGTCCCGTCACGCTGGTGGTCATCACGAAGCGGCACCCCGCGTCGCTCGTCCGCGAGCTCGCGGCCGCCGGCCACCGCGACTTCGGCGAGAACCGGCATCCGGAGTCCCGCGACAAGGCGCTCGAGACCGCCGACCTCGGCCTCACGTGGCACTTCGTGGGGCAGCTGCAGCGCAACAAGGCGCGCCAGGTCGCCCGCTACGCCGACGTGCTCCACTCCATCGACTCCGCGGCGCTCGTCGACGCGCTCGAGGGCGGCGACGGCGAGCGGCCCGTGCGCGACGCGCTCGTGCAGGTCAACCTCACCGACGACCCGGGCCGCGGCGGCGTCGCGCCCGACGGCCTCGACGCGCTCGCCGAGCGCGTGGCGGCCTCCGAGGCGCTGCGCCTCCGCGGCGTGATGGCCGTCGCGCCCCTCGACGAGGAGCCCGGCCGCGCGTTCGAGCGGCTCGCGCGGCTCGCGGAGCGCGTCCGCGCGATCGAGCCCGCCGCCGACTGGATCTCTGCGGGCATGAGCGCCGACTGGCGCGAGGCCATCGAGCACGGCGCGACACACCTGCGGATCGGCACGGCAATCACGGGCAACCGCCCTGCCGGCGGATAGCGTGGACGCACCCCAGGAGGAGGATCCCATGAGCAACGCACTGAAGAAGGCGGCGATCTACTTCGGCTTCGCCGAGGAGGACGAACTGACCCAGGAGGTCCGCCCCGTCGACCGCACGGAGGAGCACGAGCGGGCTGCGCAGCCGCAGCCCCGCGAGCGCGCGGAGGAGCCGCGCCGCGCCCCCGTCACGAAGCTGCGCGCGGCGCAGAAGGTGAGCGACATGAGCGAGATCCTCACGGTGCACCCGCGCCAGTACAAGGACGCCAAGGCCATCGCCGAGGCGTTCCGCGACGGCACGCCCGTCATCATCAACCTGTCGCAGATGACCGATGGCGACGCGCGTCGCCTCATCGACTTCTCGGCCGGTCTCACCCAGGGCCTCCAGGGCCGCATCGAGCGCGTGACCACCAAGGTCTACCTCCTGAGCCCCGAGCACATCGCCGTCTCCGGCAGCCGCTCGGTCGACGAGGACGCCGACTCGGCCGTCTTCGCCCACTGACGTCCCGGTGCCCGTCGTCTCGATCCTCGCCTGGATCGTCCACACCGCCGCGCTGCTCGCGACCTACCTCCTCTGGGCGAGGATCATCCTCGACCTCGTGACGCAGCTGCGGCGCGACTGGCGCCCGAAGGGGTTCGTGCTCGTGCTCTCGATCTGGGTGCTCCGGGTCACGGACCCGCCGCTGCGCTTCGTGCGGCGGTTCGTGAAGCCGCTCCGGATCGGCGGCGTCGCGCTCGACCTGGCGATGCTCGTGCTGCTGCTCGCCCTCCTCATCCTCATGTCCATCGTCGGACCGTTCCGCACCGCCCTCGTCTGAGCCGCGCGCACAGCCGGCCCGTAGGTGCGGGTCGGCGCGCGGGCTAGGATCGAGGGCACGCCGTCCGCGACGGGTACAGTGATTCAGCGCCGCCGATCTCTCAGGGCCGGCGGCCGACCAAGAAAGGCACGACATGGCACTGACTCCTGACGACGTCGTCCACAAGCGCTTCGAGACGACCCGCTTCCGCGACGGCTACGACCAGGACGAGGTCGACGACTTCCTCGACGAGGTCGTCACGGAGCTCCGTCGCCTCGTCGACGAGAACGACGCGCTCCGCGCCGAGAACGAGCAGCTGAAGGCCGGCGGCGCCGTCGCCGCACCGGTCGAGGCCGCACCCGCGCCCGCCGAGCAGGCCGAGGCGCCCGAGGTCGACACGGCCGAGCTCGACGCCCTCCGCGCAGAGAACGAGCAGCTCAAGCAGCAGCTCGCCGAGCAGGCGGAGGCCGCCGCAGCGCAGGCCGAGGCCGCCGCAGCGCAGGCCGAGGCCGCCGCCCAGCCCGCCGAGGCCGCCGAGGCCGAGCAGTCCGTCGTCGAGGCCCAGCCCGAGGCCGCCGAGCCCGCCCCGGTCGCCGAGGTCCCCGCCGGCCCGAGCGCCGACGCGAACGGCCTCATCGCCCTCGCGCAGCGCGTCCACGACGAGCACATCGCAGCCGGCGAGCAGAAGCGCGACGAGCTCATCGCCGCCGCCGAGGCCTCCGCGCAGGAGATCGAGGACCAGGCGCAGGCCCGCAAGGCCGAGCTCGAGCAGGAGTACGCCGACGCGAAGGCCAAGCTCGAGCAGCAGAAGACCGGCCTCGAGTCGAAGATCGACGAGCTGAAGAGCTTCGAGCGCGACTACCGCCTCAAGCTGCGCGGCTACATCGAGAGCCAGCTGCGCGACCTCGACCGCTCCTCCTCGCTCGCCTTCGGCGGGCAGGGCAGCGGCAGCTGAGCACCCGCTCGGTGACCGACTCCACGACGGCGGTCCCGAGGCCGATCTCCTGGCGCATGCTGGGGCTCGTCCTCGGGACCGCCGCCGTCGCGTACGGCCTCGACCTCGCGACGAAGGAATGGATCCTCGCCACCATGCGCGAGGGCGAGCGGCAGCCGGTGCTCGGCGAGCTGCTGCAGTGGCACTTCGTGCGCAACCCCGGCGCGGCGTTCTCGCTCGCGGCCGGCTCGACCTGGATCTTCACGATCCTCGCCGCGGCGGTGGCCGTGTTCATCGTGCTGCAGCTGCGCCGCATCGGCTCGTCGCGCTGGGCGCTCGCGCTCGGCGGCGTGCTCGGCGGCACGCTCGGCAACCTCACCGACCGGCTCGTGCGCGAGCCCGGCCTGTTCGTCGGCCACGTCGTCGACTTCATCCAGGTGTGGGGCTTCCCGGCCATCTTCAACGTGGCCGACATCTTCATCGTCTCCTCGATGATCGCGATCGTGCTGCTCGTGCTCGCGAACATCGGCCTCGACGGCGTGCGCCGCACCGACGAGCCCGACGCCTCGGCCGAGCCCGCGGGCGACACGACGGAGCCGCTCCGCTGATGGAGTCGCGGTTCCTCCAGGTGCCGCCGGGCCTCGACGGCGTGCGCGCCGACGCCGGCATCTCGAAGCTCCTCGGCCTCTCGCGCACCGCGGTCGTCGCGATGCTCGAGGACGGCGGGGCCGTGCAGGACGGGCGCGCGCTCGGCAAGTCCGACCGGCTGCAGGGCGACGCCTGGCTCGACCTCACGTGGAGGCCGCGCGAGGAGCCGCGCATCGTCGCGACCCCCGTGCCCGACCTCGGCATCGTGCACGAGGACGCCGACATCGTCGTCGTCGACAAGCCCGCCGGCGTCGCCGCGCACCCCAGCATGGGATGGCACGGACCGACGGTCGTCGGGGCGCTCGCCGCGGCCGGCGTCGACGTCGCCACCTCGGGCGCCGCCGAGCGGCAGGGCGTCGTCCACCGGCTCGACGCCGGCACGAGCGGGCTCATGGTGGTCGCGAAGAGCGAGCTGGCCTACACGCGGCTGAAGGCCGCCTTCCACGACCGCGAGGTCGAGAAGGTGTACCACGCGGCCGTGCAGGGGCACCCGGATCCGCTCGCCGGCACGATCGACGCGCCCGTCGGCCGCCACCCGAGCCACGAGTGGCGCTTCGCGGTCGTCACGAGCGGCAAGCACGCGGTGACGCACTACGAGACGCTCGAGGCGCACCGCACCGGCAGCCTGCTCGAGGTGCACCTCGAGACCGGACGGACGCACCAGATCCGCGTGCACATGGCCGCCCGCCGGCATCCGTGCCTCGGCGACACCATGTACGGCGCCGACCCGACGCTCAGCGCCCGGCTCGGCCTCGAGCGGCAGTGGCTGCACGCGAAGCGGCTCGGCTTCCGGCACCCGGCGACGGGGGAGCAGGTGGTCTTCGCGAGCGAGTACCCCGCCGACCTCGCGCACGCGCTCGAGCTGCTCCGCGACGACTAGCGGGAGCGCCGCCGGGGTGCGCCCAGGGGGCGCGTCGGCGGCGAGCCGCGTGGGCGCCCGGACGTAGGATCGAGGGGCCATGGCAGACTCCTTCGCGCACCTCCACGTCCACACCGAGTACTCGATGCTCGACGGCGCAGCGCGCATCTCGGAGCTCATGCAGGCGGTCGAGCAGCACGGGATGCCGGCGGTCGCGATGACCGACCACGGCAACGTGTTCGGCGCCTACGAGTTCTGGAAGGCGGCGCGCGCGCAGGGCGTGAAGCCCATCATCGGCACCGAGGCGTACATCACGCCCGGCACCCACCGCTCCGAGCGCACGCGCGTCAAGTGGGGCGGGCAGGACGCGTCGCCCGGCGACGACGTCTCGGGCGGCGGCGCGTACACGCACATGACGCTGCTCGCCGAGACGAACGAGGGCCTGTCGAACCTCTTCCGCCTCTCGTCGTACGCGTCGATGGAGGGCTACTACTTCAAGCCGCGCATGGACGACGAGCTGCTCTCGCGCCACGCCGCGGGCCTCATCGCCACCACCGGCTGCCCCTCGGGCGAGGTGCAGACGCGCCTGCGCCTGGGCCAGTACGACAAGGCGGTCGAGGCGGCCGCCCGCTACCGCGACATCTTCGGCGCCCAGAACTACTTCCTCGAGCTCATGGAGCACGGGCTCGAGATCGAGCGGCGCGTGCGCGACGATCTGCTGCGGCTCGGCAAGGACCTCGGCCTGCCGCTGCTCGCGACGAACGACCTCCACTACACGAACGCCGAGGACGCGAAGAGCCACGAGGCGCTGCTGTGCGTGCAGTCGGGCGCCACGATGGACGACCCGAACCGCTTCAAGCTCGACGGCGGCGGCTACTACGTGAAGTCGGCGGCCGAGATGCGCCACCTCTTCCGCGACATGCCCGAGGCGTGCGACAACACGCTCCTCATCGCCGAGCGATGCTCGGTCGAGTTCGACGAGTCGGCCAACTACATGCCCCGCTTCCCGGTGCCCGAGGGTCACACGGAGGAGTCGTGGTTCCGCGCGGAGGTCGCCACGGGCCTCGAGCGCCGCTACCCGGGCGGCGTGCCCGACGCCGTGCGGGCGCAGGCGGAGTACGAGATGGGCGTCATCTCGCAGATGGGGTTCCCCGGCTACTTCCTCGTCGTCGCCGACTTCATCAACTGGGCGAAGGACCACGGCATCCGCGTTGGCCCCGGTCGAGGCTCCGGCGCAGGATCCATGGCCGCGTACGCGATGCGCATCACCGACCTCGACCCGCTCCACCACGGCCTCATCTTCGAGCGCTTCCTCAACCCCGACCGCGTCTCGATGCCCGACTTCGACATCGACTTCGACGACCGTCGCCGCGGCGAGGTCATCAAGTACGTCACCGAGAAGTACGGCACCGAGCGCGTGGCGCAGATCGTCACCTACGGCACGATCAAGTCGAAGCAGGCGCTCAAGGACTCCTCCCGCGTGCTCGGCTTCCCCTTCGGGATGGGCGAGAAGCTCACGAAGGCGATGCCGCCCGCGGTGATGGGCAAGGACATCCCGCTCTCGGGCATCTTCGACCCGGACCACCCCCGCTACAAGGAGGCGGGCGACATCCGGGCGCTCATCGAGACCGACCCGGAGGCCAAGACGGTCTTCGAGACGGCGCGCGGCCTCGAGAACCTCAAGCGCCAGTGGGGCGTGCACGCGGCCGGCGTCATCATGTCGTCCGACCCGCTCATCGACATCATCCCCGTGATGAAGCGCGAGCAGGACGGCGCCATCATCACCCAGTTCGACTACCCGGCGTGCGAGTCCCTCGGCCTCATCAAGATGGACTTCCTGGGGCTCCGCAACCTCACGATCGTCTCGGACGCGCTCGACAACATCCGCGCCAACCGGGGCGTGGAGCTCGACCTCGAGACGCTCGAGCTCGACGACCGCGGCGCGTACGAGCTGCTGCAGCGCGGCGACACGCTCGGCGTGTTCCAGCTCGACGGCGGGCCGCTGCGCTCGCTGCTGCGGCTCATGAAGCCCGACTCGTTCGAGGACATCTCGGCCGTCATCGCGCTCTACCGTCCCGGCCCCATGGGCGCCGACTCGCACACGAACTACGCGCTGCGCAAGAACGGCCAGCAGCCGATCACGCCGATCCACCCGGAGCTCGAGGAGCCGCTCGCCGACATCCTCGGCGAGTCCTACGGCCTCATCATCTACCAGGAGCAGGTGATGGCCGTCGCGCAGAAGGTGGCCGGCTACTCGCTCGGCGAGGCCGACATCCTGCGGCGAGCGATGGGCAAGAAGAAGAAGGCCGAGCTCGACAAGCAGTACGCGACCTTCGAGGGCGGCATGCGCGAGCGCGGCTACTCGCCGGCCGCGGTGAAGGCCCTCTGGGACATCCTGCTGCCCTTCTCGGACTACGCGTTCAACAAGGCCCACTCGGCCGCGTACGGCGTCATCTCGTACTGGACCGCCTACCTCAAGGCGCACTACCCGGCGGAGTACATGGCCGCGCTCCTCACGAGCGTCGGCGACTCCAAGGACAAGATGGCGATCTACCTCTCGGAGTGCCGCAGGATGGGCATCACCGTCCTGCCGCCGGACGTCAACGAGTCGTCGCTGTACTTCACGGCCGTCGGCGACGACATCCGCTTCGGGCTCGGCGCCGTGCGCAACGTCGGCGAGGGCGTCGTCGACGGCATCATCGCGGCGCGCGAGCGCGAGGGCGCGTACACGACGTTCCACGACTTCCTGAAGAAGGTCCCGGTCGGAGTCTCGAACAAGCGCACCGTCGAGTCGCTCATCAAGTCGGGCGCGTTCGACTCCACAGGCGCCACGCGGCGCGCGATGCTCGAGATCCACGAGGACGCCGTCGATGCCGCGGTGAAGATCAAGCGCAACGAGGCGAACGGGCAGGTCGACCTGTTCGGCGACATCTTCGACGACCTCGACACGGTCGCCGACCGCGTGCCCGACCGGCCGGAGTGGGGCAAGCGCGACAAGCTCGCGTTCGAGCGCGAGATGCTCGGCCTCTACGTCTCCGACCATCCGCTCTCGGGGCTCGAGCTCGAGCTCGCGAAGCACTCGACGCACCAGATCCAGGAGCTCGCCGAGACCGTCGAGGACGGCGAGACGGTGACGATCGCGGGCCTCATCACGACGGTGCAGCACCGCGTGGCCCGCAACTCGGGCAACCAGTACGGCATCATCGCGGTCCAGGACTTCGGCGGCGAGATCGAGATCATGGTGCTCGGCAAGTCGTACACGGAGTTCCGCGCGGCGCTCGTCCACGACGCCGTCGTCGTCGTGCGCGGCCGGGTCCGCACCCGCGACGACGGGTTCACGATCCACGCGAACATGATCGACACCCCCGACGTGCAGCCGGTCGACGAGACGCGCCCGCTCGAGCTCCGCATCCCCGAGCGGCGCGCCTCGATGCAGGCGATGCGCGACCTGCGCTCGCTGCTCGAGCGGCACGCCGGCCCGACCGACGTGCGCCTCGCGCTCGAGCGGCCGGAGGTCGAGCGCGTGTTCGCGCTGCCGCTGCAGGTGAAGGTCTCGAGCGACCTGTTCGGCGAGATCAAGAGCCTGCTCGGCCCCGCCTCGATCGCGTAGCCCGCGGCGCGACCCGCGCCCGGGCGCGCTCGCTCCTTCGCGCCGTGCTCTCTGAGTGGTCGCTTCGTGCACTGAGCGGTCACCTCGCGCGGTGAGTGGTCATGAGTGGTCACTTCCTTCGATGCGTGGTCACTTCCTTCGATGAGTGGTCACGATCTGCTGGGAGTGGTCGCTCGTTGCAGCACATCGTGACCGTTCGATGCAGGAGGTGGCCACTCGATGCAGGAAGTGGCCACTCGAGTGCGCTCGCTCGGACAGCCTGCGCGAGCCGACGCAGGTCGGCCGCGGTGCGCGGGCGCGCCTACGATGGAACCCGTGCTCCGACGCCTCGATCTCACCGACCTGCCCGACGAGCAGGCGCTGCGCGCGCTGCTCCCCCGGCCCGCGATCGACGTGGAGGCGGCCCTGCCCGCCGCCGCCGGCCTCGTCCACGACGTGCGCGAGCGCGGCGCCGAGGCGCTCCTCGAGCAGGCCGAGCGGTTCGACCGCGTGCGCCCCGAGGCGCTGCGCGTGCCGGCCGCCGCGATCGCCGCCGCACGCGACGCGCTCGAGCCCGCCGTCCGGGCGGCGCTCGAGACGGCCATCGCGCGCGTGCGCGTCGGCTCGGCCGCGCAGGTGCCCGCCCCGACGCGCGCGGAGGTCGCCCCCGGCGCCGTCGTCGAGCTGCGCTGGCAGCCGGTCGACCGCGTCGGCCTCTACGTGCCCGGCGGCAAGGCCGTCTACCCGTCGAGCGTCGTCATGAACGTGGTCGCGGCGCAGGCGGCCGGGGTGCCGTCGATCGCCGTCGCCAGCCCCGCGCAGGCCGACCACGGCGGCCTGCCGCACCCGACGATCCTCGCCGCCTGCGCGCTGCTCGGCGTCGACGAGGTCTACGCGATGGGCGGCGCGGGCGCCATCGGCGCGCTCGCGCACGGCGTCCCCGGTATCGGCCTCGCGCCCGTCGACGTCGTCACGGGCCCAGGCAACGTCTTCGTCGCCGCCGCGAAGCGCGCCGTCGCGGGTACCGTCCGCGTCGACTCCGAGGCCGGCCCTACCGAGATCCTCGTCATCGCCGACGCGACGGCCGACGCCGAGCTCGTCGCCGCCGACCTCGTGAGCCAGGCCGAGCACGACGAGCTCGCGAGCGCGGTGCTCGTCACCGACGACGCCGGCCTCGCCGACCGCGTCGCCGCCGCCGTCGAGCGGCGCGCCGTCGCGACGCACGCGGCCGAGCGCGTCATCGCGTCGCTCGGCGCCGAGCAGTCGGCGATCGTCCTCGTGCGCGATCTCGACGACGCCGCGCGCGTGAGCGACGCCTACGCGCCCGAGCACCTCGAGATCCAGACGGCCGACGACGACGCCGTGCTCGCCCGCATCCGCCACGCCGGCGCGATCTTCCTCGGCCCGTTCGCGCCCGTGAGCCTCGGCGACTACGCGGCCGGCTCCAACCACGTGCTGCCGACCGGCGGACAGGCGCGCCGGGTCGCAGGCCTCGGCGCCGCGACGTTCCTGCGCCCGCAGCAGGTGGTGCGCTCCGACCGGGCCGCGCTCGCCGCGGTGCGCGACGCGGTCGTCGCGCTCGCCGGCGCCGAGGGCCTGCCCGCGCACGGCGAGGCCATCACCGCTCGCTTCGAACCTGCCCAGTTCGAAGCCGGCCGCGTCGAGGAGGCCCGCTGATGCACTGCCCGTTCTGCCGCAACCCCGACTCGCGCGTCGTCGACTCGCGCACGAGCGACGACGGCCTCTCGATCCGCCGCCGGCGCCAGTGCACCGAGTGCGGGCGCCGCTTCACCACGACCGAGACCGCGAGCCTCTCGGTCGTGAAGCGCAACGGCGTGCTCGTGCCGTTCTCGCGTGACAAGGTCGTCGAGGGCGTGCGGAAGGCCGCGCGAGGCCGGCCCGTGAGCGACGCCGACCTCGCGCAGGTCGCGCAGGCGGTCGAGGAGACGATCCGCGCGACCGGCGCGAGCCAGATCGACGCGAACGACATCGGCCTCGCGGTGCTGCCGCCGCTGCGCGACCTCGACGAGGTCGCCTACCTGCGCTTCGCGAGCGTCTACCAGGCCTTCGAGTCGCTCGACGACTTCGAGACCGCCATCGCGGGGCTCCGCGAGGACCGCCGCGAGCAGCAGGAGCGCACCGAGTGACCGCCTACGACCTCGTCTTCCGCCACGGCTTCCGGCACGTCGACCCCGAGCGCGCCCACCACCTCGGCGCCGCGGTCATCCGAGCTGCCGGCGCCGCGCGGCCCGGCGTGCGCACCGACCCGTCGCTCGCCACCCGAGCGCTCGGCCGCGCGTTCCCGACGCCGTTCGGCGTGGCCGCCGGCTTCGACAAGGACGCGACGATGATCGCGGGGCTCGGCGCGCTCGGCTTCGGCCACGTCGAGGTCGGCACGCTCACCGCGCAGCCGCAGCCCGGCAACGAGCGGCCGCGGCTCTTCCGCCTCGTCGACGACCGGGCGCTCGTCAACCGGATGGGCTTCAACAACGGGGGAGCGGCGGCCGCGGCCGACCGCATCGCCGCCGCGCGCGAGGCGCGCTCGCGCCCCGTCATCGGCGTGAACATCGGCAAGAGCCGCGTCGTCGACGCGGACGACGCGGTCGCCGTCGAGGCCGACTACCTCGCCTCGACGCGGGCGCTCGCGCCCGTGGCCGACTACCTCGCCGTCAACGTCTCGTCGCCGAACACGCCGGGCCTGCGCGGCCTGCAGGAGGAGCGCGTGCTCGAGCCGCTGCTCGCGGCGATCCGAGCGCAGGCGGGCGACGTGCCCGTGCTGGTGAAGATCGCCCCGGACCTCGATGACGAGCAGGTCGACGGCATCGCCGCGCTCGCGGCCCGGCTGGGCCTCGCGGGCGTCATCGCGACGAACACGACGATCTCGCGCGAGGGCCTCCGCACCGACCCTGCCGTCGTCGCCGCGGCGGGCGCCGGCGGCCTCTCCGGGCCTCCCGTGGCAGCCCGCTCGCTCGAGGTGCTGCGGCGCCTCCGCGCGGCGCTGCCGGCGGAGGTCGCGGTCGTCTCGGTCGGCGGCGTCGAGACCGCCGACGACGTGCGCGCGCGGCTCGACGCCGGCGCGAGCCTCGTGCAGGGCTACACGGCGTTCGTCTACCGCGGGCCCGGCTGGGCGCGCGAGATCAACCGCGGGCTCGCCGGCCGCTAGGCCGGGGCGCGGCCCGCGATCATTCCGGGTAGCGGAAGAGCTTCGTCTGCGGCTTCGGCATGCGCATGAAGGGCAGCTGCACCGCGCGCATCGTCGCGTACCAGCCGTGGCCCTTCGCGTCCTTCGCGCCGAACTTCGACTTGAGCACCCGGCGCAGCTGCCAGGCCATGAACACCGAGTCGAGCACGACGAGCAGCACGAACGCCCACAGGACGATGTTCGCGACGACCCGCCACTGGGGGTCGTTGATGAAGGTGAGCACGAGGACGACGATCATCATCGGCATCGCGAGCGTGCCGAGCGAGAGGCGGGCGTCGACCCAGTCGCGCACGTACTTGCGGATCGGGCCGCGGTCGCGCACCGGCAGGTAGCGCTCCTCGCCGCGCTCGAAGCCCAGACGGGCCTTCTCGCGCTCGGCGCGCATCTTGTCCTGCATCTGGCGCCGCGCCTCCTTGCGGTCCTCGGGGACCAGGGGGCGGCGGTTGCGGGCGATCTGCTCCGACTGCTTCGGCGTGCGGCGGCCCTCCGGCTGCGGCTCGGGCTGAGCCTTCTTGGCGTCGGAGCGGCTGAAGAGGGGCACGTCGGGTCCTTGCGTCGCTGGAGCGGGGATCGTCCCATGGTACCGCGGCAGGGCGCCGACGGCGGCGCCTAGGATCGTGCGCATGACGACTCCCGAGACCTCCACCGCGCGCCCGCTCGCCGACGGCGCCGCCGCCCTGTCCGAGCGCGATCGCGCCGTCCTCGCCGCCGTCGACGCCGGCTTCGACCGCGCCGTCGAGGACCTGAAGGCGCTCGTGCGCATCCCGAGCGTCTCGTGGGACGCCTACGACCCCGCGCACGTGCAGGCGAGCGCGGAGGCGGTCCAGCGGCTCGCCGAGGGCACCGGCGTCTTCGAGCGCGTCACGATCGAGCGCGCGCCCATCGGCGACACCGACGCGCTCGGCCAGCCCGCGGTGCTCGCCGTGCGCGCCCCGAAGGCGGGGAAGCCGTCGATCCTGCTCTACGCGCACCACGACGTGCAGCCCTGGGGCGACGAGGCGCTGTGGCGCACCCCGCCGTTCGAGCCCACGGAGGTCGACGGCCGCCTCTTCGGCCGCGGCGCCTCCGACGACAAGGCGGGCGTCATCGCCCACATCGCCGCGGTCCGCGCCCTCGCCGAGGTCGTCGACCCCGAGCTCGGCATCGCGCTGTTCATCGAGGGGGAGGAGGAGCACGGCTCCCGCTCGTTCCAGCGCTTCCTCGAGCTGCACGCCGACACGCTCCGCGCCGACGTCATCGTCGTCGCCGACTCCGACAACTGGTCGGTCGACACGCCCTCGCTCACCGTCGCCCTGCGCGGCAACGTCGCGTTCAACGTGCGCGTCTCCACCCTCGGCCACGCGAGCCACTCCGGCATGGTCGGCGGCCTCGTGCCCGACGCGATGCTCGCGTTCGCGCGCCTCGCCGCGTCGTTCTGGCACGAGGACGGCTCGGTCGCCGTCGAGGGGCTCACGGAGGCCGAGCTCGACGTGCCCGAGCAGACCGAGGCGCACGTGCGCGAGGAGGCCGCGGTGCTCGACGGCGTCGAGCTCATCGGCTCGGGCCCGCTGCTGAGCCGCGTGTGGGCGAAGCCGTCGGTGACCCTCACGGGCATCGACGCGCCGAGCGTCGCCGACGCGTCGAACACGATCCTGCCCACCGTGCGCTTCCGCATCTCGACCCGCATCGCGCCCGGCCAGTCGGCCGAGGACGCCTTCGCGGCGCTCGACCGCCACATCCGCGCCCACGCGCCCTTCGGCGCGCACGTCGAGTACGACTCGATCGACCTCGGCGACCCCTTCCTCGTCGACGCGAGCGGCTGGGGCGCGACGGAGGCGAAGCGCGCGATGGCCGACGCGTGGGGCGCGGAGCCCGTGGAGGCGGGCATCGGCGGCTCGATCCCGTTCATCGCCGACCTCGTCGCGCAGTTCCCCGAGTCGCAGATCCTGGTCACCGGCGTCGAGGACCCGGCGACGATGGCGCACAGCCCCAACGAGTCGCAGCACCTCGACGTGCTGCGCCGCGCGATCGGCGCCGAGGCGCTGCTGCTCGCCCGCGCCGGCGACCGCTCCGCCTGAGCGACGGCGGGAATACACTGGAGCCCTCGGGCGCTGCAACGCTCGAGGCTGAGAGGAGCACGCAGATGACGGATCTCGCGACGCACGGCGTCACGCTCACCGACACCGCCGCCGACAAGGTGCGTCGGCTGCTCGACCAGGAGGGCCGCGACGACCTGCGGCTGCGCGTCGCCGTGCAGCCCGGCGGATGCTCGGGCCTGATCTACCAGCTCTACTTCGACGAGCGCCGCCTCGACGGCGACGTCGTGCGCGACTTCGACGGGGTCGAGGTGATCGTCGACCGCATGAGCGTCCCGTACCTCGACGGCTCGACCATCGACTTCGAGGACACCATCCAGAAGCAGGGCTTCACGATGGACAACCCGAACGCGCAGGGTTCCTGCGCCTGCGGAGACTCGTTCCACTAGCAGCGACCCCGCGAGCGCAGCGCGATGCGCCGCGGGGCTCCTGCGCCTGCGGAGACTCGTTCCACTAGGCATCCGCAGCGCCCCATCCCGCGACACGCCGTCGGCCACCCGGCCGGCGGCGTTCGCGCGTCCCCGGGCGGGCTCGCATCCGGCGCTCTGAGGGGCGTCGCGGGGGCCTGAGCGTGCGCTGTGGGTACTAGGATCGATACCGACGTTCACCGACTCGGAGGAAGACAGTGCGCAATCGTCGATCTCGTTGGATCGCAGCCCCGGTCGCCGTGGTGGTCGCCCTCGCGCTCGCGGGCTGCACCCAGGCGCAGCTGCAGGGCTTCATGCCCGCAGACCCGGGCCTGACGAACCACGTCGACCGCATCATGGGCCTCTGGACGACCTCGTGGATCGTGCTCCTCGCCGTCGGCATCATCACCTGGGGCCTCATGATCTTCGCGGCGATCGCGTACCGTCGCCGCAAGGGCCAGGTCGGCCTGCCCGTGCAGCTCCGCTACCACATGCCGATGGAGATCTTCTTCACCATCGTGCCCGTGATCCTCGTCGCCGGCTTCTTCGCCTTCACGGCGCGCGACCAGGCGATCATCGAGGAGCCGAACGCCGACCCCGACTACTCGATCACCGTCTACGGCAAGCGCTGGTCGTGGGACTTCGTCTACGACCGCGAGGGCCAGGACCCGGTGCACTTCCAGGGCATCCAGGCGCAGGAGGACCCTGCTACGGGCCAGCTGCAGCAGGAGTCGCTCCCGACCCTCGTGCTCCCGACCGACTCGTCGATCGAGATCACCCTCGAGGCGCGCGACGTGGCGCACTCGTTCTGGATCGTGGAGTTCCTCTACAAGAAGGACATGCTCCCGGGCGTCACGAACCACATGTACTTCGAGACCGGCTCGCAGGAGGGCGTCTTCCGCGGCAAGTGCGCGGAGCTCTGCGGCGAGTACCACTCGGCCATGCTCTTCAACGTCGAGCTCGTGAGCCCGGCCGAGTACGACGCCTACCTCGAGAGCCTCGAGGCCGAGGGCAACGTCGGCCCGATCGACGAGTCGATCAACCCCTTCACGGGCGATGGGAACATCGACCCCGAGCGCGACGAGAACGTCGACACCACGGAAGGCGAGTGACAGGGATGACCGCCACGGCATCGCCCACGAGCACGCAGAGCCCCATCAGCACCAGCGCTGAGCGCAAGGGCAACGTGCTGGTCAAGTGGATCACCTCCACCGACCACAAGACCATCGGGTACATGTACCTGATCACGTCGTTCATCTACTTCGCCATCGGCGGCGTGATGGCGCTCCTCATCCGCGCGCAGCTGTTCGCGCCGGGCCTCGAGGTCGTGCCGACGGAGGAGCAGTACAACCAGCTCTTCACGATGCACGGCACGATCATGCTGCTCATGTTCGCGACGCCGCTCTTCGCCGGCTTCGCCAACGTGCTCATGCCGCTCCAGATCGGTGCGCCCGACGTCGCGTTCCCGCGCCTCAACGCGCTGGCCTACTGGCTGTACAGCTTCGGCTCGTTCATCGCCGTCGCCGGCTTCCTCACCCCGCAGGGCGCCGCGTCGTTCGGCTGGACCGCGTACACGCCGCTGAGCGACACCGCGTTCTCGCCCGGCATCGGCGGTCACCTCTGGGTGCTCGGCCTCGCGCTCTCGGGCTTCGGCACGATCATGGGTGGCGTCAACTTCATCACGACGATCCTCACGATGCGCGCGCCCGGCATGACGATGTTCCGCATGTCGATCTTCACCTGGAACATCCTCATCACGTCGATCCTCGTGATCATCGCGTTCCCGGTGCTGGCCGCCGCCTTCTTCGGCCTCGCCGCCGACCGCATCTTCGGCGCCCACATCTACGACCCCGCGAACGGCGGCGTCGTGCTGTGGCAGCACCTGTTCTGGTTCTTCGGCCACCCCGAGGTGTACATCATCGCGCTGCCGTTCTTCGGCATCATCTCCGAGGTCATCCCGGTGTTCTCGAGGAAGCCGATCTTCGGCTACAACACCCTTGTCGGCGCGACGATCGCGATCGCCGCCCTGTCGGTGACGGTGTGGGCGCACCACATGTACGTCACGGGCACCGTGCTGCTGCCGTGGTTCGCGCTCATGACGATGCTGATCGCGGTGCCGACCGGCGTGAAGATCTTCAACTGGATCGGCACGATGTGGCGGGGCTCCATCACCTGGGAGTCGCCCATGGTGTGGGCGCTGGGCTTCCTCGTGACCTTCACGTTCGGCGGCCTCACGGGCGTCATCCTCGCCTCGCCGCCGCTCGACTTCCACCTCTCCGACGGCTACTTCGTGGTGGCGCACTTCCACTACGTCGTGTTCGGCACGGTCGTGTTCGCCATGTTCTCCGGCTTCTACTTCTGGTGGCCGAAGTGGACGGGCAAGATGCTCAACGACCGCCTGGGCCACATCCACTTCTGGCTGCTGTTCATCGGCTTCCACATGACGTTCCTCATCCAGCACTGGCTGGGCGTCATCGGCATGCCGCGCCGGTACTACACGTACCTGGAGCAGGACGGCTTCACCTGGATGAACCAGATCTCCACCGTGGGCGCGATGATCCTCGCGCTGTCGATGGTGCCGTTCCTCTGGAACGTCTGGATCACGGCCCGCACGGCGCCGAAGGTCACCGTCGACGACCCGTGGGGCACCGGCCGCTCGCTCGAGTGGGCGACCAGCTGCCCGCCGCCGCGGCACAACTTCGCCTCGATCCCGCGCATCCGCTCGGAGTCGCCCGCCTTCGACCTGCACCACCCGAACGCGGGGCCGCAGTTCGGCGTCGGTGCCGGGCCGCTGCAGGACAAGCCGGATCGCGACGACGTGATCGACGTGACGAAGACCGAGGGGCGCTGACATGCGGGCCAACATCCTCCTGCTCGCGATCATCGCGACGTTCTTCTTCGCCTCCTCGGCCGTGTACACGCTGTGGCACATGGTGTCGTACGACGGCGAGGTCGAGTGGACGGGCACGATCGGCATGGCCCTCACGGGCATCCTGTCGGTGCTCATCGGGTTCTACCTCTGGCTGCTCTACCGCAACCAGGCGGGAGAGCTGCCCGAGGACCGCCTCGACGCCGAGATCGACGACGCCGACCCGGAGATGGGCCACTTCTCGCCCTGGAGCTGGTGGCCGATCGCGCTCGGCGCGGCGCTGGCGATGATGTTCGTCTCGCTCGCGGGCCCGACGTTCCTCATCCCGATCGCGGCCGCGCTGACGCTCATCATGCTCGTCGGCTGGGTCTACGAGTACTACCGCGGCAACTTCAGCCGCTGACGCACCGCGCACGAAGGGCCCCGTCTCCGGACGGGGCCCTTCGTCGTCGGGCCGTGCTGCGGCCGACGACGCGCTCAGGCGACGCGGCCGGCGCGACGGCCCGTGTGGAGGCAGCCGCCGAGGAACGTGCCTTCGAGCGCGCGCGAGCCGTGCACGCCGCCACCGCCGAAGCCCGCCGCCTCGCCGACCGCGAAGAGGCCGGGCACGGGCGCGCCGTCGGCGTCGAGCGCGCGCGAGTCGAGGTCGGTGAGGATGCCGCCGAGCGTCTTGCGGGTGAGCGTGCGCAGCCGCACGGCGATGAGCGGCCAGTGCCGCTCGTCGAGGATGCGGTGGGGCGCGGCGGTGCGCACGAGCCGGTCGCCGAGGTACTCCCGCGCGCGGCGGATCTCGATCGCCTGCGGGTCCGTCGAGGCGGGGTCGGCGACGGCGGCGTCGCGCTCCTCGATGGCGGCGACGACGGCCGCGCGGTCGAGGTCGCCCTCGCCGAGCCGCTCCATGCCGTCGAGCAGCTCGGTGACGCTGCTCGCCACGACGAAGTCCTCGCCGTGGTCGAGGAACGCCTGCACGGGCGCGGGCGCGCCCGGCAGCACGCGCTGCGCGAGGCGGCGCAGGCTCCGGCCGGTGAGGTCGGGGTTCTGCTCCGAGCCCGAGAGCGTGAACTCCTTCTCGACGATCGACTGCGTGAGCACGAACCACGAGTGCTCCGCGCCCACCGAGCGCAGGTGCGCGAGGGTCGTGAGCGTGTCGAAGCCGGGGTAGTTGGGCGAGGGGAGGCGATGCCCGCGGTGGTCGAGCCACAGGCTCGACGGGCCGGGCAGGATGCGGATGCCGTGGCCGGGCCACACCGGGTCCCAGTTGGCGATGCCCTCGGTGTAGTGCCACATCCGGTCGCCGTGCACGAGCGCCGCGCCCGCGGCCTCCGCGAGCCCCAGCCCGGAGCCGTCGACGTGCGCGGGCACGCCTGCGAGCGCCTCGCGCGGTGGAGGGCCGAGGCGCTCGGGCCAGAGCGAGCGCACGCGGTCGAGCTCGCCGCCGATGCCGCCGGTCGCGACGACCACGCTCTCGGCGCGCAGCTCGAAGGCGCCGACGACCTCGCGGCTCGAGGGCTCGCCGCGCACCGTGAGGTCGTCGGCGAGGCGGTCGCCCGCGACGCCGACGACGCGGCTGTCCTCGACGAGCAGGCGCTCGACGCGGTGCCGGAACGAGAGCGTGGCGCGGCCGTCGGCCACGGCATCGCGCAGGCGGCGCGTGAAGGGTGCGACGAGGCCGGGGCCGGTGCCCCAGACGATGTGGAAGCGCGGCACGGTGTTGCCGTGGCCGCCGGGCGTGCGCGCGCCGCGCTCGGCGTGCCCGACCACGGGGAAGAGCCGCACGCCGAGCTCGCGCAGCCACGGCCGCAGCTCGCGGTGCGCGAAGTCGAGGTACGCCTCGGCCCAGCGCCGCCCGTGTTCGTCGCCCTCCGCGTCGAAGCCGGCGGCCCGCATCCAGTCGTCGCGCGCGAGGCCGACGGAGTCGCGGATGCCGAGGCGGCGCTGCTCGGGGGAGTCGACGAGCAGCAGGCCGCCGAACGACCACCAGGCCTGGCCGCCGATCGACTGCCGGCCCTCCTGCTCGACGATGCGCACGGTGCGGCCGCGGTCGAGCGCCTCGCACGCGGCGACGAGCCCCGCGAGGCCCGCGCCGATCACCACCACGTCGGTCCGGGTCTCGGGCATCGGGGCCTCCGTCGATCTAGCGGAACAGCGTCGTCCTAGCGGAACAGGGGGTTGCGGTTGAGCATCGCCGTGGCGGCGCGCTCGAAGTAGTCCATGAGCTCCGCGCGGTGCAGCGGAGCCGGGGCGAGGTCGTCGACCGACGCCTCCATGGCGGCGAGCCAGCGGTCGCGCGCGTCGAGGTCGACCGGGAAGGGCGCGTGGCGCATCCGCAGCCGCGGGTGGCCGCGCGTCTCGCTGTACGTGGTGGGGCCGCCGAAGAACTGCTCGAGGAACAGCCGCAGCCGCTCCTCGGCGCCCTCGCGGTCGTCCTGCGGGTACATGGGCCGCAGCACCTCGTCCTGCCAGACGCGGTCGTAGAAGCCGCGCACGAGCGCCGCGAAGAACGGCGTGCCGCCGACCGCCGCGTGGAGCGACTGCGGCTGGCCGACGGGGATGCTGCCGGGGAGCGTCATGCCCTGCCCTTCGCCGTGTCGTCGAGGCCTTGCACGACCACCTTCTGCAGCGAGGGCAGCGTGACGCCGAGGTCGTCGAGCCCGGCCTTCACGCGGCGGCGCAGCTCGCGGGCCACGTCGTCCTTCGCGCTCGCGCGCGTCTTCACCACGAGGCGCAGCACGACGGCCTCGGCCGAGACCGACTCGATGCCCCACGTCTCGGGCTTGTCGATGATGCGGCTCGTCCACTCGGCCTCCTCGCTCATCCGCGTCGCCACGTCGAGGAGGCGCTGCTCGACCGCGTCGACGTCGGCGTCGTACGGCACCGCCTGGTCGAGCAGCACGCGTGCCCAGCCCTGCGACTTGTTGCCGACCCGCACGATCTCGCCGTTGCGGACGTACCAGAGCGTGCCGTTGACGTCGCGCACCTGCGTGACGCGGATGCCGACCGACTCCACGACGCCGGACGCCTCGCCCAGGTCGACGACGTCGCCGATGCCGAGCTGGTCCTCGAACACCATGAACAGGCCGTTGAGGAAGTCGCGGATCACGCCCTGCGCGCCGACGCCCGCCGCGGCGCCGAGGAAGCCGGCGAGCGCGACGAGCGAGCCGGGGTTCACGCCGAGCGCCCCGAGCACGAGGATCGCGGCGAAGACCGCGATCACCCAGGCGAGGATCGTGTTGAGCACGCTGCCCATGGCGCGCGTGCGCTGCACGATGCGCACCTGGGCGAGGGGGGAGTGCGAGAGCGCCTCGGTGTCGGCGACGTCGGCGCGGCGCTTCACGCCCGTGACGACCTCGTGGACGACCCGGCCGATGACGACCTTGACGATCCAGTAGGCGAGGAAGGCCCCGATCACGATCAGCACGATCGAGATCGGCGTCCCCCACGCCGCCCACCAGTCGGCGACGTCCGCCCAGTCGATCCCGGGCGCGGCCTGCAGCGAGAGCCCTCGCATCCGTCCTCCGATCAGGCGTCGCGCTCCTGCGCCGCGAGCGCGCGCTCGACGCCGGCCAGGTGCTCGATGATGATGCGGCGCAGCGCGGGCGCCGGCTCGTTCGCGGCGAGCCACGCGCGCGTGGCGTCCGCGAGCTCCCGGCTCGCGAGGCCCCCGGGGTAGACGCCCACGAGGAGGCCCTCGGCCACCTGGTACGTGCGCGAGTCCCAGATCGACTGGATCGCGTCGTGGTACCGGGCGACGAGGCCCTGCAGCGACGCGGGGTCGTTGACGTGGGCGAGGCCCTGGCCGGTGTAGCGCACGATCATGTTCGACGCGCCCTCGGCGTCCACGACCGACGCGAAGGCGGCCTCCTTCGCCTCGGGCGTCGGCACGGTCGCGCGGGCGCGGGCGGCGAACTGGCGGCCCGTGGCGGTGTCGTCGGTCGCGAGCAGCGCCGCGATCTCCTCCTCGCCGGCGGCGCCCGCGAGCACGAGGCCGTCGAGCAGCTGCCAGCGCAGGTCGGCGTCGATCTCGAGGCCCTCGAGCCGCTGGTCGCCGTCGAGCAGGCCGCGCAGGATCGCGACGTGCTCGTCGGTGGAGGCGAGGCCCGCGAAGGCGCCCGCGAACTGGAACTGCGCGTCGGAGCCTGCCTCCGCCTCCGAGGCGAGCTGCCAGAGGCGGTCGCCGGCGCGCTCGATCGTGGCGGTGCGCTTCGAGGGGTGCACGTAGGTGCGGGCCACGAGCGCGAGCTGCGTGAGGGCCAAGCGGATCGTGGTCGACTCCGTCTCGGCGCCGATGTTCTCGAGGACGAGGTCGACGTAGTCGCTCGCCGGCGTCTCGGCGTCGCGCGTCGCGTCCCACGCGGCGCCCCACACGAGGGCGCGCGCGAGCGGGTCCTCGATGTCGCGCAGCTGCCCGAGGGCGGTGCGCGTGGACGCCTCGTCGAGGCGGATCTTCGCGTAGGCGAGGTCCTCGTCGTTCACCAGGATGAGCGCGGGGCGCATGTGGCCGACGAGCGACGGCACCTCGGTGCGCGCGCCGTCGACGTCGAGCTCGACGCGGTGGATGCGGCGCAGCGCCTTGTCCTGCACGTCGTAGAAGCCGATCGCGAGGCGGTGCGGGCGGAGCGTCGGGTGCGTCTCGGGCGCGGTCTGCTCGATGGCGAAGGAGGTGATGATGCCGTCGGCGGTCGTCTCGATCGCCGGGCGCAGCGTGTTGACGCCGGCCGTCTCGAGCCACAGGCGGCTCCACTCGCCGAGATCGCGGCCGCTCGCGGCCTCGAGCTCCGAGAGCAGGTCGCTGAGCTCCGTGTTACCCCAGGCGTGCGTGCGGAAGTACGCGCCGACGCCCTGCATGAAGGCCTCGAGCCCCACCCAGGCGACGAGCTGCTTGAGCACCGAGCCGCCCTTGGCGTACGTGATGCCGTCGAAGTTGACCTGGACGTCCTCGAGGTCGCGGATCTCGGCGACGATCGGGTGCGTCGAGGGCAGCTGGTCCTGCTTGTAGGCCCAGGTCTTCTCCATCGCCTGGAACGTCGTCCACGCCTCGGTCCACTCGGTGGCCTCGGCGGTCGCGAGCGTCGACGCCCACTCGGCGAACGACTCGTTGAGCCACAGGTCGTTCCACCAGCGCATCGTCACGAGGTCGCCGAACCACATGTGCGCGAGCTCGTGCAGCACGGTCACGACGCGGCGCTCGCGGATGGCGTCGGTCACCTGGGCGCGGAACACGTACGCCTCGGTGAAGGTCACGCATCCGGCGTTCTCCATCGCGCCCGCGTTGAACTCGGGGACGAAGAGCTGGTCGTACTTGTCGAAGGGGTAGGGCACGCCGAACTGCGCCTCGAAGAACGCGAAGCCCTGGCGGGTCTTCTCGAAGATGTAGTCGGCGTCCATGTGCTCGGCGAGCGAGGCGCGGCAGAAGATGCCGAGCGGGATGGTGCGACCGTCGGCCGAGGCGAGCTCGGAGCGCACGACGTCGTACGGGCCCGCGACGAGCGCAGTGATGTAGCTCGAGATGCGCGGCGTCGGCTCGAACGACCACGTGCCGGTGTCGCCGTCGACGACCGGCTCGGGGGTGGGCTGGTTCGAGACGACCTGCCAGCGCGCGGGCGCCGTGACCGTGAAGCGGAAGGTGGCCTTGAGGTCGGGCTGCTCGAACACCGCGAAGACGCGGCGGGAGTCGGGCACCTCGAACTGCGAGTAGAGGTAGACCTCGCCGTCGACCGGGTCGACGAAGCGGTGGAGGCCCTCGCCGGTGTTGACGTAGCGGGCGTCGGAGACGACGCGCAGCTCGTTCTCGGCCTGCAGGCCGTCGAGGCGGATGCGCACGGAGTCGTCGACGTCGGCGACGTCGAGGTCGACGCCGTTGAGCGTCACCTGGTGCACGGCCGCGGAGATGTGGTCGATGAACGTCGACGCGCCCTCGGTCGCGCGGAAGCGGACCGTCGTCGTGGATCCGAACACCTCGTCGCCCCTGGTGAGGTCGAGCTCGATGTCGTACGCGTCGACCTCGAGGATCGAGGCGCGCTCCTGGGCTTCGGCGCGAGTGAGGTTCTCTCCGGGCACGCTGGACTCCTTCGGCAGTGGTGTGCTGGCTGGTCCCAACCCTAGTGGCGCGCGCCCCGGCGCCCGCCCGGGCGCGGATAGCATCGAGGCATGACTGCGCAGGAGGCTCCGACGCCCACCGTCCGCATGTGGTTCGACCCGACCTGCCCGTGGGCGTGGATGACGTCGCGCTGGCTCGGCGAGGTCGCCGAGGTGCGCGGCCTCGACGTCGACTGGCGCGTGATGAGCCTCGCCGTGCTCAACGAGGGCCGCGACCTGCCCGAGTCGTACGCGGCGCGGATGCCGCGCTCGATGCGGCTCACGCGGCTCGTCACGGCCGCCCGCGCCGAGGGCGGCGACGCCGTCGTGAAGCCGCTCTACGACGCGCTGGGGGAGCGCATCCACCACGCCGCCCGGAAGGACGACGACGCGATCGTCGCCGAGGCGCTCGCGGCGGTCGGGCTGCCCGCCTCGCTCGCCGACGAGACCGACGCGCACGACGAGGCGCTGCGCGCGAGCCACGCGGAGGCGATCGACCTCGTGGGCGACGACGTCGGCACGCCGGTCGTCGCCGTCGGCGACGTCGCCTTCTTCGGCCCGGTCATCAGCCCCGCGCCGACGGGTGAGGAGGCGCTGCGCCTCTTCGACGGCGTCGTCGCCGCCGCGTCGGTCGACGGCTTCTTCGAGCTCAAGCGCACCCGCACCCGCGGGCCGCAGTTCGCGACCGAGGGGGAGGCCGCCTGATGCGCGTCCACGTCGCCACCGACCACGCCGGCTTCGAGATGTCGAAGCGCCTCGTCGAGCACCTGCGCGACGCCGGCCACGACCCGATCGACCACGGCCCCACCGCGTACGACGCCGAGGACGACTACCCCTCGTTCTGCATCGCGGCGGCGCGCGCGGTCGTCGCCGACCAGCGGGCGGGCGTCGAAGCGCTCGGGGTCGTCTTCGGCGGCTCCGGCAACGGCGAGCAGATGGCGGCGAACAAGGTGAAGGGCGTGCGCGCGGCGCTCGCCTGGAGCCTCGCGACCGCCGAGCTCGCGCGCGAGCACAACGACGCGAACGTCGTCGCGGTCGGCGCGCGCCAGCACTCCGAGGAGGAGATGCTCGCGATCATCGGCCGCTTCCTCGCCACCGCGTTCTCGGGCGCCGAGCGCCACGCGCGCCGCATCGCGCAGCTGGGGGAGTACGAGACGACGGGCGCGATCGCCGGCCACGAGATCGACTGATGCCCGAGGGGCACTCCGTCCATCGCATCGCCCGCCAGTTCGCAGCGAACTTCGCCGGGCACCGGGCCTCGGTGACGAGCCCCCAGGGACGCTTCCAGGTGGGCGCGGCCGAGCTCGACGGGCGCGAGATCACCTCGTCGCAGGCGATCGGCAAGCACCTGCTCGTCGGCTTCGACGGGCCGACCCTCCACGTGCACCTCGGCATCTACGGCGCGTGGGACTTCGCGGGCGCGATCTCGGTCGACCCGACGATCGCCGCATCCGACGGCCGCATGGGGCAGACGGGCATGCGCGGCGCCGGCACCGACGGCGAGCACGAGGACTCGATCGCGTCGATCGGCGCGCCGCGGCTCGCGCGGCTCCGCGCGGGCGAGACGGAGCACGCCGATGCGCTGGTCGAGTTCCCGCCTCCGCCCGTCGGCCAGGTGCGCGTGCGCATCCTCACCGCCTCCGCCGTGGCCGACCTGCGCGGGCCGACGGTGTGCGAGGTGCTCGACGACGCCGAGGTGCGCGCGCTCGCCGAGCGGCTGGGGCCCGACCCGCAGGCGCTCACCGAGTCGAAGCGATCGGCCGAGGACCGCTTCGTGGCGCGCGCGGCCCGCTCGGGGCAGGCGATCGGGCAGCTGCTCATGGACCAGTCGGTGGTCGCCGGCATCGGCAACGTGTACCGGGCCGAGCTGCTGTTCCGCGCGCGCATGGATCCGCACCGCCCAGGCTCGGCCGTGCCCGAGGACGAGCTGCGGGCGCTGTGGCGCGACTGGACGAAGCTGCTGCGGATCGGCGTCGAGACCGGGCAGATGCTCACGATCGACGGCCTGCGGGGCGCGAAGCGGGCGGCGGCGCTCGCGAACCGAGCCGACCGCCACTGGGTGTACAAGCGCGAGGGGATGCCGTGCCGCCGCTGCGGCACGCCGATCGCGCTCGAGGTCATGCAGGCGCGCAAGCTGTACTGGTGCCCCGGCTGCCAGCTGTAGGCAGTCGCGGGCCGCGGCTCAGCGGAACCGGTACGTCGTGTCGAAGCCGTCGCCGCTGAGCACCCAAGCGCCCGTCGGGTCGTCGGCGCGCACGGCGACGATGACCTGCGCCGTCTCGGTCTGGCCGGGCGCGAGGTCCCAGATGTAGCCGAGGTCGTCGGGCGCCGCGGCGGTCGCTGCGGAGTTCTGGTCGGCGATCGGACCGCCGTCCGGCTGGTAGCCGAACGTCATGTCGTGCATCGGATGCGTGGTGATGACGCCGACGTTCGTGATCTCGAGCTCCATGATCACGAAGCGCTCGCCGTTGCGCGGCGTCGCGCCGGTCTGCAGCGCGATGTCGTCGGCCGGATCGACTGAGGCGGTCGGCGTGATCTCCCACGTCGAGCCGCGCTCGGTGTGGATGACGACGGTGTCGCCGTACGAGAAGTCGCCCGGCGCCGTGGTGGGCACCGGCGGGTCGGTGGGGCCGTTCGTCGTCGGCGCCGGCGCGATGCTGTCGGTCGGCAGCGGCCCGGGCGTCTGCGGGATCTCGGGATCCGCGGGCACGGTCGCGGGCATCGCGACGCACGCGGCAAGGCTCAGCGCGGCAAGGCTCAGCGCGGCGGCCGCCAGCAGCGCGGCGCCGAGCGGTCGGGAGCCGCGGCGGCGGGAGCGGGAGCGGAGCGGGCCGTGCACCCGGCCACGGTATCCCGCGCGGCTGTCCGGCGGCTGTCGGCGTCGGGCCAGGCGCGGGGATGCGGTAGATTCGAGCAGTCCCTCGGGGCGCGCGGGCGTAGCTCAATGGTAGAGCCTCAGTCTTCCAAACTGATTACGCGGGTTCGATTCCCGTCGCCCGCTCCACCGCTGCAGTCCGAGCGGATCATCCTCAGGGCTGACGCCGATCCGCCGCTCGTCCGACGCGCAGAACAGGCCTCGCGCGGTGGGATCGAAGCATGACGAAGCACCGTGCCTCCCTCGCCGCCGCCGCGGCCGCCGCCCTCGCCGTCGCCGGCCTCACCGCCTGCTCGGGCATCTCCGACGCGTTCGAGCGCGTCCACAGCGAGTCCTTCGAGACCCGCGCCGACGCCGCGAGCGGCTGGGTCGGAGTGGCCGCGCCCGCCTGGTTGCCGGCCGATGCCGTCGACATCCGGAGCACCGCGACCCTCGACGAGACGCACGCCGTGATCGCCTTCCGCGGGGCCGAGCCGGTCGGCTGCGCGCTCGACGCGCGCGCGTCGCTGCCCTTCGACGGGCGCTACGGCGGCTTCGCCGAGGGGAGCGAGCTGCCCGACGAGGTGCTGCGGTGCGGCTCCTACGAGGTGCACGAGACGTCGGAGGGCTGGCTCGCGTGGTTCACGGCGACCGAGCCCGGCGAGACGCCCGCGCCCTGAGCGAGGCGGGCGCACGCTCCGCAACCGGTTCCGCTATCGTCGAGCCGTGCAGCGCAGCATCCCCGCAGACCTCATCCTGGGCGGCGCGACCGCCGCCTACCAGATCGAGGGCGCGGCCGCCGAGGGCGGCCGGACGCCGAGCATCTGGGACGCCTTCTCCCGCGTGCCGGGCGCCGTGATCGACGGCCACACCGGCGACGTCGCGTGCGACCACTACCACCGCATGCCGCAGGACGTCGCGCTCATGCGCGAGCTGGGCCTGCAGTCGTACCGCTTCTCGACGAGCTGGTCGCGCGTGTGCCCCGACGGCGGCCCCGTGAACCCGGAGGGCGTCGACTTCTACTCGCGGCTCGTCGACGAGCTGCTCGAGGCCGGCATCATGCCGTGGCTGACGCTGCACCACTGGGACATGCCGCAGTCGCTCGAGGAGGCCGGCGGCTGGCCGGCGCGCGACACCGCGCACCGCTTCGTCGACTACGCGCTGGCGATGCACGAGGCGCTCGGCGACCGGGTCGTGAACTGGACGACGCTCAACGAGCCGTGGTGCTCGTCGTTCCTCTCGTACACGGCGGGCGCCCACGCGCCGGGCCGGCAGAGCGTCGCCGACGGCCTCGCGGCGGGCCACCACCTGCTGCTCGCCCACGGCATGGCCGTGCGCGCGCTGCGCGACGCGGGGGCGGAGCGGCTCGGCATCACGCTGAACATGACGGTCGCGGATCCGGTGGACCCGTCGTCGGTCGCCGACGTCGACGCCGCGCGGCGCATCGACGAGCAGTACAACCGCTTCTTCCTCGACCCGATCTTCCGCGGGCACTACCGCGACTCGCTGCTCGCCGACGTGGGCCACCTCGGCCTCGACGCCGTCGTGCAGGACGGCGACCTCGCCACGATCAGCGCGCCGCTCGACGTGCTGGGCGTGAACTACTACCACGGCGATGCGGTCTCGGCCGTGCCGCCGACGCAGGCGCCGCTGCAGGACGCGCCGACCGACCGACCGATCGCGAGCCCCTTCCCGGCCGCCGAGTGCGTGTACATCCACGCCCGCGACCTGCCGACGACGGTCATGGGTTGGGAGGTGCAGCCGGAGGGCCTCACGCGCCTCCTGCGCATGGTGCACGAGGAGTACACCGGCCCCGCGGGCACGGAGCTGTGGATGACCGAGAACGGCGCCGCGTACGACGACGTCGTCGCGGAGGACGGCCGCGTCCACGACGCGGAGCGCACGGAGTTCCTGCGCGCGCACGTCGGCGCGGTCGTCGATGCGATCGAGCAGGGCGTGCCGGTGAGGGGCTACTTCTACTGGTCGCTCATGGACAACTACGAGTGGGCGTGGGGCTACCACAAGCGCTTCGGGATCGTGCGGGTCGACTACGACACGCAGGAGCGCACGGTGAAGGACTCGGGCCTCGAGCTCGCGCGAATGATCCGGGAGCGGACGCTCTAGGAGGCCACGTGCGCGGCCCTCAGTAGCGGCCCGAGAGGCCGCCGTCGGCGTGCAGCAGCTGGCCCGAGATCCAGCGCCCCTCGGGGGAGAGCAGGAACGCCACGACGCCCGCCGTGTCGTCCGCGGTGCCGAGGCGGCCGAGCGGCACGTGGGCGGGCATCGACGCACGCAGCTCGTCGTCCATCCAGCCGGTGTCGACGGGACCTGGGTTCACGACGTTGGCGGAGATGCCGCGGGGTCCGAGCTCGCGCGCCGCCGAGATGACGATGCGGTCGAGCGCGCCCTTCGACGCGCCGTAGGGGAGGTTGCCGGTGGTGTGGTCGCTCGTGAGGGCGACGATCGCGCCGCCATCCTCGGGCGCCTGGCGGGCGAAGGCAGCGATGAGCAGCAGGCTCGCGCGGGCGTTGACGGCGACGTGGCGGTCGAACGACTCGGCGGTCGTGTCGAGGATGCCGGACTCCACGCCGTGCGCGTGGCTGAGCACGAGCGCGTCGATCGGTCCGCCGCGGCCGGCGATGACGGCGTCGATCAGGTCGGCCGGAGCGGCGGCGTCCTCGAGGTCGGCGTCGAACTCGGCGCCGGAGCGGTCGGAGGTCGCCACGTCCCAGCCGTCGGCGCGGAGCCGCTCGGCGATCCCGGCGGCGATGCTGTTCGGGCGTGCGGCACCGGTGAGCAGGGCGAGGGGCATGGTCGCACCCTAGCCGGGTGGTGGTCTCGAGTCGCGTGCCGCCTGTGGCGGCGCGCTCCTCGACCGGCGGCGGTGGTCTCGAGATGCGTGCCGCCTGGGGCGGCGCGCTCCTCGACCAGCGGCGGGTCGTCAGTGACCAGCGAGAGGGTGGGCGGCGCACGTCGGTCAGAACGGCAAGGGTGGTGCGTCCGCCGGTGGCGGTGGGCCATGCCAGGGTTCGGGACCACGGGTTCGGGCTCGGGCCCGGTGATGCTCGCGCTCGGTGAAGCGGGGGCCGGTCGGTGTGGGTTCGTCGGTGTAGGTGCGACCGGTGGGCGAGGTCCAGTGGAGGGTGCCGGGTTCGGGCTGCTCGAGTCGCCAGCGGGTGGCGCCCTTGAGGGTGTGGTGGCGGCGGCAGAGATGGGCGAGATTGCCGAGGCTCGTCGATCCGCCCTCGGCCCAGCCGATGGTGTGGTCGACGTCGGTGCGGTGGGCGGAGGCGCCGCAGCCGGGGAAGCGGCAGGTCTGGTCGCGGTGGCGGAGGAGGCGCCGCATGCCGGCGGTGGGCTGGTAGCTGTCGGTGGCGATCACGTGGCCGCGCAGCGGGTCGGTGAAGAGGCGGCTCCAGCCGGGGCTGGTCGCTGCGAGATCGCGGACCGTCGCTGCGTCGACGAGCGAGCCGCCGAGGAGCCGCGGCGCGATGGTGTCGGCGTGCGAGGCCGCCTCGGCGTCGGCGGACGAGCCGGCAGCGAGGAGCGCGGTCGCGGGGATGACGACCGACACCTCCGCACGGATGCCCTCGATACCGGATCCGGTGGCGTCACCGGTCAGCAGGAGGTCGCAGAGCGCGTCCGCGCGGCGCTGGTCGACGGTGCGCGGATCGTCGGCGGGCGCGGTGCGCGCGATGCGGGTCAGCCGGTCGGCGATGCCGTGGGCGAGGAGGGTCGGGATGGTGGCACGGAGGACGGACATGCCGTCGTCGATGTCGGTGACGGAGATGCCACGCTGCTCGCGGCCGGTGCGGTGCCGCTCGACGAGCGGCTCCGCCAGGTGCTGCTCGAGCTCGCGGCGGGCGAGTCGGCGGAGCCGGCCGGGCGCCATCCGTTCGGCGTGGGGGAGGAGCGCCGCCTCGAACGCGGCGCGCGCCGCGGGGTCCTGCAGGGGCAGGCCGACCTCGGCGATGACGTGGAGGTGGCCGCGGTGGATGCGGGCGTCGCCCCAGGCTCGGACGGTCGCGGGCCAGTGGGCGACATCGACCATGGCGCCCCCGAGCTCGGCCTCGAGGGTGCGGTCGGAGCGGCGCTGCCGGGTGGCGAGCTCGGCGGCCACCTCGCGGAGGGCGAGCCGCTGGTCGGTGCGGGTCTCGAGGGCGTCGTCGACGGCCATGCGGGCCAGGCCCGCCATGAGGTGCGCGCGCATCGCCTGCAGGGACGCGATCGCCTCATCGATGCCGACGACGGCCTCGAGCGCGTGCGCCGCGACCGCGTGCGGCGAGGCCGGCTCGGCCGGTGCTGCGCTCGGGGTCTGCGTCGACATGATCGGAGTGTGGCAGGGGCCACTGACATCGCGAGCGGCCGCGCGAGGGGTGGTCTCGAGACGCGTGCCGCCTGCGGCGGCGCGCTCCTCGACCAGCGGGGAGCGGCGGCCGCGCATCTCGACAGCGCGCACGAAGAGGCGGAGGGCCGACCCCCTGACAGGTCGACCCTCCGCGGTCCAGCGCGATGTGCGGATCAGCCCATCGACGGCGGCATCAGCACCGAGTCGATGAGGTAGACCGTCGCGTTCGCGGTCTGCACGCCGCCGCAGAGCACGGTGGCGTCGTTCACCATGAGCGAGTCGCCCTCGCCCGTGACCTCGACGTCCTCGCCCTGCACCGTCGTGTGCATGCCGGCGATCGCGTCGGGCGCGACCTGGCCGGGCACCACGTGGTACGTGAGCACCGTCTCGAGCGTCTCGGCGCCCTCAGGCGTCTGCAGCAGCTCGAGCGTGTCGGCGGGGAGCGCCTCGAAGGCCTCGTCCACCGGCGCGAAGACGGTGAACTCGTCGCCGTTGAGCGTGTCGACGAGGTCGACGTCGGGGTTCAGCTGGCCCGACACCGCGGCGGTGAGCTGCGTGAGCATCGGGTTGTTCGAGGCCGCGACCGCCACCGGGTCCTGCGACATGCCGACGATGGATCCGGCGCCGTCCGGCACCTCCATGTCGTAGGCCTCGCAGGCGGAGCCCACGAGGTTCGCGTAGGCCGGGTCGTCCATCGCCGAGCCGGTCTCCATCGGCTCCGACGACTCCATCGTGTCGGTCGTGGGCTCGGTGCTCTCTTCGGCGGTCGTGCCACCCATCGAGCAGCCCGCCAGCACGAGCGTCGCCGCTCCGACGAGCACGAGCCCGGCCATCTTGGGGTTCTTCTTGGTGAGCATCGCTGCTCTCCCTTCCCTGGTGTTCGGTCCCGGCCCGTGCGAGCCGGTGTGTCATCGGGGCTTCGGAGCCTCCCAGGGGCCGGATTGCGCGGACCTGAGCCTTGGATGGGATTCCCAGGTTGCCCATCCGATCCGTCCCTCGCCCCGAACCTCCGACGACCAAGGGAGGCAGCGTGCTCGCGCTCATCGGACTGCTCGGCGGCTTCATCACCGGCATCTCGCCATGCATCATCCCCGTGCTGCCCGTCATCCTGTTTTCCGGCGGCATGCAGTCCGCGCGCGAGCAGCGGGCGGCGGCGGGGGATGCTCAGGACGGTGAGGAGGCGGGTGCGTCCACGGGCGCGGTCGCGACCGCGACCCGCAGGGAGACGGTGCGGAAGACGCGCACCGTCTCGCGCTGGCGCCCCTACTTCGTGATCGCGGGCATCGTCACCAGCTTCACGATCATGACGCTCGCCGGATCGCTCGTCCTCAGCCTCCTCGGTCTCCCGCAGGACGTGCTGCGCTGGGCGGGCATCGTCGTCCTCACCCTCATCGGCATCGGTCTCATGGTGCCGGCGGTGCAGCACCTGCTCGAGAAGCCGTTCGAGCGCTTCCCGCAGATGCGCACCGACCGGCTGCAGGGCTTCCCGCTCGGCCTCGCGCTCGGCGCCGTCTACGTGCCGTGCGCAGGCCCGGTGCTCGCCGCGATCACCGTCGCGGGCGCGACCGGGCAGATCGGCGCCGACACCGTGGTGCTCACCGTCTCGTTCGCGATCGGCGCGGCGCTGCCGCTGCTGTTCTTCGCGCTCGCCGGCCGCGGCCTCGCCGAGCGCATCGCCGCGTTCCGCCGCCGCCAGGGCGTCATCCGCGTCGTCTCGGGCGCGCTCATGATCCTGCTCGCGATCGGCCTCGTCTTCGACCTGCCCGCGCGGCTGCAGCGGCTCGTGCCCGACTACACCTCGGCCATCCAGGAGTCGATCGCCGGCAACGAGGACGTGCAGGAGGCCATCGCCATCGGCGGCCTCGAGAACGACGAGAACAAGGACCTCGACCTCTGCGACCCGGGTGCGACCGAGCTGCAGGAGTGCGGCACGGCCCCCAGCATCCGCGGCATCGACTCGTGGTTCAACACCGACGGCGACCAGCCGGTCGACCTCGCCGACCTCCGCGGCAAGGTCGTGCTCGTCGACTTCTGGGCCTACTCGTGCATCAACTGCCAGCGCTCCACGCCCCACATCAACGCCTGGTACGACGCGTACCGGGATGCGGGGCTCGAGGTGATCGGCGTGCACAGCCCCGAGTACGCGTTCGAGAAGGAGCGCCAGAACGTCATCGACGGCGCCGAGGCGCTCGGCATCGAGTACCCGGTCGCGATCGACAACTCGCTCTCGACCTGGACGAACTACCGCAACGCGTACTGGCCCGCCCGCTACCTCATCGACGCCGACGGCACCGTGCGCAACGTGCACTTCGGCGAGGGGCAGTACCAGGAGGGCGAGCAGATGATCCGCGAGCTGCTGCAGCAGGCGGATCCGGGCGTGCAGCTGCCCGCCGCCACCGAGACGAGCGACGAGACGCCGCTGAACGCCGACATCACGCCGGAGTCGTACCTCGGCACGACGAAGGTGCAGAACTTCGGCGGCGAGGAGCGCTACTCGGCGCAGGCCGAGGCGTTCGCCTACCCGGCGCAGCAGGCGGCCGACACGTTCGCGCTCGACGGCGACTGGCAGCTCGAGACGCAGTTCGCCACGCCACGCGGCGACGAGGCCCGCATCCGGCTGCAGTACCGCGGCCAGGAGGTGCGGATGGTGCTCGCCGGCACCGGCACGGTGGTCGCCGACATCGACGGCGAGCGCGTCGAGCTCGACGTGAGCGGCACGCCCCGCAGCTACCAGCTGCTCCGGGCGGATCAGAGCCAGGAGGGGACGATCGAGGTCACGGTGCCCGAGGGCGTCGAGGCCTACTCGTTCACCTTCGGATAGGCCCGGAGGGAACCGGGGAGGGCGGGGTCCGTGGTCACGACCGGACCCCGCTCATGGCGGCGCTAGAGTTGGCCCTCGGAGCGCCTCCTGCGGGTCGCCCTCCGGGGCGTAGCTCAGCTTGGCTAGAGCGCCCGCTTTGGGAGCGGGAGGTCGCAGGTTCGAATCCTGTCGCCCCGACCGGTGAGACGACTCCTCGCATCCGACCGGCCCGCGGCCGCTCTGGCGCGGTGCGCTCAGCCGTCCAGGCCGGCGATGAGCGCGAGCGAGCGGATGCGCGCGGGCTGCCGCCCCTCTGCCCGCAGGTTCCCGCCCGAGCGATCGAGCCGCCACCGCGCGTTCGCGAGGAGGTCGACGTAGAGGCCCCGCAGGTCTCTGTCCCCGATGCCGGCGACCGCGTCGTCGGCGCCGGCCATCACCGCGTCGACGGCCAGGGGCCCTCGGAAGCCCCAGTCATCGGCGATGCGCATCGACAGCGCCGACGGGCCGCGGGGGATGTCGTCGGGGCGCCCGTGGACGGTGAGCGCCGGACCGGGCTCGAGCGGGCCGCCGACGGCGGCGAGCAGTCGATCCGCGACATCGGGCGCGATGGCGTGCTCGGCCTCCGCGTACGGCTCGGTCACGAGCTCCGGGTCGAGCATCGCGATCATGGCCGAGATGCCTGCGCGGGAGCCCGCGAAGCCCGTCCCGGGGCTGCGCGGCTGATGACCAGCGGCAGCCAGCGACAGCTGCATCAGCGGGCTGATCGTCGTCATGTGCAGGCTGATGTGGCCCGCAGAGCCGTGGATGCCGTTGCGGTAGCCGAGGTAGACCAGCTCGCTCGCGCTGCCGGCGCGCGCATCGGCGCCGACCGACCTCGCGCCCGTGCACAGCTGAGCGTGCACCGCGTCGCGCACGACGCCCTCGGCTGCGCCGTCGGCGAGCCGGTCGAGCGGCTGCCAGTCCCAGTTCCCCTTGTGCAGCTCGGCGCCGACGCCGGTGAGGGCGAACGTGGACCGCAGCTGGCGGTGCGGTGCCAGCGGGCCGAAATCGTCGTAGAGGCCGAGCAGCGACGCGGCCCAGAGCGTCTGCGCCTCGTCGGGTGCCACAGGGCGCTCGACCTGCGACGGCGCCTCGGTGCGGATCGACCGCGCCTGCGCCAGGTGCATCGCGACGTCATGATCGGCAGCGGTCGCCGCCGTGCGGGGCGCCGTGTGGACGGAGATGGCGCCCTCGACGCCCATGGCCATCGCGGCGGCGAGCACGGCGCGCGAGTCCTGGCCACCCGAGAGGCTGAGCCGCGTGTGCCACCCGGGCACTCCTGGCAGGGCACCCAGCACCCGCGCCGCGTCGTCGGCGCTGCGGCGCAGGAGCTCGACGGTGCCGGCGGATCGGGCCGCCTCGACGCGCTCTGCCACACGCTCGCCCGTGAGGGCCCAGCGGAGCGAGGCACGACGCTGCCGCAGCCCGCGGCCCGCGGGGACGTAGTCGATGCCCTCGACGATCGTGTCGGGCGAGAGCTGCTGCGCGGCGACGGCGCTTCGCGCGGTGCGCGCCGCGGCCACCTCCACGTGCAGGCGGTTCCGCGCGCCCAGCGCGCTGCGGAGGGATGCGAGCACGAGCAGGGAATCGGACGCGGCGATGAGGCCGCGGAGGTGGGTGTGCGCGGTCCGCACGCTGCCGAACACGTCGCGATCGAGCCGCAGGCTCCCGTCCGACCAGTCGAGCGCGACGAACTCCCCGCTCGCGCTGCCGGGGTCGCCTCGCAGCCCAGCTGGCGCGGCTTTCCAGCCGTCGATCCCGAACACGATGGCGCCGTGCTCGGTCGCGACCGCGCTGCCGCGGAAGAAGCGCCGGTCCTCGATGCTGCGTTCGACGTCCTTGGCGACGATGACGAGGCGGGAGCGGCCCAGCTGCTCGACGTGGGTCTCCGACGGCGTGCTCCAGCGGCGCAGCCAGCGGTCGACCGCCGCATCGTGCTGCGCGGCGTGGACGATGACGAGATAGTTCGACATGCGGTGCGGCTCAGCGTCGCGAGCGCCGACGAGGAGCCGCGAGTCGGCCCGGGGCTGGGAGCTGGCCTCGACGTATGGCAGCGGGGCGGTGGGCTGGCGGCTGGTGCATGCGAAGTCTCCTGTCGTCATCACCGCCGAGCTCGAACGACGGCCGCCGACCAGACTTCCCGGCACACCGCGACCAGGGTACAAGCGACCCGTTGGACGTCGCGCACGCGTGGTCCGCGCCTGTGCGATCGGCGAGGATGAGTGGGTGACGGATCCGACCGACGCTCCCGTCGTCGTGCTCGACGGCGGGCTCTCGAACGCGCTCGCCGATCGTGGGCACGACCTGTCCGACGCGCTCTGGACGGCCAGGCTCCTGCGCGACGCGCCGGAGGAGATCGCCGCGGTGCACCGCGCGTACTTCGACGCGGGCGCGCACGTCGCCACGACGGCGAGCTACCAGGCGAGCGTCGTCGGCTTCGAGCGCGACGGCATGGCCCGGGTCGAGGCCGAGCGCCTCATCCGGAGGAGCGTGAGGATCGCCCGCGAGGTGCGCGACGAAGTCGAGGCGACCGCGGGAGACGGAGCGCCGCGGCTCGTCGCGGCCTCCGTCGGCCCGTACGGCGCGATCCTCGCCGACGGCTCCGAGTACCGCGGCCGCTACGGGCTCAGCCGGAGCGCGCTGCGCGACTTCCACGGGCCCCGCATGGAGCTGCTGGCGAGCGCCGGCCCCGACCTCCTCGCGATCGAGACGATCCCCGACCTCGACGAGGCTGCCGTGCTGCTCGACCTCGCCGAGGAGCTCGCGATGCCCGCCTGGCTCTCGTGCACGGTCGCGGGGGATCGGCTCCGCGACGGGCGCCCGGCGGTCGAGGCGTTCGCGCTCGCGGCGGGCAGGAGCGCCGTCGTCGCCGTGGGCGTCAACTGCTGCGCGCCGGGCGACGCGCTGCCCGCGGTGCGGTCGGCGGTCGCGGCGAGCGGCGCGCCTGCGGTCGTCTACCCCAACGCCGGCGAGACGTGGGACGCCGACGCGCGCCGGTGGCGCGGCGAGCCGGGCCTCGACGCGGCGCTCGCGGTCGGGTGGGCGGATGCCGGGGCGCAATTCATCGGCGGATGCTGCCGGGTGGGGCCCGACGACATCGCCGCGATCGCACGCCTGCTCGCCAGCCGATAGGTTCGCCCTGGCGGCGCGCCGACGCGCCGCGGGGAGCGAGGAGCACCGTGATCGAGGAGCGCTACGTCGCCGCCGAGGGCCGCTACGAGGCAGAGGGCGCTGTCTACCGCCGTGCGGGCCGCAGCGGCATCCGGCTGCCCGCCCTGTCGCTCGGCCTGTGGCAGAACTTCGGCGCCACGACCCCCGAGGACCGCCAGCGCGCGATCCTGCGCCGCGCCTTCGACCTCGGCATCACGCACTTCGACCTCGCGAACAACTACGGCCCGCCCTACGGCTCCGCAGAGGACGGCTTCGGCCGCCACCTCGCGCGCGACCTCGGCCGCTACCGCGACGAGCTCGTCATCTCGTCGAAGGCCGGCTACGACATGTGGCCCGGCCCCTACGGCGACGGCGGCTCGCGCAAGTACCTCTTCGCCTCGCTCGACCAGAGCCTGCGCCGCATGGGCCTCGACCACGTCGACGTGTTCTACCACCACCGGCCCGACCCCGAGACGCCCATCGAGGAGACGATGGGCGCCCTCGCAGACATCGTGCGCTCCGGCCGCGCCCGCTACGCCGCGATCTCGAACTACTCGCCGATCCAGACGGATGCGGCCGCCGCCGCGATCGCCGACGCCGGCGGCAGCCTGCTGCTCCACCAGCCCCGCTACTCGATGCTCGACCGGCACGTCGAGCACGGCCTGCTCGACACCGTGGGCCGCCTGGGCCTCGGCATGGTCGTGTTCTCGCCCCTCGCGCAGGGCCTCCTCACCGACCGCTACCTGCGGGGCGTGCCGGAGGGATCCCGGGCCACGCACTCGCGGTACCTCTCGGAGGGCGACATCACCGAGGCGAAGGTCGCGGTCGCCCGCGAGCTCGACGGCATCGCGCGCGAGCGCGGCCAGAGCCTCGCGCAGCTCGCCCTCGCCTGGGTGCTCCGCGACGAGCGCGTCACCTCCGCGATCGTCGGCGCGAGCAGCGTCGAGCAGCTCGAGGCGAACGTCGCGGCGCTCGCGGCGCCGCCGCTCGAGCAGGCAGAGCTCGACGCGATCGACGCGGCGCTCGCGAGGACCTGAGCCGCCGCCGAGGGCGCTCAGCCGCGCGGCCGCGCCCGCCGCTGCGCGACGAGCACGATCGTGACGCCGACCGCGGCGACCGCGAGCCCGACGATCCCGATCGGCGGCACGGGCACGCCGAACACGAGCAGCACCCACAGCATCGTCGTCGGCGGCGTCAGGTAGAGCAGCGTCGAGACGAAGGTCGCGCCGTGCGAGCGCGTCACGGTGACGTACAGGCCGTAGCCGCCGAGGCTCGCGAGCACCACGAGCCAGAGGATGGCGCCCCACACGTCGGGGGAGGTCGGCGGAGCGGCGACGCCGCGCAGCAGTGCGACCGCCATGAGCGCGCCGCCCGCGACGAGCGACTGCAGCGTGATCGTCTGCAGCAGGTCGTCGTCCGCGTGCCAGCGGCGCTGCAGCACCGTGCCGGTGCCGAGCGCGAGGACGCCCGCGAAGGGCACGAGGTACGCCCACCACGGCGCGTCGGTCGTGCCGATCCGGCCCGACACGACGAGCGCGACGCCGACGAGGCCGAGCGCCATGCCCAGCCACGTCCAGCGCGTCGCACGCTCGCCGAGGATGCGGCCGGCGACGGTCGCGACGAGCAGCGGCTGCAGCGCCGCGATGAGCGCCGCCGTGCCGCCGTCGACGCCGAACCGCACGCCCTCGAAGACCGCGAGCAGGTAGCAGGCCTGGCTCAGCAGGCCGATCGTGCCCTGGCGCAGCCAGCTCCGCGGGCCCGGCCACGGGCGGCGCAGCGCGAGCATGGCGGCGACGAGGATGCCCGCGAGCACGACGAACCGCCACGCGAGCACCGTGATCGGCTCGCCGTCGGCGCGGTGGGCGAGCTCGGCGCCCACGAACCCCGAGCTCCACGTGACGACGAGGCCCACCGAGGCGAGCGAGATCGCGGTGGGGCCGAGGCGGCCCGAGCGGGCGCCGGGCGCCTCACCGGGGGCGGGGGAGTCTGACATCGAGTCCGATCATGGCACCGCGTGGGTGCCCGTCGTGCGTGCCGCACGGATGCCGGGCGTGCGTACCGCACGGATGCGCGGCATGCAGGCCGCGCATCGTCGGGCCGGATCAGGTCTCGACGACGAGGATCGGGTCGGTCGTCGGCGCCTCGGAGCCGCCGTCGGGCTCCACGGTCACGCCGACCGCGGTGCCGGGCGTCAGCTCGCCGTCGAGCACGTAGGCCGTGCTGCCGCCCGCCGACGTGAACGTGCCGGCGCTGTGCGGGCCCGCCGCGTCGATGTACCAGGCCTGGTAGACCTGTCCGGCCGGGGCCGAGCCCAGGCCGTCGAACAGGATCGCCGAGCGACCCTCCTCGGCCGACCACACGACCGTCGCCACCGAGCCGTCGGCCATCTCGACCTCGGCGCGCTGCGCGTCCGTCGCCGCGACGATCGCGCCGACGGCCTCCGCCCGGTCGTCGCCGCCGTCGAGCTGGGTGCCGATCGCGATGCCGCCCGAGAGCAGCGCCGCCGCTGCCGCCACGCCCACGAGCGTGCGGAGCGGGCGCCAGCGCGCCTTGGCGCGGCGCTCGGCGGGGCCGGGCGCGGGCGCGGCGGCACCGCCGCCGGCCGCGCGGATCGGCTCGTCATCGTCCGCGTCGAGGGCGGGTGCAGGCGCCGGAGCGGGCCGCAGGGGCGTCACCGTCGCGTCCTCGGCCGGGAGCTGCGGCGTGCGGGCGATCGCGTCGAGCACGCTCGCGCGGAGGAACGGCGAGGGCGTCGCCTCGTCGCTCGAGAGGCGCGAGGCCGTCTCGGCGAGCGCGGTCGCCTCGGCGCGCGCCTCCGGCGACGCCTTCGCCTCGAAGAGCGCCCGCTCGTCGGCGTCGAGCGCGTCGAGCGCGTAGGCAGCTGCGAGCTCGTCGATCGCGCGCTGGTCGTCGATGCTCATGCCGTCACCCCCAGGATCCCTCGCAGGCGGATCATGCCGTCCCGCAGCCTCGTCTTCACCGTGCCGAGCGGCGTCCCCAGCCGCTCGGCGATCTCCGACTGCGTGTAGCCGCCGAAGTACGCCAGCTCGATCGCCTCGCGCTGCGCGTCCGGCAGCTCCTCGAGCGCCTGGCGGGCGCGCGCCGCGTCGAGCGAGATCTCGGCCCGCTCGGACACGTCGTCCACCGGGACGCCGAGGTCGCGCTCGCCGATGCGCCGGTCGCGGTCGCGCTGCGCCTGCGAGGCGCGCACGCGGTCGACGGCGCGGGCGTGCGCGATCTGCAGCAGCCAGCTGACGGCCGCCCCGCGCGTCGGGTCGAAGCGCTTCGCCTGCCGCCACGCCTCCAGGAAGACCTCCTGGGCGACTTCCTCCGCCTGCGCGCGATCGACCAGGATGCGCAGCACGAGGCCGAACACGCGCGACGAGGTCGCGTCGTACAGCTCCGCGAAGGCGCGCTGATCGCCACCCGCAGCGCGCACGAGGCACTGCTCGATGTCGATGTCCACGAAGCCCACTATCGCAGGCCCGCGGAGCAGGATCGCGGAGGTCATGCCGGTGGTTCGGCGCATGGTGCCGAACGGATTGGTCAGCACATGCCGCTGAGAGCATCCTGAGCATCGCGCGGGCCCGATTGGGGCGGCGCGGGAGCGGCAGGTAGAGTCGGGAGATGGTCCGCCCTCTCGCGGCGGATGCGGCGCGCCTGCGCGCCGCGGCGTGCGCCGTCCGAGGCGCGCGGGGGCGCGAGGCCCGCACATCGACGAATCCAGGAGACCATCCCGTGAAGACCACGGTCGAGAAGATCGAGAACACGCGCACGAAGCTCACCATCGCGGTCGAGCCCGAGGAGCTGCGGCCCGCGCTCGACGAGGCGTACAAGGCCGTCGCCGAGCAGATCAGCGTGCCCGGCTTCCGCAAGGGCAAGGTGCCGGCCGCGATCATCGACCAGCGCATCGGCCGCGAGGAGATCCTCAACCAGGCCGTCTCGTCGTCGATCGACGACTTCTACCGCCAGGGCGTCGCCGAGTCCGGCATCCGTCCCCTCGGCCGCCCGACGGCCGACGTGACCACCTGGCCCGAGCTCAAGGACTGGTCGGGCGAGCTCGTGCTCGAGATCGAGGTCGACGTCCGCCCCGACTTCGAGCTCCCCTCGCTCGAGGGCCGCACCATCACCGTCGACGCGATCGACGTCGACGAGGAGGCCGTCGCCAAGGAGCTCGACGAGCTCCGCGGCCGCTTCGGCACGCTCGTCACGGTCGACCGCCCCGCCGGCAAGGGCGACTTCGTGCAGCTCGACCTGACGGCCACGATCGACGGCGAGCCCGTCGACACCGCCAACGGCATCTCGTACGAGGTCGGCTCCGGCCAGCTCATCGACGGCATCGACGAGGCCGTCGAGTCGCTCACCGCGGGCGAGGAGACGACCTTCACCTCGACGCTCGTCGGCGGCGACCACGCCGGCAAGGACGCCGAGGTCACCGTGTCGGTGCAGTCGGTCAAGGAGCGCGAGCTCCCGGAGGCCGACGACGACTTCGCGCAGATGGCCAGCCAGTTCGACACCATCGACGAGCTGAAGGCCGACCTCGCCGAGTCGGTCGCCCGCTCGAGCCGCCTCGGCCAGGCCGAGCAGGCCCGCCAGCGCCTCCAGGACGAGCTCATCGAGGCCGTCGAGATCGAGGTGCCGAGCGCCGTCGTCGAGGACGAGGTCACCCGGCACCTCGAGGCCGAGAACCGTGCAGGCGACGAGGAGCACGGCGCCGAGGTGCGCGAGGAGACGCAGAAGCTGCTCAAGCAGCAGATGCTCTTCGACCGCTTCGCGGAGGAGGAGGGCCTGCAGGTCAGCCAGCAGGAGCTCACGCAGATCATCGTGCAGCAGGCCGCGCAGTACGGCATGGCCCCGCAGGAGCTCGTCAACGCGCTCGAGTCGAACGGCCAGCTGCCCGTGCTGCTCGCCGACATCCTCCGCGGCAAGACGCTCTCGACGCTCCTCGGTCGCGTGTCGGTCGTCGACGACAAGGGCGAGGCCGTCGACCTCTCGGACTTCCTCCCCAAGGAGGAGGCCGACGAGGACGACATCGAGGCCGCCGTGCGCGACGCCGAGGCGAAGCTCGCCGCGCAGCAGCAGCAGGACTGAGCCACCGCGCACATCCACGCGCGGAGGGGGTCGGGCATCGCGCCCGGCCCCCTTCGCTGTGCCCGGGACGGTGCCGCGGCACGGGCCTCCGCCTGCGGCGAACAGCGCCCCGGACGGCCCGGGCGCTCGCATAGGCTCGTGACGAATCCGAGAGAAGGAGGCCACCAGTGGCTGAACCCGTCTTCCCGCCGTCGGTCTTCGACCGGCTCCTGCGGGACCGCATCATCTGGCTCGGCGAGGAGGTTCGCGACGACAACGCGAACGAGATCTGCGCCAAGATCCTGCTGCTCGCCGCGGAGGATCCCAACAAGGACATCTACCTCTACATCAACTCGCCCGGCGGCTCGATCACGGCCGGCATGGCGATCTACGACACGATGCAGTTCGTGCCGAACGACATCGTCACGGTCGGCATCGGCATGGCCGCCTCGATGGGCCAGCTGCTGCTCACCGCAGGCACCGAGGGCAAGCGCTACATCACGCCGAACGCGCGCGTGCTGCTGCACCAGCCCCACGGCGGCTTCGGCGGCACGTCGAGCGACATCCAGACGCAGGCGCAGCTCATCCTCGACATGAAGAAGCGCCTCGCCGAGATCACGGCCTCGCGCACGGGCAAGTCGGTCGAGCAGGTCAACGCCGACGGCGACCGCGACCGCTGGTTCACGGCGCAGGAGGCGCTCGAGTACGGCTTCGTCGACCACGTCCGCGAGTCGGCCTCCGACGTCACCGGCGGCGGCGGCACCGACCAGGACGGCACCGCAGGAAAGGGTGGCAACTGATGGAGACCCCGACGTTCCAGGCGGGCGGCAGCGCCCTCCAGATGCCCGGCTCGCGCTACATCCTCCCGAGCTTCGAGGAGCGCACGGCCTACGGCTTCAAGCGCCAGGACCCGTACGCGAAGCTGTTCGAGGACCGCATCATCTTCCTCGGCGTGCAGGTCGACGACGCCTCGGCCGACGACATCATGGCCCAGCTCCTCGTGCTCGAGAGCCAGGACCCGGACCGCGACATCGTCATGTACATCAACTCGCCCGGCGGCTCGTTCACGGCCATGACGGCGATCTACGACACGATGCAGTACATCCGGCCCGCCGTGCAGACGGTGTGCCTCGGCCAGGCCGCGTCGGCTGCGGCCGTGCTGCTCGCCGCGGGCGAGCCCGGCAAGCGCCTCGCGCTGCCGAACGCCCGCATCCTCATCCACCAGCCGGCGACCTCGGACGCCGCGCGCGGCCAGGCCTCGGACATCGAGATCCAGGCGCGCGAGGTGCTGCGGATGCGCGGCTGGCTCGAGCAGACGCTCTCGGACCACTCGAAGAAGGACGTCGAGCAGGTGTCGAAGGACATCGAGCGCGACACCTTCCTCTCGGCGCAGGAGGCCCTCGAGTACGGCCTCATCGACCAGGTGCTCACGAGCCGCAAGTCGGCCCCGCAGCTGCTCGGCTGATCCGGCACGGCGAAGGCCCGGCACCCTCGGGTGCCGGGCCTTCCGCGTGCCGCAGCGCGGCGGGGGATGTTGCGCGCCGTCAGTCGCGGCGACGGGTGCGCGAGCCGCGGTTCACGGCGTAGGCGACGACCGCCAGCACGGCGAGCAGCGCGATGATCCCGACCGCGAGGAACGGGAAGCCGCCCTCGTCCTGGCCCTCGCCCTGGGCGTCGGCGGGCTCGTCGGTGGCGGCGCCGTCGTCGGAGGTCGCGGCCGGGGGAGCGGGCTCGGCCGCGGCGCTCGAGGCTGCCGGCGCCTCCTGCCCGCACACCGGGGCCTCGGCGAGGCCGGCGGGGCCCGCCTCGCCCTCGTAGGAGAAGGCGACCGTGCCGTCGACAGGGTGGCCGTCGGCCGAGACGACCTGGTAGGTGAGCGTGTAGTCGCCGGGCTCCCCGAGCTCGACGGGCATCGAGATCGTGTCGCCGTCGACGCTCGCGCAGCCGTCGCCGTAGAAGGCGCCCGCGGCATCCGTGACGACGATCGCGTTCGCGCTGTCGGCGCCCTCGACCGAGAGGATCTCCTCGTTCATCGTCACGCTCACCTCGCCGGGCTGGGACGCGAGGGCGTCGCCGTCGGCGGGGGTGGAGCCGATGACGGAGGCGTGGGCGGGGAGGAGCACCGCGACGAGGGCGGCGGCGAGGGCGAGCTGCATGCTCCAACGCTATCGAGCGACGCTGTGGCGAGCCCCTGCGCGTCGGGCGCCCGGCCGCGTCCGCTGCGGGCGATCCTGCCCGGATCGGCGTGCCCGGTGACGGTGTGGGCGCGACCGCCTAGGCTTCTGGCACGGGCGCGAGCGCGGCCGGCAACGTCAGGAGGGGCGACATGGCACGACTCGGAGAGAGCGGCGACCTGCTCAAGTGCTCCTTCTGCGGCAAGAGCCAGAAGCAGGTGCAGCAGCTCATCGCCGGTCCCGCGGTGTACATCTGCGACGAGTGCGTCGAGCTGTGCAACGAGATCATCGAGGAGCGGATGGCGGAGGCCGGCGAGGCCGCGCCGCAGGAGGGCTTCACCCTGCCGAAGCCGCGCGAGATCTTCGCGTTCCTCGAGGAGTACGTGGTCGGCCAGCAGAGCGCCAAGCGCTCGCTCGCCGTCGCCGTCTACAACCACTACAAGCGCGTCGCCGCCGTGCAGGCCCTCGAGCCGGCCGATCGCGCGGGCGACGGCGTCGAGATCCAGAAGTCGAACATCCTCATGGTCGGCCCGACGGGCTGCGGCAAGTCGTACCTCGCGTCGACGCTCGCGAAGCAGCTCAACGTGCCCTTCGCCGTGGCTGACGCCACGGCGCTCACGGAGGCCGGCTACGTCGGCGAGGACGTCGAGAACATCCTCCTCAAGCTCATCCAGGCCGCCGACTTCGACGTGAAGCGCGCCGAGACCGGCATCATCTTCATCGACGAGATCGACAAGGTGGCGCGCAAGGCCGAGAACCCGTCGATCACCCGCGACGTCTCGGGCGAGGGCGTGCAGCAGGCGCTGCTGAAGATCCTCGAGGGCACGGTCGCCTCGGTGCCGCCGCAGGGCGGGCGCAAGCACCCGAACTCCGAGTTCATCCAGATCGACACGTCGAACGTGCTGTTCATCGTCGCGGGCGCCTTCGCCGGCCTCGAGGACATCATCGCCAACCGCGCCGGCAAGCGCGGCATCGGCTTCGGCGCCCCCATCGCGTCGCTGAAGCCCGACCTCGACGTCTTCCAGGACGTGCTGCCGGAGGACCTCCACAAGTTCGGCCTCATCCCCGAGTTCATCGGGCGCCTCCCCGTGATCGCCACGGTGTCGCCGCTCGACCGCGCCGCGCTCGTCGAGATCCTCACCGAGCCGCGCAACGCGCTCGTGAAGCAGTACCAGCGCATCTTCGAGATCGACGGCGTCAAGCTCGACTTCGAGCCCGAGGCGCTCGAGGCGATCGCCGACCTCGCGGTCGAGCGCAAGACCGGCGCTCGCGGGCTCCGCGCGATCCTCGAGACGGTGCTCGCGCCGGTCATGTTCGAGGTGCCGTCGCGCGAGGGCGTCGAGCGCGTCATCGTGACGAAGGAGTCGGTCTCGGGCGTCGAGTCGCCCGTCGTCCTCACCGCCGACGACATCGAGGAGCTCTCCGCCTGACGCGCGCCGCGGATGCGGCGTCCCGAATTGCGCCGGGCGTGAGGTAAGGCTAGCCTTACCTGCGTGACCACCGGATCCACCCCCGCCCTGCGCGCGCAGGATGTGAGCCTCGACTACGGGCGCACCCGAATCGTGCACGAGGCGTCGATCGCCCTCGAGCCCGGCACCGTCACGGCGCTCGTCGGGCCCAACGGCTCCGGCAAGTCGACGCTGCTGCGCGGACTCACGGCCCTGCACCGCCCCGCCGGCGGCCAGGTGGTCTTCGCAGACGGCACCGACACGACGGGCCTCGGGGAGCGCGAGCTGGCCCGCCGCATCGCGCTGCTCGCGCAGTCGCACCCCGACCCCTCCGGCGTGAGCGTGCGCGAGGTCGTCGGCTACGGCCGCTTCGCCCACCGCGGCCGCTTCCGCGGCGCCGACGAGCGCGGCGACGCCGCCATCGACCGCGCCATGGCGGCCGCCGGCGTCGACGAGCTCGCCGACCGCTCCGTCTCGCAGCTCTCCGGCGGCCAGCGCCAGCGCGTCTGGCTCGCCACCTGCCTCGCGCAGGAGACCGGCATCGTGCTGCTCGACGAGCCCACCACCTACCTCGACCTGCGCTACCAGCTCGAGATCCTCGAGATCGTCCACGAGCTGGCCGCGCAGGGCGTCGCCGTCGGCATCGTGCTCCACGACCTCGAGCAGGCGGCCGAGGTCGCCGACCGCGTCGTCCTCCTCGTCGCCGGCCGCATCGTCGCCGCCGGCACGCCGCAGGACGTGCTCACCCCGCAGCGGCTCAGCGCCGCCTACGAGGTGCCCATCGACGTCGAGCCCGTCGCCGACGGCCTCCGCATCCGGCCCCGGCGCGTGCGCCGCGAGCCGGTCATCTCGCGCGCCGCCTGACGCGGCGAGCCCGCACCACGGTCCGGTCGCTCCGTCGCGCCCGGACGCCTATGGAAGGAATCCCCATGCCCAAGCGAACCCTGCTCGCCGGCGCCGCGGTCGTGACCGCGCTCGCGCTGGCGGCCTGCGGCACCACCGAGGCGCCCGCCGAGTCGGAGTCGGCTGCCCCCTCGAGCGAGGGCGTCACCGTGACCGACGCCCGCGGCCAGGAGGTCGAGCTGCCGGGCGGCATCGAGGACGTCGTCGCGCTCGAGTGGGTCGCCGTCGAGCACCTGCAGACCGTCGGCATCGAGCCCGTCGGCGTCGCCGACGTCGCCGGCTACGAGGACTGGGCCGGCACCGGCGCACCGCTGCAGGGCGAGCCGACCGACGTCGGCACCCGCACCGAGCCGTCGATCGACGCGATCGCGGGCCTCGCGCCCGACCTCATCGTCGCCGTCGCCGGCCGCGACGACGCCGCGTGGGCCGACCTCGAGGCGATCGCGCCGGTCGTCGTGCTCCAGGCCGCCGACGCCGCCGACCCGATCGGCACCATGGAGGACGACCTCCGCCTCGTCGGCGAGGCCACCGGCCGCCTCGACGCGGCCGAGACCGCGATCGCCGACTTCCAGGCGCACCTCGAGGAGGTCGCCGGCACGGTCGAGGAGGCCGGGCTCACCGGCACGCCGCTCGCCCACATGGACGGCTACGAGAACGGCGGCCAGGTCGAGATCCGCCCGTACGCCGAGGGCGCGCTGCTGCCCGCGGTCTTCGAGGAGATCGGCTTCGAGAACGCCTGGCCGGGCGAGGGCGACCCGCAGTACGGCCTCGGCATCACCGACGTCGAGGGTCTCACCGAGCTGCCCGACGATGCCCACATCGTCTACATGACGGTCGGCGAGCGCGACGTGTTCACCGAGGAGCTCACCACGAACGCGATCTGGACGGGCCTGCCCACGGTCGAGGCCGGCAACGTGCACCGCCTCCCCGACGGCATCTGGCTGTTCGGCGGCGTCGACTCGATGAGCGCCTACGCCGACGCGCTCGTCGCAGCACTCTCGCCCACGCCGTGACCCGCGTGCGACAGGGAGGGCCCGCGCTCGCCGCGGCCCTCCTCGTCGTGCTCGTCGTGCTGTCCGCGTGGCACATCACGCAGGGCACGACCCAGCTTGGCCTGCCGGAGCTGCTCGCGTGGCTCGGCGGCCACGGCGGGAACTCGGCGATCATCGTCGAGTCGCGCCTGCCGCGCATCGCCGCCGCCGTCGTCGTCGGCCTCGCGCTCGGTGCGGCCGGCTACGCGATGCAGACGCTCACGGGCAATCCGCTCGCCTCGCCCGACACCCTCGCGGTGAACGGCGGCGCCGGCGTCGCGATCGCGCTCGCGGCCGTGCTCGGCGTCTCGGTGCCGGGCCTCGGCGGCGCGGGCCTCGCCTTCATCGGCGGCCTCGCCGCCGCGCTGCTCGTCGTCGCGATCGGCCGCGGCCGCGGCTCGACGACGCAGATGGTCCTCGTCGGCACCGCGCTCGCGCTCGCGCTGCAGTCGGTCGTGACGGTCACGATCCTGCTCAACGAGCAGGAGACCGCGGGCCTCTTCGCCTGGGGCGTGGGACGCCTCTCGCAGAACGGCATCGGCACGGTCGTGCAGGTGCTCCCGATCGTCGTCGTCGGCTTCGTCGTGCTCCTGCTGCTGGGACGCAGGCTCGACGTGCTCGCCCTGGGCGAGGATGTCGCGACGACCCTCGGGGTCGGCGTCGCGAGGCTCCGCCTCGGGACCCTGGTGGCGTCCGTCGCGCTCGCGGCATCCGCGGTCGCGATCGCCGGCCCCATCGGCTTCGTCGGGCTCGCCGCCCCCATTGTGATCCGGCTCGCGACCGCGCGCATGCGCGGCACGACCCGGCACGTGGCGGCGATCCCGCTCGCCGCGCTCGCCGGCGCGGTGCTCGTCGTCGGCTCCGACGTGCTGCTGCGCGCCGCGCTCGGGGGCGTCGGCGCGCTCGACGTGCCCACGGGCGTCGTCACGAGCCTCGTCGGCGCGGTCTGCATCGTCATCCTCGCGCGCACCCTCGCGGGCGCGAACGAGACGGAGACGATGACGGTGCTGGGCGTGCGGACGCTCGTGCGGCGCCCCTGGCCGCCGATCGCGGTCGGCGCGGTGCTGCTGCTCGCGCTCGCGGTCGCGGCCGTGCTGCTCGGCGACCGGATGCTGCTGCTCGGCGACGTCGCGAACTGGCTCGCCGGCCGCGCCGGCGACGCCGTGCGGGCGACGCTCGACACGCGCACGCCGCGCGTCGTCGCCGCGGTGCTCGCGGGCATCGCGCTCGCGATCGCCGGGGCGCTCGTGCAGGCCGTGGCGCGCAACGCGCTCGCGGAGCCCTACCTGCTGGGCGTCTCGGGCGGCGCGGGCGTGGGCGCCGTCGCGATGATCACGATCGCCCCGGCCGCCGCGGGCTGGGCCGTGGCGGGCAGCGCCCTCGCGGGCGGCGCCGTCGCCGGGCTCGCGGTGCTGTGGCTCGTCGGCCCGAAGCGGCTCGGCACGCTGCGGCTCGTGCTCACGGGCCTCGCGCTGTCTGCCGCGACGGCGGCGATCACGAGCCTCCTCATCGTCGTGACGGATCCGTGGAACCGCGCGAAGGCGATCGTCTGGCTCGCGGGCTCCACCTACGGCCGCGGCTTCGAGGACGTCGTGCCGGTCGCCGTCGCGATCGTCGTCGCCGTGCTCGCGCTCGTGTGGATGCACCGCGACCTCGACCTCGCCCAGCTCGACGAGTCGACGCCGCGCCTGCTGGGCGTGCGCCTGCAGCCGGTGCAGGCGATCTCCCTCGCGCTGGCGATCGCGCTGACCGCGACCGCGGTCGCCGCGATCGGCGTCGTGGCGTTCGTGGGGCTCGTCGCGCCGCACGCGGCGCGCGCGATCGTCGGGGCGCGGCACCGGGCGCTGCTGCCGCTGGCGGCGCTGCTCGGCGGCTCGCTCACCCTGCTCGCCGACACGCTGGGCCGCACGCTCATCGCCCCGGCGCAGCTGCCGGCCGGCGTGATGACGGCGCTCGTCGGCATCCCGTACTTCATCTGGCTCGTGCTGCAGGCGGGTCGCGCCCGCTGACGCGGCGTTCGGAGACGACGGAGGCCGGGAGCGATCGCTCCCGGCCTCCGTCGTCCGTCGCTACTCGGCGCCCGTGAGGCCCCGGCGCTCGAGCAGCGGCTGCAGCTCGGCGTCGCGGCCGCGGAAGTCGCGGTACGCCTCCAGCGGGTCCTTCGAGCCGCCGACGCCCAGCAGCCGCTCGCGGAAGCGCTGCCCGGCCTCGCGGATCGACGGCTGCTGCTTGAACCACTCGACCGTGTCGGCGTCCATGACCTCCGACCAGATGTACGAGTAGTAGCCGGCCGAGTAGCCGCCCGAGAAGACGTGCTGGAAGTAGCCGGTGGAGTAGCGGGTGGGCACGGTGTCGATGAGGAGCCCGACCCGCTCGAGCGCCTCGCGCTCGAAGGCGGCGACGTCGGCCACCTCGTCGCCCGCGGTGCGAGCGTGCCACGCCTGGTCCAGGAGCGCCGCGGCGAGGTACTCGCTCGTGTCGTGGCCCTGGTTGAACGACTCGGATGCCTGGAGGCGCTCGATGGCGTCGGCGGGCAGCGGCTCGCCGGTCTCGATGTGGCGGGCGTAGTGCTCGACGATGCCGGGCCACAGCATCCACATCTCGTTCACCTGGCTCGGGAACTCGACGAAGTCGCGGTACACGTTCGTGCCGCCGAGCGAGGGGTAGGTGACCTGCGCGAACAGGCCGTGCAGCGCGTGCCCGAACTCGTGGAAGAGCGTGTTCGTCTCGTCGAACGTGAGCAGCGTGGGCGTGCCGGCCGGAGGCTTCGGCACGTTGAGGTTGTTCATCACGACCGTCGGGTCGCCGAGCAGGCGGTTCTGCTGCACGAGCGAGTTCATCCACGCGCCGCCGCGCTTCGAGTCGCGCGTGTAGAGGTCGAGCAGGTAGAGGCCCACCTCGCCGCCGTCCTCGTCGCGCACCTCGAACACGCGCACGTCGGGGTGGTAGCCGACCAGGTCGGTGCGCTCCTCGAAGGTGACGCCGTAGACCTGCGTGGCGGCGTGGAAGACGCCGTCGACGAGCACGCGCTCGGCCTCGAAGTAGGGCCGGAGGGCCGCGGTGTCGACGTCGTAGCGCGCGGTGCGCTCCTTCTCGGTCCAGTAGTCCCAGTCCCAGGCGGCGAGCTCGTAGCCCTCGCCGGCGGCATCGATCTGCGCCTGCAGGGCCCGCGCCTCGGCGGCGGCGTTGGCGGCCGCGGGCTTCGCGAGCCGCTCGAGCATCGCGAGCACGCGCTCCGGGTCGCCCGCGGTCTCGTCGGCGGTGATCGCGTGCGCGTGGGTGCGGAAGCCGAGCAGCGCCGCGCGCTCGGCGCGCAGGGCGGTGAGCTCGAGCACCGTCGCGCGGTTGTCGTGCTCGTTGCCGCGCGTGCCGCGCGCGAGCGAGGCCTCGAGGATGCGGCGGCGGAGGCCGCGGTCGGTGAGCGAGGCGAGCCACGGGTGGCCCGAGAAGAGCGGCAGGGTGACGAGGTGCTTGCCCTCAAGCCCGCGGTCGGCAGCCGCCTGCGCCGCCGCCGAGATCTCGCCGTCGGAGAGGCCGTCGAGCTCGGCGACGTCGCCGACGACGACCGCGAGGTCGTTCGTGTCGGCCTGCAAGTGCTTGTCGAAGCGCGTGGTGAGCGTCGCGATCTGCTGGTTGAGGTCCTTGAGGCGCTCGCGCGAGGCGTCGTCGAGGCCGGCGCCCGCGACGGTCATCTCGGTGTGGCGGCGCTCCACGAGGTAGCGCTGCTCGTCGGTCCAGGAGGCGTCGGCGCCCTCGTGGAGCGCGGCGACGCGGGCGTAGAGGCGAGGGTCGAGCACGATCGAGTCGAAGTGCGCGGCGAAGCGCGGCGCGTAGCGCTCCTCGAGCTCCTCGAGGAACGGGGTCGAGTCGGTCGAGGTCATGCTCCAGAAGACGTGGGCGACGCGCGAGAGCACCTGGCCGCTGCGCTCGAGCGGCTCGATCGTGTTCTCGAACGTGGGCGCGGCCTCCTGCTCGACGATCGCGCGCAGCTCCTCGGCCTGCTCGGCGAAGCCGGCCTCGAGGGCCTCCTCGTAGTGCTCCTCGCGGATGTCGGCGAAGGGCGGCAGCTGGTACGGGAGCGTGCTCGGCACGAGGAAGGGGTTCGTCATGGCACCACCCTAGGCGCGCCCGCGGGGCGCCGGCCGGGCGGCGGCCGCGCGCCGCGGCGGTCGTAGGATGCGGCCATGACCGCCGCCACCTACTCGCACGGCCACCACGCGAGCGTCGTCGGCGCGCACGCGGCGCGCACGGTCGCGAACTCGGCCGCCTACCTCTCGCCGCTCGTGGAGCCGGGCATGCGCATCCTCGACGTCGGCTGCGGCCCGGGCTCGATCACGATCGACCTCGCGCGGCGGGTGGGGGAGCGCGGCCTCGTGGTGGGCATCGATGCGAGCGCGGAGGTGGTCGAGACCGCGCGCGCCGCGGCCGCGGAGGCGCGGGTCGCCAACGTCGAGTTCCACGTCGGCGACGCGTACGCCCCCACGCCCGGCGAGCGCTGGGACGTCGTGCACGCCCACCAGGTGCTGCAGCACCTCGGCGAGCCGGTGGCGGCGCTCGCCGCCTGGCGCGCGGTGGGCGACCTCGTGGCGGCGCGCGACGTCGTCTACTCGGCCACGACCATCCATCCCCTCACGCCGCCGCTCGCGCGCTGGCGGGAGATCATGGTCGCGCTCCAGGCGGCGAACGGCGGCGACGGCGACGCCGGTGCGCGGCTGAAGTCGTGGGCGCGCGCCGCGGGCTTCGCGAGCGTCGAGACCGACGTGGAGACCTGGTGCTTCGAGTCGCCGGGCGGGCGGGCGTTCTGGGGCGGCCAGTGGGTGGAGCGGGCGCTGCACTCGGCGTTCGCCGACGGCACAGAGCGGCACGGCCTGGCCGACGCCGCCGAGCGGCAGGCGATCTCGGATGCTTGGGCCGCGTGGCGCGACGACGAGGACGGCTGGATGGCGATGCTGCACGGCTGGATCCTCGCCCGCAGCTAGCGCGTGGAGGCCCCCAGGCATCGCGCCTGGGGGCCTCATGTCGTCCTGCGGAGGGAGCCGGGCTCAGTCCTCGCGGGTCACGACGACGTCGTCGCCGTCGAGCCGGATGGTCGTGCCGTCGTCGAGCTCGACGACCGGCAGGCCCTCGAGCCACGTGAGCGTCCAGCGCCACGACGCGGTGTCGGCGCCGAGCTCGACGAGCGTGCGCTCCTCGTCGTCGATGGCGGCGCGCATCGCCACCGGCACCGAGGCCGGGGCCTCGCCGCCGACGGGCCAGCGCGTGCCGATCTGCATCAGGCCTCCTCGAGCACGATGTCGCGCACGACGAGCTCCTCGGCGTCCTCGATGCGGAGGTCGCGGATGCGGCCCACGGCGCGGAGGTCCTCGGCGGCCCCCTCGATGTGCTCGCGGTGCGCGGCCGGCACGCCGATGACCGCGGAGGCGACGGGCGTCTTCTGGCTGGCCTTCGCGTCCGTCTTGGCGCGGCGGATGCCGATGAGCGCCTGGCCGACGGTGCCGAGCATGCCGGTGGAGCCGTGCTCGGCGCCGAGGTCGTCGGGCGTCGGCCACGCGGCGGCGTGGATCGAGCCCTCGTGCGACCACGACCACACCTCCTCGGTGGCGAAGGGCAGGAACGGCGCGAGCAGGCGCAGCTGCACGTCGATGGCGGTGCGGAGCGCCGCGATCGCGGAGCCGCGGCCCTCGGCGTCGCCCGAGTAGGCGCGCTCCTTGACGAGCTCGAGGTAGTCGTCGCAGAAGGTCCAGAAGAACGCCTCGGTCGCCTCGAGCGCCTTCGCGTGGTCGTAGCCCTCGAAGGAGCGGGTGGCGACGCGCACGACGTCGGCGAGCTCGGCGAGCATCTCGGCGTCGAGCGGCTGCGTCACGGCGCCCGGCTCGCCCTCCATCGACAGCACGAAGCGGGCGGCGTTCAGCACCTTCATCGCGAGGCGGCGGCCGATCTTCACCATCTTCGGGTTCTGCGGGTCGAGCGTCGCGTCGGCGCCGAGGCGCGACGACGCGGCCCAGTAGCGCACGCCGTCCGAGCCGTGCTCGTCGAGCATGCCCTGCGGGGTGACGACGTTGCCCTTCGACTTCGACATCTTCTTGCGGTCGGGGTCGAGGATCCAGCCGGAGATGCCCGCGTGCGCCCACGGCGCGCGGCCGTCCTCGAACGCCGAGCGGAGCAGCGTCGAGAAGAGCCAGGTGCGGATGATGTCCTGGCCCTGGGGGCGCAGGTCGAACGGCGCGAGCAGCGACCACAGGTCCTGCCCGTCGGCCCAGCGGCCCGCGAGCTGCGGCGTGAGCGACGAGGTGGCCCACGTGTCCATGACGTCGACCTCGCCGGCGAAGCCGCCGGGGGCGCCGCGCTGCGACTCGTCGTAGCCGTCGGGCACGTCGCTCGAGGGGTCGAGCGGCAGCTGGTCGATGCGCGGCAGCAGCACCTGCGCGTGGTCGGGCTGGCCCTCCTCGTCGAGCGCGTACCAGACGGGGATCGGCACGCCGAAGAAGCGCTGGCGCGAGATGAGCCAGTCGCCGTTGAGGCCGTTCACCCAGTTCTCGTAGCGGGTGCGCATGTGCTCGGGGTGCCACTCGATCTGCCGGCCGAGCTCCACGAGGCGCTCGCGGAGGTCGCCGTCGCGGCCGCCGTTGCGGATGTACCACTGGCGGGTCGAGACGATCTCGAGCGGCTTGTCGCCCTTCTCGAAGAACTTCACCGGGTGCGTGATCGTGCGGGGCTCGCCGATGACGCGGCCGGCCTCCTGCAGCAGCTCCAGCATCGCCTTCTTGGCGCTGAACACGGTCTTGCCCGCGAGCTCGGCGTAGGCGGCCTGCGCGGCCTCGCTCGCGAGGGCCTCCGGCGCCTCCGCCTGGAAGCGGCCGTCGAAGCCGATCACCGAGCGGTTCGGCAGGTCGAGCTCGCGCCACCACGTCACGTCGGTGACGTCGCCGAACGTGCAGATCATCGCCACGCCCGTGCCCTTGTCGATCTGGGCGAGCTCGTGCGCCACGAAGGGCACCTCGACACCGAACACCGGCGTCGTCACGGTGGTGCCGAACAGGTGGCGGTAGCGCTCGTCGTCGGGATGCGCGACGACGGCCACGCACGACGGCAGCAGCTCGGGGCGCGTCGTGTCGATGCGCAGGTCGCCGTCCTGGCTCGTGAAGAGCAGCGTGCTGTAGGCGCCGGGCTGCTCGCGGTCCTCGAGCTCGGCCTGGGCCACGGCGGTGCGGAACGTGACGTCCCACAGCGTGGGCGCATCCGCCTGGTACGCCTCGCCGCGCTCGAGGTTGCGGAGGAAGGCGAGCTGCGAGGTGCGGCGCGCGTCGTCCGAGATCGTGCGGTACGTCTGCGACCAGTCGACCGAGAGGCCGAGCGAGCGCCACAGGTGCTCGAACTTCTCCTCGTCCTCCTCGGTGAGGCGCTCGCAGAGCTCGATGAAGTTGCGGCGCGAGACGGGCACCTGGTCGGCGGCCTTCGCGCTCTTGCCCTCGCCGCCCTCCTGCGGGGGCGTGAACTGCGGGTCGTAGGGGAGCGTCGGGTCGACGCGCACGCCGTAGTAGTTCTGCACGCGGCGCTCGGTGGGGAGGCCGTTGTCGTCCCAGCCCATCGGGTAGAAGACGTGCTTGCCGCGCATGCGCTGGAAGCGGGCGACGACGTCGGTGTGCGTGTAGGAGAAGACGTGGCCGATGTGCAGCGAGCCGGAGGCGGTGGGCGGGGGCGTGTCGATCGAGTAGATCTCGTCGCGGGTGCGGCCCGCGGCGTCGAACCGGTACGTGCCGTCCTGCTCCCAGCGGGCGCCCCACTTCTCCTCGAGTCCTTCGAGGGCGGGCTTCTCGGGCATGGCGCTCATGGCGTCTCGCTTCCCTGTGCGCGGCATCGCGTCAGAGCCGGGCTGTCCGGCTGATGCCTGGTTGTCGTCAGGCCAGTGTAGGCGCCCGGCCGCGACAGGCCCGGCCTGTTCGCGGCGGGGCGTCGTGGGGCGCGGCGCTCGCGGTCGTCAGCCGCGCTGGCGCGCCTGGCGGCGCCACTCGATGAGCGCGGCGACGGCCATGGCGGCGGCGGCCAGCCCGAAGAGCACCTGGCTCAGCTGGTCGGCCTGCAGCAGCGCCGCGATCCCGAAGCAGATCGCCGCGACGACGAAGAGGGCGATCGAGACGGGCTTGCGGGTGCGGTCGGCCATGCGTCCACGGTATCCGCGCGCACCCGGACGGGCCGTGGAGGCCGCGGTGGCAGGGTGGGGGCATGTCGGATGCGGAGGTCGTCAAGCGCGCGCACGCGGGCGCGCCGCACGCGCTCGCGATGGAGGCGGCGGGCCTCGCGTGGCTCGCCGAGGCGGAGGTGGCCGGCGGCACGCGGATCGCGCGTGCCCGGCTCGACGACGGCGGGCGCACGCTGCGCGTGGCGCGCGTCGACGAGGAGCCGGCGACGCCGGCCCGCGCGGCCGCCCTCGGGCGCTCGCTCGCGCTGCTCCACGCCTCCGGCGCCCCGCACCACGCGTGCCCGCCGCCGGGCGCCGCGCCGCCGTTCGAGGTGGGGTCGTCGCGCACGCCGCTCGCGGTGTCGCCGGTCGGGAGCGCCGCGTCCTCGTGGTCCGGCTGGGGCGAAGCCTGGGCCGCGACCGCCGTGCGGCCGATCCTGGTGCGCTGCGTCGACGCCGGCGCCTTCGACGCGGCCGACGCGCGCGTCCTCGACCGCGCCGTCGACCGCATGGCCGCGGGCGAGCTCGATGCGCCCCAGCCCGCGCTCGTCGACGGCGTCGCGCGGCTCCACGGCGACCTGTGGGCCGGCAACGTGCTCTGGAGCGACGTCGACACGGGCGCCGTGCTCATCGACCCGCACGCGCAGGGCGGCCACGCCGAGACCGACCTCGCGATGCTCGCGCTCTTCGGCCTGCCGCGGCTGGCCGAGGTGCTCGCCGCCTACGACGAGGCGTCGCCGCTCGCCCACGGCTGGCGGGAGCGCATCCCGATGCAGCAGCTGCAGCCGCTGCTCGTGCACACGATGCTCTTCGGGGGCGGCTACGCGGCCCAGGCGCTCGCGGTCGCCCGCTCGCTCGCCTGAACCGCGCTGCCCGGGTCAGGCGGGCTCGGGGATCCGCTCGGGCTCGGCCGCCTGCGCGGCGTCGGCGTCCTGGTCGCCGAGGCGACGCATCCGGCCCGCGGCGATCGCACCGACGAGCGTGAGCGCCGACAGCAGGGCGAGCACGATGCCCGGGTGCCACCAGGCGCCGCCGGTCGCCGAGCCGAGGGCCTCGGTGAGCGTCGGGATGAAGCCCGAGACGACCGCGGCGATGGCGTACGCGAGCGACAGCGCCGAGTAGGCGTGGCGGCCGCGGAAGAGCTCCTGCATCGTGCCGCCGAGCGCCGCCCACGAGGCGGTCGGCAGGATGCCGCCGACCACCATGAGCGCGACGAGCACCGCGAACGTGGCCGAGCCGAGCAGCCAGTAGATCGGGAACGCGATGAGCAGCGTGCCGACGGCGCCGATCGCGACGACGCGCGCCGAGCCGATGCGGGTCGCGAGCCAGCCGAACGCCGGCACGGTGATGAACTGCAGCAGGCCGCCGATCGTCGCCGCCGCGAGCAGCTGCATCTCGTCGTAGCCGAGGCGCGTGACGCCGTAGCCCATCGTGTACGTGTTCATGAGCGAGTACGAGCCGATGCCGAGCAGCGCCACGAGGATCGCGACGCCGAACGCCGCCGGCTGCGAGCGCACGGCCTCGACGACCGGCATGCGCGAGCGCTCGCCCTTGGCGGCGAGCTCCTTGAAGACCGGCGTCTCGTCGATCGACCAGCGCAGGTACAGCGAGACCGCGATGAGCGGGATGGCGAGCAGGAACGGCACGCGCCAGCCCCACGCGACCATCGCCTCCGGGCCGAGCCCGAAGAACATGAGCAGCATGAGGCCGCCGGCGGCGACCGAGCCGATGGGGGAGCCGAGCTGCGGCAGCGAGGCGAAGAACGGCCGCCGGCGCGCGTCGGCGTGCTCGGTCGCGAGGAGCACGGCGCCGCCCCACTCGCCGCCGAGCGAGAGGCCCTGCGCGATGCGGAGCACGACGAGCGCGACCGCGCCGAACGCGGCCCAGCCCTCGCCCGTCGGGAGCAGGCCCACGAGGCCCGTCGCGACGCCCATGAGGGCGATCGTGATGAGCAGCGTGCGGCGGCGGCCGATGCGGTCGCCGAGGTGCCCGAACACGATCGCGCCGATCGGGCGCACGACGAAGGCGATGCCGATCGTGGCGAAGGCCGCGAGCAGGCCGCCGGTCTCGCCGAGCGCGTCGAAGAAGAACGGCGCGGCGAAGAACGCGGCGAAGTAGGAGTAGACGTAGAAGTCGTACGACTCGAGCGCCGTGCCGACGGTCGCGGCTGCGGCGACGCGTCGGCTGCTGCTGCGCGCCTGGGTGGTGGTCGCCGGGCTGCCGGCTGGGATGCTGGTCACAGGTGCTCCTCGGGAGGCCGCGGATGCGCGGCGGGGTTGCGATACCGGGTGCAACAATAGCCCCGGAGGAAGGATTCCCATGGCACGCGAGGGATCCGCGGCTCGCCCGCGATCGACGCCCGGCGCGCGAGGGCCGGGCCGGCCGCGCGCGTCGAGCGCCGCGACCATCCACGAGGCCGCCCTCGAGCTGTTCCTCGAGCGCGGCTACGACGCCGTGAGCGTCGACGACGTCGCCCGCCGGGCGGGCGTCTCGCGCGGCACGTTCTTCGCCTACTGCGACTCGAAGGCGGATGCGCTCTGGGCCGACCTCGACGCGGCGATCGGCCGTGCGGGCGAGGCGCTCGACGCCGCGGCCGGCGCGGCGGTCCCCGCGCTGGCCGAGGCGCTCGCGGCGGCGGTCGCGCCGTGGGGTGCCGCGCCGCCGGCCGCGCTGCGCGACGCCGCCGCGATGGGCGCGGCCGAGGCGCTCCGCGACGCGGCGCCCGCGCGCCTGCAGCCGCTCGTCGAGCGGGCGGCGCTGCGCCTCGCGCTCGAGCGCGACGCGCTGCCGGAGTCGCCGGGCGCGGCGGTCGCACCGGTGGCGCTCGTCGCCGCCGCTGCCGCGGCGGTCGTCGCCTGGGCCGCCGCGCCCGACCGGGGCACCGCCTCCGACGCCGTCGCCGCCGCGGTCGGCCCGCTCGCGGCCGGCGCCGCGGGCGGCTGACCGCACCGCCGCTGCAGCTGGACCCGATCCTGCGTGCTGGACCCGATTGTTCGGGTTCACGACGCAGGATCGGGTCCACCTGAGCGGGATCGAGCGTCAGGCGGGCTCCGAGCGGGCGCTAGACGTCGAGCACCCGCCGCAGCGCCGCGTCGAGCGGCGAGCGCGGCATCGGCTCGCCGTCGACGGCGGTGATCGCCGCGAGCAGACGCCCGGACGAGAGCAGCCAGGCGCCGTCGGCCGCGCTCAGGTCGGCGGGCTCCATCGGCTCGAACGCCACCTCGAGCCCGGCGGAGGGGGCGTCGCGGAGCAGGTGATCGAGCGTGATCGAGGCGAGGATGCCGTCCTGCGGCGGCGTCGCGAGCCGGCCGCCGCGGTCGACGACGAGCGTCGACGTCGGTCCCTCGAGCAGCTGGCCCGAGGGCGCGACGAAGACGACGTCGTCGAAGCCGTGCGCGACCGCGTGCCGCTTCGCGGCCATGTTGATCGAGTACGAGAGGCTCTTCGCGCCGGGCAGGAGCCACGGCATCGCGGCGACCTCGTCGCCGTCGTGGCCGCGGCCGAGCAGGGTGATCGAGACGCCGCGGTCGCGCTCCGCGATCGCCGCGGGCGAGAGCGGCAGCATCATCGCGAAGGCGGTCGGCTCGCCGCCGCCCTCGGGGCCGCGCGTGAGCACGAGGCGGATGAGCGCCTCCGGCGCGGCGCCGAAGTCCCACGCCGCGACGAGCGCGTCGATCGCGCGGCCGTAGCCGGCGCGGTCGGGCGCGGGGAGCTGCAGGATCGCGGCCGAGCGCTCGAGCCGGTCGAGGTGCTCCTCGCGGTCGCGGACGGCGCCACGGCGCACGAGCGTCGCGTCGAAGACGCCGTCGCCGCGCACGACGCCGAGGTCGTCGGCGCGCACGAGCGGGCTCGCGATGTCGGCGAGGGTGCCGTCGAGGAGCGCCAGCAGCGGCGCGTGCGCGGCCATCAGGCGCCCGTGCAGAACTGCTGGAGCTCGGTCACCTGCTGGCCGAGCTGCGCCACCTGGTCGGCCGCGCGCTGCAGGCCCGAGGCGTCGCCCGCGCCGAGCGACTCCTGCGCGTCGGCGACGAGCGCGTCCCAGCCGGTCTGGATCTCGCCGATCCGCTCGAGCAGCTCGGGGTCGGTCACCTGCGCCTGCAGGCTGCCGACGCGCTCCGAGATGCTCGTGAGCAGGCCCAGCGCCCCGAACGGGTCGTTCGTCACCATCTCGCCGAGGCGGCCGATGTCGTCGCCGATCGACTGCACCTGCGCGAGCACCTGGGCGCACTGCTCGGCCTGCGTGCCGGGCTCGCCCGTGGCCGAGCCGGAGGGCTCCGCGGCGCTCGACGAGGGCGCGGGCGAGGGGAGGAGGCCGCAGCCGCCCACGAGGAGGCCTGCGGCGAGCACGAGGCCGGCGACGGCGGTGCGGAGTCGCGTGTCGGTCATGCGGCGAGGGTACCGGCGGCGCCTATGCGGACCGCCGGGGCCACCCGGGGCCACCCCGGGGGATGCGCGGTGGGGGAAAGCCCCCGGAGGGCTTCCGGAGACCCCCGGGGCCGCGCGGCCGCCGCGCGCCTAGCGTGGAGCCATGACCTCCTCCGATGCCCCCGCCGCGGCCGGCACGCCGAGCCCGTCGGCAGCGCCCGGCGCCCGCCCCGCGCCCGGCCCGGGACAGCCCGCCGCGGCCTCCGCGGCAGACGTCGCGGCGCCCGCCGCGCCCCGCGCCCGCCGCTCGTTCGCCCCCATCGCCGCGACCGTCGCGCACCTCGCCGTGCTCGGCGCGATGGGCATCCCGATCCTCACCGCGATCGGCGTGCTCGTCGCGCTCGGCGTCGGCACGCTGCTGCTCGTCGTCGGCCTCGGCCTCCTCGCCCTCGCGCTGCTGGCCATCTTCGCGGTCGCCTGGTTCGAGCGCGAGCGCGTCGCCGGCCTCTACGGCGTGCCCGTGCCGCCCGCGCAGCTCCGCCGCTCGCCGCGCACCGACTGGCTGCGGGTGCCCCACACGCTCCTGCGCATCGTCGCCGACGGCCAGCACTGGCGCGCGGTGCTGAGCTTCTTCCTCGCGAGCCTGCTCGGATCGATCACCGTCTCGCTCCTGGGGCTCGCGGGCCTCGGCGGCCCGCTCGCCTTCGCGGCGCTCGGCGCGGCCGACAGCGTCGCCGTGCCCTACTTCGGCTACGTCGTGCCCGTCGAGTGGGCGCCGCTCGTCGGCTCGCTCGCGCTCGTCGGCGGCATCGGCGGCACGCTCGGCGCCGCCTACGCGCACCGCGGCATCACCACCGCGCTGCTCGTGCCCGACGAGCGCGAGCGCCTCGAGCGGGAGGCGCGCGAGAGCCGGGTGCAGCGCGAGGGCGCCGTGCGCGCCGCCGACCTCGACCGCACCCGCATCGAGCGCGACCTCCACGACGGCGTCCAGCCGCGGCTCGTCTCGATCGCGATGCAGCTCGGCATGGCGCGGGACAAGATCGACACCGACCCCGCCGCCGCCCGCGCCCTCATCGACGAGGCCCACGCGTCCTCGAAGTCGGCCGTCACCGAGCTGCGGCAGCTCGCCCGCGGCATCCACGTCGCCGTGCTCGACGACCGCGGCCTCGACGCCGCCGTCTCGGCCCTCGCCGCCCGCAGCACCGTGCCCGTCGAGGTCGACGCCCGCATCGACCGCCGCTGCTCCCGCGAGGCCGAGACCGCCGCCTACTTCGCGATCGCCGAGTCGATCACGAACGCGCAGAAGCACGCCCGCGCCTCGCGCATCCGCGTCGCCATCCGCACCCGCACCGCCCCCGACGGCCGCGCCGTCCTCTGGGCACGCGTCGAGGACGACGGGATCGGCGGCGCCGTCCGGCAGGTCGGCGGCGGCATCGACGGCCTCGCGCACCGCATCGCCGGCGCCGGCGGCACCCTGGCCCTCACGAGCCCCGCAGGGGGACCGACCGCGATCGAGGTGGAGCTGCCGTGCGCATCCTGATCTGCGAGGACTCCGTCCTCCTCCGCGAGGGGCTCGCGCGCCTGCTCGCCGACGCCGGCCACGAGGTCGTCGCGCAGCTGCCCGACGCCACGGCGCTCGAGGCCGCGATCGCCGCCCACGACCCCGACCTCGCCGTGCTCGACGTGCGCATGCCGCCGACCCGCACCGACGAGGGCATCCTCGCCGCCATCGGCATCCGCGCCCGCGGCGACCGGCCGCGCGTGCTCGTGCTCTCGCAGTACGTCGAGGAGCGCTACGCCGCCGACCTCATCGCGAGCGGCCCCGCCGGGTTCGGCTACCTGCTCAAGGACCGCGTGGCCGACGTCGCCGACTTCCTCCAGGCCGTGCGGCAGGTCGCCGAGGGCGGCACGGTGCTCGACCCGGAGGTCGTGAGCCAGCTGCTCACGCGCCGCCGCCGCGACGGCCGCATGGAGCGGCTCACGCCCCGCGAGCGCCAGGTGCTCGCGCTCATGGCCGAGGGTGCCGCCAACCAGGCCATCGCCGGTCGCCTGTTCATCAGCGAGGGCAGCGTCGAGAAGCACATCTCGGCGGTGTTCCAGAAGCTCGAGCTCGAGCCCGAGGCGGGCAACCGCCGCGTGCTCGCCGTGCTCGCCCACCTCGACGCGCCCGAGGCGAGCGGCGCGCACCCCCACCACCCGGCGCCCGGAGCGCCGCGCACCGACGGAGGCATCCGATGACCACCCGACCCGGACGCTGGATCAGCGTCGTCCTCATCGTCCTCGGCTCGTTCGGCGCCCTCTTCGCCGTCGGCGGCGGCGTCGTCCGCGGCCTCGCGTCGCACGACGCGACGAACGGCTCCTGGTCCGTCGACGCCGCGGGCGCCGACGAGCTGCGCATCGCGACGGAGGCCGCCGACGTCCAGGTCGTCTTCGGCGACGTCGGCCAGGCGACGCTCGAGGTGACGAGCTCGGGCACCCCGCGCAGCTCGTGGTCGCTCGAGCGCGAGGGCGGCGCGATCGTCGTCGGCACCGAGCGCCACCGCGGCCTCTTCGGCCCCGGCTTCGGCTGGGCCGACGGCGACAGCGACGGGTGGAGCTGGGGCTGGGGCGACTGGGACCGCCGCGGCGGCGAGCAGCGGGCGGTGCTCACGCTCCCCGCGGCCCTCGAGCGCGACGGGCTCGACCTGTCCGCCGAGGTGCAGGCCGGCAGCCTCGACGCCGACGGCGACTGGGACGCCGTGGTGCTCGGCCTCCAGGCGGGCGGCCTCGACGTCGCCGGCAGCGCCGACTCCCTCGACATCGAGGTCGCGGCCGGGGAGGCGCGCCTCGACCTCGCCGTCGCCGGCGACGTCGGCCTCGACGTCAGCGCGGGCCGCGTGATCGGCGCTCTCACGGGCGACCAGCCGTCGTCGATCGTCGCGAGCGCCAGCGCCGGCAGCATCGAGCTCGACGTGCCGGGCGGCGACTACGCCGTCACCCAGGACGTCTCGGCCGGCAGCGCCCGCATCCTCGTCGACGAGGACCAGGACGCCGCCTCGACGATCGACGCCACGGTGAGCGCCGGCAGCGTGGTGCTGCGCGGCGAGCGCTAGCAGCAGCGACCGGCCGACCGCCCGGACCCGCGCCCTTCGGGCTCGATCCGGGCGGTCGGCCGCGCTACCATCGAGGCACACGCATCGATCCGGCCATCACCGGGGAGCGGTCGGCAGAACGGCCCGAGAGGGCCCAGTAGATCCGAACGGTTCAGGCCCGTCATCGCCCGAGCACGAAGCGGCGTCCGCCCCGACGGGGCGGCCGCAAGCGGGGTGGTACCGCGCGAGAGCGTCCCCGCATCCGAGAAGGCCCAGGCATTGGGCAGCAGAAGGATGCAGGAGACCAGCGTGACCGAGCAGCACCGCTACCCCCTCTCGGGCGACGCCCCCGTCGTCGCGAGCCCCGACCTGCCGTCGATCGAGCGCGGCATCCTCGCCTTCTGGAAGGGCGACGACACCTTCCGCGCCTCGCTCGAGCGCCGCGAGGGCTGCCCCGAGTGGGTCTTCTACGACGGCCCGCCCTTCGCCAACGGCCTGCCGCACTACGGCCACCTGCTCACCGGCTACGCCAAGGACGTCTTCCCGCGCTTCCAGACGATGCGCGGGAAGCAGGTGCCGCGCGTGTTCGGCTGGGACACGCACGGCCTCCCGGCCGAGCTCGAGGCCATGAAGCAGCTCGGCATCACCGAGAAAGCCGAGATCGAGGCCATGGGCGTCGACGTCTTCAACGGCAAGGCCCGCGAGTCCGTGCTGCGCTACATGGACGAGTGGGAGGACTACGTCACCCGCCAGGCCCGCTGGGTCGACTTCGAGGGCGGCTACAAGACCCTCGACCTCGACTACATGGAGTCGGTGATGTGGGCGTTCAAGACGCTCCACGACAAGGGCCTCGCCTACGAGGGCCACCGCGTGCTCCCGTACTGCTGGCGCGACGAGACGCCGCTCTCGAACCACGAGCTCCGGATGGACGACGACGTCTACCAGGACCGCCAGGACACGACGCTCACCGTCACCTTCCCGATGCGCGGCGAGCGCGCGGAGGCGCTCGGCCTCGTCGGCGTCAAGGCGCTCGCGTGGACGACGACGCCGTGGACGCTCCCGACGAACCTGGCGCTCGCGGTCGGCCCCGCGATCCCGTACGCCGTCGTGCCCGCGGGCCCGGCCGGCACCACGGCGGGCGAGGGCTCGTTCCTGCTCGCCGAGCCGCTCGTGGCGAGCCACGCGAAGGACCTCGGCTACGAGGACGCGGACGCCGCGACCGCCGCGATCGAGCGCACCGTCGTCGGCGCCGACCTCGCCGACGTGCTCTACGAGCCGATCTTCGACTTCTACGCCGACGCCGAGCAGTGGGGCACCGAGCGCGCCTTCCGCATCCTCGTCGACGACTACGTCTCCACCGGCGACGGCACCGGCATCGTGCACCAGGCGCCCGCCTACGGCGAGGACGACCAGCGCATCACGAACGCCGCGGGCATCCCGACGATCCTCTCGGTCGACGACGGCGGGCGCTTCCTGCCGGCCGTCGCGCCGGTCGCCGGCCAGCAGGTGTTCGAGGCGAACAAGCCGCTGTCGCGGATGCTCAAGGAGGCCGGCCGCGTGCTGCGGCAGGCGAGCTACGTGCACTCGTACCCGCACTGCTGGCGCTGCCGCACGCCGCTCATCTACAAGGCCGTGTCGAGCTGGTTCGTGCGCGTCACCGCCATCAAGGACGACCTCATCGCGGCGAACGAGCAGATCACCTGGGTGCCCGAGAACGTCAAGCACGGCCAGTTCGGCAAGTGGCTCGAGGGCGCGCGCGACTGGTCGATCAGCCGCAACCGCTACTGGGGCAGCCCGATCCCCGTGTGGGTCTCCGACGACCCCGAGCACCCGCGCACCGACGTGTACGGCTCGCTCGACGAGCTCGAGCGCGACTTCGGCGTGCGCCCGACCGACCTGCACCGCCCGGCGATCGACGAGCTGACCCGCCCGAACCCCGACGACCCGACGGGGCGGAGCACCATGCGCCGCATCCCCGACGTGCTCGACGTGTGGTTCGACTCCGGCTCGATGCCGTTCGCGCAGGTGCACTACCCGTTCGAGGCGACCCGCTGGTTCGAGACGCACCACCCGGCCGACTACATCGTCGAGTACATCGGGCAGACGCGCGGCTGGTTCTACGTGCTGCACGTGCTGTCGGTGGCGCTCTTCGGGCGGCCGGCGTTCCGGAACGTCATCAGCCACGGCATCATCCTCGGCGACGACGGCTTCAAGGCCTCGAAGTCGCGCCGCAACTACCCGGACGTGACGGAGTCGTTCGATGCCTACGGCTCGGACGCGGTGCGCTGGAACCTGCTCCAGGGCTCGATCCTGCGCGGCGGCAACTTCGTCGTGTCGGAGGAGGGCATCCGCGAGGCGCTGCGGCAGTTCCACCTGCCGCTGTGGTCGACCTGGTACTTCTTCTCGACCTACGCCAACCGCGCCGCCGACGGCCAGCCGCACCTCGCGCAGCGCTCGACCGCGTCGACCGACGTGCTCGACCGCTACATCCTCGCGAAGCTGCGCACGACCGTCGAGACGGCCACCGCCAGCCTCGAGGCGCTCGACGGCACCGGCGCGACCCTCGCCGTGCGCGAGTTCCTCGACGTGCTCACGAACTGGTACGTGCGCCGCTCGCGCGACCGCTTCTGGGAGGGCGTCGGCCCCGACGGGCAGGGCTCGGAGGCGTTCGACACGCTCTGGACGGTGCTCGAGACGCTCACGCGGGTCGCCGCGCCGCTGTCCCCGCTCGTGGCGGAAGAGGTGTGGAAGGGCCTGACCGGCGAGCGCTCCGTGCACCTGACCGACTGGCCCGACGCCGCCGAGCTGCCCGCCGACGACGCGCTCGTCGCGCAGATGGACGCGGTGCGCGCCATCGCGAGCGTCGGCAACGCGCTGCGCAAGCAGGCCCGCCGCCGCGTGCGCCTGCCGCTGCCGCGCCTCACCGTCGTCGGCACCGTCGACGTCGAGCGCTTCGCCGCGGTGCTGCAGGACGAGCTCAACGTCCGCGAGGTCGTGCTCGAGGCCGCGGGCGACGACGCGCTCGAGCGCTACGGCATCACGCGCCGCCTGCAGGTGAACGCGCGCGCCGCAGGCCCCCGCATCGGCAAGGGCGTGCAGACGGCCATCCAGGCGGCCCGCGCGGGCGACTGGTCGCTCGACGGCGACACCGTCGTCGCGGGCGGCATCGCGCTCGAGCCCGGCGAGTACGAGCTCGCGCTCGAGGTCGCCGACGACAGTGCGGCCGTGGGCTTCCTGCCCGGCGGCGGCTTCGTCGTGCTCGACACGGCGACGACGCCCGAGCTCGAGGCCGAGGGCCTCGCGCGCGACGTCGTGCGCGCCGTGCAGTCGGCGCGCCGCGACGCGGGCCTCGACGTCTCGGACCGCATCCGGCTCGTCCTCGGCTCCGACGCCCACGGCGTCGCGGCGCTCGAGGCGAACCGCGCGCTCGTCGCCGGCGAGACCCTCGCGGTCGACGTCGTGCTCGAGCGCGTCGACGACTCGGCGGGCGAGCTCGCCGACGGCGGCACCGCGTACCGCGTGGGCGACGGCTCGCCGCTGTCGATCTCGCTCGAGCGCGTCCCGTCGGCCGAGGCGGTGCAGGCATGAGCGACGGCCTCTCGCTGCCCGACCTGCCGGAGCTGCCCGACGACGACCGCGAGCGCGACGTCGACGACCGCATCCTCGACTCCCTCGAGGACCGCGAGGCCGCGGCGGCCGCCTACGAGGCGCTGCTGGCCCGCGCGGGGGAGCAGGCCGTCGAGCCGCGCATCGCCGCCACCCGCCGCGCCGTCGAGCTGCTCGGCGACCCGCAGCGGTCGTTCCGCGTCGTGCACCTCACCGGCACGAACGGCAAGGGCTCCACCGCCCGCATGGTCGACGCGCTGCTGCGCGCCCACGGCCTCCGCACGGGGCTCCTCACGAGCCCGCACCTCGAGCGGGTCAACGAGCGCATCCTCATCGACGGCGAGCCGGTCACCGACGAGGCCTTCGCGCGCGGCTACGAGGACATCGCGCCGTTCCTCGAGATGGTGGATGCGGAGCTCGAGGCGGCGGGGGAGCGGCGGCTGACGTTCTTCGAGGCGTTCACGGTGCTCGCGATCGCCGTCATGGCCGACGCGCCCGTCGACGTCGCGGTGCTCGAGGTGGGCATGGGCGGCACGTGGGACTCGACGAACGTCGCCGACGGCGACGTCGCGGTCATCACGCCCATCGCGCTCGACCACACGAACCGGCTCGGCACGACGATCGAGGCGATCGCGCGCGAGAAGGCGGGCATCATCAAGCCCGACGCGCTCGTCGTGTCGGCCGTGCAGGAGCCGGAGGCGCTCGCGGTGCTCGAGGAGCGCTCGGCCGAGGTGGGCGCGCAGCTGCTCGTCGAGGGCCGCGACTTCGCGCTCGAGTCGCACGCGGTCGCCGTGGGCGGCCAGCTCGTGACCGTGCGCGGCCTCGCCGCCGAGTACATCGACCAGCTCGTGCCGCTCATGGGCGCCCACCAGGGCCGCAACGCGTCGCTCGCGATCGTCGCGGTCGAGGCCTTCCTCGGCGGCGGACGCCAGCCGCTCACCGGCGAGGTGCTCGCGGCGGGCCTCTCGGCCGCGACCTCGCCCGGCCGGCTCGAGGCGATCGGCGCTGGCCCGCTCGTGGTCGTCGACGCCGCGCACAACCCGCACGGCGCCGAGGCGCTGCGCGTCGCGCTCGGCGAGTTCTTCGGCCTCGAGCGGGTGACGCTCGTGCTCGGGGTGCTCGCGGGCAAGGACGCCGCGGGCGTGCTGCAGGCGCTCGAGCCCGTCGTCGACGAGGTCGTCGTCACGCAGTCGACGTCCGAGCGCGCCCTCGACGCCGACGAGCTCGCCGCTGTCGCCGTGCGGGTGCTCGGCGCCGAGCGCGTGCTCGTCGAGCCCGACCTGGGCACGGCGCTCGAGGCCGCGCGCGACGCGGCCGTCGACCGCGCCGGCGCCGTCGTCGTCACCGGCTCCATCACGCTGCTCGGCGACGTGCTCGTGCACGCCCGCGAGGCGGGCTGGCTCGTGCGCCCCGACGCGCGCCGCCAGGCCGCCGAGATCCGCATCACCGACGAGGAGGAGCGATGAGCGACGCCCCGCAGTCGCCCGACGCCGCCCGCCCCGTGCGCCGGCGCCCCGCGCGCGGCGCCATGGAGGCGCTGCTGCGCATCACCCACACGCTGCAGGCCGCCGGCCTGCTCTTCGGCGCGCTCGCCACGTGGGGCGTCACGCGCGACTGGCCGGCGCCCGTCGCGTTCCTCGTCGTCGTGGCGCTGCTCGTGCTCACGATGCCGCTGCTCTCGCGGCCCTGGGGCTGGATCCCGAGCCTCGGCGTGCAGGTGCTCGTCGCGGCCCTCACCTGGTTCGAGCCGGTGTGGGGCGTCGTCGCCGTCGTCCTCATCGGCCTCTGGATCTACTGCTTCGCGAAGGCGCGGCAGATCGAGCGCCAGCGGCGCGCCGCGGGGCTCGACCCGCGCGGGGCGCCCGGCGCCTGACGGGCCCCGCACGCCCGACCCGGCCCACCGACCCGGGCACGCGCATCCGAGGACCCCGCGGCCGCCCTCCCGGGCGCTGCGGGGGCCTCCGCCGTCGATAGGCTGGGCGCCATGCAGAGCACCCTCGTCCTCATCAAGCCCGACGGCGTCCGCCGCCAGCTGACCGGCCAGATCCTCGCCCGCATCGAGGCGAAGGGCTACGTGGTCGCCGACCTGCAGCTCGTGCAGCCGGAGCGCGCGCTGCTCGAGGAGCACTACGCCGAGCACCAGGGCAAGCCGTTCTTCGAGCCGCTCGTCGAGTTCATGCTCTCGGGCCCCTCGGTCGCGATCCGCCTCGAGGGCGACCGCGTCATCGAGGGCTTCCGCTCGCTCGCCGGCACGACCGACCCCACGACCGCCGCGCCCGGCACGATCCGAGGCGACCTCGGCCGCGACTGGGGGCTGAAGGTGCAGCAGAACCTCGTGCACGGCTCCGACTCGGAGGAGTCGGCCGCGCGCGAGCTCGCGCTCTGGTTCGCCTGACCCGCACGCACGACGCCCCGGGCCGAGCGGCCCGGGGCGTCGTCGCGTCGGCGGCTAGAGGCCGCCGAGCAGGAAGCGCGGGATGCCCGGCAGGGCGACCATGATCGTCAGCACGACCGCCACGGCGAGCGCGAGCGACAGCACCCAGCCCCAGCTCGAGAAGCGGGCCGCGGTGCGCCGCAGCCCCGCGGGCGCCGGGATCGCGCCGGCGCCGATCGCCCAGGTGAACAGCGGGAAGGCCATGGCGTACATGCCCATCCACACCAGGAAGCACCACGGGCACACGAAGCCGAGCACGAACACCGACTGGCCGAAGAGCCACAGCACGAACACGAGCCCGCCGAGCACGCCGAGCGAGAAGACGCCCCACACCCAGCGCGGCAGGCGCGTGCCGGCGAGGGCGAGCACGCCCATGATGATGGGAGCGGGGAACGCCATGAGGCCGAGGAACGGGTTCGGGAAGCCGAACACGCGGCCCTGCTCCGACTCCATCGCCCCCGAGCACGAGAGGAACGGGTTGAGGTCGCACGAGAGCTGCTCCTCCGGGTGCAGCAGCAGCTCGATGCGCTCCACCGAGAGCGCGAAGGCGCCGAGCAGGCCGATGAGGCCGGTCACGACGAGCAGCGCGCCGAGCCAGCGCGGCGCCGCGACGTGCGCCGCGGTCGGCTCGGATGCGGGCGCGGCGGGCGCGGGGGCGGTGCGGGTGCTCATGGGACCTCCTGCTCCACATCCTGCCAGCAGGCCGCGCCGCACCCCGGCGCCCGAAGCCCTGCATCTGCCATGAACGACCGCACCGCCCGGCACCGCGAGCGTCCCGCCCGGCACCGCATCCATCGATCCGAGGAGTCCCGATGAGCTTCGACCTCGCCACGCTCGCCGCGTTCACCGCGGGCGTCGTCGTCATCGTGCTGCTGCCGGGCGCCAACAGCCTCTACGTCGCGACGACGGCCCTGCGCGCCGGCACGCGCTCCGGCTTCCGCGCCATGCTCGGCGTGTTCACGGGCGACGCGGTGCTCATGGTGCTCGCGGTGCTCTCGGCGCAGGCGCTCGCCGCGAATCCGGTGGTCTACACGGTGCTCGTCTGGGCCGGCGCGCTCTACCTCCTGTGGCTCGCCCTCGGCCTCGTGCGCAGCGCCGTGCAGCGCATCCTCGCCCGGCGTGCGCACCGCGCGGAGCCGGAGCCGACCGAGAACCCGATCCAGCCGCCGACGACGCCGAACCCGATCATCGCGAGCCCGCGGCTCTCGCCGTACCGCACGGCGCTCGTCACGAGCCTGCTGAACCCCAAGGCGATCCTGTTCCTCGCCTCGTTCTTCGTGCAGTTCATCGACCCCGCCTCGCCGACGCCGCTCGGCGACCTCGTGATTCTCATGCTGATCCTCGAGGTCGTCTCGGCCGCCTACCTCACGCTGCTCGTGCTCGTCGGCGCGCGCATCGGCCGGCGCGTGCAGCCGCACGGCCGGCTCGCGATCGTCGGCACCCTCGCGGCGGCGGCCGCGTTCGTCGCGCTCGCCGTCCGCGTCGTGCTGCCCTGACGACGCGGATCGCCGTTCCGGTCGACGGGGCCGATCCGGGGCACGTGCGCTAGACTGCCCGCTAGCGCGCCCGACGGGCGCACGCACAGGTTTTTCCGGGCAGCGACGCTTCGCCCGGGCCACCCCCGAGAGGGGGTGACAGGCAAGGATTCGCGCCGGGCGCGCCCCGGATCGCGAGCGAGAGATTCCGACCGGCGGCGCCGGTCGCGACAGGAGCACGCCAGCGATGGTGGACAACGAGCCGACCCTCCCCGAGGGCACCGCAGCAGACCAGACCGACGCCCAGCAGGCCGAGGCCCAGCACGACCAGGATCAGCAGGTCCAGGCCGAGCACGTCGCGCCCGAGCAGGCCGCGCCCGACGAGGCCGCGCCCCAAGTGGTGGAGGCGGCCGATGTGCCGCACGCCGACGCCGACGGGCAGCCCGAGGGCGCCGAGCACGAGGCCGGCGAGGAGCAGCCCGGTGAGGCGCAGGCCGCCGAACCGCAGGCCGACGCCGCCGCCGCGCCCGCGCGACGCCGCAAGCGCGCCACGGCCGTCCGCGGCACCGCGCACGCCGAGCACGCCGACGAGGCAGCGCCCGCGCTGCCGGAGGGCGACGCCGAGCCCGGCCACGAGCCCGGCCTCCACGACCCCGCCGAGGCACCCGCCGACGACGAGGGCGACGCCGAGGCCCCCTCCGACGCCGACGCCGCGCTGCAGGCCGCGCTCGCGCTGCCGGAGCAGCCGGCCGGCCCCTTCGGCCTCCTCTTCCACGCGCCCGACCTCTCCGTCCTCCCGGCGCTGCCCGCGATCGACGGCGACGACGAGGAGGACGAGGACGACGAGCCCTCGAACCGCCGCTCGCGCCGCTCTCGCTCCTCGCGCACGCCGCGCCGCCGCGAGGCCGACGACGAGAAGCCGCTCATCACCGAGCCGCAGAAGGTCAAGGGCTCCACGCGCCTCGAGGCGAAGCGCCAGCGCCGCCGCGAGGGCCGCGACGCGGGCCGCCGCCGCACCGTCGTCACCGAGACCGAGTTCCTCGCACGCCGCGAGGCCGTCGAGCGCCAGATGATCGTGCGCTCCAAGCACGACCGAGTGCAGCTCGCCGTGCTCGAGGACGGCATCCTCGTCGAGCACTACGTCGCGAAGGCGTCGGAGTCGAGCCTCATCGGCAACGTCTACCTCGGCCGCGTGCAGAACGTGCTGCCGAGCATGGAGGCCGCGTTCGTCGACATCGGCCGCGGCCGCAACGCCGTGCTCTACTCGGGCGAGGTCGACTGGGACGCCGCCGAGCTCGAGGGCCAGCCCCGCAAGATCGAGCTCGCGCTCAAGCCCGGCGACACGGTGCTCGTGCAGGTCACGAAGGATCCGGTGGGCCACAAGGGCGCGCGCCTCACGAGCCAGATCTCGCTGCCCGGCCGCTACCTCGTGTCGGTGCCCGGCGGGTCGATGAACGGCATCTCGCGCAAGCTGCCCGACACCGAGCGCGCACGCCTGAAGAAGATCCTCAAGCAGGTGCTGCCGGAGGGCGTGGGCGTCATCGTGCGCACCGCCGCCGAGGGCGCCACCGAGGAGCAGCTCACGCGCGACGTCGAGCGCCTCACCCGCCAGTGGGAGCGCATCCAGCAGCAGAAGGCCTCGGGCAGCGCCCCGCAGCGCCTGCACGCCGAGCCCGACCTGCTCGTGAAGATCGTCCGCGACGTCTTCAACGAGGACTTCCAGAAGCTCGTCATCCAGGGCTCGGAGGCCCTCACGACGATCCGCGAGTACCTCGAGGCGATCGCGCCCGACCTGCTCGACCGCGTCGAGGCCTACGAGGGCACCGACGACCCGTTCTCGCACTTCCGGATCGCGGAGCAGATCGACAAGGCGCTCGATCGCAAGGCCTGGCTGCCCTCGGGCGGCTCGCTCATCATCGACCGCACCGAGGCGATGACGGTCGTCGACGTCAACACGGGCCGCTTCGTCGGCGCCGGCGGCAACCTCGAGGAGACCGTCACGAGGAACAACCTCGAGGCGGCCGAGGAGATCGTGCGCCAGCTGCGCCTGCGCGACATCGGCGGCATCATCGTCATCGACTTCATCGACATGGTGCTCGAGTCGAACCGCGACCTCGTGCTGCGCCGCCTCGTCGAGTGCCTCTCGCGCGACCGCACGAAGCACCAGGTGGCCGAGGTCACGAGCCTCGGCCTCGTGCAGATGACCCGCAAGAAGCTCGGCCTGGGCCTCCTCGAGTCGTACTCGGAGCCGTGCGAGATCTGCGCCGGCCGCGGCATCATCGTGCACCACGAGCCCGTCTCGAAGCCGCAGCGCCAGCAGTCGGAGCAGGGCGGCGGCAACGGCGGCGGGCGCCGCCGCGGCCGCGGCGGCAAGGGCGGCGACCAGCAGCAGCACCAGCAGTCGCAGACGGAGTCGCAGCAGAGCCAGCAGCACCAGTCGCACGGCGGCACGCACGCGATCACGGAGGACCTCCGCAAGGGCCTCTCGCAGATCGCCTCCGCGGGCCGCAAGCCGGCCGAGGAGCACCGCGACGCCGAGCCCGTGTCGGGCATCGTGGCGCCGTCGGCGGCGGCCGTCGAGGCCGTGGCCGAGGAGGCGGCGGCCGAGCCGGTCGTGACGATCCTCGACATCCCGGTGGAGGCGGCGGGCGAGCAGGAGGGCCGCCACGCGACGGCCGAGGAGCTCGACGGCCTGCTGGGCGGCGCGCTCGACGCGCTCAAGGCGCCGGAGGCGGGCACCGGCAAGGCGGCCGCGCGCAGCCAGCGCCGCTCGCGCCGCGCCTCCTCGGGCATCATCACCGCGAAGCCGGACGAGCAGGGCCGCTGAGGCCCTCGCGCAACTGCAGGGGAGCGGGATCGGCTACGGCCGGTCCCGCTCCTTCACGCGCAGCCCGCTCGCGATGAGGCGCCGCACGAGCTCCTTGGGGCCGACGCGCTCCGCGCCGAGCGCCACGAGCTCGTCGATGCGCTCGGCCGGCACGTCGTAGTGGTCGTGGTCGAAGCCGCGGGCCGGCAGGCCCGCGCGGCGGGCGAACGCGTGCAGCTCGTCGAGCGAGGCGTCGCTCACGAGGTGCGCCCACGTGGTGCCGTGGTTGGGCCAGAGCGGGTCGTCGACGAGGATGGCCATCCGCCCACGGTAGACCCGCGCGACACGGCCCCGCCGTGTTGACCCGAACGCCGGACCGCATGTAATGTTGTCGGTTGGCGCCAGTCGCGTTCAGCGCGCGCCATCAAGCTTCGTCCCGGCCTCGGTCGGGAGTCGTTCCAACAGTGAGGATCCAGACGTGGTGTACGCAATCGTGCGCGCCGGCGGCCGGCAGGAGAAGGTCGAGGTCGGCTCGGTGCTCGTCGTCGACCGCATCGCCGCTGATGACAAGGGCAACGTCGAGCTCGCCCCCGTGCTGCTCGTCGACGGCGACAAGGTGACGTCGGACGCCGACGCGCTCGCCAAGGTGACCGTGACCGCCGAGGTCGTGACCGACCTGCGCGGCCCGAAGATCCGCATCCAGCACTACCGCAACAAGACCGGCTACAAGCGCCGCATGGGCCACCGCTCGGAGCTCACGCGCCTCAAGGTCACCGAGATCAAGTAAGGGGCTGACCAGACATGGCACACAAGAAGGGCGCATCGTCCACCCGCAACGGCCGTGACTCGAACGCGCAGCGCCTCGGCGTGAAGCGCTTCGGCGGCCAGGTCGTCAAGGCCGGCGAGATCCTCGTCCGTCAGCGCGGCACGCACTTCCACCCCGGCGCCGGTGTCGGCCGCGGTGGCGACGACACGCTGTTCGCCCTCGAGGCGGGCTCGGTCGAGTTCGGCCAGAAGGGCGGCCGCAAGGTCGTCAACATCGTCGCGGCCCAGTAGGACCGCACGATCCAGCACTTCCGATGAGCGGGGCGGGCTTCGGCCCGCCCCGCTCTCGCTTTCCACCAGAGGAGTTCCCGTGGCCACCTTCGTCGATCGCGTGACGCTGCACCTGCGCGCCGGGCACGGCGGCCACGGCTGCGTGTCGGTGCGCCGCGAGAAGTTCAAGCCGCTCGCCGGCCCCGACGGCGGCAACGGCGGCGACGGCGGCGACATCGTGCTCGTCGCCGACCCGCAGGTCACCACCCTCCTCGGCTACCACCGCGCCCCGCACCGCTCGAGCGACAACGGCCAGCCCGGCATGGGCGACCACCGCGCGGGCACCACGGGCGGTGAGCTGGAGCTGCCGGTGCCCGTCGGCACCGTCGTCACGTCCGCCGACGGCGAGGTGCTCGCCGACCTCGCGCACCCCGGCATGCGGATCGTCGTGGCCGAGGGCGGCCAGGGCGGCCTCGGCAACGCGGCGCTCTCGAACCAGAAGCGACGCGCGCCCGGCTTCGCGCTGCTCGGCACCCCAGGCTTCGAGGGCGACGTCACGCTCGAGCTGAAGACCGTCGCCGACGTCGCGCTCGTGGGCTTCCCGAGCGCCGGCAAGTCGAGCCTCGTCGCCGCCATGAGCGCCGCGCGGCCGAAGATCGCCGACTACCCGTTCACGACCCTGCACCCCAACCTCGGCGTCGTCGAGTCGGGCCAGACCCGCTACACGATCGCCGACGTGCCCGGCCTCATCGAGGGCGCGAGCGAGGGCAAGGGCCTCGGTCTCGAGTTCCTGCGCCACGTCGAGCGCTGCTCGGCGCTGCTGCACGTCATCGACTGCGCCACCCTCGAGCCGGGCCGCGACCCGGTGAGCGACCTCAAGGTCATCCTCGCCGAGCTCGCCGCCTACCCGGTGCCCGAGGGGCAGACGCCGCTGCTGGAGCGCCAGCAGCTCGTCGCGCTCAACAAGGTCGACGTGCCCGAGGCGCTCGAGCTCGCCGAGTTCGTGCGCGAGGAGATCGAGGGGATGGGCTTCCGCGTCTTCGAGATCTCGACGATCGCCCACCGGGGCCTCCGCGAGCTGTCGTTCGCGCTCGCCGACATCGTCGAGCGCGACCGCGCCGCGAAGGCCGTCGAGGCCGAGCCGGAGCGCATCGTGCTGCGGCCGAAGGCGATCGACGACGCCGGGTTCCGCATCAAGGTCGAGGGCTCGCACGAGGGCCCCGTGTACCGCATCCTCGGCGCGAAGCCGGAGCGCTGGGTCGCGCAGACCGACTTCCGCAACGACGAGGCGGTCGGCTACCTCGCCGACCGGCTCGCGAAGATCGGCATCGAGGAGGCGCTGCTCAAGGCGGGCGCCGTCGCCGGCGCCACCGTCGTCATCGGCCCCGGCGCCGGCATCGTCTTCGACTGGGAGCCCACGATCGCCTCGGCGGCCGAGCTCGTCGGCAACCGCGGCACCGACCCGCGCCTCGACCGCAACGTGCGCCGCACGACGGCCGAGCGCCGCGAGCAGTACCACGAGCGGATGGACGCGAAGCAGGCCGCGCGCGACGCCCTCGGTGTGGAGCGCGACGCCGGCATGTGGACCGACGACGAGGGCTTCGAGGTGCAGCGGTACGACGAGGGCAAGGACGCATGACGACGCTCGACCCGGGCCGGGGCGAGCGCATCGTCGTCAAGGTCGGCTCCTCGTCGATCTCCGGCGACCGGCGCGCGCAGATCGAGCCGCTCGTCGACGGCCTCGCGCGCCTCCACGCCCGCGGCCAGGTGATCCTCGTCTCCTCGGGCGCGATCGCGACGGGGATGCCGTTCCTCGGCCTCGAGGACCGCCCCACCGACCTGCCGCTGCAGCAGGCGGCCGCGGCGGTCGGGCAGAACGTGCTCATGAACCGCTACCAGCGCAGCCTCACGCGGCACGACGTGGTCGCGGCGCAGATCCTGCTCACCGCCTCCGACATGGAGATGGACTCGCACCGCGGCAACGCCCGGAACGCGATCGAGCGGCTGCTCGAGCTGCGGATGCTGCCGATCGTCAACGAGAACGACACGGTCGCGACGCACGAGATCCGCTTCGGCGACAACGACCGGCTCGCGGCGCTCGTAGCGCGCCTCGTGGGTGCCGACCGCCTCATCCTGCTCTCGGACATCGCGTCGCTGCGCACCGCGCCGCCGGACGAGCCCGGCTCGGAGCCGATCGACCGCGTGCCCTACGGCGACGCGCTCGAGGGCGTCCGCCTGGGCGCCTCGGGCTCGCACGTCGGCTCGGGCGGCGCGATGACGAAGGTCGACGCGGCGCGGCTCGCCGCCGACGCGGGCGTGCGCGTGACGCTCACCGCGACGCCGCTGCTCGAGCGCCTCATCGCGGGCGAGCGGCTCGGCACCGAGTTCGAGCCGAACCCCGCGCCGGCTGCCGCGCCCCGGACCGCGTGATCGTCGTCGAGCTCGGCCGCGCCGACGCCGACGCGGCGATCGCGCTCTGGGAGGCCGCGGGGCTGACGCGCCCGTGGAACCCGCCCCGCGCCGACTTCGACCGCGCCGTCGCCGGCCCCGCATCCGCTGTGCTCGGCATCCGCGACGGCGGGGCGCTCGTCGCCACGGCGATGGTGGGGGAGGACGGCCATCGCGGGTGGCTCTACTACCTCGCCGTCGACCCCGCGCGGCGGCGCGAGGGGCTCGGGCGCGCGCTCGTGGCGGCGGCGGAGGCGTGGATCGCGGCGCGCGGGGGAGTGAAGGCGCAGCTCATGGTGCGCGGCGACAACGCGGATGCCGCGGCCTTCTACGAGCGCCTCGGCTACGACGTGCAGGACACGGTCGTGCTGGGCCGGCGCCTCGACGGCTGACGCGGCCGCGCGGCGCATCCGCGCCCGATTAGGCTCGGACCATGGCCGAAGCCCTCGACGACCTCGACGCCCTCCTGCACGACGCGCAGCGCGCCGCCCGGGCGCTCGCCATCGTGCCAGCGCCGCGGCGCCACGCGGCGATCGAGGCCATCGCGGCGGGCATCGAGGGTGCCGCCGACGCGATCCTCGCGGCCAACGCCGAGGACCTCGAGCGCGGCCGCGCGAACGGCCTCGCGACGGGCCTGCTCGACCGCCTGCTGCTCGACCCGGCCCGCATCGCGGGCCTCGCCGCCGCGGCGCGCGACCTCGCCGCGCTGCCCGACCCGGTCGGCGAGGTGCTGCGCGAGCGCACGCTCCCGAACGGCCTGGAGCTCACCGAGGTGCGCGTGCCGTTCGGCGTCATCGGCGTCATCTACGAGGCGCGGCCCAACGTGACGGTCGACCTCGCGTGCATCGCGCTCGGCTCCGGCAACGCCGTGGTGCTCCGCGGCGGCTCGGCCGCCGAGCGCACGAACGCGGTGCTCGTCGCCGCGATGCAGGACGCCGTCGAGGGCGCGGGGCTGTCGCGCCTCGCCGTGCAGACGATCGACCGCTTCGGCCGCGAGGGCGCGGGCCGCCTCATGCGCGCCCGCGGGCTCGTCGACCTGCTCGTGCCGCGGGGGAGCGCCGCGCTCATCGACCGCGTCGTCACGGAGTCGACGGTGCCGGTCATCGAGACGGGCGCGGGCGTCGTGCATGCCTTCGTCGACCGCGCCGCGTCGCTGCCGATGGCGCTCGAGATCGTGCTCAACGCCAAGACCCAGCGCACGAGCGTGTGCAACTCGCTCGAGACGCTGCTCGTGCACCGCGACATCGCCGACGAGGCCGTGCCCGCGCTCGCGGGGGCGCTCGCCGAGGCCGGCGTCGCGATCCACGCCGACGCCGCGCTGCCCGGCGGCGTGGCCGCCGCGCCGCTCGGCGAGGGCGGCTGGTCGACCGAGCACCTCTCGATGGACATCGCGATCGGCGTCGTCGACGACCTCGACGCCGCGATCGAGCACGTCAACCGATTCGGCACGCACCACACCGACACGATCATCACCGATGACGCCGGCGCGGCCGAGCGCTTCCTCGCCGAGGTCGATTCCGCGGTCGTCATGCACAACGCCTCCACCCGCTTCACCGACGGCGGCGAGTTCGGCTTCGGCGCCGAGGTCGGCATCTCGACCCAGAAGGCCCACGCGCGCGGCCCCATGGGGCTGCCGGAGCTCACGAGCTCGAAGTGGATCGTCCGCGGCTCCGGCCAGGTGCGGTCCTGAGGGCCCGCGCCCGCGATAGGCTGGACCCATGACGCTCACCCTGCTCGCCGCCGCCGCGGAGGCCGGCCACCACGAGACGGGCCCCGCGCCCTTCATCGCCGGCGCCATCGCCGCGGCCGTGTTCCTCGTCTCGGCCATCGTGCTCCGCGCCTACCGCGATGTCAGCAACCGGTCCGTCGGGGGCCAGACGGGCTCCACCGACCACGTCTGACGCGCGTGGCGCAGCGCCCCCGCCGCCTGGGCATCATGGGCGGCACGTTCGACCCCATCCATCACGGCCACCTCGTGGCCGCGAGCGAGGTCGCGCAGCACTTCGGCCTCGATGAGGTCGTGTTCGTCCCGACCGGCCAGCCGTACCAGAAGCGGCAGGCGAGCCCGAGCGAGCACCGCTACCTCATGACGGTGGTCGCGACGGCCTCGAACCCGCGCTTCCGGGTGAGCCGCGCCGACATCGACCGCAGCGGCCCGACGTACACGATCGACACGCTCCGCGACATGCGCGACGCGCATCCGGACGCCGAGCTGTTCTTCATCACCGGCGCCGACGCCTTCGCGTCGATCGTCGAGTGGAAGGACGCGGACGAGCTGTGGGAGCTCGCGCACTTCGTCGCCGTGACCCGGCCGGGGCACGAGATGGAGGCGACGGACTACCCGCCCGAGCGCGTCTCTCGGCTCGAGATCCCCGCACTTGCGATATCCTCGACCGATTGCCGTGCGCGGGTCCGCGCAGGCTACCCCGTCTGGTACCTCGTGCCCGACGGCGTGGTGCAGTACATCAGCAAGCACGACCTCTACCGGAGAGACACCGCATGACCGACGCAAACGGAGACCGTCCGCTCACGCGACGGCAGCTTCGTGAGCTCGAGCGCGCTGCGGAGCTCGCCAGGACGGGCGGCCCGCCGCCGGTCCCCGACGAGGAGGCGCAGCGCAGCCTGAGCGACGAGCCGACCCGCACGGGCCGCCACTCCACGCCCAGCGTCCCGTTCGCGGAGCTCGAGGAGGCGGAGGCCGAGGCCGCCGCCGGGCAGCCCGCCGCGCCCTCCCAGCCCGCCGAGGAGACCCCCGCGCCCAAGCCCGCCGGCCGGTTCTTCGGCCGCCGCAAGGCCCAGGAGGCGCCGGCCGTCGAGGAGACGGTCGCGATCGAGCGCGTCGACGTCGACGGCCCGGCCACGCAGCACCTCGACGTCATCGAGGCGGAGCTCGAGCCGACGCCCGAGCCGGAGCAGCCCGCCGAGGCCCGCCGCTCGGTGCCCGCGCCGTCGTCCGCCCGCCGCTCGAGCGTCCGCATCGACGACGTCCAGGGCCTCGACACCGTCGACGACCACGAGGTCGACGACCTGGAGATCGACGAGGTGCAGGTCGAGGGCCGCCGGATCTCGGCGCTGCGCGTGTCGGAGACGACGCCCGCGCAGCTCGAGGACCGCCGCGTCATCGACCCCTCGGTCGTCGACGAGCCGACGCCCACCGGCCCCACGCGCGGCCAGTCGCAGCGCCTGCCCGTCATCGTCAACGTCGTCTCCGACACCTCGGAGCACCACATCGCCGACCTGCGCGAGCAGGGCGTCGCCGGCACCGGCGGCTCCTCGACGTCGGCGATCACCGCGAACGCGCTCGTGCTGCCCGCCGGCTCCGACGCGCCCGAGTTCCAGCTCGAGGGCGACGACGGCCTGCTCGTCACCGGCTCGATCGACGTGCCCGAGGGCTTCGCCACGTCGGGCCGCGGCCGCGCGACGATCGACGGCAGCGAGCTCGACGCCGAGGGCGGCGAGGCCGAGGTCACGAGCCCCGAGAATGCCCCGGTACGCGCCTCCAAGGCCGTGTCGTCGTACGCGAACGCCCGTGTCCAGATCGCACCCACGAAGGCCCCCTCGAACGCCTGGCCGATCGCGATCGGCGTCGGCGCCGGCGCGTTCGTCGCCGCCGTCGGCGGCTTCCTCGTGTGGGCGATCTCGTCGGGGGTGCTCTGACCCCGTGATGGTCCAGAAGGAGGTCGGCCGATGAGCGCCGACGAGCGGGCGATCGCGCTCGCACGGGCGGCCGCGGCCGCCGCAGACAAGGCGCTCGCGACCGAGCTCGTGGGCCTCGATGTGTCCGGCCAGCTGCCGCTCACCGACGTGTTCGTGCTCGCCACGGGCCGCAACGAGCGCCAGGTGAGCGCCATCGCGCGCGAGATCGAGGACCAGCTGATCCTCGACGGCGCGAAGCCGGTGCGCCGCGAGGGCCGCGCCGACGGCCGCTGGGTGCTGCTCGACTTCAACGACATCGTGGTGCACGTGTTCCACGAGGAGGAGCGGCAGTACTACCAGCTCGAGCGGCTGTGGCGCGATGCCGCGGTCGTCGACCTGCAGGTGCCCGAGCACCCCGCCGCCGAGCAGGCGTAGCCGACCGTTCCGCCGGACGGGCCTTCTTCGCTGGTCGAGCCGGACGGCGCCGCAGGCGCCGCCCGAGTCGAGACCACAGCGTGGCGGGCTGCTCCCCGCGTGGGTGGTCTCGAGACACGTGCGGCCTGCGGCCGCGCGCTCCTCGACCAGCGGACGCGCTAGCCGACCGGGGTCAGCGTGATGCGGTTGGCCCAGGGGTCCTCGAAGCGGATCGCCGCGCCGTCGTCCGCGACCGCGACGCCGCGCGACGTCAGGCGCTCGCGGGCGGCGCCGAGCGCCTCCGCATCCGGCACCGCGATCTCGACGCTGCCGAGGCCCAGCGAGTCGACGCGGCGGCCCGCGCCGCGCGAGTTCCACACGTTCATCGCCATGTGGTGGTGGTAGCCGCCGGCGCTCACGAAGAGCGCCGTATTGCCGAGCGCTGCGGTCTCCGCGAAGCCCAGCGCGTCGACGTAGAAGTCGCGCGCCGTCGCGATGTCGCCCACCTGCAGGTGCACGTGCCCGACGGTCGCACCGACGGGCGCGGTCTGGGCGACACCGAAGGCGCCGCGCTCGAGGTGCTGCTGCACGAACGCGTTCGGGTCGATGTACTCCGTCGTCATGTGCACGTGGCCGTCGCGCCACGTCCAGGTCTCGCGGGGGCGGTCGACGTAGAGCTCGACCCCGTTGCCGTCCGGGTCGGCGAAGTAGAACGCCTCAGAGACCGCGTGGTCGCCCGTGCCGGCGAAGCGGACGCCCGGCTGCTGCGACATGCGCACGATCGCCGCGGCGAGCGCCGCGTGCGTGGGATAGAGGATCGCCGTGTGGAACAGGCCCGCGTCCGAGGGGTTCGGGCCGCGGAGGTCGGGCGCCTCCTCGAGCACGAGCAGCACGCGGCCGCCGACGCCGAGCTCGACGACCCGGCGCCCGCCGACCTGCCGCTCCGCGATCGGCTCGAGGCCGACGCCGGCCGTGTACCAGGGCACGAGCGCCGAGAGCGTCGCGGTCTTGAGCATCACCGGGCCCATGGCGGTCGCAGCGGGGAGCAGGTCGTTCGTGTGCATGCGGGGAACCTCCGCCGGGTGCAACGCCGCCCGTGCCGCGGCATTCCGCGGCCGCCGGTAGGATCGGAGCACGTGAGCGAGAGTCTGTGGTCCCTGCCGGCCGACGAGCTGCTGCGGCGCGCTGCCTCCTCCGACCCGACGCCGGGCGGAGGCTCCATCGCAGCTGTGTCGGGCGCCCTCGGCCTCGGTCTCGTGCTCATGGCCGTCGCCGTGACCGGCGATCCCGCCCTCGACGCCCGCCGCGAGCGCGGCGAGGCGCTGCTGGCGCGCGTCGTGCCGGCAGCGGACGCCGACGTCGCCGCCTTCGGCGCGCTCATGGACGCGTACGGCATGCCGCGCGACGACGAGGCCTCGAAGGCGGCCCGCGCGAGCGCCGTCGAGGCGGCCTCCGTGCGCGCCACGGTCGAGCCGCTCGACCTCGTGGCGACGCTCGTCGAGGGCCTCGCGCTCGCCGCCGAGCTCGAGCCGCTCGTGAAGCGATCGGTGGTGAGCGACGTGCACGCGGGCGCCGACCTCGTGCGCGGAGCCGGCCGCGCCGCGATCCGCACCGCCGACATCAACCTCGCCGCGCTCGAGCGCGGCGACGCCCCGGCCGCCGCCGGGCTCCGGGAGCGCCGCGATGCGCTCGCCGCCGCTCTGGAGGAGGCAGTGTGACCGCGACCGTGCTCGACCCGTCGACCGTGGCGAAGGACTACCGCGCCGAGGTGCGCGCCGCCGTCGAGGCGAGCGGCCGCACGCCGCGCGTCGTCGGCCTGCTCAGCCAGGCGGAGGGTCCGGCCGCGACCTACGCGCACTACGCGACGCGCGGCGCGGCCGCCGTCGGCATCGAGATGGACCTCCGCCGGGTCGAGCCTGCCGACGCGGCCCGCGCGATCGCCGACGCGAACCTCGACCCCGAGGTCGACGGCATCTTCCTCTACTACCCGCTCGCCTCCCGCGAGGACGACCGCTGGATGCGCGAGCTCGTCGACCCGCGCAAGGACGTCGAGGGCATGCACTCCTACTGGAGCCGCCTGCTCTACGAGAACCGGCGCTTCGTGGACGAGGAGCAGACGCGGCGGGCGATCCTGCCGTGCACGCCGCTCGCGATCCTGAAGCTGCTGCAGCACGCCGGCATGCGCGGCACGGGCGGCGAGGCGCCGCTCGAGGGCGTCACCGCGTGCGTCATCAACCGCAGCGACATCGTCGGCCGGCCGCTCTCGGCGATGCTCGCGAACGACGGCGCGCGCGTGCACTCGCTCGACCTGACCGGCAGCGTCGTGTTCGAGCCGGCGATCGGGCGTCGGGCGCACGACGTGCGCGACTCCGGCATCGACCGCGCGGAGGCGCTCGCGCAGGCCGACGTGGTCATCACGGGCGTGCCGTCGCGCAGCTTCGAGCTCGTGCGCGGCGACGAGATCCGCGAGGGCGCGATCTGCGTGAACGTGGCCGAGGTCGAGAACTTCGACGACTCGATCATGGAGCGCGCCTCGGTCTACGTGCCGCGCGTCGGCCCGCTCACGATCGCGATGGCGATGCGCAACCTCGTGCGGCTGAGCGGCGCGCTGCCCGCCTGAGGCGCGGCAGCGAGCGCCGTCCGCGGTGCGATGGTCTCGAGACGCGTGCGGCCTGCGGCCGCGCGCTCCTCGACCAGCGGGATCTGAGCGGCTAGCGCTTCTCGGCGAGGTCGCGCTCGAGCACGGGCGCGAGGCGGAACGGGATGAGCTCGCCCATCGACAGCCATGTCTCCGTGCGCTCCACGCCGTCGCACGCGAGCACGAGCTTGTTGATCCGGTAGAGGTCCTCGGCGTCGCGGCACACGGCGCGCACGAGCACGTCGGCCTGCCCGGACAGCCCGAACGCCTGCACGACCTCCGGGATCTCCTTCAGCTGCTCGACCACGTGGTCGATGCGCGGCTGGTCGACGTGCGTCGCCATGAACACCGTCAGCGGGTAGCCGAGCGCCGCCGCGTGGAAGCGGCGGTCGAACCCCTGCAGCGCATCCGAGGCCTCGAGCGCCGCGACCCGGTTCTGCACCGTGTTGCGGGCGAGGCCGAGCCGCTCCGCGATCGCCGCGTTGGTCGCGCGCGGGCGCTCCGTGAGGTCGAGCAGGATCCGACGGTCGGTGTCATCGACGATGCGCATGCTGCGCAATCTAGCGCAGGTCGTGTTCCAGCGGAATGCGCGGATCGCTCAGCCGGAGTGTCGCTGATTGCGCGAGGTGCGTTCCGGGGGTAGCGTCGACCCACGATCTCGGGAGCGATCCGCCCCCGGGCTCAGGCCGGCGCCCACGAGGCGCTTCGAACGAGGAGGTTCGACCGTGTCGCTCACGATGCCCGCACCCGACCCGCAGCTCGCGCTCGGGCTCGACCACCCGCTCCGCGTGCTCGACCTCGACGGCTCTCGGCTGCCGAGCGACGTGCTCGACCCGCACCTGACCGACGTCGACGAGACGGCGCTCACGAACCTCTACGTCGACATGGTGCGCGTGCGCCGGCTCGACACCGAGGCCTTCGCGCTCACCCGCCAGGGCCACCTCGTGCTGTGGCCGCCGCTGCTCGGGCAGGAGGCCGCCCAGGTCGGCCCTGCCCGCGCGCTGCGGCAGAGCGACTGGGTCTTCGGCTCCTACCGCGAGCACGGCTTCGCGCTGCTGAAAGGGGTCGACCTCGCCGAGTTCGCGCGCGTCTGGAAGGCGTACGCCCACGGCGGCTGGGACCCGCACGAGATCACCATGGCCCCGGCGCAGATCATCATCGGCGCGCAGTCGCTCCACGCGACCGGCTTCGCGATGGCCTCGAAGATGGACGAGTCGGACGACGTCGCGCTCGCCTGCTTCGGCGACGGCGCCACGAGCGAGGGCGACGTCAACGAGGCGCTCGTCTGGGCCTCCGCGTTCCAGGCGCCCGTCGTCTTCCTCTGCCAGAACAACCAGTACGCCATCTCGGAGCCCGTGCGCGTGCAGTCGGGCACGCCGCTGGCGCTGCGCCCCACCGGCTTCGGCATCCCCTCGATGCGCGTCGACGGCAACGACGTGCTCGCGATGCACGCCGCCGCCCGCATCGCCTTCGAGCGCGCCCGCTCCGGCGGTGGCCCCACCTTCATCGAGGCCGTCACCTACCGCCGCGGCCCCCACACCACCACCGACGACCCCAAGCGCTACCGCGACGAGGCCGAGGTCGAGGCGTGGACCGCGAAGGACCCGATCGAGCGCGTCGAGCGCGCCCTCGCCGCGATGGGCGCCAACATGGACGCCGTCCGCGAGGAGGCGAGGATCCGCGCCGACGAGCTCGCCAAGGAGCTCCGCCACGCCGCCGAGCACGCCGAGCCGCCGACGGTCGACAGCATCTTCGACCACGTCTACGCGCAGCCGACGAAGCGCCTCGAGCGCCAGCGCGCCGAGCACCGCGCCTTCACCGCCAGCATCGAGGGGAACCGATGACCGAGACGCTCACGCTCGCCAAGGCCGTCAACGCGGCGCTCGCCGACTCGCTCGAGGGCGACGACCGCGTGCTGCTCATGGGCGAGGACATCGGCCAGCTCGGCGGCGTCTTCCGCGTCACCGACGGACTGCAGGCCCGCTTCGGCACGCAGCGCGTCATCGACGCGCCGCTCGCCGAGTCGGCCATCATCGGCACGGCGATCGGGATGGGCTACCGCGGCTTCCGCGTCGTCGCCGAGATCCAGTTCGACGGCTTCATCTACCCCGCGTTCGACCAGATCGTCGCGCAGGTGGCGAAGCTGCGCTACCGCTCGAAGGGACGCGCGAGCGTGCCGCTGACGATCCGCGTGCCGTACGGCGGCGCGATCGGCTCGGTCGAGCACCACTCGGAGTCGCCGGAGGCGTACTTCGCGCACACCGCGGGCCTGCGGGTCGTGACGGCGTCGACGCCGCAGGAGGCGTACTCGACGCTCCGCGCGGCGATCGCGAGCGACGACCCCGTGCTGTTCTTCGAGCCGAAGGGCAAGTACTACATGAAGGGCGAGGTCGACCGCACGGTCGTCCGCGACCTCGAGACCGCGAGCATCGTCGCGCAGGGCCGCGACGTGACGATCGCCGCCTACGGCCCCACGGTCGAGACGGCGATGCGCGCTGCGATCGCCGCCGCCGACGAGGGCATCGAGGTGGAGGTCATCGACCTGCGCGCGATCTCGCCGCTCGACGTCGACACCGTGGTGGACTCCGTCCGCCGCACCGGCCGCCTGGTCGTGGCGCACGAGGCGCCGGGCGAGGGCTCCGTCTCGTCGGAGCTCATCACCTCGGTGGTCGAGCGCGCCTTCTCGAGCCTGGAGGCCGCGCCCGCGCGCGTCACCGGCTACGACACCCCGTACCCGCCGTCGGCCGTCGAGCACGACTACCTGCCGAGCCTCGACCGGCTGCTCGACGCCGTCGACCGCACGCTCGGCCGCCGCAGCTCCCGCGACGGCCTCGTCCTGGAGGGCGCCCGATGAAGACGTTCCTGCTGCCCGACCTCGGCGAGGGCCTCACCGAGAGCGAGGTGGTCGCCTGGCGCGTCGCCGAGGGCGACACCGTCGAGCTCAACCAGCCGCTCGCCGACATCGAGACCGCGAAGGCGGTCGTCGAGCTGCCGAGCCCGTACGCGGGCGTGATCTCGAAGCTGCACGCCGGCGAGGGCGAGACCGTCGCCGTCGGCGCGCCGCTCATCGAGTTCGACGTCGACGGCACGGGCGGCGCCCCCGCCGCGCCCGCCGACGAGGCCGCGCCCTCGCCCGAGGCGGGACCGGTCGCGACGCCCGAGGCGCCGGAGGCGACGGGGGAGCAGGCGGAGGCCGAGGAGCGGTCGGCCGCCGCGCCCGCGGCCGAGGAGCCCGCAGCGACCGATGGTGCCGAGGCGAAGCCCGAGAAGGTGCAGGTGCTCGTCGGCTCGATCACCGTCCACGGCGGCAAGCCCGTCCGCGCGAAGCGCGCCTGGGAGGTCGAGCCGTTCGTGCGCGAGGAGAAGCGCGGACCCAACCGCGCCATGCCGCCGGTGCGGAAGCTCGCGAAGGACCGCGGCATCGACCTGCAGGCCGTGCGCGCCTCCGGGGCCGACGGCCTCGTGACCCGCGCCGACGTCGAGGGCCACGGATCCGCCCCCGTCGCCGCGCCCGCGTCGACGCGCGAGAAGGTCACGGGCCTGCGCAAGCACACGGCGGCGGCGATGACGCAGTCGGCGCTCACCGTGCCGCACGCGGCGACCTTCCACCAGGTCGACGTCACCGAGACGCTCGCCCTCGCGAAGGCCGGCGACGCGTCGTTCCTCGCCCTCGCCGCCCGGGCGATCCTGCTCGCCGCGAAGCGCTGGCCCGACGTGACCGCGTCGTTCCACGCCGACACGAACGAGCTCGAGCGCTTCGCGCACGTGAACCTCGGCATCGCCGTCTCGACCGACCGCGGCCTTGTCGTCGCAAGCATCGACGAGGCGGAGGCGATGGATGCGTCGGCGCTGACCGCCGCGATCAAGGACCGCGCCGTGCGCGCCCGCGAGGGCTCGCTCTCGATGGCGGAGCTCACCTCGTCGAACATCACGATCTCGAACGTCGGCGTCTTCGGCGTCGACGGCGGCATCCCGATCCTCAACCCGGGGGAGTCGGCGATCATCGCGCTCGGCGCGATCCGCCGCCTGCCGTGGGAGCACGAGGGGCAGGTCGTGCTGCGCGACGTGTGCACCGTGACGGTCTCGTTCGACCACCGCGTGCTCGACGGCCGCGAGGCGGCCGGCTTCCTCGCCGACATCGCCGCGGTGCTCGAGCGTCCCGCCCTCGCGCTGGCACGGTAGGACGCATGGCGCTGCCCTCCCACACCCTCACCACCGCGGTCGACACCACCGCCGACGCCTCCGCCGCGAACCGCGCGGCCATGGAGGCGCTCGTCGGCGAGCTGCGCGAGCGCCTCGCGCAGGTCTCGCTCGGCGGGGCGGAGCGCGCCCGCGAGCGGCACGTCGCGCGCGGCAAGCTGCTCGCGCGCGACCGCATCGACGCGCTGCTCGACCCGGGGAGCCCGTTCCTCGAGGTCGCGCCGCTCGCCGCGTGGGGCGTGTACGGCGAGGACGGCCAGGATGCGCCGAGCGCCGGCGTCGTCGCCGGCATCGGCCTCGTGCACGGCCGCCACGTGATGGTGATCGCCAACGACGCGACGGTGAAGGGCGGCACGTACTACCCGCTGACGGTGAAGAAGCACCTGCGGGCCCAGCAGATCGCCCGCGAGAACCGCCTGCCCTGCATCGCGCTCGTCGACTCGGGCGGCGCGTTCCTGCCGATGCAGGACGAGGTGTTCCCCGACCGCGAGCACTTCGGCCGCATCTTCTTCAACCAGGCGCAGCTCTCGGCGCTCGGCATCCCGCAGCTCGCGGCCGTCATGGGCTCGTCGACCGCGGGCGGCGCGTACGTGCCGGCGATGAGCGACGAGACGGTGATCGTGCGCGAGCAGGGCACGATCTTCCTCGGCGGCCCGCCGTTGGTGAAGGCGGCGACGGGCGAGGTGATCGACGCGGAGTCGCTCGGCGGCGGGCAGCTCCACGCCGAGGTCTCGGGCGTCGTCGACCACCTGGCCGACGACGACGCGCACGCGCTCGAGATCGTGCGCGACATGGTGGCGGCGCTGCCGCCGACGGATCGTGCCGCGGCGTCGGACGCGCTGCCCGCGATGACGCGCACCTTCGGCTGGACGGCGCACGCCCCGCTCGACCCGGGCGCCGACGAGCGCGCACCCGAGGTCGACCCCGGCACCCTCTACGACGCGATCCCGCCCGACCTCCAGACGCCGTACGACGCCCGCGAGATCATCGCCCGCGTCGTCGACGGCAGCCGCTTCCACGAGTTCAAGGCCGGCTACGGCGACACGCTCGTCACGGGCTTCGCCGAGATCCACGGCCACACCGTCGGCATCATCGCCAACAACGGCGTGCTCTTCGCCGAGTCGGCGATGAAGGGCGCGCACTTCATCGAGCTGTGCGACCAGCGCGGCGTGCCGCTCGTGTTCCTGCAGAACATCACCGGCTTCATGGTCGGCTCGGAGGCCGAGCGCGGCGGCATCGCCAAGCACGGCGCGAAGATGGTCACCGCCGTCGCGACGACCCGCGTGCCCAAGCTCACCGTCGTCGTCGGCGGCTCGTTCGGCGCCGGCACGTACTCGATGTGCGGCCGCGCGTACGACCCCCGGTTCCTGTGGCTCTGGCCCAACGCGCGCGTGAGCGTCATGGGCGGCCCGCAGGCCGCATCCGTGCTCTCGACCGTGAAGCGCGAGCAGCTCGAGGCGGCCGGCCAGGAGTGGTCGGCCGAGGAGCAGGACGCCTTCGAGGCGCCCGTGCGCGAGCAGTACGAGCGCAAGGGCAACCCGTACTTCGCCTCGGCCCGCCTCTGGGACGACGGCATCATCGACCCCGCCGACACCCGCCGCATCCTCGGCATGGCGCTCGACGTCGTGACCGCCGTGCCGATGCCCGAGCCGCGCTTCGGCGTCTTCCGGATGTGATCGCGATGCACCACACCGCACCCGACGCCCCGTTCCGCACGGTCCTCATCGCGAACCGCGGCGAGATCGCCATCCGCATCGCGCGGACGCTCCGCGAGCTCGGCATCCGCGTCGTCGGCGTCCGCGCCGCCGACGACCCGTCGCCCCACGGCGAGCACTGCGACGAGGTCGTCGACCTCGGCAGCGGACCGCTGCGCGACACGTACCTCTCGATCGACTGGATCATCGCCGCGGCGCGCGAGACGGGTGCGCAGGCGATCCACCCGGGCTACGGCTTCCTCAGCGAGAACGCCGCCTTCGCGCGGGCGTGCGAGGAGGCCGGCATCGCCTTCATCGGACCGCCTGCGAGCGCGATCGAGACGATGGGCGACAAGATCTCGGCCCGCCACGCGGTCGAGTCGCGCGGCGTCGCGACCGTCCCCGGCATCGCCGAGCCCGGGCTCGACGACGCGGCGCTCATCGCGGGCGCCGAGCGCGTCGGCTTCCCCGTGCTCATCAAGCCCGCCGCGGGCGGCGGCGGCAAGGGCATGCACCGCGTCGACGACGCGGCGGACCTGCCGCACGCGCTCGCGACCGCGCGCCGCGAGGCGGCGGCATCGTTCGGCGACGACACGCTCTTCATCGAGCGCTTCGTCACGAACCCGCGCCACATCGAGGTGCAGGTGCTCGCCGACGCGCACGGCCACGTCATCCACCTCGGCGAGCGCGAGTGCTCGCTGCAGCGCCGCCACCAGAAGGTCATCGAGGAGGCGCCGAGCCCCCTGCTCACGGAGGCGCAGCGCGCCGCGATCGGGCAGGCGGCCGTCGAGACCGCCCGCTCCGTCGGCTACGTGGGCGCGGGGACGGTCGAGTTCATCGTCGCGGGCGACCGGCCCGACGAGCCGTTCTTCATGGAGATGAACACGCGCCTGCAGGTGGAGCACCCGGTGACCGAGATGGTCACGGGCGTCGACCTCGTGGAGCAGCAGGTGCGGATCGCGGCGGGGGAGCCGCTCGCGCTCCAGCAGGACGACATCGCGCTGCACGGGCACGCCGTCGAGGCACGGCTCTACGCCGAGGACCCCGCCGCGGGCTTCCTCCCGACCGGCGGCACCGTGCTCGACCTCGGCTGGGCGTGGGGCGAGGGCATCCGCATCGACGCGGGCGTCGACCACGGCACCGCCGTCGGCTCGAGCTACGACCCGATGATCGCGAAGGTCATCGCCCACGGCGCGACGCGCGAGGAGGCCATCGAGCGCCTCCGCGGCGCGCTCCGCGACTCGCACCTGTTCGGCGTGACCACGAACCGCGGGTTCCTGCGCGCGCTGCTCGCGGAGCCGGTCGTGCGCGAGGGCGACCTCGACACGGGCTTCATCGACCGCGAGGGCGCGCGGATCGCGGCAGGCGGTGCGGCGGGCGAGGCGTTCGCCGTCGCCGCGACGGCGCTGCAGCACCGACTGCCCCTTCGGCTCGGCGCCTGGACGGACGACGGCTGGCGCATCGGCGGCGCCGTCGGCCGCGTCGCCCGCTTCGCCGACGGCGAGGGCGTCGCGACCGTGCGGGTGCGCGAGGTCGACGCCCCGCAGGCGAACCCGCACCTCGAGGTGCGCGACGTCGACGTCGAGGTGCGTCGCGAGGACGGCAGCGTCGAGCGCTTCGAGCGCCTGCCGCTGCACCGGCCCATGCTCGTCGCGCCCGAGGGCACATGGGTGTGGACGCGCGACGGCGACGTGCTCGTCGAGGCGCCCGCGCGCGCCCGCCGCGGCCGCGCTGCCGCCGAGCCGACCCTCGCATCCCCGATGCCCGGCACCGTCGTCGCGCTCCACGTGGAGGACGGCGCGGAGGTCGCCGAGGGCCAGGCGATCGTGAGCGTCGAGGCGATGAAGATGGAGCACGTGCTGCGCGCGCCCGTCGCGGGCGTCGTGCACGTGCGCGCGGGCGCCGGCGAGCAGGTGCAGCGCGGGCAGGAGCTCGCGACCGTGACGCCGATGGGGGAGGCAGCATGATCGACGGGACCGGCACCGGCGGCGCCGAGACCACCACCGAGCGCCGCATCGTGCAGCGCGGCCTCTGGTTCGACGAGCTCCAGACGGGCGTCGTCTACGACCACCGCCCCGGGCGCACGATGACCGAGGCCGACAACGTGCTGTTCACGACGCTGACGATGAATACGCAGCCGCTGCACCTCGACCGCGCGTGGAGCGAGACGACCGAGTTCGGCGAGCCGCTCGTGAACTCGATGCACACGCTCTCGACCCTCATCGGCCTCTCGGTCTCGCAGCTGACGCTCGGCACGATCGTCGCGAACCTCGGCTTCAGCGAGGTGTCGTTCCCGGCGCCGGTGCGGCACGGCGACACCATCTACGCCGAGACCCGCGTCATCGAGGCACGAGCCTCCCGTTCGCGGCCCGGCCAGGGCATCGCCACCTTCGAGCACCTCGCGCGCAACCAGCACGGCGAGGTCGTCGCGAAGGCGGTGCGGCAGGTGCTCATGCGGTCGAACCCGGATGCGGACGCGGCGACGGCGGAGCCCGGCTCCGCGGAGGCTGCCTCGTGAGCGCCGGCGTGGATGCGCTCGGCATGGGCCCGGCGCTGCTGTTCTGCCCGGGCGACCGCCCCGACCGCTTCGGCAAGGCCGCCGACCGCGCCGACGCCGTGATCCTCGACCTCGAGGACGCCGTCGGCCCGGACGCCAAGGAGGGCGCGCGCGGTGCCGTCGCGAGCGCTGAGCTCGACCCGGCCCGCACGATCGTGCGCGTGAACGCCGCATCCACCGACCTCCTCGACGACGACCTCGCCGCCGTCGCGCGCTCGCCGTTCCGCACGGTGATGCTCGCGAAGGCGGAGGGCGCCCACGAGGTCGACCGCGTCGTCGCCGCCCTGCCCGACGCCCGTGTCGTCGCGCTCGTCGAGACGGCGCGGGGCGTGCTCGCCGCCGAGGCGCTCGCCGCGCATCCGTCGGTCGTCGGCCTCATGTGGGGCGCCGAGGACCTCGTCGCGTCGCTCGGCGGCACCGCGAGCCGCCACGCGGGCGGCGCCTACCGCGACGTCGCCATGCACGCGCGCAGCCGCGTGCTGCTCGCCGCGGGCGCCTTCGGCCGCACCGCGATCGACGCGATCCGCGCCGACATCGCAGACCTCGACGGCGCGGAGGCCGAGGCGGCCGACGCCGCCGCGAGCGGCTTCGGCGCCAAGGCGGCGATCCACCCCAGCCACGTCGCGCCCTACCGGCGCGCGTTCGCGCCCACCGAGGCGCAGCTCGACGAGGCGCGGCGCATCCTCGCCGCGGCCGAGACCACGCCCGGCGTCTTCTCCTTCGAGGGGCGCATGGTCGACGAGCCGATCCTCCGCCACGCGAGGAGCGTCGTCGCGAGGGGCGCGTCGGCCACCGCCGACGCCGCCCGGGCAGCCACCACCACGAATGGGAGCACCGCATGACCGCCACCGAGGTCACCACCGCATCCGCGCCCGTCGACGAGGTCGTCGACGGCACCGAGATGCTCACCCCCGAGCACCAGGAGCTCGCCCGCACCGTGCGCCGCTTCGCCGACGAGGTCGTCGCGCCCGCGAGCTACGAGTACGACACGGCGCGCCGCCTGCCGATGGAGATCATCGCCGAGATGGGGCGGATGGGCCTGTTCGGCCTGCCGATCCCCACCGAGTACGGCGGCCAGGGCAAGGACTACATGTCGCTCTGCGTGGCCGTCGAGCAGCTCGCGCGCGTCGACCAGTCGATCGCCGTGACGCTCGAGGCGGGCCTCGGCCTCGGCGCGATGCCGATCCTCCGCTTCGGCACCGAGGAGCAGAAGCGCACCTACCTGCCGGCGCTCGCGCGCGGCGAGGCGCTCGCCGGCTTCGGCCTCACCGAGGCGCAGGCTGGCTCCGACGCCGGCGCGACGCAGACGCGCGCCGTGCTCGAGGACGGCTGGTGGCGCATCGACGGCACGAAGCAGTACATCACCAACTCGGGCACCCCGATCACGTCGCTCGTCACCGTCACCGCGGTCACGGGCCACAAGGAGGGCCGCGACGGCACGACGAAGCCGGAGCTGTCGACGATCATCGTGCCGACGCCCATCGAGGGCTTCACGGTGCTGCCGCCCTACGACAAGATCGGGTGGCACACGTCCGACACGCACCCGCTCGTGCTCGACGGCGTGCGGGTGCCGGAGGGCAACCTGCTCGGCGAGCGCGGCAAGGGCTTCTCGAACTTCCTGTCGGTGCTCGACGAGGGCCGCGTCGCGTTCGCGGCGCTGTGCGTCGGCGCCGCGCAGGGCTGCCTCGAGCAGGCGATCCTGCGCGCGAAGGAGCGCGTGGTCTTCGGCCGCCCGATCGGCGACAACCAGCACGTCGCGTTCACGATCGCCCGGATGCGCTCGCGCGTCGCCGCCGCCCGCGCCGTCATGCACGACGCCGCGCGCCGCATCGACGCCGGGATGCCGTTCACGGAGCAGGCCTCGCTCGCGAAGCTCATCGGCTCGGAGGCGGCGGTCGCGAACGCGAACGACGCCACCCAGATCTGGGGCGGTGCCGGCTTCATGAACGAGAACGTCGTGGCGCGCCACCTGCGCGACTGCCGCATCCTGACGCTCGGCGAGGGCTCGACCGAGGTGCAGCTCGCGATCATCGCGCGCAGCCTCGGCTTCGAGAAGTCGTTCGGCGCCTGACGCACCGACGCTGACGGCCGCGGCGCCGCTCCCGACCCCTCGAGGCCGGCGGGCGGCGCCGCGGCCGTTCAGCGTCAGCCGGAGCCGCGGCCGCGACGCTCGGGTGCCCTTCCGTTCTGCAGGCGATCCGGGCGTCTCGAGGGAGCGCTTCCCTCGGACCGGGCTGATCTCCTGCGAAACGGGGTTGGCCGCCCGGAGCGGGGCTACGCCTGCTTCGCGGCCTTCCGGGCGGCGAAGGCCTCGAGCTTGGGCGTCGGTCCCGCGACGAGCACGACGTCGCCGCGCTCGAAGCGCGTCTCCTGGTTCGCCTGGATCCAGTCCTCGCCGCGCTTCACCGCGACGATCGAGACCCCGTGCCTGTGGATGCCGAGCTCGCGCAGCGGCACGGCGAGCAGGTCGAGGGGCGCCGGGATCTTCATGGCCGCGTAGCCGGTCTCGATCTCGATGAAGTCCTCGAGCGATCCCTGCACCATGTGCGCGACCCGGCGGCCCATGTCGGCCTCCGGCCGCACCACGTGCTGGACGCCCAGCTGGTCGAGGATCGTCGCGTGCTGCTCGCTGACGGCCTTCGCCCAGATGTCGCGCACGCCCAGCCGCAGCAGCTGGCTCGTGACGAGGATGCTCGCGGTGACGTCGCTGCCGATCGCCACGACGACGCGGTCGAAGTCGCCGATGCCGAGCTGGTCGAGGAGCTCGGGCTTCGTCGCGTCGCCGATGACGACGTGCGTGAGCCGGCCGTTGAGCTCCTGTGCCCGTTCCTCGCCGTCGATGCCGAGCACCTCGGTGCCGTAGTCCATGAGCTCGAGCGCGAGCGCGGTGCCGAAGCGCCCGAGGCCGATGACGGCGACGGCGCGGGCGGATCCGGCGAGGGTCGCGGGATCGAAGGGGTTGCGGAGCCTAGCCAACGATGGGCCTTTCCTTCGGCAGCTCGAACGCGAGCGTGCGGGGGCGGAGGGCGAGCGTCGTGGCGACCGTGATGGTGCCGACGCGGCCCAGGAACATGAGGGCGACGAGGATGAGCTGGCTCGGCGTGCCGACGCTCGCGGTGATGCCGGTGGACAGGCCCACGGTGCCGAACGCGGAGATCACCTCGAACAGCACGCGGTCGAGCTCGAGCTCGGTGAGCAGCATCATCGCGAAGGTCGCGACGGCGATGACGCCCACCGCGAGGAGCGCGACGGTGAGCGCCTCGCGGTGCACCGCGCGCGAGAGGCGCTTGCCGAACAGGGTGACGGTCGGGTCGCCGCGCACCTCGGCGAGGATGATCGCGCCGAGCACCGCGAAGGTGGTGATCTTGATGCCGCCCGCGGTGCCAGCGGGCCCGCCGCCGATGAGCATGAGCGCGTCCATGACGAGCCAGGTCTCCGGGCGCATCTGCCCGATGTCGAGCGCGTTGAAGCCGGCGGTGCGGGTCTGCACGGAGTGGAAGAAGGACTCGAGGACGCGCGTGCCGGTCGACTGCGGGCCGAGCGTGCCCGGGTTCGTCCACTCGAGCAGCCCGATGGCTCCGGTGCCGCCGACGAGCAGCGCGCCCGTGCCGACCACGACGATCCACACGTGCATGCTCCAGCGGCGCGGCGTGCGCCACTGCCGCAGCAGCGCCACGATCACCGGCAGGCCCAGGCCGCCGACGATCGTCGCGGCGGCGAGCGGCAGGAGGATCCACGGGTCGTCGACGAAGCCCATGAGGTTGTCGCTGAAGAGCGCGAAGCCGGCGTTGTTGTAGCTCGAGACGGCGTGGAAGGCGCCGAGCCACAGCGCGTGCCCGAGCTCCTCGCCGCGCGCGAGGAAGCGCCCGGCGACCAGGACCGCGACGACGCCCTCGACGACGAGCGCGATCGTGAGGATCGTGCGCACCACCCGGCGCACGTCGCCGAGGCCGGTGTGCGCCTCCTGCGCGGCGGTGAGGCGCACGCCCACCGAGAGGCGACGCAGCACCAGCAGCCCGATGAGGCTCGCGAACACCATGACGCCGAGGCCTCCGAGCTGGATGAGCAGCAGGATCACGACGTGCCCGAACGGCGTCCAGTAGAGCGCCGTGTCGACGACCGTGAGCCCCGTCACGCATGCGGCTGAGACCGCTGTGAAGAGCGCCTCGATCCAGGTGGCCGCGCCGTCGCCCTGCCGCGAGATCGGCAGCATGAGCAGCCCCCAGCCGACGAGGTTGAGGACGACGAAGCCGCCGAAGATGCGACGGGCGGGATGCTGTCGCTCCCAGAGCGCGATGAGGCCCGATCGGGGCCGGCGGATCGCCTGCACGAGCGATGAGCATACGCCCGCGCGGCGTCGGCGCAACTCGGCGTCCGAGCGGGCTGCTGGGCACCCGTGCGGCGGCGCCCGGCGTGGGCGGTGCGGGGGAGCCCGGCACCGTCGATAGCCTCGCGGTGCCGCGCACGGCGCGCGGCACGGACGGGGGAGCAGGCGTGGCGCGCACGGGCGACGACTTCGACGGGCGCGGCGGCGACGGCGACGAGCCGCTCGAGGCGCCGGTGCGGCGGCGGCCGCGATCCGCGGGCGACCTGTGGGACGACGCGGGGCACGACGACCTCCAGGGACCGGGCCACGCCGACGACGGCTTCGGCGGCGCTCGCGGCCACGCGCACCTGCACGAGGGCCCCGCGCCGCGCGCCGGCGTTCGCACCCGCCGCATCCTCTGGCTGATCCTCGCGCCCGTGCTCGCGCTCACGCTCGGCGGGCTCGTGCTGCTGTGGCCGCAGTCGGGCTCGATGCCCGAGCGGCTGCCGTTCCTCGGCGAGGGCGCCGCCGTGCTGCAGGCGACCGCGATCGGGCCCGCCGACGAGGCATCGGGGCTCGCCGCGGCGCGGCTCGACGACGGCAGCCTCGTGGAGGTCGTGGTGCCGCCCGAGGCGCTCGGGGAGGTCGGGGCGGGCGACCGCCTGCAGGTCTTCGACGTGCCCGAGGCGGCCGGCTACGGATCCACCTACGTCTTCGTCGACTTCGCGCGCGAGCTGCCGCTCGGGCTGCTCGCGGCCGGCTTCGTGCTCGTCGTGCTGCTCGTGGCGCGCTGGCGGGGCCTCGCCGCGATCGTCGGTCTCGCGGGCGCGTTCGCGACCATCTGGGGCTTCGCCCTGCCGGCGATCCTCTCCGGGCGGCCGGCGCTGCCGGTGGCGCTCGTGACCGCCTCGATCATCATGTTCGTCGTCCTCTACGTGGCGCACGGCCTCACGGCGCGCACGACGACGGCGCTGCTCGGCACGCTCATCGGCCTCGCGCTCACGGCGGTGCTCGCGGTGCTCGCGACCGACGGCGCGCGCATCCTCGGCACGGCGGGGGAGGAGTCGCGGCTGCTGCTGTCGCAGACGGGCGTCGACCTCTCCGACCTCTTCATCTGCGGTCTCGTGCTCGCCGGCATGGGCGTGCTCAACGACGTGACGATCACGCAGGCGTCGGCGGTGTGGGAGCTGCGGGCCGTCGCCCCCGGCGCGACCCGGCGCGAGCTGTTCGCGCGCGCGATGCGCATCGGCCGCGACCACATCGCCTCCACCGTGTACACGATCGCGTTCGCCTACGTCGGTGCCGCGCTGCCGCTGCTCATGGTGCTCTCGCTCACGGATGCGCCGCTCGGCATCCAGCTGACCACCGGCGAGGTGGTCGAGGAGATCGTGCGCACCCTCGTCGGCTCGATCGGCCTCGTGCTCGCGATCCCCGCGACGACCGCGATCGCGGCGCTCGTGGTGCCCGGTCCGGAGGCGCTCGAGGGCGCGAGAGCGGCGCCCGCGACCCGCTGAACCGCTCGATGTGACAAACGGTCGCGAGCTGTCGTATGCTGTTCAGGTTGCTCCGAGGAGCACGAGCAAGGGTCTGTGGCGCAGCTGGTAGCGCACCTGCATGGCATGCAGGGGGTCGGGGGTTCGAGTCCCCCCAGATCCACCAAGAACCCCCGTCTGACCGGGGGTTTTTCCCTGAGAGCACCTGCTCGTGCGACGGCCTGAAGTCAGGATTCTCGGCAGGTTTCGCGCGGTCCCGCGCTGATGTCCCGGTACGTCCCGGCCACGCCCTTCCACTACCGGTAGCTCCTCGACTTCGCCGGAGCGGCCTGGCGCGCACCGCCTATGCGGTTAGCGTGACCAGCGCCCCATCCGCTCCCACCGGAGTCCTCCTCGTGCCGATCGACCTGCTCCAGCTCTCGCCTGGCGTCCTGCTACGCGAACGCGACGTAGCTGCTGCCCTCTACATCAGCGTCAAGACGCTCCAGTACCACCGGCAGCGTGGGACCGGCCCTCGCTTTGTGCGGCTGGGAAGGCACGTGCGGTACTACGCCGGCGACGTGGTCGCCTGGATCGAGGCGAATCGTGCCTAGGCCACGACTCGAGCCGGGCACCTGGGGCGTGGTCAGCATCACTCCGCTGCCGGACGGTCGCTATCAGGCGCGCGGGCACTTTCGCGAGCTGGACGGCCGCGACCGCCGGCCGAGCGCGATCGGGGATACCCCGGAGTCAGCAGAGGCGGCGCTGCGCGCTCGGACGGCATTCCTCACGCGGGAAGACGCCTATGTCTCCGACCACTCCACCGTCGACGAACTGGCGCTCTGGTGGCTCGACCGCAAGCGCTCGCTCGGCCCCCTCGCTGCCGGCACGCTTGAGAACTACACCACCGATGCGAAGCACGTCGTCGAGCACTTCGGTCATCTGCGACTGAGCGAACTGACGATCGCCCGGTGCGAGACCATCATTCGCACGCTCGCGAAGCGCGACGCGCCGCTGGCCCGACGAGTGCATAGGACCCTGAAGGCGATGATCGCCGATGCCGTCCGGATTGACGCGCGGAAGACGAATCCGCTTGCGGCGTTCGCGGCTCCTAGACTCCCGAAGCCGGAGATCTACACGCTGGCCCCGGAACAGGCGGCGATCCTGAGTGGGGCGTACCGCGAATGGCTCAGCGAGCGCGACAAGCCCGGTCCCAAACCCGATCCACGGGTCGCGGACATGCTCGACGTATTGCTCGCCGTCGGTCTCCGGATCGGAGAGCTGCTTGCACTCCGCCACTGCGACCTGCGCCTCGACAACTCCACGCCAACGCTCCACCTCACGGCGACGCTGACGGACGGCGAGAAGGGCGAGCCGGTTTGGCAGCCGCACCCCAAGCACGCGCGCCAGCAGCGCACGATCGTGTTGCCATTGCTTGCGGTGACGGCGCTCAGGCCGTACGTCGATGACAGCGCGAGTCGTTCTCCGGTGTTCCCGAATCGACGCGGTGGGTGGAGCCGGCCCGGCAACGTACGCCGAATACTGCGCAACTTCCGCGACGAGTGGAGCGAGCCGCTGGAGCGAGCCGGTATCCGGCATGGACAGGTGACTGCGCAGTTGCTCCGGCGCACCCTGGCCACACTCATCGCGAACGAAGCCGGCGTCTTCCGCGCGACGGAACAACTCGGTCACGCTTCCGTGCTGACGACAGAGCGCCACTACGTGACGCCCGCGCCGGTGGTTGGGGAAGCATCTGCGGCGCTCATCGACTCGCTATTCGGCGAGCCGGTTGGCTCTCTGAACGACACCATCCTGCCGGCTCAAAACGAAGGTCGTGCGTGAGGCAAGCAGGGCCGCTCTGACCATCGACGAGATCGTGCCGTTTCTATGCGCCGGGCTTGGGGGCCGTTGCTGGCGTGAACCATTGGCGTGCCTCGTCGCACGCTTGCGAGTTGGCTCAGGAAGAGTCCAGTCCATCAGCTCGCTCGATAGAGCGGCTCCTTGGCGCGTTCGCCGTCTGGAATCTCGTGGCTGACATCGTTCGGGGGCCGCCGAAGCGATGGCCCGGCTGTTCGAATCGATCTAGGACCGCGAACAGGACATTGCGTAAGCCGCGCTCTGAGCCCGGATCAGAAGGTTGGGGGTTCGAGTCCCTCCGGGCGCGCGGAAGATCCGCAAAGCGCAAGGCCACCTGCGAGAGCAGGTGGCCTTCGTCGTTGTCGTGAGTGTCCAGGAACGCGTCCAAGAACGATCGGGCGGCACGACTCCGCGTCGGCGTCCCGGCACGTCCCGGGTCGTCCACCCGACGCTTCAGATGGGCTGTCGGCGCGAGTACGCAGGAGTCTGTCGCAGGCGCCGTTCACTCACGCATAGCGTCGGTGTGACGCGATGCCGCGGATGAGGCGACCCGCAGCTAGACCTGATCCCTAGGTCGAGGCGGCGCAGCTCGCTCATAGCCGCTGTCAGTGGTCCGCGATCGCCGCTCGCCCGCATCAACTCACGGAGAGGCCGACGCTGTCTATGACCCGAAGCACTTCGTCGCGGGCAGCCGTGACGTGCTCGTGTGCGAGCAGTGCCGCACGAGAAGGATCGGCAGTCGCGATCGCAGCGACGATGCCGCGGTGCTCCTCGAGCGCGCGATCTCTGCGGTCGGCGCTCTGATTGGTGTAGCGGCGGTAGCGCTCCATCTGACCCGCGACCTGCTCGTGGAGCCGCAGAGACCAGGCGTTGTCCGCGATCCGGGAGATCGCGCTGTGGATCGCCTTGCCGGACAGCATCGCGTCCTCGGGCAGGTGCACGAGCGCTTCGTTCCTCGCGACGAGTCGCTGCAGGTCGTCGATGTCGGGGGTGGTCGCCACGCGCGCCGCCTCGCCTGCCATCAGACCCTCGAGAGCGGCGCGGCAGTCGTACAGCTCTGAGATCTCGCGCGCGTCGAGCACCGGCACGGACAGGCCGCCGGCAGGCAGGCGTTCGAGCAGACGCTCGGACTCGAGCTGGCGAAGCGCCTCTCGCAGAGGGGTCCGGCTGACTCCGAGCGAGGCGGCGAGCGCCTCTTCGAAGAGCCTCGCGCCCGGGCGCAGCTCGAGGGTGACGATCTGCCGCCGTACTTCGTCGTAGGCGAACTGGCTTCCTGACCCGCGCATGCGGCAAGTGTGGCACTACGCATACTTGTTCGCTAGTGCACTTGTATACACGTGCACAGTTCGCTATGTTGGCGCCGAGCACCCTCGGGCGCGGCAGTCGCAAGGACGCGACACGCCCTGTGCTCCTGGATGGAGATCGATGAAGATGAACATTCGCAAGCGACGCGGCACGGCCGTGGCGGTCGGCACACTCGTCGCCGTCGGACTGCTCGCAACGGGCTGCTCTGCGGGCGGGACCGGCAGCTCCGGCGCACCCGAGGAAGGGCCCGTCCTCGGCGCGCTCTCGATCGACGCACCCTCGGGTGCCGGCAGCGGGTACGACCAGACCGCGCGAGCGATCGAGCAGGTGCTCACCTCAGAGCGCCTCGCCCAGCGGGTGCAGGTCACGAACACCGAAGGTGCCGGCGGGACGGTCGCGCTCGCGGAGTTCGTCGGGATGAGCTCGCCGGACGACCTCATGATCGGTGGCCTGTCGCTCGTCGGCGCGAGCATCACGAACGACGCACCGAACGACCTCACGGAGCTCACGCCGGTGGCCCGCCTCATCGGCGAGTACGACGTCATCGTGGTCCCCGACGCGAGCCCCTACGAGACGCTGCAGGACTTCCTCGACGCGCTCGCGGAGTCGCCCGGCGACAATCCGATCGCCATCGGCAACCAGGGCGGCTACGACCACATGTGGGGCGGGCTGCTCGCCCAGGATGCGGGCCTCGAGGCGACCGATGTGAACTTCGTCACGTTCGACGGCGGCGGCGAGGCACTCATCGCCCTGCTCGGCAACCAGGTCGCTGCCGGCATCTCCGGGTACGGCGAGTTCGCCGACTCGATCGAGACCGGCGAGCTGCGCGTCCTCGCCACCGCTTCGGACGAGCCCCTCGAAGTGGCGCCGGACCTGCCGAGCATCGCCGACGCCGGGTACCCCGACTCGGCCCTGGTGAACTGGCGAGGCATCTTCGCGCCCCCGGGCATCTCGGACGAGGACCTCGCGACGCTCGAGGAGGGCTTCGCGACGCTCGTGGAGTCGGACGCCTGGAACGAGATCCGCACGACCAACGGATGGTCCGACGAGTACCTCGACAGCGAGGAGTTCGCCGCCGAGCTGCAGGAGCAGACGGAGTCCACCCGTCAGCTGCTCGAGGACCTGGGTCTGGTGTGAAGCTGACCGCGCACAGCAAGGGGGAGCTCGCGTTCAGCGGGCTCCTCCTCGCCCTCGGCATCTTCGTCGTCATCGAGGCCGCCCTCATCCCGATTCCGCTCGCGTCGAGCAACGTCGGGCCTCGGTTCATGCCCCACTTCGCCGGCGGCCTCCTGATCCTGGCCGCGGGATGGACGATCATCGAGCTGTTCCGAGGTCACTCCGTCGCGCCGGAGGAGTCGGAGCTGACCGACCCGACGCAGCGCTTCAACGCCGTGCGGGTCGCGATCCTCCTGGCGTCCGTGATCGGATTCGCGGTCCTGCTCGACCCCCTCGGCTACCTGATCGCGGCGCCGCTCGCGTTCTTCGGCCTCCTCCTCGCGTTCGGCGCACGACGGTGGTGGGCGATGGCGCTCGTCTCGATCGTGCTGCCGGTGCTCGTCTACCTCTTCTTCGCCAAGACGCTGGGCATCTACCTGCCCGAGGGCGTCTTCGCGGGGATCCTCTGAAAGGGACGCCATGGAAGGCATCCAGGGGCTCATCGACGGCTTCGCCCTCGCGCTGACCCCCATCAACCTGCTCTGGGCGTTCGTCGGCGTCGTCGCCGGCACCTTCGTCGGAGTGCTGCCCGGCATCGGACCCGCGCTCACCATCGCGCTCCTGCTGCCGCTCACCTACACGGTCGCTCCGGAAGCGGCCCTCATCCTCTTCGCCGGCATCTACTACGGCGCGATGTACGGCGGGTCGACCACGTCGATCCTGCTCAACACGCCCGGCGAGTCCGGCTCGATGATGACCGCGATCGACGGCAACAAGATGGCACGCTCCGGTCGAGCGGCGTCAGCGCTCGCGACCGCAGCCATCGGCTCCTTCATCGCCGGCACGATCGCCACCGTCCTGCTCGCCTTCGTCGCGCCCTATGTCGTCCGCGTGGCGATCCTGCTCGGCCCCGCTGACTACCTGGCACTCATCGTCGTCGCTTTCATGACCGTCGGTGCGCTGCTCGGCGCTTCCGCGGCACGTGGCTTCGCCGCCGTCGCGGTGGGCCTCGTCATCGGGCTCATCGGGTTCGATTCGCAGAGCGGAGTCGCGCGGTACACCTTCGGCGTGCCCCGCCTGCTCGACGGCATCGACAGCGTCGTGGTCATCGTCGCCCTCTTCGCCATGGGTGAGGCGATCTACCTCGCCGCCCGCATGCGCAAGGGCAAGCTCCAGGTCATGGACCTCCCCAAGGGGCAGTTCTGGATGACTCGCGACGACTGGCGACGCTCGTGGCCTGCGTGGCTGCGCGGGACCGCGATCGGCTGGCCCCTCGGCGCCGTGCCGGTCGGGGGCTCGGAGGTGCCGACCTTCCTGTCCTATGCGGCCGAACGCCGGCTGTCGAAGCGGAAGGACGAGTTCGGCAAGGGCGCGATCGAGGGCGTCGCCGGGCCGGAGGCGGCCAACAACGCGAACGCCGCCGGTGCACTGATGCCGCTGCTCGCGCTCGGCGTTCCCACGTCGGCGACCGCCGGCGTCATCCTCATCGCCTTCCAGCAGTACGGCATCCAGCCGGGACCGCGCCTGCTCAGCACTGAGCCGGACCTCGTCTGGGGGCTCATCGCAGCGCTCCTCATCGGCAACTTCATGCTGCTCGTGCTCAACCTGCCGCTCGCCGGGGTCTGGGCCAAGGTGCTGAAGATCCCGACGCCGTACCTGTACGCGAGCATCGTCACGTTCGCACTGCTCGGCGCTTACGCCGTGAGCGGCTCGATCTTCGACGTGTTCACGCTCCTCGTCATCGGCATCCTCGGGTACTTCATGCGCCAGTACGGCTTCCCGATCGCGCCCCTCATCATCGGGGTGATCCTCGGTCCCATCGCGGAGCAGCAGCTCCGCCGCGCGCTCGCGATCTCGGACGGCGACGCGTCGGCGCTCGTCGCATCTCCCTTCTCGATCGTCTGCTACGTGCTCGTCATCCTCGTCGCGATCGTCCCTCGCTTCCTCAAGCGATGGGAGCGGCGCACGGCCGAGGCTGTGGGCGCCGACGACATCGATCGCGGGTTCGCGACCGCGATGATCCCTGCGGTTCACGACGACGAGCGCGACCAGGCCGACCGGGACGACCGCGCCGACGAGCGGCGCGAGCGGTGAGCGCGCGCCGCTTCGAGCCGGATGCGCTGCTCCGGCTCGCCTCCGACATCCTTCGGGCGGTCGGCGTCCCTGGGGCCTCGGCGACGCTCGTCGCCGACAGCCTCGTCCAGGCTGAGCTGTGGGGGCACCACTCGCACGGGCTGCTGCGTCTGCCGTGGTACGTCGCACGCCTGAGGAGCGGTGCGACCAAGGCGACCGCCGCCGGCGAGGTCCTCATCGACACGGGCGCGCTCGTGCTGCTCGACGGGCAGGACGGTCTCGGGCAGGTGATGGCCGAGCGCGCTCGCGACCTCGCGGTCGAACGTGCGCGCGTGCACGGGATCGGAGCGGTCGGCGTGCGCAACTCCAACCACTTCGGCACCGCGATGTACTTCACGCGCCGTGCGGCACGCGAGGGCTGCGTCGCGCTCCTCACCACCAATGCGTCTCCCGCCATGGCGCCATGGGGCGGCAAGGAGAAGCGGGTCGGGACGAATCCCTGGTCCATCGCCGGCCCCTGGCGCGACTCGGTGGTCGCCCTCGACATCGCCAACACGGCGGTCGCGCGAGGCAAGCTGTACCTCGCGAAGCAGCGTGGCGAGCCGATCCCGTCGCACTGGGCGCTCGACAGCGAAGGTGCGCCGACGACCGATGCGGTCGCCGGGATCGCAGGCACCATCATGCCGATGGCCGGCCACAAGGGCTACGCGATCAGCTTCATGATGGACCTGCTCTCGGGCGCCCTGACGGGGAGCGCCGTCGGCACGGGCGTCATCGGCCCGTATATGCCCGACGGCAGCAGCGGCGCCGGCCACCTGATGATCGCGATCGACGTCGCGGCGCTGGGTCCGGTCGAGGACTACGACTCGCGCGTCGACGCCATGGTGCGCGAGGTCAGGGAGACGCCCCTCGCAGTCGGCCACGACAGGATCCACCACCCCGGGGAGCTCGAGGACCTCGCCGAAGCGGCCGCTCGTGCCGCGGGCGGCGTGGAGCTGCCCGAGCAGACCATCGCGGAGCTCGGCACGCTGGCGGACGACCTCGGTGTCGCGCTGCCTGCCGGCTGGAGCATCGTCGCATCCGTGTCAGGAGCCACACCATGACCACGACCATCCTCGTGCTGCCGGGCGACGGCATCGGGCCCGAGATCACCGATGCCACGCTTCGAGTCCTCGATCACGTCGACCGGGCCTTCGATCTCGGTCTCTCGTTCGAGCACGCCGACATCGGTCTCGCGAGCCTCGCGGCGCAGGGCACGACCCTGCCCGATGCGGTGCTCGAGCGCGTGCTGGCGGTCGACGGGGTGCTGCTCGGCCCGGTCTCGCACTACGAATACCCGCCGCGAGCCGAGGGCGGCATCAACCCGTCAGGGGAGCTGCGCACCAGGTTCGGCCTGTACGCGAACATCCGACCGTGCCGGTCTCGGGGGGAGCTGTCGATCCTCCGGCGACCGATGGATCTCGTCATCGTGCGCGAGAACACCGAGGGCTTCTACTCCGACCGCAACATGCATGCCGGCTCAGGCGAGTTCATGCCGGACGCGGACAGCGCCTTCAGCATTCGGAAGATCACCGCTGCCGCCTCGAACCGCGTCGCCCGAGCGGCGTTCGAGCTCGCCCGTGACCGCCGTCAGCATGTCACCGCGGTGCACAAGGCGAACGTGGTGAAGCTCTCGGACGGGCTGTTCCTCCGTGAGGTCCGGAAGGTCGCGGAGGAGTATCCGGACGTGCGGCTGAGCGAGCTCATCGTCGACGCTGCCGCCGCTGCCCTCGTGAAGCGGCCCGACGACTTCGACGTGATCGTGACGACCAACATGTTCGGCGACATCCTCTCGGACGAGGCTTCGGAGCTCTCCGGGAGCCTCGGCCTCGGCGGGTCGCTCAACACGGGCGACGGCATCGCTGCGGCGCAGGCCCAGCATGGGTCCGCGCCGGACATCGCTGGGCGAGGCATCGCCAATCCGACGTCGTTGATCCTCTCGGCGGCGATGCTCCTCGAGTGGCTCGGCCGGCGCGGTGAGCGGCCAGACCTGACCGAGGCTGCGCGCGCCATCGAGACCGCCATCGACGCGGCGATCGCCGATCCGTCGACCCGCACCGGCGACATCGGAGGGGCCCTCGGCACGGACGCGTTCACCGACGCGGTCCTGGCACGCCTCGAGGGGCCGCCTCCGTCGCGTGGCGGCGAAGCCTGATGCCCCCGCCCTGGGTGGCCGGGGGCATCGGGGCGGTCGGGTCAGAACCCGAGCGAGACGCCGTAGCTCGCGGCGAGGTCGTGCAGGTCCTTGATGGTCTTGTCCGGCAGCGCGATGCCGCCGGCGGCGCGCGCCGCCGCCTCGGCGCGGTCCTCCAGCTCGCCCGGGTAGACGACCTCGTCGGAGCCGACCGCCAGGGGAGTGCCGTGGACCTGCGCGACGAGCTCCTCGATCAGACCGGCATAGGTGCCGTCGACGTCCATCGTCGCCGCGTCGATCGCGATCACGAGGTGCCCCGCCCCCGAGACGCGGCCCGCCTCGTAGGGGCCACCGACGCGGTTGCCGACGTGGCTGCCCGTGAGCGCTCCAGACAGCACGTCCATCATGAACGAGATGGCGTAGCCCTTGTGCCCCGCCATCGGCAGGATCACGCCGTCGATCGCGGCGCTCGGGTCGGTCGTCGCGGCACCGTCGGCCGTCATCGCCCAGCCGTCGGGGATCTGCTCGCCGCGCTCGCGCGCGAGGTAGATCTTGCCTCGGGCGACCGCCGTGTTCGCGATGTCGAGCACGACGACGCGGTCGCCGTAGGGGGCCGCGATCGACCACGGGTTGGTGCCGATGCCCTTCGTGCGACCACCCCACGGCGCCATCGCCGGCGAGGCGTTGGTGGTGAGGATCGACACGCAGCCCTCGGCGGCGGCCTGGCGGGTGAAGTACATCGCCGTGCCGAAGTGGTTCGAGTCGCGGACGCCGACCACGCCGACCCCGAAGCTCTTCGCGCGGTGGACGGCCTGCTGGGTCGCCTGCTGCGCCAGCACCTGGCCGACGCCCCGTTTGCCGTCCATCAGCATGAGGGGGCCGGTGTCGAGGAGCGTCTCGGGCTCGGTGCGTGCCTGCATCGCCCCGGACTCGATGCGGGCGATGTACCAGGGGAGGCGGAGGAGGCCGTGCGAACGGTGGCCCCACAGCTCCGCCTGGAGCAGCGTGTCGGCGAGGAGCTGCGCGTCGCGTCGCGGCATGCCCGCGCGCTCCGCGATGTCCGTCGCGCCCTGCAGCAGCCCGCGGAGCTCGATCAGCTCCGTGGCGATCGACGTATCGACTCCCATGTCGTCCTCGCAATCTGACGCCGACGCGTCATCGATATACTAACAGGTATACCTAAGGAGGTCATCATGCTGTCGGTCTGGGTCGAGCTCGAGGTGCTCGAGGGTCAGGAATCGGCGTTCCTGGACGCCATCGCACGCAACCAGCGTGCCTCGTTGGACGACGAGCCGGGGTGCTGGTTCTTCGACGTCCTTCGGCTCGACGAGTCGGGTCGTCGATGGGCGTTCTACGAGATCTACCGAGACGCGCGGGCCTTCTTCGAAGAGCACCGCAGCGCTCCGCACTACGCCGAGTGGAAGGCCGCTGTCGCTGCGACGGTGGTGCCGGGCTCGCAGGTGGTCACCACGGCCGAGCGGGCGCTCCCGTCGCCCTCAGCTGAGCTCGACCGCGCTGAGCGACCCGGGCTCTGAGTCCCACAGCCGGTGGAAGATCGCCTGCTCCACGTGCACGAGATGGAGCGTGATGGCCGAGGCGGCGCGCTGCTCGTCCCCTCCGACGAGCGCGTCGCACATTTCGATGTGCTCGCGGAGCGAGTCGTGCAGGCGGTCGGTGTCAGCATGCGCGATGAGACGCAGGCGGCGGGTGTGCGGACGCAGCTCGCGGATCGAGCGGGCCAGGTGCTCGTTCGGGGTCGCCGCGACGAGCAGGTCGTCGAACTCGGACGTCAGCTCGCCGAACTGCGTCTCGAACGCTGCCGACAGCTGGGAGGTGTGCAGCTGTGCGAGACGCTCTCGAAGCCCTCGGAACGCGCTGGCGCGACCCGCTCGGTCGGTGACCAGCGACCTCGCGACGGCAGCGGCGGCCGCCGGCTCGATGAGGCGGCGGAATTCGAACAGCGCTCGAGCGCCAGCGATCGAGACGCGCGACACCATCGGGGCTCGGCGTGGCTCGAGCACGATGAGGCCTTCCGCCGCGAGGCGCCGGATCGCTTCACGCACCGGGGTGCGGGACGCCCCTGTGCGGGCGACGAGATCGGTCTCCGGCAGTGTCGCGCCCGGGGCGAGGATGCCGTGCTCGATCTCGCGCTTGAGCTGCGCATACGCGGCAGCGGCCTTGCCCTGCGTGGCGACGGCGGTGTCCAGGCTCATGGGTCGACGGTAGCATTGACATCCAGGTATACCGACAGGTATGTTCGTCGGCGCACCACTCCCGCCTACTTCTTGAGGAGCAACGATGCTCGTAGTCCTCGGCTTCGTCATGATCGCCGTGTTCATGACGATCGTGATGACCAAGCGCGCGACACCGATCGTGACGCTGATCCTGGTCCCCTTGATCTTCGGACTCTTCGCGGGGGCGGGCCTCGGCATCGGCGACATGATCGTCGAAGCGGTGCTCAACCTCGCGCCGACCGCTGGGCTCCTGTTCTTCGCGATCATCTACTTCGGCACGATGATCGACGTGGGTCTGTTCGACCCCCTCATCCGTCTGATCCTCCGCTTCGTCGGGCACGACCCGGTCAAGCTCGTCGTCGGCACCGCGCTGCTGACATCCGTCATCTCGCTCGACGGCGATGGCTCGACGACGTTCATCATCGTGACCTCGGCCCTGCTGCCGATCTACCTGAAGCTCGGCATGAGCCCAGTGGTGCTGACCGTGACGGCCGCGATGTCCAACGGCGTGCTGAACACCGTGCCATGGGGAGGATCGACGTCCCGCGCCGCCGCCTCGCTGCAGCTGTCGCCGATCGACATCTTCGTGCCGATGATCCCCGCCATCGTGGCCGGCCTGCTGACCGTCTGCGTCTTCGCCTACTTCATGGGCATCTCGGAGCGCAAGCGCATCGGCACGCTCTCGCTCGACGACCGGCGCGTGCTCGCTGAGCGCGAGCCGGTGGCGGTGGGCGCCGCCGCGAGCGGAGCGCGGGCCGGTGGCTCCTCCGTCGCCATCCGCGACGACTTCTCCGTGCCGCTCGACACGCAGAACATGCTCGCCGTGCGTCCCAAGGCGCGCCCGCGCCTCATCTGGGTCAACCTGGTGCTGACCCTCGCGACGATGACCGTGCTGGTCGCGGACTTCACCGAGCCCGTTGTGGTCTTCATGGTCGCGGCCGCCGTGGCGCTCGTCATCAACTTCCCGGAGGTTCGTGAGCAGTCCGAGCAGATCAAGGCCCACGCCGACTCGGTGATCTCCGTCGTGGGCATGATCTTCGCCGCGACCGTGCTCACGGGCGTGATGAACGGCACCGGCATGGTGTCGGCGATGGCCGAGTGGCTCGTCACCGTCATCCCTTCCGACCTCGGTCCCGTCATGGCCGTGATCGTCGGACTGCTGAGCATCCCGTTCACGTTCATCATGACCAACGACGCCTTCTACTTCGGGATCCTGCCGATCCTGGCCGAGACGGCCACGCACTTCGACATCTCGACGATCGAGATGGCGCGGGCGTCGCTGGTCGGCCAGGCGCTCCACCAGTCGAGCCCGCTCGTGGCGTCGTTCCTGCTCCTCATCGGGCTTGCGAACGTCAGCCTCGGCGAGCACTTCAAGAAGGTCATCTGGCGCGGCACGATCGTCGCGGTCGTGATGCTGATCGTCGGGGGACTCACCCTCGCATACCCCCTGTTCTGAACCGGAAGGACGGAACGTGATCACTTCGATCAATCCCGCGAACGGCGAGATCCTCGCCACGTTCGATGCCCACACGCCCGAAGCGGTCGACGCCGCGCTCGACGCCGCCGTCGCCGCGCAGCGCGAGTGGCGACGCTCCAACGACGACGAGCGCAGCGCGCTGCTCCGGTCGATCGCCGCCATCCTCCGCCGCGATGCCGAGCAGCACGCACGCCTCATCACCCTCGAGATGGGCAAGCCCCTCGCCGAGGCGCGCGCCGAGATCGAGAAGTGCGCCGTCACGCTCGACCACTACGCCGAGCACGCGCGCACCTACATCGCCGACGAGGAGATCGCCTCGAACGCGGCGGAGTCCGGCGTCGTCTACGACCCCCTGGGCGTCGTGCTCGCCGTGATGCCGTGGAACTACCCCTACTGGCAGCTCGTCCGGTTCCTGGCGCCCGCGCTGGCCGCGGGCAACGGCGCGATCCTGAAGCACGCCAACAACGTGCCGCAGTGCGCGATCGCGCTCGAGCGGGCCGTCACCGAAGCGGGCGCCCCGTCGGGACTCTTCACGACGCTCCTCATTGAGGCGTCGCGCGTGCAGTCGCTCATCGAGGACGACCGAATCGCCGCGGTCACGCTCACCGGCTCGACCGAGGTCGGTCGTCTGGTCGCCTCGCAGGCGGGCAAGGCGCTCAAGAAGCAGGTGCTCGAGCTCGGAGGCTCGGACCCGTTCATCGTGCTCGCCGACGCCGATGTCGAAGCCGCTGCCGCGGTCGCGGTGAAGGCCCGCTTCACCAACAACGGCCAGAGCTGCGTGAATGCGAAGCGCTTCATCGTCGACGAGGCCGTGGCGGACCGGTTCGTCGCGCGATTCGCTGCAGGCATCCAGGCGCTCACCGTCGGCGACCCGCTCGTCGAGGGCACGACCATCGGCCCAATGGCCCGTCGCAACCTGCGCGACGACCTGCACCGCCAGGTCGAGGAGACGCTCGCCGCCGGCGGCGCCGAGCTCGTCCTCGGCGGCGCCCCGATTCCCGGCGACGGCGCCTACTACGCGCCGACGCTGCTCGACTCGGTGTCGCCCGACGACACGGCCTTCGTCGAGGAGACCTTCGGCCCCGTCGCCGCCGTCATCCGCTGCGACGGCGTCGAAGAGGCCGTGAGCCTCGCCAACCAGACGGAGTTCGGCCTCGGCGCGGCCATCTGGACGGCCGACGTCGCGGCCGCCCGCGACATCGCGCGCAACATCGACGCCGGAGCCGTGTTCATCAACGGCATGGTCGCCTCCGACGCGCGACTGCCCTTCGGTGGCATCAAGGCGTCCGGCTACGGACGCGAGCTCGGAGCCCTCGGCATCCGGGAGTTCATGAACGCGAAGACCATCTGGATCGGACCCGCACTGTGACCACGACCATCTCCTCCCAGGCGAGCCACGTCCTCCGCCCGAACGACCTGCCGTCGAAGGATCGCGGGGCCGGCGCCAAGACGGTGCCGCTCGTGACGTCCGAGCGCGGCGCGACGACGTACCTGAACGGCATGACGATCTTCGCGCCGGGCGCGCAGATCGGCCACCACTCGCACAACGTCGCCGAGTCCGTCATGGTCATCCTCGGCCGCGCGATCGTCGACATCGACGGCGAGCGGCACGAGCTGAATACCTTCGACACGACGTTCGTGCCCGCGAACGTGCCGCACCACTTCGAGAACCTCTCCGACACCGAGGAGATGCGGATCCTGTGGACCTACGGCTCGGTCGACTCGACGCGAACTATGATCGAGACCGGCGAGACCGGCCGCATCGACGCGGAGCGCAGCGCCGGCTCGGAAGCCGGGGAGCGCACGCGTGTCACCGAGATCGCTGAGGTCGACGTCAAGGAGGGGCACGAGGCCGGCTTCGAGCAGGCCGTGCGCGAGGCCGCGCCGCTGTTCCAGCGCGCGGACGGCGCCCGTACCCTCACCCTCGAGCGTTCGGTCGAGGAGCCCCGGCGCTACCGCCTCTTCGTCTCGTGGGAGCACATCGAGGACCACACCGTCGACTTCCGCTCGTCGGAGGATTTCCAGCAGTGGCGCGCCCTCATCGGGCCGCACGTGGAGTCGCTACCCCGGGTCGAGCACGTGCAGAACGTGCTGACCGCGTTCTGAGCCACGCGATGGCATCGGGCCCGCATCGACGGAGCAGCGTCGTGCGGGCCCGTCCACGCGGCGCGCGCGTGCTCAGGAGGGACCGGGCGTGAAGCGCGCATCATTGGTCGCGCTGCTCCTGCACTCTCTCCTGATCCAGGTCATCGCATTCCTCGTGCGCCCCGCGGTGAGCTACGCGGCGCTCGACCTCGGCGCGCCCGCCGTCTCGGTCGGAGCGATCGGAGCAGCCTTCGCCCTCGTTCCGCTGCTGCTCGCACTCGTGGTCGGGCGACTCGTCGACCGTCGCGGCGAGCGGGTCGCGCTGCTCGGAGGGTCTGCGCTCGCGATCGTCGCTTGCGTCGCGCTCGCGCTGTGGGGGCATGCCATCGTCGGGCTCCTCGTCGGCACGGCGCTGCTCGGCGCCGGCCACCTCGGCTGCATCGTGGGCCAGCAGGCCGTCGTCGCGCGTTCAGCCTCGGCGGGCGGCCTCGACTCGCTCTTCGGCTACTACACGTTCGCAGCCTCGCTCGGACAGGCGATCGGTCCCCTCCTGCTCACCCTGGGCGGGGACGGCGTACGCCCCGACACGAGGCTGCTCTTCATCATCGGCGGAGTGCTCGCACTCGTGCTGATGCCCACGACGTTCGCGATCGAGCGGCGATCCCTCGCGAACTCGGGCCTCGACGCGCACGGAGGTGTTTCCGCCTGGATGCTGCTGCGCTCACCAGGCGTCGCACGGGCGATTGCGACCAGCGCCATCGTCGTCGCCGCAGTCGACTTGACGGTCGTGTACGTCCCCGCCCTCGGAGCTGAGCTGGGACTGAGCGCGGCAGCAGTCGGCGCCGTACTGGCAGCGCGCGCCGTCGCGTCGATGGCATCTCGCTTGCTCCTCGGGATGCTCGCGCGGCGCCTCGGTCGCGGCCGCTTGATGGTCACGAGCCTAATCGTGTCGTCCATCGGACTGATCGCTCTCGCGGCGCCGCTCCCGTTCTGGGCACTGGTCGCAATCGCTGTCGTGCTCGGACTCGGACTCGGTGTCGGTCAGCCGCTGACGATGTCGTGGCTGGTCGAGCAAGCTCCTGAGGGCCAACGCGGACGCGCGCTCGCCCTGCGGCTCTCGGGCAACCGCCTCAGCCAGCTCGCAATCCCGGCCGCCGCAGGGGCTCTCGCCGGGTTCGGTGCTGGAACCTCGCTCGCGGCAGTGGGGGTGCTCGTCGCCGCATCACTGCTGCTCATGCGTGGGCTGCGGTTGGACGGCGACCAGCAATCCTCGTGAGCCTTTGCCTCTGCGGCGCGAGCGGCCGGCATCGTCGCTTCGAGCCGATAACTTCCCCGATGGCTTCGTAGCGGGGCGTGAACCCAGCGCCGCTCGTTACCGGAGGTCGCTTCGCTCTTCGAGCCGGTTCTTTGCCGGCTGCGTTTCGATCGGCGGTGTGTACGCGCAATTATCGCGCTTCGAGGCCCACGGACGTCGAGATGCGAAGAGGCTGCCCGCTACTGGCCAGTCGATGATTGCTGGCGCCCGAGTGCGGTGTAGAGCGTCTGACGAGAAACCCCGAGTTCGCGAGCGATCACCGCCAGGGGCACTTTCTGGTCGATTCGCTCTTGCGCGGCCGCGACCGCGGAGGGCGTGAGCTTCGGCGTCCGACGATAGACGCCTCGCGTCTTCGCGATAGCTATGCCCTCCGCCTGACGCTCACGGATGAGATTGCGCTCGAGTTCGGCGACGGCGCCGATGAGTTGCATCTGGAAGCGGGCGAAGTGGTCGTTGCCGGTGGGAGAGAAGGTCAGCGCCTCTTTGAGGAAGCGGACCGTGACGCCGCGACCAGTGAGCTCGGAGACGATGTCATCGAGATCGCGCAGGGATCGCGCCAAGCGGTCCATCGAACTGACGAGGACGGTATCGCCATCACGCACGTAGGCCGTCATCTCCGAGAGCCCCCTACGCGTGCTGCGGCTCCTGCCGGAGATGCGGTCGGTGAAGGTCCGATCGACAGTGCCAATGGCCTCGAGCTGGCGGGCGACATTCTGCTCGTCGGAGGAGACGCGCACGTAGCCGACGGTTTGCCCTTTGTTGTGTCCAGCCACGTCTAGACCCCTCGACGGATATGTCCAGTCAGCGTATCTCCAACATCGTTGGACAGTGCTGCGAGGCGCGTGGAAAGTGTCCAGCGGGGTCTACCCCGCCGACACCAAGACGGACGTATGGTCGCTTGGAGCGTTGCGGGAATTCCGTCCTTGAGTTGCCTGGTTTCGAACAGCGTTCCGTTGTTCGCCTGTGCCGGTGCCACGAGATCATCGCCGCGCTCGTCGTACGGAGCGGTGAGGGCGCTGATCGCGCGCTCGTAGTTGTTCGTGCCCGCGACGGCTTCTCCGTCGCTCGCCCGGGCTCACCCGCCTCGTGACTCGTGATGAACAGGTCGCGGCGCGGGCCCGGAGTGAGGCTCGGAGTTGAAGCCGCCTACCCGGCTTCCAAGAAGTTCCGGGCCACGGCGCGCACGTCTTGATAACGATCGAGTGCGATGGCTTCAGCAGGTGAGAGGTCGCCGAGCCCATCCTTCATCCCCATCCACCATGCCCGCGTGGTCGGCGGCGATTCCACGCTGCAGACGAGCTGCCATATCTCGTGCGCCACCTGCAGCCTGCGCTCGTACGGCTCCGGGGGAGGGTTCTGCTCATCGGCCCATGTGCCGACGACCTCAGCGTCGGCGGCCAGCGTCAGGGCTAACAGTCGGATGCCGAGGTGGATGGTGAGTTGCCGCACCATCTCATGTGTCGGCATCCTCGCCTCGAATCGAAGCGGGCGAAGCGAGCGTCGGGAGAGGGGCTCCTCGGAAGTTGCCCTCCCAGCGTCTGGGAGGCGGGTGTCTTGAGCAGCCACGCGCAAGGCGGCGTAACGCACGTACTCCTCGACCGGCCGGCTGGCGCGCCTGGCCGCCGCAGTCAGGCTCGCGACCTCCGGAGCGGAGAATTCGAGCTCGAAGCGCAACTTCTCCTCGTCCACAGCGTGACTGTATCCATCGCGGGGTGCGACGCGGAGGTTCCGAACCCAGCAATCCCAGCATTTGGGCTCAATGAGGGGTGGCGGCGCTCAGTTGGGAGAAGTCAGATCGAGATGGCGATCGGCTCTGCGTCACCCCTGTGTCGTGATGCCTTTCGCGTGACCGCCGACCCCGCTTCTGGCGCCGAGCGAGCCTCGTGCACCTTCAGTTGAGCTCGCGCCAGGAGTGCGGCTCACGAGGAGCAATCCGTCTCCGCGATGACCCACGGTCGGAACGCCCTGCCGCGCCTGCGACCGCGGTAGATCGGCGCTCTGTTCATCCGGTTTGGGCGCCTTGGTAGGTTGTTCAACGTGGACATTGGGACGGATGAATCGGCGAATGATGACGCGGATTTCTTGCCAAGCGACGAAAGTTGGTGGAAGCGGTCGCGCTGGGCCGTCTGCTTCACGATTGCAGCCGTTCTCTTCATAGTCTTGGGCGGTTCGATCCTCGTCGTGGTGCCAAACCAGTTGTTGAACAACTGGTTTCCAGATGTCAGCGATGACGTGCGGGCAGCGAGTCTGTGGCCAGCGGCGCAGGTGGTCCTCTTCTCCCTGGGCGGAGTCATCGCGATAGCCGGAATAGCACTCAGCGGTGCTCGGCATGGCGAAGAACTGCGGGCGGCGGACCGCGACCGAGCTCGTTCGCTCGTACAACAGCGCTTGTACCACTTGGACCGTGACAAGGAGGCCAGTCGGCTGCGGGAGATGAGAGACCGGCGGGAAGCGGATGCGGAAAGCGTCCTTCGCGCTCGGCTGGTGACGGCGGTCGAGTTGCTGGCATCCGACGCATCGGCAACGAAGCGCATGACAGGCCTGTTCCTCCTAGCGGGCCTAGTTTCGGAGTGGAAAGCTCGGGAAAACTCGAGAGAGGCGCAGCTATGTGTCGATGTGCTCTGCGGCTATCTGCGGGCCGCGCCGAGGGTCGATGATGAAGCGAGCGCCCTTCTCGAGCGTCAGGTCCGCGTCGCGGGTTTCGAACAGATTCGCACGAACCTCACTGATAGCGGCGAGGGCGGACCCCTGTGGGCAGGGCTGCATTTCAACCTCACAGGCCTCAGGATCGACTACACCGTCAATCTCTCCAGGATTCGTTGCGAGGGCTCAACTAAGCTGAATCTCGAGCGCATCGAGGTGCTTGCGCATGGGCGGCTTCTTCTCCCGGGTATCAGAGTCGCCGACGACTCCGTACTGAGTTTGAACGGCGCTTCGGTGCTAGACGGCGGCGAAGTGCACCTGCAGGAGGCGCAGTTGCGCAACGATGCGCGGATGACTGCTGTCGGAGTCGACGTCTCGCGAAACGGTCGACTGATTCTTTCAGATGCGGTTCTCCAGGGAAACAGTGACCTATTGCTGGGGGGTCCCACTATCTCTGCAGGTGGCGAGTTAGTGGCGAAAGGACTGATCCTTCGAGATGACGCAGAATTGGTGATAAATCGAGCTGTAGTGACGTCGCAGGGCCGGTTAGTCGCTAGCGGGGCGCGGGCATGCGACCGCGCATCGGTACTGATCGGAAGCCCTAGCGTTCGCGGGTTCGTGGATCTCAGGGGATTGAGGTTGCAGGACCAGGCACACGTGGAGGTAGGTAAACCACGTGTCAGCGCTCGTGGGCGGTTGGATATCGATCATTGGCGGGCAGGGGAGTCGAGCACGATGCTTATTACTGCCGCGCAGGTTGAAGCAAGAGGGCTCTTGTCGCTGCGAGGCGGCCTTGCAGAGGGGGGCATAGTTAATGTCTCGGTTCTGAACGCTGATTCAGGAGGGCACGTCACGCTGCACCGCACCAAATTGCTCTCGGGCGGACGCCTAGTGGTGCGCGGCGCTCGATGGGACGGCGAAGGACGCGTCTGGATGAATGCTGATTCGATCAGCGACGCCCGGTCTAGGTTCCTTGGTCGTGTCTCGCTATCAGGCGGCGATCTCGCGTCCTGACCATCGATCGCTTCCGCCAGCTGAAGGTCGAGCCGATAAGCTTGAACGAGCCGGTGTGCCCGCCATCAGCTCCAGCACCCCGTCGCCGCGATCAAGGACGCTGAAGGTCCTCCGGATCGATGCTTACCGCCGTCGACCCTCGAACTTCAAGAAGCTGCCACTCAGGGCCGTTGGGCAAAGGTCCTCCTGCCGCGGAGGCTCCCGGCCGAGCTGTCGCCCTACGCGTCAACGACGGCGGGCTACTCATGGGGGACTGGATGACAAGAGGATCCTCGTGGCGGGCGCCTCGCGGGGCATCGCGCCGCGTTGGCTCGCGATGGTGGAGGCCACCCCGGTTCGCTCTCTCGTTGGAGGCGGCTCTGAAGGAGTTCATTGAGCTCGTCACCGACAAGCCACGAGGATCGGCCGCTCCAAGGTTCCAGCCGGCCCGGCCAGCACTTGCGATGCCTGATCTGTGGCTCGAGCTCGTGGCTTTCCCTTCGAGTGCGCGCGCGGGTGTCCAGAAATGTGTCCACTTTGAACGGGCTCGAACGGGCGGTGTGAGGGATCGAGCGGGAGGGTCGAGGCGCGTCTTGCCGCAGAACCAGCCCGCCACAAACCCCGCCACTTTGAAAGGGGCTGAAAGGGGCTCGACAGGGCTAGCGTGGGACTGAGCGGGACGGAACGGGTTCCCAGATCAGAGGAAAGAAGCGGAAATTGAGACAAGGCACCCAGACAGGGGGTCGGGGGTTCGAGTCCCCCCAGATCCACCACGACGAGGAACCCCCGGTCACAGCGACCGGGGGTTCCTCGGTTCACGGCCTACCGGCGGGACGCGACCACGACGTGTGCCGAGGCGCAGCCGGCGCTACGCCGACGCGACCAGCCGGTAGCCCATCCCCGCCTCCGTGAGCAGGTGGACGGGGTTCGCGGGGTCGGCCTCGAGCTTCTTGCGCAGCTGCGAGACGTACAGCCGCAGGTATCCCGTGTCGCGCACCTCGGCGGTGCCCCACAGCTCGGTGAGCAGCTGCGCGCGGGTCACGAGCCGGCCCTCGGAGCGCGCGAGCTGCTCGAGGATCCGCCACTCGGTCGGGGTCAGCCGCACACGCTCGCCGTCGCGAACGACCGCCTTCGCAGCGAGGTCGATCTCGGCCGCTCCGACGCGCAGCACCGGTGCCGCATCCGCTTCCGCCGCGCCGCGCCGCCGCCCGAGCGCGCGCAGCCGCGCGAGCAGCTCCTCGATGTCGAACGGCTTGGTCACGTAGTCGTCAGCGCCGGCGTCGAGCGCCTCGACCTTGTCGGCGGAGCCGGTGCGGCCCGAGACGACGAGGATCGGCACCTCGCTCCAGCCGCGGAGCGCCTGGATCACCTCGATGCCGTCGAGCTGCGGCATGCCGAGGTCGAGCATCACGACGTCCGGATGCTCGGAGGCGACGAGCCGCACGGCCGCAGCGCCGTCGGCGGCGGCCACGACCTCGTGTCCGACGCTGCGCAGGGTGAGGCGCAGCGCCCGCACGATCTGCGGGTCGTCGTCGGCGACGAGCACCTTCACGCGAGCACCTCCGGATCGGCGATGCGGAGCCGCACCACCATGGTCAGGCCGCCGCCGGGCGTGGTCTCGGCCTCGAGCGAGCCTCCCATGGCCTCGGCGAAGCCGCGCGAGAGCGCGAGGCCGAGGCCCAGCCCCGTGTCGTTGTCGGTGTCGCCGAGCCGCTGGAACGGCACGAACGCCCGGTCGCGGTCGGCGAGCGCGATCCCGGGGCCGTGATCGGTCAGGCGCACCTCGACGTGGCCGCCGAACGCGCTCGTCGCGACGGTCACGGCCCGCCCTGCGGGGCTGTGCCGCACCGCGTTCGTGAGCAGGTTCACGAGCACGCGCTGCAGCAGCACCGGGTCGGCGACCACCGCGGGCACCGCCTCCAGCTCGAGCGCGACGGCGACCGGGCCGGCGCCGACCTCCTCGAGCGCGGGCAGGATCGCCGCGTCCACGTCGACGGCGCGGGCGGCGACGGCGAGCGCGCCCGCCTCGACGCGGCTGACGTCGAGCAGGTCGGTCACGAGGCGGCCGAGGGTCGCGAGGCTCTCGTCGGCGGTCTCGAGCAGCTCGGCGCGCTCGGCCTCGCCGAGGGGGATCGACGCCGAGCGGAGCGCGCCGACGGACGCCGCCGCGGCGGCGAGCGGGCGGCGGAGGTCGTGGCTCACGGCGCGCAGCAGGGCCGCGCGCACGCGGTCCTGCTCGGCGAGCGGCTCGAGCTCGCTCGCGACGGCCGCGACCGAGCGATGCTGGAGCGAGGCGGCCAGCTGGTGGACGACCACCTCCAGCACGCGCCGCTCGTCGGCGTCGAGCAGCCGGCCGTGGAGCTCGAGCACAGCACCGCCGCCCACGTCGATCGAGAGCGGCTCCCGCCCGCTCTCGCCCGCGCCGTCGACGGGCAGGCCGTCGAGCGCGATCGCGTGCTCTCCCTGCACGAGCCGGACGCCCGTCAGCCCGAGCGCCTCGCGGGTGCGCGCGACGATCGCGTCGATCGAGTCCTGCCCGCCGAGCACACCCGAGGAGATCGCGGCGAGCAGCTCGGACTCGGCCGCAGAGCGGCCGGCGGCCCGTGTGGTGCGGGCGGCGCGGTCGACCACCCAGGAGACGAGCAGCGCCGACACGAAGAAGACGACGACGGCGACCACGTGCCAGGGTTCGGCGACGGCGAGCCTGAACGCCGGGTCGACGAGCACGAACAGGAACAGCGCGCCCGAGAGCAGGGCGGCGAACGACGCGGCCCAGATGCCGCCGATGAGGGCGACGACGACCACGCCGAGCTGCAGCAGGAGCGCGTCGGCGGCGATGGAGGCCGCCTCGGCGCCGAGGTACAGGCCCCAGACGAGCAGGGGGATGCCGAGGGCAGCGGTGGCCCACCCGGCCAGCTGCCGCGCGCGCGAGAGCGGGGCGTCGGGCAGCGAGGGCAGGCGGCGGCCCGACGCGGCCGCCGCGTGGGCGACCATGTGCACGTCGATGTCGCCGGACTCCCGCACGACGGCCTGCCCGATCCCGGGTCCGGTGAGCGCGGTCTGGAGCCAGCCGCGGCGGCTCGCGCCGATGACGAGCTGGGTGGCGTGGCTCGCGCGGGCGAACTGCACGAGCGCCCTCGGCACGTCGTCGCCGACGACGGTGTGGAAGGTGCCGCCGAGGCGCTCGACGAGCGCGTGCTGCGCTGCGAGCGCGGCGGGATCGCGGTCGACCAGCCCGTCCTGGCGCTGCACATGCACGGCGAGCAGGTCGCCGCCGGCCGAGCGGGCCGCCACGCGTGCGCCGCGCTTCAGCAGCGTCTCGCCCTCGGGGCCGCCCGTGAGCGCGACGACGACGCGCTCGCGCGCCTCCCACGCCGCGTCGATGCCCTGCTGCTCGCGGTAGCGCTGCAGCGCCTGATCGACCTCGTCGGCGAGCCAGAGGAGCGCCAGCTCACGGAGGGCCGTGAGGTTGCCGAGGCGGAAGTAGTTCGAGAGCGCCGCGTCGACGCGCGCCGCCGGGTACACGACACCGGCCTCGAGCCGCGCGCGGAGCGCCTGCGGCTGGAGGTCGACCAGCTCGATGCGGTCGGCGGCGCGCAGCACGGCGTCCGGCACGGTCTCCCGCTGCCGGACGCCGGTGATCTGCTCGACCACGTCGCCGAGCGATTCGAGGTGCTGCACGTTGACGGTCGAGACGACGTCGATGCCCGCCGCGAGGAGCGCCTCCACGTCCTGCCAGCGCTTCTCGTGCAGGACGCCCGGCGCGTTCGTGTGCGCCAGCTCGTCGACGAGCGCGACGTCGGGAGCGCGGTCGAGGACCGCTTGCAGGTCCATCTCGTGCAGATCGACGCCGCGGTGCCGCACCTCGCGGCGCGGCACGACCTCGAGGCCGTCGACGAGCGCGGCTGTGGCCTCGCGGCCGTGCGTCTCGATGACGGCCGCGACGACGTCGCGACCCGAGGCGCGCAGCTGGTGCCCCTCCTCCAGCATGGCGAAGGTCTTGCCGACGCCGGGAGCGGCGCCCAGCAGCACGCGCAGCGCGCCTCGGGCCATGCCGTCACCCCCTCGCGAGCTCGTCGAGCGCCAGGTTGAGCTCGAGCACGTTCACGCTCGGGTCGCCGAGGAACCCGAGGTCGCGCCCCGCGATCCTACGCTCCACGAGCGCCGCGACCTCGGCCTCGGGCAGGCCGCGGGCCTCGGCGACGCGAGCCACCTGCAGCTGCGCATACGCGGGGCTGATGTGCGGGTCGAGGCCGGAGCCGGAGGCGGTGAGCGCGTCGGCGGGCACGTCGGTCGGATCGACGCCTTCGAAGGCGGCGACCGCGGCTCGTCGCTCCTCGATCGAGGCGATGAGGTCCTCGTTCTCGGGGCCGAGGTTCGAGCCGCTCGAGACGCCGCCGTCGTAGCCGTCGCCGGCCGCGGAGGGACGCGACTGGAACCACTCGGGCAGCGGCTCGCCCTGCTCGTCGGACCACGACTGGCCGATGAGCGCCGAGCCGACGACACGGCCCTCGGGCTCGCGCACGAGCGAGCCGTTCGCCTGCGCGGGCAGCAGCGCCTGCGCGGCGCCGGTGATGAGCAGGGTGTAGCCGAGGCCGAGCACCAGGGTGGCGACGACGAGGGCGCGGAGGGCGGTGAGGTGGGTCTGCAGCAGGGTGCGCATGATGGCTCCGTTCCGAGCTCAGAGGCCCGGGATGAGGCTCACGACGAGGTCGATGAGCTTGATGCCGATGAAGGGTGCGACGACGCCGCCGAGCCCGTAGACGAGCAGGTTGCGCGAGAGCATCCGGGAGGCGCCCTCGGCGCGGGTGCGGACGCCGCGGAGCGCGAGCGGCACGAGCGCGACGATGACGAGCGCGTTGAAGATCACGGCCGAGAGGATGGCCGATGCGGGCGACGACAGCTGCATGACGTTGAGGGGTGCGAGCTGGGGGAGCGCGACCGCGAACATCGCGGGGATGATCGCGAAGTACTTCGCGAGGTCGTTCGCGATCGAGAAGGTCGTGAGGGCGCCACGCGTGACGAGCAGCTGCTTCCCGATCCGCACGACGTCGATGAGCTTCGTCGGATCGGAGTCGAGGTCGACCATGTTGCCGGCCTCCTTGGCGGCCGACGTCCCCGAGTTCATCGCGACCCCGACGTCGGCCTGCGCGAGCGCGGGGGCGTCGTTCGTGCCGTCGCCCGTCATCGCCACGAGCCGGCCTCCCTCCTGCTCCTTCCGGATGAGCGCGAGCTTGTCCTCGGGGGTCGCCTCCGCGAGCACGTCGTCGACGCCGGCCTCCTCGGCGATCGCCTGGGCGGTGAGCCGGTTGTCGCCGGTGATCATGACGGTGCGGATGCCCATGGCGCGCAGCTCGGCGAAGCGCTCGCGCAGGCCGCCCTTGACGATGTCCTTGAGGTGGACGACGCCGAGCGGTCGAGCCAGCTCGCCCACGCGCTCCGCGACGACGAGCGGCGTGCCGCCCGAGCGCGCGATGCCGTCGACGAGCTCCTGCAGCGGCGCATCCGCGTCCTGCCCGAGCCAGGCGAGCACGGCGCTCGAGGCGCCCTTGCGGATCTCGCGGGTGCCGTGGGCGTGCGGCAGGTCGACGCCCGACATGCGGGTCTGCGCCGTGAACTCCACCGGCGTGCCCTCGGTCTCGCCCACGCGGTGCCCCTCGCTGCGCGCGAGGTCGACGATCGAGGCGCCCTCCGGCGTCGGATCGGCGAGCGACCCGGCCGCGGCGGCCTCGGCGAGCTCGGCGACGTCGACGGCCGGCAGCGGCAGGAACGCGACCGCGCGGCGGTTGCCGTGCGTGATGGTGCCGGTCTTGTCCAGCAGCAGCGTCGAGACGTCGCCCGCTGCCTCGACGGCGCGCCCCGACATCGCCAGCACGTTGCGCTGCACGAGGCGGTCCATGCCGGCGATGCCGATCGCGCTGAGCAGCGCGCCTATGGTCGTGGGGATCAGGCACACGAGCAGGGCCACGAGCACCGTCACGCTCACGGGTCCGGCCACGTAGCCGGCGACCGGGTTGATCGTGAGCGTCACGACGAGGAAGACGATCGAGAGGCTCGCGAGCAGGATCTCGAGGGCGATCTCGTTGGGGGTGCGCTGGCGGTCGGCGCCCTCGACGAGGCCGATCATGCGGTCCACGAAGCTCTCGCCCGGCCTCGTCGTGATGCGCACGACGATCCGGTCGCTGAGCACCCGGGTGCCGCCGGTGACGGCGCTGCGGTCGCCGCCCGACTCGCGCACGACCGGCGCCGACTCGCCGGTGACGGCCGACTCGTCGACGCTCGCGATGCCGTGGACGATCTCGCCATCGCTGGGGATGACCTCGCCCGCGACGACGACCACGTGGTCGCCGAGCCGAAGGTCGCTCGACGCGACCTCCTCGAGCGGCGCGCCCTCGGCGCCGCGGTCGGCGGGCGACCAGCCGGCGAGGCGGCGCGCGGCGGTGGTGGTGCGCGTCCGCCGCAGGGAGTCGGCCTGCGCCTTGCCGCGGCCCTCCGCCACCGACTCCGCGAGGTTCGCGAAGAGCACCGTCAGCCAGAGCCAGATGGCGATCGCCCAGGTGAACAGCAGCGAGGGCTGGCCCTCGGCCGCGGGCAGGAACGGCTGCGCCAGTGCGATCGCGGTGGTGAGCGCCGCGCCCGCCTCGACGATGAGCATGACCGGCGTGCGCAGCATGTGCTTCGGATGCAGCTTGCGCAGCGCGCCGGGCACGGCGGCCCAGAGCTGCGCAGGGGTGAGCGCACGGTTCGGGCGCGTGCCGCGGGGCTGGTTCGACGCGGTGTCCGCGTCGGTCGGGGTGTGCTGGGTGACGGTCATAGGAGGCCCTCCGCGATGGGTCCGAGGGTGAGGATGGGGAAGTAGGTGAGCGCCGTGACGACGAGCGTGACGCCCACGAGTAGGCCGACGAACAGCGGCCGATGGGTGGGGAGCGTGCCGACGGTGACGGGGCGCCGCCCCTGCGCGGCGAGCGTGCCGGCGAGGGCGAGCACGAGCACGATCGGCACGTAGCGGCCGAGCAGCATGGTCACGCCGAGCGCGGGTGCGAGCCAGTCGGTGGAGGCGGTGAGGCCCGCGAACGCGGAGCCGTTGTTGTTGGCCGCCGACGTGAAGGCGTACAGCACCTCCGACAGGCCGTGGAGGCCCGGGTTCCAGATCGAGGTGCCGACCACCGACTCCCGCACGCCGGGGATCGCGAAGCTGAGCGCGGTGCCGACGAGCACGAGGGCGGGGCCGACCAGGATGTAGAGCGCGGCGAGCTTCATCTCGCGCGGGCCGATCTGCTTGCCGAGGTACTCGGGCGTGCGGCCCACGAGCAGCCCGGCCACGAAGACCGCGATCACCGCGAGCACGAGCATGCCGTAGAGGCCGGCGCCGACGCCGCCGGGGGCGACCTCGCCGAGCATCATGTTCAGCATCGGCATCATCCCGCCGAACGCCGTCCACGAGTCGTGCATCGAGTTGACGGCGCCGGTCGAGGTGAGGGTCGACGCGGTGCCGTAGAGCGCCGAGCCGAGGATGCCGAAGCGCACCTCCTTGCCCTCCATGGCGCCGCCGGCGAGCTCGGGCGCGGTACCGGCGCCGATGCTCTCGGCGACCGAGGCGGCGGCGAGCGAGACGGCGAAGAGGACGCCCATCGTGCCGAGGATCGCGAGGCCCTGGCGGCGGTCGCCGATCATGGTGCCGAAGGTGCGGGTGAGCGCGACCGGGATGAGCATGAGCAGGAAGACCTGCAGCAGGCTCGTCCAGGCGGTCGGGTTCTCGAACGGATGCGCGGAGTTGGCGTTGAAGAAGCCGCCGCCGTTCGTGCCGAGGAGCTTGATCGCCTCCTGCGAGGCGACCGGCCCGAGCGGCACCGTCGCCTGACCGCCCGTCAGGCTCTCCGTCGTGCCGAAGGGCGAGAGCGTCTGCACGACGCCGCCGAGCACGAGCAGCAGCGCCATGAGGGCCGAGATCGGCAGCAGGATGCGCACGCACGCCCGGGTGAGGTCGACCCAGAACGAGCCGATCGTGCCGGTGCGCTCGCGGGCGATGCCACGCATGAGCGCGACCGCGACGACGATGCCGACCGCTGCGGAGACGAAGTTCTGCACCGTGAGGCCGCCGAGCTGCACGAGGTGGCCCATCGTGAGCTCGGGGGAGTACGACTGCCAGTTCGTGTTCGTGGTGAACGATGCGGCCGTGTTGAAGGCGAGCGGCTCGGGCACGGCGGGCAGCCCGTTCGAGAGCGGCAGGAGCGCCTGGGTGCGCTGCAGCAGGTAGACGAGCAGGACGCTGATGAGCGAGAAGGCGAGCAGCGCCCTGGCGTAGGCCTGCCACGACTGCTCGCGGGCCGGGTCGACGCCGAGCAGGCGGTATGCGCCGCGCTCGACGGCGAGGTGGCGCTCGCTCGAGAGCGCGCGGGCCATGGCGTCGCCCACCGGCCTCCAGGCGAGGGCGAGCAGGAGCAGGAGGGCGGCGATCTGACCGAGCCCGGCGAGGATCGTGGTCGTGTCCACGGCGGTCATCCCTCCGGGTGCACGAGCGTGCGGAGGAGGAGGCCGAGGGCGGCGATGCCGAGGGCGATCGCGATGATGTCGAACGCGATCACAGCGAGTCGGCAGCCTTCACGAGCAGGCCGAGGAGCGCGAAGATCGCGATCGTGCCGGCGACGACGACGAGGTCGAGCATGTGGAGTCCAATCGAGGTGCATGCGGTGCCGCTCGCGGCAGCCGGGCCCGATCCGGGCCACGCTCGATCTCACTCCGATCATGGGTTGCGGGCGCGCAGCCTCACGAACTCCTCACGCCCGTCCTCACGACGCTCACGCATCCCTCGCAGCGCCGCGAGCACGGGGCGCCGCGTCGATCCCTCGCCACTGCCACGCAACCGGAGCGATCGGGCGTCTCGCTAGCCTGCCGGGATGCGGATGCTGCTGACGTCGAACGGCCTCTCGGAGCCCGTGGTGCTCGACGCCCTCGTCGACCTGCTCGATCGACCGATCGGAGAATCCCGCGTCGTGGTGGTGATCGACGCGATCCTCGGCTTCCCCGGCGACAGCTCGACCCTCGTCGAGCACCTCGAGTCGCTGCGCTCGCTCGGCTGGGCGGAATTCGACGTGGCGTCGCTCTTCGCCGGGCCGCGCGAGCTCGTCGCGTCGCGGCTGCGCTCGGCCGACGTGATCCTCGGCTACGGCGGCAGCGACCTGTGGCTCGCGCACGCCTGGTCGGCGACGGGGCTCGCGCCCGTGCTGGGGGAGCTCCTCGAGGAGAAGGTCTACGTGGGCTGGAGCGCCGGTTCGATGATCTTCACGCGTGCCCTCCCTCGCTGGGCCGAGAGCTTCGACGACCAGGACGAGCTCGACCTGTTCGGCCTCGCCGCGGTCGAGCCGGCGGTGCCGCTGTTCGACTGGATCTTCCTCGGGCACCTCGGGGCCGACTGGATGCCGCACGATGGCGAGACGTGGGCAGCGCGCGGCGCGGCGCGGAGCGGCTCCACGGTCTGGTTCATCGACGACGCGTCGGCGCTGCTCGTGCGTGACCCGCAGGCCGATCCGGTCGTCGTCTCGGCGGGCCGCTGGCTTCGGATCGGGCCGGACGGAGCTGTCGACGCACAGGGCTAGGCGCAGGCGCTGACGCTCGGCGCCGCACGTGCCGTCGGCGTCGCCCGCAACTGCCGCGCGCCAGACGCCTGGGGGCATGCAGCATGCACGGATCGTTCCGAGAGTTCAGTCGCTGCTCCCCGTCCAGGTCCCTTCGACGTTCTGGACGAGCAGCAGCCGCTCGTCTGCGGTCAGGCCCTCGTCGAGCTCGAGCACGAGGCGGTCCGACCGGTAGACGTCGGCGTCGCCGTGGCTGACGGACTGCCGCGCGAGGTCGAGCGACGCGAACCGATACATGGCGATGCCGTCGCCGACGACGCCCTCGACGCATCCGCGCCGATCGCCGCACGCGGCCTCGCTCGGCGCGGCGGCGCTCGCGAACCCGGGCAAGTCGGCGCGCATGACGTCGGCGAGCGCGATCACCAGGACGAGGGGCGTGGTGATGCCGTTCCTGGGCGCGGGAGCCGCGATGCCGCTCACGAGCTCAGTCTCTGTTCGGCGCGTCACGGTGCGAGATCCATGTCGATCGACCACGCCTGGTCGGCGCCGCCGCAGGAATGCGCGTGCTCGGTCGGGATCTCGTCGAACGGCGGGATCGCGGTGCTGCTGGCAGCGAAGGGCGTGCCGTAGGGGATCGTTGTCGAGCCGGCCCGAAGGCCCTCGGCGCCGACCTCGATCGCGGAGTTGCCGATCACGCCGAGCCACGTCTGCGTCTCCGGCCCAGGATGGGGTCCGGAGGTCTCGAAGTAGAGGCAGCCGTCCGATCCGACCGTGGCGACGACCTCATGCGCGACGGCGTCGCCCGCCCCGTCGAACGAGGTCAGGTGCGCGACGCCGCCGCTTCTGTGCGCCTCGAACGGACTGGGAGGCGGGCCGGCAGGCAGCGGCTCGGCCGTCTCGGTCGCGGCAGCGGGTGCCGACGCTGAGGGCTGCGCGGTCGTCGCAGGCTCGGCCTCGCTCTCCACCGCGGCTGTCGCGCACGCGCTCGACGCGAGCAGCCCGCCGAGCACCAGCGCGACGAGGATCGGTCTCATGAGACGAGCATGGCTCATTCGGGGCTCGCTGCGGAAGCGCCGTTCCGCCACGCTCGGCCTCAGAGCGGGCATCATGACTCCATGAGCGATCCTCGAGCCGAAGGCAGCGTCGCCGAGACGGACGCGGCCGAGCCGGCCGATCCCCGTCGCTGGCCATTCGCGGCTCGGGTCGTGCGCGTGGTCGGTGTCGGCCTCCTGCTCGTGCCGATCGTGCTCGACGCGGGCTGGCCCGCGGGGCTGCTGCGAGAGGAGGCGCTCGGAGCGGTCACGATCGTGCTCGGCGACTGGGTGCCGAACATCCGGGAGGTGGCCTTCGTCTGCTTCCTGCTCGGGCTGCTCGCGCTGCTCGTGGCGCCGACGCTCGGGCCGTGGACCGGCCGAGGCGCGAGCGCGGTCGCGGTGCGGATCATCAGCCCCGTGCTGCTGGGCTGCACGGTGCTGGCCGCCGCGTCGGCGTACCTCGGCATCTGGCTGTCGCAGGAGTCCTATCGGGTGCTCGAGCCGACCAGCGGGGCAGGCTGTCGCGTGGTGATGAGCGGGGCTTCGGGCGGCTTCCACGGCTCGTACCGCTCCTACGGCATCGTGCGGCCGGGGGAGGCGCAGGTCGAGTGGGTGGTCCGCTCGGTCTACGCGGACCACAGCACCCACGACACCCGGGTGTCCTGGAGCGACGAGGTCGCGCGGCTGCTGCCCGAGCCGGGGCGACCGCCGCACCCCAAGCTCGTGTCGGTGCGCTTCGACTGCCGGCCGTGAGACCGGTCCGACCCCTTGACCCGCCACTTGTATTTTGCAAGCATCAGCGCATGAGCCTCTTCATCACCTGCCCGGTCGAGAGCGTCCACCGGGCCACCGCCTTCTACACCGCGCTCGGGTGGACCCTCAACGCAGAGATGTCGGACGACAACGTGTCGTGCTTCGCGATCGCGCCCGACCAGTACGTGATGCTCGGCAGCCGCGAGATGTACGCGAGCGTCGGCGGTACCGAGGACCTGATCGGCGGCCCCGGCACCCCCTCCAAGGTGACCGTCTCGTTCGACCTCGGCAGCCGGGAGGCGGTGGACGAGCTCGTCGAGCGCGCCGGCACCGCGGGCGGTCGGATCGGCGACACCGACGACTACCCGTTCATGTACCAGCGGCAGTTCGACGACCCGGATGGCTACCACTGGTCGCCGTTCTGGATGAAGCCCGACGCGTCGACCGCGTGAGCGGCCTCGCCGCGGCGCTCGAGGTCGTCGGGGCGCGGTGGGCGCTGCGCATCGTCGAGCAGCTGCTCGACGGGCCGCAGCGGTACGGCGACCTCCAGCGCGACCTCGGCGTGCCGACGAACATGCTCGCCACGCGCCTGCGCGAGCTCGAGACGGCCGGGGTGCTGCGCCGGCTGCCGCTCAAGCACAACACCCGCGCGTACGCGCTCACCGAGCGAGGCCTGGCGCTGCGCGGGGCGATCGACGCGCTCGCGCGGTGGGGGAGCGCGCACGTCGGCGAGCCCGCCGCCGGCGCCGCCGACCCGCAGCGCTAGACCGGCACCTCCGAGCGACGCTCGCGCGCGGGGGGCGCACCGCCGCCGAGCTCGCGCCACCGCGATCCCAGGGTGGCGTCACGGTCGGGCGCCGCCTCAGCGAACGCGGGCGCGAGGTCGTCGCGCTCCATCCGGTGCGCGAAGCGCTCGCGATCGCGGACGCTGGCGTGGCGGTGCAGCCCGAGGGCGACCACCCACAGCGGCGAGCGCGCGTTGGCGGCGATGCGGCGACGCAGGCGCGGCGCCTCGTGCAGGATGAACATCGCCTCGAGCAGCGAGGTCGACACGAGCGGGGAGCGGGCGGCGTGCCGCAGCACGGCCAGGCGCGGTGCCGCGAGGAGCCGGAGCTCGAAGGGCACGTCGATGGGGCGGTGGTGGGATGCGCCGCGAAGGCGGGCCCGGTCGGATCGGACGGTGGGGAGCGTGTCGGTCATGCTTCGCTCCGTTCTGCTTCCGCATGGAGCGGCGGCGCTGCGCCTCGCACGGAGGACGGACGCAACCTGGGGAGCACCGCGGCAATGGGGTACGACCACGCTATCGGCCTGCGGGATCCGCGCAAGCTCGGGCGGGTCGGGTCGCCCGGCGCCTGAGGTGCTGTTCACGGAGTTCCGAGGAGCGGGCCCCGCGCGACGTGGCACGCTGTGGCGGTGACCACCAACATCGACCGCGACGAGATCATCGCCCAGGCGACCTCCACGCTCGCCGCCTCGCACCCAGAGTGGGACGCCGCGGAGATCGAGCGCGTCGCGCGCGAGGAGCTCGCCGCCATCGCCGACAGCCCCGTGCAGGACTTCCTGCTCGTCCTGACGGAGCGCGCCACGAAGCGACGGCTCAAGCGCCGCTAGGCACCGCGCCGGCTCGCGCTGCCCCTCCAGTCTCAGCAGCTGGATGAGCGTGGCGAGCGAATCCTGGTCGATCACGCGCCGGCTGCGATCCGAGCGTGATTGGTCGCACACGGCGAGCACCTCGAGCCTGCTCCAGAGGACCGTGCGCTCGGGATCGAGCGCGGTGAGCAGCCAGGAGACGCGCTCCACGCGCCCGGTTCGCCTCCGGCCGGGCACCGGCTCGCTCACTGCGGCAGGACCTCCCAGGACCGGCGCCGCAGGTCGAGCACGACGCGCAGCGCGGCGGATCCGCTCGACACCCGGTACTCGATCCGTTCGTGCGTGGTCTCGAGCACCTCGAGGGCGGCGCGGTGCAGCCACGGATGCTGCCGTCGCACGCTCACGAGGTGGTGCAGGGTTCCGAGGATGCCGTCGTCGCCGCGGATGCCCGCGGGGGAGGGCGGCAGCTCGGGGCGGATGGCGTCGTCGCCGCCGAACCGCTCCTCCTTGATGCCCGTGAGGCCGAGCTCGTCGCCCGCGTAGACCATCGGGGTGCCCGGGAGCGTGAGGTGCGCCACGATCGCGAGCGCCACGAGGCCGGGATCGCGCAGCTGCGACGCGATGCGCGTCACGTCGTGGTTGCCGAGGAAGGTGACCGGTGCGAACCGCTCCGCGAGCGCCGCGTGCCGCTCGAGCGTCCACGCGAGCTCGTGCGGGTTGCCGTCGGCCAGGCTGCTCCAGATCGCCTTCCACAGCTCGTACTGCGTCACCGAGTCCATGGTCGACGCCTCGACGATGGCGGCGTAGTCGCCGTGGATGACCTCGCCGAAGATCCACGCGTCCGGATGCGTGCGGCGCACCTCGGGCAGCACCGCGGCCCAGAACTCGGCGGGCGTGGCGTAGGCGGCGTCGAGCCGCCACGCGTCGGCGCCCCGGTCGAGCCACGAGCGCATGACGTCGATCGTGTCGGCGCGCACGTCGTCGCGCGCGTGGTCGAGCGTGAGGAGGGCGCCGTGGCCCTCGAAGGGGACGGGCTCGCCGCGCTCGTCGCGCAGCAGCCGATCCTGCTGCTCGTGCTCGGCGGCGACGTGGTTGAAGACCCCGTCGAGGGCGATGCGGAGGCCGCGGTCCTTCGCGGCGGCGACGAAGCGGTCGAACGCGGCGTCGCCGCCGAGCCGCTCGTCGACGACGCGGTGGTCGAGCGTGTCGTAGCCGTGGTTCGCCGACCGGAAGATGGGGCCGAGCGCGACGCCCGAGAGGCCGAGCCCGATGACGTGGTCGAGCCACGGCTCCAGCCGGTCGAGGCCGTGCGGCTCGGCGTGCTGCGGCGGGCCGGGCACGGCGCCGGCCGCGCCGAGCGGATAGACGTGCCACCAGATCGCGTGCTCCACCCAGGCCGGTTCGCTCATCCGGCGATCCTGGCACGCGCGGCCACGGTGCTCCCGTGCGCCGGCTGGGCGATCGGCGCCGCGGACGCGTCGACGCCACGGCTCGCACCGGCCGATGCTCGCGGACCGCGCGACGGTGCACCCCGGGCGGCGCGTCGCGATCCGACGCTGCGGCGGGGACCGGCTCGCCCGCTCAACCGCCGGATCGGTCGTGAGCGACCCCCTCGAGCCGCAGGAGCTCGATGAGCGTCGCGAGGGCATCCCGGTCGATCACGCGCCAGCTGCTGTCCGATCGCGGCTCCTCGTGGACGGCGAGCGACTCGAGCCGGCCCCAGCGGACGGTGCGCTCCGGATCGAGCGCGGCGAGCAGCCAGTAGAGGTGCTCCACGGCGTCGTGCCGCGTCGGGTGCAGCGATGCCGAGCGCCCCGCCGGGCCGCGCGGCCGCATCATCGCGTCCATGGACCGATGGTGAGGGTCGGATGGGGGACGCCGCAACGGATCTCAGCGGATGTTCACCCAGCGGCAACGCGACGGATACGAGGCGCCGCGGCCCCCGCCCGGCGTTCCGCGCCGCGCGGGTCAGTCCTCGATCTCGGCGTTCGGGTTGGCGGCGCGCACGAGGGCGATGGCGTCGGCGCGCTGCTGCTCCGCGTCGGCGCGCAGCGCCGCGGCGGACGCCTCGGCCTGGGTCAGCGCCGCGTCGCGTGCGGCGAGGTCGGCGCGGAAGCCCTCGAGCTCGTCGTGCCGGTACGTCAGCGACGCCTCCCAGCTCATCGTGACGGGCTCGGCACCGACGGGCCGGAGGGTCACCTCCCAGCGTCCGCGCTCCTCGACCGGCGTCGCCTCGAACTGCGCGAGGTCGGCGCTGTAGGCGGCGAGCGCGCTGTCGTAGGCGCGTCGGTCGGCGTCGAGCTGGGCGCGGGCCTGCGCGTTCTGCGACTCCTGCGCCGCAGCGGTCGAGAACGCCGCGTCGGCGGCCGCGATCGAGTCCTGGACCACGCTCGAGGCGCGGTGATGGGTGTCGACGAGCGCCGCGCGGTCGGTGAACCAGCGCGCGTAGAGGCGCTCGAGCTCGGCCGCGAAGCCGCCCGGCGGGTGGATCTGCGAGCCCAGGTACGAGAACCGCTCCGTGGCGAGCTTCGCGTCGTCGCCGTCGGTCGACCAGGCGATCTGCTCGTGCACCGGGTCATCGGCGGGCACGCCGGCGGTGGCCTCCGCGAGGAGCGGGTCGACCGTCGCCCGCTCCATCGGGCTGAGGCGCGCGTACGCGGCGTGGAGGAGCTCGTGCGCCGCCACGGTGACCATCGACTCCGCGAGCCGCTCGTCGCCCGGGCGGAAGATGTGGATGCGATCGTCGACGCGGTGCTGCGACCCGACGAAGCATCCGCCGGTGAAGACGCCGTCCGCGTCCGTGTCGCCCGCGCCGGCGCACGCCTCCTCGATCCGCTCGGCGTCCGCGAGCTCCGGCAGGGTCGAGAGGAAGAGCGTGCGGCCCTCCTCGGTGAGGAACATGCGGTCGGCGAGCGCGATCGCCTCCGGGTCGGCCTCCGGCAACGGGACAACAGCGGGCGGGGGAGTGACGGCGGGCGCCGGGCCCTGCGCGTCGGGCAGCGGCAGGTGGGGGAGCCCGGTGCAGGCCGAGAGCGCGAGCGCGGCAGCGACGGCGCAGGCGGCGGCGATCGCGGCGCGAGGCGCGAGGCGGCCGCGGCGCGGCGTGCGCGTGGCGGCGGGCTCGACCGGCGTCATCGGCTGCTCCAGGTGCTGTGCTGGACCCCATCGGCGATCGCACGAGGGTTCCTCAGGGTATCGGAGCGGCGCAGCCAGGGCGCGCTCCGCGCCGCTCAGTCGGGCCGGCCGTAGGCCTCCAGCAGGCGCAGCCAGACCTCGCTCATCGTCGGGTACGCGGGCACCGCATGCCACAGCCGCGCGATCGGCACCTCGCCGACGATCGCGATCGTCGCGGCGTGCACGAGCTCCGCGACGTCCTGCCCCACGAACGTGGCGCCGACGAGCACGCCGCGCGCCTCGTCGACCACGAGCTTCGCGCGGCCCTCGTAGCCGTCGGCCTGGAGGCTCGCACCGGCGACGGCGCCGAGGCCCTCCTCGACCGTGCGCACGTCGAGGCCGGCCTCGCGAGCCTCCGCCTCCGTGAGGCCGACGGCGGCGACCTCGGGATCCGAGAACACCACGCGCGGCACCGCCGCGTGGTCGGCGGTCGCCACGTGCTGGCCCCAGGAATCGTCGTGCACCGGGCGTCCCTGCAGCCGCGCCGCGATCGCCTCGCCCGCCGCGCGCGCCTGGTACTTGCCCTGGTGGGTGAGCTGCATGCGCCCGCTCGCGTCGCCGACGGCGGAGAGCCAGTCGGTGCCCGCGACGAGCATCGTGTCGTCGACGACGAGCTCGTCGGCGTCGACACCGACGGCCTCGAGCCCGAGGTCGTGGAGCGCGGGCGTGCGGCCGGCGGCCACGAGGAGCTCCTCGGCCCTCAGCACCGATCCGTCCTCGAGCTCGACCGAGACGATCCCGTCGTCGGCGCGATCGACGCGGGTCGGGGAGGTGCCGGTGCGCACGTCGATGCCCTCCTCGGCGAGCGCGGAGGCCACGAGCTCGCCCGCGAAGGGCTCTTCGCGGCCGAGCAGGCCGCCGCGCGCGAGCAGCGTGACCTGCGCCCCGAGCGAGGCGTGGGCGAGGGCGAGCTCGACTCCGGCGACGCCGCCGCCGATGACGACGAGCCGCGCCGGCACGTCGACGGCGGCGGTCGCCTCGCGGGTGCCCCACGGCGCTGCGTCGGCGAGGCCGGGGATGTCGGGCAGCTGCGGCACCGAGCCGGTCGCGAGCGCGACGGCGCGCGCCGTCCAGGTGCGCCCGTCGACCTCCACGCGGCCGCGGCCGACGAGCCGTGCGCGACCGCGGATGAGCTCGATGCCGGTCGTGCGCACCCACTCGACCTGGCTGCTGTCGTCCCATCCGTGCGTGAAGGCCGTGCGGCGCTCGAGCACCGCCGCGGCGTCGAGCGATCCGGTGATCGCCTCGCGCGCGCCGGGCACGCGCCGGGCGGCGCGGAGCGCGTGGCCGGAGCGCAGCAGCGCCTTCGAGGGCATGCACGCCCAGTAGGAGCACTCGCCGCCGACGAGCGCCTCCTCGACGAGCGCGACGCGGATGCCGCGCCTCGTCGCGAAGTCCGCGACGTTCTCGCCGACGGCGCCGCCGCCGATGACGATGAGGTCGAAGTCGTGCTGCGCTGCATGGGAGTCGGTCATGGCGACATCCTCGTGCATGCTGCTCCGCGGACGCAGCAATCTGCGCGCTGACGCGCCCGCCGTGGCGCGTGGCCGCATAGGGCCGACGAACTCGCGGCGCCAGCCGAGTCGCAAGAACCTTGCCACCACTCTGAAACGTCAGTGAGTAACTCGATGAAGTCGCTGCTGATTGCAGTAGGACCAGTCGTTTGCTATGTCGCTCGCTCGATAACCGGCACGGGTGCAATTAGATGAGGGCGTGGATCGTCTCGACCTATCCGTCACGACTGCGAGCCTTGCGCTGCGCCCTCCGCGAGTGGCGATCCTTATCCCGGAAGACCCGGAGTGGCGTCAATGGGCGGCGATGGCGTTAAGGGTGGCCTCCGGTTACTGGGGCGGCGGCGGCTACATCCTGGTTCCGTTCGACCGCAACACGTCGGCTCCGCGGAGCGAATTCGAAGGCATCGTCCGGGCGTACGACCCTGATCACGTCGTCGTGCTCAGCCTTACCGTAGGCCAACTAGAGGAACTGATCCCCGGCTCTGTGAACTTTGGGGAGCAACTGGACAAGGCAGAGAAGCAGCGACGTTTGAGTCATGTAGTCGGCATCACTCAAGATCCTGCCGCGCTTGAGGCACGGAGTCGCGTCGCCGAGTGGTGTTCGCCCATGCGACGCGATCTACTCCGCCGGGCGAGTGCGGGGCGCGCGCGGGAGGCCGTTACGTCGCTCGCGGAAGCGGACGAGAAACGTCGCCACCGTCCATTCGCACGACGCCCGCCGGCGCAAGGCAGGTTCGTTGCTGCGCACGAACGGTGGTCCTCAGATGCAGGATTGGCGGTCGCAGCGCGCTGTGGGGTTGCGCTCGGCGAGGACTCGCCCAGGCAGGAGCCCTCCGGTGATGTGTTCGAGTGGCTGCTTTCGGGCGGCTCACGTCCGGCTCCAGCCGAACTCATTGCTCGTCTTGGGCAGGACGACGCGGAACTAGGAGCAGAGCAGACGAGGACGTGGACGGAATCCGACCTCAACCTACGGTGGGTGACAAGTCAGTATTCGCGAGATCGTGTCGCGATCGTAGTTGGCGACACAGCTGCGGATTTTGCTCTCGCGCTGGCATACGGACGCCTACTCGGGCACAGTAGTTGGCTGCCCGCAGCCGCGATTGATGATAGGGGTCCATTACGGAACCGGATTGTGCAATCGTTGGCTAGGCTCGCCGACGATCTGGAGCACCAGGCCGGGTTCCTCGTCATCACCTCATTATCATTCGACGACGAGACCCTATCGGAACTGGCCGACAGCGTGCGCACTGCGTCTTATCGCGTGCTGATCGAGGGCATGAATGAGTCTGACCCTGATGAAGCAACCGTGCAAGTGCGGAATGTCCAGGTAGAGGCAAACTCTGGGCGTTACATCATCGAGGAGCATCTTGGAACATCGGTTCTTCTGCCGATGACGGCCGACGGCCCGACTGGCAGCTCGTCAGTCAATGGACTTGTCACTCCGGTCCCGAGCATGCACCTGTACCCAGGCGACTTGAGCCACCTTCCATTTTGGTACGTTGACGCCAGTATCGAAGGGGATGAGTCGCCCTCTGGCCGAGATATACCAGCCAGCGTATTGCTCGCCGACGGAGTGCCCGCGATTCCCGAAGTCGATATTCGGTCGAGTTCTGCCGGTATTTCCTACGATCCGAGCTCGCTTGGGTGGGTTTCGGGCGGATCTCTGCTACCCGGCAGGATCGGGCGCCCGAGGGTTAGGCGTCTGGCGATGCGGGGTTGGGTTGAAGGGATGGCGAGCGCGGCCGGTCTCGAGGTGCGACTCTCGCTTCCGGGCCGCCACGCGGATCTCGTTGCCAATCGCCTAGGATCGCGCGCGGCACTTGTCAGTCTCGTCAGTGGACAGTCACTAGACGCGCTCTCGCCTTTCGTTGTCCGGACAGACTGTCTGATTGAACCGGAGCAGAGGGTTGAGTTGTTTGGAGAGTATTTTTTGACGTTCGACGCAATGCTGCAGGCGGGCAAGCAGGGCGCGGACTCCACAGTCGCACTGGTTGACACGCTTTCTGAAGCCGGATTGCTGCGGCGTGGCATCATTGTCAATTGCATTGAGTGTGAGCGGCCCTCATTCATCGAGATCGGGAAGCTCGCGCAGGTCTACTCGTGCGGACGATGCTCGGCCAGCAATGCGCTGAGTTCAGCTCGCTGGCGAAAGGGAAACGAACCTCGATGGTTCTATGATCTTTCAGTTGCGTTCAGGGAGTTGCTCGCGCGCAATGGGCACGTCCCACTGCTTGCGTCTGCTCGGCTGGGTGCCGAGGCCCGGAAGTACTCCGACTGTCCTGAACTCGAGTTTGTTAGCCGTGATACCGGAAAGCCAGTAGCCGAAATCGACCTTGTCGGCAACGTGGATGATGAGATCGTTGTTGTCGAGGCGAAGACTGACGGCTCGTTCGGGTCTCGGAAGCGTCGCGACGCTCAACTTGGCAAACTCATGCGAATCGCTACTGACCTCCGCGCTGATCGCATTGTGCTCGCGACGACAGCGCGTCGATGGGCTCGAGCGGATCTGGACCGCCTGCGGCAGTTGGTCTCTGAATCGGATCGGCCGCGCGTGCGGGTCGAGGAGATGAACCAGCTGCGCTGACGTGCCGGTCAGATAACCCCCGGTTCACCTCCCGCACACCCGCAGGCCGCCCGCCGGACGAGTCCGGTTCAGACCGGCTCGACAGCCTCTGCGGGTGCCCACCACCAACCCGCATCGCTCGCGCCGGCGGCGCCGCGACGCGCTGGTCTTCCTCGCCTTCGCGGGGCCGAACCTGCTGCTCATCGCCGCGTTCATCTACTACCCGCTGCTGAGCAACCTGTTCTACTCGACGCTCAACTGGCGGATGGGCTCGACCCGGGCCACGAACGCGGGGTTCGACAACTACGTGCGCCTGTTCACCTCGCCCGCGGGCGCCGAGATGTGGCGCGTCACCATCACGTTCACGGTCGTCACGGTGCTCGCGTCGATGGTGCTGGGGCTGCTGGTGGCGCTGGCGCTCAACCACCGCGTCCCGGGCGTCACCGCCGGCCGCACCGCGATCTTCGCGCCCTACGTGCTCTCGGGCGTGGGCGTCGGGATGGTGTGGAACTTCATCTTCGACCCGCAGCTCGGCGTGCTCGGCCACGTGCTGCGCACCCTCGGCGCGCGCTCGCCCGAGTGGTACCTCGACGGCGACCTCGCGCTCGTCATGGTGATGATCGTCTACGTCTGGAAGAACCTCGGCTTCTGCGCCGTCGTCTTCCTCGCGGGCCTTCAGTCGATCCCGAAGGACCTCATGGAGGCGGCGCGCATCGACCGCGCCGGGGCGCTCCGCCGCTTCTTCCGCGTGACGCTGCCGCTGCTGTCGCCCACCGTCTTCTTCCTGACCGTGACGACGATCCTCAGCTCGATGCAGGCGTTCGACATCCTCAAGATCATGACGCCGTCGGGCAACGGCACGAACACGATCGTGTTCGAGCTGTACCTGCAGGGCTTCGGGCCGTACCAGAACGCCGGCTACGCCGCAGCGATCTCGGTCGTGCTCTTCGTCGTGCTGTTCGCCATCACCGCGTTCCAGATGCGGTACGTCGAGAAGCGGGTGCACTACGCATGAGCGCGATCCACGTCTCCGAGTGGCGCCAGGCCTTCTCGCGCCGCAACCTCGCCGCGACCGTCGCCGGCGGCTACCTGCCGATCCTCATCGCGATGGCGATCATCGTGCTGCCGCTCCTCTGGATGGCGGTCGCGTCGTTCAAGCCCGCGGGCGAGATCATCACGATGCAGCCCACGTTCCTGCCGCAGGAGCCGACGCTCGACAACTACCGGCACGTGGCGGGCACGGTGCCGCTGCTCACGGTGCTCGGCAACAGCCTCATCGTCACGATCGTCGGATCGGTCATCAAGGTCGTGCTCGCGGTCACGACCGCGTACGCGCTCGTGTTCATCGACTTCCGGTTCAAGAACGCGGTGTTCCTCGCGATCCTCGTGGCGCTCATGGTGCCGCCGGAGGCCGCGCTGCTGCCCAACTACATGACCATCTCGGCGCTCGGCGGGCGCAACACCCTGTGGGGCATCATCCTCCCCGGGCTCGGCACCGCGTTCGGCACCTTCCTGCTGCGCCAGCAGTTCAAGACCCTCCCGAAGGACCTCCTGGAGGCGGCGGCGCTCGACGGCGCGGGGCACGCGAAGCGGCTGTGGCGCATCGTCGCGCCCGTCTCGGCGCCCACCATCGCCACCGTCGCGCTCGTGACGATCGTGGGGGAGTGGAACAGCTTCATGTGGCCGCTCATCATCACCGACTCCGTCCACATGATGACCCTGCCCGTCGGCCTCAACCTCCTGCAGTCGATCGAGGGCCAGACCGGCAGCTACGGCTACCTCATGGCCGGCGCCGTGCTCGTCATCGTGCCCGTGCTCGTCGTCTTCGCCGCCCTGCAGCGCTTCATCGTGAGCGGGCTCACGCAGGGCGCCGTCAAGTAGCCGCGGCGCATCCGACCCCACCGACCGACCGACCAACCATCACCCACCGCACCCACGAGGAGCATCCATGTCCCGCACCCCCCAGCGCGCCGCGCGCGCCACGACCGCGATGGCCGCGCTCGGCATCGCCGCGGTCACCCTCACCGCCTGCGGCCCCGCCGTCGGCTCGACCGGCGCGGACGCCGCCGCCGAGACCGACTGGTCGGCCGTCGAGCCCGCCGAGTCGATCAGCTTCTGGACCAACCACCCCGGCGGCTCGCAGGCCATCGAGCAGGAGCTCGTCGACTCGTTCACCGAGGAGACCGGCATCGAGGTCGAGATCGTGACCGCCGGCGCCAACTACGAGGAGGTCTCGCAGCGCTTCCAGACCGCGCAGACCTCGGGCGACGTCGGCGACCTCGTCGTCATGTCGGACGCCACGTGGTTCACGAACCACGTCAACGGCTCGCTGCTGCCCGTCGACGACGTGTTCGCGGCCGCCGGCGGCGACTCGTCGACGTACAACACGACGCTCTTCGACGACTACCTCTACGAGGACGCGCACTACGCCGTGCCGTACGCGCGCTCGACGACGATCTACTACTACAACGCCGACCACTACGCCGAGGCCGGCATCGCCGAGGCGCCCACCACGTGGGAGGAGGTCGCCGAGAACTCGCAGGCGCTCATCGACGCCGGCGTGACCGAGACCGCCTTCAGCTTCCCGCCCGCCGAGGACTACCCCGCCTGGATGATGAACAACATCGTCTGGGGCTACGGCGGCGGCTGGTCGGACGAGTGGGACGCGAGCGCCGTCACGAGCGACGAGACCGTCGCGGCCGTGCAGTTCGCGCAGGACGCGGTGCAGGACGGCTGGGCCAACGTCTCGAGCGGCTCGCCGGCCGACGACTTCGCCGCGGGTGCCACGAGCCAGTTCATCGGCTCCACGGGCTCGCTCGGCGGCGTCACCGAGACGGCCGGGTTCGAGGTGGGCGTCGCGATGCTCCCCGGCGGCCCGGTCGAGCAGGAGCTCGTCGTGCCCACGGGCGGCGCCGGCATCGCCATCTCGTCGGCCTCGACCCCCGAGGAGCAGCTCGCAGCGGCGATGCTCGCCGACCACCTCACGTCGGCCGAGCACACGGTGACGTTCTCGTCGCAGACGGGCTACGTGCCGGTCCGCTCCGACGCCGACGCCAGCGCGCTCTACGCCGAGAACCCGAACTTCCGGGTCGCGGTCGAGCAGCTCGAGACCCGCACGCGCACCCAGGACTACCTGCGCGTGTTCCTCCCGGGCGGCGACCTGGCGCTCGCGACCGCGCTGCAGCGGATCCTCACCACGGATGCGGACGTCGCCGAGTCGCTCGCGTCGCTCCAGACGGAGCTCGAGGGCCTGTACGAGAACGACCTCCGGCCGCAGCTCGAGGGCTGACGACCACCTCTGAAGGAAGCAGGACCACCATGGTCAACGTCTCGCTGGCAGGCCTCACCCTCACGTACCCGGGCGCCTCGAGGCCCTCGATCGACGCGATCGACCTCGAGATCGAGCACGGCGAGCTCCTGGTGCTCGTCGGGCCGTCCGGATGCGGCAAGTCGACGACGCTGCGGGCCCTCGCGGGGCTCGAGTTCCCCGAGTCGGGCAGCATCGCCTTCGGCGACCGCGACGTGACGGGCCTCGACGGCAGCGAGCGCGACGTGGCCATGGTGTTCCAGAGCTACGCGCTCTACCCGCACATGACGGTGGCCGGCAACATGGAGTTCTCGCTGAAGAACACCAAGGTGCCGGCCGCCGAGCGGCAGCGCCTCGTGGCCGACGCGGCGGCGCTGCTCGAGCTCGACGGCCTGCTCGAGCGCAAGCCGCGCGAGCTCTCGGGTGGCCAGCGGCAGCGCGTCGCCATGGGGCGGGCGATCGTGCGCCGGCCGGCCGTGTTCCTCATGGACGAGCCGCTGTCGAACCTCGACGCCAAGCTGCGCGTGCAGACCCGCGGCCAGATCGCGGCCCTGCAGCGCACCCTCGACGTCACGACCGTCTACGTCACGCACGACCAGACGGAGGCGATGACGATGGGCGACCGCGTCGTCGTCATGAACCACGGCCGCATCGAGCAGGTCGGCACGCCCCGCGAGCTCTACGACGAGCCCGAGACGCTGTTCGTCGCGGGCTTCATCGGCTCGCCGCAGATGAACCTCGTCGAGGGCTCGTGGTCGGATGCGGAGGGCGCGCGCGTGGGCGACCTCGCGCTGCCGTTCCGCGCGTCCGCGCCGCACTCCGGCACGGCGCTCACCTACGGCATCCGGCCCGAGGACCTCGAGCTCGTGGCCGCGCCGGCCGAGGACGCCGCGGCCATCCGGCTCGTCGTCGATCTCGTGGAGGAGCTCGGCTCCGACACGTTCGTCTACGGCACCGGCCACGGCGCCCGCTGGACGGCGCGCCTGCCGAAGGGCGCGCGCCCCGCGATCGGCGACGAGCTCGCCTTCGCGGTTCGGGGCGACGCGGTGCTCGCGTTCGAGCCGACGACGGGCCACCGCATCCGCTGACCCACGCGCACGACGACGAGGGCCCCGCTGCTCGGCGGGGCCCTCGTCGTCGCGTCGCGCTACGGCCGGATGAGCACCTTGAGCGCCTCGCGCGAATCCATGAGCCGGTAGGCCTCGGCGATCTCGTCGAGCGGCAGCTCGCGGTCGAAGACGCGGCCGGGCTCGATCGTGCCGTCGAGCACGAGCGGGAGCGCCTGCTCGAGGTAGGCGCGCACCGTGGCGGGGCCGCCCGTGAGGGTGGCGTTCTTGCCGAACAGCGACGCGAAGCCGACCGGCGCCTCCTCGTACTGCGGCACGCCGACGCGCGAGATCGTGCCGCCGGGGCGGACGACGCCGTAGGCCTGCTCGTAGGCCGGCATGTGACCGACGGCCTCGAGCACGACGTGCGCGCCCTCGCCGCCGGTGAGCTCGAGCACCTTCGCGATGCCCTCCTCGCCGCGCTCGGCGACGACGTGGGTGGCGCCGAACTCGCGGCCGAGGTCGGTGCGCGAGGCGTGGCGGCCCATGAGGATGATCGTCTCGGCGCCGAGCTGCTTCGCGGCGAGCACGGCCGAGAGGCCGACGGCACCGTCGCCGATCACGACGACGCTCCTCCCCGCCTCGACGCCGCCGCGCACGGCCGCGTGGTGGCCGGTGAGGTAGACGTCCGAGAGCGTGAGCAGCGAGGGCATGAGCGACTCGTCGGTGCCTGCGGGGATGACGACGGCCGTGCCGTCGGCCTGCGGCACGCGGAGGCGCTCCGCCTGCGTCGCGCCCGTCTCGAGCGCGTCGAAGAAGCCGCCGTGCACGCACGAGGTGGTGATGCCGTCGCGGCAGAAGGCGCAGGTGCCGTCCGAGAACGCGAACGGGACGATGACGGTGTCGCCCACCGACAGGGTGGTGACGTCGGCGCCGAGCTCCTCGACGACGCCGATGGCCTCGTGGCCCATCGGCCGGCCCTCGGGCGTCGCCTCCAGGTCGTGGTACGGGTGCAGGTCGGATCCGCAGACGCACGCGTGGGTGACGCGGATGATGGCGTCGGTGGGCTCGACGATCGTCGGATCGGCGACCTCGGCGACGCGGACGTCGCCCGCGCCGTACATCAGGGTGGCTCGCATGAGCGCTCCTCTCTGGGCCCGTCCGGTGGACGGGCGGTGGGATGGATCGGGTGTGGGGATCGGGGCGGTCAGGCGCCGTACTCGGCGTCGGTGACGTGCTCGCCCCAGACGGCGGCAGGCTGGCCGGGCAGGGTGTCCCAGACCGCGACGTGCGTCATGAAGGAGTCGTGCGCCGCGCCGTGCCAGTGCTCCTCGTCCGGCGGGCAGATGACGGTCTCGCCGGCGCGAACGGCGACGCGCTCGCCGCCGCGGGCCTGCACGAAGGCGATGCCCTCGACGACGTGGAGGGTCTGGCCGCCGGGGTGCGAGTGCCAGGCGGTGCGGGCGCCGGGCGCGAAGCGCACGATGCCGGCGCTCGCCTGCTGGCCGTCGACGCCGGGCGTCGCGACGGGGTCGAGCCAGACGTCGCCCGTGAACTGCTCGGGCGGGTTCTTCGTCGTGGGGTGGCGATGGAGCTGCATGGTGCCTCCTCGGTCGTCGGACGGGATGCATCCACCTCACCGCGTCGCGGGGGATCGAGGGAGAGCCCTGCCGTGACGGGTTCCGGCAGACCCTCCCTCGGGCCGATGTGCGAGGGCTACCGTCGAGGCCATGGACAACCGTGCCGAGGTCAGGGAGTTCCTCGTCAGCCGCCGCGCCCGGATCACGCCGGAGCAGGCCGGCGTCGAGACCTTCGGCGACCGCCGGCGCGTGACCGGCCTGCGGCGCGAGGAGGTCGCGCGCCTCGCCGGCGTCAGCGTCGACTACTTCACGCGGCTCGAGCGCGGCAACCTCGGCGGCGTCTCCGACGAGGTGCTCGACGCGATCGCCCGCGCGCTGCAGCTGGACGACGCCGAGCGCGAGCACCTGTTCGACCTCGCCCGAGCGTCGCAGGCGTCCCCGCGCGCGCAGCGGAGGCCGCTGGCAACCGAGGTGCGGCCCGAGGTGCGCTACCTGCTCGACGCCATCACCGAGGCGCCGGCGATCGTGCTCAACCACCGCATGGACCTCGTCGCGGGCAACGAGCTCGGCCACGCGCTGCACTCGCCGATGTACGCCGGGGCCGAGCGGCCGGTCAACATCTCGCGTTTCATCTTCCTCGACCCGCGCGCGAAGGACTTCTTCTCGGACTGGCAGCGCAGCGCCGACACGAATGTCGCGATCCTGCGCGGCGAGGCGGGCCGGAACCCGCACGACGCGGGGCTCGCATCGCTCATCGGCGAGCTGTCGATGCGGAGCGAGGAGTTCCGCACGCTGTGGGCGGCGCACGACGTGCGGCGCCACTACGCCGGCATGAAGCGCTTCGTGCATCCGGTGGTGGGCGAGCTCGAGCTGCACTACCTCTCGGTGCCGCTGCACGGGGATCGCGGCATGACGCTCACGACGTACCCGGCGGTGCCGGGCTCGGCGAGCGCGGATGCGCTGCGGCTGCTCGCGTCGTGGGCGGCGAGCGAGGGAGTCCTCGCGAGGGCGGATCCCACCGCGGCCACCAAGCGGCGCGGCGCGGTCGCGAAGGGCTGAGCCTGCGCAGCGCCGCGCGCTGTCGACGGTCGAGGCGGTCGCTGCGGCCCGCCGTCAGCGGAGGCGGTTGTCGCGCACCTGCGCGACGACGCGCTCGAGGTCTTCGCCTTCGGCCGCCTCGTAGCTCTCGGCGAGCGTCGCCCGCGGGTCGTGGCGCACCGCCAGCCGCTCGATGGCGGCCCAGGCGAGCGTCTGCTCGGGGTCGAGGGCCTGCAGGCGCTCGCGCACGTGCGCCTCGGCCTCCTGCTTCGTCGTGTGGCGGCTCATCTGCCGATCGTCGCAGATCGGGGGACAGGCGTCGAGGTCTCGAGACGGCAGCGCCCTGCGGGCGGGGCCTCCTCGACCAGCGGGGATGGCCTCAGCCGAGGATCGCCCGGAGGGTGCGCACGACGCCCTGCTCGTCGTTCGAGGGCGCGACGTGGCGGGCGCTTGCGAGCACGGCGTCGTGCGCGTTCGCCATCGCGACGGTGTGCGCGGCGGCCTCGAACATCGGGAGGTCGTTGAGGTAGTCGCCGAAGACGAGCGTCTGCTCGGCGGTGATGCCGAGCCGCTCCTGCAGGGCGCGCACCGCGGTGCCCTTGTCGACGTCCGGCCGCTGCACGTCGATCCAGTGTCGCGAGCCCGAGCGCACGGTGAGGTCGGGCAGCGCCGCGGCGAGCCGCTCGGCGACGTCGGAGTCGGGGGCGCGCAGGTCGAGCACCGAGACCTTCACGATCTCGTCGTCGACGTCGGCGAGGTCGTCGACGATCTCGAGCGCCCGGAAGTAGCGGTGGACGTGCTCGAGGAACGCCTCGTCGTCGCGCTCCACGTACGCCGAGCGCACGCCGCAGAGCACCGCGCCCACGTCGTGGTCGGGTGCCGGCATCGCGCGCACCGCGGCGAGCGCGGCGTCCGCACGGCCGAGGGGGAGCGGTGCCGCCGCGACCAGCTCGTCGCCGCGGCGGACGTGCGCGCCGTTCTCGGCGATGACGACCGTCTCGGCGCCGGGCTCCAGCACGCCGACGATCGCGGCGTGCTGCCGCCCGCTCGCGGGTGCGAACGCGACGCCGCGGCGGGCGAGCTCGGCCGCGAGGTCGGCCCAGCCGGGCGGCGGCGCGCCCGTGCCGTCGAGGAAGGTGCCGTCCATGTCGGAGACGACGAGGCGGAGGTCGGCGGCGGAGGGCAGGGCGTGCGTGGCGTGGGTCTGGGTCATCGTGGCTCGCCTCCATGGTCCCAGAGCGCGGACCCATGCACCGGGATGCGGCGATCCGCCTTGGCGGTGAGCCTGGTTGCCTGTTATACAGGCAGGGCCATCCCGCCTCCGACGTCAGGAGCCCCATGCCCGCCCCCACCATCGCGCCGAGCGCGCCCGCCGGCCTCGCCGCCGGCGCGAGCCTCACCGCCGTCTCCGTCGCGGACGCCGCCGCCGAGCACCTCCGCGGCCTCCTCTTCTCGGGCGCGCTCGAGGCCGGGCAGGAGCTGCGCGACACCGTGCTCGCCCAGCAGCTGCGCATCGCGCGCCCCACCGTCCGCATCGCCGTCCAGCGGCTCGTCGCCGAGGGCCTGCTCGAGCGCGAGCCCGGCCAGAGCGCGCGGGTGCGCACGTTCTCGGCCGCCGACGTCGCCGACCTGTACCGGATGCGCCGCCTCATCGAGTGCGAGGCCGTGCGCGCGGTGGTCGAGCAGCGCCTCGACACCGTCGGCATCGAGCGCGCGATGGGCGCATTCCGCGCCGTCGGCGACGCGTGGGGCGACGGCCCCGACGCCGACCTCGCGTTCCACGCGGCGGTCGTCGACGCGGCGGGCTCGCCGCGCCTGAGCCGCCTCTTCGCCGCGGTCGCCGCCGAGTCGCGGCTCGTCGTCGCGCTGCTGCGCGCGAGCTACGCGACCCCCGCCGATCTCGCGCACGAGCACGAGTCGCGCCTCGAGGCGCTGCGCGGCACCGACGCCGACCGCGCCGTCGCCGTGTGGGCGGCGCACCTCGACGACGCGGAGCGCTCGATCGTCGCCTCGCTGGAGGCCGGAGCCGGTGCCGATGAGAGCAGTGCCGATGAGAGCAGCGCCGATGCCGACCACGGCGCGGCCACCGACGCCGAGGCGGTGCGCGCATGAGCCGCCGGCACGTCGTCGACGTCATCGCCGGCGACGGCATCGGCCAGGAGGTCGTGCCCGCCGCGCTCGCCTGCGTCGACGCGGTGGCGCGGCGCTTCGGCTTCGAGGTCGAGTGGCGCCACCGCGACTGGGGCTCCGACCACTACCGCGCCCACGGCTCGATGATGCCGGAGGACGGCCTCGACCAGCTGCGCACCGGCGACGCGATCTTCCTCGGCGCCGTCGGCGACCCCGGCATCCCGGACGACGTGACCCTCTGGGGCCTCCTCATCCCGATCCGCCGCGCCTTCCAGCAGTACGTGAACCTCCGCCCCGTGCGCACCGTGCCGGGGCGCGAGGGCGCCACCGAGATCGACGTGCTCATCGTGCGCGAGAACGTCGAGGGCGAGTACAGCGAGATCGGCGGCCGCTACGGCCGCGGCACGCCCGACGAGCTCGCCGTGCAGGAGGCGATCTTCACGCGCCGCGGCATCGAGCGCATCACGCGCTACGCGGCCTCGCTCTCGAAGGAGCGCACCGGGACCCTCATCTCGGCGACGAAGTCGAACGGCATCATCCACACGATGCCGTTCTGGGACGAGGTCGTGCGCGAGGTGGCGGATGCGGAGGGCGTGGAGGTCGACAGCGTGCTCATCGACGCGCTCGCGGCCCGCTTCGTGCTTGCGCCGGGCTCGCTCGACGTCGTGGTCGCCTCCAACCTGTTCGGCGACATCCTCTCCGACCTCGCGGCCGCCGTCGCGGGCTCGATCGGCATCGCCCCGAGCGCCAACCTCAACCCCGACCGCTCCGCGCCGTCGCTGTTCGAGCCGGTGCACGGCTCGGCGCCCGACATCGCCGGGAAGGGGCTCGCGAACCCGACCGCCGCGATCTGGGCGGCGTCGATGATGCTCGACCACCTCGGCGAGGAGGAGGCCGCCGCCGTGCTGCTCGACGCGTGCTTCTCGAGCCTCGCCTCGGGCGTCTCGACGCGCGACCTGGGCGGCACCGCCTCGACGCAGGAGTGCGTCGACGACGTGCTGCGGCGGCTCGACGAGGTCGACCAGGGCCAGGGAGCGCAGTGACGCCCGACGAGCGGCGCCGGGTCGCGCTCGTCACGGGCGGCACCTCGGGCATCGGCGTCGAGATCGCGCGCCGGCTCGTCGCCGACGGCTACCTCGTCGTCGTCACGGGGCGCTCGGAGGAGCGCGGCCGAGCGGTCGAGCGCGAGCTCGCGCCGCTCGCCCGCTTCGTGCAGGCCGACCTGACCGAGGAGGGGGCGGCCGAGGCGGTCGTCGCGAGCGCGGTGGCGCTCACGGGCGGCATCGACGTGCTCGTGAACAACGCCGCCATCGACCACACCGGCCCGCTGCTCGACGTGCCGGCGGCGGAGGTGCGGGCGACCTTCGAGACGAACGCGCTCGCCGCCATCGCGGTGCTGCAGGCGGCCGGACGCGCGATGCGCGACGCCGCCCGCGGCGGGGCGATCGTGAACGTCACCTCGCGCCTCGCGAGCATCGGCGTGCCCACCATGGGTGTCTACAGCGCGTCGAAGGGCGCGCTGCTCGCGCTGACCACCGCGGCGGCGGTCGAGCTCGCGCCGCTCGGCATCCGCGTCAACGCGGTCGCGCCGGGCATGACGCGCACGCCGCTCTACGAGGAGTGGGTGGCGGCGCAGGACGACCCGGCGGCGACCGAGCGGCGCGTGGCCGCGGCGATCCCGCTCGGCCGCATCGCCGATCCGACCGACGTCGCGGCGGCGGTCGCCTACCTCGCCAGCCCGGAGGCCGCCTACGTGACGGGCGTCTCCATCCCCGTCGACGGCGGCTACCTGGCCCAGTAGCCGCCCACCGCTGGTCGAGGAGCGCGCCGCCGCAGGCGGCGCGCGTCTCGAGACCACCCCGACACGCCGAAGGCCCCGGAGGCAGGACCTCCGGGGCCTTCGAGCGGCAGCAGCCGTCAGCGCGTCTCGCGCCGCGCGATGCTGAAGTAGCGGATGCTCTCGTACTCCTCGAGCCCCTCCGCGCTGCCCTCGCGGCCCACGCCCGACTGCTTCACGCCGCCGAACGGTGCCGCGGCGTTCGAGGGCACGCCCTGGTTGATGCCGACGATGCCGGTCTCGAGCGCATCCGCCACGTTGAGCGCGCGGTCGAGGCTCTCGGAGAAGACGTAGCCGGCGAGGCCGAACTCGGTGTTGTTGGCGCGCGCGATCGCCTCCTCCTGCGTCGAGAAGCGCTGCACCGCGGCGATGGGGCCGAAGATCTCGGTCTGCGCGATCTGCGACTCGGGCGAGACGCGGTCGAGCAGCGTCGCGGCGAAGAAGTGGCCGGGGCCGTCGACCGCCGTGCCGCCGACGCGCAGCTCCGCGCCGTGCGCGACCGCGTCCTCCGTGAGCGCCTGCATCGATCGCACGGCGCGGTCGTCGATGACGGGGCCGAGGGTCGTGTCCTCGCCGAGGCCGGAGCCGAGCCGCACGGCCGCGAGCCGCTCGGCGAGCGCCTCGACGAACGCGTCGGCGATGCCGTCCTGCACGTAGATGCGGTTGGCGCCGATGCACGACTGCCCGCCGTTGCGGAGCTTCGCCGCGAGGGTGCCCTCGACGGCGCGCTCGAGGTCGGCGTCGTCGAAGACGATGAGCGGCGCGTTGCCGCCGAGCTCCATCGAGGTGCGCAGCACGTTGGCGGAGGCGAGCTCGAGCAGCGTGCGGCCCACGGGCGTCGAGCCGGTGAACGAGACCTTCCGCACCCGCTCGTCGCGCAGCACGGCCTCGCTGAACGCCGACGAGCTCGAGGTCGTGACGACCTGCACGAGGTCCTCGGGGATGCCGGCGCGGCGGCCGAGCTCGACGGCGAGGATCGTCGTGAGCGGCGTGAGGGTGGCGGGCTTCACGATCGCGGCGTTGCCGGCGGCGAGCGCGGGCGCGATCTTGCGGGTGGCCATCGCGAGCGGGAAGTTCCACGGCGTGATGAGCACCGACAGGCCCACGGGGGAGCGTCGCGTGACGATCTGCGAGCCGCCCGAGGGCGACTCCCGCCAGTCGCCGCGCGGCCGCACGGCCTCCTCGGCGTACCAGCGCACGAAGTCGGCGCCGTACTGCACCTCGCCGCGCGCCTCGGCGAGCGGCTTGCCCATCTCGCGCGTGATGAGGTGCGCGAGGTCGTCGGCGTGCTCGACGAGCAGCGCGTACCAGGCGTGGAGCACGTCGGCGCGCTGGCGCGGCGTCGTGCGGGCCCAGGAGCGGCCGGCGGCGTCGGCGCGGGCGACGGCGTCGAGCGAGCCCGCGACGTCGACGTCGGCGATCGAGGCGATGCGCTCGCCCGTCGCGGGATCGTGGACGGCGATGCCGTCGGCGGGGAGGCCGAGGCCCGCGATGACGCGGTCGGCGGTCCGCAGGCGGGCGGGGTCGGCCGCGATGAGCGGCAACTGCTGGGCGGTGAGGGTCATCGGGAGCCTTCCTCGGTGATCGCGTGCTCGATGGCGGCGACGAAGGAGACGAGCTCCGCGTCGTCGATGATGAAGGGCGGGCTGATCTGCAGCGTGTTGCCGCGCAGCGGCCGCGAGATGAAGCCGAGCTCGACGAGCGCGTCCGTCACGCGCTCCGCGACGAGGTGCTCGGCGAGCGAGATGCCGCCGAGGAGGCCCGCGACGCGCACGTCGACGACCTCGGGGCGGCGCTCCGCGAGGCCTGCGAGCTCGCGCGCGAGCACCTGCTCGAGCTCGGCGACGCGCGGCAGCAGGCCGTCGCGCTCGAGGATGTCGAGGTGCTCGAGGGCGACCGCGGCGGCGGTGGCGTGCCCCGAGTAGGTGGCGCCCCAGCGGAAGATCGGCGTCTCGGGGCTGTCGACGAAGAACGGCTCCCAGATGCGCGGGGCCGCGAGCACGCCGCCGAGCGGCGCGTAGCCCGAGGTCACGCCCTTCGCGAAGGTGAGCAGGTCGGGCTCGATGCCGTAGCGCTCGGCGGCGAACATCGTGCCGGTGCGGCCGAAGCCCGTGATGACCTCGTCGATGACGAGCAGGATGTCGTGCTCGCGGCAGATGCGCTGGAGGCGCTCGAAGTAGCCGTCGTGCGGCGGGTGCACGCCGCCGGTGCCCTGCACGGGCTCGGTGACGAAGGCGGCGATGCGGTGGGCGCCGAGCTCGGCGATGCGAGCCTCGAGCGCGTCGAGGTCGTGCTGCGGGACTCGAGAGGTCTCGGGCACGAGGGAGTCGGTGCCGTAGCCCTCGCGGTTGAAGTCGAGGCCCGCGATGCTCGTGCCGTAGGCGTGGAGGCCGTGGTACGAGAACTCGCGGCTGAGGATGATCGTCTTCTCGGGGCGGCCCTCGCGCTGCCAGTGGCGCCGCGCGAGCTTGCAGGCGAGGTCGATCGCGTCGGAGCCGCCGGAGTTCAGCAGCACCTTCGGCCGCTCGATGGGGGAGATCGCGGCGAGGCGCTCGCCGAGCGCGAGGGCGCGGTCGTTCGAATAGCGCGCGAACTGGTGGTACGTCTCGAGCCTGAGCATCTGCTCGTGCGCGACGCGGGCGAGGTCGCGGTGCGCGTGGCCGACGTTCGCGTGCCACAGCCCCGCGGTGCCGTCGAAGAGGCGACGCCCGTCGGTCGTGTGCACGTAGGCGCCCTCGCCGCGCTCGATGACGAGCTGCCGGCCGATGACGGTGGGCGTGTGCGCCTGCGCCGGCCACAGGGCGGGGGCGTCGAGGATGCGCCCGGTCGCGGTGGCGACGGTGTCGGTGACGGTCATCGGAGACTCCTTCGTGTCGATGATTCGTGTCGATGCTCTGTGTCGCTGCGCGGTGTCGAGGTCGGTGTCGACGATGCGTGCGATGCGCGCGGCGGGGTGGCGCCGCTCCCGGTCACGCTAGGGGTTGCCATGCGTCGGAGGAAGCGACGCTTCGTGACCGTTGCTCGTCGGATCCGCTGACGGACCCTGACTGATGGCCGAAGCGGTGCGAGCGCCGGTCAGAGCTCGCGCTCGACGGCGTGCCGGAGCGCCTCGAGCGCCGGGTGGCGGTGCGCGCCGGCGCGGGCGACGAAGAGGATGCTGCGGTGCTGGTCCGCGGGGAGCAGGTCGCTCGGCCGCAGCGACGCGCCCGCCTCCCGCACCACGATGTCCGGCAGGAACGCCGCGGCGAGCCCGGCCTCCACCATCCGGAGGTGGAACAGCACGTCCGACGACTCGTGCGCGATGCGCGGCTCGATGCCGAGCTCGCGGCACACGCGGAGCGCCCACTGGGTCGACGCGGCGGTCGGCGGCTCCATCACCCACGGCACGGCGCGCAGCTGCTCGAGGTCGGCGGCGTCGACGCCCTCCGGCAGGTAGCAGCGGATCGGGTCGCGCGCGAGCAGCCACGAGCGCACGCCGGAGCCGAGGCGGTCGGCGGTGCCGGGGAAGGTGTCGGTCAGCACGGCGTCGACCTGGTGGCTCACGAGCTGCGCCGCCGCCTCCTCGGGGGTGGAGAGGCGGATGCGCACGTCGAGTCCCGGGTACTCCTCTCGCAGCCGCACGAGCACGCGCGGCAGCGCGACCCGGCTGATCGACGCGAAGGCGGCGAGCGTCACGACGCCCTGCGCGCGCTCGTGCGCGGTCGCGAGGTCGGCCTCCGCCCGCTCCACCGCGGCGAGGATCGCCTCCGTGTTGCGCACGAGCTCGATGCCGACGGGGGTGAGGCGCGCCGTGCGGCCGACCCGTTCGAGCAGCTGCGTGCCCGTCTCGCGCTCGAGCTGCGCGAGCTGCTGCGAGATCGCCGAGTGGCTGTACGAGAGGGCGCGGGCCGCCGCGGTGATGCCGCCGTGCAGCCACACCTCGCGCAGCAGCGTCAGCCGATGCAGGTCGAGCATCGCGCCCCTCCGTTCGGTCAGCACCGTTCCGTCAGCCCAACAGTAGGGCGGAGCGCGATCCGTCACGATCCCCGACGAGGATCGGTCGCGAGCCGCGGGATCGGAGCGCTATCGGGCGCATGGCGCTGGGCGTAGTGTCAGCAACCGCCGCGCGACGCCCCGCACGGCCTCACCACAGCACGAAGGAGCGCTGCGATGGCACGCATCCCGGGCACCGGCGGGCGCCGATCCCGCTACGACCACCCCGTCTCGCCGGAGACCTCGTCAGGCCTCGTCCTGCAGGAGCCCGGCCCGAGCAAGAAGCTCCGCTCGCGGCACGTGACGATGATCACGCTCGGCGGCATCATCGGCGCGAGCCTGTTCGTCGGCTCGGCGAACATCATCAAGTCGGTCGGCCCGGCCGCGACGCTCTCGTACCTCATCGGCGGCCTGCTCGTCTTCCTCGCCATGCGGATGCTCGGCGAGATGGCGGCCGCGCGCCCCGCGGTCGGCTCGTTCATGGAGTACGCCCGCGTCGGTCTCGGCAATTGGGCCGCCTACATCGTCGGCTGGCTCTACTGGTACTTCTGGGTCGGCGTCATCGCCTACGAGGCCGTCGTCGGCGGCGGCATGCTGAACGCCTGGTTCCCGGCGCTGCCCGCCTGGGCCGGCTCGCTCATCCTGCTGGCGATCTTCGTCACGACGAACCTCATCTCGCTCCGCTCGTTCGGCGAGACGGAGTTCTGGCTCGCGAGCATCAAGGTCGTCGCGATCGTCGTCTTCCTCGTGGTGGGCGCCCTCTTCGCCTTCGGCCTGTGGCCGAACGCGACCATCTCGATCGACAACCTCTGGGTGAACGATGGCTTCATGCCCAACGGCTTCGGCGTCGTCATCTCGAGCGTCGCGCTCGTGCTGTTCTCGTACTTCGGCACCGAGATCGCCGTGATGGCCGCTGCCGAGTCGGAGAACCCGGCCAAGGGCATCCGCCAGGCCGCGCACACGGTCATCTGGCGCGTCATGCTCTTCTACGTGGGCGCCGTCCTCGTGATCGTCACGATCGTGCCGTGGGACGAGCTGCCCTCGCCCGACGTGATCGCGCCGTTCAGCTACGTCTTCGACCTCTTCGGCGTGCCGGGCGCGGAGACGATCATGAGCATCGTCATCTTCACCGCGGTCATCTCGGTGCTGAACTCGGGCACCTACTCGGCCTCACGCATGTTCGCGGCCCTCGCCGAGCAGCGGCTCGCACCCCGCGCGGTCGCGAAGCGCAGCAAGCGGGGCGTGCCGGTGCTCGCGGTCATCGCCTCGACGATCGGCGGCCTCGTCGCGACGGTCGTGAACTTCCTCGCGCCGAGCTCGGGCATCTACGAGTTCATCATGAACTCCACCGGCCTCGTGGCGCTCTTCGTCTACGTCTTCATCGCCGTCACGCAGTGGCGCCTGCGATCGCGGATGACGCAGGAGGAGAAGGATGCGCTCACGCTCAAGGTGTGGCTCTTCCCGTGGCTCAACGTGCTCGTGATCCTCGGCGCCATCGGCATCGTGGGCATCATGCTCACCACGGAGGGCGGCCGCACGCAGGTGCTCACGAGCTTCATCGCCGCCGGCGCGCTCGTGCTGTTCTGGCCGATCGTGCGCCGCAACCTCAAGGCCGCGGGCATCCGCGACGGCGATGCCGCCGACCCGGCGCTCGCCGGGGCGCCGGCCGCGGCCGAGGCGGGCCCGCTGCGGGCGGCCGCGGAGGTCGATGAGGAGGAGCAGCGCGCCGCGGGGCGCGCCGAGCACCAGTAGCCACTCCGTCTGCGAACGAGGGGTCCGGCGCCTGCGCCGGGCCCCTCGTCGCGTCCGTGGCCCCGTCACCCGGCCGGACGCCGCGGTCTCGGAGCCGTCGGCCGGCGGGATCGTGGCTGGCAGGATCGCGGCTGGCAGGATCGATGCATGCTGACGGACCTCGCCCTGCCGCATCCGCTCACCGGTCCGCCGGCGGCCGCCGAGGTGCGGCGGGCGACCCGCGACGACCTCGCGTCGCTCGTGGCGCCGCTCGCCGACGACGCGATCGCCGCCGGGCGCGGCGACGCCGACCTGCCCGAGGACCCGGCGTACGCGCGGGCGATGGAGGCGGTGCTCGCGAGCCCCGACGACGAGCTGATCGTGGTCGAGGTCGACGGCGCCGTCGCCGCGACCGCGCAGCTCACGAGGATGCCGTGCATGGCGCGCCGCGGCGCCACGCGCCTCATCGTCGAGGCCGTGCGGGTCGGCGCCGCGCACCGGTCGGCGGGGCTCGGGTCGGCGCTCTTCGGTTGGATCGCCGAGCACGCCGCGCCTGCGCTCGGCGCCTCGATCGTCCAGCTCACCACCGACCGGCGACGCGAGGACGCGCAGCGCTTCTACGAGCGGCTCGGATACGAGGGGTCGCACGTGGGCTTCACGCTGCTGCTCGACGCGGGCGACCGCGGCGCGGCAGGATCGGAGCACGGCTCGGGCGGGAGGTGATGGGCGTGCGACGGATCGCTGCGCTGCCCGCCCTGGGCGTCGCGCTCCTCGTGCTCGCGGGGTGCGGCACGCCGAGCGATGCGCCGCCGCCGCGCGCGACGGGGCCGGCCAGCACCTCCGGGCCGTCCGAGGCCCTGACCTCGGCGGCGCCCGAGACGGTCACGACGGTCGCCGAGGGACTCGCGGCGCCCTGGTCGATCGCGTTCCACGAGGGCGCGCCGCTCGTGAGCGAGCGCGACTCCGCGCGCATCCTGGAGGTCGCCGACGACGGCGCGCTCCGCGAGGTGGCCGTGATCGAGGGCGTGCTCGCGCGCGGCGAGGGCGGGCTGCTCGGCATCGCCGTGCGGGACGGCTGGCTGTACGCGTACTCGACGACGGCGGACGGCAATCGCGTTGAGCGCTACGCGCTGACGGGGGAGCGCGGCGCGCTCGCGCTGGCGGACGGCGAGACGATCCTCGACGGCGTCCCGTCGGCCGGCAACCACAACGGCGGCCGCATCGCGTTCGGGCCCGACGGGATGCTCTACGTCACGACCGGCGACGCCGCGCAACCGGCGCTTGCGCAGGACCCTGGATCCCTCGCGGGCAAGATCCTGCGGCTCGAGCCCGACGGCTCCGTGCCCGCGGACAACCCCATCGCGGGTTCGCCCGTCTGGAGCCTCGGCCACCGCAACCCGCAGGGCATCGCCTGGGACGACGACGACACGATGTACGCCGCGGAGTTCGGGCAGGACACGTGGGACGAGCTCAACGTGATCGAGCCCGGCGCGAACTACGGCTGGCCCGAGGTCGAGGGCGCGGAGGGCCGCGAGGGCTTCGTCGATCCCGTGCAGCAGTGGGCGACCTCGGAGGCGAGCCCGAGCGGCATCGCGGTCGCGGGCGGCGAGGTGGTGATCGCGAACCTGCGCGGCGCGCGGCTGCGCGCCGTGCCGCTCGACGACCTCGGCGCCGCCAGCGAGCCGCTGGCGGGCCAGGGCCGGCTGCGCGACGCCGTCGTGGCGCCCGACGGCTCGCTCTGGGTGCTCACGAACAACACCGACGGCCGCGGGGCGCCCCGCGACGGCGACGACCGGATCCTGCGGGTGCCGGTGGGCTGAGCGTCGCAGCGAGCGCCGCTGCAGCTCAGCCGGCCCGGCGCCGGTCGCGCACCTGCACGCCGCCGCCGGGCCGCGCGCCCACCTCGAAGAGCTCGGTCGCGCGGACGAGGTCGGAGAGCTTCGCGTAGCCCCAGTTGCGCGAGTCGAAGTCGGGATGCTGCTTCCGCATGAGCGACCCGACCGCCGCGAGGTCGCCGAAGCCGTCCTCGCCGGACGCCGTCTCGACCGCAGCGCGCAGCCGGGCGACGAGCCTCGTGTCGCTGCGCAGCCGGCTCGTCGGCACGCGGCCGGGCACGGCGGCCGGCTCGCGGCCGGCGTCGTCCGCGACGGGCGCCTCGAGCACCTCGAGGTAGGTGAACGAGTCGCAGGCGTTGCGGAACGACTCGGGCGTCTTCCGCTCACCGAAGCCGTAGACCGTCACGCCCTCCTCGCGGATGCGGGAGGCGAGCCGGGTGAAGTCGCTGTCGGACGAGACGATGCAGAACCCGTCGAAGCGGCCAGCGTGCAGCAGGTCCATCGCGTCGATGATGAGCGCGCTGTCGGTGGCGTTCTTGCCGGCGGTGTTCGCGAACTGCTGGATCGGCTGGATCACGTGCTCGCTCGCGGCCGACTTCCAGCTCGAGAGCCTCGGCGAGGTCCAGTCGCCGTAGACGCGCTTTACGGAGGCGGTGCCCACGCGCGCGACCTCGGTGAGCACGGCGCCGATCCGCGAGGGCGCGACGTTGTCGGCGTCGACGAGCACGGCGAGCAGGTCTTGAGGCGTCGTCATGCGGCAAGCATGCCAGGCGGAGCCTCTCGCGACCGGCGTGCACCGAGCGGCCGCTGCCGAGCGCGGCCTAGGGTGCTTCGGTGCACATCCGTGCCGGTCAGAGCGCCGGCAGGACGATGACCGCGACGAACAGGCCGAGGAGCCCCAGGACGATCGCGCCGCCGATCGAGATGAGGATCGTGAGCGCGCGGCGGTCGCCCGGCGTGAAGCTCTGCGGGTCGCGCGGGGGTCGGGCCGCGGCGGCGGGCTTCGTGCGGTGCGGCATGGCGAGCTCCTCGGTCGGATGCATCGTAGGCGGATGGTTCGTACACTAAGCATATGCCGATCCCGAGCGCCGCGCACGCCCCATCCGCCATCGAGCTCGCCGACGAGCCCGACGCCCTCGCGCTCGAGCGGCAGGTGTGCTTCGCGCTCACGGTCGCGTCGCGCGGCGTCGTGCAGGCGTACCGGCCGGTGCTCGAGCCGCTCGGCCTCTCGCATCCGCAGTACCTCGTCATGCTCGCGCTGTGGGGATCGTCGCCGCTGTCGCTCACCGAGCTCAGCCGCTCGCTGCGCGCCGATCCGGCCACGCTCTCGCCGCTCGTCAAGCGGCTCGAGGCCGCCGGCCTCGTCACGCGCGGCCGGCGCGCGGCCGACGAGCGCACGCTCGACATCGCGCTCACGGCCGACGGCGCGGCGCTCCGCGAGCGCGCGCTCGCCGTGCCCGGCACGATGGCCGAGCGCCTCGGGCTCGACCTCGCGCAGCTCGAGCAGCTGCACGTGCTCATGACGACGCTCATCGGCGCCGTCGACCGCGCGCAGGAGGCTCAGCATCGGGAGCCGGGGGAGCATCCGGGGGAGTAGCGTCCGAGGAGCGGGCGGCGCCGGCCGTCGCGCAGCCCCCCCGACCCGGGCCGCCCGGGCCGACCCGAGAGGACCCCATGCCCTACGACGTCGCCGCCGTCCGAGCCGCCTTCCCCTCCCTGTCCTCGGGCATCGCCCACTTCGACGGGCCCGGCGGCACGCAGACCCCAGCGGTCGTCGGCGAAGCCATCGCGCGCACCCTCACGGGACCGCTGTCGAACCGCGGCACGGGCGCCCGCAGCGAGCGCAACGCCGACGACGCCGTCGCCGCCTACCGCGCCGCGGTCGCCGACCTGGTCGGCGGCGAGCCGGGCGGGGTCGTGCACGGCCGCTCGGCGACGCAGCTGACGTACGACCTCTCGCGCGCCCTCGCGAAGGGATGGAGGCCCGGCGACGAGGTGGTCGTGAGCGAGCTCGACCACGACGCCAACGTGCGCCCGTGGATCCAGGCGGCGGAGGCCGTGGGGGCGACGGTGCGATGGCTGCGGCTCGACCCGGCGACCGCCGACCTCGACCTCGCCGACCTCGAGGCGGTCGTCACCGAGCGCACGCGCCTCGTCGCCGTCGCCGGCGCCTCCAACCTGCTCGGGACGATCCCCGAGGTCTCGCGGATCGCGGCGCGCGCCCACGCGGTCGGCGCGCTCGTGCACGTCGACGCGGTGCACCTCGCCGCGCACGAGGCCGTCGACGTGCGGGCGCTCGGCGCCGACCTGCTCGTGCTCTCGCCGTACAAGCTGTTCGGGCCGCACTGCGCGGCGCTCGTCGCCGACCCGGCGCTGCTCGAGACGATCCGGCCCGACAAGCTGCTGCCCTCCACCGACCGGGTGCCCGAGCGGTTCGAGCTCGGCACGCTGCCGTACGAGCTGCTCGCGGGCGTCACCGCCTCCGTCGACTTCCTCGCCGCGATCGCCGACGGCGAGGTCGCCCCCGACGCCTCGCGCCGCGAGCGCATCGTCGCGGCGCACGCGCTCGTGCACGAGCACGAGCTGCGCCTCCGCAGCCGGATCGAGGCCGGCCTCGCCGAGCTCGGCGATCGGCTGACCCTGCACTCGGTCGCCGCGCGGCGCACGCCCACGCTGTTCCTCACGCCGCACCGCGTGGCCGCCGACGACGCGTACCGGGCGCTCCTCGAGCGCGACCTGCTCGTGCCGGCGGGCTCGTTCTACGCCCACGTGCCGTTCCGCGCGCTCGCGACCGGCGCCGACGGGGGCCTGCGCATCGGCATCGCCGCCTACACCGACGACGCCGAGGTCGACCGGCTCCTCGACGGGCTCGCGGCCGTCCTCTGACGCGCGTCAGCCGCCGAGCAGGGCGGCGGTCGCGATCAGCACACCGCCTCCGTCATCGCCGACGCCCGGGCAGCGGCTCGACCGGGATGCCGGAGGCGCGGAAGGCAGCCGCGGACCGCCGCGTGGGCGCGACGAGCACGGTCGAGGCGGCCGCCGCGGCCGTCGACGCGTCGTCGAAGGAGTCGGTCCAGAACCGCCGCCGCTCGACATCGATGCCCGCGTCGCGGAGCGCGGCGAGCTTCCCCGGCCCGCGGATGTGCCGGTCGAAGACGGGGCCGGCGGGCGTCCACCGGAGGGTCGAGGCGAGCAGGAGGTCGTGCTCGACGCCCGCCGCGGCGAGGAAGGCGACCGCCACCCGCTCCTCGGAGCCGGTGGCGACGACGACGTGGGCGCCGGATGCACGCAGCTCGCCCGCGACGGCGAGCATCGAGGCGCGCGCGGCCGTGCGCCCGAGCCGCGTGCCCACCCGGAGCGCGAGCGCGTCGTACTCGTCCTCGCGCATCCCCCGCAGGATCGCCGCGGCGACCTCGCGCGAGGCCGCGGCGTGGCGCGGCAGGTCCTGGCCGGCGCGCACCCACCGCACGAGCTCGCGGCTGCTGCGGAGGCCGCGCACGGGCGCCTGCCTCGCCGCCTCGACGAGCAGCGTCGCGAACGTGTCGCGGGTCGACAGCACGCCGTCGAGGTCGAGCACGGCATCCGTCATGGATCGAGCCTCCCAGGCGCCGCGCCGATCGACGGCATCGACGCTCAGGCCGATCGACGCCCAGGCCGATCGACGCTCGGGCCGATCGACGCCGATCGACGCTCAGGCGCGCGAGGCGTGGAGAGCTGGCCTGGCCGCGTAGCCCTGCCGCTGCGGCGCGCGCACGGTCGCCGCGCCCGCTCGCGCCGTCGCGGCGCCCGCTCGTGCAGGCGCGGCCGTCGGCGCGCACGGCGGCGGCTTCTGCGGCACGAGCGGCCTGGCCGGCTCGCGCCCGCCGCCCGAGGTGGAGCGGCCCGAGGCGCGCTCGAAGAGGGCGAGCACGCCGTCGTGCGCGTGGTCGACGCTCGACCAGTAGCCGATGAGCCGGCGCTGCGAGCGGTCGTCCTCGGGGGTGACCGCCCGGTAGTACGGCTCGCGGGTGGGCCCGAGCAGCACGAGCCGCACGACCGCCACCGGTCGCCCGTCGAGCGGGTGCAGCACATCCCACTCGGCGGGCCGGATCGTCATGCGCCCCACGGTAGGAGCGGCCGCTGACGCCGGGGTCGCGGGCCGCGTCCAGGGCGCTCCGAGCGCGCGCCGATCGGGGTCGCGTTGGATGCTGTGCGGCCGCGGTCGCGGCGGGAGCGGGCGGAGGACCGGATGGGCGAGCCACGGGAGCAGTACGACGTCGCGGTGATCGGCGCGGGGCCGGCGGGCACGGCCGCGGCGCTGCGGGCGCGCGAGCTCGGCGCCTCGGTGGTCGTGCTCGAGGCGCGGCACCTCGGCGGCACGTGCGTCAACAGCGGCTGCGTGCCCACGCGCGTGCTCGCGAAGGCGGCGAGGCTCGTGCGCGACGCGCGGACGGCCCACGAGCACGGCGTCGACGTCTCGGGCGTGGGCGTCGACTGGCCGGTGGTCGTCGAGCGCGTGCACGGCCGCGTCGACGAGGTGCGCGCCGCGAAGCGCGAGGTCGCCCGGTTCGCCGAGGCCGGCATCGACCTCGTCGAGGAGGGGCGGGCGCGCTTCGAGGAGCCGCACGTGCTCGTGCTCGAGAGCGGCCGCCGCATCCGCGCCGCGACGATCATGCTCGCGGTCGGCGGCCGCGCCCGGCGCCTGCCCGTGCCGGGCGCCGAGCTCGCGACGATGCCCGATGAGGTGCTGCACCTGCCCGCGCTGCCGCGCCGCGTCGCGATCATCGGCGGCGGCAACACCGGCGCGCAGCTCACGACGGTGCTGAGCGCGTTCGGCTCGGCCGTGACGCTCCTCGACGTCGCGCCGCGCATCCTCATGCCCTCCGACGCGTCGATCGCCGAGGAGGTGACCGCGGCCTTCCGGCGCGCGGGCGCGACCGTCTCGACCGGCATCGCGGGCGTCGACGGGCTCTCGCGCGCCGCCGACGGCGCGATCGAGCTCGCCTGGCGCGATGCCGGCGGCGAGCGGCGGGAGGCCTTCGACGCGGTGATCATGGCGACCGGGTGGCCGCCCGACCTGGAGGGGCTCGGGCTCGACCGCGCCGGCATCGAGCCGGAGCGCGGGGCGATCCCCGTCGACGAGCACCTCCGCAGCGCCGCGCCGCACGTCTACGCGATCGGCGACGCGAACGGGCGCGACATGCTCGTGCAAGCCGCGCAGTCCGAGGGCGAGGCCGCCGCCGAGCACGCGGTCGCGGGCGTCGGGCGCCGCACGGGGCACCTGCTCCTCCCCGCGGGCGGGTTCACGGACCCCGACTACGCGGGCGTCGGCATGACGGAGGCGGAGGCGCGCGAGCGCGATCCCGGATGCGTCGTCGCGACCGTGCGCTACGACGCGCTCGACCGAGCCGTGATCGACGACCGCACCACCGGCTTCCTCAAGCTCGTCGTCGACCGTCGGCGGTCGATCGTGCTCGGCGCGCACGCGGTGGGGGAGAACGCGATCGAGGTGGTCTCGTCGGTGACGACCGCGATGGCGGCCGGGGTCGACGTCGCGACGCTCGCGGGCGTGCGCTTCGCGTACCCGACGTACACGGCGATCGTCGGGCTCGTCGCCCGGGCGGCGCTCGCCGAGCCGCCGCGGCCCGCCGAGCTGGGCTAGGAGCGCTCGCCGAGGAGTGCCAGCACGGCGTCGGCGTCGGCGAGCTGCCGCTCGATGCGGTCGCGGCGCTCCGCGGCCTCGGCGCGGAACCAGGCGGCACGCTCCGGCGCCATCGCCGCGAGCGGGTCGGCGGGGGAGTCGTCGAGCGCGCGGGCGAGCTCGGCCATCTCCTCGAGCGTGAACCGCAGCGGCTTCATGCGCATGAGCAGGCGCACGCGCGCCTCGTCGGCGTCGGTGTAGAGGCGGAAGCCGCCGTCGGTCCGGCCCGACGGCGGCACGAGGCCCACCTCGTCCCAGTGGCGGAGGCTGCGCAGCGACATGCCGGTGCGCTCGGCGAGCTCGCCGATGTGCATCGTCATCGACGCCTGCGCGGGGTCCTCGGGCATCTCGCCTCCATCATTACTCTCACGTGAGGGTAGGGTTGCTCGTCGTGGCGTCGCATCCGACGCCCCCACCATCCTCCCCGATCCGGCGCGCATCGCGCCGCGGGAGGCTGCGCGACGAGGCGCGCCCGTCGTCCGCCGCGCATCCGCGCCGTCCCCAGGAGCACCATGTCCGCCGCCCCCGCACCGGCCCCCGCATCCGCGCCCGCGCGCGACGAGGCCGCCGTCCGCACCGTCCTCCGCACGCCGCGCCTGCTCGCGCGCGAGTCGCTCGCGGGCCTCGTCGTGGCGCTCGCGCTCATCCCGGAGGCGATCTCGTTCTCGATCATCGCGGGCGTCGACCCGCGGGTCGGGCTCTTCTCGTCGTTCGTGATGGCGGTGTCGATCGCCTTCCTCGGCGGGCGCCCCGCGATGATCTCCGCCGCCACCGGCGCCGTCGCGCTCGTCATCGCGCCGATCATGCGCGACCACGGCTACGACCACCTCATCGCGACCGTGCTGCTGGCGGGCCTCCTGCAGGTGGTGCTCGCGCTCCTCGGCGTCGCCAGGCTCATGCGCTTCATCCCGCGCAGCGTCATGGTCGGCTTCGTCAACGCGCTCGCGATCCTGATCTTCACGGCGCAGGTGCCGCACCTGCTCGGCGTCCCGTGGCTCGTCTACCCGCTCGTCGCCGTCGGCATCCTCATCATGGTGGTCATGCCGCGGCTGACGAGGGCGGTGCCGGCCCCGCTCGTCGCGATCGTGCTCCTCACGGGCGCCGTGCTCGCGCTCGGCCTCGACGGCATCCCGGACGTCGGCGACGAGGGCGAGCTGCCGCGCAGCCTGCCGGAGCTCTTCCTCCCGAGCGTGCCGCTCACGCTCGAGACGCTCGCGATCATCGGGCCGACGGCGCTCGCCATGGCGCTCGTCGGGCTGCTCGAGTCGCTCATGACGGCGAAGCTCGTCGACGACATCACCGACACGGGGTCGTCGAAGACGCGCGAGTCGTGGGGCCAGGGCGTCGCGAACGTGCTCTCGGGCCTCTTCGGCGGCATGGGCGGCTGCGCGATGATCGGACAGACGATGATCAACGTGAAGGCCTCGGGTGCCCGCTCGCGCGTCTCGACCTTCCTCGCCGGCGCGCTCCTGCTGGTGCTCGTCGTGGTGCTCGGCGACGTCGTCGCGATCATCCCGATGGCCGCGCTCGTCGCGGTCATGATCATGGTCTCGGTCGCGACCTTCGACTGGCACAGCGTCGCCCCGTCGACGCTGCGGCGGATGCCCGTGAGCGAGACCGTCGTGATGGTCGTCACCGTCACGGTCGTCGTCGCGACGCACAACCTCGCGATCGGGGTGATCGTGGGCGTGCTCACCGCGATGGTCGCCTTCGCGCGTCGCGTGGCGCGCTTCGCGAGCGTCACGCGCGAGCTCGGCGAGGAGGACGGCGCGCCGGTCGCGCGCTACGCCGTCGAGGGCGAGCTCTTCTTCGCCTCGTCGAACGACCTCACGACGCAGTTCGCGTACGCCGACGACCCCGCGCGCGTCGTCATCGACCTCGGCCGCTCCCACATCTGGGACGCCTCCACCGTCGCCGCGCTCGACGCGATCGAGACGAAGTACGCGCGCCTCGGCACCGCCGTCGAGCTGCGCGGCCTCAACGTCGCGAGCGCCGGGATGCGCGAGCGGCTCGCCGGCAGGCTGGGCGCCGAGGGCTGACCCGGCCGGCCGGCGCCGGCGCCCGCTCGGCCTCAGTCGCCGATCCGCGCCTGCGGCGCGTCGGGCACGCCGTCGAGGTTCTCGTCGCGGCTCCGCGCCCGCCGGGCGTCCCACCGCAGCAGCGGTGCGGCGAGCAGCGCCGCGACGCCCGAGCCGAGGAGCACCGCGAGCTTCGCGGCATCGGTGCGCGCCGCGTCGTCGAACGAGAGCTCGGCGATGAGCAGCGACACCGTGAAGCCGATCCCAGTGAGGAGCGCGACCGGCAGCAGGTCGCGGATCCCGATCCCGTCGGGCAGGCGCAGCGGCGTGAGGCGGGTGACGAGCGCCGTCACGCCCAGGACGCCGAGCAGCTTGCCGAGCACGAGGCCTGCGGCGACCGCGAGCAGCACCGGCTGCGCCGCGAGCTCGCCGAAGCCGCCGCCGTCGACGACCGAGACGCCCGCAGAGCAGAAGGCGAACACCGGCAGTGCGATCGCGGTCGACCAGGGCCGGACGGCGGCCTCGTGCCGGTGGGTGCGCGGCTCCTGCTCGCCGTGCACCGGCCGCGCGGACACGACCGCGCCGAGCAGGACGCCGGCGATCGTCGCGTGCACGCCCGACTCGTGCATGAGCCACCACGCGACGAGCGCGACCGGGATGAGCAGCCACCAGGCGGCGAAGCGCGAGCGCACGAGGAGGGCGAAGGCCGTCACCGCGACGAGGGCGCCCACGAGCGCGAACAGCTGCACGCCCGCCGTGTAGAAGAGCGCGATCACGACGATCGCCAGCAGGTCGTCGACCACGGCGAGCGTGAGCAGGAAGGTGCGGAGGCCCACGGGAAGGCCGCGGCCGAAGATCGCGAGCACGGCGAGCGCGAAGGCGATGTCCGTGGCGGCGGGGATCGCCCAGCCGGTGAGCGCGTCGGCGTCGTCGCCGGCGAGGACGATGCCGACGAAGACGGCTGCCGGCAGCGCCATCCCGCCGATCGCGGCGAGCACCGGCACGGCCGCACGGCGAGGATCGCGGAGGCTGCCCGCGACGATCTCGTGCTTGAGCTCGACGCCGACGACGTAGAAGAACACCGCGAGGAGGCCGTCGGCCGCCCAGGCGGCGACGCTCAGGTCGAGGTGCAGCGCGGCCGGGCCGACCTCGAGCGCCATGAGCGACGCGTACGACTCCTGCCAGGGCGAGTTCGCCCAGATGAGCGCGGCGGCCGCGGCGGCGAGCAGCAGGGCGCCGCTCGTGGTCTCGAGCCGGAGCAGCTGGGCGATGCGCGCGCGGCGCGCGCCGGTGGGGGTGCGGGTGGGCTCCACGGGTCTCCTCTCGGCACCCGCCGAGCCGAGTCGCTCAGCGGGACGCCGACCAGGCTTCCCGGCACACCGCATCCAGGCTATCGCGCCGCGACGGCGTGCGCTGGAAGGCCCAGCCTCGCTCAGGCGCCGGTCGCCGCGGGGTCCAGCCAGGAGACGACGGCGATCGTGTCGGGGAACGCGGTCACGCTCCACTCGCCTGCGGGCAGGTGCACGAGGTCGAAGGCGGTCGCCTCCGCCTGCGCCACGCTGCTGGCCACCTCGACCGCGCCGCGCAGCACGAGCAGCGTCGCCTCGGCGGCGCCGCCCTCGAAGCTGCGCGACTGGCCCGCGGCGAGCGCGATCACCGTCTGCTGCAGCTGCCGGTGCTCGCCGCGGACGTGCGTCATCGCGGGTGCCTCGGCGCCCTCCTCCAGGAGCGAGCGCCCGATGGCGCCCAGGCTCTCGACCATCGTGTCGACGTGCGCGACCATGGTTCCTCCATCGGCCGTGCATCGCGGGAGGCGTCGGCCGTGCACGCGTCCCCGGGGCGGCCCCTCCCCGGGCCCCGGCCTCCGAGTCTGCGCCCATCCGCAGGCAACGGCATCAGGGATGTCCCTGAGGTGCGGCCGCGCTACTCCTCGATCGCGCCGCCGACGGCGCGCAGGTGCTCGCGGAAGCCGATGCCGCGCTCCCGCCGCGCGACGAGGTAGTCGCCGAACCGCACCTGGTCGCGCAGCCGCTCGCCGGCCCGCATCCGGGCGGCCTGCGAGCGCTCCGCGTCGCGGATCGCGGCGGCCGCGACCGCCACCTCCTGCGCGCGACCGAGGGGCACGAGGATCGCGCCGTCGTCGTCGGCGAGCACGAGGTCGTCGAGGGTCGCCGCGTGCTCGCCGAGCCGAGCCCGCGCGAGCGCGTCGGCCGCCTGCGGCTCGACCGAGGCCGGGCCGGTGGGGGAGGCACCGAGGCTGAGCACGGGCAGGCCGATCTCGCGCAGCTCCGGCGTGTCGCGATGGAGGCCCCAGATGACGATCCCCGCGATGCCCGCCGCGGCCGCCTCGAGCGCGACGAGGTCGCCGACGCACGCGCGGTCGGTGCGGCCGCCGTCGTCGACGACGAGCACGTCGCCCGCCTCGGCGCCCTCGAGCGCTTCGAGGAACACGTCGACGCTGCCCGCGTGCTGGGCGGGCAGCGCGCGGCCGACGGCGCGCGAGCCGGGCACGACCGGGCGGGTGCCCGCGGGCGCGCAGCGCACGGCGATGCCGAGCCGCATGCACGCGTCGGCGACGTGCGGGGTCGAGAGGTCGGCGAAGGCGGCGAGCGGATCGGTCACGGCGGCTCCTGGGGGTCGGCGGCGGGGTCGGCGGCGGGGATGGGCGAGGGAGGTCGCAGGCGGGCCCCTGCCCCGATCATGCTGGCCGCCGCGCGCCACCGGCGCCATGCCCGCCGCTAGCGTGGGCGGCGGAGAGGGAGGTCCGATGCCCCAGCTGCCCGACCCGATCGCCGCGCTCGGCCCGGTGCTCGTCGCGCCGATGGCCGGCGGCCCGAGCACCCCGGCGCTCGTCGTCGCCGCCGCCCGCGCGGGCGCCTTCGCGCAGCTCGCGGGCGGCTACCTGACGGCCGATGCCCTCCGCGCGCAGATCGACGAGGTGCGCGCCGCCGGCGTGGAGGCGTTCGGCGTGAACCTGTTCGTGCCGAACCCGCATCCGATCGCCGTCGCCGACTACGCCGCGTACGCCGATCGGATCCGCGCGGAGGCCGGCGACGACCTGCCCCCGCTGCGGGAGGACGACGACGCGTGGGGTGCGAAGCTCGCGCTCGTCATCGAGGCGCGCGTGCCCGTCGTCTCGTGGACCTTCGGCCTCCCGGATGCGGCCTCGCTCGCGGCGCTCGCGGACGCGGGGATCGCCGTGCTGCAGACCGTCACGTCGGTCGCGGAGGCGCGGGCCGCGGAGGCGGCGGGCGTCGACGCCCTCGTCGTGCAGGGCTGGGGCGCCGGCGGGCACTCGGGCGTGTGGGCGCAGGGTGCACTGCCCGAGGAGCGGCCGCTCGCCGAGCTCGTCGCGGCGGTGCGCGCCGCCTCCTCGCTGCCGATCGTCGCCGCCGGCGGCGTGGTGCGCCGCGAGCAGGTGCGGGCGCTGCTCGCGGCGGGCGCCGACGCCGTCGCCGTGGGCACCGCGGTGCTGCGCGCCCGCGAGGCCGGCACCGGCGCCACGCATCGCGCCGCCCTCGCCGACCCGGCCTTCGAGCGCACCGCGCTCACCCGCGCTTTCACGGGTCGGCCCGCGCGGGCGCTCGTCAACGCGTTCCTCGAGCGCCACGACGCCCACGCGCCCGCCGGCTACCCCGCCATCCACCACCTCACGCGGCCGATGCGCGCCGCGGCCGCCGCGGCGGGCGAGGCGTCGCGCCTGCACCTGTGGGCGGGCGAGGGGTGGCGCGAGGCGCGCGAGGCGCCGATCGCCGAGATCCTCGCCGACCTCGCGCCGTAGCCGCGGGTGACACCGTGCTGGCGCCCGCCGCTCAGCGCGGGGTCGGCACGAGCGCGACGTCGCGCAGCGCGCCGGCGTCGGCGACCGCGGTCATGACCGTGCCGACCGGCTGGCGGCGGCGGTCGGTGGGGGAGCCGGGGTTGAGCAGGCGCAGGCCCTGCGGCGTGGTCGAGTCCCACGGGATGTGGGAGTGGCCGAAGACGAGCACGTCGGCCGGATCGTCCGACGCGGGGCCGAAGCGCGCGTCGCAGCGCGCCTCCCGGCCCGCCTTCGCGCCGGTCTCGTGGATCGCCGCGATGCGCACGCCGTCGACCTCGATGCGCGCGACCTCGCCGAGCCGCGCCCAGAGCTCCGCCCCGTCGTTGTTGCCCGCGACGCCGACGAGCCGTGCCGCGCGCGCCTCGAGCTCGTCGAGCAGCGCCGGCTCGACCCAGTCGCCCGCGTGGACGACGACGTCGGCCTCGTCGACCATCCGCCACACCTGCGCCTGCAGCGCCTTCGCGCGCACGGGCAGGTGGGTGTCGCTGAGCAGCAGCAGGCGCGTGGGCATGCGGCCATCCTCGCGCAGGCGGATGGGTGCGGACCCATCGGCGATCCCTAGCCGCGAGGGCTTCCGCGAGGCACGCGAGCGATATATCGTCGAGCATCGCCGACAGTCGGCGAGCGAGGGAGGCATCGAGATGCACGGCACCCAGGACGACTTCGGCCAGGGCTTCGGCGCCGGCGCCGGACAGGGCTTCGGCCCGGGCTTCGGCAGGGGCTTCGGCGGCCCCGGCGCGCACATGTGGGACGCGATGGACCACCTGCGCACCGCCTTCGAGCGCGGCGGCCCCTTCGAGCGCCGCGGCGGCTCGCGCATGGGGCGCGGCGACGTGCGCGCCGCCGTGCTCGCGCTGCTCGCTGAGCGGCCCATGCACGGCTACCAGATCATCCAGGAGATCGAGGAGCGCAGCGGCGGCGCGTGGAAGCCGAGCCCCGGCTCGGTGTACCCGACGCTCCAGCTGCTCGCCGACGAGGGCCTCATCACGGCATCGGAGGCCGACGGCCGCAAGACCTACGCGCTCAGCGAGGGCGGGCGCGCGGAGGCCGACGCGGCCGCCGACCGCCACGCGCCGTGGCTCGGCCAGGCGGAGGGCGAGCGCCCGCCGTCGCGGCTGCCGGCGCTCCCGAAGGCGGGCCTGGAGCTCGCCCAGGCCGCCGCGCAGGTGGGCCGCACGGGCAGCCCGGCGCAGGTGCAGGAGGCGGTCGAGGTGCTCGAAGCGGCGCGCCGTAGGCTCTACGCGATCCTCGCGCAGGACTGACCCGGTGCCGCCGGCGCCCGCGCGGGGGCGGGGAGGCGCGATGGCCGAGGACGCCGCGGCAGCGGGGGCGCCCGCGGGCGATCCGGCGCGTCGCAGCCCCGCCCTGCGCGCCCGCTACCGACGCATCCTGCGCTTCGCCGCCCGCCACCTCGTCGTGCTCTGGTGGTTCGAGCTCGCGCTGCCCCGGGTGGGCCTCGCGAGCCTCGGCGCGCGTGGCCGCACCGCGCGGCTGACGCGACTCGCGCGCGGCTTCCACGCGCTCGCCGTCGAGCTCGGCGGCCTCATGATCAAGGTGGGCCAGTTCCTGTCGTCGCGGCTCGACGTGCTGCCGCCGGAGATCACGAAGGAGCTCGAGGGCCTGCAGGACGAGGTCCCCGCCGTGCCCTTCGGCGAGCTGCGCGCCCTCGCCGAGGCGGAGCTCGGGATGCCGCTCGAGCGCGCGTACGCCTGGATCGAGGAGACCCCCATCGCCGCCGCGTCGCTCGGGCAGGCGCACCGCGCGCTGCTCCATGAGCGGGATGCGGCCGAGACGGGGATCGCGCAGGCCGTCGTGAAGGTGCAGCGCCCGGGCATCGGCGACGTCGTCGACGTCGACCTCGCGGCGCTCCGCCGCGTCGGCGGCTGGCTCCGGCGCGTGCGCCTCGTCGCCGACCGCGTCGACGTGCCCGCGCTCGTCGAGGAGTTCGCCGGCACGAGCCTCGAGGAGATCGACTACCTGCACGAGGCGGCGAGCGCCGAGCGCTTCGCCGCCGACTTCGCCGGCGACGCCCGGGTCGAGTCGCCCGAGGTGGTCTGGGAGCGCACCACCCGGCGCGTGCTGACGCTCGCCGACGTCGCCGCGATCAAGATCACCGACGTCGCCGCGCTCCGCGCCGCCGGCATCGACCCGGCGGAGGTCGCGCACGCGTTCGCCGCCGTCATGTTCGACCAGCTCTTCGTGCACGGCCGTTTCCACGCCGATCCGCATCCCGGCAACCTCTTCGTGACGCCCTCCGACTCGGAGGCGGTCGCGGCGGGCGCCCCGCCGTGGCGCCTCACGTTCATCGACTTCGGGATGATGGGCGAGGTGCCGGCGGGCACGCGCGCGGGCCTGCGGTCGCTGCTCATCGCCGCGGCCGCGCGCGACGGCGCGGGGCTCGTCGCCGCGATGCGCGAGCTCGGCGGCCTGCTGCCGACCGCCGACACGAACGAGCTCGAGCGCGCGATGACGCTCGCGTTCGCGCGCTTCGGCGGCATGGGCTTCGCCGAGCTGCGAGAGGTCGACCCGCGCCAGTTCCGGCAGTTCGCGGCCGAGTTCGGCGACCTCATGCGCACGATGCCGTTCCAGCTGCCGGAGGACCTGCTGCTCGTCATCCGCGCGATGGGCCTCACCTCGGGCGTGTGCAGCGCGCTCGACCCGGCGTTCAACCTGTGGGATGCGGTGGAGCCCTACGCGGGGCGGCTGCTGCGCGACGAGCGCGGCGGCATCGCGCGCGCCGCGATCGACGAGGTCGTCGAGACCGCGTCGGTGCTCGCCCGGCTGCCGCGGCGCATCGACCGCGCGCTCGCGCGGCTCGAGGACGGCCGCATCGCGACCCGCAGCCCGGAGGTCGAGCGACGGCTCGGCCGCGTCGAGCGGATGCTCGGCAGGGTGGTCTCGGCGGTGCTGTTCGTGGGGCTGCTCGTGGGTGGCGCCGTGCTGCGGGAGCCGGATCCGGTGCTCGGCGGGTGGCTCATGGCGGCGTCGGCGCTGCCGGGCCTCCACGCGATGCTGGGCGGGCTGCTCGACCGGCGGGGCTGACGGTCGCGAGTGCGTCGAGCGCGGCGCGCGCCCAGGCTGCGCGCCGCCGCCGCTCCTACGATCGGGGGACATCCGGGTGCATCCGGCGCCCGGGGCGGAGGGGGCGGCATGCGCGGTGCGGACGACGATCGGGCGCGGTTCGTGGTGGTCGGCCACGCGGGACGCGACCTCGTGCTCGAGGTCGGAGGCCTCCCGGAGGCGGGCGGCAGCACGGAGGTGCGCCGCCGCATCGAGCGGCTCGGCGGCAAGGGCGCGTCGATCGCGGTCGGGCTGCGACAGCTCGCGCCGGAGGCCGAGGTCGTGCTCGTCGCCGCGCTCGGCGACGACGACGCGGGGGCGCGCGCGGTCGAGGAGGCCCGAGCGCTCGGCGTCGGCACGGCCCGGCTCGCGCGGCGCGGCACGACGGCGCTGCTCGTCGACGTCGTCGACGACGGCGAGCGGCGCCTGCTGGAGGACGTGACGGATGCCTCGCTCGTGACCGTGGCCGACGTCGAGGTGGCGGCCGGCGACATCCGCGCCGCCGACCTGCTCGTGCTGCAGCTGCAGCAGCCGGTCGGCGCCCTCCTCGCCGCGGCCCGCATCGCCGCCGACGCCGGCGTGCCGGTGCTGCTCGACGGCGCCGTCGAGGGGGATGCGCGCGACGCGCTCGTCGGGATGGCGGCCGCGGTGCGCGCCGATGCTGCCGAGGCCGAGCTGCTCCTCGGCCGTCCGATCGAGTCGCGCCTGGATGCGGAGGCGGCGGCCGCCTCGCTCCTCGAGCGGGGGCCGCGGCTCGTCGCGCTCGCGGCCGAGGACGGCGACGTCGTGGCGTGGCACGGCGGCGCGCGCTGGTTCCCGCACGGCGACGCGCCCGTGGTCGACCCCACCGGCGCGGGCGACGCCTTCGTCGCGGGCATCGCCGTCGGGCTCGTCCGCGGCGACGCGCTCGAGGAGGTCGGCGGGCTCGGCGCGGCCGCCGCGACCGCCGCGGTGCAGCGGCTCGGCGGGCACCCCGAGCTCGCGGGCGTCGAGCCGGAGCGCGGCGAGCGCGCCGCGCGGCCGCAGGGCGGCGAGCGGTGAGCGTCGCCTACGACTGCGAGCCCTGGAGCATCGGCGTCGCGAGCTGCGGCATCGCCGACCTCGAGCCCGAGCGGCTCGCGCACCGCGAGTCGGTGCTCGCGCTCTCGAACGGCAACCTCGGCTGGCGCGGCGTGCTCGACGAGGGCGAGCCGCACGGCGTCGCCGGCGCCTTCCTGAACGGCGTGTTCGAGGAGCATCCGATGCCCTACGCCGAGGAGGGGTACGGCTACCCGGAGCACGGCCAGGCGGTCGTGCGCGTGGCCGACGGGCAGGTCGTGCGGCTGCTCGTGGACGACGAGCCGCTCGACGTGCGCACCGGTGCGCTCGAGCGGCACGAGCAGCGGCTCGAGCTGCGCGACGGGCTCGTGCGCCGTGCGGTCGACTGGACCTCGCCCGCGGGCCGGGTCGTGCGGGTGCGCAGCGAGCGGCTCGTCTCGTTCGAGCACCGCGGCGTCGCCGCGATCCGCTACGCGGTCGAGGCGGTCGACGGGCCCGTCACGATCACGCTGCAGTCCGAGCTCGTCGCCGACGAGCCCGTGCCCGACCAGCATCCGGACCCCCGCGTGCGCGACATCCTCGCGCATCCCTTCGAGCCGCTGACCGCGCACGCGCTGGGCGCCGCGGCCACGCTGGTGCACCGCACGCGGCGCAGCCGCATCGGCGTCGCCGTCGCGATGGACCACCGGGTCACGGCCCCCGCCGGCGTGGAGCCGAGCATCCGCACCGAGGCCGAGGCCGACGTGGCGCGCACGACCGTCGTCGTGCGGCTCGCGGCGGGAGAGCGGGTCGAGCTCGAGAAGCTCGTCGGGCACGCCTGGTCGCCCGACCTCGAGGCGCACGCCCTGCGCGACCGGGCGGAGGCGCAGCTCGCGGCCGCGCGCGAGGACGGCTGGGAGGCGCTCGTGCGGGCGCAGCGCGCGCGGCTCGACGCGTTCTGGGCGTGCGCCGACGTCGAGGTGGAGGGCGAGCCGCGGCTGCAGCAGGCGGTGCGGTTCGCGCTCTTCCAGCTCTTCCAGGCGAGCGCGCGGCTCGACGCGCGCTCGGTGCCCGGCAAGGGGCTCACGGGGGCCGGCTACGCGGGCCACGTGTTCTGGGACTTCGAGGCCTTCGTGCTGCCCGTGCTCACCGCGACGGCGCCGGACGCCGCCGAGCAGGCGCTGCGGTGGCGGCACGCGACCCTCGACCGGGCGCGGGAGCGTGCCCGGACGCTGCGCCTCGCCGGCGCGAGCTTCGCGTGGCGCACGATCGACGGCCGCGAGAGCTCCGGCTACTGGCCGGCGAGCACGGCGGCCTTCCACGTCAACGCGGCTGTCGCGCTCGGCGCCGCGCAGCACGTGCGCGCGACGGGCGACGAGCGGTTCGAGCGCGAGGTGGGCCTGGAGATCCTCGTCGAGACGGCGCGGCTGTGGGCGACGCTCGTGCGGCGCGACGCCGAGGGGCGCTGCCACATCGACGGCGTGACGGGACCGGACGAGTACTCGGCGATCGTCGACGACAACGCGTACACGAACCTCGTCGCGCGCGGGAACCTGCTCGCGGCCGCCGAGGCCGCGGGACGGCATCCGGACCGCGCCCGGGACCTCGGCGCCAGCGACGGCGAGATCGGCGGCTGGGTCGTGATCGCCCGTGCGCTCGTCGTGCCGTTCAGCGAGCGGCACGGCGTGCACGAGCACTCGGCCGGCTCGACCGAGCGCGAGCGCTGGGACTTCGCCGCCTCCCGCGACCGCTACCCGCTCCACGACCACCACCCCTACGTCGAGCTGTACCGCAGGGAGGTCGGCAAGCAGGCCGACCTCGTGCTCGCGCTGCACGTCGCGCACGAGGCGTTCTCGCCCGAGGAGGCGGCGGCCGCGTTCCGCTGGTCGGAGGCGATCACCGTGCGCGACTCCTCGCTCTCCGCCGCGCCGCAGGCGGTCGTCGCGGCGGCGGTGGGGCACCTCGACCTCGCGGCCGACTACCTCGCGGAGGCGGCGACGCTCGACCTCGACGACCTCCATCGCAACACCGACGAGGGGCTGCACCTCGCCTCGCTCGCCGGCATCTGGACGGCGCTCGTCGCGGGCTTCGGCGGCATGCGCGACGGCACGGCCGGGCTCTCGTTCTCGCCGCGCCTGCCGGAGCAGCTCACCCGTCTGCGGTTCGGCATCCGGGTGCGGGGGCAGGAGCTGCGCGTGGACGTGCGGCCCGAGCGCACCGAGTACCGCCTCGCGGACGGCCCGCCGATCGCGCTCCGGCACTTCGGCGAGCGCGTCGAGCTCGAGGCAGGCGCGCCGCGGTCCATGCCGACGCCGCCGCTGCCGGATCCGGGGCCGCGGCCGCAGCAGCCGGCGGGCCGGGCGCCGAAGCCGTTCCGCGAGGCGTTCGCGGGGTAGCCGCCCGGCGCCCGGCGCCTGCGCGCGCGGGCGCAGAGCGCGTTCCGGACCCTCGTCGACGGTGCCGCGAGCCCCACGGCGGAGGTCGCCCTCAGCGCACGACGGCGAGGCGCACGCCGAAGCCCGCGATGGCCGTGCCGGCCACGCCGTCGACCCAGCGCGCGACGAGCGGCCGCTGCAGCCAGCCGCGCACGCTGCGGGCGAGGAGCACGAGCGTGCCGAGCCAGAGGCCGCCGAGCAGCGCGTGCGTGCCCGCGAGGGCGAGGCCCCAGGGGAGGTGCGGCGCGCCGACCGGGATGAGCTGCGGCAGGAGGGCGACGGAGAAGGCGCCGACCTTGGGGTTGAGGAGGTTCGTGACGAGGCCGCGGCGGAGGCCGGCGAGCAGACCCGGGCGGCGGGCGCCCTCCGTCGGCGCGTCGTGCGCTCGGCCGCGCATCGCGCCCCACAGGAGCCGTGCTCCGATCCACACCAGGTAGGCGGCGCCGGCGTAGCGCACGACGTCGTAGGCGAGCTGCGAGCGGCGAGCACGGCGCTCACGCCGAGCGCGGCGAGCGCGCCCCATGTGAGCACGCCCAGCTGCACGCCGAGCACGACGCCCCAGGCATGGGCGCGGTCGCGCGTCGCGCCGGCGCGCAGCACGATCGCGGTGTCGACGCCGGGCGTGATGGTGAGCAGGGCCACGACGAGGGCGAAGGATGCGAGGGCATCGAGGTCGGGGAGCATGCGCGCCTCCGAGTGGTCGGATCCGCGGGTCCTGCGGCAGCCTGCGGGTTGCCGGGCGCTGGGATCGGGTCGGCCGGGTCCGGCGGCCCCAGGCTGCTGCGGGGGCTGGCACGGAGCGCGATCGGGCTGCGATCCGGACGTCAACGGGCCGCGTCGGCATGTCAGTGGCACCGCATAGGTTCGAGGCATCCGAAGGGGGATGCGAGTGGTCGAGACGGCGGTGCGGGAGGCGGCGGGAGCCGCGATGCCGCAGGATGCCGCGGCCCGCATCCGGTCGGTCGCCGAGGGCATCCGAGCGGAGGTCTCGGAGGGTCTCGACGCGTTCTCGGCGCTGCCCGATGCCGAGCGCTGGGCCGTGGTCGCCGCGATCGGCGAGCTCACCCGCGCTGCCGACGCCGCCGCGGTCGGCGTCGCCGGCCTGCTCGCCAGCACGCCGCCGCGCACGGCGGGCACCTCGCTGCCGCGCTCGATCGGCTACCGGTCGACGGCGGAGGCGCTGCGGCACGAGCTCGGCGTCACCGCCCGCCACGCGCGCGACCTCGAGGCCGTCGCCGCCGCGACGCGGCCCGCGGTCGCGCTCTCGGGAGCGGAGGTGCCCGCGCGGTTCCCGGTGGTCGGCGCGGCGCTCGCCGGCGCGCTCGTCTCGCTCGCCCAGGCGCGCACGATCGTCGCGGTGCTCGAGCAGGGCGACGACCGCATCGCGCCCGACGCGCGCGCAGTCGCTGAGCGGCACCTCGTCGACGCCGCGACGGGCATCGGTCCCGACGGCAGCGACCTCGACGATGCACCGGCGCAGGACGCGGGGCCCACTCCGCCCGAAGAGCTCGGCGTGCAGGCACGCGCCTGGCTCGCGGCCCTCGACCCCGACGGGCTCGAGCCGCGCGACGACGCACAGCGCGCCGAGCGGTCGTTCCGGCTCGGCCGGCGCGCCGACGGCATGGCGATCGGCCGGCTGGTGTGCACGCCCGAGCAGGGCGCCGCGCTCCAGGCCGTGCTCGACGCCCATACGGCGCCGCGCACGCCCTCGTTCGCCGACGCTCAGGACGACGCCGAGGAGGCCGACGACCGCACCCGCCCACAGGCGCAGTGCGACGCGCTGCTCGGCATCGTCGAGGCGCACGCGCGCTCCGGCGATGCGCCCCGCATCGGCGGCGCCGCGCCCACGCTCGTCGTCACGGTGCCCGCCGAGCAGCTCGAGCGCGCCGCCGCAGGCGACCCGGCCGCGTGGGCGCGCATCGAGGGCACGGGCGACGTCGTGCCCGCGGCCCTCGCCGCGCGCATCCTCTGCGACGGGCACGTGCCGGCCGCCGCGATCGATCCCGACGGCCACGTGCTCGAGCTCGGTCGGGCGTCGCGCCTCTTCACCGCCGCCCAGCGCCGCGCGATCGCGCTCCGCGACGGCGGCTGCCGCGGGCCCGGCTGCTCAGCGCCGCCCGGCTGGTGCGAGGCGCACCACGTGCAGTCGTGGCAGACCGGCGGCGCCACCGACGTCGACAACGGCCTGCTCCTGTGCTCCCGCTGCCACCACGACGTGCATCGCGGCCGGCTGCGTGTGAGTCGGCAGGCGACGGAGCGAGGAACCGGACGGGGGAGGGGCTGGCGCTGGCGGGTGCATCGATCGCTCGCGCTGCCACCGCGACGGCATCTGCAGCGCGAGCGAGCCGCGGCATAGCGCTCAGCGGCATAACGCGCAGCGGCACAGCGCGCCCGGCTGGCGCACCCGCGGACCTCTGCGACCGCGGCGCCGGCGGCACGGGGCTGCAGCCCTCGCTTCAGCCCTCGACGTCGACCGTCACGCGCATGAGCTGGATCTCGATGATCGCCTGCCCCGGGCTCGCCTCGGGCGGCACCTCGACCTCCACCACCTGCAGGCCCGCGTCGCTCGTCCAGGCGTCGTCGACGTGCAGCGCGGAGTCGCCCTGGATCCAGCGGATCGGCACGGGGAAGTCCGGGCGGCCGGGCAGCGGCGTGCCGTTCTGCACCATGTCGTCGCAGTCGGCCTCGAAGTGCACGAGCTCCACCACGACGACGTCGCCCGGCTCGACGCGTGCATCCTGCCCCTCCGCGAGCGCGGCGGTCGGGGCGGCGCACGCCCCGCCCGAGCCGACCTCCGGCTCCGCCTCGGCCGTGACGGCTCCGCAGGCGGCGAGCAGGAGCGTGCCGCACGCGACGACGACCGCACGCATCGCCACCGCGCGGGAGCGGCGGAGCGAGGCGGTGGGCATGCCACGAGGATGCGCCCCTCCGCCGGGGATCCGCCGAGAGCCCCGCCGCTGCCGTGTGACGAAGCGTGACCGGTCGCCTGGGCCACCGTCGAACCGCGCGGATAGCGTGCGAGTGCCCCCGCAAGCCTCCGGAAGGTCCACCATGCCCCGCATCGACGTCTCGCACGCCGGCAGCCTGCCGCGCACGCCCGAGCTCCTCGCCGCCAACGCCGCCCGCCGCGTCGCCGACGACGGCCTCACGCTCGAGCGCACGCCGGAGTTCGAGGGCCTGCTCACCGCCGCGGTCGCCGACCTCGTCGAGCGCCAGCAGCGCCTCGGCATCACGATCGTCGGCGACGGCGAGTACGGCAAGGCGATGTCGAGCGCCCTCGACTACGGCGCGTGGTGGAGCTACGTCTTCCAGCGCGTCGAGGGCCTCGAGGTCACCGGCGAGGACATCTTCACGCAGGAGCCCGTGCGGTCAGAGCCCGGCAACGTGCGCCTCACGTCGTTCCCCGACCGCCGCGACTGGCAGCGCTTCGCCGACGCGTACCTCGACCCCGAGCACCCGCTCCTCGAGTCGACGCCCGCCACCGCGTTCCCCGCCACCACCGGCGCCCTCCGCTACATCGGGCAGGAGGCGATCGCCGCCGACGTGCGCAACCTCCGCGCGGGCCTCGACGCCTCGGGCGCCGAGCAGGGCTTCCTCACGGCGCTGTCGCCCGGCTCCGCCTCGCGCATCGCGAACCGCCACTACGCGAGCGAAGAGGAGCACATCTGGGCCTGGGCCGACGTGCTCCGCGAGGAGTACCGCGCCATCGTCGACGCCGGCCTCGTCGTGCAGATCGACGACCCCTCGCTCGCCGAGAACTGGGACCAGATCAACCCCGAGCCGAGTATCGAGGACTACCTCGCGTTCACGCGCATCCGCGTCGAGGCGCTCAACCACGCCATCCGCGGCCTGCCGAAGGAGCAGGTGCGCCTGCACCTGTGCTGGGGCTCGTGGCACGGCCCGCACACGACCGACATCGGGCTGCGCGAGATCGCGCCGCTCGTGCTCGAGGTCGAGGCCGGCAGCTTCTCGTTCGAGGCCGCGAACGCGCGCCACGAGCACGAGTGGCGCGTCTGGGAGGACATCGCCCTGCCCGAGGGCGCGCGCATCGCCCCGGGCGTGATCGGTCACGCGACGAACGTCGTCGAGCACCCCGAGCTCGTCGCCGACCGCATCGAGCGCTTCGCCCGCATCGTCGGCCCCGAGCGCGTCATCGCCTCGACCGACTGCGGCCTCGGCGGCCGCATCCACCCCTCGATCGCGGTGGCGAAGCTCGAGGCGCTCGGCGAGGGCGCACGCTTGGCGGAGCAGCGGCTGGGCGCTGCGACGCTCGTCTGAGCTCCTTCGCTGGTCGAGGAGGCCGCGGCGGAGCCGCGGCCGTCTCGAGACCACCGCGACCGCTCGACGGGCTGTGGTCTCGAGACGCGTGCGGCTGCGCCGCACGCTCCTCGACCAGCGGGGGGAGGCGGCGTCGGAGGAGCTAGTCGCTCGAAGCGTCGCCGTGCGCGCCGTCGAGCACGAACGTCACCTCCAGCGTCACCTGCCACGAGGTGATCGCCCCGTCGGCGATGTTCACGACCTGATCCTTCACCCACGCGCCCTCGACGCCGCGCAGCGTCTCGTTGACGCGCTGCACGCCCTGCCGGATCGCGTCCTCGAAGCTCTGCTCCGAGCGCGATGTGATGGTGGTGACCCTGGCCACGGATGCCATGCGGACCTCCTCGTCCTGTGCCCGAGGGCACACGGCGGGGGATCTCCCCGCACGCACACAGCGAAGCGCGGATCCGTCCCCTGCGGTAGGGGCGGATCCGCGCTCCGGTCGCTCGGGAGGCCCGTTCAGCGCAGCAGGACGCGCCGCCCGTCGACCGCCACCTCGAGCTCGAAGCCGTCGGCGCCGGCCTCGACGACCTCGACCGCCTCCTCGCCCGCCTCGCCGACGATGACCCCGAGCGCCCGCAGGCGCGCGGTCTCGCCGGCGACGTCGGGCGTCAGCCGGCGCAGCGCCACGAGCTCGAGCGTCGGCAGCCCGTCGAGGCCCGGATGGGCCGTCGCGCCCCAGTCGATGAGGAACGGCGGATGCGCCTCGCCCTGCTCCGGCCGCGCGAGCCGCCACGCGAGCTCGCGCCCGTCGGGCGTCCGGCGCGAGAGCGGCTCGACGTCCTGGAACGGCACCCCCGACGCGCGGGCGGCCGCGACGGCCGCCTCGATGTCGTCCGGCCGCGCCGAGAACGTGACGACCCGCGGCCCGTCGAGCCGGTCGATGCCGAAGGTGTCGACGCGGTCGGCGCTCCAGCCGGCCTCCGCATCCGGGCCGATCACCTCGAGGTACTGCCGCACGCGACGGCCGCCGCGCGTGAAGGCGATGAGCGCGTTCGCGGTGCCGCGCGGGTGGCGGCCGCCGGGCGCGGCGCGCACGCCCGTGACGGCCTCGACGTGGGCGACCGCGGCCGCGAGGTCGGGGCCGGCGAGCACGACGTGGTCGATCGCTGCGGCCACCTGCGTCTCGACGCCGGTCATCCCACGACCTCCGGCTCGCCGAGCGAGAGCATGAGCCGGTTCGCCCAGTTGAAGAACGCCGCCCCGGCGATCGCGTCGACGATCGCGGCGTCGTCGAGCCCCGCGGCGCGCAGTCGCTCCACGTGCTCGGCGTCGAACGCGGCAGGCGTGGCGGCGAGCGCCGCCGAGGCGTCGACGATCGCGTCGAAGCGCTCGTCGACCCGCACGCCGACGCCCTCGTCGAGCAGCCGCTGCACGTCGTCGGTGCGGCCCGAGAGCCGCGACGCGGCACGCGCGTGCACCGAGGCGCAGAACACGCAGCCGGTCGTGCGCGACGACGCGGCGGCTGCGAGCTCCCGCTCCCAGCGCGGCAGCCCGCCGTCCTCGTTGCCGAAGATGTCGAGGTCGGTGAGCGTGCGCGCGCGCAGCGCCTCCGGGTCGCGCGCGAGCAGCCGGAAGTAGGGGCTCGCGGAGCGCGACGCCTCGACGAGCGCGTGCCGCTGCACGTCGGTCAGCGCATCCTCGGGCACGGGCGGCGCCCACGGCACCCAGCCGAGCCCCTCCTGCGTGAAGCGGTCGGGCCGGCGCAGCGCCGGGTAGTCGCGGATCTCGGTCATGCGACGGCCCCCTCGAGGTCGGCGTCGGATCTGGATGCGGCGGATGCGGGCGCTGCGGCGACGGCGCGGAGGCCGTGCACGAGCCGCAGCTGGAAGGCGAGGAACGCGACGAGCTGGCTGAGCGAGACGATCGCGTCCGCGCCCCAGCCGGCGTCGACGAGCGCCCGGAGCGTCTCGGCCCTCGCGTCGCGCGGGTGCAGCACGAGCAGGTGCGCGTGCTCGAGCGCGGCGCGCAGCCGCTCGGGCACGACGGGCGCGTCGATGCGGGCCTCGGGGCCTGCCACCGCCTCGCCCGCGAGCGCCGGCTCGCGGTAGTCGCCGTACGGCCCGTGCGCGCGGCCCGCGTCGGCGGCGTCGCGCACCGCCGCGACGAGCGCGGCGTCGGCCTCGTCGGCGAGCAGCTCGAGGTAGAACGCGGCGCTGCGCGAGCGGTCCTCGTCGGCGTCGTGGAGCACCGCGACGTACGCGGCGACCGCGTACCGCTCCGCGAGCGTCAGCTGGCCGGGCTCGGCCGGCTCGAGCAGCGCGAGGAAGCTCTGCTGCGCGTGCTCGCGCGCATCGGGCCTCGCGCGGCGGATCCGGTCGAGCGCGGATCCCGGCTCGATCTCGGCGAGATGGTCGATGACGTCGTCATGCGACATGGCGTTCCTCCTCCTCGTGGTGCCCGACCCTCCAGCCGAGCGCTGGCGCGACCTCGCGCGCGAACAGCTCGAGCGACCGCGCGACGAGGTGCGCCGGCGGATCGATCGAGTGGACCTGGATGCTGACCTCGCTCGCGGCGTTCGCGACCGCGTCGCGCCGGAGCGCCGCGACCACCTGGCCGGGCGTGCCGATGATCGTCTCGCTGCGCTCGAGCAGGGCCTCGAGCGGCAGCCCCTCCGGGACGCCGCCGTGCAGCGCAGCGAGCTGGGCGTCGATGGCTCGGGCCGCGCGCGAGGCGAGCTCGCGCCCCGTCTCGGCGTCGTCGACGACGACGACCGTGCGTGAGGCGAGGATGCGCGGCGCCGCGCCGCCGGGGAGCGCCGCCCGGTACGCCTCGACGGCAGGCCGCTGCACCTCCCAGACGCGCGGCGGCGTCGCGCCCTCCGCGAGCCCCGGGGGCGGCGGCTGCACGCGCGAGAGCATGAGCCCGTCGCCCTGCGCGCCGATGAGCCCGGCGCCCTCGGCCGAGAAGGTCGCCTGCCAGAGGCGGTCGGCGAGGCCGGGCGCGGCCGGGTACAGCACCTCGTCGGCCGAGCCGTCGAGCAGCGTGCGCAGCCGGTGCAGCTTCGCGTCGTAGATGGCGCGCCGCTGGGCGGGATCCTCGCCGAAGGCGCTGAGCGTGCGCGGGCTGCCGCCGGTGCCGAGGCCCAGCTCCACGCGCCCGCCCGCGATCGTGTCGAGCACCGCGGCGTCCTCGGCGACGCGCGCGGCCTGCTCGTGCGCGAGCGTGACGATGGCGGTGCCGAGGCGAATGCGCTCGGTGCGCGCGGCCGCGGCGGCGAGCAGCACGAACGGCGAGGGCAGGCCGCCCTCCCGGCCGTCCAGGTGGTGCTGCGCCACCCACGCGGAGCGGAAGCCGAGCCGCTCGGCGAGCTCGACGTGCTCGAGCGCGGTGCGGTAGCGCTCCGCCGCCGACGCGTCGTCGAGCAGCCGGGTGAAGAAGCCGATCGTGGGAGCCATCAGGCCACCTCCAGTCGCAGGTCGTCGTGCGCGGCTCGGCGGTCGTCGACCGAGCGTCGGTCGTCGGCGGGCGTGGGCCGCAGCCACTCGGGGGCGGGCACCGCGTCGAGCAACGCGCGCGTGTACTCGTGCTCGGGCGCGAGCAGGACACGCTCGGCGGCACCGGTCTCGACCGCCGCGCCGCGCCGCAGGACGGTCACGGAGTCGGCGATCCGGCGCACGACCGCGAGGTCGTGCGTGATGAACAGGTAGGTGAGGCCGAGGTCGCGCTGCAGCGACTCGAGCAGCTCGAGGATCTGCGACTGCACCGTGACGTCGAGGGCCGAGACGGCCTCGTCCAGCACGACGACCTCGGGCTCGATGATGAGCGCCCGGGCGATCGCGACGCGCTGCCGCTGGCCGCCCGAGAGCTCCCGCGGGAGCCGGTGCGCGACGTCGGCGGGCAGCGCCACCTGGTCGAGCGCGGTCGCGACCCGCCGGGCCAGCGCGGCGCGGTCGCGCACGCCGCCCTCCGCAGGTCCCCAGTTGCGCAGCGGCTCGCCGATCGCCTGCGCGATCGTGCGGCGCGGGTCGAGCGAGGCGTACGGGTTCTGCGACACGAGCTGCACGAGCCGGCGGATCGAGCGGTCGCGCCGCCACGGGCTGCCGCCCGCGGCGAGCACGTCGCGGTCGCCGATCCGGATGCTGCCCGCGGTCGGCGCGTGGAGCGCGGCGACGGCCCGGCCGATCGTCGTCTTGCCGGAGCCGGACTCGCCGACGAGCGCGTGCGTCGTGCCCCGCTCGATCGCGAAGGCGACGTCGTCGACGGCGCGGAACGCATCCCGCCCGTGCCCGTACTCGTGCACGAGCCCCTCGACCCGGACGAGCGGCGCAGCCGCATTCGGGCCGGCGGCGCGCGCGGGCCGCGGCGCGACGTCCTGCAGCGCGGGGGCGTCCGCGAGCAGGGTGCGCGTGTACGCGGTCGCGGGCGCCCGCAGCACCTCGCGGGCGGGGCCGGCCTCCTCGAGCGCGCCCTGCCGCAGCACGGCGATCCGGTCGGCGCGCTCGGCCGCGACGGCGAGGTCGTGGGTGATGAGCAGCACGCTCGAGCCGAGCTCGCCCCGCAGCTCGTCGAGCAGGTCGAGGATGCGGCGCTGCACGGTGACGTCGAGGGCGCTCGTCGGCTCGTCGGCGACGATGAGGTCGGGCTCGAGCGCGATCGCCGCGGCGATGAGCGCGCGCTGCCGCATGCCGCCCGAGAGCTCGTGGGGGTACTGCCCGGCGCGGCGCTCGGGGTCGTCGAGGCCGACGCGGTCGAGCAGCTCGACGACGCGGCGGCGGATGCTGTCGCGGTCCCGCCAGCGCGCGTCCTCCCGGTGGATGCGCAGCGGCGCCGCGACCGACGCCCCGATCGTCTGCACGGGGTTGAGCGAGGAGCCCGGGTCCTGCGGCACGAGCGCGATGCGGCGGCCGCGCAGCTCCTGCACCGCGCGGGCGGGCAGCTTCGCGAGGTCGACGGGCCGCCCGGCGAGGTGCAGCTCGATGGAGCCCGCCTCGACGCGGCCGCCCTCGGGCAGCAGCCCGATGATCGACTGCCCGATGGTGGTCTTGCCGGAGCCCGACTCGCCGACGAGCGCGAGCACCTCGCCGCGGCCGAGCTCGAGCGAGACGCCCTCGACGGCGGTGCGGCGGACGTGGCCGGAGCCCTGGCGGGTGCGGTACGAGACGGCGAGGCCGTCGACGCGGAGGAGCGGCTCGGTCATGCGGTTGCCTCCCTGATGGCTGCCGCGACGCGGTTCGCGGCGAGGACGACGGCTGCCACGACGACGCCGGGCAGGGTGGTGAGCCACCAGCTGGTGGCGACGTAGTCGCGGCTCTCGGCGATGAGCAGGCCCCACTCGGGCGTGGGCGGCGGGGCGCCGTAGCCGAGGAAGCCGAGCGTCGAGATGGCGAGGATGGCGCTGCCGAACTGCAGGGCGGCGAGCGCGAGCACGGCGCCGAGGGAGTTCGGCAGCACGTGGCGGCCGAGCACGGCGAGGAACGTGCCGCCCGAGCCGAACGCGGCCTCCACGTAGTCGCTGCGGCGCACGCGCACCACCTGCGAGCGGGAGAGCCGCGCGAAGACGGCGATCGAGGTGACACCGACGGCGATCGCGGCGTTCGTGACGCCGAAGCCGAGCAGCACGATGACGCTGAGCGCGAGCAGCAGGCCGGGGATGGCGAGCAGCACGTCGACGACGCGCATCACGGCGTCCTCGACGAGGCCGCCGACCGAGCCGGCGAGCACGCCGAGCGCGGTGCCGACGACGAGGCCGACGAGCACGGCGATCGCGGCGCCCGCGAGCGAGTTGCCGGCACCGAAGATGACGCGCGCGAGCAGGTCGCGGCCCGTCGCGTCGGTGCCGAAGGGATGCGCGGCGCTCGGCGCCTGCAGCGCCTCCGCCGCGACGCCCGCGATGGGGTCCTGGCTCGTGAAGAGCCAGGGCAGGAACGCCCACGCGAGGGCGACGGCGAGCACGAGCACGGCGACGACGAGGGTCGCGCGGGGCTTGGGCCGGGCGGCGCGGGCCGGAGCCTCGGCTGCGCCCGCGGGGAGCAGGGTGAGGGCGCTCATGCGCGCACCTCCTTCCGGAGCCGGGGGTCGATCGCCGGCGCGACGAGGTCGACCACGAGGTTGATGACGACGAAGGCGACGGCCGAGATGACGACGACCGCCTGGAGCACGGGGATGTCGCGCGTCGCGACCGCGTCGGCCGTGAGGCGCCCGAGGCCGGAGCGCGCGAAGACCGTCTCGGTGACGACGGCGCCGGCGATGAGCTCGCCGAACAGCACGCCCGCGATCGTCAGGGTCGGCAGCAGCGCGTTCCGCGCCACCTCCCGCTGCAGCAGCCACCCGGCCGAGGCGCCGCGGGAGCGGGCGACGGCCACGTAGGGCTCCGCGAGGGTGTCGTCGATCGCGCGGATGAGCACCTGCGCGAGCGGCGCCGCGATGGGGATCGCGATGGTCACGACCGGCAGCACGAGCTGCTCGGCCGCGTTCGCGCCGATCACGGGGATGAGCCCGAGCCGGAACGACACCACCTGCAGCAGCACGATGCCGATCCAGAACACGGGGATCGAGACGAACAGCGGCGGCAGCGAGCGGAACGCGCGGCGCAGCGGCTCCCAGCGACCGAAGGTCGCCAGGGCGGCGATGCCGACCGCGAGCACCGCCGCGAGCAGGAAGCCGAGCCCGGCGAGCGCGAGCGTCGGCGGCAGCGCCGCCGCGATGAGGGTCGACACCTCCGCGCCGGTCTGCAGCGAGGTGCCGAGGTCGCCGGTGAGGAAGCCCCAGGCCGAGAGGCCCAGCTGCACCCAGACCGGCTGGTCGGCGCCGTAGGCGGCGCGCAGGTCGGCGAGCTGCTCGGGCGAGAGGCCGAGCTCGGGGCTCGCGTACCGGGCGACGATCGCGTCGCCCGGCAGCGCGTGGAGGAGGAGGAAGGCGAGCACGAACGTCGCCGCCACGACGAGCGCCGCCTGCCCGATGCGGCGCAGCGCGCGGGCGCGCGTGCCGGATCGCGGTGCCGCCGGTCGGCGGCCCGCGGGGCCTCCCGCCTGCTGGCCGCCCTGCTGCGGACGTCGGACTGCGATGCTCATGCCCGCCTCCCGCTCAGCCCTCGAGCCAGACGTTCGCGAGCGAGGGGCGGCCCACCGACTCGGTGAGGAACCCGTGCACGCGCGGCTGGACGCCGTAGACCTGCGGCTCCTCGAAGAACGGCAGCACGTACGCCTGCTCGGTGAGGTAGGCCTGCACGGCCGCGTCGGCCTCCTCGCGGCCCTCGGTCGTCGGCGCCGCCGCGACCTGCTGGAGCAGGTCCTCGAGCTGCGGGTCGACCGGGTTGCCGTCGGCGTCGGCGTTCTGCAGCGTGTTGCGGTTCTCGATCGAGTACTGGCTCTTGATGACGTCGAAGTCCGCCCGGCCGACCATCGAGTGGTAGATCTGGATCTGGTCGATGTCGGCCGATGCCGCGGTCTGCGCCGCCTGGTCGCCCTGGAAGAGCTCGAGCTCCACGCCGATCTCGCGCAGCTGCTGCGCGACGAGCGTGATGACGTCGCGGGAGCGGGGCTGCGGCAGCGCCTCGTTCACGACGAGGTGCAGGCGCTCGCCGTCGCGGGTGCGGATGCCGTCGGCGCCCGGCTCCCAGCCGGCCTCGTCGAGCAGCTGCGCGGCGCGCTCCGGATCGAACGCGTAGGCGTCGCCCTGGTCCTGGTAGCCGAGCGCGGTCTGCGACAGCGACGAGGTGGCGAGCGGGTAGTGCTCCGAGAAGATCGACGAGACGATCGCCTCGCGGTCGATGCCGGCGATGAGCGCCTGCCGCACGCGGATGTCCTCGAGCAGCGGGTGGTCGAAGCGGAAGCTCAGGCCGTTGTTCACGCCGTTCGTCTGCGCCGAGACGATCTCGAGGCCCGCCGAGGCGACCTCCTCCTCGTGCTGCGGCTCGACCTGGCGCGCGATGTCGGCCTGGCCGGCCGTCAGGGCGCCGATGCGGACGCTGTCCTCGGGGGCGATGACGATGTCGACGGCGTCGACGTACGGGCGGCCCTGGTTCGGGAACGACGCCGGCGCCCAGGCGTAGTCGTCGCGGGCGGCGAGGCGGATCGACGTGCCGACCTCCTCGGCCTCGACCACGAACGGGCCGGCGCCGATGATCTCGGTCGCGTTGCCGGGGCCGAAGCCCTCGGAGTCGCGCTCGAGCGTCGCGTCGGCGAGGAGGCCGGAGTTGATGGTCGAGACGGCCTGCGCGAAGCCCGGCGCCGGGGCGCTGAAGGTGAAGCGCACGGTGTCCTCGTCGACCACCTCGCCGGCCTCGAAGTCGTTGACCGCCTCCGAGACGATGAGCGCGCGGTCGGTGTCGCCGGTGCCGAAGAGCTCGATGTTCGCGACGACGTTCTCGGCCGTGAGCGGCGTGCCGTCGGAGTAGGTGACGTCGGTGCGGATGTCGAACGTGTACTCGGTCGCGTCCTCGTTCACCTCGGGCAGGGCCGTGGCGATCCAGGGCTCGAGCTCGAGGGTCTCGGGGTCCTGGTAGAGGAGGCGCGAGGTGAGGTTGTTGACGAGCGCGCCGTTCGGGTAGAAGCCGGCGGCCGGCGGGTAGAGCGAGCTGTAGGCCTGGTGCTCGAGGTAGGTGAGCGTGCCGCCGACGACGGGCTCGCCGCTGCCGCTCGCGGCGGGCGACGTGGCCTCGCTCGCCGAGCAGGCCGAGAGCGCCAGGGCGGCGACGACGGCGCCGGCGACGGCGACCCGGGAACGGGAGGGGATTCGGACCATGATGGACCTCCATAAGCAGTGCTTGGTGCAGACCCAAGTAGAGCCGATCCCGGCGCCGCTTGCACGCACCGCTGCAACGCGGCGTCACACTTCGCCCTTCGCTGGTCGAGGAGCGCGCCGCCGCAGGCGGCACGCGTCTCGAGACCACCGCCGCTCCGCACGAACGCCGACGGCGCGCACCGGCCGGAGCCGATGCGCGCCGTCGAGCGGAGCGGGCCGCGTCAGCGCACCGCCACCGCCTCGCGGGCGCGGGCGGCCGCCTCCACGAGGTTCCGCAGGCTCGCGACCGTCTCGTCGTAGCCGCGCGTCTTCAGGCCGCAGTCGGGGTTCACCCACAGCAGGCGGTCCGGGATCGCCCCGGTCGCCGTCGCGAGGAGCGCGTCGAGCTCGTCGGCGGCCGGGACGCGGGGGGAGTGGATGTCGTACACGCCCGGGCCGATGCCGCGGCCGTAGCCGTGCGCCTGCAGCGGCTCGACGATCTCCATCTTCGAGCGCGCCGCCTCGATGCTCGTCACGTCGGCGTCGAGGCCGTCGATGGCGTCGACGACCGTGTTGAACTCCGAGTAGCAGAGGTGCGTGTGGATCTGCGTCGCGGGCGCGGCGCCCGCCGTCGCGAGCCGGAACGCACCGACCGACCACGCGAGGTACGCCGGGCGCGCCTCGACGCGGAGCGGCAGCAGCTCGCGCAGCGCCGGCTCATCGACCTGCACGATGCGGATGCCGGCGGCCTCGAGGTCGGCGATCTCGTCGGCGAGGGCGAGCGCGACCTGGTCGGCGGTGTCGCCGAGCGGCTGGTCGTCGCGCACGAACGACCACGCGAGGATCGTCACGGGGCCGGTGAGCATGCCCTTCACGACCTTCGACGTGAGCGACTGCGCGTACGCGATCCACTCGACGGTGAAGGCCTCCGGCCGCGAGACGTCGCCCCACAGGATCGACGGTCGCGTGGCGCGGGAGCCGTAGGACTGCACCCAGCCGTGCTCGGTGGCGGCGAAGCCGTCGAAGTGCTCGGCGAAGTACTGCACCATGTCGTTGCGCTCGGGCTCGCCGTGCACGAGCACGTCGAGGCCCAGCTCCTCCTGCAGCTCGACGACGCGGCGCACCTCGGCGCGCAGCACCTCGCGGTAGCCGGCGTCGTCGAGCTCGCCGCGCGCGTTGCGGGCGCGGGCGACGCGGATGTCGCCCGTCTGCGGGAACGAGCCGATCGTGGTGGTCGGCAGCGGCGGCAGGTCGAGCGCCGCGCGCTGCTGCTCGTCGCGCTCGGCGTAGGGCGCGCGGTCGCGGGCGCCGGCCGGGAGCGCGGCGAGGCGCTCGCGCACGGCGCCGTCGCGCACGCCCGGGGCGGCGGCGCGGTCGGCGACGGCGGCGCGGGATGCGGCGAAGCGTGCCTCGTCGACGTCGCCGGCGACCGCGGCGGCGAGCGCCACGACCTCCTCGACCTTCTGGTCGGCGAAGGCGAGCCACGACACGAGGCGCTCGTCGAGCGAGGTCTCGGCGGCGAGGTCGTGCGGCACGTGCTGGAGGCTCGTGGAGGTGCCGACCGAGGTGGGGCGGCGCTCCGAGAGCCAGCGGAGCGTGTCGAGCGCGGCGTCGAGGTCGGTGCGCCACACGTTGCGGCCGTGCACGACGCCGGCCACGAGCGGGCCGTCGCCGGCCGGCGCGCTGCCGCGCACGAGGTCGACGGCGATCGCGTCGACGGCGTCGGCGAGCGGCTCGACGCGGCCGGCGGCGTCGCCGTGGCCGACGTGCAGGAGCACCTGCAGGCCCGCGGCGCGCACGGCCTCGGCGCCGGCGCGCGCGACGGCCTGGAGCTCCTCGAGGGTCGCGCCGTCGAGGTCGGCGACGAGCGCGGGCTCGTCGAGCTGCACCCAGCTGGCGCCGGCGGCGGCGAGCGCCTCGGCGAGCGCGCCGTAGGCGGGCACGAGGCGATCGGCGAGGTCGATGGGGCGGATGCCCTCGGCCTTCGCGAGCGCGAGGTACGTCGCGGGGCCGACGATCACGGGGCGGCCGTGCACGCCGGCGCGGCCGGCCTCGACGAAGCGGTCGACGATCCGGGTGTCGGCGAGCGAGAACGCGGTGTCGGCGTCGAGTTCGGGCACGAGGTAGTGGTAGTTCGAGTCGAGCCACTTCGTCATCTCGAGCGGGGCGTCGTCGCCCTCGCCGCGGGCGAGCAGCCACTCGCCGGCGAGCCCGGCGGGCACGCGGCCGCGCAGGCGCGGCGGCACGGCGCCGAAGGTGAGCGTCGCGTCGAGCACGTGGTCGTAGTGGGCGGCCTCGACGGGGATCGAGGCGTCGTCGGCGCGCAGCCCGAGCGCGACGAGCCGCTCGAGGTCGGCGACGCGGTTCGCGCGGGCGGCCTCGTGGAAGGCGGCGTCGTCGATCGCGCCGCGCCAGTGCGACTCGAGGGCGCGCTTGAGCTCGCGGCGTCGCCCGATGCGCGGGTAGCCGAGGATCGTGCCGCCGGGGAACGGGCCGGTCGTGGTGGTCATGGGGGTCCTCCGTGGTGGTGCTGCTGCCGGCTCAGCCGGCGTGGGCGGGGATCGCGCCGACGCCCGCGAGGACGTCGACGGCGGGTCGGTGGTCGTTGAACGTGTAGAGGTGCACGGCGTCGACGTCGTGCTCCTCGAGCGCGCTGATCTGCGCGATCGTCGCGTCGACGCCGATGCGGACGGCGTCGGCGGGCGTCGCGGCGGCCTCGAGCCGGTCGGCGAGCACGCGCGGCACGCGCTCGCCGGCGAGCTCGGCCGAGCGGACGAGCCTGCGGAGCGTCGTCGGGATGACGACGCCTGGCACGATCGGGATCGTGACGCCCTTGGCGCGGGCGAGCTCGACGAACCGCACGTAGTCGTACGGGTCGAAGAAGAGCTGCGTGATCGCCATCGTCGCGCCGGCCGACTGCTTCGCGAGCAGCGCGTCGACGTCGCTGCGGTGGATGCCCGAGCCCGGGTGCCCGTTCGGGAAGGCGGCCACCGCGATCTCGGCCGAGGCCCGCCGCTCGCCGATCGACGAGGCGCGAAGGCCCGGCAGCGGCGTCTCGGCGTACGGCACCCGCTCCGACTCGACGCGCTCGATGAGCTGCACGAGCTCGGCGGCCGACGACAGCGTCGTGCGCGGCCGCTGGGCGGGGTCGCGCGGCTCGTCGCCGCGGAGGGCCAGGAACTTCGTGATGCCGGCGTCGAGGAACTGCCGCACGAGCCGCGCGGTCTCGTGCACCTCGAGCCCGACGCACGTGAGGTGCGCCATGGGGCTCTGCCCGCCGTCGAGCAGGCGCTGCAGCACGGCGAGCGAGTGGTGCGTCGAGGAGCCGCCGGCGCCGAACGTCACCGACACGAACTCGGGGTCGAGCGCGATGAACGCGTCGACCGCGGACTCGACGCGGCCCGAGGATGCGGCGTCGCGGGGCGGGAAGAGCTCGAACGAGTAGCGCACGCTCATCGCTCCAGCCCCTCGAGCGCCTGCCGCAGGTCGGCGACGATGTCGTCGGCCCGCTCGATGCCGATCGAGAGCCGCACGAGGCCGGGCGTCACGCCGAGCGCGAGCCGCTCCGCCTCGTCGAGCTTGCCGTGGATGGTGCTGCCGGTGTGGATCGCGAGCGTCCGCACGTCGCCGATGTGGGTCATCTGGCTCACGAGCTCCAGCCGGTCGAGGAAGGCGCGGGCGGCCTCGCGGCCGCCGGCGAGGTCCAGGGAGACGACGGATCCGGCGCCGCGCGGCAGCATCCGCGCCACGACCTCGGCGCGGTCGGCGTCGAGCGAGGGGTGGTGGATGCGCGCGATCGCGGGGTGCCCCCGCAGCGCGTCGATGACGGCGTGGGCGTTCTCGACGTGGCGCTCCATGCGCAGCGAGAGCGTCTCGATGCCGTGGAGGAGCAGGAAGGCGCTCTGCGGCGGCAGCGTGGGGCCCTGCTCGAGCACGACGACCGAGCGGAGGTACGCGCCGTACGCGCCGCGGCCGAAGCGCTCGGCCCAGGACGGCGCGCCGTGCGGACGCGCTGCGTGCAGGTGCGGGAAGCGCTCCGGGTCCCAGTCGAAGCCGCCGTCGACGATCGCGCCGCCGATCGCGGAGCCGTGGCCGCCGAGCCACTTCGAGGTGGAGTGGATGACGATCGCGGCGCCGTGCTCGATCGGCCGGTTCAGGTACGGCGTCGCCACGGTGTTGTCGACGACGAGGGGCACGCCGGTGCGCGCCGAGACGCGGCCGAGCAGGTCGAGGTCGGCGACCTCGCCGAGCGGGTTGGCGATCGACTCGGCGTAGATCGCGCGGGTCGTGGGGCGCACGGCGCGCACCCACGCCTCCTCGTCGCTGTCGATCGGCAGCGTCTCGAACTCGAGGCCCTGGCGGCGCAGGAGGCCGCGCACCATCTCGCGCGTGCCCTCGTAGAGGCGGTCGGCGGCGAGGATGTGGTCGCCCGCCTCGGCGAGCGCGCCGAGCGCCGCGGCGATCGCCGCCTGGCCGCTCGCCACGAGCACGCCGTCGAGGCCGCCCTCGAGGTCGGCGATGCGTCGGGCGGCGACGACGTTCGTGGGGTTGTCGTTGCGCGAGTAGGCGCGGCGCGCGGAGCGGCCGGCGAAGCGCTCGACGCCGTCGTCGAACGACTCGAAGACGTAGCCGGCGCTCTGGTAGATGGGCGTGATGCGGGCGCCGGCCTCGGCGTCGATGATCGCGCCGGCGTGCACCTGGCGGGTCTCGAAGCCGAGCTCCGGCTCGGCGACCGCCTGCTCGTCGCGCACGCGCGCGTCCAGGGCGGTCATCGTGCTGCTCCCGCGGGGGCGAGCGCGGCGGCGATCCGGTCGACGGTCTCCTCGAGCACGGGCGCGGGCGTCGCGAAGACGAGCCGCACGTGCTGCTCCGAGCCGGCGCCGCACAGCGCGCCGTCGGTGAGGGTGACGCCCGCGCGCTCGCGGAGCGCCTCGGCCGGGCTCTCGCCCAGGCGCAGCGCCGCGACGTCGAGCCACGCAAGATAGGTGGCCTCGGGCGGGCGCCAGCGCACCTGCGGGAGGCGCTCGGCCACGAGGTCGGCGAGCAGGTCGCGGCTGCCCTGCAGGTAGCGCACGGTCTCGGCGAGCCAGGCGTCGCCGTCGCGGTAGGCGGCGGCCGAGGCGATGACGCCGAGCGTCGAGGCGCCGTGCACGACGGCGAAGCCGAAGCGCCGGTAGACGGCCTCGTCGGCCTCGTTCGACGTGATGAGCTGCGCGGCCTTGAGGCCCGGGATGTTCCACGCCTTCGAGGCGCTCGTGCCCGTGATCGTGTGGCCGGCCGCCGCCTCGGAGACCGAGGCGTAGGGCACGTGCACGCGGCCGTCGTAGCGGATCGCGGCGTGGATCTCGTCGGCGAAGACGCGGCCGCCGTGGCGCTCGACGAGCTCGCTGATCGCGAGCAGCTCCTCGCGCGGCAGCACGGTGCCGGTGGGGTTGTGCGGGTTGCAGAGCACGAGCGTGCGGGCGCCCGCGGCGAAGGCGCGGTCGATGCCGTCGAGGTCGTGCCGCCAGCGGCCGTCGACGACGACGCCCGGCACCTGCACGACCGGGCGGCCGAGCCGCTCGAGGTAGGTGAGGAAGGGCATGTACGCCGGGGTCGGCACGATGACGGCCGAGCCCTTCGGGGAGTACTCCTCGACGGCGACGCCCAGCGCCGCCATCACGTCGGAGACGGCGTGCACGCGGTCGGGGTCGATCGCCCAGCCGTGCTCGCGGGCCTGGTGGAGCGCGGTCGCCTCGGCGAGGTCGGCGGCGGTCGCGGGGGAGAGGTAGCCGAGCACGTCGTCGACGACGGCGCGCTGCAGGGCCTCCCGCACGGCGGGCGCCGTGCCGAAGTCCATCTCGGCGACCCACGCCCCGATCGTGCCCGGGTGGAGGCTCCACTTGCGGCTCGACGGCCGCTCGAGGTCGCTCCGCCGGATCGCGTCGAACGCGTGCTGCTCGCGACATCGGCCCGTCATGCGCATCCCTTCCGACGACGCCGCTCGGCGCCGGTGCGAGCCAGGATGACAGCGGGATGCGCCGGCCCGACAGCGGGCCGGTCACACTTCGCAACGCACGGTCCGGGGCGCGGCCGGAGGCTACGGCTCGACGGACGATCGACCGCGATGCGCGAGGAGCGCCGTGCCCCACAGCGCGACCACGACGGCGCCCGTGCCGACCGCCGCCCAGAGGCCCGCGGCGCTCGACACGACCACCTCGAAGATGAAGCTCGTGACGCCGACGACGAGGACCGAGACCACGGCGAGCGTCGCGATGAGGAACGCGTTCGCGAGCCGCACGATCATCCCCTTGCGCCGCTTCGCGAAGTGGAGCCGGTGCACGGCGACGGGCGTGAGGCCCAGGAGCGTCGCGAGCGCCGAGAGGCCGACGAGCACGAGGTAGTGGACGATCTCGTCGGCGTCGAGGTCCTCGAAGCGCGATTGGAAGGCGACGGCGAGCAGGAAGCCGGAGATGAGCTGCGTGCCGGTGAGCACGACGCGCAGCTCCTGCAGGATGTCCTCGAAGTTGCGGTCGGCCCGCTCCTCGGGGGTCTCGTCGCGTCCGCGGTCGTCGTCCATGGCGCGATCATGGCACGGCGCCGACCCCGATGGGGGACGGCGCCGCTGATTGCGGGCTCGACGGTCGCCGAGACCCGCCTCAGTGGTTCCTGAGCCGGTCGATGAGCTCGTCCTTCCTCAGGTCGGAGTAGCCCTCCAGGCCGAGCTCCTTCGCCCGCTCCTTGAGCTCCTCGACCGTGCGGTCCTCGTACCGCTCGGCGTCGCCGCCCCGCTCGCCGAGCGCCTCGCGCCCGTCGCGGGCGGCGGCGTTCGCGATGCGGGCTGCCTTCTCGGCCGAGCTCCCCTCGTCGCGCAGCTTCCGGTACAGCTCCTCGTCCTTGATTCTTGGGTTCGGCATCAGAACCCCCTCCCTCCGGTCACGGGCACGACGGCGCCCGAGACGTACGACGACTCCTCGCTCGCGAGATAGACGTAGGCGCCTGCGAGCTCGGCGGGCTGGCCGGCGCGGCCGAGGGGCGTGTCCTGGCCGAACTGCTCGACCTTCTCGTCGGGGAAGCCGGTCGCGGGGATGAGCGGGGTCCAGATCGGCCCCGGCGCCACGGCGTTCACGCGGATGCCCTTGGGGCCGAGCTCCTTCGCGAGCGCCTCGGTCATGGCGACCTGCGCGGCCTTCGTCATCGCGTAGTCGAGGAGGCCCGGGTTGGGGTCCTGCGCCTGGATGGACGTCGTCGTGATGAACGACGAGCCCGCGCCGAGGTGCGGGAGCGCCTCGCGGGCGATGACGATGGCGGCGATGAGGTTCGTGCGGAAGACCCGCTCGACCTCGGCGACGTCGAAGGTCTCGATGCCGCCGCGCTGCTTCTGGTACGCGGCGTTGCTGACGACGACGTCGAGGCCGCCGAGCGCCTCGACGGCGCCCGCGACCGCGTCCACGCAGCCCTGCTCCTCGCGCAGGTCGAGCGCCATCGCGTGGAAGGCGCGGCCCTCGGCCTCGACGAGCCGCTGCGTCTCGGCGGCGTCCTCGGCCTCCTCGGGCAGGTGCACGATGGCGACGTCGGCGCCCTCGCGCGCGTAGGCGACGGCGACGGCGCGGCCGATGCCGCTGTCGCCGCCGGTGATGAGGGCGCGGCGGCCCTCGAGGCGCCCGCGGCCGGTCCAGCTCGACTCGCCGTGGTCGGGCTGCGGCTCCATGGGGGCGGTGAGCCCCGGTTGCTCCGGCTGCTGCTGGGTCGGGAACTCGTCAGCGTGGTGCTTCGTCGTCGGATCCTGCGTGGTCATGCTCGTCTCCTTCGGTCTGCGGCTTGTACCCCGACGCTACGCGCGGGCGCCTGGACGCGGCAGGGGAGCGGACTGCGAGGACGGTGATGCCGACGGCGACGACCACGAGGCCCAGCCACCCGACGGCGCTCGGCCGCTCGCCGACGATCGCGACCGCGAGCAGCGTCGCGACGACCGGCTCGGCGAGGGCGATCGTGGTCGCGCTCGTCGAGGGCAGCGCGCGCAGGGCGTAGCCGAAGAGCAGGTACGAGAGCGCCATGGGCACGAGTCCCAGGTAGGCGATCGTGAGGACGCCCGTAGGGGAGGCGAGCGGGCCGACGCCGACGACGGCGAGGCCCACGAGGCACACGACGGCGCCCACGAGGAACAGCGCCCCCATCGAGCCGCTCGCGGTCGAGCCGCGGCGGATGAGGCGGGCGCCTGCGAAGGAGTAGAGGGCGTAGCCGAAGCCCGCGACGAGCGCGAGGAGGACGCCGAGCGGCGCGGCGCCCGGATCCTCGGCCGCGCCGCCGTGGCCGCCGATCGTGAGCAGCGCGATGCCGACGACGGCGATGCCCGTCGCGATCGTCCAGCGCAGGCCCGGCCGTCGGCGCTCCACCGCCCACTCGAGGAGGGCCGCGAAGATCGGGCCGGAGCCGAGCGCGACGACGTTGCCGACGGCGACGCCCGCGAGCGCCATCGACGGGTAGTAGAACGCCGGGTAGAGCACGACGCCCACGGCGCCGGCGAGCACCCAGCCGAGCTGGTCGCGGCGCCGCAGCACCGCGAGCACCCGCCGCGCGGAGAGGGCGGCGAGCACGACGCCGCCGACGCCGAAGGTCGCGAGGCCGATCGCGAGCGGCGACGAGCCCTCGGGCGCGAAGTGCGCGACCGTGCCGGTCGTGCCCCACAGCACCGCGGCGAGCAGCACGGCCGCCGCGTGCATCGGCTGCGCCGTCGCGGGCGGGGCGGAGGCGGCGGGCGGCACGCCTCCGATCCTAGGTCGCGTCGGCTATGCCTCGTCCTCGGGCTGGAAGACCGCCTCGATCGAGGTGCCGAACAGCCGCGCGATGCGGAAGGCGAGCGGGAGGCTCGGGTCGAAGCGGCCGCGCTCGATCGAGATGACGGTCTGGCGCGAGACGCCGAGCTCCTCGGCGAGCCGCTGCTGCGACCAGCCGCGCTCCTGGCGCAGCGTCGGCAGGGCGTTCTCCACGTCAGCCCCGCCGGCGCGCGACGAGGTACCGGACGCCGCAGCTGCCCATCGCGACGAGCAGCACGCCGACGAGCGCGACGACGACGTCGATCCGGAGGCCGGTGATGGCGAGCGCGGCGGTCGCGAGGCCGACCACCAGGATCGTGTCCGAGAAGGCGCCCTGCGCCGCGCGGTCGTACCAGGCGCCCTCGACGGAGTCCTCCGGCCGGTCGACGGCGCCGCGCAGGCTGTCGCGGTCGACCAGCAGCGCCCAGACGAGCGCGACGAAGGGCGCGACGGTCGAGCCGCCGATCGCGAGGCCGACGAGCAGCGGCGAGGGCGCCGCGATCATCGCGGCCGAGACGGCGCCCGCCGCGGCGGCCAGCAGGAGCCCCGCGGGGATCGCGATCGCCATCGCGGGCGTGCCGGCCGTGCCCCGCACCCGGCCCCATCGCGTCCGCCGGTCCGTCGTCGCTGCATCCATGTCGTCCTCCGTCGCTGCCGTTCGTGTCAAGCGTGCTTGACGTGTCAAGCGACCTTGACACATGGGTGCGCGGTCGCGCAAGCCTGCCGTGGCCCGGACGAGCGGCGCCCGTCCAGCGGCGGGTGCCAGCATGGCCGCATGCGCGCACGCCTCGCCGACCTCCTCGCCGGCGCCCGCCTCCTCCTGCGGGGCTTCGGCACCTGGGCTCGGGATCCCGGCCTCATGGCGCTCGGCGCGGTGCCCGCGCTCATCGTGGGCGCCGCCATGCTCGCGCTCGTCGTGGTCGTCGCCGTCAACGTCGAGGGCTGGGCCGCCGCGCTCTCGCCCTGGGCCGCCGGCTGGGACGACCTGTGGTCGGGGGCCGTGCGGTTCGCGATCGCGCTCGGCATCCTCGTCGGCACGGTCGTGCTGTGCGTGCTGAGCTTCGCCGCCATCACGCTCGCCGTCGGCGAGCCCTTCTACGAGCGCATCCGGCAGCGCGTCGACGAGCGGCTCGGCGCGGCCCCCGAGGGCCCCGAGCGCGGCTTCTGGGCGGGCCTCGGCTCCGGCCTCCGCGACGCGCTCGTGCTGCTGCTCATGGCCGCCGGCACGGCGCTCGTCGTGCTCGTCGCCGGGCTCGTGCCGCTCATCGGCACGGCGCTCGGCCTCGTGCTCGGCGCCGTCCTCGGCGGCCGCGCGCTCTCGCGCGAGCTCACGGGCCTCGCGGGGGAGGCCCGCGGCCTCGCGCTCGCCGAGCGCCGCGCGCTGCTCGCCTCGCGCCCCTGGCGCTCCCTCGGCTTCGGCATCGCCGCCTACCTCGTGCTGCTCGTGCCCGGGCTCGCCGTCGTCGCGACGCCGGCCGCGATCGTCGGCGCCACGCTCCTCGTGCGCGACCTGCGCGGCGAGGCGACGACCGCCCCCGAGCGCGCCGCGTAGGCTGGTCGCGCCCTCCAGACCCCTCCCGCTCGAAGGAACCATGCCCCACGCTGCACAGGTGCGCCGCGCCACGCCCGACGAGGTCGAGCGCTGGGACGCGCTCATCGAGGCGAACCCCGACGGCGGCCACATGGTCCAGTCGCGCGCGTTCGCCGAGACGAAGCGCTTCGACGGGCTCGAGCCGGTCTTCCTCGTCATCGACGCCCCGACGGCCGACGGCGCCGAGCGCATCCACTGCCTCGTGCTCGAGGGCCGCGTCTCGCTCGGCCGCTACTGGTACCTGCCGATGGGGCCGACGGCCACCGACATGGCGCCGGTGATCGAGGGCCTCCGCGCCTTCGCGGCCGCGGAGGGCGACGTGCTGGTCGTCAAGGTCGAGCCGCACCTCGAGTCGACCCCCGAGCGGATCGACGAGCTCGTCGCGCTCGGGCTCGAGCGCAGCCGCGACATGCAGGTCATGACGCACACGGTGGTGCTCGACCTCGAGCAGGGCGAGGAGGCGCTCTTCGCGTCCTTCTCGCAGATGATCCGCCGCCAGGTGCGCGGCGCGACGAAGAAGGGCTACCGCGTCGAGCGCCCCGAGCCCACGCAGGAGACCTTCGACGCGATGCACGCGATGATGCTCACCGTCGCCGGCGGCAAGGGCATGGCGGGCATGCGCGAGCGGGCCTACTACGACGCGTTCTGGGGCGCCTTCACCCGCGCTGGCGCGGGCCGCTTCTACTTCGGCTACGACGACGACACGGGCCGCCCGCAGGCTGGCATCTTCGTCACCACCGCCGGCCGCACGGTCGTCTACAAGGACGGCGGCTCGCGCCCCGACCGCACCATCAACGGCGGCTCGGCGCTGCTGCTGTGGACGGCGATGCAGGACGCGATCGCCGAGGGCAAGCTCGCCTTCGACCTCGCCGGCACGCCGCCGAGCGACCGTGCCGACGACGAGACGCACCCCTTCCACGGCCTCGCCCAGTTCAAGCTGCGCTTCGGCCCGATCACCGACTTCCTGCCCTCGTTCGACCTCGTGCTGCGGCCGCTGCGCCACCGCGTGTGGGAGGGGCTCGTCCGCCGCGTCGAGTGGCGCATCCGCAAGGGACCGGACACGCTCCGATGACCGCAACGACCGTCCGCTTCGCCACCGACGACGAGATCGAGCGCTGGGACGCGCTCATCGAGACGAACCCCGACGGCGGGATCATGACCGGCGCGCGCGCCATGGCCGCGATCAAGCGCTACGACCGGCTCGAGCCGCGCTTCCTCGTCGTCGAGGGCGCCGAGACGGTCTACGCGCTCGCCCACGAGGGCACCGTGTGGCTCGGCCGCTACTGGTACGTGCCGCTCGGCCCCACCTGCGCCGACCTCGAGGGGATGGTCGCCGCGATCCGCGCGTTCGGCCGGCAGCAGCGCGGGCTCCTCGCGATCAAGGTCGAGCCGCACCTGCTGCGCACCCCCGAGCTCATCGCCCGGATGGCCGCGACGGGCGCGGTGCGCAGCCGCGACATGCAGCTGCTCACGCACACGGTCGTGCTCGACCTCACGCGCGGCGACGAGCTCATCATGGACTTCCAGAAGAAGCTCCGCTCGTCGATCCGCGGGGCCGAGACCAAGGGCTACCGGATCGAGCGGATCGAGGCGCACGACGCCACCGAGGCCGACATGGAGCGCTTCTACGAGCTGCTGAAGACCATCAACGGCGGCAAGGGCGTCGCCGCGATGCGCGAGTACGCCTACTACCGGCTGTTCTGGACGGAGTTCGCGAAGACCCGCAACGGCCGCTTCTACTTCGGCTACGACGACGACTCGGGCGAGGCGCAGGCCGCGATCTTCGTGACGCTCGCCGGCCGCACGGCCGTCTACAAGGACGGCGGCTCGCGGCCGACCCGCAGCATCGCCGGCGGCGCCGCGCTGCTGCTGTGGCGCGCGATGCAGGACGCCGCCGCCGACGGCAAGGCCGCCTTCGACCTGTGCGGCACGCCCCGGCCCGAGCTCATGGACGACACGACCCACTGGTACCACGGCGTCGGCCAGTTCAAGAAGAAGTTCGGCCCGGTGGTGAGCTACCTGCCGTCGTTCGACGTCGTCCTCCGGCCGCTCCGCCACGTCCTGTGGGAGCGCGCCGTCCGACGGATCGAGTGGCGCCTGAAGCCCGGCACCGACGCGCTGCGATAGGGGAGCGATGACCGACCAGACGACCGCCGACCGTCCATGGACCCTCCGCCGCGCCGCGCAGCACGAGCTCGGGGAGTGGGACGAGCTCGTCCAGCACAACCCCGACGGCGGCCAGTGGACGCAGGGCGTCGCCTACGCCCGCCTCAAGGCCACCGAGCGGCTCATCCCGCGCTTCCTCGTGCTGGAGCGCGGCGTCGAGGAGCCGCCCGAGGGGGAGCCGGAGGAGGGGGAGCCCGTCGAGCGCGTCTACGTGCTCGCGCTCGAGCACCGCAGCCTCGCCGGCCGCTTCTGGTACCTGCCGCTCGGCCCCGGCGCCGCCTTCGACGACCTGGGCGGCATCGCCGAGGCGATCCGCGGCGCGCGCGGCGACGTCGCGCGCGGCGTGTACGCCGTGAAGGTCGAGCCGTACGAGCTCGACACCGAGGAGCGCCGCGCCGCGCTCGCCGCGGCGGGCTTCCGCGCCGCGAACACCATCCAGCAGAACGTGCACACCGTGCTCGTCGACCTCGCGCCGGCGGTCGAGGACATCTTCGCGGGCTTCCACAAGAAGCTGCGCAACCACATCCGCAACGCCGAGAAGCACGGCTACCGGGTCGAGAAGGTCGAGCACTCCGAGGCCACCTACGAGCAGATGTACGCGCTCATGCAGACCGTCGCCGGCGGCAAGGGCGTCGACACGATGAAGCCGTACGCGTACTACCACCAGCTGTGGTCGGAGCTGTGCGAGCGCGGGCAGGGGCACTTCTGGTTCGGCTACGACGGCGCCCACGACGGGCCGCAGGCCTCGGCGTTCATGATCGGCTTCGGCCGCTACGCGCTCGCGAAGGACGGCGGCAGCGTGCCCGACCGCGCCATCCGCGGCGGCGCCCACCTCATCCGCTGGACCGCGATGCAGTGGTTCAAGGAGCACGACGGCCGCGAGGTCTACGACACGTACGCGACGCCGCCCTCGTGGCGCGCCGACGACGAGACCCACCGCATGCACGGCCCGGGCATCTTCAAGCGGCTCTTCGGCCCGATCGTCGACCACCTGCCGAGCCACGACCTCGTGCTCGATCAGCGCCGCTACGCGATCTTCCTGCGGCTGCTGCTGCCCATCGAGCGCCGCGTCCGCCGTCGCCCGTGGGGCATCTGGTAGCGGCGCAGCGCCCGCTCAGCGCACCGGCCGCCCGCACAGCTCGTCGAGGTCCTCGCCGAGCAGCGTCGCGGTCTCGCGGTACATCGCCACGAGCCGCTCGCGCTGCTGCTTCGGGAGCCGCTCGAGCCGGTGCTCGAGGGCGTTGTCGACGAGGTCGGCGCGCTTCACGGCGACCGCGAGCTCGCTCGCGAGGATGCGCTCGACGTGCTCCGCGAGGCTCTCGCCCTCGCGCTTCGTCATCGCGTCGACCGCGTCGACGATCCGCTTCGGCAGCTTCGCCGCCACGAACTCGCGCAGCGAGATGCGGCCCCACTCGAAGACGTCGTGGAGGATGGCGACCGCCCGCTCGTCGTCGGTGCGCATCGCCAGCATCACGCGGATCGCGTGGGCGACGTAGGGGTCGCCCTGCCGGTCGGTGCGGCCGTCGTAGGCCCGCGCGGCGAGCTCGACGGCGCGATCGAGGTGGTCGTCCGCCATGACGCGAGCGTAGCCGGTGGCTATCCTGGGCGCATGTCACGCGTCGCCGATCCCGCCGAGCTCGCTCGCGTCCTGCGAGGCACCTGGTCGATCCGCGCGACGACGTTCCCGTACTGGATGAGCACCGACCGCAAGAACCCGCGCGTCACGTTCGAGCTCGTCCGCCCGTCGCCGCTGCAGCTGCGCGAGGTGTACGAGTACCACCGGCCCGACAAGGGCGACCGCGAGGTGATCGCCGAGGCGACCTGGGCGGGGCGCCACTTCTCGTGGCGGATGCTCGGCCGCTCCCGCCTGCTCTCGAGCGCCTACGTCGTCTCCGACACGCCCGCGACCGCCGACATCGTCGCGATCCACTACGGGCGCTCCGCGCTGCTGCGCCAGAGCGCGGTGTCGATCCTCGCGCGGCCGCACCTCGACCCGGACGACGTGCGCCGCGCGGTCTCGATCGACACGCACTCGTTCGAGCTCTCGGCCGACGAGTTCTGGCAGCTGCAGTGGCTCGCGCCCTACACGCCCTCGTCGCCGGCCTCGAGCGACTCGCGCGCCTGACGCAGGTCCTCCAGGAGCGCTCCGACGAGCACCCAGTGCTCGGGATGCGGGGCGGGCACGACGATCGGGCTCGTGAGCAGCGGGCCGTCGAGCGCCGGCATCGTCGTCGTGCGGCCGTCGGCGTGCGCGTGCCGATCCACGAGCGCGCGCACCTCGTGGGCGATGCGGCGCGACTCCTCGCCGATGCGCTCGACGATCGGCTCGCCCGCGAGCGAGTCGACGGTGAGCGCGCCCGCGCGGTCGGCGATCGTGCGCGACATGCCGATGACGCGGTTCGTGAGGATCGTGAGCGCCAGCAGCAGCCGCTCGTCGCGCTCGATGCGCTCGCCGAGGCCGCGGCGGCGGGGGTTGAGGCGCAGGGAGTCCTCGAGCGCGTCCATCGCGGCGCGGGTGGCCGCGATGCGACCGCGCAGCGCTCGAGCGTCGGCGAGCAGCCGCGCGGCGTCGCCCGTCTCGCCCGCGAGCGCGCCGGCGACGCGGTCGAACGCGTCGGCGATCGCGTGCGCGAGCTCGCGCAGCCGCCGCTCGGCGGGCTCGTGGTGCACGGGCGGCACGATCGCCACGTTGACGGCGAGCGCGCAGAGCGCGCCGATGAGCGTCTCCACGATCCGCTCGAGGCCGTACTCGGGGCCGGCGCCCGCGCCGAGCGCCAGCATGATCATGGCGCTGATCGGCACCTGGTTCGCCGCCATCGGCGCGAGCCGCAGGAGCCGAGCCAGCACGACGGCCGCGACGACCACCACGAGCACGACGAGCTCGCCGCCCTGGAGGCCGAGCGGCGCCTCCACGAGCCCGGCCAGCCACGCGAGCACGACGCCGCCCAGCACCCCGGCCGAGCGCTCGAGGCCCTTGCCCACCGACTGGTTCACGCTCGGCGCCACGACGAGCAGCGCGGCGATCGCAGCGAAGATCGGCATCGGCACGCCGAGCAGCAGCTGCGAGGCGAACCACGCGACCACGATCGCCACGCTCGTCTTCAGCACCTGCAGCCAGGACGCCTGCTGCTCGGTGAGGAGCAGCCCCAGCCATCGCATGCCGCCAGCCTATGCGCGACGACCTGATGTGCGGCGAGCCCGTGCGCGCCGTCCCCGCTCCCAGGCGCGAGCGTGCAGGATGTGACCATGCTCGACAACGCAGCCGCAGTGCTCATGCGACTCGTCGCGGCGAGCGGGCGCGAGCTGGTCGACTTCGCGCAGAAGGACGTCGAGCCCGTGAACGAGGGCTTCATCGTCGGCTTCGCGTGCAGCGTGCGCACGCGCGACGATCAGATCGAGCGCGTCACGATCTACGTGAACACGTCGCCGAGCGCCCCGGTCGACGAGCACACGGTCGAGCTCGTCGACGCCTCCGGCCGGCGCCTCACCGCGTGGGCCTACCCGCAGGACCCGGCGCTGCCGTCGCTGCCGGCCGTGTCGTACCCGGAGGCCGCCGGCGTCGTGCTCGGCAAGTTCGGCATCGAGGCGGAGGGCGCGCGCCTGCGGATGGAGGCGTACCGCCCCGGCAAGCGCGCCGTGCTGCGCGTCGACACGGGGGAGCGGAGCTGGTTCGCGAAGGTCGTGCACCCCTCGCTCGCCGCCACCATCCACGACCTCCACGAGCGCTTCCGCGCCGCGGGGGTGCCGGTGCCGCGTTCGCTGGGCTTCTCGGAGGCCGGCCTCGTGCTGCTCGAGGAGCTGCCGGGCCTGCCCGCCATCGACGTCTTCGACCGCATCGACCGCGCGCGCTTCGCACGCGGCCTCGACGAGCTCGCGCAGCACATCGCGCGCGTGCCGGTCGCGGTCGGCGCGCGCGAGTCGCTCGCGCGCCGGGTGGAGTGGTACGCCGAGCGCATGGAGGAGACCTCGCCGCTCTTCGCGCGCCAGACCTCGCAGCTCGCCGAGCTCGTGCACCGGCGCTACGCCGCCACCGCCGTGCCGCCGCCCGTGACGATCCACGGCGACCTGCACCTCGGCCAGGTCTTCGTCGACCACGCCGACCCCTCGCGCATCACCGGCATCCTCGACATCGACACCGCGGGCCTCGGCGACCCCGCCGACGACGCGGGCGCGCTCTTCGGCCACGTGGTCGTCTCGGCTGTCGAGCGCACCGGCTCGCCCGCCGCGTCCGAGGCGCTCGCCGCCTTCGCCGACGAGCTCCAGCTCGGCTGGGCGGGCGACCAGCGCACCGCGGCGATCGCCGCGACCCACCTGCTCGGCCACGCGCTCGCCAACGCCGGGCGCGGCGACGAGCGCGGCGCCGCGGTCGCGCAGCAGCTGCTCGACCGCGCCGCCGCGGTGCTCGCCTAGGCGCCGATCGTCGGCGCGACGGCCGCGGCCGGCTGACCCAGCAGCTGCCGCACCCGCGGCACGACCTCGCTGCCGAGCAGCTCGATCGTGCGCAGGTTGTCCTCGTGGGTCGTGCCGGAGTCGTACTTCAGGTCGAAGCGCTCGACGCCGAGCGTCTCGACCGCCCACGCCATCTTCTGCGCGACCGTTTCGGGGCTGCCGACGAACAGCGCGCCGTGCTCGGCGGCCGCCGCCTCGAACTCGCGCGGCGTCGCATCGCCCCAGCCGCGCTCGCGCCCGATGCGGTTGCGGTAGCGCATCCACTGCGGCTGCAGGAGGCGGCGCGCCTCCTCGTCCGTCTCGGCGATGAGGCCCGGCGCGTGCATGCCGATGCGGCCCGTGCCGTGGCCCAGCTCCTGCATCGCCTGCCGGTAGAGCCCCGAGAACGGCGCGAACTGCGCCGGGCTGCCGCCGATGATCGCGAGCATGAGGTCGAAGCCGTGCCGCGCCGTGCGGATGACCGACTCCGGGGTGCCGCCGACGCCGACCCAGACGGGCATCCGCCCGCCCTGCTCCGCCGCGTGCGAGCGCGGGTGCACGGCCTGGTCCTGGAGCGGCGTGCGCAGCCGCCCCTGCCACGTCACGGGCTCCTCGCGCACGAGCGCCGCGAGCAGCTCGAGCCGCTCGTCGAAGAGCGCCTGGTAGTCCTCGAGGCGGTAGCCGAACAGCGGGAACGACTCCACGAACGAGCCGCGGCCGACGATCATCTCGGCGCGGCCCGACGAGATGCCGTCGAGCGTCGAGAACTGCTCGAACACCCGCACGGGGTCGTTCGACGAGAGCACCGTGACGGCCGTGCCGAGCCGGATGCGCTCGGTCGCGGTCGCGAGGCCACCCAGCACGATCTCGGGCGCGCTCGCCGCGAAGTCCTCGCGGTGGTGCTCGCCGACGCCGAAGAACGCCAGGCCCGCGCGGTCGGACGCGACGCCCTCCGCGACGACGTCGCGCAGCACCTGCGCGTGGGGGACCGGTCGGCCGTCGACGACCGGGATCGATGCGAACGTGTGGACGCCGACCTCGAGCTGCGTGGTCATGGGGCTCCTCTCCGCCTGGGCCAACCGTGCACGACCGGCGGGCATTCCGCGCGCACGAGGAAGGGCCCGGGATCGCTCCCGGGCCCTTCGACGACTGACGTCAGTGGTCGTCGTGCTTGGCGGCCTCGAGCTCGCCCCGCGTGACCGGCGCGATGCGGTCCTCGAAGAACCAGCGCGTCAGCGCGGCGCGGGCGCGGACGCCCGCCGTGATGCGGCCCTGCTCGTTCGGGCGCACCATGACCGGCTCGTACGCCTCGAACGACTTGAGCCTCCACGACTCGTACTCGCCGACCGGCTCGTGCACCTCGATGTACGCGCCGCCGGGGAGCCGGCGGATGTTGCCCGACTCGTAGCCGTGCAGCAGGATCTCGCGGTCCTTCTTCTGCAGGCCGATCGCGATGCGCTTCGTGAGCCAGAACACGAGGAACGGGCCGAGCACGAGCATCGCCTGCAGCGCCCAGGTGACCTGGAACACGTTGAGGTGGAAGTGCGTCGCGATGAGGTCCGACGAGGCGGCGGCCCACATGATCGCGTAGAACCAGACGCCGGCCGCGCCGATCGCGGTGCGCGTCGGGTTGTTGCGGGGACGCTCGGCGATGTGGTGCTCTCGCTTGTCGCCGGTGATCCACGCCTCGATGAAGGGGTAGAACATGACGAGCACGATGAACAGGCCCAGCACCGCCATCGGCAGCAGGATGTTCCACGACAGCGTCAGCCCGAGGATCTCGGACTCGAGGCCCGGTGCGAGGCGCAGGGCGCCGTCGGCGAAGCCGATGTACCAGTCGGGCTGCGTGCCCGCCGACACCGGTGACGGGTCGTAGGGGCCGTAGTTCCAGATCGGGTTGATCGTGAAGGTCGCCGAGATGAGCGCGATCACGCCGAAGACGATGAAGAAGAACGAGCCCGCCTTCGCCGCGAACATCGGCATGACCGGGACGCCCACGACGTTGTCGTTCGTGCGGCCGGGGCCGGCGAACTGCGTGTGCTTGTTCACGACCATGAGCACCATGTGCAGGCCGATCATGACGATGAGGATCGCCGGGAGCAGCATGATGTGCAGCACGAAGAGCCTCGGCACGATGTCGTGGCCCGGGAAGTGCCCGCCGAAGAGCAGGTACGAGATCCACGTGCCGACGATCGGGATGCCCTTGATCATGCCGTTGATGATCGCGAGGCCGTTGCCCGAGAGCAGGTCGTCGGGGAGCGAGTAGCCCGTGAAGCCCTCGGCCATCGCGAGGATGAAGAGGATGAAGCCGATCACCCAGTTGAGCTCGCGGGGCTTGCGGAAGGCGCCCGTGAAGAACACGCGCAGCATGTGCAGGCCGATGGCCGCCACGAACAGCAGGGCCGCCCAGTGGTGGATCTGGCGCATCAGGAGGCCGCCGCGGATGTCGAACGAGATGTCGAGCGCCGAGGCGTACGCCGCCGACATCTCGATGCCCTTGAGGGGCACGTACGAGCCCTCGTAGTGGACCTCGGCCATGGACGGCTCGAAGAAGAACGTCAGGAACGTGCCCGAGAGCAGGATCACGACGAACGAGTAGAGCGCGACCTCGCCGAGCATGAACGACCAGTGGTCGGGGAAGATCTTGCGACCGAGCATCGACACCATGGTCGAGATGCTGGTGCGCTCGTCGAGGTAGTTCGATGCCTTCGACGTCAGCGTGGGGCGCTGCGGGGTGGCGGTGGTCATGCGCGGGTCTCCGTCTCAGCCGACGAGAGGGGGATGTGCTTCTCCTCGTCGACGTAGTGCAGCCGCTCGAAGAACGACGGACCGATGGGCTCGGTGAAGTCGTGCTGGGCGACCAGGTAGCCCTCGTCGTCCACCGTGATCGGCAGCTGCGGCAGCGGGCGCTTGGCAGGACCGAAGACGACCTTGGCGTGGTTCGTCACGTCGAACGTCGACTGGTGGCACGGGCAGAGGAGGTGGTGCGTCTGCTGCTCGTACAGCGCCACGGGGCAGCCGACGTGCGTGCAGATCTTCGAGTACGCGACGATGCCGTCGTACGACCATCCCGCGCGGTCCGGCTGCTCGTTGAGCCGGTCGAGCGGCAGGCGCACGAGGAGCACGGATGCGAGCGCCTTCTGGTCGAGGTAGCCCTCGTCGTGCGTCATCTCCGCCAGCTCCGCGGGGATGACGTGGAAGGCCGAGCCGATCGTGACGTCGTCGGCCTTGATGGGCGTGCCGGAGGGGTCGAGCGCGAGGCGCGATCCCGCCTTCCACATGGTGTGCGTGAGCACGTCGACCGCGTTGCCCGCGGGAGCGAGGTCGCGGAAGAGCACGACGGCGGGGAGCGGCATGAGCGCGACCGCGCCGATGAGCGTGTTGCGGATGAGCGAGCGGCGGCTGAAGCCGGACTCCTCGTCGCCGAGCTTGAAGATCTCGACGGCGCGCGTGCGGTTCGGCTCCGAGCCGCGCGTCAGGTGGCGCTCCTCGACGAGCTCGTGGTCGCTCATGAGCTGGCGTGCCCAGTGCATGCCGCCGAGGCCGATGCCGAGCAGCGAGAGCGCGATGCCGAGGCCGAGGAACAGGTTGTTGAACCTGACCGAGGCCATGTCGCCCTGCTCGATCGGGACCATGATGTAGGCCGCGATCGCGATGACGGCGCCGAGCATCGACGCGATGAACCACCAGACGACGGTGCGCTCGGCGCGGTCCGCCTTCTCCGGGTGGAGGTCGGTCTGGCGCGGGCGGTGCGGGGGCAGGCCCGGGTTCTCGAACGCGTCCGACTGCACGATGGCAGCGCCGCGGTCGTGCACGACCACCTCGTGCGACTCCTGGTGAGCCGACTGGTCAGCCGACATGCTGGTCCTCTCTGTGTCCTGCGCCATGCTCAGTTCGGCTTCGAGGTGAGCCAGACCGTGACCGCGACGATGCCGCCGAGGCCGAAGATCCAGATGAACAGGCCCTCGGAGACCGGGCCGAGCGAGCCCAGGTCGAAGCCGCCGACCGACGGGTTCTCGTCCAGGTAGTGGAGGTACGCGATGATCTCGCGCTTCTCGTCCGGCGAGATGTTCTGGTCGTTGAACACGGGCATGTTCTGCGGGCCCGTGAGCATGGCCTCGTAGATGTGCGCGGCGTCGATGTCGCGCAGGTGCGGGGCGAACTTGCCCTCGGTGAGCGCGCCTCCGGCGCCGGCCACGTTGTGGCACATGGCGCAGTTGATGCGGAAGAGCTCGGCGCCGTTCGCGACGCCCTCCTCGTCGACGACGGAGGTGTCGAGCTGCTCCTCGGACGGCACGGCCGGCCCGGGGGCGAGCGAGGCGATGTAGGCGCCCATGGCGTCCGACTGCTCCTGCGTGAACTGCGGGTCGCGCTGGAGGGCCTGCGGGCCCTGGAAGGCCATCGGCATGCGGCCCGTCATGACCTGGAAGTCGACGGAGGCCGCGCCCACGCCGATGAGGCTCACGCCGTTCGGCGTGCCCTCGGCGTCGATGCCGTGGCACGAGGCGCAGTTGGCGCGGAACAGCGCCTCGCCCTCGGCCGCGGTGGCCTGCGTGTGCGCCGCGGGCGCCGGCTCGGCGTTCGCCACCGAGCCCACCGCGACGGACGCGCCGCCGGCGGCGACGAGTCCGATGATGAGCAGGGCCGCGCTCGCGAGCGGGTGCCTGCGACCGGTCTTCTTGCGTGCTGCCAAGGTTCTCAGTCCCTAACGCTTACTTGAGCCAGTAGATGACGAGGTACAGGCCGATCCAGACCACGTCGACGAAGTGCCAGTAGTACGAGATGACGTGCGCGCTCGTCGCCTCCTTGTGGGCGAACCGCTTCACCGCGTACGCGCGGCCGATGACGAAGAGGAACGCGAACAGGCCGCCGGTGACGTGGAGTCCGTGGAAGCCGGTCGTGATGTAGAAGGCGGAGCCGTACGAGTTCGACGACAGCGTCACGCCCTCCTGCACGAGCACGACGTACTCGAACACCTGCAGGATGATGAAGACCGAGCCCATGGCGTAGGTCAGGTAGAACCACTCGACCATGCCCCACTTCGAGAGCTGCCAGCGCGAGCCGCTCCGGAAGGCCTGGTGGTGCTCCGCCGCGTTCGCGCCCGCCTGGCACGTGAAGCTCGACGCGAGCAGGATGATCGTGTTCACCGTGGCGAACAGCACGTTCAGCCGCTCGGCCTCCGTCGCGAACAGGTCGCCCGACATGGAGCGGAGCGTGAAGTAGATCGCGAACAGGCCGGCGAAGAACATCACCTCGCTGCCGAGCCAGACGATGGTGCCGACGGCGACGGTGTTCGGCCGCCTGATCATCGGCGCCGATGGCGACGTGGAGAGCGCAGTAGTGGACACGCCTTCCATCCTAGTCCCGATGGGAGGGCTCGGGAGGACCCGACGGGCCAGCGTGGCGGCGAAAGATAGGCTGGAGCCATGGATCGCCTCCTGACCTGGCCAGTCGTGCTCGAGACGCTGCTGGAAGGGCGGGATCTCGCGATCCGACAGGCCGACTGGGCGATGGCCGAGATCGTCGCCGGGCGCGCCACGGAGGCGCAGATCGGCGGCTTCCTCATGGCGCTGCGCGCCAAGGGCACCGCGGTCGAGGAGCTCATCGGCTTCCGCGACGCGGTGCTCGAGGCGGCGGTGCCGCTGCCGGGCGACACGCAGGTGCTCGACATCGTCGGCACGGGCGGCGACCGCCAGCACACGGTGAACGTCTCGACGACGGCGAGCATCGTCGTGGCGGCGACGGGCGTGCCGGTGCTCAAGCACGGCAACCGCGCCGTCTCGTCCTCGTCGGGCGCGTCGGACGTGCTCTCGGTGCTCGGCGTGGTGCCGGAGGACGACGACCCCGCGACGGTGCGCCGCATCCTCGCCGAGGCGGGCATCTCGTTCGCCTGGGCGACCCGCTTCCACCCCGGCTTCCGCCACGCCGGTCCCGTGCGCCAGCAGCTCGGCGTGCCCACCGTGTTCAACCACCTCGGCCCGCTCGTGAACCCGGCGCGCCCCGAGGTGTCGCTCATGGGCGTCGCGCACAAGCCGGTCGTCGAGCAGTTCGTGGGCGTCGTCGCCACGCGCGGCGGCACCGCGGTCGTGGTGCGCGGCGAGGACGGCCTCGACGAGCTCACCACGACCGGCCACTCGGAGCTGTGGGAGGTCGTGCGCGGCGACGTCGTCGAGCACGACATCGACCCGCGCGAGCTCGGCATCCCGCGGGCTCGCCTCGAGGACCTCCGCGGCGGCTCGGCCGAGCACAACGCCGAGGTGCTGCGCCGCACCCTGCAGGGCGAGGCCGGCGCGGTGCGCGACATCGTGCTGCTGAACGCCGCCGCGGCGCTCGTCGCCTGGCGCCTCGACGCCGACCCCCGCCAGCAGGACCGCTCGCTCGTCGAGCGCCTCGCGGAGGGCCTCGAGACGGCGGCGGAGGCCGTCGACTCCGGGGCGGCGATGCGCACGCTCGACGCCTGGCGCGCAGCGGCGGGATGAGCCTCTCGACCGGGCACCACCCTCGCGTCGACCGGCAGACCACCTGGTCCGGCGACGAGGTCTGGCACTCGTGGCCGCTGCGCTGGGCCGACCGCACCGCGCGCTCGCTGCTGCTCGCCGCGCTCGCGATCGGCGGCACCGCCTGCTCCTACCTGCTGCCCCTGCTGCTGCACCGGCCGCCGTCGCTCGGCCCCGGCATCACGCTCCGCGCGATCGGCGTCGCGCTGCTGCTGCTCGCGGCCTTCGTCGCGCCGGCGTCCCGCAGCTACCGCGCCGCCGCCGCATACTGCGTCGTGCTGCACGCGGTCGGGACGACCGCGATGGTCATCCTCGTCGCCACGCCGCTCTTCGGCCCGACCACCTACGGGGCGCTCGACGCGCTCGAGTTCGCGAGCTTCGGCGCCCTCGTCGTCGCGTGGCTGCTCGTGCGGATGCGGCACCCGCTCACGATCCTCATCGTCGTGGTCGGCTACGCGATGGCCGGCGCCGCGTTCTTCTCGCGCTTCCTCCCGGCGCTCCGCGAGCGGCTCGCGCCCGACGTGTGGGCCGAGCAGGCGAGCGCGACCGACGAGGCAGTCGTGCGGTGGGCGCTCATGCTCCTCGCTGTCGTGCTGGTGCTGCTCGCCTGGTGGCTCGACGGCTGGATGCGCGCCCTGCTGCCGATCGCGAACGTCGCCGAGCCGCACAGCTCCGGCCACGCCTCGCGCACGGGGGAGCGGCAGCGCCTGCGCTACGCGGTGGTCATGATGCTCGTCGGCCTCGACGTCATCGCGATCGCGCTCGCCGTCTCGGCGAAGCAGCCGGTCGCGCGCGGCCGCATCTCGGACGACGACGACTGGTGGGCCTCGATCGTGCTCGCGATCTCGACCGCGCGGCTCACGCTCGTCGTGCTCGGCCTCACGGCGCTGCTGATCTGGGTGCAGAACGGCGAGTTCCGCGCCACGCTGTAGCCCGCACGCGAGGAGGGGGCGGCTCGCGCCGCCCCCTCCTGTCGTGCCGCCGATCAGTCGACGTCGTCGTCCACCCAGTCGAGCGTCTTCTGGACGGCCTTCTTCCAGTTGCGGTAGGTCCGGTCGCGCTTCTCCTGCTCCATCTGCGGCTCCCAGCGGCGGTCCTCCTGCCACTGCTGGCGCAGCTCGTCGAGCGAGCCCCAGAAGCCGACCGCGAGGCCGGCCGCGTAGGCGGCGCCGAGCGCCGTCGTCTCGGCGACGACGGGGCGCACGACGGGCACCTGGAGGATGTCGGCCTGGAACTGCATGAGCAGGTCGTTGGCGATCATGCCGCCGTCGACCTTGAGCTCCGTGAGGTCGACGCCCGAGTCGGCGTTCACCGCGTCGACGACCTCCGCCGTCTGGAACGCGGTCGCCTCGAGCGCGGCGCGGGCGATGTGGCCCTTGTTCACATAGCGCGTGAGGCCGACGAGCGCGCCGCGCGCGTCCGGGCGCCAGTACGGCGCGAACAGCCCCGAGAACGCCGGTACGAAGTACGCGCCGCCGTTGTCGTCGACCGTCGTGGCGAGCTGCTCGACCGAGGGCGCATCGTTGATGAGCCCGAGGTTGTCGCGCAGCCACTGGATGAGCGAGCCCGTCACGGCGATCGATCCCTCGAGCGCGTAGTGGGTCGGCTCGTCGCCGATCTTGTAGCCGACGGTCGTGAGCAGGCCGTTCTTCGAGTGGACGATCTCCTCGCCCGTGTTGAAGATGAGGAAGTTGCCCGTGCCGTACGTGTTCTTCGCCTCGCCGGTGTCGAACGCCGCCTGGCCGAACGTGGCCGCCTGCTGGTCGCCGAGGATGCCGCAGATGGGCGTCTCTCGCAGCAGCGACTCGCTCGACGCGACGCCGAACTCGCCCGACGACGACTTGATCTCGGGGAGCATCGAGCGCGGCACCCCGAAGTCGGCGAGGATCGCGTCGTCCCACTCGAGCGACTCGAGGTCCATGAAGAGCGTGCGCGACGCGTTCGTGACGTCGGTCGCGTGCACGCCGCCGTTGACGCCGCCCGTGAGGTTCCAGAGCACCCAGCAGTCGGTCGTGCCGAAGAGCAGGTCGCCGGCCTCGGCGGCCTCGCGCGCCCCCTCGACGTTCTCGAGGATCCAGACGATCTTCGTGCCCGAGAAGTACGTGGCGAGCGGCAGGCCGACCTTGGCCTTGTAGCGCTCGACGTCGCCGTCCGCGAGGCGGTCGACGATCTTCTGCGTGCGCGTGTCCTGCCACACGATCGCGTTGTAGACGGGCTCGCCGGTCCTCTTGTTCCAGACCACCGCGGTCTCGCGCTGGTTCGTGATGCCGATGGCCTTGACGTTGTGGCGCGTGACGTTCGCCTTCGAGAGCGCCTGGCCGATGACCTCGCGCGTGTTGTTCCAGATCTCCTTGGGGTCGTGCTCGACCCATCCGGCCTGGGGGAAGATCTGCTCGTGCTCGAGCTGGCCGGTCGAGACGATGCTGCCCGAGTGGTCGAACAGGATGGCCCTCGTGGAGGTCGTGCCCTGGTCGATGGCGATGACGTAGTCGGTCACCGGAACTCCTTCGTGTCGGTGTGCTGCGGTCTGGGGAGGGGTGGGGGAGAGTGTGCCGCCCGAGCCTGTGCGCCGCGTGCGCACCGGACCCGGACGAGCGAGGAGGGGGCCCATCCGGACCCCCTCCTCGTCGGTCAGGCCGCGAAGCCCGAGACGCCGGCGATGAGCACCGGGCCGAGCAGGCCCGCGAGCACGCCGCCGATGATCGGGCCCGCGACCGGGACCCACGCGTAGCCCCAGTCGCTCGAGCCCTTGCCCCGGATGGGCAGCACCGCGTGCGCGATGCGGGGGCCGAGGTCGCGGGCGGGGTTGATGGCGTAGCCGGTCGGGCCGCCGAGCGAGGCGCCGATGCCGACGACGAGCAGCGCGACGGGCAGGGCGCCGAGCGAGGCGAGACCCGCGGGGACCGCGGCCTGGGTGTCGCCGTTCTGCGCGGCGAAGCCGATGACCACGAAGACGAGCACGAAGGTGCCGATGATCTCGGTGACGAGGTTCCAGCCCGCCGAGCGGATGCCGGGGCCGGTCGAGAACGTGCCGAGCTTCGCGCCCGGGTCCTCCTCGATGTCGAAGTGCTGCTTGTAGGCCAGCCAGCAGAGCACGGCGCCGAGGAAGGCGCCGATGAACTGGCCGAGGAGGTACAGCGGGATCGCCGCCCAGTTGACCTCGGCGCCCGTCGCGAGGTCGCGCGAGAGGAGGCCGAAGGTGACCGCGGGGTTGAGGTGCGCGCCCGAGTAGGCGGACACGATGACGCCCGCGAACACCGCGAGGCCCCATCCGAAGTTGATCATGAGGAAGCCGCCGCCGAAGCCCTTGTTGCCCTTCAGCACGACGTTCGCGACGACGCCGCAGCCGAGGAGCACGAGCATGGCCGTGCCGACGAGCTCCGAGAGGAAAACGAGTCCGAGGTCCTGATCCACGGGTGCCTGCCTTCTGGTCCACGGGCTCCGTCGCCCGTACCGCCCGCTCGGGCGGCTGAGCACACGATAACGACGATCGTCCAAGAGCGGGGGAGAAACGCTCAGGATCGCCCGACGATCCGTGGTCGTGCACAGGAGCGCGGGCGTAGCGTGTGGGCATCGGACCACCGAGACCCCGGCACGCCGCACCCGGATCGCCCGATCCGGACGGCCCGATCGAGAGGCGCACCGTGAAGAAGCTCATCAACGACCCCGCCAAGACCGTCGACGAAGGCGTCGCCGGCTTCGCGGCCGCCCATCCCGACCTCGTGCGCGTCGTCGTCGACCCGCCCTTCGTCGTGGTGCGCAAGGACGCGCCCGTGCAGGGCAAGGTCGGCATCGTCTCGGGCGGCGGCTCCGGCCACGAGCCGCTCCACGCCGGCTACGTCGGCTACGGCATGCTCGACGCGGCCGTGCCGGGCGCGATGTTCACCTCGCCCACGCCCGACCCGATCCTGGAGGCGACGAAGCAGGTCGATGCCGGCGCGGGCGTCCTGCACATCGTGAAGAACTACACGGGCGACGTGCTCAACTTCGAGACCGCCGCCGACCTCGCGCTCGCCGAGGGCATCGAGGTGCAGACCGTCATCACCGACGACGACGTCGCCGTCAAGGACTCCCTCTACACCGCGGGCCGCCGCGGTGTCGCGGGGACCCTGCTCGTCGAGAAGATCGCGGGCGCGGCGGCGCAGCGCGGGGACTCCCTCGACCAGGTCGCCGAGGTCGCTCGGACCGTGAACAGCCGGGTCCGCTCGATGGGCATGGCGCTCTCGCCGTGCACGGTGCCGCACGCGGGCGAGCCCAGCTTCGAGCTCGGCGAGGACGAGGTCGAGATCGGCATCGGCATCCACGGCGAGCCGGGCCGCGAGCGCATCGCCCTCGAGCCCGCCGACCGCATGGTCGACCGCCTCATCGAGCCCATCCTCGAGGACCTCCCGTTCCAGCAGGGCGACCGCGTCATCCTGCTCGTGAACGGCATGGGCGGCACGCCGCTGTCGGAGCTCTACATCGTCTTCCGCCGCGCCGCCGAGGTGCTGCAGGAGCGAGGCATCGAGCTCGCGCGATCGCTCGTGGGGTCGTACGTGACGAGCCTCGAGATGCAGGGCGTCTCGCTGACGCTGCTGCAGGTCGACGACGAGCTGCTGGGCCTGTACGACGCGCCGGTCGAGACCGCCGCGCTGCGGTGGGGCCGATGAGCGGACTCGGCGGCGGGCTCGACGGCGCGTGGGCGCGCCGCTGGGCCGAGGCGATCGCGGAGGGCGTCGCCGACCGCAAGGCGGAGCTCACGGCGCTCGACCGCGCGATCGGCGACGGCGACCACGGCGAGAACCTCGACCGCGGGTTCCAGGCGGTGCTCGGCAAGCTCGAGTCGCTCGAGGAGGGCGCGACGCCCGGCGCGGTGCTGAAGCTCGTCGCGACGACGCTCATCTCGACGGTCGGCGGCGCGTCCGGCCCCCTGTACGGCACGGCGTTCCTCAAGGCCTCGGTCGCGGCGGGCGAGCGCGAGTCGCTCGACGCCGCCGCGCTCGTCGAGGTGCTCACGGCGGCGCGCGACGGCATCGTCGCTCGGGGCAAGGCCGAGCTGGGCGACAAGACGATGGTCGACGCCTGGACGCCCGCGGTCGACGCGGCGGCCGCGGCGGGCGACGACGTGGAGGCCGTGCTCGACGCCGCCGCGAGCGCGGCCGAGGCGGGCGCCGCGGCGACCGAGCCGCTCATCGCGCACAAGGGCCGCGCGTCGTACCTGGGGGAGCGGGCGCAGGGGCACCGCGACCCGGGCAGCGAGTCGACGGCGCTCATGCTGCGCGCGGCCGCGGCGGTCGCATGACCGTCGGCCTGCTCGTCGTGTCGCACTCTCGGCTGCTCGCGGAGGGCGTCGTGGAGCTCGCCGCGCAGATGGCGCCGGGCGTCGCGCTCGTCGCGGCGGGCGGCACCGACGACGGCGGGATCGGCACGAGCTTCGACCTCGTGGTCGCCGGGCTCGCGGAGGCGGACGGCGGCGACGGCGTCGTCGTGCTCTGCGACCTCGGCTCGGCCGTCATGACGGCCGAGACGGCGATCGAGGTCGCCGACGCGCCCGAGCGCATCCGCATCGCCGACGCGCCGATCGCCGAGGGCGCCGTCGCGGCCGCCGTCGCCGCGGCGCACGGCGCGACGCTCGACGAGGTCGTCGCGGCGGCGGGGACGGCGCGCGGCGGTGCAGCGGCGGAGGCGCCCGCGGCCGGAGCGCCGGTCGGGCCGTCGGGGACGCGGGACGCCGGCGAGGCGGGGGAGGCGCGGCTCGACGTCGAGCTCGCGAACCCGCACGGGCTGCACGCGCGGCCTACCGCCGAGCTCGTCCGCACGGCGGCCTCCTTCGACGCGCGCACGACCGTCAACGGCGTCGACGCGACGAGCATGCTGCGCGTGCTCGGGCTCGGGCTGCACCAGGGCGCGACGGCGTCGTTCGTCTCGACCGGACCGCAGGCGACCGAGGCGATCGCCGCGATCGAGGCGCTCGCCGCCGAGGGGTTCGGCGAGGGCGCCTAGCCCCTGAGCGCCTAGACCACGTGGGCGGCGAACTCGTCCGCCTCGACGCGGGCGCGGACGAACGAGCACTGGGGGCGGATGCGCATCCCGGCCGCGATGGTGGCGCGGAGCGCCTCGTCGACGAGCCGCGAGCCGATGCCGCGCCCGCCGAACGACGGATCGACCTCCGTGTGCGGGAAGGCGCGCACGCCGTCGCCGTCGCGGTAGTCGGCGAAGCCGGCCAGCGCCCCGTCGACCCGCGCCTCGAAGCGGCGCGCCTCGGGCGCGTCGACGATCTCGATCTGCTCGCTCATGGCCGCACGGTACCCCGCGCTGCTGGGTGCGGCATGCTGGAGGCATGCAGCTCGACCCGCGTCGCATCCTCATCTTCCGCACCGTCGCCCGCGAGGGGTCGGTGTCGGGCGGTGCCCGCGCGCTCGGCTGGACGCAGCCGGCCGTCAGCCAGCACATCCGGCTGCTCGAGGACGAGGTGGGCCAGGCGCTGCTGCTGCGCTCCTCGACCGGCGTGACGCTCACCGAGGCGGGCGAGCGGCTGCTGCGCCACGCCGACGGCATCGCGGGCCTCATCGGCTCGGCCGAGGCGGAGCTCGCGTCGCTGCAGGAGGGCGCGGGGCGCGTGACGATCGCGGCGTTCCCCTCCGCGCTCGCCGACTTCGTGCCGCGCTCGATCGCCGCGGCGCGCGCCGCGGTGCCGGGGCTCACCGCCCGGGTCATCGAGCTCGAGCCGCCGGAGGCGATCGAGGCGGTGCTCTCGGGCGACGCCGACATCGCGGTGGCGTTCGAGTACGACGAGCTGCACGACGACGTGCAGCTCGCGCGCATCCCGCTCGGCAGCGACCCGTCGAGCATCGTGCTGCCGCTGCAGCACGAGCTCGCCTCCGGTGCGCCGATCGCGCTCGAGGCGCTCGCCGGCGAGGACTGGGTGGCCGGCTGCGAGCGCTGCCGCCGCCACCTCGAGTCGCTCGCGGCCGACGCGGGCTTCGCGCCCAGCATCCAGTTCGAGACCGACGACTTCGTGGCCGTGCAGTCGTTCGTCGCGGCGACGGGGTCGGTGGCGCTGCTGCCGACCATGGCGCTGCGCGTGCACGCGCGCGAGGACGTCGTCGTGGCGCCGCTCGCCGACGGCTCAGGCCGCGCGGTGTCCCTGCGGCACCGGCACGGCGCCGAGCGCGTGCCCGCCATCAGCACCGTGCTCGAGGCCCTGCGCCGCGTCTGGGACGAGCGCATCGGCTGACCGCTCGCCGAGCGCGATGCGCGCGAGCGCGCCGGCGTGCGCCGCGCACGAGTCGATGAGCGGCACGGGGCTGTCGTCCGCGTCGACGAGCAGCATGATCTCGGTGCACGCGAGCACGATCGCCTCGGCGCCCGCGGCGGCGAGCGCGGCGAACGCCTCGCGGTACGCCGCGCGGGAGGCGGGCACGAACGCGCCCTGGGTGAGCTCGTCGAACACGATGCGGTCGAGCTCGGCCTGCGCGGCCGCCTCGGGCACGCGCGCCCCGATCCCGTGCATCGCGAGGCGGTCGGCGTAGAACGGCTCCGCCATCACCCAGCGGGTGCCGACGATGCCGAGCGTGCGGGCGCCGAGCCCGCGCGCCTCGGCGGCGACGGCGTCGGCGATGTGCACGAGCGGGATGCCCACGCTCCGCTCGACGTCGGGCGCGACCTTGTGCATGAGGTTCGTCGCGATCGCGACGCAGCCGGCGCCCGCGCGCTCGAGCGCGCGCGCCTCCCGGGCGAGCATCGCGCCGGCGCCCACCCAGTCCTCGCGCAGCTGCAGCTGGCGCACCGCGGCGAAGTCGAGGCTCGAGAGGAGGATGCGGGCGGAGGCGTGGCCGCCCCGCACGGCCGCGACGCGCTCGTTCACGGCGCGGTAGTAGTGCGCGGTCGAGTGCCAGCTCATGCCGCCGAGGATGCCGACGACCGTGCCGTCGGCGCTGCGCTGCTGCTCCATGTCCTCCATGGAACCGTCGCTCGGGGCATCAGTCCAGCCTGTGTTGCCAGGCCGCCACATAGGCTGAGATTATCGAGCTGTCACCGAGAGGTGGTGCGGGCAGCGGCCGCCGCCGGCGCCGTCGGCGCCTCCCGACCGAGCCCGAGCCGCTGCTGCAGGCTCAGCGCGAGCAGCGCCTGCGCCGACGCGTACGCGACGAGCACGACGATCGACCGCAGCGGATCCGGGATGTCGATGACGAAGAGGCCGAGCCCGAGCACGAGGTCGCTCGCGAGGAACAGCAGGCCGCCGAGGAAGCCCGCGGTGTCGATCGCGGCGAGCGCCGCGACGCCCGCGAGCACGAGCGCGTACAGCACGACCGGGATCGCGAGCGGGCCGGCGCCCGCGGCGAGGATGCCGGCCGCGACGAGCCCGACGATGCCGTAGGCGATGACGCCCGGGCCCCACGCGAGCGATCGCCGCCGCGTCGGCCACAGCGCGATCGCGTAGCCGAGGTGGCCGACGATGAACGCGCCGAGCAGGACGAGGGTCTGGCCGGTCGCCGCCCCCAGGCCGTCGCCGAGCGTGCACAGCAGCGCCGCCACGACGTGCCACCGCCCCACGGTGTGCCGCATCGCGCCCATGGCGACGAGCGCGATGGCGATCGGCGGCACGATGGCCCACATGAGGAGCCGGCGCGCGACCTCGAGCCAGGCGGTGTCGCCGGCGCCGAGGGCGATCAGGGTCGCGCACAGCAGGTTGGCCCCGAGGGCCGCGGCGACGACGACGAGCGCGATCCGGAGCGGCCTCGGCACGCCCCGCGCGACCGCCGGTGCGGGGCCTTCGGCGAGCGTGGAGGGCGCTCCCGTCGGTGCTCCGGTCGGCTGCATGGCCCCCATCCTGGCACCGATCCCCGCGGGACGCCGCGCGGCCGCGGGCGCGCGTGGGCGACCGCTGGCACAGTGGGGCCGTGCACGACAACCCCTTCCGACCCGGATTCGGCATCTCGCCGCCGCTGCTGGCGGGCAGGGACGCGCTGCTCGACGAGTGGCGCGAGGTGCTCGGCCTCGGCGCGTGGTCGCCGTTCCGCGCCGCGCTCGTGACGGGCATGCGCGGCGTCGGCAAGACGGTGCTCCTCAACGCCGTCGAGGATGAGGCGCGCGCCCGCGGCTGGACGGTGGTGCACGGCACGCTCCACGACGGGCTCGTCGACGCGCTCGAGCACGACCGGCTGCCGGCGCTGCTCCAGGAGCGCGACCCCGAGGCCGTGACGCGAGAGCTCACGGGCCTCACGCTCCCGCAGCTCGGGGGCGGCACGACGCAGGTCGTGCAGCGCTACCCGCGCGAGCCCCGCCTCGAGAGCATGCTCGCGAGGCTCGTCGAGCTCGCCGAGGGCGACGGCGCCGGCGTGCTCGTCTCGCTCGACGAGGTCGCGCGCGACTCGCTCGACGAGCTGCGCCGCATCGCCGTCGCCGTCCAGCACCTCATGCGCGAGGACCGGCGGATCGCGTTCGTCGCCGCCGGCGTGCCCGCGGCGGTCGCGGCGGCGCTCGAGGCCGACGGCCTCACCTTCGTGCGGCGCGCGCAGCAGGTGCGGCTCGACACCCTCACGCTCGCCGAGGCGCGCGCGGCCATCGCCGAGCCCGTGCGGGCGCGCGGGCGCACGATCGACGACGACGCGCTCGAGCTCGCCGCTCGCGCGAGCGAGGGCTACCCCTACCTCGTGCAGTCGATCGGCGCTCGCGCCTGGGAGCACCGCCCCGAGCGCACCGCGATCGACGTCGCGGCCGTGCGGCGCGCCGTCGCGATCGCGCACGAGGCGATGGGGGAGAGCGTCATCGTGCCGGCGCTCCGCGGGCTCTCGGCGCGCGACCGCGACTACCTCGCCGCGATGGCCGAGGACGACGTGCCCGCGGCCACCGCCGACGTCGCCCGGCGCATGGGCGCGACGACCGGCCTCGCCGGCCGGCACCGGGCGCGCCTGCTCGACGCGGGCGTCGTCGTCGTGCCCGAGCGCGGCGCCGTCGACTTCGCGATCCCGCGCATGCGCGAGCACTTGCGCGCGCATCCCCACGACGCCCAGCTGGGCCTCCCGACCGCCGCCCGGCGCACGTTCCAGGGCGGCGAGGACGTCCGCTAGCATCGCCTCGTCAGGCGCAGGGCGCCGGGCCTCGAGAAATGGGGCCGACGCGCACCGCAGCGCGCGACACACACGGACCCGCATCCCAGGGGTCCCGCGTCGTCGTGCCGGGCCCCTCGACCGAGGAGAGCCCTGTGCCCGATCCTTCAGTGCCCGATCCTGCTGTGCACGATCCTGCTCCGCCGCCGACCGTCTCCGCCGCCGTCGCCGCCGAGCTCGAGCAGCACGCCGACCACTGCTTCGCCCTCATGGGCAACGGCAACGCCTGGTTCCTCGACGCCGTCGTGCGCCGCGGGTCCATCGGGCTCACGGCAGTGCGCCACGAGGCCGGCGCGATCGCCGCCGCCGACGCCCACCATCGGGCGAGCGGCCGCATGGCGCTCGCCTCCGTCACGTACGGCGCCGGCTTCGCGAACGCGGTGACGCCGCTCGCGGAGGCCGCGATGGCGCGCGTGCCGCTCGTCGTCGTCGTCGGCGATCGGCCGACGACCGGCGCCCGGCCGTTCGACATCGACCAGGAGGCCGTCGCCCTGGCCGTCGGCGCGCCGACGGTGGTCGTCGATCCCGCGGCGCCCGCCGCGTCCGCGCACCGCGCCGCCGAGCGCGCGCGGGTCGAGCGCGGGCCCGTCGTGCTCGCCATCCCGTACGACGTGGCGCACGCCGTGGCGCCGCCCGAGCCGATGACGGGCCGCCGCGCCGTCGGCGCCGCCGTGCCCGCGCCCGACGCCGAGGCGATCGCCCGCCTCGCCGACGACCTCGCCCGAGCGGAGCGGCCGCTGCTGCTCGCCGGTCGGGGCGCGCACCTCGCCGGTGCTGCCGAGCCGCTCCGCGCCGTCGCGGCACGCACGGGCGCCCGCACCGCCTCGAGCGCGCTCGGCAGCGGCATCTTCGACGACGCGGCCGCGCACCTCGGCATCTGCGGCGGCTTCGCCTCCGAGCGGGCGGCGCACGCCATCGAGGAGGCCGACCTCGTGGTCGTGGTCGGCGCGGGGCTCAACGCGTTCCAGACGCGCTTCGGCGACGCCTTCTCGACCCGGGCGCGCGTCGTGCAGGTCGACGTCGCCGAGGCGGCGACCCACCCGCGCGTCGACGAGCTCGTTCGCGGCGACGCGCGCGCGGTCGCCGAGGCGCTGCTCGCGGCGCTCGAGGACGCGGGAGTCCGAGCGGGGGACGAGCGACCGGGCGCAGGCTGGGCCGAGGCGGGGCTCGCCGACGTCACGGGCATCCACGACGAGCGCCCGGACGGCGACGACGCCGCGGTCGACGGACGCATCGACCCGCGCCGCCTGTTCCGGGTGCTCGAGCGCATCCTGCCGCGCGACCGCGTGGTCGTGCAGGACGGCGGGCACTTCATCGGCTGGGCGCCCACCTACCTCTCGGTCGCCGACCCCTCGCGCCTCATCATGGTCGGCACCGCCTTCCAGACCATCGGGCTCGGCCTGCCGAGCGCCGTCGGCGCGGCCGTGGCGCGGCCCGAGGCGACCACGGTGCTCGTGACCGGCGACGGCGGGGCGCTCATGGGCCTCGCCGACCTCGACACCGTCATCCGCACCGTCCGGCGCGGCGTGGTCGTGGTCTGCAACGACGCCGCCTACGGCGCCGAGGTGCACCAGTACGCGGTCCGCGGCGTCGCAGAGGCGCCGATGCTCATCGAGCAGGCCGACTTCGCCGCGCTCGGCCGCGCGCTCGGCGCGGAGGGCGCCGTCATCGAGACGATCGACGACCTCGCGCCGCTCGAGGCGTGGCTCGCGACCGGCGCCGAGGGCGTCTTCGTCGCCGACTGCCGCATCTCGCGGGAGGTCGTCGCACCGTACATCGTCGAGATCCGGGAGGCCGCGATGCGGGCCGCCGCCCGCTGACGCCGCCGGCGGCGGCGCGCGGCGCTCGGAGCTCAGGCCTCGTCGCCGAGCTCGAGCAGCCGGCGGAACAGCGCCAGCACCTCCTCCGGCAGCAGCGGCTCGGCGACGGTCACGTCGCAGCGCGTCTCGATGGTGACGCGCCAGAGCGGCGCGTCGGGCGGCGGCGCCTCGGCGTCGAGCCCCGCGAGCTCGCCCGAGTCGACGAGCCGCTCGAGGTGCTCCCGGTCGTCGCCGGGGATCGCGGCCGGTGCGAGCACCGCGGCCCGCGTGCGACCGAGCATCCCGCCCGTGCGGGCGACGCGCACGGCCTCGGCCTCGACGTCCCGCGCGGCATCGGTCGCGCCGCCCTGCGTCACCCCCACCGCAGCCCAGGCGGCGCGCACCGCCGCCGCCTCGTCCGACGCGTCGCCGAACCTGGCGGCCGCCGCGGCGTTCGTGGCCTCGGCGAACGCGGCGAAGTCGGCGGTGGGGGAGAGCCCGCCCGTGAGCGCATCCATCCAGATGCGGCCCGGCGCCTCCCACGCGCGCCCGCCGATCGCCGTCGCGACGAGGTGGAAGGCGCGGTTCGGGATGCCTGAGTTGATGTGCACGCCGCCGAGGTCGTCGGTCGTCACGACGAGGTCGCGCATGTGGCCCGGCTGCGGGTCGCGGCCGAGCACCGGGTCGTCGTAGGCCGTGCCGGGCTCGGCCATCGAGCGGAGCGCCCGGCCCTGCACCGCGTCGGTGAAGACGCCGGCGCCGATGAGCCAGTCGGCCTCGTCGGCCTCCTGGCCGAGCGCGTGCTGCTTCACGAGGGCGCCGAGCACATCGGCGATCGACTCGTTGAGGGCGCCCGGCTGGTCGCGATAGACGAGGTTCGCCGTCGACGAGATGACGCCGTGGCCGAGCTCGTGGCCGATCACGTCGATCGCGCGCGTGAAGCCGGCGAACACCTCGCCGTCGCCGTCGCCGAACACCATCCGCTCGCCGTCCCAGAAGGCGTTGTCGTAGCGCTCGCCGTAGTGCACGGTCGCGAGCAGCGGCTGACCCGCGCCGTCGAGGGAGTCGCGCCCGAAGGCCTCGAAGAGCATGCGCCACGACGCGCCGAGGCCGTCGTGCGCCTCGTCGGCGGCGGCGTCGCCCGTGGGGCCGTCGCCCTCGCGCCGCACGACCTCGCCGGGCAGCGTCGTCGTGCCCCGCGCATCGCTGATGACGCGCTCGGGAACGGGCGCCTCGCGCGGCACGCGCTCCGGCGCGGCCTGGGCGCGCAGGCCCTCGGGAGCGCGCAGGCCCGCGGGTGCGCGCCCGGCCGCGCCGCGGACGCGCTCGGCGCGCACGCCGCGATCGAGCCCGAGCGTGCGCTCGGCGACGAGCGCGGCGGGGCTCGCGGCGGCGGCGAGGCGCTCGAGCAGGAAGGGCGGCACGATGCCGTGGCGCACCGCGGCGGCCTCGTGCCGGAGCGCCTGCGCCATGCGCGGTGCGACGACCGACGACCACAGCGAGCAACCTGCCGCCGAGGGATGGAAGCCGTCGGCCGCGTGGTGCTCGGGGTCGACGATCGCCGGCGTGGGGAGGTGGAGGACGCCGGGCTCGGAGCCGGCGATGCGCTGCAGGGCGTCGTCGAGGCTGCGGGCATGGCCGCCCATGAGCGAGCGGAGCGGCTGCGGCAGCCACTCGAAGGTGTCGATCTGCGGCGCGCCGGCGACCCCGATCGCGCCGCCGGGTGCGAGGTGCGGCCGCAGGCCCGCCACGAGCGCGCGCACCGTGCGCTCGAAGCGGGCGCGCGGCACGAGCTGGAGGGCGTCGTTGGCGCCGACGAGCAGCAGGATCGCGTCGAACTCGCCGTCGACCGCGGGCAGGTGCCGCTCGAGCACCTGGGCGGAGGTCGACCCCTCGAGCCCCTCGATGCGCCACGCGACCGGACGCCGGTGCGCGTCGGCGAGGCGCGCGGCGGTCTGCAGCACGAGGCCGTCCTCGAGCCGGTCGACGCCGACCCCGGTCGCGGTCGAGTCGCCGATCGCGAGGAGCCGCAGCGGCGCCGCGTGCGCCGCGACGCCGACGGGATCGATCGTGCCGCGTCGCGCTCCCTTCGGCTCCGGCAGCCACAGGAGGCCGGCCTGCAGCGCCTTCGCCTGCCGCAGCAGCAGCGGCGCGAGCGCGATCGCGGCGGGCCTCGCCATCCGATGCAGCGCGCGCTCGGCGCGCCTCGTGGTGGCTGCGGCGACGCCGCCCATCAGTCCGGCGATGCCCATGCTCGGCCTCCGTCCGCTCGGGGGAGCCGATGCTACCCGCGACCGCCGACGGCCCGCCGGGCGTCAGCCGAGCCGCAGCACGACGTGCACCTCGTCGCCCACGCCGACGCCCTCCGCCCGCTGCACCGCGACCTTGACGGGCAGCAGGTAGCCGCCGTCGCGCGGGAACAGCGAGGTGGTGAAGTCGGTGGCGCCGATGCGGGCGCGCACGGGGATGACGCCCCAGCCGTACGTCAGCTCGCGCGCGGACTCCGCGACGACCTCCGCCTCGTCGGGCGGCAGCGGCACGAACACGAACGGCGCGGGGCCGCGCCACTCGACGGCGATGGCGGCGAACTCGAGCTCCACGAGCGGCACCCTACCGCCGGCCCGTGCCGGCGGCCGCGGGCCTGCGCGGCGCCGATAGCCTGGCTGCATGCCCCGCTCCGCGCTCGCGTCCGTGTTCGCCGTCGTCGGGGCCATGGTCCTCATCATCGGCGTCGCCCTGCTCGTCGTCCGCCCGTGGGAGTCGGCCGCGCCCGCGCTGCCCGCCGCGAGCGCGGAGCCCTCAGGCCCGCCGCCCGCGCTCGTCGACGAGTCGACGCACCTCCTCAACGACGCCGGTCCGGACGCGCCGGTGCTCGTCGAGTTCCTCGACTTCGAGTGCCCCGCGTGCGGCGCGTTCCACCCGATCGTCGACGACCTCGAGGAGCGCTACGGCGACCAGCTGACGATCGCGGTGCGCTACTTCCCGCTGCCGAGCCACCCGAACGCGGTGCCCGCAGCGCTCGCCGCCGAGGCGGCGGCGCAGCAGGACGCCTTCGCGCCGATGCACGACCTCCTGTTCGAGCGCCAGCAGGACTGGTCGGGTGCGCCCGACGCCGACGCCACGTTCCGCGGCTACGCCGAGGAGCTCGGGCTCGACCTCGCCGCGTACGACGCCGCGGTCGCGGACGACGCGACCCTCGAGCGCATCGCGCTCGACGCGAACGCCGGCGTCGCGCTCGGCGTGCAGTCGACGCCCACGTTCTTCCTCGACGGCGAGCAGGTGCAGCTCGAGCGCCTCGAGGACCTCGAGGCCGCCGTGCAGGCCTCGCTCGCGGGCTAGCCGGAGCCGTCGCGGGCGCCTCGGCACCGCGCGGATCCCGCCCTAGACAGAGGACGCCCCCGGCACCGCGGAGGGGAGGTCCGGGCGCCGGGGGCGAAGTCCCGAGCGACGTGTACGCATCGCCGCTCGTCCAGCACGTTCACGGTAATCCTGCAGGCATGGTGACGTCGATGGGGAGAACTCCCCATGGCGGTGCCCGCTTCGGATGGGTAGGGCGCACGACGCCCGGATGCGACGATGGTCGCGTGGCTCGGACCGGTGTCGGCGGGGCCGTCGCTGCGGCCGCCGCGGCGGCGGCGACGGCGCTGCTCTGCGGCTGCGCGACGCCTGCACCCGAGCCGTCGTCGCCTCCCGCTGCGCCGACGGTCCTGCTCGAGGTGCTGCAGCTGCGCGGCGACGTCGCCGACGGCCACGTCCAGCTGCGCGTGACGAACGAGGGCGAGCTCCCGCTCGAGGTCGAGCGCGCCGAGTACCGCTCGAGCCGCTGGAGCGCGCCCATGGTGCACGACGAGCCCGCGACGGTCCCGGCGGGCGCACGACGGAACCTGCGGCTGCAGCTGCCCGAGCCGACCTGCGACGCGGGACCGATCGCGCAGGTCGCGGTGCTCGAGCTCGCCGGCGGCGCGCGCGTCGAGCAGGTGCCCGCCGACCCGCTGGGGCAGCTCGAGGGGCTCGACGACGCAGCGTGCGCGCTCCGGGCGTTCGCGGCGCGCGCCGGCGCCGTGCGCTGGCTGGCGCCGAGCATCCCGGCGGACGGCGCGGGGCCGGCGGTCCTGCGCCTCGAGGTGGCACCGCGCGGCGGCGGTGACGGCGACGTGCTCGGACGCCTCGAGGCGGTGCAGCCGACGCCGCTGCTCGTGCCGGTCGACGGCGACGGGCGCCGGCTCGACGCGCTCCCGCTCGGGGTCGACGTCGTCGCGGGCGCAGCGCCATCCGTCGTCGAGGTGCCGCTCGAGCCGGGCCGCTGCGACCTGCACGCCATCGCCGAGGACAAGCAGGGCACGATCCTCCGCATCGTCGCCGAGCTCGACGGCGAGCGCTCCGACCTCCTGCTGGCGTCGGCCGACGCGCAGCGCGACGCCCTGCTCACGTGGGCCGTCGAGCGCTGCGCGGCGCTCGGCGCCGGGCCCTGATCCGGCCCTGATCGAACGGCGCCGGCCGGATCGATGCTCCCGTCGGCGCCCGGGGAGGACTAGCGTGCATGGGTCGGCGCCGGACGGGCGTCGACGGCAGCGGCGTCGACGACGGCGCGTGCACGATCGGAGCAGGACGATGGCACGAGTGCGCAAGCCCCGCGAGGAGCACCTCGCGAGCGAGCTGGAGAACGACCGGGAGCACCTCGGCGACGAGCTGTCGGCGGTGCAGGACTTCGCCGACGAGGAGTCCGGCTACCACAAGACGCTGCGGCCGCGGCAGATCCAGATGATCGCGATCGGCGGCGCGATCGGCACGGGCCTGTTCCTCGGCGCGGGCGGCCGCCTGGCGCTGTCGGGCCCGGCGCTCGTCCTCGTCTACCTCGTCTGCGGGCTCTTCGCCTTCCTCATCCTGCGGGCCCTCGGCGAGCTCGTGCTGCACCGCCCCTCCTCGGGCTCGTTCGTCTCGTACGCGCGCGAGTTCTTCGGCGAGAAGATGGCGTTCGCGGCCGGCTGGATGTACTTCCTCAACTGGGCGTTCACGGCGATCGTCGACGTCACGGCCGCTGCCCTCTACTTCCGCACCTTCGGCGACCTCTTCCAGGTCGAATGGATGCAGGACACCCCGCAGTGGCTCGCGGCCCTCGTCGCGCTGGTGCTCGTGCTCTCGCTCAACCTCGTCTCCGTGCGGGTGTTCGGCGAGATGGAGTTCTGGTTCGCGATCATCAAGGTCGCGGCGCTCGTGCTCTTCCTCGTCATCGGCGTGGGGTTCCTGCTGCTCGGCGGGCAGACGGAGTACGGCGCGACGGGTCTCGGCGTCATCGCCGACAACGGCGGCTGGTTCCCGGGTGGCGCGATCGCACCCGTGCTCGCGATCTCGGGCGTCGTCTTCGCGTACGCGGCCATCGAGCTCGTCGGCACCGCCGCGGGCGAGACGGCCGACCCGAAGGCGGTCATGCCGAGGGCGGTCAACACCGTCATCGTGCGCATCGCGGTCTTCTACGTCGGCTCGGTGCTGCTGCTCTCGCTGCTGCTGCCGTACACCGCCTACGAGGCGGGCGTGAGCCCCTTCGTGACGTTCTTCGCGAGCATCGGCAACCCCGAGGCGGGCGCGACGAGCGCCGCGATCATGAACTTCGTCGTGCTCACGGCGGCGCTCTCGAGCCTCAACGCCGGCCTCTACTCGACCGGGCGCATCCTGCGGTCGATGGCCGTCAACGGATCGGCGCCGGCGTTCACGAGCCGGATGTCGTCGCACGGCGTGCCCTACGGCGGCATCCTGCTCACGGGCGTCCTGACGCTCGCGGGCGTCGGCCTCAACGCGCTCGTGCCGGAGGACGCGTTCGAGATCGTGCTCGAGGTCGCGGCGCTCGGCATCATCGGCGGCTGGGCGACGATCATGCTCTGCCACATCCAGCTCGTGCGCTGGGCGAAGCAGGGCCGGATCGAGCGGCCCTCGTTCCGCCTGTGGGGCGCGCCCTTCACGAGCTACCTCACGCTCGCGTTCCTGGTGTTCGTGCTCGTGACGATGGGCTTCTCGGAGACCGGGCGCTGGGTGCTGCTCTCGCTGATCGTGCTCGTGCCGGCGCTCGTCGTCGGCTGGTTCGCGGCGCGCCCGCGGATCCTCGCGGCGGCGCAGGCGCGCGAGGGCGTCACGGGGCTCGCGCCCGTGCTCGCGCCGCGGCCGCGCATCCCGGGCGAGCCCGGGCCGACCGCGGCAAACGTCCCCGCGGCGGCGGACGGCGCGGCGGCTGACGGTCCTGCGGCGGACGGCACGGCGGCCGACGACGACGGGCGCCGCTAGCGGGCGACGAGCCGGCGGAGGGCCAGCGCCGCGACCGGCGCGTAGAGCGCAGCGAGCGGCAGCGGCGCGTGGATGCGCGCCCACGCGGCGCTGCCGTCGCCGACGCGCTCGACCCCGTGCTCCATCCGCACGAGCAGCCGGCCGGCGCGCACCGTCCAGGCCCACTCCATCCGGAGGTCGTCGACGGCGTCGACGCGGAAGCGCGCGACGATCCCGCCGACGGCCCGCACGAGGCCGTGCGAGCCCCGGCGGACGCGCTCGTCGCGGCACCGGGTCGCGGTGATCTGCGGCGCCCACCGCGGCCAGATCGCGGGGCGCACGAAGCGCTCCCACGACTCGCGGGCGGGGCGGGCGCCCCTGGCGCGGACCGTGAGCGGATGCGGCATCGCTAGAGCTGCACCACGTCGTTGTCGCCGAGCTCGGGCTGCTCCTTCGTGACGAGGCCCTTGACCACCTGGACCGCGACCGCGACGGCGCCCGGGGAGTCCCAGTACTCGGCGCTCGTCGCGGTGACCTCGAGCAGCCCGTTCTGCGGGTCATCGGGCCCGCCCTGCATCCAGGCGCTCGCCGAGGCGTCCCACAGCTCGCGCAGCTTCGCGCGGTCGTCGCTCCAGCGCGCGGTGCCGGCGAGCGACACCCAGCCCTCCTTCGACGCGTAGTGCACGTTGACGCGCGGGTCGGCCTCGATCGCGGCCACCTTGTCGGTGCCGCGCTCGGTGAGGAACCAGACGGTCCCCGGGTGCTCGAAGTCCTGCGTGCCCATCGGGGTCGACACGAGGTCGCCCTCCGCGGAGCGGTAGGCGAGGGAGGCGATGCGGGTGTCGCGCATGATGGCGGCGACGATGTCGATCGGGTCGGTGTCGGTCATGCGGGCACGCTGGCAGGCGAGCCTGACGGTGGGCCGGGCGGGAGCCGTGCGCCGCCCATGGCCGCGCTCAGCGCCGCGAGCGCCGCATCGCGAGCGCGGCCCGGGCGGCCCACCACGCTGCGACCGCCGTCACGGCGGCGATGAGCACGGCGAGCCCGGCGCCCTTCGCGGCGCTCGAGAGCAGCAGCTCGAGCCGGCCGCCGCCGTCGGCGGCGACGGGCAGCGCCCCGAGCCCCGCGCCGACGGCGGCGACGACGACGAGCGCGACGACCGCGACGGCCGCGCGGCGCGCCTCGTCCGGATGCGCGCGCAGCGGCAGCCGCGAGCGGCGCGCGTGCAGCCACCACGCGATCGCGACGAGGCCGAGCGCGGTGCTCGCGTGCTGGAGCAGGCGTGCCCAGCTGAGGTCGCCGATCCCCGTGGGCGCCTGCAGCACGGGGACCGCCTGCACGACCCAGCCGTCGCCGTGCGTGACGGCGTCCCACGCCAGGTGCGTCGCGATGCCGACCGCGCACGACAGCAGGATCCAGCCGAGGGCGGTGGGCACCGGACGACGCGGCGGGACGAGGCCCGCGGTCGAGGCGGGGAGCGCGGCCCGCACGGGCGCGGCCGTCGCGAGCAGGAGGGCCGTCGCGAGGAGCGCGAGCGGCAGCGAGACGGTCAGCGCGCCGAGCGGCGCGTGGCTCGTGGTCGCGTTGAGGAGGGGCTCGTACCAGGACTGCGCGCTGACGGGGATGCCGAGCCGGCCGAGGAAGTACGGCGCGTCGGGCGCCATCGCGCCAGCGACGAGGGCGGGCGCGCTCCAGGGACGTCGGAGCAGCGGCAGCACCGCGGCCGGGTGCGAGAGGGTGAACGGCACCCGACCATCCTCGCGGCCGCGACCGCACGGGGCTGGATCATCCGCGCGGCGCGCCGACGACCGCGGGCCGCCACGCGGCCGTCGCGACGAGGGCCGCGACGAGCGCCACGCCGCCGAGCACCGCCGCGGTCGCGCCGACGCCGATCGCCGTGCCGAGCACGCCCGCGAGCGGGTAGGTGATGAGGAAGCACGCGTGCGAGAGCGAGAACTGCGCGGCGAAGACCGCCGGGCGGGTCTCGGAGTCGGCGGCGCGCCGCAGCAGGCGCGGTGCGGTCGTGAGGATGCCCGCGTTCGCAGCGCCGAGCACCGCCCACGCCGCGAGGAGCGCGACCCAGCCCGCGCCGAGCAGGATCGCCGCGGCGGCCGCCGCCATCCCGAGCACCGTGAGCCCGGATGCGGCGAGCATGACGCGGCGGTCGTCGATCCGGTCGAGGATGCGGGGGAGGAGCAGCGCGACGAGCATCGAGCCGGCGCCGTAGGCGGCGAGGAGCAGCGCGACGTCGGGCTGCGGGCGGCCGAGCTCGGCCTGCACGAGCACGACCGTGTCGACGATGACGAGCGCCGTCGGTGCGGCGACCACGAGGTCGAGCGCGAGCAGCGCCCGGAGCTCGGGCGTGCGCCAGAAGATGCGGGCGCCGCGCGTGAGGCGGTCGAGGAAGGGCGCGGCGCGCGCGGGCTCGACGACGGGCAGGCGGGCCGCCCCGACGAGCACGGCCGAGAGCGCGAAGCCGAGCACCGTGCCGAGGAAGAGCTCGTGGAACGTGATGAGGGTCAGGAGCGCCGCCGCGAGGGCCGGGCTCACGAGCGCCTCGAGGTCGTACGCGAGGCGCGAGAGCGAGAGCGCCCGCGTGTACTGCCGCTCGTCGGGGAGCACCTCGGGGACGAGCGCCTGGAACGCGGGCGTGAACGTCGCCGACGCGGACTGCAGCACGAGGATGAGGACGTAGACCTGCCACACCTCGGTGACGAGCGGGAGCAGGAGCGCGACGGCGCCGCGCACGACGTCGGCGCCGATGAGCAGCGCCTTGCGGGGCACCCGCCACGTGAGGGCGGCGAGCACGGGGCCGGCGCCGACGTAGGCGACCATCTTGATGGTCAGGGCGAGGCCGAGCACGAGGCCGGCGTCGTCGCCCGCGATGTCGAACGCGAGCAGGCCGAGCGCCACGGTGAGGAGGCCGGTGCCGAGCAGCGCGACGACCTGCGCGGAGAACAGCCGGCGGTACGTCGGGTTCGCGAGCACCGACCGCAGCGAGCCCTCTGTCTGCGTAGTTGCGTTCATGCGCACATGATGACACACCGAGTGCCGCCAACGCGCGCGGTGATCCGGTCAGCCGCCGCCGGCCGCCTCGAGCAGGTGCACTCGCACCGCCTCGTCGGCCGTCATCGCCGCTGCGCGGGCCGCGGCCGCTCGCGCGTCGTCGGCCCGACCCGCGGCGGCGAGCAGCGCCGCGCGCACCGACCACCAGGCCTGCATCGGCCGCTCGTCGCCGAGCGCGGCGAGGCCCGTCTCCGGCCCGTCGAGCCGGCCGACGACCGCGGCGCGCGCGATCGCGGCGCCCGCAGTCGGAGCGCGGAGCAGGAGCGCGTCGTAGAGCGTGCGCAGCGCCGCCCAGTCGGTCGCGCCCGTCTCGCGCCGCGCGCAGTGCACGGCCTGGATGGCCGCCTCGAGCTCGAAGCGCCCCGGCGCGCCGGCGCCCTGCGCGCGTCGCAGCGCCGCTCGGCCCTCGGCCAGCAGCGCCGCATCCCACGCCGCCGGATCCTGTTCGTCGAGGGGCACGAACGACGCCGTCCGCCGCGCGAGCGACAGCGAGACGACCGCCGCGAGGCCCCAGGCCTCCCGCTCGTCGCCGAGCGCCGCCGCGAGCGCCATCGCCGCGTGGCGCGCCTCGCCCGCCATCGACCGCGCGTCGTCGCGCCAGGTGAGCGCGGCGCAGCCGTAGATCGCCTCGAGCACGGCGTCGAGGCGCTCCGGCATCGCGCGGCGGGCGCCCGCAGCGCATCGCGCTGCCGGTTGCGGGCGACGGTGAGGATCCACGCCTCCGGCCGCTCCGGCACGCCGTCGTCCGGCCAGCGTCGCAGCGCCTCCTCGAGCGCCGCCTGCAGCGCGTCCTCGGCGAGCGCGTGGGCGCCGCGAGGGCGCCGCGAGGATCGAGACGAGCCGCGCACGCGACTCGCGGGCGACCCTCGCGGCGACCGCGGCCGCATCCGTCGCGGCGCCGGTCACGGCGCGCCCGTCACCTGGCCCGTCACAGGGCGCCGACCCAGCGCCCGTCGACGACGTGGGTGGCGCTCGGCCGCACCTCGACGGCGCCCCAGCCGACGCTCGGCGCCCGCTTCGCCCACTCGATCGCCGCGTCGAGGTCGGCGACCTCGATGACGAAGGTGCCGCCGAGCTGCTCCTTCGAGTCCGCGAACGGGCCGTCCTGCACGCGCAGCGCGCCGTCGACCTCGCGCAGCGTCGTGGTCGCGTGCGAGGGCTGGAGCACCTCGCCGCTCACGAGCACGCCCGCGGCGTGGAGCGTCGCGGCGTAGTCGGCGAAGGCCGCGCGGCCCGCCTCCATCGACGCCTCGTCGAGCTCGCCGAGCATCTCGGGGTAGTGCAGCAGCAGCGTGCAGCGCATCGTCGACTCCTCGCGGTCGATCGCTCCGGTCGTGGCCTCTGCGGCGATCCTGGCATCGGTCGTGGTGGTGTCGCTCATGTCGATCTCCTCCGTCTGGGATGCGGGACGCATCTGGGTGGATGACGATCGAGCACCGCGCCGATCGACACATCCCGGTCGACAGATCCGCCCGGATCCGTCCTCAGGCCCCCTCGGGCGGGTGCGATAGCAGGTCGCCGAGATCGGCGAGGTAGCGCTCGAGCGGCACCGGGGCGTCGGTGCCCCAGCGCACGGTCGCCTCGCCGTCGCGGATGCGCAGCGGGCCGTCGCCGCCGATGAGCGACTCGTCGAGGGGGATCGGCACGATGCCGTGGTTGACGGTCTCGCCCATGCGGAAGCCGCCGCGCAGCGCAGCGGCGCGGAACGCGCGCCGCTGCTCGGCCGAGCTCGAGAGGTGCTGCGGCCGGCCCGGCTCGGCGACGCGGGTCGAGAGGCCGGTGCTCCAAAGCTGGCCGTCGGCGTCGAGGAGCAGCGCCCCGAGCCGCCACGCACGGCCGATCCGTCGCATCCTGGGCGCGCGGGCGATGCCGAGCACTGGGCGCGGCTCCACGAGCTCGGCGAGCGCCTCCTCGCGGGCCCCGGCCGCCGCGAGCCGGGAGGCCGCGTCGCGCAGCGCGGCGCGGGCGCCCTCGAGCGCCGCGGCGTCGGCGTCGGTCACGCGGCGCGCCGCTCCGGCACGCGCCGCTGGGGCATGCGGATGCGTCCCGCGGCCAGCAGCATGACTCCGGCGACGGCGATGGAGGCGGGCCAGAGCGGCGCGAGCCGGAGGCCGAGCATCGCCAGCTCCTCCGTGGGCCCGATCGACGCGAGCGCCGCCACCGCCTGGCACAGGGCGACGAGCACGAGCGCCCAGCGCGCCGGTCCCGGCACGCGCCCGGCCGCGAGCACCGCGACGGCGGCCGCGAGCGCGAGCCCGAGGAGCACGAGCGGCACCAGCGTGCCGACCGGCAGCGGGAGCGGACCCTCCGGGGGCAGCACGGACAGCAGGTTCGGCACGAGCCACGCGGCGCCCGAGGCGACGACGAGCGCGATCGCCGGGAGCCGTCGGCCCGCGATCCCGCGCTCGGCGCCGATGCCGATGCCGAGCACCGCCATGCCCGCGAAGAGCAGCAGCGCGGCGACCGCCGGCACGAGGGCGCCGGCGAGCGCGGGCTGCAGCCAGACCGGGGCGTCGAGCGCGGGGGCGGAGGCGTGGAGCAGCGCGACGCTGCCGGCGATCGCGAGCAGCGCGCCGCCGAGCAGCAGCGTGCGGTGCGGGATGCGGTCTGCGTCCATCGGCGGCTCCGGTGCCTGGGGAGTGCGGGGCAGTGCCCCCGGATCGATGGCCCGACTGTAGCAACGGAGGTCGCGGCGGCGCGGGAGGTGCGAGGATCGGCGGGTGACCGATGCATCCCCTCGCCCCGCCGCCGATCCCGACCTCACCGCCGCGACGGCGATGTGGGCGGCGTACGCCGCCGCGCACCCGGAGGCGGTCGCCGCGGCCCCCGGGCACACCGTGGAGGGCTTCGGCGACTCGGCAGCGCTCGCCGACGAGCTGCTGGGCCTCGTCCTCTCGGGCCGCAAGCGCGCCACGGCCGAGCTCGTCTCGGAGTTCCTCGCGCGCGGCGACGCGCTGCCCGCGATCGGCTCGCACTGGATCGCGTGCGACGGCGCGGGCGTGCCGCGCATCGTCATCCGCAGCACCGAGCTGCGCATCGGCCCGTTCGCGAGCGCCGACGCCGCCTTCGCGGCCGACGAGGCGGAGGACGACGGCTCGCTCGAGGCGTGGCGCGAGGGCCACGCGCGGTACTGGCGGCGCACCGCTGCCGCGCGCGGGGCGACGTGGTCGGAGGACGACGAGATCGTCTTCGAGCGCTTCGTCGTCGTGTGGCCGCCGGAGCACGCCGACGGCCCCGTCCGCGCCGGCTGACGGCCGCCGCACCGCGCGTCGGGTGCGCGCGTCGGCGGCGCGTGGCATCGTTCGAGCCATGACGCGATTCGAGGGCGACGACCTCTCGGGCGCCGAGCTCGTCGGCGTGCGGCTGCGCGGCGCGCGATTCGTGCGCACCGACCTCTCCGGCGCGGTGATGCGCGGCGTCGAGCTCGCGGGCGCCGACATCGACGCGCCCTGGCTGCTCGACGGCCACAGCACGCTGCTCGTGAACGGCGTCGATGTCGCGCCGCTCGTCGACACCGCGCTCGACGTGCGCTACCCCGGCCGGGGGCTGCGACGCGCCGAGGAGCTCGCCGGGCTCCGCGAGAGCTGGGACGCGGTGCAGCGCACGTGGCACGCGTCGATCGCGCGCGCCGAGGCGCTGCCGGACGGTGCCGTCGACGAGCGCGTCGCGGGGGAGTGGTCGTTCTCGCAGACGCTGCGGCATCTCGTGATGGCGACGGATGCGTGGCTGCGCCGCGGGATCCTGGGCATCGATGCGCCGTTCCACCCGATCGGCCAGCCCAACGAGGAGTACGCCGCCGACGGCAACGACCCCGCGGTGTTCTCGGAGGCGTCGCCGAGCTGGGCGCGGGTGCTCGAGGTGCGCGCCGAGCGCGTCGCAATGGTCGACGCGCTGCTGCGCGATGCGACGCCCGAGCTGCTCGACGAGCCGCGCCGGAACACGTGGGCGCCGGAGTTCCCCGAGACGGTCCGCTCCTGCCTCCACACGATCCTCGAGGAGGAGTGGGAGCACCACCGCTACGCCGAGCGCGACCTCGCGGTGCTCGAGGCGCGCGCTCGGAGCTGAGCCGACAGGGCTGGGCCGGCGGGGTGGCGAGCCGGGCGCTGAGGCTCTCGAGCAGCGTGCCCGGGCACTCGTGCCGCCCCGTGAGCGACTCGAGCCCGCCGCGATGCGCTGGGACGAGCCCTGGCGCGGCGCGCGCGAGCGGCTCCGCGCCGCGGGCACCCTCGTGGCCTGACGCGGACCGCCGCGATCGGGCGCGCGCCTCAGCGGTGGGCCCTGGCGCGCTCAGCCGGCGGGCTCGCTGGGCGCCGTGCCGGTGTCGCCGCCCGGCGCCGGCTCCTCCGGCGCGGGCTCCGTCGGCGCGGGATCGACCGGAGCCGGATCGACCGGTGCGGGCTCGGTCGGCGCGGGCTCGACGGGAGCTGGCTCGGTCGGCGTCGGCTCTGCGGGCGCCGTCGGCGCGGGCGCGTCGGGCGTCGGGGTGGGGGTCGGCGTCGGCGACGGCGCCTCGTCCGTCGGCGCGGCGGGCTCGTCGGGCGCGGGCGCGTCGGGCGCATCCTCGGTCGGCGCGCCGGGCGGCGCGGAGGCGGTGGCGGCCGGTGGCTCGGGCGTCTGGCTCGTCGTCGCCTCGCCCTCCGCGGGCGCCTGCTGGCTCGTCATCGCCACGGCGGCGCCGCCTGCGGCGACGGCCACGACCGCGCCCGCGGCGACGATCCACGCGGCCTTCCTGCGCTTGCGCAGCGGTGCGGCGGGGGCTGTGACGTCGGCCCCCGTCGCGGCCGCCGGCAGCCCGGCCCCGATCGGCACGGCACGGGTCGCCGCCTCGCCCTCGTCCGACGCGTCGGACCGTGCCGCCGTGGGCAGCGGCGCCGTCGACGCCGCGACGATGCCCGCGACCTCGGTCGGCGTCGCGATCGCCGCGGTCTCGACGGCGATCGGCAGCGCGGCGTCCGGCCCGGAGGCGGGAGCGGCGTCGAGCCGGGCCGCCACCTCCGCGGCGGTCGGCCGCGCCTCGGGGTCGCGCGCCGTCATGGCGGCCAGCAGCGCCGTCCAGGGGGCGCCGAGGGAGACGGGGATGACGGGGTCGCGCACGAGCCGGGCCGAGACCGCCTCGAGCAGCGGCCCCTCGAACTCCTGGCGCCCGGTGAGCGACTCGAGCAGGACGAGGCCGAGCGAGTACACGTCGGCCGGCGGGCCCACGCGTTGGCCGCTCGTCTGCTCCGGGCTCAGGTAGCCGGCGCTGCCGAGCACGGTGCCGGTGGCGGTGATGCGGGTGGAATCGACGAGCGCCGCGATGCCGAAGTCGGCGAGCTTGGCGGCGAAGGCGCGGCCGGGGCCGGGGGAGGGGCCGAGCAGGATGTTGGCGGGCTTGACGTCGCGGTGCACGACGCCGTGCTCGTGCACGACGGCGAGCGCCTGCGAGAGGTCGAGCGCCATCGCCGCGACCTCGTCGGCCTCGATCGGTCCCTCCGCGAGCCGGGTCGCGAGCGAGGGGCCGTCGACGAGCTCCATGACGAGGCACGTGACCGGGGCGGCGTCGACGTGCGCCTCGGCGGCGTCGAAGAGCGTGACGAGCGCGCGGTGGTCGAGCGAGGCGAGCAGCTGCAGCTCGGCGCGCTCGCGCTGCGCGGCGGCGGGATCGGCGTGGCCGCCGGCGAGCACCTTGACGGCGACGGGCCTGCCGAGCACCTCGTCGGTCGCGCGGTACACGGCGGCCATGCCGCCCGCGCCGACCAGGGCGTCCACCCGGTAGCGCTCGGCGAGCAGCGTGCCCGGCTCCAGGGCCCCGTGTGCGTGCATCGCGTCCTCCAGTGCTGTGCACGGCCCGCGTGGTGCGCGCGGGTCGCGCGGCGGTCGCAGGGCGGATCTCGGAACCCCGAACCCCGGCATCCTCGCAGGCCCGCCGGTGCGCGGCCTGGGAGCGCTGCCGCGAGCGCCGGATCAGGTGCCGTCGCGCTGCACCGAGGAGAGCTCGCCCGTGACCGGCTCGCCGGAGACGCGCGCGGTGCGCCACGTGTCGACCGCGATCACGAGGCCCAGGATCACGAGCGAGATGCCGAGCGAGCCGAGCACGTCGGTGAGCCAGTGGTAGCCGAGGTACAGGCGGCTGTAGATCTGCGTGACGATGCCCGCGACGGCGAGCACGAGGAGCGCGACGCGCACCCACGTGCGGCGCTCGCGCGACGCGACGAGGAAGGCGGTGATGAGCAGGAAGTCGCAGGCGCCGAGCACGTGGCCCGAGGGGAACGAGAACGTGCGGTCGACGTGGAGCAGCATCTCGTCGACCGGCGGCCGCGGGTGCTGCACGATCGGCGCCATGGTGAGCGCCGTCACCACCCCGACGCCCATCCCGCACCACAGCAGGAACGGCCGCCACGCGTGGGTGGCGAAGATCGCCCAGGCGACGCCGACGACGAGCACGATGACGGGCATCGCGACGGGGCCGAAGACGAAGGCGAGCACGGCCATCACCGAGGTCTCCTGCGCGTCGCGCAGGGTGAGGATCCACTGCCGCACCGGGTCGTCGAGGAGGGCGGCGCCGCCCCCGGTGAGGACGCCGACGAGCATCGTCGTGAAGATCGCCGCGCCGACGACCGCGACGAAGACCGCGCCGGTGTAGAGCGCGCGTCGCTCCTCGCGCGGGATGTAGCGCTCCTCGACCGTCAGCTTCCGGCGCCAGGCGGTCATCCGGCTCGTGTCGGCCTCGGTGCGGGTTGCGTGCATGGGGTCACTGTAGGGCCGCACCGACCAGACTGCGTCCAGCGCACGGCGGTACGGTCGTCGGCGGCCCGCTCCGCAGCACCGATCGTCCCAGGGCCGGACGCAGGAGGCCCGCATGTCCGATGGCACCCAGATGGGCGCAGGCACCGAGTCGCAGCTCCGACGGGACTGGTCGCCCCCCGTCGTCTGGCGGCAGCTGAGCAAGCCGGTCTTCATCCCCGCGATCGTGCTCATCGTCGCGCTCACGACGTTCGCCATCGTGTACTCGCAGACCGGCGGCGACGCGTTCACGGTGCTCAACCAGGCCATCACGAGCGGCGTCGGCTGGTGGTACATCCTCGCGGCCTCGGCCTTCGTGATCTTCGCCCTCTACGTCGGGCTCTCCCGCATCGGCAGCATCCGCCTCGGACGCGACGACGAGGAGCCGGAGTTCTCGACGGTGTCGTGGTTCACGATGCTGTTCTCGGCGGGCATGGGCATCGGCCTCGTCTTCTACTCGGTCGCCGAGCCGCTGTCGCACATGACGACGCCGCCGGAGGGTGCGGGCGTCGAGCCCGGCACCGCAACGGCCGGCCGCCTCGCGATGGACCTCACCCTGTACCACTGGGGCCTGCACGCCTGGGCGATCTACGTCGTCGTCGGGCTCGGCCTCGCCTACATGACCTTCCGCCGCGGCCGGCCGCTCTCGATCCGCTGGCTGCTCGAGCCGATGCTCGGCCGGGACCGCGTCGAGGGCTGGATGGGGCACGCGATCGACGTCGTCGCCATCGTCGGCACGGTGTTCGGCGTCGCGACCTCGCTGGGACTCGGCGTGCAGCAGATCATGGCGGGCTTCGAGTTCCTCGGCTGGCTCGAGGCGACGCCGGGGCTCTCGATCGCGCTCATCGCGGGAGTCTCGGCGCTCGCAGCGTTCTCGGTCGTGTCCGGCCTCGACCGCGGTCTCAAGTGGCTCTCGAACATCAACATGTCGCTCGCGGCCGTGCTCGCGCTCTTCGTGCTCGCCCTCGGGCCGACGCTCGTGATCCTGCAGTCGATGGTCGCGAACACCGGCTCCTACATCGCGTCGCTGCCCGGCATCGGCCTCGAGACGTGGCCGCTCGCGACCGACGGCTGGGCGGGCGCCTGGACGATCTTCTACTGGGGCTGGTGGATGAGCTGGGCGCCGTTCGTCGGCATGTTCATCGCCCGCATCTCCCGAGGCCGCACCATCCGGCAGTTCGTGTTCGGCGTGCTGCTGGCGCCGACGATCATCGGCATCCTCTGGTTCTCGATCTTCGGCGACTCCGCGATCCTGCGGCAGCTGACCGAGGGCGACATGCTCGTGGACGGCGAGGTCGACACGAACACGTCGCTGTTCCACCTGCTCGAGACGTACCCGCTCGCGACGATCACGAGCGTGCTCGCGATCGTCATCATCGTCTTCTTCTTCGTGACGTCGGCCGACTCCGGTGCGCTCGTCGTCGACATCCTCGCCACCGGCGGGGCGACCACGACGCCGCGCCTCACGCGGCTCCTCTGGGTCGCGATCGCGGCCGGCGCGGCGGGCGTGCTCCTCGTCGTCGGCGGCTCCGAAGCGCTCACCGCACTCCAGACGGCGGCGATCGCCACGGCCGTGCCGTTCTCGATCATCATGGTGCTCGCGTGCATCTCGCTGCTGCGCGCCTTCCACTACGAGGTGGCCAACACGCCGCGCTACATGCGGGCGCGCATCGCCTCGGGCGGCGGGCTGCAGCTCGGCGGCGAGGCGCCGGCCGCGCCGGAGGCGGCACCGCGCCGCAGCTGGCGGCGCGAGATCTCGACGACCTTCGCCGGCCTGTCGCGGCGCGAGGAGGAGCCGGCGCCCACCGCGCCGTCGGGCGAGTTCCTCGTCGCGCTCCACGAGGTGCCCTCCGCCGCGGTCGACCTCGACGCCGACGGCGTCGCGACCCTCGACGAGGAGCGGGTGGTGCAGGACCCCATCGCCGGCGAGGTCTTCGACACCCCGGAGTTCGCGGCATCGCAGGCCGCACTCGACCTCGAGCAGGCCGAGGCCGAGGCCCGGGCCGACGGGGCCGCGGGCGAGGCGACGGACGAGGGGGACGCGGAGCGCCGCTGACGGCCGCGCCCCGCGCGGGTCAGGCGCGCTCCACGGGCAGCCAGAGCTCCGTCGTGGCGGTGCTCCAGTCGTCCGCGCGATCCAGCACGGCGACGATCGACGGTCCGGGGCGGAGCCGCCACGGGTTCGACGGGAACCACTCCGCTGCCGTCGCCGCCCACGTCGCCTGCAGGGCGCCGGGGTGCGCGCCCGAGCTGCGGAACGCCGCCCAGGTGCCGGCCGGCACGGCGATGGCGTCGAGGTCGTCGGGCACGGTCGCGGCCGCCTCGACGGCGACGCCGTGGAGGTAGGTCAGCTCCGTGCCCTCCCGTGCGTCGGGATCGACGTCGGCGGTGACCTGCAGGAGGCCCGCGGGCTCTGCACCGCTCAGCGCGCGCAGCCGAGCGTGCTGCTCGGCAGGAATCGACGCGACGTGGGCCCGGATGTGCGGGTTCACCCCCTCGTGGATGAGCGGCACCCGCGCGGCGAGGCCGATGAGGCGGAAGGCGGGGCGTTCTGCGATGCGGACGTCCATGGACGTGCTCCCTTCGACGGTCAGGCGGAACCTGAGCTGCTGCTGCGATCGGAGGGGGCCGCCATGCTCGCGCACCTCGCGCGGCGTGGCGCCGTGCACGGCCGCGAACGCACGGCCGAAGGCCTCGGTCGAGCCGTAGCCGTGCCGCACCGCCACGTCCAGCGGCTCGTCGCCGCGCAGCACGTCGGCGGCTGCCGCGGTCATGCGGCGCCGCCGCACGTACTCCGACAGCGGCAGGCCGGCGAGCGACGAGAACATGCGGCGCAGGTGGTGCTCGGTCGTCCCGACGGAGCGCGCGAGCGACGCCACGTCAGGGTCGTCCGCGAGCGACGCCTCGACGACCGCGACGACGCGGTTCAGGTGCTCGATCATGTCGGTCCTCCTCCGCATCCGAGCCTGGCGGGCGGTGACGGTGCGCACCCGATCATCCCGGACCGCTCGGATCGGGCGCTTGCGCGACCGACGGCGGTCGGCGACGCTGGCCGCATGGCGCGGCTGCACTACGGCATGATCACGTCGCTCGACGGCTACGCGGTCGCGGCCGACGGCGACCTCGGGCGCGGCGCCGAGGACGAGGAGGTGCACGCCTTCATCGGCGATGCGTTCCGCGACGTCGGCACCTTCCTGTACGGCCGGCGCATGTACGAGACGATGCTCTTCTGGGAGACCGTCCACGAGCAGCCCGACGTGCCGCAGCACATCCTCGACTACGCGCGCGACTGGCGCGCCGCCGAGAAGGTCGTCTTCTCGACGAGGCTCGAGCGCGTGGCGAGCGAGTGCACACGCGTGGTGCGGTCGTTCGAGCCGGAGGCCGTGCGGCGGCTCAAGGACGCGTCGCCGCACGACCTCTCGATCGACGGCCCGACGCTCGCGGCGCGGGCGATCCGGGCAGGCCTCGTCGACGAGTACCACCTGTTCATGACCACGAGCGTGGTCGGCGGAGGCACGCGCTTCTTCCCCGACGGCGTGCGGCTCGACCTCGAGCTCGTCGAGCAGCGGGCCTTCGCGAACGGGCTGCTCTACGCGCGCTACCGCGCGCGCTGAGCGCTCGGCGCGCCGGCTACTGGGCGCGGTGGCCGCGGCCGCCCGGCGCGGCGTCGATGACGCGGCGGTCGAGCGTCGAGGCGGCGAGCGCGGCGACGAGCGCGACGGTCGCGAGGGTGCCGAGCGCCACGAGGCCGAGCACCACGAGGTTCATCGGCTCGTCGAGCGGGACGATCGCGTCGTGGGCGGCTTCCGTGATCAGGCGCATGCCGCCAGCCTACCGGCCGTCGGCCGAGGAGCGCCCGAGGGGCTGTGCTCGGCGGCCTCGCTCGGCTCCAGTCCGGACATGCGTCAGCGAGCATCCCTCATCGTCATGGCAGCCCTCGGGTCGATCGGCGTGCTCGCCGGCTGCGCCGCGAGCGGGGGAGCGGCGCCCGCACCGAGCGACGAGGCGAGCACCGCGGCGGACGCCGCGCCGACGGCTGCGCCGACGCCGCCCGACGTGTTCGCGCAGGCGGCTGCACTCGAGGCCGCCGCCGAGGGCCTGTCGGTCGATCCCGTGGCGCAGGCGCGCGCCGACGGGTGGCTCGACTCGCTGCCCATGCCGGACGAGGCCGTCGCCTGGGACGAGGATCCGGGCACCGCGCCCGGTCTCGACTGGGCGTCCACCGACTGGTGGTGCGCGCCGATGGCATTCGCCGACCGCTACTGGGCGGTCGACGGCTGGACGGTGGCCGACACCCACGATCGGCTCGCCGCGAACGTCGCCGACGGGCTGATCGCGACGGGCACGATGCCGATGGAGCACGACCCGGCGCTGACGAGCGGGCTCATCGGCCACGTGCCCGACCTCGCGTCGCTCGAGGGCATGGCGATCGAGTTCGCGCCGAGCGACGACGGCATCGTGATCCACGCCCACGCCGGTGCGTTCGGCGAGGCCACCGCGTGCCCGACGCCGGCGCCGGGCGAGGGCCTCGGCGGCCCCGGGCAGGGCTGACCCGGCCGTCCAGCCGGGCCGCTAGCTGTATCCGGTCATGACGTTGGTGGCACTGCTGGTGGCATGAGGAGGACCCCCGCGGGTTGAGTGGAGTTGTTCACGCTTCACCGACCAACGGAGGTCCTCGTGTCCCACGCTAATGCTCGTCTGACCCCGCGCGGGAGGCGGTTGATCATCGACCGGCACCTGGCCGGCTGGCGGCAGGCCCACATCGCGGCAGCGATGGGCTGCTCGCGCCGCTGCGTCGCTCGCTGGATCGGCCGCTGGCGCGTCGAGGGCGACGCCGGGCTCGTCGACCGTTCGTCCCGGCCCCGACGGTCCCCGACGCGCTCGCCGGCCGCAGTCGAGGAGCGGGTGCTCGCGCTGCGCTCGGCCGAGCGGCTGGGCCGCGACCGGATCGCGGAGCTCGTGCCGGTCGCGCCGCGGACCGTCTCGCGCATCCTCGCCCGCCGCGGCGCCCCGCCGCTGTCGGCCTTGGATCCGATGACCGGGCAGCTGATCCGGTCCTCGAAGCAGACGGCGACCCGCTACGAGCGCGAGCGGCCCGGCGAGCTGGTCCACATGGACGTCAAGAAGCTCGGCCGCATCCCGGACGGCGGCGGCTGGCGCGCGAACGGCCGCGGCGGGCCCGGCGACAACCGAGACCGCAAGCACGGCCTCGGCTACGACTACATCCACGCCGTCGTCGACGACCACTCCCGGCTCGCCTACGCCGAGATCCACGCCGACGAGAAGGGCGCGACCGCGGCCGGGGTCCTGACCCGCGCAGCCGACCACTTCGCCAGCCACGGCCTCGACCGCATCGAGCAGGTCATCACCGACAACGCGTTCGCCTACCGCCACTCGCGCGCGTTCCGCACCGCGGTCGCGGCGCTCGGGGCGGAGCAGCTGTTCATCAAGCCCCGCTGCCCCTGGCAGAACGGCAAGGTCGAACGCTTCAACCGCACCCTCGCCACCGAATGGGCCTACCGGCGACCGTTCACCAGCAACGCCGACCGCACGGCAGCCCTTGCGCCCTGGCTCGAGCACTACAACACTCGACGCACCCACTCCGCCCACGGCACACCACCCGCCAGCAGAACGCAACCAACCTGCTGACCGGGTACAGCTAGCCGGTGACCTCGAGCGTGCCGGTCATCGAACTCGGGTGCGGGTCGCACAGGTACTCGTAGGTGCCCGGCTCGAGCGTGACCTCGACGGTCGAGGTGTCGCTGCCCGCCACGTCCGTCGCGATGTCGACGCCGCCCGGTCCCATGAGGTGGAAGTTGTGCATCGTCGACTCGTCGACGAAGGTCAGCTCGTAGTCGCCGGCGGGCACCGAGGTGACGGGCTGGCCATCGGCGTCGGTGATGGAGATCTCGTAGGCCTCGGGGTCGTCGGCGGTGCCGACCACGGCCATCAGCGCCATCGACGATGCGTCGTCGCTGCCGCTGCCGCTGCCTGCGTCGCTCGTCGCGCCGGTCGTGGCGCTCGGCGGCGCCTCGGTGGAGGAGGCGTCGGGGGTCGCGGGGCTGCTGCACCCGGCGAGGAGCAGGGCCGCGGCGACGGCAGCGAGGGTGGGGCGGATGCGAGCCATGGGACGACCTCCTGGTGGTGCGGCGTCGGTGCCGCGTCGGCGGGGACGCTACGCCCCGCGGGTGCGAGGCACCCGGGAACGTCGCTGCGAGGGGTTCGGTGCGGACGCCGGCGCGGATGGGCGCGATCGAGCCGGCGAACGCCCCGCGCGGGCCTAGGGTCGGGGCATGCGCGAGGTCTGGGACGCCGAGGCGGAGCGGTACGACGAGCCGGCCGACCACGGCCTCCGCGACCCCGACGTGCGCGAGGCATGGCGCAGCCTCCTCGTGCAGGTCGTCGGTGACGCGCCGTGCGACGTGGCGGACCTCGGCTGCGGCACGGGGAGCCTCGTGGTGCTGCTCGCGGGGGAGGGGCACCGCGTCACCGGCATCGACCTCTCGCCTGCGATGCTCGCGCAGGCGAGGGCGAAGGCCCACGGCGTCGAGCCGCGACCGGTGCTGCTCGAGGCCGACGCGTCGGCGCCGCCCCTGGCGCCGCGCTCGTTCGACGTCGTGCTCTCGCGCCACGTGCTGTGGGCGACGCCGGACCCCGCGGTCGCGCTCGACCGCTGGCTCGCGCTGCTGCGGCCGGGCGGCCGGCTCGTGCTGGTCGAGGGCCGCTGGTCGACGGGCGCGGGCCTGACGGCGGCGGACTGCGAGGCCCTGGTGCAGGCTCGGCGCGCGCACGTCGAGCTGACGCACCTCGCCGGTCCGGCCCTCTGGGGTCGGCCGATCGACGACGAGCGCTACCTGCTCGTGAGCGATCGCTGACCCGTCGCGCCCGCCGCCGCTAGCGTGAGCGGATGGCGCAGCTGCGGGTCCACAACCTCGCCGTCTCGATCGACGGCTTCGCGACGGGGGAGGGGCGCACGGTCGAGGCGCCCTTCGGGCACGCGGGCGGGCGCCTGATGTCGTGGTTCTTCCCGACCCGGACGTTCGTGGCGATGGCCGGCCACGAGGACGAGGCGGTGGGCGAGGGCGCGCGCGGCGTCGACGACGCGTTCGCGGCCGCCACGGAGATCGGGATCGGCGCCGAGATCATGGGGCGCGGCAAGTTCGGCCCGCAGACCGGCCCGTGGCAGGACCACGAGTGGCAGGGCTGGTGGGGGCCCGAGCCGCCCTTCCACACCCCGGTCGTCGTCCTCACCCACCATCCGCGGCCCGACCTCGTGCTCGGCGGGACGACGTTCACGTTCCGCGACCTCGCGCCCGCGGAGGCGCTCGCGCTCGCCGCCGAGCTCGCCGACGGGCGCGACGTGCGGCTCGGCGGCGGCCCCACGACGGTCCGCGCGTTCCTGGAGGCCGACCTCGTCGACCTCCTGCACGTCGTGGTGGTGCCGATCGTGCTCGGCCGCGGCGTCCGCCTGTGGGACGGGCTCGAGGGCCTCGAGGATCGCTTCGACGTCGAGACGACCGCGTCGCCGACCGGTGTCGTGCACCAGGTCTGGACGCGACGCCGCTGAGCCACCTCCGTCCGGCGGGCCGGGCGTCAGTCGCCGCCGAGCTCGTGCTCGAGCTCCTGCCGGTTGCGCCGCGTCGGGCGGAACATCCGCAGCTCGACCTCGATCGGCTCGGCCGCCGCGCTCGGGCCGCCGTCGCGCACGAAGGAGCAGACCGCGGCGTTCGTGTCGGCATCGAGCACCTCGCCGATCCACACCGGCTCCTCGTCGGGCGGCACGACCACCACCACGTTCGAGCGCTCGCAGGCGTCGAGGCACGCGCTCGGCAGCACGCGGGCGACGCCCTCGAGCCGCTCGCGCGCCTCGCGCAGCAGCCCGACGTGGTCGATGTCCGGATGCTTGGCGCGGCTGCCGCAGTCGCCACCGCGGCAGACGACGACGGTCGTGCCGGCCGCATCCGCCGCCTGCTCGCGCCGCCGCTTCGCCCGTGCCATCCCGACAGCATGCCGGACAGCGCCCGGGCGTTCGGCGCAGCACACCGACCGGGTCGAGGGTTCGGAAGGCCGACGCCCGGTTGCCCGTCGGCCGCGGCGCTGATGGACTGACGCCATGGTCGACGACGCCCCGCCCGCCCGCCGCGCCTTCTGGGTCGATCCCGCCGACGATCCGCGCGAGACCGACGAGCTACCGGTGGGGGAGGTGGTGACGCTGCGCCAGTACCTCGACCGGTACCGGACGACCTTCGCGATGAAGTGCGATGGGCTGACGCCGGCGCAGCTGGCGGATCGGTCGGTCCCGCCGAGCACGATGAGCCTCCTCGGGCTCGTCCGGCACCTCGCGCGCATGGAGCACCACTGGTTCCGGCGCACGCTCGAGGGGCAGGGCGAGCTGCCGCCGCTCTACGCGAGCACCGAGGAACCCGACCTCGACTTCGACGGAGCGGTGCCGACGGAGGAGTGCGTGGGGGAGGCGTGGCGGTCGTGGGAGCGCGAGGTGGCGCACGCGCGGGCCGTGTACGCGCGGTACGACGACCTCGGCCATCGCTTCATCCCGGGAGAGCCGTGGGAGGCGCGGGGCGTCGTCGTGCACATGCTCGAGGAGTACGCGCGCCACTGCGGGCACGCGGACCTGCTGCGCGAGCGCATCGACGGCCGCACGGGGCAGTGAGGATCCGTGCCGCGGTGGGGCCAGCCGCCGGGGGAGCGCCGGGCGGGCGGTCCTAGGCTCGAGCCATGCACGCCCGCCCGATCGATCCTCGCGACCAGACGCACCAGGAGGATGAGCCCACGTACCGCGTCTACTTCTGGGACGACCGGACCGGTGGACTCTCCAACGATGAGTGGGAGCTCCGCGGCGCCGATGTCGACGAGGTGCTCGCGTGGGCTGAGGCCAACGCGCACGGCCGGTCGCCAAGCGTCTGGGCTGTGACCCGCGCAGCGGATGACGTCCTGCTGGTCCGACTCCGCGGCATCGACCTGGATCGCGTCGATGCGTCGAGCTGGCCGAAGCATGCCGCGCGGTGGACCCCGACGATTTCTTGACCGACCCCTTCAGCACCGCCGCCGGGGCAGTGCAGACCCGTCGGCCGCGAGCCTTGATCCGACATAATGTGCATTATCGGCGCTATCGACGTGCGGCGAGAAGCGGGTCCGCGCGGCCCGGCTGACGCCGCGGCCCGATGCGGCGCGCCGGCTCAGGCCATCAGGATCGGACCGGTCTCCGGCGCGTCGTGCTCGTCGATGCGGTCGACGGCCTCGGCCATGCGCTCGAGGAAGATCGCCACGGCTCGGCGCTCGTCGTCGCTCAGCGCGTCGACGATGTCGATCATCCGCCGATGCATCGCGCCGAGCGTCGCACGCACCTCGTCGTCGGTGTCGGTGGTCGGCACGACGATCGTGGCGCGCCGGTCGTCCGGGTGCGGCTCGCGGCGTACGTGGCCCGTCTTGACGAGGCGGTCGACGAGCGCCGTGACAGAGGCGGATGCGAGGCCGAGCGCCGTCGCGAGGTCGCGCTGCCGCATGAGCTCGCCGTTGCGCTGCGCCTGCAGCAGCAGCCGCAGGGCCAGCAGGTCGGTCTCGCCCATCGCCATCGACGAGCGCGTCCGCGCCCGCATGGCGGCCTCCGCCGATCGGTACCGGCGCAGCAGGTTGAGGACGTCGACGCTCGACGGCGACCCGTGCTCCGGGTACCAGTACCCGCTCGAGGTCCGGGCGTGCATCTCGGTCGTCATGGCGTCGTTCTCCTCTCCTGGAGCAAGTTTGCCACAGGTCGGTAGAGCGTTGTATCTTTCGATCGACGAACTAACCGTTTCCGGTCGAAGGGACATGCACCATGACGCAGCTGATGGTCGCGAGCTCCACCGCCATCCTCGGCACTGCGCACAGCGGCGCCGCCGACCTCGTCTGGGCGACGCCCGGCGAGGACCTGTGGGTCGCCTCGCGCCACGCCGACGGCACCACGACGTTCCACGGCTTCATCGAGCACGCGTTCGGCGAGTACGTCGCCGTCGACGGCGAGGGCGCGTCCCTCGGCCGCCACGCGACGCTCGAGGCGGCGCAGGCGGCCTTCACGGCCGGCCGCGCGTGAGCGCGGCGACGACGCTGCGGGAGCCTGCCGCTCCCCCGGTGCCCACGATCGTCGCCCCGGTGCTCCGGCGCCCCTGGCTCTCCGCCGGCGCGCGCGTCGTCGCGATCGGCCGCTGAGCCGGCGGACAGCCGTCCGCTGACCGACGGTCAGGCGCCCACGTACGCGGCCAGGTGCTCGCCCGTGAGGGTCGAGCGCTCGTCGACGAGCCGCTGCGGCGCGCCCGAGAACACGACGCGGCCGCCGTCGGTCCCTGCGCCCGGGCCCAGGTCGACGATCCAGTCGGCGTGCGCCATGACTGCCTGGTGGTGCTCGATCACGATGACGGACTTGCCGGACTCGACGAGCCGGTCGAGCAGCCCGAGCAGGTTCTCGACGTCGGCGAGGTGCAGGCCGGTCGTCGGCTCGTCGAGCACGTAGACGCCGCCCCGCTCCCCCAGGTGGGTCGCGAGCTTCAGCCGCTGCCGCTCGCCGCCCGAGAGCGTGTTGAGCGGCTGGCCGAGCTTCACGTAGCCGAGGCCGACGTCCACCATGCGGACCAGGATGGCGTGCGCCGCGGGCAGCGCCGCGTCGCCCTCGGCGAAGAACGCCGACGCCTCCGCGACGCTCATGTCGAGCACCTCGCTGATGTCGCGGCCCCCGAGCCGGTACTCGAGCACGGCCGCCTGGAAGCGCTTGCCCTCGCACTCGTCGCACGGCGTCGACACCGTGTCCATGAACCCGAGATCGGTGACGATCACGCCCGCGCCGTTGCACACGGGGCACGCGCCCTCCGAGTTGGCGCTGAAGAGCGCCGGCTTCACGCCGTTCGCCTTCGCGAACGCCTTCCGGATGGGCTCGAGCAGGCCCGTGTAGGTGGCCGGGTTCGAGCGCCGCGAGCCGCGGATCGCGCCCTGGTCGATCGCCACGACCCCGTCGCGCGGCGCGATCTCGCCGTGGATGAGCGAGCTCTTGCCCGAGCCGGCGACGCCCGTGACGACGCACAGCACGCCGAGCGGCAGGTCGACGTCGACGTCCTGGAGGTTGTTGCCGCTCGCGCCGCGCACCTCGAGCCATCCGCTCGGCTCGCGCACGGCGTCCTTGAGCGTCGCGCGGTCGTCGAGGTGGCGCCCCGTGAGCGTGCCGCTCGCCCGCAGCGCCTCGACGGTGCCCTCGAAGCAGATCTCGCCGCCGTGCGAGCCCGCGCCGGGACCGAGGTCGACGACGTGGTCGGCGATCGCGATCGTCTCCGGCTTGTGCTCCACGACGAGCACGGTGTTGCCCTTGTCGCGCAGGCGCTCGAGCAGCCGGTTCATGCGCTGGATGTCGTGCGGGTGGAGGCCCACGGTCGGCTCGTCGAAGACGTACGTGACATCGGTGAGCGACGAGCCCAGGTGCCGGATCATCTTCGTGCGCTGCGCCTCGCCGCCCGAGAGCGTGCCGGAGGGCCGCTCGAGCGAGAGGTAGCCGAGGCCGATGCCGACGAAGGAGTCGAGCAGGTGCGAGAGCCCGCGCAGCAGCGGCGCGACCGAGGGCTCGTCGAGCCCGCGCACCCACTCGGCGAGCACGTCGATCTGCATGCGGCACGCGTCGGCGATCGAGACGCCGGCGATGCGCGACTCGCGCGCGTGCGCCGCGAGCCGGGTGCCGTCGCAGTCGGGGCAGGTCTGGAAGGTGACGGCGCGGTCGACGAAGGCGCCGATGTGCGGCTGCATCGACTCGCGGTCCTTCTGCAGCATCGACTTCTGCACCTTGGGCACGAGGCCCTCGTACGTCATGTTGATGTTCTCGAGCTTCACCTTGCGGGCGCTGCCGTAGAGGAAGTCGTCGCGCTGCTTCGCCGTGAACTCGCGCACCGGCACGTCGAGCGGCACGACCGCGCCGAAGATCTTCACGTACCAGCCGTCGGCCGTGTAGCCGGGCACCGTGATGGCGCCCTCGAGCAGCGCCTTCGAGTCGTCGACGAGCTGTGTCAGGTCGATGTCGGTCACGGAGCCCATGCCCTCGCAGCGCGGGCACATGCCGCCGAGCACGCTGAACTCCGCCCGCTCCTTGGTCGTGCGTCCGGCCTTCTCGACCGTCACGGCGCCCTTGCCGGAGACCGAGGGCACGTTGAACGAGAACGCGTTGGGCGAGCCGACGTGCGGCTGCCCGAGGCGCGAGAACAGCATCCGCAGCATCGCGTTCGCGTCGGTGACGGTGCCGACGGTCGAGCGCGAGTTCGCGCCCATCCGCTCCTGGTCGACGATGATCGCGGTCGTGAGCCCCTCGAGCACGTCGACGTCGGGCCGCGCCATCGTCGGCATGAAGCCCTGCACGAAGGTGCTGTACGTCTCGTTGATCATGCGCTGCGACTCGGCGGCGATCGTGCCGAAGACGAGCGATGACTTGCCGGATCCGGAGACGCCCGTGAACACCGTCAGCCGGCGCTTCGGCAGCTCGACGCTGATGTCCTTGAGGTTGTGCTCGCGGGCGCCCTCGACGCGGATGCGCTCGTGGCTGTCGGCGGCGTGCGCGTCGGTGGGGACGTGTGCGGTGCGGTCGGGCGCGCTCATGGGATCTCCGTCCGGCGTGGAGGTGCGAGGATCCGATGCAACCACACGCCGGTGACGGCCGCTCCCCTCCCCCGGCCCTCCTCGGCCGTGCGCGTCAGCCCAGCGCCGCGAGCAGGTCGTCGGCCAGGTCGTCGACGTGCTCGATGCCGACCGAGAGGCGGATGAGCCCCTCCGGGATCGTCGGCGCCTCGGTCGCCCAGCGACGGCGCCGCTCGAGGGTCGACTCGACCCCGCCGAGGCTCGTCGCGTGCAGCCAGAGCCGCACGCGCTCGACCGCCGCGTCGGCCGCGGCGGCGTCGGCGAGCACGATGCCGAGCACCGTGCCGAAGCCGGGGTCGCGCACCTCCAGCACCGCCGGGTGCTCCGCGAGGCGGCGCGCGAGCTCGCGCGCGTTCGCTTCGGCGCGCTCGAGGCGCACAGCGAGGGTGCGCAAGCCGCGGAGGGCGAGGAACGCCTCCATCGGGCCCGGGATCGCGCCGTGCATGCCGCGGTGGGTGCGGATGCGCTCGGCGAGCGCGGGATCGGAGGCGCCGACCGCGCCGAGCACCACGTCGGAGTGGCCGGCGATGAGCTTCGTCGCCGAGTGGACGGCGAAGTCCGCGCCGAGTGCGAGCGGCTGGAGGCGCAGCGGGGTCGCGAAGGTGCTGTCGACCGCGACGAGCACGCCCGTCGCACGCGCGGCCGCGGCGAGGCGCGGCACATCGGCGATCTCGAGCGCGGGGTTCGTGGGCGACTCGAGCCACAGGAGGGCGGCGCCGTCGAGCGCCGCCTCCACGGCTCCCGCGTCCTCGACGTCGACGCGGCGCACGGCGAACCTCCCGCGCTCCGCCTCGGCGTCGAGGAGCGACAGCGTGCCCTGGTAGGCGTGCCGCGGCACGACGACCGCGCCGCCGTGCGGCACGAGCGACAGCACGGCGCTCACCGCGGCCATGCCGCTCGCGAACGCCACGCTCTCGCCGCCCTCGAGGGCGCCGAGCGCCTCCTCGAGCGCGGTCCAGCTCGGGTTGCCGTAGCGCGCGTACTCGGTGGGGCCGCCGGCGACGAACGACGACGCGAAGGTCACGGGCTGGTTCGCGGGCGCGTCCTGCACGCGGGCGGGCCGGCCGGCGGCCACGGCGAGCGTCTCGGGCCGCAGCGAGCCGGAGGCGTGGGGTGCGGATCCGGGGATGCTGTGCTGCGCGTCGGCCATGGTGCGATCCTGCCAGGCGGCGGATGCCCCGCAGGACGGCCGGGTCGCGCGCCCGTCACGGTGCGTCATGCGGCGCGCCCTCTACCCTGGCCGCATGCCGAGCGCCCCGGTCCGCACCCTCTCGCGCGAGGAGGCGCGCCGCATCGCCGTGCGCGCGCAGCTGCTCGACGCCGGCGACCGCGAGCGGGAGGCCGGCGACCTGTCCGACGTGGTGGCGGCGCTCACGATGCTGCCGCTCAACCCCACCGACATCGTGTGCCCCTCCGCCGAGCACATCGCCCTCACGCGCATCCGGGGCCTCGGCGCCGACGACGTGCGGCGCGCGATCGAGGTGGAGCAGACGCTCGTCGAGCACCTCGGCCCGCGCCAGCACCCGATGGAGGCGTGGGCGATCGGCGTCCGCGCGATGCGCGACCTCCCGTGGCTCGCGCCGCTCGGCCGCGACCCCGACGCCCTCCACCCGTCGACCCTCGCGTGGCTCGAGGCGAACGCGGGCTTCCGCGAGCGCGTCCTCGAGCAGCTGCGGCAGGACGGCCCGCTCCCCCAGGCAGACATCCTCGACACCGTCGACGTGCCCTGGCGCTCGAGCGGCTGGAACACCGGGCGCGACGTCGCGATGCTGCTGGAGCTGCTGCAGATCCGCGGCGAGGCGGTGGTCGTCGAGCGGCTCGGGCAGGCGCGCGCGTGGGGCCTCGCGGAGCGCGTGCTGCCGCCCGTCGAGCCGGTCGCGCTCGAGGAGGCACGGCGCACCTGGCGCGAGCGCTGGCTGCGCGCGTGCGGGTTCGCCCGCCCGAAGCACCTGGGCGACGCGGGCGAGCCGGTCCGCGTCGAGGGGCTCTCCGGGACCTGGCGACTCGATCCCGCGGCGACCGCCGAGGGCTTCGTCGGCCGCGTCGCCGTGCTCGCGCCGCTCGACCGGCTCATCGCCGGCCGACGGCGCATGGAGGCGCTGTGGGGCTTCGAGTACGCGCTCGAGCAGTACACGCCGCCCGCGAAGCGCCGCTGGGGCGTCCACGCGCTGCCGGTGCTCGACGGCGACCGCCTCGTCGGCAAGGTCGATGCTCGCGCGGAGCGCGACCGCGGCCTGCTGCGCGTCGCGACGATCCACTGGGACGTCGACGCGGATGCGCGGCTCGTCGACGCGGTGCGCGACGAGCTCGACGTGCTTGCCGCCTTCCAAGGGCTCCGGCTCGCGATGCCTGAGCGGCGGAGCCACCCTCGCTAGCCTGGGCGCGTGCCCGTCCTGACCGTCGTCGCGAACCCGACCTCGCGGGGCTCGGCCGGCGCCGTCGAGGACGTCCTCCGCGCGGCGGCCGCCCGCGGCTGGGACGCACGGGTCGCGCGCACGACGGTGGCCGAGACCGGCGAGGCGCAGGCGCGCCGCGCGCTCGCGGCGGGCGACGCGGCCGTCGTGGCGATCGGCGGCGACGGCACGGTCCGCGCCGTGGCGACGGCGCTGGCGGGCACCGGCATCCCGCTCGGCATCGTGCCCCGCGGCACCGCCGACCTCTTCGCCCGTAACCTCGGCCTCCCGCTCGCCGCCTCCGCCGCCGTGGCGACCGCGGTGGCGGGCGAGCCCCGCGCCGTCGACCTCGGCACGTGCGTGCTGCACCGCGCCGACGGCCGGGCGGATGCGCAGCGGTTCCTCGTCGTCGTCGGCGTCGGCCACGACGCGCTCGCGATCGAGGCCGCGTCCCTGCGCCGCAAGCACCGGCTCGGCTGGCCCGCGTACGTCGCGGCGGGGCTCGGCCGCCTCCGGCTGCCCGGCTTCCGGGTGCACGGGGTGCTCGACGACGAGAGCGCCACGACCGAGGCCTGGAGCGTGCTCGTGCACAACGCCGCGGGGCTGCCGGCGGGCCTGCGGGTCGTGCCGGGCACGAGCGTCGACGATGGGCTCCTGCACGTCGTGACCGTGACGCCGCGCCGCGTGCAGGACTGGGCCCGCATCGCCGCGTCCGGTGCGGGCCTCGGACGCGCCGCGGGCGTGCTCGGCACTCGCGCCGTGCGGCGGGCGCTCCTCGCGCCCGTCGGCGCCGAGCCGCTGCCCGTGCAGGTCGACGGCGATGCCGAGGGCCGCGCCGTGCGCATCGAGGCGGCCGTCGAGCCCGGCGCCCTGCTCGTCCGCGCGCCCGGCCGCCGTCCAGCGGCGACCGGCAGGATCGAGTCGCGCCGCTGAGCCGCGGCGCGCGACGAGAGGAACCGCGTGCCAGACACCGACCGCCGGCCCATCACCGCATCCGAGGCGCTCGAGCGGCTCCGCCGCACGCCGGAGGGCGCGCTCGACGCCGTGCTCGCGGACGCCGACCTCGATGCCCTCGTGCGCGCGATCGCCGGCGGCTGGCTCACGCTGCCGCTGCGCACGCGCAGCCGCCGCGAGCTGCTCGACCTGCTCACGCGTCGGCGCATCGACGAGCTGAGCGCCGAGACCGTCGCACGCCTCCTGCACGCGATGCGGCGCCTGCCGCCGACGCCGAGCTCGTCGAGCGCCATCCGCGACGCGCTCCGCTCGCGCACGGGCGAGGCGTTCCGCGACCTCAAGTACCTGCTCAACGCCTCCGGCGACCACCACGACCTCGAGCACATCGTCTTCGAGCACCTGCTGCCGCCCGACCGCGAGGCGGTGCTCGCCCACATCCGCGAGCAGGCCGAGCAGGCCGAGCACCTCGAGCTGCGGATCCTCTGCGACATCGACGACACCGTGCGCTCGCTGCTCCACGACCCGCGGTGGCCGCGCGGCACGGTCTACCCGGGTGTCGTGGCGCTCCTGCACGCGCTCGACCGCGGCCGCTCCGGCGACCCGTGGCGGCCGGGCGACCTCACGTTCGTCACAGCCCGACCCGGCGGCCCGCGCGGCATCATCGAGCAGTACACGCGCGGGGGCCTCGCAGATCTCGGCATGCCGCCGCACACGGTGCTCGGCGGCTCGCTCCTCAACCTCTTCACGAAGTCGCGCATCGCCGCGCGCAAGCTGCAGAACTTCGAGCGCGAGCGGCTGCTGTTCCCGGAGTGCCGCAAGGTGTTCATCGGCGACTCCGGCCAGGCGGACCCGCAGGTCGGCGCCGCGATGCGCGAGCGCGATCCCGAGTTCGTCGTGCGCGTGCTCATCCATGACGTCGTCGGCCTCGCCGAGCCCGAGCGCGCGGCGCTCGCGGCCCAGGGCGTCGAGACCTTCGGGACGTACGCGGGGGCCGCCCGAATGCTCGCCGACGACGGGCTCATCGAGCGTGACGCGGCCGAGGCGATCGACGCCGAGGTGCGACGAGCCGTCGCCGCGCTCGAGCCGGGACCGGGCCGCGACCGGCTGGAGGCGGCGCTCGCGGCCGAGGCGGCCTAGGCCGAGCCGGGCGTCGCCGAGGGCGGCACGAGCTCGTCGAGCCGCCGGTGCCAGCGGCGGCGGGCGGTCTCGCCCGGCGCGGTGCGCAGGAGCGCGCCCGCGAGCAGCGCATCCGCCGTCTGCCGCACGCGGTCGCGCACCCAGGCCGGGTAGCCCATCCGCTCGGCGTGCAGCACGAGCTCGTCCTCGTCGTCGATCCACGGCGTGCCCTGCGGGCGCCGCACGACGTCGAGGTCGAGGTCGCAGTAGTCGAGCACCCAGCCCTCGGGGCGCCGCACGAGCTCGGGCGGCGTGCAGACATCGGCGTACAGGGTCGTCGCCCCGCCCTCGAGCCAGTGCACGAGCGCCCACGTGCCCTCGAGCATCGCGAGCGGGCGCCGCGGCACGAGCGTCACCTTGCGCTCCTCGCCCATGAAGGCGCGGATGCCGGGCCTCTCGAAGATCGTGGTCGGGCCGTCGACGCCGAGCCACACGCCCTCCGCGTCGCTGCCGAGCGCGACCGCGTCGTACGTCCAGTGGGGGGTGCCGTCCCACTTCGAGGCGCGCACCCGCACCCGCTCCCCCGGCGCCGGCTCGCCGCCGGCGACGAGCGCGAGCGTGCCGAGCACGTCCTCTGCGTCGAACGGGTCGGCGCTCGCGGCGATCTCGGCCGCCGTCCACCAGCGCTCGTCGCGGATCGAGTCGTGCTCGCCCGGCTCGCGCCCCGACGCGTCGGCGTCGAAGCGCGGCGTGCGCCAGACGAAGGTGGACATGTCGAGCGCGTCGTGCCGGTGGCCGGGCGGCGTCGCCTGCCGCACGTGCCGCACGGGGCCGACGAGCTCGCGGGGCCGCGGCGCCTGGCCGGTCTCCTCGCGCAGCTCGCGCAGGGCCGCCTCCCGCTCGCTCTCGCCCGCGTCGATCCCGCCGCCGACCGTGAGCCAGCGCGCGGGCGCCCCGCGGCCGCTCCAGTCGTGGAGCAGCAGCAGCGCCGCGCCCGAGGGATCGACGCAGACGACGCGCGCCGAGCGGCGGATGCCGCCTGGACGCGCGTCGTCGGCCATGGCCTCAGCCGTGGTTCTGCGCCGTCGGGAGGTGCTTCGCCCACCACGCGAGCACGTGCTCGAAGCGCTCGAGGCGGTGGCGCGGCTGCCCCGAGCGGGTGAGCTCGTGGTCCTCGCCGGGGAAGAGCAGCAGCGCCGTCTCGACGCCCTGGCGCTTGAGCGCCGCGAAGTACCGCTGGGCCTGCTCGGGCGGGCAGCGCCAGTCCTGCTCGGAGTGCACGACGAGCGTCGGCGTCGTCACCCGGTCGACGTGCGCCATCGGGCTCTGCGCGCGCACCTGCTCCGGGTCGGTGCCCGTGTACTCGCCGCCGAAGAACCACCCGATGTCGCTCGTGCCCGCGAACGACTCCGGGTCGAGGAAGCCGCGCTCGACGATCGCCGCCGCGAAGCGCTCGTCGTGCGCGATCGTCCAGGCGGTCAGGTAGCCACCGTAGGAGCCGCCCATGATGCCGAGGCGCTCGCGGTCGAGCTCGTCGTGCGCGTCGAGCGCGCCGTCGAGGAAGTCGAGCACGTCGTGCATGTCGACCGTGCCCATCCGCTGCCGGATCGCGGCGCCGTGCTCGCGGCCGTAGCCGGCGGAGCCGCGCGGGTTGCACTGCACGACGGCGTAGCCGGCCGCGACCGCCACCTGCGCCTCGTCGAACACGTGCACGCCGTACTGCGCGAACGGGCCGCCGTGGATGTTGAGCAGCACCGGGTGCGGGCCCTCGCCCTCGGGCACCCAGACCCAGCCGTGCACCTTCGTGCCGTCGCGGCCGACGAGCTCGTGCTCGTGCGGCTGCACGAGGCCCGTCTGGGCGAGCGGCGCGCCGAAGTCGGTGAGCACCGTGATGCCGCGGTCGTCGAGCACCGCGACCTCGCCGAGCGAGGTGGGCGTCGCGACGGTCGCGACCGTGCGCCCCTCCCCCACGCCGTGGCCGAGCACCTCGACGTCGCCGCCGATGAGCTCGCGCGAGCCGCCGCCCGTCACGTGCACGAGGCGCACGCGGCCGCGGCGGCGCTCCTGCACGAGCACGCCGTCCTCGACGACGGTGGCGTGGCTGCCGACCTCGCCGAGGTCGACGCGCTCGCCGTCGGTGACCTCCTCGGGGTGCGCGCCCGCGTGCTCGACGACGAAGAGCTGCGTGTGGCGGGCGACGAAGTCGCGCCCGGACTCGCCGACCTGCTGGGCGAGCAGCACGTAGCCGCCGTCGGGCGTGGGCTTCGCCTCGGAGATCGAGAGGTCGGCGCGCGACGAGACCACAATGTGCGGCTCGCCCTCGGCGACGTCGGCCTCGAGCTCGACGACGGCGCTGCGCAGGTCGTCGTCGCGCGTGTCGTGGCGCGCCGAGATCGCGACGACCCGGCGGCCGTCGGGCGTGAAGGCGGGGCTCGCGTGGTCGAAGTCGCCGTGGCTCAGCCGGATCGCGCGCGGCGCCCGGGGCTCGTCGTCGTGCGTGCGCTCGTCGTCGTGCGGATGCGCGGCGCGGTCGTAGCGCGGCTCGGCGTCGAGGTCGGGCAGCGGCGCGACGAAGAGGTGCGTGCGGCGGCCGACGAGGCTGCCGACGCCGTTCGCGAGGCTCCGGTTGCGGGTGATGAGCCGCGCGGGCTCCTGCGCGGGCGAGACGCCCTCGACCGAGCCGTAGCGTCCCGGCTCGACGACGGTCGCCGTGAACGCGATCCGGTCGCCCTCGGGCGAGATCGCGACCTCGCGCACGCCGCCGGGCTCGGCGGTGGCCTGCACGGGCTCGCCGCCGTCGACGCGCATCGCCCAGGCCTGCGCCTTCCCGTCCGCGTCGTCGCGGAGGAAGACCACCGTGCCGCCGTCGGGCGTCAGCTGCGGGTCGCGATCGGCGGTGCCGCCCGTGATGCGGGTGCGGGCGCCGTCGTCGAGCGAGACGCGCCACAGCTGGCCGACGTTGCGGTTCGCGCGCAGGCTCGGCCGGCTCGCCGCGACGATCGCCCACTCGCCGGACGGGTGGACGGCGGGGCGCGAGAGCGAGACGAGCCGCTCGATGTCCTCGGCGCGCATCAGCGGACGCCCTCGGCGTCGCCGAAGCCCGAGACGTCGCCGACGAGGCGCGTGCTGTCGGCCGGCACGGGCTCGACGGCGGCGAGCGCGACCTCGGCCGCGAACTCCTCGACGTCGTAGAGCTTGCCGGCGTCGGCGCGGCGGCCCTCGATGGCGCCGGGGTTCGCGCGCTCGAGGAGCGTCGCGGTGATCGTGCCCTCGATCATGTCGCCCGAGACGACGACGAGCTCGATGCCGCGCTCGGCGAGCGCCGGGATGCGCTCGCGGAGCGCGTCCTCCCCCGCCCGCTTCGACAGCGCGACGGCCTCGTACTCCGGCATCGTGGGCGTCGTGCGGATGAAGTGCGCCTGGTGGCTCGTGACGAACACGACGCGGGCGCCCTCGGCGAGGTGCGGCAGCGCTGCCTCGAGCAGGCCCACCTGCGCGTCGCGGTTGAGGCGCATCGCGTAGTCCTCGCCCATGCCGGACTCCATGCCGCCCGAGGCGTTCATGACGAGCACGTCGAGCGTGCCGAAGGCGTCCTCGGCGGCGGCGAACATCGCGGCGACGCTCGCGACGTCGGTGAGGTCGGCCTGCACGGCGATGGCGCCGACGCCCTGCTCCTTCGCCGCAGCGACGACCTTCTCGGCGCGCGGGGCCTTCGCCCGGTAGTTCACGACCACGTTCGCGCCGGCCTGCGCCAGGAGCGCGACGGTGGCGGCGCCGATGCCGCGGCTCGAGCCGGTGACGAGGGCGGTGCGGCCTGCGAGCGAGCCGGGGGCGAGGGGGCTGGCGGGGTTCGACACGGTGTCTCCTTCTGTCTCGCACGACCCTACTTGTCGGCGCGTCCCGCGGCGCCGCGCCGCTCGGAGGGATCCTCGGGTGCGCCGCCTAGGATGGCGCCATGGATCTCGTCCAGTACGCATGGGTCGTCTGGCTCGTCGTGGCGCTCGTGTGCTTCATCATCGAGATGGTCACGCTCGAGTTCACGTTCCTCATGATCGGCATGGCGTCGGTCGTCGGGCTCGTGGGCAGCATCACCCACCTGCCGTGGTGGCTGCAGATCCTGGTGGCGGCCGCGGCGGCGCTGCTCCTGCTGCTGCTCGTGCGGCCCAAGCTGCTGCAGCGCCTGCACGCCTCGGGCGAGGTCGCGAAGCAGGGCGTCGAGGCGCTCATCGGCATGGCGGGCGAGGTGACCCGCATGTTCGAGCGCGGCGCCGGCGAGGTGACCCTCGCGAACGGCGACGTCTGGACCTCGCGGCTCGCCCCCACGGTGCGGTTCAGAGACCTCGACGTCGGCGAGCGGATCGTCGTGACGCAGATCGAGGGCGCGACGGCCCTCGTGGTGCCCGCCGAGCGCTGAGCGCAGCCGCTCCCCTGCCGCTCCACGACGGCTGAGCCGACCTCAGCGAGCCCCCGCGAGGCGGAGGCGTCCGTCCAGGTCGGGCCGATAGCGTGGCAGGACCAGCACCGCCCGCACGCGCGTCCCCTCGCGCAGGGCGAACCGCCGACCCGCGAAGGAGCCGTGTCCCATGCCGATCGACGGAGGATTCATCCTCGGAGCGTTCCTGCTCGTCCTCGTCGTCCTCGTCGTCCTCTTCGTGCTCGTCACGCTGTTCCGGTCGATCCGGATCATCAAGCAGGGCTACACCGGGGTCGTCGAGCGACTGGGCCGCTTCCACAAGGTGCTCCAGCCCGGCCTCAACTTCCTCGTGCCGTTCATCGACCGGGTCGCGTACCACGTCGACATGCGCGAGCAGGTGCGGTCGTTCCCGCCGCAGCCCGTCATCACCGAGGACAACCTCGTCGTCTCGATCGACACGGTCGTCTACTTCCAGGTGACCGACGCGCGCGCCGCGACGTACGAGATCGCCGACTACCTCTCGGCCGTCGAGCAGCTCACCACCACGACGCTCCGCAACGTCGTCGGCGGCATGAACCTCGAGGAGGCGCTCACGAGCCGCGACACGATCAACGGCCAGCTCCGCACCGTCCTCGACCAGGCCACCGGCAAGTGGGGCCTTCGCGTCGGACGCGTCGAGCTCAAGGCGATCGACCCGCCCCACTCGATCCAGGACTCGATGGAGAAGCAGATGCGCGCCGAGCGCGACCGCCGCGCCGCGATCCTCACCGCCGAGGGCTCGAAGCAGTCGCAGATCCTCGAGGCCGAGGGCCTCCGCCAGTCGGAGATCCTCCGCGCCGAGGGCCAGGCCAAGGCCCAGGTGCTCCGCGCCAAGGGTGACGCCGAGGCCCAGGTGCTGCTCGCGAAGGGCGAGTCGGAGGCCATCGAGCGCGTGTTCGCCGCCATCCACGAGGGCGATGCCGACGACAAGCTGCTGGCCTACCAGTACCTCCAGACGCTGCCGAAGCTCGCCGAGGGCGACGCGAACAAGCTGTGGATCATCCCGTCGGAGCTCACCGACGCCCTCCAGGGCGTGGGCCGCGGCTTCTTCGAGGGCCGCGCCGACGTGCCGTTCACGAAGCCGAAGCGCAAGGACGAGGAGCCCGACGCGTCGATCCTCGACGAGACCTTCCAGGCTGACTCCGTCTCCGACGTCGAGGTGCCCTCGATCGCCGAGACGCTCGAGAGCAGCGGCATCGACCCGCAGGGCGCCGGCTCGGTCGACCAGGTGTCCTCGCGGACGTCGCTCGCCGATGAGGTGCCCGACACCGACCTCGGCGACGCGCTCGACTCCGCGCGCGAGGCCAAGGCCGAGGCGCCGCGCGTCGACCCGCCCGCCGTGCCCGGCGACCAGCTGCCCGGCGAGCAGCTGCCCGGCGACGACGGCCAGGGCGGTCCGCGGCACGCGTGACCCGATACCTCGACGGCCTGCCCCCGCGTGTGCTCGCACACCGGGGGCTCGCCGTCGATGCGCCCGAGAACACGATGCTCGCGTTCGTCCACGCCATGGATGCCGGGGCGAGCTACCTCGAGACCGACGTGCACGCCACGGCCGACGGCGTCGCCGTGCTCGCGCACGACCCGAGCCTCGACCGCGTCGCCGGCCACGACCTCACGATCGAGGCGATGCTCTGGCAGGACCTCGCGGCGGTCGACCTCGGGCGGGGCGAGCAGGTGCCGGGCCTCCGTGAGGCGCTGCTCGCGCTCCCGGACGCGCGCTGGAACATCGACCTGAAGTCGGATGCGGCCGTCGTGCCCGCCGTCCGCGCCGTCGTCGAGGCCAAGGCCGCCGACCGCGTGCTGCTCACCTCGTTCTCCGAGCGACGTCGCCGGCAGGCGCAGGCGCTGCTGCCGACGGCCGCGACGAGCGCGTCGCAGGCGATCGTCGCGAAGGCGCTCGTGGCGCTGCGGCTCGGGATGCGGGGCGCGCTCGAGCGCATCCTCGAACCCGTCGTCGCGCTGCAGGTGCCCCGGCGCGCGGGCCGCGTCGAGATCGTCACCGAGCGGAGCGTCGCCGCGCTGCACGCCGCGGGCGTCGAGGTGCACGTGTGGACCGTGAACGAGACCGACGAGATGCGCGAGCTGCTCGACCTGGGCGTCGACGGCATCGTCACCGACCGCTGCGACCTCGCGGTGCGGGTGGTCGCGGAGCGCTGAGCCGCTCTGGCCGCTGCGCGGCCGGCGTCAGCGGGGCGCGCTGCGTCAGCGGGGCGCGCGGGGTACGGCGCGCACGCCGCGCAGGCCCCACCGCGTGACGGCGGCGAGCGTGTCGAGCTCCTGCGCCACCTTCATCTTCGAGGCGCCCACGGCGCGCTCGACGAAGCCGATCGGCACCTCGGCGATCGTGCCGCCGGCCTGCGCGATCCGCACGGCCATGGCGATCTGGAAGGCGTAGGCGTCGACGCGGATGGCGTCGAGGTCGATCTGCTCGAGGATGCGGGTGCGGTAGACGCGCAGGCTCGACGTGAGGTCGTGCACCTGCGTGCCGAGCATCGCGCGCGCGTAGGCGTTGCCGAGCCGCGCCGAGACCGTGCGGCGCGGCGGCATGTTGCGCACGTCGCTGCCCTCGACGAAGCGGGAGCCGATGACGAGGTCGACGCCGGAGGCGGACGCCTCGAGCAGCGCCGGGAGGCTGTCGGCGTCGTAGGAGCCGTCGGCGTCGGTGACGACGACGCGGGTGGCGCCGCGCGCCATCGCGAAGCGCATGCCCTCGATGACGGCGGAGCGGTAGCCGCGCTCGGCGCGGTGGATGACGAGCGTGCCGGCGTCGGCGCGCGCGAGCCGGTCGGCGAGCTCGCCCGTGCCGTCGGGGCTGCCGTCGTCGACGATGAGCAGCTCGGCGTGCGGCACCGACTGGCGCAGGCGCCCGACCGTGCGCTCGAGCCCCTCGATCTCGTCGTACGTCGGCACGACGATCATCACGTCAGGCATCCGCGCTCCTCCGCTCCGAGAATCGGACCGCGCCGAGCGCCGCGAGCCCCAGGGCCCCACCGATGCACAGCGCCCACTCGATCCATCCTCCCAGACGGATGCCGGGCGTCACGGTGTCCGACAGCGGCAGGTCGGCGACCATCGTGCCCGGCTCGTACTGGGCCAGCCGCTCGACCATGGTGCCGTCAGGGAGCACCATGGCGCTCGTGCCGACCGTCGAGATGTTCACGAGCGAGCGCCCGGCCTCGACGGCGCGGAGCTGCGCGATCGCGAGCTGCTGCACGTTCTCGGCCGAGCCGCGGCCGAAGTCGGCGTTGTTCGTGGGCGCGAGGATGATCTGAGCGCCGTGATCGAGCACCATCTCGCGGGCGAGCCGGTCGTCGATGATGTCGAAGCAGATGGCGAGGCCCGCCTGCAGGCCGTCGATGTCGAACGCGTTCGCGCTCGTCGGATCGATCGAGTAGTCGCGCGGGATGAGCTCGAGGAAGCCCATCGCGTCGAGGATCGGCCCGAAGAACGCGCGCTGCGGCAGGTACTCCGCGAATGGCACTGGGTGCCGCTTGCGGTACTCGGCGACCGCCCCCTCCCCCGGCTCCACGAGCAGCAGGCTGTTGTAGGTGCGGTCCGTGTCTGGGTCGTACGACTCGCCCGGCCCCTCGCGGGTCACGGTGCCGACGACGAGCGGGGCGTCGAACGCGTCCGCGACCCGGTCGAGCGCGAGGATCGTCGACGGGTCCTCGTCGGCGAAGAACTCCGCCGCGTTCTCGGGCCAGACGAGCAGGTCGAGGTCTTCGCCCGCGAGCGCCTGCGTCGCCGCGAGGTGCTGGCGCAGGATGTCGCCGCGCTCGTACTGCGCGAGGAGCCCCGCCTCGCTCGCGCCCTGCACGGCGCCCACCCGGACGGAGCCGGTCTCGATGACGGGGAACGCGGGGATCGCGACGAGCGCGATGAGCGCGGCGCCGCCGATCGTGAGGCGCCGCCGCGCGAGCGCGCGGTGGTGCAGCACGAGCTGCGCGACGAGCGCAGAGACGGCGGCGAGCAGGAAGGTGAGGCCCGTGAGGCCCACCCAGCTCGTGGTGTCGGCGAGCGGGCTCGAGGCCTGCGTGTGCGCGAGGCGGCCCCACGCGAAGCCGCCCCACGGCACGGCCGACGAGAGCGACTCCCGCAGCGTCCACAGCGCGCCGAGCAGCAGCGGCAGCACGAGGAACGCGCCGAGGCCGCCCTGCATCCGCGGATCCGCCCACCGCCACGCGAGCGCGAGCAGCAGCGCGCCGAGGCCCCACCAGACCGCCATCCACAGCGTGAGCGCGACGAGCGGCACGGGGCCGAGGTAGACGGTGATCCACTGGATGTGCACGCCGAAGAAGAGCGCGCCGGTCGTGAGGCCGAGCCAGAACGCCTGCGGCAGCGTGCGGCCGCGGAGGCTCACGAGCGAGAGCGCGACGGCGGGGACGACGAGGGGCCACCAGTCGAGCGGCTGGAACGCGAGCGGCAGGAGCACGCCCGCGAGGATGGCCGCCGCCCACGAGAGCGCGAGCGGCAGCGGCTCGCGCGAGCGGAGGCGCACCGGTCGCGTCGGGCGCGCCGGTCGAGCGGCCGTCACCGTGCCAGGCCCGTCACAGCGCGGACCCCGAGGCCTCGACGACGCCGCGCCGGATGCGGTCGACGGCGTCCTCGGCGGTGCGCGCGAGCCGCTTCGGCGCGACCTGCGCGATCTGGTCGAGCGCGTCGATCGTCTGCTTCGTCCAGCGCACGAAGTCGCCCGCGGCGAGCTCGGTGTCGCGCAGCACGCCGTCGAGCGGATAGCCGCGCGCCCAGCGGTGCATCGCGAGCGTGAGGCCGGTCTGCAGGGGCTCGGTGCCGGGCATCCGGTGCGCCTGCTCGAGGTCGTCGAGCCGCGCCCAGAGGGTCTGCGTCGCGTCGAGCGCGGCACGGAACGGGCCGCTCGGCAGCATCCGCTCCGGCAGCATCCCGTCGTCGCGGCGGCCCTCGTAGACGAGCGCGCACGCGAGCGCGGCGAGCGACGGCGCGTCGAGGCCGTCCCAGAGGCCCTGCCGCAGCGACTCCGCCGTGAGCAGGTCGCGCTCGCCGTAGATGCGGCGCAGCGCGTCGCCCGCGGGTGTCACGCGCGTGCGGCCGTCGGCGTCCTCGAGGTAGCCCAGCTCGCGCAGCACCGCCGAGATCCGGTCGAACTGCTGCGCGATCTGGCCCGTGCGGCGGGAGATCTGGCGCTCCGCCTTCTCGACGTCGCGACGCAGCCGCCAGTAGCGCTCGCCCCACCGGGCGTGCGCCTCGCGGTCGGGGCACGCGTGGCACGGGTGGGCGCGCATCGCTGCCCGCACGCCCTTGAGCTCCCGCTGGATGCGCTCGCGGTCGCCGTGCGAGAGGCCCTGCCGCTGCGCGTCGCGCTCGAGGTCGCTCGCCTCCCGCCGCAGGCGCGCGTACTCCGAGAAGTCGCCGAGGTGGCACTCCATCGACGCGCGGAAGCCGTCGAGGCTCGCGCGCTGGTCGACGACGCGGCGCGCGAGCTGCACGACCGAGCGGTCGGCCTGGAACTGCGCGAACGACGTCTCGAGCACCTCGCGGGTGCCTGCGACGCCGAGGCGGTCGACGAGGTTGACGGCCATGTTGTAGGTGGGCCGGAACGCCGACTGCAGCGGGTAGGTGCGCCGCGAGGCGAGCGAGGCCACCTCCTGCGGCTGGAGCCGACCGTTCCACACGACCACGGCGTGGCCCTCGGTGTCGATGCCGCGGCGGCCCGCGCGGCCGGTGAGCTGCGTGTACTCCCCCGGCGTGATGCGCACGCGCGCCTCGCCGTTGAACTTCTCGAGCTGCTCGAGCACGACGGTGCGCGCGGGCATGTTGATGCCGAGCGCGAGCGTCTCGGTCGCGAACACGACCTTGAGCAGGCGCGCGCGGAAGAGCTCCTCGACGACCTCCTTGAAGACCGGCAGGAGGCCCGCGTGGTGGGCGGCGACGCCGCGCTCGAGGCCAGCGAGCCACTCGTACCAGCCGAGCACGCCCAGGTCGGCGTCGTCCAGCAGGCGGCATCGCTCGTCGACGATCGCGCGGATCTCGGCGCGGTCCTCGGCGGTCGTGAGGCTGATGCCGCTGCGCACCACCTGCTGGACCGCGGCGTCGCAGCCGTTGCGCGAGAAGATGAAGCCGATCATCGGCAGCATCGAGCGCTCGTCGAGCATGCGGATGAGCTCGGCCCGGTCGGTGCGCGCGCCCAGCCCGCCACGGGGCGGCGGCTGCCGGCGCCCGCCGCGCTGCGGGCGCCGCTCCCGGTACCGGCTGTGGCCGCCCCGGTCGCGGTGCCCGTGCGCGGCGGAGTCGGCGAGGTCGGTGCCGCGGGCGAGGTCGACGAGCTCGCCGCTCGGGCGGTGCGCCTCCTCGGCCGCGCGCGACTCGAAGAGCGGCACGAGCCGGCCCCGGATGAGCACGTGCGCGTCGAGCGGCACGGGCCGGTGCTCGCTCACGATGACGCGCGTGCCGCCGCGCACGGCGTCGAGCCACGCGCCGAACTCCTCGGCGTTCGACACGGTCGCCGAGAGCGAGACGAGCCGCACGTGCCGCGGGAGGTGGATGATGACCTCCTCCCACACGGGGCCGCGGAAGCGGTCGGCGAGGTAGTGCACCTCGTCCATGACGACGAACTCGAGGTCGTCGAGGCGGCGGCCCTCGTAGAGCATGTTCCGCAGCACCTCGGTCGTCATGACGACGATCCGCGCATCCCCGTTGAGGCTCGTGTCGCCCGTGAGGAGGCCCACCTCGCCCGCGCCATAGGTCTCGACGAGCTCGCGGTGCTTCTGGTTCGAGAGCGCCTTCATGGGCGTCGTGTAGAAGACGCGGCCCGTGGGCGCCTGCATCGTGAGGTGGATGGCGAACTCGGCGACGACGGTCTTGCCCGCGCCGGTCGGGGCGGCGACGAGCACGCTCGCGCCCTCCTCGATCGCCTCGCACGCCTGCCGCTGGAACGGGTCGAGCCCGAACGGCATCGCGCGGGCGAACGCCTCGGTCGCGATCGCCTCGACGCCCGTCATGCCGCCGCCCCCGCGGTCGGGCCGGCCGCGGCGAGGGCGGCGTCGCGCTTGGCGCGCCGCCGGTCGACGAGCAGCGCGACACCTGCGGCACCGAAGTACAGGACCACCATGGGCACGGCGATGATGAACATCGAGAGCACCTCGCCCGCGGGCGTCACGAACGCGCCGAAGAGCGTGGCCGTGAGGATCGCCCAGCGCCAGCCCTTGAGGATCTGCGCACCGGTGATCACGCCCGCGAGCGCGAGGAAGACGACGACGACGGGCAGGGCGTAGGCGACGCCCACGGCGAAGACGAGCTTGAACGAGAAGTCCCAGTAGTCCTGCGCGCCGAGGTAGGACGTCAGGCCGTCGGGGGCGAACCCGACGAAGAGGCGGATGATGCGCGGCAGGACGAACCAACCCGTCGCGCAGCCGCCGATGAACAGCGGCACGGCGGCGCCGAGGAAGCCGAAGACGTAGCGGCGCTCGACCGTGCGGAGCGCGGGCACGACGAACGCGAGCAGCTGCCAGATCCAGATCGGGCTCGACATGATGATGCCGAGCATGAACCCGATGCGCATCTGCACGTCGAACGCCTGCGTGACGTTCGTGATGTTGAGCTCGACGTCGAGGCCCTGCGCGCGCAGCTCGTCGAGCGGCGCGCTGAGGAGGTGCAGGACGGGGGCGGCGAGGAAGAAACCGCCGATCGCGGCGACGACGAGCGCCGCGCCCGCGATGTAGAAGCGGCGCTTGAACTCGCGGAGGTGGCCGGTGAGGGCCATGCGGCCCTCGGGGTTCGCGGTGCGCCCTGCCCGGGCCATCCGCTACTTCCGGTCGGTGGAGGTGGTGGTCGTGCCGTCGGCGTCGGTCTCGGAGGTCTCGTCCCTGCCGGTCTTGACCTCCTTCTTGAGGATGTTCACCGACTGGCCGACGCTGCGTGCGAGCGCAGGCAGCTTCGCGGCGCCGAACACCAGGATCACGATGATGAGGATGATCCACCAGTGCGCGCCTGCGTTGGCCCAGAATCCGCCCATGGTCGGTCTCCCCCTAGTCGTCGACGCGGTGCGCTCCCATCCTACCGCGCCTCGGTGACGCGACGGTGGCGCGTTCGGATCATGCGGGTGCGGGACCTGCGGCGCTCAGGGCGTCGTCGGCGAAGCGACGCATCGCATCGCGCAGGCTCGCAGGCGCCACGACCTCCGCGTCGCCGCCGCAGCCGGCGACCGCGCGCAGGACGCTCGCCTCGCTCCACACCTCGATCTCGAGCCGCACCCGTCCCCCGTCGACCTCGACGGGCGCCGAGGTCGCGTAGTCGGCGAGCATGGCCGCGGCGGCGGGCGTCGCGAGCACCTCGGCGGTGCCGGCCACCGCGCGCTCGTGCGGCGGGAGCGACTCGGGCCACGGCGCGGCGCTGGGCGCGACGGCCTCGATGCGGTCGAGGCGGAAGGTGCGCATGGCCTGCTTGTCGAGGTCGACGCCCTCGACGAAGACCTGGCCGTCGCGCAGCTCGAGGCGCGTGGGCGCGACGCTGCGCGACGCCGTCGGCTCCCCGGGCTTGCGGTACGCGAGCTCGAGCGCGCGGCGGTGGCGGATCGCATCGCGCACGACCTGGGCGGTGCGGGGCGCCCCGGGCGCGTCGACCGCGACGGTGTCGGCGCCCTGCGAGGCGGCGCGGCGCAGCTTGGCGCGCAGCGCCTCGACCCGCTCGGCGCCCGCGTCGGTGTAGTCGCCGACGAGCGTGAGCCCCGCGATGAGCGCGCTCGCCTCGCGCGGCGAGAGGCGCACCGTCTCGTCCTCGAAGGCGGGGCGCATCGTCACCGAGATGAGGTCCTGGTCCTCGAACGCGTCGAAGTCGATGTCGAAGCGGATGAAGTCGCCGGCGCCGTCGGGAACGCCCGCCATGAACACGCGGACGACGGCCTCGCGGATCCGCGCCTCCGGCACCCCGAAGTGCGCGGCGGCGTCCTGCACCGAGACCGAGCCGGACGCGGTGGCGTACTGGATGAGCGAGAGCAGCAGCCCCAGGCCGCTCTCGGCGCGGCGCGCGCTCATGCGGCGCTCCCCTCGGCCGCTGCGGCGCCGCCGTGGGCGTCGCGGATGCGCTCGAGGCGCGCGCGCACGAGCGCGCCCACCTCCTCGGGCCAGACGACCGCGACGTCGGCGCCGAAGCCCGCGAGCTCGTCGGCGACGAGGTGGCGGTCGGCGTGGTGGATGACGACGAGGCCGTCGCGCTCCTCCGTGCCCGGGCGGTGGCGCAGGCGGATGTCGGCGTCGGAGCCCGGCACGACCCGCAGCGCGACGGTCGCGCCGTCCCAGATCTCCTCGAGCTTGGCGAGGGCGGTCGCGGCGGCGGCCTCCGGCACCTCGAAGGGCGTGCGTGCGGCGCGGTCGCGGACGGGCGAGACGATGCGCTGCATGAGGAAGGTGCGGCTGTCGTCGGCGTCGACGTCGTGGCCGACGAGCATCCAGCGGCCGCGGAAGAGCACGGTCGCCCAGGGCTGCACCGTGCGCGTGCGCGGCGAGCGCTCGCCGGGCTTCAGGTAGTCGAAGACGACCTCGCGGCCGCGGTCGGCGGCGCGCTTCAGCGCCGCGAACGGCGCCTCGCGGGGCCGCTGGCGCGCCTGCACGAGGGCGGCGGTCGGCGCGTGGTCGACCCTGCGGCCGGGGACGCGCTCGAGCGGCAGCCCGCCGCGGAACTCCGGGTCGGCGCGCAGCTTGAGCGCCGCGCGCTGCGACTCCTCGGTGAGGCCGCCCTCGTGCCACACGCGCAGCGCGAGGTCGAGGAGGTCGCGCTCGTCGGCGTCGAACTGCAGCTCGGCGGGGCTGCCGAGCACGCCGTCGAGCACGCGGTAGCGGGACTCGTGGTTGGAGTCGTCGCCCGCGGGCGCGGTGACGTCGATGACGATGCCGAGCTCGCGCAGCGCATCCTTGTCGCGCTCGAACATCCGCTCGAGGGCGTCGCCCGGGCGCTGGCCCTGGTAGCCCGCGACCCGCTCGAACAGCTCCTGCTTCGTGAAGCCGGTGCGCGTGTCGACGAGCGCGAGCAGGAGCGAGAACTGGCGCTCCTCGGCCTCGATCCTCGCCATGCTCGGCTCAGCCCGCGGTGGGCTCGAGGCGGTCGAGGATGTCGATCACGAACAGCAGGTGCTGGCCCTCGCCGATCGACGCGGGCCGCGTCGCGGGGTCGTCGTAGCCGAGCTCCTGCGGGATCGAGACGACCACCTGGCTGCCGATCGGCTGGCCGACGACCGCGTCGACGAAGCCCGGGATGAGGCTCGCGTCGTCGATCGTGAAGGTCGCGGGGGCGCCGCTCTCCCACGAGGAGTCGAACACCTCCTCGGTCTCCCAGACGATGCCGGTGTAGTGCAGCAGCAGCGAGTCGCCCTCCTGCACCTCCTCGCCGTCGCCCTCGATGCTCGTCATGACCGTCAGCTCGGCCGGGGCGGGGCCGCCGGGGAAGGTGACGCCGGGGCGGCCGTCGGTCGCGAGGGCGATCGCGGGCATGCCCTGGATGCCGGGCTTCGGGGTGCCCTCGGCGCGGCCGGGGTGCACGTCGGTCACCTCGAGCACGACGACGGCCGTGTCGGTGGGCGCGATGTCGAGCTCCTCGGAGGCGGCGGTCGGGCCGAAGAGGTCGGCGATCGTCGTCGTCAGGACGACCTGGCCGCCGGGCGCCGCGCACGAGGTGGCGGCGGCGAGCGCGTTCTCGCTGCCGGCGGTGAGGCGGAGCGCGTTCGCCGGCGGCAGCGCCTGGCCGGCCTCCTGGTACGAGGTCGAGATGAGCTCGCCCGTCTTGCCCGAGTAGACGACGTACTGCGCGTCGACGATGTCGCCGTCGGCCGCGCGGCGGCCCTCGCCGCCGGAGACCTGCGCCTGCGTGCCGTCGGTGACGAGCGGCGCCTGGAAGTCGACCGAGGGCGCGCCCTCGCCCGCCTCGACGCGCACCTGGCTCGTCGCCTCGCCCGGCCGGACGTCCGGCGTGCAGCCGTCGACCGTGCCGTCGAAGACGGGCGCGCCCGGGTGGCATGCGGTGAGCGACGCGGCTGCCACGAGCAGCACGGCGATCGAGAGGGGGCGTGTGCGCACGACGGAGCCTTTCGGGGTCGGGGTGACTGGCGGTCAGTCTACCTGCGGCGCGTCGGCGTCCTGGCCGCCCGCACCGGTGATCGCCTCCGCCTGGCGGCGGGCGTCGCGCGCCGCGCGGCGGGCGCGCTTGTCGCTCGTCGGCCGGTCGCCGAGGGCGCCCGGGGTCCACGCCTCGATGTCGGCGTCGGCGAAGTCGGCCTTCGCGGCGCGGCGACGGAACGAGGGCAGGTCGACGCCGTCGGCGACGCGTCGGGCGGTCATGAGGAAGCCGGTGTGGGCGACCATGCGGTGGTCGGGCCGTACGGCGAGCCCCTCGACGTGCCAGCCGCGCACCAGGGTCTCCTGCGACTTCGGCGCCGTGAAGCGGCCGTCGGCGCGGATCGCCTCGACCGTGCGGCTCAGCTGCGTGACGGTCGCGACGTAGCAGAGCACGAGGCCGCCGGGGCGGAGCGCCTCGGCGGTCGCGTCGACGCACTCCCACGGCGCGAGCATGTCGAGCAGGACGCGGTCGGCCTCGCCGGCGCCGACGTGCTGGGGCAGCTCCTCGACGAGGTCGCCGAGCACCGTGGTCCAGTTGGCAGGGCGCTCGCCGAAGAAGCCCGTGACGTTCGCCTCGGCGACGTCGCGGAACTCCTCGCGGCGCTCGAACGAGACGAGCCGCCCGGTGCCGTGGAGCGCGCGCAGCAGCCAGAGCGAGAGCGCGCCCGAGCCGACGCCCGCCTCCACGACCGTGAGGTCGGGGTGGATGTCGGCGAAGCCGACGATGTGCGCGGCGTCCTTCGGGTAGATGATCGCGGCGCCGCGCGGCATCGACATGACGTAGTCGTGCAGCAGCGGGCGGATCGCCAGGTGCGGCGCCTCCCCCACCTCGACGAGGGAGCCGTCGTCGAGGCCCACGAACGCCTCGTGCCCGAGGGCGCCGTGCTGCGTGTGGAACTGCTTGCCCTCGGTGAGCACGATCGTGTGCATCCGCTGCTTCGGGCCGGTCAGCTGGACGACGTCGCCCCACTGGAAGGGGCCGGTCCTGCCCATCATGCTGCGTTGCCCATCATGCGCGTGCGCCCAATGCTCGTCGCTCCTCGATCGCGGCCGCGAGGTCGCCGGGGGTCCGCCCGGCGAGCGTGGGCCAGTGGACGACGCCCGCGAGCTGCGAGACGTCCACGGCGTGCGGGACGCCGATGGTCGTGAGGCCCGCGGCGAGCGCGCTGCGGGCACCGGTGAAGGAGTCCTCGACGGCGACGGCGTCGGCGGCGTCGACGCCCAGCAGCGCCAGGCCGCGCTCGTAGGGCTCCGGGTCGGGCTTGCCGCGCTCGCAGTCGTCGCCCGCGACGGTCGCGTCGAACGGGGCGATGCCGAGGTGGTCGGCGAGGGTCGCCTCGACGCGGTCGACGATCGCGCGCGTCGACATGGTGACGAGCGCGACGGGCACGCCGTCGGCGCGGAGCGCCCGGAGCAGCTCGATCGCGCCCGGCCGGGCGGGCAGGGCGCCACCGAGGCCGTCGAGCACCTCGCCGACGAGGCGCGCGACGATCGCGTCGGCCTCGAGCGGCACGCCCTTCGCGATGAAGACGCGGGCGCCGTCCCACAGGTCGATGCCGACGAGCGAGGCCTTGTCGGCCTCCGTCCAGCCGATGCCGAACTCGGCGGCGAGGCGGTCCTCCGCGGCCATCCAGAGCGGCTCGGTGTCGATGAGGGTGCCGTCGAGGTCGAAGAGCACGGCGGCAGGCGAGGTCACCGCGACAGCCTACCGGCGCGGGGCGGCTCCCCCTCGGCGTCGGCGCGTAGAGTGGCGGTTCGACGTGAGGAGGGCCGGGCGTGGCACGAGGACCCATCGAGGGGCGCACCATGGTCGTCGCCTTCGAGGGCTGGACGGATGCGGGCGACGCGGCCAGCGGCGCAGTGCGGCGGCTCATCGAGGCGTGCGGGCTCGAGCCCTTCGACGAGATCGAGCCCGACGAGTACGTCGACTTCGCGATGCACCGGCCGGTCGTGCGGACGCTCGAGGACGGCACGAGGGCGCTGCAGTGGCCGACGACGGTCGCCTACGCCCCGACGCGCCCGTCGGCGCGCGAGCCGCTCGCGGCCGACGCGGGCCTCGAGGTCTCGAGCGGCAACGAGGGCGAGCTCTTCGCGCTCGTCGGCGCCGAGCCGAGCCGCAACTGGGCGGCGTACGCGGCCGAGTTCCTCGAGATCGCGCAGGGCTGCGAGGTGCAGTCGATCGTGTTCGTCGGCGCGATGCTCGCCGACGTGCCGCACACGCGCCCGATCGCGACCGCGATCACGAGCGACAGCCGCGAGCTGCAGGCGCGCCTGGGCGTGCTGCAGAGCGAGTACGAAGGCCCGACGGGCATCATGAGCGTCCTCGCCCTCGCCGCGCAGGAGGCCGGCATCCAGACCGCCTCGCTCTGGGCGTCCGTGCCCCACTACGTGCACAACGCGCCCGCGCCCAAGGCGGTCGTGGCGCTGCTCGACCGGCTCTCGGAGCTCGTCGACGTCACCATCCCGCTCGGCGACCTGCCGGAGCAGGCGGGCGAGTGGGAGCGCGGGATCGACGAGATCACCGAGCGCGACGACGACATGCGCGCGTACATCGGCAAGCTCGAGGAGCAGCGCGACGCCGTCGACTCGCCCGAGGCGTCCGGCGAGGCGATCGCCCACGACTTCGAGCGCTTCCTGCGCGACCAGGCGCGGCGCCCCGACCCGCGGCTGCGGGCGGAGGGCGACCCCGGCCGGGCGCGACGGATCGAGCAGTCGCGTGCCGCGGACGACGTCGACGACGCGCCCGAGGACGACGACGAGGCCGGCACCGACCCCGACGCGGGCTCCGACGAGCGCCGCGGCGACGAGGAGCAGCCGCCGCCGGTCTAGCCGCCTACCGCGGCTCGACCGCCAGCAGGTCGATGCCCAGCAGTGCGTCGATCGCCGCGAGGCTCCCCTCGTCGGCCGGCGCCCGCAGCACGAAGTCGTCGATCGCCTGCAGCGCGGCCGGCGTGTCGAGGTCGCTCGCGATCGTCACGCGCAGCCACGGCACGATGCTGTCCTCGAGCGAGGGGTCGTCGCCGGGCGTGCGCGCCCACGCCGCCCAGCGGTCGAGCCGCTCCTCTGCCGCCTCGAGCTCCTCGTCCTGCCACTCCCAGTCGGCGCGCCAGTGGTGCGCGAGGAGCGCCAGCCGGATCGCGGCCGGGCGCGCGCCCGCCTCGCGCAGCCGCGAGACCAGCACGAGGTTGCCGAGCGACTTCGACATCTTCGAGCCGTCGTAGGCGACGAGGCCCGCGCCCATCCGGATCTCGCTGAACAGCGGGGCGCCGAGCGCGAGCGCGTGGTGCGCCTGCAGCTCCTGGTGCGGGAAGCGCAGGTCGCGCCCGCCGGCGGCGACCGTGAACGGCGAGCCCAGCTCGTCCATCGCGATCTCGGTGCACTCCACGTGCCAGCCGGGCCGGCCGCGGCCGACGGCGGACTCCCACGCCGGCTCCCCCGGCCGCTCCGCGCGCCACAGCAGCGGGTCGAGCGGCGAGCGCTTGCCGGGCCGGTCGGGGTCGCCGCCGAACTCGCGCGTGAGCGCGACCATCTCGTCGTGGTCGGTGCGGCTGCCGAGGCCGATCGGGAACGCACGCGTGCGCGTCGTGTCGAAGAGCACGTCGTGCGCGCCCTCGGCGGCCCCGTCGCCCTCCGGCACCGGCAGCAGGTACGCATCCCCGGAGTCGACCATCCGCCGCACCGCGTCGCCGATCCGATCGATCCGCTCGGTCACGGCGATCCAGGCGTCGGGCGGGATGACGCGCAGCGCGGCCATGTCCTCGCGGAAGAGCTCCTGCTGCTGCTCCGCGAGCTCGCGCCAGTCGACGCCGTCGCGGGCGGCGCGCTCGAGCAGCGGGTCGTCGACGTCGGTCGAGTTCATCGCGGTGCGCACCGGGACGCCGGCGTCGAGCCATGCCCGCGTGAGCGTGTCGAAGGCGAGGTAGGTGAACGCGTGGCCGAGGTGCGTCGCGTCGTACGGCGTGATCCCGCACGTGTACATCGTGGCGCTGTCGCCGTAGGGCACGACGACGCGGTCGTCGCGCTTCGTGTCGTGCACCGCGGGCCGCTCCCCCCGGCCGAGGCCGAGGTCGTCGAGCGACGGGACGTCGGGCCGCTGCCAGGCCCTCACAGCGGCTGGATCCAGCCGGCGGCGAGCAGCACGAGCAGCACGGCGCCGAGCGCGATGCGGTAGAGCACGAACGGCGCGAAGCTGCGCCGCGAGATGAACGCCATGAGCCACTTGATGACGACGAGGCCGACCACGAACGCGACGAGCGTCGCGACGATCGTCGGTCCCCAGCCGAGGCCGATCGACGACGGCTCGGTGAACGCCTGGTACGTCTCGTAGAGGCCCGAGCCGAACACGGCGGGGATCGCGAGGAGGAAGGCGTACTTCGCCGCGGCGGGCCGCTCGTACCCGAGCGCGCGGCCGACCGTCACGGTCGCGCCCGAGCGCGAGACGCCCGGGATGAGCGCGAGCACCTGGCCGACGCCCACGAGGAGGCCGTCGCGATAGGTGATGGTCTCGAGCGTCTTCACGCGGCGGCCCCAGATGTCCGCGGCGCCGAGGATGAGGCCGAAGACGATGAGCACGGTCGCGGTGATCCAGAGGCTGCGCAGCTGGTCGCGGATGAGCGACTGGAACAGCACGCCCGCCACGACGATCGGGATCGTGCCGATGATGACGAGCCAGCCCATCTTCACGTCCGGGTCGTCCTTCGCGACCTTGCCGCCGAGCGCCCCGAACCACTTCGAGATGATGCGCACGATGTCGCGCCAGAAGAACAGCACGACCGCGAGCTCGGTGCCGATCTGCGTGATGGCGGTGAAGGTGGCGCCCGGGTCCTCCGCGCCCGGCAGGAACAGCCCCGCGATGCGCAGGTGCGCGCTCGAGGAGATGGGGAGGAACTCGGTCGCGCCCTGCAGCGCGCCGAGGAAGATCGCGATCAGCCAGTCCATGGGTCTCTCAGTAGGTGAGCAGGAGGTCCTCGAGCACGTCGGTGCCGAAGTCGAGGGCGTCGAGGGGCACCCGCTCGTCGACGCCGTGGAACATCGCGGCGAAGTCGAGGTCGGGCGTGAGCCGGAGGGGCGCGAAGCCGTAGCCGGCGATGCCGAGCGCGGCGAGCGACTTGTTGTCGGTGCCGCCGGAGAGCATGTACGGCAGCACCGGGGCATCCGGGTCGTGGCGGCCGAGGGAGGCGGTCATCGCCTCGACGAGGCCGCCGGAGAACGGCTGCTCGAGCCCGATGTCGCCGTGCACGAGCTCGACCTCGATGTCGTCGCCCACGAGCGCCCGGATGGCGTCGATCGCCTCCCGCTCGCGGCCCGGCAGCGGGCGCACGTCGATGCGCGCCTCCGCGACCGAGGGGATGACGTTGTGCTTGTAGCCGGCGTCGAGCATCGTCGGGTTGGCGGTGTGGCGCAGGCTCGAGCGGAGGAAGCGCGCGATCGAGCCGGTGCGCTCGGCGACCTCGTCCGGGTCCGCGCCCTCCATGTCGGTGAGCCGTGCGATGCGCGCGACGAGCTCGCGGGTCGTGTCGGTGAGCTCGACGGGGAACTCGTGCTCCCCCACCGCGGCGACCGCGCGGGCGAGCTTCGTGACCGCGTTGTCGCGCATCCGCTGCGAGCCGTGGGCGGCGGTGCCGCGGGCGCGCAGCAGGATCCACTGCAGCGCCTTCTCGGCGGTCTGCAGCAGGTACGCGCGCTGCCCGGCGATCTCGACGGAGTAGCCGCCGACCTCGCTGATGGCCTCGGTCGCGCCCTCGAACAGCTCGGGGTGGTGCTCGACGAGCCAGTGCGCGCCGTACGCCCCGCCCGCCTCCTCGTCGGCGAAGAAGGCGACGACGATGCCGCGGCGCGGGCGCCGGCCTGCGGCGAGGATGCGCTCGAGCGACGCGAGGATCATCGCGTCCATGTCCTTCATGTCGACGGCGCCGCGGCCCCAGAGGAGGCCGTCGCGCACCTCGCCCGCGAAGGGGTCGACGCTCCACTCGGCGGCGTCGGCGGGCACGACGTCGAGGTGGCCGTGCACGACGAGCCACGGGAGGGTCGGATCCTCCCCCTCGATGCGCGCGACGACGCTCGCGCGTCCCGGCGCCGACTCGTAGGTGGTGCTCTCGACGCCCATCGCGGCGAGCACCTCGGTGACGTAGGCGGCGGCGTCGGCCTCGCCGTTCGAGCGGCCGCCGCCCCAGTTCTGGGTGTCGAAGCGGATGAGGTCCCTGGCGAGCACGGCGGTGCGGGAGAGGGCGTCGGTCACCGGTCAAGGCTAGTCCTCCGCGGATCCCGGACTCGTCCGCCGCGGGGACGATGGGCTGCACGCCCGGTGGTCATCGGGGCCCCTCCGTGCGTGCTAATGTTCTTCACGGCCCACCGAGTGGTCCGACACCTTGCGCGGGTGGCGGAATTGGCAGACGCGCTAGCTTGAGGTGCTAGTGCCCGTATTAGGGCGTGGGGGTTCAAGTCCCCCCTCGCGCACGAATGAAGGCCCCGGAGCGATCCGGGGCCTTCGTCGTATCCGGGTGGTGTCGGCCGGGGCGTCGGCGTCCGTGTCGGCGGCCGATGGCACCGTGCCGGGCATGGCACTCGACACCGATGTCCGCGACCGCCTGTTCGCCTCCGGCGCGATCCCGATCCTCGCGATCGAGCGGCCTGGCCGAGCGCCCGTCGCCGTGCCGATCTGGCACGCGGTCGAGCCCGACGGCACCGCGTGGATCGTCACGCCGCGGGACTCGCTGAAGGCGCGGCTCCTGCGCGAGGCGGGGCGCTGCGCGCTCGTCGTCGACGAGGTCGAGCCGGAGGTGCGCTACGCGAGCGCGGAGTGCGACGTGGTCGCCGAACGTCCCGCGACGCGGGAGGACGCGGCCCGGATGGCGCGCCGCAACCTGCCGCCGGAGGCGGCGGAGGCGTACATCGCGTGGGCCGAGGGAGGCGGGATCGGTCCGGAAGTCGTCTTCGTCCTGCGGCCGGTCGCGTGGCTCTCGGCCCAGATGGGGTGAGCGGGTCGCCCCGCTGGTCGAGGAGCGCGCCGCCGCAGGCGGCACGCGTCTCGAGACCACCCGCACCGCGAGCCGGCCATGTCAGTGGCCCGTGGTCAGATGAGGGCATGCCGACGGAGCCCGTGATCGACGCAGACGCCCACATCGGGCTCGTGCGCGCCGGGCTGCTGCTCGATCCCTCGGGTGCTGCGGCCGACGAGCTGGAGGCGTCGCTCGACGCGGCCGAGGCGGACTGGCTCGAGCGGCTGCTGGCGTTGAGCGATGCGCAGGTCGCGGCCTTGGCCGAGGCGGGCGCGAACCTGCCGCGGCGCGCTGAGGCGCCCATGACCGATGCTGAGCGGCATGCTCGGCTCGATGAGGGATTCGCGGCCGAGCTCCGTGCGCTCGACGCGCAGGCGGCGCGCATCGCCGGCCGGCGTCGCGCCCTGCTCGCCGAGCATCTGCGACGGGCGAGCCGCCGCGGTGGCGACGCGACGATGCAGGTGCGCGAGCTCGCGACGATCGCGGCGGCGGAGCTGCGCGTCTCGGACGTGGCGATGGAGCGCGCGATGACCGAGGCGGTCGCGATCGTCGAGGAGCTGCCGCTCGCGCACGCCGCGGCGTGCGAGGGCCGGCTGTCGGCCTCGCACCTGCGGGTGCTGGACGCGGAGACGCTGCCGCTGCGGCTCGATGCCGCGGTGGCGCCGGAGTTGCGGGCGCGGGTGGAGGCGGAGCTGGTCGCGATCGCCGAGAGGACGACGCCGGCGAGGCTGCGGCGTCGGGCGGGGCGGATCGTGGATGCGGCGCTGTCGGCGCCGCTGCAGCAGCGGTACGACGCCGCCCGCGAGGAGCGGCACGTGCGCCTCCACGAGCTGCCCGACGGGATGTGCGAGGTCGCCGCCCGGATGCCCGCGCTGCTCGGTGCCGCGATCCTCGACCGCCTCACGCAGGCCGTCCGCGCCCTGCCGGCTGACGATCCCCGCACGATCGACCAGCGGCGCGCCGACGCGCTGGCGGAGCTGCTGCTCTGCGGGCAGGCGCCCGACGACGCCCACGCCGCCTCCGCGATCACGCCCGTCGTCACCGTCACGATCCCCGCCACGGCGCTGCTGGCCGACGACGGCGCGGCCGACCCGGACCCGGCGTCGCTCCACGGGCGGATGCTCGTCGACCCCGCCACCGCCCGTGCCATCGCGGCCGGCGCGTCCGGCTGGGACCGGCTCTTCCTCTCCCCCGTCACCGGCCGCGCGCTCGCCGTCGACCGCTACCGGCCGTCCGCGGCGCAGCGCCGCTGGCTGCGCGCCCGCGACGGCCGCTGCCGCTTCCCCGGCTGCGGCGCGCCCGCCCTCCGCGCCGACGCCGACCACACCCGCGAGCACGCCCACGGCGGCCCGACCGCCGACGGGAACCTCGCGCACCTGTGCAGGCGCCACCACACCATCAAGCACGCCACCCGCTGGCACGTCCGTCAGCTCTCCGGCGGCGTCCTCGAGTGGACCAGCCCCACCGGCACCATCCTCACCGACGAGCCCGAGCCGCCGCCCCGGCCCCGCATCCCGAGCTTCCACGACCCCAGACCCGCACGCGCTCGCGGCCCGCCCGGCCGCCCGCACCCCTTCTGAGATCCCCCTCGACCAGCGGGCCCGAGCGCGGCTTCCTCGACCAGTGGGGCGCTCGACCAGATGACGGCGTCCCAGCGGCACCCGCTCAGCCTTCCGCAGGGCTGCCCGGCTACCGTCGTGCCATGTCCGTCTTCGACAGCATCCGCCGCTCCGGCTTCCGCCGCGGCCCCTCGCGCCTCCTCGCCGGCATCTGCGGCGGCATCGCCGCCAAGCTCGGCGTCAGCCCGCTCGTCGTGCGCATCGTCACGCTCCTCCTCTTCCTGCTGCCGGTCGTCGGCTGGGGCCTCTACCTCGTGCTCTGGGTCGTGACCCCGAACCAGTCGGGCTCCATCCCGCTCGAGCGGTGGCTCGGACGCCGCTGAGTCCTCCTGCCTGAACGGCACCATCTCGTCGGTCGTCGGCGGGATCCCGCCTCGCACGCGGAGCAGCGCGATGGTTGGCTGAGCGCATGCGCGCCATCCTCGTCGTCGACGTCCAGGACTCCTTCCTCGCTCGCGAGGACGAGTGGGCGCAGGTCTCCGCCCCGGACATCGTCGAGCGCATCGGCCGCGTCGTCGAGCACGGCCGCGCATCCGGCGACGCCGTCGTCTGGGTCCTGCACGAGGAGCCCGGCTCCGGCGGCCCGTTCGATCCAGCGCTCGGCCACGTGCGCCTCCAGGCCGGCCTCGAGCCGGGCGACGGCGATGTGCGCATCGCCAAGCGCGTCCACAGCGCGTTCGCGGGCGCCGACGCCGACGGCACCGGCCTCGACGAGCGACTCCGCGCCCTCGGCGTCGACGAGGTCGTCATCACCGGCATCCGAACCGAGCAGTGCTGCGAGACCACGGCACGCGCCGCGAGCGACCTCGGCTACGCCGTGACGTTCGTGCTCGACGCCACCGCCACGCATCCGCATCCCGCATGGGACGGCGGCACGATCACCGCCGCCGAGATCCAGCGAGCCACCGGCTCGGCGCTCCACGGCCGGTTCGCGACGGTCGCCACGATCGGCGCTCTGCTCGCCGATCGCCATCGGGCAGCATGAGACGACTCTCATCCCAGCCTCCGCCGTGACCGGCCGACCGGTCGCTAGCCTGACGGGCGATCGAGGAGGTGGCGGATGGCGGTGGAAGAGGTGGCCGGGCACCGGCACGAGCGGCGGCTGCCGCTGGGCGCTGTGCTGCTCGGGGCGCTCCTCGTGGTCGACCTCGGCCTCATCGCGCTGCATCTCAGCCACACGCTCGCCGGGGCAGGGACGTACGGCCAGTGGAGCCTCGCGGCGGACGGCGGCTGGGGCGAGCTGTACCAGTATCTGAAGTGGTCGTGGCTCTCGCTCGGGCTCGTCGTGCTGGCCTGGGTCGGCCGTGAGTGGCGCTGGCTGCCGCTGTCGGCCACGTTCGGCGTGCTGCTCCTGACCGACGCCTTCCTCCTCCACGAGCAGCTCGGCCGCCGCGTCGGCATCGCGATCGACGTCGCGGTGCCGCATGTGCCCGCCGTCGAGCTGGGGGGCCTCGTCGTCATCGCGGCGTTCGGCGCGGTCCTCGTGCCTGCGGTCGTGATCGCCTGGGCGACATCGCGCGGCCGCGTGCGCGACCGGAGCTCGCGCGTCATCGCCCTCGGTGCCGGCCTCGTCGTCGTCGGGGTGCTCGTCGACGTGGCGGCCGCCACCTTCCTCCCCGTCGAGGTCAAGCGGGTCTGGGGCGATCTGCTCGAGGATGGCGGTGAGATGCTCCTCGCGAGCGCGATGCTCTGGGTCGTGGCGCTCGAGGCGCTCCACGCGCTCGCACCGACGGCGCCCCGCGAGTCGCCGGTGCCGGCCTAGTCGCCGCCGGACGGCCCCGTGTCGTCGCGCTTGCGCTCGCGCCGCAGCATGCTCGCCGGAGCGACCGCCGCCGCGCCGAAGCGGTCGTGCACCGCATCCATCGCCCGCTCCGCGCTGCCCCAGGTGGCGGAATCGTCCCACAGCAGGCCGTGGTCGGCGGCGTCCTGCACCGAGCTCGCCCGCACGCCGAGCAGCCGCACGGGCGGGATCTCGCCGAGCGCGTCGAGCAGCGACCACGCCGTCTCGACGATGACGCGCGTCACGTCGGTGGGCTCCGTGAGCGTCCGCGACCGCGTGATCGTGCGGAAGTCGTGGAACCGCACGGTGAGCGTGATCGTGCGCCCCTGCACGCCCTTGTCGCGCAGCCGGCGCCCGACCCCCGTCGCGAGCCGCAGCAGCTCGCTCTGCAGCTCGCCCCGGTCGGTGACGTCGCGGAAGAACGTGTGGTTGTGGCCGAACGACTGCTCGTGGCCCCGCTCCTGCGCCTCGCGCTCGACGACCGAGCGGGGATCCCGCGCCCACGCGAGCGCGTGCAGGTGGGCTCCCGTCGCCTCGCCGAACCACGCGGAGAGCCGCTCCTGGCTCGTGCGCGCCACGTCGCCGACGGTGTGCAGGCCGTAGCGCGCGAGCCGCTCCTGCTGCTTCGGGCCGACGCCCCACAGCGCCGACACCGGCTGCGGGTGCAGGAACTGGATCACGCGGTCGTCCGGCACGACGAGGAGGCCGTCGGGCTTCGCCCGCGAGGACGCGAGCTTCGCGACGTACTTCGTCGACGCGGCCCCGATCGAGGCGACGAGCCCCGTCTCGGCGCGCACCCGGCCACGGATCGCCGGCCCGATCCGGTTCGCGCCGCCCGACAGCCGCCGCACCCCCGCGATGCCCACGAACGCCTCGTCGATGCCGAGCCGTTCCACCTCGGGCGAGACGTCGTCGAGGATCGCCATCACCTGCTTCGACAGCGTCGAGTACAGCCGGAAGTCCGGCTCGAGGATCACGGCCGTCGGGCAGAGCCGCAGCGCCCGCGCCATCGGCATGGCGGAGTGCACGCCGTACCGGCGGGCCTCGTAGGTCGCCGCCGTCACGACCGAGCGCGACGAGTCGTGCCCGATCACCACCGGCAGGCCGACCAGGTCGGGCCGCGAGAGCAGCGACGCCGACGCGAAGAAGGCGTCGAGGTCGACGTGGAGGATCGTGGCCGTCGAGTCGTCGACGTCGGGGCCGGAGACGAGGCGGTCGGAGCCGTCCTGCTTGCTCACGGCCCGTCCTGCTTGCTCACGCCTCCATGCTGGCACGGCCCGCCCACACGCCGTCGGAGGTGGACGCCCGACCAGGTTCCGGGTGCAGGATGGAGGCATGCAGCACCCGGGCATGGAGCACCCCTACTCCAGATACGTCGCGATCGGCGACAGCTTCACGGAGGGGGTCGGCGACGAGGAGCCGGACCTCCCCAACGGCGTCCGGGGCTGGGCCGACCGGGTCGCCGAGGAGCTCGCGCGCACCCGCACCGACCTCGGCTACGCGAACCTCGCCATCCGCGGCCGGCTCCTCGACCAGATCGTCGCCGAGCAGCTCGACGCCGCGATCGCCCTCGAGCCCGACCTCGTCACCATCTCGGCCGGCGGCAACGACCTCATCCGACCGGGCGGCGACCCCGACGCGATCGCAGCCAGGCTCGACGGCGTCGTCGGGCGCCTCCGCGCCACCGGCGCCGAGGTGGTGCTCTTCAACGGCCCCGACATCGCCATGACCCCGGTGCTGCGCGCCATCCGCGGCAAGGTCGGCATCTACAACGCGAACCTCCACGGCATCGCCGCGAAGCACGGCGCCGTCGTCGCCGACATGTGGTCCGCCCGCCAGCTGCAGCAGCCGCAGATGTGGGCGCCCGACCGCCTCCACTTCGCGCCGCTCGGCCACCACACGATCGCGATCCTCGTGCTCGACGCCCTCGGCGTCCACCACGAGCTCGCGCCCCTCGAGCCCGAGCCGCTCCCCCACCGCACGCGCCAGCAGATGCGCATGGAGGACCTCCACTGGGCGCGCGAGCACCTCGCGCCGTGGGTGGTGCGGCGCCTCCGCGGGCAGTCGTCGGGCGACACGATCCACCCGAAGCGGCCGACGCCGGGCCCGGTGCTGCCCTTCGAGCACCTCGACTAGCGGCGCGCGCCGCCGGGCGCGCTCACCAGAGCCCGTACCACCCGAGCACCTCGACCGCGTTGGCGAGCCGCCACTGCACGTCGGGCCCCGGCAGCATCCCGCCCGTGCGCACCGGCACCGCGATGCGCTCCTCGCCGACGACCGCCCACGCCTCGCCGACCTCGCCGCGCGGCGCGTCGACCTCCACCGAGCGCACCTCGGCGCTCGCGCTCGGCACGATGTCGCCGAAGGAGTCGACCGCGATGTCGGCCGTCGTCGTCGCCTCGACCGTGTCGCCCCACGGGGCGCGGTACTCGGCGACCACGGTGCCCTCCGGCAGCGAGACCCGCTCGCCGAAGTCGTCCCAGAGCGACTCGACGAGCGCGAGCATCTGCGCGTCGATGCCGTCGGCGGTGATGGTGCCCATGACGATCGCGACCACGCGCCGCTGCTCGCCGTCGACCGTCCGCACCGCGGTCGCGAAGAGGTTGCGCCCCCAGACGCGCAGCGTGCCGGTCTTGCCGCCGTCGACGTCGCCCTCGCCGAGGATCCGGTTCGTGTTCGGGGCGATGCCGATGCCGGGGATGCGCACCGACTCCAGCTGGAGGGTTCCGAGGATCACGGGGTCGTCGACCGCCATGAGGCCGATCTGCACGAGGTCGGCCGCGCTCGAGACGCTCGCCGCGTCGAGGCCCGAGGGGTCGGCGAGGTCGGTCTGCGTGAGGCCGTGACGGGCGGCGAAGTCGTCGGCGGCCGTGAGGAAGCCGTCGATCGACCCGAAGCCCCAGCGCGCGAGCGACCAGGCGGCGTTCGCGGCGGAGTCGACGAGCGCCCACTCCACGAGGTCGCGCTGCGACACGACCATGCCGTCGTAGACGGGCGCGATCGGCGCGTTGTCGGCGATCGCGGCGCCGAGCGCGTCGACGTCGGCGGAGTCGAGGACGATGTCGGCGCCCCTGGAGTCGGACGCGATCGGGTGCCGGTCGAGCACCACGAGCACGGTGACGAGCTTCGTCACGCTCGCCATGGGGTGCGCGTCGGTGCTGCCGGCGGTGCGCGCGGAGCCGTCGACGCCGACGACGCCGTACCCGGCGCTGCGCGAGTCCGGCCATTCGACCGACGCGGCCTCCGCCTCCGGCTCGGCGGCGATCGGCACCGCCGTCGCCTCGACCGCCGGCGCCGGCGCGAACGCGACCGCGGTCGCGAGCACGACGGCGACCGCGAGGCCGAGCACGACGAGCGAGCGCAGCAGCACGACGCCCCAGGGCGTCCGCCGCGATCGCTGCGTCGCCGCCGTGACGGTCACGCGCCGCCCCGCGGCGGACGCAGCGCCCACATCGCGACCGCGGCGGCCGCGGCGACGTTGAGCGAGTCGACCCCGTGGAGCATGGGGATGACCACCGTGCGGTCGGCGGCGGCGAGCGCCCGCGCGTCGAGGCCGGGGCCCTCGGAGCCGAGCAGCAGCGCGACCCGCTCGGGCGGCGCGGCCGCGTAGTCGGCGAGGTCGACGGCATCGTCGCGGAGCGCGAGCGCGGCCACCTCGAAGCCCGCCTCGCGCAGGAGCGGCATCGCCTCCGGCACTGCCGGGATGCGCGTCCACGGCACCTGCAGCACCGTGCCCATCGAGACGCGGACGCTGCGACGGTAGAGCGGGTCGGCGCTCGTGGGCGTCACGAGCACGGCGTCGGCGCCGATGCCTGCCGCCGAGCGGAAGGCCGCCCCGACGTTCGTGTGGTCGACGAGGCCGTCGAGGATGACGACGCGGCGGGCGTCGGCGAGCAGCGCCGCCGGGTCGGGCAGCGCGGGGCGCTGCATGGCGGCGAGCGCGCCGCGGTGCAGGTGGAAGCCGGTGAGCGCCTCGAGCACGGGCTCCTCGCCGACGAAGACCGGCACGTCGCGGCCGTCGAGCACCTCCTCGACCTGCGGCAGCCACCGCGGCGCGACGAGCACGCTGCGCGGCTCGTGGCCGGCGCGGAGCGCCCGCTCGAGCACGGTCTGCGACTCTGCGATGTAGAGGCCGCGCTCGGGCTCGGTGCGGCGGCGCAGCGCCACGTCGGTGAGCGAGACGTAGTCCTCGAGGCGAGGGTCCTCCAGCGACTCGATCGCGATGACGGCCATCCGGACCTCCCTTCCGCCAGCTCAGATCGTACCGGCGGATAGGCTGTCGACCGTGCTCGACGCAGCGATCTCCCTCCTCCGCGGCCGCCGCATCGCGGTGGTCACGGGCGCCGGGATCTCGACCGACTCCGGCATCCCCGACTACCGCGGCGAGGGCGCCCCGCCGCGCACGCCGATGGTGTTCGACACCTTCCGCTCGAGCGAGGACGCGCGCCGCCGCTACTGGGCCGGCAGCCACCTCGGCTGGCGCCGCTTCACCTCCGTGCACCCCAACGACGGGCACCGCGCGCTCGCGCTCATGGAGGAGGCCGGCCTCATCACCGGCATCGCGACGCAGAACGTCGACGACCTGCACGAGCGCGCCGGCAGCCGCAGGGTCACGCACGTGCACGGGCAGATGCACACCGTCTCGTGCCTGCAGTGCGGCACGGCCTTCGACCGCGAGCGGATCGCCGCTGACATCGAGGCGCTGAACCCCTGGATCGTCGTGCCCGAGCAGGTGCGCCTGCAGCCCGACGGCGACGTCGAGATCGACGCCTCGCAGGACTTCCACGTGCCGCCGTGCCCCGTCTGCGGCGGCATCCTCAAGCCCGACGTCGTCTTCTTCGGCGAGCTCGTGCCCACCGACGTGTTCGCGGCAGCGCGCGACATCGTCGCCGAGGGCGACGCCGTGCTCGTCGCCGGCTCGTCGCTCGTCGTGAACTCCGGCACGCGGCTGCTCGAGGTCGCGCGGCGCAAGGCCGTGCCGATCGTCATCATCAACCGCGGGCCGACGCGCTGGGATGCGAGGGCCGCGGTGCGGGTCGAGGGCGGCACGAGCGAGCTGCTCACCGAGCTCGCCGACGCGCTCGTCGCGCCGTTCTAGCGCCGACCCGCCGCCCTCGCCCGTCCGGCGACGACCTCCTCCAGGAACCGCGCGAGCCGCTCCCCCGAGTCGCGCCACGACCACCGCGCCGCGTGCGCGAGCGAGGCGCGCGAGCGTGCCGCCCACGCCCCCTCGAGCGCCCGCACCGCATCCGCGAGCGCCCGCGCGTCGCCGACCGGGAACCGCAGCGCCGCCTCGCCGCCCACCTCGCGGAAGATCGCGGTGTCGGCCACGACGGCGGGCACGCCGAGGCTCATCGCCTCGAGGATGGGGATGCCGAAGCCCTCGTCGTGCGAGGCGTGGACGAACGCCGTGGCGCTGCGCAGCAGCTCGACGTAGCCCTCGTCGGAGATGCCGTCGTGGAAGACCAGTCGTGCACCGGGCGCGACGGCCTCGAGCCGCGCCCGCTCGGCGGCGTCGACGCGGCTGCACAGGTGCAGCTCGTGCTCGGGCAGGATGGCGGCGGCGCGCACGAGCGTGTCGACGTCCTTGTAGGGCATGAACGAGCCCATGTAGACGAGCCTGCGGGTCGGCGGCGCGTCGTGCACGACGGGCGCGCCGAGGTCGGCCGCGGCGTTCGGCACGACCGCCACCGGGCGGCGCGTGAGCCGGTGCTCGGCGATGAGCGACCGCGTCGTCTCCGACACCGTCACGACCCCGTCGACGCCGTTCAGCAGCATCCGCTGCGGGGCGAACGAGAGGTGGTAGAGCCGCCAGAGCGCGCGGACGGGCGCCGGCAGGTTCCGCGGCGGCGTCGGATGGCGGTAGTAGATGAGGTCGTGCACCGTCGTGACGAGCGGCCAGGCGCGGCCCGCGGATCCGATGGTCTGCATGGGCGAGAACGCCACGTCGACGTCGACGTGCCGGAGGCGCCGCGCGGCGAGCGGCTCGAGCGGGCCCGTGGGCGACGGCCCGAGCACGTGCGGGAGGTCCGGCAGCATCGCGAGCTGCCGCGCGTCGCTCACGAGCATCGTCACCTCGTGGTGCCGCGCGAGCTCGTGGACGAGCTCGGCCGAGTAGCGCGAGATGCCGTCGTGCCGCTCGAGGCGCACGTAGCGGCAGTCGAAGAGCACCCTCACGCGGCGGCCCCGCCGACGGACCCGCCGGCCTCCTCCGCGAGGAACCGGCGCACGATCGCCGCCGCCTCGCGCGGCCGCTCGTAGTGCACGAGGTGGCCCACGCCCGTCAGCACCGAGAGGCGCGCGTCCGGGAAGGTCGCGCGCAGCCGGTGCTGGTGCGCGAGCGGCGTGATGTCGTCGCGGTCGGCCGCGATGAGCTGCACGGGCTGCCGGATGCTCGCGGCGACCTCGCCGACGGTGTGGCGGATCGAGGCGTCGAAGGCCTCGAGCACCGCCTGCCGCGACGCGTAGGTGGAGAAGTAGCGGTCGTGCTGCTCGTGGATCCAGGCGCGCAGCGCCCGGTCGCGCGTCTTCGCCATGAATGCGCTCATGCCGCGCACGATCGGCGGCGCGCCGAGCAGCGCGAGCCCCGCGCGCTCGGGCAGCGCCGCGGCGGCGCGGTAGTAGCCGAGCGCCGCGAGCGAGCCGAGGCGGCTGCCCCCCTCGAGCGCGGGCGTCGCGATGGGGTTGACGAGCACGATGCGGCTCGTGTCGAGGCCGCGCGCCGCGGCGTGGGCGACGACGATCGAGCCGAAGGAGTGGCCGAGCACCGGTGCGCCGGGCGCGAGCTCGGCGACGAGCGCGATGAGGTGGTCGGCGTAGGCGTCGATGCTCGCGAGCGGCAGCGCGTCGGAGGCGCCGAAGCCCGGCAGGTCGGGCGCGATGACGCGGAGGCCCGGCAGGTGCGCCGCGATCGGCTCGAGGCCGTGGTGGTCGCCGCGGAAGCCGTGCACGAAGACGACGGGCGGCGCGTCCTCGGCGCCGTACTCGAACACGGCGGTCGACGTGCCCGCCGCCTCGACGCGGCGCTCGCGCTGCGGCAGCGCCTCCAGCAGGTCGGAGAAGGGCGAGGGCGTCGGCACCCGCCGAGCCTACCGGCGTGCGTGGGCGGCCGCCGGTACCGTCGACGCATGGCCGAGACGATGCTGCACCGCCCGATCCTCGAGGTGAGCCCCGCGGCTCCCGATCGCTGGATCGACCGGCTCGTCGTGTTCGACCTCGAGACCACGGGCGTCGACCCGCGCGAGGCCCGCATCGTCACCGCGTACGTGGGCGTGCTCGACGCCGCGGGCGCGGTCGTCGCCGAGCGGCACTGGCTCGCCGACCCCGGCATCGAGATCCCCGAGGGCTCCGTCGCCGTGCACGGCATCACCACCGAGCGCGCCCGCGCGGAGGGCCGGCCCGCCGCCGAGGTCGTCGCCGAGGTCCGCGATGCGATCGCCGGCCACCTCGCCGACGGCCTGGCCGTGTGCGCCTACAACGCCGCCTACGACGTGTCGCTCCTCACGGCCGAGTGCGCGCGCCACGGCCTCGACCCGCTCGTCGTGCGCCCCGTCATCGACCCGCTCGTGCTCGACAAGCAGCTCGACCGCTACCGCCGCGGCAAGCGCACGCTGGGCCTCGTCGCCGAGCACTACGGCGTGCGGCTCGTCGACGCGCACGACGCGTCGGCCGACGCGATCGCGGCCGGCCGCATCGCCCAGGCGATGACGGGCCGCTTCGAGGAGCTGCGCATCGACCCCATCTCGCTCCACCAGCGCACCGAGCAGTGGGCCGAGGCCCAGGCGGCCGACTTCGAGGAGTTCCGCCGCCGCACCGACCCGTCGTTCACCGCGGGCCGCGGCTGGCCGCTGCGCGCCTGAGCCCAGCGGTCCGGGAACGACGGAGGGGCGGCGAGCAGATGCTCGCCGCCCCTCCGGACGCTCGTGGGTCGGCTCAGCCGCCGAAGCCCTTGTAGCGGTTCTTGAACTTCTCGACGCGGCCGGCCGAGTCCATGATGCGCTGCTTGCCCGTGTAGAACGGGTGCGAGGCCGAGGAGATCTCGACGTCGATGACCGGGTAGGTCGTGCCGTCGAGCTCGATCGTCTTGTCGCTCGTCATCGTGGAGCGCGTGAGGAACGTCTCGCCCGAGGCGAGGTCGCGGAACACGATCGGCTGGTAGTCGGGGTGGATCTCGGTCTTCATGGTCGTCCTTGGTCGCTCGAGCGAGGGAAGTCTGGAATCGGCCACATGTGGGCCGACAGACGAATATACCAGGCGCGGTGCCGCCGGGCCAGTCTCAGCGCGCCGCGCGCGCCGTCCACCGGCCGTCCTCCTGGCGCACGCGCAGCGGCGCGCCGAAGGTCTCGGTGAGGCGCTCGTCGGTGAGCACCTCGGCGAGCGGGCCCGCCGCGACGACGCGGCCGGCCGAGAGCAGCAGGCCGTGCGTGAAGCCCGGCGGGATCTCCTCGACGTGGTGCGTCACCATGACGATCGCGGGCGCGAGCGAGCTCGAGGCGTAGTCCTCGAGCGACTCGAGCAGCGACTCGCGCGCGCCGAGGTCGAGGCTGCCGGCCGGCTCGTCGAGGAGCATGAGCTCGGGGTCGGTCATGACGGCCCTGGCGATCTGCACGCGCTTGCGCTCGCCGTCCGAGAGGGTGCCGAACGTGCGGGTCGAGAGGCTCGTGAGGTCCCACGCGTCCATCACCTCGGCGGCGCGCTCGAGGTCGACCGACTCGTACCGCTCCTGCCAGCGGCCGGTGACGGCATAGGCGGCGGTGAGGATGACGTCGCCGACGCGCTCCCACGCGGGGATGCGGCGCGCGAGCGCCGTCGCGGCGAGGCCGATGCGGGTGCGCAGCTCGAACACGTCGACGCGCCCCAGCCGCTCCCCCAGCACGTCGACCGTGCCGCTCGAGGGGTGCGTGGCGGCCGCGGCGAGCTGCAGGATCGTCGACTTGCCGGCGCCGTTCGGGCCGAGGATCACCCAGCGGTCGGCCTCGTCGACCGACCAGGTGACCGAGTCGAGGATGCGGTTGCCGTCTCGGACGAACGAGACGTCGGTGAGCTCGAGGACGCTGGCCATGGGAGCGAGCCTATCGAGCCGTGAGCCCGCCTCAGCGCGCGGCGCGCTCGGCGACCACCTGCTCGTACACCTCGCGCGTCCGCTCGGCGATGCGGCCCCAGTCGAAGCGCTCGCGCGCCCGCTCCCGGCCGGCCTCGCCCATCCGGCGCGCCGCCTCCGGGTCGGCGAGCACGCGGGTGAGCGCGGCGGCGAGGTCGGCCTCGAAGCGCTCGGGGTCGGTGGGGCGGCCCGTGCCGTCCTGCACCTGGTCGATCGGCACGAGCACGCCGGTCACGCCGTCGTCGATGACCTCGGGGATGCCGCCGGTCGCGCTGCCGACGACGGCCGCGCCGCACGCCATGGCCTCGAGGTTCACGATGCCGAGCGGCTCGTAGACGCTCGGGCAGACGAACGTGGTGGCGTGGGTGAGGAGCGCCCGCAGGTCCTCGCGCGGCAGCACCTCGTCGATCCAGACGACGCCCTCCCGCTCGGCGCGCAGCTCCTCGACGAGGCCGCGCACCTCGGCCATGATCTCGGGGGTGTCGGGCGCGCCGGCGCACAGCACGAGCTGCGCCTCCGGCGGGAGCGCCCGGGCGGCGCGCAGCAGGTGCGGGAGGCCCTTCTGGCGCGTGATGCGGCCGACGAAGACGACGGAGGGGCGGTCGGGGTCGAGGCCCAGCTCGCGCGCGCGGTCCGCGTCCGGGTTCGGCGCCCAGTCGTCGAGGTCGATGCCGTTGACGATCGTGACGACCTTCTCGGGATCGAGCGAGGGGTAGCTGCGGAGGATGTCGGCGCGCATGCCGTCGGAGACGGCGATGACCCGGTCGGCGGCCTCGTACGCGCGGCGCTCGATGTCGCTCGAGATCGCGTAGCCGCCGCCGAGCTGCTCGGCCTTCCACGGGCGCAGCGGCTCGAGCGAGTGGGCGGTGACGACGTGCCCGACCCCGTGCAGCTGCTGGGCGAGGCGGCCCGCCTCGTTCGCGTACCAGGTGTGCGAGTGCACGACGTCGGCGCCCGCGCAGGCGTCGGCGATCTGCAGGTCGACCGCGATCGTCTGCAGCGCGGCGTTCGCGTCGGCGAGCTCGGCGGGCACGTCGTAGGCCGTCACGTCGGCCTCGTCGCGCGGGGCGCCGAAGCAGCGCACCTGCACCTCGTCGGTGCGCCGCAGCGCACGCACGAGCTCCGTGACATGGACCCCGGCGCCGCCGTAGATCGCGGGCGGATACTCCTTCGAGATGACGTCGACTCGCACGGCACGAGACTATCCCGCGGTCCCCCGCGCGACCCATCCCCGCATCCGCCCGCATGTACCCCATCCGCCTGGGGGCCGTCCAGCAGCATGTGGCCCCGCTCCCAGCCCTCGGCCCTAGTGTGGAGCCATGGACACGGCGCGCCGCATCGACAAGAAGGTCTTCGGCATCGTGCTGGCGGGCGGCGAGGGCAAGCGGCTCATGCCGCTCACCGCGGATCGGGCCAAGCCCGCCGTGCCGTTCGGCGGCGCGTACCGGCTCATCGACTTCGCGATCTCGAACCTCATCAACTCCGGGCTCCGCCAGATCGTGGTGCTCACCCAGTACAAGTCGCACTCGCTCGACCGCCACATCTCGCAGGTGTGGCGCATGTCGAACATGCTGAACTCCTACGTCACCTCGGTGCCCGCGCAGCAGCGCACCGGCAAGCAGTGGTTCGCCGGCAGCGCCGACGCGATCTACCAGAGCCTCAACCTCATCGTCGACGAGAAGCCCGACATCGTCGTCGTGGTCGGCGCCGACCACGTCTACCGCATGGACTTCTCGGACATGATCCACGCGCACATCAAGTCGGGCGCGAAGGCGACCGTCGCGGGCATCCGCCAGCCGATGGAGCTCGCCGACCAGTTCGGCGTCATCGAGGCCGAGGAGACCGGGGCCATCAAGGCCTTCCACGAGAAGCCCGCCGACGCGCAGCCGTACGCCGTCGGCCCCGGCGAGATCCTCGCGTCGATGGGCAACTACGTCTTCGACGCCGACGCGCTCGTCGATGCCGTCACGCAGGACGAGGCCATCGAGGGCTCGAACCACGACATGGGCGGCGACATCATCCCCTGGTTCGTGGACCGCGGCGAGGCGCACGTCTACGACCTCAAGGAGAACACGGTCCCGGGCGCGACCGAGCGCGACAAGTACTACTGGCGCGACGTGGGCACGATCGAGTCGTTCTTCGACGCCCACATGGACCTCATCTCGGCGCTGCCGATCTTCAACCTCTACAACCGCGACTGGCCGATCTACACGCAGCAGGTGAACATGCCCCCGGCGAAGTTCACGCGGGATGCGTGGGGTCGCGCGGCCGACGTGAACGAGGCGATCGTGGGTGCGGGCTCCGTGGTGCAGGGCGCCTCCGTCGTCCGCAGCGTCGTCGCGCCGTGGTGCACGATCGACGCGGGCGCGACCGTCTCGGACGCGATCCTCTTCGACCAGGTGAAGGTGGGCGCGGGCGCCGTCGTGCGGCGCGCGATCGTCGACAAGGACGTCGAGATCGGCCCGAACGTCGCGGTCGGCGTCGACCACGACCACGACCGGGCGCGCGGACTGTCGGTCTCCGCCAGCGGCATCGTCACCGTGCCCAAGGGCACGAAGCTCCACGCGTGAGCGTCCTCGTCGTCACCGACGTCGACTCGACCCTCATCCGCGACGAGGTGATCGAGCTGCTCGCGCGCGCGGTCGGGCCGGATGCGGAGGCGCACGTCGCCGCGGTCACCGAGCGCGCGATGCGCGGCGAGCTCGACTTCGCCGCCTCGCTCGCCGAGCGCCTCCTCATCCTCGAGGGGCTGCCGGCATCGGTCGTCGACGACGCCCGCGCGGCCGTCACCGTCACCGACGGCGTGCCGGAGCTCGTCGCGGCGGTGCACGCGCTCGGCGGCGCGGTCGCGGCCGTCTCGGGCGGCTTCCACGAGGTGCTCGACCCGCTCGCGGCCGAGCTGCGCATCGATCACGCGCGGGCGAACCGCCTCGAGGTGGTCGACGGGCGGCTCACGGGGCGCTCGACCGGCCCCGTGATCGACGGCGCCGCGAAGCGCGACACGCTCGAGTCGCTGCGGCTCAACCTCGGCATCCCGCGCGAGCGGATCATGGCCGTCGGCGACGGCGCCAACGACCTCCTCATGATGGAGGCGGCGGGCATCTCGGTCGCGTTCTGCGCGAAGCCGCTCGTGCGCGAGCGCGCCACCCACGTCGTCTCGGTGCCCGACTTCCGCGAGCTCATCCCGCTGCTGCCGGGCTGACGGTCAGCGCTCGAGGAGCGCCCGCAGCCGGTCGAGGTCGGCGCGCACCGCGGCGGCGTCGGCCTCGAACGCCTCGTCCGTCACGCCGTCGAGGTGCCGGAGCGTGAAGACGACCTCGGCGCCGTGCGGATGCGGGAGCACCCGGAGCGGGTTCAGCACGACGGCGCCGTCCGGCAGCGTCACCGCGTGGTCGAGCACGCCGAGGTCGTTCCGCGGCGCGAAGCGCACCCGCACCTCCCCCATCGGCGAGTCGACGACGAGCGCGGCCGGATCGGCCGGGTCGGGACGCGGGTCGCCCGCGGCGAGCCCGGCAGCCCACTCGGCGAGGTGCTCGCGCGCGAACGCCGCGACCGCCGCGGGGTCGCGGCGGACGACGACGGCGAGGTGGCGGGACTCCATCGCGGCTCCGGCCCGTCGCTCCGGATGCGGCCTAGTGGCCCATCCCCAGGCCGCCGTCCACGGGGATCACGGCACCCGAGATGTACGCGGCCTCGTCGGAGGCGATCCAGCGGACGACGCCCGCGACCTCGTCGGCGGTCGCGTAGCGGCCCGCCGGGATGGCCTTCCGGTACTCGGCCTGCGTGCCCTCGTCGAGCTCGGCCGTCATGTCCGTCTCGATGAAGCCCGGGGCGACGACGTTCGCGGTGATGCCGCGGGCGCCCAGCTCGCGCGTGATCGACCGGGCGATGCCCACGAGGCCCGCCTTCGAGGCGGCGTAGTTCACCTGGCCGGGGCCGCCGTAGAGGCCGACGACCGACGAGATGAGCACGACGCGGCCCCACTTCTTGCGCAGCATGCCCTTGGAGGCGCGCTGCACGACGCGGAAGGCGCCCGTGAGGTTCGTGTCGACGACGTCCGAGAAGTCCTCCTCGCTCATGCGCATGAGGAGCGTGTCGCGCGTGATGCCGGCGTTGGCGACCACGACCTCGACCGGGCCGAGCTCGGCCTCGATCGTCGTGAACGCCGCGTCGATGGACGCGGCGTCCGTGACGTCGGCCGCGACGGCCAGCGCGCCCTCCGGGCCCTCGCCGTTCCGCGAGGTGATCGCGACGCGGTGCCCCGCGTCGAGGAAGGCCTGGGCGATGGCGCGGCCGATGCCGCGGTTGCCGCCGGTGACGAGCACGGTGCGAGAGGTCATGGCTCCGAGCCTATTCGTCTGCCCATCGACCCCTGGGAGCGGGGCGCGCCTGTCGGTGGTCGGGCGTAGAGTTGCAGCAGCATGCGAGACAGGTCCGCGTCGATCACCGACCTCCCGATGTCTCCTGATGAGGAGCGTCAGAGGCGATTCCGGACGTACCTGTACATGATGCTCGCGCGCGTCGCCTGCCTCGGCATCTTCTTCGTCGTGCCCGGCTGGTGGAAGCTCATCCCCGCCGCCGGCGCGATCTTCATCCCCTACTTCGCGGTCGTCGTCGCGAACCAGGTGACCCGGCAGCCCGTCGAGGTGCGCGAGATCCCGAACGCGCTGCCCGCGGCGCCGACGCCGCAGCCCGAGACCTGGACGCCGCCCGTCGACGACGCGCGGCCGGGGGCCGACGAGCGCCGGGAGGGCGGCCCATGAGCCTGCTGGGCATGCTCGACGGCGGCCCGGGTGCGGTGTGCTCCGCCTCGGGCTGCGCCGCGTCGGCCGCGCACGCCATCCACTGGCGCAACCCGCGCATCCACGGCGAGGACCGCGTGAAGACGTGGGCCGCGTGCGACGACCACCGCGAGAGCCTCGCCGCGTGGCTGCGCTCGCGCGCGTTCCCCGTGGCCGTGACGCCCTTCGGCGAGACGGTCGAGCGGGTCGCCTGATGCTGCGCCTCCTCCGCGAGCCCCGGTGGCTCGGCTACCTCGGCGTGGCAGTTATCTTCGCCGTCGTCTGCTGCGCGCTCGGCGCCTGGCAGTGGCACCGCCGCGAGGAGGCGCTCGCCGCCATCGCGCGGCTCGACGCCAACTGGGACCGCACGCCCGTCGCGCTCGCCGAGGCGCTGCCCGAGCTCGACGCGTACGAGGAGGACCAGCAGTGGACCCCCGTCGCGGTCGAGGGCGAGTACCTCGTCGACGAGTCGCTGCTGCTGCGCGGCCGCGTGCGCGGCGGCGACGTGGGCTTCGACGTCGTCGTGCCGTTCCGCACGACCGAGGGCACGATCCTCTGGGTCGACCGCGGCTGGATCCGGCAGGGCCCGGGCGCCGAGCGGCCGGTGGCCGAGCCGGCGACGCCGGAGGGCCCGGTCGCGATCGTCGCGCGGCTGCGGCCCGACGAGGGCGTCATCGCGGGCCGCGGCGCCCCCGAGGGGCAGATCGCCTCGGTCGACCTCGGCTCGCTCGCGGCGGCGCTCGGCGAGCCCACCTACACGGGCGCCTACGGGCTGCTCGCCGAGGAGGCGGGCGGCGAGCCGGCTGACGTCGCCGTGGCCACCCGCCCGGTGCTCGACGAGGGCCCGCACCTGTCGTACACGCTGCAGTGGTTCGTCTTCGCGGCCGGCGGCTTCGTCGCGCTCGGCTGGGCGATGCGGCAGGAGCTGCGCGGCGTCGAGCCGGAGCGCCCCGTGCGCCGCCGCCGCAGCGACGCGGACGTCGAGGACGAGATCCTCGACCGCGCCTAGCGCCCGGCGCCCGCGGACGGGTCGCGGTCGTCGCGCTCGGCGAGCGGGATCGCGCTCGTCGCCACCGCCGGCGCATGCCAGCGCAGCAGCTCGCTCGCGATGCGCAGCGCCGTGACGCCGGCGGCGATGAGCCCGAGCACGAGCCAGTTGCCCGCGCCGAGGGAGCCCGCCGCCGCCGCGCCCGCGGCGCCGAGCAGGGCCGGCACGAGGTAGAGCCGGGAGTCGCGGCGGAAGACCGCGGGGATCTCGTTGGCGAGCGCGTCGCGCAGGATGCCGCCGCCGATGCCCGTGAGCATGCCGACGAACGCGGCGCCCACCGGCCCCATGCCGTGCTCGAGCCCCTTCGCGGCCCCCTCGACGGCGAAGATGCCGAGCCCGATCGCGTCGAAGACGAGCACCGGCCGGTCGAGCCGGTCCATCCACCGGTGCAGCAGGAACACGAGCAGCGCACCGCCGAGGGCGACGACGAGCATCCACCAGTCGACGAGCGCCGCGACGGGGGTCGCGCCGATGAGGAGGTCGCGCAGCATGCCGCCGCCCGTCGCCGTGACGACCGCGAGGCCGGCCATGCCGACGATGTCCATGCGCTTCTGCAGGGCGAGGAGGGCGCCCGAGACCGCGAACGCGAGCACCCCGAGCGCGACGAACGCGTCGTGCGCGACGAGCCACGCGCCGCTCAGCGGTTCCATGACCCCCGGCTCCATGCTGCGCCTCCCACGCCTCCGAGGCTAGGCGAGGCCGATGAGGTCGAGGTACTCGGGGTTCCAGAGGTCCTCGGTGCCGTCGGGCATGATGAGCACGCGCTCGGGGTCGAGCGCCTCGACGGCGCCCTCGTCGTGGCTGACGAGGATGACGGCGCCCTCGTACGCGCCGAGCGCGCCGAGGATCTCCTCGCGGCTCGCCGGGTCGAGGTTGTTCGTCGGCTCGTCGAGCAGCAGCACGTTCGCGCTCGAGACGACGAGCATCGCGAGCGAGAGGCGCGTCTTCTCGCCGCCCGACAGCACGCGGGCGGGCTTGTCGGCGTCGTCGCCCGTGAACAGGAACGAGCCGAGCACGCGGCGCGCCTCGGTCGAGGTGATGTCGGGCGAGGCGGAGAGCATGTTCTGCAGCACCGAGCGCTCGACGTCGAGCGTCTCGTGCTCCTGCGCGTAGTAGCCGACGCGGAGGCCGTGGCCGCGCTCGATGCCGCCGGTGTCGCTCTCGGAGACGCCCGCGAGGATCCGCAGCAGCGTCGTCTTGCCGGCGCCGTTGAGGCCGAGGATGACCACGCGCGAGCCTCGGTCGATCGCGATGTCGACGGCAGTGAAGATCTCGAGCGAGCCGTACGACTTCGATAGGTCGTGCGCCATGATCGGCGTCTTCCCGACGGGCGCGGGCTTCGGGAACCGCAGCTTCGCCACCTTGTCGACGGCGCGCTCCTCCTCGAGGCCCGACCGCATCCGCTCGGCGCGCTTCGCCATCTGCTTCGACGCCACGGCCTTCGACGCCTTGGCGCCCATCTTCGCCGCCTGCAGCTCGAGCTGGCTCGCCGCCTTCTCGACGTTGGCGCGCTCGCGCTTGCGGCGCTCGGCGTCGGCCTCGCGCTGCCGGAGGTAGTGCTTCCACCCCATGTTGTAGACGTCGATCACCTGGCGGTTGGCGTCGAGGTAGAAGACGCGGTTCACGGTCTCCTCCACGAGCTCGACGTCGTGGCTGATGACGAGCAGGCCGCCCTGGTAGCCCTTGAGGAACTCGCGCAGCCAGGTGACGGAGTCGGCGTCGAGGTGGTTCGTGGGCTCGTCGAGGATCATCGTCTCGGCGCCCGAGAAGAGGATGCGGGCGAGCTCGATGCGGCGGCGCTGGCCGCCCGAGAGCGTCTCGAGCTGCTGGTCGAGGATGCGCTCGGGCAGCTGCAGGTTGGACGCGATCGCCGCGCCCTCCGCCTCGGCCGCGTAGCCGCCGAGGGCGAGGAAGCGGTCCTCGAGCCTGCCGTAGCGGCGCATCGCCTCGTCGGCGGCCGCGCCGCCCTCTCCCATGCGCTCGGTCGCCTCGCGCATGCCCTCGACGAGCTCGCCGAGGCCGCGCGCGTCGAGGATGCGGCGGCGCGCCGTCTGCTTCGGGTCGCCGGAGCGCGGGTCCTGCGGCAGGTAGCCGATCTCGCCCGTGCGCGAGATCGAGCCGGTGAAGTCGTGGCCGTCGCGGTCGTCGCTGACGCCCGCGAGCACCTTCGTCATGGTGGTCTTGCCGGCGCCGTTGCGGCCGACGAGGCCGATCTTGTCGCCGCGGTCGATGCGGAAGGCGACGTCGGCCATGAGGGTGCGCGGCCCCACGGAGAGCGAGAAGTCGCGCACGTCGATCATGAGGGGTCCTGTCGCAGGGGGTGGTGGAGGGCCGGGTCGGTGCCCAGCCCTCCATGCTACCCGCGGCGGGAGCTGCGGCGCGTCGGTCGCGTCAGCGCCAGTCGCGCACGACCTCCTGGATGCGCTCGGTGAGCGCCGCCTGCAGCAGCGGGCCGTACGAGACGCGTCGGGCGCCGAACGCCCGGATCTCCTCGAGGCCGCCGACGACGGAGCCCTGCACGGGGTGCGCCGTGACGTTGACGGGGAGCGAGACCGCGTCGAGCACCGCGCGCAGCGCCTCGGGGCTCGGCGGCTTCACGGGGTAGAGCGCGCGGGCGCCCGCCTGCTCGGCGAGCTGCATGCGCAGCACCGCCTGCTCGGTGGCGTCGGCGCCGTGGAGCTCGGGGCGCGCCCACGCGTCGGTGCGGGCGTTGATGACGACGTCGACGCCCGCGGCGTCGGCGGCGGCGCGCAGGCCCGCCACGTAGTCGGCGTGCTCCTGCGGCTCGCGCATCCGGCTCTCCGAGTGCACGGTGTCCTCGACGTTGAGGCCGACGGCGCCCGCGGCGAGCAGCCGCTCGACCAGCTCCTCCGGGGCGAGGCCGTAGCCCGACTCGAGGTCGGCGCTCACGGGCACGTCGACCGATGCGACGACGCGGGCGATGCCCTCGAACGCCTGGTCGGGGGTCATCGCCTCGCCGTCGGCGTGGCCGAGCGAGTCGGCGAGCGGGTGGCTGCCGATCGTGAGGGCGCCGAAGCCGGCGTCGACGAGGGTGCGGGCCGACCACGCGTCCCACGCGGTCGGGAGCACGACGAGGTCGTCGTGCATGGCCAGCAGTGCGGATGCCTTCGATGCGAGATCGCTCATGGGCCGATCGTAGGCAGGCGGCCGGGGTCGCCGCTGAGGATGCCCTGCACGCACGCACGGCGTCCTAGGCTGACCGCATGACCACTGCCATCGCACGCCCGTTCTCGCGGCGCACCGTGCTCGCCGACGCGCTCGTCGGCCGGCGCACGCTCGTCAAGGACCTCCTGCTCGTCTTCGCGGGCATCGCCGTCGTCGCCGGCCTCGCGCAGGTCGAGATCCCGATGTGGCCGGTGCCCATCACGGGCCAGACCCTCGGCGTCATGCTCGTCGCCGCGACGCTCGGCCTCCGCCGCGGCACGATGGCCATGGCCGGCTACCTCGTGCTGGGCCTCGCCGGACTGCCGATCTTCGCGACGTTCTCGGGCGGCATCGCCACGATCGGCAAGCCGAGCTTCGGCTTCATCCTCGGCTTCGTCGCGACCGCCGCGGTCGTCGGCTGGCTCGCGGAGCGCCGCTGGGACCGCCGCCCGGTGCTCGCGATCGCGCTCTTCGGCGCGGCGAGCCTCATCCCCTTCGCCTTCGGCATCCCGTACATGGCCGCGGTGCTCGCCGCCATGGGCACGCCCGTCGACCTCGCGGGCGCGCTCGGCCTCGGCTTCGTGCCGTTCATCGTCGGCGGCATCGTCAAGTGGGCCGTCGCCGCGGCAGTCATGCCGGCCGCGTGGGCGGGCGTCCGCCGCCTCGAGCGCGACATCGATTGACGCGTCCGGACCCCGGATGCACGGAGGGCTCGCACCGCAGGGTGCGGGCCCTCCGTCGTGCTGCGGCCGCGTGCTGCGCCGTCGGTTCGCCCGTCGTCGTGCGCGCGATCTTGCTCCTCGATTGCTGTACCGGTACAGTGAGACCGCCGCTATACCGATACAGAAAGGCAGTCCGATGGATCCCATGCAGTTCGCGATCCTCTCCTCGCTCGACGACCGCCGCCCCGGCGACGGCCGCGCGACCCGCCGCGCCCGCGGCCGCCGCCTCCCCGTCCTCCGCCGCTCGCTCGCGCGCGGCCTGCGCTCGCTCGCGCGCCGCGTCGACGTGCCTCAGGCGGCGTCGGCCAGGATGGGTGCATGGCCCGTGTGACGCTGCAGACCATCGCCGACGAGGTCGGCGTGAGCCGGATGACGGTCTCGAACGCGTTCTCGCGGCCCGACCAGCTCTCCGGCGAGCTGCGCGCGCGGGTGCTCGCCGCCGCCGAGCGGCTCGGCTACGCCGGGCCCGACGCCGCGGCGCGCGCCCTCACCCGCGGCCGCACGGGCGTCGTCGGCATGCTCCTCGAGACCTCGCCCTTCGACGCCTTCGTCGACGAGGTCTCGGTCGGCTTCATGCGCGCCGCCGCAGCGGGCCTCGCCGACGCCGGCTACTCGCTCGCGCTCCTGCACTCCAACCGCTCGGGCGACATCGTGCCGACGCGCGACGTCGCCATGGACGGCGCGATCGTCTACTCCTGCGCCCCGCAGTCGGAGGGCGTCGGCGACCTGCTCCGCCGCCGCCTGCCGATCGTGCGCGTCGAGGGCCTCCCGATCGAGGGCGTCGCGAGCGTCGCGCTCGACGACGAGGGCGGGGCGCGCGCCGCCGCCCAGCACCTGCTCGACCTGGGCCACCGCGACATCGCGATCGTCGCCGGAGGCATCGACGCGGACGGCCGGCCGCTGCACGACCCGCCCGCCTCCGACTACTCCGTCACGCGCGGCCGCCTCGCCGGCTGGTACGCCGCGCTCCAGGCCGCCGACGTCGTGCCGCGCATCGTCGCGACCGGCGCCACCTCGGTCGACGACGCGCTCCGGGCCCGCATCCGCGAGCTGCTCGCCGCGCCGCCGACCGCGGTGCTCTGCTGGTCCGACCTCGCCGCCGTCGAGGTGCTCGAGGCCGCGCGCGAAGCCGGGCTCTCGGTCCCCGCCGACCTGTCGGTGGTCGGCTTCGACGACGTGCCGCTCGCCTCGCGCGTCACGCCGCCCCTCACGACCGTCCGGCAGGACCTCGACGCCAAGGGCGACGCCGCGGTGCGGGCGCTCCTGTCGATGCTGGACGGAGGCGCGCCCGAGGCGGTGCCGCCGCTCGCGACCACCCTCGTCGTGCGCGAGAGCACCGCTCCCCCGCGCGCCTCGTAAACCACGGCGTCCGGCCGCGCCCGCAGGCGACGCGCAGGGCACGGATGCGCGGCTCGTGGGCGACCGGGTGCAGGATGGGCGGGGCGCCCGACCGCGACGCCGGATCGGAGGCAGCGTGAGCGCCGCCCAGCAGCCCGCGACCGGGACCCTCGACGAGCCGCGCGACCCGCGGATCGACCGCCCCTGGCCCGCGCTCTGGTCGCTCGTCCTCGGCTTCTTCATGATCCTCGTCGACTCGACGATCGTGACGATCGCCACCCCCGCGCTCATGCGCTCGCTCGACGCCGACGTCACGAGCGTCGTCTGGGTCACGAGCGCCTACCTGCTCGCCTACGCGACACCGCTGCTCGTCACCGGCCGGCTCGGCGACCGCTTCGGGCCCAAGCACGTCTACCTCGCGGGCCTGGCGCTCTTCACCGCCTCCTCGCTCGCGTGCGGGCTCGCCCCGAGCATCGAGGTGCTCATCGTCGCGCGCGTCGCGCAGGGCCTCGGCGCCGCGCTCATGACGCCGCAGACCATGGCCGTCATCACGCGCACCTTCGCGCCCGACCGCCGCGGCGCCGCCCTCGGGCTCTGGGGCGGCATCGCGGGCCTCGCGACGCTCGTCGGCCCGCTCGTGGGCGGCCTCCTCATCGACAGCGTCGGCTGGTCGTGGATCTTCTTCATCAACGTCCCCGTCGGCGTGCTGGGCTTCCTGCTCGTCGTCCGCACGGTGCCGCGGCTGCCGCTGAGCGGGCACCGCTTCGACCTGCTCGGCGTCGTGCTGAGCTCCGCCGGCATGCTCGCCCTCGTGTTCGGCGTGCAGGAGGCCGGCCGCTCGGGGCCCGGCCTGCTCGGGCTCGTCGCCGTCGGCGTCGTGCTGCTCGCCGCGTTCGTCCGGTGGCAGGCGCGCACGCGCGGCGAGCCGCTGCTGCCGCTCTCGCTCTTCCGCGACCGCAGCTTCACGCTCGGCTGCATCGCGATCTCGGCCGTCGGCTTCGCGATCACCGCGCAGGGCGTGCCGCTCTTCCTCTACCTGCAGACCGCGCGCGGGCTCGGCACGACCGAGTCGGCGCTGCTGCTGCTGCCGATGGCGATCCTCGCCGGCGTCCTCTCGCCGCTCGTCGGCCGCGCCCTCCAGGGCCGCGACGTCAAGCTGTTCGCGGCCTTCGGCATCGCGTCCGTCGCGGGTGCGCTCGCCTGGTACGCCGCGTGGATGCAGCCGGGCGTCGACGTGCTGTGGCTGCTCCTGCCCTCCGCGCTCCTCGGCGTCGGCAACGCGTTCATGTGGGGGCCGATCTCGGTGACCACCACCCGCAACCTGCCGCTGTCCGCCGCCGGAGCGGGCGCCGGCGTCTACAACGCGATGCGACAGGTGGGCGCCGTCATCGGCTCGGCGTCGATCGCCGCGCTCATGACGGCGCGGCTCACCGCCGAGCTCGGGATGGCGCCGACGGCCGAGCAGGAGGGCGGCACCGGCGGTCTGCCCGAGCAGCTCGTCGCGCCGTTCGCCGCCGCGATGGGGCAGTCGATGCTGCTGCCGGCCGCGGTGCTGCTCGTCGCGATCGTGGCGGCGCTGTGCTTCGCGCCGCCGAAGGCGCCCGAGCGGCGCTCGGCCGCCGCGCCCGCACAGGGAGCGGTCGCCGACGACTAGCGCCCGGTTCGGTCAGCGCTCGGTCGGCCCGATCCGCGGATCCGGCAGCAGGGTCTCGACCGCGGGCTTGCGGCGTGCGCGCGCCCACACCACGAAGCCCCAGACCGTGAACGCGCCGTAGAACGCGTACATCGCCGCGGTCGCCCAGTAGCCCGCCGAGAGCAGCAGCGGCACCCCGACGAGGTCGACGAGCACCCAGACGAGCCAGAACTCCGTCCAGCCGCGCGCCATGCCGTAGGTGGCCAGCAGCGACCCGACGAAGGTCCAAGCATCCGCCCACACCGGCTCGTAGGAGCCGAGCGCCGCGAACAGCGGCGTGAGCGCCACGGTGCCGACGACGAGCACGACCGCGAGCCCGGCGCGCTGCGGCCAGGTGGCCCAGCGCGGCACGATCTGGCCGTCGGCGCCCCGCGCCTGCCGCCACCGCACCCAGCCGTAGATCGCCACGGCGATGAACATCACCTGGCGGCCCGCCTGGCCGAGCAGCGCGGGCAGCGTGTGCGTCGGGTCGAAGAGCGCGCCGAGGAAGACCGTGAGCAGCAGCACGTTGCCGACGATGCCGACCGGCCACGCCCACACGCGCCGCAGCATCCCGCCGACCGCGCTCGCCAGGCCGAACGCGTTGCCCACCACCTCGCGCAGCAGCAGCTCCTGGCCGCCGCCCACGGGGATGGTCGCGCCGTATATCGCGGCGAGCCAGTCGAGGTCCATGCCACCAGCGTAGGTCTGCGGGAGGCCTCCGCAGCGCGTAGCGTTGGAGGCATGACCGACACGCAGACCGCTCCCGCCTCCGACGACGAGGGCGATCGCACGACCTTCGCCGACCTCGGCCTCCCCGCCGGCATCCTCGCCGCGCTCGACGACGTCGGCTACGAGACGCCCTCGGCGATCCAGGCCGAGACCATCCCGCTGCTGCTCGAGGGCCGCGACATCATCGGCCTCGCCCAGACCGGCACGGGCAAGACGGCCGCCTTCGCGCTGCCCGTGCTCGCCGCCATCGACGTCGACCGCCGCGAGCCGCAGGCGCTCGTGCTCACGCCCACGCGCGAGCTCGCCGTGCAGGTCTGCGAGGCCTTCGAGCGCTACGCCGCCCACCTCGGCGGCGTGCACGTGCTCCCGATCTACGGCGGCCAGGGCTACGGCGTCCAGCTCTCGGCGCTGCGCCGCGGCGTCCACGTCGTCGTCGGCACGCCCGGCCGCATCATGGACCACCTCGCCAAGGGCACGCTCGACCTCTCGGGCCTCACGCACGTCGTGCTCGACGAGGCCGACGAGATGCTCCGGATGGGCTTCGCCGAGGACGTCGACGAGATCCTCCAGCAGACGCCCGCCGACAAGCAGGTCGCGCTCTTCTCGGCCACCATGCCGAGGCAGATCCGCGCCATCTCGCAGCAGCACCTCCGCCAGCCCGCCGAGGTGACCGTGAAGGGCGGCTCGCAGACCTCGCCGAGCATCACGCAGCGGGCGCTCATGGTCTCGTACCAGCAGAAGCTCGAAGCGCTCACCCGCGTGCTCGAGGTCGAGCCCTTCGAGGCCGCGATCGTCTTCACCCGCACGCGCAACGAGACCGAGACCGTCGCCGAGCGCCTCCGCGCGCGCGGCTACGCGGCCGCCGCCATCTCGGGCGACATCGCGCAGCCGCAGCGCGAGAAGACGATCGACGCGCTCCGCTCCGGCACCCTCGACGTGCTCGTCGCCACCGACGTCGCCGCCCGCGGCCTCGACGTCGAGCGCATCAGCCACGTCATCAACTACGACCTGCCGATCGACACCGAGTCGTACGTGCACCGCATCGGCCGCACGGGCCGCGCCGGCCGCACCGGCGACGCGATCAGCTTCGTCACCGCGCGCGAGCGCCGGATGCTCGGCGCCATCGAGAAGGCGACCCGCGGCACCGTCGCGGTCATGCCGATGCCGAGCGCCGGCGAGGTCAACGCGACCCGCCTCACGCGCTTCGACGATGCCATCACGGCAGCCCTGGCCGAGACGGACCGGATCGAGCGGTTCCGCGAGATCATCGCCCACTACGTCGAGAACCACGACGCGCAGCAGGAGGACGTCGCGGCGGCGCTCGCCGTCGTCGCGCAGGGCGAGACCCCGCTGCTGCTCGACGCCGAGGCCGACCGCGCGCTGCAGCCGCCGCGCGAGCGGGAGCGCGGCCGCGACCGCGACGCCGGCGACCGGCCGGACCGCGCGGAGCGGGGCCCGCGCCGCGGCCCCTCGGACGCGACGACCTACCGCCTCGCGGTCGGCAGCAGGCGGGGCGTCGAGCCGCGCCAGATCGTCGGCGCGCTCGCCAACGAGGGCGGCCTCGGCCGCGACGACTTCGGCCGCATCACCATCCGCTACGACTTCACGCTCGTCGAGCTGCCGGAGCTCTCCCCCGGCCAGCTCGAGAAGCTGTCGCAGACCCGCATCCTCGGCGTGCCGATCGACCTGCGCGTCGACACGGGGCGCCGTGAGCGGGGTGAGCGCGATGAGCGCGGACCCCGCCGCGACCGCGACGACCGCGGCCCGCGCAGGGACCGCGACGACCGCGCCCCGCGCCGCGACCGCGACGACCGGGCGCCCCGCGGCGACCGCGACGAGCGGCCCGCGCGCAAGCCCCGCCACGGACGGGATCGATGACGGAGGCTCCGACGCCCCACGACGCGACCCCCCACCCGGCGCCGCGCCGGCGCGCGAGCCTCGAGGTGCTGCGCGCCGAGGCCGCCGACGAGCGCTCCGTGCTCGTCGACGAGCGGCTGCGCTCCGGCGAGGACCCGTGGGACTTCATGTCGGAGCTGCCGAGCGTCGACGAGATCGTCGTCCTGCTGCTGCGCTCCGAGCGGATCCTGCCGCCGCACGCCGTGCGGCCCGGGCACGACGTGAGCGACCTCGTGCTGCGGCGCATCGTCGACGACTACCCGCCGCTCGCGCCGACCGTGTGGTCGATGCTCGAGCCCGCCGAGCCCGAGCGGGCGTGGGCGCCGCGGGTGAGCAGGGACGCGGCGTAGCGGTCGCTGGAGGCACGATGAAGGGGACGACCGCGGTGGTCGTCCCCTTCGTGGTGGTCAGATGGTGAACCCTAGAGCCCTCATCATCTCGCGGCCGTCCTCGGTGATCCGCTCCGGACCCCACGGCGGCATCCACACCCAGTTGATGCGGAACTGCTCCACGACGCCGTCGAGCTTCTCGGCGATCTCCGTCTCGATGACGTCGGTGAGCGGGCAGCCCGCCGACGTCAATGTCATCGAGATGACGAGCGCGTCCTGCTCGTCGTCCCAGGCCAGGTCGTAGACGAGGCCCAGGTCGACGATGTTGACGTCGAGCTCCGGGTCGACGACGTCCTTGAGCGCATCGGTGATCTGGTCGAACTTCGCCGCCTCGACCTCGATGAGCGCCATCAGACGCCGGCCTTGAGGTAGCGGTCGTAGCCCTCCTCCTCGAGACGCTCCGCGAGCTCGGGGCCGCCCTGCTCGGCGACCCGGCCGTTCACGAACACGTGCACGTGGTCGGGCTGGATGTAGCGCAGGATGCGCGTGTAGTGCGTGATGAGGAGCACACCGAGCAGCGTCTCGCCCTTGATGCGGTTCACGCCCTCCGAGACGATGCGCAGCGCGTCGACGTCGAGGCCCGAGTCGGTCTCGTCGAGCACCGCGAAGCGCGGGCGCAGGAGCTCCATCTGGAGGATCTCGTGGCGCTTCTTCTCGCCGCCCGAGAAGCCCTCGTTGACGTTGCGCTCGCCGAACGACGGGTCCATGCGCAGCGACTCCATCGCCGTGCGGACGTCGCCGATCCACTCGCGCACGCGCGGCGCCTCGCCCGACACCGCGGTCTTCGCGGTGCGCAGGAAGTTCGAGACCGTCACGCCGGGGATCTCCACCGGGTACTGCATCGCGAGGAACAGGCCCGCACGGGCGCGCTCGTCGACGCTCATGCCGAGCACGTCCTCGCCGTCGAGCGTGATCGAGCCGCCGTCGACCGTGTACCGCGGGTGGCCCGCGATCGTGTAGGCCAGCGTCGACTTGCCCGAGCCGTTCGGGCCCATCACGGCGTGGATCTCGTCGGAGCTGATCGTCAGGTCGACGCCCCGCAGGATCTCCTTCTTGCCCTGCTCGGTCTCGATCGAGACCTGCAGGTCCTTGATGTCCAGCACGCTCATCGCGCTCCCTTCCTCCGCGGCTCGTGCCGCGTCACGTCAGTGGGTTCTGGACGTCGACGAGCACGTCGTCGCCGTCGATGGTCACGGGGAAGACCGGCACGGGCTCGTAGGCCGGCAGGTTCTTCGGCTTCCCCGTCGTGAGCTCGAACTGCGAGCCGTGGGCCCAGCACTCGATGGCGTCGTCCTCGACGAAGCCCTCCGCGAGCGAGATCTCGCCGTGGGTGCAGGTGTCGCCGAGCGCGTGGATCGCGCCCGCGGAGTCCTGCACGACGCACACGGCGACGCCGTCGAGCTCGACCCGGAGGGCCGACCCGACGGCGACGTCGCCCACGCCGCAGGCTCGCTGAGCGGTCATGCGCCGGCCCGCGAGGCGGGCGCGAGGCTCGCGCCGCGGCGCAGCTCCTCCTCGATCGCGGCGGCCAGGCGCTCCTCGACCTCGGGCACGCCCACCTTCTGCACGATCTCCATGAGGAAGCCGATGACGACGAGGCGACGCGCCTCCTCCTCCTCGATGCCGCGCGACTGCAGGTAGAAGAGCTGCTCGTCGTCGAAGCGGCCGGTGGCCGAGGCGTGGCCGGCGCCCGCGATGTCGCCCGTCTCGATCTCGAGGTTCGGGATCGAGTCGGCGCGCGTGCCGTCGGTGAGCACGAGGTTCTGGTTCTTCTCGTACGAGTCGGTGCCCGTGGCGCCCGAGCCGATGAGCACGTCGCCGATCCAGACCGACCGCGCGCCCTCGCCCTGCAGCGCACCCTTGTAGAGCACGTCGCCCTTCGTCGAGACGCCCTCGTGGTGCAGGTAGACCTGCGACTCGAGGTGCTGGCCCGCGTCGGCGAACGAGAGGCCGAACAGCTCGCCCTCCGCGTGCTCGCCCGCGAGGCGCACCGAGGGGTTCACGCGCACGACGCCGCCGCCGAACGAGGCGACGATGTGGCGCAGGAACCCGCCCTGCTCGACGACGGCCTGGTGGGCCGCCGCGTGCACCGCGTCGTCCTCCCAGTCCTGGACCGAGACGACCTCGAGCCGCGCGCCGGGGCGCACGAGGATCTCGACGTTCTGGGCGTAGGCGGCCGAGCCCTCGTGCGACAGCACGACCGTGCCCTGCGAGCCGGGCATCGCCTCGATGACGATGTGCGCGTTGCCGTGCACGTCGGCCCCGCGGCCCGCGATGCGGACGACGACGGGCGCCTCGACGGCCTGGCCCTCGGGCAGGCGCACGTGCAGGGCGTTCGCGCAGCGCTTCCACGCGATCGCGCTCGCGAGGTCCTCCGGCTGGAAGATCTCGCCGCGCGGTGCGGCGTCGTGGCCCGTCGACTCGACGAGCAGGCCGCGGGCCTCGGCGTCGCCGGTGTCGTAGTCGAGCGAGCGCTCGCCCGCCTCGGTCTCCTCGTCGACGAGCAGCGGCGCCAGGCGGCGCAGGTCGCTCAGCTTCCAGTTGACCTCGCGGCCGGTCGGCCGCTCGAAGTCCTCGGGGTCGAACGACCAGGGGCGCTCGGAGCGCGTCTGGACGGGGACGACGGGGGTCGTGTCGATGACGGTCATCAGCCGACGGATCCTTCCATGCTCATCTCGATGAGCTTGTTGAGCTCGAGCGCGTACTCCATCGGCAGCTCGCGGGCGATCGGCTCGATGAAGCCGCGGACGATCATCGCCATCGCCTCGTCCTCCTCCATGCCGCGCGACATGAGGTAGAACAGCTGCTCCTCGCTCACCTTCGACACGGTCGCCTCGTGGCCGAGCACGACGTCGTCGACGCGGATGTCGATCGCCGGGTACGTGTCGGAGCGGGAGATCGTGTCGACGAGCAGGGCGTCGCAGCGCACGGTGTTCGCGGAGTGGTGGGCGTTGGCGTCGACGCGGACCTCGCCGCGGTAGCCGGCCCGGCCGCCGCCGCGCGCGATCGACTTCGAGACGATCGACGACGTCGTGTGCGGCGCCATGTGGATCATCTTCGCGCCGGCGTCCTGGTGCTGCCCGGGGCCCGCGAAGGCCACCGACAGCGTCTCGCCCTTGGCGCGCTCGCCCACGAGGTAGATCGACGGGTACTTCATCGTCACCTTGGAGCCGATGTTGCCGTCGATCCACTCCATCGTCGCGCCCTCCTCGGCGATGGCGCGCTTCGTGACGAGGTTGTAGACGTTGTTCGACCAGTTCTGGATCGTCGTGTAGCGGACACGGGCGTCCTTCTTCACGATGATCTCGACGACCGCCGAGTGCAGCGAGTCGGACGAGTAGATCGGGGCCGTGCAGCCCTCGATGTAGTGCACGTACGAGCCCTCGTCGGCGATGATGAGCGTGCGCTCGAACTGGCCCATGTTCTCGGTGTTGATCCGGAAGTAGGCCTGCAGCGGGATCTCGACGTGGACGCCCTTCGGGACGTAGACGAACGAGCCGCCCGACCACACCGCCGTGTTCAGCGCGGCGAACTTGTTGTCGCCGGCCGGGATGACGGTGCCGAAGTACTCCTCGAAGATCTCCGGGTGCTCGCGCAGCGCCGTGTCGGTGTCCATGAAGATGACGCCCTGGCGCTCCAGGTCCTCCTGGATCTGGTGGTACACGACCTCCGACTCGTACTGCGCGGCGACGCCGGCGACGAGGCGGGAGCGCTCGGCCTCGGGGATGCCGAGGCGGTCGTACGTGTTGCGGATGTCCTCAGGGAGGTCCTCCCACGACTGCGCCTGGCGCTCCGTGGACCGCACGAAGTACTTGATGTTGTCGAAGTCGATGCCGGAGAGGTCGGCGCCCCACGTCGGCATGGGCTTGCGACCGAACAGCTGGAGGCCCTTCAGGCGCCGCTCCAGCATCCACTCCGACTCGTTCTTCAGCTCGGAGATCTCGCGGACCACCTGCTCGCTCAGGCCTCGCTTGGCGATCTGGCCGGCCTCGTCGGAGTCGTGCCACCCGAACTCGTACTGCCCCAGGCCCTCGAGCTCGGGACGATCGATCAGGACGTCGGACATCGTCTCCCCCTTCCACGCATCAATGAGAACCCCGCGGCGCTCCTCGGCATTCCGCTCGTCTCGCGAGCCTCCCTGCGAGGGCCATACTGGATGTGCCGCGCGCATGCGGCGCCGCCGATGCGGCGCTGGGGTCTCGGAGCCGATGGGCTCGACCCCGATCCTATCGCGCGAGGCAGAGAGGTGCATCGTGCTGCAGCGCTCGCGGAGCCTGATCATCGCCGCGTGGGCGACCCTGGTGTCGCAGATCGTGATCGTCGGGACCGGCGGGGCCGTGCGCCTCACGGGCTCCGGTCTCGGCTGCTCGGAGTGGCCCAACTGCACGCCGGAGTCGTTCACGCCCGTGCCCGAGCAGGGCATCCACGGGCTCATCGAGTTCGGCAACCGCGTCTGGGGCGGCATCGTCGTCCTCATCGCCGTCGTCATGCTCGTCATGGCGATCGTCCAGCGCGCGGGCCGGACGATCGTGACCCTCGCGAGCCTCGTCGTCGGCCTCACCGTCGCGCAGGCGCTCATCGGCGCCGTCGTCGTCTGGATGCACCTGCGCCCCGACACCGTCGGGATCCACTTCTTCCTCTCGGTCGTGCTGGTCGTGCTCGCGGCGGTCATGACCTGGAAGGTCGTGGTCGGCCCGAGCGGCCCCCGCGTCGCGGCCCGCGGGCAGACGATCCTCGTCCATGCCATGACGGCCGTGCTCGCCGTCGTGATCGTCGTCGGCGTGCTCACGACCGGCTCCGGCCCGCACGCCGGCGACGGCGGCGCGGCGCGCAACGGCCTCGACCCATCCGTCATGCAGCACGTGCACGCCTGGCCCGGCTACGCGCTCGTCGCGCTCCTCGGCGCCGTGCTCGCCGCGGCCGTGCTGCGCGGCCCCCGCCGCCACCTCCGCCTCGTCGTCGCCACGTTCGCGGTGGTGCTGCTGCAGGTCGCGATCGGCATCGCGCAGTCGAACCTCGGCCTGCCCATCGGGCTCGTCGGCATCCACATGGTGCTCTCGGTGATCATCGCCGCGCTCGGCTCGGCCGTCGTGCTGTCGCTCCGCCCGCCGGCCGAGGCCGCGCCCGTCGCGACCGACGACCGGGAGGCCGTCGCGGCCTGACACCGGGCCCGACGGCAGACCCCACCTGCGGGGTGCCGGTGGCGCCGGGTGGCAGGATCGCACCATGACCGCTCCCCCGGACACCGCGATCGGCCACGGCGCGCGCCTCGGCGTGCTCGACATCGGCTCGAACACGGTGCACCTGCTCATCGTCGACGTGCGCCGCGGCGGGCGGCCCGTGCCCTCCCGCTCGCACAAGCGCACGCTCCGGCTCATGCGCTACCTCGTCGACGGCGCGATCAGCGACGAGGGCGTCGCGGCGCTCCTCGACGCGATCGGCGAGTGCACCCAGATCGCGCGCGGCGAGCAGCTCGACGACTTCGTCGTCATGGCGACGAGCGCGGTGCGGGAGGCCGACAACGGCGACGACGTCGTCGCCCGCATCGAGGCGCAGACGGGCGTGCCGCTGCAGATCCTCTCCGGCCCCGACGAGGCGCGGCTCACGTTCCTCGCGGTGCGCCGCTGGTTCGGCTGGTCCGCCGGTCGGATCCTGCTCTTCGACATCGGCGGCGGCTCGCTCGAGATCGCCGCGGGCGACGACGAGGAGCCCGCGATCGCGCTCTCGGTGCCGCTCGGCGCCGGCCGCTCGACGGTCGGCTTCTTCCACGGCGACCCGCCGACCGCCGCCGACCAGAGGGCGCTCCGGATGTACGCGAAGGCCGTGCTCGAGGACGCGGTCGCGGAGGCGAAGCCCGTCGGGCGGCCCGACCACGTCGTCGGCTCGTCGAAGACCATCCGCTCGCTCGCGCGCCTCGCGGGCAACGCGATGCCGGGCGTCGGCGGCGCCGACCGGGTGGTGCTGCGCCGCGACCAGCTCGACGACTGGGTGCCGCGGCTCGCGCGCATGGACGCGCCCTCGCGCGCCGCGCTGCCGGGCATCACGCCCGACCGCACGTTCCAGATCGTCGCGGGCGGCATCGTGCTCTCGGAGGCGATGCGCGCGTTCGGCGCGAAGGAGCTCGACGTGAGCCCGTGGGCGCTCCGCGAGGGACGCCTGCTCGACATGCTCGACCGGCTGTAGGCCGATCGCGGCCGCCGCGGGCGCGGGCTAGAACGGCAGCAGCGGGTCGACGCCCACCGCGAGGAAGACGAGCGTCAGGTACGTGTTCGAGGCGTGGAAGACGCGCATCGCGCGGATCTCGCGCTCGCCCCGGATCGCGCGCCCGTACAGCGCGTGCGACTCCCAGACGAACCAGCCGCCCGCGACGACCGCGACGGCCGCGTAGAGCAGCCCCATGCCGCCCACCGGGATGAGCAGCAACGTGCACGCGAGCGAGGCCCAGGCGTAGAGGATGACCTGCACGCCGACCATCTGGCGGCCGCGGACGACCGCGAGCATCGGCACGTCGGCGGCCTCGTAGTCGCTGCGGTACTTCATCGACAGCGGCCAGTAGTGCGCCGGCGTCCAGAGGAAGACGAGCGTGAAGAGGATCCAGGCGGGCCAGTCGAGCGTGCCGGTGACGCCCGCCCAGCCGATGAGCACCGGGAAGCAGCCGGCGATGCCGCCCCAGACGATGTTCTGCTCGGTGCGGCGCTTCAGCAGCATCGTGTAGACGAACACGTAGAAGCAGATCGCCGCGATGGAGAGGGCCGCCGCGAGCCAGTTCGCGAACACGCCGAGCACGAGCGTCGAGACGACCGCGAGCGTCCAGGCGAAGCCCTTCGCCTCCCCCACCGAGAGCGTGCCCGTGACGAGCGGCCGCTGCTTCGTGCGGTGCATGACGCGGTCGATGTCGCGGTCGATGATCATGTTGAACGCGTTCGCGCTGCCCGCGCTCAGGAACCCGCCGATGAGCGTCGCGACCACCGGCACGAGCGGCGGCACGCCGCCCGCCGCGAGCACCATGGTCGGCAGCGCGGTGACGAGCAGCAGCTCGATGACGCGCGGCTTCGTGAGGGCGACGTAGGCGGCGGCCTTCGTGCGGAGGGTCGGTCGCTGTACCGTCGGTCGCTGTGCGGTCGGCGCGTGGTGCGCGTCCGACTGGGTCGCGTGCGACATGGACTCCCGATCTCGAGGTGTGCGGGCCGGTGGGCGCGGCCTCCCCCATCCTATCGCGCCCGCGGACGCCGCCACCGTCCGCGCGCCGCCCGTCACCGGGGGTCACGCACCGGGCGCGCACCCATGCCCTCACTATGCTGGGACGGTCGCAACAGCCCGCATACGCAGCGGCCGCGTGCCGCCTGTCAGAAGGAGCCTCCTTGGCGCTCGAATGGACCAACGACGACCAGCAGGCCGTGGACACCGCGAGGGTGCTCGCGGCGGACGCCGTCGAGAAGGTCGGCAACGGCCACCCCGGCACGGCCATGAGCCTCGCCCCCGTCGCCCACCTCCTGTTCCAGAAGGTGATGGACCGCGACCCCGCCGACGACCAGTGGGTCGGCCGCGACCGCTTCATCCTCTCCGTCGGCCACTCGTCGCTGACGCAGTACATCCAGCTCTACCTCACGGGCTCCGGCCTCGAGAAGGCCGACATCGAGTCGCTCCGCACGTGGGGCTCGAAGACGCCCGGCCACCCGGAGTACCGCCACACGAAGGGCGTCGAGATCACGACGGGCCCGCTCGGCCAGGGCCTCGCCTCGGCCGTCGGCTTCGCCTACGCGCAGCGCTACGAGCGCCAGCTCTTCGACCCGGCGACCCCCGAGGGCGAGTCGGCGTTCGACCACTGGACGTACGTGATCGCCGGCGACGGCGACCTGCAGGAGGGCGTCACGAGCGAGGCCGGCTCGCTCGCGGGCCACCAGCGCCTCGGCCGCCTCATCGCGATCTACGACGCGAACGAGATCTCGATCGAGGACGACGTCGACATCGCCTTCACCGAGGACGTCAAGGCCCGCTACGAGGCCTACGGCTGGCAGGTGCTCGAGGTCTCCTGGCGCACCCCCGAGGGCTACGTCGAGGATGTCGAGGCGCTCCACGCCGCGATCGAGCAGGGCAAGGGCGAGCTCGAGAAGCCGACCCTCATCATCCTCCGCACGATCATCGGGTGGCCGGCCCCCTCGAAGCAGGGCACGGGCAAGATCCACGGCTCGAAGCTCGGCGGCGACGAGGTCGCGGCCGTGAAGCAGGTGCTCGGCTTCGACCCCGAGCAGTCGTTCGAGGTCGCCGACTCGGTCATCGACTACACCCGCGGCAACGCCGCGCAGCGCGCGACGGCGTCGCGCGAGGCGTGGCAGGCGCGCTTCGATGCGTGGGCCGCGGCCGAGCCGGAGCGCAAGGCGCTCTTCGACCGCATCGAGGCGGGCGAGCTGCCCGAGGGCCTCGCCGACGCGCTGCCGACCTTCGAGGCCGGCACCGAGGTGTCGACCCGCGCCGCGAGCGGCAAGGTGCTCAACGCCCTCGCCGACGTGCTCCCCGAGCTGTGGGGCGGCTCCGCCGACCTCGCCGAGTCGAACAACACCACGCTCGAGGGCAAGGGCTCGTTCGTGCCCGGCGACCGCTCGACGAAGGCGTGGCCGCAGGGCTCGTACGCCGGCCGCACGCTGCACTTCGGCATCCGCGAGCACGCGATGGCGTCGATCCTCAACGGCATCGTGCTGCACGGCAACACCCGCCCCTACGGCGGCACGTTCCTGATCTTCAGCGACTACCAGCGCCCCGCGCTGCGCCTCGCCGCGCTCATGGGCGTGCACCCCATCCACGTCTGGACGCACGACTCGATCGCGCTCGGCGAGGACGGCCCCACGCACCAGCCCATCGAGCAGCTCGCGACGCTCCGCGCCATCCCCGGCTTCGAGGTCGTCCGCCCGTCGGACGCCAACGAGACCGCGTGGGCGTGGAAGACGATCCTCGAGCGCCGCGACCAGCCGGTCGGCATCGCGCTCACCCGCCAGAACCTCCCCGTGCTCGAGCGCGGCGAGGGCGAGGCCTCGGGCGACGTCCTCGCCCACGCCTCGAACGTCGCGAAGGGCGCCTACGTGCTCGCCGAGGCCGAGGGCACGCCCGATGTGCTCCTCATCGCCACGGGCTCCGAGGTGCAGCTCGCGCTGCAGGCGCGCGAGCAGCTGCGCGCCGAGGGCGTGCAGGCGCGCGTCGTCGCGGCGCCGTCGCTCGAGTGGTTCGCCGAGCAGAGCGCCGAGTACCGCGAGTCGGTGCTGCCGGCCGCCGTGCGCGCGCGCGTGTCGGTCGAAGCCGGCTCCGCGCTCACCTGGCAGGGCATCGTCGGCGACGCCGGCCGCACCGTGGCGATCGACCACTTCGGCGCGAGCGCCGACTGGCAGACGCTGTTCCGCGAGTTCGGCTTCACGGCGGAGGCCGTGGTGGAGGCCGCGCGCGCATCGATCGAGGCCGCTCGCTGACGCGGGCGCACATTGGAGGCAACCGCATGACCCAGCACACGAAGGCGCTCAGCGACGCAGGCGTCAGCATCTGGCTCGACGACCTGTCGCGCCAGCGCATCCTGTCCGGCAACCTCGCCGAGCTCATCGAGACCCGCGACGTCGTGGGCGTGACGACGAACCCGACGATCTTCGCGAACGCGCTCGCCAACGGCGAGTCGTACGCGGAGGACGTCAAGGCCCTCGCCGAGAAGGGCGCGAGCGTCGACGAGACGATCACGCACCTCACGACCACCGACGTGGCGAACGCGTGCGACCTGTTCGCGCCGCTCTACCGCTCGACCGGCGGCTTCGACGGCCGCGTCTCGATCGAGGTCGAGCCCGGCCTCGCCCGCGACACCGAGGGCACGATCGCGCAGGCGCAGCAGCTCCACGAGCTCGTCGCCCGCGAGAACGTGCTCATCAAGATCCCCGCCACGCAGGAGGGGCTCGAGGCGATCGCCGCGACGATCGGCGCGGGCATCAGCGTCAACGTCACGCTGATCTTCTCGCTCGACCGCTACCGCGACGTCATCAACGCCTACCTCACGGGCCTCGAGCGCGCGCAGCAGGCCGGCCACGACCTCTCGCGCATCCACTCCGTCGCCTCGTTCTTCGTGTCGCGCGTCGACACGGAGATCGACAAGCGCCTCGAGGCGATCGGCACCGACGAGGCAGCCGCGCTCAAGGGCAAGGCCGGCGTCGCGAACGCTCGCCTCGCCTACCGCGTGTGGCAGGAGGCCTTCGGCTCGGAGCGCGCGCAGGCGCTGCTCGAGGCGGGCGCCAACACGCAGCGGCCGCTGTGGGCCTCGACGGGCGTCAAGGACCCGTCGCTGCCCGACACGCTCTACGTGACCGAGCTCGTCGCGCCGCAGACCGTGAACACGATGCCCGAGAAGACGCTCGAGGCCGTCGCCGACCACGGCGAGATCCGCGGCGATGCGGTCTCCGGCACGGCCGACGAGGCAGAGGGCGTGCTCGACGCGCTCGAGGCGGTCGGTGTCTCCTACGCCGAGGTCGTCCAGGTGCTCGAGGACGAGGGCGTCGAGAAGTTCGACGCCTCGTGGGCCGAGCTCGTCGAGACCGTCCGCGGGCAGCTCGATGCGGCGGTGGCGCGATGACGTTCATCCTCACCGCATCGGGTGCCGCGCAGGAGGCCATCGACCGCGTCGTGCCGCAGCTCGTGGCCGACGGCGTCGCCGGCGCCATCGTCTCGGGCGACGCGTCGCTCTGGGGCGAGGCCGCGCAGCCCGAGGCGTCGATCCGCCTCGGCTGGGTCGAGGCCGCGTCCGTGACGCGTCCGCTCGTCGACGAGCTCGAGGCGCTCCGCAAGGAGCTGCGCGCCAAGGGCGTCGACCGCATCGCGCTCGCCGGCATGGGCGGCTCGTCGCTCGCGCCGGAGGTCATCACGCGCACCGAGGGCGTCAACCTCACGGTGCTCGACTCGACCGAGCCGGGCCAGGTGCGCCGGGCGCTCCGCGACCACCTGTCGCAGACCGCGCTCGTCGTCTCGTCGAAGTCGGGCTCGACGCTCGAGACCGACAGCCAGCGCCGCGCGTTCGAGGCCGCGTACCGCGAGGCGGGGATCGACCCGACCGAGCGCATCGTCGTGGTCACCGACCCGGGCTCCCCGCTCGACGCCGACGCCCGCGCCGCGGGCTACCGCGTGTTCAACGCGGACCCGAACGTCGGCGGCCGCTACTCGGCGCTCACGGCCTTCGGCATCGTGCCCTCGGCCCTCGCGGGCGTCGACGTGCGCGAGCTGCTCGACGAGGCGATCGCGGCGCTGCCGGAGATCAGCGAGGACTCGGAGGACAACCCGGGCCTCCGCCTCGCGGCGGTCATCGCCGGCACGTCGCCGCTGCGCGACAAGCTGGGCATCGTCGCCGACGGCACGCACATCCTCGGCCTCGGCGACTGGGCCGAGCAGCTCATCGCGGAGTCGACCGGCAAGGAGGGCGTCGGCATCCTGCCCGTCGTGCTCGAGAAGGACGCCCCGGAGCTGTCCGCCGACCTCGGCGACCTCCAGGTCGTGCGGCTCGTCGGCTCGGCCCGCGAGGCCAAGCACGTCGAGCACGGCGAGGTCGAGGTGGCCGGCACGCTCGGCGCGCAGCTGCTCGTGTGGGAGTTCGCGACCGCCGTCGCCGGACGCCTGCTCGGCATCAACCCGTTCGACCAGCCCGACGTGGAGTCGGCGAAGATCGCCGCCCGCGGCCTCCTCGACGACCTGCAGCCGGAGGCCGCGCCCGTCGCGGTCGACGGCTCGATCGAGGTGCGCGGCACCGCCGACGTCGCGAAGGAGACCGTGGAGGCGTCGCTCGACGCGCTGCTCGGCGCGCTCGGCGAGGGCGGCTACGTGGCCGTCCACGCTTACCTCGACCGCATCGGGCAGCCCCGCTTCGAGCGGCTCCGCGCCGTGCTCGCGGCGCGCACGGGCCACCCGGTCACGTTCGGCTGGGGCCCGCGCTTCCTGCACTCGACCGGCCAGTACCACAAGGGCGGCACGCCGAACGGCGTCTTCCTGCAGCTGCTCGGCCGGCCGCACGAGGACCTCGAGATCCCCGGGCGCCCGTTCTCGTTCGGCCAGCTCATCCACGCGCAGGCCTCGGGCGACGCGAGCGTGCTCGCCGACCACGGCCGGCCCGTGCTGACGCTCACGCTCGAAGACCTCGACGAGGGGCTCGACCGGCTCCTCGCCCTCGCGGCGCGGTGACCGACACCACGACGACCGGGGCCGCCACGGCGGCCCCGGTCGCGGGCGGCCCAGCACCGGTCGTGCCGACCCCGGTCGCCGCGGCCCCCGCCGGGGCAGCCGCCGTCGGCCCCGGCGTCAACCCGCTGCGCGACCCCTCGGACCAGCGCCTCACGCGCATCCCCGGCCCCAACGCCATGACGTTCTTCGGCGTCACGGGCGACCTCGCGCGCAAGAAGCTGCTCCCGGCCGTCTACGACCTCGCGAACCGCGGCCTCCTGCCGCCCGGCTTCGGCCTCGTCGGCTTCGGCCGCCGCGACTGGACGCACGAGCAGTTCGCCGAGGTCGTGCGCGAGGCCGTGCAGCAGCACGCACGCACCTCGTTCCGCGAGTCCGTCTGGCGGCAGCTGTCGGAGGGCATCCGCTTCGTGCAGGGCGACTTCGACGACGACGCGGCCTTCGACCGCCTCGCCGAGGTGCTCGCCGAGCTCGACGAGAGCCGCGGCACGATGGGCAACCACGCCTTCTACCTCTCGATCCCGCCCAACGCGTTCCCGCTCGTCACGCAGCAGCTGAAGCGCTCGGGCCTCGCGCAGGCCGACGGCGACCGCTGGAAGCGCGTCGTCATCGAGAAGCCGTTCGGCCACGACCTCGCCTCGGCGCGCGAGCTCAACGACGTCGTCGAGTCGGTCTTCCCGCCCGACAGCGTCTTCCGCATCGACCACTACCTCGGCAAGGAGACGGTCCAGAACATCCTCGCGCTGCGCTTCGCGAACGCGCTGTGGGAGCCGATCTGGAACGCGAACCACATCGACCACGTGCAGATCACGATGGCCGAGGACATCGGCGTGGGCGGCCGCGCCGGCTACTACGACGGCATCGGCGCCGCGCGCGACGTCATCCAGAACCACCTGCTGCAGCTCTTCGCCCTGACGGCGATGGAGGAGCCCGTCTCGTTCGCGGCCGCCGACCTGCGGCTCGAGAAGGAGAAGGTGCTGCGCGCGGCACGCGTGCCCGGCCCCCTCGGCGAGTCGACGGCCCGCGGCCAGTACGGCGGCGGCTGGCACGGGGGCGCGCAGGTGCGCGGCTTCCTCGACGAGGACGGCATGCGGCCCGACTCGGGCACCGAGACGTACGCGGCCATCAAGCTCGAGGTCGACACCCGGCGCTGGGCGGGCGTGCCGTTCTACCTGCGCGCCGGCAAGCGCCTCGGCCGCCGCGTCACCGAGATCGCGATCGTCTTCAAGCGCGCCTCGCAGTACCTGTTCGAGCCGTCGGACCTGCGCACGATGAGCGAGAACGCGCTCGTCATCCGCGTCCAGCCCGACGAAGGCGTCTCGATGCGCTTCGGCTCGAAGGTGCCGGGCCCCGGCATGCACGTGCGCGACGTGACGATGGACTTTGGCTACGGCCACGCGTTCACCGAGGAGAGCCCCGAGGCGTACGAGCGCCTCATCCTCGACGTGCTGCTCGGCGACCCGCCCCTCTTCCCGCGGCACGAGGAGGTCGAGCTCTCGTGGCGCATCCTCGATCCGATCGAGGAGCACTGGGAGGCCGAGGGCGGCCCGGTCGAGCAGTACGAGCCCGGCTCGTGGGGACCGCGCAGCGCGCACGAGCTGCTCGCGCGCGACGGCAGGCACTGGAGGCGACCGTGATCATCCGACTCACCCGCACGTCGACCGCCGAGGTCCAGAAGCGGATGCTCGAGATCCGCGACGAGGGCGGCGTCGTCGCGCTCGGCCGCGTGCTCACGCTCGTCGTGCACACGCAGATCGGCGGCGAGGAGGAGGCGATCCGCGCCGCCAACGCCGCCTCCCGTGAGCACCCGATGCGCGTCATCGTCGTCTCCCGCAACCCCGATCACGTCAACGCCGGCGAGGAGGCGCGCCTCGACGCGGAGCTCCGCGTGGGCGCCGACGCGGGCGCGAGCGAGGTCGTGCTGCTGCAGTGCTACGGCGAGCTCGGCAGCCACCTGCTCGGCATCGTGCAGGGCCTGCTGCTCCCCGACGCGCCCGTCGTGGCGTGGTGGCCGAGCTTCATGCCGACGCTCCCCTCGGGGTCGCAGCTCGGGCAGATCGCCCAGCGTCGCATCACCGACTCGGCGAAGCAGGCCGACCCGCGCGCAGCGATCCTCGGGCTGGCCGGCTGCTACGCGCCCGGCGACACCGACCTCGCGTGGACGCGGCTGACGAACTGGCGCGCGCACCTCGCGGCGCTGCTCGACCAGCCGCCGTTCGAGCAGGTGACGTCGGGCAGGGTCTCCGGCGACCTCGCGAACCCGAGCACGCACCTCATGGCTGCGTGGCTGCGCCTGCGCCTCGGCGTCGACGTCGAGCTGGAGGACGCCGGCGAGGCGCCCGTCGGCTCGAGCGGCCTGCACGCGGTCGAGCTGCACCGGCCGAGCGGCGACTCGTCGCTCACCCGCGTGCGCGACTCGGTCGGCATCCTCGCGCAGCCCGGGCAGCCCGAGCACCACGTGGCGCTCTCGACCCGCGGCCTCGAGGACCAGCTGGCCGAGGAGCTGCGCAAGCTCGACGCGGACGACATGTACCGCCAGGTGCTGCTCGCGATCGCCTCGCACGCCGACGAGCGGGCCGCCGCGTGAGCGCCGAGCTGCACGTCGCGGCCGACCGCGCCGCCCTCGTGGCGGACGCCGCCGACCGCCTCGCCGCGGCGATCGCCGACGCGATCGCGGCGCGCGGCCGCGCGCTCGTCGCGGTCACCGGCGGCAGCGTCGGCATCGAGCTGCTCGCGGCGCTCGGCGAGCGGGACGTCGACTGGGAGCGGCTCCACGTGACGTGGAGCGACGAGCGCTACGTCGCCGCCGACTCCCCCGATCGCAACGCCGTGCAGGCGCGCGAGGCGCTGCTCGACCGCGTGCCGATCCCCGCCGACCACGTGCACGAGCTGCCCGCGGCCGATGGCACGACGCTCGACCAGGCGGCGCTGCGCGCCACCTCGGTGCTCGAGTGGCTCGGGCCCGTCGACGTCACCCTGCTCGGCGTGGGGCCGGACGCGCACATCGCGTCGCTCTTCCCAGGGATGCCGGGCGTCGACGAGCCGGGCGAGCGGGTGATCGCCGTGCGCGACTCCCCCAAGCCGCCGCCCGAGCGGCTGAGCTTCACGCTGGGCGCGATCGCCGCCTCCGAGCGGACGTGGCTCATCGTCGCCGGCGCCGACAAGGCGGAGTCCGTGCGGCTCGCGCTCGGCGACGCCGACGCGGCGACCGCGCCCGTCGCACACGCCCGCGGGCGCGTCGAGACGCTGCTGCTGGCCGACGCGGAGGCCGCGTCGCTCGTGGCCTGAACCGCGGCTCCGCACGACGAAGCGGCCGCCCTCCGAGGAGGGACGGCCGCTTCGTCGTGCGGGTCGCGTCAGCGCGCGTCGTATCAGGCGCGGCCCTCCGAGGAACGCAGCTTCTGCAGCGCCTCGTCGAGCAGCTGCACCGCCTCCTCGGGGGTGCGGCGCTCCTTCACGTACGCGAGGTGCGTCTTGTACGGCTCGTTCTTCGCCACCTGCGGCGGGTTCGCCTTGTCGCGGCCCGCGGGCAGGCCGGTCGACGGCGAGTCGATCACCTCGGGGATCTCGTCCTCGGGGAGGTCGGCCGCGAAGTAGCGGATGGTCTCGTTGCCCATCGCGTCCCAGTACGAGACGGCCACGCGCTCGGCGTGGAAGCCCCGGTCCTGCTCGCCCATGGGGCCCGCGCCGACGCGCGAGCCACGGATCGCACTGCCACCGGATGCCATCAGATCCCCGCGAACTTCGTGATGAGGCCGAGCACCACGATCGACGCGAGCCAGGCGAGGCTGACGACGACCGTGAGCGTGTTCAGGTTGCGCTCCGCGACGCCCGAGGCGCCGAGCGACGACGTGACGCCGCCGCCGAACATGTCGGAGAGGCCGCCTCCGCGGCCCTTGTGCAGCAGGATGAACAGCGTCAGCAGCACCGAGGTGATGCCGAGGATCACCTGCATGATGATCTGGAGAATCTCCACTAGCCCTCTTTCCGGTTCCGCGGTCAGGCCGCGGGAAGTGCAACGGGCAGTCTAGCGCAGGCCTTCCCGGTCGCGGGGAGGCCAGCGGCGCTGCGAGCGATCAGGTGCCGACGTGGCTGCGGAAGCGCGCGATCGCCGCGAACTCCGCCGCGTCGAGGCTCGCGCCGCCGACGAGCGCGCCGTCGACGTCGGGCTCGCGCATGAAGCCGGCGATGTTGCCCGACTTCACGCTGCCGCCGTAGAGGATGCGGGTGGCCTCGGCCGCCTCGGCACCGCGGCCCTCCGCGATCGCGGCGCGCAGCGCCTGGCAGACCTGCTGGGCCTGCTCGGCGGTCGCCGCCTGGCCGGAGCCGATCGCCCAGACGGGCTCGTAGGCCACGACGATCTCGCCGGCATCGGGCAGCTCGGCGAGCACGTCGCGCAGCTGCTGCACGGGCACCGCGGACGCGCCGTGCTGCTCGAGGTCCTCGGCCGTCTCGCCGACGCAGATCACCGGCACGATGCCCGCGCGGAGCGCCGCGGCGGCCTTCCGGCCGACGATGGCATCCGTCTCCGCGTGGTCCTGGCGGCGCTCGGAGTGGCCGACGATCGCGTACGAGCACTCGAGCTTCGCGAGCATCGCGGCCGAGACCTCGCCCGTGTGGGCGCCCGACTCGTGCTCCGAGACGTCCTGCGCGCCGAAGCGCAGCTCGAACCGCTCGGCCGAGATGAGCGTCTGCACGCTGCGGAGGTCGGTGAAGGGCGGGAAGACCGCCACCTCGACCGCCGCGTGGTCGTGCTTGCCGTCCTGCAGCGTCCAGGCCAGCTTCTGCACGAGCGCGATGGCCTGCAGGTGGTCCTGGTTGAGCTTCCAGTTGCCGGCGATGAGGGGGATGCGGGTCACCATCCGAGTACCTCCAGTCCAGGGAGGCGGGCGCCCTCGAGGAACTCGAGGCTCGCACCGCCACCGGTCGAGATGTGGCCGAACGCCGCGTCGTCGAAGCCGAGGCCGCGGACCGCGGCGGCGGAGTCGCCGCCGCCGACGACCGCGAGGCCGTCGACCTCGGTGAGCGCCTGCGCGACGGCCTTCGTGCCGTGCGCGAAGGCCGGCATCTCGAACACGCCCATGGGGCCGTTCCAGAAGACCGTGCGCGAGGTGCGGATCGCCTCGGCGAACGCGGCGGCGGAGTCGGGGCCGATGTCGAGGCCGATGCCCTTCGCGCCGAAGCGCGAGGCGCCGATCGCATCGGTGGCGACCGTCTCGTGCGCCGCGTCGGCCGAGAAGCCCTCCGCGACGACGACGTCGGTCGGCAGCAGCAGCTGCACGCCGAGCTCCTCGGCCTGCTTCATGTAGCCGAGCACCCGCTCCACCTGGTCCTCCTCGAGGAGGCTCGACGCCACGTCGTGGCCGAGCGCCCGGAGGAAGGTGAAGAGCATGCCGCCACCGATGACGAGGCGGTCGACCCGCGGCAGCAGGTGCTCGATGACGCCGAGCTTGTCGGAGACCTTCGAACCGCCGAGCACGACCGCGTACGGCCGCTCCGGCGACTCGGTGAGGCGCGACAGGACCTCGAGCTCTTTCGCGACGAGCAGGCCCGCGGCGCTCGGGAGCGCCTGGGCGACCTCGAGGACGCTCGCCTGCTCGCGGTGGACGACGCCGAAGCCGTCGGAGACGAAGACGTCGGCGCCGGCGGCGAGCTCCGCGGCGAGCTCGGCCCGCTCGCCCGCGTCCTTGCTCGTCTCCCGGGGGTCGAAGCGCAGGTTCTCGAGCAGCGCGAGCTGCCCGTCCTGCAGGGCGATCCGCACGCGCTGCGCGTCCTCGCCGACCGTGTCGGCCGCGAACGCGACCTCCTGGCCGAGCAGCTCGCCGAGGCGGGCCGCGACGGGGGCCAGCGAGTACCGCTCCTCGGGCGCACCCTTCGGGCGGCCCAGGTGCGACATCGCCACCACCCTCGCGCCCTGCTCGAGCAGGGCGCGGAGGGTGGGCAGCGACGCGACGATGCGGCCCTCGTCGGTGATGCGGCCGTCCTCGAGCGGGACGTTGAAGTCGCACCGGATGAGGACGGTGCGCCCGGCCAGGTCGCCGAGGGTCTCGAGCGTGCGGATCGCCATGCGGATCAGAGCTTCGCGCCGACGAACTCGGTGATGTCGACGAGGCGGTTCGAGTAGCCCCACTCGTTGTCGTACCAGGACGAGACCTTCACCTGGTTGCCGATGACGGCGGTGAGGCCCGAGTCGAAGATCGACGAGTGCGGGTTGCCGACGATGTCGCTCGAGACGAGCGGCTCGTCCGAGTACTGCAGGTAGCCCTTGAGGGAGCCGTTCGCGGCCTCGAGGTACGCGGCGTTGATCTCGTCGACGGTGAGCCCGTCGCGGGTGACGAGCGTCAGGTCGACGATCGAGCCCGTGGGGACCGGCACGCGGTACGAGGAGCCGTCGAGCAGGCCGTTGAGCTCCGGCAGCACGAGGCCGATGGCCTTCGCGGCGCCCGTCGACGTCGGCACGATGTTGATCGCGGCGCCGCGCGCGCGGCGCAGGTCCTTGTGCGGGCCGTCCTGGAGGTTCTGGTCGGCCGTGTAGGCGTGCGCCGTCATCATGAAGCCGCGCTCGATGCCGAACGACTCGTGGAAGACCTTGGCGAGCGGCGCGAGGCAGTTCGTCGTGCACGAGGCGTTCGAGATGACGTGGTCGTTCTCGGCGTCGTACTGGTCCTCGTTGATGCCCATCACGAACGTGGGGGCCTTGCCCGTGGCCGGCGCCGAGAGGATGACCTTCTTCGCGCCGGCGGTCAGGTGCGCCGAGGCGTCCTCCACCTTCGTGAAGCGGCCGGTCGACTCGATCACGACGTCGACGTCGAGGTCGCCCCAGGGCAGCTTCGACGGGTCCTTCTCGGCGAAGCCGCGGAACTCGTCGTCGCCGACGCGGATGGAGCCCTCGTCCGAGGAGACCTCGGCGGCGAGCGGACCGGAGACGGAGTCGTACTTGAGGAGGTGGGCCAGGGTGGCGTTGTCGGTCAGATCGTTGACCGCGACGACGTCGATGTCAGCGCCCTGGGCAAGCGCTGCACGCACGAAGTTGCGGCCGATCCGACCGAAGCCGTTGATGGCGACCTTCATAGTCATGGGATGGGTTCCTGACTGTCGGGGTGGACGGGGCCCCGGGCGACGTGCCCGGGGCCCCGGGTCACTGGGTGACGATTGGGGGGATCAGCGGACGATGAGGCCCGAGGTCTGCGCCTTGGCCGCGTCGAAGCGGGCCTGCGCGTCCTGCCAGTTCACGATCTGCCAGAAGGCCTTCACGTAGTCGGCCTTCACGTTGAGGTAGTCGAGGTAGAAGGCGTGCTCCCACATGTCGAGCATGAGGATCGGGTGCGCGCCGACCGGGACGTTGCCCTGCTGGTCGAAGAGCTGGAAGACGTTGAGCCGCGACGCGATCGAGTCCCACGCGAGCACCGACCAGCCGGAGCCCTGGATGCCCGTGGCGTTGGCGGTGAAGTGCGCCTGGAACTTGCCGAAGCCGCCGAAGAACTCGTCGATCGCGGCCTGCAGCTCGCCCTCGGGCTCGCCGCCGCCGTCGCCGGAGAGGTTGTTCCAGAAGACGGTGTGGTTCGTGTGGCCGCCGAGGTTGAACGCGAGGTCCTTCTCGAGCTTGTTGACGGCGCCGAAGTCGTCGGCGTCGCGCGCGGCCTGCAGCTTCTCGAGAGCGGTGTTCGCGCCGTCGACGTAGGCCTTGTGGTGCTTGTCGTGGTGGAGCTCCATGATCTTCGCAGAGATGTGGGGCTCGAGCGCCGCGTAGTCGTACGGCAGGTCGGGAAGGGTGTACACGGTCATGGTCCGGTTCTCCTCACTCGCGCGCTCCTGGCGCGCATGGCGGTCGTTCCGATCCTATCCACGCGGGGGTGCGTGCCAGCGGTGCGCGATCGACCGCTCGGCGCCCTCGGATCAGACGTCCAGGTCCTCCGGCACGGCGGCCTCGGTGTTCGGGATGCCCTGGTCCTGCGCGGCGCGATCGGCCATCGCGAGCAGGCGCCGGATGCGACCGGCGACGGCGTCCTTCGTCATCGTCGGCGTCGCGAGGTGGCCGAGCTCGTCGAGGCTCGCCTCGCGGTGGTCGAGCCGCAGGCGGCCCGCGTAGCCGAGGTGCTCGGGCACGTCGGGCCCGAGGATCTCGAGGGCGCGCTCGATGCGCGCGCACGCCGCGACCGCCGCCTGGGCGCTGCGGCGCAGGTTGGCGTCGTCGAAGTTGACGAGCCGGTTCGCGGTCGCCCGCACCTCCCGGCGTTGCCGGAGCTCCGCCCACGCCTGCACGGTGTCGTGCGCCCCCATCGTGGTGAGCATGCGCGAGATGGGCTCGCCCTCGCGGATGACGACGCGGTGCGCGCCCCGCACCTCGCGCGACTTCGCGGGGATGCCGAGGCGGCCGGCGGCGCCGACGAGCGCCATCGCGGCCTCGTTGCCGGGGCACGCGACCTCGAGCGCCGCGGAGCGGCCGGGGTCGGAGAGCGTGCCCTGCGCCAGGAACGCGCCGCGCCAGATGCCGGCGAGGTCCTCGATCGAGCCCGTCGTCACCTTGTTCGGGAGGCCGCGCACGGGGCGGCGCCGCGCATCCATGAGGCCGGTCTGGCGCGCGAGCGTCTCGCCGTCCGCGATGACGCGCACCAGGTAGGCGCCGCTCGCGCGGTTCGACGACGACGAGATCCGCGCGATCTCCGGCCGGATGCCGTACAGCTCGAGGATGCTCTTCGCGAGCCGCCGGGCCACGGAGGCCGAGCCGAGCTCGCTCTCCACCGCCACGCGGCTCGAGATCACGTGCAGCCCACCCGCGAAGCGCAGGAGGGTCGCGACCTCCGCCGCCTTCGTCTGGGGTCGCGTCACGCGCACGCGCGCGAGCTCCTCCTTGACGTCGTCGGTCAGTGCCACGCCCGCTCCCCTCGTCATTCGCGCCCCAGGTCTCGATGCTTCACGGCCACGCGCACCCCGGGAGTGCCCTCGAGCCGGGCCGCGATGTACTGGCTCATGGCGACCGAGCGGTGCTTGCCGCCCGTGCAGCCGATGCCGAGCACCGCGTGCAGCTTGTTCTCGCGCAGGTAGCCGGCGAGCACGGGGCGCAGGGCCTCGACGTACCGGTCGGCGAACTCCTGGGCGCCCTCCTGCGCGAGCACGTAGTCGGCCACGACGGCGTCGGTGCCGTTGTGCGACCGCAGCTCCGGCACCCAGAACGGGTTGGGCAGGAAGCGCATGTCGGCGATGAGGTCGGCGTCGACCGGCGTGCCGTACTTGAAGCCGAAGCTCATGACCGTGAGCGTGACCTCGAGCTGGCCGCCGGGCGCGAACCGCTCCCCCACGCGCGTCGTGAGCTGGTGCGGGTTGAGACCCGTCGTGTCGAGCAGGTCGTCGGCGAGGCCGCGGATGGCCTGCAGCCGGTTCCGCTCGAGCCGGATGCCGTCGAGGATCGTGCCGTCGCCCTGCAGCGGGTGCGGCCGGCGGACCTGCTCGTACCGGCGGACGAGCTCGGCGTCGCTCGCCTCGAGGAAGAGGATGCGCACGCTGTGCTCGCTGCGGAGCATCTCGATGAAGCGCTTCGCGTCGTCGAAGAGCGTGCCGCCGCGGACGTCGACGACGATCGCGAGCTGCGGCTCGGTCGCCTCGGGCGCGGCCGCCGTGCGGACGAGCGCCTGGAGCATCGTCGGCGGGAGGTTGTCGACCACGAACCAGCCCAGGTCCTCGAGCGCGTTCCCGACCGTCGAGCGGCCCGCCCCGGACATGCCGGTGATGATGACGATCTCTCTCGCGTTCACGTTCCGATTCCCTGGTCGCCGTCGGTGCTCGCCACCATCGTATCGGCGCCGAGGGCCCGCGCGACGGCGACGGCGAGCGCGGGACCGACGCCTGCGACCTCCTGGAGCTGCTCGGGGCTCGCCGCGCGCACGCGCTTCGCCGAGCCGAAGTGCTTGAGCAGGGCGCGCACGCGTGCGGGCCCCAGGCCCGGGATGCCGCTCAGCTCGGTCTCGATGGCGCTCGAGCGCTTCTGCCGCTGGTACGAGATCGCGACGCGGTGCGCCTCGTCGCGCAGGCGCTGCACGAGGTAGAGCGCCTCGCTCGTGCGCGGCAGGATCACCGGGTACTCGTCGTCGGGCAGCCACAGCTCCTCGAGGCGCTTGGCGATGCCGGCGAGCGCGACGCCGCGGACGCCGGCCTCGTCGAGCGCCCGCTTCGCGGCCTGCACCTGCGGTCGCCCGCCGTCGACGAGCAGCAGCTGCGGCGTGTAGGCGAAGCGGCTGCCGGTGTCCTCCGGGTCGCCGTCGACGATGTACCGCGCGCGCCGGGCGATGACCTGGCGGATGGAGTCGGTGTCGTCGGTCGTCTGCGCGATCGCGAACTTGCGGTACTGGTCCTTGCGCGGCAGGCCGTCCTCGAAGACGACCATCGAGGCGACGACGCCGGTGCCGCCGAGGTGCGAGACGTCGAAGCACTCGATGCGCAGCGGCGCCTCGGCCATGCCGAGCGCCTCCTGGAGGTCGGCGAGCGCTTGCGAGCGCGTCACGTAGTCGCTCGTGCGCTTCGTGCGCGCCACCTGCAGCGCGTGCGCGGCGTTCACGGTCGCGGAGTCGGCGAGGCGGCGCTTCTCGCCGCGCTGCGGCACCCGGATGTCGACGCGGCCGCCGAGGCCGTGCGCCTCGCGGCGCGTCGTGAGCCAGGTCGCGACCTCGTCGGGCAGGTCGGGCTCCTTCGGCACGAGGACCTCGCGCGCGGGCGCGTCGCCGCCCTCGTCGTAGGCGATGCGGAGCATCTGCGTCGCGAGCTCGCCGTCGGTCATGTCGATCTCGGTGTCGACGACCCACGACTTCGTGCCGCGGATGCGGCCGCCGCGCACCGCGAACAGGTGGACGGCGGCGCTCAGCTCGTCGGCGACGACGCCGAAGACGTCGGCGTCGACGCGGTCCGAGAGCACGACGCTCGTGCGCTCGAGCACCGCGTCGAGCGCCTGCAGCTGGTCCCGCACGCGCGCGGCGCGCTCGAACTCGAGCCGGGCGCTCGCGCGCTGCATCTCCTCGCGCATGTGGTCGACGACCGCCTGGTCGCCGCCGTTCATGAACGCGACGAGCTCGCGCGCGAGGCCGCGGTGGTCCTCCTGCGAGATGCGGCCGACGCAGGGCGCGGCGCACTTGCCGATGTCGCCGAGCAGGCACGGCCGGCCCGTGCGCTCGGCGCGGTCGTAGGTGGAGGCGCTGCACGAGCGCACCGGGAAGGCCTTCAGCAGCAGGTCGAGCGTCTCGCGGATCGCCCAGACCTTCGTGTACGGGCCGAAGTAGCGGGCGCCGCGGATGCCGCGGTTGCGCGTGATCATCGCCCGCGGCACGTCGTCGCCCATCGTCACCGCGAGGTACGGGTACGACTTGTCGTCGCGGAACTGGACGTTGAAGGGCGGCTCGTACTCCTTGATCCAGGTGAACTCGAGCTGCAGCGCCTCGTACTCGCTCGCGACGATCGTCCACTCGACGCGCACGGCGGTGAGCACCATCCGCCGCGTGCGCTCGTGGAGCGCCTCGAGCGGCTGGAAGTAGTTCGAGAGCCGCTGCCGCAGGTTCTTCGCCTTGCCGACGTAGAGCACGCGCTCGTGCTCGTCGCGGAACCGGTAGACGCCCGGCGCCGTCGGGATCGTGCCCGGCGCGGGCTTGTACGGGACGGTGCGGGAGGGACGGGCGGCGCTCATCGCGCCCTCATCGGACCGCGGCGCCCAGGATCTCCCTGAGGAAGCCGCCCGTGAAGCTCTCGTCGACGTCGGCCACCTGCTCCGGCGTGCCGGTCGCGACGATCGTGCCGCCGCCCGAGCCGCCCTCGGGGCCGAGGTCGATGATCCAGTCGGCCGACTTGATGACGTCGAGCGAGTGCTCGATGGTGAGCACCGTGTTGCCCTTCTCGACGAGCCCGTCGAGCACCTCGAGGAGCTTCCGGACGTCGTCGAAGTGGAGGCCGGTCGTCGGCTCGTCGAGCACGTAGATCGCGCGCCCGGAGGTGCGGCGCTGCAGCTCGGTGGCGAGCTTGACGCGCTGCGCCTCGCCGCCCGAGAGCGTCGTCGCCGACTGCCCGAGACGCACGTAGCCGAGGCCGACGTCGACGAGCGTGCGGAGGTACCGGTGGATCGACGAGATGGGCTCGAAGAAGTCGGCCGCCTCCTCGATGGGCATCTCGAGCACGTCGGCGATCGACTTGCCCTTGTAGTGCACCGAGAGCGTGTCGCGGTTGTAGCGCTTGCCGCCGCAGACCTCGCACTCGACGTAGACGTCGGGCAGGAAGTTCATCTCGATCTTCAGCGTGCCGTCGCCCTGGCAGGCCTCGCAGCGGCCGCCCTTCACGTTGAACGAGAAGCGGCCTGCGAGGTAGCCGCGGGCCTTGGCCTCGGCCGTCTCGGCGAACAGCGTGCGGATCTTGTCGAACACGCCCGTGTACGTCGCGGGGTTCGAGCGCGGCGTGCGGCCGATGGGCCCCTGGTCGACGTGGATGACCTTGTCGAGGTGCTGCAGGCCCGTGACGCGCGTGTGCTTCGCGGGCACCTGGCGGGCGCCGTTGAGGGCGTTGGCGAGCACCTTGTGGAGGATGTCGTTGACGAGCGTCGACTTGCCGGATCCGGAGACGCCCGTGACGGCGACGAAGACGCCGAGCGGCACGTCGACCGAGACGTCCTTGAGGTTGTTGGCGCGCGCGCCCTCGATCCGCAGCATCCGCTCCGGGTCGATCGGCCGCCGCGAGGAGGGCGTCGGGATGCGCTCGCGGCCCGCGAGGTAGGCGCCCGTGAGCGATGCCTCGTTCTCGACGAGCTCCTCGTAGGTGCCCGAGTGCACGACCTCGCCGCCGTGCTCGCCCGCGCCGGGGCCGATGTCGACGATCCAGTCGGCGGTGCGGATGGTGTCCTCGTCGTGCTCGACGACGATGAGCGTGTTGCCGAGGTCGCGGAGCGCCTCGAGCGTGCCGATGAGCTTGCGGTTGTCGCGCTGGTGCAGGCCGATCGAGGGCTCGTCGAGCACGTAGAGCACGCCGGTGAGGCCCGCGCCGATCTGCGTGGCGAGGCGGATGCGCTGCGCCTCGCCGCCCGAGAGCGTGCCGGCGCTGCGCGAGAGCGACAGGTAGCCGAGGCCGACCCGGATGAGGAAGTCGAGCCGCGCGCGGATCTCGCGCAGCACCGCCGCGGCGATCTCGGCCTCGCGGGCCGTGAGGTCGAGCTCGTGCACGAACGCGTGCGCATCGACCAGGCTCATCTCGGCGACCGAGGCGATCGAGCGCTCGTGCACCGTGACCGCGAGCACCTCGGGCTTGAGGCGCGCGCCGCCGCACTCGGGGCACGGCACCTCGCGCAGGTACTCGCCGTGCTTCTGGCGCGACCAGTCGGAGTCGGCCTCCGCGTGCTTGCGCTGGATGTACGGCATGACGCCCTCGTAGCCGGAGGCGTAGCGCAGCTGGCGGCCGTAGCGGTTGCGCCACTGGACCATGACGTTGCCGTCGGTGCCGTGCAGGATGACCTTCCGCACGTCGGCGTCGAGCTCGTTCCAGGCGGTGTCGAGCGAGAAGCCCATCTCCTTGGCGAGGCCGCCGAGCAGCCGCTCGAAGTAGGTGTAGAGGCCCTTGCCCGCCTGCGTCCAGGGCAGGATGGCGCCCTCGCGGAGCGTCAGCGACTCGTCGGCGATGACGAGGTCGGGGTCGGCCGCCATGCGCGTGCCGATGCCCGAGCACTCGGGGCACGCGCCGAAGGGCGCGTTGAACGAGAAGGTGCGCGGCTCGATCTCGGTGAGCGAGACCGGGTGGCGGTTCGGGCACGCGAGCTTCTCGCTGTACGTGCGCGTGCGCGCGGCCGTGCCTGCCTCCTCGTCGACGAAGTCGATCGTCACGAGGCCGTCGGCGAGCCGCAGCGCCGTCTCGAGCGAGTCAGTGAGGCGCGAGAGCATGCCGGGCTCGGCGACGAGGCGGTCGACGACGACCGAGATGTCGTGCTTGTTCTGCTTCTTGAGCGCGGGAGCCTCGGCGAGCTGCACGACCTCGCCGTCGATGACGGCGCGGGAGTAGCCGGTGGCGACGAGGTTGCGCAGCAGGTCGACGAACTCGCCCTTCTTCTGCTGCACGACCGGCGCGAGGATCTGGAAGCGCGTGCGCTCGGCCAGGTCCATGAGGTCGTCGGCGATCTGCTGCACCGTCTGGCGCTGGATGCGCTCGCCGCAGATCGGGCAGTGCGGGACGCCGATGCGCGCCCAGAGCAGGCGCATGTAGTCGAACACCTCGGTGATGGTGCCGACCGTCGAGCGCGGGTTGCGGTTCGTCGACTTCTGGTCGATCGACACCGCGGGGCTCAGCCCCTCGATGAAGTCGACGTCGGGGCGGTCGACCTGGCCCAGGAACTGCCGCGCGTACGCCGACAGCGACTCGACGTAGCGGCGCTGCCCCTCGGCGAAGATGGTGTCGAACGCGAGCGACGACTTGCCCGAGCCGGAGAGGCCCGTGAACACGACGAGGGCGTCGCGCGGGATGCGCAGGTCGACGTCCTTGAGGTTGTGCTCGCGGGCGCCGCGGACGTGCAGCTCGGCGGTGTTCGTGGTCCTGGATGTCACCGAAGAAGCCTACGACCGGCCGCTGACACGCATCCCCTGGCTTCGCCCAGGGCGCACTCGGTTGCGCTAGTCGATCCGCGCGATCGTCTCCCCGACCGAGGCCGCCGCGCCCTCCTCGAGCACCCGCGCGATGGTGCCCGCGCGGTGCGCGAGCGCCTTCGTCTCCATCTTCATCGCGTCGAGCACCGCGACCTCCTGGCCCTCGGCGACCTCGGCGCCGTCGTCGACGAACCAGCGCACGAGCGTGCCGGGCACCGGCGCCTCGACGGCCGCCTCGTCGCGCGCCGGCGCTGCGGGCGCTCCGCCGCCGGCGCCCGCGGCGGCCGCGAGGAGCGCCTCCGGCAGCCCCAGTACGACGCGGCGGCCGTCGACCTCGATCGCGACGCGGCGGAGCGCGTCCGCGGGCGCGGGCGCGGGGCGCAGCTGCGGCTCGAGGCGGGGCATGAGCTCGGCCTCGATCCACTGCGTCGACACCGCGAAGCCGTCGGTCGAGAACGCGGGCTCGTCGAGCACGGCGAGCGCGAACGGCGCGACGGTGGCGACGCCCTCGACCTCGAGCTCGCCGAGCGCGCGACGGAGGCGCACGAGGGCCGCGTCGCGGTCGGGCGCGTGGACGATGAGCTTGGCCGCGAGCGAGTCGAACGCCGCCTCGACGCGGTCGCCGGCCTCGACGCCGGCGTCCCAGCGCACGCCGGGGCCGCCGGGGGCGCGCAGGACCGTGACGAGACCGGGGCTCGGCAGGAAGCCGCGGCCCGGGTCCTCGGCGTTGACGCGCAGCTCGATCGCGTGGCCGGACGGCGCGGGCGTCGCGTCGAACGAGATGCCGCGGCCCTCGGCGATGCGCAGCTGCTCGCGCACGAGGTCGACGCCGGTCACCATCTCGGTGACCGGGTGCTCGACCTGCAAGCGGGTGTTGACCTCGAGGAACGCGATCGTGCCGTCGGCGGCGAGCAGGAACTCGACCGTGCCGGCGCCCCGGTAGTCGACGGCCGCGCAGATGTCGCGCGCGGCGGCGTGGATGCGCGCGCGCTGCTCGTCGGTGAGGCCCGGCGCGGGCGCCTCCTCGAGCAGCTTCTGGCTGCGGCGCTGGAGCGAGCAGTCGCGGTCGCCGACGACGACCACGCGGCCGTGGCCGTCGCCGAGCACCTGCGCCTCGACGTGGCGGGGGTGCTCGAGGTAGCGCTCGACGAAGCACTCGCCGCGGCCGAAGGCGCCCACCGCCTCCCGCGAGGCGGCCTCGAACGCCTCCGGCACCTCCTCGAGCGTCCTGGCGATGCGCATGCCGCGCCCGCCGCCGCCGAACGCCGCCTTCACGACGATCGGCAGGCCGTGCTCCTCGGCGAAGGCGACCGCCTCGTGCGCGCCCTCGAGCGGGCGGTCGATGCCGGGCGCGAGCGGCGCGCCCGCCTCGACCGCGATGCGGCGCGCGGAGACCTTGTCGCCGAGCGCCTCGATGCTCTCTGGCGCCGGCCCGATCCAGGTCAGGCCCGCGTCCTCGACGGCGCGCGCGAAGGCGGCGCTCTCGGAGAGGAAGCCGTAGCCGGGGTGCACGGCGTCGGCGCCCGAGGCGCGGGCCGCCTCGAGCAGCGACGGGATGTCGAGGTACGTCTCGGCCGCGGTCGAGCCGCCGAGGGCGACGGCGGCGTCGGCGGCCCGCACGTGCATCGCGTCGACGTCCTGGTCGGCGTACACGGCGACCGAGCGGATGCCCGCCTCGGCGCACGCGCGCGCGACCCGCACGGCGATCTCGCCGCGGTTGGCGATGAGGACGGTCTGGATGCGGGTCATGCGGGGGCTCCGAGGTCGATCGGCGGCTCGTCGACGAGGACGAAGCGGATGCGGGCGCCGGGCGGCAGCTGGCCGGCGAGGTCGAGGTCGTCGTCGACGACGGCGCCGACGATCGGGTACCCGCCCGTGAGCGGGTGGTCGGGCAGGAAGAGCACGGGCTGGCCGTCGGGCGGCACCTGGATCGCACCCGTCACGGCGCCCTCGCTCGGCAGCTCGCCGTCGCGCGCGCGCTCGAGCGGCTCGCCCTCCAGTCGCACGCCGACGCGGTCGGAGCGCGGCGTGACGAGCCAGGCCTGGCCCGTGAGCGCCTCGAGCGCCGCCGGGGCGAACCAGTCGGCGCGCGGGCCGAGGACGATGCGCAGCGGCACCTCCTGCCCGGGCGCGGGCGGCGCACCGAGCGCGGCCGGCACCGGGTCGACCGCGTGCGGCGCCGCCGCGGGGCCGTGGAGCGGCAGCACGTCGCCGGCGGCGAGCGGCGCCGGGCCGAGGCCGGCGAGCGTGTCGGTCGCGAGGCTGCCGAGCGCGGGCTCGAGCGCGATGCCGCCGCGCACGGCCACGAGGGCGCGCAGGCCCGCGGTGACCGCGCCGATCCGCAGCTCGTCGCCGTCGTCGAGCGCGACGGGCGCGCCGTGCACGACGGCGGCGGTGCCGGCCGGCCCCTCGACGGTCGCCTCGGCCGTGCCGCCCGCGATCGCGACGACGGCGGGGCCGCGGGCGCGGAGCACCGCGCCGCCGCCCGCGAGTTCGAGCGCGGGCGTGCCAGGGTCGTTGCCCACCGCGCGGTTCGCGGCGCGCAGCGCCGTGCGGTCGGCGGTGCCGGACGCGCTCACGCCCGTCGCGGCCATGCCGGGCCGCCCGAGGTCCTGCACGAGCAGCTGCAGGCCGGGGCGCACGACCTCGAGCGCGTGCGCGCTGTCGACGGCGGGCCGCTCGGCGGGCGCCGCCTCGACGAGCTCGCGCTCGACGCGCTCGAAGCGCACCGCGGTGCCGGGCGCCAGCAGCGCCGCGGGCTCGCGGCCGAGGTCCCACATGCGCGCATCGGTGCGGCCGATGAGCTGCCAGCCGCCCGGGCTCTCGCGCGGGTAGACGCCTGAGAAGGCGCCCGCGAGGCCGACGGAGCCGGCCGGGATGCGCGTGCGCGGGCTCGAGCGGCGCGGCACCTGGAAGAGGTCGTCGTCGCCGACGAGGTAGCCGAACCCGGGCGCGTAGCCGGTGAAGGCGACGCTCCACGCGGCGGCCTGGTGGCGCGCGACGACCTCCTCGGCCGAGACGCCGAGGAGACCGGCGACCTCGTCGAGGTCCTGGCCGTCGTAGCGGACCGGGATGGTCACGGAGGCATCGCTCGCCGCGCGCTCGGCGGCCGGCTCGACAGCGAGCAGCCGCTCGGCGAGGTCGGCGGCCCGGACGGCGCGCGGGTCGAAGCGCACGAGGATGGTGCGGGCGGCGGGGACGAGCTCGGTCACGCCCGGCAGCGCCGCCTCGCGCAGCCGCGGCAGCAGCCGCATCGCCTCGTCGAGGTCGGCCGCCTCGAGCAGCAGCGCCGTGTCGGCCGCGGTGACGACGCGCGTCATGCGGCGTACGCCGCGTCGGGCACGTCGAGCACCATCATGTGGCCGGGTGCGTGCGTGATCGCGAACGGGGGCCGCGAGGCCATGATGGCCGCCTGCGGCGTGACGCCGCACGCCCAGAACACCGGCACCTCCCCCTCGCGCACCTCCGGCGCGTCGCCGAAGTCGGGCGCGCCGAGGTCGGCGATGCCGAGCGAGCCCGGGTCGCCGATGTGCACCGGCGCCCCGTGGACCGCCGGGAAGCGGCCGGAGATGGCCACCGCGTCGGCCACGCGGTCGGCGGGGATCGGCCGCATCGAGACGACGAGCTCGCCCGAGAGCCGGCCCGCGGGCTCGCACTGCCGCGCGGTGCGGTACATCGGCACGTTCGTGCCGAGCTCCTGGTGCCGGATGGGGATGCCGGCATCGGCGAGGCCGGCCTCGAACGTGAAGCTGCAGCCGATGAGGAAGGCGACGAGCGGCTGCTCGGCCCACGCGGCGGTCGCGTCGGCGACCTCCTCGACGAGCTCGCCGTCGCGCCACACGCGGTAGGCGGGGATGTCGGTGCGGAGGTCGGCGCCGGGCGCGAGGCGCGGCTCGACGCGGCCGTCGGCCGAGGGCTCGACGACCTCGAGCACGGGGCACGACTTCGGGTTGCGCTGCGCGAACAGCAGCGTCTCGAACGCCCAGTCTCGCGGCACGGCGATGAGGTTGGCCTGCACGAGCCCGTGCGCGACGCCGCTCGTGGGGGCCACGAGGCCGCCGCGGTAGGCCTCGCGCGCCTCGCGCGCCGCGGCGAGCTGCTCGGGCGTGGCGACCGGCGCGTGCGGGCCGAGCATCAGCGCGCCCCCGCGAACGGGGCGATCGCGACGCCCGCGGCCTCGAGCGCCGCGCGCGTCGCCTCCGCCATCGCGATGGCGCCGGGGCTGTCGCCGTGCACGCAGATCGACTCGGCGCGCACGGCGACGGTCGTGCCGTCGATCGCCTCGAGCACGCCCTCCTGCGCCAGGCGCACCATCCGCCCCGCCACCGCCTCCGGGTCGTGGAGCACCGAGCCCGGCTCCTTCCGCGAGACGAGCAGGCCCTCGGGCGTGTACGCGCGGTCGGCGAACGCCTCCGCGGCGGTCGCGAGGCCCGCGGCCTCGGCGACGTCGAGCACCACCGAGCCGGCGAGCCCCAGCAGCACGAGCGAGGGGTCGACGGCGCGCACCGCCGCGACGACGACGCGCGCGTGCGCCTCGTCGTGCGCGATCCGGTTGTAGAGCGCGCCGTGCGGCTTCACGTAGACCATCCGCTCCCCCGCCGAGGCCGCGAGGGCGCCCAGCGCGCCGAGCTGGTACTCCACGTGGGCCTGCAGCGTCGCGTCGTCGATCTCGACGTCGACGCGGCCGAAGCCCTCGTAGTCGCGGTACCCGGGGTGGGCGCCGATCGCGACGCCGCGCGTGGCCGCCTCCACGAGGGTCGCCCGGATGCCCTCCGGGCTCCCCGCGTGGAAGCCGCAGGCGACGTTGGCGCTCGTGACGACCCGCAGCATCGCCGCGTCGTCGCCGACGATCCGCTCGGGGACGTTCTCGCCGAGGTCGGAGTTGAGGTCGATGGTCGTCACGGCCGCCGCCTACGCGCCGACGCCGAGGAAGGCGAAGATGGGGACCACGGACTGCGAGCCCATGTACCAGGTGAGCGCCGTCGCGAGCGTGCCGAGCACGAGCAGCCACACGGGGTACCGGTAGCCGCCCAGCACGTCGCGCTGCCGGAACCAGCCGATGTACATGAAGATCGTCAGGCCGATCGGCAGGATCAGGCCGTTGAAGCCGCCGACGAAGACGAGCAGCGCCGCCGGCGCCGTGCCGATGAGCAGGTAGACGATGAGCGAGACGACGATGAACGCGACCGTCGCGAGCTGCAGGGGCCAGCCGCCGGAGAGGCGCTTCGAGAACACCGACATGAACGTCGCCGAGGTGTAGGCGGCGCCGATGACCGACGTGATGGAGGCGGCCCAGAAGATGAAGCCGAAGATCCGGATGCCGGCCTCGCCGAGGACGATGCCGAAGGCCTGGCCCGCGGGATTGGCGGCCTGGCTCGAGAGGTCGAGCGCGACGCCCGAGGCGACGACGCCGAGGATGGCGAGGAACAGCACGTAGCGCATGACGCCGGTGACGAGGATGCCGTTCATGGAGGCGCGGTGCACGTCCTTGACGTGCTCGGGGCCCGTGAGGCCCGACTCCAGGTAGCGGTGCGCGCCGGCGTACGTGATGTAGCCGCCGACGGTGCCGCCGACGATCGTGGTGATGGTCGCGAAGTTCAGCGTGTCGGGGAGGAACGTCTGCCGGAGGGCGTCGCCGACGGGCGGGTTCGAGACGATCGCGACGTAGATCGTCATCGCGATCATGCCGACGCCGAGCACCATCACGACGATGTCGACGACGCGGCCGGCCTTCTTGAACAGGAAGATGCCGATCGCGAGGAGGCCGGTGAGGAGGCCGCCGATCTTCGCGTCGATGCCGAGCATCGCGTTGAGGCCCAGGCCGCCGCCGGCGATGTTGCCGATGTTGAACGCGAGGCCGCCGATGATGATGAGCACGGCGAGCACGTGGCCCGAGCCGCGGAGGGCGCTGTTCGCGAGGTCGCCGGCGCGCTTGCCGGTGACCGTGATCATGCGCCAGATGTTCATCTGCACCGCGAGGTCGATGAGGATCGACACGAGGATCGCGAAGGCGAACGCGGCGCCGAGCTGCGCGGTGAACGTCGCGGTCTGGGTGATGAAGCCGGGGCCGATGGCCGAGGTGGCCATGAGGAAGATGGCGCCGAGGATCGGTCCCCGGCGGCTCTTCGCGAAGGCCTTGGCGCGGTCGGCGCCCGTCGGCTCCTGCTCGCCTGCCGGCTGCGGCTGCGCCGTGTGCTGCGTGTCGGACATCTGTCTTCCCATCTCCGTCGGTGGGCTCGGGCGCGCGGGGTGCGCTGGAGGGGAGCCTAGCCGTCGTAGGACACCGTGGCAACGATTGTTGAACAATGCGGGTCCGGCGTGTTTCCATCCTGTTGCGGATGCGCGGACGATCCTCCGGGCCGCTCCCCTACGATCGAGCCATGAGCGACACGAGCCTCGCCGGTGACCTCCGCCGCCGGATCATCGCGGGCGAGTTCGCGCCCGGCGAGCGGCTGTCGGAGGCGGCGCTCGCGGCGCGCCTCGACGTCTCCCGCAACACGCTCCGCGAGGCGTTCCGGGCGCTCGCGCAGCACGGGCTCGTCGAGCACGTGCCCAACCGCGGCGTCTCGGTCGCCTCCCCCACCACCGCCGACGTCGTCGACATCTATCGGGCGCGCCGCCAGATCGAGTGCGGCGTGCTCCGCGACGCCTCGCCGCTGCACCCGGGCGTCGCCGCCATGCGCCAGGAGGTCGAGCGCGCCGAGGCAGCGGTCGAGCAGGGCGACTGGGCGACGGTCGGCACGGCGAACATGGCCTTCCACCGCGCGCTCGTCTCGCTCTCCGACAGCCCGCGCCTCGAGCGCGCCCACGAGCAGCTCTCGGCCGAGCTGCGGCTCGCGTTCCTCGCGATCGCCGACTTCGAGTCGCTCCACCGGCCGTTCGTCACCCGCAACCGCGCCGTGCTCGACGCACTCGTCGACGAGGGCCCGGAGGCCGCCGCCGCCGAGCTCGAGCGCTACCTCACCGAGTCGGAGCGGCGCATCCTGGGCGCCTACGCGCGGCTCGGCAGGGCCTGAGGCCCGCGAGGGCCGGCGCCTCGTCCGCCTGCGCCGGTCGCGGGCGCCGGATCAGGCCGGCACCCGCGCCTTCGTCGCCCGCTCGGCGCGGGCGTGGCGCAGGTGCTGCACGACGCTCACCGCGACGGTCGCCGCGAGCAGCAGGTAGAGCACGATCGTGAACGGCGAGGCGACGAGCGCCGTCGGGTCGCCCTCCGAGACGGCGAGCGCGCGGCGCAGCTGCGTCTCGGCCATCGGGCCGAGGATCGCGGCGATGAGCACCGGCGCGATCGGCAGCGAGAAGTGCCGCATGATGACGCCGACGACGCCGATCGCGAGCGCCATCCAGAGGTCGAGCACGCGCGACGAGATCGCGTAGACGCCGAGCATGGCCACGACCGCGATGCCCGCGTAGAGGTAGTGGCGCGGGATGACGAGCAGCCGCGCCCACAGCGCCGCGAACGGCAGGTTGATGATGAGCAGGATGCCGAGGCCGAGGAAGAGGCTCGCGAGCAGCGGCCACACGAGGTCGCCCGAGCGCTCGAACAGCAGCGGCCCGGGCTGCATGCCGTACTGCTGGAAGGCGGCGATCATCATCGCGGCGGTCGCGGAGGTCGGCAGGCCGAGCGCGAGCAGCGCGCCCATCGCGGAGCCCGCGGTCGCGTTGCCGGCGGCCTCCGGCGCCGCGACGCCCTGGATCGCGCCGCGGGTGCCGAAGTCGGCGTCCCCGCGGCGGCGCGCGAGGCGCTTCTCGGTGCCGTAGGCGAGGAACGTCGGCACCTCGGAGCCGCCCACGGGGATCGCGCCGAAGGGGACGCCGAACGCGGTGCCGCGCAGGAACGCCGGGAGCGCCTGCCGCCACTCGCGGCGGTTCAGCAGCGGCGAGCCCTTCGGGCTGAGGAACGGCCCGTTGCCGCCCGCCGTGCGGATGCGGCCCGCGACGTGCAGCACCTCGCCGATCGCGAGCAGGCCCACGGTGACGACGATGATCGAGATGCCGTCGAAGAGCACCGGCGTGCCGCCCGTGAAGCGCTCGGCGCCCGACATCGCGTCGATGCCGACCATCCCGACCGCGAAGCCGAGGCCGAGCGACACGAGGCCGCGCACGATGGAGTCGGCGACGACCGCCGCGATCGCGACGAACGCGAACACGGTGAGGGCGAAGTACTCCGCCGGGCCCATGACCGTCGCGAGCCGCACGATGGCCGGCGAGAAGAAGACGACGAGCACGCACGCGATCGTGCCGCCGAGGAAGGCGCCGATCGCCGAGGTGCCGAGCGCCTTCGCAGCCCGGCCGTCCTTGGCCATCCGATGCCCCTCGAAGGTCGTCGCGATGGCCGAGGAGTTGCCGGGCGTGTTGAGCAGGATGCCGGCGGTCGAGTCGCCGAACAGCCCGCCGAAGTAGATGCTCGCGAACATGATGAACGCGCCCGTGGGGTCGAGGCTGAACGTGACGGGCAGCAGCAGCGCCACCGCCATCGCGGAGCCCAGGCCCGGCAGCACGCCGACGGCGGTGCCGAGCACGGCGCCGATGACGAGGAAGAGCAGGTTGCTCGGCGTGAGGGCGACCGAGAAGCCCTCGAGCAGGTGCGTCAGCTGGTCCACGGGACGACCCCTTCCAGGATGCCCGCCGGGAGCGGCAGGCCGAGGCCCGCGCCGAAGGCGAGCTGGATGACGGATGCGACGATGACGGCGACGCCGACGTCGAGCAGCGGCCGGCCGCTGCCGAACAGGCGCGCGAGCGCCCAGAAGAGCGCCGCGGCGGAGAGGATCCAGCCGAGCCAGGTGAGCGCGAGCGCGAAGCCGGCGAGGGCGGCGACGGTGAGGGCGATCGTGCGCACGTCGAGGCGCGCCCCGTCATCCTCCGGGTCCTCCCCCGGCGCGGGCGCCGCATCGGCGGGCGAGACGATGCGCAGCTCGCTCGTGCCGTCGATGGCGCCGAGGTCCTCGAGCAGGTCGTTCGACATCGTGGCGGGCGCGCCGCCGTCGGCGTGCGCGCGCCGCGCCTGCAGCAGCACCTGCGCGCCGAGGGCGACGCCGACGACCGCGAGGAGCCCCACGACGAGCCAGGGGAAGAACTGCGGCCCGGGCGCCGCGACGCCGTCGGGCACCTCCATCGTCGCGGTGCCCGACGCGAGGGCGCCGGCGAGGGCGAGCACGCCGCCCGCGACCCACAGCTCGCCGCGGCCGGTCGACCAGCGTCGCGCCTGCTGCGGCCGGGGCGCCTGCGGCTGCGCGGCCCGCTCGCGCGCGGCGGTCGTCCCGCCGGTCACAGCCCGAGCTCCGCGACGACCTGCGCGGTGCGCGCCGTCTCGTCCTCGAGGAAGCGCTCGAACTCCTCGCCCATCATGAGGCTGTCCTCCCAGTCGTTGCGCGCGAGCACCTCGCGCCATCCCTCGCTCGCGTGCAGCTCGCGCACGATCGCCTGCAGCTCCGCCTCGACCTCCGGCGAGATGCCGGGCGGGGCGACGAGGCCGCGCCAGTTCGCCATCGACACGTCGACGCCCTGCTCGACGAACGTCGGCACGTCGATCCCCTCGACCGGCTCGGGCGCCGAGAGCGCGAGCGCCCGCAGGTTGCCCGACTCGATCTGGTCGCGGAACTCGTTGTAGCCCGAGAGCCCCGCCTCGGCGGTGTGCGACAGCATCGAGGTGACGACCTCGCCGCCGCCCGGGTAGGCGAGGTAGTTGACGTCCGCGGGGTCGACGCCGCTCTCTCCGGCGAGCATGCCGGCGAGCAGGTGGTCGATGCCGCCGAGCGAGCCGCCCGCGATCGCGGTGCCGCCGGGGTCGGCGGCGAGGGCCTCGACGAATTCGTCGAGCGTCTCGTGGGGCGAGTCGCCCGGCACGACGAGCACGTTGTAGTCGTCGGCGAGGCGGGCGATGGGCGTGACGTCGTCGAAGCCGACGCTCGAGCCGTTGACGACGATGCCGCCGACCATGACGCCGCCCGTGACGAGCATGAGGTCGTGGCGGTCGCCCATCTGGGCGACCTGGCCGAGCCCGATCGTGCCGGAGGCGCCGGGCACGTTGACGACCTGCGGCGCCGCGACGGTGCCGTCGGTGCGGAGCACCTGCTGCGCCTCGCGGGCGAAGCCGTCCCAGCCGCCGCCGGGAGCCGCCGGGGCCACCATCGTCAGCCGCGTGCGCGGCGTGGCCTCGCCGCCGCTCGCGCTCGCGTGCGTCGCCGCGACCAGCAGGAGGACGCTCGCGAGCCCACCCACGATCGCACCCTGTGCGCTCAGCCGCATCCGGTCCTCCTCGACCTCGTCGTCCGTCGGATGCGAAGTAGGCTCGCAGGAGCGCGCCCTGGGGCCCGAGCCGGTCCGGAGTTGCGCGCATTGATGCGTACGGAGGTGGACGATGCCGGGATCCGCGGCCGGCGTCGGCGTCCCGTCGCGGCTCTGGCGGCTGCTCGTCGCCCAGTGCCTCATCGTGCTGGCGTGCGTGGGCGCGACGACCGCGGTGGCGGTCGCGGTGCAGGAGCGGGCCGTGCGCGCCGCGACGGAGGCGCGCGTGCTCGACGTCGCCCGCAGCCTCGCCTCGCTCGAGCAGGTGCAGGCGGCGGTCGTCGGCCCCCGCGAGGCCGCGATGGCCGAGCTGCAGCCGCTCGCCGACCTGCTGGGCGAATCCGGCGGCGTCGACTACGTCGTGATCGCCGACGCCGACGGGGTGCGCCTCGCCCATCCGACGCCCGCGGAGCGCGGCCGCGCCCTGTCGACCGACGCGGCCGCCGTCCTGCGCGGCGAGGTCTTCGTCGGCGTCGAGGAGGGAACCCTGGGCCCGACGCTGCGCGCGAAGGTGCCGATCGTGCGCGACGGCGCCGTCGTGGGGGTCGCCTCCGTCGGCATCGCCGAGCACCGCCTCGCCGCGTCGACGGCCGAGGCCACCGGCTCGCTCACCCCCTGGGTCGCGGGTGCGCTCGTGGTCGGCGTCGCCCTGAGCGCGGCCGTCGGCGCGGTAGTCGCGCGTCGGATCCGTCGGCTCGAGGATGACGTGCGCGAGCTCGAGGCGCAGCGGCGCGTGGCCGACGCGCTGCGCGACCAGGCGCACGAGTTCCACACCCGGCTGCACGCCATCCGCGGGCTCGTGGCCGAGGGCGAGCCGACCGCCGCGCTCGACTACATCGGCGGGCTCGTGCCCGTGGGCGAGGGCGTCGACGCGGCGCTCGACGACCCGGCGCTGCGCGCGCTCGTGGAGGGGCTCGCGGCGGCCGCGACGAGCGCGGGCGGCGCGCTGGAGGTCGATCCGGGATCCTCGGTGCCGGCTGGCGCGCTCGTCGACGCCGACCTCGAGGTGGTCGCGAACCTCGTGCGGAACGCCATCGAGTCGCGCCCCGGCGCCCGCGTGCGGCTGCTCGTCGCGGCCGACGCCGACGCGCTGCTCGTGCAGGTCGACGACGATGGCCCCGGGATCGCGCCGGAGGAGGTCGCGCGCGTCTTCGAGCGGGGCGTGAGCGGCAAGGGCGCGGGCCGCGGGCTGGGCCTCGGCATCGTCGCCCGGCACGTGCGCGACCGCGGTGGCGAGGCGACCGTGGGCCGCTCCCCCGACGGCGGCGCCCGCCTGCTCGTCGAGCTGCCGCTCGCGGCGGTGCCGCGGTGAGCCCCGCGAGCCACGCGGAGCCTGCGGTGCCCGCGCGGCCGTCGCGCGCGATCCGCACCCTCGTCGTCGACGACGACCCGGCGGTCGTGCGCCTCCACACCGCGGCCGTCGCGGGCCTCGAGGGCTTCGAGGTGGTCGGCACCGCCCGCACGGGCGCGGCGGCCGCCGAGCTCGCGGCGCTCGGCGGCGTCGACCTCGTGCTGCTCGACGTGCACCTGCCCGACATCAGCGGCGTCGAGGTGCTGCACCGGCTGCGCTCGTCGCGCGGCTGGGCGGTCGACGTGCTCGTCGTGAGCTCGAGCCGCGACGTGCGGACGATCCGGCAGGCCGCGGCCGCCCACGTCGTGGGGTACCTCGCGAAGCCGTTCTCGCGCGAGGCGCTCGAGCGGCGGCTCGTCGACTACCGGGCCCGCCGCGTCGACCGCCCCGAGGAGCGCGCGGTCGCGCTCGCGCAGGCCGAGATCGACCGGCTCGTGGGCGGCGGCGACACCGGCGTGCAGCCCGTCGTGCCCCGTGCAGCCGACGCCGCGACCGCGCAGCTCCCGAAGGGCATCGCCGCCTCGACGCTCGCGGCGGTGCTCGCGGCGCTCGACCCGACGACGCCGCTCGGCGCGAGCGCCGTCGCCGACGCCGTCGGTGCCTCGCGCGCCACGGTGCGGCGCTACCTCGACCATCTCGTGCGCTCGGGCGCCGTGACCGCGACGCACCGGTTCGGCGCGCGCGGCCGGCCCGAGGTGCTGTACCGGCGGGCGGCGGCCTAGCCGGACGTCCTCAGCTCGCCTCTCGCATCTGTCGCAGGTCGCGCTTGAGGTCGTGCAGCTCGTCGCGGATGCGCGCGGCCAGCTCGAACTTCAACTCGGCCGCCGCCTCCGACATCTGCGCCGTGAGGTCGGCGATGATCGCCTCGAGCTGCGACGGGCCGTCGAGCGCCGAGCGGTCCTTCGCGAGCCTCGGCGTGGGCGCGCCGCGGCGGGTGCCCTCGAGCAGCTCGGCCGTGTCGGCCTCCTCGCGCGCGAGCACCTCGGTGATGTCGGCGATGCGCTTGCGGAGCGGCTGCGGGTCGATGCCGTGCTCCTCGTTGAACGCCACCTGGATCGCGCGACGGCGGTCGGTCTCGTCGATCGCGAGCCGCATCGAGTCGGTGATCCGGTCGGCGTACATGTGCACCTCGCCCGACACGTTGCGGGCCGCGCGCCCGATCGTCTGGATGAGCGACGTCGCCGAGCGCAGGAACCCCTCCTTGTCGGCGTCGAGGATCGACACGAGCGACACCTCGGGGAGGTCGAGGCCCTCGCGCAGGAGGTTGATGCCGACGAGCACGTCGAACACGCCCTGGCGCAGCTGCGTGAGCAGCTCGACGCGTCGGAGGGTGTCGACGTCGGAGTGCAGGTAGCGCACGCGCACGCCGGCCTCGGTGAAGTACTCGGTGAGCTCCTCGGCCATCTTCTTCGTGAGCGTCGTGACGAGCACCCGCTCGTCGCGCTCCGCGCGCACCCGGATCTCCTCGAGCAGGTCGTCGATCTGGCCCTTCGTGGGCTTCACGACGAGCTTCGGGTCGACGAGGCCCGTGGGGCGGATGATCTGCTCGACCACGGTGTCGGCGAGGCCCATCTCGTACTTGCCGGGCGTGGCCGAGAGGTACACCTTCTGCGGCGTGCGCTCGAGGAACTCGTCGAACTTCAGCGGCCGGTTGTCGAGCGCGCTCGGCAGCCGGAAGCCGTGCTCGACGAGCGTGCGCTTGCGGCTCGCGTCGCCCTCGTACATCGCGCCGATCTGCGGCACCGTGACGTGCGACTCGTCGATGACGACGAGGAAGTCGTCGGCGAAGTAGTCGAGCAGGCAGTGCGGCGCCTCGCCCGGCTCGCGGCCGTCGATGTGGCGGGAGTAGTTCTCGATGCCCGAGCAGAAGCCGATCTGCTCCATCATCTCGAGGTCGAACGTCGTGCGCATGCGGAGGCGCTGCGCCTCGAGCAGGCGCCCCTCGCGCTCGAGCACCTTCAGGCGCTCGTCGAGCTCGTCGCGGATGCGCTCGATCGCCTTCTGCATGCGCTCGTTGCCGGCGACGTAGTGGCTGCCGGGGAAGATCGAGATCGCGTCGTGCGTCTGCAGCACCTCGCCCGTGAGCGGGTGGAGGGTCGAGAGCGCCTCGATCTCGTCGCCGAAGAGCTCGATGCGGATCGCGTGCTCCTCGTACATGGGGATGATCTCGATCGTGTCGCCCCGCACGCGGAAGGTGCCGCGCTGGAAGGCCACGTCGTTGCGCTGGTACTGCATCGCCACGAACCGGCGCAGCAGCGCCTGCCGGTCGACGCGCATGCCCACCTGCAGCGCGACCATCGCCTCGAGGTACTCCTCGGGCGTGCCGAGGCCGTAGATGCAGGAGACGGTCGAGACGACGACGACGTCGCGGCGCGAGAGCAGCGCGTTCGTCGCCGAGTGGCGCAGCCGCTCCACCTCGGCGTTCAGCGACGAGTCCTTCTCGATGAAGGTGTCCGTTTGCGGCACGTAGGCCTCGGGCTGGTAGTAGTCGTAGTAGGAGACGAAGTACTCGACGGCGTTGTTCGGCAGCAGCTCGCGGAACTCGTTGGCGAGCTGCGCGGCGAGCGTCTTGTTGTGCGCGAGCACGAGCGTGGGGCGCTGCACCTGCTCGACGAGCCACGCCGTCGTCGCGCTCTTGCCGGTACCGGTCGCGCCCAGCAGCACCACGTCGGTCTCGCCGCGCCCGAGGGCGTCCGCGAGCTCCTGGATGGCCTTGGGCTGGTCGCCGGAGGGCTGGTACTCGCTGATGACCTCGAACGGCCGGACCGCACGCCTCGCTTCCATGCCCCCAGCCTAGGAGCGGCCGCCCACAGGGTCGCTGGAGAGCCGCTCCCACAGGGCGTCCGCCTGCGCGAGCGTCTCCTCGAGCGTGCCGTCGGTGGCGACGACGACGTCGGCGATCGCGAGCCGCTGGGCGTCGCTCGCCTGAGCGCCGACCCGCTCGCGGGCCGCCGCCTCGTCCATCCCGCGGTGCTCGACGAGCCGCGCCACGCGCACCTCGGCGGGCGCGTGCGCGACGACCACGAGGTCCCACGGGTCGTCCGGCCTCGCCTCGACGAGCAGCGGCACGTCGTACACGACGATGCGCGCGGGGTCCGCCTCGAGCGCCTCCCGGAAGCGGCGCGCGCTCTCGGCCTGCACCGCCGGGTGCACGATGGCGTTGAGCGCCCGACGGTCGGCAGGATCGGCGAAGATGCGGGCGCCGAGCGCCGCGCGGTCGAGGTGCCCGTCCGGCAGCAGCATCCCGTCGCCGAAGCGCTCCGCGATGGCCGCGAGCACGGCCCCGCCGGGCTGCTGCAGCTCGCGGACGACCGCGTCGGCGTCGACGACGAGCGCGCCGTGCTCGGCGAGGCGTCGGGCGATCGTGGACTTGCCGGAGGCGATGCCGCCGGTGAGCGCGACGAGGGGCATGGCCCCACTCTGCCAGCCGGGCCGCGAGGTGGCGCTGAGCGAACCTCAAGCGAGCGCTGTGCACGCCGCGCGCCCCGCGCTGAGCGCCCCGGCGTAGCGTCCCGACCAAGCAGCACCAGCAGCCGCACAGGGGGCACCGAATGGCCGCGAGCACCGCCAGCGCAGGCGACGACCGTCGCCCGCTCCGCGCCGCGCCCGGAGGCCCTGCGGCCGGCACCGCATCCGACCGCACCGCATCCGGCCGCGGAGCGGTCCGATGATCGCCGCGCGCCGCACCGCGATCGCGCTGCTGGCGATCGCCGGCGTGTGCCTCGCAGCCGCAGCGGTGCTCTGGGCCGCCTCCCTCGCGGGGCTCGCCCGGCCGCTCGCGGTCGACGGCGCGTCGCTGCGGCCCTCGCTCTCGGGCGGCGACCTCGTCGTCGTCACCCGCGCGCCCGTCGACGGCCTCGCCGCCGGCGACCTCGTCGGCCTCCCCGCCGCCGTCGCGGGCGGCATCGCGCTCGAGCGCGTCGAGGCCGTCGAGCGCACCGGCGAGCAGGAGTGGACGATCACGACGGCCGCGGCCGGTCCCGGGGGGAGCCCGGCCCGCGACGCCGTCGTCGGCGGCGAGGTGTGGGCCCCGAGCCTTCGGCTCCCCGGCATCGGCGGCATCGCCGAGGCCGTGGTGGCGCCGGGCCTCGCGGTGCCGCTCCTCGCCGCCGCCATGGTGCTCGTCGCCGTCGTCCTGCTGGCGCCGCCGACGGCAGCGCGGCGCAGGAGCGTCGGATGAGCGCGCCGCGGAGCGGCCGCGGTGCCTTCGAGCAGCGGCCCGCCGACCCGACCCCGAACCTGCGGAGGCACCCCATGACCGCGCTATCATCAGCGGACGCGACCCGTCACGAGGGGCGCAGGGATCCGGAGGGCGTCGTGGACAAGGACGTTGCGGTCGTCATCGAGGATGGCGAGGACATCCGCGAGCTGCTCGCGCAGGTGCTCACGCAGGCAGGCTTCACCGTCCACGCGGCGAGCGACGGCGTCACCGGCGTCGACCTCGTGCGCCGGCACGACCCGGTCGTCGTCACGATCGACGTGAACATGCCCGGCATCGACGGCTTCGAGGCAGCGCGCCAGATCCGCAACTCGTCGAGCGCCTACATCGTCATGATCACGGCGCGCGGCGACGAGATCGACACGCTCCAGGGCCTGCAGACGGGCGCCGACGACTACATCGTCAAGCCCTTCCGCCCGCGCGAGCTGCGCGCCCGCATCGAGGCCATGATGCGCCGCCCTCGTGAGCTCCAGGTGCCCCACCCGTCCGCGCCGCGGCCGTCCGCGCCGCATCCGACCACGCCGACGTCCGTGGGCGCCGCGCAGCACCAGCTGCACCTCACCGGCCCGCTCCCCTGGGTGGAGGCCGCCGCGCCGGAGACGAGCTGGCTCGAGCACCGCGGCCTCCGCGTCGAGCCCGACGCCCGGGTCGTGGAGCTCGAGGGCGAGGAGCTCGAGCTCACCCGCAGCGAGTTCGACATCCTGCGGATGCTGCTGGGGTCCGGCCGCCGGGTCGTCTCGAAGCTGCAGCTCGCGAGCATGCTCCGCGGCGAGCGCGGTGAGCGCGACCAGTACCTCAGCGAGCACGACGCCCGCGCGATCGAGGTGCACGTCGCGAACCTGCGCCGCAAGCTCGGCGAGTCGCCCGCCGACCCCCGCTGGATCGAGACGGTCCGCGGCGTCGGCTACCGCCGCACGGCGTAGCGCTGCGGCGGACCGCGGCACTGCCCGGGTCGCGCGCGCCCGCTGCGCGCGGCGGTCAGACGTGCGGCGAGCGGCGCCGTCCGACCGGCACGTCCTCCTCGCCGGCGAGCACGACCGAGGTGTCGTCGCTGCCGATGGCGCGCTGCGCCGCGGCGATCGCGGAGGCGACGATCGCGCGGTGGTCGTAGCCGACCACGCTCGTGAGGCTCACGCCCATCCCGATCGCCGGCATCACCTGGGCGCCCGCGGTGCGCAGCTGGTCGAGCATCGCGCGGTGCACGCGGGCCGCGAGCTGGCGCGCCTCGGCGAGCGTCGCCGGCTGGAACGCGAGCAGCAGCGTGCCGTCGTCGTCGGCGCCGAGCACCGCCGTCGTCGGCGACAGGCGCCGGGCGGCGGCGCGCACGGTCTGGCGCACGTGCTCGGCCTCGTCGGCGCCGAACGCGGTGGCGATGCGCGGCAGCGCGTCGATGTGCACCGCGAGCACGCCGAAGAGCTCCTCGCGGCGGTTCGCGCGCATGAGGCGGCCGCCGAGCACGCGCAGGAACGTCGAGCGCAGCAGCACGCCGTCGGGGGCGATGGCGAGCACGGCGGAGTCGTCGGTGCCGCGCATCCGGACGCTCTCGGCCCGGAGCACCGAGGCGACGACGACCGCGACGATCGTGAGCACGATCGTGAGGATGCCGGAGACCTCGCTGCCGAGCCAGACGCGGAACACCTCGCTGTCGGTGCCGACCGTCACCGACACCACGAGCCGCGCGCCGAAGAAGACCGCCTCGATCGCGAGCACGATGCCGAGGCCGATGGCGGTGCCGTTGCGGCGCATCGCACCCCGCCAGGCCTCCGCGGCGCCGAGCGCCGCGAACACCGCGTTGCCGCCGAAGAGCAGCCAGTGGCCGGCCCAGTCGCCGCCTGCGTCGCCCTCGAGCGCGACGGCGACGGCGGTCGCGGCGGCCGCGAGCGCGACGATGGCGCCCTGGCGCTGGATGGTGCGGTCGTTGAACGAGCGGCAGCCGAGCCACAGGAGCCCTGTGCCGCCGACGAAGGTGGCGTTGCCGACCGCGACCGCCCACCACGAGCCCTCGGTCGCCGCCCACACCATGTAGGCCTCGGTCGTGAGCATCGCCGCGAGGAACGCGAGCGCCCACACGCGGCCGGAGCGGTCCTCCTTGCGGAGCATCGTCTCGACGATGAACAGCACGCCGGCGACGTGCACGACGAGCGCCACCATGAGCGAGAGGGTCAGCAGGTCGATCGTCATGCGATGGCTCCCGTCCGCCGGGGCAGCCGGACGACGAAGGTCGCGCCGCTGCCGGGCTCGCTCTGCACGGTGATCTCGCCGCCGTGCGCCTTCACGAGGTCGCGGCTGATCGACAGGCCCAGGCCGGTGCCGACGGCGCGCGCGCCCGCCGACTCCGCACGGTAGTAGCGGTCGAAGAGCCGCGGCAGCGCCTCCTCGGCGATGCCCGGCCCGTCGTCGCGCACGACGAGGTACACGTCGCGGTCGTCGCTCGTGAGGTCGACCTCGATGAGGCCGTCGCCGGTGTGGTACTTCACCGCGTTGCCGACGAGGTTGTCGACGACCTGGCGGATGCGCAGCGGGTCGATCTCGGCGCGGGCCGGCTCCACGCCCGCCGCGTCGATGCGGATGTTGCGGGCCGCGGCGCGCGGCTCGAGCGACTCGACCGACTGGAGCACGACGCGCGAGACGTCCTCGTCGACGGGGCGCACGTCGAGGTGGCCGGCGCCCTCCGCGGTGGCGGCGAGGATGTCGCCGATGATGACGAGGAGGCGGGAGGCGTTGCGCTCGGCGATCTCGAGGCTGCGGCGCACCGACTCGGGCAGCTGGTCGCCCTCGAGCACGATGTCGAGGTGGCCGAGCACGCTCGTGAGCGGGGTGCGGAGCTCGTGCGAGACCGAGGCGACGAGCTCGTCGCGCATCTGGACCGCGAGCTGCTCGGCCGTGACGTCGCGCGTCACGAGGATGCCGCCGACGTCGAGGCCGTTCGCGTCGAGGAGCCGCCGCGCCGTCGACTGCAGCGCGCGGCGCCCCTCGCCCTGCGGCCCCTGCCACGTGAGCACGCCCTCGAACGACTCTCCCCGGCGGGCGCGCTCCGTGGGGGCGAGCCCGGCGGGCGTGGGCGTGACGCCGTCGCCGTCGAAGAGCGGCACCGAGTCGGAGTCGCTCGGGTAGAGCCGCGCGTGCGCCTCGTTCTCGATCGAGAGGGTGCCGTCGGAGCCGATGCGGACCACGCCGAAGTCGACGGCGTCGAGCACCTCGCTCACCGCGTCCTCCTGCCGCCGCGCGCGCTCGACCGCGTGGTCCAGGTACTCCGCCTGCTCGTCGAGCAGCGCGCGCTGGGCGCTCGCCCGGCGGGCCGCGACGTAGGCGACCACCGCCGCCGAGCCGATCGCGATGGGCCCGAGGACGAGGTGCCCGCGCGTCTCCGGTCCCGCCTGCAGCAGCTCGGCGACCCAGAACATGAGGGACGTGCCGACGGTGCCGGCGAGGACGCCGGTGAGGCCGCCGACGGTCGCGAGCCACGTGGCCGGCGCGAGCCACAGCATCCACAGGCCCTCGTGCGGCTCGCCGAGCTGGAGGAGCAGCACCGCCACGAGGTCGCCGACGGGGATGAGCAGCACGAGCAGCGGGTGCACGCGGTTCCAGCGCACGACGATCGCCGCGACCGTGAGCACGAACACGAGCACGATGCCGAGCAGCATGAGGTCGCCGGAGCGCATCTGCCCGTCGACGAGCACGAGCCCGCACGCGAGCAGGGCGGCGAGGCCGAAGAGCAGCTGGTTCACGCTCGTCGCGCGCTCGCGCGTGCGGTCCGGGCGCACGCTGCCGGTCCGCGCCGTCGTGACAGCCGCTGCCATGGGAGCACGCTACCGCGCGCGGCGCCGGTTCGGGCGCATGCTCGCCGGGGCGGGCTAGCATTCGCTCGAGCGGCGACCGCGCCGCGCGACGGGAGGTCCGATGCTCGAGCTGCTGACGGGTGCCGGCCTCGCCGCCGCGGCCGGCATGAACGCCTACGTGCCGCTGCTCGTCGTCGGTCTCGTGGCGCGGCTGCTGCCCGACGTGCTCCAGCTGCCGGAGGGCTGGGCGTGGCTGTCGAGCTGGTGGGTGATCGGCATCATCGCCGTGCTGCTCGTCGTCGAGGTCGTCGCCGACAAGGTGCCGGCCGTCGACAGCGTCAACGACGTGCTGCAGACGCTCGTGCGGCCCGCCGCGGGCGGTCTCGTGTTCGGCTCGTCGACCACCTCGTCGACCGTGGCGGTCTCGGACCCGGCGGAGTTCTTCGCCTCGAACCAGTGGGTGCCGATCGTGCTGGGCGCCGTGATCGCGCTCGTCGTGCATGCCGGGAAGACGGCGCTCCGGCCCGCGGCGAATGTCGCGACCGGCGGCGCGGCCGCACCGGTGGTGTCGACGATCGAGGACGCCGGCGCCGTCGGCCTGTCGGTGCTCGCGCTCGTCGCGCCGCTGCTCGTGCTCGTCGTGCTCGTGCTGCTGGGCCTGTTCGCCTGGTCGCTCGTGCGCACCGCGCGACGGCGGCGGAACGCCGACCTCCGCAGCGCGACCGAGCGGGCGGCTGGGGCCTAGGGCCGCTCCCCCGCCGGCTCGGCGTCGGCAGGCACCGCGTCGGCGGGCACCGCGTCCACCGCAGCCATGTGCCAGGCGCCGCCCCACCACGCCACCCGGCCGTCGGCGCCGCGCGCGGCGACCGCGACCTCGTGGCCGGATCCCATCCCGGTCGCGGCCGCGATCCGCACCCGGTCGTCGCCCTCGGGCGTCAGCACGTCGACGGCGGCGAGCGGATCGGCCGCCGTCGGCGGGATGCCGAGCAGGCGCCCGCCGAGCTCGACGACGTCGAGCCGGCCCCAGATGCTCGCGTAGGCGCCCTCGAACGAGCGCAGGAGCTCCAGGTCGACGTCGGCGCCAGGCTCCTCGAGGCCCGCATGCAGGATGCGCGCGACGCCGATCGCGAGCTCCTCCGCCGGGCCGTCGATCGCGTTCGTGAGGACCGACACGACCAGGTCGCGCTCGGGGTCGACGAGCGTGCGGGTGGCCTGGCCGGTCCAGGCGCCGCCGTGGCCGACCCAGGTGCGGCCGTCGAGCTCGCGCAGCATGAGGCCGAGGCCGTAGCCCGCCTGGCTCCCGTCGCGGCCCGCCGTCGTCCACTGCCGCTGCCGCATCCGGCGCCGCGAGGCGGCCGAGAGCAGCCGGTCGTCGGCGTCGGCGACCGTGCGGAGCGCGTCGGTCAGTTCGGCCGCGGTCGAGGCCGCGCCGGTCGCGGCGGCGAGGGCGCCCGTGCCGGGGCTCGCGAAGGCGATGCGCGCCTCGCTCGAGTGGATGCCGCTGTGGCCGGTCGCGAGGGGCGCGCCGGTGCGGGCGCCGGGCACGCGGTCGTCGAGGTCGGCCGCGGTGGCGGCGAGCCCGAGCGGGCGGGCGAGCAGCCGGTCGAAGGCGGCGCCGTACGGCTCCCCCGTCGCGCCCTCGACGACGAGCCCGAGGATGCCGAAGCCGACGTTGGAGTACTTGAACTCGGTCGAGGCGGCGATCCGCCCCGCGCCGCCGCGGGCGAGGGCCGCGAGGGCGTCGGCGTCCGGGAAGTCTCGCTGCAGGTGCCAGTGCGACACGTCGTCGCCGTCCCGCGTCGCGCCGCCGCCGTGGGACAGCAGCTCGCGCACCGTGAGCGCGCCCGCGTCGGTGCCCGCCAGCTGCGGCGCGTGCGCCTGCGCCTCGTCGTCGAGCCGCACGCGGCCCTCGTCGACGAGCCGCAGCACGACGATCGCGGCGAGCGCCTTCGAGTGCGAGGCGATGCGGAAGCGGTGCGCCGGGGTGAGCGGCTCGCGGGCGGCGACGTCTGCGAGGCCGTGCGCCGTGTCGAGCACGAGCTCGCCGCCGACCCGCACGGCGACCTGCACGCCGGGCACCCTGAAGCGCCAGCGGCGGTAGGCGATCCAGCGGTCGGCGTACGCGAGGGCGCGCTCGAGGCGCTCGTGGGAGGGCATGCCCCGATCCTCGCAGATCGGGGTGGCCGAGCACGCCCGCACGACAGAGCGGGCCGCACCCCGAGGGGTGCGGCCCGCTGTCGTGCTGCGTGCTACTCGGCCGAGCCGGTGAGCTTCTCGCGCAGGGCGGCGAGCGCCTCGTCGTCGGCGAGCGTGCCGGCCGAGGACTCCTCGTTGCCGCCGAAGCTCTGCGCGCTCGAGGGCACGTCGTTCGACAGCGTCTCGGCGTCGCGAGCCGACGCCACCTGCGCCTTGTGCGCCTCCCAGCGCGACTGCGCTGCGGCGTACTCGGCCTCCCAGGCCTCGCGGGCGGCGTCCGAGCCTTCCTTCCACTCGTTCGTCTCGGGGTCGAAGCCCTCCGGGAACTTGTAGTTGCCCTGCTCGTCGTACTCGGCGAGCATGCCGTAGAGCGCCGGGTCGAAGTCGGTGCCCTCGGGGTCGACGCCCTCGTTCGCCTGCTTCAGCGAGAGCGAGATGCGGCGGCGCTCGAGGTCGATGTCGATGATCTTCACGAAGACCTCGTCGCCGACCGAGACGACCTGGTCGGCGGTCTCGACGTGGCGGCTCGACAGCTCCGAGATGTGCACGAGGCCCTCGATGCCGTCCGCGACGCGCACGAACGCGCCGAACGTGACGAGCTTGGTGACCTTGCCCGGCGCGACCTGGCCGATCGCGTGCGTGCGGGCGAAGACCTGCCAGGGGTCCTCCTGCGTCGCCTTGAGCGAGAGCGAGACGCGCTCGCGGTCGAGCTCGACCGTGAGGATCTCGACGGTGACCTCCTGGCCGACCTCGACGACCTCGGAGGCGTGCTCGATGTGCTTCCACGAGAGCTCGGAGACGTGCACGAGGCCGTCCACGCCGCCCAGGTCGACGAACGCGCCGAAGTTGACGATCGACGAGACGACGCCCTTGCGGACCTGGCCCTTCTGCAGCGACTGCAGGAACTGGCCGCGCGACTCCGACTGCGTCTGCTCGAGCAGCGCACGGCGCGAGAGGACCACGTTGTTGCGGTTCTTGTCGAGCTCGAGGATCTTCGCCTCGATCTCCTGGCCGAGGTACGGCGTGAGGTCGCGGACGCGGCGCAGCTCGATGAGCGAGGCCGGGAGGAAGCCGCGGAGGCCGATGTCGACGATGAGACCGCCCTTGACGACCTCGATGACCGTGCCGGTGACGACGCCGTCCTCGTCCTTGATGCGCTCCACGTCGCCCCAGGCGCGCTCGTACTGGGCGCGCTTCTTCGAGAGGATCAGACGACCCTCCTTGTCCTCCTTCTGGAGGACGAGGGCCTCGACGGAGTCGCCGACCTCGACGACCTCAGTGGGGTCGACGTCGTGCTTGATGGAGAGCTCGCGCGAGGGGATGACGCCCTCGGTCTTGTAGCCGACGTCGAGGAGGACCTCGTCGCGGTCGATCTTGACGACGGTGCCCTCGATGAGGTCGCCGTCGTTGAAGAACTTCAGGGTCTTCTCAACGGCGGCCATGAAGTCTTCGGTCGAGCCGATGTCGTTCACGGCGACCTGCTTCGGAGCCTTGGTCGTTGCAGTGGTCATGGAGATGATGAGCCTTCAGGGATGAGTCGGGCCGGGGACGCGCAGGAGCGCGGCCGGCAGAGCGGTTGGATTGCGTGCCACACGAGTGACCGTGCAAGCCTACACGCGCAGGGAGAGGCCGACAACCGGCGGCGGGGCCCCGAGCCGCAGCCCGGAGCCCCGCCGACGCGGGCGCGTCACGCGCCGCGCAGCACCGCCTGGCGCAGCGTGTCGAGGCCGACGCCGCCGATGTTCAGCACGCGCATGTGGAAGCGCTTGAGGTCGAACGCGTCACCCTCCGCCTCCTTCGCCTCGTCGCGGATCTGCTCGAAGATGCGCTGGCCGATCTTGTACGACGGCGCCTGGCCGGGCCAGCCGAAGTAGCGGTTGACCTCGAAGCGCACGAACGGCTCGTTCATGTTCACGTTCGAGCGCAGGAAGTCGAACGCGTAGTCGAAGTCCCACTCCCCCGTGCCGTCGAGGCGCGGCTTGCCGAGGTGCACGCCGATGTCGAGCACGACTCGGGCGGCGCGCATGCGCTGGCCGTCGAGCATCCCGAGGCGGTCGGCGGGGTCGTCGAGGTAGCCGAGCGACTCCATGAGGCGCTCCGCGTAGAGCGCCCAGCCCTCGGCGTGGCCCGAGGTGCCGGCGACTCGGCGCCACAGGTTGAGCTGCTCGCGGTTGTAGGTCGCCTGCGCGATCTGCAGGTGGTGGCCAGGGACGCCCTCGTGGTAGACGGTCGTGAGCTCGCGCCAGGTGTCGAACTCCGTGACGCCCTTCGGCACCGACCACCACATGCGGCCGGGGCGCGAGAAGTCGTCCGCGGGGCCCGTGTAGTAGATGCCGCCGGTCTGCGTCGGCGCGATCATGCATTCGAGCGCCTTGATGGGCTCGGCGATGTCGAAGTGGGTGCGGCCGAGCTCCTCGATCGCCTGGTCGCTCGTGCGCTGCATCCATGCCTTGAGGGCGTCGGTGCCGTGCAGCTTGCGCGACTCGTCCTGGTCGAGGAACGCGATCGCCTCCTGCACCGTCGCGCCCGGCTTGATCTCGCGGGCGATCGCCTCCTGCTCGTCGCGCATGCGCTCGAGCTCCTCGATGCCCCAGGCATAGGTCTCGTCGAGGTCGACCTCCGCGCCGAGGAAGCGGCGCGACATGAGCGAGTAGAACTCGCGGCCCACGGCGTCGACCGGATTGGCCGAGGCGGCGAGCTCCTCGCGGAGGAACCGCGCGAGGCCCGCGTGCGCCTCGGTCGCGGCGCGCGCGGCCTCGGCGAGGTCGCCCCGGAGCGACTCGGGCAGGTCGGCGTCGCCGGCCTTCGCGGCGGCGGCGAGGTCGCGGAAGAAGCCCTCGCCCGCCTCGTACTCGGTGTACTGGTCGAGCACGTTCTCGATCTGGCGCCCGGCGGGGGTGTTGCCGTTCGCGATGCCGTTGCGGAGCGAGGCCACGTAGCCGTCGATGGCCGTCGGCACGTTGCGCATGCGCTGCGCGATCTGCGCCCAGTCGTCCTCGGACGCGGTGGGCATGAGGTCGAAGATGTCGCGGATGCCCGTGGCGGGGCTCGCGAGGTTGTTGAGGTCGCGGTCGCCCCAACCTGAGGCCTCGACGTCGATGTCGAGCTGCAGCTCGCGCAGCAGGTCGGTCTTCGTCACCCAGTCGATGTCGTCGACGGGCTGGGCGGCCTGCAGCTGCGCCTGGACGTCCTTCGCGAGCGAGGCCGCCTCGGCGCGGCCGGCGGGCGAGTAGTCGCCGAAGCCCGCCTTGTCGCCCTCGAGGCCGAGGTAGACGTTGAGCTCCGGGTTGAGCGCCGCCGTGCGGTGCACGTACTCCTCGGCGATCCGGTCGATGTCGGTCTGCGGGCGCGACGGCGCGCCGGCGGTCTGGTCGGTCATGCGCCCCACCCTATGCGGGCGGCCCCAGGGATCGCCTGCGCGTGCGGGCGCGTCCGCGACCGCCGCGGCCGGCGTCGACGCGGTCGCTACGCGAGGTGCAGCATGACCTCGCGCTCGAAGAGGTCGATGCCCTCCTGGTCGAACGCGACCTCCGGCATGTACGCGATGAGCGTGTCGAGCCCCGCCTCGCGCATCGCGCCGAGGTGGTCGAGCAGCTGCTGCGGGGTGCCGACGACCGCGCCCTGCGTGCGGAAGCCGCTGCGGGCGTGCTCCGCGGGCAACGCCGTGTCGGCACGAGCATTGACCTCATCGGCGACGCGCCGCGCCTCCTCTTCCGTCGAGCGGAGCACCACGTTGAGGTTCGACGAGAGCCGCACCTCGGCCGGGTCGCGGCCCTCGCGCTCGAGGTGGCCGAGGAGGATGTCGCGCTTGCGCGCGAACTGCTCGGGCCCACCGCCGAAGTTCGCCGCGTCGCCCCACTTCGCGACGTAGCGGAGCGTGCGCTGCTCGCCGCCGCCGGCGATCCAGGTGGGGATGCGCGGCCGGCCGTCGCGACCGGTCTGCAGCGGCTGCGGGCGGCAGATGGCGCCGTCGACCTCGAACGACTCGGACGAGACGGTCGCCTCGCCGTCCGCCCAGAGCCGCTGGATGATCTGCACACCGTCGCGGAGCGCCGAGATGCGCTCGCCGACACCCGGGAAGCCGTAGCCGTACGCGCGCCACTCGTGCTCGTACCAGCCGGCGCCGATGCCGAACTCGAGCCGGCCGTCCGAGATGCAGTCGACGGTCGCCGCGATCTTCGCGAGCAGCGCCGGGTTGCGGTAGCCGATGCACGTGCACATCTGGCCGAGCCGCACCCGCTCGGTGCTCGCGGCGAGCGCGGCCATGAGGGACCACGCCTCGTGGGTCGCCTCGTCGGTGGGGTGCGGCGTCGTGTGCATGTGGTCGTACACCCACACCGACTCCCACGGACCCGCGTCGGCGCGCTGCGCGACGGCGAGCATCCGCTGCCACTGGTCCGCCGGTTCGATGCCCACGAGGTCGAGCCGCCAGCCCTGGGGCACGAAGAGTCCGAAGCGCATCAGTGCGCCGCCTCGTCCCAGTTGGCGCCGACGCCCACCTGCACCTCGAGCGGCACGGAGAGCTCGGCGGCGCCGGCCATCTCGTCGCGCACGAGCTGCTCGAGCGCCTCCCGCTCCCCTGCCGCGACCTCGAACACGAGCTCGTCGTGCACCTGCAGCAGCATCCGGGAGCCGAGGCCCTCGTCGCGGATGCGGCGGTCGATCGCGATCATCGCGCGCTTGATGATGTCGGCGGCGGAGCCCTGGATGGGCGAGTTGAGCGCCTGGCGCTCGGCGTTCTCGCGCAGCACGCGGTTCGACGAGGTGAGGTCGGGGAACGGGCGGCGGCGGCCGAAGATCGTGGTCGTGTACCCGTCGTCCTTCGCCTGCATCACGACGCCGCGCAGGTAGTCGCGGATGCCGCCGAAGCGCTGGAAGTAGTCGAGCATGAGCTGCTTCGCCTCGGCCTGCGTGATGCGCAGCTGCTTCGAGAGGCCGAAGGCGCTCAGGCCGTAGGCGAGGCCGTAGCTCATCGCCTTGACCTTCACGCGCTGCAGCGACGTGACCTCGCTCGGGTCGACGCCGAAGATGCGGCTGCCGACGAACCGGTGGAGGTCCTCGCCGGAGAGGAAGGCCTCGATGAGGCCCTCGTCGCCCGAGAGGTGCGCCATGATCCGCATCTCGATCTGCGAGTAGTCGGCGGTGAGGAGCGTCTCGAACCCCTCGCCGTGCACGAAGGCGCTGCGGATCTCGCGGCTCACCTCGGTGCGGACCGGGATGTTCTGCAGGTTCGGGTCGTTCGACGACAGGCGGCCCGACGCGGAGCCGGTCTGGTCGTAGCGCGTGTGGATGCGCTGGTCGTCGCCGACGGCGCGCTGCAGCGTCTCGATGATCTGCACGAGCTTCGTCGCCTCGCGGTGCTTGAGCAGCAGGTCGAGGAACGGGTGCGGGTTCGTCTCCTGCAGGTCGGCGAGGGCCTGCGCGTCGGTCGAGTAGCCCGTCTTGGTCGCGCGCGTCTTGGGCATGTCGAGCTCCTCGAAGAGCACCGTCTGCAGCTGCTTGGGGCTGCCGAGGTTCACCTCGTGGCCGATCTCGGCGAACGCCGCCTGCGCGTGCTCGGCCGAGCGCTCGCGGAGCTGGTCGTGGATGCGCCCGAGCACGGCGCCGTCGATCTGCACGCCCTGCCGCTCCATGCGGTCGAGCACGGGCATGAGGGGCAGCTCGATGCGGTCGAGCACGCCCTGCGTGCCCTCGTCGAGGCGCGTGCGCTGCGCGCGGGCGACCTCGCCCGTGAGCCACGCGACGGTGCCGAGCTGCTCGGGCTCCACCTCGGGCACGAGCTGGTTCGGGTCGGGGGCCGGCAGCGTCGCGCCGACGAGCGCCTCCGTCTGCCAGTCGAGCTCGAACGTCTTGGGCGGCGCCGTCGGCGTCGTGAGCCACGCGGCGACGCGCGTGTCGTGCACCGCCCCGCCGAGCTCGAGGCCCGAGCGGTGCAGGGCGCGGATCGCGGCCTTGACGTCGTGCAGGGCCTTCGGGGCGTCGGAGGCGAGCCACGCGACGAAGCCGTCGTAGTCGCCCGTGCCGTGCTTGTACGGCACGTAGGCGCTCGCGCCCTCGGTCGCGACGCCGAAGCCGGCGATCGCGCCGGCCTCATCGAGCGCGAGCGACACGGCGACCGTGCCCTGCGCGCGCTCGAGCCACAGGTCGAGCTCCTCGTCGACGAGCTTCTGCACCGCCGGCGCTGCGACCTCGGGCTCGAGGGCCGCGACGGCCTCGCCGCTGCCCTCCTGCTTGATGACCCGGTCGAGGAGCGTGCGGAACTGCAGGCGCTGGAAGACCTCCCGCAGCTTCGCCTCGTCGACGGCGCCGCGCGCGAGCTCCTCGGGCCGAACGCCGAGGTCGACGTCGGTGAGGAGCTTGTTGAGGCGGCGGTTGCGCTCGGCGCGCTCGCGCTGCTCGCGCAGGTTGTTGCCGACGACGCCCTTGATCTCGTCCGCGTGCGCGAGGAGGTTCTCGACGGTGCCGTACTGCTGGATCCACTTGACAGCGGTCTTCTCGCCGACCTTGTCGATGCCGATGAGGTTGTCGCTCGTCTCGCCGACGAGCGCCGCGATCTCGGGGTACTGCTCGGGCTCGATGCCGTAGCGCTCGCGCACCGCGTCGGGCGTGTAGTGCTTGAGCTCGGAGACGCCGCGGACGGCCGGGTAGAGCAGCGTGACGTCGTCGTTGACGAGCTGGATGGTGTCGCGGTCGCCGGAGACGACGAACACGTCCATGCCGGCCTTCCGGCCCTCGACGGAGAGGGTCGCGAGGATGTCGTCGGCCTCGTAGTCCTCCTTCGAGAGGGTGCGCACGCCCATCGCGTGCAGCGCCTCCTCGAGCAGCGGCACCTGGCCCTTGAACTCCTTGGGCGTCTCGTCGCGCGTGCCCTTGTACGCCTCGTACTCGCGGGTCCGGAACGAGAACCGCGAGATGTCGAACGCGACCGCGAGGTGCGTCGGGCGGTGGTCCTGGAGCAGCTTGAGGAGCATCGACAGGAACCCGTGGATGGCGTTCGTGTGCTGCCCCTCCGAGTTCACGAAGTTGTCGAGCGGCAGGGCGAAGAACGCCCGGAACGCGAGGGAATGGCCGTCGATGACCATGAGGGTAGGCTTCGTGTCCGACACGGCAGTCACCCTATCCCGGCCTGCCGACACCCCCATCGAGCGAGGAGCGCGCGTGACCGAGCACGAGGTCGACGAGGCCACGGACGCGCTGCTGGAGCGGCGCGGCGGACGACCCGGAGGCGAGCTCGCCGAGCGGATGGGCATCGAGTTCGTGAAGCTCTCGGCTGAGCACTCGATCGCGCGCATGCCCGTCGAGGGCAACCGCCAACCGGTCGGCTTCGTGCACGGCGGCGCGTACTGCGTCATCGCCGAGACGCTCGGCTCGGTGTCCGCGAACATCCACGCGGGCGAGGGCGCCGTCGCCGTGGGCGTCGACCTCAACGCGACGCACACGCGCTCGATCACCTCGGGCTGGGTCACCGCTGAGTGCCGCGCGCTGCACCTCGGCGGATCCATGACGGTGCACGAGATCGTCTGCACCGACGACGAGGGCCGACGCGCCTCGACCATCCGCATCACGAACTTCATCAAGCGCACCCGCTGAGGCGGCGGCGCCCCGCCACCGAGCGGTCAGCTCGTGCCCCCGACTGGTCACTCCTTGCTCGTGATCGGTCACGTTCTGCATCGACCGGTCGAGAACTGTCGTCATCGGTCGCTTCGTGCAGCAGATCTTGACCACTGATCGCCGAACGTGACCGATCGATGCGCGACGCGAGCGGCGCGGCGGATGCAGTCGCGTCGAGCCCGCCCGACCCAGCTGACAGCGTCCGGGGCTCAGCGCGCCGCGCAGCTCGCGAAGGCCTCGGCGATGGTCCGGACGATCTGCCTGCCGCCGTCGCGCAGGTCGCGCTTCGTCACCTGGATGATCGTCCATCCCAGCCTCCGAAGCTCGCGCAGCCGCGCGACATCGCGCTCCATCGCCTCCGCCGAGGCGAAGTGGTGCTCGCCGTCGTACTCGACGGCGAGCCGCAGCGCGGGCCACGCCAGGTCGAGGCGCCCCACGAACAGCCCGAACGCATCGCGGACCTCGTGCTGCAGCACCGGCGCTGGCAGGCCTGCCCGTACCACCAGGAGCCGCATCGCGGTCTCGCGAGGCGACTCCGCGCCGACGCGCACCTGCGCCAGCGCTCGGCGCGCCTTCGCCAGCCCGCGCGCGCCCGCGTAGCGGCGGATCGCCGCTGCGAGCTCCTCGACGGACGATGGCTGCGACCGCTGCGGAGACACCAGCCAGTCCCCGATCGCGACGAGCTCGTCGACCGAGAGCAGCGTCGCGAGGTGCACGAACGCGTCCGCCGGAGCCTCGACGCGCGCGCCGTCGATCAGGACCACCTCGGACTTGAGCCGGTGCCCGACGACCCCGGGCCGCCGCATCCGGCCGGCTCCGGTCGGCGAGGCGAGATGGACGCGCGGGTCCTCCTCGAGGCGACGCGGCAGCGGCATGCCGTGGATCAGCGCGGCCGTCGTGTGCGAGAAGTACTGGTCGTCGGCGGCGAGCGCCCGGATGGCGTCGAGCAGCCCGCCCGGTGCGGCCGGCGCGGTCCGCACCCCGCGCGCCGGGGCATCCCAGGCGGCGGAGCGAAGCTCGGCGGGCGTCATCCCCGAGTCGAGTGCGTCGCGGACGGTGAAGGCGTGTTCGGAGCGCATGGCCGCATCGTGCTCACCCTGCCGAACGCTCGTGCGACGTCGGGACAGCGATGTGGAGAGCAGCCGATGTGCGAACGATGATCGAGTGGTCGATCCGCGCGATCACTGGTCACCATCTGCTGCAGGAAGCGACCGATCCCAGCAAGAGACGACCACTCGATGCACGAAGTGGCCACTCCCTCGCGGGAGGTGACCACTCAGACGTGCGGGTGGAGGCGCGGCGGGCGCGGCGAGCCCAGGGCGCCGCCCGGGCTACTTCTTCGGCTTCTTCTCGCCGAGCTGTTCGATGACGGCGGCGGCGACCTCGGCCATCGTCAGGCGGCGGTCCATCGACGCCTTCTGGATCCAGCGGAACGCCTCCGGCTCCGACAGGCCCATGCGCTGGTTCAGCAGGCCCTTCGCGCGGTCGACGAGCTTGCGGGTCTCGAAGCGGTCGGCCAGGTCGGCGACCTCGGCCTCGAGCGCTCGGATCTGGTCCCAGCGGGCGAGCGCGATCTCGATCGCGGGCAGCAGGTCGTTCTGCGTGAACGGCTTCACCACGTACGCGAGGGCACCGGCCTCGCCGGCGCGCTCCACGAGCTCCTTCTGGCTGAAGGCGGTGAGCAGCACGACGGGCGCGAGCTTGGCGTTGCCGATGCGCTCGGCGGCCGTGATGCCGTCCATCTTCGGCATCTTCACGTCCATGACCACCAGGTCGGGCGAGAGCTCCGTCGCGAGCTCGACGGCGCGCTCGCCGTCGCCCGCCTCGCCGACGACCTCGAAGCCCGCGGCCTGCAGCGTCTCGACGATGTCGAGGCGGATGAGCGACTCGTCCTCCGCGACCACGACGCGCCGCGCGGTCGTGGCGGGCTCGGCGGGCGGGACGTCGAGCTGGGGCTCTGCGAAGAGGTCGTCGGTCATGAGGTCTAGCCTAGTGTTCGCGGCGGGCGCCCAGCGTCCGGCGCAGAGCCGGTGTGGCGGAATCGGCAGACGCGGCGCACTCAAACTGCGCTTCCGCGAGGAGTGTGGGTTCGAGTCCCACCACCGGCACGCACGGCGAGAGGGCGGCACCCGCAGGTGCCGCCCTCTCGTGGTCCGAGCCGGGAGGAGCGCTAGCGCTCCTCGGGGGCCGGCGTCGACCGGTGCGCGACCTCGATGCGGCGCTTGCCGTGGTACGCGGGCGCGGCCTCGCGGTGCACGTCGCCGACCGTGTGGATGCGCAGGTCGTTCGTCGAGCCCGAGATCCCGGGAGGGGATCCGGAGATGACGACGACCTTCTCGCCGACGGGCACGAGGCCCTTGCCGATGAGCACGTCGTCGACCTGCGCGAACATGTCGTCGGTGTCGCTCACGCGGTCGACGAGGTGCGTGGCCATGCCCCAGATCATCTGCATGCGGCTCTCGATCTCGGGGTCCGGCGTGAAGCCGAACGTCGGGATCGAGGAGCGCAGCCGCGACATGCGGCGCGCGGAGTCGCCCGACTCGGTGAAGACGATGATCGCCTTCGCCTCGACGAACTGGGCCACGTCGAGCGCGGCGAGCGTCATCGCGCCGCCCTGCGTGCGGGGCTTCGTGCCGAGCGGCGGGATGCGCTCGAGGCCCTGCTCCTCGGCGGCGACGACGATGCGCGCCATGGTCTCGATCGTCGTGATCGGGTGCTTGCCGACGCTCGTCTCGCCCGAGAGCATGACGGCGTCCGCGCCGTCGAGGATCGCGTTCGCGCAGTCGCTCGCCTCGGCGCGCGTGGGCCGCGGGTTCTCGATCATCGACTCGAGCACCTGCGTGGCGACGATGACGGGCTTCGCCCAGCGGCGGGCGAGCTCGATCGCGGTCTTCTGCACGAGCGGCACCTGCTCGAGCGGCAGCTCGACGCCGAGGTCACCGCGGGCGACCATGATGGCGTCGAAGGCGTCGATGATCTCGGCGAGGTGCTCGACGGCCTGCGGCTTCTCGATCTTCGCGACGACGGGGAGCCTGCGGCCCTCCTCGTCCATGATCTCGTGCACGCGCTCGATGTCCTTCGCGTCGCGAACGAACGAGAGCGCGATGATGTCGGCGCCGAGGTCGAGCGCCCACCGGAGGTCGTCCTCGTCCTTCTCGCTCATCGCGGGCACGTTCACGGCCACGCCGGGCAGGTTGATGCCCTTGTTCGACGACACCGGGCCGCCGACGACGACCTCGGTGACGACCTCCGTGTCGGTCACCTCGACCGCGCGCAGCGCGATCCGGCCGTCGTCGACCAGCAGCGGGTCGCCGGGGCTGACATCGGCCGGGAGGCCCTTGAAGGTCGTGCCGGCACGCGTGCCGTCGCCCTCGATGTCGTCGGTCGTGATCGTGAACCGGTCGCCCTCGGCGAGCTCGTAGGGCCCGCCGGGGATCTTGCCGAGGCGGATCTTCGGGCCCTGCAGGTCGACGAGGATGCCGACGGGGATGCCGAGCTCGTCGCTCGCGCGGCGGATGTTCCGGTACACCTCCTCGTGCACGCCGTGGTCGCCGTGGCTGAGGTTCATGCGCGCGACGTTGATGCCGGCCGCGATCGCGGCCTTGGTCTGGTCGTAGCCGGCGAGGGCCGGCCCGAACGTCGCGACGATCTTGGCTCTTCTCATCGCTTCTGCCTTCCGTCATCGCGCCGCCTGGGTGTTCGGCGCGAACGGTCTCCATCCTCGCAGAGCCGGAGTGCCCCGCGGGTCGGTGCCGGCCCCCGGCGCGATCGCCGGGGGCCGGACGCCTAGGCCGCGAACGGCCGGTCGGTGGCGCGCACGGGTGCGGGCAGGTCGGTGTCGCCCTCGAGGTAGGCGTCGACCGCGGCGGCCGCGGCGCGGCCCTCCGCGATCGCCCACACGATGAGCGAGGCGCCGCGGCCCGCGTCGCCGGCGACGAAGACGCCGGGCGCGTCGGTCGCGAAGTCGGGGCGGCGCTGCGGCACGCCGCGCTCGTACGGCACCTCGAGCGCGTGGCCGATCGAGGCGTCGGCGCCCGTGAAGCCCAGCGCGAGCAGCACGAGGTCGGCGGGGATCTCGCGCTCGGTGCCCGCCTTCGGGCGGCGGACGCCGTCGACGATCTCGGTCTCGGCGACCTTGAGCGCGCGCACCTCCCCCACCTCGTTGGCGAGGAACTCGACGGTGGACACGAGGTAGTGGCGGTCGCCGCCCTCCTCGTGGCTCGTCTGCACCTCGAACAGGTTCGCGTGGATCGGCCAGGGCTGGTGCTCGGGGCGCTCGGTGGGCGGCTGCACGCCGATCGCGAGGTTCGTGACCGAGAGCGCGCCCTGGCGGTGCGCGGTGCCGATGCAGTCGGATCCGGTGTCGCCGCCGCCGAGGACGACGACGTGCTTGCCCTCCGCGCTGATCTGGTTCGCGGGCACCGTGCCGGCGACGGCGCGGTTCTGCTGCACCAGGTAGTCCATCGCCAGGTGCACGCCGTCGAGCGAGCGGCCCGGGATCTCGAGGTCGCGCGCGACGGGCGCGCCGGTGGCGACGACGATCGCGTCGAAGCGCTCGCGCAGCTGCTCCCAGCTGAGGTCGCGACCGATCTCGACGCCGGCGCGGAAGCGGGTGCCCTCCGCGGTCATCTGCGCGAGGCGCGCGTCGATCGTGCGCTTCTCGAGCTTGAAGTCGGGGATGCCGTAGCGCAGCAGGCCGCCGATGCGGTCGTCGCGCTCGTACACGGCGACGGTGTGGCCGGCGCGCGTGAGCTGCTGGGCGGCGGCGAGGCCCGCGGGGCCCGAGCCGACGACCGCGACGGTCTTGCCGGTGAGGCGGGCCGGCGGGTGCGGCTCGGTCCAGCCGTTCGCGAACGCCTCGTCGGCGATGGTCTGCTCGATCGACTTGATCGTGACGGCGGGCTGGTTGATGCCGAGCACGCACGACGACTCGCACGGCGCGGGGCACAGGCGCCCCGTGAGCTCCGGGAAGTTGTTCGTCATGTGCAGCCGGTCGGCGGCCGCCCGGCCCTCGCCGCGCCACGTGAGGTCGTTCCACTCGGGGATGAGGTTGCCGAGCGGGCAGCCCTGGTGGCAGAACGGCACGCCGCAGTCCATGCAGCGGCCGGCCTGGCGCTTCAGCACCGCCTTGTCGCCCGGCTCGCCGATCTCGCGCCAGTCGAGGATGCGCACCGGCACGGGGCGCTTCTTGGGGAGCTCGCGCTCCGTCACCTTCAGGAAGCCGCGAGGGTCAGCCACCGGTCACCTCCAGGATCTGCCGCCAGATGTTGTCCGAGTCGGGGTCGAGCCCCTGCTGCTGCGCGTCGAGGCGGATGGAGCGCACCATCGCCCAGTCGCGCGGCACGAGCTTCGAGATGCGGGCGAGGCCCTCGTCGAGCAGGCGCTCGGCGACGGCGGAGCCCGTGAGCTCGAGGTGGCGCGCGAGGATCGCGCGCAGCTCGATCTCGTCCTCCTCGGCGAGGCGCTCGACGCGCAGCTCGCCCTGGTGGAACGAGTCCTGGTTGATGAGGCGCTCGTCGAGGTCGAGCACGTAGGCGACGCCGCCCGACATGCCCGCGCCGAGGTTGCGTCCCGTGCCGCCCAGGATGACGGCCACGCCGCCGGTCATGTACTCGAGCGCGTGGTCGCCGGCGCCCTCGCAGACCGCGGTCGCGCCGGAGTTGCGCACGAGGAAGCGCTCGCCCACGACGCCGCGCAGGTACAGCTCGCCGCTCGTGGCGCCGTAGCCGATGACGTTGCCGGCGATGACGTTCTCCTCGGCGACGAGCGCCGCGTCGGCCGCGGGCTGGACCGTGACGAGGCCGCCAGAGAGGCCCTTGCCGACGTAGTCGTTGGCGTCGCCGTGGAGGCGCAGCGCGATGCCGCGCGGCACGAACGCGCCGAGCGACTGGCCCGCCGAGCCGCGCAGCGTGAGGTCGACGGTGCCAGGCTCGAGGCCGTCGGCGCCCGCGTGGAGCGTCACGGCGTTGCCGAGCATCGTGCCGACGGCGCGGTCGGTGTTCGCGATCTCGAGGTCGAGCACGAGCCGCTCCCCCGCGTCGAGCGCGGCGCGCAGCTGCGGCAGCAGCCGCGTGTCGAGCTGGTCCTCGAGCTCGTGGTCCTGCACGGTCGTGCGGCGCGGGGCGCCGTGGACGCCTTCGGGGCGCGCGAGCACCGGGGCGAGGTCGAGCCCGTCGGCCTTCCAGTGCGCGACGGCTCGGTCGACCTCGAGGAGGTCGGCGCGGCCGATGGCCTCGTCGAGCGAGCGCAGGCCCAGCGACGCGAGGATCTCGCGCACCTCCTGCGCGATGAACTCGAAGAACTGCACCACGAACTCCGGCTTGCCCGTGAACCGCTCGCGGAGCACCGGGTTCTGCGTCGCGACGCCCACGGGGCAGGTGTCGAGGTGGCAGACGCGCATCATGATGCAGCCGGAGACGACGAGCGGCGCGGTGGCGAAGCCGAACTCCTCGGCGCCCAGCAGCGCGCCGACGATGACGTCGCGGCCCGTCTTCAGCTGGCCGTCGACCTGCACCGAGACGCGCTCGCGCAGGCCGTTCACCATGAGGGTGTGCTGCGCCTCGGCGAGCCCGATCTCCCACGGCGTGCCCGCGTGCTTCAGCGAGTTCAGCGGGCTCGCGCCCGTGCCGCCGTCGTGGCCCGAGACGAGCACGACGTCGGCCTTCGCCTTCGCGACGCCCGCCGCGACGGCGCCGATGCCCGACTGCGAGACGAGCTTGACGTGGATGCGCGCGGTCGGGTTCGAGCGCTTCAGGTCGAAGATGAGCTGCTTGAGGTCCTCGATCGAGTAGATGTCGTGGTGCGGCGGCGGCGAGATGAGGCCCACGCCGGGCGTCGCGTGCCGCGTGCTCGCGACCCACGGGTACACCTTGCCGGGCGGCAGCTGGCCGCCCTCGCCGGGCTTCGCGCCCTGCGCCATCTTGATCTGGATGTCGTCGGCGTGCGTGAGGTACATCGACGTCACGCCGAAGCGGCCGGACGCGACCTGCTTGATGGACGAGCGCCGCTCGGGGTCGAGCAGGCGGTCGACGTCCTCGCCGCCCTCGCCGGTGTTCGACTTCGCGCCGAGCCGGTTCATCGCGATCGCGAGCGTCTCGTGCGCCTCCTTCGAGATGGAGCCATAGCTCATCGCGCCGGTGGAGAAGCGCTTGACGATCTCGGAGACCGGCTCGACCTCCTCGATCGGGATCGCGCGGCCCTCGCTGCGCAGGCCGATGAGGCCGCGGAGCGTCTGCAGCTCCTCCGCCTGGCGGTCGACCATCGACGTGTACTCGCGGAACACGTCGTAGCGGCCCGTGCGGGTCGAGTGCTGCAGCTTGAAGACCGTCTCGGGGTTGAACAGGTGCGGCGCGCCGTCGCGACGCCACTGGTACTCGCCGCCGGTCGCGAGGCGCTCGTGCGCGTGGGGCGCGCGCTCGTCGGGGTAGGCGGTGAGGTGGCGGAGGCGCGCCTCCTCGGCGATGACGTCGAGGCCGACGCCGCCGAGCGGCGAGTGCGTGCCGACGAAGTAGCGGTCGACGAGCTCCTGCGAGAGGCCGACGGCCTCGAAGGCCTGGGCGCCGCCGTACGAGCCGACGGTCGAGATGCCCATCTTCGACATGATCTTCGTCACGCCCTTGCCGAGCGCCTTGATGAGGTTGCGCACCGCGGTGTCGACGTCGGCGCCGAGCTGGCCGGTGAGGGCGAGCTGCTCGGCCGTCTCCATCGCGAGGTACGGGTTCACGGCGCTCGCGCCGTAGCCGATGAGGAGCGCCACGTGGTGCACCTCGCGCACGTCGCCCGCCTCCACCACGATGCCGGCGCGCATGCGCGTCGACGCGGCGATGAGGTGGTGGTGCACGGCGCTCGTCATGAGCAGCGTCGGGATGGGCGCGAGCTGGTCGGTGGAGTCGCGGTCCGACAGGATGATGAACTGCGCGCCCTCGGCGATCGCGTCGTCCACCTCGCGGCACATCTCCTCGAGCCGGCGCTCCATGCCCTCCGGCCCCTCCTCCACGCGGTAGAGGCCCTTGACGACGACGGTGCGGCGCGAGCCGGGCGTGCGGTCGATCGCGCGGATCTTCGCGAGCTCGTCGTTGTCGATGACGGGGAAGTCGAGGATGATCTGGCTCGCGTGCGAGGGCGTGGCGGTCAGCAGGTTGCGGACCGGGCCGAGGCCCATGGTCATGCTCGTCACGATCGACTCGCGCAGCGAGTCGAGCGGCGGGTTCGTCACCTGCGCGAAGGCCTGCGCGAAGTAGTCGAACAGCAGGCGCGGGCGCTTCGAGAGCACCGCGATCGGGGTGTCGGAGCCCATCGCGCCGATCGGCTCGGCGCCGGTCTTCGCCATCGGGCCGATGAGGATGCGGACCTCCTCCTCGGTGTAGCCGAAGGTGCGCTGACGGCGCGTGACCGAGGCGGGGGTGTGCGCGACGTGCTCGCGGTCGGGCAGGTCGGCGAGGTGGATGCGGCTGCCCTCGAGCCACTCGCCCCACGGCTCCTGCGTGGCGAGCTGCATCTTGATCTCGTCGTTGGGGATGATCCGGCCGGCCTCGGTGTCGACGAGGAAGAGGCGACCGGGCTGCAGGCGGCCGCGGCGGACGACGCGGCTCGGCTCGATCGGCAGCACGCCGGTCTCGGAGGCCATGACGACGAGGCCGTCGGAGGTCTCGAGCCAGCGGCCCGGGCGCAGGCCGTTGCGGTCGAGGGTCGCGCCGACGAGCGAGCCGTCGGTGAACGAGATGGCGGCGGGGCCGTCCCACGGCTCCATGAGGAGCGAGTGGTACTCGGCGAAGTCCCGCAGCTCCTGGGGCATGTCGGGCTGGTTCTCCCACGCCTGCGGCACCATCATCATGATCGCGTGCGGCAGCGAGCGGCCGGCGAGCGTGAGCAGCTCGAGCACCTCGTCGAACGAGGCGGAGTCGCTCATGCCGGGCGTGACGATGGGCTTCAGCGGGCGCAGGTCGCCGAGCAGCTCGCTCGCGAGCTGCGACTCGCGGGCGCGCATCCAGTTGCGGTTGCCCTCGACGGTGTTGATCTCGCCGTTGTGGGCGATCATGCGCAGCGGCTGCGCGAGCGGCCACGACGGGAACGTGTTCGTCGAGTAGCGCGAGTGGACGATCGCGAGCTTCGTCTCGAAGCGCTCGTCGGAGAGGTCGGGGTAGAACGGCTCGAGCTGGAGCGTCGTCACCATGCCCTTGTAGGTGATGGTTCGGCTCGAGAGCGACGGCAGGTACTCGCCCACCTCTCGCTCGATGCGCTTGCGCAGGCGCCACGTGAGGCGGTCGAGCTCGATGCCGGCGACGGGCGTGCCCGCGGAGGCGACGAACACCTGCTCGATCGCGGGCATCGCCTCGCGGGCGAGCTTGCCGAGCGCCGAGGGGTCGGTGGGCACCTCGCGCCAGCCGAGCACCCGCAGGCGCTCCTGGCCGGCGAGCTCGCCGATGCGGTCGCGCACGGCGGCGCGCTCGGCGTCGTCGGTGGGCAGGAAGGCGAGACCGGCCGCGTACGCGCCCGCCTCGGGCAGGTCGAACGGCACGACGGCGCGCAGGAACGCGTCGGGCATCTGCGACAGGATGCCTGCGCCGTCGCCGGTGCCGGCGTCCGAGCCGACCGCGCCGCGGTGCTCGAGGTTCCGCAGCGCGTCGAGCGCGAGCGCGACGATGTCGTGGCCCGCGGTGCCGCGGGTGGTCGCGACCATCGCGAGGCCGCACGAGTCCTTGTCGTGGGCCGGGTCGTACATGCCGGTCGCCGCGGGCGACGTCATGCCGCGGAAGGGCGCGTGCCCCTCTCGCGGGAGGCTGGTCGATGCGCGCATCGTGCTCCTCTGCTCTCGCTGGTGGAGCGGGACGCCGTCGGCCCGCGAGCGCCCGTGCGGGCGCGGAGAACTACCTGGTTGCGGCCGCGGGATGGGCGGCGGGCTCTTCCTCGTCCTTGGTGCGGGACTCCGGGAGCTCGGTGTAGACCTCCGAGTCTACGGCATCCTCGGCGCCCGGCTCGCGCCCCGGCTGCCACGGCGACGGCTCGAGGCCGGGGTGGCGGCGCGTCTGCACGATCCAGACGACCACGCCGATCGCGATGGCGGCGAAGGCCATCCAGACGTTGGTGCGGATGCCGAGGAGGAGCTCCGACGGGTCGAGGCGGATGGTCTCGAACACCGAGCGGCCCGCGCCGTACCAGACGAGGTAGAGGGCGATGAGGCGGCCCCACTGCACGTCGCGCTTGCGGTCGAGCCACAGCAGCACCGCGGCGCCGAGCACGTTCCAGACGATCTCGTACGCGAACGTCGGGTGGAACAGCACGCCCTCGGGCAGGCCCACGGGGTAGGCGGGGTTCGTCGCCTCGATCTCGAGGCCCCAGGGCAGCCCGGTGGGCTGGCCGAAGAGCTCGTGGTTGAACCAGTTGCCGAGGCGGCCGGCGGCCTGCGCGAGCAGGAGGCCGGGCGCGAGCGCGTCGACGAAGGTGGTGAATCGGAGGCCCGTGCTGCGGCAGCCGATCCAGATGCCGAGCGCGCCGCCGATGAGCGAGCCGAAGATGGCGATGCCCCCCTCCCACACGCGCAGGACCGCGAGCGGGTCGGTGCCCGGGCCGAAGTAGTCGTCCGGGTGGGAGATGACGTGGAAGGCGCGAGCGAAGACGATGCCGAGCAGCACGGCCCAGACGGCGACGTCGATGACGTAGCCGGCCTCGACGCCGCGCTGGTGCAGGCGCCAGCCGGTGAGGGCGGCGGCGATGAGGATGCCGACGAGGATGCAGATCGCGTACGTCTGGATGCCCCAAGCCGGGCTCGCGAAGCGCGTGAGCACGCCCAGCGCGACGCCGATGATGAGCGACCAGAGCAGCGCGTCCGTGACCGTGCGGCGCGTGAGCGCGCCGCGCACGAGCGCGACCGCGGCGACGACCACGAAGAGCACGAGCGCCGCGACGAGGCCGACGACGGCGGTGCCGATCCACGAGCCCTGCGCGAGGTCGAGGATGCCGAGCGCGTCGAGCCACTGCCCGACGGGCACCTGCTGCCACTCGGGGGTCGGGCTGGGGATGCTCTGGAGGAGGTCGGTCACGCGTTCGCGCCCTTCTGGTCTGCCGCGGCGGCGGCCGGAGCCGCACCGCCGTCGATCGTAGCGGCGGCCGGGGCGTCGGGCTGCGCCTCGTCGGCCTGCGAGGCGTCGACCCGCGCGGCGCCAGCCGCGAGGGAGGCCGTCAGCTCGCGCACGGCCGGCACGCCGCCGTCGCCGAGCGCGCGCACGAGCGCCGAGCCGACGATGGCGCCGTCGGCGTACTCGAGCACGTCGCGCACCTGCTCGCCGGTGGAGATGCCGAGGCCGACGCAGCGCATCGCCGTCGTGCCCTGCGCGGCCGCGTGGGCCGCGATGCGGTCGCTGAGCGCCCGCGCCGCCTGGTCGACGTCGCTGCGGGCGCCCGTGGTGCCCATGGTCGAGACGGTGTAGACGAAGCCGCGCGAGGCGGCGATCGCCGCGTCGATCCGCGCGTCCGAGGACGACGGCGCTGCGAGGAACACGCGGTCGAGGTCGTGGCGATCCGCCGCGGCGAGCCACTCCCCCGCGTTCTCGGGCGTGAGGTCGGGCGTGATGAGGCCCGCGCCGCCCGCGGCGGCGAGCCGCTCGGCGAACCGCTCGACGCCGAAGCGCAGCACCGGGTTCCAGTACGTCATGACGAGCACGGGCGCGTCGGTGCGCGCGGCGATCGCCGCGACGCCCTCGAAGAGCTCCTCGAGGCGGAAGCCGCGCTCGAGCGTCGCCTGGGTGGCCGCCTGGATGACGGGGCCGTCCATGCCGGGGTCGGAGTACGGCACGCCCAGCTCGATCGCCGTCGCGCCGGCCTCCGCCATCGCGACGGCGGCGTCGACGCTCGTCGCCAGGTCGGGGTAGCCGACCGGCAGGTAGCCGATCAGCGCCCGCCCGCCGGAGGCGCGGATCGCGTCCTCGGTCCTGCTCATGCCTGCTCCGCGTCCTCGTCGAGCAGGCCGAACCAGCGGCCCGCGGTCGCGACGTCCTTGTCGCCGCGGCCCGAGAGCGAGACGACGAGCGTCGAGCCCGGCCGCTCCTCGGCGAGGCGCAGCGCGCCCGCGATCGCGTGGGCCGACTCGATGGCGGGGATGATGCCCTCGGTGCGCGTGAGCGCGAGGAACGCGTCCATCGCCTCCGTGTCGCTCACCGGCAGGTACTCGGCGCGGCCGATGTCCGACAGCCACGCGTGCTCGGGACCCACGCCCGGGTAGTCGAGGCCGGCGGAGATGGAGTGCGACTCGAGCGTCTGGCCGTCGTCGTCCTGCAGCAGGTACGTGCGCATGCCGTGCAGGAGGCCCGGCGCGCCGCGGCCGATCGAGAGCGCGTGGCGCTCGGTGGCGGCGCCGTCGCCCGCGGCCTCGAGGCCGATGAGCCGCACGTCGGCGTCGTCGAGGAAGGCGTGGAAGATGCCCATGGCGTTCGAGCCGCCGCCGACGCACGCGAGCACGGCGTCCGGCAGGCCGCCCGTCATGGCGATGACCTGCTCGCGCGCCTCCTCGCCGATGGCGCGGTGGAAGTCGCGCACCATCGCGGGGAACGGGTGCGGGCCCGCGACGGTGCCCATGAGGTAGTGCGTCGAGTCGACGTTCGCGACCCAGTCGCGCAGGCCCTCGTTGATGGCGTCCTTGAGCGTGCGGGAGCCGCTCGTGACGGGCACGACGGTGGCGCCGAGCAGCCGCATCCGGGCGACGTTGAGCGCCTGGCGCTGCGTGTCGACCTCGCCCATGTAGACGACGCACTCCATGCCGAACAGGGCGGCGGCCGTCGCGGTCGCGACGCCGTGCTGGCCCGCGCCCGTCTCGGCGATGAGGCGCGTCTTGCCGAGCCGCTGCGCGACGAGCGCCTGCCCGAGCACGTTGTTGATCTTGTGGCTGCCGGTGTGGTTGAGGTCCTCGCGCTTCAGCAGGATGCGCGCGCCGGCGCGCTCCGAGAGGCGCGTCGCCTCGGTGAGGAGCGACGGGCGGCCCGTGTAGTCGCGGCTGAGCCGCTGGAACTCGGCGAGGAACGCCGGGTCGCGGCGCGCCTCGTCGTAGCAGGCGGCGAGCTCGTCGATCGCCGCCATGAGCGGCTCGGGCATGAACGTGCCGCCGAAGGCGCCGAACCAGGGCCCCTCCTGCGATCGCAGGCTCTCGTGCGCGGTCATGCTGCCCTCCCGAACTCGGCGACGCGGGCGCGGGGGTCGCCGTCGCGGACTAGCGCCTCCCCCACGAGCACGGCGTCGGCGCCGTCGCGGCGGTAGCGCGCCACGTCGTCGGCGGTGCGCACCCCCGACTCCGCGACCGCCACGACGCCCGCGGGGATGCGGGCGCGCAGGTCGGCGAAGCGCTCGGGGTGCATGGTGAACGTCTTGAGGTCGCGCGTGTTGACGCCGAGGATGCCGGCCTCGGCCTCGAGCGCGACGTCGATCTCGGCCTCGTCGTGGACCTCGACGAGCACGGAGAGCCCGAGGTCGGTCGCGAAGCGGTGAAGCTCGACGAGGCGGGCCGCCGGGAGCGCCGCGACGATGAGCAGCGCCATGTCGGCGCCCGCCGCGCGCGCCTCGAGCAGCTGGTACTCGTCGGCGATGAAGTCCTTGCGGAGCACGGGCACGTCGACGGCCGCGCGGACGGCGCGGAGGTCGTCGAGCGAGCCGAGGAAGCGCCGGCCCTCGGTGAGCACGCTGATGGCGCTCGCACCGCCCGCCGCGTACTCGGCGGCGAGGGACGCGGGCTCGGGGATGTCGGCGAGCGCGCCCTTCGAGGGGCTCGCCCGCTTCACCTCGGCGATGATGTGCGGCCCGTCCGAGCCGGGCTTGGGCGTGCCGAGGAACGCGGCGGCGGCGCGCGGCGCGGGCGTCGCGAGCGCGAGCGCCTCGAGCCGCTCGATCGGGAGGTCCTCCCGCCGGCGCGCCGCGTCCTCGAGCGCGCCCTCGGTGAGCGCGTCGAGCACGGCCTAGTGCCCCTGCTCCCCGAAGCCCGCCTTGGCGAGGACGGGCCAGAGGATCGCGCCGATGACGAGCACGCCGGCGCTGATCCACACGAGGAGCGGCTGGTCGAGGAAGAAGAAGACGGTGCCGGCGGCGATGGCGACGAGCATGACGACGATGCTGACCCAGGCGGCGCGCGAGTGGCCGTGGCCGGGGTCGACGAACGCGGGGTCGTACTCGGCGACGGCCAGGTCGGCCGCGTGCTGCTCGGTGATGCCGGGGCGCGTGCTCAACGATGCTCCTCGAAGTCGGTGGGTGGAGGACGCAGGGCGCCCTGCGTCCACTCTACCGAGTCGGGTCCTCGCCGTCGTCCATGGCGTCCCACGCGAGCCCGGATCCGGTGCGCTCGTAGCGCGCGGCGCGCGCGGCGCGCGCCGGCCAGCGGTGGCCGGTCGCGAGGACCCAGGCGCCGACGAGCACGGCGAGCGCGCCGCCGGCGACCGCGGCGTCGGGCCAGCCGGTCGCGGCGAGCCGCGCGATCTCGGCCTGCTGGGCGCTGCCCGCGAGCCCGGTCGCCTCGGCGACGAGCTCGGCGACCGCCTCGTCGACGCGCGCCCGCGCGCCCCACGCCTCGGCGGCGAGCGCGCCGCCGGCGAGCACGGCGAGCGCGCCGAGCACGACGCGCCACCAGCGCCCGGCGATCGGCAGCACGAGCGCCGTGGCGATGCAGACGAAGGCGACGATCGAGAGCGACGCGGCCACGCCCTGACCGCTCGTCGTGAGCTCGCGGCCGTCGACGAGCGTCACCATCGCCCACGGCTGCGTCGCCGCGAGCAGGCCCAGCGCACCGGCCGCCAGCAGGCCCAGCACCGAGATCGTGCGCGCGCGCCGCAGCACGTCAGCCCCGCTGCCGCATCGAGGAGGCGACCGCGACCGCGCGCAGCGGCGCGGCCGCCTTGCTGCGCACCTCGCGCAGCTCGGCCTCCGGGTCGGAGTCCGCGACGAGCCCCGCGCCGGACTGCACGTGCGCGACGCCATCGCGCATCGTCACGGTGCGGATCGCGATCGCCAGGTCGGCGTCGCCGGCGAGGTCGAGCCAGCCCGCGACGCCCCCGTACACGCCGCGCTGGGCCGGCTCGAGCTCGTCGATGATCTCGAGCGCGCGCGGCTTCGGCGCGCCCGAGAGCGTGCCGGCCGGGAAGGTGGCGCGGAACGCGTCGACCGCGGTCGTGCCCGGGCGCATCCGCCCCTCCACCGTCGACACGATGTGCATGATGTGGCTGAAGCGCTCGATCGCCATGAACTCCGTGACGGCGACCGTGCCGGGCTCGCACACCTTCAGCAGGTCGTTGCGGGCGAGGTCGACGAGCATGACGTGCTCGCTGCGCTCCTTCGGGTCGGCGAGCAGCTCCTCGGCGAGCGCGCGGTCGGCGTTCGCGTCGGCGCCGCGCGGCCGGCTACCGGCGATGGGATGCATCGTGGCCGAGCCCTCGTGGACGGTGACGAGCGCCTCCGGGCTCGACCCGACGACCGCGTACGGGCGGCCCTCGGCGTCCTCGAGGGCGAGCAGGTAGAGGTACGGCGAGGGGTTGAGCATGCGCAGCACGCGGTAGACCTCGAGCGGCGTCGCGTCGGTCTCGAGGTCGAAGCGGGCCGAGAGCACGACCTGGAACACGTCGCCGTCGCGGATGTGCAGCTTCGAGCGCTCCACCATGGCGCGGAAGTCGTCGTCGGCGACGCGCGCCGACGGCTCGGCCGCGGCGTCGCGGTCGAGGGCCGCGAGGGCACCGGGCGCGTCGCCCGCGAGGCGTGCCTCGAGCGCGTCGAGGCGCGCCTGCGCGTCGGCCCAGAGCGCCTCCGCGCCCTGGGTGCCGTCGTTGAGCACGTTGGCGACGAGGTGCGCGGTGCCGGTGCGGTGGTCGAGCGCGACGAGGGTCGCGACGAGCGACAGCGCCGTCGTGGGCACGTCGACCTCGCGCGGCGGCGCGTCGGGGAGCCGCTCGAGCTCGCGGATGGCCTCCCAGCCGATGTGGCCGACGAGGCCGCCCGTGAGGCGCGGCAGGCCAGGGATGCGCGGCGTCGCCCAGCGGCGCAGCAGGTGCTCGAGGGCCGCGAGCCCGGTGCCGGGGACGTCGTCGCCCAGGATCCGCGAGGCGTCGACGCTCCCCCGCCAGGCGACGGCGTCGCTGTCGGCGACGAGCGTGCCGAACGCCTCGACGCCAACGAACGACCACCGGCTCCACACGCCCTGCTGCGCGGACTCGAGCAGGAACGTGCCCGCGCGGCCGTCGGCGAGCCGGCGGTAGACGCCGACGGGCGTCTCGACGTCCGCGAAGACCTCGCGGACGACGGGCACGATGCGGTGGCCCTCGAGCAGGGCCTCGAAGGCGGCGCGGTCGGTGTCGGTCATGCCCGCTCCTCGACCACGGTGGTCGGCACGGGCGTGAAGAAGCACGTCCGCTCCCCCGTGTGGCACGCCGGTCCGGTCTGGTCCACCCGGATGAGCAGCGCGTCGCCGTCGCAGTCGATGGCGATCGAGCGAGGCACCTGCACGTTGCCGGAGGTGTCGCCCTTGCGCCAGTACTCCTGGCGCGAGCGCGACCAGAACGTCACGCGGCCCTCGGTCGCCGTTCGCCGCAGCGCCTCGTCGTCCATGTAGCCGACCATGAGCACGTCGCCCGTCGCGTCGTCCTGGATCACCGCGGCGACCAGCCCGTCGGCGTCCTTCTTCAGTTGCGGCATCGCCGTCCCGTCGCTCATCGCACCGTCACCCCGGCCTCCCGCATCGCGTCCTTGACCTCGCCGATCGTGCACTGCCCCGAGTGGAAGATGCTCGCGGCGAGCACGGCGTCGGCGCCCGCGCCGACCGCGGGCGCGAAGTCGGCTGGGCCGCCCGCGCCGCCCGAGGCGATCACCGGCGTCGTCGCGACCGCGCGCACGGCGCGCGTGAGCTCGAGGTCGAAGCCGTCCTTCGTGCCGTCGGCGTCGATCGAGTTGACGAGCAGCTCGCCGACGCCGCGGCCGACTGCCTCTCGGGCCCACGCGATCGCGTCGAGCCCCGCGCCGCGGGAGCCGCCGTGCGTCGTCACCTCGAAGCCGCTCGGCTGGTCGGCCGCGCGCCGCACGTCGAGCGAGAGCACGAGCACCTGCGAGCCGAAGTCGGCGACGATGCGGTCGATGAGCCCGGGGTCGCGGATGGCGGCCGAGTTGACGCCCACCTTGTCGGCGCCGTGCGCGAGCAGGCGCGCGACGTCGTCGCGGCTGCGCACGCCGCCGCCGACCGTGAGGGGGATGAAGACCTGCTCGGCGCAGCGCTCGACGACGTCGAGCATCGTGCCGGCGTCCTCGACCGTCGCCTTCACGTCGAGGAAGGTGAGCTCGTCGGCGCCCTGCTCGGCGTAGCGCGCGGCGAGCTCGACCGGGTCTCCCTGGTCGGCGAGGCCCTGGAAGCGGACGCCCTTGACGACGCGGCCGTGCGCCACGTCGAGGCACGGGATGACGCGGGTGGCGAGCATGCCGGCCTCAGATCCGCGCGGCGTGGATGCGCGTGACGATGATCGCGCGCGCGCCCACGTCGGCGAGCGCATCCATGACGTGGTTGGTCTCGTCGCGGCGCACCATGACGCGCACGGCAGCCCACTCAGGGTCGTGGAGCGGGCTCACGGTCGCGCTCTCGAAGCCGGCGGCGACGCCGATGGCGGCGTCGAGGCGAGAGCGCTCGATGTCGTAGTCGACGAGCACGTAGTCGCGCGCGACGATGACGCCCTGCAGGCGGCGCTGCAGCGTCGCGAGGCCCGGGCTCTCGGCGCCGCTCGAGATGAGCACCGCCTCGCTCGCGAGGATCGGGTCGCCGAACACCTCGAGGCCCTGGGCGCGCAGGGTCGCGCCGGTCTCGACGACGTCGGCGATCGCGTCGGCGACGCCGAGTCGCACGGCCGACTCGACGGCGCCGTCGAGGCGCACGAGCCGGGCGTCGATGCCGCGCTCGGCGAGGTGCTGGGCGACGAGCCCGTCGTACGACGACGCGACGCGCACGCCCTGCAGCTCCGCCGTCTCGCGGAAGCGGCCGGCGGGGCCGGCGAAGCGGAAGGTCGAGCGGGCGAAGCCGAGGCCCTGCACCTCGACCGCGGGCGAGCCGGAGTCGAGCAGCAGGTCGCGACCGGTGATGCCGACGTCGAGCGCGCCCGAGCCGACGTAGGTGGCGATGTCGCGCGGGCGGAGGTAGAAGAACTCCACCTCGTTGCGGGCGTCGAGGACGATGAGCTCCTTGGAGTCGCGCCGGCCGCGGTAGCCGGCCTCCTCGAGCATCGTGGCGGCCGTCTCGGCGAGCGAGCCCTTGTTGGGCACGGCGATCTTGAGCATGGGGGTCCCTTCAGGTCTGACGTCGATGTGCTGCGGCGTCAGAGATGTCGGTAGACGTCCTGGAGGGAGATGCCCTTCGCGTGCATGAGCACCTGCAGGTGGTAGAGCAGCTGCGAGATCTCGAGCGCGGTGTCCTCGTCGGTCTCGTGCTCGGCCGCCATCCACACCTCGGCAGCCTCCTCGACGATCTTCTTGCCGATCGCGTGGACGCCGGCGTCGACGAGCTCGACGGTGCGGGATCCGTCCCGGCGCTCGGCCAGGGTGCGCTCGAGCTCGGCGTGCAGCTCGTCGAAGGTCTTCACCGCTCCAGGCTACCCGCCGGCGCATCGCCCGCGGCCGCCGCGACGGCCTCGCCGCCGCCCGCGGCGCGCAGCGCCGCGATCCGCTCGGCGGGGTCGGCGTGGCCGTAGACGGCCGAGCCGGCGACGAAGACGTCGGCGCCCGCGGCCGCGGCGATCGGGAGCGTGTCGTCGGTGATGCCGCCGTCGACCTGGAGGGCGACGTCGATGCCGAGGTCGCGGGCGCGGGCGCGCAGCGTCTCGAGCTTCGGCATCATGCCGGGCATGAACGACTGCCCGCCGAAGCCGGGCTCGACGGTCATGATGAGCACCATGTCGAACTCTCGCAGGTGCTCGGCGACGAGGTCGACCTCGGTGCCGGGCTTCACGGCGATCGCGGCGCGCGTGCCGCGCGCGCGCAGCTCGCGGGCGAGCGCGACGGCGTCGCGGGTGGCCTCGGCGTGGAACGTGACCGAGTCGACGCCGCCGATGGCGTACTGGAGCGCCCACGTGTCGGGGTCGTCGATCATGAGGTGGACGTCGATCGGCAGGTCCGTCACCTCGGCGATCCGCTGCACCATCGGCAGGCCGAACGTGAGGTTCGGCACGAAGTGCGCGTCCATGACGTCGAGGTGCACGCCGTCGGCGGTCGCGATGCGGGCGAGGTCTCGCTCCAGGTTCACGAAGTCGGCCGACAGGATGCTCGGGTGGATCCTGACCATGGGTGCCAGCCTATCGACCGCCCGTGCATGCTCGTGACCGCGCGTCACCCCTCGGCGCCCCTGCGCAGCAGCTGCACGAACATCGCGTCGGTGCCGTTGCGGTGCGGCCACAGCTGCGCGGCGTCGCCCGTCTCGCCGAGCGCGATGCCGGGCGCGACCTCCCGGAGCACCGCGCGGGTGTCGACCGGCTCGAGGCCGAGCGACGCGGCGCGCGAGACGACCGCACGCGTCTCGGCCAGGTGCGGCGAGCACGTCACGTAGGCGACGAGGCCGCCGGGCACGACCGCGGCTGCGGCTGCCTCGAGCAGCTCGGCCTGGAGGGCGGCGAGCTCGGGCACGTCGGTGGGCTGCTTGCGCCAGCGGGCCTCCGGACGGCGGCGCAGCGCGCCGAGGCCGGTGCAGGGGGCGTCGAGCAGGATGCGCTCGAAGCGCGGCCCGTCGTCGCGGTAGCGGCGGCCGTCGCCGACCACGACGCGCGGCGTCGAGCCGTCGGCGCCCTCGATGCCGCGCAGCGCGTCGCGCACGAGCTTCGCGCGGTGGCGCGAGACCTCGTTCGCCTCGAGCGACGCGCCGGTGCGCGCCGCCTCGGCGGCGAGCAGCGCCGCCTTGCCGCCGGGGCCCGCGCACAGGTCGAGCCACCGCTCCCCCGCCCGCACGGGCTCGGCGCGCGAGAGCGCGAGGGCCGCCAGCTGGCTGCCGGCGTCCTGCACGCGCCACGCGCCCGAGGCGACCTCAGGCAGCCGCGCGGGGTCGCCGGCCGGCGCGACGCGGCCGAGCGGGCTCGCGGTGGGCGCGAGCGCCGCATCCGGCTCGCCCCTGCCCGGCAGCGCGACGAGGTGCACCGCGGGCGGCGCGTTGTCGGCGTCGAGGAGCGCCGGCAGCTCGTCGGCCGCGCCCTCCGCGTCGAGCGCGCGCCGCAGGGCGCGCAGCACCCAGGCCGGATGCGCGGTCTCGAGGCCGAGCCGGTCGTCGCCGCCGAGGCCGTCGGCGAGTCGCGCGAGCCGAGCCTCCGGGTCCTCGGACAGGCGCCGGAGGACCGCGTTGGCGAAGCCCCGGCGGCCCCGGTCGCGGCCGAGCAGCGCCACGGTCTCGTGCACGGCCGCGTGCGAGGGGATGCGCATGCGCGTGAGCTGGTGCGCGCCGATGCGGAGGGTCGCGAGCGTCGTCGGGTCGATCGCGTCGATCGGCCGGCCGGCGGCGTCGGCGATGAGCGCGTCGTGCTGGCCCTGCCAGCGCAGGGCGCCGTAGGCGAGCTCGGTGGCGAGCGCGGCGTCGGCGGGCGAGAGCCGCGCGTCGCGGATGCGCTGCGGCAGCAGCAGGTTGGCGTAGGCGTCGTCGCGCGCGACCGCGAGCACCACGTCGCGGGCGACCTCGCGCGCGCTCACGCGCTCGCCTCCGCGCCCGCGGCCCGATCCGCCGGAGCGGCGCCGCCCACCAGCAGGGTGGCCGTGCCGCCGCGGCCGCGCAGCCAGTCGGCGCCCGCCATGGGGCGCTTGCCCGCCGGCTGCACCTCGACGAGCTCGAGCGGCGCGGAGCCGGTGCCGACGACCGCGGCGCGGCCGGCGATCGCCGCGTGCCCGGCCGGGAGCGGCGCGGCGCCCGAGCGGGCGAGCCGCAGCACCTTGAGCCGCTCGCCGCCCTCGAGCTCGGCGTGCGCGCCGGGCTCGGGCGTCGTGCCGCGCCAGCGCGCGAGCACCTCGGGCGCCGGCAGGGCGAGGTCGAGCGCGCCGTCGGCGAGCGCGAGCTTCGGCGCGAGGCTCGGCGCGCCCTCCTGCTCCACGAAGCGGGCGGTGCCGTCGGCGATCGCGGCGACCGCGGCGACGAGCTCCTCGGCGCCGAGCTCGGCGAGCGACGCGAGCAGCTCGCCCGCCGTCGCGCCCTCGGGCACGGGCGCCTCGCGCATCCGCACGACCGGCCCGGCATCGAGCTCGGGCACGAGGCGGAAGACGCTCACGCCGGTCGTCGTCCGGCCGTCCATGAGGGCGCGCTGCACGGGCGCGGCGCCGCGGTAGGCGGGCAGCAGCGAGAAGTGCAGGTTGATCCAGCCGTGCGCCGGGGCGGACAGCAGCGGCTCGCGCACGAGGCCGCCGTAGGCGACGACGACCGCGAGCTCGGGCTCGAGCGCGGCGATGCGGTCGGTCGCCGCCGCGTCGAGCCGGTCGGCCTCGATGACGGGCAGCCCCAGCCGCTCCGCCGCCGCCGCGACCGGCGTCGGGGTGAGCGTGCGGCGACGCCCCTGCGGCGACGCCGCGCGCGTGACGACGGCGGCGACCTCGTGGTGCGGCGCGAGGGCCTCGAGGCTCGGGACTGCTGCGGCGGGGCTGCCGGCGAAGACGATGCGCATGGGCTCCGTGGTGGGTCGGGTCGGGCTGCGGGAGGGCGAGGGACGGCGCAGGGGCGAGTCAGAGCCCGTCGAAGGGCTCGGGATCATCCAACCGGATGCGCAGGCGCACCTGCGCGCCGGGCTTCCGCGGTCGGGAGGCGGCGGCGAGCACGCGGCCGCGGGCGGCGCCCGCGAGCTCGGCGCCCTCCGCGTAGCCGAAGCGGACGATGGCACGCTCCGAGTGCGCGGCCGAGGCCGTCGGCGCGGCGCCGGGACCGGGCACGACCGGCACGGGCCCGAGCACGTCGACGTGCGGGATCGCGGCGAGCGCCTCGAGCGCCTCGGCGACGGCGTCCGGGAGCCCGGTCACCGTCGCGGCGCGCACCGCGGGCGGGAAGCGCAGGGCTCGCCGCTCGGCCAGCTCCGCCCGGGCGAACGGCACCGTGGTCGTGCCGGTGAGCGCCGCGGCGATCGGGCCCGCGACGCCGGCGAGCACGACGGGCGCGCCCTCCGCGGCGAGCGCCCGTGCCGTCGCCCACTGCCGCACCGCCTCCTCGGCGACCCGCAGCCCCTCGCGCGCGAGGAGCGCGTCGCCGTCGAGCAGGACGACCGCGCCGTAGCCGCCCTCGGCGATGGGCTCCGCGCCGCGCGTCGCGACGACGATGCGCGGCCGTGCGTCGAGGGACAGCCGCTCGTGCTCGCCGTCGGCGACGACGACGGGCACGCCCGGCAGCGCCCGCCCGAGCTCCTCGGCGATGCGCGAGGAGCCGCGGCCGACCTCGACGAGTGCGGTCGCGCGGCAGGTCGGGCAGCGCCAGGCCGCGGCGATCCGCCCGCAGAGGCGGCACGACGGCGGCGCCTGGCGGGTGCGCCGCCCGAGCGGGCCGCCGCACGCCTGGCAGCGGCCGCGGGCGCCGCAGCCGCCGCAGCGCAGGCCGGGCGCGTGGCCGGGCCTGCCGACCTGCACGAGCACCGGCCGCTCGGCGAGCGCGTCGCGCAGCGCCGCGAACGCCTGGGTGGGGATGCGTCGGCCGTCGTCCGTCATGGCGGTGGGCAGCACCCGCACCCGGTGGCGCCCCAGCAGCTCGTGCTCGAGGAAGCCGAGCTCGACCAGCCGCTCGGCGTCGGTCGAGCGGGCGTGCCCGGCCAGCACGAGCGCGCAGCCGGACTGCGCCTGCCGCACGAGCGCCGCGTCGCGGGCGTGCACCCACGGCGCGAGGGGCTCGGCGAGCAGCGGGTCGCCGTCCTCCCAGACGACGAGGAGGCCGAGGCGCGCCGCGGGCGCGTACACCGCCGAGCGAGGGCCGATGACCGCGACGGGCTCCTGGCCGACGCAGCGCAGGAAGCCCCGGTAGCGGTCGGGGTTCGGCTGGCGCGCGTCGAGCTCGACGACGCGGTCCGCGCCGACGGCGGCCTCGAGCGCGAGCCGCAGCTGCCGCTGCTCGCGGTGGTCGGGCACGACGAGGATCGCCTGCTCGCCGCGCTCGAGCGCCTGCCGCGCGAGCGCGGCCAGCGCGACGGCCCAGCGGCCCACCCACGCCTCGCCCTCCGCCGCGGCGACGGGCGCCACGCCGCCCGCGCACTCGAGCGCGACGCGGCGGCGGGCCTCGACGAGCCCCGGGAGCACGGCCTCCGCGTCGTCGGCGAGCGCGGGCAGCGGCGCGGGCTCCGCCGCGCCGCGCGCGAGCCATGCCTTCTCGACGCGCGCCTGGCGCCCCGGGATGGCCAGCCGCAGCACGTCGGAGGCGCCGCCCGCCGCTCGGTCGGCGACGGCGCGCGCGAGCGCCCACACCTCGGGCTGCAGCACCGGCACGGGCGAGACGACGCGCTCGACGTCGGCGACCTCGCCCTCCCACGCCCGCTCGTCGGCCACGTCGAGCACCCAGCCGTCGGCGAGCCGGTCGCCGCGCAGCGGCACCCGCACGCGCACGCCCGGGGCGACGCCCTCCATCGCGGGCGGGACCCGGTACTCGAAGACGCGGTCGAGCTGCGGCAGCCGCGAGTCGACGACGACGCGCGCGTAGCGCGTCGCCCCCTGCTCGGCCGGCGCCACGCCCGACGCCCGGGTCAGAGCCCCGCGGCCGAGCGCAGCGCGTCGACGCGGTCGAGCCGCTCCCAGGTGAAGTCGGGCAGCTCGCGGCCGAAGTGGCCGTACGCGGCCGTGCTCCGGTAGACGGGCCGGCGCAGGTCCAGGTCGCGGACGATCGCGCCGGGGCGCAGGTCGAAGACCTCCTGGATGGCGGCCTGGATGCGCTCGTCGGGCACCGTGCCCGTGCCGAAGCTCTCCACGTAGAGGCCGACGGGCTGCGCCATGCCGATCGCGTACGCCGCCTGCACCTCGAGGCGCGAGGCGAGGCCCGCGGCGACGGCGTTCTTCGCGACCCAGCGCAGCGCGTACGCCGCGGAGCGGTCGACCTTCGAGGGGTCCTTGCCGCTGAACGCGCCGCCGCCATGGCGGGCGGCGCCGCCGTAGGTGTCGACGATGATCTTGCGGCCGGTGAGCCCGGCGTCGCCCTTCGGCCCGCCGGTGAGGAAGGAGCCGGAGGGGTTCACGATCGCGCGCATGCCGCTCGCGTCGAGGCCGAGGTCGGCGACCACGGGGTCGATGACGTGCGCGATGACCGCCTCGCGGATCTCGTCGTTCGTCACGCCGGGCGCGTGCTGCGTCGAGACGAGCACCGCGTCGACCGTGACCGGTCGGAAGCCGTCGTAGCCGATGGTGACCTGCGTCTTGCCGTCGGGGCGCAGCCACGGCACCTCGCCGGAGCGGCGGACGGCGGCGAGGCGCTCGGCGAGCCGGTGCGCGGCCCACGCGGTGGCGGGCATGAGCGTCGGCGTCTCGGCCGTCGCGAAGCCGAACATGATGCCCTGGTCGCCGGCGCCCTCGCGGTCGAGCGGGTCGACCGAGCCGTCGCGCGCCTCGACGGCGGTGTCGACGCCGGTCGCGATCTCGGGAGACTGCTCGCCGATCGAGACGGTGACGCCGCACGAGTTGCCGTCGAACGACACCTCGCTCGAGTCGTAGCCGATGTCGAGGATGACGCTGCGGGCGAGGGAGGCGATGTCGACGTAGCCGGTGGTGCGCACCTCGCCGGCGACGTGCACGAGGCCGGTCGTGACGAGCGTCTCGACGGCGACGCGCGCCTGCGGGTCCTGCGCGAGCATCGCGTCGAGCACGGCGTCGGAGATCTGGTCGGAGATCTTGTCCGGGTGGCCCTCGGTGACCGACTCCGACGTGAACAGGCGCAGGCTCACGCGTCCCCCTCGCTCTCGCTGCGCGCGGCCGTCCGCCGCGCGATCGTCTCGACGATGGCACGTGCCACCGACGTCTTGGGCCCGGCCGCGTCGGCGACGACGCCGTGGGCGTCGAGCACGCGCACGCGGGTGTCGACCGCGCCGAAGCCCTCGTCGTGCCCGACGCGGTTCACGACGAGCAGGTCGGCCCCCTTCCGGGCGAGCTTGGCGGCGCCGAGCGCGAGCAGGGCGTCGTCGTCCTGCTCGGTCTCGGCGGCGAAGCCGACGACGAGCCCGCGGCCCTGCAGGGCGGCGAGCTCGGCGAGGAGGTCTGGGTTCTGGACGAGCTCGAGCGTGGGGCGCTCGCCCCAGCTGGCCTTCGAGCGCTTCGCCTCGGCGACGGCCTCGACGCGGTAGTCGGCGACCGCGGCCGCCATGACGACGACGTCGGCGCCGGCGCGCTCGTGCATCGCCGAGCGCAGCTGCTCGGTCGTCTCGACCTCGACGAGCTCGACGCCCGCGGGAGGCGCGGCCTGCAGGTTGGCGCCGACGAGCACGACGGATGCGCCCGCGTCGCGCGCGGCGGCCGCGATCGCGGCGCCCATCGCGCCGCTGGAGCGGTTGCCGAGGTAGCGGACCGGATCGATGGGCTCGCGCGTGCCGCCCGCGGAGACGACGACGGTGCGGCCCGCGAGCGGGCCGGAGCGGCGGCCGGCGACCGCGAGGGCCGCGGCGACGACCTCGTGCGGCTCGGCCATGCGGCCGAGGCCCGTGTCGCCGCCCGTGAGCTCGCCTGCGACGGGGCCGACGATCGTGGCGCCGCGCTCGGCGAGCGTGCGCACGTTCTGCTGCGTGGCGGCCTGCTCCCACATCTCGGTGTGCATCGCCGGGGCGACGACGAGCGGCGCGCGCGAGGCGAGCACCGTCGTGCCGAGCAGGTCGTCGGCGAGGCCCGTCGCGAGCTTCGCGATGGTGTTCGCGGTCGCCGGGAGGATCACGACGAGGTCGGCCGCCTGGCCGAGCGCCACGTGGCGCACGGCGGCGACGTCGTCGAAGACCTCGTCCGAGACCGGGTTGCGGCTCAGCGCCTCGAGCGTCGGCCTGCCGACGAAGCGCAGCGCAGACGCTGTGGGCACGACGTGGACGTCGTGCCCGGCCTGGACGAGCTCGCGGATCGCGAGCGCCGCCTTGTACGCCGCGATGCCGCCGGAGACCCCGACGACGACGCGCATCAGGCCTCGGCTGCCTCGTCCTTGGTGAGCACGAGCTTGTCGCGGTGGATCTCGTGGAGCGCCACCGAGAGCGGCTTGTCCTCGATCGTCGCGTCGACGAGCGGGCCGACGTTGTCGAACATCGAACCCTCGTGGATGTCGGTGTAGTAGTCGTTGATCTGGCGCGCGCGCTTCGACGCGAAGATCACCAGCTGGTACTTCGAGTCGACCTTGTCGAGCAGCTCGTCGATCGGCGGGTTGATGATGCCCTTGGCCATGGGTGCCTCCTGCAGACTGCGGTCGGATGCGGGCGGGGCCCGCGAAGCTCGTGCGCCGGCACGGCGCAAGGGCCCATGCTACCGGTTGCGGACGCCGCGTGCTGCGCCCGGGGCGTCAGCGGCCGGTCGTCGCGGTCGCGCGGAGCTCCTCGGCGGCCCGCCGCCGCAGGCAGGCGCGGCGCAGGGCCGCCCAGCCGCGCGCCTCGGCGCGGTCGCGGGTCGCGGCGGCCGCGCGGCGGGCCGGCCGGCGCAGGACCCAGACCACGATGGCCGCCACCTGCAGGACCGCGTAGGCGGCGATCGCGATCGCGAGGAGCTCGTGGGCGCCCACGGCTAGCCGGCCCGTCGTCCGTCAGGGCGCGCTCCGCGCCAGGTGCTCGTGTCCATCTCGCCTCGTTCCGCATCGAGCCGACAGGGTGTCGGCGACGCAGGCTCCGAGGTCTGGGGAGCACCGCTCGTCCCTCCACCCTGCGCGGCGGCGCTCCGGATGTCAAACGGCCGTGCGCTCCGAGGTGCCGCCCCGGGCCTCGTCCCGCTCGAGCCGCAGCGTGCGCGACGCCACCTGCCGCGCGACGTCCTGCAGCGTGGCGTTGGTGCTCCGGGCGTGGGACCGGAGGATGCGGAAGGCCTCGTCCATGTCGATGCCGAGCGACTCGGCGACGACGCCCTTCGCCTGCTCGATCGCGACCCGGCTGTCGAGCGCGCGGCGCAGCTGCTCGGACACGACCTCGGACTCCCGCAGCGCGCGCTCCTGGAGGATCGCGATCGACCCGATGTCGGCGAGCGCCCGCGCGACGCGGGCGTCGGCCTCGGACAGCGCGCCCGGAACCGTGCGGAAGAGGCCGAGCGACCCGATGGTCCGCGTGCCGGCCCGGAGCGGCACCGCGTGGACGGACCGGAAGCCCTCGCGCTCCGCCGCGGCGCGGTGCTCGGCCCAGCGGGGGCCCTCCTCGCGCACGTCGGGGACGACGATCGGCTCGCCCGTGCGGAAGGCCTCGATGCAGGGGCCGTCCCCGGCGTCGAGCTGCACGAGCTCGACGAACCCCGCCTGCTGGTTCGAGGACGCGACGAGCTCGAGCTCGCCCCGGGCGTTCTCGAGCACGAGCGCGGCGGCGTCCACCTCGAGCAGCTCGAGCGCCTCCTCCGTGAGGCGGTCGAGCAGGTCGACGACCTCGTACTCCTCGGTGAGGCTGCCGGCCATCGCGACCAGCGCTGCGAGGACGCGGGCCTCGCGGGATGCTTCCGTCATGGCAGCATGATCCTTCGTCCTGGGTGGCCGCAGGGCCGCCGTCCAGGGCCGCGGTCAGGTCGGCGGCCCTGTCCCCACCCTAGCGCCGCGACGGCGCCTCGACGTCCGCGGCCTCGGCCTCGAGGATGCGCTGGACGACCTCGCGGGCCGCCTCGGCGACGTCGGAGTTGACGATCGTCGCGTCGAACTCGTCCTGGCTCGCGAGCTCGACCTCGGCGGTGCGGAGCCGCTTCGCGCGCTCCTCCTCGTCCTCGGTGCCGCGCCCGACGAGGCGCCGGACGAGCTCGTCCCACGACGGCGGGGCGAGGAACAGGAGCACGGCGTCGGGGAACGACTCGCGCACCTGGCGCGCGCCCTGCAGGTCGATCTCGAGGAGCACCGACGAGCCCTCGTCGAGCGCGGCCTGCACGCTCGAGCGCGGCGTGCCGTAGCGCGAGAGGTTGTGCACGGTCGCGTGCTCGAGGAACTCGCCCTCGTCGACCATCCGGTCGAAGTCGGCGTCCGAGACGAACGAGTAGTGCACCCCGTCGATCTCGCCGGGGCGCGACCGCCGCGTCGTGGCGCTCACCGAGTGCCGGATCTGCGGGAAGTGCTCGCGCACGTACTGGGCGACGGTGCCCTTGCCGACGGCGGTCGGGCCGGCGAGGACGATGAGACGGGGGCGACGCGAGGGATCCACGTCGGCAAGCCAACCGCGGACGCGCTCGCGCTGCAAGCCGCCGAGCCCGCCGAGGCGCTTGCCCTGCGCGATGCCGAGCGACGCCATGAGCCGCTCGACGCGTCGCGGGCCGAAGCCGCGCAGGCTCCCGGCATACTCCGCGAAGCGCAGGCGCGCCTCCGGGCTCGTCGGCTCGTGCCACGCGCGCTCGGCGACGTCGCGCGGGCCGCGGGCGCCGGAGCGCAGCGCCTCCTTGACCGCCGCGCGCGCGCGGCGCGCCTCGACCGCGGCGCGCCCGGCGGCCGCGGGGTCGGGCGGGACCGGCGCGTCGCTCATGCGGCGAGCTCCCGCTGCGCGGCGTCGATCGCGCCCGCGACGCCTGCCGCGCCGTGCGCCAGCAGGCTGCGGCTCGCGGAGGCGAGCACGAGGGCCTCGGCGGGGAACAGCGCGCCGAGGTCGGCGAAGCGCGCGCCCTGCGCCCCGAACCCGGGCGCGAGGATGGGCGTGGCCGGGTCGGAAGCGATGCCGAAGGCTGCGCGGTCGATCGTCGCACCGACGACGATGCCGTGGCCCGCACGCGTCTCCGCGTTGCGCGCGGCGACGGCCTCGGCGACGCCCTGCGCGACGGTGCGGCCGTCGGCGTGGCGCGCGAGCTGCAGCGCCGCCGCCTCGGGGTTCGACGTCGCCGCGAGCACGAACGCGCCCTTGCCGGCGCGCTCCGCGGCCTCGAGCAGCCCGTCGAGGGCGCCGACGCCGAGGTACGGGCTCACGGTGAGCGCGTCCGCCTCGAGCGGCGAGCCGGGCGTCAGCCACGCCTCGGCGTAGCCGGCGTTCGTCGAGCCGATGTCGCCGCGCTTCGCGTCGGCGATCACGACGAGGCCCGCGGCCCTCGCGTCCGCGAGCACGCGCTCGAGCGCGCCGAGGCCCGCGGCCCCGAACGCCTCGAACAGCGCCACCTGCGGCTTCACGACGCCGACGCGGCCGGCGGCGGCCTCGACGACCGCTCGGCCGAGCCGCTCGGCGCCGTCCGCGTCGCGCCCGAGGCCCCACGCGTCGAGCAGCGCGGGGTGCGGGTCGATGCCGGCGCACAGCGCGCCGTGCGCCGCGACCGCGCCCCGCAGCCGCTCGAGGAGCGTCATGCGCTCCGCCTCGCGTGGTACTCCTGCAGGCTCGTCACCTCGAAGGCCTCGCGCGCGGCCTCGATGGCCGTCACGGCGGCGCCGAGCTGCGACACCGTCGTGAACAGCGCCTTGTCGGCGGCCACGGCGGAGGCGCGGATCTCGTAGCCGTCGGCGCGCGCGGTGCCACCGGTGGGCGTGTTGATGATGATGTCGATCTCGCCCGCGTCGATGAGGTCCACGATCGAGGGCTCGACGCCCGCATCCGAGTGCTTGCGCACCGTCTCGACCCGGATGCCGTTGCGGGCGAGCACCTCGGCGGTGCCCTCGGTGGCGACGATCCGGAAGCCGAGCTGGTGGAGGCGGTGCACGGGTAGCACGGCCTGGCGCTTGTCACGGTCCGAGAGCGAGACGAAGACCGTGCCGGCGAGCGGCAGGCCACCGTAGGCCGCGGCCTGCGACTTCGCGAACGCCGTCGGGAAGTCGCGGTCGATGCCCATGACCTCGCCGGTCGAGCGCATCTCGGGGCCGAGGAGGCTGTCGACCATCCGGCCGTCCGCGGTGCGGAAGCGGCGGAACGGCAGCACGGCCTCCTTGACCGCGACGGGCGCGTCGAGCGGCAGGATCGTGCCGTCGCGCTCGGGCAGGAGGCCCTCGGCGCGGAGCTCCGCGATGGTCGCGCCGGCGAGCACGCGCGCGTTCGCCTTCGCGATCGGCGTGCCGAGCGCCTTCGCGACGAACGGCACCGTGCGGCTCGCGCGCGGGTTCGCCTCGATGACGTGGAGCACGCCCGCGCCGTACGCGAACTGCACGTTGATCGGGCCGCGCACGTCGAGGCCCTCGGCGATGCGCTGCGTCGCGTCGCGGATCTCGAGCAGCTGCGAGCGGCCGAGGCCCATGGCGGGCAACGAGCACGAGGAGTCGCCCGAGTGGATGCCGGCCTCCTCGATGTGCTCGAGGATGCCGCCCACGAACAGCTCCCGACCGTCGTAGATCGCGTCGACGTCGACCTCCACGGCGTCGTCGAGGAAGTGGTCGACGAGCAGCGGCCGGTCGGCGGCGATGATGCCGTGCGCCGCGATGCGGTCGAAGTAGCCGTGCAGGCTCGGCGTGTCGTAGATGATCTCCATGCCGCGGCCGCCGAGCACGAACGACGGGCGCACGAGCACCGGGTAGCCGATGCGCTCGGCGATCGCGATCGCCTCGTCCTCGCTCGTCGCGGTGCCGTTGCGGGGCGCGACGAGGGCGGCGTCGTCGAGGATGCGCTGGAACAGGCCGCGCTCCTCGGCTGCGTCGATCGCATCGGGGCTCGTGCCGAGGATCGGCACGCCGGCCGCCTCGAGGCCGCGCGCGAGGCCGAGCGGCGTCTGGCCGCCCAGCTGCACGATGACGCCGACGAGCTCGCCCGAGCCCGACTCCGCGTGCACGATCTCGAGCACGTCCTCGAGCGTGAGCGGCTCGAAGTAGAGCCGGTCGCTCGTGTCGTAGTCGGTCGAGACGGTCTCGGGGTTGCAGTTGACCATGATCGTCTCGTAGCCCGCCTCGGCGAGCGCGAAGGACGCGTGCACGCACGAGTAGTCGAACTCGATGCCCTGGCCGATGCGGTTGGGGCCGGAGCCGAGGATGATCACCTTGCGGCGGTCGCTCGGCGTCACCTCCGTCTCGACGTCGTAGCTCGAGTAGTAGTACGGCGTCTCGGCCGGGAACTCGCCCGCGCAGGTGTCGACGGTCTTGTAGACGGGGCGGAGGCCCATCGCCCAGCGCGCCTCGCGCACCGCGGCCTCGTCGACGCCCTGGAGCTGCGCGATCTGCGCGTCCGAGAAGCCGTGCTCCTTCGCGAGGCGCAGCGTCGCCTCGTCGAGGCCGCCCGCGCGGATCTCGGCGGCGACCTCCTCGATGAGCACCATCTGGTCGAGGAACCACGGGTCGATGCCCGTCGCCTCGAAGGCCTGCTCGATCGTCGCGCCGGCGCGGAGCGCCTGCTGCAGCGTCACGATGCGGCCGTCGGTGGGCGTGCGCGCCGCCTCCAGGAGCGCCGCGGCGTCGCCAGGCTCGCCCTCCCAGTGGAACGACGAGCCGCGCCGCTCGAGCGAACGCAGCGCCTTCTGCAGCGCCTGCGCGTACGTGCGCCCCATGGCCATCGCCTCGCCGACCGACTTCATGGTGGTCGTGAGCGTCGCGTCGGCGGCGGGGAACTTCTCGAAGTTGAAGCGCGGCACCTTCACGACGACGTAGTCGAGCGTGGGCTCGAACGAGGCCGGCGTCACCTTCGTGATGTCGTTCGGGATCTCGTCGAGGCGGTAGCCGAGCGCGAGCTTCGCGGCGATCTTCGCGATCGGGAAGCCCGTGGCCTTCGACGCGAGCGCCGAGGAGCGCGAGACGCGCGGGTTCATCTCGATGACGATGATGCGGCCGTCCGCGGGGTCGACGGCGAACTGGATGTTGCAGCCGCCGGTGTCGACGCCGACGCGGCGGATGATGTCGATGCCGATGTCGCGCAGGCGCTGGTACTCGCGGTCCGTGAGCGTGAGCGCGGGCGCGACGGTGATCGAGTCGCCCGTGTGGACGCCGACGGGGTCGACGTTCTCGATCGAGCAGACCACGACCGTGTTGTCGGCCGTGTCGCGCATGAGCTCGAGCTCGTACTCCTTCCAGCCGAGGATCGACTCCTCGAGGAGCACCTCGCCGATGGTCGAGGAGTGCAGGCCGTCGCTCACGAAGCGGCGGAGCTCCGCCTCGTCGTGCGCGAAGCCGGAGCCGAGGCCGCCCATCGTGAACGAGGGGCGGACGACGACCGGGTAGCCGTACTCCCCCGCGAACGCGAGCGCGTCGTCGACCGTCCTCGCGATCACCGAGGAGGCGACGTCGGCGCCGGCGTCGAGCACGAGCTGCTTGAACAGCTGGCGGTCCTCGCCGCGCTGGATCGCGTCGACCTTCGCGCCGATGAGCTCGACGCCGTGGCGATCGAGGATGCCCTGCTCGTGGAGCTGGATGGCCGCGTTGAGGGCGGTCTGGCCGCCGAGCGTCGGCAGGATCGCGTCGGGGCGCTCCTTGACGATGATCGACTCGATGACCTCGGGCGTGATCGGCTCGATGTACGTCGCGTCGGCGAAGTCGGGGTCGGTCATGATCGTCGCCGGGTTCGAGTTGACGAGGATGACGCGGACGCCCTCCTCGCGCAGCACGCGGCAGGCTTGCGTGCCGGAGTAGTCGAACTCGGCGGCCTGGCCGATGACGATCGGGCCGGAGCCGATGACGAGGACGGAGCGGATGTCGTCGCGCTTGGGCATCAGGCGTCCTTCTGCGGGTCGGTGGTGTGGTGGGCGGCCGCGGCGCGCACGTCGTCGGTCGCGGTGTCCGCGCCCGTCGGGGCTGCGCCCTCGCGCTGCGCGAGCACGAGCTCGCGGAAGCGCGAGAACAGGTGGCGGGCGTCGTTCGGGCCCGCCGCGGACTCGGGGTGGTACTGCACGCTGAACGCCGGCACGTCGAGCGCGCGGAGGCCCTCGACGACGTGGTCGTTGAGCGAGTAATGGCTGACCTCGACGCGGCCGAGGCCCGCGGGGCTGTCGATCGTCTCGCCGATGGGGGCCTCGACCGCGAAGCCGTGGTTCTGGCTCGTGATCTCGACGCGGCCCGTGGCGACGTCGAGCACCGGCTGGTTGATGCCGCGGTGGCCGAACGGCAGCTTGTACGTGCCGAGGCCGAGGGCCCGGCCGAGCAGCTGGTTGCCGAAGCAGATGCCGAAGAACGGGAGGCCCGCGCGCAGGATGCCCTGCAGCAGCGCGACCTGCGCGTCGGAGGCGGCGGGGTCGCCGGGGCCGTTCGAGTAGAAGGCGGCGACGGGCTCGTGTGCGAGCACCTCCTCGAGGGTCGAGCCCTGCGGCAGGACCACGAGGTCGAAGCCCTGCTCGGCGAGGTAGCGCAGCGTCGACGCCTTGACGCCGAGGTCGAGGACCGCGAGCGTGCCGAGGCTGTCGCCGACGGCGGGCATCCGGTACGGCTCCTGCGTCGAGACGACCTCCGAGAGGCTCCGGCCCGCCATCGGGAGGCTGTCGCGCACGGCCGCGAGCATCTGCTCGTCGGTCGTGAGCGCCTCGCCCGAGAACACGCCCGCACGCATCGAGCCCGCGTCGCGGAGGCGGCGGGTGACGGCGCGCGTGTCGATGCCGGCGATGCCGACGATGCCGTCGCGCTCGAGCTGCGCGTCGAGGGTCTCCTCGGAGCGCCAGTTGGAGGGGCGCCGGCTCGCGGCGCGCACGGCGTAGCCGGCGGGCCAGATGCGGCGCGACTCGGCGTCGTCGGCGTTGACCCCGGTGTTGCCAATGTGCGGGGCGGTCTGCACGACGATCTGCCCGGCGTAGGAGGGATCGGTGAGCGTCTCCTGGTAGCCGGTCATGCCGGTCGCGAAGACGGCCTCGCCGAGGGCTGCGCCTCGGGCGCCGTAGGCGGTGCCTCGATGGATCGAGCCGTCCTCGAGCACGAGCGCCGCGGGCTCTGTGGTCACGGTCATGGGGTGGCTCCTTCCTGGGGTGCGGGCGCGAGCGCCCGGAGCGCTGCGAGCGCCTCGGTGTCGTCGCCGATGATGCGGAGGTAGGTGTCGACGGGGGCGTCGAGGTCGTGGGCGATGACGAGCATCCCGCCGGGCTCCACGACGCGGTCGATGGTCCAGGTGGCGCGCTCGACCGAGCGGATGCGGTCGGCGGGGATGCGCACCTGGCGGCGGTCGGCGAGGAGCTGCGCGCCCTCGGCGTCGATCGCGAGCTCGGTGCGGCCTCGGAAGCCGAGGCCGTGCGCGAAGACGCGCTCGTAGGGCTGGCCGGCGCGGGTGGTCGCGACGTAGAGCGCGGGGACGACGAGGGTCGGCGCGACGTCGGCCCAGCCGAGCGGCGCGGCGATGTCGCGCTGGCGCCGGCGGCGCAGCCAGATGCCGAGCGCCGCGAGCAGCGCGAGGAGCGCGACGAACCCTGCGCAGAGCAGCGCGAACGCCTCCTTGCTCATGCGGCCTCCCCCGCGTCGGGCGCGGCGAGCACGGCGCCGTCGCGCACGGTGCGGCGGCCGGCGTGCCAGACGTGGCGCACCTCGCCGGGCAGCTCGACGCCGAGGAACGGCGAGTTCGCCGAGCGGCCGCGCAGGTGGCCGACCTCGATCGTGCGGCGCGCGGCGGGGTCGACGAGCACGACGTGGGCGGGGCTGCCGACCTCGAGCGGGGCGTCGTAGCCGGGCTCGCGGCCGATCGCGGCGGGCGCCGTCGAGAGCACCCGCGCGATCCCGGCCCAGTCGAGCAGCCCCGTCTCCACCATCGACTGCTGCACGACGCCGAGCGCCGTCTCGAGCCCGACCATGCCGAAGGCGGCCTCGGCGAACGCGGCCTGCTTCGCCTCCGGGGCGTGCGGCGCGTGGTCGGTCGCGACGATGTCGATCGTGCCGTCGGCGAGCGCCTCGCGGAGCGCGAGCACGTCGGCCTCGGGGCGCAGCGGCGGGTTGACCTTGTAGCGGCCGTCGTAGCCGCGCACGAGCTCCTCGGTGAGCAGCAGGTGATGGGGCGTCACCTCGGCGGTGATGCGGACGCCGCGGGCCTTGGCGGCGCGCACGACCTCGACGGTCTGGGCGGTCGAGACGTGGCACACGTGGAGGCGCGCGCCGGCGAGCTCGGCGAGCAGCGCGTCGCGGGCGACGACCGCCGCCTCGGCGACGGCCGGCCAGCCGGCGAGGCCGAGCTCGGCCGAGAGCGCGCCCTCGTGCATCTGCGCGCCGCGCGTGAGGCTCGGCTCCTGCGCGTGCTGCGCGACGACGGCGTCCATCGACGCGGCGTGCTCGAGCGCGCGGCGCATGAGCTCGGCGTCCGCGACGCAGTGGCCGTCGTCCGAGAACACCGTGACGCCCGCGGCGCTGCGGTGGAGCATGAGCATGTCGGCGAGGCGCTCGCCGCGGAGGCCGACGGTGACGGCGCCGATGGGGCGCACGGTCGCGAGGCCCGACTCGAGCCCGAGGCGGTGCACCTGCTCGACGACGGCGGGCGTGTCGGCCACCGGCGTCGTGTTCGCCATCGCGAACACGCAGGTGAAGCCGCCCGCGGCCGCGGCGCGCAGGCCGCTCGCGACCGTCTCGGCCTGCTCGCCGCCGGGCTGGCGGAGGTGCGTGTGGAGGTCGACGAGGCCGGGCAGCGCGACGAGGCCCGCCGCGTCGACGACCTCGGCCGCGTCGCGGTCGATCGAGGCGGGGTCGACGAGCGCGCCGTCGTGGATGGCGAGGTCGCGGACCTCGCCGCCGAGCACGCGGGCGCCGGTGAGCAGCGTCGTCATCGGGAGCCTCCGTCTGCTGAGGATGGGTGGTCGGATGCGAGGAGCGAGTAGAGCACGGCCATGCGCACCGAGACGCCTGCCGTGACCTGCTCGAGGATCGTCGACGCGTCGGCGTCGGCGGCGCGGCTCGAGATCTCGAGGCCGCGGTTCATGGGGCCCGGGTGCATGATCCGGGCCTCGTCACCGAGCCGTGCGAGCCGCTCGTCGGTGAGCGACCAGCCGGTGATGTACTCGGCGGCGCTCGGCACGACCGCGCCGGTCTGCCGCTCGAGCTGCACGCGCAGCAGCATGAGCGCGTCGGGGCGCTCGGCGATGACCGCGTCGAGGTCGGTGGTCGCGCGCACGCCGAGGCGCGTCGGGCCGGCGCCCGGGGGCAGGAACGCGGGCGGGCCGACGAGCGTCACCTCGGCGCCGAGCGCGGGCAGCAGCAGCGCGTTCGAGCGGGCGACGCGCGAGTGCGCGATGTCGCCGACGATCGCGACGCGCACGCCGTCGAGGCCCTTGCCGCGGGCGGCGTCGCCATGGATGCGCCGGCGCAGCGCGAACGCGTCGAGCAGCGCCTGCGTGGGGTGCTCGTGGGTGCCGTCGCCGGCGTTCACGACCGGGCGTCCGATCCAGTCGGCGAGCAGCGCGGGCGCGCCGGACGAGCCCGAGCGCACGACGACCCCGTCGACGCCCATCGCGGCGATCGTGAGGCCCGTGTCGCGCAGCGACTCGCCCTTCGAGGCGCTCGAGCCCTTGCCGGAGACGTTGATGACGTCGGCCGAGAGCCACTTGCCGGCGATCTCGAACGAGGAGCGGGTGCGCGTGGAGTCCTCGAAGAAGAGGTTCACGACGGTGCGGCCGCGCAGCGCCGGCAGCTTCTTCACCTGCCGGTCCTGGATCTGGTGCATGTCCTCGGCGAGGTCGAGGAGCGCGATCGCGGCGTCGCGCGGCATCGCGGCGGTGAGCAGGTGCGTCATGCCCGGTCCTCCTGCGTCGCCTCGGGGGCGGCGTCCTCGATCGTGACGGCGTCCTGGCCGTCGGCCTCGGCGAGCAGCACGCTCACGTGCTCGCTGCGGGCGCTCGGCAGGTTCTTGCCGACGAAGTCGGCGCGGATGGGCAGCTCGCGGTGGCCGCGGTCGACGAGCACGGCGAGGCGCACGATGCGGGCGCGGCCGAGGTCGGCGAGCGCGTCGAAGGCGGCGCGGATGGTGCGCCCGGAGTAGAGCACGTCGTCGACGAGCACGACGACGCGGTCGTCGACGCCGCCGGCGGGGATGCGCGTGGGGGCGGAGGCCCGCGTGGGGCGGCCCCGCAGGTCGTCGCGGTGCATCGTCACGTCGAGCGTGCCGACGCGGGCGCCGAAGTCGTCGCCGGTGATGGCGGCGAGGCGGTCGGCGAGCCGCTGCGCGAGGTGGGCCCCGCGGGTGGGGATGCCCAGGAGGACGAGGTCGTCCGGGCCGTGGTTCGCCTCGAGGATCTCGTGGGCGATGCGCGTCAGGGACCTGCCGATCTCGTCGGGTCCGAGCACGGTGCGCGCCGAAGTCATGCTGACTCCCTTCTCCGCCTCACGGGACGGGCTTCAAGGTTGTCTGATCGGCTCCCATCGTAGCGCGTCGCGTGCCCCGGAGGGGGCACGCGACGCGCTGCGGGGTGGCCGTCGGTCAGCCGCGCTGGGCGGCGATCTTCGCGAGGACGCCGTGGATGAAGGCGCCCGAGCGGTCGGTCGAGAGCTCGTTCGCGAGGTGCACGGCCTCCGAGATGACGACGCCCGAGGGGGCGGTGCCGTGCTCGAGCTCCCACGCGCCGACGCGCAGGATCGCGAGGTCGGTGCGCGGCATCCGGTCGAGGCTCCAGTGCTCGCTCGACGAGGCGATGAGCTCGTCGACCTCGGCCTTGGCGTCGGCGACGCCCGTCACGAGCTCGTGCGCGAACGCGAACCACGGGTGGCGCCGCCACTCGAGCCGGTCGGCGGTCTCGCGCAGGATGTCCTCGGGCGCGTCGCCGCGCGCCTCCGCCGAGTACAGGACCTCGACGGCGTGCTTGCGCGCCTTGCGGCGTGAGGGGTAGGTCTCCTCTGCCACGGTCAGGAGATGCGACCGAGGTAGCTGCCGTCGCGGGTGTCGACCTTGACCTTCGTGCCCTGCTCGACGAAGAGCGGCACCTGGATCTCGGCGCCCGTCTCGACGGTCGCGGGCTTCGTGCCGGCGCTCGAGCGGTCGCCCTGCAGGCCCGGCTCGGTGTACGTGATCTCGAGCACGACCGATGCGGGCAGCTCGACCTGGAGGGCCTCGCCCTCGTGCATCGAGATGGTGGCCGTGCCGTTCTCGAGCAGGTACTTGGCGCCGTCGCCGACGACCTCGGCGGGGATCGGCAGCTGCTCGTACGTGTCGTTGTCCATGAACACGAAGTCGGTGCCGTCGTTGTACAGGAACTGGTAGTCGCGGCGGTCGACCGTGGCGAAGTCGATCTTCGTGCCGGCGTTGAAGGTCTTGTCGACGACCTTGAGGCTGCGGACGTTGCGCAGCTTCGTGCGGACGAAGGCGCCGCCCTTGCCGGGCTTGACGTGCTGGAACTCGATGACGCTCCAGAGCTGGCCGTCGAGGTTGAGCACCGCGCCGTTCTTGATGTCGTTCGTGGTCGCCATGGGGATTCCGTTCCGTGGGGGTCAGCGGGCCTCGCGGGCCGACAGATGAGTCTAGCGGGAGGCCCGCAGGAGGGCCTCGGCCGCGAGCCGGTAGCCGTCGATGCCGAATCCGGCGATCACGCCCGTCGCGACGCCCGACACGACCGACGTGTGCCGGAACGCCTCCCGGGCGTGCGGGTTCGTGATGTGCACCTCGACGAGCGGCGCCACGCCCTGCAGCAGCGCGCACGCGTCCCGCAGCGCGTACGAGTAGTGCGTGAACGCCGCGGGGTTCAGCACGACCGGGCTGCGCGCGTCGACCGCGCCGTGGATCCAGCGCACGAGCTCGGCTTCGTCGTCGGTCTGCCGCACCTCCGCCTCGACACCGTCGAGGCCGTCGAGCAGCGCCTGCACGTCGGCGAGCGTCGCCGAGCCGTACACCTCGGGCTCGCGGGTGCCGAGCCTGCCGAGGTTGGGGCCGTTCAGGACGAGGATGCGCATGCTGCGAGCCTAGGGCGACGCGGGCCGGGGACGGTGCGGGCCGCGCTCAGTCGGCGAGCGACTGGTAGGCCATGAACAGCATCGACTCGTCGGGGCCCTCGAGCACGCGCGGCTTCGCGACGTCGTCGAGCACGATGAAGCGCAGCATGGCGCCGCGCGCCTTCTTGTCCCGGCGCATCGACGCGAGGAGCGACTGCCAGCGGCCGACCGGGTACGTCATCGGCAGCTCGAGCGAGCCGAGGATCGCGCGGTGGCGGTCGACGGCGGCCTCCGGCAGGCGGCCCGCGAGGCGCGAGAGCTCGGCGGCGAAGACCATGCCGATCGAGACGGCCGCGCCGTGGCGCCAGCGGTAGCGCTCGTGCAGCTCGATGGCGTGGCCGAGCGTGTGGCCGTAGTTGAGGAACTCGCGCTCGCCGTGCTCGCGGAAGTCGTTCGCGACGACCTTCGCCTTCACGTCGATCGCGCGCGCGATCGCCTCGGCGAACTCCGGCGTCGTCGGGTCGGTCGTCGCGTCCAGGCGCGTCTCGAGCAGCTCGAGGATGCGCGGGTCGGCGATGAAGCCGGCCTTGACGACCTCGGCGAAGCCCGTGAGGAGCTCGTTGCGCGGCAGCGAGTCGACGAGCTCGAGGTCGGCGATGACCGTCGAGGGGTGGTGGAAGGCGCCGACCAGGTTCTTGCCCTGCTCGGTGTTGATGCCGGTCTTGCCGCCGACGGCAGCGTCGACGATGCCGAGCACCGAGGTGGGCGCCTGGAGCACGCGCACCCCGCGCAGCCACGTCGCGGCCACGAAGCCCGCGAGGTCGGTGACGGCGCCGCCGCCGAGGCCGACGACCGCGTCGGAGCGGGTGAAGTCGGCCTGGCCCATGATCTGCCACAGGAACTGCGCGACCTCGATGCGCTTCGCGGCCTCCGCGTCCGGCACCTCGGCGAGCAGCACCTCGATGCCGAGCTCCTCCTTGAGGTGGTCGGCGATCCGGCTCATCGCCGGCTGGTGCACGACGAGCAGCTTGCGCGCGCCGCCGAGGGAGGCGCGCAGCCGCTCGACGAGGATGCCGCGGCCGACGTGCACGTCGTACGGGCTGTCGGTCGCCACGTGGATGGTGGTCATGCTCGCTCCTTCGTCGCTGCTGCTCGTCGCCCTGCGGGGGGCGGGGCGGACGGTCACAGGGACCGCTCCCCCAGCCACCGCTCCAGCCGGTCGACGAGCTGGGTCATGGGGGTGCGCGAGCTGTCGACGGTCACGTCGGCCAGCTCGCGGTAGATCGGGTCGCGCTCGGCGGCGATGCGGCGCCAGGCGGCGATGCCGTCGGCGAGCAGCGGTCGGCCGCCGCCGCCGATGCGGCGCTCGGCGGCGCGCTCGTCGACGGTGACGAGCACGACGGTGGCGTGGGAGAGCAGACCGCGCGTGCCGGCGTCGAGCACCGCGCCGCCGCCGAGCGCGACGACCGCGCCCGGCACGAGCGCCCGCTGCACCGCGGCGGCCTCGTGGCGCCGGAACGCGGGCTCGCCCTCCCGCTCGAAGAGCTCCGGGATGGGCCCATGCGCGAGCACGACGAGCCGGTCGGTGTCGGCGAAGGTGCGGCCGAGCCGCGACGCGAGCTTGCGCCCGAGCGACGACTTGCCGGCCGCCATGGGGCCGATGAGGGCGATGGGCGGCACGGTGCTCGCCTCGTCGCCCGGCAGCGCGCTCACGTCGTGCGGAGCCGCTCGGGGATGGCCGCGAGGTAGCCCTCGAGGTTGCGGCGGGTCTCGGCGACCGAGTCGCCGCCGAACTTCTCGACGACGGCGTCGGCGAGCACGAGCGCGACCATGGCCTCCGCGACGACGCCCGCGGCGGGCACGGCGCACACGTCGCTGCGCTGGTGGTGGGCCTGCGCGGCTTCGCCCGTCGCCACGTCGATGGTGCGCAGCGCGCGCGGCACCGTCGCGATGGGCTTCATGCCGGCGCGCACGCGGAGCACGTCGCCCGTGGTCATGCCGCCCTCGATGCCGCCGGCGCGGCCCGTCTCGCGGTGCACGCCGTCGTCGCCGACGAGCAGCTCGTCGTGCGCGACGGAGCCGCGGCGGCGGGTGGTCTCGAAGCCGTCGCCGACCTCGACGCCCTTGATGGCCTGGATGCCCATGAGGGCCTGCGCGAGGCGGCCGTCGAGGCGGCGGTCCCAGTGCACGTAGGAGCCGAGGCCCGGCGGGAGGCCGTACGCGAGCACCTCGACGATGCCGCCGAGCGTGTCGCCGGAGCGCTTGGCGTCCTCGACCTCGGCGAGCATCGCCGCGCTCGTCTCGGGGTCGGCGCAGCGCAGCTCGTCGGCGTCGAGCCGGTCGACCTCGTCGGGCGTCGGCAGCGCGGCGCCCTCGGGCACGCGCACGGGACCGATCGAGAGCGTGTGGGCGACGAGCCGGATGCCGAGCTCGCCGAGGAAGGCGCGGGCGACGGCGCCGAGGGCGACGCGGGCGGCGGTCTCGCGGGCGCTCGCGCGCTCGAGCACGGGGCGCGCCTCGTCGAAGCCGTGCTTCTGCATGCCGACGAGGTCGGCGTGGCCGGGGCGGGGGCGGGTGAGCTTCGCGGCGCGGGCGCCGGTGGGCTCGGCCTCGAGCGGCGCGGCGCTCATGACCTCCATCCACTTCGGCCACTCGGTGTTGCCGACGCGGATGGCGATGGGGCCGCCCTGGGTGAGGCCGTGGCGGATGCCGCCGGAGAGGCTCAGGGCGTCCTGCTCGAACTTCATGCGCGCGCCGCGGCCGGCGCCGAGCTTGCGGCGCTGCAGGTCGGCCTGGATGTCCTCCGCCGTGATGGGCACGCCCGCGGGCAGCCCCTCGAGGACGGCGATGAGTTCGGGGCCGTGGGATTCCCCGGCGGTGAGCCAGCGCAGCATGGTCTCCATCCTGCCAGGCCCGGCGATCCCGACCGTGCGCGGCGGGCCCCGCCGCGGCCGCTCGCGGTCACGCCGCCGGGTGCAGCTCCCCCACCGGCACCTCGGCGGCGAGCACGTTGCCGGTCGGCGCGAGCGGGCAGGCCCATGCCGGGTCGTACGCGCAGGACGGGTTGTACGCGAAGTTGAGGTCGACGACGAGCGTGCCGCCGGCCGGATCGCCGCCGAGGTCCGCGCCCTTGGCCGTGTCGAGCAGGTAGCGGCCGCCGCCGTACGAGCCGCCCGGGGCGCCCGCGAGCCCGTCGCGCAGCGGCACGAAGATGCCGCCGCCGTACGAGGCGAGGCGCCACACGTCGAGCGACCCGACGCCCGGGAGCTCCAGCACGCCGATGCGCTCGAACGGCACGGTGCCGTCGGTCCCGGTCGCGGCCTCGAAGCGTGCGGGCTCGGCCGGCAGGAGGGGCAGCTCGAACCGCCACCGCGGGTCGTACGCGGCCACCGGGAGTCCCTCGAACGCCGCGCGGTCGCGCTCGAGGAGCGGCGACGCCGGGTGCGCCGCCATGAGGGCGTCGCGGCCGGTTCGCCACAGCTCGTGCGCGGCACGCGTGTCGTCGCTCGCACGGACCGCGTCGTAGAGGCCGAACGTGCGACGGCGCCAGTCGGCGGTCGCGAGCGCGGTGCGGGGGGCGTCGGTCATGCGGCCAGGCTAGGCCTCGCCCTCGCCCTCGCCCGCCGGCCGGGAGACCGCTGCGCGCATCGCGGCGAGCACGCCCGCCTCGTCGGGCAGCGGCTCCTCGACCGCGCCGGTCGCGAAGACTCGCGCCTGGAGCACCGCCTGACCGAGCAGCATCGCGAGGCCCTCGACGAGCGCGCCGTCCGGCAGCGAGTCCGCGAAGCGCGAGCCGTCGGCGCGGGCGTAGTCGGCGTCGAGCAGGCGCGCGGGCGGCGCGGCGAACGCCGGCACGGCGGGCGCCGCCGCGGGCAGCGTCGAGACGGCCGCGTCGACCGCCGGCAGCGGCGCGTCGAGCGACTGGAGCGCCACCGCGACGCCCAGCTCGGCGCCGAGCGCGACGAGCCGCTCCCCCTTCGCGGGCGTGCGGAGCGCGACCGCGACCTCGCGCACCCCGAGCTCGGCGAGCGCGACGAGCGCCGAGAGCGCCGTGGCGCCGGCGCCGACGATCGCGGCCGTCCCCGCGCCCTCGAGGCCGCTCTCGCGGAACGCGTGCACGATGCCGCCCACGTCGGTGTTCCAGCCGCGGATGCGCGGGCCGAGCAGGAGCGTGTTCGCTCCCCCGGTCGCGCGGGCGCGCTCGTCGAGCGTCGCCGCGAGGGCGGCGGCCTCCTCCTTCAGCGGCGCCGTGACCGACAGGCCGCGCCAGTCGGCGCCGAGGCCCGCGACGAACGCGGCGAGGCCTCCGGCCCGCACCTCCGCCCGGCCGTACTCCCAGTCGAGCCCGAGCGCCGCTGCGGCGGCCGCCTGGATCGCGGGCGACTTCGAGTGCGCGATCGGCGAGCCGACGACGGCGAGCCGCGCGGGGCCCGCCGCCGGCATCAGCCGCCCCAGCCCGGGTTGTCGCGCAGCCACTGCTGGAAGCGCGCGACGCCCTGGTCGTGCTCGGCGAGCGTGTTCGAGAACACCGTCTCGCCGGTCTCGGGGTTCACCGTCACGAAGTACAGCCACTCGCCCGGCGTCGGGTTCAGCGCCGCCTGGATGGCGGCATCGCCCGGGGCGCCGATGGGACCGACCGGCAGCCCGGGGTTCGCGTAGGTGTTGTACGGGTTCGACGCGTCCGCGCGCTCCTCGGCGGTCGTCGTGACGACGTGCAGGTTGCCGGTCCCGTATGCGACGGTCGCGTCGGACTGCAGCGGCATCCCGATGTCGAGCCGGTTCTGGAACACCCGCGCGACGCGCCCGAAGTCGTCGGGCAGCCGCGCCTCGCGCTGCACCATCGACGCCTCCACCAGGACCCGCTGGCGATCCTCCTCGGGCACGCCCGCGGCGTCGAGCGCCTGGCGCTGCCGGTCGATCATCGTCTCGAGCACCTGCGCGGCGGTCACGCCCTCGTCGAACGTATAGGTCGCCGGGAACAGCCAGCCGTCCAGGTTGGGCGCCCCGGCCGGGAGCCCGAAGTCCGCGGGCGCGCCGTCGAGCGCGATGAGCTCCGAGAAGGGGATGCCGAGGTCGCGCTCGATCCGCTCGTAGGCCTGCACCCGCGTGAACCCCTCGGGCACCGTCACGCGCAGCTCGACGCGGTTCGCCGGGTCGAGGATCGCGTCGAGCGCGCCCTGCGCCGACATCTGCTGCGCGACGCGGTACGCGCCCGGGTGCAGCTGGATCGACGGGTCGGCGACGAGGATCTCGGTGAACGCCTCGGCGCTCGCGATGACGTCCTGCTCGACGAGCGTCCCGGCGACGTCGTAGCCGTTCTGGCCCGACTGCACCTGCACGATCACCTCACCGGTGCCCGGTCCCGCATAGTCCTCGGGCCCGCTGAAGCGGTCGAGCACGCGCGGCAGCGCCCACGTCGCCGCGATCGCGACGGCAACCACGACGGCGAGCGCGATGCTCCAGCCGATGATCCTGCGGCGAGCCCGCTGCTTGCGCTCGCGCGCGCGTCGTCCGGCCATGGGTCAGTCCTCTCGGGAGGCGGCGTCGTCGCCGCCGGTGCTCAGCAGCTCGCCCGGCGCGCGGCCGGCGGCGCGCTCGCTGTCGAGCGCGTGCTGCAGGATGACGACCGCCGCCGCCTGGTCGATGGCGCTCCGCTGCTGCTTCGCGCTGCGGCCCGCCGCCCGCATGCCTGCCGAGGCGGTCACGGTCGAGAGCCGCTCGTCGACGAGCCGCACGGGGATGCGCTCGGCGAGCAGGGCGGCGACGTCGCGCGCGTCCTGCGTGCTCGGGGTGTCTCCGCCGGAGAGCGAGACGGGGAGGCCCACGACGGCCTCGATGGCCCCGTGCTCCTCGGCGAGCTCCACGAGCCGCGCGACGACGTCGACGCTCGCGCGCTGGATCGTCTCGACCGGCACGGCGAGCAGGCCGTCGCGGTCGGAGCGGGCGACGCCGACGCGGGCCCTGCCCACGTCGACGCCCAGCCGCGCTCCGCGTCGCATCGTCGGCGCCGCGCTCAGCGGCGGATCCCCTCGCGCACCGCGACGATCGCCGCGGGCATCGCGCTCGCGTCCTGCCCGCCGCCCTGCGCCATGTCGGGCTTGCCGCCGCCGCCGCCGCCGAGCGCGCCGGCCGCGGCCTTCGCGAGCGGGCCGGCCTGCACGCCGGCGTCGCGCGCCGCCTGGTTCGTGGCCACGACGATCGCCGGGCGGCCGTCGACCGCGCCGCCGATCGCGACGACCGCGGCCTCCGCGCCCAGGCGCTCGCGCACCTGGCCGGCGAGCGAGCGCAGGTCGTCCTGCGAGCCGACGGCGCCGAGGTCGGTCGCGACGAGGCGCACGTCGCCGATCCGCTCCGCCGAGTCGGCGAGCGGGCCGACGCGGCCCGAGAGCTGCTGCGACTGGAAGTCGGCGATCTGCTTCTCGGCGCGCTTCAGGCTCGTCACGAGCTCCTGGATGCGGCCGGGCAGCTGCTCGCGCGGCGTCTTCAGCATCGACGTCAGCTCGCTGACGAGCGAGCGCTCGGCGACGAGCTGACGGAAGGCGTCCGGGCCGACGGCGGCCTCGACGCGGCGGTTCGTGGAGCCGACGCTCGACTCGCTCGTGATCGAGATGAGGCCCACCTGGCTCGAGGAGCCCACGTGGGTGCCGCCGCACAGCTCGCGCGACCACGGCCCGCCGATGTCGACCATCCGCACGGCGTCGCCGTACTTCTCGCCGAAGAGCGCCATCGCGCCCATCGCCTTCGCCTCGTCGAGCGGCAGCACGCGCGTCTCGACCGGCAGGTCGTCGCGGATCGCCGTGTTGGCGATGCCCTCGAGCTCGGCCCGCATGTCGGGCGACAGCGCGCTCGACCACGAGAAGTCGAGGCGCATGTAGCCGGCCTTGTTGTACGAGCCGGACTGGTGGGCGTCGGAGCCGAGCAGCTGGCGCAGGGCCGCGTGCACGAGGTGCGTCGCCGAGTGCGCCTGGTTCGCCGAGCGGCGGTACACGGGGTCGACGACCGTGCGGGCGACGTCGCCGACCGCGATCTCGCCGGAGGTGACGCGCACGGTGTGGCTGACGAGGCCCGGCACGACGCGCTGCACGTCGAGCACCTCGGCCTCGAAGCCGGAGCCGATGAGGAGGCCCTGGTCGCTGTCCTGGCCGCCGGACTCCGCGTAGAGCGCGGTCGCGGTGAGGACGACCTCGACCTCCTGGCCCACGCCCGCCGAGGTCGCCTGCGCGCCGTCCGCGACGATGCCGATGACCTCGCCGTCGGCCTCGAGCTCGTCGTAGCCGAGGAACGCCGTCTCGCCCTTCGCGCGCAGCTCGCTGTAGACCGACAGGTCGGCGAGCTGGCGGCGGCGGGCCTTCGCGTCGGCCTTCGCGCGCGAGCGCTGCTCGCTCATGAGGGTCTCGAAGGTGGGGCGGTCGACCTCGAGGCCGGCCTCCTCCGCGATCTCCATCGTCAGGTCGATGGGGAAGCCGTAGGTGTCGTGCAGCAGGAACGCCGTCTTCCCGGGCACGACCTTGCCGGCGTCCTTCCGGACGTCGCCGATGGCCAGGTCGAGCACCGTCGAGCCCGCCTCGAGCGTCTTGAGGAAGGTCTCCTCCTCCGCGATCGCCATGCGCTCGATGCGGCCGTAGGCCGCGCCGAGCTCCGGGTAGGCGGTGACCATCGCGTCGTGGCTGGCGCGGAACAGCGTGGGGAACGTGGGCTCGTGCACGCCGAGCAGGCGCATGGAGCGGATCGAGCGGCGCATGAGGCGGCGCAGGATGTAGCCGCGGCCGTCGTTGCCGGGCGTGACGCCGTCGCCCATGAGCATGAGCGAGGAGCGCACGTGGTCGGCGACCACGCGCATCCGCACGTCGTCCTCGTGCTCGGCGCCGTAGCGACGCCCCGAGAGCTCCGACGCTAGGTCGAGCACGGGGCGCACCTGGTCGATCTCGTACATGTTCTGCACGCCCTGCTTGAGGAAGGCGATGCGCTCGAGACCCATGCCGGTGTCGATGTTCTTGTTGGGCAGCTCGCCCACGATCGTGAACTCGGTCTTCGAGCGCACGTCGGCGATCTCGTCCTGCATGAAGACGAGGTTCCAGATCTCGACGTAGCGGTCGCTGCCGGTGGCGGGGCCGCCGTCGGGGCCGTACTCCGGGCCGAGGTCGTAGAAGATCTCGGAGTCGGGGCCGGCGGGGCCGGGCTGGCCCGTCATCCAGTAGTTGTCCTCGAGGCCGAGGCGCTGGATCCGCGAGGCGGGCACGTCGGTGTGCTCGAGCCAGAGGCGCTCGGCCTCGTCGTCGGTGAGGTAGACCGTGACCCACAGGCGGTCGGGGTCGAAGCCGTAGTTGCCGTCGGCCTCGGAGCCGGTGAGCAGCTCCCACGCGTAGCCGATCGCCTCGCGCTTGAAGTAGTCGCCGAACGACCAGTTGCCGGCCATCTGGAAGAACGTGCCATGGCGCGGCGTGCGACCGACCTCCTCGATGTCGTTCGTCCGGATGCACTTCTGCACGTCCGCGGCGCGAGGCCACGGCGCAGGCACGCGGCCCGAGAGGTACGGGATGAACGGCACCATGCCGGCGATCGTGAACATGATCGCCGGGTCGTCGCTCACGAGCGACGCGGACGGCACGATCTCGTGGTCCTTGCGCTCGAAGTACGACAGGAAGCGGGAGTGGATCTCTGCGGTCTGCATCAGGTGGGGTTGTCTCTCCAGCCCTCGCGGGCCTGACGAGCCCGGGCGCGGTCGCGCCCGGGCGAAGGTCGGGTCGGGCGGCTACTCGCCGCGCAGCTCGCGGTCGCGGGAGCGGTAGCCGTCCTTGACGGCGTCGGTGAACTCGCGGGTGCGCGAGTCGACGCCGTCGAAGAACCGCTTGCCCTTCTCGGTCTCCTCGAGCTTGCGGGCGGCGAGCACGCCGACTGCGACGCCGACGGCCAGGAACAGGAGCTTCTTCACGGCGGGATCCCCTCGTGTCACGCTTTCGTCCGCGCCGGATCGGCACGGGTGCGGATCAGTCTAACGAGCGAGAGGGGCCGCCTGACGGCGACCCCTCTCGTGCAGCGCTGGAATCAGCGGGCGGCGTAGTACTCGACGACGAGCTGGACGTCGGCGACGACCGGCACCTCGGCGCGCATCGGGCGGCGCACGAGGCGCGCCTGGAGGCGGTCGAGCTGCACGTCGAGGTAGGCCGGGACGGGCGGCAGCACGCCGGCGTGGCCGCCGGCGGCGGCGACCTGGAACGGCTCCATGCCCTCGCTGCGCTCGTGCACGTGGATGAGCTGGCCCGGCTTCACGCGGAACGACGGGCGGTCGACGCGCTGGCCGTCGACCATGATGTGGCGGTGCACGACCATCTGGCGTGCCTGCGCCGTGGTGCGGGCGAAGCCGGCGCGCAGCACGAGCGCGTCGAGGCGCATCTCGAGCAGCTCGACGAGGTTCTCACCCGTCAGGCCGGCCTGGCGGCGGGCCTCGTTGAAGGTGTTGCGCAGCTGCGCCTCGCGGATGCCGTACTGGGCGCGCAGGCGCTGCTTCTCGCGGAGGCGGACGGCGTAGTCGCTGTCGGCCTTGCGCTTGGTGCGGCCGTGCTGGCCGGGGCCGTAGGGGCGCTTCTCGAGGTAGCGCGCGGCCTTGGGCGTCAGGGCGACGCCGAGGGCGCGCGAGAGGCGCGTCTTGGAACGGGTACGGGACTTCGTGGACATGACTTCCTTCGCTGAGTCGCTGCCGCGCGAGCGGCTGTCCCGGCCGAGCGCCGGGACCTAAGGAGGGGTGCGGATCCGATGCGGGCGCGTGGGCGCCCTGCGGACCAGCGACCAGACTAGCAGAGGAGCGGCCCGCGGGCCGAGCCGCGGCTACTCCCCCGCGAGGATCCGACGGATGCGCTCGAGCCGTGCCGCGACGTCGCGCTCGTAGCCGTGCTGGCCCGGCTCGTAGTAGCGGCGGCCGACGAGCGGGTCGGGGAGGTGCTGCTGCGTCGCGACGCCCGAGGGCTCGTCGTGGGCGTAGCGGTAGCCCTTGCCGTGGCCGAGCCGCTTGGCGCCCGGGTAGTGCGCGTCGCGGAGGTGGTTCGGCACGCGGCCGATGTCGCCCGCCCGCACGTCGGCGAGCGCGGCGTCGATGCCGCGGTAGGAGCGGTTCGACTTGGGCGCGGTGGCGAGGTAGACGACCGCCTCGGCGAGCGGGATGCGGCCCTCGGGCATGCCGATGAGCTGGACGGCCTGCGCCGCGGCGGTCGCGACGACGAGCGCCTGCGGGTCGGCCATGCCGATGTCCTCGGCGGCGGAGACGATGATGCGCCGGGCGATGAAGCGCGGGTCCTCCCCCGCCTCGATCATGCGCGCGAGCCAGTGCAGCGCGCCGTCGGGATCGGAGCCGCGCACCGACTTGATGAACGCGGAGATGACGTCGTAGTGCTCGTCGCCCTGCCGGTCGTAGCGGAGCAGCGCGCGGTCGACGGCGGCGGCGACCGCCTCGGCCGTGACCGCGGCGGGCGCGTCGTCGTCCTCCGGCTCGCCCGCCGCCTCGAGCGCGTGGGCGCCGGCCGCCTCGAGCGCGGTGAGCGCCCGCCGGGCGTCGCCGGACGAGAGCCGCACGAGCTGGGCCCGCGCGTCGTCGTCGAGCGCGATGCGGCCGTCGAAGCCGCGCGGGTCGGCGATGGCGCGCTCGAGCAGCTCGCGGATGTCGTCGTCGTCGAGCAGCTGGAGCGTGAGCAGGAGCGAGCGCGAGAGCAGCGGGCTGATGACGGAGAACGAGGGGTTCTCGGTCGTGGCGGCGATGAGCGTGACCCAGCCCTGCTCGACGCCGGGGAGCAGCGCATCCTGCTGCGCCTTCGTGAAGCGGTGGATCTCGTCGAGGAAGAGCACGGTGGAGCGGCCGAAGAGGTCGCGCTCGGCGAGCGACTCCTCCATCACCTGGCGCACGTCCTTGACGCCTGCGGTCACCGCGCTCAGCTCGACGAAGCGGCGGTCGGAGGAGTGCGCGATCGACTGGGCGAGGGTCGTCTTGCCCGTGCCGGGCGGTCCCCAGAGGATGACGCTCTGGCCGCCCGAGGCGAGCTTGGCGCCCTCGGCGCTCGGCGCCGCGAGTCGGCGCAGCGGCGAGCCCGGGCCGAGCAGGTGGCGCTGGCCGACGACCTCGTCGAGGCTCGTCGGTCGCATGCGCACGGCGAGCGGCGCGGTCGTCCCCATCATGATGCCTCCATGCTAGGCGCGGCCGCCCACACCGCCTGGCCCCAGCCGCTAGCCTGGACGGCGGCCGCGGAGGGCGCGGCACCGTGAGGAGCATCCGTGGTCACGAAGCAGGAGCAGCAGCGTCGCGTGCGCGACTACCGAGCGCGGCAGGCCGTGCACGAGCGGGCGAAGCGGCGCCGCGTGCGCGACTCGCTCGTCGGCGCCGGCGCCGCCCTCGTCGTGCTGCTGGGCGGCACCGCCCTCCTGTGGGACCGGCAGGGCCCGGACGCCGGGGCCGACCCGGCCGCGACGCCCGCGCCGAGCGCCAGCGAGACCCAGGCCGAGTCGCTCGTGCCCGACCCCTCGCTCGCCGAGGGCCGCACCTGGACCGGCACGCTGACGATCAACGGCGTCGACCTCGGCGTCGAGCTCGACGGCGAGGCCGCGCCGCAGGCCGTCTCGGGCATCGTCTACGACGTCGAGCGCGACTACTACGACGGCTCGACCTGCCACCGCCTCACGACCTCCGAGGGCTTCTCGGTGCTCCAGTGCGGCTCGCTCGACGGCCAGGGCGGCGGCGACCCCTCCTTCATGTACGGCCCGATCGAGAACGCGCCCGCCGACGACGTCTACGTCGAGGGCACGATCGCGATGGCGCGCCAGGGCGGCAACGCCGAGTCGAACGGCCACCAGTTCTTCATCGTCTACGGCGACACGACCATCCCGTCGGACGCCGCGGGCGGCTACACGGTCGTCGGCCGGGTCACCGCGAACCTCGAGCAGCTGCGCGACGACGTCATCAGCGCGGGCACCGAGGGCGGCGTGCCCGACGGCCCGCCCGCCGAGCCCGTCACCATCGAGGGCTTCGACCTGCAGTAGCGGGCCGCCGCCGTACTAGGCTCGTCCTGCCCATCTCCCTCCCACGAGAGACACGCCATGCCTGAGCAGACCCAGCCCCACGAGCCCGCCGCCGACGAGACCGCCCCCGAGGCGGCCGCGCAGGAGGCCGCCGACGTCGAGGCCCCCGCCGAGGCGACGGAGTCGACCGAGGCGGCTGCGCCCGCCGCCGAGGCGACCGAGGCCGCCGCCGAGGACGCCGAGCCCGCAGCGCAGGAGACGGCCGAGGAGGCCCCCGCCGCCGCCGCAGACGCACCGGCCGAGGAGGCTCCCGCCGCCGAGGAGGCGCCCGCCGCCGCTCCCGCGGAGCCCGCGGAGGCGGTCGTCGAGCGCGGTCCCGGCCGCGCCGACGCGACCGGCACCGTCCACGTCCGCGACGGCGAGGGCTGGCGAGAGGTCGGCCAGTTCCCCGACGCGACCCCCGAGGAGGCGCTCGCCTACTTCGAGCGCAAGTACGCCGAGCTCGAGGGCCAGGTGCGCCTGCTCGAGCAGCGCGTCCGCGGCGGCGCCAACGCCCGCGACGTCGCGAAGGCCGCGTCGCACCTCAAGCCCACGGTCACCGAGGCGCACGCCGTCGGCGACATCCCCGCGCTCCTCGCCCGCCTCGACGCGCTCACGGGCTCGCTCGGCCAGCTCGAGGCCGAGCAGCAGGCCGCCTCGCGCGCAGAGCTCGACGCCGCGATCGCCGAGCGCACGACGGTCGTCGAGTCGATCGAGCAGCTCGCCGCGGGCGACCTGCAGAACGTGCAGTGGAAGCAGACGATGCAGCAGGTCGACGTGCTCTTCGCCGACTGGCAGCGACTGCAGAAGGACGGCCCGCGCCTGCCCAAGGGCCAGGCCGACGCGCTCTGGAAGCGGTTCCGCGACGCGCGCTCGACGCTCGAGACCGCCCGCCGCCGCTTCTTCGCCGACCTCGACGCCTCCCACAAGGACGTCCGCGCCCGCAAGCAGGCGCTCGTCGAGCAGGCGCAGGCGCTCGCGCCGAAGGGCTCCGACGGCATCCCCGCCTACCGCTCGCTGCTCGACAGCTGGAAGGCCGCCGGCCGGGCCGGCCGCAAGGTCGACGACGCGCTCTGGGCCCAGTTCAAGGAGGCCGGCGACGTCCTCTTCGCCGCGAAGGCCGAGCAGGCCGCGGTCGAGAACGAGGAGTACGCCGGCAACCTCGAGGCCAAGCGCGCGCTGCTCGAGGAGGCCAAGCCGATCCTGCAGATCACCGACCGCCAGGCCGCCCGCTCGGCCCTCACGGGCATCCAGCGCCGCTGGGACGAGATCGGCCGCGTGCCGCGCGAGGCGCTCCGCGAGGTCGAGGACGGCATGCGCCGCATCGAGACGCACGTGCGCGAGCTCGACGACAAGCACTGGCAGTCGACGAACCCGGAGCGCAAGGCGCGCTCCGCGGGCCTCGCGGGCCAGCTCGAGGAGGCCATCGAGAAGCTCGAGGCCGACATCGCCGGCACGAAGGACGCGAAGCAGCGCGCCGAGCTCGAGGCCGAGCTCGCCACGAAGCGCTCGTGGCTCGAGGTCGTCTCCGCCGCGGGCTGAGCGAGCCAGGCACGACGGAGGGGCGGGACCGCGAGGTCCCGCCCCTCCGTCGTGCGCCCAGCCCGGCGCCGGCGCGTCAGCCCTGGCCGAACGCGGCGTCGAAGCGCGCCTCGGAGGGGTCGAGGTCGAAGCGGCGCAGCGCCTCGAGCGCCTCGGGCGCGCCCTGCAGCCGATCCATGCCGGCGTCCTCCCACTCGATCGAGATCGGCCCGCGGTAGCCGATGGCGGTGAGCGTGCGGAACGCGTCGCCCCACGGCACGTCGCCGCGCCCTGCCGAGACGAAGTCCCAGCCCCTGCGCGGGTGGCCGAACGCCAGGTGCGACGAGAGGATGCCGCTGCGGCCGTCGCCCATCCGCATCCTCGTGTCCTTGCAGTCGACGTGGTAGATCCGGTCGGCGAAGTCCGAGAGGAACGCGACCGGGTCGATGCCCTGCCAGAGCATGTGGCTCGGGTCCCAGTTCAGGCCGAACGCCTCGCGGTGCCCGATCGCCTCGAGCGTGCGCACGGTCGTCCAGTGGTCGTAGGCGATCTCGCTCGGGTGCACCTCGTGCGCGAACCGCACGCCGCACTCGTCGAAGACGTCGAGGATCGGGTTCCAGCGGTCGGCGAAGTCGCGGTAGCCGCGCTCGATGACCTCGTCGGGGACGGGCGGGAACTGGGCGACGTACTGCCAGATCGACGAGCCGGTGAAGCCGACGACCGTGCCGACGCCGAGCGCGCGCGCCATCCGCGCGGTGTCCATGAGCTCGGCCGCGGCGCGCTGCCGCACGCCCTCCGGGTCGCCGTCGCCCCACACGCGCGAGCGCACGATGCCCTGGTGGCGGAAGTCGATCGGATCGTCGCAGACGGCCTGGCCGTGGAGGTGGTTCGAGATCGCCCACACCTCCAGCCCGTGCCGCTCGAGGATCTCGCGGCGCCCGGCCACGTACTCGGCGTCGTCCCAGCGGGAGGCGTCGAGGTGGTCGCCCCAGCAGGCGATCTCGAGGCCGTCGTATCCCCACGAGCCGGCGAGCCGCGCGACCTCCTCGAAGGGCAGGTCGGCCCACTGGCCGGTGAAGAGCGTGAAGGGCCTGGTCATCTCGTCCTCGTCTCGGTGGGGGCGCCGTCGCCCAGGTCGATCCTCGTGCCTCCGCGCTGGGAGGAACGCCCGACGGCGTCGAGCACGCGCTGCACCGCGAGGCCGTCCGCGAACGACGGGCGCGGCTGCTCGCCGGACTCGATCGCCCGCAGCAGGTCGGCCGCCTGCGCGACGAAGGTGCTGTCCCAGCCGAGCGCGTGGCCGGGCGGCCACCAGCCGTCGAGGTGCGGATGCGTCGGCTCGGTCACGAGCACGCGCTCGGGCCACCCGTCGCGCCCGCGCGTGACGACGAGCTCGTTGAGCCGCTCGAGGTCGAAGGCGATGGCGCCGTCGGTGCCGTGGACCTCGAGCTGCAGCGCGTTCTTGCGGCCGACCGCGATGCGCGAGACCTCGAGCGACGCGGTGACGCCGCCCGTGAGGTCGAGGTGCGCCCACGCGGCGTCGTCGACCGTCACCGGCTCGGGCCCGTGCGGGCCGGGCCGTTCGGGCTGCACGGTCCGCAGCGCGCCGGAGACGCCGGTCACGCGCTCCCCCGTGAGCACGAGGATCTGGTCGATCGCGTGCGAGCCGAGGTCGCCGAGCGCGCCGGAGCCGGCGGTCTCGGCGCGGAGGCGCCAGGTCATGGGCGCGTCCGGATCGGCGAGCCAGTCCTGCAGGTACGCGGCGCGCACGGCGCGCACGCGGCCGATGGCGCCGTCGGCGACGAGCTGCCGCGCGAGCGCGAGCGCCGGCACGCGACGGTAGTTGAAGCCGAGCATCGCGAGCCCCGGGGCGGCCGCCGCGGCCGCGACCATCCGCTCGGCCTCGTCGGCGTCGAGCGCGAGCGGCTTCTCGACGAGCACGTGCTTGCCGGCCTCGAGCGCGGCGATCGCCATCTCGGCGTGGAGGTGGCCGGGCGTGCAGACGTCGACGACGTCGACGTCGTCGCGGGCGATCGTCGCCCGCCAGTCGGTGGAGGCCTCCGCCCAGCCGAGGCGCGCGGCCGCGTCCGCGGTGCGGTCGGGGTCGGAGCCCGCGAGCACGCGCATGGCGGCGGGCGGCGCGTCCGGGAAGACCGCGCCGACGTTGCGCCACGCGTGCGAGTGCGCGCGCCCCATGAAGGCCGTGCCGAGCACGGCGACGCCGAGCGGGCGCCGCGCCGCGGCGCTCACGCCGCCTCCAGTGCGCGGAGGAACGCGAGCCCGTCGCGCGCGAGGTCGTCCTGCGTCGGCGCGAGGGGGCGCCAGATGGAGGCGGCGACGGCGATCGCGTCGTTGTCGCCGGTGAAGCTCTCGATGACGAGCGGGCCGGCGTAGCCGACCTCGTCGAGCGCCGCGCGGACGCCGGGCCAGTCGGTCTGGTCGCCGCCGGGGGCGCCGCGGTCGCTGCCGCAGACCTGCACGTGCACGATGTGGTCCCCCGCCCGTCGGATGGCGTCCGGCGTCGAGCGCTCCTCGATGCCGCAGTGGTAGGTGTCGAGCGCGAGCCCGAGCTGGCCGCCGAGCAGCGGCTCGACCGCGTCGAGCGACTGCTCGACGGTGTTGAGCAGCGACGTCTCGTAGCGGTTGAGCGGCTCGATGCCGATCCGCACGCCCCGCGCGGCCGCGCGCTCGAGCACGGGGGCGAGCCCCGCGCGGAGGCGCCCGACGATGCCGCGGCGCTCGTCGGCCGTCATCCGCCACGTGCGGCCGGTCTCCGCCGTGAAGGGCCCGCAGACGGCGGGCGCGCCGAGCGCGGCCGCGAGGTCGATGCAGGCGCCGAGGTAGTCCTGCGTGCGCTGCACGACGCCGGGGTCGTCGTCGACGAGCGACCGGCCGGGCCCCATGGCGCCGACGAGCGCGGCGCCGAGGCCGTGCTGCTCGAGCAGCGGCCCGATGGCGTCGGCCGTGAGGTCGCCGGCCTGCTCGAGCGGCAGCTCGACGAGGTCGAAGCCGAGGCCGGCGACCCGGGCGAGCGCCTCGGGGGCCGTGGCGTCGCGCAGGGGCGACGTCCAGACCCAGGTGTTGATGCCGATGGCGCGCACGCGCGCCTCCCTCCCCCGCCGCGGCGCGCGCGGCGGCGTCCCGCCAGGCCGGGCCCCGCTCGCGCGGGGCCCGGCACCGGTCAGCGGTGCTGCGTCAGCGGTTCTGCCAGGCGTCCGGGAAGCCGGGCAGGTCCTCGCCGCCGAAGCGGGCGTAGTGGCCGTCGGGCATGCCCTCGTTCGCCTCGATGAGCGCGTCGCGGTCGTCCTCGGTCACGGGCACCTGCGGCAGGACCCACTCCGTCGGCACGGGCTCGCCGTTCGCGATCATCTCGAGCGCCAGCAGCGGCGTGCGCCACTGGAAGTTCGAGTAGACCGGGCCGAGCGCGGTGATGTCGCGCTCCTGCCAGGCGCGGAGGAAGCTCATCTCGTCCTCGCCGGTGATGACGGGCAGCTCGGCGCCCGCGTCTTCGAACGCCTCGATCGCCGCGACGGCGCCGTCGCCGGCGTCCATCCAGATGCCGTCAACGTCGCCGGCCGAGAGGGCGTCGGTGATGATGCTCTTGATCTCGGTCGGGTCGGCCCCGGTGAAGTGGTCCTCGACGTTCATGCCGGCCTCGGTGAGCAGCTTCTCGGCCGCGGCCCAGCGGTGCTCGAGCACGTCAACGCCGGGCAGGATGCGCAGCGCGACGATGTTCGAGCCCTCGTCGAGGTTGTCGATGAGGAACTCGGCCGTGTCGATGCCCCAGGCGTAGCCGCCGATGGGGTGGATGAAGCTCGTGGCGCAGTCGGTGTCGACGCCGCGGTCGAAGACGATGACCGGTCGGCCCGTCTCGCACGCGCGCTCCACGGCGGGCGTCAGGGCCGCCGTCGAGTTCGGCGAGATGATGAACGCGTCGCAGTCGCCCTGCGAGATGAAGTAGTCGATGTCGGCGATCTGCGTGTTGTCGTCGTCGCCGGCGTCGCGGACCTCCATCGAGGCGAGCACGCCCGACTCGGTGAGGGCCTCGGCCTGCTGCTGCATCGTGATGAAGCCGGTCTGGCGCCAGGGGTTCGAGATCGAGGCGTTCGCGAAGCACGCGCGCATCGGCTCGTCGGTGGCCCACTCGGCCGTGTCGGTCATCTCGCCGTCGATGTACTGCAGCCACGGCGTCTCGGGGTCGCCCTCGAAGGTGGCCGAGCGCTGCTCGAACTGCTCGTCGTAGACGGCCTGGTCGAACCACTCGCCGGACGCCTGCGTCTCGGCGGGCTGCTCGGTCCCGGTGTCGGGGTTCGCCGAGGGGTCGACGCTCCCGTCGGTGCTGCATGCCGCGAGGACGATCGCGGCGCCGAGGGCCGCGACGACGAGGCCCTTCCTGGTGTGGCGCATCATTGCTCTCCTGTGGTGGTGGTGATGGGTGGGGTGGTGGTCTTCGAGGGCGGCGCGGGGTCGGGATCCTCGGCGCGCGCGGCCGCCGCGGGCGCCGAGGGCTTGCGGGCCGCGCGCCAGGCGACGCCGCCGAGCGCGACGGCGGCGATGATGATCGCGCCCTGCACGGTGGGCCGCCAGGTGGCGTCGATGCCGGCGATGTTGAGGAGCGTGAAGAGCAGCTCGAGCGAGATCGCGCCCGCCGCCGCCGAGAGCACCCAGCCTCGGCCGCCGCCGAGCACGGCGCCGCCGAGCACGACCGCGGTGATCGCCTGGAACTCGTAGCCCTGGCCGATGCTCGGGTGCACGCCGGCGTAGCCGACGAGCAGGATGCCGGCGACCGTCGCGGCGAGCGCCGAGAGCACGAAGGCGGAGGTCTTCACGACGACGGTGCGGGTGCCCGAGAGCCGCGCGGTCACCGGGTTGTCGCCCACGGCGAGCAGCGTCTGGCCGTAGGGCGCCCGCATGAGCGCCCACGCCGCGGCCCCGACGACGATGAGCATGATTACCGGGTACGGGATGGTGTCGAGCAGCAGGCCGCGGCCGATCTCGCGGAAGCTGTCGACCGGGTTGCCGGTGGCGGCGCCGCCGGTGAGGAAGCGCACGAAGCCGTAGAGCGCGAGCATCATGCCGAGCGTGACGATGAAGCTCGGCACCTTCGCGACGGTCGTGAGCAGGCCGTTCACGACGCCCACGACGACGCCGACGAGCAGCATGAGCGCGATGCCCGGCAGGATCATCGCCTCGTCCTGGCCGATGACGTTGCCGGCGATCACGACCTGCGTCGCGATGACCGCGCCCATCGACAGGTCGAACTCGCCCGAGACGATGACGAAGAACTGGCCGATCGCCGCGATGGCGATGGGGGCGGTGCGCGCAAGGAAGCGCACGAGCTGGTTCGGATCGGCGAAGTTCGGGTTCGCGACGACGACCGCGACGAGGAGCGCGACGAGCAGCAGGAACACCGCGCCGCTCGGCGTGCCGAGCCCCGCGACGAAGCGGCGCCCGAGCGAGGGCTGGACGGCGACGGCGGTCATGCGCCCGCCTCCTTCCGGAACCTGGGTGGTCGGCGCTGGATGCTGCGCCAGGCGTAGAGCGCGACGGCCACGACGATGACGGCGCCGCGGATGAAGTCCTTGAGGAACGGGTTCACCTCGAGCACGCTCATGACGTTGTCGAGCACCGCGAAGATCGCGACGCCGCCGATGGTGCCGAGCACGCTGCCGACGCCGCCCGAGAGGAGCGTGCCGCCGAGCACGACCGCGGCGATCGACATGAGGTCGTAGCCGCCCTGCGAGCCGATGGTCGGGCTGCCGACGGAGGTGCGGGCGAGCAGCAGCAGGCCGGCGAGGCCCGCGAGCGTCGAGCAGAGCACGTGCGCGACGACGACCGGCACCTGGGTGCGCACGCCCGAGAGCCGCGCGACCTGCGCGCTGCCGCCGACGGCGTAGAGGTGGTGGCCGAGCCGGGTGCGGTGCAGCATGAGCGCAGCGAGCCCCGCGCAAGCGAGCATGATGATCGTGGACAGCGGCACGCCCGCGATGAGCGTCGCGCCGATCGTGCGGAACTCGGGCGGCGCCGAGCCGAACGACCCCTGGAAGCTCGTGCCGAGCCATCCGGAGATGATGAGCCCGACGCCGAGCGTCGCGATGAAGCCGTGCACGCGCAGCCGCGTGACGATGAGGCCGTTCGCGAGCCCGATGAGCGCCGAGACCGCCAGCGCCGCGACCACGCCCGGCAGGATGCCCGCCGTGCCCTGCGCCATGATGCCCGCCCCGACGATCGAGGCGGTGCTCACGACGTACGGCACCGAGAGGTCGAGGCTGCCGGCGAGGATGACGAGCGTCTGCCCGATCGCCACGAAGCCGAGGATCGACATGAGGGTGAGGATCGCGGCGAGGTTGCCGGCGGTGAAGAACGACTTGCCGGCCGCGGTGACGAGCACGGCGCTGAGCGCCACGACCGCGACGAGCACGAGGTAGACGATCGCCGTCGTCGAGAGGCGGCGGCGGCGCACCGGGCGGGCGCCCACGACGGCGCTCACGCGGCGGCCTCCGCCTCGGCGCCGGCGGCGAGGGCGAGCACGTCCTCCTCGCTCGAGGTGGGCGGCACCTCCCCCACGATCCGGCCGTCGCGCATGACGAGGATGCGGTCGCTCATGCCGAGCACCTCCGGGAGCTCGCTGGATGCCATGAGGATGGCGACGCCGTCGGCGGCGAGCCGGCGCATCACCTCGTAGACGCCGTACTTCGCGCCGACGTCGATGCCGCGCGTGGGCTCGTCGAGCAGCACGACGCGGGGCGCGACGGCGAGCCAGCGGGCCAGCACGACCTTCTGCTGGTTGCCGCCCGAGAGGAACTGCACCTCCTGGTCGAGCCCGCGCGCGACGAGCGCGAGCTCCGCGAGGCGCTCGGGCGCCGCCTGGCGGGCGGCACCGGTGCGACCGGGGAACACGGCGCGCACGACGCCCAGGGCGTTCTGCAGCACGCTGAGCGAGAGCGACAGGCCCTGGCCCTTGCGGTCCTCGGTGATGAGCGCTAGGCCGGCGCGCACCGCCTGGCGCGGCGACCGGATGCGCGTCTCGCGCCCCTGGAGGCGCATCGTGCCGCGCGTGAAGGGGTCGGCGCCGAAGACGCCCGAGAGCAGCTCGGTGCGGCCCGCGCCCTGGAGCCCTGCGAGGCCGACGATCTCGCCGGCGCGGACGGTGAGCGCGATGTCGTCGACGAACCCGTTGCCGGCGCCCTCGAGCTCGAGCATCGGCTCGCCGAGCTCGGCGCCCTCCGGGCGGTCGGGGAAGAACGCCGAGAGCTCCCGGCCCACCATGCGGCGAACGAGGCCGCGCTCGTCGAGCTCGGCGGCGGGCCACGTGCCCACGTGCGTGCCGTCCTTGAGCACGGTGATGGTGGTGCACAGGTCGAAGATCTCGCGCAGGCGGTGCGAGACGTAGAGGATCGCGATGCCGCGCTCCGTGAGGCGCTCGATGATGCGGTAGAGGAGCGAGACCTCGTGGTCGGCGAGGGCGGCGGTCGGCTCGTCCATCGAGATGACGCGCGCGTCGAGGCTCACGGCCTTCGCGATCTCGACGATCTGCTGCTCGGCGACCGAGAGCTGGCGCACCGGGAGGCCCGCGTCGAGCCCCTGCGCGCCGATGCTCTCGAGCAGCGCCTGCGTGTCGCGCAGCATCCGTCGGCGGTCGACGACCGGGCCGCGGCGCGGCTCGCGGCCGAGCCACACGTTCTCGGCGATCGAGCGGTCGACGAGCAGGTTGAACTCCTGGTAGACCGTCGCGATGCCCGCGCGCTGCGCCTGGATGGGCGACGCGAACGAGACGGGCTCGCCGTCGAGCTCGAGCGTGCCCGCGTCCGGCTGGTGGGCGCCCGCCAGGATCTTCATGAGGGTCGACTTGCCCGCGCCGTTCTCGCCCACGAGGCCGTGCACCTCGCCGGCGCGGAGCTCGAGCCCCACGCCGTGCAGCACGGTCGTGCCGAGGAACGACTGGACGATGCCGCTCGCGCGCAGCACCGGTGCGTGCAGCGGCCTCGCTGCGGCCATGACGTCTTCGTCCACGGCGACACTGTTGCACGGATCCGTCACTTCTGTCGAGCATCCGACGAAAGTTGCCTTCGGCGTGTCGGAAGCGCCCCGCATGTGCTTCACTGCTCGGTATGCGCACGAGCGAGCTCTTCGACCTGCTGCGGGACGGCCGGCCCCGCACGCGCTCCGAGCTCGCGCGGGCCACGGGCCTCGCCCGCTCCTCCGTCACGGCGCACGTCGACGCGCTCGCGCGGCTCGGCTACGTCGCGCCCGTCGGCGACGCCGCCTCCACCGGCGGCCGGCCCGCCTCGCTCTTCGCGCTCAACCCGCGCGCCCGGCTCGTCGCGGGCGTCGACGTGGGGGCGACCCACATCCTCGTCGAGCTCGCCGACCTCGCGGGCGCCGCCCTCGCGACCGCGCGCACCGACCTCGACGTCGCCGAGGGGCCGGAGGCCGTGCTCGGCTGGGTGGTCGAGACCGTGCGGGCGCTCGTCGCCCAGCAGGGCGTCGACGCGGGCGAGCTCGTGGCGCTCGGGATCGGGCTGCCCGGTCCCGTCGAGCACGCGAGCGGCATGCCCATCAGCCCGCCGATCATGCCTGGCTGGCACCGGTTCGACGTCGCCGGCCACCTGCGCGAGCGGCTCGGCTGCGCCGTGCTCGTCGACAACGACGTGAACATCATGGCGCTCGGCGAGCAGCGCACGGCCTGGCCGGAGGTCGACGACCTCGTGCTCGTCAAGGTCGCCACCGGCATCGGCGCCGGCATCATCTCCGGCGGGCGCCTCCAGCGCGGCGCGCAGGGCACGGCGGGCGACCTCGGCCACGTGCGCGTGCCCGGCTCCGAGGCCGAGTGCCGCTGCGGCAACCTCGGCTGCCTCGAGGCCGTCGCCGCCGGTCCCGCGATCGCCGCGGCGCTGCGGGAGCACGGGCTCGAGGTCGCCGGCACCGGCGACGTCGTCGCCCTCGCGCGCGCGGGCTCCCCGGAGGCGGTGCGGGCGCTGCGCCAGGCGGGACGCGACCTCGGCGAGGTGCTCGCGACGCTCGTGAACCTCGTGAACCCCTCGGTCATCGTCGTCGGCGGGCGGCTCGCGGGCGCCGGCGAGGAGCTCCTCGCCGGCATCAGCGAGGTCGTCTACCGCCGCTCGCTGCCGCTCGCGACCGAGCACCTGCGCATCGCCGCCTCCACCACCCAGGCCGACGCGGCGGTGCGCGGCGCCGTCGCGCTCGCGATCGAGCACGCGCTCTCGCCCGACGTGCTCGACGCCGAGGCGCGCGAGCTCGCGATCGCCTCCGCCTGAGGCGGTCGCGCCCGGCTCAGCCGGTGGTGATCCGGTACACGTCGTAGACGCCGTCGATGCGGCGGACGGCGTTCAGCACGTTCTCGAGGTGCGTGACGTCGCCCATCTCGAACACGAAGCGGCTGATCGCGAGGCGGTCGGAGCCCGTGTGCACGCTCGCCGAGAGGATGTTCACGTGGTGCTCGCTGAGCGAGCGCGTGACGTCCGAGAGCAGCCCGGAGCGGTCGAGCGCCTCCACCTGGATGTTCACGAGGAACAGGCCCTTCGACGTCGGGGCCCATTCGACCTCGATCATCCGCTCGGGCTCGGCGAGCAGGCCCTGCACGTTCGGGCACGAGCGCTGGTGCACGCTCACGCCCTGCCCGCGGGTGACGAAGCCGACGATGTCGTCGCCCGGCACCGGCGTGCAGCACTTCGAGAGCTTCACGAGGATGTCGTCGGCGCCGCGCACGAGCACGCCCGAGTTGCTATGCGTCGCCCGCGGCGCGCGCGTCGGCAGCACCGGCTCCGGCGCGTCGTCGACGCCGGCCTCCTCGACCCGGATCGCGGCCACGACCTTCTCGAGCACCGACTGCGTCGAGACGTGGCCCTCGCCCACCGCGGCGTAGAGCGCGGTGACGTCGTCGTACTTCAGCTGCGCGGCCACCTGCGCGAACGCGTCGCGGCCCATGAGCTTCTGCAGCGGCAGGTCGTGTCGGCGCATCGCCTTCGCGATCGCCTCCTTGCCGACCTCGACGGCCTCGTCGCGGCGCTCGCGCTGGAACCACTGGCGGATCTTGCTCTTGGCCCGCTGCGAGGTGACGAAGCCCTGCCAGTCCTGGCTCGGCCCCGAGTCCGGGTTCTTCGAGGTGAGCACCTCGACCACGTCGCCGGTGGCGAGCCGCGTGTCGAGCGGCACGAGCCGCCCGTTGACCTTCGCGCCCATCGTGCGGTGGCCGACCTCGGTGTGCACCGCGTAGGCGAAGTCGACGGGCGTCGCGCCGGCCGGCAGGCCCACGACCTTGCCCTTCGGCGTGAAGACGTAGAGCTCCTTGGCGCCGATCTCGAAGCGCAGCGACTCGAGGAACTCGCCCGGGTCCTCGGTCTCCTGCTGCCAGTCGTTGATGTGCTGCAGCCAGGCCATGTCGGTCGACGACATCTGGCCGCCGCCCTGCTTGTACTTCCAGTGCGCCGCGACGCCGTACTCGGCCCGGCGGTGCATCTCCTCCGTGCGGATCTGGATCTCGACGTGGTGGCCGCGCGGCCCGATCACGGTCGTGTGGAGCGACTGGTACAGGTTGAACTTCGGCGTCGCGATGTAGTCCTTGAGGCGCCCGGGCATGGGCTGCCAGCGGGCGTGGATCGCGCCGAGCACGGCGTAGCAGTCGCGCACCGACGGCACGATGACGCGCACGCCGACGAGGTCGTAGATGTCGCCGAAGTCGTGCCCCCGGACCTGCATCTTCGTGTAGATCGAGTAGTACTGCTTCGGCCTGCCGGCGATCCTGCCACGGATCTTCGCGGCCTTCATGTCGTCGCGCAGCGCCTGCACGACGTCCTCGAGGTACCGCTCGCGCTCGGGCGCGCGCGCCTCCACGAGGTTCTTGATCTCGAGGTAGACCTTCGGCTGCAGCACCGCGAACGAGAGGTCCTCGAGCTCGACCTTGATCGTCTGGATGCCGAGGCGGTGCGCGAGCGGCGCGTAGATCTCGAGCGTCTCGCGCGCCTTGCGCTCCGCCGACTCGCCCGAGACGAAGCCCCACGTGCGGGCGTTGTGCAGCCGGTCGGCGAGCTTGATGACGAGCACGCGGATGTCCTTCGACATCGCGACGACCATCTTGCGGACCGTCTCGGCCTGCGCGCTCTGGCCGTACTTCAGCTTGTCGAGCTTCGTGACGCCGTCGACGAGCATGGCGATCTCGTCGCCGAAGTCGGCGCGGCACTGCTCGAGCGTGTAGGTCGTGTCCTCGACCGTGTCGTGGAGCAGCGCCGCGGCCACCGTGATCGCGCCGATGCCGAGGTCGGCGAGGATCTGCGCGACCGCGACCGGGTGGGTGATGTACGGCTCGCCCGACTTCCGGTACTGGCCGCGGTGCGCCTCCTCGGCGACGATGTACGCGCGCTGGATGAGCCCGGTGTCGGCCTTGGGGTGCTGCGCCTTGACGGTGCGGATGAGCTCGTCGACCGCGCCCGCGCGGTGCGAGCGCGAGAACAGGAACGGCAGGAGCGTGCGGAAGCCGCCCGACGTGGTCTGGGCATCGCTCATGGCGCCTCCGCTCCCCTGCCGCTCCGGCTCAGACGACCGCGCCCCGCTCGCGCTTCGGCAGCGCGGACTCCGCCTTGATCTCGTCGCCCTTGCGGAGCGCCGCGTAGACCGGCGCCGCCACGAAGATCGACGACCAGGTGCCCACGATCGTGCCGATGAAGAGCGCGAGCGCGATGTCGCGGAGCGTGCCCGCGCCCATGAGGAACGCGCCGATGAAGAGGATCGAGGCGATCGGCAGCACGGCGACGATCGACGTGTTGATCGAGCGCACGATCGTCTGGTTCACCGCGAGGTTGATCTGCCCGAGGAACGTGCCGGAGGATCCCGGCGCCGTGTTCTCGCGCACCTTGTCGAAGACGACGACGGTGTCGTAGAGCGAGTATCCGAGGATCGTCAGGAAGCCGATCACGGCGGCCGGCGTCACCTCGAACCCGACGATGCCGTAGATGCCCGCCGTCACGAGCATGTCGAACGCGAGCGAGGCCAGCGCCGCGAGCGACATCTTCCAGGTGCGGAAGTAGACGGCCATGACGATCGACACGAGCACGAGGAAGACGACGAGCGCGCGCAGCGCCTGCGTCGTGACGTCGGCGCCCCAGGACGGGCCGATGAACGAGAACGCGACGTCGCCGGTCTCGACGCCGTAGGCCTCGGCGAGCGCGGCGCGGATCTCGCCGGCCTGCTCGTCGGTGACCTCGTCGGTCTGCACGCGCAGCGCCTCCGGGCCGAGGCCCGTCGCGCGCGCGTCCGCCTCGGGCACCACGGAGGCGACCGCGTCCAGCGCGGGGCCGTCCGAGGTGTCGGCGACGCCGGAGACGCGGAACTCGCTGCCGCCGGTGAACTCGATGCCGAACACGAAGCCGCCGCGCAGCACGGTGCCGAGCGCGAGCAGCACGAGCACGGCGCCCGCGATGAGGAACCAGAGCTTCCGCTTCTGGACGACCGGGACCGAGCGCTCGCCGGTGTAGAGCTCGTTGCCGATGGTGGTGAGCGTTGCCATCAGGACTCCTCGCCCTTCGATCCGGACCGGCCGGCGCCGACCGGAGCGTCGCCCGCGGCCTTCCGCTCGGCGATCGTCTGGCGCCGCTGCGCCTCGCGGGACGACGTCTTCCCCTTGCCCTCGACGACGGGCGCGCGGAAGCTCGCGCGGCCGCGGTAGACGGCGCCGAGCGCCTTCGGGTCGAGGCCCGAGAGCGGGTGGCCCTCGGAGAAGAAGCGCGTGCGCGCGAGGATGCGGAGCACGGGGTGCGTGAACAGCGCGACCACGACGATGTCGATGAACGTCGTGATGCCGAGCGTGAAGGCGAAGCCGCGGACGTTGCCGACCGAGAGCAGGAACAGGATGACGGCGGCGAGGAAGCTCACGGCGTCCGACACGAGGATCGTCCGGAAGGCGCGCTTCCAGCCGGTCTCGAGCGCGCTCGTGAGGTGCTTGCCCTCGCGCAGCTCGTCGCGGATGCGCTCGAAGTACACGATGAACGAGTCGGCCGTGATGCCGATCGAGATCACGAGTCCGGCGATGCCGGCGAGCGACAGGCGGTAGCCCTCGGTGTTCGAGAGGAACGTCACCACGAGGTAGGTGAGCCCGGCCGCCACCGCGAGCGAGGCGATGACGACGACGCCGAGCGCGCGGTACTGGAACACCGAGTAGGCGATGACGAGCACGAGGCCGATGACGCCGGCGAGGAGGCCCGCCTGCAGCTGGCTCTCGCCGAGCGTCGCCGAGATGGTCTCGTTCGACTGCACGACGAAGCCGATCGGCAGCGCGCCGAAGCGCAGCTGGTCGGCGAGGCTGCGGGCGCTCGCCTGGTCGAAGCCGCCGGTGATCGAGGCGTTGCCGTCGGTGATCACCGCGTTCGACGTGATCGGCATCAGCACGGTCGAGTCGAGCACGACCGCGAACTGGTTCGTCGGCTCGGGCAGGCCCGTGATCGCGCGGGTGACGGCCTCGAAGCTCGCGGGGCCGTCGCCATCGAGCTCGAGCGCGACGGCCCAGCCGCCCGTCGCCTGGCCCTGCGAGTTCGTGGCCGGGGTGACCTGCGCGTCGGCGATGTCGGCGCCCTCGACCGAGACGGGGCCGAGCAGGAAGCGCGCGGTGCCGTCGGTCGAGCAGGTGATGAAGGGCTGGTCGGCGGGCGCCTGGACCGTCGTGTCGACGTCGGCGCACTGGAACGCGTCGAACGCCGCCTGGCGCTCGGGCGTGACCCAGGCCTGGTCCCACGCGTCGGTGCCGGCGGGCGGGTCCTCACCCGCGGCGGGCTCGCTCTCGGAGGGCTCCGGCGTCGCGCCGGGCGCGTTCGCCGCGGCCGACTGCAGGACCGGGCGGAACTCCATCTTCGCGCTGGCCTGGATGCGCTGCATCGTGGCGGCGTCGGGCTCGCCCGGGATGGCGACCACGATGTTCTGGCCGCCCTGGGTGGTGATCTCGGCCTCGCTCACGCCGGAGGCGTCGACGCGCTGGCGGATGATCGCCACCGCCTGGTCGAGCTGCTCCTGGGTGACCTGGGCGCCCTCGGCGACCTGCGGCGCGAGCACGAGCTGCGTGCCGCCCTCGAGGTCGAGCGCGAGCTGCGGGGTCCACGAGGCGTTCTGGTCCTCGTCGAACTGCACGGCGCCCCAGTTCACGGCGCCGAGCGCCACGAACAGGACGACGAGCCAGAGCAGGGCGCGGGCGCCCCGCGTGCGAGCCTTCGCCACGGGTCAGGCGCGGTCGCGCGGCTCGCCGGGCTGCTCGCCGGCGTCGTCGGCGGTCGTCTCGGCGTCGGCGGTCTCCTCGACCGCGTCGTCCTCGACCACGCGCGCGAGCGTCTGGCGGTGCACGCGGACGATGGTGCCGGGCGCGATCTCGATGAGCGCCTCGTTGCGCTCCTCGTCGACCGCGCGCAGCTCGCCGAACAGGCCGAAGTTCGTCATGACCTCGGCGCCGGGGACCATCTTGTCCTGGAGCTGCGACTGCTGCTCCTTGCGCTTCTTGTTCGACCGGAACATGAAGAAGATCATCGCCGCGAGCACGACGAGCATGATGATCGTCAGCGGGTCGATCCCGAGGCCCGACTGGGCGTTGGCGGTCGTCTGCGTGAACAGCATCGTCTGAAGGGGCCTCTCAGTGGTGGTCCGTCGGCGCGGCTTCGCGCTCGACGCAATCCCTCATCATACCCCGTCGAGGGTCGCGTCCTGCGTGACGACGCCTGCGTGGCGGAGGCCGGCCGGGGTGGCGATGCGGCCCCGCGGCGTGCGGCCGATGAGGCCCTCGCGGACGAGGAACGGCTCGACGACCGCCTCGATCGTGTCGGCCTCCTCGCCCACGGTCGCCGCGAGCGTCGACAGGCCCACGGGGCCGCCGCCGAAGCGGTGCGCGATCGCCTCGAGCACCGCCCGGTCGATGCGGTCGAGGCCAGCCTCGTCGACGTCGTAGAGCTCGAGCGCCGCGCGGACGCCGTCGAGGTCGCTCGAGCCCTCGTGCACGAGCAGCCAGTCGCGCACGCGTCGCAGCAGCCGGTTGGCGATGCGGGGCGTGCCGCGCGAGCGGCGCGCGAGCTCGCCGAGCGCGGCCGGCTCGAGCGCCACGTCCATGAGGCGCGCGGAGCGCGAGAGCACGCGCTCGAGGTCGGCGGCGGCGTAGTGCTCGAGGTGCGCGGTGAAGCCGAAGCGGTCGCGGAGCGGCGCCGGGAGCATGCCGGAGCGGGTCGTCGCGCCCACGAGCGTGAACGGCGCGAGCTCGAGCGGGATCGACGCGGCGCCGGCGCCCTTGCCGACCATGATGTCGATCTTGAAGTCCTCCATCGCGAGGTAGAGCATCTCCTCGGCGGAGCGCGCCATGCGGTGGATCTCGTCGACGAAGAGCACCTCCCCCGGCACGAGCGCTGAGAGCACTGCGGCGAGGTCGCCCGCGTGCTGGATCGCGGGTCCCGACGAGAAGCGGATCGGGCGGCCGGTCTCGGCGCCGATGATCATCGCGAGCGTCGTCTTGCCGAGCCCGGGCGGACCGGCGAGGAGGATGTGGTCGGGCGTGCGCTCCTGGATGGTCGCCGCGCGCAGCAGCACCTCGAGCTGGCCGCGCACCTTGGGCTGGCCGACGAACTCGGCGAGCGAGGTGGGGCGCAGCGCGCCCTCGAACGCAAGCTCGTCGGAGCCGGCGACGGGGTCGACGAGGGGGTCGGTCATGCGCGGGCCCCCGGGCCGAGGATCGCGAGGGCGGCGCGCAGCAGCGCGCCCGTCGTGCCCGCCGCTTCCGGAGCGACGACGACGGCGCGCTCGACGGCGTCGGACGCGGCGCGCTCGGGCCAGCCGAGGCCCGTGAGCGCGACGAGCACGTCGGCCCGGGCGTCGGGCGCGAGCGGCGCGGGAGCCGCCGCGGCGGGGGTCGCGATCTTGCCCGTCAGCTGCAGGATGATGAGCTTCGCGGTCTTCGGCCCGATGCCGCTGACCGCCTTGAAGGCGCGCTCGTCGCCGCCCTCGACGGCGCGCGCGAGCTCGTCGGGCGCGAGGTGCGCGAGCACGCCGAGCGCCGACTTCGGGCCGACGCCGCTGACGCCGCGGAGCAGGTCGAAGGCCTCGAGCTCCGCATCCGTCTCGAAGCCGTAGAGCGAGAGCTCGTCCTCGCGCACGATGAGGGCGGTCCGCAGCGAGACGGGCGAGCCGGTGCGCGCGCCGAGCGAGCACTGCGGCGTGACCGCGACCGACAGCCCGACCCCCCCGACGCCGACGACGAGCCGCCCGCCGACGGCGGACAGGACGGTGCCCTCGAGCCTTGCGATCACCCTGGAAGCCTAGGCGGCGTCGCCCACGCGGCCGCGCTGCCGCGCCGCGTGGGGGCGGCCCCGGCTGGTAGCGTCGACCTCGGTCCCCCGCACCCCGAACCTCCGGAGCTCACGCATGCCTCTCCTCGTCTGGCTCGTCTCGATGGTCCTCATGGTCGGCGGCTTCGTGGTCATGGGCTACTCGTTCGTGACGCCGGGCCTCGAGGCCGTGCTCTTCGTCGTCGGCTTCTTCATGACGATGGCCTCGATCGCGCTGCCGATCGAGTACGGCTACCGCGGCAACCGCACGCGCGGCTGAGCCGGCCGGGGCGCGTCGCCCCGTCTCAGCCGACGATGGGATCCGCCTCCGGCGCCGTGCCTCGCGAGAGCGCGCCGAGCAGCCGCGCGAGGCTCCGGACGTCGTCGAGCTCCCAGTCCTCCAGCGCCCGGACGAGCGCGCGCTCGCGCGGCGCCCGCGCGGCCGCGAGCCGCTCCCTGCCCTCGGCGGTGACCGAGAGAAGGCTCGAGCGGCGGTCCGCCGGGTCCGGCGTGCGCTCGACGAGCCCGAGGCCCTCGAGCTCGCGCACGGCCCGGCTCATCTGGCCCTTGTCGGCCATGAGCGCCTCGGCCAGTGCCGAGAGCGTCACGCCCTCCTGGCGCGCGATCGTCGTGAAGACCTTGTAGACGCCCGGCAGCATGCCGGGGCTGACGCGCTCCGCGTGCTCCGCCATGACCCGCCGGAAGCTGCCGATGAGGCTCGAGAACTCGTCCTCGACCGCCTGCACGGCGGCGAGGCGCTCGGCGTCAGGAGCGGCGGCCACGGTCGTCCATCGTAGGGGCGTCCTCGCCGACGACCCGCACGGCGCCGGTGGCGGTGAGCGCATCCATGCCCTGCGGCACCGAGACCGTCGCGAGGTCGGCCTCCGCGGCGTCGCGGCGCTCGCTCGTCGTCATGCCGCTCAGCGGCGCGTTCGGCAGGAGCAGGATCGCGACGACGCTGACGACCGCGAACGGCACCGCGATGAGGAACGCGCTCGAGATGCCCTGGGCGTAGATGTCCTCGACGATGACGCGCAGCCCCTCGGGCAGCGTCGACACCTGCGGCAGCGCGCCGCTCTGGAGCTTGGCCGCCCATTCGGCGCCCGCGGGGCCGAGGTCGGCCAGCGCCGCGCCGATGCGCTCCTGCGCACCGGTGAACAGCTCGGTGACGCGCGAGGCGAGCGCAGCGCCCATGAGCGAGACGCCGACCGTGCCGCCGAGGCTGCGGAAGAACGTGATGCCGGAGCTCGCGACGCCGATCTCGCTCGGCCTCGCCGAGTTCTGGACGATGAGCACGAGGTTCTGCATCGTCATGCCGACGCCGGCGCCGAGCAGGAGCATGTAGAGCGAGACGAGCACGAAGTCGGTGTCGTAGTGGACCGTCGAGAGCAGCGCCGCGCCCGCGGTGAGCAGCAGGCTGCCGAGCACGAGGTACGGCTTCCAGTGGCCGTAGCGCGTGATGAGCGCGCCGACGCCGACGGACGAGAGCAGGAGGCCCGCGATCATCGGGATCGTCATGAGGCCCGCCTCGGTCGGCGTGGCGCCGCGCGCCATCTGCATGTACTGGCCGAGGAAGACGGAGGCGCCGAACATGGCGATGCCCGTGGCGATCGAGGCGATGACGGACAGCGTGAAGGTGCGGTCGCGGAAGAGCGTGAGCGGCACGAGCGGCTCCGCGGTGCGCAGTTCCACGACGACGAAGAGGACCGTCGCGACGATCGAGCCGCCGACCATGAGCGCGGTCTCGACGCCCCACCAGTCGAAGGCGGAGCCGGCGTTGGTGATCCAGATGAGCAGGAGCGAGACGGCGGTCGAGAGCAGCACGATGCCGACGACGTCGATGCGGGGGCGGCGTCCGCTCGGCGCCGAGCGCGGGATGGTGCGCTGCACCATGAGGAGCGCCGCGACCGCGATCGGCAGCGAGACGAAGAAGTTCCAGCGCCAGCCGACGGAGTCGGTGATGACGCCGCCGAGCAGCGGCCCGCCGACGGTCGCGACGGCCATCACGGCGCCGAACAGGCCCATGTAGCGGCCGCGCTCGCGCGGGCTGATGATGTCGGCCATGAGCACCTGGCTGAGCGCAGCGAGGCCGCCGGCGCCGATGCCCTGCACCGCACGCGAGGCGATGAGCGAGGTCGGGTCCTGCGCGAAGCCCGCGACCGCGGTCGCGAGCACGAAGACGACGAGCGCGACCTGGTAGAGCCGCTTGCGGTCGACGAGGTCGGCGAGCTTGCCCCAGATGGGGGTCGAGATGGCGGTCGTCAGCAGCGTCGCGGTGACGACCCAGGTGAAGACGCCCTGGTCGCCGCCCAGGTCGTGGACGATGACGGGCAGCGAGGTCGAGACGACGGTCGAGGCGACCATCGAGACGAACATGCCGAGCAGCAGGCCCGACAGGGGCGCGAGCACGCGGCGGGGTGCGGCGGCGGTGGTGGTCAATGGGGCTCCAGGATGCGCGATGCAGTCAGTTGATCTGCATCAACGATACGCCCAGTGCTTGACCTGCGTCAACCTTCTCGCCGAGCGTCGCCGCTCCCCCGTGCTAGCGCCGTCGCGCTGCTGCCTCCGCGGCGGCCCACGCCTGTTGCGCGGGCGTGGCGGCCGCGGTGCCGACGGCGCGCGTGCGCCAGCCCTCGGCGATGGCGATCGCGAGCGCGTCGGCGGCGTCGGCCGGCCGCGGCGCGGCCTCGAGCCGCAGCAGCCGCCGCACCATCTCGGCGACCTGCGCCTTGTCGGCGCCGCCGTAGCCCGTCACGGCCGCCTTCACCTCGGAGGGCGTGAGCATCGCGATCGGGATCCCGCGCTCGGCCGCCGCGCGCAGCACGACGCCCGAGATCTGCGCGACGCCCATCACGGAGCGCAGGTTCGCCTGCGCGAACACGCGCTCGAGCGCGATCACCTGCGGCGCGTGCGCGTCGATCGCCGCCTCGACGCCGCGCCCGATGCGCAGCAGCCGCTGCTCGATCGGCTCGGAGGCGTCGGAGCGGACGACCTCGACGTGCACGAGCGTGGGCACGCGGCGCGCGACATCGACGACGCCGACGCCGCAGCGGGTGAGGCCGGGGTCGACGCCGAGCACGCGTACGGGCGACGGCCCCGGCATCCGGCTACTCGTCCTCGTCGAGGACGGCCTGCACCTCGGCCGGGATGTCGAGGTTGGCGTAGACGTTCTGCACGTCGTCGCTGTCCTCGAGCGCGTCGATGAGGCGGAGCGCCTTGCGCGCGGTGTCGGCGTCGACCTCGACGCGCAGCGTCGGCACGAACTCGACGTCGGCGGAGTCGTAGTCGATGCCCGCCTCCTGGAGCGCCGTGCGGACGGCGACGAGGTCGGTGGCCTCCGAGAGGATCTCGAAGCCCTCGCCCTGGTCGAGCACCTCCTCGGCGCCCGCGTCGAGCACGGCGAGCAGGATGTCGTCCTCGCTGAGGCCCTCGGTCTTCGTGACCGCGACGACGCCCTTGCGGCTGAAGTTGTAGGCGACGGAGCCGGGGTCGGCCATCGTGCCGCCGTTCCGCGTCATCGCGGTGCGCACCTCGGCCGCGGCGCGGTTCTTGTTGTCGGTGAGGCACTCGATCATGAGCGCGACGCCGCTCGGGCCGTAGCCCTCGTACATGATCGTCGTGTACTCGATCGCGTCGCCGGTGAGGCCCGCGCCGCGCTTGATGGCGCGGTCGATGTTGTCGTTGGGGACGCTCGTCTTCTTCGCCTTCTGGACGGCGTCGACGAGGGTCGGGTTGCCGCTGAGGTCGGCGCCGCCGAGCTTGGCGGCCACCTCGATGTTCTTGATGAGCTTCGCGAACGACTTCGCGCGCTTCGCGTCGATGACGGCCTTCTTGTGCTTGGTCGTCGCCCACTTGGAGTGTCCGGACATGCTGCTCCTGGATCGATGAGGGGTTCAGGGCATCCTACCGGGGCGCTGCCGGGCGCCGGCCGCGCGCAGCTCGAGCGCCGCGAGCGCGTCCATGGCGGCGGCGTCGCCGGTGCGGAGCGCCCGAGCCGGGTCAGGCACGACGGCGAGCACGCGCGCGGCGGGCTGGGCGACGAGCGCGCGGAGCGCGAGCAGGTCGCGCCCGCCCTCGGTGCGGGCGACCTTCGCGGTGCCGGCGGCGCGGAGCGCGAAGCGGATGCGCGGCACGAGCCAGACGAGCACGAGGAACATCGCGGGCAGCAGCCACAGGGCGACGCCGACCGCCGAGGCGAGCGCCTCGACCGACTGCTGCAGGGCGGTGCCGGCGGCGGCGAGGTCGCCGGCGGAGCCGGAGGCGTCGCGGAAGGGCTGCGCGACGCCGTCGCCGACGAAGGGCACCTGCGCCAGCGCGTCGCCCGCGCCCGACAGCGTCGTCGCGAAGCCTGAGCCGGCGTCCTCGATCTGCTGGCCGAAGCCGCCGAGCGACGCGATCGCCGCCCGCACCTGCTCGGAGAGCCAGACTGCCACGACCAGGGTGGCGATGGCCGCGAGGTCCCAGAGCACCTGGAGGGCCGCGTGGACGGGGCGCGAGGAGTAGGGCTGCACGGCGCAATCCTGGCAGGCTCGGCTGACGCGGCGGCGCGGTCAGGCGGCGGGCGCCGCCTGCGGCTTCCGGGTCCGCCGCCCCTGGATGAGCAGGCCCGCGCCGATGACGATCGCGGCGCCGACGAGCTGCCACAGGCCGAGCCGCTCGTGCAGCACGAGGAACCCGAGCCCGACGGCGACGACGGGGATGAAGTAGGTGACGGTCGCCGACACCGTCGGGCCGACGGCGCGCACCACCTCGAACTGCAGGATGTAGGCGACGCCCGTGCCGAGCACGCCGAGCACCGCGACGGCGGCGAGCGCGGGCAGCAGCGACGCGTCGTCGACCGGCGCGAGCGGCTGCCACCCCTCGATGCCCGACCACACGAGCAGCGCGACGATCGTCATCGGAGCACCGGTGAGCATGAGCGCGGTCGGATGCGCCAGTCCCGGCACCTCGGTGCCGGCCAGCAGCCTGCGGTTCAGCGTCCAGCCGATGCCGTACGAGACGCCGCCGAGCACGGCGATGAGGAAGCCCACGAGGTCGGGGGCGCCGGTGGTGGCCCACGGCTCCGCCACGAGCACGACGCCGCCGAAGCCGATGCCGACGGCCGCGAGCTTGCGCGGCGTCGGCCGGTCGCTCGGGAGGAGCAGCAGCGCGAACAGGACCGTCGCGATGGGCGTCACAGCGTTGCCGATCGCGGCGAGGCCCGACGAGATGCGGGTCTCGGCGACCACGAACGCCGTGAACGGGAGCGCGGTGAGGAAGAACGAGCACACCGAGAGCAGCGCCCACGTGCGCCGGTCGCGCGGCAGCGGCTGCCGGAGGGAGAGCGCGAGCAGCACGAGCGTCATCGCCGCGACGACCACGCGCAGGGTCGACACCTGCATGGGGTGGAACGCCTCGAGCGCCACCTTCATCCAGAGGAAGCTCGAGCCCCACACGAGCGCGAGGGTCAGCCACAGCAGCTGCCACGGGAGGCGGTTCAGGACGGGCACGGAGCGATCCTGCCACCGGCGACCCACGCCGCGGGCCTGCGCCCGCGCGCCGCTGCTGCCGCGCTCATCCGAGCCCGTCCACGCGGTCGAGGAAGCGGCGGTGGAAGCGCGCCTCCCCCTGCACCTCGGGGTGGAAGGAGGTCGCCAGCAGCGGCCCCTGCTCGATCGCGACGACGCGGCCGTCGACGGCCGCGAGCGGCGTCGCCCGCTCCCCCGTCCGCTCCACGACCGGCGCGCGGATGAACACGGCGCGGACGGGCGGCGCGCCGAGCGCCGGCACGTCGAGGTCGGTCTCGAACGAGTCCACCTGGCTGCCGAACGCGTTGCGGCGCACGACCGCGTCGAGCCCGCCGAAGGTGCGCTGCCCGGGCGCAGCGTCGAGGATCTCGTCGGCGAGCAGGATCATGCCCGCGCACGTGCCGTACACGGGCATCCCGTCGCCGATGCGGTCGACGATCGCGTCGCGGAGGCCCAGGATGCGCGAGAGCCGGTCGATGACGCTCGACTCGCCACCGGGCAGCACGAGCCCCGCGACGTCGTCGAGCTGCGCGCGCGTGCGCACGGGGCGCGCGTCGGCGCCGAGCCCCTCGAGCATGGCGAGGTGCTCGCGCACGTCGCCCTGGAGCGCGAGGACGCCGACGCGTGGCCGGCCGGCCACGGCTACCAGCCGCGCTCGGCGAGCCGGTGCGGCGCGGGCAGGTCGGCGACGTTGATGCCGACCATCGCCTCGCCCAGGCCCCGCGATGCCTCCGCGATCGCCTTCGGGTCGTCGTAGGAGGCGGTCGCGCGCACGATGGCGGCGGCGCGCGCCTCGGGGTTGCCCGACTTGAAGATGCCGGAGCCGACGAAGACGCCGTCGGCTCCGAGCTGCATCATCATCGCCGCGTCGGCAGGGGTCGCGACGCCGCCGGCGACGAAGAGCACGACGGGCAGGCGGCCCGCCTCGGCGACCTCGGCGACGAGCTCGTAGGGCGCCTGCAGCTCCTTCGCCGCGACGAAGAGCTCGTCCTTCGAGAGCGACGAGAGGCGGCGGATCTCCCGGTTGATGGTGCGGATGTGCTTCGTCGCCTCCGACACGTCGCCCGTGCCCGCCTCGCCCTTGGAGCGGATCATCGCCGCGCCCTCGGTGATGCGCCGGAGCGCCTCGCCGAGGTTCGTCGCGCCGCAGACGAAGGGCACGTCGAAGCCCCACTTGTCGATGTGGTTGACGTAGTCGGCGGGGCTGAGCACCTCCGACTCGTCGATGTAGTCGACCTCGAGCGCCTCGAGCACCTGCGCCTCGACGAAGTGGCCGATGCGGGCCTTCGCCATGACGGGGATCGTCACCTCGGCCTTGATGGCGTCGATGAGGTCGGGGTCGGACATGCGGGCGACGCCGCCCTGCGCGCGGATGTCGGCGGGCACCCGCTCGAGGGCCATGACGGCGACGGCGCCGGCGTCCTCGGCGATGCGGGCCTGCTCGGGGGTGACGACGTCCATGATGACGCCGCCGACGAGCATCTCGGCCAGGCCGCGCTTCACGCGCGCGGTGCCGGTGGTGGTCTGGGGGTTCTCGCTCACATCCGCAGATGCTACGCCGGGCGCGAGGGCCCCCAGCAGGCCAATCCGGCTTTCGTGGTCCTCGCCGCAGCGGCCCTCGGATGGCCCGCCCGCGCGATCGCGCTCGCGCGGGCCAGGCTCACGCCGGCCAGGCCGCCTGGATGTCGCGCCGCATGTCCTCGAGCAGGATCGGCAGCGCCTTCGTCTTCGCGATGATCGGGAAGAAGTTCGCGTCGAGGCTCCACCGGGGCACGATGTGCTGGTGCAGGTGGTCGGCGATGCCGGCGCCGGCGATCCGGCCCTGGTTCATGCCGATGTTGAAGCCCTGGCAGCGCGTCACCTGCGACAGCACCCGCATCGCCGTCTGCGTGAGCACGGCCATCTCGGCGACCTCCTCGGTGGTCGCCTGGTCGTACATGCCGACGTGGCGGTACGGGCAGACCATGAGGTGGCCGGTGTTGTACGGGTACAGGTTCATGAGCACGAAGCACGTCTCGCCGCGCGCGACGATGAGCCCCTGGTCGTCCGCGAGCTCGGGCGCGCGGCAGAACGGGCAGGCGTGCTCGTCGGGCATCTGCCCCTGCTGGATGTAGACCATCCGGTAGGGCGTCCAGAGCCGCTGGAAGTGGTCGGGCACGCCCGGCAGCTCGCTCGACATCTGGGTCGGCGCGCCCCACGCGTGCTCGGCGACGAGCGGCGCCTCCTGCTCGGGGGCCGGCTCGAACGCCGGCAGCGCGTCGCGGTGCTCGGCGGCGCGCTCGGCCGGCTCGTCGCCGTGGACGTGCTCGCCGCCGCCCACGCTCAGACCTGCGCCTTCGTGCGGATGGCGTCGACGATGCGGCGCACGGCCTCGTCGACCGGCACGCCGTTGTCCTGCGTGCCGTCGCGGAAGCGGAACGAGACGCTGCCGGCGTCGCGGTCGGCCGCGCCCGCGATGAGCTGGAACGGCACCTTCGCGAGCGTGTGCGTGCGGATCTTCTTCTGCATGCGCTCGTCGCTGCGGTCGACCTCGACGCGCACGCCCTCGGCGCGCAGCCGCTCGGCGATCTCGTCCAGGTAGTCGGCGAAGTCGTTCGCGACCGGCACGCCCACGACCTGCACGGGCGCGAGCCAGGCAGGGAAGGCGCCGGCGTAGTGCTCCAGCAGGATCGCGAAGAAGCGCTCGATCGAGCCGAAGAGCGCGCGGTGGATCATGATCGGGCGCTGCTTCGAGCCGTCGGGCGCCGTGAATTCCAGCTCGAACCGCTCCGGCAGGTTGAAGTCGAGCTGCACCGTCGAGAGCTGCCACGAGCGGCCGATGGCGTCGGTCACCTTGAGGTCGATCTTCGGGCCGTAGAAGGCGGCCTCGCCCGGCTCCTCGACGAGCTCGAGGCCCGTCGCCTGCGCGACCCGGCGGAGGGCATCCGTCGCCGTCTCCCACACGGCCTCGTCGCCGATCCACTTCGACTTCTCGTCGTCGCGCATCGACAGCTCGAGGCGGAAGTCGCTCAGGCCGAAGTCGCTCAGCAGCGACAGCACGAACTCGAGGACCTTGGTGGTCTCCTCCTCGAGCTGGTCGGGGGTGACGAACAGGTGCGCGTCGTCCTGCGTGAAGCCGCGCACGCGGGTGAGCCCGTGCAGCGCCCCCGAGAGCTCGTTGCGGTACACGGTGCCGTTCTCGGCCAGGCGGAGCGGCAGGTCGCGGTACGACCGGGCGCGCTCCTTGTAGACGAGGATGTGCATCGGGCAGTTCATGGGCTTGAGGTAGTACTCGACGCCCGGCTTCGTGACGGTGCCGTCCTCGTCGCGCTCCTCGTCCATGACGATCGGCGGCCAGATGCCGTCGGCGTAGGTGACGAGGTGGTTGGAGGTGTCGAACAGGTCGCGCTTCGTGATGTGCGGCGTGTAGACGTAGCTGTAGCCCTGCGCGACGTGCCGCGCGCGGGCGTGCTGCTCCATCTCGCCGCGGACGATGCCGCCCTTGGGGTGCCAGACCGAGAGGCCCGAGCCGATCTCGTCGGGGAACGAGAAGAGGTCGAGCTCGCGGCCGAGCTTGCGGTGGTCGCGCTTGGCGGCCTCCTCGAGGCGGTGCTGGTAGGCGCGCAGCTCGTCCTTCGTCGGCCACGCGGTGCCGTAGATGCGCTGCAGCTGCGGCTGGTCGGTCTTGCCGCGCCAGTAGGCGCCGGCGACGCGCATGAGGGCGAAGCCGTTGCCGATGAGGCGGGTCGAGGGCAGGTGCGGGCCGCGGCAGAGGTCCTTCCAGACCACCTCGCCCGAGCGCATGTCGAGGTTGTCGTAGATCGTCAGCTCGCCGGCGCCGACCTCGACGGAGGCGCCCTCGGCGGCCTTCGCGGCACCGCCCTTGAGGCCGATCAGCTCGAGCTTGTACGGCTCGTCGGCGAGCTCGGCCTGCGCCTCCTCGTCGGTCACGACGCGGCGCACGAAGCGCTGGCCGGCCTTGACGATCCGCTCCATCTCCTTCTGCAGCGCCTTCAGGTCGTCGCTCGAGAACGCCTCGGGCACGTCGAAGTCGTAGTAGAAGCCGTCCTGGACGGGCGGGCCGATGCCGAGCCGCGCGTCCGGGTTCACCTTCTGCACCGCCTGCGCGAGGACGTGCGCGGCGGAGTGGCGGAGGATGTCGAGGCCGTCGGGGCTGTCGATCGTCACCGGCTCGACCGTCTGCGTCTCGGTCACCTCGCGGGCGAGGTCCTGCAGCTCGCCGTCGACGCGCATGGCGACGACGGCACGGTCGGTGAAGAGATCGAATCCGGTGGTCACCGCTCGATGCTATCCGGCGCCGTGCGCACCCACCGCCGCGTCGCCCGAGCCCGGGCTCGCGGTCAGGTGCCGCAGTACGTCGTGTAGGCGCGGAAGTCCTCGTCGGGCCCGCGGGTCGCGTACCGCTCGAGGCCCGGCCGCTCCACGAACGGATCGCGCACCACCGCGAGCAGGCGCTCGAACGGGGCGAGGTCGCCCGCCGTCGCGGCGGCGAACGCCTCCTCGACGAGGTGGTTGCGCGGCACGTACGCGGGGTTCGCGGCGTCGGCGGCCGCGGCGTCGGGCTCGAGCGCGAGCCAGCGCGCGGTCCATGCCTCCCATCCGTCGGTCGAGGCCAGGTGCCGCCGCAGCGGCGCCGCATCGCCGCGGGCGGCGGCGCCGAGGCTGCGCATCGTGCCGGTGAGGTCGGCGCGCGAGGCGGTCATGAGCCGCACGAGGTCGTCGGCGAGGGCGGCGACCGCCTCGTCGTCGACCCGCTCCCCCGCCAGGCCGAGCTTCGTGCGCATCCCGAGCACCCACGCGGCGCGCTGCTGCGGCGCGAACGCCTCGATCGATGCCGTCGCGAGCTCGATGGCGCGCCCCTGGTCGTCGTCGATGAGCGGCAGCAGCGCCTCGGCGAGCCGACAGAGGTTCCACTGCGCGATGCCCGGCTGGTTGCCGTACCGGTAGCGGCCCTGCGCATCGATCGAGCTGAACGTCGTGGCCGGGTCGTACGCCTCCATGAACGCGCAGGGCCCGTAGTCGATCGTCTCGCCCGAGAGCGTCGTGTTGTCGGTGTTCATGACGCCGTGGACGAAGCCGACGAGCATCCACTGCGCCACGAGGCGCGCCTGCACCGCGACGACGTGGTCGAGCAGGGCGAGCGCGGGGCGCTCGGCCGCCGCGGCGTCCGGCGCGTGCCGCGCGATCGCATGGTCGACGAGCCGGCGGAGCAGGGCGACGTCGCCGGTCGAGCGCGCGAGCTGCACGGTGCCGACGCGCAGGTGGCTGCTCGCCACGCGCGCGAGCACGGCACCGGGCAGCCACTCGTCGCGCGCGACGTGCCTGCCGGTCCCGACGACCGCGAGCGAGCGGGTGGTCGGGATGCCGAGCGCGTGCATGGCGGTGCTCACGAGGTGCTCCCGCAGCATCGGCCCGACGGCGGCGAGGCCGTCGCCGCCACGCGCGAACGGCGTGCGGCCGGAGCCCTTGAGGTGGAGGTCGCGGATGCCGCCGTCGCGGTCGCGGAGCTCGCCGAGCAGCAGCGCCCGCCCGTCGCCGAGCAGCGGCGTGTAGGCGCCGAACTGGTGCCCCGCGTACGCCATCGCCACGGGCGTCGCGCCGTCCGGGAGGGCGGTGCCGGTGAGGAGCGCGAGGCCCGCCTCCGAGCGCAGCGCATCGGGGTCGAGCCCCAGCTCGAGGGCGAGCGGCTCGTCGAGCGCCAGCAGGCTCGGCTCGGTCGGTGGCTGCGCCTGCCACGGGACCGCGAGCTCGGGGAGCGCGGCGGCGTACGCGCCGTCAAGGCGCAGGGCGTCGAGCGCGGATGCGGGCATGCGGCGAGGCTACGCGCGCGGCCTGGCGGTCGACCAGGCGCCCGGTGACCGCCGGCTGTGCCCCCACCGCGGCGGCACGGCCGTCGGCGCACGAAGAAGGCCCCGGCGCGATGCCGGGGCCTTCGTGATCGTGGGCGATACTGGGTTCGAACCAGTGACCTCTTCCGTGTCAGGGAAGCGCGCTACCGCTGCGCCAATCGCCCAGTTGGCTGATGATCGAGGTGGAGACGGGATTCGAACCCGCGTAGACGGCTTTGCAGGCCGCTGCCTCACCACTCGGCCACCCCACCAGGTGGTGTGAGATCCTTCACATGAGATTGCTCTCGAGCGGATGACGAGATTCGAACTCGCGACCCTCACCTTGGCAAGGTGATGCGCTACCACTGCGCCACATCCGCGGGGCTCATCGCTGAGCACCTGATGACTATAACCCGATGCGAGCGACGATTCCAAATCGAGCGGGCGCCCTCCGCGCGTCCCGCGGGATTCCGCGGGATCCGCCTCCGGATGGTCAGCGGAGGCCCCGCGCGTGTGGCAGAATCGACGAGTCCGCATCGCGGGCACGGGCGATTGGCGCAGTTGGTAGCGCGCTTCCTTCACACGGAAGAGGTCATCAGTTCGAGTCTGGTATCGCCCACCATCGAAGGCCCCGGCAGCATGCCGGGGCCTTCGTCGTGCCGAGCCGCCGCTGCTCACGGCAGGCCGCCGATCAGGCCGCCTCGCACGCCTCCGCGCACGACTCGCAGGCCTCCGCGCAGCGCCGGCAGTGCTCGGCGTCGTGCTTCCGGCACTCCGCGGCGCAGGCGCGGCAGATCGCGGCGCAGGCGGCGAGCAGCGCACGGACCGCGTCGTCCGGCAGCGGCGCCTCGCGGGCGAGGATGCGCGCGGTCGCCTCGCACAGCTCCGCGCACGCCTCGCACATGGCCGCGCAGTCGTCCATGCCTTCCTGCCGGTCGGCGCGGGCGCAGTCCCGGCACGCCGCGGCGCACGCCTCGAGGTGGGCGACGTGGGCGGCCCAGCCGCCCGTGCGGGCGTGCTCCTCGCGCGTCCCCAGGTCGTCGCTGCTGTCGTGGCCGTGGTCGTCGTGTCCCTGCATGATCGCTCCTCCCGTCCGCGCGCGGCGTCGCTGCGGCGCGCTCCGGGCGCGACGGTACGCCCGGCGCCTCCGCGCGCCGTGCGGGCCGCCTCCGTACGCGCTCCGAGGCCGTCCAGCGCCGCGCACTGGCGTCGGCGCATCGAGAGGCCACCAGTGCGAGTCTCGTGCTGCCCAACACCGAAGGCCCCGCAGCACGCCCGGCCTTCGTCGTGCCGGGAGCGGTCGCCGCCCGCGACACGCGCCGCGGAACGATCCATGTCCCCCCTGCGGGTTATGGTGAGCCGGACTCGGGAGCCCGCGCACTGCGCGGCATTCGCTCGCACCGAGCGCAGCACGAAGGACACCACGATGGCTGACGACACGACGCCGCCCACCACCTCCTCCTCGCTCCCTCCGGGGTTCGAGCACCGCCTCTACGAAGCGATCAAGGTCCAGCGCCCTGCGGTCATCGCGCATATCCAGGCAGTCCGTCGTGCCAACCCGGATGCGACACCCGCCGAGGCGATCAAGATCATGGAGTCCCGCTACCTGGCCGCCGTGACCACTGCGAGCGCAGGCGTCGGCGGCGCCGCAGCGGTCCCCGGCATCGGCACAGCCGTCGCGCTCGGGCTCAACGTCGCGGACCTCGCACTGTTCTTCGAGCTCTCGGCCCTCTATGCACTGTCCGTCGCTGAGGTCCACGGCCTGCACGTCGAGGACCCTGAGCGCGCGAAGGTCATCGTCCTCGGCATGACGCTGGGCGAGGACAGCCAGGGCCGCGTCACGCAGCTGGTGTCGGGCGCGGTGGCCGGCGGCGCCCGGACCGCGAGCACGATGGGCGTCGTGGGTGATGTCGCTCGTGCCGGCGCCGCCGCGAGCACCGGCGCCTGGGGCGACGTCGTCGCCACGGCCGTGCCCGACGGACAGCTGAACCCTCTGATGAAGCAGATGCTGACGACGGCCGCTGTGAAGCTCGGGGCCAAGGCCGGCACGGGCACCGTCGCGAAGATCCTGCCCTTCGGCATCGGCATGGTGGTGGGTGGCGCCGCATCGTTCTTCTTCGGCAAGAGCGTCGTGCTGGCGTCCCGTTCCGCGTTCTCCTCCGTGCCGACCGAGTGGCCCGCCGACCTCGACCTGCCCGATCTCGACGGGGACGGCATCCCGGACCCTCCGCGAGCACTCATCGCGATGCGGGCTGCGGCCGATGACGCGAAGGGCTTCGGCGAGGACGTCTGGGGCAAGGTCTCGAGCGGCGCGACCACCGCAGGCGCAGTTGTCGGCACCGGCGTCTCAGCCGCCGCGGCGACCGTCTCACGACCGTTCCGCCGCGTGGACATCGACGGCGACGGGATCGCCGACGACCCGCAGGCGCTCACCGCCGCGAAGCAGGTGGGTGGCGCGGTGGCAGGGGCTGCAGGCGCCCTCGGCGGCAAGGTGTCCGGGCTGATCCGCCGCCGCTCGCGCAGCGACGTCGCGGATCCGGCGGTCGAGGGTCAGCCCGGCTCGACCGAGGACGCCACTCAGGAGTAGTCGCAGGGCGCTCAGCCGCGCGGGCGTAGCGTCGCCCCATGGACCTCCAGCTCGCAGACCGCGTCATCCTCGTCGTCGGCGGCACCGGCCTCATCGGCCGCGCCGTCGCCGACCTCGCCCGCGCCGAGGGCGCGACGGTCGTGACCGCCGCGCGCGGCGACGGCGCCGACGTGCGCCTCGACGGGGCAGACCCGACCTCGGTCGATGCCGCCGTCGCGGGCGTGCTCGCCGACCACGGCCGGATCGACGGCCTGGTCGTCGCCGCCGCTCCCCCGGCACAGACCCTCGATCCCGCGCGCTCCTCCGACCCCGAGCAGGTCGCGCAGGCGTTCGAGGCGAAGGCCATGACGTTCCTGCGGGTCGCCAACGCCGTCGTCCCGACGATGCGCGAGGCCGGATCCGGCCGCATCGTCGGCGTCAGCGGCCAGAACGCGCGCCTCTCGAGCAGCATCACCGCCGCCACCCGGAACGCGGGGCTCACGATCGCGGCGCAGGCGCTCGCCGACGAGCTGGCCGGCACGGGCGTCGCCGTCAACGTCGTCGACCCCGGGCCCGTGGTCGAGGCGCCCGCACAGGAGGTCGCGGTCGGGAAGCCGGGCGAGTCGAGCCCCGAGCAGGTCGCGCGGGCCGTGCTCTTCCTGCTCTCCCCCGCCAACGCCATCTCCAGCCAGTCGATCGCCGTCGGCCACCGCGTCCGGGGCGTCGTCACGCTCTAGCTGCATAGCCGCGCACGCGGAAGGGGCCCGGCAGCTGCCGGGCCCCTCCTGCGTGCGCGTGCGACGCGTCAGACGCGCTCGATCTCGTAGGCGTACGCCTCCTCGCCGTGCACGATCGAGTCGATGCCCGCGAGCTCGTCCTCGTTCTTCACGCGGAAGCCGATCGTCTTCTCGATCGCGAAGCCGATGACGAACGCGACCACGAAGGCGTAGACCATCACGCCGACCGCGGCGATCACCTGGACGATGAGCTGGCCGAAGCCGCCGCCGAGGAGCAGGCCCGTCTCCGTGGCGAAGAAGCCCAGGTAGAGCGTGCCGATGAGGCCACCGACGAGGTGGATGCCCACGACGTCGAGCGAGTCGTCGAAGCCGAGCTTGAACTTCAGCTCGATCGCGAGGGCGCAGACCGCGCCGGCGACCACGCCGAGGAGCAGCGCCCAGCCGGGCGTCAGGTTGGCGCAGGCCGGGGTGATGGCGACGAGGCCCGCGACGGCGCCCGAGGCGGCACCGACGGCCGTCGGCTTGCCGTCCTTGAGCTTCTCGACGACGAGCCAGGCGACGATGGCCGCGGCGGTCGCACCGATCGTGTTCAGCGTGATGAGGCCCGCGTTGCCGAGCTCGTTGAGCCACTCGGCGCCCACGTTGAAGCCGAACCAGCCGAACCACAGGACGGCGGCGCCGAGGATGACGAACGGCACGTTGTGCGGCTTGTGCGAGCCCTTCGTGAAGCCGATGCGCTTGCCGAGCACGAACGTGAGCGCGAGTGCTGCCGCGCCGGCGTTGATGTGCACGGCGGTGCCGCCGGCGTAGTCGATGACGGCCGGGAGGCCGAGCAGGTCGCCCAGGCTGTACGCCCAGCCGCCGCCCCACACCCACGCGGCGATCGGGAAGTAGCCGAGCGTGGCGAAGACGCCCGCGAAGAGCATCCAGGCGCCGAACTTCGCGCGGTCGGCGATCGCGCCCGAGATGAGCGCGACCGTGATGATCGCGAAGGTCGAGCCGTAGGCGACGCCCACGAGGTCGGTGTTCGCGCTCTCGCCGGCGGCGAGGGCTGCGAGGCCGAAGTCGCTGAAGGGGTTGCCCGAGAAGGCGAAGGGGGAGTCGACGGCAGCCATGTTGTAGCCGTAGAGGATCCAGAGGGTGCCGACGAGGCCGATGGCCCCGAACGACATCATCATCATGCTGATGACGCTCTTGGCGCGCACGAGGCCGCCGTAGAAGAACGCCAGACCGGGCGTCATGAACAGCACGAGGGCCGTCGCGACGACGCCGAAGGCGATGCTGCCTGCATCCATTGAGGTGCTCCTTGGGGGTGATCCGGAAGGGACTGCTCTCGAGGATCGCGCGGCGGTGTTGCCCCCGTTCGCGCGCTCGCGTTTCGAGTCCGTTACGAAGCGGCGCCCCGCGTTTCGCGCGTGTTACGGCCCACTCCCGGCCTCCTCCGTGTCCGGTGCGGATCCGCCGCGATGCCAGGATTGTCCGGTGACGTGGATCAGGAACCCGCAGGTGTCGGCGATGCTGCTGCTGGGGGCCGCGGTCCTCGGCCTCGTGGTGGCGAACACGGCGCTCGGGCCCGGGCTCGACGCGGCGAAGCACTGGCACCTCCCGTTCGAGGTGCTCGGCCTCGACCTGTCGATGGCGCACTGGGTGACCGACGGCCTGCTCGTCATCTTCTTCTTCGTCGCCGCGATCGAGCTGCGCTACGAGCTCACGCAGGGCGAGCTCGCCTCCGTGCGGCGCGCGGTCGTGCCGACGATCGCCGCGCTCGGCGGCGTCGCGGCGCCGGCGATCATCTTCCTCACGATCGTGCCGTCCGAGCTCGACCGCGGATGGCCCATCCCGATCGCCACCGACATCGCGTTCGCGCTCGGCGTGCTCGCGCTCGTCGGCCGGCGCCTGCCGAGCCGCGTGCGCGCGCTGCTGCTGGCGCTCGCCATCATCGACGACCTCATCGGCATCCTCGTGATCGCCGTCTTCTTCACCACCTCGCTCGACCTGCTGGCGCTCGCGGGCGCGGCGGTCGCGGTCGCCGCCTTCTGGGCGCTCGGGCGCGCCTACTCGGCGCGCCGGGGCAGCTGGCCGCTCCGCATCGCGATGGTGGCCGTCGCGCTCGTGGCCTGGTGGCTCGTCGCGACGAGCGGCATCCACGCGACCATCGCCGGCGTCGCGCTCGGCGCCGTCCTGACGCCCGCGCCGGCGGAGTCGGCGCGCGTCAAGCTCGAGCCGACCGTCAACGGCCTCGTGCTGCCGCTGTTCGCGTTCGTCGCCGCGAGCGTCGCGATCCCGCAGATCCCGCTCGGGGAGCTCAGCCCCGTCTTCTGGGCGATCCTCGTCGCGCTGCCGGTCGGCAAGCTCATCGGCATCTCGATCGCCGGCGCCGCCGCGCAGGCCGCCACCCGCATGCCGCGCGCCGAGCGGCTGGCCCTGCCGGAGCTGCTCGCGGTCGCGCTGCTCGGCGGCATCGGCTTCACGGTCTCGCTGCTCATGAACGAGCTCGCGTTCCGCGACGCGGAGGAGTTCCTCGTCGAGGGCACGCTCGGCGTGCTCGCCGGCTCGCTCGTCGCGGCGCTCATCGGCGCGACGTTCACGGCGCTGCTCGCGCGCCGCTACCCCGCGGTCGAGACCGAGGCGATCCGCGTCCGCGACCTCGAGGAGCAGGCGCGGCGCACCGACGGCGTCTGATCCGCGGCGCCGGCACCGGGCGAGCGCGCGTCAGGCGGGCTGCTCGCCGGCCAGCGCCATGAGGCGCGAGATCGCCCGCAGGTACTTCTTGCGGTAGCCGCCGCCGAGCATGTCATCGCCGAACACGCGGTCGAGGCTCGTGCCCGAGCCGCGGAGCGCCACCTGCTGGTCGTAGAGGCGGTCGACGAGCGCGACGAGCCGCAGCGCGTCGTTCTGGTCCTGCAGCGTGCGCACGTCGCGGATGCCGAGCGCGCGCACGCCGTCGACGAGGCCGATGTACCGCGAGGGGTGCACGTTCGAGAGGTGGCCGATGAGGGCGTCGAAGTCGTCGAGCGCGACGGTGCCGTCGAAGCGCGCGAGCTCGGCGTCCATCTCGTCGTCCGACAGCACGGGCGCGTGACCCGAGACGTCGCGGTGGCGGTAGTCGTCGCCGTCGATGCGGAGGATGTCGAAGCGGTCGGCGATCGCCTGGATCTCGCGCAGGAAGTCCGCCGCGGCGAAGCGGCCCTCGCCGAGCGCGTTCGGCGGCGTGTTCGAGGTGGCGGCGAGCTTCGTGCCGCCCGCCGCGAGCTCGCCGAGCAGGCGGGTCATCACCATCGTGTCGCCCGGGTCGTCGAGCTCGAACTCGTCGATGCAGACGATCCGCGCGCCCTGCAGCGCGCGCACCGTCTCGGCGTAGCCGAGCGCGCCGACGAGCGCGGTGTACTCGATGAAGGTGCCGAAGTACTTCGGGCCGGGCATCGCCTTCCAGAGGGAGGCGAGCAGGTGGGTCTTGCCGACGCCGAAGCCGCCGTCGAGGTAGATGCCGGGCTTCGTCTCCGGCGCCTTCTTGAAGAGGCGGCGCTTCGGCGACACCCACGCGTCGACGACGCCCTGCATCCGCTCGAGCGCCTCCCGCTGCGAGGGGTGGTCGGGGTCGGGCCGGTAGCTCTCGAAGGTCGCGCCGTCGAACTGGCGCGGCGGCCTGAGGCTCGCGACGATCTGCTCCGCGCTGGCCTGGGGGCTGCGCTCCACGAGCGAGATCGGTGCTGGCATGGCGGCTCCTCGGTGCACCTGGCTCGCAGGCGTCGGTGGAAGGTTCGGTGGGAGGATGGCGTTCCCACCGCAGAAGCCTAGTGACGCGTCGCGCGCATCCCCGCCGGGGAGCCGCCGAGACGCCGAGGAGCCACCGTGAGCCAGACCCCGTCCGAGACCGCCGGCGCGACCGCCGCCGAGGTCGACCCCGCCGACGCCGAGCGCTTCGCCGAGTACGCCGCCCCTGAGCGGCTCGTCTCGACCGAGTGGGTCGCCGCGCACCTCGACGACCCGCAGGTCGTGGTCGTCGAGTCCGACGAGGACGTCCTGCTCTACGAGGTCGGCCACATCCCCGGCGCCGTGAAGCTCGACTGGCACACCGACCTCAACGACGCGGTGCTGCGCGACTACGTGAGCCCGGAGGCGCTCGCGCGGCTGCTGGGCGAGCGCGGCATCGGGCGCGGCACGACCGTCGTGCTCTACGGCGACAAGTCGAACTGGTGGGCCACCTACGCGCTGTGGGTGCTCTCGCTCTACGGCCACGAGGACGTCCGGATCATGGACGGAGGCCGCGACCTCTGGATCGCCGAGGGGCGCGAGATGACCCGCGAGGCGCCCGCCCGCGCGGCGGTCGACTACCCCGTCGTCGAGCGCGACGACCGCACGCTCCGCGCCTTCCGCGACGACGTGCTCGCGCACCTGGGCACCGGCCCGCTCGTCGACGTCCGCAGCCCCGAGGAGTTCTCCGGCGAGCGCACGACCGCCCCCGCCTACCCCGAGGAGGGCGCGCTGCGCGCAGGCCACATCCCCTCGGCGCAGAACGTGCCGTGGGGGAAGGCCGTCCGCGAGGACGGCACGTTCCGCTCGCGCGCGGAGCTCGAGGCGATCTACCTCGACGGCGCGGGCCTGCGCGCCGGCGGCGACGTCATCGCGTACTGCCGCATCGGCGAGCGCTCGAGCCACACCTGGTTCGTGCTCACCCACCTGCTGGGCCTCGAGGGCGTCCGCAACTACGACGGCTCGTGGACCGAGTGGGGCTCGCTCGTCGGCGTCCCGATCGTCCAGGGCGCCGAGCCGGGCCAGGCGCCTGCGGTGCGCCGATGACGCTGACCGCCGGGCTCCAGCGCGCCGTCGACGACTTCCAGGCCGTCGCGGAGCCCGACCGCCTGCAGCTGCTGCTCGAGTTCGCCGACGAGCTGCCGGCGCTGCCCGCGCGCTACGCCGAGCATCCCGATCTGCTAGAGCGCGTCGCGGAGTGCCAATCGCCCGTCTTCCTCTTCGTCGAGGTCGACGACGCGGTGCACGTGCACGCGACGGCTCCGGAGGAGGCGCCCACGACGCGCGGCTTCGCGTCGATCCTCGCGCAGGGCCTCGAGGGCGCGACGCCCGAGGAGGCGCTCGCGGTGCCGGCCGACATGCCGCGCCTGCTCGGCCTCGACCGCGCCGTGTCGCCGCTGCGGCTGCGCGGCATGGCGGGCATGCTCGGCCGCATCCAGCGGCAGATCCGCGAGCGGCTCGCCGAACGCGCCTAGACCGTCGGGCTCAGTCCGCCGGCTCGGCCGCGCGCTCCGCGTCGAGCACGACGCGATCGATCCACGCGCCGATCTCGCGCTCGTAGCGCTCGCGGTCGAGGTTCCACAGCTTCGTGTGGCGCGCGGTCGTCCACTCGCGGTAGTCGACGAGGTCGGGCCTGGCCGCCGCCAGCGCGCGGGATGCGTCCGGCGGCACGTAGCCGTCGTCGGCGGAGTGCAGCAGCAGGATGGGCTGCGAGAGCGCGTCGGCGTGCAGCACGTTGTCGAGCTCGTCGAAGTCGAGGCTGCGGCCGCCGCTCAGCACCGCGGCGGGCGACTCGAGGAGGCCCACGGCCGTGTCGACGAGCCACGCGGGGGCGCGCACGAGCGCGACCTGCAGCCGCAGCGTCGGCGCCCAGCCGACGACGGGCGAGTCGAGCACCAGCCCGACGATGCGGCGGCGGTGCCGCGAGCGGCGCGCGACCTGCAGCGCGATCTGGCCGCCCATCGACCAGCCCATGAGCACGATCCGCTCCGCGCCGCGCTCGAGCGCGAGGTCGATCGCCGCCTCGACGTCGCGCCACTCGTCGAGCCCGAGCCGGAGCTTGCCGTCGCGGCTCGGCGGCGCCTCGCCGTCGTTGCGGTACGAGACGGCCATGCACGCGATGCCGCGCTCGAGCATGAGCGGCACGCCGCGGATCGTCTCGCGGCGGGTCACTCCGCGGCCGTGCACCTGGATGCACCACGTCGACGCCGACTGGTCGCCCATGATCCACGCGGGCGCCGGCCCGAGCTCGGTCGCCACGTCGACGCGCTCGCTCGCCGACGTCACCTGGCGCGGTCGGAAGAGCGCGTAGCCAGACCAGCGCGCGCTCGAGACGCCCTGCAGCAGCGCCCGGGCGTCGGCGTCGACCTCGCGGACGACGCTGTGCGCGTCCTCGTCGACGACGCGGCCGAGCACCGCGAGCCGCTCCCCCACCCACAGCGCGTAGGTGCCGGGCAGGCCGGTGTCCGGCGTGCGGCCGAGCCGGACGCCGCGCGCGTCGAGCCCGAGGACGCGGATGTCGTCCTTCTGGTCGCGGGGCGGCGTCACGAGCATCGATGCCAGCGCGGCGGAGGCGGCGGTCACCGCGAGGGCGGCGCCGCCGAGCAGCACCCCGCCCGCGACCAGGCCGGCACGCGCGACGCGACCGGCGGCGCGCCTCCGAGTCGTCGTCACGGTGCAGATCGTAGTCTTGCCGGGTGGACACGAGCAGTGCAGCGCCCGCCCCGGTGCCTGAGGCCTTCCGGGCGGCCATCGACCAGCTGCGGCGCGCCGAGCTGCGCCCCGAGCTCTCCGTCCGCGAGATCCCTGCCCCCGGGCGCATCGCGCCCTTCTCGTTCGCCATCGCGGCCGACGTCGGCACGCCGAGCCACGGCCGCGACTCCGACCTGGGCACGGGCCGCTTCATCCTCATGCACGACCCCGAGGAGCCCGAGGCGTGGGGCGGCGACTTCCGCATCGTGAGCTTCACGCAGGCGTCGCAGGATCCGGAGATCGGCGTCGACCCGTTCCTCGCCGAGGTCACCTGGACCTACCTGCTCGAGGCGCTCGAGCAGCGCGGCGCCGAGCACCACTCGGAGTCCGGCACGGCCACGAAGATCCTCTCGAGCGGCTTCGGCGAGCTCGCCGCGCAGGGCGACGGCGCGCAGATCGAGCTGCGCGCCTCGTGGACGCCCACCGGCCGCGACTTCGGCGCGCACCTCACGGCCTGGACCGACCTGCTGTGCGCCATCGCCGGCCTGTCGGTGCAGCCCGGCGCGACGGGCATCGACGCGAAGCGGCGCACCCGTGGCTGAGGCCGAGGGCGCCGAGCCCCGCACCGACCTGCGCGACGCCGTCGTCCAGGGCCCCCTCGACGTGATCGGCGACGCGGATGCGCTCGCCGCGGCCGCCGACCGGCTCGCGGCGGGCGTCGGCCCGGTCGCGGTCGACGCCGAGCGCGCCAACGGCTTCCGCTACTCCTCGCGCGCCTACCTCGTGCAGCTGCACCGGCGCGGCTCGGGCACGGTGCTCGTGGACCCCACGACGATCGACGACCTCTCGCCGCTGCAGGAGGCCGTGGGCGGCGAGGAGTGGATCATCCACGCCGCCAGCCAGGACCTCCCGTGCCTGCGCGAGGTCGGCCTCGAGCCCGCGACGCTGTTCGACACCGAGCTCGGCGCCCGCATCGCGGGCTTCGAGCGCGTCGGCCTCGCCGCGGTCGCCGAGCGCCTCGCGGGCATCCGCCTCCGCAAGGAGCACGGCGCGAGCGACTGGTCGCAGCGGCCGATCCCCGACTCGTGGCTCGAGTACGCGGCGCTCGACGTCGAGGTGCTGCCGGACCTCCGCGACGCGCTCGCCGAGGAGCTCGCCGCGCAGGGCAAGGAGCGGATCGCCGAGGAGGAGTTCGCGTACGCGCTCGTCCGCCAGCCGAAGCCGCCCGCCGCCGAGCCGTGGCGGCGCCTCTCGGGCATCCACGGCATCCGCGACCGCCGCCAGCTCGCCGTGGCCCGCGAGCTCTGGCTCGCCCGCGACGCGCTCGCGCGCGACACCGACCGCGCGCCCGGCCGCCTCATCCCGGACCGCTCGCTGCTCGTCGCCGCGCAGTCCGATCCCGAGAGCAAGGGCCGCCTCGCCGCCCGCAAGGACTTCGTCGGCCGCGCGAGCCGCAGCGAGCTCGACCGGTGGTGGGCCGCGATCGAGGCCGGCCGCGCGAGCGACGACCCGCCCGTGCTCCGCGTGCCGTCGAACGAGCCGCCGCCCCCGCGCTTCTGGAAGGGCCGCAAGCCCGAGGCCGACGCGCGCCTCCAGCGCGCCCGCACCGCGCTCGCGGCCGTCGCCGCCGAGCTGTCGATGCCGACCGAGAACCTCCTCACCCCGGACGTGCTGCGCCGCCTCGCGTGGGACGGCGTCGAGCCGACCACCGAGGCGGTCGCCGACGCCCTCCGCGCGCGCGATGCGCGCCCGTGGCAGGTTGCGGCGACCGCACAGAGGATCGCCGCCGCCTTTGTGGAGGCCGACCAACTCGGTCCGGAGGCCCCCGAGCCCTCGTCGTAGGAAGCCACACCCGCCTCTGCGGCCGCAGGAGCCGTTCCTACACTGGTGCCGCAATCACCGATCAGGAGGCACCGTGGCTGACGACGACGTCGTGTTCGTGGACGGCGTCCGCACCCCATTCGGGCGTGCGGGCGAGAAGGGGATGTACTGGGGCACCAGGGCGGACGACCTCGCGGTCAAGGCGCTCTCGGGCCTGCTGGAGCGCAACCCTTCGCTCCCCCTCGAGCGCATCGACGAGGTGGCGATCGCCGCCACCACCCAGACCGGCGACCAGGGGCTCACGCTCGGCCGCACCGTCGGCATGCTGGCGGGCCTGCCCGTGCAGGTGCCCGGCTACGCGATCGATCGCATGTGCGCCGGCGCCATGACCGCGGTCACGACCGTCGCTGGCGGCATCGCGCTCGGCGGCTACGACGTCGCCATCGCCGGCGGCGTCGAGCACATGGGCCGGCACCCGATGGGCCTCGACGCCGACCCGAACCCGCGGTTCGTGGCCGAGAAGCTCGTCTCGATGGACGCCCTGAACATGGGCAAGACGGCCGAGCGCATCCACGACCGCTTCCCGGCGCTCACGAAGGAGCGCGCTGACCGCTACGCGATGCGCAGCCAGCAGAAGTACGCCGCCGCGGTCGCCGCCGGGCACATCCAGCACGACCTCATCCCCGTCGCCACGCAGTCGGAGGCCGGATGGGGCCTCGCGACGGCCGACGAGGCGCCGCGCCCCGAGACGACGATGGAGGGCCTCGCGACGCTGAAGACGCCGTTCCGCGAGCACGGCCGCGTCACCGCGGGCAACGCGTCGGGCCTCAACGACGGCGCGACCATGTCGATCATGGCCTCGGGCCGCGCCGCGAAGGAGCTGGGGCTCGCGCCGAAGATGCGCCTCGTCTCGTTCGGCTTCGCGGGCGTCGAGCCCGACATCATGGGCATCGGCCCGGTGCCCTCGACCGAGAAGGCGCTCGCCAAGGCGGGCCTGTCGATCGACGACATCGGCCTGTTCGAGCTCAACGAGGCCTTCGCGGTGCAGGTGCTCTCGTTCACCGACCACTTCGGGATCGCCGACGACGACGAGCGCGTCAACCCGTGGGGCGGCGCCATCGCGATCGGGCACCCGCTCGCCTCCTCCGGCGTGCGCCTCATGCTGCAGCTCGCGCGCCAGTTCGAGCAGCGCCCCGAGGTCCGCTACGGCGTCACCGCCATGTGCGTCGGCCTCGGCCAGGGCGGCACGGTCATCTGGGAGAACCCCCACCACAAGCACTACGGGAAGAGGAAGTGATGGCGATCCGCGACGAGTTCCCCCGCCTGGCCGCGGCCGAGTTCGACGAGGTGGTCACGCACTCCTACGTGCGCGACGTCGCCCTCGCCTCCGGCCGCACGCTCGCGCTCGTGACGCTCGACAACGGCCGCGACCACACGCGCCCGTCGACGCTCGGCCCCGCGACGCTGTTCGAGCTCGGCGACGTGCTCACCGAGCAGCGCGCACGCGGCGCGCGCGGCGAGATCGACGCGATCGCCGTCACGGGGAAGCCCTACTTCCTCGCGGCCGGCGCCGACCTGTCGAACGTCTCGGCCATCCCCGACCTCGAGACGGCGGCGGAGCTGCCCGCGCTCGGCCACCGGGTGCTCGGGCTGCTCCACGACGCGGGCGTGCCCACGTTCGTGTTCATCAACGGCCTCGCCCTCGGCGGCGGCCTCGAGATCGGCCTCAACGCCGACTACCGCACGCTCAACGCCGCCGCGCCCGCCGTCGCGCTGCCGGAGACGTTCCTCGGCCTCGTGCCCGGCTGGGGCGGCGCGACGATCCTGCCGAACCTCATCGGCATCGAGCGCGCGCTCAAGGTCGTCATCGAGAACCCGCTCAAGCAGAACCGGGTGCTGAAGCCCGCCGAGGCGCTCGAGCTCGGCATCGCCGACGCGATGTTCGGGCCGGCGACGTTCCTCGAGTCGTCGCTCGCCTGGGCGGACGCGGTGCTCGGCGGCAAGAAGGTGGAGCGCCCCCACGTGCCCGGCACGCTCGAGCGCACCGTCAAGTGGCCGATCGCGATCAAGGTCGCGCGCGACACGCTCCGCGCGAAGCTCGGCGAGGTGCCGCAGGCGCCGTACCGCGCGCTCGAGGTGCTCGAGCTGGCCCGCAAGGACGACCGCGCCGCCGGCTTCGCCGCCGAGGACGCCGCGCTGTCGGAGCTCATCGTCGGCGACCAGTTCCAGGCCTCGATCTACGCGTTCAACCTCGTGCAGAAGCGGGCGAAGAAGCCGGCCGGCGCGCCGGACCCGAAGCTCGCGAAGCCCGTCTCCAAGGTCGGCATCATCGGCGCCGGGCTCATGGCGAGCCAGTTCGCGCTGCTGTTCCTGCGCCGCCTGCAGGTGCCGGTCGTGATCACCGACCTCGACCAGGCGCGAGTGGACAAGGCCGTCGCGGGCATCCGCGACGAGATCGAGGCGCTGCGCGCGAAGGGTCGCGTCGACGGCGACACCGCGAAGCGCCTCTCCGCACTCATCGCCGGCACGGTCGACAAGGCCGACTTCGCCGACTGCGACTGGGTGATCGAGGCCGTCTTCGAGGAGCTCTCGGTCAAGCAGCAGGTCTTCGCCGAGGTCGAGCCGCACCTGTCCGAGACGGCGGTCATCGCGACCAACACGTCGAGCCTCTCGGTCGAGCAGATCGGCGCGACGCTCGCCCACCCGGAGCGCCTCGTCGGCTTCCACTTCTTCAACCCGGTCGCGGTCATGCCGCTCATCGAGGTCGTCCGCACGCCCTCGACCGACGACGCGACGCTCGCCACGGCGATGCGGGTCGCGAAGGACCTGCGGAAGAACGCCGTCATCACGCGCGACACCCCCGGCTTCGTCGTGAACCGCATCCTCGCGAAGCTGCTCGGCGAGGCGATGCACGCGGTCGAGCAGGGCACGCCCTTCGAGACCGTCGTCGAGGCGCAGCGCCCGTTCGGGTTCCCGATGGACCCGTTCGTGCTGCTCGACCTCGTGGGCCTCAAGGTGGGCGCGCACGTGCTCGACACGCACCACGGCGCCTTCCCGGACCGCTTCTTCGAGTCGGCGGCGCTCCACGAGCTCGCCGAGGAGGGCGTGCTGCTCGAGAAGGACGGCAAGGGCAACGCGAGGGGCATCGACAAGCGGGCGCGGAAGATCGTCGCGAAGCACACGCCGAAGGACGCCGTGCCGCTCTCGGCCGAGGAGCTGCGCATCCGGATCGAGGACGGCCTGGCCGACGAGATCCGTCGCATGCTCGACGACGAGGTCGTCGCCGGACCCGAGGACATCGATCTCTGCATGATCCTCGGCGCGGGCTGGCCGTTCCAGATGGGCGGTGTCACGCCGTACCTCGACCGGGTCGGCGCCTCCGAGCGCGCGTTCGGCGGCACGTTCCACTCGCCGCGCATCGCGGGCCCGGCCGCCCGCGAGACGGCCTCGGTGGCCGGGGCCGCGTAGCCTCGCTGGGTGAACTCCGCACCGCTCCAGCACGCAGACGCCCTCGCCCGTGACCTCGCCTCCGCGGGGTTCACGAGCGGGGGCGTCCGTGCGCTCGTCGGCGACGACGCCGCCGACGCGCTCGCCCGCATGTCCGCCGCGCCCGCCCGCCGGGCGGCGCTCGCGCACCCGGGGCCGCTCGCGACGCTCGTGCGGGCGCTGGTGCTCGGCGACCGGGTGCCCGCCGCCGACCTCGCGGCGGCGCTGCCGGAGGCGGGGCTCGAGGGCGCCGTCGCGCTCGGCGTCGTCGCCCTCGAGGACGACGAGGCGGTGCCGCTGCTCGCGGTGCGCCCCGTGACGATGCGGGATGCGCTCGGCGAGTCGGCGTGGGTGGTCGCGAGCGACCTCGACGAGCTCTCGGGCGCGCGGCCGCTGCGGCCCGACCACGTGCTGGGCGTCGGCGGCGCCGCCCGCACGCTCGTGCAGCTGCTGCCTCCCGTGGCGGCGGGCACGGCGCTCGACCTCGGCACAGGCTGCGGCATCGTCGCGCTGCACCTGCGGCGCTTCGCCGAGCGCGTCGTCGCCACCGACGTCTCCCCGCGCGCCCTGGAGCTCGCCGCGCTGAACGCGGCGCTCAACGGCGTCGACGGCATCGAGCTGCGGCTCGGCTCGCTCTACGAGCCCGTCGTGGGCGAGCGATTCGACCTCGTCGCCTCGAACCCGCCGTTCGTCATCACGCCGCGCGCAGCGGGCGTGCCGGCCTACGAGTACCGCGACGGTGGGCTCGAGGGCGACCGGCTGATGGAGGCGGCCGTGGGCGGCGTCGCCGCGCACCTCGCGCCCGGCGGCACGGCTCGGATGCTCGGCAACTGGGAGACGCGCGGCGGAGCGGCCGGCCGCGACCGCGCGCTCGGCTGGGCGGGCGCCGGGCTCGATGCCTGGGTGCTCGAGCGCGAGGCCCTCTCCCCCGTCGCGTACGCCGAGCTGTGGCTGCGCGACGGCGGCACGCGCCCCGGGGACGACGGCCACGACGCGCTCCTCGGCGCATGGCTCGACGACCTCGAGGCGCGCGCCGTCGACGAGGTCGGCATGGGCTGGGTCGTGCTCCACGATGGCGGCACCGGCCTCGCGCGCGCGGAGCGCGTGCCGCAGGGCGTCGCGCTCGAGCGCGCGGGCGCGCACCTCGCCGAGGCGCTGGAGGCCGAGGCGTGGCTCGCGGCGCGCGACGACGACGCGCTGCTCGGGGCGCGCCTGCTCGCCGCGCCCGACGTCACGGAAGCGCGGCACCAGGTGCCGGGCGCCGCGGGCCCCACCGTCATCGAGCTGCGCCAGGGCGGCGGGCTCGGCCGGAGCCTATCGGTCGACGCGGCGCTCGCCGGCCTCGTCGGGGCGAGCGACGGCGAGCTGCCCGTCGGCGTGCTGCTGGGCGCGATCGCGGGCCTCCTCGAGGTCGACGAGGCGCCCCTCGTGGCCGACCTGCTACCGCGGGTGCGCGAGCTCGTGCGGATCGGGATGCTGACGCCCGCCTGAGCGGTCAGGCGAGGAAGGATCCGCGCGCGGCCGCGACGGCGAGCGCGACGCGGTTCGGCACGTCGTAGGCGCGCAGCAGCGCACGCACGTGCGACTCGACCGTGCGCGCGGAGCGGCCCAGCTCGTCGGCGATCTCGCGATCGGTGCGCCCTCGCACCAGGAGCGCCAGCACGGCCGCCTGCGCGGGCGTCACCGCGCGGGCCGACCGCAGGCGGTCGCGGAGCCGCTCCAGCGCCTCCCGCCGCCGTCCCGGCCATCCCGCGAGCAGCCGCAGCCCCGTCGCGACGTCGGCGGCGGCGCCGCTCGCGTCACCGCGGCGCAGGCGCGCGAGCGCCCGCAGGCGCAGGGCGGTCGCGCGCTCCCACGCGGGGCCGATCCCGTCGCACCAGTCGTCGAGCGGTCCGCCGTCCTGCCACGTCCCGGGCGCCGCGGTCGTGTCGAGCAGCGCCCGCCAGCGCGGATCCCACCCGGCCCGGTCGCCGTAGCACCCGGCGACCATGCGCTCGACCTCATCGCGGTCGGCGCCCGCCTCGAGCGCGAGCACGCCGACCAGGAGCGCTCGCGTGCCGGCGAAGCCGAGGTGGCTGCGTCGGCTCGCGGAGCGGCGGTACGCGCGGAGGGCCGCCGGGAGCGAACCCGAGCCGGCGAGCGCCGCGACGACGCCGCCGAGCGCGCCGTGGGTGCGGGTCCACTCCGCGCTCCGCCCCTGGGCGTGCGCGCGAGCCTGATCGCCGAGCGCGATCGCGGCAGCCGCGTCGCCCCGCTCCCAGGCCAGGTGCGCCCCGAGCGACTCGAGGGCGACGCGCTCGGAGGCGGCCATCGGGCCCGCGAGCGCATCCTGCGTCCACCGCCGTGCGCGCTCCGCGTCGCCCATCATCGTGGCCGCCAGGATCGAGCGGCGGTCGATGCGGCCTCGCGCGCCGAGGACGTCGGCGATGGCGCGCGCCTGCCCGATCGCGATGCCGGCGTCGAGGTGCCCCGGCTCTCCCGGGCCGATGCCGACGCGCTCGAGCCGGTCGAGCTGCACCATCAGGCGGTTGTTCGCTGCCCGCAGCGTCGTCGACCTCGCGGCCGGGTGGCGCCGCGCGTGCCGTGCGGACGCCACCACGAGCTGGTCGAGCGCCGCCTCGTCGCGCCCGAGCACCGCCGCCGAGATGCGGAGCTCGAGGTCCAGGCGCCTGCGCAGCCCGGGCGCCAGGGCGTCGCTGTCTGCGCCCGCGATCCGTGCCCGGATGCCCTCGATGTCCTCGACCTGCGCCTCGTCGCCGTCGGCGAGCGCGAGCCGGTACGACGCGGCGTGCGACGCGAGGTGCAGCCGGGTCACGTCGTCGACGGCCAGGTCGAACGCGCGCCGCATGAGCACGCCGGCGCCCAGGGTGTCGCCGTCCGCGATCGCCTCGCGCACCGCATCGATGAGCGCGTCGGCCTCGGCGACGAGCGCCCCTGCCTCGTCGCTCATCGGCCGAGCATCGCTTCGCTCGACGCGGCCACCGCGAGAGCCACGCGGTTCGGCGCTCCGTACGCGCGCAGCAGGGCGCGCACGTGCGACTCGACCGTGCGCGAGGAGCGGTCGAGCAGCGCCGCGATCTCGCGATCGGTGAGCCCTTGGACCACCAGCTCGAGCACCGCGGACTGCGATGCCGTGATCGAGCGCACCGGGCGCACCTGGTCGAGCAGGCGCTCGAGCGCGACCCGTCGCCGACCGGGCCAGCGCGCGACGTGCCGCAGCCCGAGGGCGACGTCGCGCGCTGCGAGCGCGTGGTCGCCCTGCCGCAGGCGCCAGAGCGCGCGCAGCCGGATCGCGGCCGCGCGGCGCCATGCCGGCCCCGCATCCTCGCACCACGCGTCGAGCACGCCGTCGGTGCGCCAGGATCCCGGCGCCGCGTTCGCGTCGAAGAACGCGCGCCACGGCGACTCCCAGCCGGCACGCTCTCCGTAGCAGCCGACGAGCATCGCCTCGACCTCGTCGCGATCGGCGCCCGACTCCAGCGCGATGGCCGCGACGGTGTGTCCCCGGGTCGGCAGCATCCGATGCGCCTCGCGCGACGCCGACCGGCGATACGCCCGCAGCGCCGCCGACATCGAGCCCACGCCGTGCGCGGCCGCCACGACGCCCCCGAGCGCACCCAGCGACCGCGTCCAATCGGTGCTGCGGCCCTGCGCGTGCGCCTTCGCCTGCTCCCCGAGCCGCACCGCCGCTTCCGCGTCGCCGCGCTCCCAGGCGATCTGCGCGCCCAGGCCCTCGAGCCCGACGCGCTCGGACGAGGACATCTCCCGGTCGAGCGCCTCGAGCGTCCACCGCCAGGCACGCTCGCCCTCCCCCATCTCGACGGCGGCGATCACCGCGCGGCGGTCGATGCGGCCCCGGCCGCCGAGCACGGCGGCGAGCCCGCGGGCCTGCCCGATCGCGAGGGCGGCGTCGACGTGGGCCTGCTGCCCGGGGCCGATGCCCTCGTCCTCCAAGCGGTCGAGCTGCAGCATGAGCCGGTTGTTGACCGCGCGCACCGCGGTCGTGAGCGCCCTCGGGTGCTGCGGCACGAGCCGTGCCGCAGCGACGACCAGCTCGTCGTGCGCGCGCTCGTCGCGCTCGAGCGCCGCGATCGACAGCCGCAGCTCCAGCCGGAGCCGCTCCCGCAGCTCCGGGTCGAGCGCGAGCGCATCCGGCTCGTCGAGCGCCGCCAGCGCGGCTCGGACCTCCCCGATGTCGGCACCGCGGCCGTCGCTCACCGCCAGCAGGAAGGAATGCCCGTACGCCTCGAGGTGCAGCCGCGTCGCGCCGTCGGGCGCCGCGGCGATCCCGCGCTGCATCGCCGCCGCGGCGCCGAGGCGATCGCCCTCGGCGACGAGCTCCCGCACGCGCGCGATGAGGTCGTCGGCATCCACGTAGGGAATCCTACGGACATCGAGGACTCCTCAGCACCTCGACATACCGGCACGCCTCAGACGACGTCGCGCAGCGCTTCGGCGATGTCGAGGGCGGCGATCGGCCGAGCGCCGGGTCCCGCGTCGCCGCCGCTCGCGAGCAGCGCGGCCGCGGCGTGGCGGCGCGCGCCCTCGGCGGCGACCTCGGCGATCTCGCGGAGGCCGAGCCTGCCGCCCGCACCGGCGCTGACCGCGAGGGCCGCCCCCAGCAGGCCCCCGAGCACGTCGCCGCTGCCGGCGACCGCCAGCCGGTGGGTCGTCGCGGCGACGGCCTCGACAGCGCCGTCAGGCGCGGCGACGTGCGTCGTGGCGCCCTTGAGCAGCACGACGACCTCGAGGGCCGCCGCGGCGTCCGCCGCTGCGGCGGCGGGGTCGGCGCGCACCGCCTCCGCGTCGAGGTCCCTGCCGAGCGCGCGGAGCACGCGCGAGAGCTCACCGGCGTGGGGCGTCGCCACCGCACGGCCGCCCGCGCGTCCCACGAGGTCGAGCGCGCCGGCGTCGATGACGCACGGCGCGCCGGACCCCAGCGCATCGAGCAGCAGCGCGCGGAGCCGCGGGTCGCGCTCGCGGGCATCCTGCCCCGAGCCGAGCAGCCAGGCCGACACGGGGTGCACGGGCTCGTCGAGCTCGTGGCACACCGTCTCCGGGCGCCGCGCGAGCACGAGGTCCTGCACTCGGCGAGGGGCCCAGAGGCGCACGGTGCCGACGCCGGTGCGCCAGGCGGCCTCGACGCCGAGCACCGCCGCGCCCGGGTAGCGGTCGGAGCCGGTCACGACGCCGAGCACGCCCATGCTCCGCTTGTCGTCGTCGGCACCGGGCGCGCGCAGCCAGCTCATGCCGCGACGATACCGACGCCGCCTCCGCAGCTGCTCGCGATGGCCGGCTGGATAGGCTCGCGACGTGGTCGCCATCGGGTTCGCAGCGCCCGAGGAGGCCCTGGTCGAGGAACTGGTGCTTCGAGCGCTGCGATCCACCGGCGCGCGCTCGGTGCCGCGGGATCGGTGGGAGCGGATCGACCACGGCTCCGCGAACGTCGTGGTGCTCGTCGACGCGGTCGCCGTCCGCGTGAGCAGGTCGCCCGAGGCCGCGTCGGTCGCCGCCCGCGCGCAGAGGCTCATCGACCGGCTCCCGCCGCTGCCGTTCGAGCTCCCGCGCTCGCTCGGCGCGCCCGTCCGCCTGGGCGGACTGGTCGCGATCCCGCAGCGCCGCGTCGTCGGCGCCTCGCGCCCGGCCGGCGAGGTGGACGCGCAGGCGCTGGCATCGGTGCTGGACGCGTTCGAGGCCACACCGCTCGACGTCGTGGAGCAGGAGCTCGCTGAGCCCTGGGCGTTCGCGGGCGGGCGCCGATGGCACGCGTCCATGGTCGAGCGGGCGATCCCGCTCCTCCCCCTCGGCTCGCGCGCGAGGGCCACGCGGGCTGCGGACCGGTTGGCAGAGGCTTCCGTCGACGGCGGCTCGCTCGTGCACGGCGACCTCGCGGGCGCGAACCTGGTGTGGGACGGCGGTCGCATCGCGGGCGTGCTCGACTGGGACCTGGCGAGCGCCTCGGACCCGGCGATCGACGTCGCCGCGCTCGCCACCTGGTTCGGGTGGGACACCCTCGGCGCCGTCCGTCCCGCGGCCGAGATCACCAGGGCGCGCGCCGTCGCGGACACCTATCCGCTGCAGCAGCTCAGCTTCGCCATCCTCCGGGCACGGCCGCAGCGCGAGCTTGAGCCGCTCCTGCGTCGCGCAGCGGCGGCGTACGCGCCCTAGCGCCTGCGGCGTGACGGCCGGCTCAGGCTGCCGTGCCGCCGCACGGCTCGTCCACGAGCGGGTCGACCCCGCGGCCGTGCGCGAGCAGCACGCCGCGCAGCCGCAGGTCGATGCCGCGGGCGCCGCGGCGGATCGCATCGCCCCACGCGAGGTCGTCGGGCGAGGCCGACGGCGCACCGGGCCGCTCGAGCACGACGACGGCCTGCGAGCCGACCTCGGCGAGCGTGCCCAGCATCGAGCGGATCGTCATGGTCGCCTGCCCGTCGGGCGAGACGGGGATGCCGTCGAGCTGCGGCAGCAGCGGCAGCTGCCTGCCGTCGTCGTCGAGGAGCAGGAGCCACAGCCGCCGCACGAGGCCGGAGCCGATGAGGTCGCGGGCGCGCGCGAGGAGCGCCGCGTCGTCGAGCAGCCGCACGTCGGCGACGGCGAGCAGGTCCTGGGGGTCGATGTCGTCCATGCGCGGCAGGATCGCGCAACCGTCCGTCCGCCCGTGGGCGGGCGATCCCCGCCTGTGGACGGCGTCAGTCGCGCGGCGTGCCGTCGGCGGACGCGTCTGCCGCCGCCGCCTCGATCCGCAGGTGCAGGTCGTCCGGCAGCGGCCGGGCCACCGGCAGCTTGCCCGCGCCGAGCACCTGCTGCACGACGTCGCGCGCGATCGCCTGCGCCGAGAGCCCGACGTCCTCGAGGATCTCGCCGCGCTCCGCGTGGTCGATGAAGGCGTCAGGCAGGCCCAGCTCGTCCACCGCCGTGTCGACGCCCGCCGCGCGCAGCTCCTGCCGGATGCGCGTGCCGATGCCGCCGACCCGCACGCCGTCCTCGAGCGTGATGACGATGCGGTGCTCGCGCGCGAGCTCGACGACCGTCTGCGGCACGGGCACGACCCAGCGCGGGTCGACGACGGTGACGCCGATCCCCTGCGCCTGCACCCGCTGCGCGACGTCCATCGCGAGGTGCGCGAACGATCCGATGGCGACGATGAGCACGTCGCGGTGCGCGGCCTCGACGAGCACGTCGACGCCGTCGTCCGTGCGGCGCACGGCGTCGAGCTGGTTGGGCACCGAGCCCTTCGGGTAGCGGATGACGGTGGGCGCATCGTCGACGGCCACGGCCTCGCGCAGCTCCTCCTCGAGGCGGACGGCGTCCCGCGGCGCCGCGAGCCGGATGCCGGGCACGAACTGCAGCAGCGCGAGGTCCCACATGCCGTGGTGGCTCGGGCCGTCGGGGCCCGTGACGCCCGCGCGGTCGAGCACGAACGTGACCCCCGCGCGGTGGAGCGCGACGTCCATGAGGACCTGGTCGAACGCGCGGTTCATGAACGTCGCGTAGATCGCGACGACCGGGTGCAGCCCGCCGTAGGCGAGGCCGGCCGCCGTCGTGACGGCGTGCTGCTCGGCGATGCCGACGTCGAGCACGCGGCTCGGGTCGAGCGCGGCGAGCCGGTCGAGGCCGGTGGGGCGCAGCATCGCCGCCGTGATGCCGACGACGCGCTGGTCGTCGCGGGCGATGCGCACGAGCTCGTCGGCGAACACCGAGGTCCAGGCGGGGCGCCCCGCGGAGGCGATCGACTCGCCCGTCTCGGGATCGATCTGCCCGACCGCGTGGAACTGGTCGGCCTCGTCGTTGATGGCCGGGTCGAAGCCCTGGCCCTTCTGCGTGATGACGTGCACGATCGTCGGCGCGCCGAAGTCGCGCGCCTGGCGCAGCGCCTCCTCGAGCGCCTCGGGGTCGTGCCCGTCGATCGGGCCGAGGTACTTGATGTCGAGGTTCGAGTACAGCGCCTCGTTGTTCACGAAGCGCGAGAGGAAGCCGTGGGTCGCGCCGCGCACGCCGCGGTAGAGGGCCCGGCCCGGGTGCCCGAAGCGCGAGAACAGGCGCTCCGAGGAGCCGCGCAGCGAGCGGTACGACGACTGCGTGCGGACGCCGTTGAGGAAGCGCGCCATGCCGCCGATCGTGGGCGCGTAGGACCGGCCGTTGTCGTTCACGACGATGACGAGCCGGCGCCGGTTGTCGTCGGAGATGTTGTTGAGCGCCTCCCACGTCATGCCGCCCGTGAGCGCGCCGTCGCCGACGACCGCGACGACCGTCCGGTCGTGCTGCCCGGTGAGGTCGAAGGCGCGGCTGATGCCGTCGGCCCACGACAGCGACGAGGAGGCGTGGCTCGACTCGACGATGTCGTGCTCGCTCTCGGAGCGCTGCGGGTAGCCGGCGAGGCCGCCGCGCTGCCGCAGCCGCGAGAAGTCCTGGCGGCCCGTGAGCAGCTTATGCACGTACGACTGGTGGCCGGTGTCGAACACGAACGCGTCGCGCGGCGAGTCGAAGACCCGGTGCATCGCGATGGTCAGCTCGACGACGCCGAGGTTGGGGCCGAGGTGGCCGCCCGTGCGCGAGACCTCGCGGATGAGGAAGGCGCGCACCTCCGCGGCGAGCTCGCGCACCTCGGCGCGGGACAGCCGGTCGAGGTCGCGAGGACCGGTGATCTGCTCGAGGATGCTCATGGGCCTCCCATCGTATGGCTCCCGGGTGAGGATGCCCCTCGGCGCGCGCTGGGTGCTGGCCCTGGTTCGCGGGGGCCGGCTCACCGGACCAGGTCGTAGAAGCGGAACAGGCCGAACCCCTCGATCGGCAGCACCTCGACGCCCGAGAAGCCCGCGCGCCGCGCGTAGTCGCGCAGCACGGGCGGGCGCATGACCGTCCCCGTGCCGGCGCTGCCGGGCGTCGAGAGCCCGTCGGGCAGGCAGACGAGCAGGCTGAAGCCGTACATGAGGCGCTCGACGTCGTCGCCGGGCGCCTGGAGCGCCTCCACGACCGCCTCGTCCATGACCACCACGCGCCCGTCCTCGGCGGTCGCCGCGCGCATGGCGGCGAGCACCTCGACGGGCCGCGGCATGTCGTGCAGGCACTCGAGCGCGAGCGCGAGGTCGTAGGGCCCGTGCTCCGCGAGCCCCTCGCCGCCGGCGAGCAGGAGCCGCACGCGGTCGGCCACGCCCGCCGCCTCGGCGTTCGCGCGCGCGGCCGCGATCGAGGGCTCGTCCACGTCGACCCCGTCGACGCGGAGGCCCGGATGCGCGAGCGCGAGCGCGATCGACGACCAGCCGGCGCCGCAGCCCACGTCGGCGACGCGCGCGCCGGGCCGCCGCAGCAGCGCGGCGAGCCCGGGCTCCGCCTCGAGCGCCTCGGGCAGCCGCTCGAACCACGGCCGGTTCATGTCGGCCTGCGCCTGCCAGGCGTCCGGCCCGAGCTGCGCCCACGTCACGCCGCCGCCTGTGCGGTACGCCTCGAGCAGCGCCGGCAGCTGCACGGCCGACGCCGCGAGCATGCGCGGCAGCGGCGCGAGGTGGACGAGGCTGCCCGAGTCGGTGAGCACCTCGCGCGCGCCCTCGGGCAGCCGGTACCGGTCCGGTTCGCCGCGGTCGAGCGCGAGGATGCCGGTGACGGCCTGCTGCTCGAGCCATTCTCGCGCGTACCGCTCGGCGGTGCCGGTGCGGGCGGCGAGCTCGGCGGGCGTCGCGGGACCGGTGTCGGCGAGGCTGCGGTACCAGCCGAGCCGGTCGCCCAGGTGCACCGCGAGCACGTCGATCGCGCCGAGCGCGGCCTGCAGGATCCGCTCGGCCACCGCCTCCGCGTCGTCGTCGACCGCCATGGCCGCGCTCCCCTCCGGCGGCGGGCGCCGCCCGATGGGTCGCACGCTACGCCCGCCGGCGGCGCCGCGGTAGCCCGGGCACGGCGAAGGCCCGCCCCGCGAGGGGACGGGCCTTCGGCGTCAGGCGCGCTCGGCTCAGACGAGCGAGCGGAGGACGTACTGCAGGATGCCGCCGTTGCGGTAGTAGTCGGCCTCTCCGGGGGTGTCGATGCGGACGACCGCGTCGAACTCCACCGTCTGCTTGCCCTCGGGGCTGTGCGCCGTCGGGGTCGCGACGACCGTGAGCGTCTTGGGCGTGACGCCCTCGTTCAGCTGCTCGAGGCCCGTGATCGAGATCTCCTCGGTGCCGTCCAGGCCGAGCGTCTCCCAGGTCTCGCCCGCGGGGAACTGCAGCGGCACGACGCCCATGCCGATGAGGTTGGAGCGGTGGATGCGCTCGAACGACTCGGTGATGACGGCCTTGACGCCCAGCAGGTTCGTGCCCTTGGCGGCCCAGTCGCGGCTCGAGCCCGAGCCGTACTCCTTGCCGCCGAGCACGACGAGCGGGATGCCCTGCTCCTGGTAGTGCTGCGACGCGTCGTAGATGAACGCCTGGTCGCCGGCCTCGGTGGTGAAGTCGCGCGTGTAGCCGCCCTCGACGCCGTCGAGGAGCAGGTTCTTCAGGCGGATGTTCGCGAACGTGCCGCGGATCATGACCTCGTGGTTGCCGCGGCGCGAGCCGTAGGAGTTGAAGTCCTTGCGGTCGACGCCGTGCTCCGTGAGGTACTGGCCCGCGGGGCTGTCGGCCTTGATCGAGCCGGCCGGCGAGATGTGGTCGGTCGTGACCGAGTCGCCGAGCTTCGCGAGCACGCGGGCGCCCGTGATGTCCGTGACCGGCGCCGGGTCCATCGTCATGCCCTCGAAGTACGGGGGCTTCCGCACGTACGTCGACTGCGCGTCCCACTCGAAGACGTCGCCGTCGGGCGTGGGCAGGCTCTTCCAGCGCTCGTCGCCGTCGAAGACGGCCGCGTACTGCTGCGTGAACATCTCGGTGTCGATCGAGCCGTCGATCGTCGCCTGCACCTCGTCGGCCGAGGGCCAGATGTCGGCGAGGAAGACGTCCTCGCCGTCCTTGCCCTTGCCGAGCGGCTGCTGCGCGAAGTCGAAGTCCATCGTGCCGGCGAGCGCGTAGGCGATCACGAGCGGCGGCGACGCGAGGTAGTTCATCTTCACGTCGGGGTTGATGCGGCCCTCGAAGTTTCGGTTGCCCGAGAGGACGGCGGTCACGGCGAGGTCGTTGTCGTTGACCGAGGCCGAGATCTCCTCCTTCAGCGGGCCCGAGTTGCCGATGCAGGTCGTGCAGCCGTAGCCGACGAGGTAGAAGCCGAGCGACTCGAGGTCGCCCCAGAGGCCGGCCTTCTCGTAGTAGTCGGTGACGACCTTCGAGCCGGGCGCCATCGTGGTCTTCACCCACGGCTTCGACTCGAGGCCCTTCGCGACCGCGTTGCGGGCGAGGAGGCCCGCGGCGAGCATGACCGACGGGTTCGACGTGTTCGTGCACGACGTGATCGCTGCGATCGCGACGTGGCCGTGGTCGAGCTCGAAGGTCTCGCCGTCGACGGTGACGTCGACCGGCTTCGAGATGCGCGTCGTCGCCGGGCGGGCGGCCTCGACGACCTCGTTCTCGGTGTCGGGCGTGATGGCGCCGGGGTCGGATGCGGGGAACGAGCCCTCGACGGCCTCGTCGACGGTGTCCTTGGCCGGGGCCGCCGCGTAGTTCTGCAGGTCGACCTCGAACTGCGACTTGGCGGCCGTCAGCTCGATGCGGTCCTGCGGGCGCTTCGGGCCGGCGATCGACGGCACGACGGTCGAGAGGTCGAGCTCGAGGTACTCCGAGTAGGTGGGCTCGACCGAGGGGTCGTGCCACAGGCCCTGCTCCTTCGAGTACGCCTCGACGAGCGCGACGGTCTCGTCGGGGCGGCCCGTGAAGCGGAGGTAGTCGAGCGTGACGTCGTCGACCGGGAAGATCGCGGCCGTCGAGCCGAACTCGGGGCTCATGTTGCCGATGGTGGCGCGGTTGGCGAGCGGCACCGAGGCGACGCCCGTGCCGTAGAACTCGACGAACTTGCCGACGACGCCGTGCTTGCGCAGCATGTCGGTGATCGTGAGCACGACGTCGGTCGCGGTCACGCCGGCCGGGATCTCGCCCGTCAGCTTGAAGCCGACGACGCGCGGGATGAGCATCGAGACGGGCTGGCCGAGCATGGCCGCCTCGGCCTCGATGCCGCCGACGCCCCAGCCGAGCACGCCGAGGCCGTTGACCATCGTGGTGTGCGAGTCGGTGCCGACGACCGTGTCGGGGTAGGCGGTGAGCTCGCCGCCGAAGGTGCGCGAGTAGGTGACCTTCGCGAGGTTCTCGATGTTCACCTGGTGGACGATGCCGGTGCCCGGCGGGACGACCTTGAAGTCGTCGAAGGCCGTCTGGCCCCAGCGCAGGAACTGGTAGCGCTCGCCGTTGCGCTCGTACTCGATCTCGACGTTGCGCTCGAGCGCGTCGGGCGAGCCGAAGAGGTCGGCGATGACCGAGTGGTCGATGACGAGCTCGGCGGGCGCGAGCGGGTTGATCCTCTTGGGGTCGCCGCCGAGCTCGGCGACGGCCTCGCGCATCGTGGCGAGGTCGACGATGCAGGGCACGCCGGTGAAGTCCTGCATGACCACGCGGGCGGGCGTGAACTGGATCTCGGTCGAGGGCTCCGAGTCGGCGACCCAGGAGCCGAGCGACTCGATCTGCTCCTTGGTGACGTTCGCGCCGTCCTCGGTGCGGAGCAGGTTCTCGAGCAGCACCTTGAGGCTGAACGGCAGGCGCTCGTGGCCTGCGACGGTGTCGATGCGGTAGACGGTGTAGTCCGTCCCGCCGACCGACAGCGTGCTCTTGCTGCCGAAGCTGTTGGGGTTCGCCATCCTGGTCTCCTCCGGGTCTCACGGGATGCGCTGGGGGCGCCTCGAGCCTACGCCGCGGCCCGGGGATCCGTCGGGGCGGATCGGGGCGTCGCGACGAGATGTCTTGACGTCAAGATATCTTAGCGCGCCTCGGCGTCGCCCGCGGCCGTCTCGGGTGCGGCGGGCGTGTCGAGCACCGTGCGCACCATGAGCCACGTCACCCACATCGCCGCGAGGTACAGCGGGACGCCCATGAGCAGCTTCGCGGCGGCGAGCGCCTCGATCGAGCCCGGGGTGCCGGCCTCGGCGGCGAGGAACAGCGGCACCTGCACGGCGAGGCGCGCCGACACGACGACGAGCCACATGATCGTGGCCCGCCACGCGACGGTCCGCTTCGCGCGCTGCGTACGCCAGGCGTAGGGGGTGCCCGTGAGCGCGCCGACGATGATGCCGATGAGCGGCCGGCGGGCGAGCATCGTGCCCAGCAGCACGAGGATCACGATCGTGTTGACCGTGAAGCCCCAGAGGAAGTTGTCCTGCGCGTCCCCCGTGATGAGCGCGACCGCCGCCGAGATGCCGACGCCGATGAGGCCCGCGAACGCGAGCGCCGGCTGGCCCTTCTGCAGCACGCGCCAGGCCACGAAGCCCACCGAGACGACGAACGGCACGAGCACCGAGACGAGCACGTCGCGCGTCGTCGTGTAGAGGACGAGGAAGAGGATGCCCGGCAGGAGCGACTCGACGAGGCCGCGGAAGCCGCCCATCGCGCCGAGCAGCGCGCCCGCGGAGGGCGCGGCCTGCGGGTCGAGGTGGCCGAGGCGCGAACCGCGGATTGCCGCGCCGACCTGATCGGCGAAGCCCGGCTCGTCGGCGGAGCCGTCGGCCGGCCCGGCCGTGGGCTGCGGCTCGCGCTCGTCGCGCTCCGCCATCAGACGGGCTTCGGCGCGCTGAGCGGGATGAGCTCGCGCGGCGGCATCGGCTGGTCGCCGCGGCACACGACCGTCGAGCGGAACAGCTCGACGGCGAGCGCGGCGCGCTCGTCGTCGACGGCCGCCTGGCCGCCGATGAGGCCCTGCAGCATCCAGCGCGGGCCGTCGACGCCGACGATGCGCACGGCGCGCGGGGCGCCGTCGGGGCCGGACTGCAGCCGGGCGCGGAGCTCGGGTCCGAGTGCGCCATCCGCCTCGTCGACCGTCGCGCCCTGGCGCTCGAGCTGCGCGCGCAGCACCTCGCGCACGGGCGCCCAGATGCCCTCGCTGCGCGGCGCCGCGAAGGGCTGGAGCTGCACGGTCGAGCCCTCGTGCTCGAGGGTGACGGCCACGATCCGCTTCGTCTTCTCCTCGACCTCGAGGCGCATCTGCATGCCGGGGCGCGGCACGATCCGGAGTCCTCCGAGGTCGACGTAGGGCCGCACGGGCGCCTCGGTCTCGTCGAGCGGTCCGGCCTCGCCGCGGTCGGCGGGGGCGCTCTTCTCGACGAGCTCCTCCTCGGGCTCGAAGCCCTCGTCGTTCGTCGTGTCGGTCATCGTCCGCTCCCCTCGACGGCGGCGCGCAGGCCGGTCGATCCGTGCCCGCCCTCACCGCGATCCGATCCCGGCAGGCGCTCCACCTCGATGAAGCGGACGCGCTCGACGCGCTGCACCACGATCTGGGCGATGCGGTCGCCCGCCTCGATGCGGTGCGGCTCGTCGCCGGTGTTCAGCAGGTTGACCTTGATCTCGCCCCGGTACCCGGCGTCGACCGTGCCGGGCGCGTTCACGATCGTGATGCCGTGCTTCGCGGCGAGGCCGCTGCGCGGGTGCACGAACGCGGCGTAGCCGTCCGGCAGCGCGATCGCCACGCCCGTGCCCACCAGCGCGCGGCGGCCGGGCTCGAGCGTCACCGCCTCGGCGGCGTGCAGATCCGCACCGGCGTCGCCGGGGTGCGCGTAGGCGGGCACCGGCGATCCGGTGATGAGGACGTCGACCTGCTCCATCGCATCCGAGGCTAGCCGAGCGCGGCCGGGAGTCGGAACCGCGACCGCGCGGAGCACGGGAGAATGGAGGCATGGACTCCCCCGCCCCCTACCGCGAGCGGCTCGCGCCGTCGTGGTGGCTGCCTCTCGCCCTGCTGCTCATCGTGCCCGCCGTGCTCGCCGTGTTCCTGCCGATCAGCCTCGAGTGGGGCGCGGTCGTGGCCGTGGTCGTCTACGCGGCGGCGCTCGCCGCGCTCTGGGTCTCGGCGCCGGTGATCGCGGTCGACGGCGGCGAGCTGCGCGCCGGTCGGGCACGGATCGGCGTGGAGCACCTGGGCGAGCCCGAGGCGCTCGAGGGCGACGCGGCGCGCGAAGCGATGCGGACCGGGTGGGATGCGCGGGCGCACCACGTGACGGTCGCGTGGACGCGATCGCTCGTGCGCGTGCCCGTGGAGGACCCGGCGGATCCGACGTCGTCGTGGGTGGTCAGCTCACGGCGCCCGCACGCGCTCGCGGCGGCGATCGAGGCCGCGCGCGGCTGACGGCTCATCCGGGCTCGGCGCGTCGACCGGCCCCGCACGCACGAGCGCCCGCACCGAACCGGTGCGGGCGCTCGTCAGCGGTGGTCCGTCAGGAGCACTCGCGGCAGATCGGGCCGAGCTTCGACTCGTGGTCGAACTGGAGGCGGTGCTTCACGAGGAAGCAGCTCACGCAGGTGAACTCGTCCTCCTGCGGCGGCAGCACGACGACGTCGAGCTCGACGTCGGCGAGGTCGGCGGCGGACAGGTCGAAGCTGCCCGGGTTGTCGGCGTCGTCGTCGGTCGCGACGCTCTTCGCGGGGACGCGCTCCTTGAGGGCCTCGATGGACTCGTTCGAGTCGTCGTCGGTCTTGCGCGGGGCGTCGTAGTCGGTGGCCATTCGGCAGTCCTTGGGATGGGGTTCCAGCGTGCGTCGGCGCACAGTCTGCACCACCCGGACGCCAGAGGCAAATCTGATATCCGAGCGGCGCGTCGCGGCGCCGTCCTGAGGGTGCAGCCGGGGCCGGTCCGGAGCCTGCCTGCGCCTGCATCCGACGGAACGCGCGGCGCGCCCGCGCCATTCCCGAGCCGGGTGCCGGCGCCGTGGGATGCTGACGCGCGTTCGGAACCAGCAGGAAGGAGCGCGGATCATGCAGCAGCTGACCGTCGTCGGCGTGGAGGACGAGGTGCTCATCCTCGAGTCCGAGAGCGGCGAGCGCTTCAGCGTGCCCGTCGAGGCCCTGCCCGAGCGGAGGACGCGCCCGAGCGCGATCCCCGCCCGAGAGCGCAAGACGAGCCCGCGCGACGTGCAGGCGCTCATCCGCGGCGGCATGTCCGCCCAGGAGGTCGCCGCATCGACGGGCGAGGAGCTCGCGTACGTGCAGCGCTTCGAGGGCCCCGTGCTCGCCGAGCGCGCCCACATGCTCGAGTCCGCGCTCTCGATCCCCGTCGCCTCGGGCGACATCGACCCGCTCGCCGGCGAGACCACCTTCGGCGCCGCGCTCGAGGAGCGCCTCGACGATCTGCGCGCGAGCGACCGCAGCTGGGCCGCGTGGAAGGACGCCGAGGGCGGCGCCTGGACCGTGCGCCTGCGCTTCACGACCGAGGCGATCCAGCACGAGGCGACCTGGGCCTACGAGCCGAAGAAGGCGTCGCTCGTCGCCCGCGGCAAGGAGGCGACCTCGCTGAGCCAGGCCGGCGACGCCTCGAGCGTGCTCGTGCCGCGCCTGCGCGCCATCGACCGCCAGTCCCGGCCCGCCGACCCGGCGCCCGTGCCCGCTGCCCGGACGAGCGCACCCGCGCCCGAGACCGACGCTCCCCCGATCGCGCAGCGCGCCCGCGAGGTGCGCGAGACCGGCCCCGTCGCGACCGCTGGCCCGTCGGGGCGCGTGGACGCCGCGCGCACCGACACCGGGCGCTTCGACTCCGACGCCTTCCGCATCGAGCGCGGCACCGCCCGGTCGGCGCCCGCGCCGGTCGAGCCCGGCGTCGGCCTCGAGGACGCCGTCGCGGCGTCCGCCGCCTCCCCTGCCGCGCCCGAGGCCACCCGGGCCGACAACCCCTGGCTGCGCCGCCGCACCGGCGAGGTCGGCACGCAGCCCGAGGGCGTGCAGGCCGCCGCGATCAACCGCTCCGCCGGCTCCGCCCAGCCGAACCACACCGCCGAGCTGCTCGACGCGCTCCGCCGCCGCCGCAGCGAGCGCGAGGCGGCGCTGCGCACCGCCGAGGACGAGCCGCAGCGCGAGCCCGAGCCGCAGCCCGTGCAGGAGGAGCGCGCCCAGCGCGCCGGCGCCACCGGCCCGGTCGGTGCCCGCAAGCGCGGCTCGCGCGCCGCGATGCCGAGCTGGGACGAGATCGTCTTCGGCTCGCGCGCCGACGACGACCGCTGACAGGACGACGACGCGAGCAGGGGCGGGGCCGGACGGCTGCCGCCCCTGCTGCGTGTCGCGGGTGCGGGATGCGCACCTGAACCAGCCGTCATGTTATGGTCGGCGCGCACAGTCCCGGGCAACGATGCCCGTGCACCTACAAGGAGGTAGGCATGACAGCACCAGCGCACGACACGAGGCGCGACAACTCGCGCAAGGGCCTCGGCCGTGTCGTCACCGCAGCGATGGCGGGCACCGTCGTCGAGTGGTACGAGTTCTTCCTGTACGCGACGGCGGCGACGATCGTCTTCAACGTCATCATGTTCCCGCCGTCGGACGACCCGTACGCGCCCATCATCGCCGCGTTCCTGACCTACGCGGTCGGCTTCGTCGCGCGCCCGCTCGGCGGCATCGTCTTCGGCCACTTCGGCGACAAGTTCGGCCGCAAGAAGCTGCTCCAGTTCGCGATCATCCTCGTCGGCGTCGCAACCTTCCTCATGGGCTGCCTCCCGACGTTCGACCAGATCGGCTACTGGGCTCCCGCGCTCCTCGTGCTCCTCCGCTTCGCCCAGGGCTTCGCCGTCGGCGGCGAGTGGGGCGGCGGCGTGCTGCTCGTGGCCGAGCACTCCCCCAACAAGGAGCGCGGCTTCTGGTCGTCGTTCCCGCAGGCGGCGGTCCCCGCCGGCAACCTGCTCGCGACGGTCGTGCTGCTCGTGCTGCAGTGGACGCTGTCGGACGAGGACTTCCTCGGCTGGGGCTGGCGCATCGCGTTCTGGCTCTCCGTCGTGATCGTCGGCGTCGGCTACTACATCCGCACCCGCGTCGAGGACGCGCCGATCTTCCAGTCGGTCCGCGAGGAGGTCGCGGAGTCGAAGGCGCAGTCGTACGGCGTGCTGGAGGTGCTGAAGCGCTACCCCAAGGGCGTCCTGACGGCCATGGGCCTGCGCTTCGCCGAGAACGTCCTCTACTACCTGGTGGTCACGTTCTCGATCGTCTACCTGCGGACGTACCTCGAGTACGACGTCGCGCGCATCCTCGGCCTGATGGCGATCGCCCACGTGGCGCACTTCATCTTCGTGCCGATCGTCGGCCGCTTCACCGACACGCTCGGCCGCAAGCCGATCTACCTGGTGGGCGTGCTGCTCGGCGCGACGTGGGGCTTCTTCGCCTTCCCGATGTTCGAGTCGGGCAACGACATCGTCATCCTCGCCGCGATCATCATCGGCCTGCTGTTCCACGCGTTCATGTACGCCGGACAACCGGCGATCATGGCCGAGCTCTTCCCGACGCGCATGCGCTACTCGGGCGTCTCGCTCGGCTACCAGGTCACGTCGATCGTGGCGGGCTCGCTCGCGCCGATCATCGCGACGGCGCTGCTCGGCGAGTTCGAGAGCTCGATCCCGGTCGCGCTCTACCTCGTCGCCTGCTGCGTCATCACGCTCATCGCTGTGCTGGCGCTCAAGGAGTCGAAGGGCATCTCGCTCCACGACGTCGACGACGCCGACCGCGAGCGGCTGCTCGCCGAGAAGGGCACGGTCTGACCCCCACGCGGGTCGATCGGCACCGCTGATCGAGGGCGGGCGGCGAGGGCGACCTCGCCGCCCGCTCCCGTCGGCACGGATAGCGTGGCACCACACCAACGAAGGGAATCGACGATGACGTCAATCGCCTGGATCGGGCTCGGCAACATGGGAAGCCGGATGTCCGCCCACCTCGTCTCCGCAGGCCACGAGGTGCGCGGGTACGACGTGGTGGAGGCGCTCCGCGAGCGCGCCGCCGAGCACGGGGTCGTGCCGGTCGGCTCGGTCACCGAGGCCGTGGAGGGCGCGGAGGTCGTCATCCTCTCGCTCCCGAAGGGCGACCACGTGCGCGAGGTGCTCGCCGGCGCCGGCGGCGTGCTCGAGCACGCCGCGCCGGGCACGCTCATCCTCGACACCTCGACCGTCGACGTCGAGACGTCGGCCTGGAGCCACGGGCAGGCCGGCTCCCGGGGCTTCCGCTTCGTCGACGCGCCGGTCTCCGGCGGCATCCAGGGCGCGGCCGCCGCGACGCTCACGTTCATGCTCGGCGGCGATGAGGCCGATGTCGAGGACGCCCGTGCGATCGTGACCCCGATGGCGGGGAACGTCTTCGCCGTGGGCGAGGCGACGCACGGCATCGCGGCGAAGCTCGTGAACAACATGATGCTCGGCATCTCGATCCTCGCGATGAGCGAGGGCTCGCAGCTGGCGAAGCAGCTGGGGCTCGACCCTAAGGCCTTCTTCGACGTGGCCCGCGTCTCCTCGGGCGACTCCTGGGCGGTGCGCACCTGGTACCCGGTGCCGGGCATCGTGCCCGGCTCGGCGGCGAACGAGAACTTCGACGCCTCGTTCTCGGCGATGCTCTGCCACAAGGACGTCGCGCTCGCGGTCGCGGGAGCCGAGGCGACGGGCGTGAAGGTGCCCGCGGCCACGCTGATCCGCGACCAGCTGCAGCGGCTGCTCGACGAGGACCTCGGCGGCAAGGACTGCACGCTCGTCGTGCGCGAGGCGAGCCCCGACGGCGGCGTCGAGGGCTGGGACGGCCGCTGATGCGGATCCGCGGCGCCGTCCTGCGCGAGATCGGGGCGGCGCGGCCGTTCGCGGAGACGCGGCCGCTCGACCTGGCGGAGCTCGAGCTCGACGAGCCGGGGCCGGGCGAGCTGCTCGTGCGCATCGAGGCGGCGGGCCTGTGCCACTCCGACCTCTCGGTCGTCGACGGCGCGCGGCCGCGGCCCGTGCCGATGCTCCTCGGCCACGAGGCGGCGGGGATCGTGGAGGCCGTCGGGCCGGGCGTCGACGACGTGCGTGTGGGCACGCGCGTCGTCACGACCTTCCTCCCTCGCTGCGGCGAGTGCGCCGCGTGCGCGACCGACGGCAGGCTGCCGTGCGAGCGCGGCTCCGCCTCGAACGGCGCGGGCGAGCTGCTGAGCGGCGGCCGGAGGCTGCACGAGGGCGGGGCCGAGGTGCACCACCACCTGGGCGTCTCGGCGTTCGCGACGCACGCGGTCATCGACCGCCGCTCGGTCGTGCCCGTGGGCGACGACGTGCCGCCCGCGGTCGCGGCCGTGCTCGGCTGCGCGATGCTCACGGGCGGCGGCGCCGTCGTCAACGCCGGGCGGCCCCGCGAGGGCGACGACATCGTCGTCGTGGGGCTCGGCGGCGTCGGCATGGCGGCGCTGCTCGCGGCCCGCTCGCTCGGGCTCGGACGGGTCATCGGCGTCGACGCCGTGCCCGCGAAGCTCGACACCGCTCGCGAGCTGGGCGCCGACCTCGCGCTCACCCCCGACGAGGCCGTCGAGCAGGGGCTGCGGGCGCCGGTCGTCGTCGAGGCGGCCGGCCACCCGAAGGCCTTCGAGACCGCGCTCGCGCTCACGGCGCCGGGCGGCACGACCGTCACCGTCGGGCTGCCGCACCCGGACGCCAAGTCGTCGCTCTCGCCGCTCGTCCTCACGGCGGAGGCCCGCACGGTGATCGGCTCCTACCTCGGCTCCGCGGTGCCGGCGCGCGACATCCCGCGCTACGAGCAGCTGTGGCGCGAGGGGCGCCTGCCCGTCGAGGCGCTCGTGACGAGCGAGATCGGGCTCGAGGACCTCAACGAGGCGCTCGACACGCTCGCCGACGGCCGCGCGATCCGGCAGGTCGTGCGCCTGTAGGAGCCTCTCGACCCCGTCGAGCATCGGGGACCCGCTCGCGCGGGTCCCCGATGCGCGAACGGGTCCGGTCGCGCTAGCGGCGCCGGCCGCGGCCCCGGCCGCCGCTGCGGCCGCGGTCGCTGCGGTCGGCGAGCTTGTTCGCGACGAAGCCCGCGAGGGCCGTGACGATCGTGGTGATGAGCCATCTGCGCATGGTGCGCCTCCCTGGTGCCGGCGCCGGACGGTCCGGCTCGTCCCCCAAGCCTCCACGAGCCGCCTGAGCGCGCGGTGGGTCGCCGCGCGCACCCTCCGCTCGCGCCCCCGACTCCATCAGGGCCGGGCCGCGTCCGCGTCCGGGCGCCAGCCCTCGGGCCCGCCAGCGCACCGGAGGTCCCACGCGCCCGCGTCATCGACCCGCTCGGCGAGCTCGGGCGGCACCGCGGCCGCCTCGAGCGCCGGCGAGCCCTCCGGGTAGCCGCAGAGGCCGACGACCACCCAATCGTCGAACTCCGGCCCGGGAGGCCCGCCGAGCGTCAGCCGCTGGCTCGAGAGCCCCATCGCCATGCCGGCGTCGAGCAGCGCCAGGGTGCCTTCCGGGAGCGCAGCGCGGAGCTCGCCGACCGTCGATGCACCCCGTGCGCCGATCGCCTCGATCTCCTGCGCGGTGAGCGTCGGCGGCGGCGGGGTCGGTGCGCACCCGGCGAGTGCGACGCCGGCGACCGCGAGCACGAGGAGGGCGGAAGCGGTGCGGCGTCGGGGGCGCATGCGGGGAACGTAGCGGAGCATCCCTCGGCTCCTCGGTGCCGAGTCGCGCATCACGCGAAGGCCCCGAACCGGCGCAGCGGCACCCGCAGCTCGTCGGGCGTGAGCGAGCCGTGCTGGCCGACCATGCCGCGCGCGGGGTCGGCCTCGTCGAGGTACAGCGCGCACCGGCCGCGCGCCGCGACGACGACGTCGCCGAAGCGCGGCGCCACGTCGTGGTCGAGCGCGCCGAGCCAGCCGGCGGCCACGACCTCGTCGCGCGTCGCGACCCATCCGGCGTCCTGGATCCAGTCGCGCCAGCGTGCCGCGAGATCCGCGGCGTCCTCCCCCTGGCCCACGTGCAGCTGCAGGCAGCGGGGCTCGCCCGCGACGTGCGCGACGCCGTCGAGGAGCGTCGGCGGCACGATGAGGTGCGCGCTCTCCGGCACGTCGACCATGCCGTGGTCGGCCGTGGCGAGCAGCCCGACGTCGCGCGGCAGCGTGCGCAGCAGGCCGGCCAGCAGGCCGTCGACCTCCTCGAGCGCGTCGACCCAGGAGGCGTCCTGCCACCCGCGGTCGTGGCCCGCGCGGTCGAGCTCGGGCACGTACAGGTACACGAGCGAGCGCTCGCGGGCCGCGTCGGCCGCGAGCTCGAAGCGGTCGGCCATCGTGCGCCCGCCCCGGTACTCGGCGCCGCGCAGCACCCCGCGGGTGAACCCGGAGGTCGCGTGCTTGGGCTCGGCGATCACGATCGACGGGGTGGTCTCGAAGAGGGTGGGCCTCCGCTGCCAGGTGGCCGGATCCATCGCGCCGCCCCAGTCGCGCAGCTGGTTGCGCACGCCGACGCCCGGCACGAGCGCGTCGTAGCCGACGATGCCGTGCTCGCCCGGGAGCGCGCCGGTCGTGAGCGATGCGAGGGCGGATGCGGTGGTGGTCGGGAAGCCGGCGTCCAGCGAGCCGCCGGGCGCGGTCGCGAGCGTGCGCGCGTGCCCGGAGCGCTGGCCGAGCTGCGCGGCGCCCAGCCCGTCGACCACGAGCACCACGGCGCCGGCGACCCGCGGCAGCCGCAGCGCGCCGCCCTCGCCCCGCATGGCGGCGGCGGCGCTCGAGAGCACGTCGGCGAGCGCGGGGGCATCCTGGCGGCGTACGGGCAGCATCCTGCGACGCTACCGGCCTCCGCCCCGCTCCGGTGCGCCTGTCGGCCAGGGCGGCGCGTCGTCGGTAGCGTTGCGAGAGCCCATGAACGCCACGCCCCCCATCGACAGCACCGCCGAGGACCTCGAGCGGATCGACGACATCGATCTCGCGAGCGAGATGCAGGACTCGTTCCTCGAGTACGCGTACTCCGTCATCTACGCCCGCGCGCTCCCCGACGCCCGCGACGGCCTGAAGCCCGTGCAGCGCCGCATCCTCTTCCAGATGGCCGAGATGGGCCTGCGCCCCGACCGCGGGCACGTGAAGTGCGCGCGCGTCGTCGGCGAGGTGATGGGCAAGCTGCACCCGCACGGCGACTCCGCGATCTACGAGGCGCTCGTGCGCCTCGCGCAGGACTTCACGCTGCGCCTGCCGCTCGTCGACGGGCACGGCAACTTCGGCTCGCTCGACGACGGCCCCGCCGCGCCCCGCTACACGGAGGCGCGCCTGGCCGCCGCGGGCCTGTCGCTCACGGAGGGCCTCGACGAGGACGTCGTCGACTTCGTCCCCAACTACGACAACCAGTTCCAGCAGCCCGACGTGCTGCCGGCCTCGTACCCGAGCCTGCTCGTCAACGGCGCCGCCGGCATCGCGGTCGGCATGGCCACGAACATGGCGCCGCACAACCTCGTGGAGGTCGTGCAGGCCGCGAAGCACCTGCTCGCGCATCCGCAGGCGACGACGGCCGACCTCATGCGGCACGTGCCCGGGCCGGACCTCCCCGGCGGCGGCATCATCGCCGGCCTCGACGGCATCCGCGACGCGTACGAGACGGGCCGCGGCTCGTTCCGCACCCGCGCCCGAGCGTCGATCGAGCGGCAGGGCCGCAAGACGCAGATCGTCATCACCGAGCTGCCGTACCTCGTCGGCCCCGAGCGGGTCATCGAGAAGATCAAGGACGGCGTGCAGGCGAAGAAGCTGCAGGGCATCGCCGATGTCCAGGACCTCACCGACCGCAAGCACGGCCTCCGCCTCGTCATCCCCGTGAAGACGGGCTTCGACCCCGAGGCCGTGCTGCAGCTGCTCTACCGCTACACGCCCCTCGAGGACGGCTTCTCGATCAACGCCGTCGCGCTCGTCAAGGGTGTGCCGGAGACCCTGGGCCTCAAGGACCTGCTGCGGGTCTACCTCGACCACCGCGTCGGCGTCGTGCGTCGCCGCACCGCGTTCCGCCTCGCCCGCAAGCAGGAGCGCCTGCACCTCGTCGAGGGCCTCCTCATCGCGATCCTCGACATCGACGAGGTCATCCAGCTCATCCGCTCGAGCGACGACGCCGAGCAGGCCCGCACGCGCCTGCGCGACGTGTTCGACCTCTCCGAGCCGCAGGCCGAGTACATCCTCGAGCTGCGCCTGCGGCGCCTCACGAAGTTCTCGCGCGTCGAGCTCGAGGCGGAGGCCGACGAGCTGCGCGCCGAGATCGCCGAGCTCGAGCGCATCCTCGGCTCCGAGCAGGTGCTGCACGACCTCGTCGCGCACGAGCTCGACGAGGTCGCGGAGCGCTTCGGCACCCCGCGCCGCACCGCGCTCACCGAGGGCGGCGCCACCCCGACCCGCGGCAAGGCCGCGGCCGTGCAGGCGGAGGTCGCGGACGCGCCGACGACCGTGATCCTCTCGGCCACCGGCCGCCTCGTGCGCGTCGACGGCGAGGAGCCCATCCCCGTCCCCACGCGCCGCAGCCGCCACGACGCCATCCGCGGCGCCATCCGCACGACGACCCGAGGCGCCTACGGGCTCGTGTCGTCGTCGGGCGTCGTGCACCGCCTCACGCCGCTCGACCTGCCCTCGGTGCCGCCGGCGTCGATCGGGCTCACCGCCGGCCTCAAGCTCAAGGACCTCGTGCAGCTCGGCCGCGGCGAGGAGGTCGTCGGCATCGTCGACGTCGCCGACGAGTCGCCGTGGCTCGTCGCGACCGCCCAGGGCGTCGTGAAGCGCGTGAAGCCGGCGGAGCTCCGCGACCGCGAGGGAGAGTCGCTCATCGCGCTCAAGGCCGGCGACCGCGTCGTGGGCCTCGCCCCTGCACCCGACGACGACTGGATCGTGCTCATCACCTCCGACGCGCAGCTGCTGCGCTTCCAGGCATCCGCGGTCAACCCGCAGGGCCCCGGGGCGGGCGGCATGAAGGGCATCGGCCTCAAGGGCGGCGCCGCCGTCCGCTTCGCCGGCGTCGTCGGCGAGGAGGCGGAGGTCGTCACCGTCACCGAGACCGCCGAGACGCTCGCGGGCCTCGACGAGCCGCGCGTGAAGGTGTCGGCGCTCGAGGAGTTCCCCGCCAAGGGCCGCGGCACGGGCGGCGTCGCCGCGCACCGGCTGCTCAAGGGCGAGGTGGGCATCGCGCTCGCCTGGGCCGGCGCCGCTCCCCTGGCGGTCGGCGCCGACGGCTCGCAACGCCAGCTGCCGCCCGGCGGCGCGCCGCGCACGGGCTCGGGCGTCGCAATCGACGGCGCCATCGGCGCGATCGGCAGCCGCCTGGGCAGCTGAGCTCCGGCGCCCTGCTCGAACGGTCGCTCGTGCCGCGAGCGGCCATCGAGCGGTCACGAACGGCGGGCGCGACGGCCGGCGGACGACCGCCCGCGACCGCTCAGCGGCTCGCGCGGGCGGGAGCGACCGCTCGGTCGCACCGCCGGCAGCGCCGGCGCACCGGGTCAGACGTCGATGCGCTCGCGGTCGGGCTGCGAGGTGACGATGAACTCGCGGCGCGGGGCGACCTCGTTGCCCATGAGCAGCTCGAACACCGAGCTCGACCGCTCGGCGTCGCCGATGGTCACGCGGCGCAGCGTGCGGCGCGCGCGATCCATGGTCGTCTCGGCCAGCTGGTCGGCGTCCATCTCGCCGAGGCCCTTGTAGCGCTGGGGCGGCTCGACCCAGGTCTTGCCGGCCTTCTTCAGCCGCGCGAGCACGCCGTGCAGCTCGCGGTCGCTGTACGTGTAGACGAACTCGTCGGGCTTGCCGCGGTGCTTCACCTGGATGCGGTGCAGCGGCGGCACGGCGGCGAACACGCGGCCGTCCTCGATGAGCGGTCGCATGTAGCGGTAGAAGAGCGTCAGCAGCAGCGTGCGGATGTGCGCACCGTCGACGTCGGCGTCCGAGAGCAGGATGACCTTGCCGTAGCGCGCGGCCGAGAGGTCGAAGGTGCGACCGGAGCCCGCGCCGACCGACTGGATGATCGCGGCGCACTCGGCGTTGCCGAGCATGTCGGCCATCGAGGCCTTCTGCACGTTGAGGATCTTGCCGCGGATGGGCAAGATCGCCTGGAACTCGCTGTCGCGCGCCGGCTTCGCGGTCCCGAGCGCGCTGTCGCCCTCGACGATGAAGAGCTCGGTCTGCGCGACGTCGTTCGAGCGGCAGTCGACGAGCTTCGTCGGCAGCGACGACGACTCGAGCGCCGACTTCCGCCGCGCGGTCTCCTTGAGCGAGCGCGCCGAGATGCGCGCCTTCATCTCGCTCACGACCTTCTCGAGCAGCAGCGCCGACTGCGCCTTCTCGTCGCGCTTCGTGGAGGTGAGGATCGCGCCGAGCTCGCGCGCGATCACCTGCGAGACGATCTGGCGCACGGCGGGCGTGCCGAGCACCTCCTTCGTCTGGCCCTCGAACTGCGGCTCAGGCAGGCGCACCGTGACGACGGCGGTGAGGCCCGCCATGAGGTCGTCCTTCTCGATGCGGTCGCTGCCGGCCTTGAGCTTGCGGGCGTTCGCCGCCACCTGGTCGCGGATGAGCTTGACGAGCGCGGCCTCGAAGCCCGCGAGGTGGGTGCCGCCCTTGGGCGTCGCGATGATGTTCACGAACGTCTGCACCGTCGTGTCGTAGCCGGTGCCCCAGCGCAGCGCCACGTCGACCTCGCACGTGCGCTCCACCTCGCGGCTCACCATGTGGCCCTGCTCGTCGAGCACCGGGATGGTCTCCGAGAAGCCGCCCTCACCCGTCAGGCGCCACGTGCCGGTGATGCCCGCGTCGGGCGCCAGGTACTCGACGAACTCCGAGATGCCGCCCTCGTAGCGGAACTCCTGGACGGTCCGCTCCTCGCCGCGCTCGTCGACGATCTCGATCCCGAGGCCCGGCACGAGGAACGCGGTCTGGCGGGCGCGGCGCGCGAGCTCGTCGGCGAGGAACGCTGCGTCCTTCGTGAAGATCTGCGGATCGGCCCAGTAGCGCACGCGCGTGCCGGTCGTCGCCTTCGCGACACGCCCGACCTTGCGCAGCCGCGACGCATCCGTGAACGGCACGAACGTAGCCTTCGGGTCCGGCCCGTCGGCGTCGAGGAACTCGCCCGGCTCCCCGCGGTGGAAGCTCATCGCCCAGGTGGCCCCGTCGCGGTCGACCTCGACGTCGAGGCGCTCCGACAGGGCGTTGACGACCGACGCGCCGACGCCGTGCAGGCCACCGGACGAGCCGTAGGCGCCGCCGCCGAACTTGCCGCCCGCGTGCAGCTTCGTGAAGATCACCTCGACGCCCGTGAGGCCCGTGCGGGGCTCGACGTCGATGGGCAGGCCGCGGGCGCGGTCGCGCACCTCGACCGAGCTGTCGGCGTGCAGGATCACCGAGATCTCGCGGCCGTGGCCGGCGAGCGCCTCGTCGACGGAGTTGTCGATGATCTCCCAGAGGCAGTGCATGAGGCCGCGCGAGTCGGTCGAGCCGATGTACATGCCGGGGCGCTTGCGCACGGCCTCGAGGCCCTCGAGGACCGTCAGGTGCCTCGCCGAGTAGTCGGATGCCGCGGATGCCATCGGTCCCCTCTCCTGCGCGCCGTGCGCGCCTCCTGCCGGCGCTCCGTCCGGGGACCGGCCCAGGGCCGGCCCGCGCCGGTGCGGCACGCCGCAGGCCAGCCTACGGCCGCCCGGCACCTCCCACCGGCAGGGCGCGCGGATCGTCCTGCGCCTGCGCGCGCGTTCTGCCGCTGGCGAACCGAGGCCGACCTTGCGGGTCTGCGGCCCACGCGCATGGGAGACTGGTGGCCAGGACGAATCAGAGGAGGGCCCTGTGAACGACATCCAGACCCCGACGCTCGAGGTGGACGAGGCGCGAGCCCCGCTCACCGGTCTCGACCGCTGCGACAGCTGCGGTGCCCAGGCGTACGTCCGCGCGACCATGTCGAGCGGCACGCTGCTCTTCTGCGCGCACCACGCCGCCAAGCACCGCGAGGCGCTCGAGCCCGTCGCCACCGTGTGGCACGACGAGACGGCGAAGCTCCACGAGCGCTGAGCCCGTCTCCCCCTGACGCTCACGAGGCCCGCCCCCATCCGGGGCGGGCCTCGTCGCGTGGCGGGCGTCTGCGCGTGGCGGGGTCAGCCGCCGAACGGCCCGCGCATGCGCTGGAGGAACCGCTGCGTGCGCTCGTGCTGCGGCGCCTCGAACACCTGCTCCGGGCTCCCCTGCTCGACGACGACGCCGCCGTCGAAGAACGACACCCGATCGGCGACCTCGTGCGCGAAGCCGAGCTCGTGCGTGACGACGGCCATCGTCCATCCCTCCGAGGCGAGCTCGCTCATGACGGCGAGCACCTCGCCGACGAGCTCCGGGTCGAGCGAGGACGTCGGCTCGTCGAAGAGCAGCATCGACGGCTGGAGCGCGAGCGCGCGCACGATGCCGACGCGCTGCTGCTGGCCGCCCGAGAGCGACGAGGGGTAGGCGTCGGCCTTCTCGCGGAGGCCCACGCGGTCGAGCAGCGCGAGCGCGGCCTCGGTCGCCTCGTCGCGCGACCGGCCCTGCACGCGGATGGGGCCGATCGTCGCGTTGCCGAGCACGGTGAGGTGCGGGAAGAGCTGGTGCTGCTGGAAGACCATCGCGGACGCGCGGTGCAGCGCCGCGCGCTCCCGACGGCCGATGGCGCGGTCGAAGTCGAGCGAGAGGTCGCCGATGCGGAGCGTGCCGGCGTCGGGCGTCTCGAGGCCGTTGAGCGAGCGGAGGACCGTCGTCTTGCCGGAGCCGGAGGGCCCGATCAGCGCATGCACGGTGCCGGGCGCGATGTCGAGGTCGACGCCGCGCAGCACGTGGTTGTCGCCGAACGACTTGTGGAGGCCGCGGGCCGACAGCAGGAGGCCGTCGGCGGGCGGGACGGGCTGGTCAGACGGCATAGCGGTCGAGCCTCCCCTCGAGGCGGTCCTGGCCGAACGCGAGCACGAGGCAGATGACCCAGTAGATGGCGCCCGCGATGGCGTAGAGCAGCAGGAACTCGCCGCTCGGCGCCGCGATGCGCTGCGCGACGCGGAACAGCTCGGTCACGAGGATGAGCGAGCAGAGCGACGAGTCCTTGACGAGCGAGATGAGCGTGTTCGACAGCGGCGGCACCGAGACGCGCGCCGCCTGCGGCAGCACGATCCGCAGCAGCGCCTGGCCCCGCGGCATGCCGATCATGGCCGCGGCCTCCCACTGCCCGCGCGGGATCGACAGGATCGCCGCGCGGATGATCTCGGCCGCGTAGCCGCCCACGTTCATCGACAGCACGATGATCGCGCTCGGCCACGGGTCGAGCGTGATGCCCAGCTGCGGCATGCCGTAGAAGATCACGAACAGCTGCACGAGCAGCGGCGTGCCGCGGATGATCGAGATGTAGGCGCGGGCGACCGCCGAGAGCACGGCGACGCCCGAGATGCGGGCGAGCGCGAGCAGCACGGCGATCGTGAGGCCGAGCGCGAACGACGCGGCCGTCAGCGGGATCGTGCCCTGGATCGCGCCGAGCACGATCGGCCCGATCGACGATCCGATCAGCTCCCAGTCCACGGAGCGACCCTACGCGCTCGCGCCTGGGGCGGACGCCGACGCGGCCCGGGCAGCTGCCCGGGCCGCGTCGTGGATGGCGCTCGTCACGGCTGCGAGACGTCCTCGCCGAAGTACGTCGCCGAGATCTCGGCGAGCGTGCCGTCGGCCGCGAGCGAGGCGAGCGCCTCGTCGATCGCGGCGACGAGCGTCTCGCTGCCGGCGCGGAACGCGAAGGCGTTCTCGCTCGTGTCGTCGGTCTCGGCCGCGACGCGGAGGCCGGTCTCGCCGCCCTGCGCGGTCTCGTAGTCGAGGAACGTGAGGCGGTCGTTGACGGTCGCGTCGACGCGGCCCGCGCGCAGCAGCTCGGCGGCCTGGGCGAAGCCCTCGACCTCCTCGACCTGCGCGCCGGCCTCGGTGGCGACCTCGGCCCAGTTGCTCGTGAGCGACTGCGCGCTCACGCGGCCCGAGAGGTCGTCGAACGACTGGATGTCGCTGTCCTCGGCGACCACGAGCACGCCGGGCGAGTACGTGTACGGCTCCGAGAACTCGTAGCGCTCGAGGCGCTCGGGCGTGATCGAGACCTGGTTGGCGATGACGTCGATGCGGCCGGAGTCGAGCGCGGCGAACAGCGCGTCCCACTGCGTCTCCTGGAACTCGACCTCGACGCCGAGCTCCCCGGCGACCGCCGTGATGATCTCGACGTCGTAGCCGGTGAGCTCGCCCGCGCCGTCCTGGTGGAACGAGAACGGCGAGTAGGTGCCCTCGGTGCCCACGACGAGCGTGCCGGCCTCCTGCACCTGCTCGAGCGTCACGCCGCCCGAGGCGGTCTCGGTCGCGGCGGGGTCGGCGCCGCCCGACGAGCAGCCGGCGAGGGCGACGGCGGCAGCGGCGACGGCCGCGGCGGGGGCGAGCCGGGACACGATGGTGCGGGGGCGAGGCATGAGCACTCCTTCTCGGGGGTATCGACCCATCCTAGAACGCGGCGAGGCCGCCGGGAGATTCCCGACGGCCTCGTGACGCTCCGTGACGCGCACGGATCGTGCGGATCACTCCAGGTAGTCGCGCAGCTGCTGCGACCGCGACGGGTGGCGCAGCTTCGCCATCGTCTTCGACTCGATCTGGCGGATGCGCTCGCGCGTCACGCCGAAGGTGTCGCCGATCTGGTCGAGCGTCTTCGGCATGCCGTCGCCGAGGCCGAAGCGCATGCGGATCACGCCCGCCTCGCGCTCCGAGAGCGAGTCGAGGAGCGACTCGAGCTGGCGCTGCAGCATCGTGAAGCCCACCGCGTCGGCCGGCACGACCGCCTCGGTGTCCTCGATGAGGTCGCCGAACTCGCTGTCGCCGTCCTCGCCGAGGGGCGTGTGCAGCGAGATGGGCTCGCGGCCGTACTTCTGCACCTCGATGACCTTCTCGGGGGTCATGTCGAGCTCGCGGGCCAGCTCCTCGGGCGTGGGCTCGCGGCCCAGGTCCTGGAGCATCTGGCGCTGCACGCGGGCGAGCTTGTTGATGACCTCGACCATGTGCACGGGGATGCGGATGGTGCGGGCCTGGTCGGCCATGGCGCGGGTGATGGCCTGGCGGATCCACCACGTCGCGTAGGTCGAGAACTTGAAGCCCTTGGTGTAGTCGAACTTCTCGACGGCGCGGATGAGGCCGAGGTTGCCCTCCTGGATGAGGTCCAGGAACTGCATGCCGCGGCCCGTGTAGCGCTTGGCGAGCGAGACGACGAGGCGGAGGTTCGCGCCCAGCAGGTGCGACTTCGCGCGCTGGCCGTCGCGGGCGATGCGGGTGAGGTCGCGCTTGAGCTGCCAGTCGAGGTCGTCGCCCTCGAGCGAGAGGCGCTCCTCGGCGAACAGGCCCGCCTCGATGCGCATGGCGAGGTCGACCTCCTGCTCGGCGTTGAGGAGCGCGACCTTGCCGATCTGCTTCAGGTAGTCCTTGACCGGGTCGGCCGTGGCACCCGTGATCTGCGTGGCGGCGGGCTCGTCGTCGTCGCCCGAGAGGCGCAGCGCGCCGGTCGGGAGCTTCTCGACGTGGACCTTCTCGTCCTCCTCGGGCGCCTCCTCCTCGGGGGCCTCGGCGGCGGCGGCCTCCTCGGCCTGCACCTCGTCGACGGGGTCGGCGGCCTTCTTGCGGCCGCCGCGCGCCTTCGGGGCCGCGGTGGCACCATCGGCCGTCGCGGCCTTCGCGCGCGTCGTCTTCGCCTTCGTCGCCGTGGTCTTGGTCGCGGCGGTCTTCGTGGCGGCGGCCTTGCCGGTCGTCGTCTTCGCGGCCGCGGCCTTCGTCGTCGTCTTGGCCGCCGTCTTCGGCGCCGCCTTGGCGGCGGGCTCCTTCGCCGCGCTCGTCGTGGCGGCCTCCGCGGCCTCCGCCTTCGTACGGCGCGTCGCGGTGGTGGTCTCCTTGGCTGGCATGGGTCCTCCGGTCGGTGCGGGCGCCTGCGGGGCGGGCCTCGCGGGCTGATCGAGCGCGGGCGGTCGATCTCGGGGCAGTCGAATGACCCATGTCAAGTCCTGCGCCGGAGCGCGGTCTCGACTGGGTCGGTCTTGACAGTATAGCGCCAGGTGTGGCATAGGCATTCCCGCGTGTCCCCGAAGGGGCCGCGACGGCCCCGCGATGGCCGGCCGGGACGGGCTCAGGCGCGGCGATCCCGCAGCCAGCGGGCGATCGCGCGCCACACCGGCCCGACCTCGATGCCCTCCTCCTCGCGGAGCTGGAGGCGGGTGCGGCGACGCGCGCGCAGGATCATCACGGCGCCGAGCACGAGCACCACGAACTGCACGCACAGCGCGATCCGGAAGCCCGCCCAGTCGTAGAGCGCCGCTTCCTCCCCCGCGTCGAGCCGCGCGTGGTGCACGAGGTCGAGCACGAGGCCGACGACGGGCATCATCGCGAAGCTCGCGGCGAAGCCGCCGACGTTGACGACGCCGTTCGCGGCGCCCAGGGTGCGGAGCGGGTTGAAGGTGCGGGCGAAGTCGAAGCCGACCGTCGACCCGGGCCCGGCGATGCCGAGCACCACGACGAGCACCACGAGCAACCAGGCAGGCGGCCGCTCCGGCCAGCCGACCACGAGCGCCCAGGTGACGACGAGGAGGCCGACGATCGCGAGCACGAGGTTCGACCGCCGGAGCGGGAAGCGCGCGGTGGCGATGCCGATGATCGGGCCCACGACCATGCCCGTCACGACCGTGATCGAGAGGAGCCCCGCCGCCGCCGTGCGCTCGTACCCGAGCCCGTCGACGAGCATCGGGTAGCCCCAGAACAGCATGAACATGTTCGGCGTCGCGAGCAGCGCGAAGTGCGTCCAGAGGCCGAGCTGCGTGCCCGGCCGGCGGAGCGTCGAGAGCAGCCGCGGCCACCAGCCCTGCGGCAGCTCGATCGACCCCGTGGCGAGCGGCGGCTCGCCCTTCGGGGAGTCGAAGACGAGCACGAGCACGAGCACGAGCGCGACCGCGCCGACGATGGCGAGCGAGCCGAACGAGAGCGTCCAGCCGACCTGGTGCAGCAGCCAGGCGAACGGCACGACCGAGAGCAGCTGGCCGAGCTGGCCGGCCGTCGCGGTCCACTGCGACATCTGCGCGACGATCGGGCCTCGGAACCAGCCCGCCTGGAGGCGGATGACGGAGATGAAGGTGGCGGCGTCGCCGAGGCCGACGAGCACGCGGCCGGCGACCGCCACGGGAAGGTCCTCCGCGAGCGCGACGACCAGCTGGCCGGCGGCCATGATCGCCGCCCCGGAGGCGATGAGCACGCGCGGGCCGTAGCGGTCGAGCAGCACGCCGACGGGGATCTGCATCACGGCGTAGACGGCCAGCTGCACGGCGCCGAGCGTCGAGAGCAGGGCCGCCTGCACCTCGAAGCGGGCCGCGGCGTCCGGCACGGCGACGCCGAGCGAGGAGCGGTGCAGGATCGCGGCGATGTACGCGAGGGCGCCGACGCCCCACACCACCCAGGAGCGCGCGCTGTTCATCGGCGCGCGCTCACAGCAGCAGGTCCCCGTCGCCGCTGCGGCGGCCGCGCAGGTACCGCTCCAGCTCCTCCGCGATCTCGTCGGCGCTCGGCAGCGAGCCGTCCTCGTCGGTGAGGGGCGAGCGCACCGACGACTGCGCCATGAACGCGTCGTAGCGCGCCTCGAGCGTCTTCACGACGCGCTGGAGCTCCTCGTTCGTCTCCATCTGCTGCGCGACGAGCTGCTGGAACTCGCGGTCGGCCTGCCGCAGCTCCTCGGTGCGGAACGCGAGCCCCGTCGCGCTCGTCACGCCCTCGAGCGCCGCGAGCGCGGGGCCGGCCGAGCCGGACTCCCCGATGTAGTGGGGCACGAGCACGGTGAACGTCGCGACCGGTGCGGAGAGGTGGAGGCGGTGCTCGATCCGGTGGATCACCGACGCGGGCGCCGAAGAGACGGGCTTCCACGCCGAGTACTGCTCGATGAGCTCGGCGCGGTTGCCGGAGACCGTCGTGGTGAGCGGGCGCGTGTGCGGGACTGGCATGCCGATCGACGCGATGATCGTCGTCGACGCCACCTCGAGCTCGTCGACGAGCTCGAGCAGCCGGTCGGTGAAGCGCTCCCACAGCCAGTCGGGCTCGGGTCCGGTGAGCAGCAGGAACGGCGCGCCGGCGTCGTCCTCGACGAGCAGCAGCGACAGCGAGTGCGGCAGGTACTCCTCGATGTGGTCCTCGTCGAACAGCATCCGCGGCCGGCGCGAGCGGTGGTCGATGAGCAGGTCGGTGTCGAACGCGACCACCGGACGGTGCGGCAGCGTGTCGAGCACGGCCGCGGCGGCGGCCTCGGCTGCCTGGCCGGCGTCGACGAAGCCGTGGATCGCGATGACGAGGTCGAGGCCGCGCGGCACCGTGCCCAGGTCCTCCAGGTCCATGGTCAGGTCGCGCGGCTCGATCACCGCTCCAGCCTAGTGAGCGGCGCCCGCCACGGCGTCCGCCGACGGGCGTCGGCATCGCCGAGCGCCGGTATCCTCGTGCACCATGCCGATCCCCGCGCTCTCCATCATCCCCAGCACCGACGACGCCACCGCCGAGCTCACCGTGCACGGCGTGCTCGGCGGCGACGAGCCGCAGGCGCCGGGCTTCGACCCCGAGCTGCTCGCGGCGCTGGGCGTGACGGGCAAGCGCGAGCAGCTCGTGCGCACCGTCGTCGACGGCCGCCGCATCGCGTTCGTGGGCCTCGGCGACCGCTCGACGCCCCAGCGCCTGCGCGAGGCGGCCGGCGCCGCCGTCCGCGGCCTCCGCGACGTCGCCTCGCTCGCCGTCGCGCTCCCCGTCTCGTCGAGCGACGACGTCCACGCGGTGCTCGAGGGCGCCGCGCTCGGCGCCTACCGCTACGAGGGCCCTAAGAAGCAGGAGCCGCTCGCGCTCTGCGAGATCGCCGTCGTCGCCGGCGACGCCGAGGTCGCCGCGTCCGTCGTCGCCGAGGCGACGATCGCCGCGCAGGCCGTGTGGACGACCCGCGACCTCGCGAACACGCCGCCGAACCTCCTCAGCCCCGGCGCCTTCGCCGACCGCGTCGTCGCGGAGGCCGAGGCGACGGGCCTGTCGGTGACGGTCCGCGACGAGGAGCGCCTGCGCCGCGAGGGCTTCGGCGGCCTCATCGGCGTCGGCCAGGGCTCGAGCCGCCCGCCCCGCCTCGTCACGGTCGAGCACGCCCCCGAGGGCGCCGCGAAGCACGTCGTGCTCGTCGGCAAGGGCATCACCTTCGACTCGGGCGGCCTCTCGCTGAAGCCGGCGGCCTCGATGCAGCACATGAAGTACGACATGGCCGGCGCCGCCGCCGTCTACGCCGTCGCCGTCGCCGCCGCCGCGCTGCACCTGCCCATCCGCATCACCGCGCACCTCTGCCTCGCCGAGAACATGGTCTCGTCGACCTCCACGCGCCCCGACGACGTCATCACCCTCCGCGGCGGCACCACCGTCGAGGTCACGAACACCGACGCCGAGGGCCGCCTCGTCATGGCCGACGGCCTCGTGCTCGCCACCGAGGCGCAGCCCGACGCGATCATCGACGTCGCGACGCTCACGGGCGCGCAGGTCGTGGCCCTCGGCGACCGCGTCGCCGGCGTCATGGGCAACGACGGCGCCTTCGTCGACCAGGTCGTCGCCGCGTGCACCGAGGTCGGCGAGCTCGTCTGGCCCATGCCCATCCCCGAGGAGATGCGGCCGATGCTCGAGAGCCAGGTCGCCGACCTCATGAACGCGAAGGTCGGCAACCGCTCGGGCGGCATGCTGCTCGCGGCCGCGTTCCTCAACGAGTTCGTGGGCGAGCGCGACGGCTCGCCCATCCCGTGGGCGCACATCGACATCGCCGGGCCGTCCATGAACACGGGCGGCGCCTACGGCCACACGCCCTCCGGCGCGACGGGCGCCGCGGTGCGCGGCCTGCTCCGCGTGGTGGCCGGGCTCGCGCGCTCCGCCTCCTGACGCGCTGGGCGAACGCGCCGGGAGCGTCCGACGGCTCGGGATAGGGTTGGCACAGACGCGGCTGCGCACAGGCAGCCCTCCGTCGTGCACAGCCGCGCCCAGCCGTGCGGCATCGGGACCCAGAAGGAGCGAGTGCGTGTCCGATCAGAGCTTTGACATCGTCGTCCTGGGCGGAGGCAGCGCGGGCTACGCCGTCGCGCTGCGGGCCGTGCAGCTCGGCAAGACCGTCGCGATCGTCGAGAAGGACAAGCTCGGCGGCACCTGCCTGCACCGCGGCTGCGTGCCGACGAAGGCGATGCTCCACTCGGGCGAGGTCGCGGACGTCGTGCGCGAGTCGGCCGAGGCCGGCGTCGACGCCGAGCTCAAGGGCATCGACATCGAGCGCGTGAAGGCCTTCCGCGAGGGCATCATCACGAAGAAGTACAAGGGCCTCCAGGGGCTCATCAAGAACAAGGGCATCACCGTCGTCGAGGGCGACGGCCGCCTCGCGTCGCCCACGACCGTCCAGGTCGGCGACCAGACCCTCACGGGCAAGAGCATCGTGCTCGCCACCGGCTCGTTCTCGAAGTCGCTCCCCGGCCTCGAGATCACCGGCAACGTCATCACGAGCGAGCAGGCCCTGCAGCTCGACTGGATCCCGGAGCGCGTGGCCGTGCTCGGCGGCGGCGTCATCGGCGTCGAGTTCGCGAGCGTCTGGCGCTCGTTCGGCGCCGAGGTCACGATCATCGAGGGCCTCCCCCACCTCGTCCCGAACGAGGAGGAGTCCGTCTCGAAGCAGCTCGAGCGCGCCTACAAGAAGCGCGGCATCCAGTTCAAGCTCGGCGCCCGCTTCTCGGGCGTCACGCAGGACGACTCGGGCGTGCACGTCTCGCTCGAGACGGGCGAGACCATCGACGCCGACCTGCTGCTCGTCGCCGTCGGCCGCGGCCCCTCGACGGCCGGCCTCGGCTACGAGGAGGTCGGCGTGCAGCTGGACCGCGGCTTCGTCACGGTCGACGAGACCCTCCAGACCTCGGTGCCCGGCGTCTACGCCGTCGGCGACATCGTCCCCGGCCTGCAGCTCGCGCACCGCGGCTACCAGCAGGGCATCTTCGTCGCCGAGCAGATCGCCGGCCTCGAGCCCCGCATGGTCGAGGACGTCAACATCCCCAAGGTCACCTACTGCGACCCCGAGGTCGCCTCGGTGGGCTACACCGAGGCCAAGGCCAAGGAGCAGTTCGGCGCCGACGCCATCGAGTCGTACGAGTACTCGCTCGGCGGCAACGCCAAGAGCGAGATCGTCGGCACGACCGGCTCGGTGAAGGCCGTGCGCGTCAAGGACGGCCCCGTCGTCGGCATCCACATGATCGGCCGCCGCGTCGGCGAGCTCATCGGCGAGGCGCAGCTCATCGTCAACTGGGAGGCCTACCCGGAGGACGTCGCGCACCTCATCCACGCGCACCCGACGCAGCACGAGTCGATCGGCGAGACGCACCTCAAGCTCGCCGGCACCCCGCTCCACGCCATCTGATCGAAGCCACAGGAGACACGCAATGACCGACATCCAGCTCCCCGCCCTGGGCGAGAGCGTCACCGAGGGCACGATCACCCGCTGGCTGAAGGCGGTCGGCGACGAGGTCGCCGTCGACGAGCCCATCGTCGAGGTCTCGACCGACAAGGTCGACACCGAGGTGCCGTCGCCCGTCGCGGGCACGCTCACCGAGATCCTCGCCGACGAGGACGACACCATCGAGGTCGGCGCCGTCATCGCGCGCGTCGGCGACGCGGGCGACGCGCCCGCCGGCGGCGACGACGCGTCGGAGGCCCCGGCCGCCGAGGCCGCGCCCGCCGACTCCGAGGCCGACCAGGAGGTCGACGAGGAGGCAGCCGCCGAGGCGCAGGACTCCCCCTCGCAGGAGGCCGACCAGGGCGACCAGGGCGGCACCGAGCAGTCGGGCGCCACGCCCGAGGAGGCCCCGCAGGCCGAGGCGAAGCCCGCCTCGGGCGGCGGCACCGACATCGCGCTCCCCGCGCTCGGCGAGTCGGTCACCGAGGGCACGATCACCCGCTGGCTGAAGGCCGTGGGCGACGAGGTCGCGGTCGACGAGCCCATCGTCGAGGTCTCGACCGACAAGGTCGACACCGAGGTCCCCTCGCCGGTCGCCGGCACGCTCACCGAGATCCTCGCCCAGGAGGACGAGACGATCGAGGTCGGCGCGGTCATCGCGCGCGTCGGCGGCGAGGCGGGCGGCAGCGCCCCCGAGGCCGACGAGCCCGCCGAGTCGGACAGCAGCGCGCAGGAGCAGGATGCGGCGCCCGCGCCGCAGGCCGCCCCGGCGGAGCCATCGACCGAGCAGCCCGAGCCCGCGAAGGCCCCCGAGGCCGAGCAGCCGAAGGAGGAAGCCCCGAAGCAGGAGGCCCCGAAGGCAGCCGCGCCCTCGGCCCCCGCGAAGCCCGCCTCGGCTCCGGCCGCGCCCGCGAAGCCGGCAGCGGCTCCCGCGAAGCCGGCGGCCGCGCCCGCGCAGGGCGGCGGCTCGCCGTACGTGACGCCGATCGTGCGCAAGCTCGCGAACGAGCAGGGCGTCGACCTCTCGAGCCTCACCGGCACGGGTGTCGGCGGCCGCATCCGCAAGGAGGACGTGCTCGCCGCGGCCGAGGCGAAGCCCGCGGCCGCCGAGGGCGCCGCGTCGGCGAAGCCCGTCGAGGTCGAGGTGTCGGAGCTCCGCGGCACGCAGGCACCGCTCACGCGCCTCCGCAAGGTGGTGGCGAAGCGCGCCGTCGAGTCGATGCAGCAGCTCGCGCAGCTCACGACCGTCGTGGAGGTCGACGTGACGAAGGTCGCGCAGCTCCGCGAGGCGAAGAAGGCGTCGTTCCAGCAGGAGACCGGCAACAAGCTCACCTTCCTGCCGTTCTTCACGCAGGCGGCGGTCGAGGCGCTCAAGTCGCACCCGATCATCAACTCGACGGACGACGGCGAGCAGATCACCTACCCCGACGTCGAGAACCTCTCGATGGCGGTCGACACCGAGCGCGGCCTGCTGACGCCGGTCATCCGCGACGCGGGCTCGAAGAGCATCCGCGAGCTGACGGCCGACATCGCCGACCTCGCGCAGCGCACCCGCGACAACAAGCTGAGCCCGGACGAGCTCGCCGGCGGCACGTTCACGCTGACGAACACGGGCTCGCGCGGCGCGCTGTTCGACACGCCGGTCGTCTTCCAGCCGCAGCGCGCCATCCTCGGCGTCGGCTCGGTCGTGAAGCGCGCCGTGGTCGTGTCGGTCGACGGCCAGGACTCGATCGCGATCCGCTCGATGGTCTACCTCGCCCTGTCGTACGACCACCGCATCATCGACGGCGCCGACGCCGCCCGCTACCTCGGGCAGGTCAAGGCGCGCCTCGAGTCGGGGCAGTTCGAGGTCTAGTCCTCCCACGCGTCCCGCAGGGTCCATCCGGCCTCGGTGCTCATCACGAGCACCGAGGCCGGTGCCGTTCCGGAGGCGATGCGCAGCAGCCATGCGTCGCCGAGCCGCTGCACGAGCTCCGGCTCGCCGTCGGCGGGCATGCGCCACGGCTCGTCGGCCGCGAGGAGCGGGCTCGCGGGGTCGTGGAGGCCGACGAGGCAGCCGGCGTCGGCCGCGTCGAGGCACGTCTCCCGCTCGGCGAGCAGGGCGACGGTCGCCGCGACCGGATCGTCCTCGACCGCCGCGGTCGCGCCGCTCGACGGCGGCGCCGGCTCCGGGCTCGGCGCCGCCCGCGCCCCGGCCGAGGCGACAGTGGTGACGTCGGGGGCCACGACCGTCGGCGTCGGCTCCAGCGGCGCCGCGGCGCTCGAGCCGTCCGCCGTCGCGGCCAGCCCGCCGGCCAGTGCGAGCGCGGCCGCCCCGGCGCCCGCGGCCAGCCAGAACCGCGGGCGCACCGCGCGGATCGCGGCGGGGGCCCGGCGCAGCAGCGCCGCCGGCGAGCGCAGGAGAGCCCGCGGGCCGCTCGGAGCGCGGGCACCCGTCGCCCCGCCGAGCGCACGGTCGAGCGCCGCGGCCACCGCGTCCCACGCCGCGCGCATCCCGTCGGGCCGCTCGCGCCGCCGCACGGCCACGGGCCGCCGGGGCGCCACCGCCGCCCGGGGCGCGTCGAGCGCGAGCGGCAGCGCCGGCCATGCGGCGAGCAGCGCCGCGCCGGCCGCCGCGAGGTCGCGGTCCGCCAGCGCGCGCTCGACCTCGGACGGCATCGTCTCCCCCGCCGCGCCGAGCAGCGTCTCGGCGAGGGCCCGCCAGCCCGCTGCGTCGCGCGCGACCGCGGCGCTCGACTCCAGCCATGCGGGGTTCGGCGGCGACTGCTCCACCGCCGCGCCCTCCGCCATGAGCAGCGGGGCGCCGTCGGCATCGAGGCGAACCGCCTGCGCCGGGACGCCGCCCGCCGCCGCGCCGACGGCGTGCAGCGCGGCCAGCGCCGCGGCGATCGGGGCGAGCGCCGTCACGGCCTCCCCCGGCTCCGGCGCGCCGCGCGCCAGGAGCCAACCCGCCAGGTCGCGCGGCAGCAGCGGCCGCACGAGCACCGCGCCGCCGTCGTGCGCGACGTCGAGCACCGGCACGAGGTGCGGGTGCGCGGCCGCCGCGACGGCCTCCGCCTCGCGGGCGAGCACCGCATCGCGACCGGCCGCCGCCCGGTGCAGCTCGACGCCCGCGCCGTCGCCGTCGGCGGCGACCCACGCCTCCCGGTCGTCGTCGCGCCGTAGGAGCCGCACGAGGGGATGCCCGGCGATGGTGATGCGCTCGTCGTCCATGCCGGGATGGTGCACCGCGAGCCCCGCCGCGCGTGCCGGAACCGGCCATCCGTGTGGAGAGCGCGGACCTCCCGCCCCGGTATCGTGGAGCCATGGCACGCGAGACCGAGAAGGAGCCGGGCAGGCTCAAGACGATGTGGTCCATCTTCCAGATGACCCGCAGGAACGACAAGGCCGCGCTGCCGCTCATGCTGCTCGCGCTCCTCGGTCCGATCGTGCTCTCGATCGTGCTGCCCATCGTGCTCGGCAGCGACGTGCTCTTCATCGTCCTGTGGATCATCTCGGGCCTCCTCGTGGGCCTCATGCTCGCGATGATGGTGCTGACGCAGCGGGCCGAGAAGATCGCGTTCGCGCAGATCGAGGGCCGTCCCGGCGCCGTCGGCGCCGTGCTGAAGAACGGCCTCCGCGGCAGCTGGACGACGAGCGAGATGCCCGTCGCCGTGAACCCGAAGACGCAGGACGCGATCTACCGCGCCGTCGGCCGCCCCGGCATCGTGCTCATCTCCGAGGGCCCGCGCGAGCGCGTCGCGCGCCTGCTCGGCGAGGAGCAGCGCAAGGTCAAGCGCATCGTGCCGAACGTGCCCGTGCACGTGCTGGAGGTCGGCCCCGACTCCGAGCTCGAGCTGCGCCGCCTCACGCGGTCGATGCGCAAGCTGAAGCGCACGCTCACGCGCGCCGAGGTCATGGCCGTCGCCAACCGCCTCACGTCGCTCGGCCAGGTCAACCTGCCCATCCCGAAGGGCATCGACCCGCGCCGCGTGCGACCCGGTCGCCCCCGCTGACGTAACACCGCCGAAACATCGGCGTCACCGGCGGGCAACGGCTCCTGCGTAGCGTCGATGCCACGGCATCCGCCTACCCCCAACCAGTCAGGAGCATCATGTTCAAGGATTCTTCCGAGGTCCTCGCCTACATCAAGGACGAGGAGGTGAAGTTCCTCGACATCCGCTTCACGGACCTGCCGGGCGTGCAGCAGCACTTCAACATCCCCGCATCGACCGTCGACGAGGAGTTCTTCACGGTCGGGCAGCTCTTCGACGGCTCGTCGATCCGCGGCTTCGCGAGCATCCACGAGTCGGACATGCAGCTCATCCCCGACGTGACGACGGCGTACATCGACCCGTTCCGCGAGCACAAGACGCTCGTGATGATCTTCGACATCTACAACCCGCGCACGGGCGAGATCTACCACCGCGACCCTCGCCAGGTGGCGCACAAGGCCGAGCAGTACCTCGCCTCGACCGGCATCGCCGACACCGCGTTCTTCGCGCCCGAGGCCGAGTTCTACATCTTCGACGACGTCCGCTACTCGACGACGCAGAACCAGTCGTTCCACAGCGTCGACTCCGAGGAGGGCGCGTGGAACACGGGCCGCGTCGAGGAGGGCGGCAACCTCGCCAACAAGACCCCCTACAAGGGCGGCTACTTCCCCGTCTCGCCCGTCGACAAGCAGGCCGACCTGCGCGACGACATCTGCCTCAAGCTCGCCGGCATCGGCCTCGAGATCGAGCGCAGCCACCACGAGGTCGGCACGGGCGGCCAGGCGGAGATCAACTACCGCTTCAACACGATGGTCAAGGCCGCGGACGAGATCCTCGCCTTCAAGTACATCGTGAAGAACACGGCCGAGGAGTGGGGCAAGACCGCCACCTTCATGCCGAAGCCCCTCTTCGGCGACAACGGCTCGGGCATGCACACGCACCAGTCGCTGTGGCTCGACGGCAAGCCGCTCTTCTTCGACGAGAACGGCTACGGCAACCTCTCCGACACCGCTCGCTGGTACATCGGCGGCCTGCTCGCGCACGCCCCCGCGGTGCTCGCGTTCACGAACCCGTCGATCAACTCGTACCACCGCCTCGTCAAGGGCTTCGAGGCGCCGGTCAACCTCGTCTACTCGGCGGGCAACCGCTCGGCGGCGATCCGCATCCCGATCACGGGCTCGAACCCGAAGGCGAAGCGCATCGAGTTCCGCGCCCCCGACGCCTCGGGCAACCCGTACCTCGCCTTCGCCGCGCAGATGATGGCGGGCCTCGACGGCATCAAGAACCGCATCGAGCCGCACGAGCCCGTCGACAAGGACCTCTACGAGCTGCCGCCCGAGGAGGCCAAGAACATCCCGCAGGTGCCGGGCACGCTCGAGGAGGCGCTCGTCGCGCTCGAGCTGGACCACGAGTTCCTCCTCGAGGGCAACGTGTTCACGAAGGACCTCATCGACACGTGGATCGCGTACAAGCGCGAGAACGAGATCCTGCCGATGGCGCAGCGCCCGCACCCGTTCGAGTTCGAGCTCTACTACGGGGTCTGATGCGCTGACCGCCTGACGGCGACCAGACGGGGGCCGGATTCCTTGGGGGGATCCGGCCCCTCTCCGTCGTCTCGCGCTGGTCGAGGAGGCCGCGCCGCAGGCGCTGCCGTCTCGAGACCCCGAGGATCCGCAGTGCCGCGCGACCTAGGCTGAGGACATGCGGATGGAGCCGGCCGACGATGCGATCCGTGCGGCCGATCGCTACGACGCCACGTATCGGCTGCTCGTCTTCGAGGGCGCGCAGGCGACCGCGACGGCCTTCGACCTCGTCGACGTGACGCTCGAGGACGCGCTCGACGCCGCCGCGCGGATGTCGGGCGCCGACGAGCGCCTGTGGTCGCTCGCGCTCGTCGACGAGGACGCATGCCGACTGACGTGGCTCTCCGGGATGGACTACCGCGAGCGGCCTGGTACTGCCGTCGAGTGGCGGCGACGCGCGCGGATGCAGGACCGGTACCTCTCGCGGCGCAGCCTGCGCGGCCTGCCGCTCGTGCTGCCCGACGGCCTCCGCGTGATCCGGCTCTTCCCCGAATGGGTGCACGGGCTGCCGCTCTGGGAGAGCTTCGCGGATCCGTACCACCTCACGGAGGCCGACCTCGATCTCTCCCCCGTCCTGACCGCTGCGCTCATCGCGTGGAACGACGCGTGGGGCGACCGCTCGGAGGAGGAGCCGCCGCCAGCGGCTTGGGCGTCCCACGGCCGCGAGCTGTGGCGTCGGCTGCAGGCCGAGCTCGAGGGCACCGCCGAGGTGCGCCCCGACTTCCTCCTCTGACGCTCCGCTCAGCCCGCGACGGCCTCGCCGCAGATCGTGCAGACCTCGAGCTCCTGCCTCCCCCACCGGATGATCGGGATGAAGAAGAGCGTGAAGCGGCGCGAGGTGCGGATGCGCGCCCACACCGTCGTGTTGCCGCAGCGCGGGCACGTGCGGGTCTGGCCCGGACCGAGGTCCTCGCGCTTGTCGGAGACGCCGAAGATGAGGAGCATGCCGTCAGGCTAGGCGGCTCGCTCGTGGCGGGGCTGGGTGGTCTCGAGACGCGTGCGGCTGCGCCGCGCGCTCCTCGACCAGCGGAGGGGACGCGTGCGGCCGCGCCGCGCGCTCCTCGACCAGCGGAGGGGACGCGTGCGGCGGCGCCGCGCGCTCCTCGACCAGCGGAGGGGATGCGTGCGGCTGCGCCGCGCGCTCCTCGACCAGCGGCGTGGGCGCTACTCGTCGTAGAAGAGCCGGTCGAAGACGCGGCGCGCGCGGCGGGTGGCGGCGAGGTAGTGCTCCTCGAGCGCGTGCGCGGACCCCGCCGGCATGCCGATCAGCCGCGCGACCGCCTCGAGCTCCTGCCGATCCACCGGCAGCAGATCGATCGAACGGGCGCGCGCGAGCGCCAGGCCGTTGCGGATGCGGGTCGCGAGCGTCCACGCATCCCGCAGCACCTCCGCGTCGCGGTCGTCCACGAGGTCGGCGCGCGCGGCCGCGGCGAGCGCCTCGAGCGTCGACGTGGTGCGCAGGCTCGGCTCCCGCCCGGCGTGCCGCAGCTGCAGCAGCTGCACGAGCCACTCGACGTCGCTCAGCGAGCCGTCTCCGAGCTTCAGGTGGCGTCGGCGGTCGGCGCTGCGCGGCAGCCGCTCGGCCTCGACGCGCGCCTTGATGCGCCGCACCTCCCGCACCGACGACGCGGGGAACGACTCCGGGTAGCGCCGCTCGTCGATGACGGCGAGCAGCTCGGCGGCCAGCTCCGCGTCGCCCGCGAACGAGCGCGCGCGCAGCAGCGCCTGCGCCTCCCACGGCTCCGACCACCGCTCGTAGTAGCTGCGGTAGCTCTCGAGCGTGCGCACGAGCGGGCCCTGGCGGCCCTCGGGCCGCAGCCCCGCATCCATCTCGAACGGCAGGAACGGGTCGGAGAGCGTCTCGGAGACGCGGCGGATCACGGCCGTCGCGGCCGCGACCGGGTCGCCCTCGCCGCGAGCGACGTGCATGACGTCGATGTCGCTGCCGAAGCCGATCTCGCGGCCGCCCGTGCGGCCCATCGTGATCGTCGCGATCGCGAGCCCCTCCTGCCGGTGCAGCTCGAGCGCTGCGTCGACCATCGCGGCGGCGATCGCGGTGAGCGCGGCCCCCACCTGCACCTCGTCGGCGCGCTGGAGGGCGCTCGCCATCGCGACGCGCAGGTGCTCGCGGCGGCGGAGCGTGCGCAGCGCGTGCCGCACCGCGTCGGAGTCGTCGTGCCGTGCGAGCACCGCGGCCGCCTCGTCGCGCAGCGCCGCTTCGCTGCGCGGCCGCAGCTGGTCGTCGTCGTCGAGCCAGGAGGCCGACTCCGCGACCTTCTCCATCAGGGAAGCGATGAGCCGCGACGACGAGAGCAGCCGCGTGAGGCGCCTCGCGGCCACGGGCGAGTCGCGCAGCATGCGCAGGAACCACGGGCTGTCGCCGAGCGCCTCCGAGAGCCGCCGGAACGCGAGCAGCCCCATGTCCGGGTCGGCGCCCTCGGCGAACCAGCCGAGCAGCACGGGCAGCAGCAGCCGCTGGATCTGCGCGCGGCGGGTGACGCCGCCCGTGAGCTCCCCGATGTGCGCGAGGGCGCCCTTCGCGTCGACGTAGCCGGAGGCCTCGAGCCGACGGCGGGCGTGCTCGGGGCTGAGGCGCACGTCCTCGTGGTCGAGCGAGGCGACCGCGCCGAGCAGCGGCCGGTAGAAGAGCCGCTCGTGCAGCGACCGCACCGCGCGCCGCACCGCCTGCCAGCGCTGCGCGAGCGCGGCCGCGTCGCCGAGCCGCGCCGTGCGCGCGAGCCGGCGCAGGTCGTCGTCGTCGACCGGCATGAGGTGCGTGCGCCGCATCCGCCAGAACTGGATGCGGTGCTCGAGCGTGCGGAGGAACCGGTAGTGCGCGCTGAACTCGTCGCGCTCGGCGCGGCCGACGATGCCGCGGGCGGCGAGCGCGTCGAGCGCCTCGAGCGTGCCGCGCTGGCGCAGCGACTCGTCGTCGGCGCCGTGCACCAGCTGCAGCAGCTGCACCGTGAACTCGATGTCGCGCAGGCCTCCTGGGCCGAGCTTCAGCTGCCGGTCGACCTCGTCGGCCGGGATGTGCTCGGTGACCCGCTCCCGCATCCGCTGCACCGACTCGACGAAGCCCTCGCGGCTCGACGACTCCCACACCTTCGCGCGCACGGCCTCGTCGTAGGCGGCGCCGAGCGTCGCGTCGCCCGCGAGCGGGCGCGCCTTGAGGAGCGCCTGGAACTCCCACGACTTCGCCCAGCGGTCGTAGTAGGCGATGTGCGAGGCGAGCGTGCGCGTGAGCGCGCCGTCCTTGCCCTCGGGCCGGAGGTTCGCGTCGACCTCCCACAGCGGCGGCGCCTTCTGGAACTCGGCGCACGCGGCAGCGGTCTCGCGCGCGAGCAGGGTGGCGATGGTCGTCGCGCGGCTGTCGTCGAGGCCGTCGTCGGCCTCGTGCACCCAGATGACGTCGACGTCGCTCACGTAGTTGAGCTCGCGCGCACCCGTCTTCCCCATGCCGATCACCGCGAGCCGCACGCGGTCGGCGTCGTCGCCGAACCGGTCGCGGGCGGTCGCGCGCGCGATCGCGAGCCCCGCCTCGAGCGCCGCGGCGGCGAGGTCGGCGAGGGCCGCGGCCGCGCGGTCGACGTGCGCCTCGGGGTCGTCGAGCGCGAGGTCCCAGGCGACGAGCTCGGTGACGTGCCGCCGGTAGCGGCCGCGGAGGGCGGCGATCGCCTGCTCGCGCGGCATCGTCGACGCGCCGCCCTCGGCGGCGACCGCCTGCAGCAGGCTTCCGCGGTACGCATCGGCAGCCGCCGGTTCCCCGGGCCGCATGGCGACGTCGAGGTCCTCGGCGTGCCGCTCGAGGTGCTCGGCGGCGCCGAGCGAGCCGCCGAGCACGCGCAGCAGCGACGCGCCCGCCGGCTCGTCGGCCATCGCCTCCGAGACGTCGATGCCCGCGCGCACGAGGCGCACGAGCATCTGCAGCGCCGTGTCGGGGTCGGCCGACTCCGGCGCGCGCTCCAGCAGCGCGTGCAGCGGCTCCGGCAGCTCGGCGACCAGCGCCTCGGCCCGGCTCGGCTCGCGGAACCCCAGCTGCGCGAGCCGCGCCCTGGGCGAGGGGACGCGCATGGGCCTAGAGGATCAGCAGGTTCGACTCGAGCTCGACCTGCGTGACCTGCGCCCGGTAGCGGGCCCAGTCCTCGCGCTTGTTGCGCAGGAAGTACGAGAACACCTGCTCGCCGAGCGTCTCGGCGACGAGCTCCGACTCCTCCATCTCGCCGATCGCGCGGTCGAGGCTGGCCGGCAGCGCCTTGAAGCCCAGCGCCTTGCGCTCGCGGTCGGAGAGCTGCCACACGTCGTCGGTGGCCTCCTCAGGCAGCTCGTAGCCCTCCTCGATGCCCTTGAGGCCCGCGGCGAGCAGCACCGAGAACGCGAGGTACGGGTTCGCGGCCGAGTCCAGGCCGCGATACTCCACGCGTGCCGACTGCGCCTTGTTCGGCTTCGACAGCGGCACGCGCACGAGCGCCGAGCGGTTGTTGTGGCCCCAGCTGATGTGGCTGGGCGCCTCGTCGCCGGACCACATGCGCTTGTAGGAGTTCACGAACTGGTTCGTGACGGCCGTGAACTCCGGCGCGTGGCGCAGGATGCCCGCGACGAACTGGCGGCCGATCTTCGACAGGCGGTACTGGCCGGCCGGGTCGTGGAAGGCGTTCCGCTCGCCCTCGAAGAGCGACATGTGCGTGTGCATGCCGCTGCCGGGCGCGTCCGCGAAGGGCTTCGGCATGAAGGTCGCGTACACGCCCTGCGAGATCGCGACCTCCTTGACCACCGTGCGGAAGGTCATGATGTTGTCGGCCGTCGAGAGCGCGTCCGCGTAGCGGAGGTCGATCTCGTTCTGGCCGGGGCCCGCCTCGTGGTGGCTGAACTCGACCGAGATGCCGAGGTCCTCGAGCATCCGCACGCTCGCGCGGCGGAAGTCGTGGGCGGATCCGCCGGGCACGTTGTCGAAGTAGCCGGCGCGGTCGACGGGCACGGGGTTCGTGACGTCGGCCGACTTCAGCAGGTAGAACTCGCACTCGGGGTGCGTGTAGAAGCTGAAGCCCAGGTCGGCGGCCTTCGCGAGCGTGCGCTTGAGCACGTGGCGCGGGTCGGCGGCCGCGGGCTCGCCGTCGGGCGTCGAGATGTCGCAGAACATGCGCGCGGTCGGGTCGATCTCGCCGCGCCACGGCAGGATCTGGAACGTCGACGGGTCGGCCTTCGCGATCACGTCGGCCTCGTGCGAGCGGGACAGGCCCTCGATCGACGAGCCGTCGATGCCGAGCCCCTCGGTGAAGGCGCCCTCCACCTCCGCCGGGGCGATCGCCACCGACTTCAGCGTGCCGAGCACGTCGGTGAACCAGAGCCGCACGAACTTGATGCCGCGCTCCTCGATCGTCCGGAGCACGAAGTCCCGCTGCTTGTCCATCCCGGCCCCTCTCTGCCTCCTCCCAGGCTAGTGCCCTCGGCGTCATGCACCTGGGAGCGGCGGGCCGCGCGGGCGGGCCCGGGATGCGGCGCGGGGCGCAGGGCGCGCGGGGCTAGGCTCGGGCACATGGCAGCGAGCGAGAGCGGCGAGGTCGCCGCGCCCTACGGCGGAGCGACGGCGGCGGCGACGGCGGGAGGCGCGCCCAAGCGCGTGCGCACCCGGCACTTCCTGCAGGCGAAGCGCGACGGGCACCCGATCGTCGGGCTCACGAGCTACGACTTCCTCTCGGCGCAGATCTTCGACCGCGCCGGCATCGACTTCCTCCTCGTGGGCGACTCCGCCGGCAACACCGTCTTCGGCTACGACTCGACGCTGCCGGTGACGGTCGACGAGCTCATCCCCCTCACCCGCGCCGTCGCGCGGGCCGCGAAGCGCGCGCTCGTCGTCGCCGACCTCCCCTTCGGCTCGTACGAGACGAACCCGCGCGAGGCCGTCCACTCGGCGATCCGCTTTATGAAGGAGACCGGCGCCCACGCGGTGAAGCTCGAGGGCGGCGAGCGCTCGGCCGAGCAGATCCGCCACATCGTCGAGGCCGGCATCCCGGTCATGGCGCACATCGGCTTCACGCCGCAGTCGGAGCACGGGCTCGGCGGCCACGTCATCCAGGGCCGCGGCGAGGCGGGTGCGGAGCAGCTGCTGCGCGACGCTCGGGCGGTCGAGGCGGCCGGCGCGTTCGCGGTGGTGCTCGAGATGGTGCCCTCGGCCGCCGCGAAAGCCGTGACCGAGGCGCTCTCGATCCCCACGATCTCGGTGGGCGCGGGCCCCGACTGCGACGGCCAGCTGCTCGTCTGGACCGACTGGGCGGGCTTCACCACGGGCCGCATCCCGCGCTTCGTCAAGCAGTACGCGCAGATCGGGCAGGCGCTCGAGGCCGCGGCGATCGCGTTCCGCGAGGACGTCGAGTCCGGCGCCTACCCCGCGCCCGAGCACGAGTACGAGTAGACCCGTGCGCGTCGCCCTGCTGCTCCGCGGCGTCAACGTGGGCGGCGTGACGGTGCGCTCGGCCGACCTCCGGTCGGTGCTGTCGGATGCGGGCCTCGGCGACGTCGTCACCGTGCTGGCGAGCGGCAACGCGGTGGTCACCGCGACGTCCGCGTCGGTCGCGGCGCGGACGGCGGAGGCCGCGCTCGAGGCGCGCTACGGCAGGCGGATCCGCGTGCTCGGCATCGACGTCGACGCGCTCGCGGCGGTGGTCGACGCGTATCCGCACGGCGAGGACGACGCGCACACCCCGTACGTCGTGTTCGAGCTGCAGCCCGGCGTGCTCGCGCCGCTCGTCGACGTCGAGACGTCGGAGGACGAGGCGACGGCGCTCGGCGACGGCGTCCTCTACTGGTCGAACCCCAAGGGCTCGACGCTCACGAGCGCCTTCGCGAAGGCGAGCGAGCGCATCGGGAGGACGGCGAAGGGCGACGCCCGCGACGCCACGACCACCCGCAACCTCCGCACGCTGCGGAAGGTGCTCGCCGCGGCCTAGCCGTCGAGTCAGCGCTGGGCGTGGTCGGTGCCGCCGGCCTCCGCGCCGCCGTCCGGGCCCTCTCCCCATGCGTCGTCCTGCGCGTCCTCGGCGGCCCACTGGCGCGAGCGCTCCTTGATGATCTCGGGGGCGCGCGCGGCCTCCTCGCGCGTCGAGAACGGCCCCGCGCGGTCGTAGCCCGGCGAGACCATGCCCTCCTCGACGACGCCCGTCTCGAGGTTGTACCAGTACTCGGCAGCGTTCATGGCGCAGAGCATAGGTGCGCCGGCTCCACACCAGCATCGAGCCGGCTCAGACCTCGCCGCGCTCGACGAGCCTGGGTCGGCTCGCCGCGCCATCGCAGCCGCGAACCACCCGGGCCGACGCGGTCACGGGGTGGGCATCCCGCCGTTCACGTGCAGCGTCTCGCCGACGACGTAGCTCGACTCGGCGGAGGCGAGGAACACGTAGGCGGGCGCGAGCTCGGCCGGCTGGCCGGCGCGACCGAGCGGGGTCTGCTCGCCGAACTCCGGCAGCGCGTCGGTCGGCTGGCCGCCGGCGGTCTGCAGCGGCGTCCACACCGGTCCGGGGGCGACGACGTTCACGCGGATGCCGCGGGGCGCGAGCTGCTGCGAGAGCGCCTTGCTCATGGTGTTCATCGCCGCCTTGGTGGTCGCGTAGTCGACGAGGTGCTCCGAGGGCGAGTACGCCTGGATCGACGACGTCGCGATGATCGACGAGCCCGGCGCCATGTGCGGCACCGCGTCCTTCGCGAGCCAGAACAGCGGGTAGACGTTCGTCTTGAAGGTCTCGTCGAACTGCTCGTCGGTGAGGTCCTCGAGGCGCTCGACGTACTGCTGCTTGCCGCCGTTCGAGACGAGCACGTCGATGCCGCCGAGCCGCTCCACCGTGGTCCGGACGAGCTCGGCGCAGTAGGCACGGTCGGTGAGGTCGCCCGGCACGGCGACGGCCGTGCGGCCCGCCTCCTCGATGAGCGCGACGATCCGCTGCGCGTCCGACTCCTCCTCCGGCAGGTACGAGAGCACCACGTCTGCACCCTCGCGGGCGAACGCGATCGCGGTCGCAGCGCCGATGCCGGAGTCGGCGCCGGTGATGAGGGCGCGACGCCCCTCGAGGCGGCCGGTGCCGCGGTAGGTGGCCTCGCCGAGGTCGGCGCGGTCGCGCATCTCGGAGTCGAGGCCAGGGCCGTCCTGCGAGATGGCCTTCGTGTCGATGTCGGCGTAGAGCGTCGTGGGGTCCTGGAACGTGAACTGGTCAGCCATGGCGTCGACGGTAGGGACGCGGCCTGGGTGCCGCTCGGAGCGCGCGCTCGGCCATCGTCCAGGATCGGGGTACGCGTGGGCGCCGTCCGTTAGACTGACTCACGACCGGTTCCAGACCCCGACCGTCCTCCCCGACGAACGCGCACGCCGCGCCGTCGAGCACTCGGCGGCGGCAGGAACGGAACCGAAGCATGCAGGACGAGCTGCGCTCCCAGCAGACCACCGCCCCCGCGGGCGACCTCCATCGCGCCGACCGCGCGCGCCTCCGCGGCGCGCCCGGCTCGCCGCCCGTCGACACGGCCTTCGAGTGCCGCGTGCTCCGCGACGGCAGCCGCACGCTCCTCCACGCGGCGGCGACCTCGCACCTCGTCTCGACCTCGATGCTCGAGGCGCTCTTCATGACGACGAGCAACCCCGCGCTCCAGCGCCTCGTCGCGCAGAACCCGCGCTCGCCGCTGTGGGTGATCGGCGAGGCCCTGCACGACGACCTCGACGAGGTCGCGCTGGCCTTCTACGCGCGCCGGATGGGGCGCGCCGACCTCGCCTACCTCCTCATGGAGGCGACGGCGCCCGGGACGACCGTGGCGCAGCGCTGGCAGGAGCTCGGCGGCGGCGCGGTGCCCTCGTCCGAGATCCGGCTGTCGGCGGGCGAGCACCCGGGCGGCGGCGGAGGCGCGCCTGCCTAGGATGGATCGCATGCCGAAGGACGCCCGAGGTCACCTCATCCCCGGCCGGATCGGCCCCGAGCGCCGTGTCGCGCCGCAGATCGCGCGGCCCGAGTACGTCGGCCGCCCCGGACCCGCGAAGCACGTCGGCGGCGACGTCTACGACGAGCCGACGATCGACCGCATCCGCGCGGCGGGCCGCATCGCCGCCGACGCGATCGCCGCCGCCGGCGCCGCCGCGCGCCCCGGCGTCACCACCGACGAGCTCGACCGCATCGCGCACGAGCACGTCGTCGCGGCGGGCGCCTACCCGTCGACCCTCGGCTACCGCGGGTTCCCGAAGTCGAGCTGCACGAGCGTCAACGAGGTCATCTGCCACGGCATCCCCGACGACACGGCGCTCGAGGCCGGCGACATCGTGAACATCGACGTCACCGCCTACCTCGACGGCGTCCACGGCGACTCCAACCGCACCTTCGTCGTCGGCGAGGCGAGCGACGAGGTCGCGCAGCTCGTCGAGCGCACCGAGCTCGCGCTCATGCGCGGCATCAAGGCGGCGCTGCCGGGCCGCCGCGTCAACGTCATCGGCCGCGCGATCGAGATGTACGCGAAGCGCTTCGACTACGGGGTCGTGCGCGACTTCACCGGCCACGGCGTCGGCACGTCGTTCCACTCCGGGCTGATCATCCCCCACTACGACACCGATCGGTACGACGACGTCATCGAGCCGGGGATGGTGTTCACGATCGAGCCGATGCTCACGCTCGGCACGCACGAGTGGGAGATGTGGGACGACGACTGGACCGTCGTCACCCGCGACCGCTCCGTCACCGCGCAGTTCGAGCACACCATCGTGGTGCGCGAGGGCGGCGCCGAGATCCTCACCCTCCCGACCGCCGCCTGAGCGGCTGCGCCGGGTGCCGCCGGCACGACCGCGGACGCCGGGCATGCGAGGATGCTGGGCGTGACGAAGTCCAAGCACCAGGCAGTCGGCGTCGACATCGGCGGGACGGGCGTCAAGGCGGCGCTCGTCGACGTCAGGACGGGCGAGCTCCTCAGCGACCGCGTGAAGACCCCGACGCCCGCCGGCGGCGAGCCCGACGCGATCAGGGACGTCGTGGTCGAGCTGGTCGGCAGGCTCGACGCCCGCGACGACACCCCGATCGGCGTCACCTTCCCCGCGATCGTCCGCAAGGGCCGCACGATGAGCGCGGCGAACGTCTCGAAGGCGTGGATCGGGCTCGAGGCCGAGCGGCTCTTCGAGGACGCGCTCGGCCGCGACATCCACTTCGTCAACGACGCCGACGCCGCCGGCTTCGCCGAGGACCACTACGGCGCGGCGAAGGATGCGAAGGGCCTCGTCATCATGACGACGCTCGGCACGGGCATCGGCGGCGCGTTCATCTACGACGGCGTGCTCATCCCCAACGCCGAGCTCGGCCACCTCGAGCTGGATGGCGCGGGCGCCGAGACGCGCGCCTCGAACAAGGTGCGCGAGACGGAGGGCCTCAGCTGGGAGGCGTGGGCCGAGCGGCTGCAGCGCTACTACAGCCACCTCGAGTTCCTCTTCTCCCCCGACCTCTTCGTCGTCGGCGGCGGCGTCTCGAAGTCGTCCGACGAGTTCCTGCCGCTGCTGCGGCTCGACACCCCGATCGTGCCGGCGATGCTGCGGAACAACGCGGGCATCATCGGCGCCGCGGCGCTCGCGCGCGGCGTCTAGCGGGGCATCCTCGTCCAGCGCCCCCGGCTCCGCGGCCGGGGGCGCTGTCGCGCGTGCGGATCGCGTTCTCCGATGTCGATCTTCGTCTCTCTTGTTTCATCTGTGTTCGTGTTGTAGCGTCTGCGATGTGGAAGCACCGATGCTCGCCCCCCAGCGCCGCGACGAGATCGCCGCGCGCATCCGCGCCGACGGGCGCGTGCTCGTCACCGAGCTCGCGCGCGACCTCGGCATCACGACCGAGACCGTGCGGCGCGACCTCGACGCGCTCGAGGATGCCGGCGTCGCCCGCCGGGTGCACGGCGGCGCGATCAGCGCCGGCCGCACCAGCCTCGTCGAGCCCGCGATCGCCCAGCGCGAGACCGAGAACGCCGAGGGCAAGCGCCGCATCGCGCGCCTCGCGTGCCGTCGGCTGCTGGCGCTCGGCGCCACGAGCGTGCTCCTCGACGCCGGCACCACCACCGCGGCCATCGCGCATGAGCTCGTCGCCACCTGGCCCGGCGAGGGCGGCCCGCGCCTGGTCGTCGCCACGCACTCCCCCGGCATCGCGCAGATCCTCGCCGCGCACCCGTCGATCGAGGTGCACGCGATCGGCGGCCGCATCCGCGCCGTCACCGGCGCCGCGGTCGGCGCGCAGACGGTCCTCGCGATCGGCGCGCTGCGCCCCGACGTCGTCATCCTCGGCACGAACGGCGTCGACCCCGACGGCGTCTCGACGCCCGACCCCGACGAGGCCGCGGTCAAGGCGGCGATCGTCGCAGCCGGCCGCCGCGTCGCCGTCGTCGCCGACACCGCGAAGCTGGGCACGACGTCGCTCGTGCGCTTCGCGGGCCTCGGCGCCGTCGACGTGCTGCTCACCGACACCGCGCCCGCCGCGGAGCTCTCCGAGGCGCTCGAGGCAGCCGGATGCGAGGTGCAGGTCGCATGATCGTCACGCTCACGCTCAACCCCTCGATCGACCGCACCGTCGAGCTCGGCACCCCGCTCGAGCGCGGCGCCGTGCAGCGCACGGCTGCCCCCGCCGTCGATGTCGCCGCCGGCAAGGGCGTCAACGTCGCCCGGGTGCTCGCGGCCGCCGGCGTCGAGGCGCGCGCGGTCGTCATGGCCGACCCCGACGACCCTTTCACCGCCCTGCTCGCCCACGACCGCGTCGACGCCGTCGCTGTGCCCGTCGGCGCGCCCGTGCGCACCAACCTCGCGCTCACGGAGCCGGACGGCACGACCACGAAGGTCAACGAGCCGGGCGCCGAGCTCGACGACGCGGCGGTCGCCCGGATGCTCGAGGCCGTGCACCACGCGGTCCCCGGCGCCTCCTGGTTCGTCGTCGCCGGCTCGCTGCCCGCGGGCGCGCGACCCACGATCGTGGTCGACGCCATCCGCGCCGCCCGCACGGGCGAGCCGCACCTGCGCGTCGCCGTCGACACGTCCGGCGCACCCCTCGCCGCGGCCGTCGCAGCCGGCGGCGTCGACCTCGTGAAGCCCAACGACGAGGAGCTCGAGGAGCTGCTGGGGCTCGCGCACGGCGCGATCGACTCCCCCGAGCGCGCCGCGGATGCCGCCGCGGCGCTCGTCGGCCGCGGCGTGGGCGCGGTGCTGCTCACGCTCGGCGGCGACGGCGCGATCCTCGCCGACGCCCAGGGCGCGCACCGGGCATCGCCGCCGCCCACCGTCGTCCGCTCGACGGTCGGCGCGGGCGACGCGAGCCTCGCGGGCCTCCTCATCGCCGACGCGCGCGGCGACGACGCCGCGGGCCTCCTCGCCCAGGCGGTCGCGCACGGCTCCGCCGCCGCCGCCATGCCCGGCACCGGCTTCCCGACCCCCGCCGACGCCGACGCCTCCCGCGTCGCCGTCTCCCCCATCCCGACCGCGGCGCCCGCCGCCGGCCAGTCCGCGGCTCCGGCCGCTGTCCACCCCGCGGCCCCGGCCGCCGTCCACCAGGAGCGCTGATGCCCCAGATCATCACCCCCGAGCTCGTCATGCTCGACGCCGACCTCGGCGCCGACAAGGAGTCGGTCATCCGAGCGCTCGCGGCACGCGCCGCGGGCACCCCGCGCGTCGTCGACGCCGACGGCCTCGTCGAGGCCGTGCTGGCGCGCGAGGCGCTCACCCCGACCGGCATGGGCGGCGGCATCGCCATCCCGCACGCCAAGACGGCAGCGGTCGTGGAGCCGAGCCTCGGCTTCGCGCGCCTGCGCCCCGCGGTCGACTTCGGCGCGCCCGACGGCCCCGCCGACCTCGTCTTCCTCATCATGGCGCCCGACGGCGCGGCCGAGACGCACCTCGCGGTGCTCTCGAAGCTCGCCGGCTCGCTCGTCGACGAGGAGTTCACGAATGCCCTCCGCGCCGTCGTCGGCCCCGAGGACGTCGTCGCCCTCGTCGACCGCGCCGTCGCCGACGAGCCCGAGGAGGAGGCCGCCCCCGTCGCCGAGGGCCAGCGCAGCATCGTCGCCGTGACGGCCTGCCCGACCGGCATCGCGCACACGTACATGGCGGCGGATGCGCTGAAGGCCGCGGGCGAGCGCGCCCACGTGCGGATCGTCGTCGAGACGCAGGGCTCGAGCGGCACGAAGCGCCTCGACCCGTCGGTCATCGCCGGGGCGGACGCCGCGATCTTCGCCGTCGACGTCGACGTGCGCGACCGCTCGCGCTTCGCCGGCAAGCCCTACGTGCAGGTGCCGGTGAAGAAGGGCATCGACGCCCCCGACCAGCTCATCGCCGACGCCCTGCGCATCGCCGACGACCCGCAGGGCGCGCGCGTCGCGGGCGGCGGCGCCACCGACGAGGCCGCGCCCGCGCAGGCGTCCGGCTCGATCGGCGGCACCGTGAAGCGCGCGCTCCTCACGGGCGTGAGCTACATGATCCCGTTCGTCGCGGGCGGCGGCCTGCTCATCGCCCTCGGCTTCCTCTTCGGCGGCTACCGCATCACCGACGTCGCGGGCGACGTCATCGTGCAGAACGCCCTCTGGAACCTGCCGGAGGGCGGCCTCGGCCAGTACCTCGGCGCGGTCCTGTTCTCGATCGGCGCGGCATCGATGGGCTTCCTCGTGCCCGCACTCTCGGGCTACATCGCCTACGCGATCGCCGACCGACCCGGCATCGCCCCCGGCTTCGTCGCCGGCGCCGTGGCGCTGCTCATGAGCGCCGGCTTCATCGGCGGCCTCGTCGGCGGCCTGCTCGCGGGCCTCGCCGCCTGGTGGATCGGCACGTGGCGCGTGCCGCAGTGGATGCGCGGCCTCATGCCCGTCGTCATCATCCCGCTGCTGGCCTCGCTGTTCGCATCCGGCCTCATGGTCATGCTGCTCGGCGGACCGATCGCGTCGCTCATGGCGGGCCTCACCGGGTGGCTGGAGTCGCTCACGGGCGCCGCGGCGATCGGCCTGGGCCTGCTCCTCGGCACCATGATGGCGTTCGACCTCGGCGGCCCCATCAACAAGGTGGCCTACGGGTTCGCGGTCGCCGGGCTCGGCGCCGGCTCGCCCGAGAACCCGGCACCGTGGATGATCATGGCCGCGGTCATGGCCGCCGGCATGGTGCCTCCGCTCGGCATGGCCCTCGCCACCCTGCTCGACCGCAAGCTCTTCACGCTCGCGGAGCGCGAGAACGGCAAGGCCGCGTGGCTCCTCGGCGCCTCGTTCATCTCGGAGGGCGCCATCCCGTTCGCCGCGGCTGACCCGCTGCGCGTCATCCCGGCCTCGATCCTCGGCGCCGCGACGACCGGTGCCATCTCGATGGCGGCCGGCGTCACGAGCCAGGCGCCGCACGGCGGGTTCTTCGTGTTCTTCGCGATCGGCAACCTGCTGATCTTCGCCGTCGCCATCGCGGTCGGCACCGTCATCACGGGCCTCGCGGTCATCGCGCTGAAGCGCTGGGTGCGTCGCACGCCCGTCGCCGCGGCCGCCGTCGACGAGCCGGCCCTCGTCGCCGCCTAGCGACCGGACCGATCGAGCGCTCCTCGGGCACCTGCCCGGGGAGCGCTCGTCGTCGTGGGGCGAACCGGCCGGCCGATACGCCGGGTTCTGTCGTGGACGGTCATCTCTCTACGAGCTGCATCGCTGCAGCCCTCTAGCGACCTACCCGCGGATGGGACGAGCAGCCCCGTGATCCGCTGTCTGGTCTTGCTCCGGGCGAGGTTTGCCTAGCCGTCGCGCTCGCGCGCGGCGCTGGTGGGCTCTTGCCCCACCGTTTCACTCCTGGCCGATCGGGACGGATCCCGACCGGTGGACCTGCTCTCTGTTGCACTTGCTCGCGGGTTGCCCCGGGTGGACGTTATCCACCGCCCTGCTCTGCGGAGCCCGGACGTTCCTCGGCGCGGAGCCTGCACCCTCTCGGGAGCCTGCCTCGCGACGCGACCGCCTGGCCGACCGGTTCGCTCGCACCAGGATACGCCGACAGCGCGTGGTCGGATTGCTGGCCCGGGTGCAGATATCGTGGAGCGAGTGACCGCAGCCTCCCTCGCGCCCGTCCCCGCGCGCCTTCGCCGCCGCTCCATGCTCGCCTCCGCCGTCGGCAACGGCCTCGAGTGGTTCGACTGGAACATCTACGTCGTCTTCACCGCGTACCTGACGGCCAACCTCTTCGACCAGGGCGACCCGGGATCCGCGCTGCTGCTCACGCTCGCGATCTTCGGCGTCGGCTTCGTCTTCCGGCCCGTGGGCGGGATGCTCGCGGGCATCCTCGCCGACCGGCTCGGGCGGCGCTGGGTGATGATCGCGACCATGCTCACGATGAGCGCCGCCTCGCTGCTCATCGCGGTCATCCCCGACTACGCGACGGCCGGCGTGTGGGCCTCCGTGCTGCTGCTCGTCGCGCGGCTCGCGCAGGGCCTCGCCCACGGCGCCGAGTCGACGGCCGGCTACACGTACATCGCCGAGATCGCGCCCGCGCCGCGACGGGGCCTGTGGTCGTCGACGCTCGCGATGGGCGTGCTCGTCGGGTCGATGCTCGCGAGCGGCATGGGATGGGCGCTCACGACCGCGCTCGGCCCGGAGGCCATGGGGGCGTGGGGCTGGCGCATCCCGTTCGCGGTCGGCGCGCTGCTCGCGATCGTGGTCATGGTGCTGCGCCGCACGATGATGGAGACCGAGCAGTTCGAGCGGGAGCTGCGGCCGGCGGCTGCACCGGTGCGCGACGAGCCGCTCGCGCCCGGAGAGCGTCGAGCGCTGTGGTGGGCCTCCGTGCGCGTCTTCTGGTTCGTCGCGGCGATCACGATCGTCTTCTACACCTGGCTCACAGCCGCCTCCTCGCTCGCGACCACGCAGCACGGCATGGATCCGGCCGCTGCCCTCGCCTCGAGCTTCGCCGCCCAGGCGCTCTGCGTGTGCCTCATGCCGCTCATGGGCCGCCTGAGCGACCGGGTCGGCCGCCGCCCGGTAGCCCTCGCGTTCTCGCTCGGCTTCGTCGTGCTCAGCTTCCCGCTTATGGGGATGATCTCGAGCGAGCCGTGGACGCTGCTCGTGGCGCAGTCGATCGCCCTCGCGTTCGTCGCGTGCGGCAACTCGATCTACTCGGCGCTGCTCGCCGAGCAGTTCCCCACCCGGCACCGCGCGCGCGGCATCGGCATCGCGATGTCGCTCTCGGTCGCGATCTTCGGCGGCAGCGTGCTCTACCTCAACCAGTGGCTCACCGGGCAGGGCCTGCAGTGGCTGTTCGTACTGTGCTTCGTGCTCGTCTGCCTCGCCTCGGCGGTGGCCGTCTGGCGCATGCCCGAGACGAAGGGCGTCGAGCTGCACCGGATCGGCGAGCGCGACGAGCGCGCCGCCGAGCCGGCCACGGCGCGGGGCTAGAGGCCGCTCTCCTCGGTGCGCACGAGGATCGCGCTCGAGTTCGGGTCGAGGATGACGTCGTCCTCCGGCGCCGACCGCACCTCGTGCAGCTCGGCCGCGGTGAGCTCGACGCCCGACGCATCGGAGGTGCGGCGGCGCAGCAGCGTCGCGCCGATGCCGTAGCGGGCGCGCTGGCGCTCGTACAGGGCCAGCAGGTCCTCGGGCACGGGCGTCGCCCGCTCGCCGCGCTCGGCGCGCGCCGCCTCGAGCTCGCGCTCGATGGAGGCCGCCTCGACCTCGCGCTCGGCGGCGAGCCGCTCGCGCTCCTCGCGCGCGGTCGCGGCCTCGGCGCGAGCGGCGGCGAGGGCCGTCGCGGCCTCCTCCTGCCGCTCCATCGCCTCGAGCTCCATGTCCTCGAGGTCGCTGCGGCGGCGCTCGAGCGTGGCGATCTCGTGCTCGGTCGCCGTCGCGGTCTTCGCGTCGGTCAGCGTCGGCAGGCGGTCGCGGTTGCGCTGCAGCCGTGCCGCGACGGTCTGCACGTCCGACTCGATGCGTCCGACCTCCGCCTCGGCGTCGTCGTGCGCGCCGAGCCGCTCGAGCACCGCGCGGTCGAGCTGCGAGAGCTCGGTGTCGAGCTCCTCGATGCGCTTCGACTGCGGCAGGTTCTTCGCCTTGGCCGTGAGCCGCACGATCCGCGTGTCGACGTCCTGCAGCGCCAGCAGCAGCCGCTGGTCGTGGTTCGAGGCCTTCAGTGCCATGCTCGCTCCTCCTGCGGGGCCTCGCCCCGCGCCTGCGGGACGGCGAAGTCCCACGGATCCGTCCTGATGTCGCTGACCAGCACCTCGACGCCCGGCAGCGCGGCGCGCAGCTCGTCGGCAGCGGGCCGCAGCCACAGCGACTCGCTCGCCCAGTGCGAGACGTCGACGAGCGCGGGGCCCTCGCCCGCCGCGTGCCGCTCGCGCGCGTCGGACGCCGGATGGTGCCGCAGGTCGCTCGTGATGTAGGCGTCGGCGCCCGCGACCTCGGCCTCGCGCAGCAGCGAGTCGCCCGCACCGCCGCAGATGGCGACGCGGCGCACCGCGCGGTCGGCGTCGCCGGCGACGCGGATGCCGCCCGCGACGGCGGGCAGCAGCCCGGCGAGCGTGCGGGCGAGGTCGCCGAGGGTCGTCGCCGCGGGCAGGTCGCCGACGCGGCCGAGGCCCTTCGCCGGATCGACGCGGTTCACGACGATCGGCCGCGCGCCCTCGAGCCCGAGCATCCGGGCGAGCTCGCCGCTCGTGCCGCGGTCGACGGCGTCGGCGTTCGTGTGCGCCGCGAGCAGCGCCGTGCGGGCCCGGACGAGGCGGGTGATGACGCGGCCCGCCGGCGTGGTGGCGGCGACGCTCGTGGCGCCCCGCAGCAGCAGCGGGTGGTGCACGAGCAGCAGCTGCGCGCCCCGCTCCACCGCCTCGGCCGCGGTCGCCTCGACGGCGTCGACCGCGAGCAGCACGCGCTCGACCGGGTCGGCCGGGTCGCCGGCGACGAGCCCGACGGCGTCCCAGTCCTCGGCGGTCGCCGCGGGCCAGAGGGACTCCACCGCGCGCTGGACGTCGGCAACGCTGGTCATGCGCTCCATCCTAGGGATGCGCGATCGGCAGGCTCCGGCGCACTGGCCTACCTCGGCGGCATCCGCAGCGCGCCGTCCATGCGGATCGTCTCACCGTTGAGGTAGTCGTGCTCCACGACCATGCCGACGAGCCGCGCGAACTCGTCCGGACGCGCGAGGCGGGCGGGGAACGGCACGGTGGCCTCGAGGCCCGCGCGCACCTCGTCGCCGAGGCCGGCCATCATCGGGGTGTCGACGACGCCCGGCGCGATCGTGACGACGCGCACGCCGTGCCGCGCGAGCTCGCGCGCCGCCGGCAGCGTCATCGCCGCGACGGCTCCCTTCGAGGCGCTGTAGGCGACCTGGCCGATCTGCCCGTCGAACGCGGCGACGGATGCGGTCTGCACGACGACGCCGCGCTGCCCGTCGGCGTCGAGCGGCTCGGCGGCGGCCATCGCCTCGGCGGCGAGCCGCAGCACCTGGAACGTGCCGAGGAGGTTCACGGCGATCGTGCGCTCGAAGGCGCCCTGGTCGTGCGGGCCGGAGCGGCCGAGCAGCCGCGCGCCGGTGGCGATGCCCGCGCACGAGACGGCGACGCGGAGCGGTCCGGCAGCCGACGCGGCCTCGACCGCTCGGCGCACGTCGGCCTCCGAGGTGACGTCGCCCGCGACGAGCTCGATGCCCTCGCGCCGCTCGCCCGACGCGGCCGCGCGCTCGACCGCCGCGCGCAGGTCGAGGCCGACCACGTGCGCGCCGCGCGCCGCCAGAGCCGCGGCCGTCGCCGCGCCGAGCCCCGAGGCCGCGCCCGTCACGAGCACGGACGCACCGCTGATGTCCACATCGACCTCCTCGTCGTCGCGCGGCAGCCGCGCGGATGGTGCTGCGCGCCGTCGGCGCGCGTCGTGAGCCTGGACGGGATCGAACCGCCGACATCCTCGGTGTAAGCGAGGCGCTCTGCCAGCTGAGCTACAGGCTCCTGAGCGGGTCGCCCCGCAGACACAGCCTCGCACGCCCGCGGGCGCCCGCGCTCACAGGCGCGCGAGCGCCTCCCGGTAGGCGTCGAGGTCGCGCGCCTCGGACGGACCGACGCGGAAGGCGGCGGCGACCCGCCCCTCGGCGTCGAGCACGAAGGACGCGCGCGCGGGCGTGCCGCGCTCCGACAGGAACGCGCCGTACGCCTGGGCCACCGCCCCGTGCGGCCAGAAGTCGCTGAGCAGCCGGAAGCGGAAGCCCTGCTGCTCGGCGAACACGCGCAGCGACGCCGACGTGTCGCACGAGATGGCGAGCACCTGCGCGCCGACCTCGTCGAAGATCGCCAGCTCGTCGCGGAGCGCGCACAGCTCGCCCGTGCACGTGCCCGTGAACGCCTTCGGGTAGAAGACGAGCACGACGGGCGCGCCCCGCAGCTGCGAGAGCGTCACCGCCTCGCCCGTGTGGTCGGTGAGCGTGAAGTCAGGGGCGAGCGCGCCGACCGCGGGCCCCTCGCCGCGCGCCGCAGCGCGGTCGTCGTCGTGCGTCGCCATCTGTCCCCCGACCTCCCGTGGACGGCCGCCGACGGCCGCGGATCCATGGTGGCAGAGGGCACGGCGGGGCCGGCTCGGGTGCCGCACTAGAGTGGACGGAGGGCGCCGCGCACCCAGGCCGCGCCCCACCCCCACACGACGAGGAGCATCGGTGCTGAACGACCAGGACCCCTACTCGGGCCACACGAGCGACGTAGACCCCAGCGAGACCGCCGAGTGGCAGGAGTCGCTGACGCAGCTCGTCGAGGCGAACGGCCCGCAGCGCGGCCGCGAGATCATGCTCAGCCTCCTGAAGCGCTCCAAGGAGCTGCACCTGGGCGTGCCGATGGTCCCCACCACGGACTACATCAACACGATCGCGGCCGAGGACGAGCCGGAGTTCCCCGGCGACGAGGCGATCGAGCGCACCTACCGCCGCTGGATCCGCTGGAACGCGGCGATCATGGTGCACCGCGCGCAGGCGCCCGGCATCGGCGTCGGCGGCCACATCTCGACGTACGCGTCGTCCGCCTCGCTGTACGAGGTCGGCCTCAACCACTTCTTCCGCGGCCAGGACCACGAGGGCGGCGGCGACCAGATCTTCTACCAGGGCCACGCCTCCCCCGGCATGTACGCCCGCGCGTTCCTCGAGGGCCGCCTCTCCGAGCAGCAGCTCGACGGCTTCCGTCAGGAGAAGTCGAAGGCCCCGAACGGCCTCCCCTCCTACCCGCACCCGCGCTCGATGCCGGAGTTCTGGCAGTTCCCGACCGTCTCGATGGGCCTCGGCCCGATCGACGCCATCTACCAGGCGCAGGCGAACAAGTACCTCGCCAACCGCGGCATCAAGGACAACGACTCGCAGGTGTGGGCGTTCCTCGGCGACGGCGAGATGGACGAGGTCGAGTCGCGCGGCGCGCTGCAGCTCGCCGCGAACGACGGCCTCGACAACCTCAACTTCGTCATCAACTGCAACCTGCAGCGCCTCGACGGACCCGTCCGCGGCAACGGCAAGGTCATCCAGGAGCTCGAGTCGTTCTTCCGCGGCGCGGGCTGGAACGTCATCAAGGTCGTCTGGGGCCGCGAGTGGGACTCGCTGCTCGACCAGGACCACGAGGGCGCGCTGCGCGACCTCATGAACGCCACGCCCGACGGCGACTACCAGACCTACAAGGCGGAGTCCGGCCTGTTCGTGCGCGAGCACTTCTTCGGCCGCGACGAGCGCACGGCGGCGATGGTCAAGGACATGACCGACGACGAGATCTGGGGCCTCAAGCGCGGCGGCCACGACTACCGCAAGGTCTACGCCGCGTACAAGGCGGCGAGCGAGCACAAGGGCCAGCCGACCGTCATCCTCGCGAAGACGATCAAGGGCTACGGCCTCGGCAAGTCCTTCGAGGCGCGCAACGCGACGCACCAGATGAAGAAGCTGACGCTCGACGACCTCAAGGCGTTCCGCGACCACCTGCAGCTCGACATCTCGGACCAGCAGCTCGAGGCCGACCCGTACCGCCCGCCGTACATCCACCCGGGCGAGGGCTCGGCCGAGCTCGAGTACCTGCACGAGCGCCGCCGCGCGCTCGGCGGCTACACGCCCGAGCGCCGCACGAAGCACACGGTCATCCCGATGCCCGGCGACGCCACGTACGCGCTGCCGAAGAAGGGCTCGGGCAAGCAGGAGGTCGCCACGACGATGGCGTTCGTCCGCCTGCTCAAGGACCTCCTGCGCGACAAGGGCTGGGGCGAGCGGTTCGTGCCGATCATCCCCGACGAGGCGCGCACCTTCGGCATCGACGCGTTCTTCCCGACGGCGAAGATCTACAACCCCAAGGGCCAGAACTACACCTCGGTCGACCGCGACCTGCTGCTGAAGTACCGCGAGGCGCCCGACGGCCAGATCGTGCACGTCGGCATCAACGAGGCCGGCGCAATGGCGGCGTTCATCGCCGCCGGCACGTCGTACTCGACGCACGGCGAGCCGCTCGTGCCGATCTACGTGTTCTACTCGATGTTCGGCTTCCAGCGCACCGCCGACTCCATCTGGGCGGCCGCCGACCAGATGACGCGCGGCTTCCTCATCGGCGCCACCGCGGGCCGCACGACGCTCACGGGCGAGGGCCTGCAGCACGCCGACGGCCACTCGCCGCTGATCGCGTCGACGAACCCGGCCGTGCTCGCGTACGACCCGGCCTACGGCTACGAGATCGCCCACCTCATGCAGATGGGCCTCGAGCGGATGTACGGCGAGACGAACGAGGACATCATCATGTACCTCACCGTCTACAACGAGCCGATGCTGCAGCCGGCGGAGCCGGAGGGCGTCGACGTCGAGGGCATCTGCCGCGGCATCCACAAGGTCTCCGAGAGCGACCACCACGAGATCAAGGTGCAACTGCTCGGCTCGGGCGTCTCGCTGCCGTGGCTCCACCACGCGCAGGAGCTGCTCGGCAGCGACTGGGGCATCTCGGCCGACATCTGGTCGGTCACCTCGTGGAGCGAGCTGCGCCGCGACGCCATCGCCGCCGACGAGCACAACCTCCTCCACCCGCAGGACGACGCGATCGTGCCCTACGTCACGCACCGCCTGTCGGAGGCGGAGGGGCCGTTCATCGCGACGACCGACTACATGCGCGCCGTCCCCGACCAGATCCGCGAGTGGGTCCCGGGCGACTACGCGACGCTCGGCGCCGACGGCTTCGGCTTCTCGGACACCCGCGCCGCCGCCCGCCGCTTCTTCACGATCGACAGCCACTCGGTCGTGGTGCGCGCTCTGCAGTCGCTCGCGCAGCAGGGCAAGGTGCCGCTGGGCATGGTGCAGCAGGCCATCGACAAGTACCGGCTCCTCGACGTGAACGCGGGCGAGTCCGGCACGGTCGGCGGCGACGCGTAGGGGCACGCCGCTGAGCGCCGACGCGGAGCTCAAGGCGCAGCAGCTCGCGTGGCTGCGGCGCACCTCCGGCGACCTCGCGACGCAGGTGTTGCGGGCGCTCGACGACCGCCTGCCCTGGTACCGCACGATGCCGCCCTCGCGGCGGAGCGCGGTCGGGCTCGTGGCGCAGTCGGGCATCACGTCCTTCATCGCCTGGCACGAGGATCCGGAGGCGCAGCCGTGGATCGCCGCCGACGTCTTCGCGGCGGCCCCCCGCGAGCTGCTGCGCAGCGTGAGCCTGCAGCAGACCCTGCAGCTCATCCGCACGGTCGTGTCGGTCTTCGAGGACCGCATCGGCGGGGCCGACGCCTCGATGCGGGAGCCGATCCTGCTCTACTCGCGCGAGATCGCCTTCGCCGCCGCGGACGTCTACGCCCGCGCGGCGGAGTCGCGCGGCCTGTGGGACGCGCGGCTCGAGGCGCTCGTCGTCGACTCGATCCTCACGGGCGAGCACGACGACGAGCTGCCGAGCCGCTCGGCGGCGCTCGGCTGGCACGGCCGCGGCGAGTGCGCCGTGCTCGTCGGCATCGCGCCGCGGCAGCTCGACGTCGACATCATCCGCCGCAGGGCCCGCCACGTCGGCTGCGACGTGCTCGTGGGCGTCCAGGGCACGCGGCTCGTCGTCGTCATCGGCCGTGCCGCTTCGGACGAGGAGGCCGCGGGTGGCGAGCCCATCGACTTCCTCACGATCGCCGACGCGCTCGCGGAGGGCTTCGCCGAGGGCCAGCTCGTGCTCGGCCCGCCCGTGCCGAGCATCGTCGACGCCGCGCAGAGCGCGAAGGCGGCCCTCGCGGGCTTCGCCGTCGCCGACGCCTGGCGTCGCACCCCGCGCCCCGTGCGCGCCGACGACCTGCTGCCCGAGCGCGCGCTCGCGGGCGACCCGCTCGCGCGCCGCGCGCTCATCCGCACCGTCTACGAGCCCCTCCGCGACCACTCGAGCGACCTGCTGGCCACCCTCGCCTGCTACCTCGACACCGGGCGCTCGCTCGAGGCGACGGCGCGCGAGCTCTTCGTGCACCCGAACACCGTGCGGTACCGCCTCAAGCGCATCAGCGAGATCATCGGCTGGGACGCCACGGGCGCGCGCGAGGCGCTCGCGCTGCACACGGCGATCATCCTCGGCGCGATCCACGAGTCGTCGCGCGAGCGCGCGCAGCGGAGCGGCCGGGCGGCCGAGCCGCGCCCGCCCCAGCCCTCGCGGCCCGGCCGCGGACGGGGCGAGGGACGTGCCGACGGCCATGCCGGCCGCGGCAGGGATGCGGTGGCAGGATGAACCGGTGATCGTCATCGTCGCGCCCGGCCAGGGCTCCCAGAAGCCCGGCTTCCTCTCCCCGTGGATCGAGCGCCCCGAGGCCCGCGACCGGCTCGTCGCGCTCGGCGAGGCCGCCGGGGTCGACCTCGTGCAGCACGGCACCGAGAGCGACGCCGACACGATCCGCGACACGCTCGTCGCGCAGCCGCTCATCGTGGCCGCCGGCATCCTCGCCCTCGACGCGCTCGGCGACCGCGCCGCGCTCGCGGGCGGGTTTGCCGGCCACTCGGTGGGCGAGATCACGGCCGCGGTCGGCGCCGGCGTGCTGACCGCCGAGGACGCGATGGCCCTCGTCGGCGAGCGCGCACGCGCCATGGCCGACGCCGCGGCGCAGACCCCCACCGGCATGGCCGCGGTGCTCGGCGGCGACGAGGCAGCCCTCGAGGCGCGCCTGGCCGAGCTCGGCCTCCAGCCCGCCAACTACAACGGCGGCGGGCAGGTCGTCGTCGCCGGCCCGCAGGACGCGCTCGCCGCCCTCGCCGAGGCGCCGCCCGAGCGGGCGCGCGTCATCCCGCTGCAGACCGCGGGCGCGTTCCACACGTCCTACATGGCCCCGGCCGTCGAGCGCTTCCGCGCGAAGGCGGAGGCCACCCCCACCGCCGACCCGACCTCGACCCTGTGGACCAACCGCGACGGCAGCGCCGTCGCCTCGGGCGCCGGCTTCCTCGAGCTCGTCGTCGGCCAGGTGTCGAGCCCCGTCCGCTGGGACCGCTGCATGGCGTCGTTCCAGGAGGCGGGCGTCACCGGCATCGTCGAGCTCGCCCCCGCCGGCGCCCTCGTGGGCCTCGCGAAGCGCGGGCTGCGCGGCGTGCCCGCCGTCGGCATCTCCACCCCTGACGACCTCCCGGCGGCCATCGAGCTGCTGGAGACCGGAGCAGCATGACCAGCATCCAGGGCACGCAGAGCCGTGCCGGCTCGCGCATCCTCTCGGTCGGCGCCGCGCGCGGCGACCTCGTGGTGCCGAACGACGACCTCGTCGGCCCGATCGACTCCTCCGACGAGTGGATCCGCCAGCGGACGGGCATCATCACGCGCGTCCGCGCCTCCGAGGGCATCGAGGCCGTCGACCTCGCCGAGACCGCCTCGCGCGAGGCGATCGAGCGCGCAGGCCTCGACGCCTCGCAGATCGACGCCGTGATCGTCTCGACGATCTCGAACACCGTGCAGACGCCGTCGATGGCGGCCCTGCTCACCGAGCGCATCGGCGCGACCCCCGCGCCCGCCTTCGACATCTCCGCCGCCTGCGCAGGCTACGCCTACGGCGTCGCCCAGGCCGACGCGCTCGTGCGGTCCGGCGCCGCCGACCACGTGCTCGTCGTCGGCGCCGAGAAGCTCTCGGAGGTCGTCGACCCCACCGACCGCTCGATCAGCTTCCTGCTGGGCGACGGCGCCGGCGCGGTCGTCGTCGGCCCCTCGGACGAGCCCGGCATCAGCCGCAGCGTCTGGGGCTCCGACGGCTCGCAGTGGGAGACCATCCGGATGACGAACACGCTCGGCTCGATGCGCGACGGCGCCGCGTGGCCGACGCTCCGCCAGGACGGCCAGTCGGTGTTCCGCTGGGCCGTGTGGGCGATGGCGAAGGTCGCCAAGCGCGCGCTCGACGAGGCCGGCGTCCAGGCCTCGGACCTCGCCGCGTTCATCCCCCACCAGGCGAACATGCGCATCATCGACGAGTTCGCGAAGCAGCTGAAGCTGCCCGACACCGTGGCGATCGCGCGCGACATCGCGACCACCGGCAACACGAGCGCGGCATCGATCCCGCTCGCGATGCACCGCCTGCTCGAGGAGCGGCCGGAGCTCTCCGGCGGGCTCGCCCTGCAGATCGGCTTCGGCGCCGGCCTCGTGTACGGCGCCCAGGTCGTCACGCTCCCCTGACTAGACTCATCCCCGTCCATCAGACACCCGAAGGAGACGCCCCCATGGCCTACACCCAGGACGAGGTCCTCGCCGGACTCGCCGAGCTCGTGAACGACGAGACCGGCATCGCGACCGAGAACGTCCAGCTCGAGAAGTCCTTCACGGACGACCTCGACATCGACTCGATCTCGATGATGACCATCGTCGTGAACGCCGAGGAGAAGTTCGACGTCAAGATCCCCGACGACGAGGTCAAGAACCTCAAGACCGTCGGCGACGCCGTGACCTACATCGTCGGCGCGCAGGCCTGACGCCAGCGGACCGCGCGTGCGGCCGGGCGACCGGCCGCACGATGCACCCACGAGGAGGAGCATGACGAAGAAGATCGTCATCACCGGCCTGGGGGCGACCTCGCCGCTCGGCGGCACCATGCGCGAGAGCTGGGAGGCGCTGCTCGCCGGCGAGTCCGGCGTGCGCGCCCTCGAGCAGGAGTGGGTCGGCCAGTACGACCTGCCCGTGACGTTCGCCGCGCAGGTCGCGGTGAAGCCCGACACGGTGCTCGAGCGGCCCGTCGCGAAGCGGCTCGACCCGTCGAGCCAGCTCGCGCTCGTCGCCGCCAAGGAGGCGTTCGCCGACGCGGGCTCGCCCGAGCTCGACCCGGAGCGCCTCGGCGTCGACTGGGCCACCGGCATCGGCGGCGTCTGGACGCTGCTCGACGCTTGGGACGCCCTGCGCGAGAAGGGCCCGCGCCGCGTCATGCCGATGACGGTCCCCATGCTCATGCCGAACGCGCCCGCCGCGGCCGTCTCGATGCACTTCGAGGCGCGCGCGTACGCGCGCACCGTTGCCTCGGCGTGCGCCTCGAGCACGGAGTCGCTCGCGATGGCCTACGAGCACCTGCAGCAGGGGCTCGCCGACGTCGTCATCGCCGGCGGCTCGGAGGCGGCCATCCACCCGGTCACGATCGCGTCGTTCGCGTCGATGCAGGCGCTCTCGCGCCGCAACGACGACCCGGCGACCGCCTCGCGGCCGTACGACGTCACGCGCGACGGCTTCGTCATGGGCGAGGGCGCCGCGGCGCTCGTGCTCGAGACGGAGGAGCACGCGCTCGCTCGCGGCGCGCGCATCTACGCCGAGCTCGCGGGCACCGGCGTGACCGCCGACTCCCACCACATCACCGCGCCCGAGCCGGAGGGCCTCGGCGCGAGCCGCGCCGTCCACGCCGCGCTCGCGCAGGCGGGCGCCACGCCCGACGAGGTGACCCACATCAACGCCCACGCCACGTCGACGCCGGTCGGCGACGTGGCCGAGGTGCGCGCCCTGCTGCGCGTCTTCGGCGAGCGGGCGAAGCAGATCCCGGTGTCGGCGACGAAGGCGGCCCACGGCCACCTGCTCGGCGGCACGGGCGCCCTGGAGGCGGCGTTCACGACGCTCGCGCTCCACGAGCGCACCGCTCCCCCGACGATCAACGTCACCGAGCAGGACCCGGATGCACCGCTGTCGATCTCGGCGACGCCGGTGGCGCTCGGCGACGGTCCGCAGCTCGCGGTGTCGAACTCGTTCGGCTTCGGCGGCCACAACGCGGTCGTCGCGATCCGCTCGGTCTGACCGGCACGCATCGAGGGCACCGCTGTTCGCAGCGGGGCCCTCGGCGTTCGTGGGGCGCTCGGCGCCCTGACGGTCGGCGGTTCAGCCGACGCGGTGCAGCCAGACGACGGGCGACGCGTCGGAGGCGTGGCGGTAGGCCTCGAGCTCGCGGTCCCAGGCGCCGCCCATGGCGTCGTCGAGGTCGGCGAGCAGGGCACGCGCATCCGGGCCGGCGGCCTCGATGGCGCCGCGGATGCGCTCCTCGGGCACGAGCACGCCGCCGGCGGCGTCGATGCGCAGGGCCGCGATGCCGAGCTGCGGCGTGTGCATCCAGCGCATGCCGTCGCTGTCGGCCGCGGGGTCCTCCGCGACCTCGAAGCGCACGTCCTTCCAGCCGGCGAGGGCGCTCGCGATGCGGGCGCCGGTGCCGACGGGGCCGCTCCAGTGCACCTCGGTGCGCTCCGCGCCCGGGGCGGCCGGCTGCGGCTGCCAGACGAAGCGGAGCGCGTCGCCGACGGCGTGCCCGACGGCCCACTCCAGGTGGGTCCGCAGGGCGCGCGGGGACGCGTGGATCCAGACGACCCCCGACGTGGTGGCGGGACGTCGCCTGAGCGTGTTCGCAGCAGTCATCGTCTCTCTCCTCGTTCGATGCGACTTCCCCATCGGTCGAACGATCGAGCAACGATGCGCCGAGTCTCCCACATGCCACTGACGAACGACAAGCCTGTCGTTCGCCCCGCTCAGCCCTCGGCGCGCTCGAACACCGGCCGCCGCTCCCCCGCCCGGATGGGGAAGGCGAGGCGGTTGCCGGCGGGCGGCAGCGGGCAGTTGTACTGGTCGCTCATCGCGCACGGCGGCACGACGGCGCGGTTGAAGTCGAGCTCGACGGTGCCGTCGTGGCGCGGCTTCACGAACAGGAAGCGGCCGACGTCGTAGGTCTCGTCGCCCGTCGTCGCATCCGCGAAGACGATCTGCAGGCTGTCGCCGTCGGGCAGCGCGAGCAGCTCGACCTGCTCGCCCTCGTGCTCGAAGCGGATCCGGCCGGGCGAGACGCCCTGGCGCAGCGAGCCGCCCTGCGACTTGCCGTACTCGAAGCCGACGCCGCCCTCGACGGCCTCGAAGGTGCCGTGCTTCACCCAGGCGGGATCGAAGTCGTACGCGTCGAGCCGCACGAAGTCCTGGTTCGCCTGCGACTCCGAGTCCCACACGCGCAGCGCGTAGCGGCCGTGGAAGTCGGGGCCGATGACGAACGCGGTGCGGCTCTCGTCGAAGCGCACCTGGCTCGGCGTCATCGAGTCGTGGCCGTAGACGATCGCCGTGCCGTCGACCTCCTGGCCGTCGACGACGATGCCGTCGTCGGCCGTCGCGGCGACCTGCAGGCCGTCGTTCGTGGGCGAGGGCGACCAGATGCCGGGCACGTCCTCGATCTCGGTCTCACCCTCGACCCACGCGGTGGTCACGAGGGCCAGAGCGCCCTGCGCGCCTCGCACGCTCGCGTCGCGCTTGCGGCGGAAGGCGGCGTGCTGCTCGGCAGCCTCAGGAGTCGTCGCGGTCTCGTCCATGGCACCAGCGTAGCCACGCGCGCCGACGCCGCGTGCATCGCGGGAGGCGCGCGTGGGCGGCGCCCCGTAGCCTCGGCCCATGGCAGCGACGCTCAGCATCATCCTCCCGCCCGACGTGCCGCCGGAGCGGTTCATCGGCCTCGCGCAGGCCGCGGAGGCCGCGGGTCTCGAGGAGGTGTGGCTGTGGGAGGACTGCTTCGCGCAGGCGGGCCTCGGGCCGTCCGCGGCCGTGCTCGCGGCGACGTCGCGCATCCGGGTCGGGCTCGGCCTCATGCCGGTGCCGCTGCGGAACGTGGCGCTCACGGCGATGGAGATCTCGGCGCTCGCGCGCATGTTCCCCGGCCGCTTCCTGCCGGGCATCGGCCACGGCGTGCTCGAGTGGATGGGCCAGGCCGGCGTGCGCGCGCGGTCGCCGCTCACGCTGCTGCGCGAGCAGGCGACGGCGCTGCGCGCACTGCTGGCGGGCGAGGAGGTCACGGTGGACGGCGAGTACGTGCGGCTCGACCGCGTGCGGCTGCGCTGGCCGCCAGGGCAGGTGCCGCCGCTGCTCATCGGCGCGGGCCGGCCGCGCACGCTCGCGCTCGCGGGCGAGCTGGGCGACGGCGTCATCCTCGCGGGCGACGACGGCCCGGAGGCCGAGACTGCGGGCGCGCGGGCGGCGCTCGATGCACGGGCTGCCGCGGGCGTGGACGCGCCGTACGAGGTGATCGAGTTCACGAGCACTGCGGCGGATGCCGGCGTCGACGACGTGCGGCGGCTCGCCGCCGCCTACCCGCTCGCGACGCGCATCACGATCCTCGCGCTCGCCCCCGACGGCACGCCCGACCGGGGCGACCGGATCGAGGCGCTCATCGTGACGATCGCGGCGGCCGCCGCCTAGCTGTTGCGGCCGCGCGCCGCCACGCGCCAGCGCGCGGCGGGCTCGAGGTCCTCCGCGGCGTGGAAGGCGAAGAGCTCGTCGGCGAGGTTGACAGCGCTGCAGACGTGGTTCGGCACGACGCGCACCCGCGTGCCGAGCGGCGGCGCGTCGTCGAGCTCGACGACCGCGTGGTGCTCGCTGAGCAGCACGATCCGCGCGTCGGGGTGGTCGAGCAGCCGACCGAAGCCGGTCGCCCACGGCGCGCGGTCGGCGCCGAGCGCCTTGGAGCCCGCGTCGACGACGATGCGGCCGGGACGCGCCGAGATCACCGTGGCGTGGCAGGTGAGCGCGACCTGGTCGGGCGCGAGCACGCCGAGCTCCCACTGCTGCGCGTCGCCGAGGGCGCTGACGCCGGGCCGCAGCTCGGTGACGGGCGACGTGAGGCCGAGGGAGGCGTCGTACGAGGGCGTGGAGCCGCCGGAGACGACGCGTGGCGGGAGGCCCACTGACCACATCGCGGCGGCGGCCGTCGTGAGCGCCTCCGCCTCCTGCACGGCCGCGGTGGCCCGCGCATCCGGAGCGTAGGCGTGGCCGGGGAAGGCGAAGACTCCCTCCACCTCGAAGCCCGCGTTCGCGGCGGCCGCGGCGACCTCGCCCGCGTCGCCCGGGTCGCAGCCCGAGCGGTGGTGGCCCGCATCCACCTCGACGCGGACGGCGACGCGGCCCGCGAGGCCGGCGCGGCCGAGCCGATCGACGCCCGCGGCCGAGTCGGCACCGACCGAGATCGCCGCGCCGCGCGCGACCATGGCGCTCAGCCGGGCGGCGCGATCCGGGTCGATCCAGAGCGGGTAGGCGATGAAGAGGTCATCGAGGCCCGCCGCGGCGAAGACCTCGGCCTCCCCCACGGTCGCGACGCTGAGGCCCGCGGCGCCTGCGGCGAGCTGCATGCGGCCGATCTCGATGCACTTGTGGGTCTTCGCGTGCGGGCGCAGCGCGACGCCGCGGGCCGTCGCGGCGTCGGCGACGCGGGCGATGTTCGCCTGCATCCGCTCGAGGTCGATCGCGAGGTACGGCGTGCCGGGGATCATGCTCGGGGCCATGCTCGGAGGCTACTCGGGTCGGTGCTCCGGACCTCGCCCCCGGCTACGCGGTCTCGGGCTCGCGCTCCCGGCCCTCCCGCCGCTCGCGCACCGTGAGATACACGCGATGCGCGGTGATGACGAGCGCGAGCCACGCGGCGCCCAGCGCGTAGCCCGCGAGCACGTCGGTGAGCCAGTGGTGGCCGAGGTAGACGCGGCTGAGCGCCACCGACGCCGTCAGCACGACCGCGGCGAGGCCGATGAGGACGCGGGCGACCGCGGAGCTGCGGCGCAGGATGAGCAGGTAGGCGATGACGCCGAGGATCGCGACGGCGTTGAGTGTGTGACCGCTCGGGAACGATGCGGAGACCTCGTAGGGCGGCACCGCGTCGGCGAGCGGCGGGCGGTCGCGGCCGATGATGCCCTTGCCGATGACCGTCATGAGCAGCGAGCCGGCACCGGCGGCGACGATCAGCACGACGGGCGTCCACGATCGTCGGCGCAGCGACAGCACGAGCAGCGAGACGATCGCGATCGCGGGCATGCCGATGGTGCCGGCGAGGTCGGTGAAGCCGGTGATGAGCGCGTCGGCGTCGGGGTTCCGGATGGTGAGGATCGCGTCGAGCAGCGGGCGATCGACGCCCGCGACGCCGTCCTCGTCGGTGACGGCGTCGTAGACGCCGACGGCGAGCGCCGTGAGCCCCGCGATGATCGCCGCGCCGATGGCGAGCGTGATGAGGAGCGCCGCGTACGGGCCGAGCCGGTCGCCGACCCACGCGCCGCCGCGGGCGAGCGTGCGGCCCAGGAGGGTGCGCCAGTGCGTCAGCTCGACGTCGCCGACCTGAGCATCCTGGCGGCGCTCGCCCTCTGCGCCGTGCTCCGACGGGTCACCCGTCCACCTGCGTGCATCGATCGGCTCCATGGGGGACGACGCTACCGATGCCAGCCGTGCGCCGGCTCAGCCCCCGGCTGCCTCGGCCGCGTCGACCTCGGTGAGCAGGGCGCGTGAGGCCGCGAGGAACTCGTCGTGCGCCTCGAGCTGCGCCCAGTGGCCGCACCCCGACGGCTCGACGAGCGTGGCGCGCGGCATGCGCCGAGCGGCGCGGCGCGACCCCTCCGGATCGACCATGGGGTCGTCGGCGCCGTGGAAGAGCAGCGCCGGCACCGCGATCCGTTGCACCGCCTCGGTGCGGTCGTTGGTGAGCCGGTCGCGGGCCAGCGTCGCCTGGTTGTAGCGCGCGTACCCCAGCGCGCCACGCGGGTGCCGGGCGAGGCGCACGAACTCGTCCACGACCGCGTCCGGCAGCGATGCCGGGTCAGCCACCATCGCGTGCAGCGCGTGCCGAGCGAAGCGGTTCGCGAGCCGGCCCGCGGGCAGCAGCAGCGGGTCCGGCAGCCTCGACGCCAGCCACGCCGCGAGATGGGTCGCCCGCGAGCCGACGCGGGGAGCCAGGCCGCCGGAGCCGATGAGGCCGAGGCCCGCGACCCGAGGGGTGTGGTGGAGGGCGAGGCTGAGCGCGACGTCGCCGCCCATCGACACCCCGAGCACCGCGGCCCGACCGACTCCGAGGGCGTCGAGCGCCTCCGCGACCACGTCGGCCATGGCGTCCGGGCCGCCGACCGGCTCGAGGTCGATGCTCGACCCGAAGCCCGGCAGGTCGAGCCCCCACACCTCGCGATCGGCGGCGAGCGGCTCGATGAGGCGGTACCAGGAGACCGCGGCGCTGTCGCTTCCGCCGCCGTGCAGCAGCAGGACCGGAGTGCGAGCCTCGGACGCACGGCCTGCGTGCAGGACGCCGAGTTCACCGGACGAGGGGTGCACCCACCGCCTCGTGGCAGCAGGCGGGACCAGGCTCGCGCCCTGCGCTCCCCTGCCCACGTCCTCACCGCCCGTCGCTCGTCCGGCTCGCGCATCCGCGCGGTCGTAGGGCGGACGGGACTTGAACCCGTGACCGAGGGATTATGAGTCCCCTGCTCTGACCAGCTGAGCTACCGCCCCGAGGCCTGTCGGCCCATCCGACGAGCCTAGTCGTGCAGCTCCACGCGGGTGTCGGGGTCGACGATGTCCTCGCCGCGGTAGAGCCGCTCGTAGGCCGTGATCGTCGTCTCGATGTCGTGCGGAGCGACCATCTGCAGGCTGTGCGCCTGGAACACCGCGTACTCCTCGTCGGACAGCCGCAGGATGCGCTCGAGCTTCTCGGCGAGGTCCTGCGGGTCGTCGGGGCGGTGCAGCCAGCCGTTCTCACCGTCGCGCACGAGGTGCGGCAGCGCCATCGCGTCGGCCGCGACGACCGGGAGGCCCGTCGCCATCGCCTCCATCGTCGCGATCGACTGCAGCTCGGCGGTCGACGGCATCGCGAAGACCTCGGCATGGCGGAGGCGGTCGCGCAGCTCCTCGTCGCTCACGAAGCCCGTGAGGGTGACGCGGTCGGCCGCCGAGAGCTCGCGCGCGAGCGCGCCGAGCTCGTCGATCTGGTCACCGCCGCCGACGATGTCGAGGTGCCAGTCGAGGTCCTGCGGCAGGCGCGCCACGGCGCGCACGAGCGTCTCGAGGCGCTTCTCGCTCGTCACGCGGCCGACGAACACGATCCGGCCGCGCTGGCGCTCCGGGTTCGGGCTGTACTCGTCGCCCGGGAGGCCGCACGAGATCGCGTGCACGCCCGTCAGGCCCGTCTTCTGCTCGAGGTAGTCGGCGCTGCGGCGGGTCGGGGTGGTCACGACGTCGCACCGGCCGAAGACCGACGCGGCATCCCGCCAGGCGATGTCGACCGCCGTGCCGTGGATGGCGCGCGGCAGGTTCGAGTGGTCCATGACGTTCTCGAACATGAGGTGGTTCGTGCCGACGACGCGGATGCCGCGCTTGTTCGCCTCGGTCGAGAAGGCCCGGCCGAGCACGAGGTGCGACTGGAAGTGCACGACGTCGGGCCGCAGCGCGTCGAGCAGCGAGGCGGCGTTCGAGTACATGCGCCACGGCTCCGCGAACCGCAACCACTCGTGCCCCGGGTAGAGGATCGAGCGGAGGCGGTGCACGGTGAAGCGCTGGCCGTCGTGCTCCTCGACGCGCGTGCCGTGCCGGCCGCGGCCCAGCGACGACGCGACCACGTGCACCTCGTGGCCGCGGCGCGTGAGCCGCGCGGCGAGCCGGGTGGTGAACTTCGCGGCGCCGTTCACGTCGGGCGCGAACGTGTCGGTGGCGATGAGGATGCGCAGGGCTCGGTCGGTCATTCCTTCTCCTCGAGCGCGTCGTCGAACGCCCGGATCTGCGGGTGATGGCGGGCGAGCTGGAACACGCCCGCGACGGCGACGGCGCCGGCGGCGGCGAAGACGAGGATGGCCCACGGCGGCGTCTCGGCGGCCTCGCCGAGCACGCTCACGCCGATGAGCACGGCGACCAGCGGGTCGACGACCGTGAGGCCGGCGATCACGAGGTCGGGCGGGCCGGACGCGTGGGCCAGCTGCACGGCGTAGCTGCCGGCGAGCATGGCGACCACGAGCGCGACGGCGCAGAGGATCGTCAGCCACTCGAACTGGCCCGAGATGATGCGGTTGATGACGACCTTCGAGAGCGTCACCACGAAGCCGTAGAGCACGCCCGCGGCGACGATGTAGAAGATCGCGTTCGCGCGCTGCCGGAACGTCCACCACAGTGCGCCGAGGCCGACGAGCGCGACGAGCAGGAGCGCGAGCACGGTGAGCAGCTGCTGGTCGCGGATCGGCCGCTCGACGGCGAAGATCGCCGCGACGCCGACGAAGACGCCGATGCCCGCGAGGCACAGCGCGATCGCGCGGATGGTGCGGTGGTCGAGGCGGATCTTCGCGATGCGGGCGTTGAGCACGGCGGTGACGACGAGCGCGACGGCGCCGAGCGGCTGCACCACGATGAGCGGCGCGAGCGCGAGCGCGCCGAGCTGCAGCACGACCGCGAGGCCGAGCAGCAGGGTGCCGACGACCCAGGCCGGGTTGCGCAGCAGCCGCGCGATCGCGCCCCACCCGAGCGAGGCGCCGCGCTGGTCGCCGCCCTCGAAGTGCCCGACGCCGCGGTGCTGGAACTGCGTGCCGACCGAGAGGAAGATGGCGCCGACGATGGCGATCGGGATGCCCAGGGCCTGCAGCGGCGTCAGCGAGATCTCTGCCGCGAGGTCGTCGAGGGCGGTGAACAGCACCCAAGAACCCTACGGCTCCAGGGCTGGATACGCTGGAGGACATGACCGTCCTGCCCATCTGCATCACCGGCGAGCCGGTCCTCCACCGCGTGGCCGAGCCCGTGCGCGCCTTCGACGAGGAGCTCCAGTCGCTCGTCGCCGACATGTTCGAGACGATGGAGGCCGCGCCCGGCGTCGGCCTCGCGGCTCCGCAGATCGGCCTGGCGAAGCGCCTGTTCGTCTACGACTGGACCGACGAGGAGGGCGTGCGCACGCGCGGCGTGGCCGCCAACCCGGAGCTGTGGATCTCTCCCCCGCCGGTCGGCGTCGCAGACGACGACGAGGAGGAGGGCTGCCTCTCGATCCCCGGTGAGCGCTTCGCGCTCAAGCGGGCGGAGCGGGCGATCCTGCGCGCGCAGGACGAGCACGGCGAGCACTACGAGCTGGAGGCGCGCGGCTGGCTCGCGCGCATCCTGCAGCACGAGTACGACCACCTCGACGGCATCCTCTACGCCGACCGGCTCGACGCGTTCGGCACGAAGGGCGTCGCGAAGGCGATCAAGCGCAACCGCTGGGGCGTGCCCGGCAACAGCTGGCTGCCCGGCGAGGACGATCTCGAGGGCTGACGCGGGTCGCGCTCAGCGGTTCCCCGCCACGAGAGGTACCGCTCCGCCCGAGGGGTACCGGTCTACACGTACCTCTCGGACGCACCCGTACCTCTCGCGATCGGCGACGGGTGTGGCTCGACCCTCCGGGTGCCGGTAGACCCGCACCCCGGCGGTCTAGGTGCACCCGTCGCACGCCGCTGGCCCGGCAGGCCCGCCGCGCCGGAGCACGCGAAAGGCCCCGCCGTGAGGCGGGGCCTTGGTCGCTCCCCGAGATGGACTCGAACCATCAACCTGCCGGTTAACAGCCGGCTGCTCTGCCAATTGAGCTATCGAGGATCGCTGCAGGAGCGGCATCCAGCGTACCACCCCGCAGAGGGTGCCATCGACCGGCGGCCGCCGCCGCCTCACTCCTGGCGCAGCGTCCGCCGCTCGCGCTCGAGCTCGACGAGCTGCTCCTGCAGCCGCTTCGCGCCCTCGGGGTCACTGCCACCGAGGCGCTGCAGCGAGCCGAGCAGCTCGGCCTTGCGGCGCAGGATGTCGCGGTCGACGAGCGAGCCGACGATGCCGCGCACGTACGCCGTCACGCCCTCCGCGGACGACTGCGGGATGGGCGCCATCGCGAGCGTGCGCACGAGCGGCACGATCTCGGCAGGCACCGACGCGGCCACCCGCTCCGAGAAGTCGGGCGCTTCGACGGCGTCGAGCGAAGCGAGCACGCCGTCGCGCACGATCGCGAGTGAGGGGTTCGCGACGTAGGCGGTCGCGCCGCGGAAGGCGAGGTCGCGGCCCAGCACGGCAGGCTGCTGCAGGAAGGCGGCGATCGCGTCGCGCTCGAGGCGCGAGGCGGGGTCGCGCTCGAGCTGCCGCAGCGCGACGTCGGCAGGCGGATGCTGGGCCTGCGCGGGCGCGTCGGGACCGCTCGGCCGCGGCGCGGCCTGGCGGACGGCGCGGCGCACCTCGTCGGGCGAGACGCCGAGCCAGCCGGCGACGGTGCGCACGTAGCCGTCGGCGAGGGCGCGGTCGCGGATCGACTGCAGGACGGGCGCCGCCCGGCGCATCGCGGCGACGCGCCCCTCGACGGTCTCGAGGTCGTGCTCGGCGACGATGCGCCGCAGCATGAACTCGAACAGCGGCCGCCGCTGCTGCACGAGCTTGCGCACGGCGTCGTCGCCCCGCTCGAGGCGCAGGTCGCACGGGTCGAGGCCGCCCGGTGCGACGGCGACGAAGGTCTGGGCCGCGAACCGCTGCTCCTCGGCGAACGTGCGCGCTGCCGCCTGCTGCCCGGCCTCGTCGGGGTCGAAGGTGAACACGACCCGGCCGAGCGCGCGCGTGTCGGTGGTCGAGACGTCGCCGAGCACGCGCCGCAGCACCTTGATGTGGTCGACGCCGAAGGACGTGCCGCAGGTGGCGACCGCCGTCGTCACGCCCGCGAGGTGGCAGGCCATGACGTCGGTGTAGCCCTCGACGACGACCGCCTCGTGGCTCTTCGCGATGTCGCGCTTGGCGAGGTCGAGGCCGTACAGCACCTGGCTCTTGCGGAAGATCGGCGTCTCGGGCGAGTTGAGGTACTTCGGGCCCTTGTCGTCGTCGAGGAGGCGCCGCGCGCCGAAGCCGATGGTCGCGCCCGCGACGTCGCGGATCGGCCAGATGAGCCGCCCGCGGAAGCGGTCGTAGGGGCCCCGCTGACCCTCCGAGAGCAGGCCCGCGCCGAGCAGCTCCGCGTCGGAGAAGCCGCGCCCCTTGAGGTGGGAGCGGAGCGCGTCGAACGACTGCGGCGCGAAGCCGACGCCGAAGCGCTCGGCCGCCGCGAGGTCGAAGCCGCGCTCGCCGAGGAACCGCTGCCCCGCGGCAGCCTGCGGCGTGAGCAGCTGCTCGCGGAAGTACGCCTCCGCCGCCTTCGACGCCTCGAGCAGCCGGAGGCGCCCGCTCGTCTCCTCCTGCGGCCGCCCGTCCTCGTAGCGGAGCGTGTAGCCCAGCTGCGAGGCGAACCGCTCGACCGTCTCCTGGAACGACGTGTGGTCCATCGCCATGACGAACTGGAAGACGTCGCCGTCCTCGCCGCAGCCGAAGCAGTGGTACCTGCCGACGGCGGGCCGCACGTGGAAGGAGGGGGTGCGCTCGTCGTGGAACGGGCACAGGCCCTTCATGCTGCCGACGCCGGCGGTCTTGAGCGTCACGTGCGCGCCGACGACGTCGACGATCGAGACTCGGGCGCGCACCTCGTCGATGTCCGCGCGCAGGATCCGCCCCGCCATCGCTCCCCCTAGTCCCCGACGTGCCGCTCGTGCCACGCGAAGGCGCCGCGGTCGGTGAGGCTCGCCACCTGATCGACGACGACGCGGGCGCGGGCGGCGCTGTCGCGCGCGGCGGCCCAGTCGTCGGCGTGCGCGCGGTCGAGCGCGTCCGGGCCGATGCGCAGTAGCGCGTCGCACAGCTCCTGCAGGATGCGGCGCTGGCTCGCGTAGACCGGCTGGCGGCGCTCGGAGAGGATGAAGCTCGCCGCCGTGCCCTTGAGCACCGCGATCTCGGCCCGCACCTCGCGCGGCACGACGATGTCGCCGCCGAAGCGCGCCAGTGGCCCCTCGTGGCTCTCGCGGGTGCGGTCGGTCGCGGCGGTCGCGAAGCGGCCGATGAGCTTGGAGGTGAGGTTCTTGAGCCGCGCGTGGTCGGCGCGCGAGCCGTCGAACGAGCGCAGCCACGTCTCGAGGTCGTCGAGGCGGTCGAACGCGGCGAGCAGCTCGTCGCGCTCGTAAGCGGGCCCGAGCCACGCGAGCATCGTCTCGACGAGCTCGTCGTGGCCGACGCGGCTCTGCAGCTTCGCGACGTCGACGTAGCCGCCCACCACCGCGTCCTCGAAGTCGTGCACCGAGTAGGCGATGTCGTCGGCGAGGTCCATCGCCTGCGCCTCGATGCTCGGGCGGCCCTCGGGGGCGCCCTCGCGCATCCACTCGAACACGTCGCGATCGTCTGCGTAGCAGCCGAACTTCATGCGGCCCGAGGGGTCGGCCACGGCCGAGGCGGACGCCCACGGGTACTTCGTCGCGGCGTCGATGGACGCGCGCGTGAGGTTGAGGCCGTACGGCCGGTCGCGCACGACCTTCGGCTCGAGCCGCGTGATGACGCGCAACGTCTGCGCGTTGCCCTCGAATCCGCCGATGGCGAGGGCCCACTCGTTGAGGCCGCGCTCGCCGTTGTGGCCGAACGGCGGATGCCCGATGTCGTGGGCGAGGCAGGCGGTGTCGACGATGTCGGGGTCGAGCCCGAGCGAGCCCGCGATCTCGCGCCCGATCTGCGCCACCTCGAGCGAGTGCGTGAGGCGGGTGCGGGAGTCGTCGAAGCCCATCGTGGGCGAGAGCACCTGCGTCTTCTGCCCGAGCCGGCGGAACGCGCTCGAGTGCAGGAGGCGGGCGCGGTCGCGCGCGAAGTCGGTGCGCGCCGAGCGGTGGACCTCCGGCAGCCAGCGCTCGGCGTCGTGCTCGCCGTAGCCGCGCTCAGCCACCGCGGGTGTCGCTCTCGTCCTCGACGAGCAAAGCGCGCTGGGCGTCGCTGAGCTCGGGGCTGTCGAGCCAGCCGTCGGGCAGCGCGGGCGTGCGCGGGCTGCCCGCGCGGCCGCGCTGGCCCTCGACGCCCTCGGCGACGTACGGCACGGAGCGGTCGAGCTCGCCGAGCAGGTCGTCCAGGTGCTGGAGCGACTCGACGGCAGCGAGCGCGCGGCGGGCGTCGCCGCCCACCGGGTAGCCCTTGAAGTACCAGGCCACGTGCTTGCGGATGTCGCGGCAGGCGCGGTCCTCCTCGCCGAAGAACTCGACGAGCAGGTGCGCGTGGCGGCGGAACGCGTCGACCACCTGGCCGAGGCCCGGCCGGTGCCGCTCGTCGCTGCCCGAGAACGCGGCCGCGAGGTCGCCGAACAGCCACGGCCGCCCGAGGCAGCCGCGGCCGACGACGACGCCGTCGACGCCCGTCTGCTCGACCATCCGCAGCGCATCCTCCGCCTGCCAGATGTCGCCGTTGCCGAGCACGGGGATGGAGGTGACGTGCTCCTTGAGGCGCGCGATCGCGTCCCAGTCGGCCTGGCCCGAGTAGTGCTGCGCAGCGGTGCGGCCGTGCAGCGCGACCGCGACGACGCCCACGTCCTCGGCGATGCGGCCCGCATCGAGGTACGTGAGGTGCTCGTCGTCGATGCCCTTGCGCATCTTCACCGTGACGGGGATGTCGCCCGCGCGCTCGACGGCGCGGCGCACGATCGCGCCGAACAGCTCGCGCTTCCACGGCAGCGCCGAGCCGCCGCCGCGGCGGGTCACCTTGGGCACGGGGCAGCCGAAGTTGAGGTCGATGTGGTCGGCCCGGTCCTCGCCGACGATGATGTCGACCGCATCCCCGACCGTCTTCGGGTCGACCGTGTACAGCTGCACCGACCGCGGCGTCTCCGACTCGTGGTGGCCGATGAGCCGCATCGTCTCGGGCGTGCGCTCGACGAGCGCGCGCGCCGTGACCATCTCGCTCACGTAGAGCCCGGCGCCGAACTCGCGGCACAGCCGCCGGAACGCCGTGTTCGTGATGCCCGCCATGGGCGCGAGCACGACCGGCGCGTCGAGGGCGATGGGCCCGATCGACAGCGCCGGCGGCGTGCTCGTGGTGCTCACGCGCCGACGAGGCCCTGCGCGAGGTGCGCCTCGAGCTCGTCGATCGCCACGCGCGTCTGCGCCATCGAGTCGCGCTCGCGCACGGTGACGGCGCCGTCCTCGAGCGAGTCGAAGTCGATCGTGACGCAGAAGGGCGTGCCCACCTCGTCCTGGCGGCGGTAGCGGCGGCCGATGGCGCCGGCGTCGTCGAAGTCGATCGCCCAGTGGCGGCGCAGCTTCGCGGCGAGCTCGCGCGCGAGCGGGGAGAGCTGCTCGTTGCGGCTCAGCGGCAGCACCGCGACCTTGACGGGCGCGAGGCGCGGGTCGAGGCGCAGCACGGTGCGGGTGTCGGTGCCGCCCTTGCTGTTGGGCACCTGCTCCTCCTCGTAGGCGTCGACCAAGAACGCCATGAGCGAGCGCGTGAGGCCGAACGACGGCTCGATGACGTACGGCGTGTAGCGCTCGCCCGTGGCCTGGTCGAAGTAGACGAGGTCCTTGCCGGAGGCGGTCGCGTGCGACGTGAGGTCGTAGTCGGTGCGGTTCGCGATGCCCATGAGCTCGCCCCACTCCGAGCCCTGGAAGCCGAAGCGGTACTCGACGTCGATCGTGCCGGCCGAGTAGTGGGCGCGCTCGTCCTCGGGGACGTCGAAGCGGCGCATGTTGTCGGGGTCGATGCCGAGGTCGACGAACCACTCCCAGCAGGCCTCGACCCAACGGTCGAACCAGGCGGGCGCCTCGTCGGGGTGCGTGAAGTACTCGATCTCCATCTGCTCGAACTCGCGCGTGCGGAAGATGAAGTTGCCGGGGGTGATCTCGTTGCGGAACGCCTTGCCGACCTGGCCGATGCCGAACGGCGGCTTCTTGCGCGAGGTGGTGAGCACGTTCGAGAAGTTCACGAAGATGCCCTGCGCCGTCTCCGGGCGCAGGTAGTGGAGGCCCGCCTCGTTGTCGACGGGGCCGAGGTACGTCTTCATGAGGCCCGAGAACTGCTGCGGCTCGGTCCACTGGCCGGTCGTGCCGCAGTCGGGGCACGTGATGTCGGCCATCGACTCGGCCGGGCGGCCCTTCTTCGCCTCGTACGCCTCCTGCAGGTGGTCCTGGCGGTGGCGCTTGTGGCACTGCGTGCACTCGACGAGCGGGTCGGTGAAGGTGGCGACGTGGCCGGAGGCGTGCCACACCTGCGCCGGCAGGATGATGGACGAGTCGAGGCCGACCATGTCGTCGCGGCCCTGCACGAACGCCTTCCACCACTGGCGCTTGATGTTCTCCTTGAGCGCGACGCCGAGGGGGCCGTAGTCCCACGCGGACCGCGATCCGCCGTAGATCTCGCCCGCCTGGAACACGAAGCCCCGGCGCTTCGCGAGGTTGATGACGGCGTCGAGTCGGTTCTGGGCCACGGATGCTCCTCGGTCTCCGCGCCTCTCGGTGCAGCCGGTCTGCTGCACGAGGATGGGCGCGGCGCGTGAACCTCGATCCTACCGAGCGCGGGCGCTCGCCCGTGCGCTCCGGCACGGGGCTCATGCATGGTCCGCTGGGCTAGGCTCGGCACTCGGGGCGCGAGCGCCCACGTCTCGTCGAGGAGGGCTGATGCAGAGCGAGGAGCAGCGCGAGCTCTATGGCGGCTGGGCCGACAACTGGCCCGCGGATGCCGCCGAGCTGCTCGACGGGTACTCGGGCACGTGGTGGATCGGCGGCGGATGGGCCCTCGACGCGACCGCGGGCGGGTCCCGGCCGCACGGCGACCTCGACATCGTCATCCCCCGCGGCGAGCTGAGCCTGCTGCGCGGCTGGCTCGGCGGCCGCTGGCAGCTGTGGTGCGCCTTCCAGGGCGCGATCAAGCCGCTCCTCCCCCACGACTCCGACGTGCTGCCGCTCGGCACCTCGAGTGTCTGGCTGCGGCGCAGCGCCTACGGCCAGTGGGAGTACCAGGTGCTGCTCGACCCCTCCGACGGCGAGACCTGGCGCTTCCGGCGCGACACGGCCGTCACGATGCCGCTCGACGAGGCCCTCGTGGAGCGCGACGGCATCCGCTACGCCCTGCCGCAGATCGTCCTCGCGTACGCCGCCGCCGACCGCTCGGACGACGAGACGCTCGAGGCGGCGCTGCCGCAGCTCGACGCCGACGCGCGCGCCTGGCTCGCGGAGCGCATCCCCGCCGACCACGCCTGGCAGGCGCGGCTCGTCGAGGCCTGACGCCGCCGCTCAGCAGCGCTCGACGAGGTGCGCCGGGTCTCCCGGCACGGTGAGGTCGAGGTCGCGCAGCACCGTCAGCGCCGGCTGGTCGTCGCGCGCGCACACCGCCGCGAAGCCGCCGTCCGGCAGCGCCGACGCGTACTCGACCGCGAGGTGCCGCTCGTAGAGGTACCCGTAGGCGCTGCACTCGTCGAAGGCGGCGCACTCCTCGGTGACGACGAGGTCGAACCCGGCAGCCGGCCCGGCGGCCCCGACCTCGAGGCTGTTCTTCTGCGCCGCCGCGAGCCCCGCCGCGTGCGCGCGATCGACGAAGGCGGCGGCGAGCGCGACGTTGTCGTCGAGCTCGAGCCCGTCGACGCGCGTCGCGGTGTCGAGGTTGTCGAGCTCCACGGCCTCGTAGCCCGCATCGGCGCAGCCGTCGATCCACGGCCCGACGACGTCGAGGATGCCCGCGCGCCGCTCGGGCGTCGACGTGTCGAGGATGCGCTCGTCGGGCCAGCCGGGATCGATCACCGGCTCGCCGTCGGCGTCGCGCAGCAGCAGCTCGGGATGCTCGGCCTCCCACAGGGCGAGCTCGCCCGGCTGCGTCTGGAAGGCGTTGACGTAGCAGACGTCGAGCAGCGCGCCGGCGGACGGCGCCTCGCGGTCGCGCACCACCACCGTCACGCCCGCATCCGGCTCGTAGGGGCCGCCGAGCTGGTAGTCGAGCCCGCCCTCGGCCGCCTCGTCCCACAGCGCCGCGAAGGCGGCCTCGTCGAACGCGCCCTCGGGCGAGGAGGACGACTCGGACGCGGCCGACGGCTCGGCCGAGGCGGTCGGCTCGGGCGCCGCAGCCGTGCAGCCCGCGAGCATCGCCGCGAGGGCGACGGCAGCCGCCGCGGTGGCCGGCCGCCGCGCGCTCACGCCGTCGGCGCGTCGACCGCGCCGCCGAAGCGCCGGTCGCGCCCCGTGTAGACGTCGAGCGCGCGCCAGAGGTCCTGCCGGGTGAAGTCGGGCCACAGCCGGTCGAGGAAGACCATCTCGGCGTACGCGCCCTGCAGCGTGAGGAAGTTCGAGATGCGCTGCTCGCCCGAGGAGCGGATGTAGAGGTCGACGTCCGGGATGTCGGCGTTGTACATGCGGCTGCGCACGAGCCGGTCGGTCACGCCCGAGGGCTTCAGGCGCCCGGCGGCCACGTCGTCGGCGATCGAGCGCACCGCATCCGCGATCTCCATCGTGCCGCCGTAGTTGACGCACATCTGCAGCGTCATGCGGTCGTTGCCGGCGGTGCGGCGCTCGGCCTCCTCGAGCTCCGTGATGACGGAGGCCCAGAGGCGCGGGCGGCGGCCGGCCCAGCGCACCCGCACGCCCCAGGCGTCGAGCTGGTCGCGGCGGCGGCGCAGCACGTCCTTGTTGAAGCCCATGAGGAACCGCACCTCGTCGGGGCTGCGCTTCCAGTTCTCGGTCGAGAACGCGTACACCGACAGGTGCCGCACGCCCGCCTGCAGCGCCCCGGCGACGACGTCGAGCAGCACCGCCTCGCCGGCGGCGTGGCCCTGCGTGCGCGTGAGGCCGCGCTGGTTGGCCCAGCGGCCGTTGCCGTCCATGATGATCGCGACGTGGGCGGGCACGGAGCCCTTCGCGTACTCGGGCGGATGCTCGCCCGTCCAGTCGACGGGGCGGAGCGCCTCGGAAGGGTCGTGGCGCGCCAGGCCACGGCTCACGAGACGCCCCGGTCGACGTGCTCCAGGCTGCGGAGGCCCCGCTCGAGGTGCCACTGCACGTAGGCGGAGACCGCGCCGGAGGCCCGGGCGCGCACGCCCTGCGGGGCGCCCTCGGCCGTCGCCCAGTCGCCCGTGAGCAGCGAGGCGAGCAGCAGCAGCGTGCCCTCGTCGATCCGCATCGCGCCGGGCGGCGCGGCGTCCTCGGACACCATCCCGCCCAGGTGCGGCACGAACGCGCGGTGCGGGCCGGGCTCCCCCGTGACGGCGCAGTCGCCGAACGAGGGCGCCCAGCCGGCGACCGAGAGCGCGCGCAGCAGGTACGCGTCGAGCGTGAGCGAGGGGTCGTGCTCGGTCCGCGCGAGGCTGCGGAGCGCACCGACCAGCAGCAAGTACTGCTGCCGCGAGGCGTCCTCGTCGGTGAGCCGGTCGGCGGTCTCGACCATCGCCGTCGCTGCGGTGTAGGCGCGGTAGTCGGCGACGATGACCGGCGCGTACGCGCCGAGCGTCACCGCCTGCGTGACGACGTCGAGGCTGCGCCCGACCGCGAGCTGCAGGTCGGCGACCATGAACGGCTCGAGCCGCGCCCCGAACCGCGACGAGGTGCGCCGCACGCCCCTGGCCACCGCGCGCACCTTGCCGTGCTCACGGGTCAGCAGCGTGACGATGCGGTCGGCCTCCCCCAGCAGGTGGGTGCGGAGGACGACCCCCTCGTCGCGGTACGTGGGCACCGACGGCTCAGACGGTCTGCGCGGTCGCGGGCTCCGGGCTCGCGGGCGCGCCGGTCGCGCGCAGGCCCCGGTTCACGGCCGAGACGATCGCCCGCAGCGACGCATGCGTCGTCGAGTGGTCGATGCCGACGCCCCAGAAGCGCTGCCCGCCGAGCTCGAGCTCGACGTAGGAGGCCGCCTGCGCGTCCTGCCCCGCCGCGAGCGTGTGCTCGACGTAGTCGACGAGCGACACCTCGACGCCCTCGCCCTTCAGCAGCGACAGCAGCGCGTCGATCGGGCCGTTGCCGGACGCCTCGACGTCGCGCAGCGTCTGCTCGTCGCGCAGCACGACGGTCAGGCTCGTCTCGCCGCCGAGCGACGACGCGGACGACACCTCGCGCAGCTCGAAGCGACCCCACTGGTCGACCGCCTCGCGCGACGGGTTCGGCAGGTACTCGTCGCCGAAGATCGTCCAGATCGCGTCGCTCGAGACCTCGCCGCCCTCGCTGTCGGTGCGGGCCTGCACGATGTTCGAGAACTCGATCTGCAGGCGGCGCGGCAGGTCGAGCCCGTGGTCGGCCTTCAGCAGGTAGGCGACGCCGCCCTTGCCGGACTGCGAGTTGACGCGGATGACGGCCTCGTACGAGCGGCCGACGTCCTTCGGGTCGATCGGCAGGTACGGCACGGCCCAGGTGATCTCGTCGACGCTCTTGCCCTGCTTCTCGGCGTCCTCGGCCATCCGCTCGAAGCCCTTCTTGATGGCGTCCTGGTGGGAGCCGGAGAAGGCGGTGTAGACGAGGTCGCCGGCCCACGGGCTGCGCTCGTGCACCTTCAGCTGGTTGCAGTGCTCGGCGATGCGGCGGATCTCGTCGAGGTCGGAGAAGTCGATCTCGGGGTCGATGCCCTGCGTGAGCAGGTTGAGCCCGAGCGCGACGAGGTCGACGTTGCCGGTGCGCTCGCCGTTGCCGAACAGGCAGCCCTCGATGCGGTCGGCGCCGGCCATGTAGCCGAGCTCGGCCGCCGCGACGCCCGTGCCGCGGTCGTTGTGCGGGTGGAGCGACAGGATGACCGACTCGCGGCGCGCGAGGTGGCGGTGCATCCACTCGATCGAGTCGGCGTAGACGTTGGGCGTCGCCATCTCGACCGTCGCGGGCAGGTTGATGATGACCGGCCGCTCCGGGCGCGCGTCGAGCGTCTCGATGATCGCGTTGCAGACCTCGACGGCGTAGTCGAGCTCGGTGCCCGTGTACGACTCGGGGCTGTACTCGTAGAACACCTGCGTGCCCGTCAGCATCCCCTCGAGCTCGAGGCACAGCTTCGCACCGTCGACGGCGATCTGCTTGACGCCCTCGCGGTCGGAGCGGAACACGACGTCGCGCTGCAGCACGCTCGTGGAGTTGTAGATGTGCACGATCGCCTGCTTCGCGCCGTCGATGGCCTCGAAGGTGCGGCGGATGAGGTGGTCGCGGCACTGCGTGAGCACCTGGATCGTGACGTCCTCGGGGATGAGGTCCTGCTCGATGAGCTGGCGGACGAAGTCGAAGTCCGTCTGGCTCGCCGAGGGGAAGCCGACCTCGATCTCCTTGTAGCCCATCCGCACGAGCAGCTGGAACATCAGCAGCTTGCGGTCGGGCGTCATCGGGTCGATGAGCGCCTGGTTGCCGTCGCGCAGGTCGACCGCGCACCAGCGGGGCGCGCGCTCGATGCGCTTCGACGGCCAGGTCCGATCCGGGAGCTCGACCCGGATCTGCTCGTGGTACGGCACGTACCGGTGGTGGGGCATGCCCGAGGGCTGCTGCATGTTCTTCATCGATCGCTCCTGTCGCTCGCTCCTGGGTCCGGGCAGGACAGCCTCCGCGACGAGGAAGCCCGGGTCAGGCCTCGCCGCGGCGACGAAGGAGGAGCGACGCGCTCTGCATGCCACTCACTATACGCCTGCGACCGGATGCCGTCCTGGCATCCGGTCGCAGGCGCGGCGCGGCCTCAGTCGGCGGCGACGGCGGCGAGCGGCGCGATGCGGCCCGCGCGGCGGCCGGCGGGCCAGCTCGCTGCGACGGCGACGGCGAGGCCGGCGACGACGAGGCCGACGGGCAGTCCCCACGGGATCGTCGGGGCGGTCGAGGTGACGCCGATCACCGAGCCGACCATCGACTGCACGCCGATCCAGCCGAGCAGGGCGCCGACGCCGAAGCCGGTCGCGACGGCGACCGCCGTGATGGCGCCCGCCTCCGCGAGCAGCATGCGCATGGCGTGCCCGCGCCGCAGGCCCAGCGTGCGCAGCAGCCCGATCTCGCGCGTGCGGCGGCGCACCGAGAGCAGCATCGCGGCGACGAAGCCGAGCACGCCGAGCACGGCCGAGAAGCCCACGATGCCCGACACGATCGTGGTGGCGCCGAGCAGCACCGCCTCGAGCTCGGCGCGGAACAGCGGGTCGCGCTCGATGGTGAGCGCCGCCGTGGTGAGCGAGGAGCCCGCGGTGACCATCATCGTGACGACGGCGGCCCCGACGAAGAGCGCGAGCACGAGCGAGGCGGTGCGGCCCGGATGCGTCGCGAGCGTGCCGCGGGCGACGCGCGCCGGCACCGAGCCGCCCATGGCTCGCGCGGCGAGCGCGACGAGCGGCGGCGCGACGGCGGGCGCGATGCCGACGATCCCGACGACGAGCACGACGCCGCCGGCGAAGCCGACGAGCACCGCGAGCGGCGTGAGCGCGCCGAGCACGACCGCGGCCGCGAGCAGCAGCGCGCCGATCGCGAGGGCCACGACGGCGCCGCGCCGCCGGCGGGGCGCGCCGGCCGTCTCGACATCGACGCCCGCGCCGCGCAGCGCCTCGAGCGGCGTCACGGCGAGCACGGCGCGCGTCGCGAGCCAGGCGGCCGCGATGGCCGCGAGCATGACGGCCGCGGCGGGCACGAGCGCCGCCGGCACGATGGGCGGCAGCCCGGTGAGCTCCAGGCCGTCCGGGAGCGACGCGAGCAGCGCCTCGACCGGCATGGCGACGAGCACGCCCGCCGCCCAGCCGAGCGCGGCGCCGCCGACGCCGACCTGCGCGAAGCGGCCGAGGATCCGTCGCCGCTCCGATCGGGCCGAGGCACCCAGGAGCCGTCGGAGCGCGATCTCGGGGCGGCGGTCCTCGACGGCGCCGGTGAGCGCCTGGCGCGCGACGATCGCGCCGACCACCACCGAGGTGCCGATGAGCAGCACGCCGGCGAGCGCGAGCATGACGCGGCCGGTCTCGGAGCCGGCGATGAAGGCCTCCCCGTAGAGCACGAGCGCCGCGTGCTCCATGACGGTCGAGAGCGCGGTGCCGAAGGCGGCTGCGAGGGCGGTGACGGCGAAGGCGAGGCCGACGCCCGTGGCTCGATCGGCGCCGGCCTCGGCGCGCCCGACCGCGGTGCGGGCGGGCGCCGCGGCGACGGCCGTCATCGCGCCACCTGCAGCATGCGCTGGGCGATCTCGGCCGCGTCGGTGCGCGGCAGGTCGCCGCCGATGCGGCCGTCGCGCAGCAGCACGACGCGCTCGGCGCGCGCGGCGACGACCGGGTCGTGCGTCACGACGACGATCGCCTGGCCCGCAGCCGCCTGCGCCACGAGGATCTCCTGCACGTCGAGCGACGTCGCGGTGTCGAGCGCGCCGGTCGGCTCGTCGGCGAGCACGATCGCCGGCCGGTGCGCGAGGGCGCGCGCGATCGCGAAGCGCTGCTGCTGGCCGCCGGAGAGCTCGTGCGGGCGGCGCGCGCCCAGGCCCGCGATGCCGAGGTCGTCGAGCAGGTCGCGGATGCGCTGGCGCTCCGGCTCGCGGCCGGCGAGCAGCGCAGGCAGCTGCACGTTCTCGAGCGCCGTGAGGCTCGGCACGAGGTTGAACGACTGGAAGACGACGCCCACCTGCTCGCGGCGGAGGGCGGTGAGGGCGTCGTCGTCGAGGCCGACGACCGAGCGCCCGCCGATGACGACGTCGCCGCTCGTCGGCAGGTCGAGGCCCGCGGCGAGGTGGAGGAGCGTGGACTTGCCGGAGCCGGAGGGGCCCATGACGGCCGTGAGGGTGCCGGGCTCGATGTCGAGGTCGACGCCGGCGAGGGCGGTGACGCCCGTGGGGCCGGCGCCGAAGCGCTTCGAGGCGGCGCGGAGGGAGAGCGAGGTCTGCATGCCTCCCAGCCAACCCTCGGGCGGCTCCCGGGGCGTCAGGCGGCCGTCGGATCCGGCGTCATCCTCGAGGCTGATCCTCGAGGCGGCCGAGCCGCGCCTCGAGCATCGCGGCCATCCGGTCGGGGCGCTGCAGCGGCAGGCCGTGGCCGACGCCCTCGACGCGCTCGAGCGCGGCGCCGGGGCGGAGCGCCGCGAGCAGCGCGGCCGAGCGGCGCACGACGCGCGGCTCGCGGGTGCCCGCGACCACGAGCGCGGGACCGGGCCGCGCCCATCCCGCCGGCGGCCGGAAGCGGAGGTTCTCGCCGACGCTCGCGAGCAGCGTCGCGCGCCGCATCCGCCGGCTCCCCTCGAGGTACTCGGGCAGCAGGGCCGGCGGCACGAAGAGCGCCTGCGCCTGCAGGGTCGCGAAGCGCTCGATGCGCGCGAGCGGGGCAGCGAGGGCGAGGAGCGCGAGGGTGGGGCCCGGCATCCGGGAGGCGCGCGCCTGCGCGCTCACGACCACGACGTCGCGCACGAGCCGCGGGTGCTCGGCCGCGAGCCGCACGGCGAGCTGCGCGCCGAGCGAGAAGCCGCCGACGAGCGCGCCCTCGGGCGCGTGCTCCTCGAGCACCGCCGCGAGGCGCGCCACGGCGTCGTCGTGGCTCTCGTAGCCGCCGTCGTCGCTCGCCCCGTGGCCCGGCAGGTCGGGCACGATCGCGCGCACGGGCGTTCCGAGCGCCGCCAGCGTCGGCCGCCACATCCAGCCCGCGACGCCGCCGCCGTGCACGAGCAGCACGGGCGCGGCGCCCTCGGGCCCCGACAGCTCGACGTGCACGCGCCGCGCCTCAGCGCTGGTCGCCGACGAGGCCGTGCTCGTAGGCGAACACGACGAGCTGCACCCGGTCGCGCAGGCCCAGCTTCGCGAGCACGCGCGACACGTGCGTCTTCACCGTCGCCTCCGAGACGAACTCGCTCCGCGCGATCTCCGTGTTCGAGAGGCCGCGGGCGGCGAGCCCGAAGATCTCGCGCTCGCGCTCGGTGAGCGCCGCGAACTCCGCCGGGATGCGCCGGCGCTGCGACCCGAACGCCTTGAACAGCTCCCGCGTGGCGGAGGCGGCCACCACCTCGTTGCCGGCGTGCACCGTGCGCACGGCCGCGAGCACGAGCTCGGGCTCGGCGTCCTTGAGGATGAAGCCCGAGGCGCCGGCGCGGATCGCGCGAGCAGCCGCCTCGTCGAGGTCGAAGGTCGTGAGCACGACGACGCGCGACTCCGGCCGCGCCCGGACGATCCGCTCGGTGGCGGCGATGCCGTCGAGCACCGGCATGCGCACGTCCATGAGGATGACGTCGGGCTGCTGCTCCTCGGCGAGCCGCACCGCCTGGGCTCCGTCGGCCGCCTCCCCCACGCACGTCATGTCGGGCTGCGACTCCAGCAGCATCCGGATGCCGCCGCGGAAGAGCGCCTGGTCGTCGACGATGAGGACGCGGATCACGCCTCCGATCCTCTCATCGGCCCAGCCGTCGTCCGGCGCTCGCCGGGAAGGCGGCGCGCACGCGGAACCAGCCGTCCTCGACGCCCGTCCAGGCGTCGCCGCCCGCGAGCCGCGCGCGCTCGTGCATGCCGCGCACGCCGTGGCCCGCGACGCCCGGATGCGCGCGCAGCCGGTTGTGCACGTCGAGCACGATGCCCGGCTGCGGCCCGCCCTCGCGCTGGAGGCGAACGTGCACGGGCTGCGACGTGTCGCCGTGGCGGAGCGCGTTCGTGAGCGCCTCCTGCAGGATCCGGTAGGCCGCGATGTCGGCGGTGCGCGGCAGCGGCACGGCCGCGCCGAGCTCGACGAGCCGCACGTCGAGCCCGCTCGCGCGGATGCGCGCGATGAGCGCGGGTGCGCCCTCCAGCGACGCGACGGGGTCGGCCGCCTGGCTGTGCCGCAGCTGCCCGAGGAGCAGCCGCACGTCGCCGAGCGCCTGCTTGGCGGTGCCAGCGATCACCTCGAGGCTCCGGTCCTTCGCCTCCGGATCGGGCGTGTAGCGGGCGCCGTTGGCCTGCGCGATCACCACGGCGAGCGAGTGCGCGACCACGTCGTGCATGTCGCGCGCGAGCGCCGCCCGCTCCTCCTGCTCGTCGGCGCGGCGCGTGCTGACGAGCGCCTCCTTCGACGCCGCCTCGGAGCGCGCGACCGCCGCGACGCCCCAGCCGACGAGCACCGCGATCGAGAAGAGCATCATCGGCGGGATCCACGCGAACGCGACGAGCCGCAGGATGTCCGGCACGGTCGGCAGCGTCCCGGGCCCCACGGCGAGGCCGCCCTCGGTCGCGAGCCAGATGGCGGCGAGCAGCGAGGCGACGAGGGCCAGCCCGAGCGCGCCGAGCCTGCCCGGCCAGCGCGCGAAGCGGCCGGCCGAGTAGAGCACCACGAGCACCCCGAACCAGACGGGGAACATCGGCGCGGCGATCGCCACGTGGATGGCCGCGAGGCCGGTGAGCGCGAGGAGGGCGAGCACCGGGTGCGTGCGGCGCACGAGGACCGCGCCCGCGATCGCGGCGGCGACGAGCGCGCAGAACGCCCAGTGGAACGCGGTGCCGTTGGCGAGCAGCACCCACATGATCGCGGTCGGGATGCCCGTGAGCACCGTCGTGACCGCGGCGAGGATGCCGTCGGCGCGCAGCGCGCGGCGGTCCTGGCGCCGCAGCTCCTCGGCGGCCGCCGCGTCGGCGGCGTCCCCGCCGGGGGCGGGCACGGCCTCGTCCGTGGGCGCTGCGGTCATGCTCCTACGCTACGGCGGCGGTGCCGCTCCCCCGCCGCGCAGGCCGCGGAATCATCCTCGGGGTGGACGGCGCCGAGAGGTGCCGTTCCGCCTCAGAGGTGCTGGTGCACCAGCACCGCTCGGGCCGAGGACCACCTGTCGCGCGGTGCGGGGTCTCGAGACGGCAGCGCCCTTCGGGCGCGGCCTCCTCGACCAGCGGAGCGGGGCTAGAAGCCGAAGCGCCCGAGCTGCTTCGGGTCGCCCTGCCACTCCTTCGCGACCTTCACGCGCAGGTCGAGGTGCACCTGCTTGCCGACGAGGCGCTCGATCTCGGCCCGCGCATCCGCGCCCACCTCGCGCAGCCGCGAGCCGCGGTGGCCGATGATGATGCCCTTCTGGCTGTCGCGCTCCACCCAGAGGTTCGCGTAGACGTCGACGAGCTCGCGGTCCTCGCGCTCGACGATGTCGTCGACCGTCACCATGATCGAGTGCGGCAGCTCGTCGCGGACGCCCTCGAGCGCGGCCTCGCGCACGAGCTCGGCGATCCGCACCGACAGCGGCTCCTCGGTGGTCGTGGCCGCCTCGTAGAGCGGCTCGCCCTCCGGCAGCAGCGCCACGAGCTGGTCGACGAGCACGTCGAGCTGCGTGCCGCGCAGCGACGACAGCGGCACGACCGCATCCCACTCGCGCAGCCCGGTCACCGCGAGCAGCTGCTCGGCGACCCGCTGCTTGGAGGCGGCGTCGGTCTTCGTGACGACGGCGACCTTCCGCGCGCGCGGGAAGCCCTCGAGCTGCTGGTCGATGAAGCGGTCGCCCGGCCCGATCGGCTCGTCGGCGGGGATGCACAGGCAGATGACGTCGACGTCGCCGAGCGTCGTCTGCACCACGGCGTTCAGCCGCTTGCCGAGCAGCGTGCGCGGCTTGTGCATGCCCGGGGTGTCGACGATGACGAGCTGCGCGTCGTCGCGGTGGACGACGCCGCGGATCGCGTGCCGCGTGGTCTGCGGCTTCGACGACGTGATGGCGATCTTCTCGCCGACGAGGGCGTTCATGAGCGTCGACTTGCCGGCGTTCGGCCGTCCGACGAACGTCACGAAGCCGCTCCGGTGCTGCTGCTCGCTCATGCGGGCGCCTCCTCCTGGGTCGCGACCTCGAGCCGCGACACCTCCATCTCGCCCGTCGAGCGGCCGCGGCCGTCGAGCGAGCGCACCTCGATCCGCAGGCCGGAGGCGAGCACGACGTCGCCCACCTCGGCGATGCGGCCGAGCTCCTTCTGCACGAGGCCGCCGACCGTGTCGACCTCCTCGTCCTCGAGCGTCAGGTCGAACAGGTCGCCGAGCTCGTCGATCTGCAGGCGCGCCGAGACGAGCCAGACGCCCTCCGACGCCTCCACCGCCTCCGAGCGCCCGCGGTCGTGCTCGTCGCGGATCTCGCCCACGAGCTCCTCCACGAGGTCCTCGAGGGTCACGAGGCCGGCGATGCCGCCGTACTCGTCGACCACCATCGCCACGTGCATCCGCTCGAGCTGCATGAGCGCGAGGGTGTCGTCGGCCTTCTTCGACTCGGGCACGAGGATCGCCGGGCGCACGAGGTCCTCGGCGATCTCGAGCGCATCCGGGCGCCACGTGCGCGAGCGCACGACGTCGCGCAGGTAGAGGATGCCGAGGATCTCGTCGGTCGTCTCTCCCACGACGGGCATGCGCGAGAGGCCGTTGTCGAGGAACTGCCGCAGCGCCTCCGCGGCGGTCGCGTCGCGCTCGATCGTGATCATGTCGGGGCGCGGCACCATGACCTCGCGCACGAGCGTCTCGTTGAACTCGAAGATCGAGTGGATGAGCTCGCGGTCGTCGTCCTCGAGCACGTCCGACTCGGCGGCCGCGTCGACCATCGACAGCAGCTGCGCCTCGGTCGTGAACGCGGTCTCGCGCTGGCGGCCGGGCGTCACCTTGTCGCCCACGGTGACGACGAGGCTCGCGATCGGGCCCATGAGCACGCGCCAGAAGCGCACGAAGCCCGCGGAGGCGCGCAGCAGCGCGAGCGCGTGCGTGCGGCCGACGGCCCGGGGGCTCGTGCCGACGAGCACGAACGAGATGACGATCATCGCGCCGCCGGCGACGAGCAGCGTGATCCACCACTCGACGAGCAGCGAGTCGACGGCGAGGGTGATGAGCACCGCGGCGATCGTCTCGCACATGATGCGGCCGAACTGCAGCGTCATCACGTGGCCGCGCAGGTCGTCGGCGATCGACGCGATCGACGAGGAGCGGCGCGAGGTGGCGGCGAGCTCCTGCAGCTCGGCGCGCGAGACGACGCCGAGCGCGGCGTCGCACGCGGCGAGCCACGCGCCGAACGCGACGAGCAGCGCCGCGGCGGCGAACAGGAGCAGCTCGAACATCAGGCGGAGCGGCCGGGCGTCCCGGCGTCGTGCTGCTCGAAGCCCGCGAGCAGCTGGTCCTGCAGGCCGAACATCTCGTCGCGCTCGGCCGGGTCGGCGTGGTCGAAGCCGAGCAGGTGCAGGAGGCCGTGCGTCGTCAGCAGGCGCAGCTCCGCCATGAGCGAGTGGCCGGCCTCGGCCGCCTGCGCCTCGGCGACCTCGGGGCAGAGCACGATGTCGCCGAGGAGGCCCGCGGGCGTGAGGCGATCCTGCGTGCCGGGGCGCAGCTCGTCCATCGGGAACGAGAGCACGTCGGTCGGGCCGGGCTCGTCCATCCACTGCACGTGCAGCTGCTCCATCGCGGCGACGTCGACGAGCACGATCGAGACCTCCGCCTCGGCGTGCACGAAGAGCTTGTCGAGGTCGAACGCGACGAGCCGCACGAGCTGCGCCTCGTCGACCTCGTGCCCGGACTCGTTGAGCAGGTCGATCGACATCAGGCCCTCCGACCCCTCTGCGGCCCGTGCTGGCGTCGGTCCTGCTCGCGCGCCTGGCGCGCCATCTGCTTCTGGTCGTGCGTCGTGTAGGCGTCGACGATCTCGCCGACGAGCGTGTGGCGCACCACGTCGGCGCTCGTGAGCCGCGAGAAGTGGATGTCCTCGATCTTCCCGAGCACCTGCTGCGCCACCTGCAGGCCCGAGGTGCCGGCCGGCAGGTCGACCTGCGTCGCGTCGCCCGTGACGACCATCCGCGAGCCGAAGCCGAGGCGCGTGAGGAACATCTTCATCTGCTCGGGCGTCGTGTTCTGCGCCTCGTCGAGCACGATGAACGAGTCGTTGAGGGTGCGGCCGCGCATGTACGCGAGCGGCGCGACCTCGACGGTGCCGGTGGCGAGCAGCTTCGGCACGAGCTCCGGATCCATCATCTCGTTGAGCGCGTCGTAGAGGGGGCGCAGGTACGGGTCGATCTTGTCGGTGAGCGTGCCCGGCAGGAAGCCCAGCCGCTCGCCCGCCTCGACCGCGGGGCGCGTGAGGATGATGCGGTTGACCTCCTTGCGGTGGAGGGCCTGCACGGCCTTCGCCATCGCGAGGTAGGTCTTGCCGGTGCCGGCGGGACCGATGCCGAACACGATCGTGTGGTGGTCGATGGCGTCGACGTAGGAGCGCTGCCCCTCGGTCTTCGCGCGGATCGACTTGCCGCGGGTCGTGAGGATGGCCTCGCCGATCGCGTCGGTGAGGCTGCGGCTCGGGTCGGCGCGCAGGATGCGGGCGCCCTCCGAGACCTCGGTCTGGCCGAGGTCGGCGCCGGTGCGGACGAGGTCGACGAGCTCCTGCACGAGCCGGCCGGCGCGCTCGACGCCCTCCTCCGGCCCCTCGATCGTGACGAGGTTGCCGCGCACGGCGACCGTCACGTCCGGGTGCTCGCGCTCGAGGCGCGTCAGCAGGCGGTCCTGCGGCCCGAGGAGCCGCACCATCTCGATGCCGTCGATCTCGATCGAGCGGGTGGCGTCAGGCAAGCGATTCCTCTCCCAGGGATCCGGCGAGCACGTGGGCGTGGGCGTGGAAGACCGTCTGCCCGGCCAGCTCGCCGGTGTTGAACACGAGGCGGAAGTCGCCGGCGGCGCGCTCGCGCGCGATCGCCTGCGCGGCCTGCACCATCTCGGCGAGCAGCGCCGGGTCGCCCGCGGCGAGCTCGACGACGTCGCGGTAGCGGGCCGTCTTCGGCACGACGAGGACGTGCATCGGCGCCTTGGGCGCGATGTCGACGAAGGCGATGATCGTGTCGGTCTCCAGCACGATCTCCGCGGGGATCTCGCGCGCCACGATCCGCTCGAACACGGTGGGCTCTGCCATGCCGCCAGCCTACCGGCCGGTCGCCGGGCGCATCCGGATGGCCGGATCCGCGGGGCTCACCAGCGACCGAGGCGCAGCGACAGCGCGGAGGCGGCGGCGAGGCCCGCGGTCGAGGTGCGGAGCACGTGGTCGCCGAGCCGCGCCCGCAGCGCACCCGCCGCGTCGAGCCGTTCGAGCTCGGCGGGGTCGATGCCTCCCTCGGGCCCGACCACCAGCAGCAGGTCGCGGTCGACGGGCACCTCGGCGATGGAGCGCTCGGCGGCGGGATCGAGCACGACGAGCTGCCACGCCTCCGCGAGCCCCGCCAGCCGGGCGGTGTCGACGACGGGCGCGACCTCCGGCAGCAGCGGCCGGATGGCCTGCTTGCCCGCCTCCCGCACGACCTTCCGCCAGCGCTCGAGCGCCTTCTCGGCGCGATCGCCCTTCCACTGCACGACGCTGCGGCGCGCCTGCCAGGGCACGATCGCGTCGACGCCGAGCTCGGTCGCGGCCTGCACCGCGAGCTCCGCGCGGTCGCCCTTCGCGAGGGCCTGCGCGAGCCCGAGCCGGGGGCTGGGCGGCGCAACGCGCTCGATGCGGTGGAGCACCACCTCGACCCCGTCGCGCTCCGCGCGGTCGATGACGCCCTCGGCGAGGGTGCCGCGGCCGTCGCTCACGAGCACGCGCTCGCCGCGCCGCATCCGGCTGACGACGGCGGCGTGGTGCGCCTCCTCGCGCTCGAGGGCGACGACGTCGCCCTCGGCATGCTCGGCGAGGGCGTCGTGCCAGTAGCAGTGGGCCATCAGAGGCGGAGGCGGTCGCGCATCTTGGCGAAGAGGCCCTGCTTGAACTCGCCGAGCGACGGGGCGGGCGCCTTGGTGCGCTCGCGCAGCTCGCGCAGCAGCTCCTCGCTGCGGCGGTCGAGTCGCGTCGGCGTGACGACGTGCACTCCGAGGCGCAGGTCGCCGCGGCCGGCGCCGCGCAGGCGCGTGACGCCGCGGCCGCCGATCGTGATGACGTCGCCCGACTGCACGCCGGGCTTCACCTCGACGTCGACGGGGCCGTCGATCGCCTCGACCGTCGTCCTCGTGCCGAGCGCCGCATCCGGCATCGACACCTCGAGGGTGCCGAGCAGGTCGTCGCCCGAGCGGCTGAAGACGTCGTGGTGCTTGACGTTGACCTCGAGGTAGAGCGTGCCGGCGGGGCCGCCGGCCTCGCCCACCTCGCCCTGGCCGGGCAGCTGGATGCGCAGGCCCGTGTCGACGCCCGCGGGGATGTCGACCGGGATGGTGCGCTCGGCGCGCACGCGGCCGTGGCCGGCGCACGTGGGGCAGGGCGACGGGATGACCGTGCCGTGGCCCTGGCAGACCTGGCAGGGCTGGCTCGTGACGACGTTGCCGAGCAGCGAGCGCACCTGCCGCTGCACGTGGCCGGAGCCGCCGCACATCGTGCAGCGCTCCTCGCGCGTGCCGGGCGCGGTGCAGGCGCCGTCGCAGGTCGAGCACAGCACCGCGGTCTGCACGCGCAGCTCGCGGTGCACGCCGAAGACGACGTCGCCGAGCTCGAGGTCGACGCGCAGGAGGCTGTCCTGCCCGGGCTGGCGGCGCGGGCGCGGGCCCTGGCCGCGGCCGCCGCCGCCGAAGAACTGCTCGAAGATGTCGCCGAAGCCGAACCCGCTCATGCCCGGCTGCGGGCCGCGGTCGTACTCCGCGCGCGACTGCGCGTCGCCCAGCACGTCGTACGCGTGCGTGACGTCCTTGAAGCGCTCTGCGGCGTCGGCGCTCGGGTTGACGTCCGGGTGCAGCTCGCGCGCGAGCCGGCGGTACGCCTTCTTGATCTCGTCCTGGCCGGCGTCGCGGGCGACGCCGAGGGTCTCGTAGTGGTCGGTCACTCAGTCCTCGCTCAGCAGCCGCGTGAGGTAGCGCGCCACTGCGCGCACCGCGGCCATGTTCCCTGCGTAGTCCATCCTGGTCGGGCCCAGCACCCCGATGTGGCCGTCGCTGCCGTCGGCCGAGTAGGTCGATGCGACGACGGCCGTCTCGCCGAGCGGGCCCGAGAGCTCGCGCCCGATGCGGGTCGCGACCTCCCCCTCGGCGCCCATCTCGTCGAAGAGGCGCAGGAGCGTCACCTGCTCCTCGATCGCGTCGAGCACCGGTGTCACGGTGCGCTGGAAGTCGCGCTCCTCGCGCACGAGGTGCGAGGCGCCGGCCATGTAGAGGCGGTCGCCTCCGGCGCCCAGGAGCATGTCGGCGAGCGCGCGAGCGACCGCGCCGGTCGCGGCCTGCAGCGCCGGCGGCGCCGATGCCGCCGTGCGCGCGAGCCGCTCGGCGGCCGCGGCGGGCGCGAGCTCGGCGATGGTCTCGGTGAAGGCGCGGCCGAGGGCCATCGCCTCCTCGGGCTCGATCATCTGCTGGGCGTCGACGATGCGCTGCTCGACCCGGCCGGAGTCGAGGATGAGTACCGCGAGCACGCGCGCCTCGGCGATCGCCACGAGCTCCACGCGGCGCACGAGGGCCTGGCGGCGCACCGGCACCTGCACGAGCGCCACCTGGTTCGTCAGCTGCGACAGCAGCCGCGCCGTGCGCGCGAGCATCTCGTCGCGGTCCTGCGCGCCGCCCTCGAGGAAGCGCGCGATCGCCTGCCGCTGCGCGCCCGTGAGCGGCTGCATCCGCTGGAGCCGGTCGACGAAGACGCGGTAGCCCTTGTCGGTGGGCACGCGCCCCGACGACGTGTGCGGGGCGACGATGAGCTCCTCCTCCTCGAGGAGCGCCATGTCGCCGCGGATCGTCGCCGCGGAGACGCCGAACGCGTGGCGCTCGACGATCGACTTCGAGCCCACGGGCTCGCGCAGGGCGACGTAGTCCTGCACGATCGCCCGGAGCACCTCGAGGCCGCGATCCGAGACCATCCCGCTCCCCTCGTCGCGCGGACGGCGCACCGCCCGCTCCCTGGCACTCTCGAAGACTGACTGCCAATCGTACCGCCTGCACCCCCTCGAAGCCGATCTCCAGCCTCGCGCGCGCACAATGGTGCAGACGGCGCGACCGGAACGACCGCGCCCCCAGCGAAAGGCACGCCATGTCCGATCCCAACGCGCCCCGCCGCGAGGAGCACGACGACCCCGCAGCGCCCGCCGACGGCTTCTCCGTCACCGGCGAGCAGCACGCCGCGCCGAGCGCGCCCGCATCGCCCGGCGTCGGGCAGCCGGCGCAGCCCTTCAGCTCGCACGCCTCCGACGCCGCGCCCCAGGCGCCCGGCCAGCCCGCCTTCAGCGGCGGCGACCAGGGGTGGCAGCAGCCGCCGAGCGCGCCGCCCGCGGGCGCCCCGCAGTACGGCGCCCCCGACTACCGCGCGCCGCAGGGCGGCCAGGGGCAGCACGGCTACCCGGGCCAGCAGGGCCAGTACGCCCCGCCGTCGCAGGGCGGCTACGCGCCGCCGCCCCAGGGCGGGCAGTACGGCGCCCCCGGCCAGCCGCAGTACGCGGCCGCTGCGCCCATGTCGCCCGTCGACGAGAAGAACGCGGGCATGTGGGGGCACCTCTCGGGCCTCTCGACCATCGTCACCGGCGGCTTCGGCGGCTGGGTCGGCCCGCTCATCGTCTTCATGATCTACAAGGACCGCAGCGCCTTCGCGAAGCAGGAGGCGAAGGAGGCGCTGAACTTCGGCATCCTCATGACGATCATCGCCGTCGGCCTGCTGTTCGTCGGCACGATCACCAGCTTCATCGGCATCGGCTTCCTGCTGCTCGGCATCTACTGGGTGCCGGGCCTGCTGCAGGTGATCTTCTCGATCATCGGCGCCGTCCGCGTGAACAACGGCGGCTCGTACCGCTACCCGTTCAACTGGCGGCTCGTGAAGTAGCGCTCGACCGCTCGAGCCTCGGCGCCCCGCTCCCCGCGAGCGGGGCGCCGTCGCGTGCGCGGCCGGATCGGGATGCGACCGCATGCGGGATGCGACCGCATGCGGGTCGCGGGATCCGGTCGGCGGCGACCCGCGCTACGGCAGCAGGCGGTGGACGACCGCGTCGGCGAGAAGGCGCCCGCGGAGCGTCGGCACGACGCGGCCCCCGATGGCCGCGCGGCCGTCGACGAGCCCCTCGGCGACGAGCCCGGCGACCGCCCGGCGGCCCTCCGGATCCAGCACGCCCACGTCGAGCCCGTCGACGATCCGCGTCTCGAGCAGCACGCGCTCGACGCGGCGCGTCTCGTCGTCGAGCGCCTCGCGCGCGAGCGCGGGCGACGCGCCGGCGACGAGCCGGTCGCGGTAGGCGGCGGGGTGCTTGACGTTCCACCAGCGCACGCCGCCGACGTGGCTGTGGGCGCCGGGTCCGAAGCCCCACCAGTCGTGGCCGCGCCAGTAGGCGAGGTTGTGCCGCGCGACGCGGCCCTCGCGGGCCCAGTTCGACACCTCGTACCAGGCGTAGCCCGCGGCGCCGAGCGTCGCATCCGCCGCCTCGTACATCGCCGCCTGCAGGTCGTCGTCCGGCATCGCGAGCTCGCCCCGCCGGATGCGTCGGGCGAGCGCCGTGCCGTCCTCGACGATGAGCGCGTACGCCGACACGTGATCGGGGCCGATGGCGACGGCCGCGTCGAGCGAGCGCTGCCAGTCGGCGAGCGACTCCCCCGGTGCGCCGTAGATGAGGTCGAGGCTCACCTCGAGCCCCGCCTCGCGCGCCCACGCCGCGACGACCGGCACGCGCTCGGGGTCGTGCGTGCGGTCGAGCGCGGCGAGCACGTGCGGGACCGCCGACTGCATGCCGAACGACACGCGCGTCACACCGCCGGCGCGGAGCGCCCGCAGCCCGTCGAGGTCGATGGAGTCGGGGTTCGCCTCGACCGTGACCTCGGCGCCCTCCTCGAGTTCGAACGCGTCGCGGAGCCCCGCGAGCATCCCCACGAGGTCGGCGGCGGGCAGCAGCGTCGGCGTGCCGCCTCCGAAGAACACCGTGCGCATCGGGCGCAGCGGCCCGAGCTCGGCGAGCACGTCGCGCGCGAGCGCGATCTCGGCGGCGACGTCGGCCGGGTAGCCGGCGCGCGTCGCGCCGCGCAGCTCGTCGGCCGTGTAGGTGTTGAAGTCGCAGTAGCCGCAGCGCACGCTGCAGAACGGGATGTGCACGTACGCGCCGAACGGCGCCTCGTCGCCCACCGCCGGCGCCGCCGAGGCGGGCAGGCGGCCGTCGGCCGGCGCGGGCGCGCCCTCGGGCAGCCGGCCCATCGTCAGGGGACGTCGATCGAGCGCAGCACGTCCATGAAGCGCTCGTGGTGGCGGCGTCGCACCGCGTTCGCGATCGGCGCGGCCGCGCGCGCCCACCAGGCGTGGTTGCGCACGATCGCACGGAAGATCAGGAACACCGACTCGTCCTCGGCGATCTCGATCGTGAAGCGCTCCTCGCCGGCGAGCGGGTGGCCCTCGAGCGAGCCGAGGATCACCCCGTGGCTCGTGGCCTCCTCCTCGATCGCGATGACGCGCATCGGTGCGTGGAACGTGAGGCCCGCCACGCGGATCCGCTGGTCGACCGAGTCGCCCGGCTGCAGGAACGGCTCGCCGTCCGGGCCGTACGTCAGCTGCGGCTCGATGCTCGCGGCGCGCGTCGGGTCCTGGCCCTCGAAGCCGACGGGGCGGTAGACGCTGCCGTCCTCCGAGCCGACCACGTCGACCTCGATGCCCGCGAGCCGCTGCACCTTCCAGGTGCGCAGCGCCGCGATCGCCGCCTCGTAGCGGGCGCGGCCGTGGCCGATGCGCGCGCGGCGCTGCACGACCTCGAAGCCCTTCGGCGGGAAGCGGTGGAAGTCGAAGTGCGCGGTGGCGCCGACGGCCCCGTAGTTCGTCGCGCGCTCGCGGATCGGGCGGGTCACTTCGAGTCCTTCTTCGTCTCCCCGGTCGAGAGCGCGGCGATGAACGCCTCCTGGGGGACCTCAACGCGGCCGACCATCTTCATGCGCTTCTTGCCCTCCTTCTGCTTCTCGAGGAGCTTGCGCTTGCGGGTGATGTCGCCGCCGTAGCACTTCGCGAGGACGTCCTTGCGGATGGCGCGGATCGTCTCGCGCGCGATGATGCGCGCGCCGACCGCCGCCTGGATCGGCACCTCGAACTGCTGGCGCGGGATGAGCTCGCGCAGCTTGCCGGCCATGAGCACGCCGTACGCGTACGCCTTGTCCTTGTGCACGATGGCGCTGAACGCATCCACCTGCTCGCCCTGGAGCAGGATGTCGACCTTGACGAGGTCGCCCTCCTCCTCGCCGTCGAGCTCGTAGTCGAGCGAGGCGTAGCCCTGCGTGCGCGACTTCAGCTGGTCGAAGAAGTCGAAGACGATCTCGCCGAGCGGCAGCCGGTACCGCAGCTCGACGCGGTCCTCCGAGAGGTACTCCATGCCGCCGAGCGTGCCGCGGCGCGACTGGCACAGCTCCATGATCTGGCCCACGTAGTCCTTGGGGGCGAGGATCGTGGCGCGCACCATCGGCTCGACGACCGAGTGGATCTTGCCCTCGGGGAACTCGCTCGGGTTCGTCACCGTGTGGACGTTGCGGTCCTCCGTCTGCACCTCGTAGACGACGCTCGGAGCGGTCGCGATGAGGTCGAGGCCGAACTCGCGCTCGAGGCGCTCGGTGATGATCTCGAGGTGCAGGAGGCCGAGGAAGCCGCAGCGGAAGCCGAAGCCGAGCGCGACCGAGGTCTCCGGCTCGTAGACGAGCGCCGCATCCGACAGCTTCAGCTTGTCGAGCGCCTCGCGGAGGTCCGGGTAGTCGCTGCCGTCGATCGGGTACAGGCCCGAGAAGACCATCGGCTTCGGGTCGGCGTAGCCCTTGAGCGGCTCGGTCGCCGAGCCGCGCGCGGTCGTGACCGTGTCGCCGACCTTCGACTGGCGCACGTCCTTCACGCCCGTGATGAGGTAGCCGACCTCGCCGACCGCGAGGCCCTTCGAGGGGATCGGCTCGGGGCTCGAGACGCCGATCTCGAGCGCCTCGTGCTTGGCGCCCGTGGACATCATCGTGATCTGCTCGCGCGGCTTGAGCGCGCCGTCGACCATGCGGATGTACGTGACGACGCCCCGGTAGGAGTCGTAGACGGAGTCGAAGATCATCGCGCGGGCGGGGCCGTCGACGTCGCCCGTGGGGGCGGGGATCGTGCGCACGACGCGGTCGAGCAGGGCGTCGACGCCCGCGCCCGTCTTGCCGCTGACGCGCAGCACGTCGTCGGGGTCGCCGCCGATGAGGCCCGCGATCTCGGCCGCGTACTTGTCGGGATCGGCCGCCGGCAGGTCGATCTTGTTGAGCACCGGGATGATCTCGAGGTCGTTGTCCATCGCCAGGTACAGGTTGGCGAGGGTCTGCGCCTCGATGCCCTGCGCAGCGTCGACGAGCAGGATCGCGCCTTCGCACGCGGCGAGCGAGCGACTCACCTCGTAGGTGAAGTCGACGTGGCCGGGGGTGTCGATCATGTTGAGCGCGAACGTCTCGCCGTCGAGCTCCCACGGCATCCGGACGGCCTGGCTCTTGATCGTGATGCCGCGCTCGCGCTCGATGTCCATGCGGTCGAGGTACTGCGCGCGCATCGACCGGTCGTCGACGACGCCGGTGAGCTGCAGCATCCGGTCGGCCAGTGTGGACTTGCCGTGGTCGATGTGGGCGATGATGCAGAAGTTGCGGATCCTCGCCGGATCGGTCGCAGCAGGCTCGAGTGCCTTGGTCGCTCGGGGGCTCACGGGTCCTTCTCGGGGTCGGATGCGGAAGTCCCCATCTTCCCACAGCCGCGCGGCGACATCCGCGCCGCGCGGGCCGCGCGATTGCAGGTCGGGCCGCAGCGCTGGTATCGTTGTCCGCTGGCTTCCCCTTTCCTCGCATGCGCACGTGCGCCTCGCGCGAGGAGCGGGTCGCGGCGGGGCTCCGATGGAGCGCAAGCCGCCGCCGAACCATCCTCGACCAGAGAAGGACACCCACGTGGCGAACATCAAGTCGCAGATCAAGCGCATCCTCACCAACGAGAAGGCGACGCAGCGCAACCGCGCCGTGAAGTCGGAGCTCCGCACGGCCGTGCGCGAGGCCCGCAAGGCCGTCGCCGCGGGCGACAAGGCCGTCGCCGAGCAGAAGCTCGCGCTCGCGGGCAAGAAGCTCGACAAGGCCGTCTCGAAGGGCGTGATCCACCGCAACCAGGCCGCGAACCGCAAGTCGGCCATCGCGAAGCAGGTCGCCGCGCTCTGATCCGAGCCGTCCGACGAAGGGGACCCCTGCGGGGTCCCCTTCGTCGTTCCCGGGCGTGTGCCCGCGCGCCCGCGGCCTGAGCGGTCGCTTCCTGCACTTGAGTGGTCGCTTCCTGCTCACGAATGGCCATGTGGTGCATCGAGTGGTCACTTCGTGCTGCATCCCGTGACCACTGTCGACACATCGTGACCACTCGATGGCGGAAGCGACCACTCGATGGCGCCGGTCACCGCTCGACGGCAGCGGCATCCGGAAGGGCGAGCACGCGCATCCGATCGGCGGCGGATGCGCGCCGCCGGATGCGCGGACGCCGCGTCAGGCGGCGGTCCGGGCGGCGAGCTGCCGCACGAGGCGCTCGACGGCGTGGCCGGCGCTGCGCTCGGCGCCCTTCACGGCGGCGTCGGCGACGGCGATCGCCTCGATCGCGTCGCACAGCGAGGCGTCGGTGTAGCCGCGCAGGTCGCGGCGCGCGTTCCGCAGCTGCCACTCCTGCATGCCGAGCGACCGCGCCGCCTGGCCGTCGCCGCCCTGTGCGCCCGACACCTTGGCGAGCTGCCGGAACCGCATGGCGAACGCAGCCACCATCGGCACGGGGTCGGCGCCCGTCGCGACCGCCTGGCGGAGCGTGACGAGCGCGCGGGCGACGTCGCCGGCGATGACGGCGTCGACGACGGCGAACGCGGTCGTCTCGACGCGGCCGGCGTAGTAGGTGCGCACCGTCTGCTCGGTGATCTGCCCCTCGGTGTCGAGGGCCACCTGGCGGATGGCGCTGGCCAGCTCGGCGATGTCGCTCGCGAACGCGTCGACGAGCGCGGCGATCGCGCCGGGCGTCGCATCGCGCTCGAGCAGCCGCAGCTCGTTGCGGGCGAAGGGGATCATGTCGCCGCGGCCGAGGGGCTGGCAGACAACCTCGAGCGCGCCGGGCGTGCGGCGGACGGCATCGAGCAGCTTCTTGCCGCGCACGGTGGAGCCGTCGTGGCGGATGACGAGCGTCGTGCCGTCGACGGGCGCGGCGATGTAGCGGAGGGCGTCCTCGATGAACGCGTCGGTGGCCTTCACGCCGTTGCTCACGCGGATGAGCCTCGGCTCGTCGAAGAGCGACGGGCTCGCGAGCAGCTCGAGCGCGCCGTCGCTGTACTGGCCGGCGTCGAGGTCGTTGACCTCGAGCTCGGGATCCTCGAGCAGCAGCAGGCCCCGAAGGCGCTGGATGGCGCGGTCGGCGAGGAACGACTCCTTGCCGAACACGAGCACGACGGGCGCGGGCGAGATCTGCTCCCAGCTGATCTTCGGAGTGCTCGCCGCGGCCATGCCTCCAGCCTACGGCGGCCCGCCCACGTCGCCGGACGGCTCGCGCTCCGACCACGCGCGCACGCCCTCTGATCCCATCTCGAGCGCGACCGTGCCGCGCTCGTCGGTGCGCAGGCTCACCGCACCGGCGTCGCGCAGGATGCGGAGCGCATCGTCGGTCGGATGCCCGTAGTCGTTCGGGCCGACGCCGATGAGCGCGACCGAGGCGCCGATCTGCCCGTAGAGCGCCGGCAGCTGGTCGGCGGAGCCGTGGTGCGCCGCGACCACGACGGATGCGCGGGGCACGCCCGCGCGCAGCAGCCGCGCCTGCGCCTCCGCCCCCAGGTCGCCCAGCACCACGAGCTCCAGCCCGTCGCCCGGGACGTCGACGGCCACGGCGACGCTCGCGTCGTTGCCCGGCGCATCTCGCCCCGTCGGCCACAGCGCCTCGACGCGGATCGTGCCGAGCGTCCAGGCGTCGCCGCGGCCCGCCTCGGCAGCGGTCGCTCCCCCGCCGGCCAGCGCCTCGACGACCGGCTCGGCACGGTCGTCGAGCGGGCCGTGCACGACGGTGCCGACGCGCCCGACGACCGCGTCGATGCCGCCGACGTGGTCGCGGTCGAAGTGCGTGAGCACGAGCAGGTCGACGCGGTCGACGCCGAGGGTGCGCAGGCACCGCTCGAGCGGCGCCGCCTCCGGCCCGACGTCGACGAGCACGACGGCGCCCGCCTCCCGCACGAGCGTCGCGCTCCCCTGCCCGACGTCGCACTGCGCGATGCGCCAGTCGGCGAGCGCGCCGAGCCGCAGCGCCGGCCACGCCGCGGTGCCGGAGGCGACGACGCCGACGACCGCCGCGATCGCGGCGCCGCGCACCAGCCGCCCGCGCGCGTGACCGAGCACGATCGCTGCGAGCATCGCGGATGCGGCGACGGCGCCCCACGGCGCGCCCGGCCACGGCGCCTGCGCCGCCGGCAGGCCGCTCGCGACCTCCGCGACGCCCGCGATCCACGCCGACGGCAGCCATGCGACCCACGCGAGGGCTGCGGCGACGCCCGGCGCGAGCGGCGCGGAGAGGCAGACGACGAGGCCCGCGATGGTGGCGACGGGAGCAGCCGGTCCCGCGAGGAGGTTGGCGAGCACGGCGACGAGGCTCACCTGCGCGTCGAGCACGACGAGCACCGGCAGGCACCACAGCTGGGCGGCGGTCGGCACGGCGATGAGCGCCGCGAGCGGCATCGGCAGCCACCGCCCGAGCGCCCGGGCGATCGGCGGCGCATGCACGACGAGGCCGCAGGTGGCGAGCGCGGAGAGCGCGAACCCCGGGCTCGTCGCGAGGTGCGGCTGCGTCGCGAGCACGACGAGCACCGCGAGGGCGAGCAGCGCGACGGCGCCCGTGCGGCGGCCGGTGGCGATGCCGAGCAGGCCGATCGCGGCCATCGTGCCGGCGCGCACGACGCTCGGCTCGGGCGTGACGAGCAGGGTGAAGCCGGCGAGCGCGCCGCCCGCTGCCGCGACGCGCGCCCATCGCGGCGCGCCGAGCGCGGCCGCGCCCTGGAACGCGGCGCCGACGACGATGATGCAGTTGGCGCCCGACACCGCCGTGAGATGGCTGAGGCCCGTCTCGAGCATCGCGGCCTCGAGCGGCGCCGAGAGCCGCCGCGTGTCGCCGATCGACAGGCCCGGGAGCAGCTCTCCGCCACCGCCCGGCAGGGTCGCGGATGCGGCAAGCAGGCCGTCGCGCAGCGGGCTCGCCCACGCGGCCCAGGCCGCCGGCTCGCCCACCTCGAGCGCGCCGCAGGCGAGGAGCCATCGCGCGCCGTCGAGCCACGCGTCGCAGCGGCCGACCGCGGTCGCGCCGATCGCGAGCGGGGCGCCGTCGACCTCGTCCGGCGCCCGGAGCAGCATGGCCGGCTGCATCGGGCCGGCCCCGTCGCAGTCGACCACGAGCACCTCCACCGGCGGCGCCTCGCCGAGCAGCACGAGCGTCAGCGAGTCGCAGCCGTCGAGCGCCGCGCCCGCGGCGGCCGACGCGCCGACGAGCAGCACTCCCGCGAGGCCGACGCCCACGGCCGCGAGCCGCAGCACGGATGCCGCTCGTTCGGATGCTCGCGCGGCGACGAGCAGCAGCGCGACCGCCACGGGCGCCGCGGCCGTCGCCGCGCCCGGCAGCCACGACGCATCCGCCGACGCCGCCGCGAGCACGGCCCACGCCACGCCGACGGGGATCGCGAGCCGCAGGTCGTGCATCCCCGGCCGCATCCCGTGCCTCAGAGCGTGACGAGCGGCGTCAGCTGGGCGAGCAGGGCCGGCCCGATGCCGGGCACGTCGTCGAGCTGCTCGATCGTCGTGAACGGGCCGTGCTCCTCGCGGTGCGCGAGGATCGCGCCGGCGAGCGCGGGTCCGACGCGCGGCAGCGTCTCGAGCGCCGCGCCGTCGGCGCGGTTGAGCGACACGAGGCCGCCCGGCGCGCCTCCCGCGCCGCCTGGCGCGGCCGTCGCTGCCGCCTCGACCTCCTCCTCGGTCGGCACGAGCAGCTGCTCGCCGTCGACGACGGGCCGCGCGAGGTTCAGCCCGCCGGGCGCCGCGCCCTCGGCCGCTCCCCCGGCGCGGGCGATCGCGTCGAGCACGCGCGCGCCCGTCGGCAGCCGGTAGACGCCCGGCTCCGCGACCGCGCCCTGCACGTCGACGACGAGCGCCGCCTCCGACGCCGCCGGATCCACCGCCTCCGCCGTCACCGCGACGGGCGCCGGCCCCATCGATCCCGCGACCTGCTGCACCACCCCGCCCGCGACCGCGCCGAGCACGAGCAGCACCGCGGCGCCGGCGCCCAGCCGCCAGCGCGAGCCGCCGTCGCCGAGCCGCGCTCCCCCGTCACCGCCCATCCCGACCACGCCGCGACGGTACGGCCGCGCCCCGCCTGCCGGAGCGGGCGGGGCGCGGACCTGTGGATGCGGTGCGGCGGGAGGCGGGCCTCAGACGACCAGGTTCACGAGCCGCGGCGCGCGCACAATCGCGTGCCGCACCTCCGACTCGCCCACCGTGCGCACGACGCCGGGCAGCTCGCGCGCGAGGCGCTCGAGCTCGTCGGCGTCGATGTCGGCGGCGACGTCGATGCGGTCGCGCACCTTGCCGTTCACCTGCACGACGGCCGTGACGGTCTGCTCGACGAGCAGCGAGCGGTCGGCCTTCCGCCAGCCGGCGTTCGCGACCGACGGCTCGAAGCCCAGGTTCGCCCACATGTCCTCGGCCGTGTACGGCGCGAAGAGCGACAGGCCGAGCGCGATCGTCTCGACCGCCTCGCGCACGGCCGGGTCGGCCGCGCCCGCGGCGCCGTCGACGGCCTTGCGGGTGGCGTTCGTCAGCTCCATGAGGCGCGCGACGACGACGTTGAACTTCAGCGCCTCGACGAGCCCCGGCGCGTCGGCGAGGAAGCGGTGCGTCTCGCGCCGCAGCGCGCGGTCGCCGCCCTTCGGGTCGGTGCCGCGCTTCGCGAGCGGCTCCTTCGACAGGCGCCAGGCGCGGGCGAGGAACTTCTGCGAGCCGGTCGGCGAGACGTCCTTCCAGTCGATGTCGTCCTCCGGCGGGCCGGCGAACGACATCGTCAGCCGCACGGCGTCGACGCCGAACTGCTCGAGCTCCTCCGACAGCGTGACGAGGTTGCCCTTCGACTTCGACATCTTCGCGCCGTCGAGGATGACCATGCCCTGGTTGAGCAGCGACTCGAACGGCTCCGTGAACGGCACGTGGCCGAGGTCGAAGAGCACCTTCGTGATGAAGCGCGCGTACAGCAGGTGCAGGATCGCGTGCTCGACGCCGCCGACGTAGCGGTCGACGGGCGCCCACCGCTCCACCTGCTTCGGGTCGAACGGGCGCTCCGAGTCGTTCGGGCTCAGGAAGCGCAGGTAGTACCAGGACGAGTCGACGAACGTGTCCATCGTGTCCGGGTCGCGGCGGGCCGGCGTGCCGTCGATCGGCGAGGGCACCGTCGCCCACTCCTCGGCCGCGCCGAGCGGGCTCGCGCCCTTCGGCGTGAGGTCGAGCCCGGCGGAGTCGGGCAGCTCGACCGGCAGCTGCTCGAGCGGCACCGGCACCTCCTGCCCGTCGGCCGTGTGGATGATCGGGATCGGGGTGCCCCAGTACCGCTGGCGCGAGATGAGCCAGTCGCGCAGGCGGTAGGTCTTGGCCGCGCGGCCGACGCCCTTCGCCTCGAGCAGCTGGATCATCCGCCCGATCGCGTGGGTCTTCGACAGGCCGTCCAGCTCGCCCGAGTTGATGAGGCGGCCGTCGCCCGAGAGCGCCTCGCCGGTCGACGCGGGGTCGAGCGCGGGCACCTCCTCCGGCCAGACGGCGTTGCCGTCGTCGTCGAGCGGGATCATCGGCATGACGCCCGTGACGGGCGCGTTCGTGTCGACGACCACCTTGATGGGCAGGTCGAAGGCGCGCGCGAAGTCGAGGTCGCGCTGGTCGTGCGCGGGCACGGCCATGACCGCACCGTGGCCGTAGTCGGCGAGCACGTAGTCAGCGGCCCAGATGGGCAGCCGCTCGCCCGTGATCGGGTGGATCGCGACGCGGCCGAGGTCGACGCCCGTCTTCGGGCGCTCGGCGTTCTGCCGGTCGATCTCGGTCATGCGGCCGACCTGCTCCAGGTAGTCCTGGAAGCGCATCCGCACCGCCGCGTCGTCCGAGCCGGCAGCCAGCTCGGCAGCGAGGTCGGAGTCGGGGGCGACGACGAGGAAGGTCGCGCCGTAGAGCGTGTCGGGGCGCGTCGTGAAGACGGGCACGCGCGCGGCGCGGCCCTCGATCTCGAACTCGACCTCGGCGCCCTCGGAGCGGCCGATCCAGTTGCGCTGCATGCGCAGCACCTTCTCGGGCCAGCGGCCCTCGAGCTGGTTGAGGTCGTCGAGCAGGCGGTCGGCGTAGTCGGTGATCTTGAAGTACCACTGCGTGAGCTTCTTCTTGACGACCGGGGTATCGCAGCGCTCGCAGAGGCCGTCGATGACCTGCTCGTTCGCGAGCACCGTCTGGTCCTTGGGGCACCAGTTGACGTTCGACGGCTTCCGGTACGCGAGGCCCGCCTTGTAGAGCTCGAGGAACAGCCACTGGTTCCACTTGTAGTAGCCGGGGTCGCTCGTGTGCAGGATGCGGTCCCAGTCGAACGCGGTGGCGTACTGGCGCATCGAGCGCTTGTGCTGCTCGATGTTGTCGAGGGTCCACGCCTTCGGGTCGATGCCGCGGCGGATGGCGGCGTTCTCGGCCGGCAGGCCGAAGGAGTCCCAGCCGATCGGGTGCAGCACGTTGAAGCCCTGCTGGCGCCAGTAGCGCGCGAGCACGTCGCCGTACGCGTACGACTCGGCGTGCCCCATGTGGAGGTCGCCCGAGGGGTACGGGAACATGTCGAGCACGTACTTGCGCGGCCGCGAGTCGGTCTCGTCGTCGGTCGCGAAGGGTCGGATGCGGTCCCACACGGGCAGCCAACGCTGCTGGATGCGGGCGAAGTCGTAGGTCTCGTCGGTCACGCTCAGCTCCTGGAGGACGTCGGCCGGAGGCGGCACGACGACTCACCATCCTACGTCGGGCCGGGGCGGCCCGGTCGTGGCAGGATCGGGGGCGACGCCATGGAGGGAGGTCGTCGGGTGCCGGACTTCGAGAACCCGCCCGCGACCGTCGACGTGCCCGCGGCCCGCGTCACCCGCATCGTCGCCGTCGACGCCCCTCGCGCCGCGGTGTGGCGCTGCCTCACCGAGCCGGAGCTGCTCGCCCGCTGGCTGGGCGACATCGCCGCCTTCCCCGACGGCGTCGCCGAGGGCGCGACGGGCCGCTTCGCCTGGACGGGCGAGGTCGTGCTCGCCGCCCGCTTCCTCGCCGTGGAGCCGCAGACGCGCGTCGCCTTCTCGTGGGCGGAGGGCATCCTGTCGGACCGCGCATCGGTCGTCGACATCGAGCTGCAGGACGCGCCGGGCGGCACGCAGGTGCACCTCGTGGAGTCGGGCTTCCCGCTCGACGGCGACGACGCGTCGAAGCGCGAGGCGCTGCGGGCGCTCGCGGCCGGCTGGACGGTGGAGCTCGACGAGCTGGTGGAGCTCGCGGAGGGCCTCCGGGCCTGACCTCCTGCAACCCTAGGGTTGCGGATCGACACTGCACGGCCTACCGTGTCCTGCAACCCGACGATTGCAGGAGGCGGACGTGGTCCACGAGGCAGCGGCATCCATCGACGAGCAGGCGATGCGCGTGACGCGCACGATCGAGGTGCGGGCGCCGATCTTCGCCGTCTGGGAGGCGCTCACGGAGCCCGCCCGCATGGCGGAGTGGTTCGGCGAGACCGCCGACTTCCCGGACGGCGTGCACGCGGGCGCCACCGGCACCTTCGGCTGGAGCGACGCGGGCCTCTACCCCGTGCGGATCGACCGGCACGAGCGTCCGAGCGCCTTCGCGTTCACCTGGGGCGTGCCGGGCGAGCCGATCCGGCCCGACAACTCCACCACCGCGTCGTTCGAGCTCGTGCGCGACGGCGACGTGACGCGGCTCACCGTCGTCGAGGTCGGCTTCGAGCGCATCGAGGACGCCGCCGCCCGGCGCGCGGCCCTCGAGGACAACCGGCGCGGCTGGACCTCCGAGCTCGACGAGCTGCTCGGCTCGATCGCGCGGCACTGGATGGCCTCGACCGTCGACCCGGTCGCGGGCACGATCGCCCGCACGCTCGAGGTCGAGGCCGCGCCCGAGGAGGTGTGGGCGCACCTCACCGATCCCGACGCGATCGAGGCGTGGTGGGGGCATCCAGCCGACTTCCCCGGCGGCATGCGGGCGGGCGTCACGGGCACGTTCGCCTGGGAGGGGCAGACGTTCCCGCTCGCGATCCGGATCGCGGATGCGCCGCGCACGCTCGCGTTCCGCTGGGGCGAGCTGGGCGAGGCGGAGCCGGGGCCGACCGCGGCGGACGTGCGCTTCGACCTCGAGCCCTCGCCGCGCGGCACGCGCGTGACGGTGGTCGAGTGGGGATGGCTGCGCACCCCCGAGGAGGGCCGCGGCGACCGCATGCAGCAGAACGCGCGCGGCTGGGAGCTCGTGCTCGACGGGCTGCGGCGGCACGTGCTGGATGCGGCGGCCGGCCGCATCGACGCGGCGGCGGCGCGGTGAGCGCGCCGGCGCCCGTCGCGCAGCTCGCCGCGCTCGCCGACGACACGCGCTGGGCGATCCTGGGCCTGCTGGGCGCAAGCCCGCGGTCGGCGAGCGACCTCGCGCGCGAGCTGCCCGTGTCGCGGCAGGCGATCGCGAAGCACCTCGCGGTGCTCGAGCAGGCCGGGCTCGTCGCGGCCGAGCGCGACGGCCGGGCCGTGCGCTACCGGGCGCTCGGCGCGAGCCTCTCGGCGCTCGCCGACCGGCTCGACGCCATCGGCCGGGGCTGGGACGCCCGCTTGGCGCGCATCGCGGCGATCGCGGAGGCCGACCCCCGCAGCTGAGCTCAGGAGGCGGGGACGAGGGACGCGATGAGCGCGGCCGCCTTCACGTGCAGCTCCTCGACCTCGGCGGCCGGCTCCGACAGCGCGGTGATGCCGCCACCGACGCCGATGTGGGCGCCGTCCGCATCCGCGACGACGCTCCGGATGACCATCGCGAGCTGGCAGGTCTCCCCCGCGACGACGCCGAAGCATCCCGAGTACACGCCGCGCGGCGCGCCCTCGAGCTCGGCGAGCAGCTCGACCGTGCGGCGCTTCGGCGCGCCCGTCATCGACCCCGCCGGGAAGAGCGAGCGCACGGCGTCGAGCGGGCCCCGGCCCGGCAGCAGGCGCCCCTCGACGGTCGAGACGAGCTGGTGCACCGTCGGGTACGACTCGACCGCGAGCAGGCTCGTGACCGCGACCGAGCCCGGCTCGCACACGCGCTGCAGGTCGTTGCGGCAGAGGTCGACGATCATGACGTTCTCGGCGCGCTCCTTCTCGCTCTCGTGCAGCTCGCGGGCGAGCGCCGCGTCATCGCCCGCGACGTGGCCGGCGCCGCGGCGGCGCGTGCCCTTGATGGGGCGCGTGATCGCGACGCCGCCATCGACCCGCAGGAACGTCTCCGGGCTCGCGCTCGAGAGCGTCGTGCCCGCGATCCGCAGCAGCCCGCCGTGGTGCACGGGGCTCGCGGCGCGGAGGCGCGCGTGGGTCGCGACGGGGTCGATCGGCGGCGCCTCGATCGCGGTCGTGAGGCACAGCACGTAGGAGTGGCCGTCGCGGATGAGCGCGCGGCAGCGGTCGACCTTCGCGGCGTAGCCGGCGTCGTCGTCGCGCCAGGCGAGCAGCGCCGGGTCGAGTCGGGACGGCTCCAGGGAGGCGGGCTCGGGACGGCCGAGCTCGGATGCGGTGCGCGGCGCGGCCGCCGCGGGCAGCGACCACGCCTCGCCGAAGCGCGACTGCAGCTGCGCGCGCCCGTCGGCGAGCACGACCCAGCGGTCGAGCAGCAGCCAGGCCGCCTCGGGGAACCGCGCCGGCCCGACCGGGTCGAGCCCCAGCATCCGCACGCCCGCCTCGAAGCCGAACCAGCCGACCCATGCGCCCGGCAGGGCGGCTCGGGCGGCCTCGAGCGCGGCGACCGCGTCGCCGTCGACCGGGCGGCCGTCGAGCGCCGCGGCGCCGTCGCGCACCACGAGCCGGTGCGAGCCGACGCCGACCACGTGCGAGCCCTCGGACGACGAGTCGAGCCACACGACGTCGCCGCCGCCCGCCTCGAGCGCCGCGAACGCGGCCTCGGGCGTCGTCGCGACCTCGGCCGCCCAGCGGGCGCCGAGGTGCGGCAGGAGCGGCGCCGATGAGGCTGGCATACGCTCGATCCTATGAGCGCGCCCGCCCGACCGACCGCCGACGGCGCCGCCGCCGGGGCGCCACCGCAGGCCGCCGCGTGGGCGTGGACGGGCTCGGCGCTCGAGCCGGTCGACGACGCCGCCGCGGAGAGCGATGACGCCGAGCCGACTGCCGCCGACATCGACGCCGCCACGCTCGTCGCCGACTCCTGGCTCGTCGTCGACGGGCGGGTGCTCGCGCTCGACCGCCACGCGCAGCGCTTCGCCGGCTCGGTCGACGCGGCCGGCGGCGACGCGCTCGACGCCCGGGCAGCCGTGCGCGCCTCGACGGCGCTCGTGCCCGCGGGGCGCTGGTCGCCGCGCGTCGACCTGACGCCGGGCGGCATCCGCCTCCGGATCCGTCCCGCGCCGCCCGTGCAGGACTCGGTCGACGTCGTGACGGCCGCCGGCGACCCGCGTGCGCATCCGCTGACGAAGGGGCCCGATCTGCTCGCGCTCGCCGCCCTCCAGCGCGAGGAGTCCGAGCGGGTCGGCGCGCCCGTGGAGCCCGTGCTCGCGCCTGGCGGACGGCTCGCCGAGGGCGCGTGGTCGGCGCTGTTGTGGTGGCGCGACGGCGTGCTGCACGTGCCGCCGGCCGACGTCGTGCGGCTGCCCTCCGTGACCGCGGCCGTGCTCGCCGAGCTCGCGCGGCTCGACGGCACGCCCGTCGTGGAGGCCGCCGCCGCGCCCGCCGACCTCGAGGGCTGCGAGGTGTGGCTCGCGAACGCGCTCCGCGGCATCCGCGCCATCGGCCGCTGGCACGGCGGTCCGACGCTCGCCGCCCCCACGCGCGCCGCCGCCTGGCGGGCGCGGCTCGACGGCCTCCGCACGCGACCGATCGGGGCCGCGCGGTGATCGACCAGTGGATCGACGTCCTCCTCGACACCGTCGGCGGCATCGACCCGCTCCTGCGCACCCTGCTCGCAGGCCTCGCGATGCTGCTCGAGACGAGCGTGCTGCTGGGCCTCGTGGTGCCGGGCGACACGATCGTGATCGTCGCAGCGCTCGCCATCGAGGAGTGGCAGTGGTGGCTCGGGCTCATCGGCGCGACGCTCGCCGGCGCGATCGCGGGCGAGAGCATCGGCTTCGCCATCGGGCGCTGGCTGGGCCCGTGGATCGAGCGGTACCTCGGCAGGCGCTGGCCGAGGGCGGCGCTCCGCTGGGCCCGCACCGAGCGCTATCTCTCGCGCCGCGGGGGCATCGCCATCTTCCTCTCGCGCTTCCTGCCGGTGGCGCACTCCCTCGTGCCGCTCATCGCGGGCGCGTCGCGCATGCCGTACCGGCGCTTCCTCGCGTGGACGATCCCCGCCTGCCTCCTCTGGGGCACCGCCTACGCGACCGCCGGCTGGCTCGCCGGCGGCACCTACCGCGAGCTCTCCGAGCGCCTCCACGGCGCCGGCTACGTGATGGTCGCGGTCATCCTCGTCTTCGTGCTCGCGGTCTACCTCGTGAAGCGGCTGCTCACGCGCCTCGAGGCGCGGCACATGGCCGACGACGAGCCGGATGCCGCGGGCGGCAGCGGCGCGAGCGCGACCGACGCGATCGCGCGCACGCCGTCGACGCCGGCCGACGGCGACCGCCGCGCCTGAGCGCGAGGACGGGCCGGGCGCGTCCCGGTCTCAGGCGCCGGCCGCCTCCACGCGGAGCGCGCGGTGCGCGAGCCCCGCGGGCAGCGGCATGTGGCCGATGGCGAGCACGATGCGCCCCTCGCCCGCGGCCGCCGCGAGGATCTCGCGCAGCAGCGGCTCGGCGAGCTCGCGGTCGACGGAGGCGGTGGGCTCGTCGAGCACGAGGATGCGGGCATCCGCGAGCAGCGCGCGGGCGAGCGCGATGCGCTGCGCCTGCCCGCCCGAGACGAGCCCGCCGCGCTCGCCGAGCTGCGTGTCGAGGCCGTCGCGCTCGCGGGCCCAGGCGTCGAGGCCGACGCGGACGAGCACCGCCCACAGCTCGTCGGCGGTCGCGTCCGGCCGGGCGAAGCGCAGGTTCTGCTCGAGCGTCTCGTCGAAGATGTGCGGCCGCTGCTCGACGAGCAGCACCGAGCGGCGGAGCGCGTCGGGCGCGATCCCGCGCACGTCGACGCCGCCGACCCGGTAGCCGCCGGTCGACTCGAGGAGCCGCACGAGCGCCATCCCGAGCGTCGACTTGCCCGCCCCGGAGGCGCCGACGACCGCGACGGTCTCGCCGGGCTCCGCGCGCAACGAGACCGGCGCGAAGGCGGGACCGCGGCCCGGCCATGCCGCCTGCAGCCCGTCGAGCTCGAGCGCGCCCTCGGGCGCCTCGTCGGATCCGGCCTCGGCGGGGACCGCGGCGGCGGCCTCGGGCGTCGGCATCGCCTCGGCGACGCGCTCCGCGGCCGCGCGCGATTCGCGCCACGCGATGACGGCCGGCGGCACGGCGCCCCACACCTCGAACACGGCGAGCCCGATGAGCGCCACGAGGGCCGCGAGCGGGCCCGGGAGCCCGCCCGACGCGACCTCGGGCGCGACGATCGCGGTCGCGACGACGACGCTGCCGCCGGCGGCGAGCGCGAGCACCCCGCCGCCGGCGCCGGCGGCGATCGCCTGCCGGCGGGCGCTGCGCGCGATGCGCGCGTCGAGCGCGAGCAGCTCGGCGCGGCGGCCCTCCTCGGCGCCGTAGGCGCGCAGCAGGTCGAGCGCGCGCACGTGATCGACGAGCATCGCGGCCAGGCGCGACCGGAGCGGGCCGAGCGTCGCATCGGCGCGGCCGGCGATGCGGTGGGTGAGCCACGCCGAGGCGCCGCCCGCCACGAGCACCGCGACGAGCAGCGCCAGCCCCGCGGCGGGCAGGATCCAGGTGACCGTCGCGATCGCGAGGCCGACGGCGATGCCGCTCGCCGTGAGCGGCCCGACGACGCGGAGCGGGTGGTCCTGCAGGCGGTCGACGTCGCCGACGAGCCGCGGCATGAGCTCGCTCGAGCGGCCCAGGCCGACGGGCGCGACGGGCCGGAGCGCCGCGAAGGCCGCGCCGCGGGCCGCGCCGAGCATCCGGAACGCCGCGTCGTGCGAGACGAGCCGCTCGAGGTAGCGGCCCGCGGCGCGGCCGATCGCGAAGGCGCGCACGCCGACGATCGCGAGCTGCAGGTGGAGGATCGGCGGCTGGGAGGAGGCGGCGGCGAGCAGCCAGCCGGCCGTGCCGAGCAGCGCGATCGCGAGGGTCGCCGTGAGGGCAGCCGCGGCGATGCCGCCGGCCATCGCGCGCCGCTGCCCGAGGGAGCGCAGCACATCGCGGCCGGTCGTGCGCCGCGCGGCCGTCGGCGGCGCGGACGCGGCCGACCTCTCGCTCGCGTGCGCGCTCATCGCTCCCCCACCCGCACGACCCGGTCGGCGGCCGCGAGCACCGCGGCGCGGTGGCTCGCGACGAGCACGATCGCGCCGTCGTCGGCGGCGGCGCGCAGCCCCGCGAGCACGCGCGCCTCGCTCGCGGCGTCGAGCGCGCTCGTCGGCTCGTCGGCGAGCAGCACGCGCGCCCCGGTGGCGGCGCGGTGGAGCGCCCGCGCGAGCACGACGCGCTGCGCCTGCCCGCCCGAGAGCCCGAGCGAGCCGCCGGTCGCGGGCTCGAGGCGCGCCGCGAGCGGCACGGCGATGCCCGCCCGCTCGAGCGCGGCCTCGAGCGCCGCGTCGTCGGCCTGCGCGGCACCGAGCGCCAGGTTCTCGCGCACGGTGCCGGTGACGACCGCGTCCCACGCGCCCTGCGGCGCCCAGGCGAGGTCGGTGCCGGCGAGCGGCGCTCCGTCGAGGCCGGCCGCGCCGCGCGAGGGCGCGAGGCCGAGGAGCGCCGCGAACAGGCTCGTCTTGCCCGCGCCCGACGGCCCGGCCAGCGCCACGAGCTCGCCCGGCGCGGCGCGCAGCGAGACCGCCGGCAGCCATCGCTCGCCGCGGCGCACCTCCAGCCCGTCGACGACGAGGCCGGATCCGGCTGCCGCCGCCAGCCGCGCGGGCGCGTCCGGGGCGTCGATCAGGTCGAGCACGGCGCGCGACGCCTCGAGCCCCTCGGTCGAGGCGTGGAAGGCGGCGCCCACCGAGCGGATCGGCAGGAACGCGTCGGGCACGAGGATGAGCACGCTGAACGCGAGCGCGACGGCCATGTCACCCTGCACGAGCCGCACGCCGACCGAGACCGCGACGAGCGCGATCGCGAGGCTGCCGGCGAGCTCGAGCACCATCGACGACACGAACGAGACGCGCAGCACCGCCATCGTGCGGGTGCGGTGCTCGTCGCTCAGCGCGGCGACGCGGCGCTCGGCGCGGCGGTCGCGCCCGTAGAGCCGCAGCGTCGCGAGCCCCTCGAGCGTGTCGAGCCATGAGCGCGCGAGGCGCCGCGTGGCCGTCCACTGGTCTCGCTGCACCTTCTCGGTCGCCATGCCGATGAGCACCATGAAGACGGGGATGAGCGGCAGGCACACGAGCACCGCGATGCCGCTGAACGCGTCCTGCAGCCACAGCGCCGCGACGACGATCGGCGTCACGACCGCCGTGCGCACGAGCTGCGGCAGGAACTGCCCGAACCAGCCGTCGAGCGCCGCGAGCCCGGGCCCGAGCGCCGTGGCCGCATCCGCCGCGCCGACCGGGCTGCCGTGGGCGCCGATGCGGGCGAGCGCCGCTGCGCGCAGCTGCGACTGCACCCGCGCCGCGGCGGCCGGTGCCATCGAGCCCGACAGCCACGCGCAGGCCGCGCGCACGAGCGCCGCGGCGCCCGCCGCCCGCAGGTCGGGCGCGATCGCGGCAGGGTCGGCGCCCTGCACGACGCCGGCGATGGCGTGCCCGGCCCACCAGGCGAAGCCCACGGTCGCGACCGCCTGCACGAGCGCGACGAGCGCCTCCGCGCCCAGGTGCCCGCGGACGGCGCGGGCGTGGCGCAGCAGCCTCGGGTCGAGCGGCGCGCGCGGCGTGCGGGGAGGCGCGACCGGCTCGCTCGCGGGAGCCTCGGCCGCCGGGGCCTCCGACGCGCGGGCGGGCACGGTCAGTGCGCCGCCCCGACGTGGTCGGCCGTGATGCGCTTGCGGAACACCCAGTACGTCCAGATCTGGTACGCCGCGATGACGGGCAACGAGAAGACCGCGGCCCACGTCATGACCTCGAGCGTGTACGGGCTCGACGACGCGTTCGCGACCGTGAGGCCCACGAAGTCGCCGGCCGGGTTCGAGGCCGGCATCACGAACGGGCCGCCTTCGCGCACGAGGAGCGTCGCGAGCAGCGTGCCGACCGCGAGCGCGACCGTCGCGGCCGTGAGCGCGAACGCGCGGCCGTCGCGCTCGGCGCGGTTCGCGAGCCACGCGCCCGCGAGCGTCACCGCCGCGAGCACCGCGAGGACGACCACGAGCGGCGACGGGTGCTGCACGACCGTCCAGCCGAGGAAGAGCGCGGCGAGCACGAGCGCGCCGAGCAGGGCTCGGCCCGCGAGCCGGTGGGCGCTCGCCTTGAGCTCGCCGTCGGTCTTGAGCGACAGGAACACCGTTCCGTGCGCGAGGAAGAGCACGAGCGTGGTCGCGCCGCCGAGCAGGGCGTAGGGGCTCAGCAGCGCGAGCAGCCCGCCCGTCACGAGCGCACCGCCCTGGTGCGGCTCCATCGGCACGCCCTGCGCGAGGTTCGCGAACGCGACGCCCCAGATGACCGCGGGGATGGCGGATCCGGCGACGATGCAGGCGTCCCAGCCCGCGCGCCAGCGGGCGGAGTCGCGCTGGTGCCGGAACTCGAACGAGACCGCCCGCACGATGAGGCCCAGCAGCAGCACGACGAGCGCGTGGAAGAAGCCCGAGAACATCGTCGCGTACCACTCGGGGAACGCGGCGAAGAGGGCGGCGCCGGCGACGATCACCCACGTCTCGTTGAGGTCCCAGACGGGCCCGATGGCGTTGATGATGCGGCGGCGCTCGCCGTCGGTGCGGCCGAGGATGGGCAGCGAGAGGCCGACGCCGAAGTCGAAGCCGTCGAGCATGAAGTACGCGACGAACATGAGTCCGACGATGGCGAACCAGACGAGGGGCAGATCCACGGCGGGGCTCCTAGTAGACCGTCACGGGCTTGGCGGGCTTGCCGGCGTCGTCGAGCTCGGGGGCCTCGGCGGGCCCCTTCTGGGCCGCCCTCTGCATGAGCCGGAACTCGATGACGAGGAGGATCCCGTAGATCGCGGTGAAGGCGATGAGCGACATGAGCACGTCGGCGCCTGTCACGCCCGGGCTCACGCCGTCCTCGGTGCGCATCTGCGAGAACACCAGCCACGGCTGGCGGCCCATCTCGGTGAAGATCCAGCCGACCGTCATGCCGAGCAGCGGCAGCGGAAGGCTCCAGATGGCGATCGTCCACACCCACCTCGGCAGGTCGATCCGGCCCTTCCGGGTGAGCCACAGGCCCACGAGCGCGATGCCGAACGAGAGGAAGCCGAGGCCCATCATCCAGCGGAACGACCAGTAGGTCACCCAGATGATCGGCGTGTAGTCGCCGGGCCCGTAGAGGGCGCTGTACTCCGCCTGGAGGTCGTCGATGCCCTCGACGGTGCCGAGCGGGTCGTGGGTGGAGAGCAACGCGAGCAGGTAGGGCACCCGCACCGAGAAGATCTCGTGCTCGCCGTCGGGCGTGCCGAGGCTGAAGAGCGAGAAGGAGGCGTCGTAGCCGGACGAGGTGGCGTACAGGGCCTCCGCCGCCGCCATCTTCATGGGCTGGGCGGCGACCATCGCGAGCGAGACCATGTCTCCGGTGACGAAGGTGAGCATCCCGCCGCCGAGCACGGCCAGCAGGCCCACGCGCAGCGAGCGGCGCATGCTGTCGATGTGCTGCGCGCGCTTGAGGTGCCAGGCGCTCACGCCCACCATGACGGCGCCGGCGACCATGACCGCGGAGAACATCGTGTGCGGGAACGACGCGAGCAGCACCGGGTTCGTGAGCACCGCGCCGATGTCGGTGAGCTCCGCGCGCTGCCGTGCCTCGTTGACGACGAAGCCGACCGGGTTCTGCATGAACGCGTTCGCCGCGAGGATGAAGTACGCGGAGGCCATGGTGCCGAGGGCGACCATGTAGATCGTCAGCAGGTGCACCTTCGGCGAGAGCTTGTCCCAGCCGAAGATCCAGAGGCCGATGAACGTGGCCTCGAACGAGAAGGCGATGAGCCCCTCGAACGCGAGCGGGGCGCCGAACACGTCGCCCACGAAGCGGGAGTAGTCCGACCAGTTCAGGCCGAACTGGAACTCCTGCACGATGCCGGTCGCGACGCCGATGGCGAAGTTGATGAGGAAGAGCTTGCCGAAGAAGTGCGTGAGCCGGAGCCACTCGACGTTGCCCGTGCGCACCCATGCTGTCTGGAAGCCGGCGACGAGCCACACCATGCCGAGCGTGATCGGCACGAAGAGGAAGTGGTAGACGGTCGTCAGCCCGAACTGCCAGCGCGAGAGGGCGAGCGGGTCGAGCTCCTGGACGAGGTCTGCGGCGTGCATGGGGGCCTTTCGACACCTCCATCCAACTCTCACAGGAGGCTTGGAGCAACGACACGCCGTTGTCTGATAGCGGGTTCATGGACATATGTCCGCGGCGCCTCCGCATCCGCGATGCGAGCGCTGTCGGAGGGCTGTCCGGACGCGGTGGAGGCGCCCTGCGGCCGCTATGCCGCGGCGGCCTCCGTGGGGTCGTCCCAGGCCTCGAAGAGGTGCTTCCGGGCGCACTCGTGCGCGAGCGCGATGTACCGCTCGTCGCCGTCGCGGTCGCGGAGGAAGGCGTAGCTGATGAAGGCGTCGACCGCGCCGATCGAGAGTTCGAGGTGCTCGCGGCGCGCGTCGTCGAACGGCAGGCCCCAGCGCTGCGAGAGGTACCGCTCGACGTCGTCGTTGATGCCGCGCGTCGTGGGCTCCGCGGTGCTCGGCCCCAGGTCGAGCGACTCGCCCGCGCGCACCGTGCGGAACGACGGCTCGGTGCGGCACACCTCGACCATGGCGTCGATCATCGCGTCGATCGCGTGCAGCCAGGTCTCGTGCTCGACGAGCGTCGCGCGCTCGATCGCGAGCCGGACGCGCTCCTGGTTGCGGGCCGCGAGCGCGATGAGCACCGCGACGCGGTCAGGGAAGTAGCGGTAGACGGTGCCGATCGAGGCGCCCGCGCGCTCGGCGACGAGCGCGGTGGTGAGGTGCTCGATGCCGTGCGACTCCACGACGGCCGCCGCGGCGTCCAGGAGCGCCTCGATGCGCTGCGCCGCCCGAGCCTGCACGGGCTCGTTTCGCACGGGCACCGAGGCCGAGGCCCACGTGCCCGCAGCGGGCGCGTCGGCGTGGCTCTCGCCGGTCTCGACGTCCACTCGTCCTCCAGTTCCCGGCGCTCGCCCATCGGCACCTGACGATGAGAGTATGCCCTCCATGTGCGGTCGGTACGTCATGGCGACTCCCGCGACGGATCTCGTCGCCCTGTTCGAGGTGGACGAGGCGGGCGAGGCGCTGCCCGAGGCGAGCTGGAACATCGCGCCGACGACGCCCGTGCCGATCGTCGTGGAGCCCGCGCCGCGCGACGACCGGCCGCCCGCGCGGCGGCTCGAGGCCGCCCGCTGGGGGCTCGTGCCTGCCTGGGCCGACGACGTCTCGGTCGGCGTCCGCGCCTTCAACGCGCGGGGCGAGACGGCAGCGTCCAAGCCGATGTTCCGCGACGCCGTCCAGTCGCGCCGGGCGCTCGTGCCCGCCGACGGCTGGTACGAGTGGCAGCGCTCGGGCGACGCGAAGGTGCCGCACTACGTGCACGGCGACGCCCCGATCTCGTTCGCGGGCCTCTACGCCTGGTGGAAGCAGCCCGACGGCGCCTGGCTGCTCTCGACCACCATCCTCACCACCGCGGCGACGGGCGAGCTCGCCGGCATCCACGAGCGGATGCCGGTCGTCGTCGCCCCCGCGATGCGCGACGCCTGGCTCGACGCCGAGGAGGAGGGCGAGGCCGTGCTCGAGGCGGTGCTCGCCGAGGCGCCGGAGGTCGCGGCCGGGCTGCGGATGCACGTCGTCGACCGGAGGGTCGGCAACGTCCGCGAGCAGGGGCCCGGGCTCGTCGAGCCGGTCGCCTGAGGAGAGCGCTCGGGGCATCGGCCGGGCGACCGGGGCACGGCGCACCCGGTAGGGTCGTTGGCGGGTCCCGCCCGCCCCGGGACGCGCTGGAGGTCGCCGTGGATGAGCTGGATCCGCTCGCCCGCATCCCCGAGCCCATCAAGCACACCGCCGCTCGCATCGAGGACTGGGTGCACGAGCAGCGGGAGGCGCGCGCGCTCCGCGCCGGCCGCCTCCCGGCGCTCGTCGCCTACCCCGGCTACGGCGGCGACGGCTGGGTGCGCGTGCTCGCGCGCGTGCTGCTCGTCGAGCCGGGCGCCGAGCGCGGCGCGCAGTACGAGAACGTGCGCGGCTGGCGCTCGTTCACGTCGCTCGCGCTCAACGACGTCGACGTGACGATCGCCGCGGGCGACGAGCGCCACGTCGTCACCGCCGACCGCGGCGGCGTCGTCGACGCGATCGTGCCGATCCGCCTCGAGCCGGGCTGGCGCGAGGTCACCCTCGAGGTCGCGGGCTCGCAGCCCGTCGCCGCGCCCGTCTTCGTCGTCGACCCCGCGACCCGCTTCGGCGTCGTGAGCGACATCGACGACACCGTCATGGTCACCTCGCTCCCCCGCCCGCTGCTCGCGGCCTGGAACGCGTTCGTGCTCGACGAGCACGGCCGTACCCCGGTACCGGGCATGGCGGTGCTCTACGAGCGCATCGCGCAGCAGCATCCGGGCAGCCCCTTCATCTACCTCTCGACCGGCGCGTGGAACGCGGCGCCGGCGCTGTCGCGCTTCCTGTCGCGCAACCTCTACCCCGCCGGGTCGATGCTGCTCACCGATTGGGGCCCCACGCACGACCGGTTCTTCCGCTCCGGCAAGGAGCACAAGCGGCTGCAGCTCGAGCGGCTCGCGCGCGAGTTCCCCGACGTCCGGTGGCTGCTCGTCGGCGACGACGGCCAGCACGACGAGGAGCTCTACGGCGAGTTCGCGAACCGCCACCCGCAGAACGTGCGCGCCGTCGCGATCCGCGAGCTCTCGGCGCAGGAGGCGGTGCTCGCCGGAGGCCGCAAGCACGCCGACACCCGCTCGATGCACCCGTGGGTGTGGTCGCCGAACGGCGGAGGCCTCGCGCGCGAGCTGTCGTCGCTGAGCGACCTCCAGGTGCTGTGACGGATCGTGTCATGACGGACCGGCCATGACGGATCGCCCGGCGCCCCCGGATCGGATCCGGCCCATCGCGATCGCCGTCGTGCGTCGCGACGACGGCGCGCTGCTCGTGACGAGCGCCGTCGACCCCGCCACCGGCCGCACGTACGTGCGCCCGCCCGGCGGCGGCATCGAGCCCGGCGAGCGCGCTGCAGAGGCGGTCGTGCGCGAGCTGCGCGAGGAGCTGGGCGTCGAGGCCGCGGCGCCGCGCCGGCTCGACGTCGTCGAGAACGTCTTCGCCTACGGCGGCGGCACCTTCCACGAGCACGTGTTCGTCTTCCGCGTCGCGCTCGCCGCCGACGCGGCCCTGCCGGCCGCGACCGACGCCGGGCATCCGGTCTGGTGGCTGCCGGCCGACCGCTTCGACGACCCCACGATCGACCTCGTGCCCGCCGACCTCCCGGCGCTGCTCGCGGACCCGCTCGAGCCGTGACCGCGTGGTGGGAGCGGCACCAGGCGGTGGTGCTGCTGCTCGGCGCCGCGCTCGGCGCGGCCGTCGGCCTCCTGGCGCCCGCCGCTGCGCCGGCCCTCGAGGCCGCGACGACGCCGGTGCTCGTGCTGCTGCTGTGCGCGACGTTCCTGGGCGTGCCGCTCGGCGGCCTGCCGCGCGCGCTCCGCGACGGCCGCTTCCTGCTCGCGGTGCTCGGGCTCAGCTTCCTCGTCGCGCCGCTCGTCGTGCTCGTCCTCACGCGCCTCGTCGCCGACGACGAGGGCCTGCTGGTCGGCGTCGCGCTCGTGCTGCTCGCCCCGTGCGTCGACTACGTCGTCGCGTTCACGCGGCTCGCGGGCGGCAACGCCGTGCGGCTGCTCGCCGCCACGCCCGTGCTCATGGTGCTGCAGGTGCTGTTCCTCCCCCTCCTGCTCTCGCTCGTGGGCGGCAGCGCAGCGGCGGCGATCGACCCGGCGCCGTTCCTGCAGGCGCTCGGCCTGCTCGTGCTGCTGCCGCTCGCGTTCGCGGGCGCCGTGCAGCTCGCGGCGCACGCGACGCCGCTCGTGGCGGGCGTGCCGCGCGCTGCCGAGAGGCTGCTCGTGCCGCTCACGGCGCTCACGATCGCCGTCGTCGTCGGCGCGCAGCTGCCGGCCGTCGGCGCGGAGGCCGCGTCGCTCGTGCGACTCGTGCCGCTCTACGTCGTCTTCGCGGCGGTGATGGTGGCCGCGGGGCTGCTGCTGTCGCGCTCGCTCGCGCTCGGCCCTCGGCGCGCGCGGGCCGTGGCGCTCAGCGGCGCGACCCGCAACTCGCTCGTCGTGCTGCCGCTCGCGCTCGCGCTGCCGCCGACGCTCGGCCTCGCGCCCCTCGCGGTCGTGACGCAGACGGTCGTCGAGCTCGTCGTGCTCGTGGTGCTCGTGCGGCTGCTGCCGCGGCTTGCGCCGCTGCGGTCCGCGCGAAGCGACGGCGACGTCGTCGGCGGCGACGCGGCCTAGCGCGCGAGCGCCTCGCCCGCGCGCCCGCTGGCCCGCACCCAGCCGCCCGACGCGGTGACGCGCACCGGCTCCTCGCCCAGGAACCGCATCGCCACGAGCGCCGCGGCCTGGCCGGCCGTGAGGCCGCTCGCATGCACGGCGCGCGCCCACACCGACCGCTCGGCGCGGCGCCGCACCGCCTCGCCCGGCGAGCGCGGCAGCATCGCCTCGACGTCCTCGGCGGCCTGCGCCGCGAGCCGGCGCACCTCGTCGACCGGCACCTCGCCCGCGAGCTCCCAGCCGCCGCGGGGCGGCGACACCGCGGCCCACGCCGGGCGGCCCACGCCCTCCGGCACCTCGATGTCGGCGCCCTCGCGGAGCGCGTCGCGGAGGGCCGGCAGCGCCACGACGCCGTCGAACGCCGCCGCGTCGCGCATGCGCGCCGCGCGCGCGATGAGCACGGTCGGGCCGGAGTCCAGCAGCCCGCTCGACGCCGTCATGGGCGTCGTGAGCAGCGCGACGGGGCCGTCGGCGACGAGCCGCACCGTCCCGTCGCCGAAGACGGCCGCGCGGTCGAGCAGCAGGACGAGGTCGGCGCGGGCGCGGTCGTCGAGAGCGAGGATGGGGAGCATGCGCTCCCTAGACTAGAGCGGCCCGGTCCGCCCCCGGCGGGCCGCCGTCCCGGACGCCCCACGAGAGGATCGACGCATGGAGCGCATCCGCCTGCTGCTGGAGACCCTGTCGCTCGCCGAGACCGGCGCCCGCACGAGCGAGGACATCTTCACCGGCCCCAGCCATCCGATGCCGTACGGGCGCGTGTTCGGCGGGCAGGTGATGGCGCAGGCGGTGGTCGCGGCGCAGCGGACGGTCGATCCCGAGCGGCCGGTGCACTCCGTGCACGGCTACTTCGTGCGGCCCGGCGACGTCGAGCTGCCCATCACGTTCTCGGTCGAGCGCATCCACGACGGCCGCTCGTTCTCGACCCGGCGCGTGCAGGCATACCAGAGCGGCCTGCCGATCATGTCGATGATCTCGTCGTTCCAGGTGGTCGACGACGGCCCCTCCTCGCAGCGCGCCATGCCCGAGGGCCTCCCGGAGCCCGAGTCGCTGCCGAGCGACGACACGCTCCTCGCCCCCTTCAGCGAGCACCCGCAGGCGCGCGCCGTCATCGCGCGCCCGTTCGACATCCGGCACGTCGAGGGCCCCGTCTACCTCCCGGACCCCTCGCGCCCCCGCCACGGCGAGCAGCACGTGTGGCTCCGCGCGAAGGACCGCCTGCCCGACGACGACGCCCTGCACCGCGCCGCGCTCGCCTACCTCTCGGACTACGCCATCCTCGAGCCGATCGTGCGGATGCACGGCGCAGCCTGGGCGACGCCGGGCCTGCGCGCCGCGAGCCTCGACCACGCGGTGTGGTGGCACCGGCCGGTGCGGGTGGACGAGTGGCTGCTGCTGCAGCTCGAGACGACCTCGTCGGGCGGTGGCCGCGGCCTCGCGCAGGGCTACGTCTTCTCGGCCGACGGCACGCACGTCGCGACGATCGCGCAGGAGGGCATGGTGCGCGTGCCGGAGGCCGCAGGGGTGCCGGAGGGCCGGGCGTGACCGTCCCGGCGCTCGAGCCCGCGGAGCTCATGCGCACGCTGCGCGGCGCCCTGCCGCTGCGCACCGAGCGCCTCGTGCTGCGCGACCTCCGGCCCGACGACCTCGATGCCGTGCGCCGCTACCGCAACGCGCCCGGGCAGCGCCGCTGGACGTACAACCGCGACCAGACCGAGGCGGAGCTCATGGCGTGGACGGCGGGCGGCGCCGCGACCTTCCTCCGCGACGGCGACGCGCACCAGCTCGGCATCGAGCACGACGGGGCGCTCGTCGGCGACCTCATGCTGCGCGTCACGAGCCTCGGCTCGCGCCAGATGGAGCTCGGCTGGATGCTCGCGACCGACGTGCAGGGCAGGGGCTTCGCGACCGAGGCCGCGCGCGCGGCGCTCGACCTCGCGATCCGGATGGGCGCGCACCGGGTGATCGCGCACCTCGACGAGGAGAACGTCGCCTCGCGCCGCGTCGCCGAGCGGCTCGGGATGTCGCTCGAGGGCCGCTTCGTCGACGACGAGGTGAACCCCGCCACCGGCGAGCTCGGCACCTCGCTCATCCTCGCCCTGCGGCCGTAGCCCCGCAGCTGGTCGAGGAGCGCGCCGCCGCAGACGGCTCGCGTCACGAGACCCCGCCCGCGAGCAGGGTCCCGTGACGACCGGCGAGTCCTAGTTGCTCGGGAAGCCGAGGTTCAGGCCGCCGTGGCTCGGGTCGAGCCAGCGGCTCGTGACGACCTTCTCGCGCGTGTAGAACTCGAACGCGTGGCGGCCGTAGGCCTTGCCCTGGCCGAAGATCGACTGCTTCCAGCCTCCGAACGAGTGGTACCCGACCGGCACGGGGATCGGCACGTTCACGCCGACCATGCCCACCTGCACCTCGTTCTGGAAGCGCCGCGCGGCGCCGCCGTCGTTGGTGAAGATCGCGGTGCCGTTGCCGTACGGGTTCTCGTTGATGAGCTCGAGCCCCTCCTCGTACGAGGCGACGCGCACGATCGAGAGCACCGGTCCGAAGATCTCGTCGCGGTACGCGGCCGAGCTCGTCGGCACCTTGTCGAGCAGCGTCGGCTTGAGCCAGAAGCCGTTCGGGTCGCCGTCGACCCCGCTCCCGTCCGGACCTGCAGCGTCGCGACCGTCGACGACGACCTCGGCGCCGTCCGACGCCGCAGTGCCGATGTAGCCGGCCACCTTGTCGCGGTGCTGCCCGGTGATGAGCGGCCCCATGTCGTTGTCGCGGGTGCCGTCGCCCGTGCGGATCTGCTGCATCTTCTCGGCGATCCTCGCCTGCAGCTCGTCGGCGATCGAGTCGACCGCGACGACGACCGAGATCGCCATGCAGCGCTCCCCCGCCGAGCCGAAGCCGGCGTTCACCGCGGCGTCGGCCGTGAGGTCGAGGTCGGCGTCGGGCAGCACGAGCATGTGGTTCTTCGCGCCGCCGAGCGCCTGCACGCGCTTGCCGTGCTTCGAGCCCGTCTCGTAGACGTGCTGCGCGATCGGGGTCGAGCCGACGAACGAGATCGCCGCGACGTCCGGGTGCGTCAGCAGCGTGTCCACCGCCTCCTTGTCGCCGTGCACGACCGTGAGCACGCCGTCCGGCAGGCCGGCCTCCTGGTAGAGCTCGGCGATGAACACCGCCGCCGAGGGGTCCTTCTCGCTGGGCTTCAGCACCACGGCGTTGCCGGAGGCGAGCGCGATCGGCGCGAACCAGAGCGGCACCATCGCGGGGAAGTTGAAGGGGCTGATGATGCCCACGACGCCCAGCGGCTGGCGCAGGGAGTACACGTCGACGCCGGTCGACGCGTTCTCGGAGTACTCGCCCTTCGTCATGAGCGGGAACGCGGTGGCGAGCTCGACGACCTCGATCGCGCGGGCGATCTCGCCGAGCGCGTCGGAGTGCACCTTGCCGTGCTCGCTCGTGATGATGCGGGCCAGCTCGTCCTTGCGGGCGACGATGAGCTCGCGGAAGCGGAACATGATCGCCTGGCGCTTCGCGATCGACAGGTCGCGCCATGCCGGGTACGCGGCGACGGCCGTCGCGATCGCGTCGGACACCTCGGCCTCGCTCGCGAGGGGCACCTCGCGCACGGCGACGCCGCGCGCCGGGTCGTAGACCGGGGCGGTGCGATCGCCTCCCTCGCTGCGGGCGCCCGCGATCCAGTGCGGGATGCGGGTGGTGGCGGTCGTCTCGACGGCGGTGTCGGTCATGCGGGCCCTCCCAGGCGATGCGTCGTTGCCCCGCCACCCTATCGGTGTCTGATCGGGCGTCGACCGCGTCCTGGGCGCGCCCGCCGCCTCAGCGGCGGAACGCCACCGGCTCCTCGAGGTACGGCTCCCAGGCCGCGCGCTCGGCGTCGGTGAGGCGGCGCGGGCGACCGCTGGCCGCGTCGAGCATGACAACGGTCGTGGAGGCGCGGGCGTAGACCTCGCTGCGGTCGGGCGCGTGCACCTCGTAGCAGACGTCCATGCTCGCACCGCCCATCCGGCCGATCCACACCTCGACGAGGATCGGGCGGCGGTGGTGCGGGATCTGCCCGAGGTACTCGGACTCCTGCCGGGCGATCACGGTCACGCTCGAGGCGCCGGGGCCCGCGTCGATGATCGCGGTCGTGGGCGATCCCTCGGGGCCGCCGGCCCAGAAGGCGTGCACGCGCGCCTCCTCGAGGAGCGTGAGCAGCGACGCGTTGTTGACGTGGCCGTACGCGTCGAGGTCCGACCAGCGGACCTGGACGGGCACCTTGAGGCGCATCAGTCCCTCGTCAGCTTGCGGTACGTCGAGCGGTGCGGCTTCGCGGCGTCAGCGCCCAGGCGCTCGACCTTGTTCTCCTCGTACGCCTCGAAGTTGCCCTCGAACCAGTGCCACTGCGCCGGCTGCTCGTCGGTGCCCTCGTAGGCGAGGATGTGCGTCGCGATGCGGTCGAGGAACCACCGGTCGTGGGTGATGACCACGGCGCAGCCCGGGAAGTCGAGCAGCGCGTTCTCGAGGCTGCCGAGCGTCTCGACGTCGAGGTCGTTGGTGGGCTCGTCGAGCAGCAGCAGGTTGCCGCCCTGCTTGAGGGTGAGCGCGAGGTTGAGGCGGTTGCGCTCGCCGCCCGAGAGGATGCCCGCCTTCTTCTGCTGGTCCGGACCCTTGAAGCCGAACTGGCTGACGTAGGCGCGCGACGGGATCTCGACGTTGCCGACCTGCAGGTAGTCGAGGCCCTCGGAGACGACCTCCCAGAGCGTCTTCTGCGGGTCGATGCTCGCGCGGCCCTGGTCGACGTAGCTCAGCTTGACCGTCTCGCCGATCTTCAGGTCGCCGGCGTCGAGCGGCTCGAGGCCGACGATCGTCTTGAAGAGCGTCGTCTTGCCGACGCCGTTCGGGCCGATGACGCCGACGATGCCGTTGCGCGGCAGCGTGAACGAGAGGCCGTCGATGAGCACGCGGTCGTCGAAGCCCTTGTGGAGGTCCTTCGCCTCGAGGACGACGGAGCCGAGGCGCGGGCCCGGCGGGATCTGGATCTCCTCGAAGTCGAGCTTCCTGGTGCGCTCGGCCTCGGCGGCCATCTCCTCGTAGCGGGCGAGGCGGGCCTTCGACTTCGCCTGGCGGCCCTTCTGGTTCGAGCGGACCCACTCCAGCTCCTCCTTGAGGCGCTTCTGGAGCTTCTGGTCCTTCTTGCCCTGCACCTGGAGGCGCTCGGCCTTCTTCTCGAGGTAGGTCGAGTAGTTGCCCTCGTAGGGGTAGAGGCGGCCGCGGTCGACCTCGCAGATCCAGCCCGCGACGTGGTCGAGGAAGTAGCGGTCGTGCGTGACGGCCATGACGGCACCGGGGTACTTGGCGAGGTGCTGCTCGAGCCAGAGCACGCTCTCGGCGTCGAGGTGGTTGGTGGGCTCGTCGAGGAGCAGCAGGTCGGGCTTCTCGAGGAGCAGCTTGCAGAGCGCGACGCGGCGCTTCTCGCCGCCCGAGAGGGTCGTGACGGGCCAGTCGCCCGGCGGGCAGCGAAGGGCGTCCATCGCCTGCTCGAGCTGCGAGTCGAGGTCCCACGCGTCGGCGGCGTCGATCTGCTCCTGCAGCGTGCCCATCTCGGCCATGAGGGCGTCGAAGTCGGCGTCGGGGTTCGCCATCTCGGCCGAGATCTCGTTGAAGCGGTCGATCTTGCCGCGCATCTCGCCGAAGGCGTCCTGCACGTTCTCGAGCACGGTCTTCGACTCGTCGAGCTCCGGCTCCTGCATGAGGATGCCGACCGTGTAGCCGGGCGAGAGCTTGGCCTCGCCGTTGGACGGCTGGTCGAGCCCCGCGATGATCTTCAGGATCGTCGACTTGCCCGCACCGTTGGGCCCCACGACGCCGATCTTGGCGCCGGGGATCACCGCCGTCGTGACGTCGTCGAGGATCACCTTGTCGCCCACCGTCTTGCGGGCGCGCACCATGGAGAAGATGTACTCGGCCATGGCTCCAGTCTAGGGGGCCGTGTCGGCCCCGATCAGGCAGCGCCCCTCCGGCAGGAGGCTCGTGCGGACCGCCATCGGCTCGCCGTCGCCGACCTGGCCGAGCAGGCACGAGTCGTCCTGCCGCACGGCGATCTCGACGAAGGTCACGGGGGCGCCCAGCGAGTCGAGGTGGCGGGTGCGCTCGATCGCGGAGCGGTCGAAGCCGGCGGCCTCGACGGCGGCGACGAGCGCCGCCGGGTCGTCGACGCCCTGGCCCTCGAGCGCCGCGCGGAAGGCGTCGAGCTCGGCGTCCTCCACGGGCGCATCCGTAGCAGCCGTGTCCGTCGCGGCCGCGTCCGGCGCGGGCGAGCCCGTCGCGGTGGACTGCGGCTGGAGCGGGCCTGGGCCGTCGAGCAGCCCGCAGCCGGTGAGGCCGAGGGCCGCGACGAGCGCGAGCACGACCGTGCATCGACGCATGCCGCCCCCGTCCGTCGTCCTCGGGCGCCGAGTGCCCCGACCGGCTCCAGCCTAGGGCTCAGAACGGGGTCTGCTCGGGCGGCTCGGCACCGGGATCCGCCCACGCCGCCTGCGGCTCGGCGCCGACGAGCGCAGGCTCGGGCTCGGCACCGATCGAGTCCTCGGTCGCGGCGGGACGCTGGTCGTCCGAGACGCGGCTCGAGCGGTCGCGCTGCGCGCGGCCGAAGCGGAGCGAGTGGCCCACGTGCTCGGCGCGGATGCGGATGCTCGTGCCGCGCCGCTCCCCCGACTCCCACTGCTCCACGCGCAGCCGGCCGACGACGATGATCGGGTCGCCCTTGGCCACCGAAGCCGCGACGTGGGCGGCGAGGCGGCCCCAGGCCTCCACGCCGTACCAGTTGGTGTACGCGTCCTCCCACTCGTCGGAGCCGGGGCGCTTGCGACGGGCGGTGGACGCGACGCGGAGCTCCGCGACCTGCTCGCCGTTGACGGTCTTCAGCGTCGGATCCGCTCCCGCGGCACCGACGACGGTGATGGTGTCGTGCATGGGGCGAGCATGCGGCAGCGGCGCCGGCCGCGTGCGGGCCGCGTCGGCGGCTGTGGAGAGTCAGCCCTTGAGGTAGGAGGCGAAGCCCGCGCGGATCTTGTTCACCTTGGGCACCGCGACGGCCAGGCAGTAGCCCTGCGTGGGGTTCTTGGCGAAGAAGTCCTGGTGGTACTCCTCGGCGTCGTACCAGGCGCCGAGCGGCTCGAGGGTCGTGACGATCTCGCCCGGCCACCAGTCGGCGGCCCGCGCGATCGCGGCCTCGCAGACGGCCTTCTCGGCCTCGTCGCGGTAGAACATCGCCGAGCGGTACTGGGTGCCGACGTCGTTGCCCTGCCGGTTCAGCTGGCGCGGGTCGTGCATCGTGAAGAACATGTCGAGCACGACGTCGGTGGGGAGGCGCTCCTCGTCGTAGACGACCTTCACCGCCTCCGCGTGGCCCGTGGCGCCCGTGCAGACCTGCTCGTAGCTCGGGTGCGCGCCGCGGCCGCCCGTGTAGCCCGACACGACCTCCTGCACGCCGTCGACGACGCGGTACGCGGCGTCCAGGCACCAGAAGCAACCACCGGCGAGCACGATCTCCTGCATGGTGCCGAGCCTAGCCCCGGCGCCTATGCGCATCCCGTGCCCCGGGGCATGTGGGTGGCCGCGCCTAGCGTCGGAGACGAGGAAGGGAGCGGCCATGGCGATCATGACCACAGGGCAGCGGCGCATCGCGCCCCGCGCCCCGCGCGTCACCACGCGGCGCGTGCGCGACGACCTCTGGCGCGTGACGAGCACGACGGGCATCGCGCTCGGCTACATCGCGCGGCTCGACGGCCCCGCGGGCCCGTCCTACGAGGCGCGGCGCCTCGTGCCCGGCGGCACCGCGCTGCTCGCGATCGGCGGCGGCTGGTCGCTCGACGACGCGCTCGCCTGCTTCACCGGGCCGTAGCCGCCCCGCTCCATCAGGACAGCTGCCGGGACGACGGAGCGGGGTCGAGGCGCTCGCCCCGACCCCGCTCGCGTCCGTGCTGCTGAGGCTCAGACCTCCGCGGGCACCTGCAGGACGGCCGAGATCTCGATCTCGACGTCGACGTCGTCCGAGAGCATGACGCCGCCCGACTCGATCGCGACGTTCCAGGTGATGCCGAAGTCGCTGCGCTTGATGCGCGTGCGGGCCGAGGCGCCGGCGCGGGTGCCGCCCCACGTGTCGGGGCCGATGCCGCCGAACTCGACGAGCAGCGCGACGTTCTTCGAGACGCCCTTGATCGACAGGTCGCCGTCGATGAAGAGGTCGTCGCCCTCGACGCGGGCGCCGGTCGAGCGGAAGGTCCACTCCGGGTGCTCCTCGGTGGCGAAGAAGTCGCCCGAGCGGAGGTGCTGGTCGCGGTCGGCGTTCTTCGTGTTGATCGTCGACGGGTCGACGGTCGCCTCGATGGTCGACTCCTCGGGCTGCTCGGCGAGCACGATGGTGCCCTCGAGGCCCTCGATCTCGCCGCGCACCTTCGCCACCATCATGTGGCGGATCGAGAACGTGACGTTCGAGTGCGCGCCGTCGATGGCGTACGTGCCGGGCAGGTAGCCGGGGATGTTCTGCAGCATGGCGGTCCTTTCGGAGAGTGGAAGTGCTCGAAGCTCAAGTGCTTCAGATTCGAACAACTCGACGTCGAGCGATTCCATTCCCGATCCGTCGGACTTCTTCGCGCGCCGGTCGCGAGCGCCGCTACTCGCCATGCAGCAGGTGCTTGCCCTCGCGGTGGTTGAGCCGCATCCGCGCCACGACCCACCACACGATCACGAGCACCACCGCGCCGATGATCACCCACTGCAGCGTGTCCATGTACGGCTCGATCACGTGCCAGTTCTGCCCGAGGGTGAAGCCGATCATGACGAAGATCGTGTTCCAGATGGCCGACCCGACGAGCGTCAGCAGCAGGAACAGCGGGATCGACATGCGCTCGATGCCCGCGGGGATCGAGATGAGGCTGCGGAAGATCGGCAGGAAGCGGCCGAAGAGGACGGCCTTCGGCCCGTGCTTGGCGAACCAGTCGGTGGTCTTCGTGATGTCGGAGGCCCGGACGAGCGGCATCTTGCCCGCGATCGCGGCGAGCCGGTCGTGGCCGAGCAGGCGCCCGAGGCCGTAGAGCACGAGCGCGCCGACGACCGAGCCGACCGTCGTCCAGATGATCGCCTCGGCGAGCGTGAACCCGCCCGTCGCGGCGGTGAAGCCCGCGAGCGGCAGGATGACCTCGCTCGGGATCGGCGGGAAGAGGTTCTCGGCGGCGATCGCGAGGCCCGCGCCGGGAGCGCCCACGGTCTCCATCAGGCCCACCGCCCACGCGGCGACGCCGGTGAGCTCGGAGCTGTCGGGGGCAGTCTGGAGCATCAGGTCGAGCACCGGGACAGGCTACGCGGCGGGCCTGTGGCCGCCCTGGCGCGGCGCCCGCGCGCCGCGGGGCTCCTATGATCGGAGCGCGCCTCCGTAGCTCAGTGGATAGAGCAACAGCCTTCTAATCTGTCGGTCGCTGGTTCGAATCCAGCCGGGGGCACTCCAGCCTTCTCATCTGCCGGTCGCTGGCTCGAATCCAGCCCGGGGCACTCCAGCCTTCTCATCTGCCGGTCGCTGGCTCGAATCCAGCCCGGGGCACTCCAGCCTTCTCATCTGCCGGTCGCTGGCTCGAATCCAGCCCGGGGCACTCCAGCCTTCTCATCTGCCGGTCGCTGGCTCGAATCCAGCCCGGGGCACTCCAGCCCTCTCATCTGCCGGTCGCTGGTTCGAATCCAGCCCGGGGCACTCCAGCCCTCTCATCTGCCGTCGCTGGTTCGAATCCAGCCGGGGGCACTCCAGCCCTCTCATCTGCCGTCGCTGGTTCGAATCCAGCCGGGGGCACTCCAGCCCTCTCATCTGCCGTCGCTGGTTCGAATCCAGCCGGGGGCACTCCAGCCCTCTCATCTGCCGTCGCTGGTTCGAATCCAGCCGGGGCCTCCTGGACGGTCAGGCGCCGCCCTGCAGGTTCGTGACGAAGCCCGTGATCGCCTTGATGAGCTCGTTCGCGCCGAGCGCGAGGAACACGAGCGCGCAGATCGCGAGCAGCGCGTTGCCGAACCAGCCGTTGCGCCACTCCTTCGGCGTGCGGTCGGTGTTGAGCAGGCCGAGCAGCGTGAGCGCCAGGAACGGCATGAACAGCGCACCGAGCACGCCGTAGGCGAGGATCACCGCGATCGGCTGGCCGAGGAACACGAGGATCATCGGCGGGAACGTGAGCCACAGCACGTACGCCCGGTAGTAGGTGCCGCCGGCGTGCATGCGGCGGTCGTCGAGCTCGAGGCCGCGCGTGGTGCCCACGAAGTCGGCGAACATGAGGCTCACGCCGTTCCAGACGCCGATGAGCGACGAGAACGACGACGCCCAGAAGCCGATGAGGAAGATCACGCCGAACACCGCGCCGTAGCGCTCGGCGAGCACGCCCGAGAGGTCCAGCAGACCACGGTCGCCCGTCGAGATGGCGATGTTCGCCGAGTAGAGCAGCTCGGCGCCGACGATGAGCATCGCGATGACGAAGACGCCAGTGATGACGTAGGCGACCGCGTTGTCGAGGCGCATGACGCGCATCCAGGACGCGTCGCTCCAGCCCTTCTCGCGCAGCCAGTACCCGTAGGCGGCGAGCGTGATGGTGCCGCCGACGCCGCCTGCGAGCGCGAGCGTGGTGATGAGGCCGCCCTCGGGGATGATCGGCACGAGGCCCGCGAGGATCTCGCCGAGGTTCGGCAGCGTCAGCACCGCCGCGCCGACGACGGTGACGAACATGATCCCCACGAAGAGCGCCATGACCTTCTCGACGAGGGGGTACTTGCCCCACCAGACGAGCGCGAAGCCGATGAGGCCCGTCCCGATCGCCCACGCCTCGAGCGGCACGGCGGGCAGCATCGTCGCGAGCGGCAGCGCCGACGACAGCATCGCGGTCGCGCCGTAGACGAAGCCCCACACGACGATGTACGGCCCGAAGTACCAGGTGGTCCAGCGGCCGAGGGTGCGCCAGCCGGCGAAGATCGTGCGGCCGGAGGCGAGCGAGTACCGGCCCGCGCCCTCGACGAGCACGATCTTGAAGACGGTGCCGACGATCACGGCCCACAGCAGCAGGTAGCCGTAGTTGGAGCCGGCGACGAGGGTCGCGACGAGGTCGCCGGCGCCCACGCCCGTCGCCGCGACGACGATGCCCGGTCCGATGATGCGCCACTTCCGCGGGCTCATCGTCGCTGTCTGCTCTGCCATGTCCACTCCCTCGTGCCGATCCACCGCTCGCGCGTCGTGTCGACGCGCCCGGCGCCCGGCCAACCTATCGATCTGCCCGGAAGGGGTCTGACAGGCTGTCCACATGCACGCTCGCCCCGCCGCGCTCCTGCTCGACATGGACGGCACCCTCGTGGACTCGGAGCCGATCTGGCACGAGCGGATGCGCGGCTTCGCCCGCGAGCAGGGCTTCGCCTGGACGGCCGAGGACTGCCACTGGACCACGGGGCGCCCCATGGAGGAGTGGGCGGCGGTCATGCGCGAGCGCGGCGCGGCGCTCGAGCTCGCCGCGATCATCGCCCGGGTCGCGGGCGACGTGGCCGACGAGGTGCGCGACGACGTGCCCTGGCTGCCGGGCAGCCTGCGCCTGCTCGAGCGCGTCGCCGAGCTCGGCGTGCCCGCCGCGCTCGTGACGAACGCCGCGTCGGTGAACGCGCAGGCGCTGCTCGCCGCGGCGCCCGCCGGGGCGCTGCGCTTCGCCGTCTCCGCCGACGACGTCGAGCGATCGAAGCCCGACCCCGAGCCCTACGCGACCGCGATCGCGCGGCTGGGGGCCGACGCATCCCGCTCGATCGCGTTCGAGGACTCCGGATCCGGGGCGCGGTCGGCCGTGGCCGCCGGCGCCCGGCTCTGGTTCCTCACCACGCAGCTCGCCCACGCGCCAGTGCCGGCGGAGCGCACCCTCGGCACCCTCGCCGATGTCTCCCCCGACGAGATCCTCGCCGCCCTGGGCTGACGCGTCCGCCGTGGGCGGGGCGCAGTAGGGTCGTCGCGTGGCTGCTGCGGACCGGATCGTGTGGATCGACTGCGAGATGACGGGCCTCGACCCGTCGATCGACGAGCTCGTCGAGGTGGCGGTCGTCGTCACCGACTTCGAGCTGCGGGTGCTCGACCCGGGCCTCCAGATCGTCATCCGCGCGAGCGACGCCGCGCTCGAGCACATGGGCGACTTCGTGCGCACCATGCACGCGACGAGCGGCCTCGACCAGGAGATCCCGCACGGCGTGAGCGTCGCCGAGGCCGAGCTGCGCGTGCTCGAGTACGTGCAGCGCTTCGTGCCGCTCGAGCGCAGCGCACCGCTCGGCGGCAACACCATCGGCACCGACCGGATGTTCCTCGCCCGCTCCATGCCCGCGCTCGACGGCTACCTCCACTACCGCTCGATCGACGTCTCGAGCATCAAGGAGCTCGCCCGTCGCTGGGCGCCGCGCGCCTACTTCCAGGCGCCCGTGAAGGCCGGCGGGCACCGCGCGCTCGCCGACATCCTCGAGTCGATCCGCGAGCTGCGCTACTACCGCGCCGCGCTCTTCGGCGACGCCGCCGACCGCACGAGCGAGGAGCTACAGGCGATCTCGGCCGAGGTCTCGGAGGGCTTCGCGGAGCACCTGCCCGGCTGACCGCGGCACGCGCCCGCCGTGTCGTCGGAGGGGCCCGGGATGTCGTATGCTGTTCTGGTTGCGCTCCGGCGCACGAGGCCCTGCATAGGGCCATGGTGGGTATAGCTCAGTTGGTAGAGCGCCTCGTTGTGGTCGAGGAGGCCGCGGGTTCAAGCCCCGTTACTCACCCCAGTCAGGAGCCCCGGTCGAGAGACCGGGGCTTCGTCGTGCTCGGGCGGCGTCCTCCGGGTCAGCGACGACGGCGTCGCGGTCGCTCGCCCTCGGGGCCGACGTCCACGATCGCGTGGGCACCCGGGATCGCGACGAAGCCGGCGACGGTGTTCACGACGATGCTCAGCACTCGGTTCCAGAGGTGGCGCATGGCCCCATGGTGACGGTCGTCGCTGGACGTGCGCCGTGCGGGCGGGCCGCTCAGGCGCGGCGGATGCGGATGGGCCCGCGCGCCGTCGCGAGGTCGACGACCTCGCCCCTCTGCGTGATGACGACCTCGCCGCGCTCGACGAGCCGAGCGGCCGCGGCCCGCGCCTCGTCCATGAGCGGCCGCCAGTCGGCCTCGTCGTCGCCGCCGACGCGCCGCGCGGCGTCGCTCGGGCAGGTCGTGGCGCCCTCGCGGCGCTCGGCGAGCAGCGCGAGGATGGCCTGCTCCATCGCGTCGCCGTCGCCCATCAGGCCTCCGGCGGGAGTATGACGCCGATCGGCTCGCGCTTCTCGGCCTGGAAGCGATCCTCGGTGCGCCCGAGCGCCCAGTAGCCCGAGATCGAGACCTGGCCGCGCGAGAGGCCGCGCTGCTGGAACAGCACGTCGCGGAGCGCCTTGACCGACTCGCGCTCGCCGTGCACGAACGCCTGCACGCGCCCTTCGGGCCACTCGAGCGCGGCGACCGCCTCGGCGAGCGTCGGCACGGTCGCGGGCGACGGGGCGCCGCGGTGGATCCAGCGCAGCTCGACGCCCGCGGGATGCGCGATCGCGAGCTCGTCGTCGGCGTCGTGCACCTCGACGAGCGCGACGCCGCGCGCGTCGGCGGACAGCGCCTCGAGCGCCGCCGAGATCGCCGGGAGGGCCGACTCGTCGCCCACGAGCAGGTGGTGGTCGGCCTCCGCATCCGGCGCGTAGCCGCCGCCGGGGCCGTGCAGCGCGATGCGATCGCCCGGCTGCGCCGCGGCGGCCCATGGGCCCGCGAGCCCCTCGTCGCCGTGGACCACGAAGTCGAGCACGATCGCGTGCTCCTCGACCGCCCGAACCGAGTACGTGCGCGTTACCGGGCGCTGCTCGGGCGGCAGCGTCTCGCGCAGGTGGGCGAGGTCGTACGGCGGCTCGAGCCCGAGCTCGGCCGGCACGAAGACGAGCTTCACGTACGCATCGCTCCACGCGTTCGGCGCGAACGTCGCGAAGCCCTCGCCGCCGAGCCGGAGCCGCACCATGCGCGGGGTGAGCCGTTCGGTCGAGAGGACCTCCAGCACGTGCTGCGGCCGCGGCGGGCGCGGGGCGGGGACGGGACGGGGCTCGGTCGCGATGCTCATGTCGGCGCCAGCGTAGCACCGGGGTAAGGGTGCCCTAACCTGCTCGTGCGTCGGGCCTCAGCCTCCCGTCGTCCGCCAGGCGCGAGGATGGACGGCATGGAGATGACCGCGGAGGCGTTCGAGGCGCTCGTCACGGAGGTGCTCGACGGCCTCGAGGACGAGATCGTCGACGGGCTCGAGAACGTCGTGTTCCTCGTCGAGGACGAGCACCCCGACGAGGACCTCATGGGGCTCTACGAGGGCGTCGCGATCACCGACCGGGGGCAGTACGGCTTCGGCGAGCTGCCCGACCGCATCATGGTCTATCGCCTCCCCCACCTCGACGCCTGCGACACCGAGGAGGAGCTGCGCGACGAGGTGCGCACGACGCTCGTGCACGAGATCGCGCACTTCTACGGCATCGACGACGAGCAGCTGCACGAGCTGGGCTGGGCGTAGCGGGGCCCCGCCGGCGATCGCTCGCGCAGCGGGGCCCCGACGGTCGGACGGGCTAGGCCACGGCCTCCGCGTCGGCGAACGTCGCGGTGTCGATGACGAAGCGGAAGCGCACGTCGCCGTCGACGACCCGGTCGTAGGCCGCGTCCACGTCGTCGACGCCGATCTTCTCGATGACGGCGCCGATGCCGTGCTCGGCGCAGAAGTCGAGCATCTCCTGCGTCTGGCGGATGCCGCCGATGTTCGAGCCGGCGAGCACCTTGCCGCCGCCGATGAGGGCGCCGAGGTGCAGCTGCTGCGGCTCGGGCGGCAGGCCCACGTTCACCATCGCGCCGTGCGGCTTGAGGATCGAGAGGTACGTGCCGAGGTCGAGGTCGGCGCTCACCGTGTTGAGGATGACGTCGAACTCGCCCTTGTGGGCCTCCGCCCAGCCCTCCTCGCCGGTGGCGACGACGCGCGCGGCGCCGAGCTCCTTCGCGAGCTCCTCCTTGGCGAGCGAGCGCGAGAGCACGGTGACGTCGGCGCCCTTCGCGGCCGAGAGCTGCACGCCCATGTGGCCGAGGCCGCCGAGGCCGACGACGGCGACCTTCGTGCCCTCGCCGACGCCCCAGCGGTCGATGGGCGAGTAGAGCGTGATGCCGGCGCACAGCAGCGGCGCGGCGACGTCGAGCTCGATGCCCTCGGGGATCGAGAGCACGAAGCGCTCGTCGACGACGACCTTCTCGGCGTAGCCGCCCTGCGTGATCGAGCCGTCGCGGTCGACGGAGGCGTAGGTGCCGACGTTGCCGTTCAGGCAGTCCTGCTCCTCGTCGTTCCGGCACTGCTCGCACTCGCCGCACGAGTCCACGAGGCAGCCGACGCCCACGCGGTCGCCGACGGCGTGCTTCGTGACGGCGTCGCCGACGGCCTCGACGACGCCCGCGATCTCGTGACCGACGGTGAGCGGGAAGGGCGCCTTGCCCCACTCGTCGCGGATGGTGTGGATGTCGGAGTGGCAGATGCCGGCGGCCTTGATGGCGATGACGACGTCGTTCGGGCGCGGGTCGCGGCGCTCGATGGTCGCGACGCGGTACGGCTGGTCGGGGCCGGTCTTCTGCAGGGCCTTCGTAGGGATGGGCATGGTGCCTCCTGGGTGGTGAGACGGGGACGAGCACGCGGCTCGATCGGGCGCGGCATCGGCGCCGGCGGTCAGACTACGCCCGCCCGCCATGACCGCCCACGGTGGCCGTCCAGGCTCAGGTGCGACGCACCTCGTCGGCGAGCGCCGCGGGGTCGTTCGCGGCGATGTGCGCATCCTCCTGCTCGCGCCACAGGTCCCACCAGGCGTCCTCGCCGTCCCGCTCGAGGGCGCGGGCGCGCCGCACGTCCTCGGGGGCATCGAGCCAGATGGCGCGCGCCGCGTGCTCGCGCGACGCGAGGGTGAGCGAGCCGCAGCCCTCGACGACGAGCCGGTCGCCCGGCCGGGCGCGGTCCTCGGGGCCCCAGTCGCCCTCCGCCCAGTCCCAGCGCCGCCAGACCGCCTCTTGGCCCGCCGCGAGCGGCGCGAGGATGCCGCGCTCGAGCAGCCGCGAGCCGGTCGCGAGGCCGTGCCAGCCGGCGTAGAGGTCGTCCATGTGCACGACCCGGGCGCCGAGCTCGGCGGCCAGGGCCTGGGCGAGGCGCGTCTTGCCCGACCCGGATCGGCCGTCGACGATGCAGAGGATCTCGTGCATCCGCTCCGCTCCCCTCGTCCCGTCGGTCACAGGTGGGCCGCCCACGGTGGTCGGAACGATCCTGCCGCCACCGAGGCCCCGATGGCGAGCGCCGCGACGGCGAGCGCGAGGAGGACGAGCACGAGATCGGCGCGCGAGAGCGTGGAGGGCCGGGCCCAGGTGCGCTCGGCGCGGCCTTCCTGCGGCCCGCCGAAGCCGCGGGCCTCCATGGCGGTGGCGAGGGTGCCGCCGCGGCGGAGCGCCACGACGAGCAGCGCGAACGCGGCCTGCAGGAGGCGGCGGATGCGCCCGGTGTCGCCGAGGCCGCGGGCGCGGCGCGCGAGCGCGATCTGCCGCCAGTCCTCCTCGAGCACGCCGAAGAGGCGCACGCCGGCGAGCGCGGCGAGCACGAATCGGTGCGGGAGGTGCGCGACCTGCGCGAGGCCGTCGGCGAGCCGCGTGGGGTCGACGCCGACGATGCCGACGAGCGTCGGCACGCCGATGGCGAGCACGCGCAGCAGGATCGCCGAGGCGAGCTCGATGGAGCCGTCGCTGATGGTCGCGAGCCACACCTGCGCGTGGACGCGGCCGGACGGCTCGGCGTACAGGAGCATGCTCACCGCCGAGAGCGGCGCGGCGAGGAGCAGCGGCCAGGAGCGGCGGAGGATCGTGCGCGGGCCGATGCCGGCGGCGGCGAAGACCACGAGCCACGCGGCGAGCGCGACGGCGGCGCTCACGACGTCGACGGTGAGCAGCATCGGGATGGAGTAGAGCACCGCGGCCGCGAACGGCGTGACGGGATTGACGCGCTCGAGCGGCGGGGTGCGCTGCGCGGCGCGCGCGACGGCGGTCACGCGGCGGCTCCCCGCGCGGTCCCGCTTCCTTCGAGGCCGTCCGCAGCGTCGAGGCGGAGGATCCGGTCGCCGAGGATGCGCACGACGTCGGCGTCGTGCGTGACGGCCACGACGGCGCAGCCGCGCTCGTCGACGAGCTCGGCGATGAGGCGCACGAGCTCGGCCCAGGTGCGGCGGTCCTGGCCGAAGGTGGGCTCGTCGAGCACGACGAGGCGCGGCGCGGGCGCGAGCACCGTGGCGACGGAGAGCCGCCGCTGCTCGCCGCCCGAGAGGGTGAACGGGTTCGCGTCGGCGAGCGCGTCGAGGCGCAGCGCCGCGAGCAGGCCGTCGACGGTCGCGGCGACCTCGGCCTCGGGGCGGCGGAGGGCGCGGAGGCCCGCGGCCACCTCGTCGCGCACGCGCGGCGCCACGAACTGGTGCTCGGGCTGCTGGAAGACGGTGCCGATGCGGGTGGCGAGCTGCTTGGGGCGCCAGCGGACGGGCGCGGGCTCGGCGAGGTTCCCGCCGCGCAGCGCCTCGGTGGCCGCGAGCGAGCCGTCGACGGGCGGCAGGAGGCCGGCGAGCGTGAGGGCGAGGGTCGACTTGCCGGCGCCGTTCGGGCCGGTCACGGCCAGCGCCTCCCCCGCCGCGACCTCGAGCGAGACGGGCGCGTGCACGGCGACGCGGCGGCCGGATCGGAGCCCGTCGGCGACGAGCAGCGCGGGGCCGGGCCGGCGCTCGGGCCGGGGCACGTCGATCGGGATGCCGGGCACCCACACGCCCTGCGCGGCGAGCGCCGCCCCGTGGGCGCCGAGCACCGCGTCGGGCGTGCCGTCGGCGATCGCGCCGCCGCCGGGCGCGAGCACGACGACGCGGTCGACCACCGGCAGCCAGGTGTCGACGCGGTGCTCGACGACGACGAGCGTCGCGCCCGTCTCGGCGGCGACGCGCGCGACCGCATCCCGCACCTCCACGACGCCCTCGGGGTCGAGGTTGGCGGTCGGCTCGTCGAGCAGGATGAGCCCTGGCCGCATCGCCAGCACGCCCGCGAGGGCGAGGCGCTGGCGCTGGCCGCCCGACAGCGCGGCGGTCGAGCGGTCGAGCGCGACGTCGAGGCCGACGGCGTCGAGCGCATCGGCGACGCGGCGCCAGATCTCGTCGCGCGGCACCGCGAGGTTCTCGCAGCCGAAGGCCACGTCGTCGCCGACGCGCGACAGGATCGTGTTCGCCTGCGGGTCCTGCAGCACGAGGCCCGCCGTGCCGCGCAGCGTCGACGGATGCGCGCCGTCGACGGCGAGCTCGCCCGTCTCGTCGCCCTCCTCGTCGCCGCCGAGCACGCCGGCGAGCGCCGAGAGGAGCGTCGACTTGCCCGCGCCCGAGGGGCCGAGCAGCAGCAGCCGCTCGCCGGGCTCGACGTCGAGGTCGAGCCCGGCGACGGCGGCGGCGTCGCGCCCCGCGTGCTGCCAGCCCCATCCGCGGGCGCGGATGCGGGAGCCGGTCACCTGCGGCGCGCGCGGCCCGAGGCGAAGCGGTCGAGCACGCCGGTCGCGGCGAGCGCGCGCGTGAGCAGCCAGCCGACGAGGCCGGCGAGGATCGCGCCCGACACGACGACGCTGCCCAGGTAGATGGCCAGGAACTCCGCCCCCTTCGCGAGGTTCGCCGAGAGGAACAGCTCGAGCGTCCAGGCCGCGACGGCCGCGCCGACACCCGCGAGCATCGCCGTGGGGAGGCCGAACCGGCGGTACGCCATGGCGGCGAACACGAGCTCGGCGCCGAGGCCCTGCGCGATGCCGGAGTAGACGGTCTCGATCGACCACTGGCTGCCCAGCAGCATCGAGACGGTCGCGGCGAGCAGCTCGACGAAGAGCGCCGCGCCGGGCTTGCGGATGATGAGGCCGCCGAGCACGCCGCCGATGAGCCAGATGCCCACGGCGAGGCCGCCGAAGCCGGGCGTGAGGGCCTGGAGGCCCTCGAACCAGGCGTAGCCGATGCCGTTCCAGACGACGAACAGGAGGCCCGTCGCGACGCCGAGGACCGCGGCGACGACGATGTCGACGACGCGCCAGCGGCTCGTGCGGGAGCGGGCGGCCGTGGTGGCCGCGGGTGCGGTGGTGGTCATGCTGTGCCTTCCTCGTTGCGAGACGGCACGGGTGATGAGTGTCCTCCCTGCGCCGGCATGATCCGGATCAGGTTCGACGGTCGGAGGCTTCGGCCTCCCTCTCAGCCCGGCGCACCGGACTCCCGTGTCGCCTCCATCGTAGCCGCGCCCGCATCCGCCGGCGTCGCCCGGCTCGGCGTGGTCATGGACGGCCGTCATAGGCTGGCGCGGTGCAGGAGATCCGATCGTTCGTGGCCATCGGCGACAGCTTCACGGAGGGCGTCGGCGACGAGCTGCCCGACGGCACGGTGCGCGGCTGGGCCGACTTCGTCGCGGCCGGGCTCGCGACGGCGCAGGGGCGGCCGGTCGGGTACGCGAACCTCGCGATCCGCGGCCGCAAGCTCGCGGGCATCCTCTCGGAGCAGCTCGACGCCGCGATCGCGCTGCAGCCCGATGCGATCAGCCTGAACGGCGGCGGCAACGACATCCTGCGTCCGCGCGTCTCGATCGAGGGCGTCGGCGCCGCGCTCGCCGCCGCTGCGCATCGCATCGCCGCCGCCGGCATCCGTCCCATCCTGCTCTCGGGCGGCAACCCGAGCGAGGTCATGCCGATCGGCGCGGTGTTCCAGCGCCGCGGCGACGCGCTCGCGCGCGCCGTGGAGTCGCGCATCGCCGACCTCGACGCGCCGTACATCGACAACTGGTCGGATCCGGAGCTGCGCAGCCCCCGCTTCTGGTCGCAGGACCGCCTGCACCTCAACGCGGCAGGGCACGCCCACGCCGCGACGAACGTGCTGCGGGCGCTCGGCGCCGACTCGCCGCCGCAGTGGCGCGACCTCACCGCGGTGTCGACGGCGGAGGGGCGGCGGACGGCCGGGTACTACCGGGAGTTCGTGCTGCCCTGGATCGGGCGGCGCCTGACGGGGCGGTCGTCGGGCGACGGGCGGGCGGCGAAGCTGCCGGCGCTCGTCGAGGTGCAGCCGCTCGAGCGGCTCGGGTGAGGTGATGCTCGGCGTGCGTCGTTGTCGCTGGTCTTCGGACGGCGGCTGAGGTGGCGCTCGTCCTCGTGCACGGCGCGGGGCGCTCCGGCGCCGCCGCGTGGCCCGCGGCGCTGCTCGACGGGACCGTCGCGCTCGACCTCGCGGACCTGCCGACGGCGCTCGAGCGGGCGGAGGCTGTGGCCGTCGCCGTCGGGCCCGGCGACGTGGTCGTCGCGCACTCGCTCGGGGGCGTCGCGGCCGTGCTCGCGCTGCCGATGCTCGCGTCGCCGCCCGCCGCGCTCGTGCTCTGCGAGCCGGCGCTGTTCGACCTCGCGCGAGGCGCCGCCGCCGTCGAGGCGCACGTCGCGGCGATGGATGCGGCGCACGGCGCGCTGCCCTCGCTCCAGGCGTTCTGGGCCCGAGCGCGGCCGGCACTGCTCGGCGGGCCGTTCGACGAGGATCGCTGGGAGGACGAGCGGGCGCTCGCGTCGCTGCTCACGCGCACCGAACGGCCGTGGGGCCACGGGATCGATGCGGGCATGCTGCGCGGTGTGCCGACGACCGTCGTGACCGGCGGCTGGAACGCGGAGTACGAGGCGATCGCGGCCGCGCTCGTGCGGGCCGGGGCTCGGCACGAGGTGCTCGAAGGGTCCGGCCATCGGCCGCAGGACGACGCGAGGTTCCTCGCGATCCTGGCCGCTGCCGCGGAGTGATGGCGGCGCGCGTCGGCGCCGTCCCGATGTCAGTGGCCGGTACTTCCATGGGTGCATGACGACGGAGCCGGGCATCGACGCGAGGGAGCTCATCGAGCTCCTGCGCAGCGGTGCGGTGCTCGATCCGGCAGGTGCGTCCGCCGAGGAGCTCGAATCGTCGCTCGACGCTGCCGATGCCGAGTGGCTCGAGCGGCTCCTCTCCCTCGACGATGCGGAGGTCGAGGCGCTCGCCGCGGCGGGCGCGAACCTCCCGGCGGCGCCTGCGCGACCGTCCTCCGCGCTCGACGACGACCTCGCCTTCGCCGCGCGGCTGCGCGCGCTCGAGGCGCAGTCCGCCCGCATCGCGGGCGAGCGTCGAGCGCTGCTGGCGCAGCAGCTGCGGCGCGCGATCGACGCGGGCGGCGACACCGCGATGCGCGTGCGGGAGCTCGCGACCATCGCGGGCGCCGAGCTGCGCGTCTCCGACGTCACGATGGAGCGCGCGATGACCGAGGCGGTGGCCATCGTCGAGGAGCTGCCGCTCGCGCACGCCGCGGCGTGCGAGGGCCGGCTGTCGGCCTCGCACCTGCGGGTGCTGGACGCGGAGACGCTGCCGCTTCGGCTCGATGCCGCGGTGGCGCCGGAGGTGCGGGCGCGGGTGGAGGCGGAGCTGGTCGTGATCGCCGAGACGACGACGCCGGCCAGGCTGCGGCGCCGGGCGCGGCGGATCGTGGATGCGGCGCTGTCGGCGCCGCTGCAGCAGCGGTACGACGCCGCCCGCGAGGAGCGGCACGTGCGCCTGCACGAGCTGCCCGACGGGATGTGCGAGATCGCCGCCCGCATGCCCGCGCTGCTCGGTGCCGCGATCCTCGACCGCCTCACCCAGGCCGCCCGCGCCCTGCCGGCTGACGATCACCGCACGATCGACCAGCGGCGCGCCGACGCGCTGGCGGAGCTGCTGCTGTGCGGGCAGGCGCCCGACGACGCCCACGCCGCCTCCGCGATCACGCCCGTCGTCACCGTCACCATCCCCGCGACCGCGCTGCTGGCCGACGACGGCGCGGCCGACCCGGACCCGGCGTCGCTCGACGGGCGGACGCTCGTCGACGCCGCCACCGCACGCGCGCTCGCGGCCGGCGCGTCCGGCTGGGAGCGGCTCTTCCTCTCCCCCGTCACCGGCCGCGCGCTCGCCGTCGACCGCTACCGGCCCTCCGCGGCGCAGCGCCGCTGGCTGCGCGCCCGCGACGGCCGCTGCCGCTTCCCCGGCTGCGGCGCCCCCGCCCACCGGGCCGACGCCGACCACACGCGCGACCACGCGCACGGCGGCCCCACCGCCGACGGCAACCTCGCCCACCTCTGCAGGCGTCACCACTCGATCAAGCACGCCACCCGCTGGCGCGTCCGCCAGCTCCCCGGCGGCGTCCTCGAATGGACCAGTCCCACCGGCACCATCCTCACCGACGAGCCCGAACCCCCGCCCAGGGCACGCATCCCCAGCTTCCACGACCGGGAGCCAGCCATGGCGGGCGCGCCGCCCGGCGGCCCGCACCCCTTCTGACGCCTGCGCTCGACCTGGCACCCGCGCGCCCGGCTGACCCTTCTCACGGGCCCAGGATCGCGCCGCCACAGGCGGCACGCGTCATGAGACCCGCTGCCCGCCCCTCCGCTGGTCGAGGAGCGTGACGCCGCAGGCGGCACGCGTCTCGAGACCACACACGCGCCACGGGTGGTCTCGAGACGGCAGCGCCCTCCGGGCGCGGCCTCCTCGACCAGCGAGGCGGGGTGCGCCTCCTCGACCAGCGGAGTGGAGCGGGGTCCCCCTCCTCAGTGCCGCGAGGTGGTCACGAAGTCGATGAGCTCCTCGACGCGCGCGAGCAGGGCCGGCTCGAGGTCGTTCCAGTCGCGCACCCGCGAGCGGATGCGCTGCCAGGCCCGCGCCACAGACTCCTGGTCGCCGTGCGGCATCCCCAGGCGCCGCAGCGTCCCCTGCTTCCAATCCTCGCCGCGCGGCACGTCGGGCCAGCCCGCGATGCCGAGCCGCGACGGCTTCACCGCCTGCCAGATGTCGATGTACGGGTGCCCGACGACGCGCACGTGCGCGCCGTGCGGCCCGCGCTGCACGGCCTCCGCGATCCGCGATTCCTTCGAGCCGGGCACGAGGTGGTCGACGAGCACGCCGAGGCGCCGCTCGGCGGTCGGCGCGAACTCCGCGACGACGCCCGCGAGGTCGTCGACGCCGTGCAGCGGCTCCACGACGACGCCCTCGACCCGCAGGTCGTGGCCCCAGACCTGCTCCACGAGCTCCGCGTCGTGCGTGCCCTCGACGAGGATGCGGCTCGGCAGCGCCACGCGCGCCCGGTGGTCGGCGACAGCGCGAGACCCCGACGCGGTGCGGGTTGCCGCCGCCGCCCGCGCGGCCGGCACGACCAGCTCGACCTCCACCCCGTCGACGAGGAAGCCGCGCCCGAGCGGGAACAGCCGCGCGCGGCCACGACGGTCCTCGAGCCGCACGTGCCCGGCCTCGATGCCGAGGACGGCGCCGACCCACCCGTCGTGGCGCTCCACGACGAGGTCGCGCACCGCCTCGACCCGCTCAGGCGCCGGCGCCTGCCGCGCCGCCTTCGCCTCCGCCGAGAGGACGTCGCCGCCCCACGAGCCCCAGTCCATGCCCCTGCCGTTCGCCACCGCACGAGCCTAGGCGCGGGCGGCGGCCCGGGCGCCGAGGCACGCTGTGCTTGGCTGGCGGCATGGACTTCCGCATCTTCACCGAGCCGCAGCAGGGCGCCTCGTACGACGACCTCCTCGCCATCGCGCAGCGCACCGAGCAGCGCGGCTTCGATGGCTTCTTCCGCTCCGACCACTACCTGCGCATGGGCGACGGCGACCCCGGCTACGGCCCCACGGATGCGTGGACGAGCCTCGCGGGGCTCGCGCGCGAGACGGAGCGGATCCGCCTCGGCACGCTCGTCTCGTCGGTCACGTACCGCGCGCCCGGCATCCTCGCCGTGCAGGCCGCGAACGTCGACCAGATGTCGGGCGGCCGCGCCGAGCTCGGCCTCGGCACCGGCTGGTTCGAGCAGGAGCACCGCGCCTACGGGATCCCGTTCCCCGACCGCCGCTTCGACCTGCTCGAGGAGCAGCTCGCCATCGTGACCGGCATGTGGGAGACGCCCGCCGGCGCGCGATTCACGTTCGAGGGCGAGCACTACGAGCTCGTCGACTCCCCCGCCCTCCCGAAGCCGGTGCAGGACCGCCTGCCGGTGATCGTCGGCGGCCTGGGCGAGCGCCGCACGCCGCGGCTCGCCGCCGAGTTCGCCGACGAGCACAACCTGCCCTTCCCGGCGTTCGACCGCATCCGGCCGCTGTTCGCCGCCCTGGACGCGGCGATCGAGCGCGCCGAGCGCACGCGTCCCGTCGTGCGATCCGTCGCGCTCGTCGCCTGCCTCGGCGCCGACGAGGCGACGTTCCGCCGCCGCGCCGCGGCGATCGGCCGCGAGCCCGAGGAGCTGCGCGAGCACGGCCTCGCCGGCAGCCCCGCGGAGCTCGAGGACCGCCTCGGCGCCCTGGCCGAGGACGGCGTGGAGCGCGTCTACCTCCAGGTGCTCGACCTGCGCGACCTCGACCACGTCGACGAGCTCGCCGAGGTCGTGCTGTAGCCGGACACGGGGCCACGGGCAGCCCGAAGGGCCCCCGCTGACGAAGAGGGGGCGGCCCGAAGGCCGCCCGCGGACGAAGAAGGGGGCGGCCCGAAGGCCGCCCCCTTGCTGCGTCGTCCGACTACGCGCGCGCGTTGCCGCGGTTGCGCGTGACGAGGCCCCAGATCAGGAGCACGACGATGGAGCCGCCGATGGCGAGCAGCCACGTCTGCAGCGACCAGAAGTCCTCGAGCGGTGCGTTGAAGAGCACGGAGCCGAGGAAGCCACCGAGGAGGGCGCCCACGACGCCGAGGATCAGCGTGACGATCCAGCCGCCGCCCTGACGGCCCGGGAGGATGAGCTTCGCGATGGCGCCGGCGATGAGGCCGAGCACGATCCAGCCGATGATTCCCATGGTGTTGCGTCCTTTCACAGAAGGACCGCGGTGCAAGGGGTGCAGGCCCCGCGGTAGAGCGATCGTGTCGCTCCACCCGCAATGGTCGTCCCCCGGTCTGGACGCCGTCTGTGCACTCGCTAGGTGCGCGCTGACCGGGTTCGCCGAACCGTGCGGTAGGGGGTGGCGCGTCGCTGCCCCCTACCGGTATGCGGTTCCGCTACGCCTGCGACGCGCGCTCGAGCACGATCTCGCGCACCCGCGCCGCGTCGGCCTGGCCGCGCATCGCCTTCATGACGGCGCCGATCACGGCGCCGGCGGCCTGCACCTTGCCGTCGCGGATCTTCTGCAGCACGTCGGGCTGCGCCGCGAGGGCCTCGTCGACGGCCGCGACGAGGGCGGACTCGTCCGAGACGACCTGCAGACCACGGGCGGCCACGACCTCCGTCGGGCTGCCCTCGCCGGCGATGACGCCCTCGAGCGCCTGGCGCGCCAGCCGGTCGGTGAGGGCGCCGCCGTCGACGAGGCGCTGCAGCTCGGCCACGTGCTCGGGCGAGACGAGGCTCGACGCCTCGACGCCGCGATCGTTCGCGAGGCGGGCGATCTCGCCCGTCCACCACTTGCGCGCCGAGCCGGGCGCGGCACCCGCCGCGACGGTCGCCTCGACCGTCGCGAGCAGGTCGGCGTTCACGACGTCCTGGAACTCCAGGTCGGTGAAGCCCCACTCGGCCTTCAGGCGGCGCTTGCGGGCCACCGGCTGCTCGGGCAGGGCCGCGCGCAGCTCCTCGACCAGCGCACGGTCCGGCTGCACGGGCAGCAGGTCGGGCTCGGGGAAGTAGCGGTAGTCGTCGGCGTCCGACTTCGGCCGCCCGGCGCTCGTGCGCCCGGTGTCCTCGTGCCAGTGGCGGGTCTCCTGCACGATCGTGCCGCCCGCGGCGAGGATCGCCGCCTGCCGCTGGATCTCGTAGCGGACCGCGCGCTCGACCGAGCGCATCGAGTTCACGTTCTTCGTCTCGGTGCGCGTGCCGAACCGCTCCTGGCCGCGCGGCCGGAGCGAGACGTTCGCGTCGCAGCGGAGGTTGCCGCGCTCCATGCGCGCCTCCGAGATGCCGAGCGAGAGCACGATGTCGCGGATCGCGGCGACGTACGCCTTCGCGAGCTCGGGCGCGTCGCGCTCGGCGCCCACGATCGGCTTCGTGACGATCTCGACGAGCGGCACGCCAGCGCGGTTGTAGTCGACGAGGGAGTACTCGGCGCCCTGGATGCGGCCGGTGGCGCCGCCGACGTGCGTGAGCTTGCCGGCGTCCTCCTCCATGTGCGCGCGCTCGATCGGGATCTGGAAGCGGCGGCCGTCGGCGAGCTCGATCTCGACCTCGCCCTCGAACGCGATGGGCTCGTCGTACTGCGAGATCTGGTAGTTCTTCGGCACGTCCGGGTAGTAGTAGTTCTTCCGGGCGAAGCGGCTCGACTCGGCGATCTCGCAGCCGAGCGCGAGCCCGAGCGAGATCGAGTACCGCACGGCCTCCTCGTTCACGACCGGGAGGCTGCCGGGCAGGCCGAGGCTCAGCGGGTCGATGAGCGTGTTCGGCGCCGCGTCGTGGTGGTCCGGGTGCGCGGGGTTCGGCGCGGCCGAGAACATCTTCGTGCGCGTGCCGAGCTCGACGTGCACCTCGAAGCCGAGCACGGGCTCGTAGCGCTCGAGGGCCTCGTCGAAGTCCATCAGGCGGTCCTTCATCGTGCGACCTCCGTCAGCTGGGGTGCCTGGTGGGCGAGGATGCCGCCCCACTGCTCGGCGAGCAGCGCCTCGATCGTCGCGCCCGCGCGGTAGAGCCGTGCGTCCTCGAACAGCGGCGCGAGCAGCTGGAGGCCGACGGGCAGGCCGTCGTCGCCGAGGCCCATCGGGAGGGCCATGCCGGGGATGCCCGCGAGGTTCGCGGGGATCGTCGTGATGTCGTTCGCGTACATCGCCAGCGGGTCGCCGACCTTCTCGCCGAAGCGGAAGGCGGTCGTGGGCGCCGCGGGGCTCACGAGCAGGTCGACCTGCGCGAACGCGGCGTCGAAGTCGCGCTGGATGAGCGTGCGCACCTGCTGCGCCGAGCCGTAGTAGGCGTCGTAGTAGCCGGCCGAGAGCGCGTAGGTGCCGAGGATGATGCGTCGCTTCACCTCGGCGCCGAAGCCCGCCTCGCGCGAGGCCGCCATGACGTCCTCGACGGTCTGGCCCGGCCGCTCGACGCGGAGGCCGAAGCGCACGGAGTCGAAGCGGGCGAGGTTGCTCGAGGCCTCGGCGGGGAGGATGAGGTAGTAGGCCGCGACGGCGTACTCGATGCTCGGCACCGAGACCTCGACGACCTCGCCGCCGGCGCCCTCGATGAGGCGCACGGCCTCCTGGAAGCGCGCGTGCACGTCGGGGGCGATGCCCTCGCTGTCGAGCTCGCGGATGACGCCGACCTTCAGGCCCTGCAGCGAGCCCGCCGCCGCGCCCTCGCGGGCGGCGGCCGCGAACGACGGCCACTCCCGCTGGAGCGACGTGGAGTCGTGCGGGTCGTGCCCGCCGATGACGTCGTGAATGAGCGCGGAGTCGAGCACGGTGCGGCTCACGGGGCCGACCTGGTCGAGGCTCGAGGCGAGCGCGATCGCGCCGTAGCGGCTCACGCCGCCGTACGTGGGCTTCACGCCCACCGAGCCGGTGACGGCAGCGGGCTGGCGGATCGAGCCGCCGGTGTCGCTGCCGAGCGCGAAGGGCGCCTCGAAGGCGGCCACGGCCGCGGCCGAGCCGCCGCCGGAGCCGCCCGGGATGCGCTCGCGGTCCCACGGGTTGCGGGTGGGGCCGTAGGCGGAGTGCTCGGTGGACGAGCCCATCGCGAACTCGTCCATGTTCGTCTTGCCGAGCGCGACGAGGCCCGCGGCCTTGAGGCGCGCGACGGGCGTCGCGTCGTACGGCGGCACCCAGCCCTCGAGGATGCGCGAGCCGGAGGTCGACGGCATCCCGATCGTGCAGAGGACGTCCTTGATCGCCACGGGCGCGCCCGCGAGCTCGTGGAGCTGCTCGCCTGCGGCGCGGCGCTCGTCGATGCGGCGCGCCTCGTCGAGGGCGCCGGCGTTGACGTGGAGGAAGGCGTGGATCTCGCCGTCGACCGCGGCGATGCGGTCGAGGTGGGCCTGCGTGGCCTCCACGGACGAGACCTCGCCCGAGGCGAGGAGGCCGGCGAGCTCGGCGCCGTCGATGCGCGTGAGGTCGGTCACTGCTCCTCCCCCAGGATCGCGGAGACGCGGAAGCGCTCGCCGTCGTGGCTGGGCGCGCCGGCGAAGGCCTGCTCGTGCGTGAGCGTGCCGCCCTCGACGTCGGCGCGGGTCACGTTCGCGAGCGGCACCGGGTGGCTCGTGGCGGGCACGTCGGGCCCGACGGCCTCGCTGACCTTGGCGATCGCGTCGACGATGGCGCCGAGCTCGGTCGTGAGGCTCGTCACCTCGTCGTCGGTGAGCGCGATGCGCGCGAGCCCAGCGAGGTGCTGGACCTGCTCGCGAGTGATCTCGGACATGCGTCTCCTCGTCGATGGCGGGGGTTCGCTCGATCCTACCGGCGCGGCAGCCGCCTCCCGGGCCGTCGGCGACCGCTCAGGACAGCGTCGCGCGGGCCCGCGCGCGGTCCGATGGACGACCCCCGATGGACGCCCGATGGAAGGCCCGGATGCGCGGCTCAGGTCGCGAGCAGCAGCCCGATCGCGAGCGCCCACGCGGCGAGCGCGCCCGCCGCGCACCACCACCGCAGGTCGGCGGCGATCGCGAGGGCCTCGCGCAGGGTCGCTCCGGGCCGGTACGACGGCCGCGTCCACGCCCCGACGACCGTGCCGTCGAGCCCCGCGTCCGCGAGCAGCCACGCGGTCCGGTAGGCGTGGTACTCGCTCGTGACCACGACGAGCGGAGCGCGGCCCGGCACCCCGACGAGCGGGCGCGAGAGCGCGAGGTTCTCGCGCGTGGAGCGCGACGCGTCCTCCAGGTCGATCGCCTCGGGCGGCACGCCGCAGCGCTCGGCGAGGTGCTCCGCCATGGCGGACGCCTCGGTGCGCACCTCGTCGGGGCCCTGGCCGCCCGAGACGACGAGCCGCGCATCCGGCCGCTCGGCCAGCGCCGCGCGCCACTCCTCGGCGCCGCGCTCGACGCGGCGCCGCAGCAGCGGCCCGACGTCGCGGCCGCGCAGGCCCGCGCCGAGCACGAGCACCGTGCCGGGCGCCGGATGCGTGCGGGCGCCGCGCGCGTGCACGACCATCGCGAGGGCGAGCGCCGCGGCGGCCAGGCCGGCGAGCCACAGCGGCGCGGCGGCGGCGAGCAGCGCGCGGCCGAGCGCCGGCTCGACCGCGCAGGCCGTGGCCACGACCGCGCCGAGCACGGCGACCCCTGCGCCGAGCGCCGCGATGAGGCGGTCGATGCCGCGAACCCGCACGAGCCTCGCGAGCATGAGCGCGTGCCACAGGCCCGCGCCGCAGAGCGTCCCGGCGCCGAGGAGCGCGGCGGCCGCGAGCAGCGCCCACGCGCCGTCGCCGGTTCCCGCGGGATCGCCCGAGCCGACGGACGGCCAGAGGCCGAGCACGAGCAGCAGCCGCGCGAGCAGCACCGCGGTGACGATCACGGCCAGGGAGGCCCACGCGACGGGCGCGAGCAGCCGCATCCGACGTCCGAACCCCACGGCGGCACTGTAGCCGGATGCGCGGCGGCTGCAGCCGGATGCGCCTCGGCAGCCGGACCCCGGCGCGCTGGAGGCGGTTGCGCGAGGTTCGAACGTGTGTTCGAATGGTCGCATGCGCTGGGAGGGTCAGACCGCGGAGCACGTGGACGCCGACGCGCTGCCCGGGCTCGAGGCCCGCGGGAGCGTGCTCGAGACCTGGCCGACGCCGGGGTTCGACGGCACCGCCTTCCTCGAGGTGACGGCGCGCAGCGCGCTCAACCGCGTGCCCGGCGGTGGCTTCATGGGCGGCGCGTGGACCATCAACCCCTACCGCGGCTGCCAGCACGCGTGCCGCTACTGCTTCGCCCGCCAGACGCACACCTACCTCGACCTCGACGCCGGCGCCGACTTCGACAGCCGCATCGTGGTGAAGGCGAACATCGTCGAGGTGCTCGAGCGCGAGCTCGCCGGCCCGCGCCGCGACGTCGACGGGGTGCAGCTGGGCACGAACACCGACCCGTACCAGCGCGCCGAGGGGCGCTACCGGCTGCTGCCGGGCATCCTCCGCGCGCTCGCCGCGCACGGGAGCTCCATCTCGATCCTCACGAAGGGCACGCTGCTGCGCCGCGACCTGCCGCTGCTGCGCTCGATCGCCCGCGACGTGCCCGTCTCGATCGCCATGTCGATCGCGATCTTCGACGACGCCCTGCAGCAGGCCGTCGAGCCCGGCACTCCGACGACGCGGGCTCGGCTCGACACCGTGCGCGCGGTGCGGGAGGCGGGGCTCGACTGCGCCGTGTTCGCGATGCCCGTGCTCCCCGGCCTCACCGACACGCGGGCGCACCTCGAGCACGCGTTCGCGGCGATCGCCGAGGCGGGCGCCACGAGCGCCATCGCGAGCTCGCTGCACCTGCGGCCCGGCGCGCGCGAGTGGTACCTGCAGTGGCTGCGCGCCGAGCACCCGGACCTGGTGCCGCTCTACGACCGCGTGTACCGCGACGAGCGCGGCCGCTTCGGCTCGTACGCGCACCCGGAGTACCGGCAGTGGCTGCGCGACCGCATCCGCCCGCTCCAGGTGCGGCACGGGCTCGCGCGCACCGTCGTGGCGCCGGGCACCGGCATCTCCGCCGTCGCGCCGGGGCGCGCGAGGCAGCTGCCGTCGACGGAGGAGGCGCGGCCGCCCGTGCCGACGCTCTTCTGAGCGCTCGTCGCGGAGCGCCACTGCTTGTGCAGTCTCATATGTGTGTGGTCGTATATCACTCGTGAGCCTCCGCCATGCGATCCTCGGGATCCTCCGCCTCCACCCCGCGACCGGCTACGACCTCAAGCGCGCGTTCGACACCTCGGTCGCGCACTTCTGGAGCGCCGACCAGTCGCAGATCTACCGCACCCTCGACCGTCTCGTCGCCGACGGCGCCGTGGAGGTCGAGGTGCAGCCGGGCGACGGCAGGCCCGACCGCCGGGTGCATGCGATCGCCGAGGCCGGCGAGGCCGAGCTGCGCGCGTGGCTCGCCGCGCCCGCCGAGCCGCACCGCCCGCGCGACCCGTTCCTCGCTCGACTGTTCTTCGCCGAGGCGCTCGGCGCCGACGGCGCCGCTGCGCTGCTGCGCGCGCGGCGCGAGGAGGCGCTGGCGTCGCTCGCGGCCCTCCGCGCGATCGAGGTGGGCGGCGACGACCTCGCCGCGGCGCTGCGGCGCGCGACCCTCGCGAACGGCGTCGTCCACGCCGAGGCGGAGCTCGCCTGGCTCGACGCGACGCTCGCCGACCTGGCGCCGGCGGCATGAGCACCGCGCGCGCGGCCGACGCGGTGGAGCACGGCACGCGCGAGGGCGAGACCGTCCTGCTCGTGCACGGCAACAGCGTCGCGGGCTGGAGCTGGGCGCCGCAGGTGGCGCTGCTCCCCCACCGCCACCTGCTCACCCCCGACCTCCCCGGGTTCGGCGGCCGGCACCGCGAGCCGTGGCCCGGCCTCGACGGCGCCACCGACGACCTCGCCGCCATCGTCGCCGAGCGTGCCGTCGGTGGGCGCGCTCACGTCGTCGGCCTCTCGCTCGGCGGCATGCTCGGCGTGCGGCTCGCCGCCCGGCATCCCGAGCTCGTCCGCTCGCTGCTCGTGAGCGGCGCGCCGCTCGTCGGCGTCGGGCGCGGCACCGCCGTCGCCGCGCGCTCGCAGGTGGGCCTGTGGGACCGGCGCTGGTACTGGCGGGCGCTCGCGACTGCGATGCGCCTCGACGCCGACGTGCGCGCGCGCTTCGTCGACGACGGCCTGCGGCTCGGCAGCCGCACCGGCGGCCGCGTGCTCGAGGACGTGCTCGCGCCGTCGCTGCCGTCGTCCCTGCCCTACCGCGGTCGCCTCGTCGCGGTCGCGGGCGAGCGCGAGCCGCGGGATGCGCGGCGCGCGTTCGAAGCGCTGCGGGCGATCGCGCCGCAGCTCGAGACGTGGATCGCGCCCGGCATGCACCACCAGTGGAGCGCCGAGGATCCGGAGCGCTTCAGCGCGATGGTCGAGGCGGTCGCCGATGGCGCGCCGTGGCCGCCGGACCAGCCGACGACGCCGGCCGACTGAGGGACGGGGGCCGCGGCCGCGCGCTCAGCCGAGCGGGAAGCGGGCGGCCTCGTCGAGCGTCAAGAGGTCCTCGAGGTAGCGGAGGTTGCCCTCCGGCTCGGCCTCGACGCCCTCGGTGAGGTGCCACGTGCCCCACTCGAGCTTCATGTACGTCAGGGCCTCGGGCCACAGCTCCCGCTCCTGCGGCGTGAGCGGCGACTCCGCGAGGTACGCGTCGCGCAGCGCCGCCCAGCCCTCGGCCCCGAGGGCGCTGCCGCCCGCCGCCTCGTGCTCGAGCGGCCACAGCAGCGCCGCGATCGCGAGGTCGAACAGGCGCGGCGCCATCGCGGCGTTCTCGAGGTCGACCATGAGCGCACCCGCGTCGTCGAGCAGCACGTTGGCCGCGCGGTGGTCGAGCGAGACGGGCAGCTCGGGGAGGTCCGCACCGCGCAGGCGCGCGAGCAGCGGCGCGAACCCGTCGAGCTGGTCCGCCCATCGCTCCCCGTCGGCGTCCGGCCAGTGCTCGGCGGCGGCGGCGCGGATCGCCTCGATGTCCTCGTCGATCGAGGCCCGCTCGTCGGAGCCCCACTCGAACGGTGCGAAGCCGTCGATCGCGAGTCCGCTCGAGGCGGCGTGCATCCGGCCGAGCAGGGTGCCGGCCGCCGCGAGGTCGTCGACGCCGCCGTCCCAGGTGCGACCGGCGAGCCGCGGGTAGGCGACCCAGGTGGTCGTCGTTCCCGCGTCCTCGACCGCGACCGCGGGCACGAGCGGCGCGACGGTGCGGACGCCGCGGGCGACGAGCGCGCGCTGCCACGACTCGAGCGGCTCGGGCGCGCCCCAGGTGCGCTTCACGACGGCCGCGACGGGCTCCGGACCGCCGTGCACCGTGGCGGGCCAGACGTCGCTCGACGCCGAGAGCGAGACCTCGTCGTCGATCGTGGCGGTGCCGCCGAAGGCGGCCTGGACGAGCGCGGCGGTGGGCATTCCTCGACGCTATCGACCGCGCCTCCGCGCCCCGTGCACGCCGCGGCTCAGCGCTTCGGCCAGTGCCACGAGGGCTGGTCGAGCGGCCCCTCGCGGCCGGCGACGAGCGTCTCGCCGCCCTGCTTGTCGAGCTCGACGCGCGCGCCGCCGAGCGCGTCGGCGAGCCGCTGCTGGTGGGTGACGACGACGACCTGCGTGTCCTCGGCGGCCCGCCGCACGAGGCCGGCGAGCGGCTCGACGAGGTCGGCGTGGAGGCTGCGCTCCGGCTCGTTGAGCACGACGAGGCTCGGCTTCTCGGCCGAGAGCATCGCCGCCACGAGCAGCAGGTACTGCAGCGTGCCGTCCGAGAGCTCGCTCACGGTGAGCGGCCGCAGCATCCCCGGCTGCTCGAGCGCGACCGACATGCGGCCGTCGACGGCGGGCAGCAGCAGCCGGGAGCCCGGGAACGCCTCGTCGATGGCGCGCGAGACCTCGTACCCCCATCCGGCCTCGATCGTCGTGCGGAGCACCGCGGCGAGGTTCGCGCCGTCGTCGTCGAGCCGCACGGAGCGCGTCGCGATCTGCGGCTGCCGTGCCGGCGCCGTGCGGTCGGTGCGCAGCGCGTCGTGGAACCGCCAGCCGCGCAGCATGCGCCGCGCGCCAGAGAGCTCGGCCGCCTCCTCGTGGCCCGCGAGCTCGTCGAGCACCGACGCCCACGGGTGCATGCCGCTGCCGAGCGTGCGCCAGCCCCCGTCGCCGCGCATCCGCACGAGGCCGCGCGTGCGCTCGACGAGCACGCCGGCCGGCCGTGGGTCGAGGCCGGCGAAGACGTGCTCCTGCTTGATCTCGGGATCGAGGTCGAACGCGCTCTGCTGCGCGACCGGCAGGCCGAGGTCGATCGCGTAGCCGAGCTCGTCGGTGGCGACGCCGAGCCGCAGCGAGACGGCCTTCGCCCGCACGGTGCCCTGCGCGACCTGCCCGCCGAGGATGCCGCGCTCGGGGCCCGCCCAGCGCACGGCGTCGAGGCCGCCGACCGCGGCGAGCGAGGCGATGATGCGACCCTCGCCGCAGTCGGCGAGCAGCCGCAGCGCCCGGTAGAGGCTCGACTTGCCCGAGCCGTTGGCGCCCGTGACGACCGTGAGCGGCTCGAGGTCGACCACGAGGTCGCGGATCGACCGGTAGCCCTCGATCGCGAGGCGGCGGATCACGCGCCCAGCAGCCCGCGGACGTAGGCGGCCTGACCGGCGTGCTGCACGTCGTCGTCGACGATGCTCACGAGCCTCGCGCCGAGGGTGACCGGCGGGTCCCAGCCCTCGTCGACGACCCGGTCGAGGTCGGCCGGCGCGAGCGTGCCGAGCCACGCCGCCGTCGCGGCGTGCACGGCGTCGAGGTAGTCGAGCAGCGCATCCGCCGACTCCGGGCGCACAGCGCGGACGTCCTCGGGGCCGTGGCCGTAGCCGGTGTCGTCGGGATCGGGCTCGCGGCCGAAGCACGCCGCCCAGTCGCCCTCGAGGTACACCTGCGTCGCGCCCGCGACCTCGGCGACCTGCGCGTCCTGCCCGCGGGCGAGGTGCCACACGAGCCAGCCGATGGGGTTGGCGCCCTCGGCTGGCGCCCACGCCAGCTGCTCGGGCGTCAGCCCCTCGGCGGCGCGGCGGGCGAGTTCGGGCACCCGCGCGTGGGCCTCGCGCAGCAGGCCGATCGCGTCCATCAGGCGTCCTCCCCCTCGCCGTCCGCGGCGCCCGGGAGCGCATCCGGGCCCTGCTCGACGAGGATGCGGAACTCCGCGGCGTCGAGGATGCGGATGCCGAGGTCCTCGGCCTTCGCGAGCTTCGAGCCGGCGCCGGGCCCCGCGGCGACGAAGTCGGTCTTCTTCGACACGCTCGAGGCGGCCTTGCCGCCCGCCGCGATGATCGCCTCCTGCGCGCCCTCGCGCGTGTAGCCCTCGAGCGTGCCGGTGGCGACGACCGTGAGCCCGACGAGCGGTCCGCCCGCGGCGACCGCCGCGCCGGGACCGGGGTGGCCGGGCGTCGCGAACCGCACGCCGGCCTCGCGCCAGCCCGCGACGATCTCGCGGTGCCAGTCGACCGCGAGCCACTCGACGAGCGCGTCGGCGATCGTCGGCCCGACGCCCTCGACCTCGGCGAGCTGCTCGGGCGTGGCCTCCTCGATCGCCTGCAGCGAGCCGAACCAGCCGGCGAGCGCGCGCGCCGCGACCGGCCCGACGTGGCGGATGTTCAGCGACACGAGCTGCCGCCACAGGTCCTTCTCCTTCGCCCGCTCGAGCTCGGCGAGCAGCGTCTGCGCCTGCTTCGACGGCTGCGGACCCGTCGCGCCGGCCTTCTTCTCGGCCGCCGTGGGGTTGCGCTGGAAGGGGCGCCGCCGCACGGGCTCGCCCGTCTCCTCGTCGACCTTCGGCTCGCCCGTCTCGCCGTCGCGCACGACGACCTCGATGGGCACGAGCTCGTCCATCGTGAGCGAGAACAGCCGCGCCTCGGTCACGAGCGGCGGCTCGGCCGGGTGCGAGGGCTGCGTGAGCGCGGCGGCCGTCACCTCGCCGAGCGCCTCGACGTCGAGCGCGCCGCGCGAGCCGATGTGCTCGACGCGGCCCCGCACCTGTGCGGGGCACGAGCGGGCGTTCGGGCAGCGGAGGTCGATGTCGCCCTCCTTCATCGGCCGCAGCTCGGTGCCGCACTCGGGGCACGCGGTCGGCATGACGAACTCGCGCTCACTGCCGTCGCGGAGGTCGGCGACCGGCCCGAGCACCTCGGGGATGACGTCGCCCGCCTTGCGGAGCACGACGGTGTCGCCGATGAGCACGCCCTTCGCGCGCACGACGTCCTGGTTGTGGAGGGTCGCCTGCCGCACGACGGATCCGGCGACCTGCACCGGCTCCATCATCGCGAAGGGCGTCGCGCGGCCGGTGCGGCCGACGCTGACGACGATGTCGAGCAGCCGCGTGTGCACCTCCTCGGGCGGGTACTTGTACGCGATCGCCCAGCGCGGCGCGCGCGACGTCTGGCCGAGCTCGGCGTGCAGGTCGAGCTCGTCGACCTTGACGACCACCCCGTCGAGCTCGTGGTCGAAGCCGTGCCGGTCGCCGCCCACGCGCTCGACGAACGAGACGACGCCGTCGACGTCGTCCTCGACGCTCGAGTGCGGGCTCGTCGGGAGGCCCCACGACGCGAGCAGCTCGTAGACCTCGCTCTGGGCCGCCACGGGCGGGTCGGGCCACGCGCCGATGCCGTGCACGTACATGCGCAGCGCCGCGACGCGCGCGTCGCCTGCCTCGCGCTCGAGGCCGCTCTTCTTCTCGAGCTGCTGGCGGAGGCCCCCGGAGGCGGCGTTGCGCGGGTTCGCGAACGTCGGGAAGCGCCGGGTGCCGCGATCGATCGCCCTGGCCTCGTCGAACCGCGCGCCGAGCCGGGCGCGATCCTCCTCGACCGAGCGCTCGCGCAGCGCCTCCTGCAGCGCGTTCAGCTCGTGGAACGCCCGCGTCGGGATGAAGGCCTCGCCGCGCACCTCCACGACCTCGGGATGCCCCTCGCCGGTCAGGCGCTCGGGGATGCCGGCGACCCGCAGCGCGTTGGGCGTCACGACCTCGCCGACGCGGCCGTCGCCGCGCGTCGCCGCGGAGGCGAGCACGCCCCGCTCGTAGCGCAGGTTGATCGCGAGGCCGTCGATCTTCAGCTCCGTCAACCACCGCACGCGGCGCCCGGAGGCGGCCTCGGCCTTGGCGCACCACTCGCGCAGCTCGTCGATCGAGAAGACGTTGTCGAGGCTGAGCATGCGGTCGAGGTGCTCGATCGTCGGCAGTCCAGTCGTCGCGGCCGCCGGGCCCACGGAAAGCGTTGGCGAATCCTGGCTTTGTAGTTCCGGGAATGCACGCTCCAAGTCCATCAAACTCTGCACCAGTGCGTCGTAGATCCGGTCAGACATGAGTTGCGCGTCTGCTTGGTAATAGGCGTTCCGTGCGGCCTCGATCTGGTTCCGCAACCACTCGACGTCTAGCTGCATTGCTTTGCGTACATTGGCAGACACCTCAACGGCGTGATCGGCTACCGAGTTCCTATGTAGTTCGAACGCCGCTCGAAGAGCCGCGGTCTGCGACTCGAGCGCAGAATCCATCGCCCGCCCTAGAGCCGCTCGCTCCAGCGTGCGGAGTGCCGCTTGCCAAACCTGCGGCTTGGCGTCGACGGCCGCGTCGACTGCGTCTCTCAGTGCGTCTGCCATACGGACCAAATGAGGCCACGCCGCTCTCGGTATCTCCTGCAGCGCACCCGCTTGACGAACCAGCGATCGACTGACGCTCTCGGACTCAAACTCGAACTCGACGCTATGTGACAGCGCCTGGACGGCGGACGCGCTCAGAGCGAGATGCGCCCAGGATGAACTGAGTTCGTGGTCGCGATCTCCCGCGTTGCTTCGCGAGGCGGGACTTCCGGCGTCTGTGCTCACGGCTCCCATCATGCACTCAGCCTCCGACGAGATGCTGTCCCCCTCGGAGCGTACGCTCAGGGAACGTCCACCATCCGAAAAGGCCGGTGCCTCGAAGCACAGGAGACACTCCCCGTCGATCCGACGAGGGAGCCTGCCGGTCCTGACCCTAGGAGGAGTCATGTCCCAGTCCCCCAACCGCCTCGTGGCAACCATCTTCGGCGCCGTCTACCTGCTGGTGGGCGTCCTCGGCCTGTTCGTGGCCGGCGGCAACTTCATCGGCCAGGAGGGCGGGCTGCTGCTCGGCATCTTCCAGGTGAACCACCTGCACAACATCGCGCACCTCCTCATCGGTGCCGCGCTGCTGACCGCCGGCCTGCGCTCGACGCCTGCCGCCAAGGGCACGAACACGACCGTGGGCGCCGTCTACCTGCTCCTCGGCATCGTCGGCTTCTTCATCGCCGGCACCGCCGCCAACATCCTCGCCCTCAACACGGCCGACCACATCCTGCACCTCGCCTCGGCGATCGTGCTGCTCGGCGCCGGCCTCGCGCTCGACAAGAGCTCGGCCACGGCCCGCCCGGCCGTCTGAGAGGACCAGGCATGGATGCGCTGACGAGGCTCTGCGGAGCCGTGGCAGCGCTCGGCGCGGCGCTCATCGCGATCGCGGTGGGCGCCGCCGCCGTCCCCTGGCTGGCCGTGCCGCTCGTCCTGAGCGGCGCGGGCCAGCTGGCGGTCATGGTCGCCGCCTTCCGAGGCTGGCGCTGGCCGCTCCCCGCGGTGCTCGCACCGCTCGCGGCGCCCACGGCACTCTGGCTGCTCGCGCTGCTCGCCTCGCCCGAGGGCGCGGCCACCCTGCCGCTCGTGCCGATGCTCGCCGAGTCGGTCCTCGCGCTCGCCGCGGCCGTCGCCCTGCTCGTCGACCGCCGCATCGGCGCCGACCCCGCGCGGCGCACCGCAGAGCCCCGCCCCCTCGCCGCGCTGCTCTCGCTCGCCGCGGTCGCGACCGTCGTCGCGGGCGTCGCCACCCCGGCCCTCGCCGGCACGCACGCGGGATCGCTCGCGCAGCCGCACGGCGAGCACGGCCTCACGCTCGACGTCGACGAGCACGGCGGGCACTGACCGGTCGCGGTCCGCGACCGATCCCTACGCCGTCACGGCCTCGGTCGACACCGTCTCAGCAGGCACCGTCCCAGCAGAGACCGTCCGGTCGATCGTGCACTGGCCGAGCACGCGCGCGCCCAGGTAGAGCACGGCCGACTGCCCGGTCGCGACGCCGTGGAGCGGCTCGGCGGCCTCCACCACGAGCTCGTCGCCGACCATCCGCGCCCGCGCGGGCACGGGGTCGGCGTGGGCACGGATCTGCACCTCGATGTCGAGGCCCTCGTCGAGGCCCGGATGCGGCGCGCCCGCGTGCGAGATGCGGCTGCCGGCGATCGTCGAGACCGCGAGCGCCTCCTTGGGCCCGACGACCAGCTGGCGGGTCGACGGCTTCACCTCGAGCACGAAGCGCGGGCGGCCGTCGGGCGAGGGCACGCCGAGCGCGAGCCCGCGCCGCTGCCCCACCGTGTAGCCGTGGACGCCCTCGTGGCTGCCGACGACCGCGCCGTCGCGGTCGACGACCTCGCCCGGCTCGGCGCCGAGCCGCTCGGCGAGGAAGCCGCGGGTGTCGCCGTCGGGGATGAAGCAGATGTCGTGGCTGTCGGGCTTCTGCGCCAGCAGGAAGCCGCGCTCCGCCGCCTCGGCGCGCACCTCCGCCTTCGAGGGCGTGCCGGCGAGCGGGAACCAGCAGTGCTCGAGCTGCGCGGCGGTGAGCACGCCGAGCACGTACGACTGGTCCTTGGCCCAGTCGGCCGCGCGGTGCAGCTCAGGGCCCTCGGGCGTGCGCTCGACGCGCGCGTAGTGGCCGGTGACGACCGCGTCGAAGCCGAGGCCGATCGCGCGGTCGAGGAGCGCCTCGAACTTGATGCGCTCGTTGCAGCGCAGGCACGGGTTCGGGGTGCGGCCGGCGGCGTACTCGTCGACGAAGTCCTGCACCACCGCGTCGTGGAAGCGCTCCGAGAAGTCCCACACGTAGAACGGGATGCCGAGCGCGTCGGCGACGCGGCGCGCGTCCATGGCGTCCTCGACCGTGCAGCAGCCGCGGCTGCCGATGCGGAGCGTGCCGGGCATGCGGCTGAGCGCGAGGTGCACCCCGACCACCTCGTGGCCCGCGTCGACGGCGCGCGCGGCGGCGACGGCGGAGTCGACGCCGCCGGACATCGCTGCCAGCACCTTCATGCGCGCCTCCTCCGCTCAGCCCGCGCCGCTCGCCCCGGACGTCCCGAGGTCTCAGCCTCCAGGCTACCGAGCGTGCCAGGCTGGGGGACATGGCACCGGATGCCCCGAGCGTGAGCGTCGTGATCCCGGTGCGCGACGACGCCGCTGCGCTCGAGCGCTGCCTCGCGCGCCTCGCCGCCCAGGCCGTGACGCCGCTCGAGGTGCTCGTCGTCGACAACGGCAGCGTCGACGGCAGCGCGGCCGTCGCACGCGCAGCGGGGGTGACCGTGCTGCACGAGGACGAGCCGGGCATCCTGGCCGCCGCCGCGCGCGGCTTCGACGCCGCGTCGGGCGACGTGCTCGCGCGCTGCGACGCCGACTCCGTCGTGCCGCGCGACTGGGTCGCCCGCATCCGCGACGCCTTCGCCGCCGACCCCGAGCTCGACGGGCTCACGGGCCCCGGGCGCTTCCACGACCTCCCCGCCCCGTGGTCGGCGGTCGCGAGCGCCGCCTACGCCGCCGGCACCTTCGTCGCCGCGGGCGCCGCGATCGCGAACGTGCCGCTGTGGGGCTCGAACATGGCGATCCGCCGCGAGCGGTGGCACGCGCTCGCCGACCGCCTCGACCGCACCGACCCGCACGTGCACGACGACCTCGCGATCGCGATGGCCCTGGGCCCGCGAGCCCGGGTGCGGTTCGACCCGAGGCTGCGGGTCGCCGCGGAGGGGCGCATCTTCCGGTCGCCCGCCGACGCGCGGCGGCGGGTCGCGCTCGCGATGCGCACCTTCCGCCGCGGCTGGGCGGTCGAGGGCGGGCCCGGCGAGCGCTGGGCGCGACGCCTGGGCGGGCGCGCCGGCGACGGGCTCGCCGACCGCGCGGCCGCGCGCCGCCTGCGGCTCGGCCCGCCGCCGGAGGGCCGGGCGCCCGAGGGCAGGAGGGCCGCATGAGCCGTCACTCGATCGTCGCCGAGCAGCGGGGCCTCCGCCCCGGCGACGTCGCTCGAGCGCTCGCGCTCGCCTCGGTGCCCCTCGCGCTCGTCGTCTCGGACGGCCCCTCGGCCGCGGCGATGGCCCTCGCTGCCTTCGGCGCGGGGATCGTGCGCCTCGCGGGGATGCGGCCGATCCCCGACATCGTCACGCAGGCGGTGCTCGTCGGCGCGGCCTGGTGCGCGGCGCTCGACCTCTACGACGCGATCCCCTGGCTCGACCTCGCCGTCCACCTCGCCTCCGGCGTCGTGCTCGCGCTCCTCTGCCACGCCCTGCTCGTGCGGTCGGGGATGCTGCAGGAGGGCGATCGGCGCCGCGACGGGTGGGCGCGGGTGCTGCACGTCACGAACGCGGTGCTGCTGCTGGGGCTGCTGTGGGAGCTCGGCGAGTGGGCGGGCCACGTGGGCATCGACGCGGGCATCGGCGTCGGCTACGAGGACACGCTGAGCGACCTCGTCGCCGACGTGCTCGGCGCGCTCGCAGCCGCCGCGGTGCTCGAGCGGCGGGCGCTGCTGGGCCGCGGCCGGCGCTAGGCGAGGGCGCGCGTCCGGGCGATCGCGGCAGGCAGCGCGGCGAGCAGCGCGTCGACGTCCTCCGCGGTGGTCGTCCGCCCGAGCGACAGGCGCAGCGGCGCGACGCCCTCGAGCCCGCACGCGCGCACGACGTGCGACTCGCGCGCGACGCCCGCCGAGCACGCGGAGCCGTTCGAGACGGCGAACCCCGCCTCGTCGAGCAGGAACTGCAGCGCCTCGCCCTGGGCCGGCCTGCCGCCCTCCCCCTCGACGACGAGGTGCGCGATGTGCGGCAGCCGGTCGTCGGCGGCGAGGATGCGCACGCCCGCCAGGCCCGCCACGGCGTCGAGGATGCGGTCGGTCAGGGCGCGCAGGCGCTCGGCCTCGGCGTCGAGCTCCGCGACGGCCTCCTCGAGCGCCAGCGCGAGCAGCGAGGCGCCGAGCGCGTCCTGCGTGCCCGAGCGCAGCCCGCGCTGCTGGCCGCCGCCGTGGTGGAGCGCCTCGAGGCGCGCGTCGCGCCGCACGAGGAGCGCGCCCGCGCCGTGCGGGCCGCCGACCTTGTGGCCGCCGACGCTCAGCAGCGCCGCCCCGGTCTCGGCGAAGCGGATCGGTACCCGGCCCACCGCGCCCACCGCGTCGAGGTGCAGCGGCACGCCCGCCGCGAGCGTCGCCTCGGCGACCTCGTCGACGGGCTGCATCGATCCCAGCTCGTTGCTCGCCACGAGCATCGTCGCGAGCGCCGCCCCCGGCAGCGCCGCCGCGAGCGCCGCGGCATCCGTCACGGCGTGCGCGTCGACCCCGATCCAGCGCACCTCGGCGCCCTCGCGCTCGAGCCACTCGACCGCGTCGAGCGTCGCGTGGTGCTCGGCGACCGGCACGACGAGCGCGCCGCGCTCCCCCGCGCGGCCCGAGGCCCACCACGTGCCCTTGAGCGCGAGGTTGATCGACTCCGTGCCGCCGGAGGTGAGGACCACCTCGGTGGGATGGGCGCCGAGCGCCGCCGCGATCCGCTCGCGCGCGTCCTCCAGCACGGCGCGGGCGCGCTGGCCGGCGCGGTGGGTGGAGGCGGGGTTGGCGAGGGGCTCCGCAGCCGCGAGCGCCTCGCGGACCGACACGCGCATGGGTGTCGCCGCCGCATGGTCGAACAGCCGCACCCCCTTACCCTAGAGCGGTGCCACCGACCGAGCCCGCGCAGGCCTCCTCGCAGGTCTCCGTTCCCCGGCCCGGCATCGAGCCGACCGAGCACGGGCACCGGCTGACGGTCTGGTCGCGCCACGCGACCCGCATGGAGCTGCGCGTCTTCGACCCGCACGATCCCGACTGGCTGCTCGAGGCCGTGCCGATGGAGCGGATCGGCGAGGTCTTCACGATCGACAGCGAGCTGCTGCGCACCGGCACGCCGTACGCCGTCGGCGTCGACGGACCCCAGGGGCCGCGCCACTCCTTCGACTGGCACCGCAACGCCCTGCCGCCGCACGCGCACGGCGTCGTCCGCACCCCGCACGGGCAGCACCGCGCCACCGTCGTCGACCACGCCTTCGACTGGGGCGGCGTGCAGCAGCCGGTCGTCCCGCCGTCGCGCCAGGTGATCTACGAGGCGCACGTGAAGGGCCTCACGAAGCTCAGCCCGCACATGCCCGCCGAGCTGCGCGGCACCTACGCGGGGCTCGCGCATCCGGCCACCATCGACTACCTGCGCGAGCTCGGCGTCACCGCCGTGCAGCTGCTGCCCGTGCACCTGTTCGTCTCGGAGCAGCGGCTCATCCACCAGGGCCGCGTGAACCACTGGGGCTACAACACCCTGAGCTTCTTCGCGCCCCACAGCGCCTACGCGTCGCGCCGCGCGCAGTTCGACGGCACGGGCGGCGTGCTCCGCGAGTTCAAGGGCATGGTGCGGCTGCTCCACGAGGCGGGCATCCAGGTGCTGCTCGACGTCGTCTACAACCACACCGCCGAGGAGGGCCGCGGCGGCCCGCCCTCGAGCCTCCGCCTCATCGACGACGCCTCGTACTACCGGCAGGACGACGAGGGCCGGATGATCGACTGCACCGGGTGCGGCAACACGATCGACTACGCGCTGCCCGCCGCGCAGGACCTCGTCGTCGACTCGCTCCGGTACTGGCACCGCGAGATGCAGGTCGACGGCTTCCGCTTCGACCTCGCGCCCGTGCTCGGCCGCGGCGCCGACCTCCGCTTCGACCCGCAGCACCCGCTGCTGCGCCGCATCCTCGACGACCCCGAGCTCCAGGGCGCCACGATGATCGCCGAGCCCTGGGACGTCGGCCCCGACGGCTGGCAGACCGGCCGCTTCCCCGCCGGCTTCGGGGAGTGGAACGACCGCTACCGCGACACCGTGCGGCAGTTCTGGCTCAGCGACGCCCGCGCGTTCCGCCACGGCGGCGAGGGCTCGACGGGCGTCGGCCCGCTCGCGCACGCGCTCTCGGGCTCCGAGGGGCTCATCGCCGCCGAGCGCGGGCCGCTCGCGAGCGTCAACCTCATCACCGCCCACGACGGCTTCACGCTCACCGACCTCGTGCGCTACGACCGCAAGCACAACGAGGCGAACGGCGAGGACAACCGCGACGGCGCCGACGACAACCGATCCTGGAACCACGGCGTCGAGGGCCGCACCGACGACCCGGAGATCCAGCGCGAGCGCCGCCGCTCCATGCGCAACCTGCTCGGCACGCTGCTCGTCTCGGCCGGCACGCCGATGCTGACGATGGGCGACGAGTTCGGCCGCACGCAGCGCGGCAACAACAACGCCTACTGCCAGGACTCGGCGCTCACGTGGATGCCCTGGCACCGCAAGCCGTGGCAGGAGGCGTTCCTCGTGCAGACGCGGCGGCTGCTGCGGCTGCGCCGCGAGCACCCCGCGCTGCGCCCGCTCGAGTACGGCCGCACCGGCCAGCGGGTGGCGGGATCGAGCCGCCTCGACTGGTGGAACGCGCAGGGCGAGCGCATGACGATCGACGACTGGGACCACTCCCGCGACCGCACGATGCAGATGGTCGCCGAGTCGACGCCCGTCGAGGAGGGCTACTCGCGCGTGCTCGTCGTCGTGCACGGCTCGCCGCGCGACGCCCTCGTCACCACCCCCGTGCCCGACGGCGCGACCGAGCTCGAGCTGCTGTGGGACTCCGCCGACGACGAGCACCCGCACGAGCGCATCGCGCCCGGCGCGCGCATCCAGGTGCCGGCGATGAGCCTGCGCGTCTACGCGGTGCACGGCATGCCCGCGGCGGGCGCGCCGGAGGCGACGGTCAGCGTCGTGCGGACGCCGCCGTCGCCGCCGGCGGGCTCGGAGCGGTGAGCCTCAGCGAGCGCTAGGCGCGGGCATACGCCACGAGGCCGAGCTCGGCGTGGGAGGCGAGCATCGGATGCGTCGGCACGACGCGGACCGTGTAGCCGAAGGTGCCCGCGCGGGGCACGGCGATGTCGGCCTCGAAGGCGGTCGTGCCGTCGTCGGGCGCGGCGCCGGACGGCGCGAGCGGGTAGGTGCGCGTGCCGCGCAGCTCGCCCTCCTCCGAGACGGCGCCGGCGACGACCTCGACCCGCACGTCCCGCGGGTCGAGCGCGCCGAGCGCTACGTAGGAGCGCACGCGCACCGTGTCGCCCACGACGGGTGGCACGTCGACGCCGTGCACCTCGACGTGGCGCACCTCGACGCCGCCGAAGCCGTCGCGCACGCGCCCCGTCCAGGCGGCGAAGGCGCGCGCCGGGGCGCGGTCGTCCGCCGCGGCCGCCGTGACCGCCGCCGCCGCGGGCGCGTAGAGGCGCGTCACGTACTCCGCGAGCATGCGCTCGGCCGAGAGCTCGGGGCTCAGCGTGCCGAGCGTGTGCCGGATCGACGCGATCCACGCCGTCGGCAGCCCGCGCTCGTCGCGCTCGTAGAAGCGCGGCGCGACCTGCCGCTCGATGAGCTCGTACAGCGCGTTCGCCTCGAACGCGTCGCGCTCGGCGGCGTCCATGTGCTCGTGCGCCGAGGGGATCGCCCAGCCGTTCTGGCCGTCGTAGTACTCCTCCCACCAGCCATCGAGGATCGACAGGTTGAGCGAGCCGTTGAGCGCCGCCTTCATGCCGCTCGTGCCGCACGCCTCGAGCGGGCGGAGGGGGTTGTTGAGCCAGACGTCGCAGCCCGGGTAGAGCGACTTCGCCATCGAGATGTCGTAGTTCTCGAGGAACACGAGCCGACCGCGGACCTCCGGCTCCTGCGAGAAGCGCACGAGCTCCTGGATGAGCGCCTTGCCCGCCTCGTCGGCCGGGTGCGACTTGCCGGCGATGACCAGCTGCACCGGCCGCTCCGGGTCCGTGAGGATCGCCCGCAGGCGGTCGCGGTCGTGGAGCATGAGGGTGAGGCGCTTGTACGTCGGCACGCGGCGCGCGAAGCCGATCGTGAGCACCTCGGGGTCGAGCAGCTCGTCGACCCACGAGGGCGCCACGCCCTCGTTGCGCTCGTGCTTGCGGCGCGTGCGCTCGCGCGCCTCCGCCACGAGGTGCTCGCGCATCTCGCGCCGCGCGGCCCAGATCGTCTCGTCGGAGACGGTCTCGGACGCCCAGTCGCAGCGCGTCGTGTCCTGCGTGCCGAGCTCGCGCTCGGCGAGGCGCTTGAGGGTCGGCGACGTCCAGGTGGGCGCGTGCACGCCGTTCGTCACGGAGGTGATGGGCACCTCCTCCACGTCGAAGCCCGGCCAGCGCGACTGGAACATCGAGCGGCTCACCGCGCCGTGGAGCTTCGAGACGCCGTTCGCGCGCTGCGCGATCGAGAAGCCGAGCTGCGCCATGTTGAAGATGGCGGGGTCGTCCTCGCGGCCGAGCTCGAGCACGCGGCCCACGTCGACGCCCGGCACGAGCTCGTGCGTGAGGTGGCGGCGCACGAGCTCGACGTCGAAGCGGTCGATGCCGGCAGGCACGGGTGTGTGGGTGGTGAACACCGTGCCCGCGCGCACGACCCGTAGGGCCTCGTCGAACGAGAGCCCCTCGCCGATGAGCTGCGAGATCCGCTCGATGCCGAGGAAGCCGGCGTGGCCCTCGTTGGAGTGGAAGACGGGCGGCACCGGCGCCCCGGTGAGCTCGGCCCGCTTGGCGAGCGCGCGCACGCCGCCGATGCCGAGCAGCAGCTCCTGCTGGAGGCGGTGCTCCCCCGTGCCGCCGTACAGGCGGTCGGCGACGCCGCGCAGGTCGTCGTCGTTCTCGTGGATGTTCGTGTCGAGCAGCAGCAGCGGCACGCGGCCGATCGTCGCCTGCCAGATGCGCGCGTGCAGCTCGCGGCCGCCGGGCAGCGCGAGCGAGACCGTGGCGTGGCGCCCGTCCTCCTCGCGTAGGATCGTGAGCGGCAGGCCGTCCGGGTCGAGCACCGGGTACGACTCCTGCTGCCAGCCCTCGCGGGAGATCGCCTGGCGGAAGTATCCCGCCTGGTAGAAGAGCCCGACGCCGACGATGGGCACGCCGAGGTCGCTCGCGGCCTTCAGGTGGTCGCCGGCGAGGATGCCGAGGCCGCCGGAGTACTGCGGCAGCGCGCTCGTGATGCCGAACTCGGGAGAGAAGTACGCGATCGACTCGGGCGCGCCCTCGACCGACTGGTACCAGCGCGCTTGCGACAGGTAGTCGTCGAGGTCGTCGGCGAGCGCATCGACGCGCGCGACGAACGCCTCGTCGTCGGCGAGCTCGGCGAGCCGCTCGGGGCCGACCCTGCCGAGCAGCTGGACGGGATCGTGGCCCGTCGCGCGCCAGCCCTCGAGGGAGATCTCCCGGAAGAGGTCGCGCGTCGGCTCGTGCCACGACCAGCGCAGGTTCGACGCGATGGCGTCGAGCCGGGCCAGCGGGGCAGGCAGCGAGGTTCGGACGGTGAACTTGCGGATCGCTCTCACGCGGCCGAGCCTAGCGGCGGCTGATGGCCGGTCGCAGGAGCGCTCGCTAGGGTCGGATCCGTGGCGACCCAGATGGATGTCCTGTCCGGCCGGATCCCGGTGCTCGACCTCGCTCCGCAGCAGCCGGGCGACCGATTCCCCGCGAAGGCGGTGGTGGGCGACGTCGTGCCGTTCTCGGCCGTCGCGTTCCGCGAGGGGCACGACCGGATCGGGGTCACGCTCGTGCTGCGCTCCCCCTCGGGGAAGGAGCAGCGGCACTCGATGCCCCCCGTCGGCGACGGCTTCGACCGGCACCGCGCGCTCGCGCAGGTCGACGAGCAGGGCGAGTGGACGTGGCACGTCGAGGCGTGGGCCGACGAGTGGGCGACGTGGCACCACAACGCCGAGATCAAGATCGCAGCCGACATCGACGCGGAGCTCATGGCCACGATCGGCGCGCAGCTGCTCGTGCGCGCCGCCGACGAGACGGCGCCGGCTCCCGCCTCCGCGCAGGCCGCCGCGCCCGCGCGCAGCGGCGCGCCGAAGCCCGCGCGGAGCGCGAGCACCGCGGCCCGGAGCACGGCCCCGGCCGCGAGCGCGGCGCCCGCCGTCGACCCCGCCGCCGCGGACGACGCCGCGACCCTCCGCCGCGCCGCCGAGCGCCTCGCCGACCGCTCCACCCCCGTGCTCGAGCGCTGGGCCGCGGTGAACGCGCCCGACGTGCTCGCCGCCGTCGACCGCCGCAGGCCCCGCTCGCTCGTCACGGCCTCCGAGACCCTCCGCCTTCGCGTCGAGCGCACGCGCGCGGCCGTCGGCGCCTGGTACGAGCTCTTCCCGCGCTCCGAGGGCGCCGTCCGGAACGACGACGGCACCTGGACCTCCGGCACGTTCCGCACGGCCGCCGAGCGCCTCCCCGCCGTCAAGGAGATGGGCTTCGACGTCGTCTACCTGCCGCCCGTGCACCCCATCGGCGAGGTGAACCGCAAGGGCCCCAACAACACGCTCACGCCGCAGCCCGGCGACCCCGGCAGCCCCTGGGCGATCGGCTCGAAGCACGGCGGCCACGACACCATCCACCCGGACCTCGGCACGGTAGCCGACTTCCGCGCCTTCGTCGGCCGCGCGGGCGAGCTCGGCCTCGAGGTCGCGATGGACCTCGCGCTGCAGGCGGCGCCCGACCACCCCTGGGTCACCGAGCACCCGGAGTGGTTCACGACCCTCCCGGACGGCACGATCGCGTTCGCCGAGAACCCGCCCAAGAAGTACCAGGACATCTACCCGGTCAACTTCGACAACGATCCCGAGGGCATCGTCGCCGAGGTGCTGCGCATCCTCGACCAGTGGATCGGCTGCGGCGTGCGCATCTTCCGCGTCGACAACCCGCACACCAAGCCGCTGTGGTTCTGGGAGCTCGTGATCCGCGAGACGAACGCGCGCCACGGCGACATCGTCTTCCTCGCCGAGGCGTTCACGCGCCCCGCGATGATGCAGGCGCTCGGCAAGGTCGGCTTCCAGCAGTCGTACACGTACTTCGCGTGGCGCAACACGAAGGCCGAGCTCGAGGAGTACCTGCGCGAGGTCACCGGCCCGCAGGCGGCGTGGTTCAAGCCCGCCTTCTGGGTGAACACGCCCGACATCCTCACCGAGTACCTGCAGTTCGGCGGCGTGCCCGCGTTCAAGGTGCGCGCCGCGATCGCCGCGACCGCCGTGCCCACGTGGGGCATGTACGCCGGCTACGAGCTCATCGAGGACGTCGCGCGGCCGGGGGCCGAGGAGGCCATCGACAACGAGAAGTACGAGTACAAGGCGCGCGACTGGGAGCGGGCGGCCCGCAACGGCACGACGATCGCGCCGTACATCGCGCGGCTCAACGAGATCCGCGCCCAGCACCCCGCGATCCGCCAGCTGTGGGCGCTCGACGTGCACTGGTCGGACGACGACAGCGTGCTCGTCTACTCGAAGCGCGTCGAGGGCCGCTTCACCGAGAGCGGCGAGGACGACGTCATCCTCGTGGTCGCGAACGTCGACCCGCACTCGGCGCGCGAGACGACCGTGCACCTCGACCTGACCAAGCTGGGCCTGCAGCCGGGCGAGCAGTTCGAGGCGCACGACCTCATCACCGGCCAGACCTGGACCTGGAGCGACCACGACTTCGTGCGGCTCGACGCGTTCGTCGAGCCCGCGCACATCATCCACGTGCGGAAGGCGAGCGCATGACCCTCGACGAGAACGCCATCCAGCGCCTCACGGGCGGCGCCGACCCGCAGCCGCACGACCTGCTCGGCGCCCACCCGGACCCCTCCCTCCCCGATGGCGACGGTCACGTCGTGCGGGCGACCCGGCACCTGGCCAGGGCCGTCACCGTCGTCGGCGCCGCAGAGACCCCGATGGAGCACGTCGGCCACGGGCTCTGGGAGGCGCGCGTCGCCGGCCCGGTCGCGCCCTACCGGCTGCGCACGGAGTACGACGACGGCGCCGTCCACGAGGCCGACGACCCGTACCGCTTCACGCCGGCGCTCGGCGAGCTCGACCTCCACCTGTGGAGCGAGGGCCGGCACGAGCAGCTCTGGAAGGTGCTCGGCTCGCGCCTGCGCGAGCACGAGGGCGTCGCGGGCGCGGCGTTCGCCGTCTGGGCCCCGAACGCCTACGCCGTCCGGATCGTCGGCGACTTCAACGACTGGGTCGGCCGCGCGCACCCGATGCGCACCATGGGCCGCTCGGGCGTGTGGGAGCTCTTCGTGCCGGGCGACCTGGAGCACAGCGCCTACAAGTACGAGATCCTCACCGATCACGGCTGGGTGACGCGCGCCGACCCGATGGCCCGCTACACCGAGGTGCCGCCTGCGACCGCGTCGAAGGTCGGCACGAGCCGCTTCGCGTGGAGCGACGACGACTGGATGGCCTCGCGCGCCGCGCGCGACCCGCACAACGCGCCGATGTCGATCTACGAGCTGCACTTCGGCTCGTGGCGGCCGGGGCTCTCGTACCGCGAGATGGCCGACGCGCTCATCGAGCACCTCGAGGAGACGGGCTTCACGCACGTCGAGTTCATGCCGCTCGCCGAGCACCCCTTCGGCGGCTCGTGGGGCTACCAGGTCACCGGCTACTACGCGCCGACGAGCCGCTTCGGGCACCCCGACGACCTGCGGTACCTCATCGACCGCCTCCACCGCGCCGGCTACGGCGTGATCATGGACTGGGTGCCCGGCCACTTCCCCAAGGACGAGTGGGCGCTCGCCCGCTTCGACGGCCGCGCCCTCTACGAGCACCCGGATCCGCGCCGCGGCGACCAGCCCGACTGGGGCACGCACGTGTTCGACTTCGGCCGCCCGGAGGTGAAGAACTTCCTCGTCGCGAACGCGATCTACTGGATGGAGGAGTTCCACATCGACGGCCTCCGGGTCGACGCCGTCGCCTCGATGCTCTACCTCGACTACTCGCGCAAGGACGGCGAATGGCTGCCGAACGTGCACGGCGGGCGCGAGCACCTCGAGGCCATCGCGCTGCTGCAGGAGACGAACGCGACGGTCTACCGCCGGCACCCCGGCGTCATCATGATCGCCGAGGAGTCCACCTCGTGGCCCGGCGTCTCGAAGCCGACCAGTGCGGGCGGGCTCGGCTTCGGCATGAAGTGGAACATGGGCTGGATGCACGACACGCTCCAGTACATGGCGGTCGACCCGATGTACCGCTCGCACCACCACCACGACATCACGTTCTCGTTCCTCTACGCCTTCTCGGAGCAGTTCGTGCTGCCGATCAGCCACGACGAGGTCGTGCACGGCAAGGGCTCGCTGCTCGGCAAGATGCCGGGCGACCAGTGGCAGAAGCTCGCCTCGGTGCGCGCGTACCTGACGTTCATGTGGGCGCATCCGGGCAAGCAGCTGCTGTTCATGGGCCAGGAGTTCGGGCAGCCGAGCGAGTGGAGCGAGGCGCGCGGGCTCGACTGGTGGATCCTCGACCAGCCGGTGCACCGCGGCCTCATGTCGCTCGTCTCGCAGCTGAACCGCACCTACCGCGAGCACGACGCCCTGTGGGCGCGCGACAACGAGCCCGGCGGGTTCGAGTGGATCGACGGCGGCAACTCCTCCGACAACCTCATCGCGTTCCTGCGCTGGGGCGAGGGGCCGGATCCGATCGCCGCGGTCGTCAACTTCTCCGGACGCCCGATCGAGGGCTACCGGCTCGGCCTGCCGTTCGCGGGCGAGTGGGAGGAGCTCGTGAACTCGGACGCGTCCGAGTTCGGCGGCTCGGGCGTCGGCAACCTCGGCGCCGTCCGCGCCATGGACGAGCCGTGGGGCGGGCGGCCCGCCTCGGCGACGATCACGGTGCCGCCGCTCGCGGGCCTGCTGCTGCGGCCGAAGCGCTGACCGACGACGAGAGGCCCCGCTCCAGCTGGAGCGGGGCCTCCGTCATGCGGGCCGGCCGACGGCCGCGAGGCTCCGTCCGGCCGGCTCAGTAGAGCAGGCTCGTGAGCCGGCGACGGGCCGCGCCCACGCGCGGGTCGTCGAGGCCGACGATCTCGAAGTGGTCGAGCAGCCGCAGCCGCACGTCCTGCTTCGCGTCGCCCGAGAGCGTCGCCATGAGGTCGAGGAGTCGCAGGAACGCGTCCTCCACGTGGCCGCCCGAGAGGTCGAGGTCGGCGACGAGCATCTGCGCCTCGATGTCGTCGGGCGCGCCGCCGGCCGCCGCACGCACCTCGTCGGCGCCCCGGCCCTGCAGGCGCGAGAGCAGGCGGACCTGGGCGAGGCCGGCGATCGCCTCGGCGTCCCGCGGGTTCTGCGCGACCGCCTTCTCGAACGCGGCGATCGCGGTGGGGAGGTCGCCCGCCTCGAGCGCGTCGTACGCCTCCTGGTGGAGCGGCGGCACGGGCTCCGGCTCGGGCTCGGCGGGCGCCTCGGCGCCCTCGACGGGCACTCGGCCCGTGATGCCCTGCTGCTCGGCGAACGCGAGCACCTGCTCGAGCACCTCGCGCACCTGCTCCTCGGGGATCGCGCCGGTGAACAGCGGCGCGGGGCGGCCGCCGATGACGGCGGCGACCGTCGGGATCGACTGCGCCTGGAAGGCCTGCACGAGCTGCGGGTTGGCGTCGGCGTCGACCTTCGCGAGCACGAGGCGGCCCTGGTACTCGCTCACGAGGCGCTCGAGCACCGGCGTCAGCTGCTTGCACGGCCCGCACCACTCGGCCCAGATGTCCACGATGACGGGCACGCTGCTCGAGAGCTCGACGACGGCGCCGAACTCGGCGTCCGTGACGTCGACGATCACGCCGGGCACGGGCGCGCCGGGCGCGGCGGCGCCGGCGCCGTCGGGCGACGAGCCCTCCGCGGCGTCGGCCGGCCGCGCGGCGGCCTGCGCCTCCTGCGCGTGGCGGGCGGCGAGCACCGACAGGTCGACGGCGCCCCCCATCGAAGCGGGCATCATGTCCGGTGCGGCCATCAGCCGATCTCCCTCGCGTCGAGCAGCGACTCCGTGTAGCCGACCACCTGGATCTGGGTGCCCTCCGGCGCATCCGCGGCGGGCACAGCGAACAGCACCTGCACGAGGTACGAGATCTCGAGCCCCGACTCCGACTGGTCGACGCCCGAGAGCACGCCGGCCGCGTCGTTGGCCGTCACGGTCACGCCCTCCTCGCGCGGGGTCGTGCGCTGCGTCTCGATCCACGACGTCGCCATGAGCGCGCCGCCCTCGTTCGTGACGAGCAGCGCCGGCGCCGCCTCGTCGTCGGACGCGCTCCAGGACAGGTCGGTCAGCTCGAACTCCGGGCGCTGCGCCGTCTCGTCCTTCGTCGCCCGGCCGATGCTCTGGTTGAGCGGGTCGTCGGGCGTGAACCAGGACGCGAACTCCGACTCGTCCCCGTTCAGCATGAAGTCGGCGTACGCGCCGGTGATCTCCTGCGGCGGGCGCTGGAGCAGGGGCGTGTCGAGCGGCAGGCTCGCGGCGCCGATCGTGGGGCTCGCGACGGGCGGCAGCTGCACGCCCGAGGCGAGCGCCGTCTGGTAGACGACGCGGTAGTCGTCGCGGGGCGAGGCCTGCTGGAAGACCATGGCCGCCTGCGTCTGCGACGCGTCCTGCCAGCCCACGACCGCGAGCACCGTGCGCGGCCACGACTCGGTCTGCTGCGGCAGCAGCAGCTCGATGTCGCCGTCCGGCACACCGGTGACGGCCGCCAGCTCGCCGTCGGCGGAACGCACCTCGTAGTTCGTGCGGCGGGCGTCGAGCACGGGCCCGGCGAAGCGCGCCTCGGCGGCGCCCGCGTCGCGCGCCTCGTCGGCCGCGGCGGCGACCGCGCGCGTGTCCTCGAGGATGCGTCCGAACTGGTGCTCGGTCACGGCGACGGGCGGGAGGGTCTCCTCGAGGCTCGTCGGGGTGGGCTCGCCGGTCTCGCTCGGCTCGGGCGCGCCGCTCGGCCAGTACTGCGGCCCGCAGCCCGTGAGCGCGACGACCGCGATCGCCGGCAGCGCGATGAGCCCCAGCCCTCGGCGGCGCGGGGCCGCGGCGCGGCGCTCGGTGCGGCGGCCGTCGGAAGGCGCCTCGCCCTCGGGGGCGGCCGCGTCGGGGCGCGCGGCGTCGGAAGCATCGCCCTCGGGAGCGGCGCCCTCGGGAGCGGCCGCGGGGGCATCGCGCTCTCGCGCCTCGGCCGCCTCGATCGCGGGCCGGTCGGAGCCGGGCGCGACCGCGGCGGTGCCGCGCGGCAGGCCGTCCTTCGCGTCGCGCGCGAGGGCGCGCCGCTCGGCGCGGGTGAGCTCGCGGTGCGAGCGGCGCTGCGGACCGCGGCGGCGGCGGTGCCGGCGGAGCGCCAGCAGGAAGAGCAGCAGCGAGAGCGCGAGCATCGCGAGGCCCGCCGTGACGAGCGGTCCGAACAGCGGCGTCTTCGCGTCGAACGGCCACTCGATCCGCACGTCCGTGGGCGCGGCGCCGCCGGGCTCGCCGGCGACCGCGATGGCGTAGCCGACGGGCATGTCGATCGAGAACCGCACCTCGCCCGTGCCGGAGTGCTCCTCGATCCACATGTCGTTGCCGGCGAGCGCGGGCAGCTCGGCCGTGTCGGCGCCGGCCTGCGGAGCGAGCTCGAGGGCGCCGGAGTCGGCGACCTCGGCGAGCGCGTGGGGGGACTCCCCGATCCAGCCCTCCACGTCGTGCGCGCGCCCGACGACCGCGGTGAGCTCGCCCTCGCCCCGCACGACGACCGTCTGGCGGCCGTCGTGGGCGTTCATCGCCTCGCCCGGGATGAGCACGAGCGGCTCGTCGACCTGCTCCTGCGCCTCGGCGACGATCGTGTCGGGCGGGGCCCAGATGGTGCGCTGGGCGACGCCGAGCCCGAGCAGGACGAGCGAGAGCACGAGGCTCACGGCCGCGAGGATGTATCGCACTGGGTCACTGGTCCTTTCACGCTCGCGGGCTGCCCCGTCGTCGCGAGGGCGCGGCGGCGCAGGGCGGGCAAGCCTCCAGGGTACCGAGCCGCAGGGGCGCCTGCCAACCCCGCGGCCCGCGAGCCTGGGCGGGCGCCGCATCCCCCGACCCTAGGATGCGGACTGTGAAGATCAAGAACGGCTTCCTGCTCGGCCTCGTCGGCGGCCTCGGCGTCCTGCTCGCCATCGCCATCGGCGTCGCCGTGCAGCAGATCGGCACCGTGCTGGTCTGGGCGTTCGCGGGCATCTTCCTCGCGCTCGGCATCGAGCCGCTCGTGCAGGCGCTCATCAAGCGGCGCTTCCCGCGCTGGGCCGCCGTGCTCACCGTCTTCGTGCTCATCGTCGGCGTGCTCGTGGGCGCGATCTGGCTCATCGTGCCGACGATCGTCGCGCAGTTCTCGACCCTCGTGCAGTCCATCGTGCGCGAGATCGAGAGCGGGCGCCTCGACGACGTGCGCGACTGGATCGAGACGACCTTCCCCGCCGTCGACATCGACGCGGCGATCGAGCAGGTGAGCGGCGCGCTCACCGACCCCAACACGTGGTCGTCGCTGCCCCCGTGGGTCGCGAACATCGCCTCCGGCATCGTCGCGGGCATCGGCCAGGTCGCGTTCGCGATGGGCGGCGTGCTCATCGTCGTCGTCCTCATGCTGTACTTCACGGGCTCGATGCCGTCGCTGAAGTCGGGCATGTACCGCCTCGTGCCGGCCTCCTCGAGGCCGAAGTTCATCGAGATCGCCGAGCAGATCATGCGCTCGGTCGGGCGCTTCGTGCTCGGCCAGGGCGGCCTCGGCCTCCTCAACGGCATCCTGTCGTTCGCGGTGCTCTCGATCGCGGGCTCGCAGCTCGCAGGCGTCTACGCCTTCATCGCGCTCATCGCCTCGACCATCCCGCTCGTCGGCACGATCTCGGCCTCCGTCGTCATCTCGCTCCTCGTGCTGCTGCTCGACGGCCCGGAGACCGCGCTGCCGGTGGCGATCTGGTACCTCATCTACATGCAGCTCGAGGCCTACGCGATCAGCCCGCAGATCATGAAGCGCGCGGTGAAGGTGCCCGGCGTCGTCGTCGTGCTCTCCGCGCTCATCGGCGGCACGCTGCTCGGCATCCTGGGCGCGCTCGTCGCGATCCCGATCGCGGCCGCGGTGCAGCTGATCCTCAAGGAGGTCATCATCCCGAGGCAGGACGCGAAGTAGCCCGGTCGGGCGTGCGCCCGTCCGGCGCTCCTGCGGGCGCCGCTCAGGCGGCGCGCCAGCAGCCCGTGTGCCAGTGGCGCCGGTCCTCGACCGCGCGCTCGCCGAAGATCGAATCAGCGCGCCACACCACCACGTGCGGCATCCCCTCGGGGATCGTGCCGCCGCAGCCGGGGCACGCGTAGGCCTTCACGGCCGAGCGCGCCGCGAGCGGCTGCACGTGCCACGACGCGCCGGCGCGCTGCTCGGTGCGCAGCGCCCCCTGCATGAGGCGCTCGACGTCCAGCGGCACGTGCTCCCCGCCGCGCCGGCGGGGGCGCCGCGACGGCATCAGTACCAGCCGACGGACTGCGAGTGGCCCCAGGCGCCGCACGGCGTGCCGTACCGGTCGCCGATGTAGCCCAGGCCCCAGGTGATCTGCGTCACGGGGTTCGTCTGCCAGTCGCCGCCGACCGTGCCCATCTTCGAGCCCGGCAGCGCCTGCGGGATGCCGTACGCGCCGCTCGAGGCGTTCTGCGCGTACACGTTCCAGTTCGACTCCTTCTGCCACAGGTTGTAGAGGCAGGAGTACTGGTCGTCGCCCCAGCCGCGCGCGTGCACCATGTCCCGGGCGATGGCCTGCGCGGTGCCGGGATCGGGCGCGGCGACCGTCGGGATCGAGATGGAGGCGGCGGGCGCAGCCGCCGCGGCGGGCGCCGCCGGCTCCGGCTCGGGGGTCGGCGTCGGGGTCGGCGTGTGCACGACGATGGTGTCGCGCACGAAGGCCGCCTGCTCGCCCGAGACCTCGTCGAGGGCCTGGCCGGGGATGTTCGCGCTGGGCAGCGAGCCGGGCTCGGCCATCACCTCGGCGCTCGGGCTCGCGGCGACCGAGACGAGCGCGATGCCCGCCACCGCCAGCAGCGACAGGCCCGACAGCACGCCGCGGGTGCGCGTCGAGCGCGCGGAGCGGTGGGAGGCACGGGTGAACACGATCGCCGACGATATCACGGAACGGTAACGGCGCCCAGGGGCGAGCTGGGGTCGACCGCCCTCCGGGCGCTCAGCGCACGGCGAGCATGAGGCTCACGACGGTGTCGAGGAGGCGGTCCACCTCGTCCTCGTCGTAGCCGCCGAACTGCGCGTCGAACTGCACCGTGCGCACCTCGCGGGTCGACATGTCGGGCCCGTCCTCGAGGTAGTCGGCGATGCGCGCGGCGAAGCGGTCGACCTCGGCCACGCGGTAGCCGCGCGAGATGCGGCTCACGCGGCGGAACCGCTCCTGGTCGGGGCGCCCGAGCTGCTCGAGCACTTCCTGCGCCCGCTCGCGGACCGTCGCGAACCACGCGGCCTCGCCGTGCTCGAGCACGCCCCGCTCGTGCTCCCGGCGTGCGAACGCCTCCTCGAGCCGCTCGAGCGCCGCATCGACGTGCGCGGGCGAGTAGCCGCCCTTCTGCATCGTGAAGCTCATCCGCCGGATCGACGACGAGTCGATCGCCGTCGCGGCCCGGACGTCGGTCGCGTATGCACGACGAGCATCCTCGAGGAAGTCCTCGACCTGCTCGATGTCGTAGCCCTGCTGCGACCTGCGGGCTCTCGGGAACGTGCTCATCGGGACCATCATGCCAGCGCGCGCGAGCGGCTAGGCGTGGACCACCTGGAAGAGCGCCATCGTGACGACCGCGCTCGGCAGGATCGAGTCGAGCCGGTCGAGGAAGCCGCCGTGCCCGGGCAGGAACGAGCCGATGTCCTTGATGCCGAGGTCGCGCTTGATGATCGACTCCGCGAGGTCGCCGACCGTCGCCGCCACCACGAGCAGGCCGGCGAGCACGAAGCCGAACCACCACTCCTGGCCGAGCATCCACACCGAGAGCGCGATGCCCGCGGCAGTCGCGAGCAGCGCGCCGCCCGCGAGCCCCTCCCAGGTCTTCCCCGGGCTGATGCGCGGCGCGAGCTTCGTGCGGCCGAGCCACACGCCCGCGGCGAGCGCGCCGGTGTCGATCACCGTCGTCATGATGATCATCGCGAGCGTCCACCACTGGCCGCCCTCCTGCGCCGTGAGCAGCACGGCGAAGGCGCCCAGCACGGCGACGTAGGCGATGCAGAGCGCGCCGCCGGCGATGTCGGCGAGGACGCCGCGGGCGCCGGTCCGGGTCGCCGGGTCGACGAGCTCCACGATGCGCACGATCGCGACGAGCGCGACGGCGCCGAGCGTCGACCACCACAGGCCGCCAGCACCGAGGAAGTACGTGACCGGCAGGATGGCGCTGCCGAGCAGCACGAGCGGGATGCGCGGCACGTCGCGGCCCGCGAAGCGCAGCGCGCTCGCCAGCTCGTACAGCGCGAAGCCGATGAGCGCGGTCGCGAAGACCATGAACAGCGCCTTCACCCACACGAGGCTGGCGATGAGCGCGCCGCCGAGCGCGAGCGCGATGAGCACCGCCGCGGCGAGGTCGCGCCCCGTGCGGCGGTTCACGCGGTCCCGCGTCGCCTCGATCTGCTCGCGCGCGGCGAGGATCTGGGCCTGGATCTGCGCCTCGATCTCGGCGGCGCTGCGATGCTCCCTGCGCATCCGTCGCCTCCAGCCCGCTCCCGGGTCAGACCTCGAGGAGCTCGGCTTCCTTCTTCTTCAGCGCGTCGTCGATGCCGTCGACGGCCTTCTTCGTCTCGGCCTCGAGCTCCTTCTCGGCGCGCGCGATCTCATCGTCGCCCACCTCGCCGGTGAGCTTGTCGAGGTCGGTCATCGCCTGGCGGCGGACGTTGCGGATCGCGACGCGCGCCTGCTCGGCCTTGTCCTTCACGATCTTGACGTAGTCGCGGCGGCGCTCCTCGGTGAGCTCCGGCATGACGACGCGCACGATCTGGCCGTCGTTCGACGGGCTGACGCCCAGGTGCGGCGCGTTCACGATCGCGCGCTCGATCTCCTTGAGGGCGCTCTTGTCGAACGGCGTGATGACGAGCGTGCGCGCGTCGGGCTGCTGGAAGCCCGCGAGCTGCACGAGCGGCGTCGGCGAGCCGTAGTAGTCGACGTTGAGCCGCTGGAACAGCGCGGGGTTCGCCCGGCCGGCGCTCACGGTCGCGAAGTCGTCCTTGGCGACCTCGATCGACTGGGCCATCTTCTCCTTGGCCGAAGCCAGAACGTCGCTGATCACAGGGTTCCTTCCGTCGCTGTCGAGTCTAGTCGGGGTCGGCTCAGGCCCGGACGAGGGTGCCGACCGGCTCGCCGAGGATCGCGCGGGTGAGCTGCCGCTCGCCGTCCATGCCGAACACGCGCATCGGCATCCGGTTGTCCATGCAGAGGCTGAAGGCGGTCGAGTCGACGACCTTGAGGCCGCGCACGAGGGCGTCCTGGTAGGTGACCTCCTCGAAGCGGGTCGCCTCCGGGTCGACCTTCGGGTCGGCCGAGTAGACGCCGTCGACGCCGTTCTTGGCGACGAGCACCTGGTCGGCGTCGATCTCGAGGGCGCGCTGCGCCGCGACGGTGTCGGTCGAGAAGTACGGGAGGCCGGCGCCCGCGCCGAAGATGACGACGCGGCCCTTCTCGAGGTGGCGCTCGGCGCGGCGAGGGATGTACGGCTCGGCGACCTGGGTCATCTGGATGGCCGACTGGACGCGCGTCTCGGCGCCCGCCTGCTCGAGGAAGTCCTGCAGCGCGAGGGCGTTCATGACCGTGCCGAGCATGCCCATGTAGTCGGCGCGGCCGCGCTCCATGCCGCGCTGGCTGAGCTCCGCGCCGCGGAAGAAGTTGCCGCCGCCGACGACGATGGCGATCTCGACGCTCTCCGCGGCGTCTGCGATCTGGCGGGCGATGCCCTGCACCACGTCAGGGTTGACGCCGAGGCTGCCTCCGCCGAACGCCTCGCCCGAGAGCTTCAGGAGGACTCTGCGGCGCTGGGTGGTCGGCATGGATCCTCCTGGATAGGGGTGTCGACCCGGGCGCGGGCCGCTGACGAGCCTACCGCGTCGCCGGCCGCCGCCCTCCCGTCGCGGACGCACCGGCCCGAGGCTCGCCGGGCCGCCCGGGCACGACGGAGGGCCCGGGGTCTCCCCCGGGCCCTCCGTCGTGCGGTGCGGCTGGTTACGCGCCGACCTTGAAGCGGGCGAAGCCGGTGACCGTGAGGCCTGCGGCCTCGAGCACCTTGGCGACGGACTGCTTGTTGTCGCGCGCGTAGTCCTGGTCGAGCAGGACGATCTGCTTGAAGAAGCCGGTGAGGCGGCCCTCGATGATCTTCGGCAGGGCGCCCTCGGGCTTGCCCTCGCCGCGGGCGATCTCGGTCACGAGCTCGCGCTCCTTCTCGATCGCGTCGGCCGGGACCTCGTCGCGGGTGACGTAGGTCGGGTCGAACATCGCGATGTGCTGCGCGACGGCGCGGGCCGTGTCGGCGTCCGAGCCCTCGTACGCGACGACGACGCCGACCTGCGGGGGCAGGTCCTTCGACGTGCGGTGCAGGTAGACGGCGTGCTCGGCGCCCTCGACGCGGGCGACCTTCGTGAGCTCGACCTTCTCGCCGATGGTGGCGGCCTGCTCCTCGATGACGGTCTGCACGGTGCCCGACTCGGCCGGGGCCGCGAGGGCCGAGGCGACATCGGTCGCGCCGGCGGCGGCGACCGCCGCGACGACGCGGTCCGCGAGCGCGATGAACTTCTCGTTCTTCGCGACGAAGTCCGTCTCGCAGCCGAGCGCGATGAGCGTCACGGCGCCGTCGCCCTCGGCGACGGCCACGAGGCCCTCGCTCGTCGAGCGGTCGGCGCGCTTCGCGTTGCCCTTGGCGCCCTTGAGGCGGAGGATCTCGGTGGCCTTCTCGACGTCGCCGCCGGCCTCCTCGAGCGCAGCCTTGGTGTCGCTCATGCCCGTGCCGAGCTGCTCGCGCAGCATCTTGAGGTCGGCGATGCTGATGGATGCCATGCGTGCTCCCCTTACTTCGCGTCGGACGCCGCGGCGTCCTCGGTGGTCTCGGCGGCCGGGGCCTCCTCGGCGGCGGGCGCCTCGGTCTCGGCGGCGGGGGCCTCGGCCTCGGCCGGAGCGGCCTCGGTCGCGGCGGGCGCCTCGTCGGCCTGGGCGAGGAGCTCGCGCTCCCACTCGGCCATCGGCTCGGCCTCGGCGTCGTCGCCGCCGCCGTGGCGCTGCATGAGGCCCTCGGCGGCCGCGTCGGCCACGATCTTCGTCAGCAGCGCGACCGAGCGGATCGCGTCGTCGTTGCCCGGGATCGGGTACTGGACGTCGTCCGGGTCGCAGTTCGTGTCGAGGATGGCGATGATCGGGATGCCGAGCTTCTTCGCCTCGTCGACCGCGAGGTGCTCCTTGTTCGTGTCGACGATCCAGAGCGCCGAGGGCGTGCGCTGGAGGTTGCGGATGCCGCCGAGCGACTTCTGCAGCTTCAGGAGCTCGCGCTTCTTCAGCAGCAGCTCCTTCTTCGTGTAGCCCTGCGTGGTGTCGTCGAAGTCGAGCTCCTCGAGCTCCTTCATGCGGCTCAGGCGCTTCGAGACCGTGTTGAAGTTCGTGAGGAGGCCGCCGAGCCAGCGCTGGTTGACGTAGGGCTGGCCCACGCGCGTCGCCTGCTCGGCGATCGACTCCTGCGCCTGCTTCTTCGTGCCGACGAACAGCACGGTGCCGCCGTGGGCGACGGTCTCCTTGACGAAGTCGAAGGCCTTGTCGATGTAGGCGAGCGACTGCTGGAGGTCGATGATGTAGATGCCCGAGCGCTCCGTGAAGATGAAGCGCTTCATCTTGGGGTTCCAACGACGGGTCTGGTGCCCGAAGTGGACGCCGCTGTCGAGCAGCTGGCGAGTCGTGACGACGGCCATGGCCGCCTCCTTCTTCTGTTTCCGGTTGCCGGCCCGACCGGGTGGTCTGGGCCCCTGGCGTCCTGACGCGCTCCCGCCAGCGCTCGAGCACGGGGCTCGAGCGGTTGGACCGAGTGGGAGCGCAGTCGCTGCGGACGCGCGAAGTCACCGCGCAGACGCGATGCCCTGCCATGCTACACGGCCGCAGCCCCGCCGCGGGCGACCGCTCTCCACAGCGCGTTGCCGCAGCGCGCGGCGTCCGCGCCCCGCACGGCACCCTGCTCGCATGCGCACGATCGCCCTCCTCCTGCTGGCCGCCGGCGCCTGGCTCTGGCCCGTCCCGCCCGGGCCCGTCGATCGGCCGTTCGAGGCGCCGGCGCACGCCTACGGGCCTGGCCACCGGGGCGTCGACCTGGCGGCCTCCCCCGGCGACGCCGTGCTCGCGCCGGTCGACGGCGTCGTGCGCTTCGCGGGGCCCGTCGCGGGCCGGCCCGTGCTCTCGATCGAGCACGGGGGCGGCCTCGTGTCGTCGTTCGAGCCGGTCGAGGCATCGGTCGCCGCGGGCGACGCCGTGATGCGCGGGCAGCGCGTCGGCACGCTGCTCGCCGGCCACGACGGCGGCACGGCGCTCCACCTCGGGGCGCGCCTGCACGGGGCGTACGTCGACCCGCTGCCGCTGCTCGGCCGCGAGCGGCCCGTGCTGCTGCCGCTCGGCGAGCCCGACCGGAAACGGGCTGCGGCGGGGCCGGCACCCTAGGCCCGCCGGTGGCCGGGGCCCGGGATGCCCTAGGCCCTGGGATGGGCCGTGCGGTACGCCTCCGTGAGCCGGTCGAGCGAGACGTGCGTGTAGATCTGCGTCGTGCCGAGGCTCGCGTGGCCCAGCAGCTCCTGCACGGCGCGGAGGTCGGCACCGCCGTCGAGCAGGTGCGTGGCGGCCGTGTGGCGCAGCGCGTGGGCGCCGTGGGGCCCGCCGCCGGGGGCCTCCTCGAGCAGGCGCGTGACGAGCTCGTGGACGCGCCGCTGCCCCAGCCTGCCGCCGCGCGCGCCGAGCAGGAGCGCCGGCCCGCTCGCGGCCGTCGCGAGCGCGGGCCGCCCGATCCGCAGCCAGTCGACGACGGCGTCGAGCGCGGGGCGTCCGAACGGCACCACCCGCTCCTTCGAGCCCTTGCCGGTGACGCGCGCGGTGAGCCGCTCGAGGTCGACGTCGTCGACGTCGAGGCCGACGAGCTCGCTGACGCGGAGCGCGCTCGCGTACAGCAGCTCGACCGCGGCGAGGTCGCGGAGGGCGGCGGGCTCGCCCTCGGCCGCCTGGGCGGCGAGCGAGGCGAGCATCGCGTCCATCGCCGACCTGCCGAGCACGCGCGGCAGTGTGCGCTCGCGCTTCGGCGAGCGGAGCCGGCCTGCGACGTCCCCGCCGCCGTGCGCGGCGATCCAGCGGCCGAGGCCGCGCGCCGCCGCGCCGCGGCGCGCGATCGTCGCCGTCGCGAGGCCCGCCTCCGATGCCGCGTACAGCCAATCGCGCACGACATCGACGTCGAGCGCCTCGGTCGTGCCGACCCCGGCGGCCTCGCAGTGCGCCGCGAGGCTCGCGAGGTCGCCGCGGTAGGCGCGCAGGGTGTGGGGCGAGAGCCCGCGCTCGCGCTCGAGGTGGACGAGGTAGCCGTCGACCGCCGTGTCGACGGGCATGCCGGGCGCCGCCGGGGCGGAGCCGTCGGTCACGGCCGCTTCCGGCTGAAGCGCTCCGCGCGCGCCTCGGGCTCCATGGCGGCGAGCTCCTCGGCGAGGTGGGCCGGGATCGACTCGCGGGACGGATGCGGCAGCGCGGGCACCGCCGTGTGCGCGATCGCGTCGGCGTACACCTCGACGAGGTTGAACGACTGGGCGGCGTCGATCCCGTGCATGGCGGGCGGCGGGCCGCCGAGGTCGTCGGCGTAGCTGGTCGCGCCCGCGAGCACGACCGGGATGCCCGCGAAGGTGCCGGAGCCGCCGACGTGGAGGTGGCCGGAGAGGATGACGCGCACGCCCGCCCCCTCGACGACGGCCGCGAGGCGCGCCTCGTCGCGGAACTCGAGCAGGCGCATGAGGCTCGAGCGGTACGGCAGCGGTGGGTGGTGCACGACGAGCACGGTGCCGAGCTCCGGCGGGTCGGCGAGGGCGGCCTCGAGCCAGTCGGCCTGCCCGTCGTCGAAGCCTCCGTGGTGCCAGCCGGGCAGGCTCGAGTCGAGGGCGACGATGCGGAGCCGTCCGAGGTCGACGACGTGGTCGACGGGCGCGAGGGGGTCGCCGCCGAGCCCGAGCGCGGCGCGCATCGCGGGCCGCTCGTCGTGGTTGCCGGCGGTCCAGACGATGGGTGCGCCGAGCTCGGCGGCGACGGGGTCGAGGATCTCGCGGGCGAGCGCGTACGCCTCGGGCTCGCCGAGGTCGGTCACGTCGCCGGAGACGACGATCGCGTCGGCGTCGTGCGCGGCGACGCGGAGCCGCTCGGCGGTCTCGCGCAGGTGCCCCTCGGTGTCGACGAGCCCGCCGAGCAGCGCGCCGCCCGCGAGCAGGTGCGTGTCGCTGAGGTGCGCGATGACGACCTCGGGGGCCGGGTGCTGGCCGTTCACGCGGCCAGGCTAGCGCCGCGCCGTCCGCGCGGGCGGCAGGCGCACGCGGACGGCCGCGCAGCCGCCGGCTCAGGCCGCCCGCGCCTCGGCGATCCGCACCCAGCCGCTCCCCCGCGCGCCGACGCGGCCGGCGAGCTCGAGGAGCGCGAGCGACGCCTCGACGTCGCGCGGCGCGAGCCCCGTGCGCACGGCGAGCTCGTCGATACCGCGCGACGCGCGCCCGCTCAGCGCGTCGAGCACGCGCTCCTCCTCGGCGGTCGCCGACAGCGCCGGCTGGCCGCCGCCGTCCGCCGCGGGACCGTCGACGAGCTCGACGACGTCCTCCGCCCGCTCGATCGGCGCGGCGCCGTAGTCGCGCAGCAGCCGGTGGCAGCCGGCGCTGCCGCCGGAGGTGACCGGGCCCGGGACGGCGCCGAGCGGCCGGCCGATGCTCGCCGCGTGGCCCGCGGTGTTGATCGAGCCGGAGCGGGCGCCGGCCTCGACGACGACCGTCGCGCTCGCGAGCGCCGCGATGAGCCGGTTGCGGGCGCGCAACCCTCGCTATATGCGTATGCTCTCGCCATGAGCCGGTTCTACGTTTACGCGCGCCAAAGCATCGACCACGCGGAGGGCATCGACCGTCAGCTCGCCCGCTGCCGCATGCTTTGCGACGCAAGGGACTGGCCCGTAGAAGCCGAGTTCGTCGACAACGCGACGAGTGCGACCAAGCGCCGGGGCGTCGGCACGCAATGGGTCGAGCTTCTCGCGGTGATGGAGCCCGGCGATGTTGTGGTCGCTGTCGATGTCGACCGCTTGCTCCGCTCGCTGGAGGATCTCGTCGACCTTCAGAAGCTCGGCGTCCGCGTCCTCACGGTGGACGGCGAGATCGATACGACGACCGCGGACGGCGAGTTCAGAGCCGCGATGCTGGCGTCGATCGCCAGATTCGAGACCCGGCGCAAGCGCGAGCGGCAGCTCCGGGCGAACGATGCCCGGAAGGCCCAGGCGAGGCCGCTCCCGACGAGACGGCGCTACGGGTACGAGAGCGACGGCGTGACGCCGCGGGCTGAGGAAGCAAAGGTCGTGCAGGACATGTTCGCGGCGTTCGCAGACGGGGCCTCCGTCCGCTCGATCACGCTCGGGCTGGTGCGTGACGGGATCGAGCCCACGACGGGCAAGCAGTGGTCGACTCGGCGTGTTCGGGACACCCTAAACAACCCGGCGTACGGCGGCGAGCTTCTGCGGGACGGCGAGGTGGTGTCCTCGTCGTTCATCACGCCCGTCGTCGACCCGGAACTCGCCGCGCATGTCCGCGCTGTTCTTGCCGACGAGGCTCGTCGCACTACCCCCGGATCGGCCGTGCGACACCAGCTGTCGGGCATCGCTAGGTGCGCGGTGTGCGGGGAGTCGATGTTCTTCATGCGGGACTACCGATGCCGCGCCGACCCCACGCACCCGAGCATCCGCAAGGGCCGCATCGAGCCCGTGGTCGAGCGAGCGGTCGTCGATGCCCTCTTCCTCGGCGGTGGCGCGCTGATGAAGCTCGACAGCGACGCGGCCTCCGTCACGGCCCTGTCCGCGAAGCTCACGAAGTTGGAGGAGCTGTCAGCCCAGGTGCTCTCCTACCGCGCAGACGAGCTTCTGAGCCCCGCCGTGACACGACAGCGTCTGCTTGCACTGAAGTCCGACCGCGACACGGTGGAGGCCGCTCTCGACGCTGCCCGCGAGAAGTCGGCGGTCGCTCGGCTTCTTCTCGATCTGCACCTCCGCGTCGTTCCAGGCGAGGCCATCAAACTCAGTGACTCGGCTGCCGTGAAGGCTGAGATCCGGTCGCGGTGGTCGGCGCTCGACCTAGAGACGCAGCGCACCCTCATCCGCGCTCTCGTTGATGTCGAGGTGGCGCCGGGACGCGCCGCGGATCGTGTCACCGTCCGTCACCTCGTCGCCACGGCACTGAACGTTGAGGACGAAAGCTGACCGGACTCCTCAACGCCCGGTCACGTATGAACGTGTGACAGAAAGCCTCAACGGAAATACTTCTAAAAACCTCACCGTGTCGAGCAGTGCCTACTCCGTGGGAAAATGGAGAGACCCCCACGCCTGCCAGGGCGCGGGGGTCGAGAAAGAAGATTCCAATGCCCAGTCTAAACGATGCCGCCGCACCCTCCGAACAGTCCAGTGGGGCCACTTCGCATGTTCACTATCTAGCGACATATTCGAACGGTGATACCCCCCAGAGCGAAGAGGCCCAGTACCTCATCGACTACAGCTCCTCCAGTCGTCTGAAGTCGTGCTCTCCCAACTCGCACTGCAAGCACCGGTGGTGTCCTACGTGTAGTTGCGCGGAGTCGAGGCGGTTGATCGGAGCAACTCTCCCGAAGCTGGAGAAGTTCGCGGCGGCGGTGATGGTCACGCTGACGATCCCGGACTCGCCAGAGCTAGCAGTGGGCATGAAGAAGTTTCTCGACGTGAAGGCACGGCTCCGCACTCGGCTCCGCAGCTGGGGCGTCCCGGCCATGGTCAGCTCCGTCGAGCTCACGGCTCCCGCGGGCTCATGGCATCCGCATCTGCACCTTGTGCTCTTCGGGGCTGAAGAAGTAAATCTCCGCTCTCGTGCCGAAGAGATCGCGAGGGCATGGGTCGAGATCGCGCAGGATCTCGGGCTCGATGCTCGACTACAGGGCCAGCACATCGACAGCGGCACCCCGGAGAAGCTGGCGAGCTACGCCTACAAGCCCAAGCTGGGCTCCGGCGCCAACAGCATCGGGCGGCTCATCCGCGAGGCTGCACGAGGAGATGCTGACGCCGCCGAGCGTTGGGCGGAGCTCGAAGAGTTCATCGCGATGACGCCCGGACTCCGGTGGCGCAGCAGCGCCGGGCTCAACAAGCCGCAGGAGGCCGTGAGCGCCTCTCAGGCGCGTCATCAGAAGGTTCCCGTGTACCAGGGCGGGGAACTCGCTCTGTTCGCTCTCCTGAACTTCCTCGGTGTCCGCACGAAGGCAGAGCAGGCCAAGTACTACTCCCCGGCGAAGGTCGGCAGGCTCCGGGCCAACTTCCCCGACGCGATCCTCGATCAGGTGCGGGAGCAGCTGGAGCACCCAGAGCTGAAGCCAGAACACTTCGGGAACTAATCGAGACGGTGCCGCGACAACTCGGGCTTAGCGTCGCGGCTGTCGCGCCTCCCTTTGTCAAACTCGATGTCAAGAATTCGAGGTCGATCGAGAAGCTGTTCCGAACTCCGTCGAGCTCCGGCCGATAGTGTTACTAGCGACACATTCCGCGTCGCTAGTAGCGAATCGGGGGTGTCGGCATGGTTTACGCATGCACCATCTGCTCGCACCCCGAGAGGGATGCAATCGAAGCGGAACTTCTCGCTGGAATGAGCCTCCGCGCGGTGGCGAGACAGCACCGAAACACGAGCAAGGACTCCCTGAGCCGCCACCTCGCACATGTGCCGCCCGAGACCAAGCGGGCTGCCGCGAGCGCCACGGGCCTTGGCGCCCTCGCCATCGCCGATCGCCTGCACCACATCGCCGACGACGCATCCGAGGCCCGCTCAAAGCTCTTGGACGGCGGGCGGTACCGGGAGGCGGCTCGCCTCGCGGATCTCGAAGTCCGTGCCCTCAGCGTCCTCGCCGACCGCCTCGACGTACGCGACCTGAGCCAGCTCGACCAGCAGCGACAAATGGACGCACTGACCGTGGCCCTCCGCGCCGTCCTCGGAGTCGACCCGGGGCTCGTGATCCGGATCGCCGACGAGGTCGCGAGCGCCGGGCACAACGAGCTCGCAGCCGATCTCAGGCGCATCCCGGCTCTTCACGCTGACGCTCAGGCACAGGCGAGCGCCGCCGCTGCGCAGCGAGCTGCGGAGCTCGAAGCGCAACCCGCGCAGGAGGCCCCGGAATGGGTGCCAGCGAAGCCCCTGCCGCCTGACCGCGATGACCTCCCCTTCTGACAAGGAGCACACCATGACCGACAAGATCCCTCCCGCCGCCGACGAACTGCCGTTCGGAAGCTTCGACGACGAGATCGACGAGGCCAAGGTGCTCGCGCAGGCCGCCGCGATCCAGGCCAAGAGGGCGAAGCCCGTCGAGAAGCCGAAGCCCGTTCCGCCGAAGTCGCTGACCGAGCCGCGCCTCGTCCATGTCCTGGGCGCCAATGTCGTGCTCGGGCAGCGTGGTCGCGATGCCTGGGGCCCCGTCCCGCGGTTCGTCGAGCGCGGCGCCGAACTCGTGGTCTCTCCTCAGCAACTGACCGTGGAGAGCATGCTCGACGGGCCGGATCGGAACGTCTTTGACCGATACCTCGATGAGGGCAAGGTCGGCTTCGGCCCCCTGCCGGGATGGGTTCGCCCCTGGACGTACGGAGATCGCTCTTGGGACGATGCTCGCCAGGTCGCCGTCCGACGTGTCCGCACCCTGACCGACCCCAAGGAGCGCCGAGAGGCGTCCGAGGCGCTGGAGAACTACTATGGGCCCGCGACGTTCGATCCGCGAAGTGCAGCAGAGTTCCATGAGCGCATTACCCGAGAGCGTGTCGAGCACGAGCGGGGCCAGCAGTGAGCGGGGTCTGGGAGGCACCGCCGCCGAAGAAGAAGGCGCCCGGCAATGCCGCCGGGTTCGCCTCAGTCTTCGAAGGCCTCCGGTGGCGCGAGCTGGTCGCCGCGACCCTTTGCAAGCTGGGCGTCGAGGCATCCGTGCGATGGCCTGACTCGTCCGATGCCTCCGACATCGTCGGACTGCCAGGTGTGGTGCTCGTCACGAGCGCGGCATCGGGCGGGCGCGTGTCCGAGAACTTGGCCGAGGCCGAGGGGCGAGCGCGAGCGACCGGTGCCAAGGTCGGCGGTGTCGTGCATCGACACCGCGGCCGCAGTGCAGAGCAGGCGTACGTCACGCTCAGCCTGGAGGGCTTCGCGCGGCTCGTCAGCAACTCGAAGAAGTTTTAGAAGCCCCTGCCGGGAGTCGACCCGGTGGGCCGGTGTGTGGTCTCGACCACCGCCACAACCAAATAGATCCCCGGGCAGCTCATCCCGTGGGTCACGGTCGGGGCCTGGTCGTTCACCTGGGCCCCGACCACCTCAACTCCCGGCCGATCTCATCGGGGGCCGGGGGCCGGATTAGTCACCCGGCGCGGGAGGGCCCGGAGATCTTGGGCGCCGGGCCCTCCTCCTCATCAATTGGAGATGACCATGAAGCGCGAGAACCTCAACGACCTTGCCGACAACCTCACGTTGCTGTCGTACATCGTCCTCGACGAGGAGCTCGCGCTAGCGGCCTCCGAAGCAGCGGCGGCTCTGCAGACCTACATCGACGCCGCGACGGCAGCCAACGACCCGCAGGCGTTCTCCTGGACGCTGCGGCAACTTGCGCCCTAGTCGGGACGGCGCTCTGGCGGGCTCCTCTTGAACTGCACCTCCATGTGTGGAGGAAGCGGAGGCGGATCGCCGGCCCACTCGACGGAGAACGCTTCCTCCGGATAGTCGTGAGGCTCGCCCGGACTCTCTAGGCGCGCGTAGTTCAGCAGCGTCACCCGTTCATAGGCGCGATACCGAGATGGCTTGTCCAGGTGCGGCTGGATCGCGGTCTCGAGCTGGGCGCACGCATCCCGGAACTCTTGAAAGAGCTCGAAGAAGTCGACGAGCGTCTTTCGCTCGAAGTAGTGCCCGCCGTCCTCGTCTGTCTTCAGTACCTCGCGGCGCTCTCGCAGGGGGCTGATCCGGTCTTGGAGCACCGGATCCCCTTGGGCGTCAAACCGATGCCGGAAGAACACGTTGAGTTGCGACTGCTCGACACGCTCCAGCGCCACGACGACATCGTGTGGAAGCGAGAAGAGGAACGGCAGCAGGCTCCTGTACTGCTGGTGCGCGATGTTCAATCGGTCGCGCACGAGCGCCTGCACCTGGCGGTTCTCGTTAGTCGCGGTCAGCACCCTTCGCAGATGCTCGTCCGTCAGCTCGCGCGGCGGGCACTGTGCGACGAACTCCAGCTCGCGCAACAGATCGGGGCCGGTATTTGCGACCATCCGCAGGCGGCCCCGGTGGGCCTCTATGGTCTGCCGCGTGCGCCGTTGCTGCGGTAGGTAGACCACCAGATACTGAAAGAACACGCCCATCAGAAAGGCGATCGCCAAGTCGTAAAGCACCGGGTACTCACCAGGCAGGCGCAGGCCATGTCGGATGTCGAGGTACACCGAGCCCGCAACCACCAGCAGCGACAGAACGGCGAGGAGCGGGACGAAGATGGAACCGAGCCAGCCTCGAAGTTGCTTCATGTCCTCAGGCTAGGACTCGGTCGGACACACCTCGTGTAGACGGTCGAACCAGAGCAGGCGCAGCACCGGGCCCTCCAAGACTCCCCATACCCGGATCAGGTTGCCGTGACGGAGCCTGAACAGAGCCTCCTGGTCACCTCGGCCGATGTCAGTGAGGCGATCCTGCGCTTCCTTGCAGAGCGTGCTCACGTCCTGGGAGTGGTGGAGCTGGCGCGTCGAATGCTTCGAGTTGAACTTCTGTTCCTTGATCTCTCGCCACGTCAGCGCGCGAAGGCTGCTGAGCAGCGCAAGAAGGTCGGCGGTCTCCTTCGGCTCCAGATCCCAGTCCCACGAACCGCTGTAGTCGTGGTCAACGCTGGAACCGTCCCACTCGAAGCGAAGCTCGTCGATTGCGATCTTCTGCACCGCGGGGGCGCGCTTGCCACCGCCCGCAGCCTTCTTCGCACGAGGGTCGACCCACTTCTTCGGGTCGGGTGCGGCAGCTGTCGCGTCTGAAGGCACACGCTTCCGAGAGCGCCCCATCAGTCGCGGTCGGTGTCCAGACCGCCGAAGAAGTCCTGCATCACGTCGAGGTCGACCGACCTCGACGACCAGGCACCGGCACTCAGCCCGCCACGAGCTTCGAGCCACGGGCGCTCCGTGTGTGTCAGGTCGCTCAGCTCTTGGCCGCTCAGGTCGCCGTAGCCCTCCAGAACCGCGTTCACGGTCTCGCGCTCATTCGGCTCCAGCGACTCGGGATCGCCCGAGGGCCAAGCGTCCACCGTGAAGCGGCCTCGGTGCTGCTTGAAGAGCTCGTAGACGACCGGGCCGTTGGCCCACGCCTGGATCTCCTCGTCGAACATCGGGCGCGAGTCCCACGCCAGCGACCAGCCCTGCGAGTAGTAGCAGAGCTTCTGCAGCTTCATCGTGCTCATGGGACGCCCGTGCTCGCGGAGGATGTACGCGGCCACGTCGTGAACGGTCGCCATGATGCCTCCCAAGTCTCAGTAGCGCACCCCCAGCCCCAGGGGGTTGACACATGACAACAGTAGACCGGTCTACTGCATGCCCGGCGTGTCGCGCTGGTGAGTCGGGTAGTACGCCCCTGGCGCCCTCCAACGGCCCTGGGCTCGGCGTCTCACACTCATGGATCTGAGACGCGATGAGTGGCCCGTCTCAATACTGGGTCCGTGACAGGATCCGAGCCCGATGAGTGCCTCACAACCCATGTCTCAGAAACGTTGTGCGCTTGCCAACTTTTGAGATAGACTTCCCGCATGAGCAACCAGAGCACCGCCCGCACGTTCGGGTACATCCGCGTCAGCACCGTCGCGCAGTCACTCGACCGGCAGACCGACGCCCTCACCGCCGCGGGCATCGACCCCAAGGACATGTTCTCCGACAAGATCAGTGGTGCCCGCGAGAGCCGCCCCGGGCTCGATGATCTTCTTTCGCGGGTGCGCTCCGGCGACTCGATCACGGTCGTCTCACTCGATCGATTGGGCCGGTCGGCTCTCCACGTCATGCAGACCATCGCCGACCTGGAGGAGCGCGGCATTAACGTCGTGTCGCTCAAGGACGGCGAGAACCTCACCGGGCCCACCGGGAAGATGATGCGGGGCCTCATGGCGCTCGTGGCCGAGTGGGAGAAGGACATGAACGCGGAGAGAGTTGCCGAGGCTCGGGCGGCTCGCGCGGCCCGCGCCAAGAAGGGCGAGCAGGTTGCCGGACGACCCCGAACCGCTACCGCGCCCGACACGGTCAAGAAGATCAAGAAGATGAAGGAGCGCGGTCTGAGCGTCGCCGACATCGTCGCGCAGACCGGCGCCAGCCGAGCTTCGGTCTACCGCGCTCTGGCGAGCTAGATCGCTCCAGGATGCCCCGGCCTGCGTGGTCGGGGCTTCCGCGCGCCTGCGGGCCCCTGAGAGGCTCTGAGCATGGAGCAGGACGACGACCCCTTCGCTGGCATCGGCGACCCCCGTTGCCCGCGCTGTCACGTCCTGTGCAGACCCACCGCCGAGGGCAGGGCGAGCGCATGCCCGGAGTGCGGGCTCGTCGTCCTGTAGCTGCGCGAGCTCCGAGCACTACGGCATCCGTGATGCTTGGCAGCCGTCTACTAGTGAATCGTTTGTCTAGATCCAGACTTCCCCCGGCACATCGACCCCGCGACGGAGGGGTCGTTTTTCCAGAGGGCCGCTTCTACTCGGCGGGCTTTTCAAATGGACCGCTATAGGGCGTCTGAGCTTCGGCGAAGCGTTCGACGCTGGCTCGGATCTCCCGGCCAAGACCCGGGGCATTCGTCGGTTCTTCGAGGAGCTCATCTAGGCGTTGAAACTGGGTCGACGTGTATCGCCACACCAGAGGAAGCTTTGCTTCTACGGCAGCGCCCACGGCCATGACAAGGTCGTTCTGAAAGGAGACGCTGTCATCTCCACTTAGTCCGACTCGCAGGCTCACGACGCCCTTGATGAGCTCGTTCGTCGTGTTGCGCAGCTCTTCTGCACTCGTAGTGCTGCTCGTTCGGGCCATCCACGCCGACATCACCGCCGCCTGCGTCGCCTGGATCGCTGCCTTCCGAGCCGCGTAGTCAGCGTCGTGACGGTCTCGATTGCGCCGCACCTTGTCCAGCCAGACGGGTCCAAACACCTGACCAAGGACTAGCGCAACGGCACCGATGATCGCACCCAGTAGGCCAGTGATGAGCTGATTGTCCACTTCGCCACAGTAGGTGAAACTCCTCCGCGAACGGCGTGCCAAACGATAGAGCCACGCTACTGTCGCGACAAGACCAAAGGGGGCAGTGTGGATCTTCAGACGGCCGTAGACAACTACGGGCGGGCCATGACCCATTGCGACAACATCATCGCCATCCACCAGAATCACGGCGGCGGGCGAACTGGAAGACGCATCCGTGAGGTCTCTCTAGATCGTGCTGTCATCGTGCTGGCCGTTGCTGCCTGGCAAGCCGCCGTGCAAGACATGACCACCGCGATACTCGACGAGTGCGAACCGAAACACGTATCTCAAGCGGAGCGCGCTCAGTACGGAGTCGCGGTTGGCCCGGTCCGAAGCGCCATCGGAAAATTCGCGACGCCTAACGGCGACAACGTCCGTGCGCTCATGGTCGGGGCCGGATTCGACCCATGGCCCCACTGGACCTATTCAATTTCGGCCGGTCGTGGCAGACCAAGGGCACACTGGTCTCGCAACATGGTCAACACACGTCTGAACGAGTGGCTGAAGATCAGGCACCACATCGCCCACGGGCACGAGACACTGCCCGAGGTGGACGCGTTGGAGGCGGTGCGACTAGACGGGATCAAGGAGCCATCGGTCAGGCTGGCCGATGCAAAAGGATGCGTCTCGTTCATGGACCGCTTGGTGAAGCTCACTGCTCTTGCTCTGGCGGCCCACCTCGGCACCCAGGTCACGATCACCCCTCGACCAGACTGACGCATACAAGCGCGTTTTCTCGCGAGGAAGCGCCAGCGCGTCGGCGGCGTGCCGCACGGCGCCTCCGCCACGGCGCAGGCCGTCTCGACCACGCGCTGCAGGAGCGCCTCGTTGCCCGCCGGGTAGAGCCGGTCGAGCCCGCCGGCGAGCACGGCGATCGTCGTGCCGCCCGAGGCGAGCGCGGCGCGGTGCGCCGTGCCGTCGATGCCGTACGCGCCGCCCGAGACGACGGCGAGGCCGCGATCGACGAGGCCGCCCGCGAGCTGGGCGGCGACGAGCTCGCCGTAGCCCGACGAGGCGCGCGAGCCGACGAGCGCCGCCGACCTCCCGGCGCGCGCGAGCGCCGCGGGGTCGCCCCGCACCCACAGGGCCGCGGGCGCGTGCGGGCCGAGGTCATCGAGCTGCGCCGGCCAGTGCGCGTCGCCGGGCATGACGAGGCGCTGCCCGAACGCGGCCGCCTGCGCAAAGGCCGACAGCATCCGCTCGGCGCTCAGCCGCGGCGTCCACCGCTGGAGCGCCGCGGGCAGGAGCGCGCCGAGCTCGGGGTCGTCGAGCGCGGCGAGCCACGCGGCCGGGCTCGCTCCGTCGACGAGCAGCGCGAGGGCGCCCTCGTCGCCGAGCGCCGCGCGCATCCCGCCCGCGGCGGCGTCGCCCGGCTCGGGCAGCACCGTCCAGGCGCCGGCGGCGAAGCGGGCGGCGAGCGCGGCGTCGTCGTCGGTCGCGCCCTCGGGCAGCACGGGCGCCACGGCGGCGCGGAGGCGGTCGGCGGGCACGCGGAACGCGGTCATGCGGGGATCCCCTTCCGGAAGGCGAGCGCGCGGCCGATGTGCGCGCGGGTGGGCGACGCGACGGCGTCGAGGTCGGCGAGCGTCCAGGCGACCCGGAGTGCCCGGTCCATGCCGCGCATCGTGAGCGCGCCGCGCTGCACGGCCGTCTCGAGCAGCTCGAGGATCGTCCGCTCCAGCGGCACGTGGCGGCGGAGCCACGGACCCGGCACGTGGCCCATCGCCGTCCAGCCCGTGCCGGCGAGCCGGTGCGTCGCCCGGCCGCGCGCCTCGGCGACGCGCGCGGCGACCTCGGCGCTCGAGCGGCGCGGCCCCTCGTCGAGGCCGGGCGCGACGCGGTCGACGCGCACCTGCAGGTCGACGCGATCGAGCAGCGGGCCCGAGAGCCGCGCCATGTAGCGGCGCCGCTGCTGCGGCGGGCACCCGCAGTCGCCCGAGCCGAAGCGGCCGCACGGGCACGGGTTCGCGGCGAGCAGCAGCTGGAACCGCGCGGGGAAGCTCGCGACGCCCGCAGCCCGGTGGATCGTGATCGTGCCCGACTCGAGCGGCTGCCGCAGCATGTCGAGCACCGCCCGGGGGAACTCCGGCGCCTCGTCGAGGAACAGCACGCCGTTCGTCGCCCGCGCCGCGGCGCCCGGCCGGATGACGCCCGAGCCGCCGCCGATGAGCGAGACGGCCGTCGCCGAGTGGTGCGGATGCTCGAAGGGCGGCAGGGTCTCGAGGGTCGACGGCACCGGCTCGCCCGAGAGCGAGCGCAGCGACGCGACCTCGAGCGCGGCCGCCGTCGGCATCGGCGGCAGGATGCCCGGCAGCCGCATCGCGAGCATCGTCTTGCCCGCGCCGGGCGGGCCGATCATGAGCAGGTGGTGGGCGCCCGCCGCCGCGGCCTCGAGCGCGTCGAGCGCCTCGCGGTTGCCGACGACGTCGGCCAGGTCGAGGTCGGCGTGGGCGCGCTCGACCGGCGGCGGCCCCTCGACCGCGTCGACCGGCTCCGGGTCGAGCTCCGCGCCGAGCAGCGCCGCGGCGTGCGCGAGGCTCGCGGCGCCCTGCACCCGCAGCCCTTCGACGAGCGACGCCTCGTCGACCGAGGCGCTCGGCACGACGAGGCGGCTGGCGCCGCCGGCGGCCGCGGCCCGCGCGAGCGGCAGGGTGCCCGCCACCGGCCGGAGCCGCCCGTCGAGCCCGAGCTCGCCCAGCAGCGCCGTCATGCCGTCGTCGGCGGGCACCGCGCCCGTCGCCCGCAGCACGGCGATGGCCATCGCGAGGTCGAAGTGGGTGCCGGCCTTCGGCAGCGACGCGGGGGTGAGGTTGATGACGACCTTGCCGCTCGGCGCCTCGAGCCCCGCACGGGCGATCGCGCTCCAGGTGCGGTGCTGCGCCTGCTGCACCGCGCGGTCCGGCAGCCCGACGACGTGCACGCGCGGCAGCCCGGGGGCCGAGTGCACCTCGATCTGCACGGGCACGCCGACGAGACCCTGCAGCGCGACGGAGCCCGCGCGCCCGAAGCCGCTCACGCGATCCCTCGCAGGTGCTCGACGCGCCACGCGCCCTCGCGCCGCGCGAGGACGCCCACCGCGTCCATGCGGATCGGCCCGCGGCGCCCGCGCGCCTCGAGCCAGAGGCCGGCGAGCAGACGCAGCCGCCGCACCTTCGCCTCGGTGATCGCCTCGAACGGGTGCCCGTAGGCCAGCCCGCGGCGCGTCTTCACCTCGACGAACACCGTCGTGCCGCGGTCCTCGGCGACGATGTCGAGCTCGCCGTGGGCGCACCGCCAGCGCCGGTCGAGGATCCGCATCCCCTGCCGCTCGAGGTGCACGCTCGCCACGGCCTCGCCGTCGAGCCCCAGGCGGTCCTTGGGCCGCATCCGCTTCGTCTCCATGCGCCGCAGGGAAGCGCACGCCGGGCTCCGCGCGCGGTGCCCGCGGCCGAGCCTGTGGAGAGCGGGGCTCGGCTAGCGCGGGTCGGCGGGGGCCGCGCCCGCGTCGAGCACGGCCGCGACATCGGCGACGATGCGGCACGCGTCGTGCTCGCCCTCGCCCGCGTGGAGGCGCATCGCGGCACGCCGCACGAGCGCCTGGAGCGCGGCCGCGTCGTCGGCGTCGAACCCCTCGAGCAGCGTGCGCTCGCTCGCGGCCACCGCGTCGCCCAGCGCGGCGAGCCGCGCGGCACCCGCCTCGGTGAGCGCCAGCAGCTGCGCGCGGCGATCCGCGGGGTCGACGCGGCGCGCGACGAGGCCGGCGGCCTCGAGGTCGTCGACGACGTAGGTGAGCACCGTCCGGTCGATGCCGAGGTGCGCGGCGAGCGCACCCTGCCGCGGCGTCGCGCCGTCGAGCGTCGCGAGGATCTGGAAGCCGCGCGGCCCGTGCGGGAGGTCGGCCGTCGCCGCCTGCGCGCGGCGCTGCCACTCGCGGAAGAGCACGCCGAGCGACCAGCCCAGCTCCGTGTCGTCCGTCCGCGCCGCCTCCGAGGCCTCCACCGTGCCGTCCGCCATGCCACCAGCGTACTGGAATAGGCGGCGCGCCAGATAGGTTGTCCAACAGCACGAATCGCCGAGGAGGCATCCCGTGGACTACGGCCACCCGCTCCAGCTGGGCACCTTCATCACGCCGAGCGCGGCGCACCCCGACCGCGTGGTCGCGCTCGCGCAGGCGTCCGAGGCGGCCGGCTACGAGCTCGTCACCTTCCAGGACCACCCGTACCAGCCGTCGTTCCTCGACACCTGGACGCTGCTGTCGTTCGTCGCCGCCAAGACCGACCGCGTGCTCCTCTCGCCCAACGTGCTCAACCTGCCGCTCCGCCCCGCGCCGGTCACGGCGCGCGCTGCGGCCTCGCTCGACCTGCTCTCGGGCGGCCGCCTCGAGCTCGGGCTCGGCGCCGGCGGCTTCTGGGACGCGATCGAGGCGATGGGCGGTCGGCGCCTCACCCCGGGCCAGTCGGTCGACGCGCTCCGCGAGGGCATCGGGGTCATCCGCGAGCTGTGGGACACCGACGTGCGCGGCGGCGTCCGCGGCGGCGAGCACTACCCGCTCGCGGGCGCGAAGCGCGGGCCCGCGCCCGCGCACCGCATCCCGATCCACGTCGGCGCCTACAAGCCCCGGATGCTGCGCCTCACGGGCGAGCTCGGCGACGGCTGGCTGCCCTCGCTCCCCTACCTGCAGCCCGGCGACCTCGCCGACGGCAACCGGCGGATCGACGAGGCCGCCGCGCGCGCCGGCCGCGACCCGTGCGAGATCCGTCGCCTCCTCAACATCCGCGGCGACGAGCCGCTCGAGCAGCTCGTGCGCCTCGCGCTCGACGACGGCGTCTCGACGTTCATCGTCATGGCCGACGACGAGGGCGCCATCCACCGCTTCGCCGAGGGCACGGGCGCCGCGCTGCGCGAGGCCGTCACCGCCGCGCGCGCCGCGACCGGCACGCAGGCGCCCGGCCGCGGCGCCCGAGCGCTCGCCGCGCGGCGGGAGGGCATCGCCTACGACGCCCTCCCCGAGTCGCTCCGCGACCGCGCGGTCGAGCCGGGCGACTTCGGCTACGCCGCCGTGCGCTCCACCGCGATGCGCGGCGGCAGCCCGGGCCTCGTGCTCCGGCCGCGCACCATCGCGGAGGTCGTCGACGCCGTCGGCGTCGCCCGCGCCCACCCGGAGGTGCCGCTCGGCATCCGCTCCGGCGGCCACGGCGTGAGCGGCCGCTCGACGAACGACGGCGGCATCGTCATCGACGTCGGTGCGCTCGACGGCATCGAGGTGCTCGACGAGCGCGAGCGGATCGTGCGGCTCGGCCCGGGCGCCACCTGGACGCGGGTCGCCGCGGCGCTCGCACCGCGCGGCTGGGCGATCTCGAGCGGCGACCACGGCGGCGTCGGCGTGGGCGGCCTCGCGACGGCCGGCGGCATCGGGCTGCTCGGCCGCGCGCACGGCCTCACGATCGACAGCCTCGTCGCGGCCGAGGTCGTGCTCGCCGACGGCAGCGTCGTGCGCACGACCGAGGACGAGCGGCCCGAGCTGCTGTGGGCGATCCGCGGCGCCGGCGCCAACGTGGGCGTCGTCGTCGCCTTCGAGCTGCGCGCCGCCGAGGTCGGGCAGGTCGGCCACGCGCAGCTCGCGATCGAGATCGACGACGTCTCCGCCTTCGTCGAGGGATTCGGCACGACGATGGAGGCGACGCCCCGCGACACGACGCTCTTCGCCGTGCTCTCCCCCGGGCGCGGCTCCGCCCACGCCGTCGCGCACCTCTACGGCGTCGTCGAGAGCGACGACCCCGACACGATCGTCGACCGCCTCCAGCCGTTCGCGGCGCTCGGCCCGCTCGTCGGGCAGCGTGTGGCGCTCGCCTCCTACGCCGACGTCATGGCATCGCCGGGCGACCGCGCGCCCGCCGTCGGCGAGCCGCAGTTCCGCTCCGGCCTCGTGCGCACGCTCGACGCCGGCTTCGCCGACCGCGCGGCTGCGCTCGTCGACTCCGGCGCATCCCCGTGGTTCCAGCTGCGCGCGATGGGCGGCGCGACCGAGGACGTGCCGGCCGGCGCGACGGCCTTCGCGCACCGCGACGCCCGCTGGTCGGTCACGGCGATCGGCACCTCGGCGGCGTTCGACGCGCTGTGGGGCGAGCTCGAGGAGCGGATGGAGGGGCTCTACCTCAGCTTCGAGCAGCGCACCGACCCGCACCTGCTCGAGCGCGCCTTCCCGCCGGCGACCCTCGCGCGGCTGCGCGCGATCAAGGCGGAGGTCGACCCGACGGGGCTGTTCCGCGACAACTTCGCGGTCGGCGCGGCCAAGGCGGCCTGAGCGGCCGTCGACGCCGGCACGCACGCCGGCGCGGCGCGCCTACTCCTCGATCGCGAGGTCCTTCGGCAGCTCGAGGTCGCGGCTCGCGAGCTCCTCGACGTTGACGTCCTTGAACGTGAGGATCTTCGCCGACTTGATGAAGCGGTCCGAGCGGTAGATGTCCCACACCCACACGTCGGTGAGCTCGAGCTCGAAGTAGAAGTCGGTGCCGGCGTCGTGCCGCGTCAGCTTGACGTCGTTCGCGAGGTAGAAGCGCCGCTCCGTCTCGACGACGTGCTTGAACATGCCGACGACGTCGCGGTACTCCTTGAAGAGCGCCAGCTCGACCTCGCGGTCGTAGTCCTCGATGTCCTCGGGTTCCACCCGGCCATCCTACGGCGCCGCGACGGCCCTGGCGTCCAGCCGGCCCGGCAACGGCTCCGCCTGCGCGGGCCTCGCCTCCTGCGCCGGCGTCGACCGCAGCCACGTGCGCCGGTGGAGCCCCGTCGCGCCGAGCGCGGCGATCGCCGCCATGTGCTCGGCCGAGCCGTAGCCCTTGTTCGACGCCCAGCCGTAGCCGGGATGCCGGCCATCGGCCTCGACCATCCAGGCGTCGCGCTCGACCTTCGCGACGCACGCGGCGCCCGAGACCGAGCCGCAGTCGCGGTCCGCCTTCGTCCGCAGCCGCGTGCGCACGGGCGCGCGCAGGGCCGGCGCGAGCCAGTCGTGGGCGCCGTCGAGCAGGATCGTGGCCTCCGGCACGGCGATGCCGGCCTCGTGGAGCGCGACGAGCGCGCGGCGCCCCGCGATGCCGAGCGCGACCTGGATGCCGAGGCGGTCGATCTCCTCGCTCGAGGCGTGGCCGACCGCCGCGACGCCCCAGCCGCGCACGAGCGGCGCCGTCGCCTCGCGGCGCAGCTGCGTCATGGTCTTCGAGTCGCGCAGGTGCTCGGGCATGCCCTCGCAGTCGGCGCGGAGCGCGAGCGCGCCGACGCTCACGGGCCCGGCGAGCGCGCCGCGGCCCACCTCGTCCATGCCGATGACGACCTCCGCGGTCGCCCACAGCTCCCGCTCGAGCTCGAGCGTCGGGACGATCGGCATCAGCCGGGCACGCCGCTCGGGAGCACGGGCCAGGCGGCGGAGCCCTGCGGCTCGACGCCGACGAACGTCTCCTCGTGGCGGTCGAGCCACGCCCAGCGCTCGAGCGGCCACGACACGACGAGGGCGCGGCCGACGACGGTCTGGATCGGCACGAAGCCGCCGCCGGGCGCATCCATGTGCGCGCGGGAGTCGCCCGAGTGGTTGCGGTTGTCGCCCATCACCCACAGGTGCCCCTCGGGCACCGTGACGTCGAACGACATCGAGCTCGCCGGCTGCCCCTCGGCGTCGAGGCGCAGGTACGGCTCATCGATCGCCTGGCCGTTCACGAGCAGCTGCCCGAAGTCGTTGCAGCACTCCACCCGGTCGCCCGGGAGGCCGATGACGCGCTTGATGAGGTAGCCGTGCTCGTCCTCGGGCGCGAGGCCCACGAACGTCAGGAAGCCGTCGACGGCGCCCGCGAGCCCCGTCTCCTCCTCCTGGGGCGGCTCGGGCAGCCAGCCACCCGGGTCCTCGAAGACGACGACGTCGCCGTGCTCGATCGGGATGAGCGCGGGCGTGAGGAGGCTCACGATGATGCGGTCGTCGACCTGCAGCGTGTCGTTCATCGACTCCGACGGGATCCAGAAGGGCCGGATGAGGAACGTCTTCACGAGGAAGGAGATGAGGAGCGCGACGAGGAAGATCACGACGATGTCGCGCACGAAGAGCAGGACCCCCCGCCCGGGTGCCCGGCGGGCCTCGCCGGTGTCGACCTCGTTCGTCATCGCCCGCCCTTCCACCGCAGCAAGTCTAGGTGCGCCGCACCCGCGTCCCGCGCCGTCCGCGGGCGATTCTGGTCACGATCCGGGAACGACGACGGGGGCCGGCGATCGCCGGCCCCCGTCGCTCGTGGATCAGGAGAAGTCGCGCTTCTCCTTGATCTTCGCGGCCTTGCCGCGGAGGTTGCGCAGGTAGTAGAGCTTCGCGCGGCGGACGTCGCCGCGGCTGACGAGCTCGATGTGGTCGATGACCGGCGAGTGCACCGGGAAGGTGCGCTCGACGCCGACCTGGAACGAGACCTTGCGGACCGTGAAGGTCTCGCGGACGCCGTGGCCCGAGCGGCCGATGACGACGCCCTGGAACACCTGGACGCGCGAGCGCGAGCCCTCGATGATGTTGACGTGCACCTTGACGGTGTCGCCGGGGCGGAAGTCGGGGACGTCGGTGCGGAGGCTGGCTGCGTCGACCTTGTCGAGGATGTGCATGGCGGTGTCGCTCTCTGCGGCCGCCACAGGTCGACCGCGTCAGGATGTTCGTGGATGCGGTGCCCGCGTCTGCTCCCCTGTGGCAGAGGCCCGCCCGGAGGCGGGGACGGCGTTCGGCACCAACGACCTATCCTGCCACATCCGGGCAGCGCTGCGCCACGCGGCGTCGCCGGTCAGGCGCGGTCGTCGCCCTCGCGCTGCCCCTCGAGGCGGATGGTGCGGCCCGACTGCGGGCCGTCGAGGCGCTCGAAGCTCGCGTCCTCGTGGCGCGCGCGCTGCTCGAGCAGCGGCGACTGCATCTCGTCGACGAGCCGCTCGACGCGGCGGCGCGTCTCGCGGCCGAGCTCGAGCGCCTGCAGCCAGGCGAGCACCGCGCCGCCGATGAGGGTCGCGAGCACGCCGATCGCGGTGAACGACTGCGACGCCGTGAGCCAGCCGTCGCCGAACCAGGCGGTGAGCGCCGAGCCGGTCGCGGTGCCCGAGGTGTCGACGATCGTGAGCCCCATGAGCGCGATGACGAGCAGCCACGGGCCGATGAGCCGCACGTCGCGCCAGGTGAGCGCCCGCGGCCGGCGGACCTCCTTGCGCGCCGCGGTGAGGCCGACGACGACGGCGATGAGCAGCGCGAGGCCCGGGCCGAGGAAGGCCTGCAGCAGCAGCGCCTCGCCGATCGGCGCGCCCGCGAGCGCGCGGCCGAACATGAGCCAGGCGGGGAGCGCGACGATGGAGCCGACGGCGATCCAGAACGCGACCCGCAGCGCGCGGGGCCGCTCCCCCGCGCTCGTCGCGCGCTGGGTCGGCTCGGACCGGGGTGCTGCCATGTCCTCGAGGCTAGCCGCGCGGGCCGTGCGCGAGGACGGTGTTCGCTGAGGGCGCGCGGCGCGGCGCGGCGCTCGGCGAAGCCTCAGACGGTGTCGGCGAGGTCGGGCGGCAGGAGGTCGGGCCGGACGCGGCGGGTCCGCTCGACGGCCTGCTCGCGGCGCCAGGAGGCGATGGCGGCGTGGTTGCCGCTGCGCAGCACCTCGGGCACCTCGAGGCCGCGCCACACCTGCGGCTTCGTGTACGAGGGGTGCTCGAGCAGGCCCGCCTCGTGGCTCTCCTCGACGAGGCTCTCGGGGTTGCCGACGACGCCCGGCACGAGCCGGCCGATCGCCTCGATCATCGCCATCGACGCGACCTCGCCGCCGTTCAGGACGTAGTCGCCGAGGCTGATCTCCATGACGCGCGCCCGGCCCGCCACGTGCTGCGCGACGCGCGCGTCGATGCCCTCGTAGCGGCCGCACGCGAACACGAGCCGGCGCTCGTGCGCGAGCTCGCGCGCGAGCGGCTGCGTGAAGCGCACGCCCGCGGGGCTCGGGAGGACGACCACGGCATCCGCGTCGTCGTCGCCGAGCAGCGCGTCGAACGCCTCGCCCCAGGGCTCGGGCCGCATGACCATGCCGGCGCCGCCGCCGTAGGGCGTGTCGTCGACCGTGCGGTGGCGGTCGTGGGTCCAGTCGCGGAGGTCGTGGACGTGGAGGTCGAGCAGGCTCTCCCGGCGCGCGCGGCCGAGGAGCGAGACGTCGAGCACCCCGAAGAACTCCGGGAAGATCGTGACGATGTCGATCCGCACGTCAGTCCTTCGCGGGATCGGCGGGCGCCTCGGCCTGCCCTGCCTCGTCGGCATCCGCTGCCGCGACGGCCTCGGCCTCCTCGTCGGCCTCCGCCTCGAGCTCCTCGAAGAGGCCGGGCGGCGGCGTCACGACGACGCGGCCCGCGCGGAGGTCGACCTCCGGCACGATGGCCGAGACGAACGGGACCATGACCTCGGCGCCGTCGTGCTCGACGATGAGCATGTCCTGCGCGGGGAGGGCGTCGACGCGCACGACGCGCCCGATGCGGGCGCCGTCGCGCCAGACCTCGAGGCCCGCGAGCTGGTGGACGTACCAGGCGTCAGGCTCCTCGGGGAGCTCCGTCGGGTCCTGCTCGACCCACAGCACGGCCTTCACGAGGCTCTCGGCCTCGGTGCGGTCGTCGACGCCGGCGAAGAACGCCACGGGACTGCCGTTGTAGACGCGCAGCTCGACGAGCTCGATCGACTTGCCGTGCCACTTCGAAGAGGTGGGCACCTGGAGCGCGAACCGGGCCCCGGGCACGAAGCGCCGCGCGGGGTCGTCGGTGTAGAGCTCGACCTTGATCGCGCCCTTGAGCCCGTGGGCCCTGGAGAGCCGGCCGACGCGCAGCTGGGTGCGGGCCGGCACGGCGGGCCTAGCGATCGGTGTCCACCACGTCCACGCGGACGCGGCGACCTCCGGGGAGCGCACCGATCACGGTGCGCAGGGCGCCGGCCGTGCGGCCGCCGCGCCCGATGACGCGGCCGAGGTCCTCGGGGTGCACGTGCACCTCGAGGACCTCGCCGCGCTGCGTGTCGCGCGCGCGCACGCGCACGTCGTCCGGGCGATCGACGATGCCCTTGACGAGGTGCTCCAGCGCGTCGCGCAGCATGCTCAGGACTCGGTCGTCTCGGCCTCGGCGGCGTCCTCGGCGGGCGCCTCCGCGGTCTCGTCGGCCTTCGCCTCTGCCGGCTTCTCGGCCTTGGGCTTGAGCACCGGCTTCTTGGCCTCGTCGGCGACGAAGGCCTTGCGGCCCTCGGGCTGCTGGACCTGGTTCTCGGTCGAGCCCTCGCCCGTGAACGTGCCCCAGTCGCCCGTGAGCTTGAGGAGCGCGGCGACCTGCTCGGTCGGCTGCGCGCCGACGCCGAGCCAGTACTGCGCGCGCTCGCTGTCGATCTCGATGAGCGACGGGTGCTCCGTCGGGTGGTACTTGCCGATCTCCTCGATGACGCGGCCATCGCGCTTCGTGCGCGAGTCGGCCACGACCACGCGGTAGTACGGGGCGCGCATCTTGCCGAAGCGCTTCAGACGGATCTTGACTGCCACAGTTCTCCTGCTGTTCTGGTTGAGTGCACCGCGCTCGTGCGCATGTGGGGATGCGCCGCTCGCAAAGCTTTGCTGGCTCGGCGCGCCGAAGAGAGGGTCGGGGCGCGAGCTCGACCCCTCATTCTGTCACATCCCGTCGCGTGGTGCGCGCCCGCGGGTCGGCGGCCCTACGCTCGACCCATGGAGTTCGCGTCCTCCGCCCGCTCGACCCTCGGCGTCGAGTGGGAGCTCGCCGTCGTGGACCCCACGACGGGCGCCATGGTGCCCCGCGCCAAGGAGCTGCTCGCCGGCATCGGCGACCGCCGCTTCGACAAGGAGTTCCTCGCCGGGATGATCGAGCTCATCACGGGCGTGCACCGGTCGACCGACGACGCGGTCGACGAGCTGCGCGGGATGCGCGACCTCGCCGCGACCGCCGCGGACCGCCTGGGGCTCGCGCTCATCGGCTCCGGCACGCATCCGACGTGCCGCTGGCGCGAGCAGGACCAGGCCGACGATCCGCGGTACCGCCGCGTCGTGGAGCGCTCGCGCGACTGGGGCCGCCGGCTCGTCATCTTCGGGGTGCACAACCACGTCGGCGTCGAGCACCCGCAGAAGGTCGTGCCGCTGCTGCGCACCATGCTCGACCGGCTGCCGCTCATCCTGGCGCTCTCGGCGTCGAGCCCGTTCTGGCAGGGCGAGGACACCGGCTTCGCCTCGCACCGCACGATGCTGTTCCAGCAGCTGCCGACGGGCGGCCTGCCCCCGGCGTTCGTCGATTGGGCCGAGTACCGCCGCGCGATCGACGAGATGCTCGCGGCCGGCGTGATCTCCGACCTCGGCGAGCTGCGCTGGGACCTCCGGCCCTCGCCGCACCTGGGCACGCTCGAGGTGCGCATCGCCGACGGCGCGCCCTCGATCGACGACCTCGCGGGCGTCACGGCCCTCACCCACTGCCTCATCGAAGAGGCGTCGCGCGCGCTCGACGAGGGGCGGCCGCAGCTGCACCTGCCGTCGTGGCTCGTGCGCGAGAACAAGTGGCGCACGGCCCGCCACGGCCTCGACGCGACGATCATCGCCGACGAGGAGTGCGCCCTCCAGCACGTGCGCGACGCGCTCGGCGAGGCGATCGAGCGCCTCGCACCGATCGCCGACGAGCTCGGCGCCTCCCGCTCGCTCGCCGCGGCCGGGCGCGTGCTCGAGCGCGGCGGCTCGGCGGCGCAGCAGCGCGCCGACTTCGCGCGCGGCGGCGGCGACGCGGTCGTGCAGGGGCTGATCGAGGCGTTCCGGGCCTAGCGCACGCTGTTCCGCCGGTCTTGGTCTCGACAGACGTCGGCCGGCAGGGCCGACGCGCTCGACCCGCTCGACCCGCTCCCTCCGCAACGCTTACGCGTTCCTCCGGTCGCGCCAGTCGAGGAAGGCCTGGACGCGGTCGAGCGCGAACCCGTCGGGGGTGTCGTCGCCCGAGAGCGGGATCGTGAACAGGCGCGTGCCGAGCTCGTGCAGAGCGTCGAGCCGCTCGAAGGCGACGCCCCCGACGCCGTCGCGGATGCTCGCGCCGTTCGAGACCTCGACGTCGTCGAGCGAGCGGCCGAAGCGCTCGAGGTGGCGCCGCAGCACGTCGAGCTTGTGCGGCAGCTCGTCCGGGCCGACGAAGGAGTGCCAGATGCTCGCGTGCTCGGCGACGAGCGGCAGCGTCTTCTGCTCCCCCTTGCCGCCGATCAGGATGGGCATCGGGCCCGCGGGCGCCGGGTTCAGGCGCTCGAGCCGGGCACGGATGCGCGGCAGCGCCGCGCCGAGGTCGTTCAGCCGCGACCCCACGGTGCCGAACTCGTAGCCGTACTCGACGTAGTCGCGCTCGAACCATCCGGAGCCGATGCCGAGGAGGAACCGGCCGCCGGAGATGTGGTCGATCGTGCGCGCGACGTCGGCGAGCAGATCGGGGTTGCGGTACGAGTTGCAGAACACGAGCGGGCCGAGCTGGATGCGCTCGGTCGCCTGCGCCCACGCGGCGAGCTGCGTCGTGGCCTCGTAGTGCGCGCCGTCCGGGTCGCCGGAGAGCGGGAAGAAGTGGTCCCAGTTGAAGACGGCGTCGACGCCCATCTCCTCGAGCCGGCGGGCGGCATCGATCGTGGCCTGCATCGTCGCGTGCTGCGGCGCGAGCTGCACGCCGATCCTCGTCGGTCGGTTCGTCATGCATCGACCCTACGGGCGCCGCCTCGTAGCCTTGCTCCGTGACCGACGACCTCGCCCCCATCGCCGTGCGCGCCGCCGCGCCCGAGACCCTGCCCGAGCTCACCGCGGGAGGCCTCTCCTGGCGCCCGGCGACCGTCGACGACGCGCCCGCCCTCACCGAGCTGCTGCACGTCATCGGCGACGCCGACCGCGAGCCCTACCGCGAGACGCTCGAGGAGGTCCGCGACGACCTCACCGCGCCCTGGAAGCACCTGGAGACCGACTCGATGCTCGGCTACGACGCCGACGGCCGCCTCGTCGCCGCCGGCTTCGCCGACACGCGTCCGGGCGACCTCCGCACCGTGCGCGCCTTCGTGTTCGGCAACGTGCACCCCGACCGCCGCGGCGAGGGCATCGGCACCCAGCTCCAGGCGTGGCTCATCGCGCGCGGCCGCCAGCTGCTCGCCGCCTCCGGCAAGGAGCTGCCCGCCCGCATCGCGACCTTCGCCGAGGACGACGCGCCCGCGTCGAAGCTCGCCCTGCACGAGGCGGGCGGCTTCGAGCTGCGCCGCTGGTTCGCCGACCTCAAGCGGCCGCTGGGCGACGAGCACCCGATCCGCGAGGTCGAGCTCGCCGGCTCGCTGCGGCTGGTGCCGTGGAGCCAGGAGCTCGACGAGGCGACGCGCCTCGCGCACAACGACGCCTTCCGCGACCACTGGGGCAGCGAGCCGATCGCGGCCGAGCAGTGGACGCGCGGGCGCAGCGAGTTCGCCCCGACGTGGTCGTGGCTCGTGGTCGACGAGGCGCCCGACGCGGCGGCGCTGCTCGCGGCCGACGACACGGATCCCGAGACGCGCGCCGCGCTCGAGGCCGGCGCCCCGCTCGTGGTCGGCTACCAGATGGCGAGCCGCTACGAGGGCGACTTCGCCCTCCGCGGCTACTCGTTCGGCTACACCGACCTGCTCGGCGTGCGCCGCGCCTACCGCGGCCGGCGCATCGCGCTCGCGCTGCTGGCCGCGGGCATGCGCTCGTTCGCGGCCGACGGCATGGAGGCGGCGGTGCTCGACGTCGACACCGCGAGCCCGACGGGCGCCGACGGCCTCTACGCGAGCCTCGGCTACGTGAAGGTGTCGGGCTCGCACATGGCGTCGATCGAGCTGTAGCCGCCGCGCGCCGGCGGCCTCAGCCCATGTTGGGGAGGCCGCCGAGCGCCTGCGCGACGGGCGTCGAGCCGCCGTTGCAGCGCACGGTGATGCCGCGGAGGCCCGGGTGCGCGACGACCTCGGCGATGAGCCGCGCGACGGTCGCGCGCGGGATCTCGCCCGCCTCCACGGAGCCCTCGGGCTCGTCGACCTCGATGCCGCCCTCCTCGTCGAGCGTGAGCGTGGAGGGCGCGAGGATCACCCAGTCGGCGCCCGAGGCGCGGATGGCCTCGTCGACGATCGACTTCGCCTCCGCGTACGCGAAGAAGGCGTGGTCCTCCGGGACGCCGTGGTCGCGGCTCGCGCCGAAGTAGCTGACCATGACGAGCCGGGCGCCCGTGCGCTGGACCGCGTCGAGCACGCGGAGCGCGGCGTCCTGGTCGACCGCGCGCGTGCGCTCGGCCGAGCCTCCGCCCGCGCCCGCTGACCAGACCACGACGTCGTAGCCGGCGACGAGCGCGTCGACGCCGCCCTGGTCGAGCTGCTCGACGTCGGCGACGACGGGCTCGGCGCCCGTGGCGGCGACGTCGTCGGCGTGGTCGGGGTTGCGGATGGCGCCGTGGACGGTGTGCTCCGCCTGCGCGAGCAGGGGTTGCGCGAGGAGGGCGATCTTGCCGTGGGCGCCGATGACGAGGATGCGTGCCATGCGGCACACGCTACGCGCGCCGCCTGTCAGTAGTACACGGCGAGCGGCCCGTCGGGCCCCTCGATCACGCGCACGGGCGTCTCGAACACCGCCGAGAGCACATCGTCGCGGAGGATCTCCGCGGGGGTCCCGAACTCGACGACGCGGCCGTCCTTCACCGCGCAGATGCGGTCGGCGTAGCGGCCGGCGAAGTTGATGTCGTGGAGCACGACCACGATCGTGCGGTCGAGCTCCTCCGCCGCCCGCCGCAGGTGCTGCATCATCTGCACCGAGTGCCGCATGTCGAGGTTGTTGAGCGGTTCGTCGAGCAGCACGTAGTCGGTCTCCTGCGCGAGCACCATGGCCACGTAGGCGCGCTGCCGCTGGCCACCGGAGAGCTCGTCGAGGTAGCGGCCCTCGAGCGCGCCGAGGTCGAGGAAGTCGATCGCCTCGCTGATGCGCGCCTCGTCGTCGACGGTCAGCCGCCCCTTCGAGTGCGGGAAGCGGCCGAAGCCGACGAGCTGCCGCACCGTGAGCCGCGTGACGAAGTGGTTCTCCTGCCGCAGCACCGAGACGACCTTGGCGAGCGCCTTCGACGGCGTGCGGGCGACGTCGTGGCCGCCGATCGAGATCGTGCCCCCGTCGAGGCCGAGCAGGCGCCCGACCATCGTGAGCAGCGTCGACTTGCCGGCGCCGTTGGGCCCGACGAGCGCGGTGATGCCGCCGCGCGGGATCGCGAGGTCGACGGGCCCGATCGAGACCTCGTCGCCGTAGTCCTTGCGGACGTCCTGGAGCTGGATCACAGCCGGCCCTTCCTGAGGAGCACGAGCAGGAAGACGGTGCCGCCGACCAGCTCGATGATGATCGACACCACGCCCTCCGCGGAGAAGACGTGGCGCATGACGAAGGACGCGCCGCCGAGCACGACGAAGCCGAGCAGCGCCGCGACGGGGAGGATGCGCCGGTGGTCGTAGGTGCCGCTCAGCTGGTACGCGAGGGTCGCGACGAGGAAGCCGAGGAACACCATGGGTCCCACGAGCGCGGTGGAGACCGCGATGAGCAGCGACACGAGCAGCAGCACGAGCATCGTCTCGCGGCGGTGGTCGACGCCGAGGCCCGTCGCGACGTCGCGGCCGAGCGCGAGGGCGTCGAGGCGGCGCGAGCGCAGCCACAGCACGACCGCGCCGAGCGCGACGAGCGGGACCGCGAAGGGCAGGTAGGCGGCGTCGGCGTTCGCGACGCTGCCGAAGAGCCGTGCCGAGAGCACGTCGAACTCGGAGGGCGTGAGCAGCCGCTGCATGAACGCCGAGACGGAGCCGAGCCCGCCGCCGATGACGATGCCGACGAGCAGCATCACGTGCACGCTCCCCCGCCGGCCCCGCAGCAGCCAGCCGAAGAGCGCGGTCGCGAGGCCCATCATGAGCGCGACCTGCAGCAGGAACTGCGGCACGCCCTGCACCGCCGAGATGCCGGCGGCGCCGAGGAAGTAGACCGCCGAGGTCTGCACGGCGACGTAGAGCGCCTCGAAGCCGAGGATCGAGGGCGTGAGGATGCGGTTGCCGGCGGCCGTCTGGAACGCCACCGTCGCGACGCCCTGGGCGACCGCCACGACCGCCATCACGACGAGGCTCGTGATGCGCAGCTCGGCGATGCGCCAGAAGCCGTCCGAGCCGAGCGGCATGGGGTTGTCCCAGGCGAGCAGGCCGAGGGCGATGAGCGCGGCGACGGCGACGAGCCCCGCCACCACGAGCCGGTAGCGCCGGCGGGCGCGGGCGGTGGGGAACGGGCCGGAGGCGCGTCCCTCGGCCTCGGTCGCCGCGGCCCCGGTCGCCGTGGTCCCGGCGAGCACGGCGCGCTCAGCCACGGCGGCGCTGCCGGAGGATGAGGAGCACGAAGCCGATGGCGCCGAGCACGCCCAGGATGAGCGAGACGGGCACCTCGAACGGGGCGATGATCGTGCGGCCCAGGAGGTCGCAGGCCGTGACGACGCCGATGCCCACGAGGCACACCCACGGCAGGTTGCTGCGCAGGTCGTCGCCGCGGAGCATCGAGACGACGTTCGGCACGACGAGGCCGAGGAACGGCAGGTTGCCGACGACGACGGTGACGACGCCCGTCGCGACCGCGACGAGGCCCGCCCCGAGCAGCACCACCTTCCGGTGGTCGAGGCCGACGTTCGTCGCGACCTCCTCGCCGAGGCCCGCGATCGTGAAGCGGTCGGCCACGAGGAAGATCGCCACCGCGACGACCGCGACGATCCAGAGCGGCTCGTACTGGCCGCGGAGCACCGACGTGAAGCTGCCGGCGAACCACACGCCGAGGCTCTGCAGCATGTCGGTCTGCAGGGCGATGAACGTCGTGACGGCCGAGACGACGGCGCCGAGCATGATGCCGACGATCGGCACGACGAGCGACGATCGCAACGAGATCCGTCGCAGCAGCAGGAAGAAGAGCATCGTGCCGACGAAGGCGGCGACGATCGCCCCGAGCATCCGGGGCAGAATGCCGGCGGTCGGCACGGCGATCATGACGAGCATGAGGCCGAGCCCGGCCCACTCGGTGGTGCCGGTGGTCGTCGGCTCGACGAATCGGTTCTGCGTGAGCAGCTGCATCACGAGGCCCGACATCGCCATCGCCGCGCCGGCGAGCACGAGTGCGACCGTGCGCGGGATGCGGGTGATGGCGAACATCTCGGCGCCGTCGGCGGCGCCGACGACGTCGTAGACACCGGTCATGAGCGACGCCGCGAGCAGCGCGAGCACGATCGCGACGCCGATGGCGAGCCGGGGGTCGAGGAGCCGGCCGCGCGGGGGGCGGGCGGTGGGGGCGGTGGTGGTCATGCTGCCGTCGTCAGGTGGTGGGCGTCGTCGCGTGGGATCGACGTCGGTGGCGGGGCCGCGCGCCGCGGCGACGGAGGGCTGCCGGCCTGCCGGCCGGGGCCTCCGCCGCCGCAGCGGTGCGGTGCGCCTGGATCAGGCCTGCGCCTCGAGGGCGTCGGCCAGGTCGTTCAGGAACTCGGTGTACGTCTGGATCGACTCGTTCGTGTACGTGTCGGCGGGCATGTAGACGATCTGGTCCTCCTGCACCGCGGTGACGCCGGCGAGCGCCTCCGAGCCCTCGAGGATGTCGGCGGCCGGCGCGTACGCGGGGTCGTCGGCCGCGACCGCCGCGTCGCGGTCCATCACGAGGATCCAGTCGGGGTTCGAGTCGGCGATCGCCTCGACGGAGATGTCGTCGCCCTGGTGGTCGTCGGTCGATCCCTCGACCTCGAGCGCGGGCGTGAGGCCGAGCAGGTCGAACACCGGGCCGAGGGTGCGGCCGACCGAGGGTGCGAGGTAGCCGATCTCGCCGCCCGTGGTGGTGACGGCCATGACGCCCTGCGACTCGTCGTACGCGGCCGCGGCGCGCTCGATGGCGGCGTCGAGGTCGGCGACGAGCTGCTCCGCCTCGGCCTGCTTGCCGAAGACCGCGCCGAGCACCGTCACCTGGCGGCGGAGCTCCTCGTCGAAGGGCTCGCCGTCGCGCGGCTCGAGCTGGAGGATCGTGGCGTCGGGCACGAGCGCCGCGATGTCGGCGTCGCGGTCCGAGAAGCGCTGGCCGCTGATGACGAGGTCGGGCTCGGCCGCCACGATGAGCTCGAGGTTCGGCTCGCGGTGGTTGCCGATGTCGACGATCGAGGCGTCCTCCGTGTAGGCGATCGTGTCGGGCATGAGCGCGACGGCGGCGGCCGAGAGCTCGACGCCCCAGTCCGAGAGCGTCTCGAAGGTGCGGTTGTCGAGGGCGACGACCGACTGCGGCGGCGTCGCGATCGTCTGCGAGCCGGCGTTGTCCTCGACGGTCACGGTCGAGGCGGTCTCGGTCGGCTCCTCGGGGGCGGCGCTCGTGGCGCTGCAGCCGGCGAGGAGGACGACCGCGGCTGCGGCGGCCAGGGAGGTGCGGACGGCACGGGACATGGGGCTCCGTTCGAAGGGGGGAAGGCTCGGCGCTGCGTCACGCCTACTTAGGTGAGCCTAACCTTACTTCTGCGGAGTCCGCAATCTGACATCGGAGGGGTGCGCGCGCTCGTCCGTGGGTCGCGGAGGGCACGCCAAACGCGGGCCGGCCGACCTCTCGGGACGAGCGGCGTCAGCGGTTGCCGAGCATGCGCTGCAGGGCCGCCTGGTCGTCGCCCGACAGGTCGCCGAACGCGCCGCCCTGCTGCTGCGGCTGGCCGAAGACGCCCCCCTGCTGCAGCTGCGGCGCGGGCTCCGCCGAGCGCTTCGCGGGGTTGCCGGAGCGCCGCTGCTGCTTGCCCTGCGGCTTCTGCTGCTTCTTGGGGCGCATGCCGGGCATCGGGCCCATGCCGGGCATCTGCGGCACGCCGCCCTTCGCGACCGTCTTCATCATCTTCGCCGCCTGCTCGAAGCGCGCGACGAGCTGGTTGACGTCGGTCACGGTGACGCCCGCGCCGCGCGCGATGCGGAGCCGCCGCGAGCCGTTGAGGATCTTCGACTGCTTGCGCTCCTGCGGCGTCATCGACTGGATGATCGCCTCCGTGCGCACGAGCTCCTTCTCGTCGAAGCCGTCGATCGCCTCACGCATGCCCTTCGCGCCCGGCAGCATGCCGAGCATCTGCTTGAAGTTGCCGGCCTTCCGCAGCTGCTGCATCTGCTTGAGGAAGTCCTCGAGCGTGAACTGGTCGGTCGCCATCGCCTCGGCGAGGCGCATCGCCTCGTCCTCGTCGAAGGCCTTCTGCGCCTGCTCGATGAGGGTGAGGATGTCGCCGAGGTCGAGGATGCGGCTCGCCATGCGGTCGGGGTGGAACGCCTCGAAGTCGTCGAGGCCCTCGCCCGTGGAGGCGAAGAGGATGGGCTTGCCCGTGACGCCGCGGATCGAGAGCGCGGCGCCGCCGCGCGCGTCGCCGTCGAGCTTCGTGAGCACGACGCCGGTGAAGTCGACGCCCTCCTGGAAGGCGCGCGCCGTGGCGACGGCGTCCTGGCCGATCATCGCGTCGATGACGAACAGCACCTCGTCGGGCTGCACCGCCTTCCGGATGCTCGCCGCCTGCTGCATCATCTCGGCGTCGACGCCGAGGCGTCCGGCGGTGTCGACGATGACGACGTCGTGCTGGCGGCGGCGCGCCTCGGCGACGCCGTCGCGCGCGACCCGCACGGGATCGCCGACGCCGTTGCCGGGCTCGGGCGCGAACACGGGCACGCCCGCCTGGCCGCCGACGACCTGGAGCTGCGTGACGGCGTTCGGGCGCTGGAGGTCGCTCGCGACGAGCAGCGGCGTGTGGCCCTGGCCGGCGAGGTGCTTCGCGAGCTTGCCGGCGAGCGTCGTCTTGCCGGCGCCCTGGAGGCCGGCGAGCATGATGACGGTCGGCGGCTGCTTCGCGAGCTCGAGGCGGCGCGTCTCGCCGCCGAGGATGCCGACGAGCTCGTCGTTGACGATCTTCACGACCTGCTGCGCGGGGTTGAGCGCCTCCGACACCTCCGCGCCGAGCGCGCGCTCGCGGATCGCCGCGGTGAACGACTTCACGACCTCGAGGGCGACGTCGGCGTCGAGCAGCGCGCGGCGGATCTCGCGGACGGTCCCGTCGACGTCCGACGCCGTGAGCTTGCCCTTCGAGCGCAGCTTGGCGAGGGTCTCGGTGAGACGGGTGGAGAGGGATCCGAACGCAGCCATGGTGGGGTCGATCCTACCGCCGGGGCGCGGCGAGCCGGATGCACGGGCCTGGCATGCTGGGGGCGTCCGACGCACGAGGGGGGCTCGCATGGCACTGCGCGGCATGTCGCCGACCGAGGCGAGGTCGCTGTGGCGCAGCGTGCGCGCGCACGGCTTCACGATCACCGCCCTCGCGCGGCACGCGGCGACCGTGCACGGCGAGCGGCCGGGCCTCGTCGTCGACGGCTGGAGCGCCACCTACTGCGAGCTCTGGCGCGCGGCGGAGTCCGTGGCGGCCGTGCTCTACCTCGAGCCGCTGCGGCGGAGCCCCCGGCCGATCGTCATCGCGTGCGACGGCCCCGCGATGCCCATCTCGCTGCTCGCCGCCTCCCGGCTCGGCCTCGACGTCATGCCGCTGAGCCCGCGCTCGCTCGGCGACGACCTCGCCCGCGCGGTGCCGCGCGAGGCGCTGCTCGTGCACGACCGCGAGCGCCCGGCGTGGCACCGCGGGCCCGCCGTGCCGGCCGAGCGCATCCTCGAGTGGTCGGCGACCGACGGCGCCCGGCTCGGCCGCACGCGCCGGCGCGCCCGCATCGTGCTCCCCTCGATCACCTCCTCCGGCACCGTCACGACCCACGTGCAGGGCGCGATGGGCGTGCAGGGACTGCGGCAGCTCGCGGGCCTGCACGACCGCCTCGGCGTCGTGGGCACCGACGTCGTGCTCGCCTGCGCGCCGCTCCACCGCGGCACGGGGCTGCAGCTGCTCGGCATGGCGCTGCTCACCGGCGCGACGCTCGTGAGCGCCGCGCACACGCCGGCCGCCGAGCGGCTGGCGATCATCCGCCACCGCTTCGTCTCGGTGCTCTCCGCCTCCCCCAGCCAGCTCGCCGCGCTCCTCGACGAGCTCGACCGCACGGGCGAGGAGCCGCCGCGCCTGCGCCGCATCCTGCTCGCGGGCCAGGACCTCGACGCCGAGCTCGTGCGGCGCGTGCAGGACACCTGGGGTCCGATCGTGCTGAGCGCCTACGGGACGGTGCAGACGGGCACCGTGGCCGTCGCGACCCCCGAGGTGCTCGCCTCGCACCCGGGCACCGTCGGGCATCCGCTGCCCGGCACCGACTTCGGCATCGTGGGCCACCGCGGCCGCGGGGACGCGCGCGGGCTGCTGTGGGTGCGCGGCGCGCACGCCACGGTCATCACCGAGGACAGCGCCCGCGTGCACGACGGGCGGCTGACGCTCACGGGCGCGCTCACGCGGCCGGACCGCGCGGAATAGCGCCCGACATCCGGCCCTGAGCGGCGGGTTCCGGCGCTGAGTGGCGGGATTCGGTCGTCATTCGGCGCCAGTGGCAGCCGATCGGCGCCACTCGACGCCACCTGCCGCCACTCGGGGGCGAAGCGAGCCTCAGCCGACGAGCTGCTCGACGCGGAGGTCCAGTGGACCTCCGCGCAGTGCTGGACGGCGGCGGTGAACCTAGCCGACGAGCTGCTGTACGAAGACGTGCGCCGTGAAGCCCGTCAGGTCGTCGATGCCCTCGCCCTGGCCGATGAGCTTGATGGGGATGCCCGTACGCTCCTGCACCGCGAGGATGAAGCCGCCCTTGGCGCTGCCGTCGAGCTTCGTCACGACGAGCCCCGTGATGCCGGCGTGCTCGATGAACGCCATCGCCTGGTTGACGCCGTTCTGGCCTGTGGTCGCGTCGAGCACGAGCAGCACCTCGGCGACGGGCGACTGCTTCTCGATGACGCGCTTGATCTTGCCGAGCTCGTCCATGAGCCCGCCCTTGGTGTGGAGCCGGCCGGCGGTGTCGATGATGCACATCGAGTGCTGGTGCGCCTTCGCGGCCTCGACGGTCTGATAGGCGACGGATGCGGGGTCCTGCCCCTCGCGCTCCGGTCGCACGATCGCGCTGCCGGCGCGCTGCGCCCACGTCGCGAGCTGCTCGACGGCGGCGGCGCGGAACGTGTCGGCGGCGCCGACGACGACCGACTGGCCGTTGCGCACGAGGAAGCGGGCGAGCTTGCCGATCGTGGTCGTCTTGCCGACGCCGTTGACGCCGACGACGAGGATGACCGCTGGCCGCTCCTGCAGCGACAGGGTCGGGTCGTACGCGGCGAAGCGCTCCTCGAGCCGCTCCCGCAGCATCCGCCGCAGGTCCTGCGGGTCGTCGACGCCGAGGCGCTCGACGTCGGCGCGGAGCGCGTCGACGAGCTGCTCGGTGATGTCGGGGCCGAAGTCGGCGGTGATGAGCGCCGCCTCGAGGTCGTCCCAGGTCTCCTCGGTGATCGTCTCCCTGGTGAACATGCCCCGGAGGGCGCCGGTGAGGGACCACTTCGCTGCCATGCGTCCCAGCCTAGGCGGGCGCGCGGTAGGATCGTCCCCTGGCGAAGGGGAGTATCCCGATCTCGCCGCGATCGTCATCACGGAGCGCAGCGCTGGGCTCCCGGTCGCGGCGGCGCGTGATCCGCGCGGGAGAGACGTTCGCGCCCGTTCGCGCACCTCTCGGAAGGCTCCTCGCTTGACCCCGTACCAGATCTTCGAGATCGCATCCCTCGCGATCCTCGTCGCCATCCTGATCTTCGATTTGCTCATCGTCGTGAAGCGGCCGCACGTGCCGTCGATGAAGGAGGCGACCGGCTGGGTCGTCTTCTACGTCTCGCTCGCGCTCGTGTTCGCCGGCGTCCTGCTGCTCATGGGCGATGCCCAGCACGCGGGCGAGTTCGTCACCGGCTGGCTCCTCGAGTACTCGCTCTCGATCGACAACCTGTTCGTCTTCATCATCATCCTGAGCCGCTTCGCGGTGCCGAAGGAGATGCAGCAGCGGGTGCTCATGATCGGCATCCTCATCGCGATCGTGCTGCGAGGCATCTTCATCCTCGTCGGCGTGCAGCTCGTCGAGCAGCTCTCGTGGGTCTTCTACATCTTCGGCGCCTACCTCGTCTACGTCGCCTACAAGCAGGCGTTCGGCGGCGAGGACGACGCGGGCGAGAAGGACAACCTCCTCGTCCGGATGCTGAAGAAGCGCGTCAACGTGACCGACCGCTGGAACGGCGGCAAGGCCACGCTCACCGAGGACGGCGTGAAGTACGTGACGCCGTTCCTCATGGTGATCCTCGCGCTCGGCACGACCGACCTGCTCTTCGCGATCGACTCGATCCCCGCGATCTTCTCGGTGACGACGGATCCGTTCCTCGTCTTCGCGTGCAACATCTTCGCCCTCATGGGCCTCCGCCAGCTGTACTTCCTGCTCGGCGGCCTGCTCGACCGCCTCGTCTACCTGCACTACGGCATCGCGGCGATCCTCGGCTTCATCGGCGTCAAGCTCGTCTTCCACGCCATGGAGGCCAACGAGCTGCCGTTCATCAACGGCGGCCAGCCGATCGAGTGGGTCCCCCACATCGAGGTCTGGCACTCGCTCGTCGTCATCCTCGCCTCGATGGTCATCGCGGTCGTCGCCTCGCTCATCAAGATCCGCATCGACGCGCGCAAGGGCGGCGACCCCTCGCTGCACCTCGGACCGTCGGAGGCCGAGATGGGTGCCGACGGCCACTTCCACATCGTCGACGCGACGGGCAACACGTTCCGCCGCCCGCTCACGGTCGAGGCCTCCCACACCGGCACGGTGACGGTGGTCGACGCCGAGGGCAAGGAGGCGCCCGCGAGCGACTTCTCGGAGGACGTCCTCCGCGAGGCCGCCCGCGAGGACATGGACGAGGCCGCGCTCGAGGAGCTGCGGCGCCGCATCCGCGAGGGCGAGGCGAACGCGCGCCACGACCTCACGGACCGCGACGGCCACCAGTCCTGACGCCGTGACGGGCGCGAGCGGCATCCTCGCCTGGCTCGCGCCCCGAGCGGTCCCGGGCATCGAGACGATCGAGGCCGCCCCGCAGCAGCGGGGCGGCCTCGTCGCGTACCGGCGCTCGCTGCGCGCGCCGGACGGGCCTCGCGTCGCGATCGCCGAGGTCGTCGACGACGTCGCGACGACGACGGATCCGGATCTCGCCCGCGCCTTCGACCTCGGCGGCCGCGCGGCCCGGCTGGAGGCGGACGCGGTGCTCCTGCGCGCCGCCGCCGACCACGACGCGCCGGCCCTGGCCGACGCGATCGCCGCCTCCCCCGCGCTCGCGCAGCCCGGCTGCGCCGACGCGCACGAGATGCTCGTGCGGGCGATCGTCGGGCAGCAGATCAGCGTCGCGGCGGCCACGCTGCAGCTGGGCCTCCTTGCCGCGGCCGGCGACCCGCTGCCCGCGGCGCTCGCCGACGACGCGGTGCACCGGCTCTTCCCGACGATGGCGCAGGTGGTCGAGGGCGCCGACCTGCTGCGGGGTCCGGCGGCGAAGACGGCGGCGGTGCGTCGCGCCTCGGAGGCGGTCGCCTCCGGCGAGATCGAGGTCGCCCCCGGCGGCGACCTCGAGCGCATGCGCGCCGAGCTGCTGGCGCTCAAGGGCATCGGCCCGTGGACGGTCGGCTACCTCTCGCTCCGGCTCGGCGATCCGGACGTGCTGCTGCTCGGCGACGTCGCGGTCCGGAAGGGCGCTCGGCGCCTCGGGGTCGACGACCTGCCGGCGGTCGCAGCGAGCTGCGCGGGCCACCGCTCCGCCCTCATGCTGCGGTGCTGGGCGGCCGCGGCTGGGCCTGGCACCGACTGACGGTCAGCCGCCAATCAGCGGCGGCGGGTCGCCGTGACGATGAACTTCGCGTCGCGAGACAGCTGCCGCGTCTCGCCGATCCGCGTCAGCAGCGGGCGGTAGCCGAGGTGCGCGTTCCACACACACCACAGCTCGCCGCCCGGCGCGAGCGCGCCGCCGGCGTCGGCGATGAGGCGCTCGGCGGCGCCCGTGTGGACCGCCGCGCCGATGTGGAACGGCGGGTTGAGCAGGATGAGCGGCGCCGACGCGTCGGGCACGCCCTCGAGCCCGTCGGCCCGGCGCACCTCGACGCGGTCGGCGACGCCGTTCGCAGCGGCCGTGCCGGCGGCGGATGCCGCGGCGGCGGCCGAGGCGTCGGTCGCGAGCACGCGGATGCCGGGGCGCGCGAGCGCGAGGGCGGTGCCGAGCACGCCGGTGCCGCACGCGAGGTCGATCGCGCTCGCCGCATCCGGCATCGACGGCAGCTGCGCGAGCAGCGCCTGCGCGCCGATGTCGACCGACGTGCCGGCGAACGCCGCGCCGTGCGCGACGAGCTCGATGCGGCCGACGCCCGGGAGCTCATGCGCGCGCCGGCGCGGCCACGTCGTGGCAGGCATGCCCTCGGCCTGGTGCCGCGGTCCGCTCGCGTGGATGACGCGCGACTTCCGCCAGCCGAGCGAGGCGTGCACCGAGCGGAACGAGCCGCCGAGCAGCGCCGTCATGCTCATGCTCATGTGCTTGACGCGGCCGCCCGCGACGACCCGCACGCGCTCGTCGGCGTGCGCCGCGACGAGCTCCGCGATCTCCTGCAGCGCGTCGAGCGAGCGCGGCAGCTGCAGCAGCACGAGCCGCGCGCCCTCGACGAGCGAGGCGTCGAGGGGACGGTGCTCGAACCCGGCGACGCCGAGCTCGGCGGCGTTCGCGTCGAGGGCGCGCTCCCCCACGATCGAGTCCTGGTGCACGCGCACGCGCTCGGCGCCGTCGTGCAGCGCGCCCAGGGTCAGCGCGCCGTGGCGGTCGCCGATGACGACGACGTCGGCGGGGAGGCGGCCGAGGCCCGCCGCCTGGTCGAGGATGAGCGCGTCGCTCGCGTCGTGCGCCTGCAGCGTCGGGTCCTCGACGTCGGGCCTGCGCCGCAGCGCCTGGAAGAGGGCGTCGCGGTCGGTCACCTCTCGATCCTCGCACGCATCCGCACCCTGTCGCGGTGCCGCGATCCGGGTGTACGGTCGCGCCCGTGAGCACCGAGGCGCACGAGCGAGCGGACGCCCCGGCGTCGCTGCGCTCCCTGCAGGAGCAGATGGAGGGGCGGCTCGTGCTGCCCGACGACGCGGCGTACGACGCCGACCGGCGGCCGTGGAACCTCGCGGTCGAGCAGCGGCCGCAGGCGGTCGCGCACCCTGCCGGGGTCGACGACCTGCGCGGGGTGCTGCGGGCGGCCCGCGAGGCCGGGCTCGCCGTGGCGGTGCAGCCGAACGGGCACGGCGCCTCGAGCGCGCTCGAGGGCGCGATCCTCGTGCGCACGGCCGCCTTCGACCACCTGGAGGTCGACGCGGACGCGCGGGTCGCGCGGATAGGCGCGGGCGTGCCGTGGGGGCCGGTGCTGCAGGCGCTCGAGGGCACGGGGCTCGGCGCGCCCTCCGGCACGAGCCGGGTGGTGAGCGCCACCGGCTACGCGCTCGGCGGCGGCCACGGCTGGCTCGCGCGCGAGGCGGGCCTGGGCGCGCACGGCTTGCGCGCGGTGCGGGTGCTGCGGCCCGACGGTTCGCTCGACCGCGTCGACGACGCGAGCGATCCGGAGGCGATGTGGGCGATGCGCGGCGGCGGCGGCATCGCGGGCGTCGTCACGGGGATCGAGCTGGACCTGCATCCCGTGCCGTCGCTCGTGCGGGCCGAGCTGGTCGTCGACGGCGCCCAGGCGGGTGCGGCGCTGCGGGCGCTGCGCGATGCCGCCGAGGCACGCGGGCCGGAGGGCGCGGACCGCGCGCTCGGCCTCTTCGCGACCTCGATGCGGATGCCCGACGCGCCGCAGGTGCCCGAGCCCGTGCGCGGCCGCACGCTGCTGACGATCGAGGCGCTGGGGCCCGACGAGGCATCGCTCGCGTTCCTCGACGGCGTGCGGGCGGCGACGACGCCCGAGATGGATGCCGTCGCGCCGACGACGCAGCTGCAGATGGCGATGCAGGCGATGGAGCCCACCGATCCCTCCCCGAGCCGCGGCGCGTCCGTGGCGCTCGGGGGCCTCGACGACGCCGTGATCGACGCGATGCTCGGATGGCGCGCGCTGCCGGAGCAGGCGAGCCTCGTGGGGATCGGGATGCGGCTGCTCGGCGGGGCCGTCGACGAGCCGCGCCGCCCGGCGTTCGCGACGCTCGAGGGTGCGCGCTGGCTCGTGATGGGCCTCGCGCCGCTGCTCCCCGGGGTGCCGCCCGAGCCGGGGCTCGCAAGCCTCGCCGGCCTCTCGTCGGTGCTCGCGCCGAACGCCGTGCCCCGCATGATCCAGACGTTCCTCGGCGAGGGCGAGCCGCTCGACGCGTGCGGGTCGCCGGAGGCGATCGCGCGGCTGCGCGCGGCGCGCGATGCCGCCGACCCCGACGGCGTGATGCACGAGGGCCGCTTGCCCCGCTGACGCCCGCCGGTCGAGGAGCGGCGCAGCCGCGTCTCGAGACCACTCGTGACGAACGGATCCCCCACAACGTTGGGCTGTGCTTCCCGCGCCGGCGACCTACCGTGAGGCCATGAGCAGCATCGCCGTCGTCGGCTCCGCAGCCGCCCTCCTCGTCCTCGCCGGCTGCGCCATGAGCGCGCCCGGCTCCGGCGGCGCCGAACCGCCCTCCTCCGCCCCGTCCGCCCCCGAGGCACCGCTCGTCACCGGCCCGCAGGCGCAGGCGCTGCTCGCCGGCCTCCCGACGCCGAGCGCGACGGAGCCGGCCCTCGCCATCGGCACCGTGCTCGACCGCGACGGCGGCCAGGTGCTGTGCCTGGGCCCGGTCGCCGAGTCCGCCCCGCCGCAGTGCGACGGCCCGGATCTGGTCGGCTGGGACTGGTCGCTCGTGGACCACCAGGAGATGTCGGGCGTGCGGTGGGTGCAGGGCATCGCCGCGCCGGTGACGTACGACGCCGCGAGCGGCACGGCGACGGTCGCGGGCGAGCTGCTCGACCTCGCGTCGCTCACGATGCCGGCGATCGAGTACCCGACGGGCGACCTCGACGAGGCGCAGGTCGCGGCGATCTCGGAGGATCTCGCGACGCTCGACCGCCCCGACCTGCTGGGCCACGGCGGGATGGACGGGGTGGTCGTGCTCGACGTCGTGCTCGACGACGGCTCGATCCAGGCGGCGCTCGACGACATCTACGGCGAGGGCGCCGTGTTCGTCGTCTCGGCGCTCCGCTAGCCCCTCCCCGCTGGTCGAGGAGCGGCGCAGCCGCGTCTCGAGACCACCGTCACTCGGAGGACGTTCGCGGTCCCCGCCGATGCGCCAGGCGCGAGATCTCGTCGAAGTCGCCGCGGATCAGCGCCTCCCGCTTGGCCCTGCTCCAGCCCTGGATGCGCTTCTCGAGCGCGAACGCATCCGCGATGCTCTCGAACGCCTCGCACCAGACCAGCTCCACCGGCAGCCGATGCCGCGTGTACTGCGCTCCCGTGCCGCGGTGATGCTGCTCCAGCCGCGACTCGAGGTCGCGGGCGCTGCCGACGTCGTAGCTGCCGTCGCGGCAGCGGAGCATGTACACCCATCCCATCGCGGTACCGTCTCGCGTCCGCCGGTCGCGTCGCTCGGCGAGCGGTCGCCCCTGTGGACGATGGTCTCGACTCGTCGGCCTTCGGCCGACGGCTCGACCAGCGGGCTGAGCACCCCACCGCGGGTCGAGGAGCGGCGCAGCCGCGTCTCGAGCCCACCCTCGCGCCAGCGATGGTCTCGACTCGTCGGCCTGCGGGCGACGGCTCGACTGGCGGAGGGCGCTAGGCGTCGACCGGCTCCCGGTCGCGCTCGCGCGCCGTGCGCTGCCCGACGACCGCCGAGACGCCGTCCTGCCGCATCGAGACGCCGTAGAGCGCATCCGCGATCTCCATCGTGCGCTTCTGGTGCGTGATGATGATGAGCTGCGAGCTCTCGCGCAGCTGCTCGAACACCGCCAGCAGGCGCCCCAGGTTCGCGTCGTCGAGCGCCGCCTCCACCTCGTCGCAGATGTAGAACGGGCTCGGCCGCGCCTTGAAGATCGAGACCATGAAGGCGACGGCCGCGAGCGAGCGCTCGCCGCCCGAGAGCAGCGAGATGCGGTCGATCTTCTTGCCCGCCGGCCGCACCGCCACCTCGACGCCCGTCGCAAGCATGTCGTCCGGGTCGGTGAGCGCGAGCGAGCCCGAGCCGCCCGGGAACAGCACCGGGAAGACCTCGGCGAAGGCGGCCTTCGTGTCCTCGAACGCGGCCGCGAAGATCGTCTCCATCGTCACGTCGAGGTCGGCGATGATCTGCTCGAGGTCCTTGCGGGTGGAGGCGAGGTCGGCGAGCTGCTCGGTGAGGAACCGGTGCCGCTGCTCGAGCGCCTCGAACTCCTCGAGGGCGAGCGGGTTGACGCGGCCGAGGCGCCCGAGCTTGCGCTCCGCGTCCTGCAGCCGCGCCTGCTCGGCCGTGCGGTCCCATCCTTCCTCGGGCGCGTGCTCGGCGACGAGCACGGCCTCCTCGAGGCCCAGCTCGCTGCCGGCGCGCTCGAGCAGGTTCGACAGGTGCAGGCGCTGCTCGTACGCCTCCATCTCGGCGACGTGGACGTGCTCGGTGAGCTCCTGCAGCCGCTCGCGCAGCCCGCCCTCGTCGCGTCGGAGGCGCGAGAGCTCCTCGTTGCGGTCGCGCCGGGCCGCCTCGCGCTCGGCGAGGGAGGCCCGCGCCTCCTGCACGCTGCGCTCGGCGACGCCGAGCACGGGCGGGATGGCGTCCAGCACGCGCTGCGCCTGCGCGCGCTGCCGCTCGCGCAGCACGGCGCGCCGGGCGGCCTCCTCGGCCCGGGCCCGCTGCGCCTCGACGTCGCGCCCGAGCTGGTCGGCCCGCGCGAGCTCGGCGCGCACGCGCTCGCGCGCCGTCTCGAGCTCGATCCGGAGGTCGGTCTCGTCCGCGCGCGCCTCCTCGAGCTCCACGAGCAGCGCCTCGCGCTCCGAGGCGTCGAGGATGGGCCGCGGCTTCGCCTCGAAGCGGTCGAGCGCGCGCTGCGCGGCGTCGACGCCGTCCACGGCCTCCTGGATGCCGCCGCGCGCCTCCGCGAGCGCCGCCTCCGCCCGCTCGTGCTCGCCCGTCGCCGACTCGAGGCGCGCGCGGGCGCGGGAGCGCTGCTCGCCGCGGGACGCCGAGGCCGCGTCGTGCGCGCGGAGCGCCTCGAGCGCCTCCGCCGCGGCGCGCTTGGCCTGCTGATGCGCCTGGCGGGCGTCCTCGAGCGCCCCCGCCTGCCGCTCGATCGACGTGGAGAGCGCGTCGAGTCGCTCGGTGGCGGCATCGCGCTCGGCGAGCAGCTCGAGGCGCGACTGGCTGTCGTCGCTGCCGCCGCGGAGCAGGTGCTCGGTCACGAGGTCGCCGCGGCGCGTCACCATCGTGATCGGCCCGCCGAGCTCGAGGTCGGCGAGTCGGGGGCCGAGCTCCTGCGCGGCCGCGAGGTCGTCGACCACGTACGTCCAGGCGAGGATGCCGAGCACGCCCTCGGGCGCGTCGATCACCTCGGGCGCGTGCACGGCGCCGTCGACGCCCTCCGCGGCGACGTCGACGCGCGGACGCATCCGGCCCGCATCCGCCACGACGGCCTCGATGCGACCCAGCCCCTCGGCGTGGGCGTGGTCGACGGCGGCCGCCGCGGCGCCGCGCGACTGCGCGAGCACCGCTTCGCCGAGCGTGCCGAGCGCCGCGGCGATCGCCGCCTCGAAGCCCTTGCGCACCTTCACGCGCTCGGCGACGAGCCCGGCGATGCCGTCGAGCCCCGCGTCGAGCACCCCGGCGGAGGCGTTCGCCTGCGAGAGCGCGAGCGTGAGCGCGGAGGTGCGGGCCGCGAGGGCGTCGCGCTCGCGCTCGACCGCGTGGAGCGCGTCGCGCCGCTCGTCGAGCGCCGCAGACAGCCGCGCCTGCGCGTCGTCCGCGTCGCGGTAGGCGGATGCGAGCGACTCGTTGTCGCCCGCATCCGCGTCGTCGCCGAGCTCGCCGGCGGCGGCCTGCGCCTCGGCGAGGCGCTGCGCGGCCGTGCCGACCTGCGCCTCGCGACGGGCGACCTCCGCCTCGCGCGCGGCGAGGGTCGACTGCGCCACCTCCACGCGGGAGCGGTGGGAGGCGGCCTCGAGGTCGTGCTTCGACACGAGCGCCGCCTGGGCGGCGATCTCCTCGTCGAGCGAGTCGAGGTTGGCGCGCGCGAGGGCGGTCGCCGACGCGGCGCGGCCGAGCTGGCCCTCCGCCTCGGCGACCCGGGCGCCGAGCGAGGCGGCCTCGTCGCGGGCGGCCTGCACCATGTCGGGCGTCACGAGCGGGGCGGCGTCGATGGCCTCCGGCGCCTCCTCGAGCAGGGCGAGCCGCTGCCCGGCGAGCGCGTGGAGCGACTGGAGGCGCGAGAGCTCGCGCTCGAGCGCGTGCGCGACCTGCCGGGCGCGGTCGACGTCGTCGCCGGCCATCGACTCCTCGATGCGGGTGGCGCGCAGCCGCGCCTGCTCGAGCTGCTCCTGCAGCACGATCCGCTCCGACTTCCGCTCCGACTCCGACCGCGCCGCGAGCTCGAGCTGCTGGCGCAGGCCCACGACCTCCGCCGCGATCATGCGCGCGCGGGCCTCGCGGACGGTCGCCTGGATGGTCGCCGCCTCCTTGGCGATCTCGGCCTGCTGGCCGAGCGGCTTCAGCTGCCGGCGGATCTCGCCCGTGAGGTCCTGGAGTCGCGTGAGGTTCGCCTGCATCGCGTCGAGCTTGCGGAGCGTCTTCTCCTTGCGGCGGCGGTGCTTGAGGATGCCCGCGGCCTCCTCGATGTAGCCGCGGCGGTCGGCGGGCGTCGCCTGCAGCACGGCGTCGAGCTGCCCCTGGCCGACGATGACGTGCATCTCGCGGCCGAGGCCCGAGTCGCTCAGCAGCTCCTGCACGTCGAGCAGGCGGCACGACTCCCCGTTGATCGCGTACTCGGAGCCGCCGTTGCGGAAGAGCGTGCGCGATATCTGGACCTCGGCGTACTCGATCGGCAGCGCGCCGTCGGCGTTGTCGATGGTCAGCTCGACGTGCGCGCGCCCGAGCGGCCCGGTGGTCGCCGTGCCGGCGAAGATGACGTCCTCCATCTTGCCGCCGCGGAGCGTCTTCGCGCCCTGCTCGCCCATCACCCAGGCGAGGGCGTCGACGACGTTCGACTTGCCCGACCCGTTCGGGCCGACGACGCACGTGACGCCCGGCTCGAACTGGAAGGTCGTGGGGCGCGCGAACGACTTGAAGCCCTTGACGGTGAGGGTCTTGAGGTGCATGCGGCTCCCGGGTTCTGCTCCGCCCCACGGTAGCGGCGCGGCGCGGTGTTGTGCTGTCGCCGCGCGCACGTCTATCCTGCAAGGCTGCCCGCAGGCACGGTGCCTCGTTCGAGCGGCGGACGACCCATGCGCCACGACATCCGCACCCTGACGCTGCCCGCGCGCGCCGACGAGGCCGGTGGCGACGGCGAGCGCTTCCGCGCCGTCGCGGCGCTCGTCGAGCGCACGTACGGACCGAGGTTCGCCGGGACCTCCGCGGTGACGCCCGTGGAGCAGCTCGCCATCTGGCAGCCCTCGAGCGTCGACGACCACGTGCTGCGGGTCGTCGGCGACCCCGTGCCGGTCGCGCTGTCGACCATCTGGCTGCCGCTGCAGGAGTCGACCGACCTGCTCGACGTGGGCCTCGTCATCGACCCAGCGCTGCCCGGGCACGAGCGCCGGGCGCTCGCCGACGCGCTGATGGACGACGCCGTGGCGATGGCCGCGGCGCTCGGCCGGACGACCATCGTCGGCGGCTCGCCCGCCGCCGCGACCGGCACGGTCATGGCATCGACCGGCTTCGGCGGCGCGGAGCCCGACGACCCGGAGGCGGGCGCGCTCATCGAGCGCGGGTTCTCGCTCGAGCAGGTGTTCCGAGTCAGCGTCGCCGACATCCGCGAGCTCGACCTCGACGCGCGGCTCGCCGCGGCGCGCGAGCGCTCCGGGCCCGACTACGAGCTGCTCGCGTGGGAGGGGCCGACGCCCGCGGAGCACCGCGACGCCATGCGGGGACTGCACGAGCGCATGTCGATCGATGCGCCCATCGGCGGCCTCGCGCTCGAGCCGGAGACCTGGAGCGAGGAGCGGCTCGCCGAGTTCGAGCGCACCACGACGGCCGGCGGCCGCGTCCTGCGCACCGTCGTCGCCCGCCACCGACCCACCGGGGAGCTCGCGGGCTTCACGTCCCTCTACGTCGGCGCCGCACTGCTGGGCGACGGGCAGGACGTCGCCCGCCAGCACGACACCCTCGTCGTCGGCCCGCACCGCGGCCACGCGCTCGGGATGCTGCTGAAGCTCGCCAACCTCGTCGAGCTGCGCGACCACCATCCGACGCATCCGCGCATCGCCACGTGGAACGCGGAGGAGAACCGCCACATGCTGGCCGTGAACGAGGCGACGGGCTTCGTCGCCGTCGCCCACGAGGGCGCCTGGCAGCGGAAGGACGACGCATGAGGATCGAGATCGTGGACGTGCCCGTGCCGGAGGCGTGGGACGACGACAGCGAGGGCGCGCGGCTGCTGCGGAGCCTCGTCGACGTGCGCAACGCCGTCGTCGTCGACGCCTGGGGCGGCGACGCGAGCCACGCCTTCACCTACCGCGAGGCGTGGGCGCAATGGCGCCGCCAGGAGGGCGAGTCCGACGACATCCGGACGGTCGCGCTCCTGGACGGCGAGCCCGTGGGCCGCGGCTACGCCTCGCGCAGCCTGCTGGAGGCCACCGAGATCGCCGAGATCGACGTCATGGTGCGCCGCGGCGCCCGCGGTCGGGGGGTGGGCACCGCCCTCGCCGACGACCTCATCGGCCGGATGCGGTCGCAGGGCGCGACGACCTTCCAGTCGTGGGTCGACCACCATCCGGCGCCCGGGCCGACGATCGCGCCGCCCACGGGCTTCGGCGCGGTGCCCGCCGACTCGCCGCAGGTGCGGATGCTGCGGCGGTACGGCTTCGCGCTCGAGCAGATCGAGCGGATGAGCGAGCTGCGGCTCGGCGACGCGCGCGACGGCCTCGCCGACCTCCGGGCCGACGCGGAGCGCCACGCGCTCCCCCGCTACCGCGCGGAGACCTGGTCGGGAGCGACGCCGACCGCCCTCGCCGAGCAGCTCGCGGCCCTGCACGCCCGCATGTCGACGGATGCGCCGAGCGCCGGCCTCGCCAGCGAGCCGGAGGTCTGGGACCTCGAGCGGCTGCAGCGCTACGAGGCGAGCCAGATCGACGGCGGCCGGACGCTCCTGCGGGCCGTCGCGGTCGAGGAGGCGAGCGGCGAGGTCATCGCCTTCACGACCCTGACCGGCTCGGGCGACGGCTCCCCCTGGTACCAGCACGACACCCTCGTGCACGGCGACCACCGAGGCCACCGGCTCGGGATGCTCGTGAAGGCGGCGAACCTGCTCGCCCTCGACGCGCGGGAGCCCGGCGCAGTGGTGCGCACGTGGAACGCCGAGGAGAACCGGCCGATGCTCGCCGTCAACGAGGCGCTGGGCTTCGTCGCGATCTGCAGCGAGGGCGTGTGGCAGCGGAAGGATGCGACGTGAGCGCAGGACGGATCGACCCGGCGACGCTCGAGTGGCTCGAGCTCGCCGCGCCCGCCGACGCCTTCGACGAGCCCGCGCTCACCCGCATCCACCGCTACGTCGCCGTCGCGAACGCGGTGACGCAGGCGTTCTGGGGCGACGACTCGCACGACACCACGGTCGGCGAGATCCTCGCGAGCCTCACGGGCGACGAGGACGAGGACACCCGGCGCCTGCTCGTCGTGCACGAGGGCCGCGACGTGGCCCGCGCCGTCGCGTCGGTCGCGCGCGAGGAGGGCTCGAGCGTGGGCTACGTCTCGGCCTGGGTCGTGCCGGCCGCCCGCGGGCGCGGCATCGGCCGCGCCGTCGCGACGCGCATCGAGGAGGTCGCGCGCTCGATCGGCGCGACGACGCTGCAGGCCTGGGTCGATCACCGAGCACCGGCCGAGGGCGAGGAGGCGGTGGCGGCCGTGAGCGGGCACGGCGCCGTCGCCGCGGACGCCGCCGCGCGGCTCGCCCTCTCGCTCGGCTACGCGCTCGAGCAGGTCGACCGCATCTCCGTGCTCGACGTCGAGGCCGCGCGCGCCGCGCTGGAGGGCCACCGCGCCGCCGCGCTCGCGGCCGCCGGCGACGCGTACGCGGTGCGCTCATGGTCGGGCCGCACGCCGACCGAGCTCGCCGAGGGTCTCGCGGCGCTCCATGGCCGCATGGTCACCGACGCCCCCGCCGCGGGGCTCGACGTCGACGACGAGACCTGGGACGTCGCCCGGCTCGAGCGCAGCGAGCGGCAGCAGGAGGCGTCGGGCCTCGAGCTCGTGCAGGCGATCGCGATCCACGTGCCGACCGGCGAGCCGGTCGCGTTCACGTGGATCGCGGTGCCCGCCGACGGCCGGCCCGCGTACCAGGAGGACACGCTCGTGCACGCGGAGCACCGCGGGCACCGGCTCGGGATGCTCGTCAAGGCCGAGAACCTCCTGCAGCTCGGCCGCCTGCACCCCGACCGCGCGCGCATCCTCACCTGGAACGCCGAGGAGAACCGGCCGATGCTCGCGGTGAACGAGGTGCTCGGCTTCGTCGCCGTGGGGGCCGAGGGCGGGTGGCAGCGGCGTCTTGCGCTGCTGGACGGCGGCGCAGCCGCCGCATAGGTCGTGCTCGGACGCGGATGCCACCATGGGCCGCATGAGCGCCACCACCCGGACCTCGCCCGTCGACGACGCCCGAGCGGAGGCCTCCGTCGAGGCCGATGCGCCCGAGCTCGATGCGACCGAGGTCGATGCACCCGGGGTCGATGCACCCGGGGTCGATGCACCCGAGGCCGCGACCGCGCATCCCGAGCTCCTCGGCATCGCCGCCGAGCTGCGCGAGGCGGTGCTCGGCGGCACGACCCGTCCGCGCGCGTGGCGCGAGGCGCAGCTCGACGGCGTCGCGCGGATGCTGCTGCAGAACGTGTCGCTGTGGGAGCGCGCGCTCGCCGACGACCTGGGCAAGAGCGCCCTGGAGGCGCACCTCACCGAGATCGGCTACACGGCCGCCGAGGCCCGCCGCGCCAAGCGCTCGCTGCGCCGCTGGATGGCGCCGACGCCCGTCGCCGCGCCGCTCGCCCTGCAGCCCGCCGTCGCCCGCACGGTCGCGGAGCCGCTCGGCGTGGCGCTCATCATCGCGCCGTGGAACTACCCGCTGCAGCTCGCGCTCGCGCCGCTCATCGGCGCCCTCGCAGCGGGCGATGCGGCGGTCGTGAAGCCGAGCGAGGTCGCGCCGGCCACCTCGCGCCTGCTCGCGCAGCTCATCCCCGCTTACCTCGATGAGCGTGCCGTGCGGGTCGTCGAGGGCGATGCCGCAGCGACGACGACGCTGCTCGCCGAGCGCTGGGACCTGATCTTCTACACCGGCAACGGCCGCGTCGCCCGGATCGTCGCCGAGGCCGCGGCGAAGCACCTCACGCCGACGATCCTCGAGCTCGGCGGCAAGAGCCCCGTCTACGTGCACCGCTCCGCCGACATCCCGGCCGCCGCGCGCCGCATCGCGTGGGGCAAGTGGCTGAACGCCGGCCAGACGTGCGTGGCGCCCGACCACGTGCTCGTCGACCGCGAGGTCGCCGGGCAGCTCGTCGAGGAGCTGCGCGTCGCGACCGCCGAGCAGCTCGGCGAGGCGCGCGACTCCGACGACTTCGGCCGCATCGTCACGGCGCGGCACGCGGAGCGCCTCCGCGACCTGCTGCCCGGCGGCACCGCTGTGACGGGCGGCGACGTCGACGTGCGGGCGCGCTACGTCGCCCCGACGATCCTCGTCGACGTCGACGAGTCCTCCGACCTCATGCAGGAGGAGATCTTCGGGCCGCTGCTCCCGGTGCTGCCGATCGACGGCGTGGATGCGTTCGTGCGGCGGATGCGGGGGCTCGAGAAGCCGCTCGCCCTGTACGTCTTCGCGCGCGACGGCGAGGCGATCCGGCGCGTCGAGCGCGAGACGACCTCGGGCGGGCTCGGGATCAACGTCACGGTCGCGCATGTCGGCTCGGCCGCGCTGCCGTTCGGCGGCGTCGGCGAGAGCGGCTCGGGCGCGTACCACGGGCGTCACTCGTTCGAGGCGTTCAGCCACCGGAAGGCCGTGCTCTCGAAGCCGACCGCGCTCGACACGCTGCGGCTCGTCTACCCGCCGATCCCCGCGGGCCGCCGCGACCTCATCCGCCGCATCCTGGGCTGAATCGCTCGGAGACCCGGGCTCAGCGGGCGGGCGCGACGTGCTCGGCACCCCAGGCGACGAGCGGCCGCAGGTCCTCGACGGCGTCGAAGAGCGCGTCGAGCAGCTCGGGGCCGCCGGCGGCCTCGGGCGCGAGATGGCGGCGCGCGGTGAGCCACTTGTAGCGCAGCAGCTCGATGCGCGGGTGGTCGCGGTCGACGCCGCGCGGCGCGGTCTTCAGCTGCTCGCCGCCGAGCTCGTAGCCGGCCTCCTGCAGGTCGCCGACGATGCGCTCGAGGGAGGTGCCGGGCGCCGCGGCCTCCACGGCCGCGCGGTACGCCTTCGTGAGCGACGCGTCGCCGAAGAAGCCGCCGCCGAGCCACACGCCCTCGGCGTCGAGGTTGAGGAACCACCCGACGCCCTCGGCCCGCTGCGCGAACATCCCCTGCCGCGTCTTGTAGGGCGTCTTGTCGTGGCTGAAGCGCACGTCGCGGTAGGGGCGGTACACCTTGACCCGGTTGGCGACGGGCTCGAGCTCCTCGGCGAGCGCCTCGAACGGCGCCTTCACGGCCGCCTCGTAGCGCGGCTTGTTCGCCTCCCACCAGGGCTTCTCGTTGTGCGTCTCGAGCTCGCGGTAGAAGGCGAACGCGTCGGCCGGGAATCCGTCGAAGGGCATCCGATCACCCTACGCCCGCCGCCTGTCAGGCGAGGCCGCGCGGGCGCCGCTGGCAGCGCGGGCAGCGGTGCGAGGAGCGGTTCGCCCAGGGCTCGCGCACCATCGTGGTGCCGCAGCGCGGGCAGGGCTGGCCGCCGCGGCCGTAGGCGTTCAGCGAGTGCGCGAAGTAGCCGGCCTGGCCGTTGACGTTCACGTACTGCGCGTCGAACGAGGTGCCGCCCTCGGCGAGCGCGAGGTCGAGCACGTCGCGCACGTCCCCGAGCAGCGCGAGCGCCCGCGCCTGCGTCAGCCGCTCGGCGGGCGTCGCGTAGTGGAGGCGGGAGCGCCAGAGCGCCTCGTCGGCGTAGATGTTGCCGATGCCCGACACGAGCGTCTGGTCGAGCAGCGCTGCCTTCACGCCCTGGCGGCGCCGACGCAGGCGCCGGGCGACCGCGGCGGCGTCGAAGCGCGCGTCGACCGGGTCGATCGCGATGTGCGACGCCTGGTCGGGCACGCCGTCGACGAGCGGGCGCACCGCGAGGCCGCCGAAGAGCCGCTGGTCGGCGAAGCGCACCTCGACGCTCCCGTGCTGCGGCTGGTCGAGCACGAGGCGGATGCGGGTGTGGCGGTCGGCGGGCGCGCCGGGCTCGCGCAGCAGCATCTGTCCCGACATCCCCAGGTGCGCGAGCAGGGCGCGGCGTGGCGCTCCCTCGTCGCCCTCGGCGACCGGGATCCACAGGAACTTGCCACGCCGCTCGGGCAGCACGAGCGTGCGGCCGACGAGCGCCGCCTCGAAGTCGGCGGGGTCGCCGTCGTGGCGCGCGACCGAGCGGGCGTCGAGCACCTCGACGGCCTCGACGCGCGCGCCGTCGACGGCCGGCGAGAGTCCCGCGCGCACGACCTCGACCTCGGGCAGCTCCGGCATCCGGCGCCTAGCCCTCGGCGACGAGCTGCCGGTGGGCGGCGAGCGCGGCGGCCATCTCGGCCACCTTCTTGCTCGTGCCGGTGCCCTCGGCGACGGCCGCGCCGTCGATGCGCACGGTGGCGACGAAGGTGCGCGCGTGGTCGGGACCGCTCGCCGCCACCTCGTAGGCGGGCGCACCGCGGCCCTGCGCGGCGGCGGCCTCCTGGAGGGCGGTCTTCGGGTCGAGCGCTGCGCCCGTGCGGCCCGGGTCGTCGAGCAGCGGGCCGACGAGGCGCAGCACGAGGGCGGCGGATGCGGAGTGCCCGGCCGACAGGAAGGCGGCGCCGAAGACGGCCTCCATCGTGTCGGCGAGGATCGACGCCTTGTCGGCGCCGCCGGACGCTGCCTCTCCCTTGCCGAGCCGGATGTGCTGGCCGAGCCCGATGGTGCGGGCGACCTCGGCGAGCGCGATCGTGGAGACGACGCCGGCGCGGCGCTTGGCGAGCTGCCCCTCGGTCGCCTCGGGGTGGCGCCGGAACAGCTCGATCGTGATGGCCTGGCCGAGGATCGAGTCGCCGAGGAACTCGAGGCGCTCGTTGTGCGGCGCGGCGCCGTGCTCGTACGCCCACGAGCGGTGCGTGAGCGCCAACGACAGCAGCTCGGGGTCGATCTCGACCCCGAGCTGCTCGAGCAGTGCGTGCTCGTCCGTCATGCGACGAGTGCTCCCGCGCGGATCAGACGTCGGCGACCTTGCGGCCCTTGTACTCCATGTACAGGGGCGTGCCGGCCGAGTCCTCGACGACCTTCGCACGGTGCGGGAGGCTGTAGACGGTCTTGCCGCCCTCGACGGTCTTCACGAGCTTGGGCACGACGGCCTTCCACTGCGAACGGCGGGCGCGCGTGTTCGACCGCGACATCTTCCTCTTGGGAACAGCCATTGCTCACTCCTTCTTCGGCGCCTGCGCGCCCTCGTCCGACGAGGCCTCGTCGGTCACATCTGCAGAGAATCCCTGGAGGGCTGCCCACCGCGGATCGGTGGTCTCCTCGGGCACGTACGTCGTGCCAGGCTCGAGCCGTTCCCCCGTGACGGGGTCGAGCCCCGCGCAGTCCGGTCGGTCGACCGGCTGGAACGGCAGCGCCAGCACCACCGCGTCCCGGACCACCGGCAGCAGGTCGACGAAGTCGTCGGCCACGAGGTAGTCGGATTCCGACGCACCATCATACGCGAACAGCTCGAGGAAGTCGACATCGACGTCGAGCGCGAACTCGGTGAGGCAGCGCGAGCACGTCGCGCGCGCGGGCACCGACGCCCTGCCGGTCGCGAGGATGCCCTCGTGGACGCTCTCGAGGCGCGCGTCGAGCTCGATCACAGCATCGGCCGCGACGGTCGCGAGGCCCTCGCCGACCGTGTCGCCGAAGGTGCCGTCGAGCTCGAGCTCGCGCATCTGGCCCGGCTTCCGCACGATGTCGCGCACGGAGATCGTGAAGGGGTGAGCAGGCATGCCTCGAGCCTACCGGCGGCCGGCGACGGGGGCGGACAGACGGCGGCGACGTGGGGATGCGGCGGGGGCGGGCGGCGCGGGATGCGGCGCCGGGTCGCCGGCCGCGGCACCGTCGCCGCGAGCGATCCACGATGTCAGTGGCCCGTGGTCTGATGCAGGCATGGAGCGATGGGGCGTGAGCGGGGCGGAGGCGGTCGAGGCCGCGCGCGCCGGCCTCGCGCCGGGACCGTTCGGAGGCTCCGTCCGCGCCCTGGAGGACGCGCTCGACGCGGCCGAGTCCGCCTGGCTCGAGCGGCTCATGGCGCTCGACGACGCCGAGGTCGCGGCCATCGCCGATCGAGGCGGGATGCTGCCGGCCCGCGCCGACGCCCCCGATGCCGAGTCACCGCGCTCCCCTGCCGAGGCTGTGCAGGACGAGCTCGTGCTGCTGCGGGCCGAGTCCGCGCGCATCGCGGCCCGCGAGCGCGAGCTGCTCGCGCAGGCGTTCGCCGCGAGCCTCGCGGCCGGCGGCGACGCCCGCGTCGCCGTGCGCGAGACCGCGTCGGAGCTCGCGTGCGAGCTGCGGCTCGGCGACACGACGATCGAGCGGCGCATGGTCGCGGCCCACGAGGTCGTGCGCGACCTCCCGCTCGCGCACGCCGCGCACCGAGACGGGGCGATCGACGCGGCGCACCTCGCGGTCATCGTGCGGGCGACCGAGGCGCTGCGCCTCGACGACGGCAACGCCGCCGATGAGCGGCACCGTGTCGAGGAGGCGCTCGTCGCGATCGCGCAGGAGACCACGCCCGGGCGCCTCCGGCGGCGAGCCGCTCGGATCGTCGACGCGGCGCTCGAGCGCCCGCTGCAGCAGCGGCACGAGGCCGCGCGCGAGCGCCGCGGCGTGTGGCTCGACGACGCGGGCGACGGCATGGCGCGGCTCACCGCGCTCGTGCCCGCCGTGCTGGGCGGCGCGATCCTCGACCGGCTCACGCAGGGCGCCGCCGCGAAGCCGAAGGACGACCCGCGCACGTTCCCGCAGTGGCGGGCCGATGCGCTGTGCGAGCTGCTGCTCGCCGGGGCCGCGCCCGACGACGTGCACGCGATGCGGCCCATCCGGCCCGTCGTCGCGGTCACGATCCCGGTCTCGACCCTGCTCGGAGGCGAGGCTCCGGCGGTGCTCGACGGCGGCGCGCTGCTCGACCCGGCCACGGCGCGCGCGATCGCAGGCGACGCAGGCACCTGGGAGCGCCTCCTCCTCGCGGGCGGCACGGGCGCACCGGTCGCCGTCGACGCCTACCGACCGTCCGCCGCCCAGCGCCGCTGGCTGCGCCACCGCGACGGGCGCTGCCGCTGGCCGGGCTGCGCGAACCCGGTCACGCGCGCCGACGCCGACCACACCCACGACCACGCGCTCGGCGGCGCCACCGACGTGCGCAACCTCGCGCACCTGTGCAGGCGCCACCACACGATGAAGCACGCCACCGGCTGGCGGGTGCGCCAGCGTGCGGGCGGCGTGCTCGAGTGGACGAGCCCCACGGGCCGCCTCGTCGTCGACGAGCCGGAGCCATCGCCCGGCCCGCCGCCCGGCGCGCCGAGCACCGCGCCGCCCGGCAGCCGTCGCGGCCCCCGCTTCGTCGACGCATCGGCCGAGCCGCGGCGCGCCCACGACCCGTGGTCGCCGGAGCCGCAGCCGGTCGCCGCTCTCGGGCCGCCGCCGTTCTGACCGCTGGACGACCGCAGCGCCATGGGCCGCGCGCCCGCACGCCGCTCGCGCCTCCGAGCGCGCTCAGCACACCCGCGCGTCGATCACCGCGGCGGCGGTCCGACGCTCGGCGAGCCCGCGCGCAGCAGCGCGGCGCCGTCCCCGTCGAGCTCCGCGAGCGCTACGTCGCGCCCGGTGGCGACGAGCAGCAGCGCGAGCGCCGTGCCCCGCACCTCCGGACCGTCGCCGCGGCGCAGCCGAGCATCCGTCGCCACGAGCCGCATGCCGCCGAGGCGCTCCTTCGCGCCGCCGAGGCGAGCCGAGGTGGCGAGCTGGTGGTCCAGGGCGGGCAGGACCGCACCGAGCGGGTACGGGTGCGCGATGCCGAGCGGGCGACGGATGTCGTCGCCGTGCGCGATCTCCTCCACGAGCCGGCTTGCGAGCGGCGCGGGCGGGGTGTCAGTGCGCCCCGCGGCGTCGCGCATCGCCCGCAGCGTCTCGGCGGGGGTCGCACGTCGCTCGCGATCGACGCCGAGCTGGTTGTCGCGGTCGAAGTCGAACCCGGCGACGACCAGCCGGCGCACGAGGCCGAGCCGCGTCGTGGTCCAGACGTCGACGAGGTGCGCCGCGACGTCGTGCACCGTCCAGCGCGCGCAGCCGCTCGCCGCCTCCCACTGCTCGGGCTCGAGCCCCTGCAGATCGGCGATGAGCGCGCGGCGCTCCACGTGGACGGCATCCCAGATGTCGGATCGGCGTGGCATCCGCCCACCGTAGGCGCCGCGCCTGGCAGCGGTGCCATGATGCGAGCATGACCCGGCACTCGCCGCCGTCGGCACCGCTGCCGACCGCACGCGCCGTCCCGTTCGCGCTCATCGGCTGGCTCGTGATCGTCGAGCTCACGAGCGGCCTCCTGCAGGGCTGGTACGTCACCCTCACGCCCGACATCGCCCGGCACCTGTCGATCGCGGACGCAGACGTCAACTGGTTCGAGGCTGGCCAGCTGCTCCTGTCGGCCCTCATCGTCCCCGTGCTCGCGAAGCTCGGCGACATGCACGGCCACAAGCGGATGCTGCTGGTCGCCACCGCGATCACGGCGGGCGCGAGCTGGTGGATGGCGTTCGCTGGCGACTTCTGGGGCTACCTCATCGCCTTCTCGCTGCAGGGCGCGTACGCCGTGTGGCTGCCGCTCGAGGTGGCGCTCATCTTCGACCGCGGCCGCCGCACCGCCTCCGCGCCGTCGACGACCCGGCGCGCCGCGGGCCTCCTCGTCGTCGCGCTCGAGGCCGGCGCGATCGTCGGCGCCCTCGGCGCCGCGGCGGCCTTCGGCGCGTTCGGCGAGCAGATGGTGCCGACGCTCGCGGTGCCCGCCGCGGTCGTCACCCTGTGCTTCTTCGCGGTGCTGTGGGGCGTGCCGGAGTCGGAGCCGCTGCCCGGCCGCACCCTCGACGCGGGCGGCTTCGTGCTGCTCGCGCTGTCGCTCCTCACCATCACGTCGGGCCTCACGTTCCTGAAGCTCAACGGGCCGGATGCGTGGTGGGCGTGGGGCGTGATCCTGGTCGGCATCGGGCTGCTGCTGCCGTTCGGCCGCTGGGTGCTGCGCCGCGACGACCCGGCGATCGACCTGCGCGTCATGCGCCGCCCGGAGATGTGGCCCGTGCAGCTCACGGCCGGCCTCGTGGGCGTGAGCCTGCTGGGCGCGCAGACGCCGCTCGCCACCTACGCCGGCACCGACCCCTCGCTCGGCTACGGCCTCGGCCTCGACGCGTCGGGCCGCTCGATCCTCATCGGCGTCTACCTGCTGTCCCTCATCGCCGGCGCCATCGCCCTCGCCGCGCTGTCCAGGCGCCTGCGTCCCCGCACGCTGCTCATCGCGGCGGCGACGCTCGTCGGCGTCGGCTACCTGCTGCTCATCCCGTTCCACCTCGCGGTGTGGCAGGTGTTCGCGTGCATGGCCGTGGCGGGCGTCGGCTCGGGCGCCCTCGTCGGCGCGATGCCCGCCGCGGCGGCGGCCGCCGCGCCGCGCGGCCAGACGGGCGTCGCGACCGCGATGACGAACACCACGAAGACGATCGGCGGCTCGTTCGCGTCGTCGATCTTCGCGATCGTGCTCGCCGTCGGCGCGATCGGCACCGCCGCGAGCCTCGGCGGCTACATCGTCGTCTGGATCGTCTGCGGCGTGACCGCGCTCGTCGCGGCCGCCGCGCTCGTCGCCGTCCCGCGGCTCGCCTTCGCCGACCCGGAACCGGTCGAGGAGGCCCTCCGCGAGGACGCCGCGCCGTAGCCGCCGGGAGTCAGCCCTTCGCGACGAGCGGACCCTTGTGCACGCGCCACGGGTGCGTCTGCGCGACGGGCTTGATGATCGTCTCGTCGACCGAGACGTGGCCGGGCAGGGCGAGGATGTCGGTCATCACCTGCGCGACGTCGTCGGCCGTCAGCGGGTCCTGCACGTCCTGGTAGACCGCATCCGCCTTCGCCTGGTCGCCGCCGAAGCGGACGAGCGAGAACTCCTCGGTCCACACCATGCCGGGCGCGACCTCCATGACGCGGATCGGCTCGCCCTGCAGCTCGAGGCGCAGCACGTCGACGAGCTGCTTCTCGGCCGCCTTCGCGGCGTTGTAGCCGGAGCCGCCCGTGTACGCCACCGTCGCCGCGATCGACGTGACCGTCATGATCTCGGCGTAGCCCCCGGTGCCGTCCGGACCAGGGCGGGTGGACTCCCGCAGCAGCGGCAGGATCGCGTCGAGCACGCGCTTCGTCGCGATGACGTTCGACTCGAACATCCACCGCCAGTCCTCGAGCGTCGTCTCGGCGATCTCCGCGGCACCCTTCGCGCCGCCCGCCACGTTGACGAGCGAGGTGGGGCGGAAGCCCGCCGCGACCTCCGCGAGCCGGGCGACGTCGCCCTCGTCGGTGAGGTCGGCCGCGAGCACCTCGCAGCCGATGTCGGCGGCCAGCGCGTCGAGGCGCTCCTGGCGGCGCGCGACCGCGAGCACCTGCCAGCCGCGCGCGACGGCGTGCCGTGCCACGGCCTCCCCGATGCCGCTCGACGCACCCGTGACGATGATCCGCTTCTCGTTCATGGCCCCATGCAAGCACAGGAGGTCAGACAGCACCCGGATGCGCTGCGGGCGGCGCCGCGCGACCGGCGCCCGGCCGACTGTGACGCCCCGTGACGGGTCCCGCTACCGGCGCCGCGCGCCCGCTCCGTACCGTGGGCCCACGCTTCGACAGAGGAGACCCCCATGAGCGACTGGAAGTTCGAGACCCTGCAGGTCCACGCCGGCGCGCAGCCGGACCCCACCACCAAGGCGCGCGTCACGCCCGTGTACCGCACCACGTCGTACGTCTTCGACAGCGCCGACCACGCAGCGCGGCTGTTCGGCCTCGCCGAGTTCGGCAACATCTACTCCCGCATCATGAACCCGACGAACGACGTCGTCGAGCAGCGGGTCGCCGCGCTCGAGGGCGGCTCCGCGGCGCTCCTCGTCTCCTCCGGCCAGGCGGCCGAGACCTTCGCGATCCTCAACATCGCGAGCGCCGGCGACCACATCGTCTCGTCGTCGTCGATCTACGGCGGCACGTACAACCTCTTCAGCTTCACGCTGAAGCGCCTCGGCATCGACGTCACCTTCGTCGAGGACCAGGACGACCTCGACGAGTGGCGCCGCGCGATCCGCCCGAACACCAAGCTGCTGTTCGGCGAGACCGTCGGCAACCCGCGCATCAACCTGCTCGACATCGCCGGCGTCTCCGGCGTCGCGCACGAGGCCGGCATCCCGCTCATCGTCGACAACACGATCGCCACGCCCTACCTCATCCGCCCCATCGAGCACGGCGCCGACATCGTCGTGCACTCGGCCACGAAGTTCCTCGGCGGCCACGGCGCCGTCGTCGCGGGCGTCATCGTCGACGGCGGCCGCTTCGCGTGGTCGAAGTCGGACAAGTTCCCCGGGCTCACGACGCCGGACGAGTCGTACCACGGCGTCACGTACACGGAGGCGCTCGGCGACGCGATCGCGTACATCATCAAGGCGCGCGTCACCCTGCTCCGCGACGTCGGCGCCTCGGCCTCCCCCGACTCCGCCTGGCAGCTGCTGCAGGGCATCGAGACGCTCTCGCTGCGCCTCGACCGGCACGTCGAGAACGCGACCGCGGTCGCGCGCTTCCTCGAGGCGCACCCGCAGGTCGCGACCGTGCACTACGCCGGCATCCCCTCGAGCCCGTGGCACGAGCGTCAGCAGGAGATCGCGCCGCGCGGCGCGGGCGCCGTGCTCTCGTTCGAGCTCGTCGGCGGCGTGGAGGCCGGCAAGGCCCTCGTCGAGGAGCTCCAGCTCTTCAGCCACCTCGCCAACATCGGCGACGTGCGCTCGCTCGTCATCCACCCGGCATCCACGACGCACGCGCAGCTCACGCCCGAGCAGCAGCTCACCGCGGGCGTCACGCCGGGCCTCGTGCGCCTCTCGGTGGGCGTCGAGCACGTCGACGACCTCATCGCCGACCTCGAGGCCGGCCTCGCCGCCGCCGCGGCGAAGGCGGCCGCTGCGAGCGCCGCCGCCTGAGCGGCGCGACGACCGACACGACGGCAGGAGGCGGGCACCGGTGGACTGGCAGCTGAGCGACGACGCGCAGTTCCTCTCCGCCGTGCCCGCCTCCCGGCTCGTCGACCACACGCCGGTCCCGACCACGGGCGCGTGGCGGCCCGGCGACGACCCGGGCGAGCGCCGCTTCGCGCGCATCGGCGACGTCGAGGTCGAGGCGGGCGGCACCATCCGCGGCGCCGTCCTCGCCTACGAGACCTGGGGCGAGCTCTCCCCCGCCCGCGACAACGCCGTCCTCGTGCTGCACGCGCTCACGGGCGACAGCCACGTGCGCGGCCCCGCCGGATCCGGCCATGCGACCTCCGGATGGTGGGAGGAGGTCGTGGGGCCTGGCCTCGCGATCGACACCGACCGCTTCCACGTCGTCGCCCCCAACATGCTCGGCGGCTGCCAGGGCTCCACCGGCCCCGCCACCCCCGCGCCCGACGGCCGCGAGTGGGGCTCCAGGTTCCCGCGCGTCACCGTGCGCGACCAGGTCGAGGCGCAGCGGCGCCTCGCCGACGCGCTCGGCATCGAGCGCTGGCACGCCGTCGTCGGCGGCTCGATGGGCGGCATGCACGCGCTCGAGTGGGCGATCGCGCACCCCGACCGCGTCGGCAGCACCGCGCTGCTCGCGTCGAACGCCGCGACCTCCGCGGACCAGATCGCCACGAACGCGCTGCAGATCGAGGCCGTCACGACCGATCCGGGCTGGCTCGGCGGCGACTTCTACGACCTGCCCGGCCACGCCGGCCCCGCCCGCGGCCTCGCGCTCGCCCGGCGGATGGCGATGCTCGGCTACCGCTCGCAGCACGAGCTCAACGAGCGGTTCGAGCGCGCCTGGCAGTCGAGCGTCGACCCGCTCGCCGGCGGCCGCTTCCAGGTGGAGTCGTACCTCGACGTGCACGGCAACCGCTTCGTGCGCCGCTTCGACGCCGGCTCCTACGTGCGGCTCGTCGACGCGATGTCCACCCACGACGTCGGCCGCGGGCGCGGCGGCGTCGAGGCGGCGCTCGCGCGCGTCAGCTCACCGACGCTCGTCGTCGGGATCTCGAGCGACCGGCTCTTCCCGGTCGCCGACCAGCAGCGCCTCGCCGCCGGCGTCCCCACGAGCGTGTCGGGGCCCGAGCCGATCGTGCTCGAGAGCGGCTTCGGCCACGACGGCTTCCTCATCGAGCGCGACCGCGTGGCCGACCTGCTCGCGCCGCTGCTCGGCTGAGGCCGCGAACCGACCGCGCCGCGCGGCGCGCACGAGCATCCACACGGCGCCCGCTAGGATCCCGACGTGCACCAGGTTGCGCGCCGTGAGCAGCGCGACGGCGGCCGGATCCGCGAGCACGAGCCAGTCGTAGGTCCACGGGAACTGCAGCTGCGTGAGCAGCCCGACGGTCCCGATCGCGCCGACGGCGATCCAGTGCCGGCGCGCGCCGGCCTCGACGAGCAGCAGCGCGGGCACCGTGAGCCACACCATGAACTGCGGCGAGCCCACCTTGTTCGTGACGATCATCGCCGCCACGAGCGCGACGGCGAGCCACACGGTCGCCTCCTGGCCGTGCGAGCGGCGCACCGCGACGACACCCAGCGCCGCGACGACCGCGACGACCCCGACCAGCACGGGCGTGGCGAGCGCCGCGACGTCGCGCACGCCGTCGCCGTAGACCTGGAACGTGTAGATCTGCCGGTCGAACCGGACCGTCGCCTCCCCCGCGGTCGCGAGCCACATCCACGGCGTCGCGGCGACCGCCTCGATCTGCAGGCCGCGGTCGCCCTGCTCGACGAGGAACGACAGCGCGTGCTGCGAGCCGAGGAGCGCGGCGACGCCGAGCACCGCCGCCGACACCGCGGCGCCGGCGGCGAGCGTCGTCCGCCGCCCGCGGCGCGCGATGAGCAGCGCGAGCCACAGCGCGCCCGGCCACACCTTCATCCACGCCGCTGCGGTGAGGAGGCCCGCCGCGACGCCCTGCCGGCCCTGCCGCAGCTGCACGACCGCGATGATCGCGAGCGCCGCGGCGACCGCGTCGATCCGGCCGACCGCGACCGGGCCGATGAGCAGCAGCAGCCCCAGCCAGGCCGTCGCCATCGCGCGGCCCCGCGGGAGCGTGAGCAGCAGCGCGAACGCGACGGCGTCGAGCGCGACGACCAGCAGCATCCACACGATCGGCAGCGCCGCGGTGCCGAGCGCGCCGGCGACGAGGATCGGCACCCAGGCGAGCAGCGGGTAGACCCACGGCACGTCGACGCCGAGCCGCTCGCCCGCCTCCGCCTGCTGCAGCCACCACGGGTAGACGGTGAGCACGTCGCCGTACGCGTCGGAGACCTGCGGCGCGTTGAGGATGGCGAGGAGCGCGTGGACGCCGCCGAAGGCCAGCCACAGCCATGCCCGGTCTCGGGTCAGAAGAGCCTCCTCGTGGCGTCGCGGACCTCGCCCACCAGCTCCTCGATGATGTCCTCGAGGAAGAGCAGGCCGGTCGTCTCGCCCTGCTCGTCGAACGATCGTGCCACGTGCGCCCCCGTGGAGCGCATGAGCGCGAGCGCGTCCTCGACCTCGGCGTCCTGGTAGATCGAGGCGAGCTGCCGGATGCGCTTGCCCGGCACGGGCTCGTCGACCTCGTCGTCCTCGGCGCCGAGCACGTCCTTCACGTGCACGTAGCCCGTCGGGGCGCCGGCCTCGTCGGTGATGACGTAGCGCGAGAAGCCGCGCTCGCGCACCGCCGCCTCGACGTCGGCGGTGGTCGCGCCCTGCGGCAGCGTCACGATCTCGTCGAGCGGCAGCGCGACGTCCTTGACGCGACGCTCCGTGAACTCGAACGTGCGCGAGATCGCGCCCGTCGGGTCGAACAGCACGCCCTCGCGCTTCGAGGTCTCGACGATCGTCTCGACCTCGTCGATCGTGAACGCGCTCGCGGCCTCGTCCACCGGATCCACCCGGAACAGGCGCAGGATGCCGTTCGCGATCGCGTTCATCACCCAGATGATCGGGCGGAAGACGCGCGAGATGAGCACGAGCGGCGGCGCGAGCAGCAGCACGGCGCGGTCGGGCACCGAGAACGCCGCGTTCTTCGGCACCATCTCGCCGAGCACGACGTGCAGGTAGGTGACGAGCAGCAGCGCGATGACGAACGCCGTCACCGAGACGACCTCCTCGCTGAGCCCCGTCCACGAGAGCGGGCCCTCGAGCAGGTGGTGGATCGCGGGCTCCGACACGTTGAGGATGAGGAGCGAGCAGATCGTGATGCCCAGCTGGCACATCGCCAGCATGAGCGAGACGTGCTCCATCGCGTAGAGCGCGAGCTTCGCGGCGCGGTTGCCGCGGTCGGCGAGCGGCTCGATCTGCGAGCGGCGCGCCGAGATGACGGCGAACTCGGCGCCGACGAAGAAGGCGTTGGCGATCAGCAGGATGACCAGCCACATGATGCCCAGCCAGTCGTTCATCGCTGCGCCCCCTCGTCCTCGGTCGCCGTCGCGAGCTCGATGAACCGCACGCGGTCGACGCGGCGGCCGTCGACGCGCTCGACGCGCAGCGTGCCGGCCTCGATCGCGACGGTGTCGCCGACGACGGGCACGGCGCCCAGCTCGGCCATGATGAAGCCGCCGATCGTCTCGTACGGGCCGTCCTCGGGCACGGCGATCCTGGCCCGCTCGAGCAGCTCGTCGGGGCGGAAGGAGCCGGGGAACGTGACCCAGCCGGGGCCGCGGACGACCTCCACGTGCATCCGGTCATGCTCGTCGGCGACCTCGCCCACGACCTCCTCGACGAGGTCCTCGAGCGTCGCGATGCCGGCGGTGCCGCCGTACTCGTCGACGACGAGCGCCATCTGGTAGCCGCGCTCCTTGAGGTCCGAGAGCAGCGCGTCGAGCCGCACCGACTCGGGCACGCGGTGCGGCTCCTCGGCGATGGCGGCGACCGGCACGTCGGCGCGGCGCTCGCGCGGCACGGCGATGGCCTGCTTGATGTGGGCGATGCCGACCACCTCGTCGAGGTCGCCGTCGGTCACGGGGAAGCGCGACAGGCCCGTCGAGCGCGAGAGCGCCACGAGCTCGGCGACCGAGCCGGAGCGGTCGATCGCGTGCACGCGCGGGCGCGGCGTCATGACGTCGCCGGCGCTGAGCTCCGCGAAGCGCAGCGTGCGCGCGAGGAGCGTCGCGGCGCCGACGTCCAGCGCGCCCTCGGTGGCGCTGCGGCGCACGAGCGTCGAGAGCTCCTCGGCCGTGCGGGCGCCCGAGAGCTCCTCCTTGGGCTCGAGGCCCATGGAGCGGAGGATGCCGTTGGCCGAGCCGTTGAGGCCGAGCACCGCGGGCTTGAAGATGGCGGTGAAGAGGCGCTGGAAGGGCGTGACGCCGATGGCGGTGCCGAGCGGCTTCGCGAGCGCGAGGTTCTTGGGCACGAGCTCGCCGACGATCATCGAGAGGATCGTCGCGCCCGTCATGGCGATGACGCTCGAGAGCGGGGCTGCGAAGCCCTCTGCGAGGCCCCAGCCGACGAGCACGGGCGTGAGCAGCCGCGAGATGGCGGGCTCCATCGTGTAGCCGGTGAGGAGCGTCGTGAGCGTGATGCCCAGCTGCGCGCTCGAGAGGTGCGTGGAGGTCTGCTTGAGCGCCTTGATGGTGCCGTCGAGCCGGCGCTCGCCGCGGCCGCGGCGGGCCTCGAGCTCCGAGCGGTCGAGGTTGACGAGCGAGAACTCGCTGGCGACGAAGAGGCCGGTTCCGATCGTCAGGACGACGCCGATCAGGATGAGGATCGTGTCCATCAGATGACGGGGACCGGCGCGGGACTATGACTGGGGTCGTCGTGCACGGCGTCATCCTACTCGCGCGCGCCCGCGCGCCGGCCGCCGCTACCAGGAGACGGGCAGGGCCTTGCCCTCCTCGTAGCCGGCCGCCGACTGCACGCCGACGCGGGCGCGCTCGCGGAACGCGGGCACGCTGTCGGCGCCCGCGTACGTGAACGAGGAGCGCACGCCCGAGGTGATCATGTCGACGAGGTCCTCGACGCTCGGCCGCTGCGGGTCGAGCAGGATCGTCGACGACGAGATGCCCTCGGCGAAGAGCGTCTTGCGGGCGAGCTCGTAGGCGTCGAGGCCGGCGTTGCGGCCGAGGACTGCCTTCGTGGAGGCCATGCCCCACGACTCCTTGAAGAGCCGCCCCTGGCCATCGCGCTGGAGGCGGCCGGGCGCCTCGATCGTGCCCGCGAACCAGGAGCCGATCATGACGCTGGAGGCGCCCGCCGCGAGCGCCAGCGCGACGTCGCGCGGGTAGCGCACGCCGCCGTCGGCCCAGACGCGCGCGCCGAGCTCGATGGCGGTCGTCGCGGTGTCCATGACGGCCGAGAACTGCGGCCGACCGACGGCGGTCATCATGCGGGTGGTGCACATGGCGCCCGGGCCGACGCCGACCTTGAGGATCGAGGCGCCTGCGGCGACGAGGTCGCGCGCGCCGTCGGAGGAGACGATGTTGCCGGCGGCGACGGGGACGGCGTCGCCCACCTGCGACCGCACCGCCTCCAGCGCCCGCAGCATCCCCTCCTGGTGGCCGTGCGCGGTGTCGACGACGATGACGTCGGCGCCCGCTGCGACGAGCGCGGCGGCCTTGGCGCCCGGGTCGCCGTTGATGCCGACGGCCACGGCGACCGAGAGCCGGCCCTGGCCGTCGAGCGCCGGGCGGTAGAGGTCGTCGCGCAGGGCCCCGAGGCGCGAGGCGACGCCGACGCAGCGGCCGCCCTCGACGACGGGCGCCACCTCGACGCCCTCGCGCTCGAGCGCCGCGAACATCGTGCGGCCGTCGACGGCGTCGGCGGGCGCGAGCTCCGGCAGGCGCGAGTGCAGCAGGTCGCCGACCGTCGCGTCGGCGAGGGCGTGGCCGAGGCGCTCGGCGGGGATCGCGCCGAGGAAGCCGCCGTCGGCGTCCTCGACCACGACCGCGTGGCCGGCGATCGCGGGCACGCGCTCGAGCACGAGCTGCACCGTCTCGTCGGGGCCGGCGACGTGCGGCGAGGCGAGCCCGATGGGCTGCGCCTTCACCCAGTCGATGGAGGCGATGGTGTCGTCGAGCGCGTGGTCCTGCGTGAGCACGGCGAGCGCGCCGCGACGGGCGAGCGCCGCCGCCATGCGGGGACCGGTGACGGAGTTCATGTTCGCAGCGACGATCGGGAGCGTCGCGCCCGTGCCGTCGTCGGGCGAGAGGTCGACGCCCATGCGCGAGCCGACGCCGGAGCGGCTCGGGACGAGGAAGACGTCGGAGTAGGTGAGGTCGTGCTCGGGCACGTCGCCGATGAACCGCATGCCTCCAGGGTAGGCCGGTCAGCCCTTGCCCTCGCTCCAGTCGTCGACGACGCGGGCCTGCACCGGGAACTCGATCGGGAAGGCGCCGAAGAGCGTCCGGCCCGCGAGCGCCGCCGCCTCGCGCACGGCGTCGGCGACCTCCTCAGCGCGGTCGGCGGGCGCCTGCACGATCACCTCGTCGTGGAGGAAGCAGACGAGCGCGGCACCCTTGACGTCGCGGATCGCGCGGCGCACGCCCGCCATCCACGCGAGCGCCCACTCGGCGGCCGTGCCCTGCACGACGAAGTTGCGCGTGAAGCGGCCCCACGCGCGCGCCTGCATCGCGCCGCGCTCGTCGTCGCGCCAGCGGGGCGGCAGCGGGGAGGCCCGCCCGAGCCAGGTGCGCACGCGCTCGCGCCGCTCCCCCGCCCGCGCCGCCGCCTCCACCGCGCCCATCGCCGTCGGGTAGGCGCGCGCCAGCCGCGGGACCATGCGCCCGCCGGTGCCGGAGGTCGCCCCGTAGAGCGCGCCGAGCATGCCGACCTTGGCGTGGTCGCGGGTGTCGACCACACCGCGGTCGACGAGCGACTGGTACAGGTCGCGGCCGCGCGCCGCGTCGGCGAGCGCCTCGTCGCGCGCGAGCGCCGCGAGCGCCCGCGGCTCGAGCTGCGCCGCGTCGGCGACGACGAGCCGCATGCCCGGCTCCGCCGCGACCGCCGCCCGGATGCCGCGCGCGATCTGCATCGCGCCCGAGCCCTCCGTCGCCCAGCGGCCCGTGACGACGCCGCCCGGCACGTACTCGATCGCGAGCCGCGTGCGGCCTCGCGCGTCCTCGCGCGCCCAGCGCTGCGCCCACGACCAGCCGTTCGCGGTGTGGAGGCGCGACATCCGCTTGTAGGCGATGAGCGGGTCGATGACGGGGTGCTCGTGCTCGCGCAGCTCCCAGCGCGCAGTGGAGGCTACGTCGACGCCGGCGCGGCGGAGCGCCCGCAGCACGTCCTGCGGCGAGTCGGGGTTGAGGCCCGGGTCTGCGAGCGCCGCGCGCACCTCGGCGGCGAGCGCCTCCATGCGTCGCGGCCGGCCGCCGCCGACCGGCCGCTCGCCGAGCGCCTCGACGAGCAGCGCGTCGTGTCGGGCGCGGTCGAACGGCAGCCCTTCGCGGCTCAGCTCGATCGCGACGACCGCGCCCATCGACTCGGCGGCGGCGAGCATCGCGAGCCCCGCGTCGCCGTCGATCGTCGCCTCCTGGGACGCCAGCTCCGCCGCGATCGCCGCGACGCCCTCCGGCTCGGGCGCGAGCGAGAACAGGCCGTCGTCGCCGCCCCGCAGCGAGCGCGACCAGCGGTCCTGCCGCGGCAGGTCGCGCGCCTCGACGAGGATGCGGTGCACGAGCCGCAGATCCCGGACGCGCTCGAGGCGGAGTCCCGCGTCGAGCAGCGCCGGCGCGACCGCGCGGGCGTCCTGCCAGACGATGCGCGCGCCCTGCGCCGCGAGCCGCTCGTCGTCCGCGACGGCCGCGGCCGGATGCTCGCGCGGGTCGACCGCGACGCCGTCGACGACGCGGGCCACCACGACGCGGGCGCCCCGATCGAGCGGCGCCACCGCGAGGTCCATGCCGCGACCGTACTGCGCCGCGCCCACATCGTCCGCCGCAGCGCGGCCCGCTCCGAAGCCGGTCGGCACCGGCGCTCAGCGCGCCGTACACCTGCGCGTCACCCGGATGCGGCATCATCATGCTCAGGAGACGCGATGACTGCGCAGGTGGTGGTGCTCAACGCGACGCTCGAGCCGATCGGCGTCGCTTCGCTGCAGCGCGCCGTGGCCTTCGTCGTCAAGGAGCGCGCGCAGATCATGCTCGCGGGCGACGGCACCATCCGCTCCGAGTCGATCGAGCTGCCCGTGCCCCGCGTCGTCGTCTTCAACGACTACGTGCAGATCCCCCACACGCGCATCTACGACCGGATGCCGTGGAGCCGCCGCGGCGTGCTCGACCGCGACTGCCGGCGCTGCGCGTACTGCGAGGGTCCCGGTGCCACGATCGACCACATCCACCCCGCCTCGCGCGGCGGCGGCTCGACCTGGCTCAACACGATCACGGCGTGCGTCGCGTGCAACGGGAAGAAGGGAGACCGCACCCCGCACGAGGCCGGCATGCCGCTGCGCTTCGAGCCGCGCGTGGTCTGGCGGCGCGAGGTCATGATGCTCGCGGTCGAGGCCGCGGGCGTCGACCTCGAGGCGCTCCTCGCCCGCTGACGCGCGCCGCCGGACGCCGACGCCGAGCAGGCCGCGGGACGCGCCCGCGACCGGCGCAGCGCACACCGCGCGCGGACTATGCTGGAGGGCACCGTGCCGCAGAACGCACTGCGGTGTGCCCGGAAGCAATCGGAAGAGGCGATCGATACCGTGTCCAGCCCTGCGGACGACAGCGAGTTCGGAGCGAACGAATGGCTCGTGGAGGAGCAGTACCAGCTCTTCCTCAAGGACAAGGGCTCCGTCGCCCAGTCCTGGTGGCCGATCCTCGAGCGGTACGCCGCGCAGCGCGACGCCGGCGGCGCCGCCACGAGCATGAGCGAGGCCCCGAAGCCCGCCACGGGCGAGGCCGCGAAGCCCGCCTCGGCGCCGACCCCCGAGCCCGCCTCCACGCCGCAGGCCTCCGCCTCGCAGCCCGCTCCGCCCAAGCGCCCCGTCCGCCCGGGCTCGCGCCCCGACCAGCCGGTCGACGCCGGCCAGGCGCAGCGCAACCAGGACGCGCCGCAGGAGAAGACCGAGAACCAGGCCGACACCCCGGCACCGGCTGCGAAGGGCGACGGCTCGATCGTCGCCCGCACCACGAAGCAGGCCGCGCGCCCCAAGCCCGTCCCCGCCGACGCCCCCGCGCCGGGCGCGAAGAAGGACGAGGCCGAGGCTCCCAGCGAGGAGCCGAAGGTCACGACCCTCCGCGGCATGCCCAAGACGCTCGCCGCCAACATGGACCGCTCGCTGCTCGTCCCCACCGCGACGAGCGTCCGCACCGTCCCGGCGAAGCTGATGATCGACCAGCGCATCGTCATCAACAACCACCTGCGCCGCACGCGCGGCGGCAAGGTGTCGTTCACGCACCTCATCGGCTACGCGCTCGTCCAGGCGCTCAAGGCCTTCCCGAGCCAGAACGTCTACTACGACGAGGTCGACGGCAAGCCCTCGCTCGTCGCCCCGCCGCACGTCAACCTCGGCATCGCGATCGACCTCCCGAAGCCCGACGGCACCCGCGCCCTGCTCGTGCCGAGCATCAAGCGCACCGAGACGATGGACTTCGCCGAGTTCGTCGCCGCCTACGAGGCGCTCGTGAAGAAGGCGCGCGCCAACAAGCTCGAGGCGGGCGACTTCGCCGGCACGACCATCTCGCTCACGAACCCGGGCGGCATCGGCACCGTGCACTCGGTGCCCCGCCTCATGCAGGGCCAGGGCTGCATCATCGGCGCCGGCGCGCTCGACTACCCGGCCGAGTTCACGGGCTCGAGCCCGGAGCGCCTCGCCGAGGCCGGCATCGGCAAGACCATCACGCTCACCTCGACCTACGACCACCGCGTCATCCAGGGCGCGGGCTCGGGCGAGTTCCTGAAGATCGTCAACGGCCTCCTCGTCGGCGAGCAGGACTTCTACAAGGGGATCTTCGCGGACCTGCGCATCCCCTACGAGCCCATCAAGTGGTCGACCGACGTCGCCGTCCGCTCGGCCGACGAGCTCTCGAAGCAGACCCGCGTCGCCCAGCTCATCAACTCGTACCGCGTCCGCGGCCACCTCATGGCCGACATCGACCCGCTCGAGTACGTGCAGCGCACCCACCCCGACCTCGAGATCGAGCAGCACGGCCTCTCGTTCTGGGACCTCGACCGCGAGTTCGTCACGGGCGGCTTCGGCGGCAAGCGCCAGGCGCTGCTGCGCGACGTGCTCGGCGTGCTCCGCGACACGTACTGCCGCACCATCGGCGTCGAGTACATGCACATCGCCGACCCGGCGCAGCGCCAGTGGTTCCAGAGCCACCTCGAGGTGCCGTACGTCAAGCCCACCCACGACGAGCAGATGCGCATCCTGCGCAAGCTCAACGAGGCCGAGGCGTTCGAGACGTTCCTGCAGACCAAGTACGTCGGCCAGAAGCGCTTCTCGCTCGAGGGCGCGGAGTCGATGATCGCCTTCCTCGACGCGCTCCTCCAGGGCGCCGCGACCGAGGGCCTCGACGAGGTCGCGATCGGCATGCCGCACCGCGGCCGCCTCAACGTGCTCACCTCGATCGCCGGCAAGACCTACGGCCAGGTGTTCCAGGAGTTCGAGGGCGCCGCCGTCTTCACCGGCTCGGGCGACGTGAAGTACCACCTCGGCAACGAGGGCGAGTTCACCGCCGCCGACGGCTCGACCGTGCCCGTCTACCTCGCCGCGAACCCCTCGCACCTCGAGGCGGTCAACGGCGTGCTCGAGGGCATCGTCCGCGCCAAGCAGGACCGCCTCGGCAACGGCGAGCACTCGGTGCTGCCCGTGCTCGTGCACGGCGACGCGGCCATGGCCGGCCAGGGCGTCGTGTTCGAGACCCTCCAGCTCTCGCAGCTGCGCGGCTACCGCACCGGCGGCACCGTGCACCTCGTCGTCAACAACCAGCTCGGCTTCACGACGCCGCCGTCGGAGTCGCGCTCGTCGACGTACGCGACCGACGTGGCGAAGTCGATCCACGCCCCCGTGCTGCACGTGAACGGCGACGACCCCGAGGCCGTCGTGCGCGTGGCGGAGCTGGCGTTCCAGTACCGCCAGGAGTTCAAGCGCGACATCGTCATCGACCTCATCTGCTACCGCCGCCGCGGGCACAACGAGGGCGACGACCCCACCATGACGCAGCCGCTCATGTACTCGCTCATCGAGGCGAAGCGCTCCGTCCGCACCCTCTACGCCGAGAACCTCGTCGGCCGCGGCGACATCACGCTCGAGGAGTACGAGGGCGCGCAGGCCGACTTCCAGGGCAAGCTCGAGCAGGCCTTCATGGAGACGCACGCGGCCGCGACGGGCTCGCTGCCCGTCGTCGAGCCCGCGCCCGCCGAGGCCGAGGGCGAGCCGGAGTCGACCGGCGTCGGCACCGAGGTCGTCGAGGCGATCGGCGCCGCGCACGGGAACCCGCCCGAGGGCTTCACCGTGCACCCGAAGGTCAAGCAGGTGCTCTCCAAGCGCGTCGAGGCGAGCCGCTCCGGCGGCATCGACTGGGCGTTCGGCGAGCTGCTCGCGCTCGGGTCGCTGCTGCTCGAGGGCATCTCGGTGCGCATGACGGGCCAGGACACGCGCCGCGGCACGTTCGTGCAGCGCCACGCGGTCATGCACGACAAGCACAACGGCCAGGAGTGGCTGCCGCTCGCGAACCTCGGCGAGGCCCAGGGCCGCATCTCGATGTACGACTCGCTCCTCAGCGAGTACGCGGCGATGGCGTTCGAGTACGGCTACTCGGTCGAGCGCCCCGACGCGCTCGTGCTGTGGGAGGCGCAGTTCGGCGACTTCGCCAACGGCGCCCAGATCGTGATCGACGAGTTCATCTCGTCGGCCGAGCAGAAGTGGAACCAGCACGCCTCGCTCGTGCTGCTGCTCCCCCACGGCTACGAGGGCGCAGGCCCCGACCACTCGTCGGCGCGCATCGAGCGCTTCCTGCAGCTCGCGGCCGAGAGCAACATGACGATCGCCCGCCCGTCGACCCCGGCGAACCACTTCCACCTGCTGCGCCGCCAGGCGTACGCGCGCCCGCGCCGCCCGCTCGTCGTCTTCACGCCGAAGGCGATGCTGCGCCTGCGCGACGCGACGAGCTCGGTGGAGGACTTCGCCACCGGCCGCTTCCAGCCGGTGATCGACGACGCCCGGATCCAGGACCCGACGAAGGTCCGCCGCGTGCTGCTGCACTCGGGCAAGGTGCACTACGACCTCAAGGCCGAGATCGCGAAGCGCGGCATCGAGGACGTCGCGCTCGTGCGCGTCGAGCAGCTGTACCCGCTGCCGATCGACGAGATCAACGCGATCGTCGACCGCTACCCCGACGCCGAGCTCGTCTGGGCGCAGGAGGAGCCGCTCAACCAGGGCGCCTGGCCGTTCGTGCACCTCGTGCTGCCGCGCCACCTGCACGGCCGTACGCTGAAGGTCGTCTCGCGCGCCTCGTCGGCGAGCCCCGCCACCGGCTCGGCCAAGCGCTCCGCGCAGGAGCTCGCCGCGCTCGTGGAGGCCGCGCTCTCCTGATCGCCGAGCACCGCTGACCGGGCCCACGACGCATCGCGCGTCGGGGCCCGGTCCGCGCTTCGCGCCCGTCCCGCGACGGCCCGGCACGCCGGGCGAATCCTGGGGATGGGTGGCGTGGCACCCTGAGGAAGTTTGCGCATAGTGTTACGAAACGCTGTTATCGCGAACCCGCAGGCGCGGGTCACGACGAGGGGTGGTTCGGATGCAACGGGCGCATCGATCGGTGCCGGCACCCCGGCTCGCGGGTCGACGCGCGCCCGTGCAGCCTGCGGCGGCCGTGCTCCCCCTCGCCGGGGCGCGCTCTCCGCGCTCGGCGCCCTCGATCGTGCGTCGCCTGGGCCTCGAGCGGCGGACGCGGCTGCGCCTCGCCGCCACCGACCTCGCGGTCGTGGTGGCCACCACCCTCATCGTCGGCCTGCTCGAGCCGGGCGCGCGCGCCCCCGAGATCCCGACGCCGCCGCTCATGCCCGTGCTCGCCGCGCCGGTGCTCACGGCGACCGTCGTGCTCCTGCTGCTCGCGGCGTTCCGCTCGCGCGAGCCCGGCATCCTCACCTCCGGCGCGACCGAGTACCGACGGGTCGCGCACGCGGCGCTGCTCGCGTTCGGCGTGCTCGCGATCCCGGCACTGGCGTTCGAGTGGCACGACCTGCGGCTGCAGCTGCTCGCGGCGCTGCCCGCGGCGCTCGTCGCCGTGCTCGTGGGCCGCTGGCAGTGGCGCCGCTGGCTCATCGGCCGCCGGCGGGAGGGCGAGTGGGCGTCGCGCACCGTCGTGGTCGGCGATCGGGCCGAGGTCGCCTACGTGCTCGCCCGGCTCGCGCGAGCCGGCGAGCTCGGGTACCACGTGCTCGGCGCCGTCGTGCGCGACGGGGGCAACGAGCCCTTCGCCCACGACGGCCGCCGCGTGCCCGTGCTCGGCGACGTCCAGCAGCTCGCCGAGATCGCCCAGCGCATCGGTGCCGACGCCGTCATCCTGGCCGGCGACGCCGACGGCGACGCCCGCGGCCTCGCCGAGCTGAGCCGCCGGCTCGAGGGCTGCTGCGCCGAGCTCGTGCTCTACAGCCGGCTGGCCGAGGTCGCCGGGCCGCGGATCTCGTTCCGCCCCGTCGACGGCCTGCCGCTCGTGCAGGTGCGCATCCCCACGTTCGACGGCGGTCGGCACGTGCTGAAGCGCGCGCTCGACATCGGGGTCGCATCGCTCGCGCTCCTGCCGATCGCGCTGCTCGCGATCCCCATCGCGATCGCGATCCGCCTCGACTCCCCCGGCCCCGTGCTCTTCAGCCAGCAGCGCGTCGGGCGCGACGGCCAGCTCTTCTCGATGCTGAAGTTCCGCACGATGCGCGTCGACGCCGAGGCCCAGCTCGCCGCGCTGCTCGCGCAGAACGAGGCCGACGGACCGATGTTCAAGCTGCGCGAGGACCCGCGCGTCACGCGCGTCGGCCGCTTCCTCCGCCGCACCTCGCTCGACGAGCTCCCGCAGTTCTGGAACGCGCTCCGCGGCGACATGAGCGTCGTCGGGCCGCGGCCGCCGCTGCCCGCGGAGGCCACCTCCTACGACGGGACCGTCGCGCGTCGCCTCTACCTCAAGCCCGGCATCACGGGGCTCTGGCAGGTCAGCGGGCGCAGCGACCTCTCGTGGGAGGAGAGCGTCCGCCTGGACCTCCGCTACGTCGAGAACTGGTCGGTCATGGAGGACGTCATGATCATTTGGCGCACCGCCAAGGTCATGGTCCGTCCGAGAGGGGCCTACTGATGGGAGCGACCTGCTGATGCGCATCGCGATGCTCGGGACGAGGGGCGTGCCCGCGTCCTACGGCGGCTTCGAGACCGCGGTCGAGGAGGTCGGGCGGCGCCTGGTCGCCCGCGGCCACGAGGTCGTCGTCTACGGCGACCGCCAGCACCCGCACGTGCGCGAGCACCTCGGCATGGAGGTCGTGCACGTGCCCGCCGTGCCGCAGAAGCAGCTCGAGACGCTCAGCCGCACGGGGATCGCCGCGCTGCTCGCGGTCACGGGGCGGCGCGCCGACGCGGCGTTCGTCTTCAACGCCGCGAACGCGCCGTACGTGCCGCTGCTGCGCGCCCGCGGCATCCCCGTCGCGGTGCACGTCGACGGGCTCGAGTGGCAGCGCGCGAAGTGGGGCCGCGCCGGTCGCGGCTACTACCGGTGGGCCGAGCGCCGGGCCGTCCGCACCGCCGACGCGCTCATCGCCGATGCGCCCGGCCTCGTCGACTACTACCTGCGCGAGTTCGGGGTGCCGACCGAGCTGCTGCGGTACGGAGCGCCCATCCTCGAGCACGTCGATCGCGCCCGGATCGCCGAGGCAGGGCTGGAGGACGGCGGCTTCCACCTGGTCGTCGCCCGCTTCGAGCCGGAGAACCACGTGCTCGAGATCGTGCGCGGCTACCGCCGCAGCGGCGCCCGCATGCCGCTCGTCGTCGTCGGATCCGCCCCGTACAGCGCCGCCTACACCGCGGCCGTCCGCGAGGCCGCCGAGGGCGACGAGCGCATCCGGCTGCTCGGCGGCATCTGGGACCAGCAGCTGCTCGACGCGCTGTACGCCGGCGCCCGCACCTACCTGCACGGGCACTCCGTGGGCGGCACGAACCCCTCGCTGCTGCGCGCGATGGGCGCCGGAGCCGCGGTCGCGGCGTGGGACGTCGGCTTCAACCGGGAGGTGCTGGGCACGCGCGAGTGGGCGTTCCGGTCGCCCGAGGGGCTGCCGTCGATCCTCGCGGCCGCCGAGGCGGACGACGCGCTCGTCGCGCGGCTGGGCGCCCGCGCCCGATCGCGCGCGGCGCAGGCGTTCCGCTGGGACGACGTCGCCGCCGGCTACGAGCGGCTCGCCGAGGCCCTCGCATCCCGCGCCTCGATCCACGCCCTCGGACGGGCGGCTCGTCGCGCGCCGGCCCGCGCCGTCGCCGACCCCGCGATCCTCTGAGCCGTGCGGACCGCGCAGGAGCCCGACGCCGCGCCGATCGCGGCGCGCGGCGGCGCGACCACCACCCTGTTCGCGCACCCTGGGGCGGAGCTGTTCGGCTCGGACCGGATGCTGCTCGAGAGCGTGCGCGGCGCGGTCGAGGCGGGCGGCTCCTGCCTCGTCGCGCTCCCGCAGCACGGGCCGCTGGAGGATGCGCTGCGCGCGATCGGCGCGCGGGTCGCGATCGCGCCGATGCTCGTGCTGCGGCGGTCGCTGCTGCGGCCCCGCGGCTGGCCGCGCCTCGTGCTCGACGCCGTCCGCGGCGCGTCCGCCGCGTGGCGCCTGCTGGGTGAGGCGCGCCCCTCGAGCGTCTACGTCAGCACCGTCACGCTGCCGCTCTGGCCCGTCCTCGCGCGAGCGCGGGGCATCCCGGCGGTCACGCACGTGCACGAGGCGGAGGCCTCCAGCGGCCGGCTGCGCAACGCCGTCCTGTACGCGCCGCACCTCCTCGCGCGGCGGACGATCGCCAACAGCGCCTTCACCGCGGCCACCATGCGCCGCAGCCTCCCGGCGCTCGCCCGCGGCTGCGCGGTCGTCCCGAACGGCGTCGAGGGACCCGAGCACCCGCGGCCCCCGCGGGCGTCGATCGACGGGCCGCTGCGCATCCTCTTCGTCGGGCGCCTCTCGCCGCGCAAGGGCCCGGACGTGGCGCTCCGCGCCGCTGCGCTGCTCGCGGAGCGCGGCATCGCGAGCACCCTCGACGTCGTCGGCGCGCCCTTCGCCGGCTACGAGTGGTTCGAGGACGAGCTGCGGGCCGCGGCGGCGGCGACGCCCGCCGTGCGGATCCGCTTCCACGGCTTCGTCGACGACGTCCGACCGCATCTCGCCGACGCGGACGTGCTCGTCGTGCCGAGCACGGCCGAGGAGTCGTTCGGCAACGCGGCGATCGAGGGCGTCCTCGCGATGCGGCCGGTCGTCGCGAGCGACACGAGCGGCCTCCGCGAGGCCGCGGAGGGCTGCGGCTCGGTGCGGCTCGTGCCGCCGGGCGACGCGGCGGCGCTCGCCGACGCGCTCCAGGACGTGGCCGAGCGCTGGGCCTCGCTCGTCGGGGAGGTCGGCGCCGATCGCGAACGGGTGCGCTCCCGCCACGCACCCGAGCGCTACCGCGCGGCGATCGCGACCCAGCTGCGCGACCTGCGGCTGCCCGACCTGAGCCTCCGCGAGGCTCACGGACAGCAGAGGCCGCGGCGTCCTTGAGTGCGCGGACGGCAGATCTGCGCACCGCGGGAGGACAATGCGGAGACACGGTCCGGAAGGACCGCACCGGGCACGACCGGCGAGAGGATCCCCGATGACGCTGCACGAGTACGGGATCGCGCTGCGGCGCCACTGGCTCGTGATCGCGGTCGTCGCCGTGCTGGGCGCCGTCTCCGGCTGGGGCGTCTCGCAGCTGCTGCCGGAGCGGTTCCGCGCCCAGGCGACCGTCATGATCATCCCGGCGCGCGGCGACAGCACGAGCGAGCTCGTGCAGGGCTCCAACTACGTCCAGAGCCTCGTGCAGACCTACACGATCCTCGCCCGCTCCCCCTTCGTGCTCGACCCCGTCATCCGCGACCTCGGCCTCGGCGACACCGCCTCGCAGCTCGCCAACCGCACCGACGTCGAGGCGCCGCTCAACACCGTGGTGCTGACGATCGGCGTCACCGACGCGGACGCCGAGCAGGCGAGGAGCATCGCCGACGCGATCGCCGACGAGTTCGCGATCGCCGTCGCGGACGCCTCGCCCGAGGGCGAGCGGGGCGAGCCCGCGGTGCGGGTGTCGATCATCCAGCCCGCCCGTGTGCCGAGCGTGCCGATCTCGCCGAACACCCGCATGAACGCCGCGATGGGCGGCGCTGCGGGCCTCGGCCTCGGCGTGCTCGCGGCGCTCGGCCTGCGCCGCTTCGGCGGTCGGATCGACGACGCCGACGACGCCCGCGAGGCGATCGACGAGCCGCTCCTGGGCACCGTCGGCCGCGCGCCGCGGGCCGGCGTGCCCCGGACGCTCCGCGAGCGGCCGTCGGGGCGCGTCGCCGAGTCGCTCCGGCAGGTCACGGCCGCGCTGAAGTTCGTCGACCTCGAGGACGAGCGCCGCGTGCTGCTCGTGACGAGCGCCGCCGCGGGCGAGGGGAAGTCGTCCGTGAGCCTCGGCCTGGCCCTCACCCTCGCCGAGCTCGGCCACCGCGTGCTCGCCGTCGAGGCGGACCTCCGGCGCCCGACCTTCGCGGACTCCACCGGCCTCGAGGGCGCCGCCGGCCTGACGTCCGTCCTGCTGGGCGACGCGACCCTCGCGGACGTCGCGCAGCCGTGGGGCAACGAGCGGCTCCACGTGCTGGCGAGCGGCGCGCTCCCGCCGAACCCGGGCGAGCTGCTGTCGAGCGCGCGGCTCCGCTCCATCATCGACGGCGCCCGCGCGCACTACGACTACGTCGTCGTCGACACCGCCCCGGTGCTGTCGGTGAGCGACGCGCTGTGGCTCGCGCCGGCAGTGGACGGCGCGATCGTCGTCGCCCGAGCGCACCGCACCCGCCGCGAGACGCTCCGGCGGGCGCTCGAGGCGCTCGGTGGCACGCCCGCGCCGGTGCTGGGCGTCGTGCTCAACGGCGTCGCGCAGGCGCGGAGCCCGTACCTGGATCCGGACGGGTGAGCTCGCTGCGCGCTGTGCTCGCGAAGGCGCTCGCGACCGCGGTCTCGTTCGTGTGCGGCATCCTCACGACGCGCCTGATCCTCGGCGAGGCGGGCATCGAGCACTACGCGCTGTACTCGCTCCTCACGGTGCTGCCGTCGCTGCTGGCGTTCACCGACCTCGGCGCCGGCGCGGTCATCGTGAACGGCGTCGCCACGAGCGACGATCCACGGCGCGACGACCATCTCGTGGCGCAGGTGACGTCGGTCGGGCGCATCCTCGTGGGCTTCGCGGCGGTGCTGCTCGCCGTCGACGCGACCATGCTCGTGACGGGCGCGTGGCGGGCGGTGCTCGCCGATGCGGGCGACCTGCCGGGCGCGCCGCTCGCCGCGGCGGCCTGCATCGCGATCTTCTGCATCGGCGTGCCGATCGGCATCTGGGTGCGCATCATGCTCGGGCTGCGGCGCAACCACCTCGTCATCCTGCTCCAGGGGCTCATCTCCCCCCTGACGCTGCTGGGCGTCTGGCTGCTGACCCGCATCCCGGAGGAGGCCGCGCACGCGGCCCTCGCGATCGCCTCGTACGCGGCCTCGCTCGCCGTGAGTGCGATCGGCCTCGCCCTCACCGCGCGCGGCACCGCGCCGCTCGTGGGGCGCGCGGCAGCCATGGTGCCGCATCCCCGCCGGCATCCGGGCGTGCGGGTGATGGACGTCGGCTGGCCGATGCTCGCGCAGCTGGTCACCTACCCGATCGCCGTCAGCACGCAGCGGTACGTCCTCGCGCACACGGGCACGCCCGCGGAGGTCGCCGAGTACGGCGTGGTGGCGCAGGTCTTCCTCGCGATGCAGGGCCTCGTCCTCGCGGCGGGCGTGGCGCTGTGGCCCGCCTACGCGCGGAGCCGCCACCGCGGCGAGCTCACGCGCGGGCCGTGGCGGATGTCGGCCCTGTTCGCCCTGAGCGCCGCCGCAGCATCGGGCGCCGTGCTGCTCGTCGCAGACCCGCTCTTCGCGCTCGTGACCGACGGCCACGTCGTCGTGCACCGCGCCACCGTGCTGGCATTCGCGGCGATGGTGACGGCAGTCGCCGCGGTCTACCCGCTGGGCATGTTCATCATGGACAAGCCGGGCATCCGCTTCCAGGTGCTCCCGACCCTCCTGATGGCCGGGGGGAGCCTCGCGCTCTCGATCGCGCTCGCGCCCGCGCTGGGGCCGAGCGGCCCGCCCCTCGGCAACGCCGCGGCGCTGGTCGCTTGCCAGCTCGTGCCGTTCGCGGTCTACATCGTGCGGCACCGCGAGCGGCTCATGGCGTCCGAGCGCCGGTGAGCGGCGCGAACGCCGAGATGCGCGAGTCCCACGGGCCGCCGAGCAGCCACCGGGTGATGCGCACGTACCGCTCGACGTAGTCGCCCTGGCCGAGCCCGCGCGCCTCCGCCTCGCAGGGCCGAGCGCCGGCCAGGCGCCCGGCGAGCGCGTCCCGGATGCCGGCCACGAGCGGCTCGAGCTCGCCCGGCGGCACGAGCCGTGCCGCGCCCTCGACGTAGGCCTCGATGCCGCCAGCGCGCGAGACCACGAGCGGCCGTCCGGCACCGAGCGCCTCGATGCAGCTCGTGGTGCCGGAAGCGTGGAGGTTCGGGCGCAGCGGCACGACGGCGCACGACGCCGCCGAGAAGGCCGCGACGAGCTCGGCGCGGCTCGTCCTCGCGCGACGGTCGACGTTGCCCGGCCACTCGGCGCGGCGTGCCGCGCGGCTGCCCGAGATCACGAGGAAGCGCGCCTCGGACACCTCGGCCGCCGCGCGGGCCAGCAGGGGCCAGTCGCGGTCGACGTCGTTGCCGACCGCGAGCACGACCGGCGGATCCGCGGCGGCCGGCCGATGCGCCACCCGGGGCAGCGCGGTCGACCCGAACGGCACGAGCTGGACGCGGCGCCCCGGCACCGCCGCGCGCGAGGCCGCCAGGTTCTCGGCGGAGTGCACCGCCTCCACCCGGTGCCGCCGCAGCAGCGCCGCCACGAGCCGTCGGCGCCAGGGCCGCATGCTCGGCCACGCGTCCCACAGCCAGACCGACTGCGCGAGCACCGGCGGTCCGCCGCGGCCGAGCAGCGCGGCGACGGCGAGGTGCTCGCGCTCGGTGTGGGTCCAGATGACGTCGGCGGAGCGCAGGAGCGCGCGGTTCCGCCACGCATGGACGACGTCGAAGCCCAGCCTCGCGGCGAGCGCCCGCCGCGCACGCGCGACGAGCGGCCCCTCGGCACCGGGCTCCGTCCACGCCATCCGGAACCGGTCGCCCGCCCGCTCGTAGCCGTACGGCGTCGCATCGAGCACCTCGCCGCGCTCGTGCCGGGCCCGCCACGCGGCGACGTCGTGCTCGTGCGAGAGCGCGACCACGACGAGCGGCGAGTCGGCCCCCGCGGGGCCCACGACGCTCACGGCGCGTCTCCTCGTGGCATCATGGCGGCAGCAGGGCGCCCGATCGGAGGGGCCGGATGGTGGATGCGTTCCGCGGACGAGACGCGCTCTCCGTCGTCGTGCCCGTCCTCGCCGCCGCTGCCGCGGCGATCCGCGAGCAGGTCGTGAACGGCGTGAGCGTGTGCGTCGTCGTCGCGATCGTGCTGGCCCCCGTGTGGATCGGCGCGCTGCGGGAGTACCGATGGGCGCGCACCCTCGTCGCGCTCGGCCTCGCGGCGGCGGCGTGGGGCGCCGGCGCCACGCTGCTGCAGACGGAGCGCGGCATCGACCTGGTCCTGCTGCGCCAGGAGACCGGCACGCTGCTCTCGCTCGTCGGCGGGGTGGGCCTGCTGCTCTGGGCGCGCAGCCGGATCGGCGTCGGTGCGACGGTGCTGTCCTTCGCGGTGGGGGCGCTCCTCAACGTGGCCCTGAGCGGCGGGAACCCGGCGAACCTGTGGAAGTACTCGCTCGCGGTGCCCGTCGCGCTGCTCCTGCTGGGCCTCGCGGCGCGCACCGGCGAGCGCTGGCTGCCGGTCGTCGTCCTCGGCGGCCTCGCGATCGTGTCCGCGCTCTCGGACTCGCGCTCCATGACCTCGTTCCTGCTGCTCGCCGGCGCCGCCATGCTGTGGCAGGCCGCCGGCGAGCGGGGCAGCCGGGCGAGGCCGTGGACCGCGCTCGTGGCGCTCGCCGCCGTCGGGCTCGCCGCCGCGAGCCTCCTGCAGGCGCTCATCCTCGACGGCGTCCTCGGGCAGAGCGCCCAGCAGCGCAGCGAGGCGCAGATCGACGCGTCCGGATCGATCATCACCGGGGCGCGCCCCGAGCTGGGCGCCGCGACCGCGCTCATCGCCGCGCGGCCGCTGGGCTACGGCTCCGGCACGCTGCCGTCCTCCCGTGACGTGTGGAGCGCGAAGCAGGGCATGCAGCTGCTCGGGTACGACCCGGACAACGGCTATGTCGACCGCTTCATGTTCGGGGGCCACTACGAGGTCCACTCCGTGCTCGGCGACCTGTGGATCAGGTTCGGTCCGCTCGGCGCCGCCCTCGTCGTGCTCATCGTCGCGGTCGGGATCGCCGGCCTGGCGAGCGGGCTCTCGGTGCGGCACGCGTCCGGCGCGCTCGTGCTGCTCGCGCTGCTCGGCGCGTGGGACGCCCTCTTCAGCCCCATGCTCACCTCCTACCGCTCCCTCGCGCTGCTCTTCGCCATCGCCGCCGTGCCGCTCGTCACGGCGTCGGCGTCACGGCCCAGTCGTCGAAGCGGAGCACCGTCTGCGGAGTCGTCGACGCCGAGCTGAGCGCCGCGCGGATGCCCACCGAGCCGGCCGCCTGCAGCGCCGCGGTCGTGTCGGTCGCCTGCAGCATCCAGCCCGTCGGCGCCGGCTGCCCGTCGACCCAGGCCGACGCGCCGAGCGCGGTCGGGCTCGTGCCGATCGCCTGCACCCGCACGTGCACCACCATCCCGGGCTGGTACGACTGCGGGAGGACGACGCCCCCGAGCGCGACCTCGTCGCGCAGCAGGTACAGCCGGATGACGCCGTTCGGCTCGAAGCGGATGCGGGCCGAGTACACGCTCGTGCCCACCTGGCGCGCGATCACGGTGGCGCTCGCGGTGCCGCCGGCGGAGGCGACGCTCGAGGAGACCTCGACCTCGGCGACCGTGCTCGTCGACGAGAGCGCCATGCGGGCCTCCCGCGTGTGCGACGGCGCGAGGGCGATCGCGCCCTGGCCGTTCGCGACCGAGAACGCCGCGCTGCCGCCGACCGCCGTCCAGGCGCCGCCGATCTGGGCGCTCCCCCAGCCGCCGGTCGCCGAGCGCTCGAAGGCGTCGAACGCGAGGGCTCCGGGCGGGACGGGCGAGCCGGCGCGCACCGACGTCGTCGCGGTGTCGCTCGCGCCGTCGTCGTCCACGACGGTGAGGGTCACCGCGTAGGTGCCGTCGGTCGCGTACGCGTGCGTCGTCGTGCGGCCCGAGCCGGTCGTGCCGTCGCCGAACTCCCACGACCAGGAGGCGATGGAGCCGTCCGGGTCGCTCGAGCCTGTCGCGTCGAGCGTCGCGGTGAGCCCGGACGTCGTCGCCGTGAACGCGGCGTCGGGGGCGCGGTTGGGCGCGACGACCGAGACCTGCCGCTCGGTGCTGGCCGTGCCGCCGCGGTCGTCGGTGACCGTGAGGCGGATCGTGTAGTCGCCCGTCGCCGCATAGTCGTGCGCCGCCGTGCGACCGCTGCCGGTCGTGCCGTCGCCGAAGTCCCACGCCCATCCGACCACCTGTCCGTCGGGGTCGGTCGAGCCCGACGCGTCCACGGCCACCCCGAGCCGGTCGACGGAGGCCTCGAAGGATGCCGTGGGCGCGGCGTTCGGGGCGACGACCGCGACGGTCCGCGTGGTCGTGGCCTCGTTGCCGGCGCTGTCGCGCACCGTCAGGCGGACCTCGTGCTCGCCGCCGGCTGCGTACCGGTGCGTGGCCGTCGCGCCGCTCGCGGTCGCGCCGTCGCCGAAGCTCCACGCGTACGAGGCGATCGGCCCCTCGGCGTCGGTGGAGGCGCTCGCGTCGACCGCGACGTCGAGCCCGTCGACCGCGGCGGTGAACGACGCGGTGGGCGGCTGGTCGGGCGCTCCCTGGGAGCCGATGTCGAAGTGCTGCTGCACCTGCTGCGCCGAGAGCGCCTGCGGGTAGACGGCCACCTCGTCGAGCGTGCCGACGAAGAAGGGGTCGCCGATCCAGGTGCTGTCGCCGCCTGCCCGCCAGTAGCCCGTGTAGGCGTCGGCGGTCGCGATCGCGTTCGACGCCGCGAGCTGCCCGTCGACGAACAGCTGCATGCCGGTCGCCGACTGCTGCGCGACGACGTGGTGCCACGCGCCGTCGCGGTACGTGCCGGGCGCGGTGATCGTCCGCTGGACGCCGCCGCTCCGCACGCCGAACGTCAGGGCTCCGGTGCCGCTGAGCATGATGTGGCGGTCGTAGGTCGTCGACGCGTTCGTGCCGGTGCCGTTGCTGTTGCCGAAGCCGAGCAGCTTGCCGCCGCCGGACGAGGTCGTCCGGAACCACGTCTCGGCAGCGAACGCAGACGGGCTCGGCATCGAGCGCTGGCTGACGACGGACTGGCGGCTCGACCACTGGTTGTTCGTGCGCGCCGACGTGAGGCGCACCGCGGTGTCCGCGACGCCCAGGAGCGCGCCGGCCTGGCCGCGCTGGATCTGATTGGACCCGGCCTGGAGGTAGCTGCCGGCCATGCCGTCGAGCCCCGTGTCGGCCGCGGTCGTCCCGCTGGCCTCGCCGAGCCGCCAGTAGAGCGTGGGATCGAGCCCGCGCACGGCGGCGCCGTAGGCGTCGGCCGGTGCCGCGGGGATGCGAGACGCGCGCCCGCTCGCGACCCGGTGGTCGTCGATCTCGGTGCGGGCCAGCACCCGGTCGTAGACCGCGACGTCGGCGATGGAGCCGACGAGGTACCGCTGCGAGATGTTCGGCCAGGAGCTCAGGTTGTCGCCGCCGACCCGCCAGTACCCCTGGTAGGCCTGCGCGGAGGTCGTGTCGGCGCGCGTGCCGATCCGGACGCCGTCGACGTAGAGCGTCATGCCGGTGCTGCCGAGGGTGCCGACGACGTGGTGCCACGCGCCGTCGTTGAACCCGACGCCCGTCTGCACGACGCGCGTCGCGCCGGGGTACACGCCCCAGGTGATGCGGCCGTCGCCGGAGAGGTAGAGGTGGCGGTCGTAGCTCGACGAGACGCCGGTCGCGCGGTCGCCGAAGCCGACGATCTTGCCGCCCGTGGTGCTCGTCGTGCGGAACCACGCCTCGACCGAGAGGGCGCTCGCCGGCGTCTCCGCCGCCTGCGTGCTGCCGAAGCCGTTCGTGCCGCCGAACGCGGTGGCCTCTCCGCTGCCGTCGAGCGCCTGTCCCGCTGCCGCCCGCGTGTAGCTGCCGCTCAGCGCGAGGTCGGCGGCTCCGGCCCAGTCGAGCGCCGCGGCCCCGTTCGCCTCCCCGAGCGGCCAGTAGTGCGCGGGGCCGTCCCCGAGCACCGCCGCGGCGTAGGCGGGCGTCGACCCGGGCGCTGCGATCGTGACGGGCGTCCAGTCGCTCTGGGTGGTGTTGCCGCTCGGGTCGGTGGCCCGGATCCGGTACTCGTAGGTCTGCCCCGCCTGCACCGCGCGGTCGACGAAGCGCATCTGCGGCCGCGTCCAGTAGGTCGTGGCGAGCGACTCGGCGTGGATGGGGGCCGCGGTGCCGCGGCGGAAGAGCTCGTAGGTGAGGGTGGCATCGTCGGCGTCGTGGTTCGCCTGCCACGACAGCCGGGCCTCGCCCTCGCGGAACGAGCTCGCGCCGAGTTGCCACTGGCCGCCCTGCACGGTGGGGCCGACGTCGTTGGGCGCGCTCTCGCGCACCTGGAACCGCACGAGGCCCTGCTGCCGCGCGCCGCTCACCCCGGTGAACTCGCCGCCGTAGAGCAGGTAGCCGCCGGAGCTGACGACCGACCAGGACGCCTGGCCGACGCCGGTGATCGAGCCCGTGGCCCAGATCGGGTACCAGTGGAGCAGCTTCGCCGCCGGCTGGCCCGTGAAGCTGCGATAGCCCCAGATGTCGGGCGTGATCGCGCGCCCGGACGGCTCGTGGGCGAAGGCGAGCGAGTGGTTGAGGTACCAGGGGTCGAGCTGCGGGAACTCGCCGATGTTGCCGCAGTAGTGCGTGTGGGCGGACGTGTACAGGGTGCCGTCGAGCGGCGCGACCGAGTATGTGTCGCCGTGGCAGTCCTCCATCCAGATGAGGGCGCCGTCGTCCCACGAGGCGCGGAAGGTGCCCTCGAAGTCGTCCTGCGTCTTCGTCCCGCCGAAGTCGTAGCCGGAGCCGTAGACGCTCTCGCCGTCGGAGGCGAGCGAGTACATCGCCGAGTTCGAGCCGGCGTTGCGCAGCACGCTGTTCATCGCCCACGGCAGGCTCGCGCCCGTGGCCGCGTCGAGCGCCACGATGCCGCGGCCGGGGCTGTCCGAGCCGTTGGTCGTGAGGAACGAGCCGGAGACGACGACCTTGGAGCGGTCGGGCGAGACGACGACGGCGCGGGGGTTGCCCCCGCTGAAGACGGGGTTGAACGCGAGCAGCGCGCCGTTCGTCGCCGAGAGCGCGGCCACGCCGGTGCGGGTGGTGTTCTGCACGCTGCCGAACTGCCCCACCACGTACACGGTCGACTCGGTGGCCGCGATGCCGTGCACGGTCGAGTTGGTGCCGGGCGACCAGCTGGTCAGCAGCGCGCCCGTGGCGGTGTCGAAGGCCGCGAGGCGGTACCGGTTGAGGCCGTTGACCGCGGTGAAGGCACCGCCGACGTAGAGCCTGGACCCGTCGGGCGACGTCGCGGCGGCGAGCACGCGCCCGTTGAACTGCGGCGCGAAGCCGGGGTCGAGCGCGCCGGTGGCGAGGTCGTAGGCGAGCAGGTTGCTGCGCGGGACGAGCTGGGTGCCGGGCTCCGCGCCGGCGGGCCGGGCGTTCGCGAACTGGCCGCCCGCGAAGACGCGGCCGTTGCCGACCGCCTGGGCCCAGACGACCCCGTCGACCTGCGCGGTGGGCAGGGGGTCGGCGCTGACGGTCTCGGAGCCCGCGGGGTCGACCGCCGCGACCAGCGACGGCTCGGCGGCGGCCGCGGGCGCGGGCGGACCGCCCACGACCGCGCCGACGACCATCGCCAGCGCGGCGACCGAGGCGAGGAGCGCCTCCGTCGCGCGGCGGGCCCGGTGGCCGCCGCGGCGGCTGCTGCCGAGAGCTGCTGTGGTGGATCGCATCGCTGCCTCCGCTCGTGCTGGCCGCCCGTCCCCGGCGACCTGGGGGTCACTGTAGGCCGCGAGCCGCGTGCGCGACCGCAGTTTCATCACAGTGTTTGCGAATGTGGGGCCGAGGAGTCGGCGAGGCGGCGCCGGGGCCGCGACGGCCCCGGCGCCGGCGTCACGGGGTGGGCGTGACGAGCCAGTCGTCGAACCGCAGCACGGTCTGCGCGTTCGTCGACGCGGCGCTGAGGGCGGCCTTGATGCTCACGGTGCCGGCCGACTGGAAGCCCGCCGTCGTGTCGGTCGCCTGGAGCATCCAGCCGGTCGGGCGCGGCTGTCCGTCGAGCCAGACGGAGGCGCCGAGGGCGGTCGGGCTCGTGCCCGACGCCATCACGCGCACGTGGACGTCGGCGCCCGCCGCGTACTGCTGCGGCAGCACCACCGTGCCGAGCGACGTCTCGTTCCGCAGCAGGTAGAGGCGGATGGCCCCGTTCGGCTCGAGCCGCACGCGGCCCGAGTAGGTGTTGGAGCCGACCTGACGGGCGATGACCGTGACGCTCGCCGTGCCGCCGGCGCTCAGCACGTCGGACGAGAACGACACCTCCGCGACCGCGCTCGTCTGCGTCCCGGCGAGGCGCGCCTCGCGGGTGTGCGAGGGCGCGAGGCGGATGACGCCCTCGCCGCCCGCGACCGAGAACGCCGCGGTCCCGCCGAGCGCGCTCCACGCGCCGCCGACCTCCGCGCTGCCCCAGCCGCTCGCGACGGAGCGCTCGAAGCGGTCGAAGGCGGTCGCGCCCGCCGGCGGTCCGGCGGCCGCGCGCACGGTCGCCGTCGCCTGCGCGGTGGCGCCGTCGTCGTCCGTGACGGTGAGCCGCACGGTGTACGTGCCCTCGGACGCGTAGGGATGCGTCGCGGTGGCGCCCGACCCCGTCGTGCCGTCGCCGAAGTCCCACGCGTAGGCGGCGATCGTGCCATCGGGGTCGGTGGACCCGCGGCCGTCGAGCGTCGCGCTCATCCCGCTCTCCGTGACCGCGATGCGAGCCGTCGGCGCCTGGTTCGGCGCCGTGAGCGTCACCGTGCGGGAGGCGGTGGCGGTGGCACCGGCCGCATCCCGCACCGTGAGCACGATCGTGCGCTGCCCGGCGGCCGCGTAGTCGTGCGTCGCGGTGCTGCCGCTGCCGCTCGTGCCGTCGCCCCACGCCCACGAGTACGACGCGATCGCGCCCTCCGGGTCGCTCGAGGCGCTCGCGTCGACCGAGACGTCGAGGCCGTCGACGACGGCCTCGAACGCCGCCGTCGGGGGCTGGTTCACGGGCGAGACGCTCACGTCGCGCGTCGTGGTGCCGGTCGCGCCCGCCGCGTCGCGGACCGTGAGCCGCACCTGGTAGTCGCCCGCCTCCGCGTAGTCGTGCGCGACCACGGGCCCGGTCGCCGTCGTGCCGTCGCCGAACGACCACTCGTAGGCGGCGATGCCGCCCTCGGGGTCGCTCGATGCGCTCGCGTCGACGCTCAGCCGAAGGCCCTGGGCCGTCGCGGTGAAGGACGCCGTCGGGGCGACGTTGGCCACGCCCTCGGTGGCGAGCTCGTAGTGCGCCCGCACCTGGGCCGCCGTGAGCGGCGTCGGGTAGACGGCGACCTCGTCCATCGTGCCGACCCAGAACGGGTCGCCGAACCAGGTCGAGTCGCCGCCGACCCGCCAGTAGCCTGTGAAGGGCTCGGCGGTCGTGACGCCGTTCTGCGCGACGAGCGCGCCGTCGACGTAGAGCTGCATGCCGGACGACGACTGCTGGGCGACCACGTGGTGCCATCCGCCGTCGTTGTACGCCTGCGAGGTGCCGACCAGGTCGGTCCGGCCGTTCCAGACGCCGAACTGCAGGGTGCCCTCGTTCGTCATCATGAGGTGCCGGTCGTGCGACGGCGATGCGTTCCACCAGCCGCCGTCGGACGAGCCGAAGCCGACGAGCTTGCCGCCACCGGATGTCGTGGTGCGGAACCAGGTCTCGATCGCGAAGGTGGTCGGGCCGGCCATGGCGCGGCGGGCGACGACCGACTGCCGGTTGCTCCACCCGTTGTCCCAGCCGTTGGACGTGAACCGCACGGCGCCGTCGTCGACGCCGGTGAGCGCGCCCGACTGGGCCCGCTGGATGCGGTCCGAGCCCTCCTCGAGGTACGTGCCCTCGAGCCCGTCCGGGCCGCTGTCGGCCGCGACGGGACCGCTGGTCTCGTCCAGGCGCCAGTAGAGCGTCGGGTCGAGCGAGCGCACGGCTGCCCCGTACTGGTCCGTCGGCACCGGCGGCACCGTCGAGGCGCGTCCCGAGGCGACGAGGTGGGCGTCGATCTCGCCCCGCGTCAGCGCCCGATCGTAGACGGCGACGTCCGCGATCGTGCCGCTCAGGTTGTGCGCGCCGACGTTCGGCCATCCGCCGATGTTGTCGCCGCCGATCCGCCAGTACCCGCGGTACGGCTGCGCCGAGGTGGTGTCGGCGCTCGTGCCCATGCGCACGCCGTCGACGTAGAGCGCCATGCCGCTCGGGCTCAGCGTGCCGACCACGTGGTGCCAGCCGCCGTCGTTGAGACCGGCCCCGGACTGGAGGATGCGCACGCCGCCGGGGTGGACGCCGAAGGTCACCCGCCCCTCGGGCGTGAGGTAGATGTGGCGGTCGTAGTTGTTCGAGCCACCGGTCTGGCGGTCGCCGAAGCCGACGATCTTGCCGCCCTCGCCGCTCGTGGTGCGGAACCACGCCTCGAGCGAGAAGGTGTCCGGCCCGGCCTCCTGGACCGCCGAGGCGCCCGAGGAGCTCCCGCCGGAGAAGGCGGTGGCCCGTGTGGAGCCGTCGGTCGCCTGGCCCGCGACCCCGCGCGTGGTGCCGGCGGTCAGCGTGACGTCGCTGCCGCTCGCCCAGTCGCGCGCGATCGTGCCGGAGGCCTCACCCAACGGCCAGTAGTGCAGCGGATCCTGCTCGAACACGGCGTCGGCGTAGCGCGTCGTGCCGGCTGCGGGCACCGTCACGGCGACCCAGTTCGAGGTGGTGGCGTTGCCGCTCGGGTCGGAGACGCGCACGCGGTACTCGTAGGTGGCGCCGGGCTGCACCGAGGTGTCGGAGAAGCGCTGCTGCGGGCGCACCCAGTAGGTCGAGTCCACCGTGCGGGTGTCGATCGGCGCCGTCGTGCCGCGCCGGTACACCTCGTAGGTGAGGGTCGCGTCGTCGGTGTCGTGGTTGGCCTGCCACAGCACGCGCGCCTCGCCGGAGCGGAAGGACGCCGCGTTCACGGCGAAGCTGCCGCCCTGGAGCACCGGCCCCTGCTTGTTCGGCGCGGCGTCGCGCACCGCGAAGCGCACGAGGCCCTGCTGGCGCACGCCGTTGATGGCGGTGAACTCGCCGCCGTAGAGCAGGTAGCCGCCCGAGGCGATGACGTTCCATCCCGCCTGCCCGACGCCGCTGACGGTGCCGGTCGACCACGTCGGGTACCAGTGCAGCAGCTTCGCCGCGGGGTTGCCGGTGAACGAGCGGTAGCCCCAGATGTCGGGGGTGATCTGGCGCCCGGAGGGCTCGCGGCCGAAGGCGAGCGAGTGGTTGAGGTACCAGGGGTCGAGCTGCGGGAACTCGCCGATGTTGCCGCAGTAGTGCGTGTGGCCGGCGGTGTAGAGGTTGCCGTTCAGCGGCGCGGCGGAGTAGGTGTCGCCGTGGCAGTCCTCCATCCACACCATCGTGCCGTCGGACCAGGAGGCGCGGAACGCGCCCTCGAAGTCGTCCTGGGTCTTGGTGCCGCCGAAGTCGTACCCGGTGCCGTAGACGCTGTCGCCGTCGGACGAGAGGGAGTAGATGGCGGCGTTGTTGCCGGCGTTGCGGATGACGCTGTTGACCGCCCAGGGCAGGCTCGCGCCCGTCGTCGCGCTGAGGGCCGCCATGCCGCGGCCCGGCGAATCGGAGCCGTTCGTGGTGAGGAACGAGCCGCCGACGACGACCTTGCTGCCGTCGGGCGACACGACGACGCCGCGGGCGCCGTAGCCGCCGGTCATGACCGGGTTGAACGCGGTGAGCTGGCCGGTCGCGGCCGACACGGCCGCGACACCGGTGCGCGAGGTGTTGTTGACGTTCGAGAACTGCCCGGCGAGGTAGACCGTCGTGTTGGTCGCCGCGATGCCGATGACCGTCGAGTTCGTGCCGGGCGCGAAGCTGGAGATCAGCGCGCCGGTGGCGGTGTCGAAGGCCGCGACGCGGTACCGGGCGACGCCGTTGACCGCGGTGAACGCGCCGCCGATGTAGACGCGGGTGCCGTCGGGCGATGCCGCTGCGGCGAGCACGCGGCCGTTGACCTGCGGCGCGAACGACGGGACGAGGACGCCGGTGGCGAGGTCGTAGGCCAGCAGGTTCTGCCGGGCGACCAGCTGGGTGCCGGGGGCCGCGCCCGCCGGCCGCGCGCTCTGGAAGTCGCCGCCCGCGTAGACGCGGCCGCGGGCCGCGGCCTGCGCCCACACGATGCCGTTGACCTGCGCGGTCGGCAGCGGGTCGGAGCTGACGCTGGGTTCGCCGGCGGCCTCCGCGGCCGTCGGGTCCGCCGCGACCAGCACGTCGCCCGCGAGCGGCGCCGCCTGGGCACCCGGCGGGGAGGCTGCCAGCAGCCCCAGCCCGAGCGCCGCTGCCGCGACCGCCGCGACCGCGCCGCGCGCGATCCGTGTCCCCCTGCTCGCGGCCCTGCCGCTCGACTGCTGCGCGCCCACTGCGTCCTCCAGCCCGTGACCCGCCGAGGCGGGGCCGCACGGCGGCGCCGCGCGATCTGGCGCCACTGTAGAGCGGTTGCAGAACGGCGTTACAGATGCTCCCTGCAGTTTTCACACAGTGTTCGCCAAGGCGCCCGGGTCGCGTGCGGCGCGCTCGGCGGGCGCGCCGCAGACGGCACTCCCGCGGTGCTCGCGCCCGCGCGTGCGCAGCGGGACGCGCGACGCGCGATCGCGAGGCGACGTCAGCGCAGGTCGCCGCGGAAGGTCGCCGCGGGCTCCCCCGCAGCGGTCTCGACGCGCACGAGCACGTCCGCGAGCTCGGCATCCGAGGCCTCGAAGACGTAGACGCCCTCGGCGGACCCCCCGGGCGGGATGGTGCCCGAGAACGGGGCGCCGCCGGGCTCGCCCAGCTCGTTCGCCGGCGTGCGCGCGGCGCCGTAGAAGGCGCTCACCACGACGTACTCGGCATCGAGCGGCGCGCCGCCGTCGTTGTCGATGCGCACGGTGAGCCGCACCGCGGGGCCCGAGATCTCGCCGGGCAGCCTCGCGACGCCCTGCACGCGCTCGGCGTCGGCGAGCGTCACGCGGACGTCCGCGACCTCCGTCGGCTCGTCGACGGCGACCGGATCCAGCTCCGGTGCGATCGGGGCGTCCGTCCCCGGCGGGGCCGCGGTCGTCGCCGCGGGCGACGGCGTCGCCGCGCCGGGCGTCGTCGAGGGCGCGGCGGACCCGCTCGGAGCGGCCTCCGTCGCGGTCGCGGTCGCCGTCGCGGAGCTCGACGCGTCGGGCGGCGCACCCGCCTGCTGCATGGCCCCCGTGGCCGCGATCCACCAGCCGCCGGCCACGAGCAGCGCCACCACGACGGCGCTCGCCACGACGAGCGCCCTCCGTCGTAGCGCGGCGCGCTCGGCGCCCTCGGCAGCAGGCTCGGCCATGGTGACTCCGATCTCGGGTGTCGGCAGTCTAGGAGCGCGCCCCGCCGCCCGACGCCAGCGCTTCCCGAGCGATCCTGCTGCCCTCGCTCAGGCCTCGCACAAGGGCGCGCAGCGGTGGCACGGGGCGCAGCAGCTGCCGCCGGCCGCCGCGCAGGACGATCCGCCATGCCGCCCCGGGCGCCGCGCGGCGCCAGCGCCGGATGCCCTCCGGGTCGAGGTGCTTCGCGGCGAACAGCATGCGGTTGCGGATGTTCCAGAAGTAGTAGAGCTCCGACTTCGCCTCGGCGCGAGCGCCGCGCTCGCGGTGCGTGCCGCCCTCGTCGTGCCACGCGGTCGCGTCCTCGACGACGAGCAGCTCGCCGCCCGCGTCGAGCACCCGCCGGGAGAGGTCGACGTCCTCCCAGTAGAGGAAGTAGTCGTCGTCGAACCCGCCGACGAGCGCCCACAGCGGCGCCTCGATCCAGAGGCAGGCCCCCGACAGCCAGGCCATCGGCTCGCCGTCGGGGCGCTCCGCGCGACGGCGCGGCGAGCGGATCTCGCCGTCGACGAGGTCGAGGTCGAGCCCCGAGAACCACGGACGCCCGTCGGGCGAGCGGACGAGCGGCGACCGCAGCGACAGCGGACCGCCCGCGCCCCGGAGTACAGCGACGCCGTCGGCACCGATCCGGGCATCCGGGTTGAGCAGGAGGACAGCGCGGGCGCCGAGCTCGAGGGCGCGTCCGATGCCGGCGTTCGCCCCGCCCCCGAAGCCGGGGTTGCCGTCCATCGCGACGAGGTGCCAGCCGCGCTCGGCGGCGAGGGCGCGGACGCGCTCGCGCTCGCCCTCGGTCGATCGGTTGTCGACGACGACCACGAGCGCGTCCGGCGATGCGTCCGCGGTCGCGACGAGGTGCTGCTCGAGCAGCATGCTCGAGCCGAAGCTCACGACGACGATCGCCCACGGCTCTGCCACGACGCCCTCCCTCGTTCGTCGCCATGCTAGACACCATCGCCGCGACGGCCGCCGCCGACGGCTGGCGGGGCCCCGTCGCGTGCGCCTGCGCTCAGCGAACCTTGTGCGAAGCCGGTGGACTGCGCAGGGTGCAAGTTTCGTAACAGTGTGATTACCATGGCGCCGACCGACCTGGGGAGCGTCACGATGACCGGCATCTCGGAGAGCATCGCTCGCCTGCGCACCGCGCAGAAGTCGTCGAGGGGCGCGCCCGCGTACTCCCGCTTCGTGAACCGCCCGCTCGGCCGCCCGCTCGCGGCGATGGCGGCGGCGCTCGGCCTCAGCCCCTCGCACGTCACCCTGCTGAGCGCCGCCTGCACCTTCACGGCCATCGGTGCCGTCGCGCTCGTGCCGCCGACCGCGACCAGCTCGCTCGTCATCGCGGCACTCCTCGTGCTCGGCTACGCGCTCGACTCCGCCGACGGCCAGCTCGCGCGCCTGACCGGCAGCGCGTCGCTCGCGGGCGAGTGGCTCGACCACTGCATCGACGCCGCGAAGGCGGTCTCCATCCACCTCGCCGTGCTCGTGTCGTGGGCACGGTTCCTCGACGCACCGCCCGCGATGCTGCTCGTGCCGCTCGTGTTCGCGGCGGTCGCCTCCACCTTCTTCTTCGCGCTCATCGCGGTCGACCTGCTCCGGCGCATCCACCGCCTGCAGCACCCGGACGCGCCCGTCGTCGAGCGCACCGGCGGCACCTCGCCGCTCTACGCGCTGCTCGTCGTCCCCGCCGACTACGGCCTGCTGTGCCTGCTCTTCGCCGCGCTGTGGCTGCCCGCCCTCTTCGTGCCGGCGTACACCGCGATCGCTGCGATCAACGGCCTCCTGCTCGTCGTCGGGCTCGTCCGCTGGCACCGCTCGCTGCGGTCGCTGAGCCGCGCATCATGAGCGGCGGCGGCTCCCTCGTCGGCGGCGCGCCGGCGCCCGTGCGCGTCATGCAGTCGTTCGGGGCGCCGCGCGCAACGACCAACCCGTACATCACGATGCTCGACGCCGCCCTCGCCGGCTCGGCCGAGGTCGAGCACCTGCGCTTCGACTGGCGGCGGGCGCTGCGCGGCGACTACGACGCCTTCCACTGGCACTGGCCGGAGGGCAAGCTCCACGGCAGCACCTGGTGGCGCTCGGCGGGCAAGACCGCGCTCACGGGCCTCCTGTGGCTGCGGCACCGGCTCTCGCGCCGGATCGCGGTCGTGCGCACCGTGCACAACGTCGAGCTGCCCGACGACACGGCCCTGCGGCTCGCGATCCTCCGGCGCATCGAGCGCGACGCCGACCTGCGCATCCTGCTCAGCGCGGCGACCCAGGTGCCGGCGGGGCCGAGCGCCCTCATCCGCCACGGCCACTACCGCGACTGGTACGGCGGCCACCCGCGCGCCCGACGCGTCGCGGGCAGGATCGGCGCCTTCGGCGGCGTGCGGCGGTACAAGAACGTCGGCTCGCTCGTCGAGGCGTACGCGGACGCCGCCGCCCGCCGCTCGGGCCTGAGCCTCCGGATCGGCGGGCGGCCCTCCACGCCCGAACTGGCCCGCAGCCTCGAGGCGCGCGCGGCGACCCTGCCGGATGCGCGGCTCGCGATGCGCTTCCTGCCGGACGACGAGCTCGTGCTCCTCGCGAGCGAGGCCTCGCTCGTCGTGCTCGCCTACCGGTTCATGCACAACTCCGGCAGCGTGCTCGCGGCCCTCTCGCTCGACCGGCCCGTGCTCGTGCCGCGCACCGCGGCCAACGAGGCGCTCGCGGCCGAGGTCGGGCACGAGTGGGTGCACATGTACGACGGTGACCTCGACGCCGAGGCGCTGCTCGCCGCCGTCGACGCGGCGGCGGCGCTCGACGACGCCGCGTCCCCGGATCTCAGCGCGCGCGAGTGGACCACCGCCGCCGCCGACCACGCGCGCGCCTACCGGGCCGCGATCGACGCGAAGCGAGGACGACGATGAGCGCGCTGGCGGAGGCGGCCTTCCGGGCGAAGGTCGCGGTGGGCGGCAGGTCGAGCAGCGAGGCGCTGCGGGGGTTCCTCGCCGCCGACGTCGAGGAGCCGGCGGCGCTCGAGGCGCGGTCGCGGCAGCGGGCCTCGGCGCTCGCCCGGTTCGCCATCGAGCGCAGCCCCTTCTACCGCGACTACTACACCGGCCACGGCTTCCGCCCGTCCGACCTCGACGACCCCGATGCGTTCGAGGCGCTGCCGCTCGTCGACAAGCAGATGCTCAGGGAGCACCACGACGCGGTGCGGACCGACGAGGCGACCCCGCGCACGAGCGCGGTGTCGTCCACCGGCGGCAGCACGGGCCTGCCGCTGCGGATCCTCCGCGACCTCCGCTTCCCTGCGCGCGCCCTCGAGTGGCGGCTGCTCTCGTGGTGGGGCGTCTCGCCGGCCGACGACCGCGCGATCGTGACGCGCCACATGCACGCCGGGCTCGACCGCGCCCGCCACACGGCATCGTGGTGGCCGAGCAGGCGCATCCAGCTCGACGCGTTCCGCATCGACGACGACGCGGTGCGCGCCTTCGCCGACGAGTGGGCCCGGGTGCGGCCGAGGTTCCTCCTCGGCTACGGCGGCGGGGTGCTCGAGCTCGTGCGCCGCCTCGAGCGGCTGGGCCTCGCGCTCGAGCCGCCCGCGGCGGTCGCGGTGACGGCCGCTCCCCTCGCCCCCGGCACGCGCGCGGAGCTCGAGGCGGCGCTCGGCGCACCCGTGCACGACCACTACCGCTCGGCGGAGGTGCCCTGGCTCGCGGGCGAGTGCCTCGCCCACGACGGCCTGCACGTGCTCGCCGACGTGCGCCGCGTCGAGGTGCTCGACGACGATGACCTGCCTGCCGCCCCGGGCGTCGAGGGCAGCGTCGTCGCGACCGACTCGACGAACCGCGTCTTCCCGCTCATCCGCTACCGGCTGGGCGACATCTCGTCGCTGCTGCCCGGCGCGTGCCCCTGCGGACGCACCCTGCCGCGCCTCGGCCCGATCGTGGGCCGCGCCTCGGACGCGGTGCGGCTGCCCGACGGCACGACGATCGCGGGCGCGCTCGGCCACGTCTTCGACGACGCGCCGCTGTCGGTGCGGCAGTTCGAGATCGTGCAGGCGGCGGACGCCTCGGTGACGCTGCGATGCATCCCCGGCGAGGACGCGGAGGCCGGCATCGCACGGGCGGTCGGCCGGCTGCGCGAGGCGCTCCGCGACGAGGTGCCCGTCCGGCTCGAGCTCGTCGACGAGATCGAGCAGGTCGGCGGCAAGATGCGCTTCATCCGCAGCGCGGTGCGGGAGGCATGATGCGCGTCGCGATCGCGATCCCCACGTTCCGCCGTCCGGAGCGGCTCGCCGAGCTGCTCGCGGCGCTGCCCGACCGGATCGCGGAGGTGGCGGCGCCCGTCGAGGTCGTGGTGCTCGTCGTCGACAACGACCGGGACGGCAGCGCGGCGGCGGCGCTCGCCGCCTCGCCGCTGCCGGTGCGCAGCGCCGTCGAGCGCACGCCGGGCATCGCCTCGGTCCGCAACCGCCTGCTCGACCTCGCGAGCGACTGCGATGCCGTGGCCTTCATCGACGACGACGAGGTGCCGCTGCCCGGCTGGCTCGACGCCCTCGTGCGCACGTGGCTCGAGACGGGCGCCGCCGCCGTCATGGGCCGCGTCGTCTCGGTCTTCGAGACGGACGCCGACCCCTGGATCCTCGCCACCGGGGTCTTCCGGCGACGCTCGCGTCCCACGGGGCTCGAGCTGCGGGCGGCCGCCTGCGGGAGCCTCCTGGTCGACCTGCGGCAGCTGCGCGACGCGAAGGTCCGGTTCGATCCGCGCATCGGTCTCGCGGGCGGCGAGGACACGCTCTTCTCGCGCCAGCTCATCGCCGCGGGCGGCCGCATCGTCTGGTGCGACGAGTCGCTCGCCGAGGACCGCGTGCCCGCGGAGCGCGTCACCCGGGAGTGGGCGATGCGACGCGCGTTCAACGGCGGCAACAGCGCCGTCCACGTCGACCTCGCCCTCGCCGCGCGCGCCGGCGAGCGCACGCTGGTGCGCGCCTCGGCAGTCGCGGGCGGCGCCGCCCGCGCCGTCCTCGGCGCGCTCCGGCACGCGGGCGGACGGCTCGCGGGCGACCTCGAGGCCGACGCGCGCGGCCTCAGGACGGCCCATCGCGGACGCGGCATGGTCGCCGCCGCGCTCGGGCACCGCCACCTCGAGTACGTCAGGGAGACCCGTCATGCCTGAGCGCCTCCGCATCGGCTACGCCGCCGGCGCCTTCGACCTCTTCCACGTGGGGCACCTCAACATCCTGCGCCACGCCCGCGAGCGGTGCGACGTCCTCATCGCGGGGGTCGTGAGCGACGAGATGCTCCGGCTCGTGAAGGGCATCGAGCCGGTCGTGCCCGAGCTCGAGCGCGTCGAGATCGTCCGGTCGATCCGGTTCGTCGACCGCGTCCACGTCGAGTCGACGCCCGACAAGGTCGACGCGTGGCGCGAGCTCGGGTTCACCCACTGCTTCAAGGGCGACGACTGGCGCGGCACCGACAAGGGCACCCGCCTCGAGCGGGACCTCGGGGCCGTCGGGGTCGAGGTCGTCTACTTCCCGTACACCGCGCACACGTCGAGCACCGCGCTGCGGAGGGCGCTCGCGCTGCTCGAGGGCGCCGAGCCGCAGGCAGTCGGCTCCTGAGCCCGCGGCTCAGGCCCGCGAGGCCAGGAACGCGTAGACCTCGGTCTCGTCGACGCCCGGGAACGCGCCCGGCGGCAGCGCCGCGAGCAGGTGCGAGTGGGCGCGGGCGCTCGGCCACGCCTGCCCGGCCCAGTCGGCGAGCAGCTCGGCGGGCGGCCGCCGGCAGCAGGTGGGGTCGGGGCACGACGAGCGCGAGCGGTGCTTCGTGGCCCGCCCGCGGAACCAGCGGGCCTGGCTGAACGGCACGCCGATCGAGAGCGAGAACTCCCCCTGCGGGCTGCGCTCGGTCATCGCCGTGCACCAGTAGGTGCCCGAGGGCGTCTCGGTGTACTGCTCGAACGCGTGCACGCGGTCGTCGGCGTCGAACACCTCGCGGCTCGTCCAGTACCGGCACACCGGCTGCCCCTCGATCGCGCCCGTGTGGTCGGCGGGGAACGTGACGTCGTCGTTCTCGTACGCCTTGTAGATGATCCCCGACTCGTGCACCTTCTGGAAGTGCAGGGGGATGCCGAGGTGGACGGTCGCGAGGTTCGTGAGCCGGTGCGCGGCCGCCTCGTACGAGACCGCGAACGCGTCGCGGAGGTCCTCGACGGCGAGCTGCCGCGCCTGCTTCGCCTCGGCGAGGAACGCCACCGCGGTGCGCTCGGGCATGAGCAGCGCCGCCGCGAAGTAGTTCGTCTCGATGCGCTGGCGCAGGAACTCGCCGTAGTCGCGCGGCACCGCGTGGCCGAGCACGTGGTGCCCGAGCGCCTGCAGCAGCACCGAGCGCGGGTCGTGGCCCGTGCGCTGCGAGCGCGAGAGGTAGATGCGACGGCGCTTGAGGTCGGTGACGGAGCGGGTGGAGTGCGGCAGGTCGGGCGCGTCGTGCACGGTGAAGCCGAGCCGCTCGGTGACGGCGGCGACGAGGTGCTGCGAGAGCGGGCCCGCCTGGTAGCCGACCCGCTCCAGCACGCGCCGCGCCTCCGCCTCGATCTCCGGGAAGTGGTTGTCGCGCGCGCGCATCTCGGCCCGCAGCTGCGTGTTCGCTCGCCGAGCCTCCTCGGGCGTCGCCACCCGCTCCTCCTGCGCCCGGTCGAGCCGCTCGACGAGCGCGAGCACCGTCTCGAGCACGTCGTCCGGCGTGCGCGGGCCGATCCGGAACGTCGGCAGCTGCGCCTGGCGCCACGCGCTCGACGCCATGACGCGCTCGAGCTCGAGCTCCCTCGCGGCGCGCGGCGAGGGCGGCGCGGTGCCCGTGAGCTCGTCGAGCCCGACGCCGTAGAGCGCCGCGAGCTGCTGGAGGGTCGAGAAGCGCGCCTCGCGCTTGCCGGTCTCGATCGCCGACAGCTGGCTCGGCGCCACGCCCGTCGCCTCGCGCACCGCGTCGAGCGTCAGCCCCGAGCGCTTGCGGTGGTGCCGGAGCGCCTTGCCGAGGTGCAGCGCGTCGACCTCCGACGTCCGCGCGCGGCGCTCGGTCGGCTCGGCGCGGCTCCACGCGGGTGCGGGTGCCGCCGCGGGTGCGGCGGGGGCCTCGCATGCCTCGACGACGTCGTCCATGCCGCGATCGTACGTCGGCGACGGCACCCGCGGGCTCCTCCCGGGTGCGGGAGAAGTGCAGATCTTCACGGCACGGATCCCGCTCGCCGACGCCGGATCGCCCGCAGGGTGGTGCCAGGCACCCCGCGATGCGGGCGTTCATGAGGAGGACACCATGCAGGAGCAGACCCCCGGCCAGCAGCCGTCGACGATGGCGGAGGAGGCCGCGCAGCTCGAGCTCGAGTGGGCGGCCGACCCGCGCTGGAGCGGCGTCGAGCGCGACTACGCGGCGGCCGACGTCGTGCGCCTCCAGGGCTCCGTCGTCGAGGAGCGCACGCTCGCCCGCCGCGGCGCCGAGCGGCTCTTCGAGCGGCTCACGACCGACGAGGCCCCCGTGCGCGCCCTCGGCGCCCTCACCGGCAACCAGGCCGTGCAGCAGGTGCGCGCGGGCCTCGAGGCCATCTACCTCTCGGGCTGGCAGGTGGCCGCCGACGCGAACCTCGCCGGCCAGACCTACCCCGACCAGTCGCTCTACCCGGCGAACTCCGTGCCGTCGGTCGTGCGCCGCATCAACAACGCCCTGCAGCGCGCCGACCAGGTCGAGCGCGGCGAGAGCGGCACCACGACGCGCGACTGGCTCGCCCCGATCGTCGCCGACGCCGAGGCCGGCTTCGGCGGGCCGCTCAACGCCTTCGAGCTCATGCGCGGCATGATCGCCGCCGGCGCCGCGGGCGTGCACTGGGAGGACCAGCTCGCGAGCGAGAAGAAGTGCGGCCACCTGGGCGGCAAGGTGCTCATCCCCACGCAGCAGCACGTGCGCACGCTGAACGCGGCGCGCCTCGCGGCCGACGTCGAGCGGGTGCCGAGCGTCATCATCGCCCGCACCGACGCCGAGGCGGCGACGCTCCTCACGAGCGACGTCGACGAGCGCGACCGCCCGTTCCTCACCGGCGGCCGCACGAGCGAGGGCTTCTACGAGGTGCGGAACGGCATCGAGCCGTGCATCGCCCGCGGCCGCGCCTTCGCGCCCTACGCCGACCTGCTCTGGATGGAGACGGGCACGCCCGACCTCGAGGTCGCGCGGCGCTTCGCCGAGGGCATCCAGGCGGAGTTCCCCGACCAGCTGCTCGCGTACAACTGCTCGCCGTCGTTCAACTGGCGCAAGCACCTCGACGACGCCGACATCGCCCGCTTCCAGCGCGAGCTCGGCGCCATGGGCTTCCGCTTCCAGTTCATCACCCTCGCGGGCTTCCACGCCCTCAACCACTCGATGTTCGACCTCGCGAAGGGCTACGCGGAGCACGATATGACGGCCTACGTCGAGCTGCAGGAGCGCGAGCTCGCCGCCGAGGCGCAGGGCTACACGGCCACGCGGCACCAGCGGGAGGTCGGCACCGGCTGGTTCGACCTCGTCGCCACGGCCCTCAACCCGTCGTCCGGCACGCTCGCGCTCGCGGGCAGCACCGAGACCGAGCAGTTCCACTGATCCGCGACACCCGGGAGGAGACCACCATGGACACCACCACTGACCGCAGCACCACCGGCCGCATCCGCATCACCGCCACCGCAGAGGGCCAGGAGCGCGTCCTCACCGAGCACGCGCTCGCGTTCCTGCTCCAGCTGCACGACCGCTTCGAGCCCACCCGCCAGCACCTGCTGCAGGTGCGCCGGCAGCGCCGCGCCGCGTTCGCCGACGGCGCCGATCCGGGCTTCCGCGACGAGACCCGGCGCATCCGCGAGGACGCCTCGTGGCGCGTCGCTCCCCCGGCGCCCGGCCTCGAGGACCGGCGGGTCGAGATCACCGGCCCCATCGAGCGCAAGATGACCATCAACGCCCTCAACTCCGGCGCGAAGGTCTGGCTCGCCGACTGCGAGGACGCCTCGAGCCCGCTGTGGCGCAACGTCATCGCAAGCCAGGTGAACCTGCAGGACGCGATCCGCGAACGCATAGCGTTCACGAGCCAGGAGGGCAAGGAGTACCGGGTCACCGCCGAGGAGACGCCGACGATCGTCGTGCGCCCCCGCGGCTGGCACCTCGACGAGCACCGCATCCTCGTCGACGGCGTGCCGATGTCGGGGGCGCTCGTCGACTTCGGGCTGCACCTCTTCCACAACGCCGACGAGCTCGTCGCGCGCGGCCGCGGCCCGTACTTCTACCTGCCGAAGCTCGAGTCGCACGAGGAGGCGCGGCTCTGGAACGAGGTCTTCGTCGTCGCCCAGCGGCTGCTCGTGCTGCCGCAGGGCACGATCCGGGCGACGGTGCTCATCGAGACGATCACGGCAGCGTTCGAGATGGAGGAGATCCTCTGGGAGCTCCGCGACCACGCGGCCGGCCTCAACGCCGGGCGCTGGGACTACCTGTTCTCGATCATCAAGGCCTTCCGCCTGCGCGGGCCCGCGTTCGTGCTCCCCGACCGGCGCAGCATCACGATGACGCAGCCGTTCATGCGCGCGTACACCGAGCAGCTCGTGCGCGCCTGCCACCGCCGCGGCGCGCACGCGATCGGCGGCATGGCGGCGTTCGTGCCGAACGCGAAGGACCGGGAGGCGACCGAGCGCGCGCTCGCGGCGGTCGCGGCCGACAAGGCGCGCGAGGCCGGCGACGGCTTCGACGGCTCGTGGGTCGCGCATCCCGGCCTCGTGGAGACCTGCAGGGAGGCGTTCACGGCCGTGCTCGGCGACGCGCCGCACCAGCTGGCGCGCACCCGCGACGACGTGCCGGTCGACGGCGCCGCGCTCATCGACCTCTCGACCGCGGAGGGCTCGATCACCGAGGCGGGCCTGCGCTCGAACGTCGAGATCGGCATCCGCTACTGCGAGGCGTGGCTGCGCGGCCACGGCGCCGTCGCGATCCACTCGCTCATGGAGGACGCGGCGACGGCCGAGATCTCGCGATCGCAGGTGTGGCAGTGGATCGCAAACGAGTCGGAGACCGAGGACGGCCGCACGATCACGCGCGAGCGGTGCGAGGCGCTCGTCGCGGCCCTCGAGCACGAGCTCGAGCGGCACGAGGGCGACCGCTTCGACGAGGCGATCGCGCTGTTCCGCGAGACGGCGCTCGAGGAGGCCTACCCGGCGTTCCTCACGCTCGCCGGCACGGAGCGCTACCTCGGCGAGGGCACCCGGCGGCCGAGCACGGGCTCGATCCCGGTGCAGCCCGCGCCCGAGGGCTCCGCCCCCGAGGCGGGTGAGCGGGGCTTCGAGGACGAGGCGCTCGAGGCGGCCTGAGCCATCGAGCACCGCGTCGCGCGTGCGCCCGCACGCGAGCGGGGACCCGGTCGACCCGGGTCCCCGCTCGTCGTGGTGGTCCTACTCGTGCTCGGCCTTGGCCGCGCGGAGGCTCGCGAGCAGCCGCGCGCGGAGGTCCTCGGGAGCGCGGTCCTTGCACGCGCCCTGCAGCGCGGCGGTGAGCGTCTCGCCCACGTGGTGCTCGGCGGAGCAGTCAGGGCACTCGGCGAGGTGCGCGCGCACGTCGGCGGCGTCCTCCGAGCACAGCTCGTTGTGCAGGTACTCCTCGAGGGCGGCGCGCGCCTCGCGGCAGTCGCCCTTCGACTCCTTCTGGTCGATCACGGCTTCTCCTCCACGGTGATCCCCTGCTCCCGCGCGTAGTCGGCGAGCAGTCCTCGCAGCAGCCGCCGGCCGCGGTGCAGGCGGCTCATGACGGTGCCGACGGGCGTGTGCATGACCTCAGCCGTCTCGGCGTAGCTGAGGCCCTCGACGTCGACCCAGTAGACCGCCATGCGGAAGTCCTCCGAGATCGACTGCAGCGCCTGCGTGACCGCGCCCGAGGGCATGCGGTCGATCGCCTCGGCCTCGGCGCTGCGCGACGACGTGGCGGAGATCGACTCGGCGTCGCCGATCTGCCACTCCTCCATGTCGTCGAGCGGCGCCTCGAACGGCCGGCGCTGCTGCTTGCGATAGGTGTTGATGTAGGTGTTCGTCTGGATGCGGTAGAGCCAGGCGCGCAGGTTCGTGCCGGGCTTGAACGAGTCGTAGGCCGCGTAGGCCTTGAGCAGCGTCTCCTGCACGAGGTCGGCGGCGTCCGCCGGGTTGCGGGTCATCCGCATGGCGGCGCCGTAGAGCTGGTCGGCGTACTGCATCGCCTGCTCCTCGAAGTCGTCGCGCTTCGCGTCGGCGGTCTGCTCGGTCGTCATCGCGGGCGAGTCTAGTGTCGCGAGCGGCACTCGGCCCCCCTTCCTGCGCATCCGTCGAGCCCCGGGGAACCCCGGGCCTCTAGATTGGAACCGATGACCGAGGCCTCGCATTCCCGTCCGTGGACCGCTCCCACCGCGACCGCGCGCATCGACGCGCGCGTGCAGCTGCCGGGGTCGAAGAGCCTGACCAACCGGGCGCTGCTGCTCGCGGCGCTCGCCGACGGCCCGAGCACGCTGCACCGGCCGCTGCGCAGCCGCGACGCGACGATCATGGCCGAGGGGCTGCGGCGGCTCGGCGCGGGCGTGCGCGAGGTGACGGGCGACGGCCTGTTCGGCCCCGACCTGCGGATCGAGCCGGGCGCCCTGGTCGGCGGCGGCGCGATCGACTGCGGCCTCGCGGGCACGGCGATGCGCTTCCTGCCGATCGTCGCGGCGCTCGCCGACGGCCCCGTCGCGTTCGACGGCGACCCCTACGCGCGCAAGCGCCCCATGGACCAGACGATCGCGTCGCTGCGCGCGCTCGGCGTGCGCGTCGACGCCGACGAGCCGCGCCTGCCGTTCACCGTGCACGGGGAGGGCCGGGTGCGCGGCGGCGAGGTGACGATCGACGCGAGCGCCTCGAGCCAGTTCGTCTCGGCGCTGCTGCTCGGGGCCGCCCGCTTCGACGAGGGGCTGACGCTGCGCCACGACGGCGAGCGGCTGCCCTCGCTCCCTCACATCGAGATGACCCTCGACGCGCTGCACCAGCGCGGCGTCGAGGCGCGCATCGTCGACGAGCGCACCTGGCGCGTCGAGCCGGGCCCCATCGCCGCGCTCGACGAGCAGATCGAGCCCGACCTCTCGAACGCCGCGCCGTTCCTCGCCGCGGTCGTCGCGGTCGGCGGCCGCATCGTGCTCGACGGCTGGCCGGCGGAGACGACGCAGGTGGGCCGGATGCTGCCGGAGCTCCTCGGCGCGTTCGGCGCCGCCTCGCACCTCGCCGACGGCGCGCTCGTCGTCGAAGCCGTGGGCGGGCGCATCCCCGGCGCGACGCTCGACATGCACGCTGCGGGCGAGCTCGCGCCCACGATCGTCGCGCTCGGCGCGCTCGCGTCGGGACCGGTCGAGATCACCGGCATCGGCCACATCCGCGGGCACGAGACCGACCGCATCCAGGCGCTCGTCGACGACATCGCGGCCGTCGGCGGTCGCGCGGTCGCGCTGCCCGACGGCATCCGGGTCGAGCCGACGCCGCTCGCCGGCGGCGCCTGGAGCGCCTACGACGACCACCGGATCGCCACGGCGGGCGCAGTCGTGGGCCTACGCGTACCGGGCGTCGAGGTCGACGACATCGGCGCGACCGCCAAGACCATCCCCGAGTTCCCCGAGCTGTGGGCGGCGATGCTCGAGGGCGGCCGGGCCTGATGAGCTGGCTCGGCGACTACGAGGACCCGTACGAGGACTACGACGAGTCGAGCGTCCGCGAGCGCCCCAACCCGAAGGCCAACCGGGCGCGCTCGAAGCAGCGGCCGGCCCACGAGGACGCCGTCACCGGCATCGTGACCGCCGTCGACCGCGGCCGGTACACGCTCGCGGTGCGGGTCGGCGAGACCGACGAGTCGGTCGTCACCGCCGCCCGGGCGCGCGAGCTGCGCCGCCAGGCGATCGTCGCGGGCGACCGCGTGGACGTCGTCGGCGACACGACGGGAGAGGAGGGCACGCTCGCCCGCATCGTGCGCATCCAGCCCCGCTCGACGGTGCTGCGCCGCTCGGCCGACGACGCCGACGTCGTCGAGCGCGTCATCGTCGCGAACGCCGACGTGCTGCTCATGGTGGTCGCCGCGGCCGACCCGGAGCCGCGGCCCGGCCTCGTCGACCGCTACCTCGTGGCGGCGCTCGACGCCGGCATCGTGCCCGTCATGGTCGTCACGAAGACCGACGTCGCCGATCCCGAGCCGTTCCTCGCGAACTTCGAGGGCCTCGGCATCGAGGTGTGGCGCTCGTCGATCGACGACCCGCCGCTCGACGAGCTGCACGCGCGCCTCGACGGCCACACGACCGTCGCGGTCGGTCACTCGGGCGTCGGCAAGTCGACGCTCGTGAACGCCCTCGTGCCGAGCGCGAACCGCGCGGTGAGCCACGTCAACGCGGTCACCGGCCGCGGGCGCCACACGTCCTCATCGACGGTCTCGTTCAAGCTCGGCGACGGCTGGATCATCGACACCCCGGGCGTGCGCTCCTTCGGGCTCGGCCACGTCGCGACCGCGAACGTGCTGCAGGGCTTCCCCGACCTCGCGGCGGTCGCGGAGGACTGCCCGCGCGGCTGCGCGCACCAGCCCGACGAGGAGTACTGCGAGCTCGCGATCGCCGCCGCCGAGGGGCGCCTCGAGCCGCGGCGCGTCGCCTCGATGCAGCGGATGCTCGCGACGCTCGTCGCGGCCCGCCGGCAGCGCTTCGAGGAGTGATCCGGCCCGCGCCCGGCGCGCGCCGCGGACGTAGGCTGGAGCCATGAGCCGCTACGACGACGACCTCGCGCTCGCGCTGCGGATGGCGGATGCCGCCGACGCGATCGCGATGGAGCGCTTCGGCGCGCAGGACCTCGAGATCACGACGAAGCCCGACGCGACGCATGTCACCGACGCCGACCGGGCGGTCGAGCGGAGCATCCGCGACGCGCTGGCCGCCGAGCGGCCGGACGACGCGATCTTCGGCGAGGAGTTCGGCCAGCAGCCCGGTGCCGCGGGCGGGACGGACCGGCAGTGGATCATCGACCCGATCGACGGCACCGCGCACTTCCTCCGAGGCACCCCCATCTGGGCGACCCTCATCGCGCTCGTGGTCGACCACCACCCGGTCGTCGGCGTCGTCTCCTCGCCCGCGCTGCACGCGCGGTGGTGGGCCGCGCAGGGCTCGGGCGCGTGGAAGCAGCCGGCCGGCGAGGAGGCGCACCGCATCCGCGTCTCCGAGGTCTCGGACCTCTCGGACGCCGTGCTCTCGTACAACTCCATCCAGGGCTGGGACGGCGCGGGCCGCATCGACGACCTCGTCGCCCTGCAGCGCGATGTGTGGCGCGCCCGCTCCTACGGCGACGCGTGGAGCTACATGCTGCTCGCCGAGGGCAAGGTCGACGTCGTGGGCGAGTTCGACCTCAAGCCCTACGACATGGCGGCGCTCGTGCCCGTGGTCGAGGAGGCGGGCGGCACGTTCACCTCGATCGGCGGCGAGCTGGGGCCCTGGCACGGCTCGGCGCTCGCGACGAACGGTCGGCTCCACGCGGGGCTGCTCGCGCGCCTCGCCCGCTGAGCGGACGGGCGCGCGAGCCGCGCCTCACATGGCGTGGATCACATCGCCTGCATCACATCGGCTGGATCGCGACGCTGAGCAGCACCACGTCGCCGGCCTCGACGATCGACGTCGCGACCAGGTGCCCTGCGCCCTCGTAGACGTTCGCCTCGACCCCGGCGATCTCGCTCGGCGCGCCCTCCATCGGCGTGAAGCCCGCCGCCTCGAGCTCGGCCGCGTACGCCTCGCCGGCGCTCGCGTCGGCCACCCGGAAGGCGCCCACGATCTGCGCGTCGTTCGAGGCGTCCTGCTCGAGGTCGCCCGCGGGGACCGGCACCTCGGCGGGCCAGCCGTCGATGGGGGCGTCGGCGGCCGGCTCGGCGGCGTCATCGGCGCCGGTCTCCTCCGCCTCGGGCGCGGTCGACGCGTCCTCCTGCACCTCGGTGGCGGCGGGCGCCTCCTCGTCGGCGGGCGGCGACGCCATGCACCCGGACAGGCCGAGGCCGACCGCGGCGACGAGCGCGAGGGTGGTGATGGGACGGAGCTGCATGCGTTCCTCTCGTGCGCACGGCCGTCGCGCGCCCGTCCACGCTCGCAGTCGCGAGGGTCCCTCACCTGGACGGAGGCCGGATGCCCGGTGTGGACGTCCGGTGTGGACGTCCGTGTGTATCCCGGGTCCGCTTCAGCGCGCGGCGGCCTCGAGCCGGGCGACGTCGAGCTTCCGCATCGAGAGCATCGCCTGCGTGACGGCCTGCGCGTGCGGGCCGCGCATGAGGTCGACGAGCTGCTGCGGCACGACCTGCCACGAGACGCCGAAGCGGTCCTTGCACCAGCCGCACTGCGACTCCTCGCCGCCGTCGGCGACGAGCGCGTCCCAGAGGCGGTCGACCTCCTCCTGCCCGTCGACGGTCACGACGATTGAGGCTGCCTCGGTCGGCGGGAACATCGGCCCGCCGTTGAGCAGCTGGTAGGGCACGCCCGCGAGCTCGAGGTCGACCGTGAGGGCGTCGCCGCCCTCCGGCCCGCCCGGGAACGGATGGCCCTCCGGGTAGCGCTCGATCGACACGATGCGGGATCCCGGGACGAGCGAGACGTAGAGCTCGGCGGCCTCCTCGATGCGGCCGTCGAACCAGAGGCAGGTGCGCACAGCGGTCATGGCGCCATGATCCTCGGCGCGCGCGCGTCGCGCTAGCCTCGATCCATGCGCGAGATCACCCCCGCCGAGGTCGCCGACCGTCCGCTCGTCGATGTGCGCGAGCAGCAGGAGTGGGATGCGGGGCACGCGGTCGACGCGATCCACATCCCGATGTCGGAGGTCGTGGCGCGGCTGTCGGAGGTGCCCGACGGCGCCGCCGTCATCTGCCGCTCCGGTGCCCGCTCGGCGCAGGTCGTCGCGTACCTCGAGCAGCAGGGCCTCGACGCGGTCAACGTCGCCGGGGGCACCCTCTCGTGGGCCCAGGCCGGCCGGCCGATGGTCGGCACGGTCGCGTAGCGCCGGCGCGCACCCGCCCGTGCCCCGCCCCGCCGCCGATCCCGGCGCGATCGCCGAGGCGGCGGCGCGCCTGTTCGTCGAGCGCGGGTACGCGGGCACGACCGTGCGCGACATCGCCGCCGAGGCCCACGTCGATCCCGCGGTCGTCATCCGCCGCTTCGGCTCGAAGGAGGCGCTCTTCCTCGAGGCGATGCGCCCTGGCGGGCTCGCCGAGGCGTGGCGGGCGACGCTCGACGGGCCGCTCGCCGCCTTCGGGGAGCGCTGCGTCGAGGCCCTGCTCGACCAGCGCGGCGACACCCGCGGGGTGTTCCTGGCGCTGCTGCGCGCGAGCGACGCCGAGGGCATCGGCTCGCACCTGCGGCGCGCGCACGAGGAGCAGTTCGTCGCGCCGCTGCGCGAGCGGCTCGAGCGCGAGGGCGACGCCGCGGGCGCCGACCTGCGGGCGCGCCTCGCCGCGGCGGCCGCGGGCGGGATGCTCTACGCGCTGTGGGCCGTGGGCGACGAGGCGCTCGCCGCCGACCGCGCCGCGCTCGTGCGCCGCTACGGGGCTGTGCTGCAGGCGGCGATCGCGTAGCATCGCTCGCGACGGCGTCGTCAACTTAGTTGACGCTTCCGCGCCGGCACCGAGCGGAACCGGGAGGCTCTCCATGCAGATCGCGCAGCGCACCTTCGTCGTCACCGGCGGCGGCAACGGCATCGGGCGGGAGGTCGTGCTCGCGCTCCTCTCCCGCGGGGCGCGCGTCGCCGCCGTCGACCTCTCGGCCGAGGGGCTCGCCGAGACCGAGCGGCTCGCCGGGCTCGGCGACCGCCTCTCGACGCACGTGGCCTCCGTCGGCGACCGCGCCGCGGTCGAGGCGCTCCCGGACGCGGTCGCGGCCGCCCACGGGCAGGTGGACGGCCTCCTCAACGTGGCCGGCATCATCCAGCCCTTCCAGCGCATCGGCGACCTGCCCTACGAGCAGATCGAGCGCGTCATGCAGGTGAACTTCTGGGGCGTGGTCCACACCACGATGGCGTTCCTGCCGCTGCTGCGCGCGCGATCGGAGGCCGCGATCGTCAACGTCTCGAGCATGGGCGCCCTCGCCCCCGTCCCGGGGCAGTCGGCGTACGGCGCGTCGAAGGCCGCGGTGAAGCTGCTCACCGAGGGCATGCACGCCGAGCTCGAGGGCACGCCGGTCGCGGTGACGGTCGTCTTCCCCGGCGGCGTCGGCACGAACATCACCGGCAACTCGGGCGTGACCATGCGCCGCAGCGCCGACACGTCCGCCTCCGCAGCCTCCATGACGACCCCGCAGGACGCGGCCGCGCAGATCGTCGACGCCGTCGCCTCCGGGGCTCCGCGCGTCGTGATCGGCAAGGACGCGCGGGCGCTCGACCGGCTTGCGCGGCTCGCGCCGGCGAAGGTCGGCGGCATCATCGCGAAGCGGATGCGGGGACTGCTCGACTGAGCCTGCAGACGAGAGGAGGCCCGGACCGCTCGGTCCGGGCCTCCTGCGTCGCTCGCGCGTCAGGGCATGACGACGAGCTTGCGGTTCATGAACTCCTCCATGCCGTGCGGCCCGAGCTCGCGGCCGAAGCCGGAGCGCTTGGTGCCGCCGAAGGGCATGTCGTAGTCCTCGGCGCCGGCGCCGTTGATGGCGACCATGCCGGCGTCGATGCGGTCGGCGATCGCGCGGGCCTGCTCGGGGTCGCTGCACCACAGGCGCGAGCCGAGGCCGAACGGGGTGTCATTGGCGAGGCGGATCGCGTCGTCCACGTCCTTCGCGCGGTAGACAGTGCCGACCGGACCGAACAGCTCCTCGCGGTACGCGTGCATCTCGCCCGTGACGCCCCCGAGCAGCGCGGGCTGCACGCGCGCGTCGCCGCTGCCGGCCACATCGCCGGCGAGCACCTGCGCGCCCTCGGCGATCGCCGACGACACCTGCTCGCGCAGGCGGTCGGCCGCGGCCTGCGACGACAGCGGGCCCACGATGGCCTCCTCGTCGTCGGCGGCGCCGATCGCGGTGCCCTCGATCGCCTCGGCGAGCTTCGCCGTGAAGTCGTCGTAGAGCTCGTCCAGCACGATGAACCGCTTCGACGCGTTGCACGACTGGCCCGAGTTCTCCATCCGCGTCTCGATGGCGTTCTCGACGACCGCGTCGAGGTCGTCGGTGGAGATCACGATGAACGGGTCGGAGCCGCCGAGCTCCAGCACCACCTTCTTGAGGTTCCGTCCGGCGACCTCCGCGACCGCGGCGCCGGCGCGCTCGGAGCCCGTGAGCGAGACGCCCCGGATCGCCGGGTGCGGGATGACGATGTCGCTGATCTGCTCGTTGGTCGCGAAGACGTTCTCGTACGCGCCCGCCGGCAGCCCCGCCTCGGTGAGGATCTCGGCGATCGTCGTCGCCGACCACGGGCACTGCGGCGCGTGCTTGAGCACCACCGTGTTGCCGAGCATGAGGTTGGGGAACGCGAACCGCGCGACCTGGTAGTACGGGAAGTTCCACGGCATGATGCCGAGGATCGCGCCCTGCGCGGACTTCCGCACCCGCGCGTCCACGCCGCCGCGGTTCTCGAGCACCTCGTCGGCCAGGAAGGCCTCCGCGTTGTCCGCGTAGTACTGGATGATCTCGCCCGAGAACTCCGCCTCGAAGATCCCCTGCCCGAGCGGCTTGCCCATCTCGGTGCGGATGATCTCCGCCAGCTCGCGCGAGCGCTCCGCGAAGATCGCCGCCGCTCTCGACAGCACCGCCGCCCGCTCCGCGATCGGCGTCGTGGACCACGACGCGAACGCCTCGTGCGCGCGCTCCACGGCCGCGCGGACCTCGTCGTCGGTGGCGGTCGGGTACTCCTTGACCTGCTCGCCGGTGTACGGGTCGATGACCTTGTAGTCGCTCACGCAGAGCCTCCTCGCAGCGTCGGGAGGGCGCTGCCGCATCGCAGCGCCCGATGACGCCCAGCGTAGTGGGGGCGTGGGCGGGGCTCTCACAGCGTGCGACTCGCGACCGGTGGTGGAGATGGGGGGAATCGAACCCCCGTCCAACGCTCGGACCGTGCGGCTTCTCCGGGTGCAGCTCAGGAAGGGCGTTCTGCTCGGCTCCGACCTTTGCCCTGAGCATCTAGGTCGACGAGCCCAGTCTCAGAGAAAGTCCCGCGATGCCCTGAGACGCAGCATCGCAGCAAGCCCTCTTGATGACGCCAGGGTCCGGGGCGAGGGCAGACCCGGTCTGACGGACTTCAGGCTCGCTTAGGCAGCGAGGGCGAAGTCGGTGCGCTTAGCGTTGGCACCTATGTGTTCCCAGGGGGCGTTCGAGAGATGACCCTGGATCCTCTACCCGCTTCCCGCTCCGACTGAGGCGCTGTCGAAACCGATCATCCCCGTGGAGTGGTGCGAGTCGCACGCTGTGGAGTTGTGGGGGCCGGATCTCCGGCTCGAGCTGGCTGGGCCAGCCCGTCATCGTATCGCGGCGGCTGAGCGTCGTGCAAGGCTCGCGCACAGGTGGGCCGCCCGCGGGGTCGACCGCGCCTAGGCTGACGACGGTCCGCGACCTCGACGGCGAGGCGACAGCGCATCGAGCAGCACCGCGCGGATCGGAGAGGCCCGCATGAGCACCGAGACCGCGTCGACCGCCGCCCTCACGGACGGCCGCTCCCACCGCCGCCCGGTCCGCCGCGCGCCGTGGTGGGCGGCGCTGCTGCTCGGGGCTGCCGCGGCCGCGCTCGGCCTGGTGCCCTGGCTGCTCACGGGCGGCGCGCTCCCCCTGCAGAACCTGTGGGAGACGGAGCCGGGGCCGGAGGGCATGCCGTTCGTGCTGCTGCCGTTCAGCCAGTACGCGATCGTGACGATCTGGGCGCTGGTCACGGTCGGCGCCGCGATCGCCGGCGTCGTCGGCCGCGCGCTCCGGCCGCGCCTCTCGCGCGGCGCGGTCGCGGCCCTCGGCACCGGCGCGATCTCGGTGCAGACGGCCGCCGTCGTGCAGACCTCGCTCGTCGTCGACGCGGGGCTCCCCACGGGCCTCCTCGCCTCGCTGTACCTCGCGGCCCTCCTGGGCGTCGCAGTGCTCTCGATCGTCGGCGGCGCGCTCGTGCTCGGCCTCGTCGCCGGCGCGGCGCGCGGCGGAGCGCTCCTGGGGTTCGCTGCGGCCGCCGTCGCGCTCGCGCCGTGGCTCAGCAGCCTGCTGCTCCCCCAGCCCGCGCTCGCCGACCAGCAGCTGTCCACGTGGGTGCTCGCGGTCGTGCCGTGGATCCCGTCGGTGCTCGTCGGCGCGGCGATCGCGTGGGCGGGCGTGCGGACCGCCGGACGGGTCGTGGGCGCGATCCTCTCGCTCGCGCTGCTGTGGGCGCTGCCGGCCGCGGTCACGGCCGCGCAGGCGGCCGCGGGCACGCGTGCCTACGCTCGCGACCCCGCCGCGCTCGTCGACCTCGCGATCGACGTGCTCCAGGAGGCGCTGCTGCAGCCGGCGGTGGTCGTGCCGAGGCTCGTCGTCGCGGTCGTCGTCGCCGCGGTCGGGCTCGCGGCCGCGGCGCTCGTGCGCCGCAGCCGCAGCCGCGGCGCACGGCGCGCGTGACGAGCCCTCGACCCGTCGGCGCGGAGGCGGATCAGCCGAAGAGCGCCTCGGCCTCGCGGTAGCGGTGCTCGGGCACGCGCTTGAGCTCGCCGAGCGCGTCGTCGAGGCTGACGCGCACGATGTCGGTGCCGCGCAGCGACACCATCGTGCCCCACGCCCGGTCGACCACCGCATCCGTCGCCGCGAGCCCGAAGCGGGTCGCGAGCACGCGGTCCGCACCGCTCGGGGCGCCGCCGCGCTGGATGTGGCCGAGCACGGTCGAGCGCGACTCGATGCCCGTGCGCTCCTCGATCATCGGCGCGATGACCTCGCCGATGCCGCCGAGGCGCGGGCGGTTGAACGCGTCGAGGCCCTTGCGGGAGTACTCCTCGTCCATGCCCTCGAGCTTGAAGCCCTCGGAGACCACGACGAGCGGCGCGCGGCGGCGGTCGTAGACCTGCTGCACGTAGTCGGCGATCCACTCGATCGAGCGCGGCTGCTCGGGGATGAGCGTGACGTGCGCGCCGGTGGCGATGCCGGTGTGGAGGGCGATCCAGCCCACGTGGCGGCCCATGACCTCGAGGACCATGCAGCGCATGTGCGAATCGCCGGTCGTGCGGAGCCGATCGCCCGCCTCGGTCGCGATCTGCACGGCGGTGTCGAAGCCGAACGTGTAGTCGGTGGCGTCGAGGTCGTTGTCGATGGTCTTCGGCACGCCCACGATGGGGATGCCGTCGTCGGCGAGGCGCTTGGCCGCCGCCAGCGTGCCCTCGCCGCCGATCGCCATGACGGCGTCGATGCCGAGGCGCTCGAGCGTCTTCGCGACGTTCGCGGCGCCGCCGCCCGAGCCCTCGTAGGGGTTCGTGCGGCTCGTGCCGAGGATCGTGCCGCCGATGCGCGAGATGCCGCGCACCGCGGAGCGGTTGAGCACGCGCACGTCGCCGTCCACGAGGCCTCGGTAGCCGTCGCGGATGCCGACGAACTCGAGGCCGTGGTGCTTCATGCCCGTGAGGACTGCGGCCCTGATGACCGCGTTGAGCCCGGGGCAATCGCCTCCGGACGTGAGGATGCCGACTCGCATGGATGCCTTCCGCCGGCTTCGCCTGGGTGAACCTGCCGGCGCCCCCATCCAACCCGCTCGATCCTGGGATGTCGAACGACCAGGAGGCCGGCACCGGACGTCGGCCCGCCTACTCCCCCATGCGGTTGCGGGTGCGCATGGCGCGCTCCGCCTCGCGCTTGTCCTGGCGCTCGCGCAGCGCGTGCCGCTTGTCGTAGTCCTTCTTGCCCTTCGCGACGGCGAGCTCGACCTTGGCGCGCCCGTCCTGGAAGTAGAGCGAGAGCGGCACGAGCGTGTAGCCGCCCTGCGACACCTTCGCCTGCAGCTTGTCGATCTCGCTGCGGTGGAGCAGCAGCTTGCGCTTGCGGCGCGGCGGGTGGTTCGTCCAGGTGCCCTGGCCGTACTCGGGGATGTGCACCGCATCCAGCCAGGCCTCGCCGCGGTCGACGAAGGCGTAGCCGTCGACGAGGGACGCGCGGCCCGCGCGCAGCGACTTCACCTCGGTGCCCGTGAGCACGAGGCCCGCCTCGATCCGATCCTCGATCGTGTAGTCGTGGCGCGCCTTGCGGTTCTGCGCCACGACCTTCTGGCCGGTCTCGCGCGGCATGGTGCCCTCCCCTTCGTCGCCCGCACGCCGCGGGCAGCCCTCCAGCCTAGCGGCAGGAGCGCCGTGCGGCCAGGCGGGCGCCTAGATCCGCAGGTAGCGCCGGATCGCGACGGCCGCCGCGACGCCCGCGAACAGCACGCCGATGCCCACGAGCACGGGCGCGACGAGCAGCGCGTCGTCGATCGTCACGATCGCGATCGTCTGCAGCATCGGCGCCACGTAGCCCTGGAGGAAGAAGTGCACGATCGCGATCACCGAGCCCGCCGCCAGCACCGCCCCGAGCAGCGCCGCGACGACGCCCTCGATGATGAACGGCGTCTGGATGAACCGGTTCGAGGCGCCCACGAGCCGCATGATGCCGAGCTCGCGCTTCCGCGAGAACGCGGAGAGCCGGATGGTCGTGGAGATGAGCAGCACGGCCGCGACGAGCATGAGCACGGCCACGCCGATCGCCGCGAGCGACGCGGTGTTGAGCACCTGGAAGATCGGATCGAGGAGCGCCTGCTGGTCGCGCACCTCGAGCACCCCCGGCAGCGCGCTCGTCGCCTCCCGGATGAGCTCGGCGTCGGCGGGCGAGGCGGGCTGCACGCGGAGCGCCTCGTTCATCGTCTCGGGGCTCGCGAACTCTGCGCTCGCCGTGCCGCCGAACTGCTCCATGAAGTTCGCGTACGCCTGCTCGCGGTCCTCGAACACGACGTCGCCCACGTACGGGGCGATCGCCCCGGAGGCGAGCACGTCCTGCACCGCCTGGACCTGCTCCTCGGTCGCGGCGGTCTGCGTGCAGGTCTCCGTCGCGTCGACGGGCCCGCAGAAGTAGATGCCCACCTGCGCGCGGTCGTACCAGAAGCCCTTCATCTGGTTGATCTGCAGCTGCAGCAGGATCGCCGCGCCCACGAAGGACAGCGAGATGAACGTGACGAGCACGACCGAGACGACGACCGACAGGTTGCGGCGGAGGCCGTTCCAGACCTCCTGGCCGATGAGCTGGAGCCTCATGCGCGCACCTCCGCGCCTTCGTCGGCGTCCTGGTCCTCGTCGTCGTACGCGGCGAGCTGCCGCCGGTACGAGCCGGAGGCCTCGTCGCGCATGATGCGTCCGGCGTCGAGCTCGACGACGCGCTTCTGCATCGAGTCGACGATGGAGGCCTCGTGCGTGGCCATGACGACGGTCGTGCCGCCCTCGTTGATGCGCGCGAGCAGCGCCATGATGCCGGCGCTGGTCGACGGGTCGAGGTTGCCGGTGGGCTCGTCGGCGAGGAGGATCGGCGGCCGGTTGACGACGGCGCGCGCGATCGCGACGCGCTGCTGCTCGCCGCCGGAGAGCTCGTGCGGCAGGCGGCTGGCCTTGCCTGCGAGGCCGACGATCTTCAGCACGTCGGGCACGGCCTCCGAGATGAAGCCGCGGCTCTTGCCGATCACCTGCAGGGTGAAGGCGACGTTCTCGTAGACGGTCTTGTTGTGCAGCAGGCGGAAGTCCTGGAACACGACGCCGAGGTTGCGGCGGAAGAAGGGCACGCGGCGGCTGGGCAGCGCCTGGAGGCGCTGGCCGAGCACGTGCACCTCGCCGCTCGTGGGGCGCTCCTCGCGGAGCACCATGCGGATGAGCGTGCTCTTGCCGGAGCCGGAGGCGCCGACCAGGAACACGAACTCGCCCTTGAGGATCTCGAGCGAGATGCTCTCGAGCGCGGGGCGCGCCTTGCGGGAGTAGGTCTTCGAGACCTCGTCGAACCGGATCATGACCTGACGAGGGTATGGGCGCGGGCACTCGCGCACCGCGCACCGGCGCGGCGGGTCGGGCTATCGCCCGCGCCAGCCGTCGAGCCGTCCCTGCGCCTGCGCGAGGCCGAGGATGCCGACGTGGGTGCGCTCCGGCTGCCCCCAGTGGCTGCGCTCGTAGAGCTCGTGGCGGGCGCCGAAGCCGCTGACGATCGCGTCGTGCAGCGTGCCGAGCACCTCGAGGCGCGTCGCGGCGTCGGCGCCGCCGGAGCCGCGCAGCAGCGGCGCGACGTCCGGATGCGCGGCGAGCGCGTCGACGGGCAGCGGCAGGTGCGCGAGGCCGGAGGCGAGCGTCGTCTGCAGCAGGATGCGCATGCGGCTGTAGGCGTCGGGCGCGTACGCCGAGAACGCCATCGCGGGCTCGACGCCCGGTCCCCATGCGCGGCCGTCGGGATGGTCGTCGCCGACGGGCGCGGCCTGCTCGATCATCGCGTCGCGCATGCCGGCGACGACGTGCCGGAAGGCGACGACCTCGCCGAGCGCGGCCTGCACGCCGCGGATGCCGCTCGTGCCCAGGATCTCGACCGCCCGCTCCGCGAGGCCCGCGATGTGCTCGAGCTTCGCCTCGAGCCGGGTGGCCGACTGGAAGGCGAGCCGCGCGTTCCAGCCGACGGCGCCGCGGTTGTGGCCGAGCATCGTCGCCGCGTCGCGGATGAGGACGTCGTGCCACGGCACGAGCACGTCGTCGAGCACGACGAGCGCGTCGTGCTCGGCGAAGCGCGTCGCGAGCGGCTGGTCGGCGCCCGTCGGCATGCCGCGCACGTAGAGGCGCACGCCCGGCGCGCCGACCGGGACGGAGGCGGCGATCGCGAACGCGTCCGTCCGCACCTCGCCGCCGAAGTGCGAGACGAGGAGGCGCTGCGCCGTCGCGGCGCCCGTGACGACGGCCTTCGCGCCGCGCAGCACGAGCCCCTCGTCGGTCTCGCGCACGACGTGCAGGAAGACGTCGCCGACCTCGTCGGGCGGCAGCTCGCGGTCGACGGGCGGGTTGACGAGCGCCTGCGCGTAGTGCGTGACGGCGGCCGCGTCGCGCGCGTGCACGCCCCGCACCGCATCCGCCTGGTCGCCGTAGAACGATGCGTGGGCGGCCATCGACGTGACGACGCTCGCCAGCATCTCGGGCGTGCGGCCCATCCATCCGTGGGTCGTGCGCTGCCAGGCGCGGATCGCCTCGCGCTGCGCGCGGAGGTCGTCGCGCGAGCGCGGGATCGCCCAGAAGGCGTGCGTCGGAGCGCAGTCCGGGCCCTCGGCGAGCAGCGCCTCGGCGTCGGGGCCGTGGAGGCTGTCGTAGAGCGACGCGATGGTCGTCGTGGCGCCCGCGAACGCGGGGTGCGCGGCGACGTCGGCGACCGGCTGGCCGTCGAGCACGACGACGCGGCCGTCGTCGAGGCTCGCGAGGTAGTCGGCGCCCGTCTGCATCGTGCCCCGCGCTCCCCTGGTCGTCCTGCTCGGCTAGTCCTGCTCGGCCTGCTGCTGCTTGCGCCAGCGGATGCCGGCCGAGATGAAGCCGTCGAGGTCGCCGTCGAAGACGGCGCTCGGGTTGTTCACCTCGTGGAGCGTGCGGAGGTCCTTGACCATCTGGTACGGCGCGAGCACGTACGAGCGCATCTGGTCGCCCCAGCTCGCGGCGATGTTGCCGGCCAGCTCCTTCTTGCGGGCGGCCTCCTCCTCGCGCTGGCGCAGCATGAGGCGGCTCTGCAGCACGCGCATGGCGGCGGCGCGGTTCTGGATCTGGCTCTTCTCGTTCTGCATCGAGACGACGATGCCGGTCGGGATGTGCGTGATGCGCACCGCCGAGTCGGTCGTGTTGACGCTCTGGCCGCCGGGGCCCGACGAGCGGAAGACGTCGACGCGGATGTCGGTCTCGGGCACCTCGACCTCGACCGCCTCCTCGAACAGCGGCACGACCTCGACCGCCGCGAACGAGGTCTGGCGCTTGCCGGCCGCGCCGAAGGGGCTCATGCGCACGAGGCGGTGCGTGCCGGCCTCGACCGAGAGGTTGCCGAAGGCATAGGGCGAGTCGACCTCGAACGACGCCGACTTGATGCCCGCCTCCTCCGCGTACGAGGTCTCGTGCACCGTCACGGGGTAGCCGTGCTGCTCGGCGTACCGCAGGTACATGCGCAGCAGCATCTCGGCGAAGTCGCTCGCGTCGACACCGCCGGCGCCCGCGCGGATGGTGACGACCGCGGGCATGGAGTCGAACTCGCCGTCGAGGAGCGTCTGGATCTCCATGTCGGCGACGACCTTCTGGATGCTCGCGAGCTCCTTGCGGGCCTCGTCCTGCACCGACGCGTCGCCCTCCTCGTTCGCCATCTCGACGAGCACCTCGAGGTCGTCGATGCGCGCCTCGGTCTCGGTGATGCGCTTGAGGGCGGCCTGCTTGTGGCTGAGGGCGCTCGTGACCTTCTGAGCGGCCTCGACGTCGTCCCAGAGGTCCGGGGCGCCGGCCTGCTCGGACAGCGCCGCGATGTCGGCCTGCAGCTGGGGCACGTCGGCCACGGCTGCGATGTCGGCGAAGGTGGAGCGGAGCTCGGCGATGTCGCCGGCGATGTCGAGATCGGCCATGATGCTCCAGCCTAGCGAGGCCGCGGCCGGTCGAGCCCCGTCCGCCTCGCGGTCAGGCGGCGCGGGCGGCGGTCGTAGGCTCCAGGAGTGAGCGGAGTCGACCAGTCGGAGCGCTTCCCGTGGCGGAAGGTCGCCGGCGCCGCCTTCGTGCCGACCGCCGCCTTCGCGATCGGCGAGGGGGCGGTCATCCCCTACATCCCGCTCATCGCAGGCGATCTCGGCGCCTCGCTCGCCGTCGCGGCCGTGGTCGCGGCGATGCTCACGGTCGGCCAGCTCGCGGGCGACGTGCCGGGCGGCTCGGTGGTGGCGCGCTTCGGCGAGCGGCCCACGATGATCGCCGCCGGCGCGCTCGTGCTCGTCGCCCTCGTCATCGCGTTCTTCGCCCGAGACGTGTGGATGCTCGGGCTCGCGGTGTTCATCCTGGGCCTGGGCCACGCGGTGTTCGGGCTCGCCAGGCACGCCTTCATGACGACCTTCGTGCCCATCCGCTACCGGGCGCGGGCGCTGTCGACGCTCGGCGGCATCTTCCGCCTCGGCATGTTCGTCGGGCCGCTCGTCGGCTCCGCGGTGCTGGGCCTCGGACTGCCCGTGCACTCGGTGTGGGTCGTGTGCGCGATCGGCACGATCGTCGCCATCCTCGTGCTCGTCGTGCTGCCGGATCCCGCCTCGGCGTTCGAGCGCACGCCCGCCACCACCGGCACGATCGAGGTGGTGCAGGAGCGGCAGCACGTGTGGGCCGTCATCCGGCAGAACGCGAAGGTGCTCGGCACCGTCGGCGTCGGCGCCGCGGTGCTCGCGCTCGCGCGCTCGGCCCGACAGGTGCTGCTGCCGCTGTGGGCGGTCTCGATCGGACTCGACGGCGTCACGACCGGCATCGTCATCGGCATCGCCGGCGGCGTCGACTTCGCCCTCTTCTTCCTCTCGGGCTGGATCATGGACCGCTTCGGCAGGCTGTGGTCGATCGTGCCGGCGCTGACGCTCATGGGCGTCGCCTTCACGATGCTCGCGGTCTCGCACGACCTGGACGCGGCGGTCATCTGGTTCGTCGCGGCGGCGATGACGCTCTCGATCGGCAACGGCTTCGGATCCGGCATCGTCATGACGCTCGGCGCCGACCTCGCCGACCGGCAGAACCCGGCGCCGTTCCTCGGCGCCTGGCGCCTCACGGTCGACCTGGGCGGCGCGGCGGCGCCGCTGCTCATCTCGTTGCTCGTGTCGGTCGCGTCGATCGCGCTGGCAGCGGGTTCGCTGACGGCGCTGTGCGTCGCGGGCGCGGTGCTGCTCGTGCGGTACCTGCCGCGGAAGGTGGAGTAGCCGCCGCTACAGCGGGTTCTCCAGCTCGCCCACCGCGAGCGCCGCCACGTGGATCCGCCAGGCGTCCTCGTCCGGATCCCGGCGCAGCAGGTACTCGAAGTCGGCCTGGTCGACCCGCTCGCCCGACGCGTCGAGGAGGTCCCAGTGCACGAGCGCCCGCACGAGCCGGGGCGAGAGCACCCGGTGCTCGAGGATCGTCGCGCGAGCGGCGGCGAGGCCCTGCTCCCGGTACTGCGGGTAGGCGCCCGCCAGCCCCTCGGCGAGCCGCTCGCGGCTCTCGACGGCGCCGACGACGTCGTCGGTGACCATCAGGCCGGGCATCGCCCAGAGCGCCGCGGTCGCCGGCGCGTCCATCGCGCCGAGCGCGTCGCCGTACTCCGCGAAGAGGTGCTCGAGCTCCGCGCGGAAGTCGTCGTCGGCCATCACTCGTCCCGTCGGAGCTCCTGCCGGGCGGCGAGGTCGTGCGCGAACGAGGTGGCCTCCTCGCGCAGCTCGTCATCGGTGAGCTCGCCCTGCTGTATCTGCTCGACGAGGGCGCGGAAGCCCGGGTGCTCCATGAGCTGCCGCAGGCCGTCGGCCGCGCGCTCGGGCTGGTCGGTGGGCAGGCTCGCCGCCACCGCGTCGTAGTCGATCGAGGTCGGGTCGGAGTCCTGCGGGGTCTGCTCGGCCATGGGCGCGAGGGTACTCCGCAGGGCTGGGCCCCCGGGCCGAGACGCTGGACCGCTGTCAGCCGTGCGGCGGATGCGCGCCCGGCCACCAGGCGGGCACCTGCGCGACGATCGCGGCCGCGGCCGCCTCGACGTCCTCGTCGTCGCCGCGCGCCCAGCGGGCGCTCGCGGCCACGACGCCGCCCGCGAGGTGCGCGGCGGCGATGCCGCTCGCGGCGCCGGGCACGGCGACGCCCAGCGCGACGAACGCGTCCACGGCGAGCTGCACGCGCGCCTCGAGCCGCTCGAGCACGCGGCGCGCGAACGACGGCGACTCGAGCAGCGCGCTCCATGCGGCGCGCTGCTCGTGGATGCCGCGCAGCTGCTCGGCGAGCTGCTGCTCGTAGCGGGCCGCGAGCGCGACCGGGTCGGTCGCGGCGTCCACGACCGCCTCGTCGACGGCCGCGAGGCGGTCGAGCTCCTCGGCGAAGGCGTCGTCGGCGGCGGCGCGCACGTCGCTCCAGTGGCCGTAGAAGGTGACGCGGTGGATGCCGGCGCGGCGGCAGATCTCCGCGACGGTCAGCTCGTCGAGCGGCACCTCGGTGAGCGCGGCGCGCACGGCGCCGAGCACCTTCTCGCGGGTGCGCATGGCGCGCGGCTCCTGCCGGTCGGCGGCCGCGCTGCCCGAGCGGATGGGCGTCGTCATGCATCCCATGATGCGGCACCGCCGAGCGTTGCCCCTCGCCACGCCTCAGCATCCGTGCAGGACGGATTGCGGACATCGTTACGCAATGTCATCATGCGCGCAGGCGCACCACGAGGAGGTGTCCGATGCGATCGACGGCGATCCTGGAGACCGAGCAGCACGGGCGACGGCGCGCTCGATCCCGACGTGTCCGCATGGCTGCCGCGGCCGCGCTCGGTGCCCTCCTCGCGGGCGCCGTCGCGACGCCCGCCTGGGCCTCGCCGCCCGACGCCGCGACCCTCGTGGCGCCCGCCGACGGCGGCACGACGACGACCGCCTCCCCCACCCTCTCCGTCGTGGCGGGAGACCCGGACGGCGGCTCGGTCGACGTCACGTTCGAGGGCAGGCCGCGCGGCGCCACCGTGCCCGGCGGCACGGGCGAGGAGCCCTTCAGCCTCGTCGTGGTGCCCGACACCCAGAACTACAGCGACGGCGAGCAGGCTCGGCTCGAGGCGCAGCTGCGCTGGATCCGCGACACGCGCAGCACGCTCGACACCGCCTTCGTCGTGCAGGTCGGCGACCTCGTGGGCGACTGGTTCATCCCCCGCCAGTGGAACAACGTCTCGACCGCGTTCCGCATCCTCGACGACGCCGGCGTGCCGAACACCGTGCTGCCCGGCAACCACGACTTCGACAACGCCACCGGCGACCTCGGGCCCTACAACGCCTGGTTCCCGGCATCGCGCTACGCGGGCGCATCCTGGAACACCGCCACGACCCGCTACGGGGGCCACCTCGGCCAGAGCCAGTTCGGGCCCGACCCGATCGACCGCGGCAACGGCGACAGCTACGCGCTGTTCAGCGCGGGCGGGCGGCACTTCCTCGTGCTCAACCTCGAGTGGGAGGCGCCGCGCTACGCGCTCGACTGGGCCGACCGGGTGCTCGCGGCGCACCCTGACCGCACGGTGATCATGGCGACCCACTCGTTCATCACCGTCGACGGCACGAGGCTCACCACGCCGCAGCGCCCCGGCGGCACGTCGCCCGCGGCGCTGTGGCAGGACTTCGTGCGCACGCACTGCCAGATCCGGCTCGTCGTCGCGGGCCACGAGCGCAATGGCGAGAACGGCGAGGCGCGGCGCACCGACCTCAACGCCTGCGGCCAGCCGGTGCAGCAGATCCTCTCGAACTACCAGAGCAGGCCCAACGGCGGCGACGGGTGGCTGCGCTACTACACGTTCGACCCGGCGACCGACACGATGCGGGCGACCACCTACTCCCCCACGCTCGATCGCTTCGAGACCGACGCCAGCTCCGCCTTCACGCTGCCCTTCGAGCTCTCCGAGCCGCAGCCGGCGCCCTTCACCGCGATCGCGACCCGCACCGTCGCCGCCGGCGCGACCGCGAGCGCCACCTGGACCGGCCTGCAGCACGAGACCGACTACGAGTGGCGCGCGGTCGTCGACGACGGCACCACGCGCACGACCTCCGCGACCTGGACCCTGCGCACGCCGGCCCCGCAGCAGACCGCGCTGGCCGCCGACGCGTTCTCGCGCACCCTCTCGGGCGCATGGGGCAGCGCCGACACCGGAGGGCCCTGGACCGTGACGGGCGGCAGCGCGGCGTTCTCGGTGGGCGGGGGCCGGGGCGTCGTGGCGCTCGCGCCGTCGCACACGCGGGAGGCGCGGCTGCAGTCGCTCTCCACCTCGGACGCCGTCGTCGAGGTGCAGGTCTCGAGCGACGTCGCCTCCGCCGGCGGCACCGCGAGCGCGAGCATCAACGGCCGCCTCGTCGGCACGCAGAGCTACGCGGCGCGCGTGCGCTTCGAGCCCGGCGGGGTGCTGCGCATGTACCTGCTGCGCAACGAGGCGGCCCTCGGGATGCACCTGGGCACCTGGAGCCCCGGCCAGGCCTTCACGGCCCGCTTCTCGGTGACCGGCACCTCGCCCACGCAGCTCGCCGCCAAGGTCTGGCCGACCGCGGGCGGCGAGCCGCCCGGATGGCAGCTCACGGCGACCGACTCGACCGCCGGGCTCCAGCAGGCGGGCATGGTCACGCTGAAGTCGTCGCTGAGCGCCTCCTCGACGGTCGCGGTGCAGCGGCTGCTGTACGACGACCTCCGCGTCGTCTCCTCCGCGGCGCCGCCCGCCAACCAGCCGCCGACCGCGTCGTTCACGACCGACGTCAGCGCGCTGCGCGTGACGACCGATGCCGCCGCCTCGACCGACGCCGACGGCACGATCGCCTCGTACGCGTGGTCGTTCGGCGACGGCAGCACCGCGTCCGGCCGCACGGCCGCCCACGACTACGCCTCGCCCGGCGACTACATCGTGCGGCTCACCGTCGCCGACGACGACGGCGCGACCGCGACGACGACGCGCACGGTGACGGCGACGGCGCCGCCGAACCAGCCGCCCACCGCGACGATCGGCGCACCGCAGGTCGACGGCCGCTCCGTGTCGGTCTCCGGTGCCGGCTCGACCGACGCCGACGGCACCGTCACGTCGTACGCATGGGACTTCGGCGACGGCGCCACAGCGACGGGCGCCACCGCGACCCACGAGTACGCCACCGACGGCACGCGCACGATCACCCTGGTCGTCACCGACGACGACGGCGCGACCGCGACCGCGACACGACAGGTGACGGTGACGGCGCCCGTGCCCAACCAGGCGCCGACGGCCTCCTTCACGACCGGCGGTTCGGGGATGACCGCGACCGTCGACGCCTCCGGCTCCTCCGACCCGGACGGCTCGATCGTCGCCTACGCGTGGCAGCTCGGCGACGGCAGCACCGCCTCGGGCCGCACCGCCTCGCGCACCTACGCGACGCCCGGCACGTACGTCGTCACGCTCACCGTGACCGACGACGACGGCGCGAGGGCGACGACCACCCGCTCGGTGACCGCGACGGCGCCGCCCAACCAGGCGCCGACGGCCGTCATCGGCGCGCCGAGCATCAGCGGCCGGACGGTGACGGTGTCGGGCGCGGGATCGTCCGACGCCGACGGCACGATCGCCTCGTACGCCTGGTCGTTCGGCGACGGCGGCACCGCGACCGGCTCGACCGCGACCTGGACCTACCCGAGCGACGGCACCCGCACGATCACGCTCACGGTGACCGACGACGACGGCGCGACCGCTGTCGCGACGCGGCAGGTGACGGTGTCCGCCGTCGCCGTCGTCGCGGCCGACACCTTCGGCCGCGCGGTCTCGGGCGGCTGGGGCACCGCCGACGCGGGCGGCGCGTGGAGCGCGACCGGCGGCTCGGCCGCGTACTCGGTGGCCGGCGGCCAGGGCATCGTGACGCTCGCGCCGAGCCACACGCGCGAGGCGCGGCTCGGCGCGTCCGGCACGAGCACGGTGACGACGGTGCGCGTCTCCTCCGACGTCGCCTCCGTCGGCGGCACGGCGAGCGCCACGGTCGTGGGACGGCTCGTGGGCACGTCGACCTACTCGGCGCGGCTGCGCTTCGAGCCGAACGGCGTCATCCGGCTCTACCTGCTGCGCGACGAGGTGGCGCTCGGCGGCGGCAGCTACGTGCTGCCGGGCGCCTACGCGCCCGGCGAGGCGATCATGGTGCGGCTCAGCGTGCGCGGCACCTCGCCGACGTCGCTGGGCGCCATGATCTGGCGTGCGAGCGGTCCGGAGCCGAGCACCTGGCAGCTGCAGGCGACGGATGCGACGGCGGCGCTGCAGGCGGCGGGCACGGTGACGATCAAGTCGTCGGTGTCGGCGTCGTCGACGGTCGCGACGACGCGCCTGCGCTACGACGACTACCGGGTGACGACCTCGTAGGCGCGTGGATCGGCCTCAGTCGACGAAGACGGCCCGCGCGCTCGCGGTGACGTCGATCCGGAGCCCCTCGGGCAGGAGGAGCGAGACGACCGGCGGCCGCCATGCCGACGAGACGGTCACCGTGGCGCTCCGGGCGTCGGCGCTCGCGCCCTCGACCTGCACGGCGTCGAGCTCGCCCGCCGCCGCGCCCACCCACGCGACCGCGGCCGCGTCGACGGCGCCGTCGGCGAGCTCCGGGCTCGCCGTCTCGCCGTCGAAGCGCACCTGCTCGAGCGCGAAGGCCTCGGCGGCCGCGAGCGCGGCGCCGTCGGCGACCGTGAAGAGGCGCCGCCGCTCGACGAGCAGGCTCGTCGCCGCCGCGACGGCGACGATGAGCGCGATCGCGAGCCCCGCGAAGCCGATGGTGAGCACGAGGGTCGAGCCCTCCTCCTCTCGACGCAGGCGCTGCAGCAGCCGCGTCACGGGAGCGCCCCGAACGCCGAGACGGGCTGCAGCGCCTGCGCCTCCACCGGCACGGCGAGCCCCGTGTCGAGGCCCAGCACCGGCGGCGCGAGCGGCAGCGTGGCGGCGGCCTCGATCCGCACCGTCACCGTGCCGCGCGGCGTCGTGCACGCGTCCGGCCTCGGCGAGCACTCGATCGCGACGTTCGCGGCACCGGCGTCGACACCCGCGTCCGCGAGCGCCACGCGGATCGCGCGGTCGGCCGCGGCGAGCCCCGCGTCGTGGGAGTCGGCCGCCGCGACGACCCGAGCCGCGTGGCGGCTCGCCCCCTCGACCCCGAGCATGGCCAGCTGGATCTGGCCGAGCGCGATCACGAGGTAGACGAGCGGCACGAGCAGCAGCACGCCGACGGTGAGGAACTCGAGCGAGGCGCTGCCGGCGTCATCGGCGAGCGCGCCGCGCAGCCGCGCCCGGGCACGCTCAGCCAAGGGATTCGATGGGCGCATGCCCGCTCACCTCCAGCGCGGTCGGCCCGACGAAGCCGAGCACGGGCAGCGGCGCGGCGACGCGGATGCGGATGCTGTCGATGCCGGCGACCGTCGCGGTCGACGCGGTCACGTCGTGCGCGAAGTCGGGGCCGACTGCCGTGGTGATGAGCACGCGCGCGCGCTCGACGCCCGCCGACGCGTCCGAGCCGACGAGCGACGCGTGCCGAGCGCCCTCGGCGGCCGCGTCGGCCAGCGTCGCGCGCACGTGCATCGCGAGCGAGAGCTGGATGACCGAGAGCACGAGCGCCACGAGCAGCGCCGCGACCATCGCGAACTCGGCGACCGCCGAGCCGCGCTCGTCGGCCAGCCGCATCAGAAGCTCGAGACGCGCGCGATCGCCTGCTCGAACACGCCCGTGAGCGCGGGCCCGGCGACCGTCCAGAGCACGATGACGAGCCCCGCGGTCATGAGCGTGACGAGCACCCAGCCGGGCACGTCGCCGCGCTCCTCGTCGACCATCCGGCCGACGAGCCGCTGGAACCTCCTGCTGATCGTGGACATGGCTTCCTCCTTCAGAATCCGACCTGGAGCACGTGGATGCCCGGCCACAGCGCGAACGCCACCGTCGTCGGCAGGAGGCCGAAGACGAGCGGCACGAGCATCGAGATCTCCTTGCGACCTGCCGCTTCGAGCAGGTCGCGCTTCGCGGCGTCGCGGGCGTCGAGGGCCTGCGCCTGCAGCGTCTGGGCGAGCGGGGTGCCCCGCTCGAGGGCGCCGCGCATCTGGTCGACGCTGCGGGCGACGCCCGGGTGGTCGAGCTCGGTCGCGAGCGACGCGAGCGCGCTCGACAGGCTCGTGCCGGCAGCAGCGTCGGCGACGACGCCGCCCAGCTCGCGCCCGAGGGCGCTGGAGCCCGCGCCGCCGACGCGCCGCAGCGCATCCTGCAGGCCCTCGCCCGCCGCGAGGCTCAGCGACAGGAACTCGAGGATCGACGGCAGCTCGCTCGAGATGCGCGAGAGGCGGCGCTTCGCGGCGCGCTGCAGCAGGTGATCGACCGCGAGGGCGCCGATCGCTGCGCCCAGGAGCCCGAGCGCGGCGGGCAGCGCGGCGTGGCCGCCCTGGACCGCGCCGACGACGCCGAGCGCCGTGCCGACGACCGCGCCCAGCACGCCCCATCGCAGCTGCCGGCCGCGCACCTCCTCGGGCGTCTCGTCGGACGCGGCCTGGCGCAGCCGTCGGCGGATGGTGTCGGGCGCGCCGAGCACGGCGTGGACGAGCGGCGCGAGCCGGTCGCCGACGGGCGAGGCGACGACGCCGAGCACCCGCGCCGGGTCGACCCGGCGGCGGGCGACGAGGTCGCGGGCGCCGGCCGAGACGTCGAGCACGTAGGGCGCGACCCGGTGCAGCAGCAGCGGGCGGCGCAGGATCGGGACCAGGCTCACGAGCATCCAGAGGCCCATGCCCAGGCTCGCGCCGAGCACGAGGCTCCAGCCCAGCTCGGCGCTCACGCGAACCACCGCGCCTCGGTCGGGAGCGCGCCGATCCGCAGCATCGCGCGGTACGCGATGAGGGTGACGACGGCACCGCCAGCGATGAGCGCGATGCCGCCGGGCGCGTTGTACGCCTGCGCCGCCTCCGGCCGCGTCGACAGGATGAGGAGCACCACCCACGGCGCCGCGACGCCGAGCCGGGCGGCGTTCACGACCCACGTCTGGCGCGCCTCGAGCTCGCTGCGGGTCGCGAGGTCGACGCGGAGGTACGCGGCGAGATCGCGCAGCACGGTCGTGACCTCGCTGCCGCCGACGTCGCGGGCCATCCGCAGCGTCTCCAGGATGCGGTCCGCGACGGGATCGGCGAGGCGGTCCTTGAGGCGGTCGAGCGCGTATGCGAACGAGCCGGTCGCGCGGTGGTCGGCCGCGTACGCGGCGAAGGCCGAACGCGTGAGCTCGGGCCCGGCGTCCTGCAGCTGCGCGACGGCATCGGGCAGCGCGAGCCCCGACCGCACGGCAGAGACCAGGTGGTCGACCACGTCGGGCCAGACCGCGGCCTGCGCGCGACGGCGCCGACGCGCCCGCCAGCGCACCGCGAGCGGCGGCGCGAGGGCGCCAGCGGCGAACGCGGCGGCGGCGATCGCGACCACCGGCGCGAGCGCGAGGGCGACGCCGGCGGCGAGCACGCCGAGCAGCAGCGACGCAGCGCCGACGGCGAGCGGCGGGATGCCGTCGAGGCCCGCCTGCGTGAGACGGTCGACCACCCGGCTGCGGCGCGGATCCGCCCGCCTCTCCCGGCGCGGCGACAGCCACGGGCTCGCCGCGAGCACGAGGCCGAGGCCGAGCGCGGCGCCGAGCAGCCAGGTCATGCCGTGCCGCCCCTCATGCGGCGCCCCGTGCGAGGAGCGCGGTCGGGTCGGCGCCGACGGCGGCGAACTTCTCGAGCCGCGCAGGATGCGAGCCGGTCGGCTCGAGCAGGCCGCCGCGGAGCGCGAAGAGCGTCGAGCCCTCGATGACGGTGCCCTGGACGTGGCCGGTGGGCGCGAGGATCTCGACGACCTGGCGGTTGCCGCGGGCGTCGATCGCGAGGTGCGCGACGAGGTCGACGCACTGCGCCACCGTCGGCAGCACGAAGCCGGCGTCGATGTTGCGGCCCGCGAGCAGCGGCAGCGTCGTGAGCTTCGAGAGCGCGTCGCGGGCGGAGTTCGCGTGGATGGAGCACATGCCGCTCACCCCCGAGTTGAGGGCGATGAGCAGGTCGAGCGCCTCGGCCTCGCGCACCTCGCCGACGACCAGCCGGTCCGGGCGCATCCGGAGCGACTCCTTGACGAGCCTGCGGAGCGTGATCTCGCCCGTGCCCTCGAGGCTCGGCTGCCGGCACTGGAGGCCGACGATGTCGTCGACGGGCGGGTCGAGCTCGAACGTCTCCTCGACCGTGACCACCCGCTCCCCCGGCCGGACGGCGCCGAGCAGCGCGTTCAGGAGGGTGGTCTTGCCCGCGTGCGTGGGGCCCGAGACGAGGATGTTGCAACCGGCGACGACAGCCTGGCGCAGGAACTGCGCGGCCTGCTGGCTGAGCGCCCCGCGCTCGACGAGCGCCGACAGCGACGCGAGGCGGCGCGCGAACTTGCGGATGTTGATGCTCATCGCCCCGCGAGCGACGTCGCCGGAGGCGACATGCAGGCGCGACCCGTCGGGCAGGGAGGCGTCGACGAACGGCGTCGAGAGGTCGACGCGGCGGCCGGTGGTCGAGAGCATGCGCTCGACGAGGTCGCGCACCTCGGTCTCGGTGAGCCGCAGCGGCAGCTGCTCGCTCACGCCGGCGCGAGCCGCGAAGACGAGCGAGCCCTGGTTGATCCAGAGCTCCTCGACCTCGGGATCGTCGAGGAACGGCTGGAGCGGTCCGTAGCCGCGGACGGCCGCCAGCACGTCGCGCTCGGCTTCGCGCTCGTCGGCGAGCATCGGCACGCTGCCGCCGAGCGAGCGCTCGGCGTAGGAGCGCACGGCGTCGCGCACGTAGCGCTCGGCGAGATCGCCGGAGCCGGCGAGATCGACGCCGTCGCGACGCACCTTCGCCCGCACGGTGGCGGTGATCTCGGCGACGGCCTGGCGCATGCGAGCCAGTGAAGCGCGGGGCCGCGGCGGGCGGCGGAAGTTGTCCACAGCGGTCGTCCGGCGGCTGCCCCTGACCTCCGGGCGGAGGCGGACGCGGCACGGGTGCATCGCGGAGCGATCCGCCTTCCCGATCCTCGATCAGGTCTCGCGGGAGCGCGTCGGCGCGGAGCTCCGGCACCCCCTGCTAGACGTCCTCGCCCGCCCACCGCAGCACGCGGAGCGCCTTCAGGGTGATCCAGCGGTTCGGCTCGCCGACCGGCCCGTGGTCGATGCGGGCGTCGCCGCCCCACCGCACCTCGAGCGGCCACGTGCCGTCGCCCTGCCGCTTGCCGCGGACGACGTCGATCGCCTCGCGCATCCGCTCGTCCGGCTCCGCGCCGACCGCGCGGAGGTGCTCGAGCGCCCGCAGCACGTCGTAGTGCCAGCGCGGCGGGAACGCGAGCCGCAGGTAGTCCTCGTCGACGACCTCGCCCGTGGAGCGTCGCCGCAGCAGGCCGCGCTCGAGCAGGTATGCCTCGCCGCTCAGCCGCGCCTCGCGCACGCGCGGGTCGTCGGTCACGCGCTCCTGGGCCGCCATCGCCTCGAGGACGGCGATCGTCGAGTCGAACGAGGATCGGGTGCTGCCGTGCTCCTGCTCGCAGTTCCAGCCGCCGTCGGCCATGCGCTTGCCGAGCAGCCGCTCGACGACCCCGTCGACCGGCACGCCGTAGTGGACGCCGTTCGTCACGAGCGCGCCGTTGATGCACGGCTCCACCTCGCCCTCCCAGAAGGGCTGGCCGTCGTGCTCCCAGCACGTGACCCGGCGCACGTCGTCGACGACCTCCCGCGCCTCGGGGCTGCGCGGGTCGAGGCCGAGCAGCCGCAGCTCGGTGAGCACGTGCGACGTCGACGTCCACGGCTGACCGGGCAGCTCCGGCTCCGCCGTCGGGAAGTGCGCGCCGCCAGCCCACTGGCCGTCGGCGCCGCGGGCGGCGAGCAGCGCGGCGCCCCACCCCTCGCGCGCGACCCGCGCGCGCTCGTCCGCGACCTCGGCCGGATCCGCATCCAGGAGGTCCTGCATGACCTGCCAGCGGATCGCCGGGTCGCCCTCCATGAGCCAGTCGATGACGCGCATGGCCGGCATCCTGCTCCCCCGCGCCCACACGCGCCAGGATCCACGGGGCTCACGTCGGTCACGGGCCTCAGCTCGAGCCCGCTGCAGCGAGTGGTCGATGCGTGCGATCAGTGGTCACGTCGTGCTGCAGGAAGCGACCACTCCCAGCGCTTCGTGACCACTCGATGCAGGAAGTGACCGATCCCGAGCATGAGGTGACCGCTCGGGGGCGCGAGACGGCCACTCGATCGGGTCGATCGGCGCGCCACGCGAGAGCGGCCGCCCCGCGATGGGACGGCCGCTCGAGCGCGCGGCGGGAGCGCCGCGCCCGCGTCAGCGCTGCAGGAAGTCCAGCAGCACCCGGTTGAACTCGTCGACGTGCGACACGTTGAGGCCGTGCGGGGCGCCCGCGATCACGTGCAGCTCGCTGCCCTCGATCGTCTCGGCGGTGCGCTTGCCCGAGCCCTCGTACGGCACCGTCTGGTCGCCGTCGCCGTGGATGACGAGCGTCGGCACGGTGATCGTGCCGATGTCGTCGCGGAAGTCGGTCGTCGCCCACGCGTCCATCGCGCCGAGCGCAGCCGTCTGCGACGACTGCTTCGCGAGCGTCAGCGCCTCCTGCCGCTGCTCCTCGGTCACCTGGATGCCCGCATCCGTCGAGAAGAAGCCGGTCGTGAACCCGTCGAGGAACGCGTCGCGGTCGGCCTCGAGCTGTCCGCGCATGCCCTGGTAGGCCTCCTCCGTGAGCGGCCCGTCGGGGTTGTCGTCCGACTGCAGCAGGAACGGCGGCACGGCCGCCGCGAAGACGACCGAGCGGATGCGCTCCTGCCCGTACGCGGAGACGTAGCGGGCGACCTCGCCGCCGCCCATCGAGAAGCCGACGAGCGTGACGTCGGTGAGGTCGAGCTCGCGCAGCACGCCGTCGAGGTCTGCCGCGAAGGTGTCGTAGTCGTAGCCGTCCTCGGGCTTGTCGGAGCGGCCGAAGCCGCGGCGGTCGTAGGCGACCACCCGGTAGCCGGCGCTCGCGAGCGCGTCGGTCTGGGCGTCCCACGCCTCGGCCGAGAGCGGCCAGCCGTGGATGAGCACGACGGGTCGGCCGCCGCCGCCCTCGGGGGCGCCGGTGTCGTCGATGTGCAGGGTGATGTCTGCCATGGGGCTCTCCTCGCTCGGATGTCTTGTCAGGGGTGCGCCCGCCGGACGGCGGGCGGTGGTCGGTGCCCGGTCCGCGTCAGCGGTACTCGGGGTTGTGGAAGCCGAAGCGCTCGCCGCGCTCCCACGCGTTGCGGTCGTTGCCCTCGTTGGGGATGCCGCCCTGCAGCATGCGCGCGAGGTGCAGCAGGTTCCACGCCATGATCGTGATGTTGCGCTTCGTGAAGTCGTTGTCGGCGCCCGCGATGGAGCCGTCGTCGAGCTCGTCGCCGTACGACGGGCCGGGGCCGGCCTCCCCCACCCAGCCGGCGTCGGCCTGCGGCGGGATCGTGTAGCCGATGTGGCCGAGCGCGTAGAGGGTCTCGGCAGCCACGTGCTTCATGCCGTCCTCGTTGCCGCCCACGAGCAGGCCGGCGACCTTGCCGTAGGTGCTCGACTGCCCCTTGTCGTTGAGGTCGCCCGACTGCGCGTAGAGCCGCTCGATGACGCGGCGCGTGACCGACGAGAGGTTGCCGAGCCAGATCGGCGTCGCGAGCACGAGGATGTCGGCCCTCGAGATGCGCTCCCACAGCTGCGGCCACGCATCGGTCGCGATGCCGTGCTCGGTCATGTCGGGCTGCACGCCCGGCGCGATGTCGTGGTCGACGGCACGGATCACCTCGACCTCGACGCCCTGCTGACGCAGGATGTCGGCGCTCGCCTCGATGAGCAGGTCGGTGTGGCTCTCGCCGGGCGAGGGGGTGAGCGTGCCGTTGACGTAGACGGCGCGGATGGGTTCGGTCATGTCACCCACGCAACCACCCGTTCCTGGGCGTGGGCGATCAGCGTCCTGGCAGGCCGTCGGCCGCCGATCCCTGGCCCGCAAGGATGCGGATGGTGCACGATGTGCTGGAGGGAGGCTCCACCGAGGCCGGAGCCGGGATGCCGACCAGTCACGAGGGGGCAGTTCGATGATTGACGAGCCACGGCGCCAACGGGCGCTCGACGAGCTCGATGTGGTGGACACGCCGACCGACGAGCGGGTCGACCGCATCACGCGGCTCGCGCAGGAGCTCTTCCGCGTGCCGATGGTGAGCGTGACGCTGCTCGACCACGACCGCCAGTGGCGGAAGTCCGAGATCGGCCTCGGCGGGCGCGAGGCGCCGCGCGCTGGCTCGTTCTGCGACGCGACCGCGCGGCTCGGCGCCACGAACGTCGTGCCCGACGCGGCGGCCGATCCCGCCTGGGCCGACAGCCCCTGGGTGCAGGGCGACCCGCACCTCCGCTTCTACGCCGGCCACCCCCTCGAGGCGCCGGGCGGCGAGCACGTGGGCACGCTCTGCATCCTCGACACCGAGCCGCGCGAGCTCGACGAGCGCCAGGTCGCGCTGCTCCAGGAGCTCGCCGGCTGGGTGCAGCTCGAGCTCGCCCGCTCGCGCGAGCTCGACGGCGCGCTCCTCGTGCAGCGCGCGCTCGCGCCGCAGCGCCTCCCGGAGGCCCCGGGCTACGAGCTCGCCGGCGCCTCGGCCGCGGCGGGCGCCATCTCCGGCGACTTCTGGGACATCGTCGCCCACGAGGACGACCTGCGCGTCACCGTCGCCGACGTCATGGGCAAGGGCACCGGCCCCGCGATCATCGCGGCCTCGGTGCGCGCCTCGCTGCGCACCGCCCCGCACCGCGACCTCGCGAGCTCCGTCGCCGAGGTCGACCGGCTGCTCGAGGAGAGCCTGTCCGAGGCGAACGTCTTCGTCACCGCCTTCCACTCCTCGCTGCGGCTCGAGACGGGCGAGCTGGAGTTCGTCGACGCCGGCCACAGCCTCGCCTTCGCGCTGCGCGCCGACGGATCCTGGGAGCGGCTGCGATCCACGGGCCTCCCGCTCGGGATGGGGCTCGGCGAGGACCGCCGCTCCGCGAGCGTCGCGCTCGAGCCGGGCGACGCGCTGCTGTGCTGCAGCGACGGGCTGCTCGACATCCTCGACGCGGAGCGGCCGTTCGAGCACGTGAGCCGCACGCTCGCCGAGCACGGCCCGCAGGGCGCCGTCGAGGAGGCGGTGCGGCTCGCCCGCGAGCGCCGCGCGCCCGACGACGTGACCGTCGTCGTCGTGCGGAGGAGCGCCTGATGCGGCTGCTCGTCATCCGCATCCTCGCCACCCTCTCGGTGCTGCTGGGCGTCAACTACGTCGCCTGGCGGTGGCTGGAGTCGGTGAACTGGTCGGCGTGGTGGATCGCGGTGCCGCTCGTCATCGCCGAGACCTACAGCCTCATCGACACCATCCTGTTCGCCACCACGATGTGGAGGGCCAAGCAGCGGCCGAGGCCGACGTCACCGCCGCAGGGCACCGTCGACGTCTTCATCACCACCTACAACGAGCCGATCGAGCTCGTCATGACGACCGCGCACGCCGCGAAGCGCATCGCCTACCCGCACGAGACGTGGATCCTCGACGACGGCGCACGACCCGAGATGGAGGCCGCCGCGCGCGCCGCCGGGATCGGCTACATCCGCCGCTCGGCGGACTGGGACGGCAAGCCGCGCCACGCGAAGGCCGGCAACCTCAACAACGCGCTGTTCCAGACCGACGGCGAGTTCCTGCTCATCCTCGACGCCGACCAGGTGCCGGACCCGCTCATCCTCGAGCGCACGCTCGGCTACTTCGCCGACGACCCGCAGGTGGCGCTCGTGCAGACGCCGCAGTGGTTCTCGAACGTCGACGAGGCCGACCCGCTCGGCAGCCAGGCGCCGCTCTTCTACGGGCCCATCCAGCAGGGCAAGGACGGCTGGAACGCCGCGTTCTTCTGCGGCTCCAACGCGGTGCTGCGGCGGGATGCGCTCATGCAGCTCGGCATCGTCGGCTACGTGCGCGACGTGGAGGCGTCGACGCGGCGCACGCTCCGCGCCGCCGAGAGCCTGCTGGCCCGCGAGGCGCACCGCCGCTCGAACGAGCCGGAGCTGCGCGCCGAGCTCTCGCGCCTGCGCGCCGAGGTGGGCGCCGCGCGGTCGGAGATCGACGAGGGCGGCCACATCGCCGACGTGACCTTCCGAGTGCGCGAGGCGGTCGACGCCGCCTCGCAGCGGCTCGTCGCGCTCGACGTCGCGCGCATGCACGACGACCTCGCCGAGCTGCAGGCCCTCCCGGTCCAGCGCGACGCCGAGCTGGGCGTCGTCGTCATCGACGACGCGGCCCTCGCCCGGCTCGCCGCCTCCGACCTGTCGCCGCTGGGCGCCGTCGACGCCGTCTCGGCCCTCCTCGACGCGCTGCGCGTGGACCGCCCGGGCGAGGCGCAGCCGCTGCAGCCGCTCGCGACCATCTCGGTCACCGAGGACATGGCGACGGCGATGCAGCTGCACTCGCTCGGCTGGCGCAGCGTCTACCACCACGAGGTGCTGGCGCACGGCCTCGCCCCGGACGACCTCGGCACGATGCTCAAGCAGCGCCTGCGCTGGGCGCAGGGCACCATGCAGGTGCTGCTGCGCGACAACCCGCTCCTCAAGCGCGGCCTGAGCGCGGGCCAGCGGCTCATGTACTTCGGCACGATGTGGAGCTACCTGTCGGGCTTCGCCGCCGTCGTGTACCTCGCCGCGCCCGTCGTCTACCTCGTGCTCGGGATCCTGCCGGTGACGGCCTGGTCGGTCGACTTCTTCCTGCGCTTCCTGCCGTACTTCCTCGTCAACCAGGTGCTCTTCGTCGTCGTCGCGCGCGGCATCCGCACGTGGCGCGGCCAGCAGTACTCGCTCGCGCTGTTCCCGGTGTGGATCAAGGCGTGCGTCACGTCGTTCGCCAACGTCGTGCTGCGCACCCCGCTCGACTTCGTCGTCACCCGCAAGGACAAGGTCGCCGAGGGGCGCGTGCCCTGGCGCGAGATCTGGCCGCAGCTCACCGCGATCGGGATGCTGCTGCTCGCCCTGATCATCGGCGTCGGCCGCGTCGTCGTCGGCACGGCCGACGGCACGGGCACGCTCGTGAACACGGTCTGGGTCGCCTACGACCTGCTGGCGCTCAGCGTCATCATCCAGGCCGCCCGCTACCGCGGCTTCGGCGGGGAGCCCCCGCAGGAGGCCGTCGACCGCGAACCGTCGAAGGGAACCGCATGAACATCGCCGTCACCACCGCATCCGGCATCGCGACCATCGCGCCGGAGGGCCGCCTCACGGCCGTCGCCGCGCCGCAGCTGCGGCAGGCGGTGCAGCAGTCGATCGACGCCGGCACTGCCCGCATCGTCGTCGACATGGCCGGCACCGAGTTCGTCGACTCCTCGGGCCTCGGCGCGCTCATCGGGGCGCTCAAGGCCGCCCGGCTCGCCGGCGGCGACCTGCGGATCGCGGCCGTGCCGGAGGCCGTGCGCACGGTCCTGCGCCTCACGAACCTCGACCGCGTGCTCCGCGCGCACGACTCGGCCGCGACGGCCTTCGATGGCGACTGACGCGCACGCCACGACCCTCGAGGGTCCGGCCGACCTGCGCCTCGTCGAGCAGGTGCTCGACGCGCTCGAGCGGCTCTACGAGGCGGCCGACGACGTCGCCGCCGACGACCGCGTGCTGTTCCAGCTCGCCGTGAGCGAGGTCGCGACGAACATCGCCGAGCACGGGCTGCCGCCCGGCAGCGTGCGCGTGCGGGTGCGGCTCGAGGTGGCGCCCGAGCGGCTCGCCGCGTCGTTCGTCGACACCGCCAGGCCCGCGAGCGTCGACCTCGACGAGGCCGAGATGGCGGCGCCGCTCGAGGAGTCCGGCCGCGGGCTCGCGATGGCGGTCGCGGCGCTCGACGAGTTCACGCACGAGCGCTCGGGCGGCAACACCTGGAGCCTCGTGCGGCGTCGCGGCGCCGCCTAGCCCGTCAGCCGGCCGCGCCGTCGGCGTCGAGCCGCTCGCGCGCCGCGAGCAGCGCCGCGAGCCGGCGCGCGAACCGGGCGGGCGCATCGGCGTCGTGCTCGGCGAAGCCGCGGCCGCTCTTCGCCCCGAGGTCGCCGCGCTCGGCGCGCTCCCGCAGCAGCGGCGGGGCGGCGGATGCGTCGTCGAGGCTCGGGAAGATGCCGTCGGCCACCGAGGTCCACACGTCGAGCCCGCCGAGGTCCATCACCTCGAACGGCCCAGCGAGCGCCCAGCGCGGGCCGAGGCCCGCGGTGACGGCCGCGTCGACCTGCTCCGGCGTCGCGATGCCGTGCGCCACGAGGTGCATCGCCTCGCGGTACAGCGCCGCCTGCAGCCGGTTGGCGATGAAGCCCTCCACCTGCTCGGCGAGCGGCACGGCGGTCTTGCCGCACGCCTCGAGCAGCGCCCGCATCCGCTCGACCGCCTCGGGCGGCGTCGCGGGCCCCGGCACCACCTCCACGAGCGGCACCGTGTCGGACGGGTTGAAGAAGTGCGCGATCACGAGCCGCGACGGATCGGCGAGCCCTGCCGCGAGCGCGTCGGCGGCGATCGAGGAGGTGTTGGAGGCGATGAGCGCGTCGGCGCTCGCGGCCTCGACCTCGGCGAGCAGCGCGAGCTTGACGTCGAGGCGCTCCGGCGCGACCTCGAGCACGATCGTCGCGCCCTCGACCGCCTCGGCGACCGAGCCGTGCGCGCTCGCGCGCTCCCCCGCGCTCGCGGCGGCCGCCGCCGCGACGTCGGCGCGCGGGTCGTAGACGCGCACCGCGCAGCCGCCGCGCGTGAACGTGCGCACGATGCCCGCGCCCATGACACCGGCACCGAGCACCGCGACCACCTCGTGCTGCGGGGCGGCGGCCGTCATGCGTGGCGTCCGACGTCGCGGGGGCGGTCGTCGTCGCCGCGGTCGTCGCCCCGAGCCGGGTCGTCGTGCCGGCCGGCCGCGCGACCCGGCACGTGCATCCCGTCGTCGTCGCGCCGATCGAGGCGCGCCATGCTCCAGCCGCCGAGCAGGTGGTCGGGCACGAGCGGGATGATCGGCCGCACGAGCCGGTACCGCCAGTCGCTCACCACGACGGGCCGGCCCTTCCGGAGGCCTCGGAGGCCCTCGCGCGCGACCGTCTCCACGCTCGCGAACGCGATCTCCGGCACGAACGCGTTGTCGATGCCCAGCCGGTCGTGGAACTCCGTGTCGAGGAATCCGGGCAGCAGGGCCGTCGCCCGGATGCCGTCGGGCCGGTAGCGGGCGGCGATCGACCGCGAGAGCGCGATCGCGTGCGCCTTCGCCGCCGAGTACGTGCCGGTCGGCAGCAGGCCCGCGACGCTCGCGACCGTGAGGATGCCGCCGCGGCCGCGCTCGAGCATCCCCGGCAGCGCCGCGTGCGCGAGCCGCAGCGGCGCCCACGCGAGGAGGTCGAGCAGGCGGCGCTCGTCGGCGGCCTCCGACTCCGAGAGCTCGGCGAGGATGCCGCCTCCGGCGTTCGAGACGAGCACGTCGATCGGGCGCTCCCGGTCGGCGAGCCTCGCCGCCACCCGGTCGAGCTGCTCGGGGTCGGTGAGGTCGGCCGGGAGCACCTCGCAGTCGACCGGCAGCGAGGCCGCGAGCGCCTCGAGCCTGGCCCGGTCGCGGGCGACGAGCACGAGCTGCAGGCCGTCGGCCGCGAGCTGGCGCGCGAGCTCCGCGCCGAGCCCCGCCGAGGCCCCGGTGACGAGGGCGCGCATGTCCATCCGGCCACCCTCGCACACCCGGCTCAGGACGTCCCCCGGAAGCCCTGAGCCGCGCACCGGGTCGTGCGCCAGGGGCGCTACGCTGAGCACACCTGCGCGGGAGTGGTGGAACTGGCAGACACGCAGGATTTAGGTTCCTGTGCCCCCGTGGCGTGGGGGTTCGAGTCCCCTCTCCCGCACTGCAGGTCGACACCCGTCGACCCGTCCGCGAAGGAGCGCGCCCCGTGCATCCCCTGCCCGCCGAGTTCCTCATCGACATCGAGGGCCTCATCTCCGGCGCCGGCGCGCTCGCCCTGCTCCTGGTCTGCGCCATCGTCTTCGTCGAGACGGGCCTGCTCGTCGGCTTCCTGCTGCCCGGCGACACGCTGCTCGTGATCGCGGGCGTGCTCTCGTACACCGGCGTCATCCCCCAGCCCATCTGGCTCGTCTGCATGTGCATCTGGCTCTGCGCGGTCGCGGGCGACCAGCTCGGCTACTTCATCGGCCACAAGGCGGGCCCGCCGATCTTCCAGCGGAAGTCGCACGGGCTGTTCTCGCATCGCACGATCGAGCGCACGAACCGCTTCTTCGTGCGCTACGGCGCCGCGGCCGTCATCATCGCCCGCTTCATCGGCATCGTCCGCACGTTCATGCCCGTCGCGGCGGGCGTCGGCCGGATGCCGTGGCGCACGTTCTTCAAGCTCGACGTCATCGGCGGCGCGCTCTGGGGCGCGGGGCTGCCGCTGCTCGGGTGGGGCGTGGCGCACATCCCGGGCGTCGCCGACTTCGTCACCTCGTACATCGACCTCGTGCTGCTCGGCGTCGTCGCGATCGCGATCATCGCCATCGTCTGGCACGCGATCCAGTCGCGCCGCGAGGTCGAGCAGGAGCTGCGCGACGGCACGGCGACGGGCCAGGTGCAGACGCTCGACCTGTCGGGCACGACCGACCAGGACCTGCTGCGCTGACGCGCGCGGCGCGTCCTAGGAAGCGAGCCAGACGGCGCGCGCGACATCCGGGCCGAGCGCCACGTCGGCGCCCGCCACCCGCACCTCGATCGAGCCCGAGTAGGGCTTGAGCCCCACGACCTCCACCGCCGCGTCGAGCGCGATGCCCGCATCGGCGAGGAAGCGCAGCATCGCCGGATCCGCGTCCGAGATGCGCACGACCGCGCCCACGTGGCCGACGGCCGCCTCCGCGAGCAGCACGGCGTCGGGCCGCACGACGGTGCCGTCGGCGGCCGGGATGGGGTCGCCGTGCGGATCGCGCACCGGGTCGCCGAGCGCGGCCGCGAGCGAGTCGAGCAGCCGGTCGCTCATGGCGTGCTCGAGCACCTCGGCCTCGTCGTGCACCTCGTCCCAGTCGTAGCCGTGCTGCTCGACGAGCCACGTCTCGACCACCCGGTGGCGGCGCACCTGCCGCAGCGCGAGCGCGAGGCCCTCGTCGGTGAGCTCGACCGCGCCGTAGGGCCGGTGCCGCACGAGGCCCGCGGCCGCGAGCTTCTTCACCATCTCGGTCACCGTGGAGTTCGCGAGCCCGAGCGCCGCCGCGAGCTGCGAGGGCGAGATGGGCTCGGGCTGCCATTCGGTGTGGCCGTAGATCGCCTTGACGTAGTCCTCGGCGGCGGTCGAGGGGATCATCGCCCGGCGACGCGCTCCGCGAGCGCCGTGAAGGCGAGCCGTCGGTGGCTGCGCGCGTCCTTCTCCTCGGGGCTGAGCTCCGCGGCGGCGCGGCCGTCGGCGTCGTCGGGCAGGAACACCGGGTCGTAGCCGAACCCGCCCTCGCCGCGCGGCGCATCCGCGACCGTGCCCGTCCACTCGCGCAGCTCGACGACCTCGCCGTCGGCGTCGACCCAGGCGGCCGCGCACACGAAGCTCGCGGCGCGGTCGTCGCGCCCCTCGAGCTCGGCGAGCAGCTTCGCGACGTTGTCGGCGTCGACGCGCGTCCCGGCGTAGCGGGCCGAGTGGATGCCGGGCTCGCCGCCGAGCGCCGCGACGGCGATGCCGGAGTCGTCGGCGAGCGCCGGCAGGCCCGTGCGCTCGTGGGCGGCACGCGCCTTGATGAGCGCGTTCGCCTCGAACGTGTCGCCGTCCTCGACCGCCTCGGGGCCGTCGTCCGCGAGCAGCTCGACGCCGGGCAGCAGCGGCGCGAGGATGCGCTGGAGCTCCTCGACCTTGTGCGGGTTGTGCGTGGCGACCACGACCTGCAGGCCGCCGCCGCGCGCGTCGATCCCGGTCGCGCCCACGTTCGTCATGCGCCGGCCCCCTCGAGCGCGTCGCGCTGGATCGCCGTGAGGCGCTCCGTGCCCGCGAGCGCGAGGTCGAGCAGCGCGTCGAGCTCGCGCCGGTCGAAGGGCGCGCCCTCGGCGGTGCCCTGCACCTCGACGAACAGGCCGCGACCGGTGGCGACGACGTTCATGTCGGTGCCGGCGCGCACGTCCTCGACGTAGGCGAGGTCGAGCATCGGCTCGCCGTCGATGACGCCGACCGAGACGGCGGCGACCGAGTCGATGAGCGGCGTCGCGCTCTTCGGGATGCGGCCGTTGGCCTGCGCCCAGGCGATCGCCTCCGCGAGCGCCACGTAGGCGCCCGTGATGGCGGCCGTGCGGGTGCCGCCGTCGGCCTGGAGCACGTCGCAGTCGATCGCGATCGAGACCTCGCCGAGCGCCCTGAGGTCGACGACGGCGCGGAGGCTGCGGCCGATGAGGCGCGAGATCTCGTGCGTGCGGCCGCCGACGCGGCCCTTGACGCTCTCGCGGTCCATGCGCTCGTTCGTCGAGCGGGGCAGCATCGCGTACTCCGCCGTCACCCAGCCCTTGCCCTTGCCGGACATCCAGCGGGGCACGGTGGGCAGCACGGATGCGGTGCACAGCACCTTCGTGCGACCGAACGAGACGAGGGCGCTGCCCTCGGCCTGCTCGCTCCAGCCGCGCTCGATCGTGACCTGCCGCAGCTCGTCGGGGGTCCTGCCGTCCTTGCGCGCCATGCGCCCTCCTTCAGATCCGGTCCGGGAGCACGATGACCCCCGTCTGCGTGAACTCGACGTGCGTGACCTCGGGCCCGAGGAACCGCCGCGCGAGCCGCAGGAACGGCTCCTGCGCCTCGGTGGTCGCCTCGAACTCGTACGTCGGCACGCTGCCCTCGGCCGCGAGCATCCCGCGGTCCGAGAGGATGCGGTACACGTCGGCCGCGGTCTCCTCGGCGCTCGAGACGAGCCGCACGTCGGGGCCGGCGACGTAGCCGATCGCGCCCGCGAGCAGCGGGTAGTGGGTGCAGCCCAGCACGATGGTGTCGGGCCGCTCGGCGAGCACGGGCGCGAGGTACTCGCGCGCGGCGCCGAGCACGTCGTCGCCCGTCGTGACGCCCGCCTCGACGAACTCGACGAAGCGCGGGCAGGCCGCGGCGGTCACGTGCGGCACGCCCGCCGCGGCGAACGCCCGCTGGTACGCGCCGGAGCCGATCGTGCCGGCGGTGCCGATGACGCCGATCCGACCGCTGCGGCTCTGCGCGACGGCGGCGCGGACGGCGGGATCGATGACCTCGACGACCGGGATGCCCATGCCGGCCTCGTAGCGCTCGCGCGCGACGTCGATGGTCGCGGCGGATGCTGTGTTGCACGCGATGACGAGCATCTTCACGCCCTGGCCGACGAGCGTGTCGAGCACGTCGAGCGCGAGGCCGCGCACCTCGTCCTGCGCGCGCGGGCCGTACGGGCCGTTCGCCGTGTCGCCGATGTACGTGATCGACTCGTTCGGCAGCTGGTCGATGAGCGCCCGCGCCACGGTGAGCCCGCCGACGCCGCTGTCGAAGACTCCGATGGGGCGCTGCACGTCCTCGAGCCTAGCCGCGCGCAGGCTCCTCCCGGCTCGTTCAGAGGAAGTGTGGGTGGCGCCCGGTACATTCGGCATTCCCACCGGCGAGGTCGCGACGCGACGGCGAGGAGTCCAGGCATGATCCGGTTCGACGCCGTCCGCAAGGAGTACCCCGACGGCACCGTCGCGGTCGAGGACGTCACGCTCGAGGTGCCCTCGCACGGCGTCGTCGTGCTCGTCGGATCCTCCGGCTGCGGCAAGACGACGCTGCTGCGGATGGTGAACCGCATGGTCGAGCCCACGAGCGGCACCGTCTCGATCGATGGCGTCGACGTGCGCTCCATCGACAAGGTGGAGCTGCGCCGCTCGATCGGCTACGTGCTGCAGGCCGGCGGCCTGCTCCCCCACCGCACCGTCGCCGACAACGTCGCGACCGTGCCGGTGCTGCAGGGCACGAGCCGGCGCGAGGCCCGCAGCGCCGCGCTCGGCCTGCTCGAGCGCGTCGGGCTCGACCCGAAGCTCGGCGACCGCTACCCCGCGCAGCTCTCCGGCGGCCAGCAGCAGCGCGTCGGCGTCGCCCGTGCCCTCGCGGCCGACCCGAACATCCTGCTCATGGACGAGCCCTTCGGCGCGGTCGACCCGATCGTGCGCGACCAGCTGCAGCAGGAGATGCGCACGCTGCAGTCGGAGCTCGGCAAGACCATCCTGTTCGTCACGCACGACATCGACGAGGCGTTCGCGCTCGGCGACGAGGTGCTCGTGCTGCGCAAGGGCGCCGAGGTGGCGCAGCGCGGCACGCCGGCCGAGATCCTCGCGAACCCCGCCGACGAGTTCGTGTCGCGGTTCGTCGGCGCGGGCACCTCCCGCCGCACGCTCTCGGTGCGGGAGGTCGACGGCCGCCGCATCGTCGTCGACGGCGACGACCGCCCCACGGGCGTCCTGGCCGGCTGAGGGAGCGACCGTGCAGTGGCTCAGCCAGAACCTCCACATCGTGTGGGGGCTGCTGCTCGACCACCTGTGGCTGTCGGCGGTGCCCATCGTGCTCGCCTTCGCCATCTCGGTGCCCCTCGGGTGGCTCGCGGCGCGGCACCGGCGCATCCGCACGCCCCTGCTGACGGCGACGGGCCTGCTCTACGCGATCCCGTCGCTGGCGCTGTTCATCATGATCCCCGCGATCTTCGGCCTCGCGGCGCGCTCGCCCTGGGTCGCGATCATCGGCCTGACGCTCTACGGCATCGCGCTGCTCGCGCGCGGCGCCGCCGACGCGTTCGGCTCCGTGGGGCGCGACACCATGCTCGCCGCCGACGCGCTCGGCCACTCCGCGTGGGCGCGGTTCTGGCGGGTGGAGCTGCCGCTCGCCGGGCCCGTCATGCTCGCGTCGCTGCGCGTCATGGCGGTGTCGACCGTGAGCCTCGTCACGGTCGGCGCCGTGATCGGCATCTCGAGCCTCGGCACGCTCTTCACCGACGGCTTCCAGCGCGGCATCGACGCCTCGATCGTCACCGGCCTCGTGCTCACGGTCGTCGTCGCGTTCGCGCTCGACGCGGTCATCGTGCTCGTCGGCAGGGTCGCCATGCCGTGGCGGAAGGCGGTGCCCGCATGAACCTCTTCGCCGAGGCGATCGCCTACCTCCTCGACCCCGCCAACTGGCAGGGCCCGAGCTCGCTCGGCCTGCGCATCCTCGAGCACCTGACGTTCTCGGGCGCCGTGCTCGCGCTCGCGGCCGCGATCGGCATCCCCGCGGGCGTGCTCATCGGCCACACGGGCCGCGGCCGCGGCCTCGTCGTCGCGCTCACGAGCGGCGCCCGCGCCATCCCGACCCTCGGCCTGCTCACGATCTTCGGCCTCGCGCTCGGCATCGGGCTCGAGGCGCCCTACCTCGCGCTCCTCGTGCTGGCGCTGCCGCCCGTGCTCGCGGGCGCCTACGCCGGCGTCGAGTCGGTCGACCGCGCGACGGTCGGCGGCGCCCGCGCCATCGGCATGAGCGAGCGGCAGATCGTGCTGCAGGTCGAGCTGCCGCTCGCCGCGCCCGTCCTCATCGGCGGCGTCCGCTCCGCAGCGCTGCAGGTGATCTCGACGGCCACCCTCGCCGCCTACGTGTCGAACACCGGCCTCGGCCGGCCCATCTTCCAGGGCGTCAAGGCGGGCGACTACGAGGTGATGCTCGCGGGCGCCCTGCTCGTCGCCCTGCTCTCGCTCGCCGTCGAGCTCGTCTTCCAGGCACTCCAATCCGCCGCGGCCCGCCGCGCCGAACCGACCGCAGTCCCCGCGCGCGCCACCGCGCGCGCACCAGAGAGGAACACCGCATGAACCGCACCTTCCGCAGGGCCGGCACCGCCCTCGCCATGATCGGAGCCGCTGGCCTCGTGCTCGCCGGCTGCGCCTCCGCCGACCCGCTCGAGGAGGGCGGCGACTCGGCGGCCCCCAGCTCGGGCGGCGGCGACGGCACGACGCTCGTCGTCGGCTCGCAGGACTACTACTCCAACGAGATCATCGCCGAGCTCTACGCGCAGGCCCTCGAGGCCGGCGGCTACACGATCGAGCGCGACCTGCGCATCGGCCAGCGCGAGATCTACCTGCCCGAGATCGAGTCGGGCGCGATCGACCTCTTCCCCGAGTACACCGGACCGCTCCTCCAGGTGTGGGCCGATGAGCCCGCCGAGCGCCTGAGCGACGAGGTGTACGACGCGCTCGTCGAGGCCGCCCCCGAGGGCATCACGATCCTCGACCAGGCGCCCGCCACCGACCAGGACTCGTACGTCGTCACGCGCGAGTTCTCGGAGGAGTACGGCGTCACCTCGATCGCCGACCTCGCCGACGTCGACGTGCCTCTCACGATGGGCGCCAACTCCGAGGCCGAGAGCCGTCCCAACGGCCCGCAGGGCCTCGCGGACACCTACGGCGTCGAGGTCGGCTTCACGCCGATCGAGGACGGCGGCGGCCCGCTCACCATCCGCGCGCTGCAGGACGGCGACGTCCAGCTCGCCATCGTCTACACGGGCGACCCGTCGATCGCGAAGAACGACCTCGTCGTGCTCGAGGACCCGGAGGGCCTCTTCCTGGCGTCGAACGTCGTGCCCGTCGCGAGCGACAAGGTCGACGAGGAGGCGCAGGCGATCGTGAACGAGGTCTCCGCCGCCCTCACCTCCGAGGAGCTGCTCGCGCTCAACGGACGCTCGGTCGACGAGCAGGCGCCCGCGGCCGACATCGCGGCCGACTGGCTCGAGGAGCAGGGCCTGCTCGGCTAGTCCGGCAGCCCGGCCACGCGGCGGAGCAGCACCTCGGGATCGGGGACTGCTCCGCCGCTGCCGTCCGCGCCGTCGTCGCCCCAGCGGGCGTCGAGCGCGCGGTGCAGGGTGAGGCCCTCCATCATCGCGTCGACGCCGCGCGCGGCCTCGGCTTCCAGGTGCCGCTCGAGGGCGGCGCGGCTGCGCGCCATCCACGCGGTCGTGATCGCGCGGAACCGCTCGTCGCGGGCGGCGAGCGTGTAGAGCTCCTGCGTGAGCACGAGCTCGCGCCGGGTGCCGAGCACGGCGCCGCGCGCGAGCGACGCCGCGGCGGCGATCGCCGCATCCGCGCCCTCGGCCTCCGCCATCGCGGCCTCGAAGCGCGAGGCGGCCGCCGCCGCGAAGCGCCCGAAGGCCTCCGCGAGCAGCGCCTCGAAGCCGTCGAAGTGGTAGGTCATCGAGCCGAGCGGCACGTCGGCCGCCGCCGCGACGCGGCGGTGCGACGCGCCCGCCACCCCGTGCTCGACGAGCACGTCGAGGCACGCGTCGACGATCCGGTCCCGCCGCTCCGGATCGGTGCGGCGCGTCATGCGATCTCGCGGATGACCCGCGCCGGGTTGCCGACCGCCACGACGTTGGCGGGGATGTCGCGCGTGACGACGGCGCCCGCGCCGATGACCGAGTTCTCGCCGATCGTGACGCCGGGGCAGACGATGACGCCGCCGCCCAGCCACACGTTGTCGCCGATCGTGATGGGCTCGGCCGCCTCGAGCCTCGCGCGGCGCGCCTCGGGGTCGATGGGATGCGTGGGGGTGAGCAGCTGCACGTTCGGCCCGATCTGGCAGTCCTCGCCGATGGTGATCGGCGCGACGTCGAGGGCCGTGAGGTGGTAGTTCACGAAGGTGCCGCGGCCGATGCGGATGTGCTCGCCGTAGTCGACGAAGAGCGGCGGGGTGACGACGGTGCCCTCCCCGAGCTCGCCGACGAGCGCCTCGAGGAGCGGCCGCGCGGCCGCCGCGTCGGCCACGAAGGCGCGGCCGTACGCGTCGGCGAGCCGCACGGCCCGGTCGTGCCGAGCGCCGCTCTCGGGGTCGTCGGCGATGTAGAGGTCGCCGGCGAGCATGCGCTCGCGGTTGGTGCGGTCGTCGCCGGGGAACCAGTCTCGCCCTGTCATGCGTACGATCGTACACGCACTGCGTACGACCGTACGCAGTGCGCTCCCTCGCCGTTCAGCCGCGCAGCATCCGATGCATCGGGATGTGCCCCCAGCTCGGCCCCGTCGACACCCGCTCGTCGAGGTGGCGGAAGCCGCGCCGCTCGTAGAAGCGGCTCGCGCGCGCGTTGCCGTCGATGAGCCACAGGTAGTGGGGCCGCTCGTCGACGACCGCGTCGAACAGCACGTGCCCGAGGCCCGTGCCGTGCGCGTCGGCGTGCACGTAGAGCCGGCCGAGCTCGCGCTCGGCGGGCGCGGGGACGAACCCGAGCTCGACCTCCCACGGCGCGGGCCCCGCGGTCGCGGCCGCGACGCCGAGGATCCGGTCGCCGTGCCACGCGATGCGGCGCACGGCGTCGCCCGGCTCGGCGAAGGCACCCGCGAGCAGCCGGATCGAGCCCTTCGACAGGTCGCGGTCGCCGAAGCCGTCGGGGAGCAGCGCGCCGTAGGTGCGCCGCTGCTCCTCGACCAGGAACGCGGCCCACCGCTCGGCGTCCTCCGGCCGCGGCTCGCGCAGCTCGATCTCGGACAGCAGGGCGGAGGGCTCGATCGTGCGCACCGATCCACGCTATCGGCCGAGAGCGCTGACGGGCCCCGCGGATGGGGCCCGTCGTAGGCTTCTGCACGTGACCGACACCGCGCTCATGACCGACCGCTACGAGCTCACCATGATCGACGCAGCGATGCGCTCGGGCACGGCGTTCCGCCCCTCCGTCTTCGAGGTCTTCGCCCGACGCCTCCCCGGCGCCCGCCGGTACGGCGTCGTCGCCGGCACCGGTCGGTTCCTGCAGCGCCTCGCCGAGTTCCGCTTCGGCGACGCCGAGCTCGCGAGCATCCGTCCGTGGGCGTCCGCCGACCTCGTCGACTGGCTCGCGGAGTACCGCTTCTCGGGCGACATCCGCGGCTACGCCGAGGGCGAGCTCTACTTCCCCGGCTCCCCCGTGCTCGTCGTCGAGGGCTCGTTCGCCGAGGCCGTGGTGCTCGAGACGCTCGCGCTCTCGGTGCTCAACTACGACTCCGCGGTCGCGAACGCCGCGACCCGCATGACGCGCGCCGCGAAGGGCCGCCCGGTGGCCGAGATGGGCTCGCGCCGGGCCAACGAGGAGGCCGCGATCGCCGCCGCGCGCGCCGCCTACATCGCCGGCTTCTCGGCCACGTCGAACCTCGCCGCGGGCAGCCGCTGGGGCATCCCGACCATGGGCACCGCCGCCCACTCGTTCACGCTCCTGCACGACTCGGAGGCCGAGGCCTTCCAGGCGCAGATCGATGCGCTCGGCGTCGGCACGACGCTGCTCGTCGACACCTACGACATCGAGCAGGGCATCCGCACGGCCGTCGAGGTCGCGGGCACCGGGCTCGGCGGCATCCGGCTCGACTCCGGCGACCTCGTCGAGGTGGCCGCCGACGCGCGCCGCCTGCTCGACTCGCTCGGCGCGACCGGCACGCGCATCACCGTGACGAGCGACCTCGACGAGCACGCGATCGCGGGCCTCCAGGCGAGCCCGGTCGACGCGTACGGCGTGGGCACGAGCCTCGTCACGGGCTCCGGCGCGCCGGCCGCGGGCATGGTCTACAAGCTCGTCGCCCGCCGGGGCGACGACGGCGCCTGGGTGGGCGTGGCGAAGCACTCCGAGGACAAGGCGTCGAAGCCGGGCGAGAAGGTCGCGGTGCGCACGCTGCAGGGCGGCGTCGCCGTCGAGGAGACGGTGCTCGTCACCGATGACGAAGCCGTGCTCGCGGAGGCCGCGCGCGCCGGCCGCGCGCTGCAGGTTCCGCTCGTGGCCGGCGGCGAGGTCGACGAGCGCTGGCTGGGCGCCGAGGGCGTCGCGACGGCGCGCGAGCGCCACGACGCCTCCGTGGCCGAGCTGCCGGGCGACGCGCACCGCCTGGCGCGCGGCGAGCCCGTGCTGCCGACGCGCTTCCGCTGAGGCGCCGCGCCGCGGCTACTCGTCGCGGAGCTTCTCGTAGATCTCCTTGCACGTGGGGCAGACGGGGAACTTCTCGGGGTCGCGCCCCGGCGTCCACTTCTTGCCGCACAGGGCGCGCACCGGCTTGCCCGAGAGCGCCGACTGCAGGATCTTCTCCTTCTTCACGTAGTGCGAGAAGCGGTCGTGGTCGCCCTCGTCCGTGAGCTCGCCGTTGAGGAGCTTCTCGAGCTCGCGGTCGAGCACGTCGGTGCTGCCGCCGCCGCCGATCGTGCCGGGTCCGGTCGTGTCCGTCATGCCTCCATGATCCCACGCGGCGGCCGGGTCGTTCAGCCCGCTCCCCGGCTGGATCGGCGATGATCGGGAGCCGCGGCGCGAGCCGCGCCCGGAGGAGGGACCCATGGCCGACATCCAGCGCGACGACGACCTCGGCTGGCTCATGCGCACGCTCGACCGCGTCATCGACGCCCAGCGACCGCTCGTCGTGAACCACCTGCGCGAGCTGCGCCGCAAGCACCCCGAGCTCACCCCCGAGCAAGTGGTGCAGCGCCTCGAGCGCCAGTACGTCGCGGCCGTCTCGGCCGGCGGCGCCGCCGTCGGCGCCACCGCCGTCGTGCCCGGCATCGGCACCGCCGCCGCCCTCGGCCTCACCGCCGTCGAGACGATCGGATTCCTCGAGGCGAGCGCGTTCTTCGCGCAGGCCGTCACCGAGGTGCACGGCATCCACGTCGACGACCCCGAGCGCGCGAAGGCGCTCGTCATGGGCCTCATGCTCGGCTCCGGCGGCAAGGCGCTCGTGCGCCGCGTCGCCCAGCAGACGATCGGCCGCGGCCAGGCCGGCCAGGCCTTCTGGGGCGAGCTCATCACGAGCCGGCTCCCCACCGGCTCGATGGGGCAGGTGGTCGACTTCCTGCGGCGCGCCTTCCTGCGCCGGATGGCGCGCAACACCGGCACGTCGATGCTCGGGCGCGCGCTGCCGTTCGGCATCGGCGCGGCCATCGGCGGCGTCGGCAACAACATCCTCGGCCGACAGGTCGTCAAGGCCGCTCGCGAGGCGTTCGGCCCCGCGCCGCTGTCGTTCGGCCCCGAGCTCGCCCCGCGCATCAAGGAGGTGCGGCCGAGCCTCGGCCAGCGCATCACGGAGGCGCGGGCGATCGAGCGCGAGGGGCTCGCGGGCGGGTTCCGACGGTTCCGGGAGCGCGGCGACGAGCACGTCGACCAGGGCGCCGCGGCCGACGACCGGCACGACGACGGCGCGCCGCCCCGCGAGGGGGACGACGCGCCGTCGGGCCGCGCGGGCTGAGCCCTACTCGAGCGTGCCGAGCGTCGCCTCGGCCTCGGCCTCCTGGCCGTCGCGCACGTAGGTGATCGTCACGGCCGTGCCGCCCGCGTGGGCCCGCACCTGGGCCGTGGCGTCGACCGCGTTCGTGACGGGCGCGCCGTCGACGGCCGTGATGACGTCGCCCGCCCGCAGGCCGGCGGCCTCGGCCGCGCCGCCCGCGCTGAGCTCCTGGATCTGCGCGCCGACGGTGCCGACGGAGGCGTCGGTGACGTCGCTCACCGACGCGCCGAGCAGCCCGTGGCTCGCGGCGCCCGTGTCGATGATCTCCTGCACGACGCGCTGCACGAGGCTCGCCTCGATCGCGAAGCCGATGCCGATCGAGCCGGAGCTGCCGGAGCCCTGCGACGATCCCATGCTCGCGATCGCCACGTTGACCCCGATGAGCTGGCCCGAGGCGTTGAGCAGCGCGCCGCCGGAGTTGCCGGGGTTGATCGACGCGTCGGTCTGCACGACGGGGATCGAGATGTCCTCCTGCGCGGCCTGGGTGCCGTCCGGCTGCCAGAAGCCGAAGGGCGACTGCTGCGACTGCTGCTGGTCGCCGCTCGGCGCCTCGCTCGACGCCACCTGGAGGCCGCGGTCGACCGCCGAGACGATGCCGTCGGTCACCGAGTTCGACAGGCCGAGGGGCGCGCCGATCGCGATCGCGGTGTCGCCGACGCGCACGTCGTCGCTCGAGGCGAAGGTGACCACGGGCAGCTCGGCGTCGACCTTGAGCACGGCGAGGTCGACCGTCGGGTCCGTGCCGACGACCTCCGCCTGGAGCAGCCGGCCGTCGCTGGTCTGCACGGTGACGTTCGCGTTCGCGGTCGCACCGTCGAGGGTGACGACGTGGTTGTTCGTGACGATGTAGCCGCCCGCGGCGATGACGACGCCCGAGCCCTCCCCCGATCCCTGCTGCGACGCGGCCTGCACCGTGACGACGGAGCCGCCCGCGGTCGCGGCGACGTCGGCGATGGTCTGCGGGTCGGCGACCGTCTCGCCCTGCACCGTCTGGCCGCTCGCGGTCGACGGCTGCTGCGGGTTCTGCGCGGCGAAGAGCGCGCCGCCGCCGAAGCCCGCGGCGCCGCCGAGCAGCACGGCCGCGGCGAGCGCGCCGGCGGCGAGGCCCGCGCGGCGGCGGCGCGGCGGCTCGCCGGAGCCGCCCGCGGGCTGCCAGGGCGCGCCCGGGCCGCCGTGCCCGGCCGCGCCGAGGGGCACGGTGCTCGCGGTCGCGAAGGCGCGGCTCGACTCGCCGAACGCGCCGGTGCGCGGATCGTGGTGCTGGCCGTAGGGGCCGGGCGCCGGGGTCGAGGACCCGGGGCCGGCGTGCGGCGTCGACGGCGCCTGCCACGCCGCGTGGCCGCCCGCCGCCGAGCCGCCGGGTGCGGGCGTCGAGGCGCCCGGCCGGGGCGCGGACGCCGCGGGCTGGGGCGCGGAGGCGCCGGGCTGGGGCGCGCTCGCGTCGGCGTGCGGCGCGCTCGGGCCGGCGTCGCGGGGCGCGAGATGCGCGTCGCCCTCGGGGCGGCGCGGCGGCTGCCACTGCCAGGCTCCGGCGGGCTGCGCGGGAGGCTGCTGCGGCGCCGCGGGGTTCGGCACGCGGTCGTACGGGTTCGTCATGCGTAGAACGGTGCCACTCGTCGCCATGCGATTCCTTTGCGGGTCCGATGCGGTGCTGGTCGATGCGCCGCACGGATCCCGATGGCGGCGCCGGCACCGGCGAGCGAGTAGCGTCGAGGCATGGAGCAGGCACCCTGGCAGCGCACGGCGGCGGGCGCGGGGCTGCTCGGCGCGGACGGTCGGCTCGCGCCGACGATCTTCGCCGAGATGACCGCCCTCGCCGCCGCGACCGGAGCCCTCAACCTGGGGCAGGGCTTCCCCGACGAGGACGGCCCGCGCGCCGTGCTCGACGCGGCGAAGCACGCGATCGACCATGGCTGCAACCAGTACGGGCCGGGCCGCGGCAGCCAGGAGCTCATCGACGCGGTCGTCGAGCACCAGCGCCGCTTCTACGGCATCGGCCTCGGCCGCGGCGACGTCCTCGTGACCGCCGGCGCCACCGAGGCGCTCGCCGCGACGATGCTCGCCTACCTCTCCCCCGGCGACGAGGTCATCGTCTTCGAGCCGTACTACGACGCCTACGCCGCGGTCGCCGCGCTCGCCGGCGCCGTGCTCGTGCCCGTGCCGCTCGCCGCGCCCGACTTCCAGCCCGATCCCGACCGGCTGCTGCGGGCGACGAGCCCGCGCACGCGCATGATCGTCGTGAACTCGCCGCACAACCCGACGGGCACGGTGTTCACCGAGGAGTCGATGCGCCACATCGTGCGCGTCGCCGAGCGCCGCGACGCGATCATCGTCACCGACGAGGTCTACGAGCACCTCGTGTACGACGAGCGGCACGTGCCCATCGCCACCATCGACGCCGCGCGCGACCGCCTCGTCTCCATCTCGTCGGCCGGCAAGACGTTCTCGGTCACCGGCTGGAAGATCGGCTGGATCATGGCGAGCCCGGAGCGGATCGCCCAGATCGGCGCGGTGAAGCAGTACCTGACCTTCGTGAACGGCGCGCCGTTCCAGCCGGCGGTCGCCGCGGGGCTCCGGCTGCCCGACGAGCACTTCGACACGATCGTCCAGTCGTTCACGCGCAAGCGCGACATCCTCGCCCGGGGCCTGCGGAAGGCGGGCTTCCAGGTGCACGACGCGCGCGCCGGCTACTTCCTGCTCGCCGACGCGGCGCCGCTCGGCGTCGAGGACGCGACCGACCTCGCGCGCCGGCTGCCCGAGCTGGTCGGCGTCGTGGGCGTGCCGCTCTCGGCGCTCGCCCGGCCGTCCCGGCGCGACCTGCGCTCCACGCTGCGCTTCGCGTTCTGCAAGTCGGACGACATGCTCGGCGACGCCGCCGGGCGCCTCGCGGGCCTCCGCTCCGCCCTCGCGCCCGTCGTCTGAGGCGGATGCGCGCCCCGACGATCGACGCGGCGCTCGTCCGGGCGCTCGTCGCCGAGCAGCTGCCCGCCTGGGCGCACCTGCCGGTGTGGCCGGTCGACGTCGACGGCTGGGACAACCGCTCGTTCCGGCTCGGCGATGCGATGGGCGTGCGCCTGCCGAGCGCCGAGGGCTATGTGCCGCAGGTCGAGAAGGAGGTGCGCTGGCTCCCGCACCTCGCCTCGGCGCTGCCGTGGCCGGTGCCCGAGGTGCTCGCGGTCGGGCGGCCCGGGCGCGGCTACCCGTGGCCGTGGACCGTGCGCCGCTGGATCGAAGGCGAGGCCGCCGACGGCACGCGGCCGCCGAGCCTGGAGCTCGTCGCCGACATCGCGCGCCTGCTGCGCGACCTGCGCGCCGTCGACCCGGTCGGGCCCGAGCCCGGCCCGCACAGCGCCGGCCGCGGCGCCCCGCTCGCGCAGTGGGACGACGAGGTCGAGCGAGCGATCCGCGCGAGCGCCGACCGGCTGGACGCGGGGGCCGCGCGCGCGGCGTGGGCGGATGCGCGCGCCGCCGCACCCGCCGACCGCGCACGCTGGCTGCACGGCGACGTCGCGCCCGGCAACCTGCTCGTGCGCGAGGGCCGGCTCGCCGCGCCGATCGACTTCGGGCAGACCGCCGTGGGCGATCCGGCGTGCGACCTGGCGCTCGCGTGGCAGTGGTGCGACGCCGGAGGCCGCGCGGCGCTCCGGGACGCGCTGGACGCGGACGACGACGAGTGGCGGCGGGGCGCCGGCTGGGCGCTCTGGAAGGCCGTCATCACGCTCGACGAGCCCGATCGCGAGGACGCCGCGATCCGCACGCTCCACCAGCTGGGGATCGATGCGCGGCCGGAGAGGGCGCCCGGGGGCGGTCAGGCGATCCGGTAGCGCCGGTTCGCGAGCGAGGGGTTGCGCTCGCGCGTCGCCGCCGTGACGGCGAGGTCGATCGGCGCCACCGCCACGTCCTCGGCATCGCCGAGCGCGGCGAGCGCGACGCCCATCGGGTCGACGATCGCCGAGCAGCCCACGCCGAGCGGCGGCGCCTGGTCTGCCGCGACGACGTGCACGGTCGACTCGATCGCGCGCGCGGTCACGAGCGTCGTCCAGTGCCGCTCCTTCTGCGGGCCGCGCACCCACTCCGCGGGCACCACGACGACGTCGGCGCCCGCGTCGACGAGCCGCCGGGTCGCCTCCGGGAAGCGCAGGTCGTAGCAGGTCTCGATGCCGATGCGCAGGCCCAGCGCCTCGACCACGGGTAGCTGCGCGGGGTCCCCCGCCTCGAGCCAGTCGGACTCGCGCGTGCCGAACGCGTCGTACAGGTGCACCTTGCGGTACGCCGCCCGGATGCCCGTGCCGTCGACCGCGACCACGACGTTCGCGACGCCGCCCCGCTCGGTGCGCTCCAGCATCCCGGCGACGACCAGCGCGCCGTGCGCCTCGGCCCGCTCGCGGAGCATCGCGGTGAACGGCCCCTCGAGCGGCTCGGCGGCCGCCGGCGCCGTGGCGGCGAGGTCGGCCGAGCAGTGCTGCGAGTACTCCGGCAGCACGACGAGCCGCGCCCCGCGGGCGGCGGCGCGGTCGATCCAGGCGGCGGCCGCGGCGCGGTTGGCCTCGGCGTCCTCGCCGGGCGCCCACTGCACCGCGGCGGCGAGCACGAGCGCGGCCGGGACGGGGGCGCTCGCGACGGTCTCGGATGCGGTCTGCTCGGTCACGGATCCAGCCTACGCAGGGGCCGTGGCGCCCACAGGATCGGGGTGCGATGATCGCACCGACGAAGGGAGCAGGATGCTCGTCGCATTCTCCGTGGCCCCGGCCACCGCAGGTCCGGACGGCTCGGTGCACGATGCCGTGGCCGCCGCCGTGCGCGTCGTCCGCGAGAGCGGGCTGCCGCACCGGACCGACGCCATGTTCACGACGATCGAGGGCGAGTGGGACGCGGTGTTCGACGTCGTCCGCCGCGCGACCGACGCCGTGCTCGCCGTGAGCCCGCGCGCCTCCCTCGTCCTCAAGGCCGACATCCGACCGGGATGGCAGGGCGAGCTCGACGGCAAGGTCGAGCGGCTGGAAGAGGCTCTGGAGGGCCGGGCATGAGGAGCGAGCTGTTCGCCGAGGCGAACCAGGAGATCCAGTCGGCGGAGCGGTGGACGAAGCAGTCGTCCAAGATGCTGCGCGTGAACGTCTCGAGCGGCGGCGACGTCATCGCCGCGAAGGGCGCGATGGTCGCCTTCCAGGGGCAGATCGAGTTCCAGCACGAGGGCGCCGGCTCGGCCGCGCGCTTCCTGAAGCAGATGGTGACGGGCGAGGGCGCGCCGCTCATGCGCATGCGCGGGCAGGGCGAGGTGTTCCTGGCGCGCGACGCGCAGAACATCTTCACGGTGCTCCTCGAGGACGAGGGCCTCACCGTGAACGGCTCGAGCCTGCTCGCCTTCGACCAGGCGCTGCAGTGGGACATCAAGATGCTCCGCTCCGGGGGCGGCATGATGGCCGGCGGCCTCTTCAACCTCGAGATCGGCGGCCGCGGCACCGTCGCGCTCTCCTGCGACGGGCAGCCGCTGCTGCTCGACTGCTCGCGGCAGCCCACCTACGTCGACCCGAACGCGGCGGTCTGCTGGTCGGCGAACCTGCAGCCGCAGATCCAGAACAGCATGAACCTCCGCTCGATGCTGCGCGGCGGCACCGGCGAGGCGTTCCAGCTCGCCTTCCACGGCCCCGGCTTCGTCGTCGTGCAGCCGAGCGAGGGCCGGCCGGAGGCCTCCGGCCAGAACAGCGGGGGCGGCGGGATCGGCGGCCTGTTCGAGTAGCCGGGCTCAGCCCTCCGCGGCGGCCCGCAGCTTCGCGAGGCCCTGCTCGAACTGCTTGCCGAGCTCGCGCTCCATCGGGAAGAGGCGCCAGAACAGGGCGTGCAGCCCCCGGTTCTCGCCGCGCATCGTCCAGGTGACGCGCGTGCCGTCGGGGTGGTCGGCGAACCCGTGCTCGAGCTCGTGGCGGGCCTTGATCGGCTTCTCGAAGCGCAGGTCGATGCGGATGCGCTCGGGGGTCGACTCGAGGATCTCCATCGAGCCCCTGCCGGCCTGCCGATTGCCCTCCCAGCCGTAGCGGGCGCCGACGCCGCGGTCGGCGCCGCTGTAGCTGCGGCGGAGCGCCGGGTCGACGTCCTCCCACGGCGACCACCGCGACCAGTCGTGGAAGTCGTCGACGAGCGCGTGGACGCGCTCGCGCGGCGCGGCGATGTCGGCGGTGCGGACGATCTCGAAGCGGGCCATGCTCGGAGCGTAGCCCCGCTGATCCATGCCAGCACCGCCGGGCGGCGCAGGGTCTGCTCAGGCGGCGCGCGCCGCGAGCGTCGAGAGACGCGCGCGGACAGCAGAAGAGGGACCCTCTCGGATCCCTCTTCTGTGCCGCAGCTGCTGCGTCTCTCGTTGCGGGGACAGGATTTGAACCTGCGACCTCCGGGTTATGAGCCCGGCGAGCTACCGAACTGCTCCACCCCGCGGCACGAGGAATACGTTACCAGGCGCCGCGGGGTGGGCCAAATCGGCTAGGGCGCCGGCGTCTCCGTGGGGGCCGGCTCGGCCTCCGCCTCGTCGCCCGCCGCCGCGTCGATCTGGTCGGACACCTGGATCGCCCGCGTCAGCGCCGCGGTGAGGCGGTTGTCCGCCTCGGCGGCCGCGACGAGGTCGTTGGCCGCGTACGCCTCCTGGCGGGCCGCGATGGCCGCCTGCGCCTCCTGCAGCGCCGCATCGAGCTGCGCCTGCAGGTCGGCGGGAGGCTGCTCCGTGCCCTCGCCCTCGCCAGTGCCCGGCTCCTCCCCCTCGGCGCCCGGATCGGTGCCGGAGTCGCCCGCCTGCGCACCCGAGTCGCCGCCGAAGAGCGCGTCGAGCGCCTCGTCGAGCGTGTCCTCGAACGCGATGTCGTTGCCGAAGGAGACGAGGATCTTGCGGAGCACCGGGTACGAGGTCGCACCGGTCGAGCGCAGGTAGACGGGCTGCACGTAGAGCAGGCCGCCGCCGACGGGCAGGGTGAGCAGGTTGCCGTTGATCACCTCGGAGGCGCCCTGGCGGAGCAGGTTGAGCTCGCGCGAGACCTGGTCGTCGGTGTCGAAGGTGTTCTGCACCTGGCCCGGCCCCGGGATCGATCTGTCCTTCGGGAGCATCTGCAGGGTCAGCTGGCCGTAGTCCTCGCTCACCTCCCCCTCGGTCGAGCCCGCGTCGGCGTTCACCGACAGGTAGCCGTACAGCACGTTGCGGCCGTCGCGCGGGATGAAGGTGGAGTACAGCGTGAACGCCGGGTCCTTCCCGTCGATGGACATCGTCAGGTAGTACGGCGGCTGGTACGGCGCCTGGCTCTGGCTGTCCCAGGTGGGCTCCGTCGGGGTCGACCACTGGTCGTCTCCGGAGAAGAAGGTCGCCGGGTTCGTGACGTGGTAGTCGCCGAGGATGGCGCGCTGCAGCTTGAACAGGTCGGTCGGGTACCGGACCTGGCTCATGAGGTCGCCCGACATCTCCTCCATCGGCTGGATGGTGCCCGGGTACACCTCCATCCACGCCTGCAGGATCGGGTCTTCCGGGTCCCAGGCGTATAGCGAGACGGAGCCGTCGTAGGCGTCGACGACCGCCTTGACGGAGTTCCGCATGTAGTTGACCCAGTCGTTCGTCGTCGTCAGCGGCGTCGGGTTGGTGGAGTCGGCGATGGTGCGCGAGACGGCCTGGTGGGTCGAGTACGGCACGGTCGACGAGGTCGTCATGCCGTCGACGATCCACACGACGCGGTCGTCGACAACGGCCGGGTACGGATCGGTGTCGAGCGTCAGGTACGGGGCGACGGACTGGACGCGCTCGCGCGGGTCGCGGTCGTAGAGGATCTGCGACTCGTCGTTGATCGCGTCCGAGAGCACGATCTGCTCCGACTGGAACTGCAGCGCGTACACGAGCCGCTTCACGAAGTTGTCGAGCTTCGGGCCGCCGTCGCCCGAGAAGGTCGTGTTCGCGTTGCCGCTGCCCTCCTCGGTCGAGCGGGGGTAGTCGAGCTCGAGCTGCGGGCCGCCCTCCGGGCCGCCGACGATCGAGTACTCGGGGCTCGTCTCGCCGAAGTAGATGCGCGGCTCGTAGTCGCCCAGCTCGCCCGTGGTCGGGATGCCCGACTGCAGGAACACCGGCTGGCCCTCGGGGCCGCGCTGGTTGCCGTTGGCCGCGACGACGCCGTAGCCGTGCGTGTAGACGATGTGGCGGTTGTACCAGCTGTCCTCGTCGAGGCCGGACTGGTCGAGCTCGCGCACCGCGATCACGGTGTCCTGGATCTGCCCGTCGATCTCGTAGCGGCCGACGTCGAGCTGCTCCGGGAAGCCGTAGTACGGGCGGTACTCCTGGAGGTTCGCGAACGCGTCGGTGACGAGCGCCGGGTCGATGATGCGGATGTTCGCCGCCGTGTCGGCGTCCTCGCGGAGCGCGCCGGGCTCGGCGTCGGTGACGGCGTCGGTCTGCTCCTCCACCATGCCGTCGACGCCCCACGCGGCGCGCGTCGCGTCGATGTTGCGCTCGATGTACTCGGCCTCGAGCGAGAGCGGGCTCGGGTCGACCTGGAAGCGCTGCACGATCGCCGGGTAGGCGACGCCGACGACGAGCGACGCGGCGACGAGCAGCGCCGTGCCGACGATCGAGATGCGCCAGCGGCCGATGACGGCCGTGAGGATGAAGAACAGCGCGACGAGGCCCGCGATGCCTGCGAGGATCTGCAGGCCCGGGATGATCGCGTTCACCTCGGTGTAGCCGGCGCCCGCGTTGAGGAAGCCCTGCGAGGCCTGCGACAGCGCGGCGTACTGGCTCAGCCAGATCGAGACGCCGATCGTGAGCATGTACAGCGCGACGATCACGGCGAGCTGGATGCGCGCGGAGCGCGAGATGCGGAACTCGCGGCCCGTCAGGCGGATGGCGCCGTACAGGTACGCCGTCGCGAGCGTCGCGACCGCGCAGATGAACAGCACGGCGAGCGCGAAGCCGACGATCTGCTGGTAGAACGGCAGCTCGAAGACGTAGAAGCCGAGATCGATGCCGAACTGGGGGTCGGCCTCGCCGAACGGGCGGCGGTGCAGCCACAGCTGCGCGAGCTCCCACTGGGCGGCCGAGGCGATGCCGGCGAAGACGCCGAGGGCGACGGGCACGGCCCACATGCCGACCTTGCGGAGCGGCTCGACGAGCTCCTGGTAGCGGTCGAGCTGCGAGTTCAGCTGCGCGTACATCGGCCGCGAGCGGAACGCGACCTGGATCGCGATCGCGAGCGGCACGGCCATGCCGAGGAAGCCGGCGAGGAACAGCGCGCCGATCGACAGCCAGCGGGTCTGCAGGATCTGCACGAAGCCCAGCTGGTCGAACCAGAGGATGTCGGCGTAGAAGCCGGAGAAGAGGACGAACCCGCCCACGATCGCGCCGACGATGGCGACGGTGATGAGGAGGGGCGACGGCCGCTGCCGGCTCGTCGTCGAAGGCGGGCGTTCGGCGTTGGCGGACACGTCGGGTGGCTCCAGTGGCTCGGCGGGCGGTCAGCCCATCGTATCCACCGCTCCTATGAGCCGCTGACGTCCTCGCAGGTCGGCAGGCCAGAGGTGTCCTCGCCCGCGGCGACGGCCTGGACCGCGGCGATCGCCTCGTCGAGCGTCGCGACGGCGAACACCTCGAGGCCGTCGGGCACGTGGCCCACGACCTCGCCGCAGTTCTCGGCCGGCGCGAGGAAGTGCGTGGCGCCGGCGTCGACCGCGCCGTGCATCTTCTGCACGATGCCGCCGATCCCGCCGACGTCGCCGAGCGCCGAGATCGTGCCGGTGCCGGCCCAGTGCGTGCCGGCGGTCATCGCGCCGGGCGTGAGCTCGTCGACGATGCCGAGCGCGAACATCATGCCGGCGCTCGGGCCGCCCACGTTCGGCAGCTCGATGTGCACGGGGAAGGGGAACGCGAACTCGTTCGCCGGGTAGACGCCCACGAGCCGCTGGTCGCCGTCGACGACCGGCACGACGTCGACCTCGAGCTGCTCGTCGCCGCGCTCGAGGGCGAACGTGGAGGCGCCGTCGCGGCTCGCGATCGCGGCGCGGATGGACCACACGTCGTAGGCGGTCTCGCCGTTGACGCTCAGGATCCGGTCGCCCTCCTCGAGCAGGCCCTCGGCGGGCGAGCCGGGGATGACGCCGGCGATGCGGACGTCGCTGTCGACCTCGTAGCCCTCGTGCAGCAGCGCCGCCGCGATCGCGGACGACTGCGAGTTCTGCATCTCGATGCGGCCGGCCTCGTTCGACTGCTCGACCGTCTGCGAGGGCGGGAAGGCCGCATCCATCGGGATGATCGCGTCGGAGGGGTCGAGGTACGCCTCGGCCACGTCGAACCACGTGAGCGGCTGCTGCGGGTTGCCGAGCAGCGCGACCGTCAGCAGCCGCAGCTCCCCCTCGGTCGGGTACGTCTGCACCTCGTCGATCTGGATGAGCGGGCCGGCGTCGGTGGCGCCGAGCGTGTCCCACGTGGGGCCGGGCTGCTCGACGATGTACGGCGAGGGCACGAAGGCGAGGCCGACGGAGGCGGCGGACGCGACGAGGATCCCGATCCAGCCGGCACGGCGGATGCGCCGCGGCCGGACGTCGGGGAAGCGCGGCCGCACCGCGTGTTCGCGGACGGCGGAGGGCGACTGGGGCGTGATCCCGGCGGGCTCGGACATGCTGGGGCTAGCGTAGTCGCATGCCTGAGGAACCCGACGACCGGCGGCCCGAGGACGAGCTCCGCGAGATGCTGCAGCGCTTCCTCTCGGGCGAGGGTCCCATCGATCCCGCCCGCCTCGCGGGCGCCGCGGGCATGCCCTCCGACCCCGCCCAGCTGCAGGCGCTCATGGCCCAGCTGCAGGCGGCGCTCGCGCGCACCGAGGACGGCATCGACTGGTCGGCGGCCGAGCGCCAGGCGCGCGCCGTCGTGCAGCGCGACCCGGGCTCGGTGACGACCGCCGAGCGCGACGCCGTGCGGCAGGCCGTCGAGCTCGCCGCCATGTGGCTCGACGAGGCGACCACCTGGGGCGGCGCGAGCGACGTGACGCTGCGCTCCCGCCAGCAGTGGGTCGACGCGACGCTCCCCGTGTGGCAGGAGATGGCCGAGCCCGTCGCCTCGAGCATCGCGGGCGCGCTCACGCGCGCCATGCAGGAGCACGCGCCCGAGGAGGCGCAGGAGATGCTGGCGGGCGCCGAGCGCATCCTCCGCAACGTCGGCGGCACGATGTTCGCCATGCAGCTCGGCAACGTCGTCGGCCAGCTCGCGGGCGAGACGATCGCCGGTGGCGACTTCGGCTTCCCGCTCCTGCAGGACGAGGCGACGCTGCTGCCCGTGAACCTGCGCACGCTCGCGGAGGGGCTCGAGATCCCCGAGGACCAGGTGCGCATCTGGACCGCCGTGCGCGAGCTCGCGCACGCGCGCCTCTTCCACCACGCGCGCTGGCTGCGCCTGCACGTGCTCTCGTCGGTGCGCGAGTACGCCGAGGGCATCCGCATCGACGTCGAGCGCCTCGAGCAGCTCGCCGAGGGCTTCGACCCCTCGAACCCCGAGGAGCTGCGCGAAGCGCTCAGCTCCGGTGCGCTCATCCCACCGAAGACCGAGGAGCAGCAGGAGGCGCTCGCGCGGCTCGAGACGACGATCGCGCTCATCGAGGGATGGGTCGACTGCGTGACCGAGGCGGCCACGGCGCGCCTGCCCAAGCGCGACGCGATCGCCGAGACCGTCCGCCGCCGCCGCGCGACGGGCGGGCCGGCCGAGAAGGCCTTCGGCACGCTCGTGGGCCTCGAGATCCGCCCGCGTCGCCTGCGCGAGGCGGCGGCGTTCTGGCGCGCGGTCACCGAGGCGGTCGGCCCGGAGGCGCGCGACTCGCTGTGGGACCAGCCCGACCTCGTGCCGACGGCAGCCGACATCGACGACCCCTCGCGCGCGATCGCGCGGCTGCAGGGCGGGGGCGAGCTCGACGAGATGGACCTCGCGCTGCAGGCGCTGCTCGACGACGCTGCGCGCGCGGACGAGCAGCCGGCCGAGGGCGAGGCGACGCCCGCGGGCGACGCGGAGCCGGACGCAGCGCCCGCGGCGGAGGACGACGACCAGGACGACCCGGACGACCGCCCGGAGCGCTGAGCCCCGCCGGTCGAGGAGCGCCGCGCGCAGCGCGACGCGCCACGAGAGGGGCCGACGCACCGCTCCTGTGGACAGCCGCCGACGCCGCGCCCCGCGCCGGCGCATCATCCGGCCATGCTCCGACTCGACCCCCGCCTCGCCCTCTTCCGCTCCTCGCCCGACCGCGTCTCGATCGGCGCGCAGGCGCCCGTCGCCGAGCTCGCCGACGACGACGCCTCGATGCGCGGCGTCGCGGCGCTCGTCCGCGGCGTGCTGCGGCCCGAGCTCGACCAGCTGCTCGGCGCCGATGCGGCGCGCGAGCTGCTCGAGCGCGTCGGCCCGGCCCTCGACGCGCCGTCCGCCTGCATCGCCGTGCGGGTGCGCGGCAGGCTCGCGCTCGCTCGCACGATCCAGCGGGCCGCGCGGGCGGCCGGCCACCCCTCAGGCGAGGCGCTCGTCGTGCCCGTGGCCCCCTGGCGGCTCCCGGCGGGCGAGGTGCGACGGCTCGTCGCCGACGACGCCCCGCACCTGCCGGTGGTCGTCGGGGACGCGTGGATCCAGGTCGGCCCCGCCGGCCGCGGCGGCTGCGAGCGGTGCGTCGGCGCCCACGAGGGCGGCCCGATGCCGGCGCACCTCGTGCCGGTGCCCGGCGCCGCCGCGCGCTGGCAGGTCGTCGCGACCGTGCTGAGCGGGCTCCGGCTCGCCGCGGCGGGTGAGCTGCCCGACGGCTGGGGCGCCCGGATCGCGCAGCGCGACGGCGCGGTCAGCGCCCTCCCCGCGCCGTTGCCGTGCGCGTGCCGAGCTCGGCGAGGAACCGCGAGGGCTGCCTGACGGCGTGCCCGGAGCTCCGCGCCCACGTGAGCGAGAGCGTGCGCTGCGCGCGCGTGATGGCGACGTAGAGCAGCCGCCGCTCCTCGTCGATCTCGGCGAGCGACGTCGCGTGCGAGACCGGCAGCAGCCCCTCGGCGAGCCCGCACACGTGCACGTGCTGCCACTCGAGGCCCTTCGCAGCGTGGATCGTCGCGATGGTGACGGCGGCGACGGTCGGCTCGTGCTCGGTCGCGGCGCGGCGCTGCAGCTCGCGCGCGAAGCCGGCGAGGTCGGTGCCGTCGGTCTCCTCCGCGAGCGTCACGAGCGCATGGAGCGCATCCCACTGCGCCCGCTCCTCGCCGTGGGTCGCGGGCGGCTCCGCCCGGTAGCCGAGGCCCATGACGATGTCGGTCACCGCCTGGAACACGGGCCGGCCGTCCGGCGGCGCGCTGCGCAGCATGAGCACCGCGCGCTGCACGACCGGGATCTCGAAGAAGCGCCGCGAGCCGCGCACGGTCGACGACAGGCCGACGGACGCGAGCGCCTGTTCGAGGAGCCCCGACTGGGCGTGGAAGCGCGTGAGGATCGCGATGTCGCCCGGGTTGGCGCCGCGATCGACCTGCGCGCGGCACGCGGCGGCGATCGCAGCGGCCTCGGCGGAGTCGTTGCCGTGCGCCGCGAGCGCCGGCTCCGGCCCGGGCTCCTGCGACGCGGCGTGCAGGGTGAGCGCCTCGCGGCCGCGCATGAGGCGGTTCGCGGCGCCCACGATGGCGCCGGTCGAGCGGTAGGAGCGCTCGAGCCGCACGACCTCGGCGTCGGGGTGGTCGTGCACGAACCGCGAGAGGCTCGCGGCGTCGGCGCCCGCGAACGAGTAGATCGTCTGGCTCGGGTCGCCGACGACGCACACGTCGCGGCGGTCGCCGAGCCAGGCGTCGAGCACCCGCTGCTGCATGGGCGAGACGTCCTGGAACTCGTCGACGGTGAAGTGGCGGTAGCGGGCCCGCACCTCGTCGGCGGCGACGGGCTCGCGCTCGAGCATGCCGGCCGTCGCGAGCAGCACGTCCTCGAAGTCCAGCTGCCGCCGCTCGTCCTTGACGCGCTCGTAGGCCATGTGGAGGTCGAGCATCGCCTCGGGGTCGATCCCGGTCGGCATCGGCCGGATGCGCGCCTGGACGCCGTAGTCCTCCATCGTCATCGCCTGCGACTTGCGCCACTCGATCTCGCCGGCCGCGTCGCGCAGCTGCGCCGTCGGCAGCCGCAGCCGCAGCTGGGCGGCCGCGTCGGCGACCGTCGACGCCTTCTGCGCCAGCAGCTGCGGCATGCCGGAGCCGGTGATGCGCGGCCAGAAGTGGGACAGCTGCGCGAGCGCGGCGGCGTGGAACGTGCGCGCCTGCACGCCGCCCGCGCCGAGCCGCGCGAGCCGCGTGCGCATCTCGCCTGCGGCGCGCGAGGTGAAGGTGAGGGCGAGCGAGGCGTGCTCGGCGTGCTCGCCCGTCGCGACCGCGTAGGCGATGCGGTGGGTGATCGCGCGCGTCTTGCCGGTGCCGGCGCCCGCGAGGATCGCGACCGGTCCGCCGAGGGTGGTCGCGGCCTGCCGCTGCTGCTCGTCGAGGCCGGCGAGGATCGCGTCGGCGTCCATCAGCGCGCCGCCCTCGGCGTCGCGTCCGTGAGCGCTGCGGTCACGCGCGGCCGCGCGGCTCGCGCGCGATCCACGCCTCCAGGATCCAGGAGGCGATCGAGGTCGGCCCCGGCAGCTGGATGGCGCCGGCGCGCAGCTCCTCGCGCGAGAACCAGCGCACGTCGAGGATCTCGACGCCGTCGGGGCGGATGGGCTCGGGGTCGGGCGCGACGCACTCGAAGCCGAGCATGAGGCTGCGCGGGAACGGCCACGGCTGCGAGCCGAGGTAGCGCGGCTCGACGACGACGAGCCCCGTCTCCTCGTGCACCTCGCGCACGACGGCCGCCTCGAGCGACTCCCCCGGGTCGACGAAGCCGGCGATGAGCGAGTAGCGACCCTCGGGCCAGGCGGCGTTGTGGCCGAGCAGGATGCGCTCATCGGCCGGGTCGTGGATGGCGACGATGACCGCGGGGTCGGTGCGGGGGAAGTGCGGGGTGCCGCCGCTGTCGCGGCGCACCCAGCCCGACTCCTCGAAGCCGGCGGGCAGGCCGTCGACCGGGCTGTGGGCGCTCTCGCGCTGCCAGACGCCGAGCGCGACGGCCTGGGTGAGCACGCCGGCGTCCTCGTCGTCGAGCGCGGCACCCACCTCGCGGAGCGACCGCCACTCGGCGCCGTCGACGTCGAAGGGCTCGGCGACGAGCAGGCTGAGCACGACGCCGCCGGGCTCGCCCTCGGCGCCGCGGGCGCGGCCGAGCCAGCTCATCGGCACGGGCGGCTCGACGAGCGCGGCGTCGGCCGGGACGGCGCCCGGCGCGAGCCGCACGAGGCGGCCGTCGCGCACGGGGGCGCGGTCGCCTGCGATGGGGACGACGCGCGTCGCGGCGTCGGCGAGCGCGCGGGAGACGGCGTCCTGCTGGAGCCTCCCCGCGTGGTCGCGGTCGAGCGCCGAGCGGGCGAGCGGCGGAACCTGCACGTCACCTCCGTCGCGTGGCGCCGCCCCGGGAGGGCGCGCGCCGCCTAGCCTGGCATCCATGAGCACGAACCCCTTCACTCTAGCCGCGCTCGCGACGACCGCAGTCGAGGGCCTCGCCGTGGTGGGCGCGACCGAGGACGGCTCCGACGAGCACCGCTCGCAGGTGGCGGCGCGCCTCGCCGACGGCGAGACGGCCCTGCTCGTGCTCCCCCGCTCCGTCTCGGCCCTGCGCACGGCCGAGGAGCACGAGGCGGCCCTCGCGGCGCTCACGCCCGCGACCCGCTCGCGGCTCCCGTTCGAGGTGCCGGCCGTGCTCGGCAGCGCGCCCGCGGGCCGCTCGCGCGTGTTCGTGCTCACCCGGCTGGGCGGCACGCCCATGCGGCTCGCCGACGTCTCCCCCGCCGCCCCCGGCCTCGCACCCAGCGTCGGCCAGGCGATCGCCGCGATCCACGAGCTGCCCACCTCGGTGGTCTCCGACGCCGGGCTGCCGCACGCGGCCGCGGCCTCGGTGCGCCAGGGCCTGCTCGACACCTTCGACCGCGCCGCGGCGACCGGCTCGGTGCCCGCGCCGCTCCTCGAGCGCTGGGAGCGCGCCCTCGGCGACGACCGCCTCTGGCAGTTCAAGCCGGCGGTCGTCCACGGCGACCTGCAGGCGCCGGCGTTCCGCATCGAGGGCGGTCGGGTGACCGGCCTCGACGGCTGGCACGCGCTCTCGGTCGGCGACCCGGCCCGGGACCTGGCGTTCCTGCTCGGCTCGAGCGAGTTCGGCAGCGTCGACGAGGCGTTCGAGGCGCACGCCGCGGCGCGCGGCATCGGCGACCGGCACGTGCGCCAGCGCGCGATGCTCCACGCGGAGCTCGACGTGGCGCGCTGGCTGCTCCACGGCGTCGACCGCGGCGACGACGCGATCGTCGCCGATGCCGCCGGCATGCTCTCGGGCCTCGTACAGCGCGTCGACCGCGACCCCTCGGCGGCGATCGAGCCGCAGCGGCTCGAGACGATGGACCTCGCGGACGTGCAGGCGTACCTCGGCGAGAGCGCGCGCGACGACCGGACCGCCGAGCAGCGCCTCGACGCCGGCTTCGACGACGAGCGCGAGGCCTCAGCCGGCCGCTGACGCGGCGGCGACCGCCTGCTGCGCGGCGAGCCATCGCTGCTCGAGCTCGGCCAGCGACTCGATGCGCGGCGGCCGCACGACCTCGTCGTGCTCGACGAAGTACAGCTCCGCGTCGACGAGCTCGGGATCGATGCCCGCGTGCGCGGCGTACGCGGCGCGGTACAGCGCCAGCTGCAGCTGGCGGGCCTCGAGGTCGGCGGCGTCGCGCGGGAGGGCGCCCGTCTTCCAGTCGACGACGGTCGCGCGCTCGCCGTCGCGGTAGACGGCGTCGAGCTTGCAGACGACGGTGGTGCCGGCGAGGGGCAGGTGCACCTCGAGCTCGGTCTCGGCCACCTCGCGCGTGCCGTAGGGCGAGGCGAGGAAGGTGGCCTTGAGCCGCTCGAGGCGGTCGGCGTCGATGCCGACGAGCTCCTCGTCGAGCGCATCGTCGTCGAGCGCGTCGCCCAGCCCGATGGCGCTGCCGCGCCGTTCGACCCAGCTGTGGAAGAGCGTGCCGAGCCGGGTGGCGGCGAACGGCTCCTGCGGCATGGGGCGGGCGATCGAGCGCGCGACGGCGACCGGATCCGCGGCCCAGTCCTTGAAGCCGGAGGCGGCGATACGGGTTGGCAGCGCGAGCCGCGCGGCGTCGCGGTCGTCGAGCAGCAGGCGGATGGCGTCGTCCCACGGCGTCGCGGCGCCGGGGTCGGCGTCCTCGACGAGCGCCGCGCCGCGCTCGACGGCGTCGCGGCGGGCGCCGAGCGGGTCGGCGGGCCAGACGGTCGTCGCCGCGGTGCCGGAGCGCGGGTTCGGGGTGCCCCGCTCGGGCTGCTCGAGCAGCGGCGCGCCCGTCGCCTCGGCGGCGAGCAGGAGCAGCTTCGTGGGCCTCGCGGCCATCGTGCCGCTGCCGTACCAGAGCGCCCCGGAGAGCCAGAGCGCGCTGCGCGCGCGGGTCACGGCGACGTACGAGAGGCGGTCGCGCTCGGACTCGTCGTGGGCCTTGAGCGCGGCGGTGAAGTCGCCGCGCGCGTCGAGGTAGTCGTGCGCCGTCGGCTGCTCGTGGTCGAGCTCGGGCAGCATCGTCGCGTCGCCGCGCAGCGGGAACGGCAGCCGCGCGCGGTCGAGCCAGCCCTTCGAGCTCGGGTCGGCCTGCGCCGCCGCGAGCCGCGGCAGCGCGACGAGGTCCCACTCGAGGCCCTTCGAGGCGTGCATCGTCATGACCTGCACGGTGCCGGGCTGCGCCTCGAGCTGCGGCGCGTCCGGACCGCGGCCGGCCTCGACCGCCTCGAGGTAGACGAGCAGCGACTCGAGGCCGCCCTGCTCGTCGGCGGTCGCGAAGGCGTGCACCTCGCGCGCGAACGCGTCGAGCGCCGCGGCGGTGCGGCCGGAGTGCGCGTCGACCTCGATGTCGAGGCGCAGCGCGCGCTCGACGAGGCGGACGAAGTCGACGAGCGGCATGCCGGCGCTGCGGCGCAGCGAGCGCAGCAGCTGCGCCGCGTCGCGCATGCGGGCGACGCCCTCGTCGGTGGCGCCCTCGAGCCCGTCGGACTCGAGCAGGGCGTCGAGCGCGTCGACGATCGACGCCGACGCCTCGGGCACGACCGCGCTCCGGTCGCTGCTGCGCTGCTCGTCGGTGAGCCCCGCCGACGCCATGCGCCCGGCGGCGCGCTGCAGCGCCATGAGGTCGGCGACGCCGATCCGCCAGCGGCTGCCGGCGAGCAGCCGCACGAGTGCCGAGCCCTCCTCGGGCCGGCCGAGCACCCGGAGCGCGGCGACGAGGTCGACGACGGCGGGCTCCTCGAGGAGGCCGCCGCCGCCGGTGCGCGAGACGCGCACGCCGAGCGCACGCAGCGCGTTCGAGAGGTCGATGCCCTGCCCGTGCGTGCGCACGAGCAGCGCCGCGGTGCGGCCCTCGTCGAGCCCGTGCTCGACGAACCAGGCGGCGAGCTCGCGCGCCTCGTCGTCGACGGTCTCGAGGTGGCGCACGGCGACGACGCCCGGCCCGGCGTGCTCGCGCGCCTGCAGCGGCAGGACGGGCACCTCGGGGCGCACGGGGAGCTCGTCGGCGACGGTGCCGGCGATCCGCAGGATCTCGCGGTCGTTGCGCCAGCTCGTCGACAGCGCGGCCTTCGCGGTCGCGCCGAAGTGGCGCTCGAAGAGCGCGAGGGTGCCGGCGCTCGCGCCGCGGAAGCCGTAGATCGCCTGGTTCGGGTCGCCCACCGCCATGACCGGCTGCTCGCGGAACATCGTGCCCAGCAGCCGCAGCTGCAGCACCGAGGTGTCCTGGAACTCGTCGAGCAGCACGAAGCGGTGCCGGTCGCGGAGCTCCTCGGCCGCGCCGGGGTGCGCCGCGAGCGCGTCCATCGCGAAGCGCACCTGGTCGCTGAACTGCACGACGCCGAGCCGCCGCTTCTGCTCGTCGAAGGCGTCGACGAGGTCGGCGAGGGCGTCGAGCGCGCCGACGTTCGCGGCGTCGCGCGCGAGGTCCTTCAGCGCGGACTGGCTGAGCGGCCGCTTCGCGTCGGCGCGCGGCGGCAGGTCGGCGAGCCCGGCGAAGCGGCGCGCGAGCCCGGTCCGGCGCAGCGCGTCGGTCGTCACGTGGTGGTCGCCGAGCTCGCCCGCGAGCTGCACGACGGCCTGCGCGACGACCGCGGCGGAGCCGATCTGCGCGAGCCGCAGGTCGTCGGAGGCGCGCGCGACGCGCAGGGCGAGGATGAACGCGGCCGGGTCGGTGAGCACGTCGGACTCGGGATCGCGCCCGATCAGGAGGCCCCACTCCTTGAACAGGCTGCTCGCGAAGGAGTTGTAGGTCTGGACGACGGGCTTGCTCGTGGCGACGAGCGTCCGGTCGACGAGGCCCGCCTCGCCGAGCAGCACGAGCTGGTCGTCGAGGCGGTCCTGCAGCTCGCGCGCCGCCTTGCGGGTGAAGGTGAGGCCGAGCACCTGGTCGGGCAGGGCGTGCTCGTTGGCGACGAGCCAGAGCACGCGCTGCGCCATCGTGTGCGTCTTGCCGCTGCCGGCGCCCGCGACGACGAGCGTCGGGGCGGACGGCGCCTCGATGACGGCGCGCTGCTCGTCGGTCGGCGGCTGCACGGGCTTGCCCTGCACCTCGGCGAGGGCGCGGGCGATGTCGTCGGGCGATCGCGTCATTCGGTGACCTCCGGGAGCACGTGGATGGCGCACTGGCCGAACGAGAAGGGGGCGCAGCAGTGCTCGCCGGGCGAGGCCGAGAAGCGGGCGCCGCCCATGGTGGCGACGGCGTCGCGGAGGTGCTCGGCGAAGGCCTCGCGCACCTCCTCGAACGCGTCGGCGGCGACGACCTTCTGCTTGGTGCCGAGCCGCGGCATGACGAGCCGGGCCTCGGTCGGCGCGCTCGCGGGCACGCCCTCGATGCCGCCGAGCGAGATCGCGAGCTGGTAGGCGCGCAGCTGCAGGTTGCCGAGCTCGGGATGCGCGTCGGGCTTGTGCTTGCCCGTCTTGAGGTCGACGACGCGCACGGTGCCGTCGGCGCCGTGCTCGAGCCAGTCGATCGAGCCGTGCAGGGCGGCGCCGCCCTCGAGCTCGACGGTGAACCGGGCCTCGTGCTCGCCGGGCACGACCGTCCACCCCTCGCCGCGGAGGCGCTGGAAGTAGTCGGCGATGTGGGCGACGAGCTGCGGCACGTCGCCGCGCTGCTGCGCGGCCTCCCAGGCGGAGGGGTGGGCGAGCTCGCCGAAGCGGTCGCCGATGTACCGCTCGAGCGCGGCCGGGTCGGTCGCGTCGGCCCGCTCGACCGCCTCGTGCACGATCGTGCCGAAGCCTGCGGCGCGGTTGGAGGTCGAGCCGGCGAGCCGCTGGATGACCCAGTCGACCTCGCAGTCCTGCAGCTTCTGCAGCGCGGAGGGCGAGACGGCGACCGGGGCGTCCTGGTCGAGCCGGCGCTCGGTCGTGATGGGCGCGAGGCCCCACCACTGGTCGACGGCGGCGCCGGGCACGCCGGCGTCCGCCAGGCGGCGCAGCGCCGCCGCGGCCGCCCGGTCGCCCTGGTCGACGACGCGGCGGCGCAGGTGCGCGACGAGCGAGCGCAGCGAGTGCCACCGGTCGTCGCCGCCCGGCGCCACGGGGACGCCCGCGGTGAACGGCGATGGCTGCTCGTCGTCGCTCTCGACCGCGGTGAGCACCACGCGCGCCCGCGCCGCCTGCACGGCCTTCGCGAAGGTGCGCAGCTCGTCGTGGAGCACCGCGACGCGGTCGTCGTCGGTCGCGGCGCCGTCGAGCCGGTTGGCGCCCAGCAGCGAGCCGCGCGCGCGGAGGTTGGGCCAGACGCCCTCCTGGAGGCCGGCGACGATCACCGTGTCGACCTCGCGGCCCACGAGCTGGCCGGGCGTGCCGATCGACACCCGGTCGCCCTCGGCGCGAGCGGCGAGCGAGTCGTCGTCGATGCTCGAGGCGAGCCACGCGTCGACGAACCCGCCGGTGTCGACGTCCGGCCGGCGCTCGATGAGGCGCGCGACCTGGTCGAACAGCGCGACGACGGCGTCGAGCCTGCGGTTGGCGAGCGAGCGCTCGACGCCGGCGCCCTCGAGCGCCGCCGTGCGCCACGGCTCCGCGACGCCGGCGATCGACCACACGCGCCAGAGGACGCGGTCGGCGGATGCGGGGTCGTCGGCGTGGATGAGCTCGCGGGCCTCGGCGAGCATGCGCGCGAGCCGTCGCGCGGCGGGCACCGCGAGCCGCGCGCGCTCGAGCCCCTCGAGCAGGCTCGGGTCGTCGATCGCGTCGCGGACGAGCTCGGCCCCGGGCACGTGCACCTCGCCGCCCGCGGCGATGATGCGGTGCCGCAGCGCGCGCTTGAGGCGGCGCACGGCGAGCGCGTCGAGGCCGAGCAGGTCGCCGCGCAGCAGGCGCTCGACGAGCTCCGCCGTGAGCGGCACGCGCCCGGCGGCGACCGCGAGCACGCTCACGAGCGCGTCGACGACCGAGACCTCGCGCAGCCGCGTGGGGCCGCCGGACGCGACCGGCACGTCGAGCGCCGAGAGCAGCGACGAGAGCTCCGCCGCGATGCGGCCCGTGCGCGCGACGACGGCGATGCCGCCATGCGGCACGCCCGCGGCGCGGCGCTCGTGGATGGCGCGGGCGATCTGGCGCGCCTGCTCGTCGACCGAGGCGGCGAGGCGCAGCTCGACGCCGTCGGGCGCGCCGCCCGCGACGGCGCGGCGGTGGTCGCCGGCGCCCGCGGTGCCGATGCCGCCGGCGAGCGACGCGGCGAGCGCGCGCACGTGCGGGCCGTGGCGGTGGTCGGTCGCGAGCACGAGCCGGTGCCCGGGCTCATGCTCGAAGCCGAGCCGCGCGGGCAGGGCGGCGAGGAGGCCCGGGTCGGCGCCGCGGAAGCCGCCGGTGGTCGTGTCGGGGTCGCCGAGCGCGACGATCGACGCCCCGCGGGCGCGGAGCGCCTCGAGCAGCACGACGGCGCCCTCCGTCAGCTCCTGGGCGTCGTCGACGACGACGAGCGAGGGCAGCGCAATGCGGTCGGCCTCGCGGACCGCGCGCGCCGCGCGGCGCAGCAGCGAGGCGGCGGTGACGCTCTCGGCGCCGCGCCGCTCGAGCCGCTGGAGGCGCTCGAACTCGTCGAGGAAGTCGGCGGCGGCCGCCCACTCCGGCATCTCGCGCTCGTGCGCGGTGCGGCGCAGGTCGTCGGCGTCCCAGCCGCGCTCGGCGACGGCGGCGAGCAGCTCGCGCAGCTCGGCCCGGAAGCCGGCGAGCTCGCGCACCTCGGCGTGCAGGTGGTCGGGCCACGCGGGGCCGCGGCCCTCGCCGCCCGCCTCGTCGTCGGCGTGGCCGGCGAGCATCGCCGCGATGATGCGGTCCTGCTCGGCGCCCGAGAGCAGCTGCGGCGCGGGGCGCCCCTCGGCGAGCGCCACGGCGGCGAGCACGGCGTGCGCGAACGACGGCAGCGAGCGCGCGAGGGGCCCGGGCGTGACGGCGCCGGTGCGCGCCGCGAGCCGGTCGCGGAGCGCGGTCGCGGCCTGCCGCGAGCCCGCCACGACGAGCAGCTCGGCCGGGTCGAGGCCGTGGGCGAGCCGGTCGGCGACGAGCTCGACGAGGGTCGTGGTCTTGCCGGAGCCGGAGACGCCCAGCACGATGGCGCTCGCCCGCTCGGGCAGCGCCAGCACGGCGCGCTGCGCCTCGTCGAGCTCGAGCGGCGCGCCGTCGGCGAGGGCGGGATGCGCGGAGGCGAGCTGGGCTGGTGCGGGCACGGCGCCACGGTATCGGCGGCCGCCGACACGGCCGCGGCGCCGCGCCCCGGTCGCGCCGCTAGGCCGCCGCCGCCTCCGCCGGCTCCAGCCCGGCGCCGGGCCCCAGGCCGGCCACGGCCCCGGGCACCGCCTCGAGCAGCGCTCGCGTACGCGGGTGCGCCGGCGCCGCGAGCACCGCGGCGGTGGGCCCCTGCTCGACGATCCGCCCCGCCTCCATCACGGCGACCGTGTCGCACACGAGCCGCAGCACGGCCAGGTCGTGCGTGATGAAGAGCGTCGAGAGGCCGCGCTCGCGCTGGAGCTCCGCGAGCAGCTCGAGCACCTGGGCCTGGACGGTGACGTCGAGCGCGCTGACCGCCTCGTCGCACACGAGCACGTCGGGCCCGACCGAGAGCGCGCGGGCGATGGCGACGCGCTGCAGCTGGCCGCCCGAGAGCTCGCCCGGCAGCCGGGAGGCGATCGTCGACGGCAGCCGCACCTGCTCGAGCAGCTCGGCGAGCCGCGCCCGGCGCTCGGCGCGGCCGGTGCGCGCGAGCGCGCGGACCGGCTCGAGGATCGCGTGGCCGACGACGTGCGAGGGGTCGAGCGACGAGTACGGGTCCTGGAACACCGGCTGGACGCGGCGCCGGAACGCGCGGCTGCGCCCGCGCTCGGGCTCCGGGGCGCCGTCGAGCTCGACGCGGCCGGCATCGGGCCGCGCGAGCCCCAGCACGACGCGCGCGAGCGTCGTCTTGCCGGATCCGGACTCCCCCACCACCCCGAGCGACTGCCCGCGCCGCAGCGCCAGGTCGACGCCGTCGAGCGCGACCGTCGCCGCCGGGCCGTGCCCGAACGCGAGCGAGAGCCCCTCGCCGCGCAGCACGACGGGCGCGTCGTCGGGCGCCGGCGCGACGAGCGGCTCGGCGCGCAGCTGCGGCAGCGAGCCGACGAGCGCGCGCGTCGACGCGTGGGCCGGCGCCGCCACGACGGCGCGCGCCCGCCCGTCCTCGACGATGCGGCCGCGGTCGAGCACGGCGATGCGGTCGGCGCGCTCGGCCGCGACGGCCAGGTCGTGCGTGATGAGCAGCAGCCCGGTGCCGCGCTCGGCGGTGAGCGCCTGCAGGCGGTCGAGGATCGTGCGCTGCACCGTGACGTCGAGCGCGCTCGTCGGCTCGTCGGCCACCACGAGCCGCGGCTCGGCGACGATCGCCGCGGCGATGAGCACGCGCTGCCGCTGGCCGCCCGAGAGCTGGTGCGGGTAGCGCTGCGCGAGCGCCGGATCCGGAAGCCCCGCCTCCGCGAGCGCCGCGAGCGCGCGCTCGCGCGCGGCCGCGCCGGCGGCGAGGCGGTGCACGCGCAGCACCTCGGCCACCTGGTCGCCGACGCGCCGCAGCGGGTCGAGCGCCGCCATCGGGTCCTGCGGCACGAGCGCGATCGCGGCGCCCCGCAGCGCCCGCCGGCGGCCCTCCGGCATCCCCAGCAGGTCCTCGCCGTCGAGCCGCACGGTCCCGGTGACGCGCGTCGAGCCGCGCTGCAGGCCGAGCACGGCCCTGCCGATGCTCGACTTGCCCGACCCCGACTCCCCCACGAGCGCGAGGGCCTCCCCGCGCGCGAGCTCGAGCGACGCGCTTTCGACGGCCACGTGCGCCGAGCGGCGCGATCGGTACTCGATCCGCAGGTCGCGGACCTCCAGCAGCGGTGCGGTCATGCGCGTCGCCTCGCGTTCCTGCTCAGTCGGTTGAGGGCCAGCACGGTCGCCGCGACGACCGCCCCGGGGAAGAAGGTGAGCCACCAGGCGGTGGCGATGTGGAGGCGCCCCTCGTTGACCATCGAGCCCCACTCGGGCAGCGGCGGCACGGCGCCGAAGCCCAGGAACGAGAGCCCCGCGACGGCGAGGATCGCGCCGCCGAGCTCGAGGCCGGCGAGCACCACGACCGGCCCCGTGGCGTTCGGCAGCACGTGCGAGGCGAGGATCCGCAGCGGGCGCGTGCCGCTCGTCCGCGCCGCGTCGAAGTACGGCAGGCTCAGGATCCGGATGGTCTCGGCCCGCGCGATGCGCACGAAGCCGGGGATGCCGGCGAGGCCGACGGCGATGGCGACGCGGTCGACGCCGAACCCCAGGATCGACACGAGCGCCATCGACAGCAGCAGCCCGGGGATGGCGACGAGCACGTCGACGGAGCGGGAGATCGCGGTGTCGGTCCAGCGGCCCGCGTAGGCGGCGACGATGCCGAGCGCCGTCCCGATCGTGAGCGAGATGGCGACGGCGACGAGGCCCGCGAGCAGCGAGACGCGCGCGCCGTGCACGACGCGGCTGAAGACGTCGCGGCCGAGCACGTCGGTGCCGAACCAGTGGGCGGCGCTCGGCGGCGCGAGCGGGGCGGCCGCGTCGAGGTCGTGGACGGGGTCGAGCGGCGCGAACGCGGTCGGCGCGAGCGCCCAGCCGACGAGCACCGCGAGCACGAGCGCGGCGGCGACCGCGCCGGGCTGCCGCAGCGCCGCGCCGGCGCTCCCGAGCGCGCGGGCGATCATGCCGCCGCCCCCGCCCGCTCGCGCGGGCGCCGGGCGCCCTCGCGCCGGTCCGGCTCGACGACCCGCGGGTCGATCCAGCGGTAGGCGATGTCGACGACGAGCGTCACGAGCACGAACACGCCGCCCGTGAGCACGACGAGGGCCTGGATGAGCGGGAAGTCGCGCGCCTGCACGGCGACCACGAAGAGGTTGCCGACGCCGGGGCGGCCGTAGATCGTCTCGACGATCGTCGCGCCCGACAGGATCGAGCCGATGAGCATCCCCACCATCGTGAACACCGGCAGCGAGGCGTTGCGCAGCACGTGCCGCAGCACGACGCCGGCGCGCGAGAGGCCCCTCGCCCGCGCCGTGTCGGCGTAGGGCTCGCGCAGCCCGTCCTCGATGCCGCGCGTCAGCAGCTGCCCGAGGGTGCCGGCGCTCAGCAGCGCGAGCGTGAGCGCCGGCAGCACGAGCGCGGCGGGCGAGCCCGCGCCGAAGGCGGGGAACCAGCCGAGCCCGAACGAGAAGACCTGCAGCAGCAGGATCGCGAGCCAGAACGACGGCACCGCGATGCCGAGCACCGTGATCGACTGGAAGGCCGAGCGCACCCAGCGGCCCGGCAGCAGCACGCCGCCGAGGCCGAACAGCATGCCGAGCACGACCGTGAGCGCGATGCTCGCCGCCCCGAGCTGGAGCGTGGACTCCAGCCCGGAGGCGATGACGTCGGTCACCGGCTGCCGCTTCGCGAACGAGGTGCCCCAGTCGAGCGTGACGACCCGCACCAGGTAGGCGGCGTACTGCGCGAGCACGGGCCGGTCGAGCCCGAGCTCGGTGCGCAGCGCCGCCACCTGGCCGTCGTCCGCCGCCCCGGCGCCCTCGCCGCCGCTCGCGCCGCCGCCCAGCATGATGCGGGCGGGGTCGCCCGGGATGAGCTGGACGACGAGGAACGAGAGCGTGACGGCGCCCCAGAGCACCACGAGGGCGTGGCCGAGGCGGCGGAGGACGTAGCGGGTCATGGCGTGCCGAATCCGATCAGCCGTGCAGGTCGGCGAAGAACGGCTTGCCCTCGATGTCGGCGTGGGCGCCCTGGATGCCGGGTGCCGCCGCCGAGAACTGCACGAGGTCGTAGAGCGGCACCGTGTAGCCGCGCTCGAGCAGCAGGCGCTGCACCGTCTCCGACGCCTCGAGCCGCTCCGCCGGGTCGACGGTCGTCTGCAGGCGGCCGAGCGCCTCGTCGACCTCGGCGTCGGCGTGGCCGAAGAGGAACGACTGGTTCTCGTAGAACGACGAGTAGACGATGCGCAGCACGTCCGGGTCGGCGCGGGTCTGCGACCAGGTGGTGATGTCGAACGGGTAGTCGTGGATGGTGAACTCCGAGAGGTCGGCGACCGGCTCAAGGCGGAGGTCGATGCCCACCTGGCGCCACTGCTGCTGGACGAGCTGCAGCAGGGTCTCGGTGGTGCCGCCGCCCGTGTACTGGATCGTGATCGCGAGGGGCTCCCCCGCGTCGTCCGTGCGGATGCCGTCGTCGCCGACGGTCGACCACGCGGTGCCGTCGAGCAGCGCCGCGGCGGCCTCCGGGTCGTGCTGGAGCTCCTCGGAGAGGTCGACGTAGCCGGGGTTCGTCGTGGTGAGCACGCCCGTGGCGGGCACGTAGGCGCCCTGGAAGACGGTGTCGACGATCGCCTGGCGGTCGGTCGCGAGGCTCAGCGCGCGGCGGAGGTCCTCGTCCTGGAAGACCTCGCGGTGCAGCAGCGGCACGAGCGGGATCGAGATCGCTGGCATGGGCGTGCGCAGCAGCGTGGCGCCGGACGCCTCGATCGTGCTCGTCGTGGAGGCGTCGAGGATGTAGGCGAAGTCGAGCTGGCCCGACTGCACGGAGCCCGCGAGGGTCGTCGCGTCCGGCAGGAACGAGATCTCGACGGTGTCGTAGTGGGCGCGGCCCTGGTTCTCGGCGATGGGCGACGGCCAGGCGTAGTCCTCGCGCGCGGCGAGCACGAGCCGCTGCTCGGGCTCGTACGACTCGATCGTGAACGGGCCGGAGCCGATCACCTCGCCGGCCGCGACGCGCTCGGGGTCGAGCTCGAGCGTGGCCTGCGCGAGGATCGCGAGCGACTGCGTCGCGGTCGCCTGCAGGAACTGCGCGTTCGGGGCGTCGAACTCGACGCGCACGGTGCGCTCGTCGAGCACCTCGGCGCCGACGTAGCCGCGGAAGTAGCTGCCCGCGATGAACGCGAGCGGACCGATCTCGACGATCCGGTCGAAGTTCGCCGCGACCGCCTCGGCGTCGAGCGGCGTGCCGTCCGAGAACGTCACGCCCTCCCGCAGGTGGAAGGTGAACTCGGTCGTGTCGTCGCTGATCTCCCACGACTCCGCGAGCCAGGGCAGGATCTCGCCGGTCTCCGGGTCCTGCTCGGTGAGGGTGTCGGCGATCTGCCGCGTGACGGTGCGCGGGAAGAGCTGGGGGCGCTGGTGCGGGTCGTAGTTCGCGACGTCGGCGCCGCCGAAGCCGACGCGGAGCGTGCCGCCCTGCACCGCCTCGGGCTCGCCGCTCGCGCCGGGCTGCCCCTGGGCAGCGCCGCAGCCGGTGAGCAGCAGCGCCGCGGCCGCGGCGACTGCCGCGATGCGGCGGATGGGATGGGGTCTGCTGGTCGTGCGCATGCGGTCTCCTGTGCTGCCGTGCGGTGCGTCGCGTCGGGCCGGACGGGCCCGTGGGTCGACGGTAGGCAGATCGCGGAACGGGAGTCCGAATGTGACGTTCCATGACGTGCGCCTATGGCGGGCATAGCGGGCTCTTGGCGCGAGCGACGACGGCGCGGGCCTCTCGACGCCCGCCGTTCGCCCCGCGCGGACACGGCGCCCGCCCCGCATCCGATCGCCTACGATCAGGAGCATGGACATCCGCATCGGCATCAAGGACTCCGCGCGCGAGATCGCGTTCGACTCGGCCCAGTCGGCCGAGGAGGTGGAGGCCGCGGTGCTCGCCGCGCTCGGCGCCGGCCACCTGGCGCTCGACGACGCGAAGGGCCGCCGGTACATCGTGCCGAGCCCGCAGATCGCCTACGTCGAGATCGGCAGCGAGGCCACGCGCAAGATCGGCTTCGTGGCCTGATGGTCATCCTGGTCGTGATGGTGCTCGGCGCCGCCATCGGCCTGCTCGCGCGCTACCTGCTGCCGGGCCGCGAGTGGGTGGGCCTGTTCCTCAACCCGTGCGCCGCGGCCACCGCCGCGGGCGTCGTCTGGATCGCGCTCTCGCTCGCCGGGCTCGGCGTGGACAGCGGCTGGCTCTGGATCGGCAGCCTCGTGGCCGCCACGCTCGTCGCCGTCGCGATCCCCCGCCTCCTGCCGGCGCACCGCCGTCGCGTCGACGCGGCCGAGCTCGACCGCCTCCAGGCCGTCAAGGGCTGACCCCGCGCACCGCTGCCGCGCTCGCGGCGCGCACCCGTGCGGACCGCGCGACGCGGCTCGACCGCGCGCCGGCTCAGGCCGTGAGGCCGAGCTCGTCCATGCGGCGCGTGTGCGAGGCGACGATGTCGTTGAACGCCGGCTCGAGCCGCGGCTGGCTCGGCACGGCGCGCCCGGAGTCGTCCGGGCCGTTCACCGCGAGGTACATCTGCAGCAGCGCGTCGCCCACGAGGCGGCGCCCCCAGACGGCGAGCCGGTCGGAGAGGCGCGGCGTCTGCTCGATCGCGCGGCGCAGCAGCGCCACGAGCTCGGCGTGCGCGCTCTCGTCGCGGAGCGCCCGCAGCATCGCGTCGCGGTCCTCCTCCGGGAGGCCCCCGGACGCCGCGACGAAGAAGTCCGAGAGCAGGCCGCTCGTGACATGGATCGCGAGCAGCTGCTCGTACCAGTCGGCGCCCTCCCCCGTCTGCGACAGCGAGCGCGCGGCGTCCGCGTAGGGCGCGATCGCCTCGGCGGCGTCGCGGTCGTCGCTCTCGAGGATGTGCGCGAGGGCACTGGCGCGGCTCGAGTGGATGCGCACGACCTCCGCGAGCGCGACGCGCGCCTCGAGGTCGGGCGCGCCGTCGAGCGCGCGGCCCGCCTGCGCGACGAGCTCGAGCTCGAGGGCGAGCGCCTGGCCGACGAACGCGGTCGTCTCCGGGCGCAGGTCGGTGAGCAGCACGCGGTCGCCGACGACGGGCACCCGATGCTGCCGCAGCAGCTGGCGCGTCACGTCGCGCGGCGTCCTGTCGAACCACTTCACCACGTCCGGCAGTCTAGGGCGGCCCGGACCCGGCTCCCGCCATGCCGCCGGTAGCATGGCCGGAGCGAATCGAATCAGGTGGACCCTTTGACCTTCCAAGACCTCTCCATCGACGCCGACATGGTCCAGGCCCTCGCCGACCGCGGCATCGTCGAACCCTTCCCCATCCAGCAGCAGACCATCCCGCTGGGACTGTCCGGCCAGGACATCATCGGCCAGGCCAAGACCGGCACCGGCAAGACCTTCGCGTTCGGCCTGCCGCTCGCGCAGCGCCTCGGCCCCGACCCCGCGCCGGGCGTCAAGGCGCTCATCGTCGTGCCGACGCGCGAGCTCGCTGTACAGGTGACCGAGGACATGGAGCTCATCACCTCCAACCGTCCGACGACGGTCGTCCCGATCTACGGCGGCAAGGCCTACGAGGGCCAGATCGACCAGATCAAGGCCGGCGCGCAGATCGTGGTCGGCACGCCCGGCCGCCTCCTCGACCTGGCGCAGCAGCGCATCCTCGACCTGTCGCAGGTCACCGAGATGGTGCTCGACGAGGCCGACAAGATGCTCGACCTCGGCTTCCTGCCCGACGTCGAGCGCCTGTTCGCGAAGACCCCCGCGACGCGCCACACGATGCTGTTCTCGGCCACGATGCCGGGCCAGGTCGTCGCGCTCGCGCGCCGCTTCATGTCGCGCCCGCTGCACATCCGCGCGACCGACGTCGACGAGACGATCGCCCAGGCGAACATCCAGCACGTCGTCTACCGCGCGCACGCGCTCGACAAGGACGAGGTGGTCTCGCGCATCCTGCAGGCCGAGGGCCGCGGCAAGACCGTGATCTTCACGCGCACGAAGCGCGCCGCCTCGCGGCTGTGCGAGGAGCTCGTCGACCGCGGCTTCGCGGCCGCGGCGGTGCACGGCGACATGAGCCAGGAGGCGCGCGAGCGCGCGATGGCGTCGTTCAAGGCCGGCAAGAAGGACGTGCTCATCGCGACCGACGTCGCCGCCCGCGGCATCGACGTCGACGACGTGACGCACGTCATCAACCACACGATCCCCGAGGACGAGAAGGCCTACCTGCACCGCGTGGGCCGCACCGGCCGCGCCGGCCGCACCGGCATCGCCGTGACGTTCGTCGACTGGGAGGACCTCCACAAGTGGTCGCTCATCGACCGCGCGCTGGAGTTCGGCAAGCCGGAGCCGGTCGAGACGTACTCGTCGAGCCCGCACCTCTACAGCGACCTGTCGATCCCGCAGGGCGTCAAGGGCCGGCTCACCGCGACGCCGCCGAACAAGGAGGCCAAGCGCGAGGGCGTCGCCCCGAAGGACCGCGAGGGCTCGCGCGAGGGCGGCAGCGGCCGTCGTCGCGGCGGCCGCGGGCGCTCGGGCGGCCAGGGACAGGGCTCGGGCGAGCGCGAGCGCGCGCCCCGCGGTGAGAGCGGCGAGGCGGTGCGGGCGGAGGCCGGCACCGGCACGCACGACGGCGGCGGATGGGAGCACCACGACGGCAACGCGGCGCCCGCGCGCCGTCGGCGCCGCCGTCGCCGCTCGGGCGGCGGCTCGGGCGCCGGCGCGGCCGCCGCGCCCCAGTCCTAGCCGACAGCAGCACCACCGGACGGCCGTCCCGCATCGCGCGGGGCGGCCGTCCGCCGTATCGCCGCCCGTCCGGCAGTCGGGGGCGCGGCTACGACGGCACGACGGGCGGGTGCCCCGTCGCGCGGCGCAGGATCTCGGCGAGCGCCTCGGGCTCGGTCGTGTGCTCGCCGAGCCGGTTGGGCTTGCCGGCGCCGTGGTAGTCGCTCGAGCCGGTGACGAGCAGGCCCAGCCGCTCGGCGTCGGCGAGCAGCTGGCGCCGCGCGGCGGGCGGGTTGTCGCGGTGCGCCACCTCGACGCCGTCGAGGCCGGCGGCCGCGAGGTCGGGCAGGCGCCCGAGCCGCATGACCGCGCTGCCGCGGGATCCGGGATGCGCGAGCACCGAGACGCCGCCGGCGTCGGCGATGATCGCGATCGCTTCTTCGGGCGCGGGCGCGCGGTGCGGCTGGTAGTAGCCCCCGCGCCAGTGCAGGATGCCGTCGAACGCCGACGAGCGATCGGCGACGATGCCGAGCGTCACGAGCGCGTCCGCGATGTGGGGTCGCCCGATGGTCGCCCCGGGCGCCGCGTGCTCCTCGACGTGCCGCCACGTGAGCGGGTAGTCGCGGCCGATGGCGCGCACCATCCGCTCGGCCCGCTCGACGCGCTCGACGCGGATGCGCTCGCGCTCGCCGCGGAAGGCGGCGGAGTCCGGGTCGAGCAGGTAGCCGAGCACGTGCACGCTCGCCTCCCCGATCTGCGACGAGAACTCCACGCCCGGGATGAGGCCGACGCCGACCTCGAGCGCGGCGGCGGAGGCCTCGTCCCAGCCGGCGACGGTGTCGTGGTCGGTGAGCGCCACGACCCCGAGGCCCGCGGCGGCGGCGGCGCGCACGAGATCGCCCGGCGACTCGGTGCCGTCCGACTCGCGCGAGTGCGCGTGCAGGTCGATGGGCCCGAGCCCGAGCAGCCGCCGCGACGCCTCGTCCATCCCGCCAGCCTACGCGCGGCGCGCACCGCGCGGCCGCCGGCGCCGCGCGCGGGGGCGCGTGCCCGCGGCCCGCCGCGCACAGCCGCGGCATGGCGCGCTCGCCTACGCTCGCACCGTGCTCGCGATCCTCGGCTGGCTGCTCGCCCTCGTCATCGGCGCGTGCCTGTTCGTGGCCGCGTGGCCGCAGGCGCTGGGGCTCGAGCAGGCGCCCGTGGTGGCGCAGGTCGTCTCGATGCGGGTGGGCGTCGTCGGCATCGCGCTCGTGCTCGCGGTGCTCCTGCTCCTCCTCGTCGGCTGGCGCCGCGTGCGCCCCTTCGTGCTCGGCGTCGTCTCGATGCTCGTCGTGTTCTCGCTCGTCTCCTTCGGCATCCACGCCTCCCGCGGCCTCGACGACGGCCAGCGGATCGACGGCTCCGAGGACCTCGTCGTGCTCACCTGGAACACGCTCGGCGACGAGCCGGGCGTCGACGAGATCGCCCGCGTCATCGACGAGACGGGCGCCGACGCCGTCATGCTGCCGGAGACGACGCTCGAGCTGGGCGTCGGCGTGGCCGAGACGCTCCGCGAGCGCGGCGAGCGGTTCTGGGTGCACACGACCGGCTACTCCCCCGCCTACGGCGCGCTGAACACGACGCTGCTCATCTCCGCCGAGCTCGGCACGTACACGACCGACGCGGAGGTAGGCGGCACGCGCACGCTGCCGACGGTCGTCGCCCGCCCCGACGACGGCGACGGCCCCGTGCTGGTCTCGGCGCACCCCGTGGCGCCCGTGCCGCAGCAGATGCGCAACTGGCGCGCCGACCTCGAGTTCGTCGCGAGCCTGTGCGGCGAGGGCGACTCGGTGATCGTCGGCGGCGACCTCAACTCGACCCTCGACCACTGGGCGGGGCTCGGCGCCTCCGGCGGCGACCTCGGCACCTGCCGCGACGCGGCGAGCCAGGTGGGCGCGGGCGCGGTGGGCACGTGGCCCACGTGGGCGCCGCCGTGGCTGGGGGCGCAGATCGACCACGTGCTCGCCACGCCCGACTGGGAGCCCGTCGCCGCTCGCGTGCTCACCGGCCTCGACGACGCGGGCACCGACCACCGGCCCGTGCTCGTGCAGCTGCACCGCGCCGGCTGAGCCGCCGCCCGCGGGCGTGGGCCGCGGGCCTGGGCCTCGGCCGCTAGGCCTCGGGCGCCGAGCCCCGCTCGGCCGCGGCGCCGGCGCCGTGCGCGACGTTGAGCGCCACGAGCTCGTCGATCGCGGCGAGCACCGCATCCCCCGCCTCCGCGGTCGCGAGCGGCCGGAAGTGGCCGCTCGCGCGCAGCCGCGTGCCGCGCATGCCCTCGGGCACCGCGTTGCCGGGGATGTGCGGGTCGATGTTCGGCAGCACGAGCCGGATCCGGGCGTCGGCCGCGCGCTCGGCCGCGAGCGCCACGAGGATCTCGCTCGACGGGTCGAATTCGCGGATGTACGCGCCCGGGAGCAGGCGGGCGCGCGCGGAGCCCGCGAAGGGCGTGGCGAGCGCCACGAGCCCCACGGGCTGCGGCGCCTCCGGCCGCGTGGCCCGCTCGACGAGCACGCGCTTCCCGATCAGGCCGCCCTTCGAGTGGCCGACGAGCACGATGCGCGCCTCCGGGTGCTCGGCGGCGACCTCGTCGACGACGCGCCCCACCACCTCCGCCCCCTCGAGCACCGGCGCGAGGTTGCGGCCGAGCTCCGGCACGAAGCGCACGCCGTGGCCGGCGCGCACGAGCCGCTGCGCGAGCGGCTCCATGAAGTGCCAGCGCTCGACGACGCCGGGCACGAGGATCGCCTGCACGCGCGCGCCGGGGAGGCCGCGCAGCGTGGGCGGCCGCCGGTCGAAGGTCGAGCGGACGTGCTTGCGGGCTGCGAAGGCGTAGTCGCGGCCCCAGACGAGCACCTCGGCGGGTTGGATGCTCATGCGGCGCTCCCCCGCTCGTCGTCGGCCGCCGTCCCGGCGCGCAGCGCGACCGGGGCGGCAGCGGGCGGCGACGGCGCCGCCTCGGCCGGCCCGATGCGCTGCGCGAACTCCTCCACCATGCGCGCCACCGGCTCCGCTCCCGTCACCATCGCCTCGTGGCCCTTCGCGCGCGCGATGCGCAGCTCGCCGCGCGGCAGCAGCGCCCGCACCTCCGAGGCCCACCCGACGGGCGACACCCTGTCGTCCTCCCCCACGATGACGAGCGCCGGCTGCGCGATGCGCGGCAGCACCTCGCGGATGTCGTGGTCGAGCATCGATCCGAGCTTCCGGAGGAACCAGCGCGGCCCCGCCTGCAGGTACATGTGGGCGCCGACGAGCATGACGATGGGCGGGTCGTTCGCGATGTCCTGCAGCAGGCGCAGCGCCTGCGCCCAGCCGTTGCGCTCGCGCGGGTTCACGGTGGGGGCGATGAGGACGACGCGCTCGACGAGGTCGGGGTGGCGCGCGGCGAGCTCGGCGACGACCTGCGTGCCCATGGAGTGGCCGAGCGCGATGATCGGCTCGTGCGCGGTGCCTCGGAGGGCGCGGGCGACGAGGTCGGCGAGTTCCGGCATGGGGAGCGGCTCCGCCGGCTCGGGCGAGGAGCCGAAGCCCGGCAGGTCGAGCGCGACGACGTCGAGCTCGTCGAGCAGCGCCTCGCGCAGCAGGCCGAAGTACTGCTGCCCCATGCCGATCCCGTGGACGAGCACCACGGTCTGCGCGCCCGGCTTCGCCCAGTGCCGCACGACGACGACGTGGTCGCCCTCGACGTGCTCGCGCACGACGGCGCCCGCTACGCCGCCGGCGGCCTCGCGCCACTCGGCGAGCCCCGCGGGCGTCGGCGCGAGCGCATCCTCCCTCTGCATCCGGCCAGGGTACGACGGTGGGATGATGGCTCCATGAGCGACCAGGCGACGACGCAGGACACCGCACAGACCACCTCCAGGGCCGACGGGGCGCAGGACCGGCCCACGAACCGCTCGACGACGCCGACGTCGTCGGCCTTCACCGAGCACATTCAGGCGGGCTGGGCCGAGCGCGAGCAGCCGCTGCCCGCGGCCCGCGCCGCGGCGGCGCCCGCCGCCGCGCACCGCGCCGCGATCTCGGCGCTGCACCCGGGCGTGCGGCTCGTCGTGCCCGCGGGCGGGCTCAAGGTGCGCTCGAACGACACCGACTACCCGTTCCGCCCCCACCCCGACTTCACGTACCTGACCGGCTGGGGCTCCGACGCCGAGCCCGACTCGGTGCTCGTGCTCGAGCCAGTCGACGGCGGCGAGGGCCACGAAGCGGTGCTCTACTTCCGCGGCCCCGCCGGCCGCGGCACCACCGAGTTCTACGCCAACGCCGCGATCGGCGAGTTCTGGGTCGGTCCGCGTCCCTCGTTCGCGCACGTCGCCGCCGACCTCGGGCTCGCCGCGCGCGACCTCGCCGAGCTCGACGACGTGCTCGCCGACGGCGGCGACGCGCTCGTCGTCACGGGCGCCGACGCCTCGGTCGAGGCGGCGCTGCCCGCCGCGAACCCCGACGGCGACCTCCTCGCGCGCGACCTCTCGGAGCTGCGGCTCGTGAAGGACGCGTGGGAGGTCGCCGAGGTGCAGGCCGCGGTCGACGCCACCGCGCGCGGCTTCGACGACGTCATCGCCGACCTCGCCGAGGCGACCGCGCACGAGCGCGGCGAGCGCGTCGTCGAGGGCGCCTTCCACCGGCGCGCGCGGCTCGACGGCAACGCCGTCGGCTACGACACGATCGCCGCCTCCGGCCACCACGCCTGCTACCTGCACTGGACCCGCAACGACGGGCAGGTGCGCGAGGGCGACCTCATCCTGCTCGACGCGGGCGTCGAGGTCGACAGCCTCTACACGGCCGACATCACGCGCACCCTGCCCATCTCGGGCACGTTCACCGAGGTGCAGCGGAAGGTCTACGAGGCCGTCCGCGAGGCCGCCGACGCCGCGTTCGCGATCGTCCGCCCCGGCATCGTCTTCAAGGAGGTGCACGCCGCCGCGATGGAGGTCATCGCCAGGCGCACCGCCGAGTGGGGCCTGCTGCCGATCTCGGCCGAGGAGAGCCTCCAGCCCGACCAGCAGCTGCACCGCCGCTGGATGGTGCACGGCACGAGCCACCACCTCGGCCTCGACGTGCACGACTGCGCTGCGGCCCGCCGCGACTTCTACCACGACGGCATCGTGCGCGAGGGGATGGTGTTCACCATCGAGCCGGGCCTCTACTTCCAGGCCGACGACCTCACGGTGCCCGAGGAGCTGCGCGGCATCGGCGTGCGCATCGAGGACGACATCGTCGTCACCGCCGACGGCGCCCGCAACCTCTCCGGCGCGATCCCCCGCACGGCCGACGAGGTCGAGGCGTGGATGCGCGAGGTCCGCGCCCGCTGAGCCTCGCGCGCCGGGCGGGCGTCAGCCCGCGACGAGCGTGATCGCGATGACCACCATCACGGCGGCGATCGCGCCGTCGAGGATGCGCCACGCCCGCTCGGTGCGCAGCAGCGGGCCGAGGAAGCGCGCGCAGTAGCCGAAGACGACGAACCACACCGTGCTGCCGGCGATGCCGCCCGCGAGGAACCACCAGCGCTCGGCGCCGTGGGTCGCGGCGACGGAGCCCAGCACGACGGTCGTCTCGACGATCGCGTGCGGGTTGAGCCACGTGACGGCGAGGATCGTGCCGAGCGTCACGAGGCGGCTGCGGCGGGTGCGCGTGGCGACCGCGACGCCGCCCGCGCCCGCCGCGCCCGCGGCCTGCTCGTCGGCCGCGGCCTCGAGCGAGCCGCCGCCGCGCCAGGCGCGACGGGCGCTGAGGAACGCGTAGCCGAGGATGAAGAGCGCGCCCGCCCAGCGGGCCACGGTCTCGAGCCAGGGCTGCGAGGTGACGAGGGTCGCGACGCCCGCGACGCCGATCGCCTGCAGGATCGCGTCGCTCACGACGCAGACGAGCACGACGAGCCCGACGTGCTCGCGGCGGAGGCCCTGGCGCAGCACGACCGCGTTCTGCGCGCCGATCGACACGATGAGGCCGAGGCAGAGGCCGAGGCCCGAGAGCAGCGCGACGATGGAGGGGTTCATGCCGACGACGCTACGGGTGCATCGTCATGCAGACCAGCGAAGGATCCTTGTGGATCGTAAGCATCGCTTCATCTAGGCTCGCGTCGTGGACCTCCCCCTCGACCACCTGCGCACGCTCGCCGCGATCGTCGACGCCGGCACCCTCGACCGCGCCGCCGCGCGGCTGGGCGTCACGCCGAGCGCCGTGAGCCAGCGCCTGCGCGCCATCGAACAGCGGGTGGGCCGGGTCGTGCTGCAGCGCACGAAGCCCGTGCGGCCGACGGAGGCCGGCGAGGCGCTCGTGCGGCTCGCCCGGCAGCTGGCGCTCCTCGAGCACGACGCCCGCACCGCCCTCGGCGACGACGCGGCCGTGCCGCGCATCCCGCTCGCCGTGAACGCCGACTCCCTGATCACCTGGTTCCTGCCCGCGCTCGCCGACGTCGCCGCGCAGCGCGACGTCGTCTTCGACGTGCATCGCGAGGACCAGGAGCGCACGGCGCAGCTGCTCGAGGCTGGCACCGTCATGGGCGCGGTCACCGCGCAGCGCGAGCCCGTCTCCGGGTGCGTCGCGTCGCCGCTCGGCCGGATGCGCTACGTGCCGATCGCGTCGCGCGCCTTCGCCGACCGCTGGTTCGCCGACGGGCTCGGCCGTGCCGCGCTCGAGCGCGCCCCGATCGTCGACTTCGACGCCCACGACACGCTGCAGACGCAGTTCGCGCGCCGGCACGGGGCGCGCGAGGAGGCACCGCGGCACATCATCTCGGCCTCCGCGGAGTTCGCCGACGCCATCCGGATCGGCCTCGGCTGGGGCATGCTGCTGCCCGGCCAGTACGAGGAGGGCCTCGCCCACGGCTCGCTCGTGCTGCTCTCGGACGAGCACGTCGAGGTGCCGCTGTGGTGGCAGCGCTGGAACCTCGCGTCGCCCCTGCTCGACCTCGTCACCGGCGCCGTCGAGCGCGCGGCGCGGGAATCAGCGGCGGTCGTCTGAGACGGGCGGCGAGACGGGGCGCTCGCCCGCCGCGTGCTCGGGCGCCGATGCCGGTCCCGGCAGCTGCTCGACCATCGGCGGCGCCTCCTCGGCGGGAGCCGCGGGCGCGGCCTGCGCGCGCTGGCCGATGAGGTGCATGGCGCGGCCGGCGATCTCCTGCGGCGCGACCACGTCGTAGCGGCTCGCGAGCACCTGCTGCACCGACGCGAAGTCGCGCTTGCGGCGCACGAGCGAGTGCGAGACGACGCCCATGATGATGCCGAACGCGAGGCCCAGCAGCGGGAAGAGCAGGATCGAGGCGATGGCCTCGGGCACGAGCAGCATGTAGACGAGGCCGATGAACGCGCCGAAGCCGAGGCCGCGCATCGCGCCGGCGAGGGCCACCTTGCCCCAGGTGAGGCGGCCGACGACGCGCTCGACGAGCTTGAGGTCGTTGCCGACGATCGCGAGGCCCGCGATGTCGGCGTCCGACTTCGACAGCTTCCCCACGGCGGCCTGCGCCTGCTCGTAGGAGTCGAACGTGGCCACGACCACGCCCCGCGGCATCGTCTGGTCGCCGCGGCCCGCCTGCTGGAACATGCTCACCCCTTCATCGTCCCACGGCGCTCCCGCGCGGCGCCGCCCGGTTCGCTCCTGGCGTGAAGGCGTCGGCGGTAGGTTGGGATGCATGAGCGCAGCCACGGTCTTCGTCGCGCGCCTCGCGGGCGCCGGGGTGTTCGACCCCGCCGGCGAGCGGATCGGCAAGGTCCGCGACGTCGTCGCCGTCCCGCGCGCCGACGCCTCCCCCCGCGTCGTCGGGCTCGTCGTCGAGTCGCGCGCCTCGGGCCGCGTCTTCCTCTCGATCGGCCGCGTCACCTCCATCGGCGGCGGCCAGCTCATCGCCTCGGCCGTGAGCGACCGCCGCTTCCGCCAGCGCGGCGGCGAGCGGCTGCTGCTCGCCGAGGTGCTCGGCCGCGGCGTGACGCTGCGCGACGGCACCGCGGCGACGCTCGAGGACCTCTCCATCTCAGAGCGCGGCCCCGGCGAGTGGGAGGTCGACGAGCTCTTCCTCCGCAAGCCGAAGACGGGCCCGTTCGGCAAGGGCCCCACGACCCTCGCGCACTGGGGCGACGTGCAGCACGAGCCCGGCGCCGAGCAGGGCACCGAGCACCTGCTGGCCTCGCTCGACGACCTCGCGGCGGCCGACGCCGCCTCCGCCCTCCTCGACCTGCCGCAGCAGCGCATGATGGAGGTCGCCGAGGACCTGCCCGACGAGCGCCTCGCCGACATCCTCGAGGAGATGAGCGAGGACCGGCAGATCGAGATCCTCGACTCGCTCGAGGACGACCGCGCCGCCGACGTGCTCGACCAGATGGAGCCGGACGACGCCGCCGACCTCATCGCGCAGCTCCCCGCGGAGCGCGGCGAGACGCTGCTCGCCCTCATGGACCCCGAGGAGGCGGAGGACGTGCGCATGCTGCTCGCGTTCGGCGCCGACACCGCGGGCGGCCTCATGACGACCGAGCCGATCATCCTCGCCTCCGACGCCACCGTCGCCGAGGCGCTCGCGATGGTGCGCCGGCACGAGTTCGCGCCCGCGCTCGCCGCGGCCGTCTGCGTCACCCTGCCGCCGTACGAGGCGCCCACCGGGCGCTTCCTCGGCATGGTGCACTTCCAGCGGCTGCTCCGCTACCCGCCGAACGAGCGGCTCGGCACGCTGCTCGACGAGCAGATCGAGCCCGTGCTCGTGAGCGACACCGCCGCCGAGGTCACGCGCCGGATGGCGTCGTACAACCTCGTCTCGGTGCCCGTCGTCGACCCCGCGCGCCGCCTCGTGGGCATCGTGACGATCGACGACGTGCTCGACCACGTCCTCCCCGCCGACTGGCGCGCGCAGGAGGAGGCGAAGCGTGGCTGAGCGCGAGGACGGCTTCTCGCGCCCCAAGGCGCGCCGCCGCCTGCGCCTGCCCGAGTCCAAGGACCGCTTCGGCCGCTTCACCGAGGCCTTCGCCCGAGGGATGGGCACGCCCGCCTTCCTCATCGGGATGACGATCTTCTGCGGGTTCTGGCTCACCTACAACTCGCTCGTGCCGCCCGAGGCGCAGTTCGACCCGCAGTCGCAGGGCTTCCCGCTGCTCACGCTCGTGCTGAGCCTCCAGGCCTCGTACGCCGCGCCGCTGCTGCTGCTCGCGCAGAACCGCCAGGACGACCGCGACCGCGTGCAGATCGAGCAGGACCGGCTGCGCGCCGAGCGCAACCTCAACGACACCGAGTACCTCGCGCGCGAGGTCGTGGCGCTGCGCATGGCGATGCGCGACATGGCGACGCGCGAGTTCATCCGCGCCGAGCTGAGGTCCTTCGTCGACGACCTCGACGAGCGCCGCGCGCGCGACGACGCGTGATCGACGCCTCAGATCCCCGCCCGGCCGGCATCGATCCGGCGCTCGCCGCGGCGCTCGGCACCGTCGTCGACCCCGAGATCCGGCGCCCCCTCGTCGAGCTCGACATGATCCCCTCCGCGACCCTCGACGGCGGCGTCGCGCGCATCCGCCTCGAGCTGACGGTCGCCGCGTGCCCTGCCGCCGACCGCATCCAGGACGACGTGCGGCTGGCCGCCGGCGCCGTGCCCGGGGTCGAGGCGGTCGAGGTCGAGGTCGGGGTGATGGATCCGGCCGCGCGCCAGGCGCTCGTCGAGCGGCTGCGGGGCTCCCGCCCGCAGCAGTTCGGGCCCGGCACCCTCACCCGCATCGTCGCGGTCGCGAGCGGCAAGGGCGGCGTCGGCAAGTCGACCGTCACCGCGAACCTCGCCGTGGCGCTCGCCGCGCGCGGCCTCTCGGTCGGCGTCATCGACGCCGACGTGCACGGCTACTCGATCCCGGCACTGCTCGGCACCGACGCGCGACCGACGCGCGTGGGCGACATGATGATGCCGCCCGAGGCGCACGGCGTGCGGCTCGTGTCGATCGGGATGTTCGTCGAGGGCAACCGCTCGGTGTCGTGGCGCGGGCCGATGCTGCACCGCACCCTGCAGCAGTTCCTCGCCGACGTGTGGTGGGGCGACCTCGACGTGCTGCTCATCGACATGCCGCCCGGCACGGGCGACGTCGCGATCTCGCTCGGGCAGCTGCTCCCCCACGCCGAGGTGCTCGTCGTGACGACGCCGCAGCGGGCGGCCGCCGACGTCGCCGAGCGCGCCGCGGAGGTCGCGGACCAGACCGGCCAGACCGTGCTCGGCGTGGTCGAGAACATGGCCGGGCTAGCACAGCCCGACGGCACGGTGCTCGAGCTCTTCGGCGCGGGCGGCGGCGAGGAGGCCGCGCGCCGCCTCGGGGTGCCGCTGCTCGCGCGCATCCCGCTCTCGGTGGCCCTCCGCGAGGGCGGCGACGCCGGTGCGCCCGTCGTGTCGGGCGAGCCGACGGATCCCGCCGCCGTCGCGATCGCAGGCCTCGCGGCGTCGCTGCGCGGCTCGCGGCCCATCGCCGGCCGCAGCCTGCCGATCAGCCTCGCCTAGCCGCGCAGGTCGTTGCGCCGATCAGGTGGCCTCGTCGTCGAAGCGCATCGGGCCGTCGTGCCGCTTCGGCAGCGACGAGACGGTCGCGACCGAGGACGCGGCGGCCGCGGCCGCGAAGTCGGGCTTCGGCGCCGGGTCGTCCTGCAGCGCCTGCATCACGATGCGGCGCGGGTCGTACTGCCGCGGGTCGAGCTTGCGCCAGTCGACCTCGTCGAACTCCGGGCCCATCTCCTCGCGCATGCGGTCCTTCGCGCCCGTCGCCATGTCGCGCAGGCCCCGCACGAGCGCCCCCAGCTTCTCCGCGAGCGCGGGCAGGCGCTCCGGGCCCAGGAGCAGCGCGGCGAGCACTGCGATGAGCAGGAGCTTGTCGAGGGTGATGCCGGCGAAGGACACGCCTCCAGGGTAGTCGAGGCGCGCGGCGAGCCGCGGCGGGAGCGGAGGGGCGCGTCGGTACGCTCGAGGCCGGAGGAACCGTGACCACATCGCTCATCGCCAAGTACCTGGACGAGCTCGCCGCCGAGGACGAGGTCCTCACCGGCGCGCGCGACGCCTCCCACGAGCTCGGCATCGCCGCCGTCGCACCCTCGGTGGGCGCGCAGCTGGCCGCGATCGCCGCCGCCACGCAGGCGCAGGCGATCCTCGAGGTCGGCACCGGCGCCGGGGTCAGCGGCCTCTGGCTGCTGCGCGGCGCCCCGCAGGCCACGCTCACGTCGATCGACACCGAGCTCGACCACCAGCAGCACGCGCGCGCCGCGTTCGCGAAGGCGGGCATCCCCGTCACCCGCGCCCGGCTCATCACGGGCCGCGCCCGCGACGTGCTCCCGCGCATGAACGAGGGCAGCTACGACGTCGTCCTCATCGACGCCGACCCCGCGGGCGTCCTCGAGTACGTCGAGCACGCGCTCTCGCTCGTGCGCGTCGGCGGCTCGGTGCTCGTGGCGCACGCGCTGCTCGGCGGCCGCGTCGCCGACCCCGCCCAGCGCGACGACGCCGTCGGCGACCTCCGCGACCTGCTCCGCGCGCTCTCCGCGAGCGACGCCGTCCAGGCCGCCGTCTCGCCCGTCGGCGACGGCCTCCTGCAGATCGTCCGCAGGCCCGACCCGGCCTGATCCCGCCCGACGCTGCCCGGCGCACGCCGGGCACGAGCGAGGGGGTCGATCCATCTGGATCGACCCCCTCGCTGCGACCGGTCGGGTCGGGCTCGAGCGTCAGGCGCTGACGACGACCCCGCCGAGCGCCTTGTGCAGCGCCGCCGCCTCCTCGTCGTTGACGGAGACGACGAGGCGTCCGCCGCCCTCAAGCGGGACGCGCACGACGATCAGGCGACCCTCCTTGACCGCCTCGAGCGGCCCATCCCCGGTGCGTGGTTTCATGGCGGCCATGCGGCTCCCCCTTCGGATCAGAGTGTCGCCATTATCTCATGTCCCGCTGATAGGTGGGGCCTCGACGGCGCGCCGCGCCGGGGAGGATGCCGGTCAGGGCACCGTCCAGTCTGGCGCGTTCACGTGCCAGCAGAACCAGATCCACACCGGCTGCAGCACGATCGAGGCACCCAGCACGGCGGCCCTCGCCCAGGCGGGCCGGAGGGCCGCGACGATGACGGCCGCGGGGAAGATCGGCATGAGGAGCCGCCAGGTCGACGACTGCGGGAACCAGACCGCCGCGAGGTAGACGAGGTAGGCGATCGTCCACAGCCGCGCCTCGAGCGCGACGTCCCGCGCCCACGGCCCGACGAGCAGCGCGACCGCCGCCGCGACGATGCCGGCGAGCCACAGCGGCCACCAGGGGCCGAACCACCACTCGAGCCCGATCGCCCACGGCGTGAACGGCACGAGCTCCTGGCGCCCGATGTAGGCGGACCGCCACGAGAGCTCGGTCTCGAGGTACGTGTCGAGGCTGCCGGTGACGACCGTGCAGGCGAGCAGCCAGGCGAAGCCCCACAGCGCGCTCCACAGCCCCAGCCGCACGAGCCCCAGCCGCTCGGCCGCGTCGAAGCCGTCGCGCTCGCGCCACCAGCGCCACAGGAACCACAGCCCGAGCGCGAGCGCGAGCGCGAGGCCGCCCGGCCGCGTGAGCGACATGACGGGGATGAGCACCCACAGCCACTCGAAGCGGCGCAGCCGCCAGGCGAGCAGGACCGCGGCGAGCAGCAGCAGGAACAGCGGCTCCGCGTAGCCGAGCTGCAGCACGGGCGCCGTGGGCGAGAGCAGCACGATCGCGAGCGCGAACCGCTCGCGGCCGGGCGCGATCTCCTGGAAGAGTCGGTAGGCGACGACGGCGAACGCCGCGGAGGTGGCGAGCGAGACGAGCAGCGCCGCCCCCTCCCACGGCAGCCCCGTGAGCATGAGGGCGCGCGCGAGCAGCGGGTACACGGGCATGAACGCCCACGCGTTCTCGTCGACGTGCCCGTCGTCGTCGAGCGGCGGCTCGCTCGGGTAGCCGGACTGGGAGACGATGAAGTACCAGTGGGAATCCCACATCGTCGAGTAGTCGAGGAGGTCGGGCGCCGCCGGCGTCCAGCTGTTCGTCTCCTGCCTGCCGGCGAAGGCGACGAGGAACGCCGTCGAGACGAGGCGCGAGACGATCCAGAGCGCGAGCGGCCACAGCCACCAGCGCTCCGCCGCGGGGGCGGGGCGGCGGGTCAGCTCCCGGAGAGCCACGTGCGCAGGCTCGCCTCGGCCGCCTCGATCTGCGCGACGGGCACCGACTCGTCGTCGGCGTGCGCCTTCGAGGGGTCGCCTGGCCCGAAGTTCACGGCCGGGATGCCGAGGCCCCAGAATCGGGCGACGTCGGTCCAGCCGTACTTCGGCTGCGGCACGAGGCCCACGGCGTCGATGAACTCCTTCGCGAGCGGCGCGTCGAGGCCGGGCCGCGCGCCGGGCGCCGCGTCGACGACCCGCACGTCGAAGCCCTCGAAGAGCTCGGTGACGTGGGCGATCGCCTCGTCGAGCGTGCGGGAGGGCGCGAAGCGGTAGTTGACGTGCACGACGCACTCGTCGGGGATGACGTTCGTCGCGACGCCGCCGGAGATCAGCACCGCGTTGAGGCCCTCGCGGTAGTCGAGCCCCTCGACGGCGATCGTCCGGGGCCGGTACGCCTGCAGCACGCCGAGCACCTGCGCCGCGTCGTGGATGGCGTTGTGGCCCACCCACGCGCGGGCCGAGTGGGCGCGCACGCCCCGCGTGCGCACCTCGAAGCGGATCGTGCCGTTGCAGCCGCCCTCGATCGCGCCGTTCGACGGCTCGCCGAGGATGGCGAAGTCGCCGGCCATGAGGTCGGGGCGCTCCTCGGCGAGGCGGCGGAGGCCGTTCTGCTCCTCCCCCACCTCCTCGTGGTCGTACCAGATCCAGGTGAGGTCGACGACGGGCTCGGCGAGCTCGGCGGCGAGCTTCAGCTGCACCGCGACGCCCGCCTTCATGTCGACCGTGCCGCGGCCCCAGATGTGCGCCTCGCCGTCGACGTCGAGGTTGCGCGTGGGCACGTTGCCGTTGATCGGCACGGTGTCGATGTGGCCCGCGAGCACGACGCGGCGGTCGCGGCCGAGCTGCGTGCGCGCGACGACGGTGTCGCCGATGCGGTCGACGGCCAGGTGCGGCAGCGCCCGCACGGCCGCCTCGATCGCGTCGGCGAGCGGCGCCTCGTTGCCCGAGACGGAGTCGATGTCGCACAGCGCGCGGGTGAGGTCGGGGCTGCTCGCGGCGAGGTCGAGGGCGGGGGTGGCCATGGCCCCCAGCCTAGACTCGGAGCATGGCTCGCCCCGCACACGGACATGCGCTCGTCACCGTCTTCGAGGGCCGGGTGCTCGACGCCTGGTTCCCCGCGCCGGCGCTCGGGGAGGCCGCCGGCGACGCGGCCGTCATCGGCGGCGGCGACCTCGACGGGCTCGCGGGCCCCGTGCCCGAGCGGGGCGTCGAGCTCGAGCACCGCCACGTGGCGATCGACCTGGATGCGGCGCCCGCCTCGACCGAGGACGCGTACCTGCGCCTGCACCTGCTCAGCCACCGCCTCGTGCGGCCGAACGAGCTGAGCCTCGACGGCGTCTTCGGCCTGCTGCCGATCGTCGCGTGGACGAACGGCGGCGCCGTCGACCCCGACTGGGCCACCGCGCACCGCGCGCGGCTGCAGCGCGCGGGCCTGCAGGTGCAGCTCGTCGACCGCTTCCCGCGCATGACCGACTTCGTCGTGCCCGACGGCGTCCGCATCGGCGACGCCTCGCGCGTGCGGCTCGGCGCGCACCTCGCGCCCGGCACCGTCGTCATGCACGAGGGCTTCGTGAACTTCAACGCCGGCACGCTCGGCACGTCGATGGTGGAGGGCCGCATCTCGGCGGGCGTCGTCGTGGGCGACGGCTCCGACATCGGCGGCGGCGCCTCGATCATGGGCACGCTGTCGGGCGGCGGCACCCAGCGCGTGCGGGTCGGCGAGCGGGTGCTGCTCGGCGCGAACGCGGGCCTCGGCATCTCGCTCGGGGACGACTGCGTGGTCGAGGCGGGGCTCTACGTCACGGCCGGCACGAAGGTGCAGCTGCCGGACGGCACGGCCGTCAAGGCCGTGGAGCTCTCGGGTAGCTCGGCCCTGCTCTTCCGCCGCAACTCGCTCACGGGCGCCGTCGAGGCGATCGCGCGCGACGGCCGCGGCGTCGAGCTCAACGCGATCCTCCACTAGGGGCGCCCGCCGCGATGCCGGCCGGCGCCGTCATCCTCCGGTCGGATTCCGCCCCTCGACGGAGGCGCTCGCAGGTGCGCTCGGCGAGGATGGACGCATGTCCGACACCGTCCTGGCCCTGCGCGGCCTCACCAAGCGATTCGGCCCGAAGGCGGCCGTCGACGGCCTGAGCCTCGACGTCCCCGCCGGCAGCATGCTGGGCCTCCTCGGCCCCAACGGCGCCGGCAAGACGACGACGCTGTCGATGGCGACGGGCCTCCTGCGTCCCGACGCCGGCTCCGCGTGGGTGCTCGGCGCCGACGTGTGGGCGGATCCGGCGGCGGCGAAGGCGCGCATGGGCGTGCTGCCCGACGGCGTGCGGATGTTCGACCGGCTCTCGGGCTCGGAGCTGCTCCGCTACACGGGGCTGCTCCGCGGCATGCCGGAGCCGCTCGTGCGCGAGCGCGCGGGCGAGCTGCTCGAGGCGCTCGGACTCGCCGGCGCCGGCTCGACGCTCGTCGTCGACTACTCGGCGGGCATGCGCAAGAAGATCGGCCTCGCCTGCGCGCTCATCCACGCCCCGCGCCTGCTCGTGCTCGACGAGCCCTTCGAGGCCGTCGACCCGGTCTCGGGCGAGACGATCCGCCAGATCCTCCGCGGCTTCGTCGGCAGCGGCGGCACGGTCGTGCTCTCGAGCCACGTCATGGAGCTCGTCGAGTCGCTCTGCGACCGCGTCGCGGTCATCGCCGAGGGCCGCCTGCTCGCCGACGGCGCCCTCGACGAGGTGCGGGCGGGCTCGAGCCTGCAGGAGCGCTTCCTCGCGCTCGTCGGCACGCACGCGCTCGGGGAGGGATCGCTGTCGTGGCTGCGCTCGTCGTAGGCCTGCGCCTGCGGCAGCTCGGCCGCACGCTCACGCGCAGCCCCTGGGCGATCGTGACGCTCGTGCTCACCGGCATCGGCGCGCTCTCGGTGCTCGGGATGCTCGGCGCCGGCATCGCGACGCTGCGGATCGGGGTGCCCGGGCTCGCGCCCGACGCGCTCGTGCTGCTCGCCGCCGCGCTCGTGCTCGGCTGGGCCGTCGGATCGACGCTCGTCGCGGGCGAGGACGGGCTCGCGCCCGAGCTCTTCGCGCTGCTGCCCGTGCGCCCGGCGCGGCTGCTGCCGGCCGTGCTGCTCGCGGGCGCGCTCGGCATCGGCGGCGTCGCGACGCTGCTCGCCCTCGGGCTCGGCCTCGTCGGCTGGAGCGTCGATGGCGGGGCGCTGGTCGCCGCCGCGCTCACGACGCCGCTCGTGCTCGTCACGTGCGTGCTCGCCGGCCGCGCGGTCGCCGGCGTGCTCGGCCGCCAGCTCGCGCGCCGCAGCACGCGCGACCTGCTGCTCGTGCTCGCCACCCTCCTCATCATCGGCTCCGGCCTGCTGCTGCAGGCGGCCGTCGCCGCGCTCAGCGCGCTCGGCAGCCCCGCCGAGGCGATCGGCGCCGCCGCCGAGGTGGCCGCCTGGACGCCGCTCGGCGCGGCCTGGGGCGTCGCGCACGCCGTCGCCGAGGGCCGGCCGCTCGTGGCCGTTGCGCAGCTGGCGATCGCGCTCGCGACCGCCGCGGTGCTGTGGTGGGCGTGGGCGCGCTCGTTCTCGGCGCGGCTCACGGCACCGGTCGTCGCGAGCGGCGGCGGCGCGGTGCGCACGGGCACCCTCATCGACCGGTTGCTCCCCGCGACCCCGGTCGGCGCGATCGCCGCGCGCGGCATCCGCTACCGCCTCCGCGACCCGCGCCACATCGTCAACGTCGTGGGCTGCGCCCTGCTGCCGCTCATCGTGCTCGGCGCGGGCCTCGCGGGCGGCGGCGGCGCGAGCGCCGCGCTCGCGTTCGCGCCCCTGCTCGCGATCCTCGTGGTGACCACGATGGTGCAGCTCGACACCGCCTACGACAAGGACGCGGTGGCGCTGCACGTGCTCACCGGCGTCCGCGGCACCCACGACCGCGCGGGCCGCCTGCTCGCGATCGGCGCCGTCGCCGTGCCGCTGCTGCTCGTCGCGTGCGTCGTCTGCGCGCTCGTCGCCGGCCGGCCGGAGCTGCTGCCCGGAACGATCGGCGCCACGCTCGGCGTCTCGATGGTGGTCGCCGGCATCGGCACCGCCATCTCCCCCTGGCTGCCGGGCCAGGCGCCCGGCCCCGAGTCGAGCCCGTTCGGGCGCGGCTCCTCGGGCGGCGGGCAGGCCCTGCTCGGCCTGCTCGTCATGGGCGCTGGCGGCGCCGTGCTCGGCGGCCCGGTGATCGCGGCGGCCGTCGGCGCGCTGTGGCTGCCGTGGCTCGGCTGGCTCGGCCTCGCGGCCGGGCTCGTGCTCGGCGGCCTCGCCGTCTGGGGCGGCGTCGTCGTCGGCGGTCGCCAGGTCGATCGGCGCTGGCCGGAGCTCCTCGCCGCGGTCTCGCGCGAGGACTGACCGGCCCCGCTCGCCTAGGCGAGCAGCGCCTCGATCGGGCCGCGCGCGAAGAACACCACGAACAGCGCCGCGACGATCCACAGCAGCGGCGAGACCTGCTTCGCGCGCCCCGAGACGGAGTTCACGAGCACCCAGGCGATGAAGCCGACGCCGATGCCGTTCGCGATGTTGTACGTCAGCGGCATGACGACGATCGTGAGGAACGCCGGCAGCGCCACCCGGAAGTCCGAGAAGTCGATGTCGGCGATCTGCGCCATCATGAGCGCGCCGACCACGACGAGCGTCGCCGCGGCGACCTCGAGCGGCACGACCGAGGTGAGCGGGGTCAGGAACATCGCCGCGAGGAACAGCAGGCCCGTCACGACCGAGGCGAGGCCCGTGCGGGCGCCGTCGCCGATGCCCGCGGCGGAGTCGATGAAGACCGTGTTCGACGAGGCGCTCGCGCCGCCGCCCGCGACGGCGCCGACGCCCTCGACGACGAGCGCGCGCTTCAGGCCAGGGAACTGGCCGTCGGGGGTCGCGATGCCCGCCTGGCGGGCGAGGCCCGTCATCGAGCCGATCGCGTCGAAGAAGTTCATGAACACGAGCGTGAAGATGAACATCGTCGTCGCGAGCAGGCCGATCCGCTCGAACGAGCCGGTGAGCGAGACCTGGCCCATGAGCGAGAGGTCGGGCAGCGAGAAGACCGAGGTGGGCAGCGCGGGCGGGTTGAGGTTCCACGCGTTCGGGTCCTGCCCGAGCGACGGGCCGACGCGGAAGATCGCCTCGAGCACGATGGCGATGATCGTGGTGCCGACGATGCCGATGAGCAGCGCGCCCTTGACGCGGCGCGCGAGCAGGATGCCCATGAGCGCGAGCCCGATGAGGAAGACGACGGTCGGCAGCGACGTGATCGAGCCGCCCTCGCCGAGCTGCACGGGCGGCGAGGCGTTGCCCGTGGTGCGCACGAAGCCCGCGTCGACGAAGCCGATGAACGCGATGAACAGGCCGATGCCGACCGTGATGGCGCTCTTCAGCGGCGCCGGGACGGCGTCGAAGATCATGCGCCGCAGGCCCGTGAGGCCGAGCACGACGATGATGATGCCGTTGATGACGACGAGGCCCATCGCCTCCGGCCAGGTGATCTCGCCGATGAGGCCGAACGCCAGGAACGAGTTGATCCCGAGGCCCGCCGCGAGCCCGAACGGCACGTTCGCGATGAGGCCCATGAGCAGCGTCATGACGCCGCCGACGAGCGCCGTGACCGCCGCCACCTGGTGGTTGGGCAGCCAGCCGCCCTCGACGTCGACGGCCGCCTGGTCGGCCGAGAAGCCGCCGATGATGAGCGGGTTCAGCACGATGATGTACGCCATCGCGAAGAAGGTGACGAGGCCGCCGCGGACCTCCTGCGACACGGACGATCCGCGCTCGGAGATCTTGAAGAAGCGGTCGAGGGTGCCGCGGGCGCGCGACTGCGCGGTGCTGGTCATGGGATGTCCTCCGGTGGACGGGATGGATCCGATGGGGCGCCGCGCGGGCGGCGTGTGCGCCGCGCGCGGCGGCGTGCGGGCGCGCCGTGAGGCGCGCCGGGTCAGATGTGGCGCTCGGTGGGGCCGACGTACAGCTGCTGGGGGCGGCCGATCTTCGTCTGCGGGTCGAGCATCATCTCGCGCCAGTGCGCGATCCAGCCGGGCAGGCGGCCGATCGCGAACAGGACGGTGAACATCCGCTCGGGGAAGCCCATCGCCTTGTAGATGACGCCGGTGTAGAAGTCGACGTTCGGGTAGAGCTTGCGCTCCTTGAAGTAGTCGTCCTCGAGGGCGACCTGCTCGAGCTCCTTGGCGATGTCGAGCAGCGGGTCGCGCACGCCGAGCGCCTCGAGCACCTCGTCGGCGGAGGTCTTCACGAGCTTCGCGCGCGGGTCGTAGTTCTTGTACACGCGGTGCCCGAAGCCCATGAGCTTCACGCCCTGCTCCTTGGCCTTCACGCGCTCGACGAAGCGCTGCACGCCCTCGCCGGAGTCGCGGATGCTGCGGAGCATCGTGAGCACGGCCTCGTTGGCGCCGCCGTGCAGCGGGCCCGAGAGCGCGTGGATGCCGGCCGAGACCGAGGCGAAGAGGTTGGCCTCGGTCGAGCCGACGAGCCGGACGGTCGAGGTCGACGCGTTCTGCTCGTGGTCGGCGTGGAGGATGAGGAGCCGCTCGAGCGCCCGCACCATCGTCGGGTTCTGGATGTACTCCTCGGCCTGGATGCCGAAGTTCAGCTTGAGGTAGTTCTCGACGAACGAGAGCGAGTTGTCGGGGTAGAGGAAGGCCTGCCCGATCGACTTCTTGTGCGCGTAGGCGGCGATGACCGGCATCTTCGCGAGCAGGCGGATGGTCTGCTTGTCGACCTTGTCGGGGTCGCGCGGGTCGTGGTCATCCTCGTAGTAGGTCGAGAGTGCGCTGACGGCGCTCGAGAGGGCGCTCATCGGGTGCGCGTCGCGCGGCAGGGCGTCGAAGAAGCGGCGCAGGTCCTCGTGCAGGAGCGTGTGACGGCGGATGCTCTGGTCGAACGCGGCGAGCCCGTCCTCTGTCGGCAGCTCGCCGTGGATGAGCAGGTGCGCGACGTCGAGGAACGTCTTCTGCTCGGCGAGCTCCTCGATCGGGTAGCCGCGGTAGCGCAGGATGCCCTCGTCGCCGTCGATGTAGGTGATCGCGCTGCGGGTGCTCGAGGTGTTCACGAAGCCGTAGTCGAGGGTCGTGAGGCCGGTCTCGCGCGTCAGCTTCGACACGTCGATCGCGGAGCGGCCGTCGGCCGCCTCCAGCACCTGCAGCTCGGACCGGCCGCCGGGGTGCTCGAGGGTCACGATGCGGGCAGGGGCCTGGGTGTCCTCGGTCGTCACCAGGACAGCCTACCGACGCGCGAGGGGGTCGGCCGACACGCCCATGCCACGGCTCGGCCGGTCAGGCGGTGAGGCGCGCCGCGGCCCGGGCGATGTCTGCGTCGGAGGCGGTGAGCGCCACCCGGATGCGGCGCGGGTCGCCGTAGAAGGAGCCGGGCGCGACGAGGATGCCGAGGCCCGCGAGGTCGTCGACCTGCGCCATGGCGTCGCGGCCGTCGGTCGCCCACAGGTAGAGGCCCGCGTCGGAGGCGACGTCCAGGCCGCGCTCGCGCAGCGCCGGCAGCAGCTGCGCGCGGCGGGCGCGGTAGCGCTCGCGCTGCTCGGCCACGTGGGCGTCGTCGCCGAGCGCGACGGCGAGCGCGTGCTGCACGGGGCTCGGCGCCATGAGGCCGAGGTGCTTGCGCACGCCGAGCACCTGCTGCACGACGGTGCGGCAGCCCGCGACGAAGGCGGCGCGGTAGCCGGCGAGGTTCGACTGCTTCGAGAGCGAGTAGACGGCGACGAGCCCGGAGCGGTCGCCGTCGGTGACGCGCGGGTCGAGGACCGAGGGCGCCTCCTCCACCTCCCACGGCAGGAGCGCGTAGCACTCGTCGCTCGCGACGACGATCCCCCGCTCCCGGGCGGCGGCGACGATGCGGCGCAGGGCCGCGATGCCGAGCACCTCGCCCGTGGGGTTCGACGGCGAGTTCACCCACACCAGCCTCGTGCCCTCGGGCCAGGCGTCGGGGTCGTCGGCGCGCACGGGCGTCGCGCCGGCCATGCGGGCGCCGATGTCGTAGGTCGGGTACGCGACGCTCGGGTGCACCACGACGTCGCCGGGCCCGAGGCCCAGCTGCAGCGGCAGGCCGGCCACGAGCTCCTTCGAGCCGACCGTGACGAGCACGTGGTCGTCGGTGAGGCCGGGCACGCCGCGCACGCGCTCGAACCACTCGACGATCGCGCGCCGGACCTCCGGCGTGCCGTGGTTCGTCGGGTAGCCGTGGGCGTCGGTCGCCTCGCGCAGCGCCTGCTGCAGCAGGGCGGGCGTCGGGTCGACGGGCGAGCCGACGCTGAGGTCGACGAGGCCGTCGGGGTGGGATGCGGCGCGCGCCTTCGCGGCGGCGAGCGTGTCCCAGGGGAACTCGGGCAGCGCGAGGCGGCCTGCGGCCGCCATCACTCGCCCTGCGGCGGCAGCGCGGCGACGATCGGGTGGTCGTGCTTGATGACGCCGACCTTGGCGGCGCCGCCGGGCGAGCCGATCTCGTCGAAGAAGTGCACGTTGGCCTCGTAGTACTCGGCCCACTCCTCCGGCGTGTCGTCCTCGTAGAAGATCGCCTCGACGGGACACACCGGCTCGCAGGCGCCGCAGTCGACGCACTCGTCCGGGTGGATGTAGAGCATCCGCTCGCCCTCGTAGATGCAGTCGACGGGGCACTCGTCGACGCAGGCGCGGTCCTTGACGTCGACGCACGGGAGCGCGATCACGTAGGTCATGGCCTATCCCCTTCCCTGCCGGTCGTCGTCCCACCGTCCGCAGCCATCCTAATCCGCCGCATGGATGCGGCGTCCGGCCACGCCAGCGCCACGAGCGACACGAGCGTCGGCACGAGCGTCCACAGCCAGCCCGCGAGGTTCGCCGGGACGAGGGCGCGCTCGGTGCCGAAGGCGCCGCGGCCGAGCGGGTCGATCGCGACGAGCGCGACCACGCCGACGAGGCCGAGGACGGCGCCGATCGTGAGCGCGCGGGAGCCCGTCGCGGCGCGGATGCCGCCGATGAGGCCGACCGCGGCGAGCAGCGAGAGCGCGAGGCCCCACGGCAGCTGCTGGTGGGAGAACGTGCCGATGACGCCGACCACGGCGCCCGCGAGCCCCGCGCCGATGCGGAGCGTCCAGCGGGCCGGGCGGGCGGGCCGCGGCTCGATGAGCCGGTAGTGCTCGACCTCGGCGAGCCGCTGCGTCTGCCCGCCGACGTGCAGCACCTCGTCGCCGCGCACCTCGAGCTGCGAGCGGTGGGCGGCGAGCGCCGCGAGCACGCGCTCGCGCACGGGCTCGAGCGGGAAGGCGACGTCGGCGCGGGCGCGGGTGCGCACGTAGAGCGGCAGGTCGTAGCGGCGGGCGACGAGCACGGAGGCGCGGTGCACGGCGACGTGGTCGGGGTGCCCGTAGCCGCCGTCGGCGTCGTAGGTGACGATCGCGGTCGGGTCGACCTCCTCGACGATCACGCCGAGCGCGTCGGCGAGGTCGTCGACGTCGGCCTTCGCCATGGCGGTCTCGGGCGAGTCGGGCGCGGCGCCGGCGGTGCCGTCGGCGAGCCACTGCATGCCGGAGTCGACGAAGCCGTGCACGCGGCGGCCGCGGGCGCCGAGCGCGCGCAGCGCCTGGTCGAGCTCGGCGCGGCGCACCTCGCCGACGCCGACCTCGTCGACGTCGGTCTGCCGCTCGGGCCGCACCTCGCCGCGCTCCCCCAGCGTGCACGTGACGACGACGGCGTCGCCGCCGTCGGCGGCGACCGCGGCGATCGCGGCGCCGGTCGAGAGCGTCTCGTCGTCGGGGTGGGCGTGCACGAAGAGCACGCGCTCGAGCCGATGGTCCATCGCCCACCATCCTCCCACTCTCCACGCCCCGTCCCTGCACGCGCGCCCCGCCCGCGCCCGGAGACGACGATGGACCCGATCCTGCGCCGTGGACCCGCAGTTGCGGGTCCCGGACGCAGGAACGGGTCCAGGAGTCGGGTCAGCCCTGCTTCTTCAGGCGCGACGCCTCACGGGCGCGCGTCGTCTGGTCGAGGTTGACCTTGCGGATGCGCACGGCCGTCGGCGTGACCTCGACGCACTCGTCGTCGCGCGCCCACTCGAGGCACTCCTCGAGCGAGAGCAGCTTCGGGGGCGTCAGGCGCTCGAGCTCCTCACCGGTCGACGACCGGATGTTGTTGAGCTTCTTCTCCTTGGTGATGTTGACGTCCATGTCGTCGGCGCGCGAGTTCTCGCCCACGACCATGCCCTCGTAGACGTCGTCGCCAGGCTTGATGAAGAACACGCCGCGCTCCTGGAGCGCCATGATCGCGTTCGGCGTCGCCGCGCCCTGGCGGTCGGCCACGAGCGCGCCGTTGTTGCGCGTCACGATCGCTCCGGCCCACGGCTGCCAGCCGTGCGCGATCGCGTTCGCGATGCCGGTGCCGCGCGTGATCGTCATGAACTCGGTGCGGAAGCCGATGAGGCCGCGCGAGGGGACGACGAACTCCATGCGCACCCAGCCGGTGCCGTGGTTCGTCATCCCGTCCATGATGCCCTTGCGGCCCGCGAGCAGCTGCGTCACGGCACCGAGGTGCTCCTCGGGCACGTCGATCGTCAGGTGCTCGAACGGCTCGTGCAGCGTGCCGTCGATGCGGCGCGTGACGACCTGCGGCTTGCCGACCGTGAGCTCGAAGCCCTCGCGGCGCATCTGCTCGACGAGGATGGCGAGCGCGAGCTCGCCGCGGCCCTGCACCTCCCACGCGTCAGGACGGCCCACGTCCACGACGCGGAGCGACACGTTGCCGATGAGCTCGCGGTCGAGGCGGTCCTTCACCATGCGGGCCGTGAGCTTCGAGCCCTTGACCTTGCCGGCGAGCGGCGACGTGTTCGTGCCGATCGTCATCGAGATCGCCGGCTCGTCGACCGTGATGGCCGGCAGCGGCCGCACGTCGTCGGGGTCGGCGAGCGTCTCGCCGATGGTGATGTCGGCGATGCCGGCGACGGCGACGATGTCGCCGGGGCCCGCGCTCTCGGCGGGGACGCGGTCGAGCGCCTTCGTCTCGAGCAGCTCGGTGATGCGGACGTTCTGCACCTCGCCGTCGTGGCGCACCCAGGCGACCGTCTGGCCCTTCTTCAGCGTGCCCGCCTTGACGCGCAGCAGCGCGAGGCGGCCGAGGAACGGCGACGCGTCGAGGTTCGTGACGTGCGCCTGGAGCGGCGCGTCGTCCTCGTATGACGGGGCGGGGATGTGCTCGAGGATCGCACCGAAGAGCGGCTCGAGGTCGTCGCTGTCGGGCAGCGAGCCGTCCTCGGGACGCGTCGTCGAGGCGCGGCCGGCCTTGCCCGAGGCGTACACGACGGGCACGTCGAGCACCGCGTCGAGGTCGAGGTCGGGCACGTCGTCGGCGAGGTCCGACGCGAGGCCGAGGAGCAGGTCCTGGCTCTCGCCCACGACGGCGTCGATGCGCGCGTCGTGGCGGTCGGTCTTGTTGACGAGCAGGATCACGGGCAGCTTCGCCTCGAGCGCCTTGCGGAGCACGAAGCGCGTCTGCGGCAGCGGACCCTCCGAGGCGTCGACGAGCAGCACGACGCCGTCGACCATCGAGAGGCCGCGCTCGACCTCGCCGCCGAAGTCCGCGTGGCCGGGGGTGTCGATGACGTTGATCGTCACCGGGCCCTCCGTCGCGTGCGCGCCGGTGTAGCGGATCGCCGTGTTCTTGGCGAGGATCGTGATGCCCTTCTCGCGCTCCAGCTCGTTGGAGTCCATGGCGCGCTCGTCGTGCGTGTCATGGGCGCCGAAGGAGCCGGTCTGGGTGAGCATCGCGTCGACGAGCGTCGTCTTGCCGTGGTCGACGTGGGCGACGATCGCCACGTTGCGGAGGTCGGATCGCTGTGCGATCGGCATGGCGGGGCCTTCCAAGGAGGTGGGAGATGCGGCGAGGGCCGCGCGGCCCATCCTAGCGGCGCTCGGACACCGCGCCGTCGCCCGCGCACGCGAAGGGCCGCGCACCTCGACGGTGCGCGGCCGCGTCCGAAGACCAGGAGCGCGTCAGACCGCCCGGATGCAGCGCACGCCGGTCACCCGGATGTCGCCGGCGCCGTGCGCGGCCATCCAGTAGTTCGAGGCTGCAGCGGTGTGACGGAAGGTTCCGGCGGATCGGAACGAGTAGAGGTAGTTGCGCGCTCCGGTGTACGCGGTCGTGCCTCCGTACAGCCCGATGTCCACGATCCCCAGCCAGTTCGCTCCCACTTGGAAGGTGACCTGGGGCAGCGACCCCGGCGAGCACACGAACCGACGGACGGGGATGGTGCCGGCATGGGCGGGCGTCGCGACGCCGAAGACCATCGCCGCTGCTGCGAGGACGACGAGCGCTGCACTGCGAAGGGACTTCATGGTGCTTCCTTCCGTCGGGATGGTGGGCCCATCCTTCGCTGGAACCGAGCAAGGGCCCAAGGAATCCTCAATAGCGCTGCGCTTCGATCGCGGTGCCGGTCCGCGCACGCGAAGGGCCGCGCACCTCGACGGTGCGCGGCCCCGGGCGTCGGTCAGACGCCCCGCTGCTCGTCGATCGCGTGGTCGCTCTGACGCGCGTCGGCGATCGCCTTCGGGTCGCCGACCACGGGCACCTCGCCCTCGTCGGACTCCTGTGCCGTCCGCGCGAGCACCTCGTGCCGCAGCTCGCGCCGGGCGCGCTGCTTGTCGGGGTCGGGGACGGGGATCGCCGCGATGAGGCGCTGCGTGTACGGCTCCTTCGGCGCGCGCAGGATCGCGTCGCGCGAGCCCTGCTCGACGATCTTGCCGTGGTGCATCACCGCGATGCGGTCGGACATGATGTCGACGACCGCGAGGTCGTGGCTGATGAACAGGCACGCGAAGCCGTGCTCGCGCTGCAGGCCCTGGAGCAGCTCGAGCACCGTCGCCTGCACGGAGACGTCGAGCGCGCTCGTCGGCTCGTCGGCGACGAGCAGGTCGGGCTGCATCGAGAGCGCGCGAGCGATGCCGACGCGCTGCTTCTGACCGCCCGAGAGCTCGTGCGGGTAGCGGTTGCGGTAGGCGCGCGGTAGGCGCACGGAGTCGAGGAGCTCCTCGACCCGGCGCTCGAGGTCGCGGCCGCGCGCGACCTTCGCAAGCAGCATCGGCTCGCCGATCGACTCGCCGATCGGCAGGCGGGGGTTCAGCGACGACGACGGGTCCTGGAAGACGATGCCGACCTTGCGGTTGAGGCTGCGGGCGATCTTGCGGTCGATCGACGAGATGTCGATGCCCGCCACCTCCAGGCGGCCCTCGGCGATCGGCTGCAGGCCGATCGCCGCGCGACCGATCGTCGACTTGCCGGAGCCCGACTCGCCCACGAGGCCGAGCACCTCGCCGCGCCGGATCTCGAGCGAGACGCCGTCGACGGCGCGGAACGCGCCGAGCTTGCCCTTGCGGCCGTACTCGATCGCGACGTCGTCGAGCACGAGCACGGGCGCCCCGGATGCGGCCTCGGCCTTGCGCGCGGCCTCCGCGGCCGCACGCTCGTTCGCCTCGATCCGGCGCGCGAGCTCTTCGTCGTCGACGCGCTCGTGCACGCTGAGCGCCAGCGACGCCGTGAGGTCGATCTCGGAGCCGTCGCCCTCGCCGAGGCGCGGCACGGACGCGAGGAGCATCTGCGTGTAGGGCTGGGTCGGCGCGGCGAAGATCTCGCGCACCGGGCCCTGCTCGACGATGCGGCCCTGCTCCATCACGACGACCCAGTCGGCGAGGTCGGCGACGACGCCCATGTCGTGGGTGATGAGCAGCACGGCCGAGCCGAGCCGGTCCTTCAGGTCGCGCATCAGCTCGAGGATCTCGGCCTGCACCGTCACGTCGAGCGCCGTCGTCGGCTCGTCGGCGATGAGCAGCTCGGGATCGAGCGCGAGCGCCATGGCGATCATCGCGCGCTGCCGCTGGCCGCCCGAGAGCTGGTGCGGGTACGACTTGAACGCCTTCTCGGGGTCGGGGAGCTCCACCAGCCGCAGCATCTCGAGCGCGCGCTCGGCGGCCGCGGACGGCGACAACGATCGGTGGATGCCGAGCGCCTCGACGATCTGGAACCCCACCGTCAGCACGGGGTTCAGCGCGGTCATCGGCTCCTGGAAGATCGCCGAGACCCGGTTGCCCCGCACCTCGCGCATCTGCGCGCCCGAGAGCGACGTGAGCTCGTCGCCCGCGAGCTTGATCGAGCCCTGCACCCGTGCCGTCTTCGGCAGCAGGTCGAGGATGGCCATCGACGAGACGCTCTTGCCCGAGCCCGACTCGCCCACCACGGCGACGACCTCGCCCTTGCCGATGCGGTACGAGACCTGCTTGGCGGCCGGCGTCCAGTAGCCCTCGACCGCGAAGTCGACGTCGAGGTCCGTGATCTCGAGCACCGGCTCGAGGGTGTCGTGCGAAGTCATGCCGCCTCCTGGAGCGGGGTGTCGGATGCGTCGCGCGCCGTGGCGCCTGCGACGATGACCTGGTGTCGAACGAAGCTCCCGTGACCGTCCACTCCCGCGTGAACCGGGGCCTCGCCATCTCGTGCTGGGTGCTGACCGCGGCGCTGGGCGCGTCGATCGCGCTGAGCTCGGAGTCGCGCGGCGCCGTGGCCGCCCTGATCCTCGTCGCCTGGCTGGCCTACGCCATCCACATGCTGCTGTGGGCGCCGTCCATGCGCGTCGGCGGCGAGGGCGTGCAGGTGCGCAACCCCTTCCGCAGCGTCGACGTGCCCTGGGAGGCGCTCATCCACGTGAGCACGAAGCTCTCGCTGACGCTCCACACCCCCGGCCGTCGCTGGCCGGTCTGGTGCGCCCCGCAGGCCGGCGCGCTCCTCGCGCGCCGCGCGGCCCGGCGCCAGCGCGACGACCGCGACCCCGAGAGCCCGCTCGACGTCGGCGTGCCGGTCGGCGACCTGCGCGGCACCGAATCGGGCGACGCCGCGGCGCTCGTGCGCGAGCGCTGGGCCGCGCACGGCACCGACGGCGATGCTGAGGCCGCGACCGTGACCGTCGCGGTGCGCTGGCCGCGCATCGGGCTCCTGGTGCTGGGTCCGCTGCTCGCGTCGGTCGTGCCGCTGCTCGTCTGAGCGCATCACGACTTCTGCTCCGCCGGCACCGCCGGCAGTGCCTCGGCCTGCGGCATCTCCTTCGTGCGACGACGGGAGAACCGGCGCTGACGCGGGTCGAACGCGTCGCGCAGGCCGTCGCCCACGAAGTTGATGAGCAGCGCCGGGATCACGATGAACGCGGCCGGGAACCAGAACAGCCACGGACGCGTCGCGAACGCCGACTGGTTCTGCGAGACGAGCAGGCCGAGCGACGACTCGGGGGCGCGGATGCCGTAGCCGAGGAAGCTCAGGCCCGTCTCGAGCAGGATCGCGGCCGCGGCGATGAGCGACGCGGCCACGATGACCACGCCCACCGCGTTCGGCAGGATGTGCTTGAAGATGATGCGCATGTCGCTCGCGCCGGCCACGCGGGCAGCCTCCACGAACTCGCGCTCGCGCAGCGACAGGAACTCCGCGCGCACCAGTCGCGCGATGCCCATCCAGGCCACGAGCCCGAGGGTGATCGCGAGCCACTGCACGCCGAGGCCGCCGGTCATGCGGCCCACGACCGCGCCGATGACGATCGCCGGGATCACGATGAACACGTCGGTGATGCGCATGAGGACCGCGTCGACCCAGCCGCGGTAGTAGCCGGCGATCGCGCCGACGACGGTGCCGAGGACGGTCGCGACGCCCGCGAGCAGGACGATGACGAGGAACGAGTTCTGGACGCCCCGCATGGTCTGCGCGAAGTAGTCCACGCCGATGCGGTTCTGCCCGAACGGGTGCTCGCCGAGCATGATGCCGGCGCCGCCGAGCCACTCGGGGATGAGCGACAGGGTGGGGCGCCCGCCCTCTGCGGGCGGGAGCGGCGTCACGTAGTCGTGCTTCCACCAGCCGGGGATCGGGCCGAGCCCGATGGCGCTGACGGAGAACACGAACAGCAGCAGCAGCAGCGCGAGCGACACCATGGCGATGCCGTTGCGCGAGAAGCGCTTGAGGATCAGCCGTCCCTGGCTCTCCCCGGCGCGCTGGTCGTCGGTGGGTGCGGTCGTCGTCACTTGACCCTCACTCTCGGGTCGAGGAGCGCGTAGCTCAGGTCTGCGATGAAGTTGAACAGGATCGCCGTCACCGCGATGACGAGGAAGTACCCCATGATCGGGTTGAGGTCGACGCGGTCGAGGGAGACCGCGAAGAGCGAGCCCATGCCGCTGATCGCGAAGACGCGCTCGGTGATGATGGCACCGCCGAGGAGGGCGCCGATGTCGGCGGCGACGATCGTGGTGATCGGGATGAGCATGTTGCGGAACGCGTGGCGCATGACGACCGTGCGCTCCGACAGGCCCTTCGCGCGCGCCGTGCGGATGTAGTCCTGGTTGAGCACCTCGAGGAGGCCGGCGCGCGCGTACCGCGTGTAGCCGGCGAACGAGATGAGCGTCAGCGCGATCGTCGGCAGCAGGAAGTGGGTGAACGTGTCGAGGCCCATGACCCACATGTCGCCCGTGAGCCCCACGGTCTGCTCGCCGACCGTCGCGATCGGGCGGTTGTTGATGCGCGGGCTCGCGATGTACGTCGACCACGCCTGCAGGTAGCGGTCGGCGACGACGAGCAGGCCCGAGACGATGCCCGTGATCATCGCGACCCGGATGACCTGGCTGCGGTCGTTGCCGCCCAGCACCCATCCGACCGCGAACGACACGACGGCCGTCGCGAGGCCGAGGATCGCGATCGTCCAGATCGTCGAGATGTCGAACAGGCCCTGCAGCGCGAAGTACGCCGCGTACGCGATCGCGCCGGTGATGCCCGCCGCGAGCAGCGCCCGACGGTTGCCGAGCCCGGTGACCAGCACGACGGCGACGAACGCGACGCCGGCGATGAGGATGAGCAGGCCCACCGGTCCGAGCCCGGGGCTCTGGAACCAGTTGGTCGCGTCCATGTACAGCAGCACGCCGAGCGTCGCCGCGGCGGAGACGCCGAAGGTGATGAGGCGGTTCTTCATCGAACCGGCCACGATCGCCTGCAGGAAGAAGGCCACGACGAGGGTGATGACGATCGTCGGCACGAGGCCGAAGCTCGAGTCCGCTCCCGACAGCCAGTTGTTGAAGTCGATCGCGATGAACTCCTTGAGGAGCACGGCGGCGAGGAACGACGGCAGCGAGTAGAGGAAGAAGCTGAAGAACGTCATGCCGAGGTCGAACGCCGAGTACTGGCGCAGGGCCGACACGATGCCGGTGATGACGCCGAGGAGGATCGCGAGGATCGTCGACGCGGCGACGAGCCTCACCGTCGAGGCCACGGCGCCCGGCAGCAGGGCGGTCACGGGGGTGAAGTTCAGGTTCACGCCGAGGTCGCACGACGCGAAGGGCACGAGGCAGCCCGCGGCGCCTGCGGCCCACTGGAACCAGCGCAGCGGCGGCGGCACGTCGAGCGAGAGTCGCTCGGTGCGCTGGCCGATGAGCTGCTGGGCGTTGGGGGCGTTCGACGCGAGGAGGTCCTGCAGCGGGTTGCCCGAGTTCGCCGTCAGCACGTACATGATGAACGACGCGACCACGAGGGTCAGGATCGAGGCGATGATTCGCCTCACGACAAAGCTGAGCACGGGTCTGTGCGCTCCGTTCGATCGGAGATCGCGCGGGTCTCGCGCGATCGTGTCGAGCACGGGTTGGCCGTGCCTGCCGGGACCGGGGTCCCGGCAGGCACGGCCGGGTCAGAACACTATCGGGTAATCAGCGCGTCGGCTCACTCGCCGGCGAGCGTCCACTCCCAGGTGTTCCAGATGGCGCCCGTCTGGCCGCCGTTGTAGACGACGCCCTCGACCGTGCCGTTGGTGGCGACGAGACCGGGGGTCTGGAAGAGCGGGAGGCCGTAGAAGTCCTCGCGCGACAGGCGGTCGATCTCGATCTGGATCTCCGTGAGGCGCTCCTCGTCGTCGATCGTGACCTGCGACTCGTCGGCCAGGGCGTCCACCTCGGCGTTCGAGTAGCCGTTGTAGTTGCCGCCGCCGTTCGTCTGCCAGATCTGCGGGAGCGAGGCGTAGCCGACACCGGGCGAGATCCAGCCGAAGATCGACGCGTCGTAGTCGCCGCTGCCGAGCAGGCTCGACCAGTCGGGCGAGCCGGCGTCCTCGACCACGAAGCCGGCCTGCTGCGCGCTGGCCTGGATCAGCTGGAAGGCGTCGACGCGGTTCGGGTTCTCCGTGTTGTAGAGGATCCGGACCGTCGGCGTGGCGCCGGCGAGCAGCTCGGTGGCGCGCTCGATGTCGGGCTCGGCGAAGTCGCTGTAGCCGTTGGCCGCGACCGCGTCCGCGTACTGCGGCTGGTTCGAGACGAACTGCTGCGAGTTCAGCACCTCGGCGTCCTCCTGGACCGGCGTGACGATCGCCTCGAGGATCTGCTGGCGCGGGATGGTCAGCAGGAAGGCCTCGCGGACGGCCGGGTCGGAGAAGACCTCGGAGTTGAACGTGAGGTCGAGGTGGTCGTACGAGAGCTGCGCGCCCTCGATGAGCGTGCCGCCGAAGCCGTCGATGGCAGCCACGGTGTCAGCCGAGGGCTGCGGCTCGATGACGTCGACCTCGCCGTTCTGGAGGGCCGAGATCTGCGCGTTCGGGTCGCCGATGAAGCGGATGATGAGCTCGTCGAACGACGGCGTCATCTCGCCGCGCCACTCCGGGTTGAGGCCGAAGGAGATGAACCCGCCGTCGTCGGCCTGGAAGTCCTTGGGGATCCACATGCCGGCACCGACGAGGAGGCCTTCGTCCTCGGGCATCGCGGTGATGTTGTAGCCCGTGTTCCAGAGCTCGGCGAGCGACGTGAGCTGCTCGTTGGGCTCAGCGGGGCTCTCGGGGTTGCCCTCGGGCGTCTCCTCGAGGAACGTCGCGAGCTCCTCGACCGAGCCGAAGCCCGCCGCCTCGGCGAACACGTGCGCCGGCTTGTTGATGAGGTTGACGAGGTTCCAGTCGACGTAGGGCTCGCCGTACGTCAGCGTGAGCGTGCCGGCCTCCTCGTCGATCTCGGGGAACGCGGTCGTGTCGAGACCGGCGGTCGAGCCCGCGAGCTGGAAGTAGACGTTGCCCTCGGTGACCTCGCCGGTGGCGGGGTCGAAGGTGGCGTCGTCGTAGTAGCCCGAGCCGATCGCCCACGACAGCAGGAGGTCGGTCGTCGTCATCTCGGTGCCGTCGGACCACACCGCGTCGGGGTTCAGCGTGTACTGGACCGTCAGCGGGTCGTCGCTGATGAGCTCCATCGTGCCGTTCGTCTCGTCGGGGACGATGTTGAACTCGTTGTCGACGTACATGAACGAACCGGGACCGGTGCCCGCGCCCATGAGGTAGTCGACCATGCCGTTCGTGTTGAGGTTGGTGTCCGGCGTGCCCGAGTTCAGCGCGGTCGCGGCGTTGGTCTGCGCGATGCTGATCGTGCCGCCGGTCGTGGCGTCGCCGCCCTCCGACTCGCTGGGCGCCGGGGTCGTGGTGCAGCCCGCGAGCGCGAGCGCGGCTCCGGCGGCGACGGCGACACCGGCGAGCGCGCGGCCGCGCCACCTGTTCGTGTTCGTCAATGTTCCTCCTGTGCAAGGTGAGCGCGCGACCGAGGGGCCGCAGTGCTCCGGATGAGTGCCACTGTATGGGCGCCGCGCGAGCGCGCGCGGCCAGGCAACCAGATCGTTACCAAGTCGGTGCCGAACCGTGATCCGGTGCGCTGGGCCTTGCGCGGACGCAACAGATCGCCCCTGAGGAGCGCATCGGGTGCGCATGGCGCGCGGCCGTACGCTGATGCCGTGACCGACTCCGAGGCCCTCCGGACGCCCGTGGACCCCGACCGCCAGGCGCCGCCCAGCAGCCGACGGCTCTGGTGGGAGCTCGGCATCGTGCTGCTGCTCTCGCTCGGCGCGAGCGCGCTGTGGTCGGTGCTCCAGTTCATCGACGTCTCGACCCGCGACCGGCCCATCGGCGAGCAGCAGGTGGCGCTCAACCCGTCGCGCTCGGACCGCGCCTGGCTCGACCTCGCGTACCAGCTGACCGGCATCGCGCTCGACGTCGTGCCGGTGGCGCTCGTGTGCTGGCTGTTGTGGCGCATGCGCAGGCCGCACCTCGGCGCCCTGGGCATCGACGGCGCCCGCCCGATCCGCGACACCGCGTGGGGCACCGCGCTCGTGCTCGTCATCGGCGTGCCGGGCCTCGCGCTGTACTTCGCGGGCCGCGCGATGGGCCTGACCGTCGCGGTGGTGCCGTCGCCGCTCGACGCGCACTGGTTCACGGTGCCGGTGCTGCTGCTCTCGGCGCTGCGGGCCGGCCTCACCGAGGAGGTGATCGTCGTCGGCTACCTCTTCGAGCGGCTGCGGCGGCTCGGCTGGGGCACGTGGCCGATCATCCTCGCCGCCGCGGCCCTCCGCGGCGTCTACCACCTGTACCAGGGCGTGCCGGGGATGGTCGGCAACGTCGCGATGGGCGTGCTCTTCGGCTGGCTCTATGCCCGCACCGGGCGGCTCGTGCCGCTCATCGTCGCGCACACGCTCATCGACGTCGCCGTGTTCGTCGGCTACCCGTGGGCGTACGCGACGTTCCCTGCGCTGTTCGGCGCCTCCTAGGCGCGACGGCCCGCGCGCGACGCGTCAGGGCGTCGCGGCCGGGTCGATGCTCCACTCCCACGCGCTCCACGTGAGCGGCGCGGAGCCCGCGCGGGGCGCGACGCCCTGCACGCCCGCGGCGCTCACGGTGAGCTGCGGCACCTGGGCGATCGGCAGCACGAGCGAGTCGGCGACGAGCGCCGCCTCGAGCTCGAGCAGCGTCGTCTCGAGCGCCTCGGGCTCGGCGGTCGAGAGCGCCTCGTCGAGCAGCGCGTCGCGCTCTGGGCTGGGCGCCGCGGCGATGCCGCCGCCGCGCCAGCGCTCGTCGATCGCCTCCACCGAGTCCGGCACCTCGACGGCGCGCAGCACCGCGTGCCAGTCGTCCTGCGCGAGCCCCTCGACGAGGTCGTCGGCGCCGCAGTCGCGCACCGACCAGCCGGCCGCCGACGCCTGCGCGGCGAGCGCGGGCAGCGCGCCGGCCGCGACGGCGTCGCCGCGGTCGTAGCGCACGCACACGTCGGTGCCGGCGGGCACCGCCGCGTCGTCGCGGAGCGCGGCCGCCTCCTCCTCGTCGGTGCGGGGGAACGCGTCCTGGAAGCCGGCGTCCTCGGCGGCATAGCCGGCGAGGCGCGTGCTCGGGAGGAAGAGGATGCCGTCGACGACGGGCGCGGACTCGGCCTCCTCCCCCAGCGCCGCCTCGACGAGCGCGCCGCGGTCGACGAGCCGCAGGAAGGCGCGTCGCGCGTCCGGCGAGCGGAACGGCCCGCGGTCGGTGCGCAGCACGAGCTCCCACCGGCGGTCGGAGCCGGCCTCGCTGAGCGTGGCACCCGTGCGCTCGAGGTCGCGCACGACCATCTGGTCGTCGGCGGCGGGGCGCACGGTCGCGACGTCGAGGTCGCCGCCCGCGACGGCGCGGAGCGCCGCGGCGTCGTCGGCGACGTCGTGCAGGGCGACGCGCTCGACGCGCGCGCCGCGGTCGCCGACGTACGACCCGTTCGCGACGAGCTCGACCCGGCCGTCGCGGACGACGTCGACGCGGTACGGGCCGCTCGAGAGGAGCGAGGCGGGGTCGGGGTCGGCCGTCGCGACGGCGAAGCCCGTGCTCCACTCCTCGGCGAGCGGCCCGAGGGCGAGCGGATCGGCCCGGTCGATCGCGTCGAGGACGCGCTGCTTGGCCTCCATCGGATCCGAGACGCCGAAGGCTCGCTGGCCGAGCACGTGGGCCGGCACGGCCACGTCGAGCATCGTGCGCCAGTCCGGCACGGGCTGCGCGAGCGGGACGTCGATCGAGCGCGCCCAGTCGTCGCGGGACGCGGCGCCGTCGGCGTGCCGGAGGCCGCCCGCGTCGGCGACGTCGAACCAGACGGCGTCCTCCGGCAGGTCGAGCGCGCCGTCCTCGCCGCGGAGCGCCTCGAGCTCGAGGTCGGGGGTCGAGAGGGCGTTCGAGCCCGCCGCCCACGCCAGCATGAGGTCGGCGGCGTCGACGGGCACGCCGTCCGACCAGCGCACGCCGTCGGCGAGGTCGTAGCGCACCGTGAACGGCGCGTCGCCGACGATCGTCGCGACGCCGAACGAGGGGTCCTCGCGGACCTCGCCCGCCGCGTCGACCTCGGCGAAGGCGCCGCGGGTCATGGCGGCGACGTCGAGGTTCGCGTCGGTGCGGCCCTGCGCGCTCGCGGCGTTGCCGCTCGTGAGCTGGCCCGACCAGGCGACGTCGACCCCCGTGCCCGGCTGGGCGGTGGCCGCGGCGTCGGGGCCGCAGGCCGTGAGCAGGCTCGCCGCGACCGCCGCCAGGGCGACGGCGGCGAGGGGACGGCGAGCCTGCGCCCGCATCAGGCGAACGCCTCGGGCGGCGGGCAGCTGCAGACGAGGTTGCGGTCGCCGCGCGCCTGGTCGATGCGCGACACCGGCGGCCAGTACTTGGCGCGCTCGACGCCCGGCACCGGGAACACGGCCTGCTCGCGCGTGTACGGGCGGTCCCACTCGCCGTGCACGATCGAGCCGGCCGTGTGCGGCGCGCGCCGGAGCGCGCTGTCGGCCAGCGGCACCTCGCCGCGGCCGATCGCGTCGGCCTCGGCCTTGATCGCGATCATCGCCTCGACGAAGCGGTCGAGCTCGGCCAGGTCCTCCGACTCCGTCGGCTCGACCATGAGCGTGCCCGCGACCGGGAACGACATCGTCGGCGCGTGGAAGCCGTAGTCGACGAGGCGCTTCGCGACGTCGTCGTTCGTGACCCCCGTCGCCTCCTTCAGCGGCCGCAGGTCGAGGATGCACTCGTGCGCGACGAGCCCGTGGTCGCCCGTGTAGAGCACCGGGAAGTGGTCGCGGAGGCGCGCGGCGACGTAGTTCGCCGCGAGGACGGCCGTCGCCGTGGCCCGCGTGAGGCCCTCCATGCCCATCATGCGCACGTACGCCCACGAGATCGGCAGGATCGACGCCGAGCCCCACGGCGCGGCCGAGACCGGGTTCGCGCCGACGAGCACGCCGTCGACCTCCTCCGGGGCCTCGCGCGGGTCGCGCGGCAGGAACGGCGCGAGGTGCGCCTTCGCCGCGACCGGGCCCACGCCCGGGCCGCCGCCGCCGTGCGGGATGCAGAACGTCTTGTGCAGGTTGAGGTGGCTGACGTCGCCGCCGATCTCGCCGAAGGTCGCGTGGCCGAGCAGCGCGTTGAGGTTCGCGCCGTCGATGTAGACCTGGCCGCCCGCCGCGTGCACGAGCTCGCAGACGCGGCGGACGTCGGCCTCGTACACGCCGTGCGTCGACGGGTAGGTGATCATGAGCGCCGCGAGCGAGGCCGCGTTCGCCTCGATCTTCGCCTCGAGGTCGGCGAGGTCGACGTCGCCCGTCGCGCTCGTCGCCACGACGACGACGCGCATGCCCGCGAGCACGGCGGATGCCGCGTTCGTGCCGTGCGCCGAGGCCGGGATGAGCACGACGTCGCGGTGGTCGTCGCCGTTCGAGCGGTGCCAGCCGCGGATGGCCATGAGGCCCGCGAGCTCGCCCTGCGCACCCGAGTTCGGCTGCAGCGAGACGGTGTCGTAGCCGGTGATCGCGGCGAGCCACGAGCCGAGCTGGTCGACGAGCTCGAGCGAGCCGGCGGCGTCCTCGAGGGGGCCGTACGGGTGGATCGCCGAGAGCTCGGGCCAGGTGACGGCCTCCATCTCGGCCGCCGCGTTGAGCTTCATCGTGCACGAGCCGAGCGGGATCATGCCGCGGTCGAGCGCGTAGTCGCGGTCGGCGAGGCGCTTCGCGTAGCGCATGAGCTGCGTCTCGGAGCGGTGCGTGCGGAACACCTCGTGCTCCATGAAGGCGCTCTCGCGCGCGAGCGCGGCGGGGACCGCGCGCTCGCCCTTCCCCGCATCCGACCAGCCGAGCGCCTCGAGCAGGGCGCCGACGCCCGGCTCGACCCACGTCTCGTCGAACGACGCGTGCAGCACGTCATCGCCCACGCGGTGCAGGAGCATCCCGGCATCGCCCGCGGCGGCCTGCAGCGCGGCGGCGCGGCCGGGCACGCGCACGCGCACGGTGTCGAAGAACGCGTCGTGCACGACCTCTGCACCCGCGGCTCGGGCGGCGGCGGCGAAGCGCGCGGCGACGCCGTGGACGCCCTCGGCGATCGCGCGGATGCCCTCGGCCCCGTGGTAGACGCCGTACATCGAGGCCATGACGGCGAGCAGCACCTGCGCGGTGCAGATGTTGCTCGTCGCCTTCTCGCGGCGGATGTGCTGCTCGCGCGTCTGCAGCGTCAGCCGGTACGCGGGGTAGCCGTCGGCGTCGACCGAGACGCCGACCAGGCGGCCCGGGAGCTGACGCGTGAGCGACTCGGCGACGGCCATGAAGCCGGCGTGCGGGCCGCCGAAGCCCATCGGCACGCCGAAGCGCTGCGACGAGCCGACGACGATGCGGGCGCCCTGGCTGCCGGGCGACTCGACGAGCGCGAGCGCGAGCAGGTCGGCGGCCGCGACGGGCACGCCGCCCGCCTCGGTCGACGCGGCGAAGTGCGCGGACGGGTCCCACACGCGGCCGGACGCGCCCGGCACCTGCGCGACGAGGCCGAACGCCTCCGGCAGAGCGGCGGGCGCCGTCTCGGCGAGCGGCACCTCGACGAGCTCGATGCCGGTGGCCTCGGCGCGGTGGCGCAGCAGCGCCTTCGACTGCGGCAGCAGGTCGGCGTCGACGACGAAGGTCGACGAGGCGGCCTTCGAGGCGCGGCGCGCGAGCAGCATCGCCTCGACGACCGCGGTGCCCTCGTCGAGCATCGACGCGTTCGCGATGTCGAGGCCCGCGAGGTCGGCGACCATCGTCTGGTAGTTGATGAGCGCCTCGAGGCGGCCCTGGCTGATCTCGGGCTGGTAGGGCGTGTACGCCGTGTACCAGGACGGGTTCTCGAGGATGAGGCGCTTGATCGGCGGCGGCGTGATCGTGCCGTGGTAGCCGAGGCCGATCGCGCTGCGGCGCACCGTGTTGCGGCTCGCGAGCGCGCGCAGCTCCGCGAGCGCGGCGGTCTCGGACGCGGCCTCACCGATGGCGGCGCCCGCCGAGCGGATGCCCGCGGGCACCGCGGCGTCCATGAGCGCCTCGAGCGAGTCGAAGCCGACGGCCTCGAGCATGACGGCCTCCGCCGCCCCATCGATGCCGATGTGGCGGTCCGCGAAGGGCAGCATCAGGCGGTGAGCTCGCGGTAGGCGGCCTCGTCGAGCAGCGCGGGCTGCTCGGTGAAGCGCACCTTGACGAGCCAGCCGTCGGCCTCGGGCGCCGAGTTCACGAGCGTCGGGTCGCCCGCGACCTCGTCGTTGACCTCGACGACCTCGCCTGCGGCGGGGGCGAGCAGCTCGCCGACCGACTTCGTCGACTCGATCTCGCCGATCGACTCGCCGGAGGCGAACGAGCGGCCCACGCCCGGGAGGTCGACGTAGACGACGTCGCCGAGCTGGGCCTGCGCGTAGTCGGTGATGCCGATGACGTGGAGGTCGCCCTCGGTGCGGACCCACTCGTGATCCTGGGTGTACTGGGTGTCGCTCATGCTCGGGCCTCTCGGGTGTAGAAGGGCAGCTGGGTGACGGCGGCCGGCAGCTGGGTGCCGCGCACGTCGACGGTCAGGGAGTCGGAGTTCGCCGAGCCGGGCTCGACGAGCGCCATCGCGATCGGGCGGCCGAGCGTGGGCGAGAGCGCCCCGCTCGTGACCTCGCCGACGACGCGGCCGCCGTCGAGCACCGGGTAGCCGGCGCGCGGTGCGCGGCGGCCCTCGGCCGTGAGCGCGACGAGCACCGGGGCGCCCTCCGCGGGGCCCGCCTCGACGGCGGCGCGGCCGACGAAGTCGCCCTTCGTGCGCAGCGCCGGCACGCGGCCGAGGCCGACCTGCGCGGGCTGGGTCGCGAGCGAGAGCTCGTGCCCGTAGAGCGGCATGCCCGCCTCGAGGCGCAGCGTGTCGCGCGCGGCGAGGCCGCAGAGCGCGAGGCCGTGCTCCTCTCCGGCGAGCACGATGGCGCGCCAGAGGTCCTCGGCGGCGTGGGCGGCGATGTACAGCTCGAAGCCGTCCTCGCCCGTGTAGCCGGTGCGGGCGACGAGCACGTCCTCGCCCTCGAACACCGCCTCGAGCGCGCGGTAGTACCGGAGGCCCTCCAGGGGCTCCGACTCGAGGCCGATCGCGCCGACGATCGCGGCGGCGGCGGGACCCTGCACGGCGATGAGCGCGGTCTCGTCGGTCTCGTCGACGAGCGTCGCGTCGAGGCCGGCGATGCGCTCGGCGATCGCGTCGGCCGCGGCGCGGCGGTTGCCGGCGTTCGCGACGACGAGGTACTCGGCCTCGCCCAGCCGGTAGACGATGAGGTCGTCGACGATGCCGCCGTCGTCGGCGAGCAGGAGCGTGTACTTCGCCTGGCCGAGCTCGAGCGCCGAGAGGCGCCCGGCGAGCGCGCGATCGAGCGCCGCGCCCGCCTCGGCGCCGCGCACGCGGAGCTCCGCCATGTGGCTGAGGTCGAACAGCCCCGCCCGCTCGCGCACCGCCTGGTGCTCGGCGAGGTCGGAGCCGTAGCGCACCGGCATCGCCCAGCCGGCGAAGTCGACGAGCTGCGCGCCCGCGGCCTCGTGCACGGCGTGCAGCGGCGTGCGCTGCGGGGCGGCGGGCTCCTGGCCTGCTGCGGTCGATGGTGCGTCTGCGGTCATGAGTCCTCCGTCGGGTCCGGACTCCCCCACTGTCGCAGCCTCGCGGCGTGCTCCAGAGCGGCCTTCCCGTACGGTTCGAGGACCTGAGAGTTTGGCGGGGAGGCTTGCTCCTTCGGTGCCCCCGGAGGGGCTCTCCCGCACGGGCTGCAGCGGCCTGCTGTGCTTCTGCGAGCGATCCTAGCGGGTCTCGCCCTGCTCGTCGCGCTCGTCGACGACGAGGTCGGCGCGGTACTGGCCTGTGCGGTGCGCGGCCTTCGCCATCATCTGCGTGGCGACGGGCGCCGTGACGAGCTGGAGGCCCGCGGCGAGCACGAGCATCGCCGTCGCCGAGCCGTCGCGGAGCACGAGCGCGAGGCCCGCGCACAGCAGCAGGAAGCCGAGCGTCTGCGGCTTCGAGGCCGCATGCATGCGGTTGAGCACGTCGGGCAGCCGCACGAGGCCGATCGCCGCCGTGAGCGCGAGCGCCGCGCCCAGCAGGATCAGCACGGCCCCCGTCACGTCGAGCACGCCCTCGAGCGTCATGCGCCCTCCCCCTTCCGCCGCGGCTTCTCGCCGACGACGCCCTGGCGCCCCGCGATGAAGCGAGCGACCGAGACGGTGCCCGCGAACGCGAGCAGCGACAGGATGAGGATCACCGGGATCGTGTACGCGTGGTGGTTGATGGCCGCCTCGACGGCGAGCGTGCCCGCGACGATGGCGATGAGCACGTCGGTCGCGACGACGCGGTCGCTCGGGTTCGGGCCGCGCACGATGCGGATGAGCGTGAGCGCGGCGGCCGCCGCGAGCATGAGGCCCGCGATGACGAGCACGATCTCCATCAGCGCTCCTCCTGGTCGTGGCTGGCCGGCTGGTCGTGGCTGGCCGGCTGGTCGTGGCTGGCCGGCCGGTCGTGGCTGGCCGGCCGGTCGGCCCGGTCGTCGGCGCCGCGCGCGTCGGCGGTCGCGGGGTGCGCGCCGGCGGCGCCGCCCTGCCGCAGCAGCGCCCGGTCCTCGGCGGTGCCGAAGGCGCGGATCACGGTCGCCTCGGTGGCGCGCACGCTCGCGCGCGCCCGCTCCACGGCGGCGTCGCTCGAGGCATCGAACACGTGCACGAGCAGCGCGCCGTCCTCGGCGTCGACCGCGACCGAGCCGGGCACGAGCGAGACGAGCTCGGCGGTGATGACGGTGATGAACGGCGAGTCGGTGCGCAGCTCGACGCGGATGATCGCGTTGCGGGTCGGCCGCCAGAACGCGAGCACCTGCGCGGCCACCTGGAAGCTCGACACGAGCAGGCCGCCGAGGGTGACGAGCACGAGCCGCGCGAAGCCGATCGGGTGGAACGAGTCGAGCTCCGGCACGTCGGGCAGCGGGAAGGCGACCTGGATGAGCAGCGCGACGAGCACGCCGAACAGCGCCGACCCGACCGTGAGCTCGCCCCAGAGCAGCATCCACACGATCGTGAGGCCGACGGTGGCGGTCCACGAGACGCGGTAGCGGAGGGCGGGGCGGTTCACGGCTGCGCCTCCTCGACCGCGACGTGGTAGGCCCCGTCGCGGATGTCGTGGGCCGCGCGGGCCGCGTAGTCGGTGAGCGGACCGGCGAGCACGGTGAGCGAGACGGTGATGCCGACGAGCGCCGACGCGGCGACCACCCAGATGCGCGGCAGCACGCGGAGCGACAGCTTGCGCTCCTCCGACTCGGCGCGGTCCTGCCAGAACGCGCGCTGCCACACGCGGATGACGGCGATGAGCGTGAGGAGGCTCGTCGCGACGCCCGCGATGACGGCGACGAGCGCGAGCGGCGAGCCGGTCTCGAGCGCGCCGTCGATGAGCGCCACCTTGCCGATGAAGCCGGAGAACGGCGGGATGCCGCCCAGGTTGAGCGCGGGTACGAGGTAGAGCGCGGCGAGCAGGGGCACGGCGGCGAGGCCGCCGAGCCGGGACAGGCTCGTGGAGCCTCCCACCCGTTCGATGAGCCCCACGACGATGAACAGCGCCGTCTGCACGAGGATGTGGTGGACGATGTAGAAGATCGCGCCCGCGAGGCCCGCCTCGGTGCCGAGGGCGACGCCGAGCAGCATGTAGCCGATGTGGCTCACGAGCGTGAACGACAGCAGACGCTTGATCTCGCCCTGCGCGAGCGCGCCCAGGATGCCGAGCAGCATCGTGAGGATCGCGGCGACGAGCAGCAGGTCGGTGAGCGGGCTCTCGGGGAAGAGGATCGTCTGCAGGCGGATGATCGCGAAGACGCCGACCTTCGTGAGGAGGCCCGCGAAGACCGCCGTGACGCTCGCGGGCGCGGTCGGGTAGGAGTCCGGCAGCCACGCCTGCAGCGGGAAGACGGCCGCCTTGATGCCGAACACGACGAGCAGCAGCAGCTGGATGGTGAGCTGCAGCCCCGGGTCGAGCGCGGCGAGGCGCTCGGGCAGCTGCGCGAAGCTCACGGTGCCGGTGGCGCCGTAGACGATCGAGATGGCGAGCAGGAACAGCGTGGACGAGACGACGCTCACGACCACGTACGTCGATCCCGCGCGCACCCGCTCCTTCGTGGCGCCGAGCATGATGAGCACGTACGAGGCGAACAGCAGGATCTCGAAGCCGACGAAGAGGTTGAAGAGGTCGCCCGCGAGGAACGCGTTCGCGACGCCCGCCGTCAGCACGAGGAACGTCGGGTGGAAGACCGAGACCGGCGCCCCTTCGGCGCTGTCGGCGATGTCGCGCCGCGAGGGGAAGATCACGACGAGCGCGGTGACGATGCTCGAGACGAGCACCATGAGCGCCGAGAGCCGGTCGGCGACGAGCACGATGCCGGTGCCGTCGGGCCAGCTGCCGACCCACAGGACGATCGGGCCCATCCGGTCGGCGGCGAGGCACAGCACGAGCGCGAGCACCGCGTTGAGCGCGAGCGTCGAGGCGGAGACGACCCGCTGCGCGCCGGGGCGGCGCGCGAGGCCGAGCGTCACGCCCGCGGCGAGCAGCGGCAGCAGCACCGGGACGGGGACGAGGTTGGCGAGGTCCATCAGCGATCCCCCTGCCCGTCGCCGGGCCGCTCGCCCAGGCGCTCGCCGGGCTCGCGCACCTCGGGCCGCCGCGCGACCTCGGCCTCGCCGGGCTCCTCGCCCTGCGCCGTCTCGGTGGGCTCGGGCTCGTCGTCGCCCTCCTCGTCGAGCACGAGGCGGCCTCCGGACTCCGTGTCGTCGTCGCCGCCCGAGGTGGGCTCGACGTGCGCCTCGCTCGACAGGTCGGCCTGCGCGCGACGGCGGACGATCGAGTCCTCGACGTCGTCGGCGACCTCGTCGTGGCCCTCGAGCTGGAAGGAGCGGTACGACATGGCGAGCAGGAACGCGCTCGTCGCGAGCGCGATGACGATCGCCGTGAGCACCATCGCCTGCGGCAGCGGGTCGGCGATCTCGTCGCGCGGCTCGCCGATGATGGGCGCCAGCCCCGCGGGGCCGGCGGCGACGAGGAAGAGCAGGTTGACGCCGTTGCCCGCGAGCATGACGCCGAGCAGGATGCGCATGAGGCTGCGCTCGAGCAGCATGTAGACGCCGGCGGCGATGAGCGCGCCGCCCGCGATCGCGAGCACGAGCGAGGGGGTCACGAGCGCACCTCCGCGCCGGGCAGCGAGCGGTCGGAGCCGTACTGCGGCCTGGGGGCCACGTTCTGCTCGCCGTGCAGGTCGACGCCGGCGCCGAGCGAGCGGACGAAGTCGAGCATCGCGCCCACCACGATGAGCCAGACGCCCACGTCGAAGATCAGGGTCGTCACGAACGACAGCTCGCCGATGATCGGCAGCTCGACCGCGAGCTTGTACGACTCGCCGATGCGGCCGCCGATGAGCATCGGCCAGACCATGCTGAGCACGGCGAGCGCCATGCCGACGCCGAGCAGCTTGCCCGCGTCGAAGGGCACGGCCTCGACGAGCTCGTCGCGGCCGCCCGCGAGGTAGCGCACGGCGAGCGCGATGCCCGCGACGAGGCCGCCGGCGAAGCCGCCGCCCGGCAGGTAGTGGCCGACGGCGAGGAGGTAGATCGAGACCGCCATCATCACCGGGAACAGCAGGCGGGTCATCATCTCGAGCACCGGGGAGGCGAGCGCCTCGTCGGCGAACGCGCCGCGCAGCCAGGTGCGGCGGCCCGGGCCGTCGGGCGACTGCCGCAGCACCGCGGCGCCGCGCGTCGGGCGGCGGACGAAGATGAGGCTCGCGACGCCCGTGGCGGCGGCCAGCACGACCGACAGCTCGCCGAGGGTGTCCCACGCGCGCGTGTCGACGAGCGTGACGTTGACGATGTTCTGGCCGAAGCCGAACTCGTACGCGTAGTCGTAGAAGAGCTCCGAGATGGGCTCGGCGGTGCGCGCCTGCAGGGCGGCGAGGGCCGCGACGGCGGCGATCGTGCCGACCGCGATGCCGAGCAGCGCGCGCAGCCAGCGGGCGGCCCGGAGCGGCCGGTTCGTGAAGTACTTCGGCAGGCGGCGCAGCACGAGCACGAGCACGATGAGGAACACCGTCTCGGTGAGCGCCTGCGTGAGCGCGAGGTCGGGGGCGCCGTGGAGCAGGAACAGCAGCGCCACGCCGTAGCCGACGACGCCGAGCAGCATGAACGCCTTCAGGCGGCCGCGGGACGTGGCGGCGAAGAAGCCCGCGACGACGACGACGGCGGCCGCGACCACCTGGCCGGCGGAGTCGAACAGGCGCACGTCGGTCGTGAGCGAGCCGGAGAGCAGCAGGGCCGAGCCCGGCAGCGCGACGAGCACCAGCAGGATCGTCGTGACGTGGAGCGGGAGCGAACCGGTCTGGATGCGGCCGGTCACCTCGACGGCGAGGCGGTCGAGGCCGCGCATGCCCGCGTGGTACGCCGTCTCGAACGGGTCCTCGCCGCCGACCTCGGTGCGGCGGGCGCCGACGGCGCGGTGGATGGCGTAGCCGACGATCCAGGCGAGCACGGAGGCGATGAGCGCGGGCGTGATGCCGTGCCACAGCGCCAGGTAGGGCGCCTCCTCGCCGCCGGGCACCGCGCCGACGTGGGGCGCGAGCACCGCGGTGATGGGCTTGCCGAGGAAGGCGAGGCCGATCGTCAGCGCCGTGAGGAGCACGGGGGCGACCACGAGCATCCGCGACCGGCGCTTGACCGGCGCGCCCTCGGGGCCGAAGAAGGTGCCCACGACGAGCCGCAGCGAGTACGCCACCGTGAGCGCGGCGCCGACGGCGATGCCGAGGAACGCGACCCAGCCGAGCCCGCCGAGCTCGCCCATGTCGTGGAGCGCGGCGTCGAGCGCCGCCTCCTTGCCGAGGAAGCCCAGCAGCGGCGGGATGCCAGCCATCGACGCGGCCGACACGATCGCCGCGGCGGCGACCACGGGCATCCGGCGCGCGAGGCCGCCGAGCTCGCGCAGGTCGCGCGTGCCCGTCGAGCGGTCGACGACGCCGATGACCATGAACAGCGCCGCCTTGAACACGGCGTGCGCGACGAGCAGCGTGAGGCCCGCCTGCATGGCCGACTGGGTGCCGATGCCGATCGTCGTGATGAGGAGGCCGAGCTGGCTCACCGTGCCGTGCGCGAGGAGCACCTTGATGTCGAGCTGCCGCATGGCGCGGATCGCGCCGAGCAGCATCGTGACGATGCCGAGCGACACGAGCGTCCAGCGCCACCAGGGCAGGTCGACGAATGCGGGCGTGAGCGCGGCGACGAGGAACACGCCCGCCTTCACCATCGCCGCGGCGTGGAGGAAGGCCGACACGGGCGTCGGCGCCGCCATCGCGCCGGGGAGCCAGTACTGGAACGGCACGATCGCCGACTTCGACAGCGCGCCCACGAGCACGAGCGCGACCGCCCACGCCGCCATCGCGGTGCGCGGCGGGTCGGCGACGGTGGCCGCGAGCGAGAAGGTGCCGGTCTCGGCCTCGAGCATCATGATGCCCGTGAGCATCGAGAGACCGCCGATGGTCGTGACGACGAGGGCCGTCTGCGCGGCGCGGCGGTTGCTCGCGGAGCGGTGGTTGAGGCCGACGAGCAGGTACGAGAAGACGGTGGTGAGCTCCCACCCGACGGCGAGCACGATGAGGTCGTCCGACAGCACGAGCAGCAGCATCGAGGCCGCGAAGGCGGTGAGGAGGCCGACGGTGCGCGCCGCGAGCGACTTCGTCTTGAAGTACCAGGCGCAGTAGACGAAGATCAGGCCGCCGACGCCGAGGACGACCATGGCGAGCACCCACTGGAGGGCTCCGAGTCGGAGGTCGATCGCGATGCCGAGCGACGGCATCCACTCGACGCGCTCCTGCAGCACCTGCCCCGAGGCGACGAGCGGCGCCTGCAGGCCGAACCAGACGGCGGCGGCCAGGCTCGCGGCGGCCGGCAGCAGGAAGACGTGGCGCCCGAGGACCCCGCTGAGGGCGCTCGCGACGACTGCCAGAGCGGCGAGTATCGTCACGGTGAGCAGCACGCGGTGCAGTCCCTCTCGAGCGGGCGGGTGGGGCTCCGACCATCCTATCGGCCGGGTGGATGCCTCCTGGACGTCAGCCGCGCCGCCTACGGTGGTCGCATGCGTCTCCTGCACACCTCCGACTGGCACGTCGGGCGCACGTTCCACGGGGCGGACACGCTCCCGGCGCTCGTCGAGGTGCTCGCCGCGATGGCCGATCGCGTTCGCCGAGAGCGCATCGACGTCGTGCTCGTCGCGGGCGACGTGTTCGACTCCGCGATGCCCGCGGGGCGCCACGTCGAGGCGCTCACCGAGGCGCTCGGCGCCATCCGGGCTGCGGGCGCCCAGCTCGTGCTCTCGAGCGGCAACCACGACTCCCCCGCGCGGCTCGGCGCGAACGCGGCCTTCGCGCGCGCCGGTGGTCTCCACCTCTCCACCGACGCGCTCGATCCGGCCTCGTGGGTCGTCGAGCTCGCCGACGAGCACGGGTCCGTGCACGTCGTCGCGATCCCCTACCTCGAGCCGGTCGTGCTGCGCGCGGCCCTGCCCGAGGCCGGCATCCGCACGCAGGCCGACGCGATGCGCTGGGCGATGGACGCCGTGCGGGCCGGGCTCGCGGCGGCCGCGGAGGCGTCGGGCGCGCCCGTGCGCTCGGTCGTGCTGGCGCACTGCTTCGCGGCGGGGGTCGCGGAGGCCGACGACGACGCGCCCCGCGACATCCGCGCGGGCGGGCTCGACGTGGTGCCGGTCGCGGCGTTCGAGGGCGTCGACTACGCGGCGCTCGGCCACATCCACTCCCGCCAGGTGCTCGCCGAGGGCGTGCGCTACTCGGGCGCGCCGCTGCACTACTCGTTCCGCGAGCGCTCGCCCGAGCGCGGCGGCTGGCTCGTCGAGCTCGACGCCGCGGGGCTCGCGGCCGTGACCTGGCTCGACCTCCCGGTGCCGCGGCCGCTCACCGAGGTGCGCGGCGAGCTCGACGCGCTGCTGGACGACCCCTCGCTCGACGGCACCGAGCAGCACTGGCTGCGCGTCGTGCTCACCGACGCCGCGATGCCGCTCGACGCGATGCGGCGGCTGCAGGCGCGCTGGCCGCGGTGCGCGCAGGTGGAGTGGGCGGGCGGCGCGGGCGCACGGACGGGCGCCGCGGTGCGCGAGCGGCTGGCGCGACGGAGCGAGCCGGAGGTCGTCGACGACTTCCTCGCGCACGTGCGCGGCGAGGGCGCGAGCGAGGCGGAGCGGGCGCTCGTGCTCGACGGCCTCGCGCGCGCGGCGGCCGCAGAGGCGGCCCGATGAGGATCCTGCGCCTCGCGCTCGAGGCGTTCGGCCCGTTCCGCGACCGCTTCGAGGTGGACTTCGGCTCGTTCGAGGGCGACGGCGTCTACCTCATCGCGGGGCCGACGGGCGCCGGCAAGTCGACGGTGCTCGACGCGATCAGCTTCGCGCTGTACGGCTCGGCGCCGCGGTACGACGAGCGCGCGCACCTGCGCAGCGACCTCGCCGGGCCCGGCTCGCCGACCGTCGTGGAGCTCGACGTGCAGCTCGGCGACCGGGTGCTGCGGGTGGTGCGCTCCCCCGAGTACGAGCGGCCGAAGGCGCGCGGCACCGGCACGACCCGCGAGCCGGCGCGGGCGACGCTGCTCGAGCGCACCGCCGACGGCTGGGACCCGGTGGCCACGACCGCGCGCGAGGTCGGGCACGAGGTCGGGCGCCTCGTCGGGCTCACGAAGCAGGAGTTCCTGCAGGTGATCCTGCTGGCGCAGGGCGGCTTCGCCGAGTTCCTGCGCGCGACGAGCGACGAGCGGAAGGCGCTGCTGCTGCGGCTGTTCGGCACGGGCGACCTCGGCCGCCTGCGCGACCTGCTCGACGCCGACCGCAAGGCGCTCGCGGCCGAGCGCGAGGCGCAGGAGGCGCTGCTCGCCGAGCGCGGACGGCGGGTGCGCGAGGCCGCGGCGGCGCTGGCGGCGGCGCGCGCGGATGCCGACGACGAGGCGGAGGGCGTGGACGACGAACCCGCGGCCGCCGCCGAGGCTGAGGGCGCGGACGACGGCGACGACGTCGAGCGCGCCGTCGACGAGGCGGAGCTCGACGCCCTCGAGGCTGCGCTCGCGGCGGCGGTCGAGGCGGCCGAGGCCGTGGCCGCCCGCGCCGGCGAGGCCGAGCGGAGCGCCCGCGTGGCGCGGGACGACGCGCGCGAGCGGGCCGCGCTGCTGCGGCGGCGCGACGCCGCGCGGGCCGCGCTCGAGGAGCTCGAGCGCACCGCTGCGGCGATCGACGCCGACCGCGCCAGGCTCGACGCGGCCGAGCGCGCCGCCGAGGCCGCGGGCGCCCTCGACCGCTGGGCTCGGGCCGACGCGGCGCTGCTCGTCGCGGACGCGGCGCTGGAGCTCGCCGCGGCCGAGCTGCCGGACGACGTCGAGGCCGAGCGCGACGCCGTCGAGGCGGCGCACGGCACGGCCGTCGACGACGCCGCGGTCGGCCAGGTGGCGGCCGAGCTCGAGCGGGCCCTGCCGAGGCTCGCCGCGGCGACCGCGAAGGCCGCGGCGGAGGCGGAGGAGGCGGCGGCGACGCTCGAGGCCGCGCGGGCCGAGCGCGCGGCAGGGCCCGCCGAGCGCGAGCGGCTCGTCGGCGCGCGCGAGGCGGCGAGCGCGGAGGCCGCCGGCGCAGAGGCTGCGGAGGCCGCGGTCGCGACGGCCGCCGAGCGGCTCGAGGCCGCGCGCGACGCCGCGCGGCTCGCGGTCGAGGTCGACGCCGCGCGGGTCGCCGCGGCCTCGGCCCTCACGGCCGCGCGCGACGCATCCGCGCACGCCGCCGCGCTGCAGGAGGCGCGCATCGCGGGCATCGCGGGCGAGCTCGCCGCGGGCCTCGCCGAGGGCGGTCCTTGCCCCGTGTGCGGCGCGACCGACCATCCCGCCCCGGCCTCGCCGTCGGCGGACGCCGCGACGCCGGAGGCGGTCGCGGCGGCCTGGGAGCGCGCGGAGGCCGCGACGGCAGCGGTGCGGGCGGCCGACGCCGCGCTCGCCGAGGTCGACGCCCGACGGGCGGCGCGCGCCGCGGTCGCGGGCGGCGACGACGAGGCAGCGCTCGGCGAGGCGCTCGCCGCCGCGCGCGCCGACCGTGGTCGAGCGCGAGAGGCGGCGGCCGAGCGGGCGCGGCTGCAGGGGGCGATCGAGGCGCACGACGCGGCCGCGGCGGCGCTCGAGGCGCGCATCGCCGCGCTCGAGGCGCAGGCGACGGAGCGCCGCGAGCACGCCGGGGCCGCCGCCGCCCGCGAGGCCGACGTGCACGAGCGGCTTGCCGACGCGCTCGAGGGCAGCGGCTCGGCGGCCGAGCTGCTGGCGCGGGCGACCGCGCGTCGCGACGCGCTGCAGCGCTGGCTCGACGCCGACGCGGGATCGACGGCCGCGCGGGCCGAGGCCGCGGAGGCCGCCGAGGCGGGCGTCGCGGCGCTCGAGGCGCACGGCTTCGCCGACCGCGGCGCGGCGGCCGCGGCCCGGCTCGAGCCGGACGAGCGCGCGGGGCTGCGCCGCCGCATCCGCGACCACGACGACCGCGAGGCGAGCGCCCGTGGCGTGCTCGCGCAGCCCGAGCTCGAGGGCCTCGGCGACGAGGCGCCCGACCTCGAGCCGCTCGAGGCCGCGCTGCAGGCGGCGACGGCCGCGCATCGCGCCGCGGCGCGCGCCGAGGCCAAGGCCGACCAGCGGCGCCGGCTCGCGCTCGCCGACGCCGCCGAGGCGCGCGCGGCGCTCGCGGCGCTCGCCGACGGCGCCGCGCACGCCGCCGCGCTCCGCTCGCTCGCGGGCGCGCTCCGCGGCGAGAACCCCAAGCGGCAGGACATCGAGACGTACGTGCTCGCGACGCGGCTCGCGGCGATCGTCGACGCCGCGAACCTGCGCCTCTCGGGCATGACGGGCGGCCGCTTCGCGCTCGTCCACGACGAGTCGACCGCCTACCGCGGGCGCGCGAGCGGCCTGGGGCTGCTCGCCCTCGACGCCCACACCGGCAAGGCGCGCACGACGGAGTCGCTCTCGGGCGGCGAGACGTTCCTCGCATCGCTCGCGCTCGCGCTCGGGCTCGCCGACGTCGTGCAGGCCGAGGCGGGCGGCGTCTCGCTCGAGACGCTCTTCGTCGACGAGGGCTTCGGCTCGCTCGACGCCGACACGCTCGAGCAGGCGATGGCGGTGCTCGACGACCTGCGCGCCGGCGGCCGCAGCGTCGGCGTGATCAGCCACGTGCAGCAGATGCAGGAGCGCATCCCCGCCCGCATCCGCGTCGTGCCCGTGCCCGGCGGCGGCAGCCGCATCGAGGTGCTCGGCGTGCAGCCGGCCTGACCTCAGGAGCGGCCGGAGCGGCCGAGGCTAGGCTCCGCTCCATGCGCGACTTCGACGAGCGGCCGCAGCACGGCCGCCGCATCGACATCGGGACCCTCGAGGCCTTCGACCGGCTCGCGAGGCCCGGTGGGCGGATGTCGGGGTGGCGCATCCAGGACGTCGACCTGCGCGACCGCGGGCCCATCCTCGAGCAGATGGACGGCCACGGCGCGCTGCTGCTCGGGGCCGACCTGCCGCCGGGCGCTGCGCAGCGGCTCGTCGCGCAGGGCGCGCTCGTCTTCAGAGACGTGCCCGAGACGCCGTTCAACGCCTACCGCTCGACGCTGTACTCACCCGACGACCTGGTGGAGGGCATCGAGCACGGCTACGAGGCCAGCTTCGACGCGCGCGTCTACGCGTGGTCGCGCACCCGCCACCACGACATCGCGAACACCCTCGCCGCGGCGCTCCACGACCACTCGATCGACGACGCGCTCGCCGAATGGGTGCAGGGCCGCATCGTGGTCGGCGTGATGGGCGGGCACGGCCTCACGCGCGACTCCGACGCCTACCGCGCCGCCGCGCACCTCGGGCACGCGCTCGCGCGCTCAGGGCGCGTCGTCGCGACGGGCGGCGGGCCCGGCGCGATGGAGGCCGCGAACCTCGGCGCGCGCGCGGCCGCCCGCACCACCGCCGAGCTCGACGCCGCGATCGACGAGCTGGCCGCGGTGCCGAGCTTCCGCGGCGCGATCCCGGCGTGGATCGAGAGCGCCCGCGCGGTCGCGGCGCGCATCGGCGACGGCGTCTCGCTCGGCATCCCCACCTGGCACTACGGGCACGAGCCACCCAACTCGTTCGCGACCTCGATCGCGAAGTACTTCCAGAACTCGGTCCGGGAGGACATCCTGCTGCGCGTCGCCACCGGCGGCGTGGTGGTGCTGCCGGGCGCCGGCGGCACCGTGCAGGAGATCTTCCAGGACGCGTGCGAGAACTCGTACGCGGCCGAGGGCGCGTGGGCGCCGCTCGTGCTGCTCGGCGAGCGCTACTGGACCGAGGAGCTGCCCGCCTGGCCGCTCCTGCAGGCGGTCATGCGCGGCCGCCCCGGCGAGGCGGGCATCGCGCTCGTCGACTCCCCCGCCGACGCCGCCGCCCGCATCGCCGCCTTCCGCCCCTAGCCCGCAGGCTCGGGCGCGTCAGGCCTCGAGCTCGCCCGCGATGCGCCGCTCGAGGTCGTCGGTCGTCGCCTCGGGCAGCGCGATGAGACCGTCGAGCTCGCGCCGCGCGCGGCGGTAGGCGACCTGCCGCTCGGCGGGCGTCGACGCGTCGTCGCCGGCGAGCGCCATGAGCCGCTGCGCGCTCTGCAGGCGCGCGCGCTCGTCGTCCGAGAAGCCCGTCTGGGCACGGCGCTTCGCCTCGCGCACGGCCGCGTCGAACGCGACCTCGTAGTCGCGCACCGCATCCCGGTACCGCTCGAGCGCGCCCTCGGGGCGGAGCGACCGGGGCTCCTCCGGCCGCAGGCCCTCGGCGACGCGGCGGGCGCGGTGGAACGCCTGCGTCAGCGGCTCGCGCATGTCGGTGACGAGCGGGTAGTCGATGAGCTTCGCGACGTCGAGCTCGAACTCGAGCCATCGGCGGTCGACCTCCGCGTGGTCGGCGAGGATGCGCTCGATCTGCCGGTCGCGATCGGCGGTCGCGTCGTGCGCGGCCGCGGCCGGCTGCGCGGGCGCCGAGACCTGCTGCAGCGGGGCGCGGCGGATGCGCTCGAGCTCGATGCGGTCGCGGCGCTTGCGCTCGTTGTACTTCGCGACGCCGCCGATCCAGCCGCCGATGGCCGGCACGACGAAGAAGCCGAGCCACCAGTACTGCTCGATGAACTGGAGGATCTCGCCCACGGGGGCAATCTACCGGCGCCGGCTGGACGACGAGGGCCGCCCGCGCGTGCGGACGGCCCCGGGGTGGATCGCGGTGGCGGCTCTCAGTGCGCGGGCGTCGCCGCCTCGTCGTGCTCGGGCTCGTCGGCCACGTGGTCGGCGGGCTTCCGCAGCCAGAACGTCGCGGCGACGCCCACGAGCCACAGCGCCGCGGCGCCGAGGAACGCGAAGCGGGCGCCCTCGAGCAGCGCCGCGCCGGTGTCGACGCCCTGCTCGACGAGCACCGCCTGCTGGGTCGCCATGACGGTCACGAACGCCGCGGTGCCCGCGGCGCCCGCCACCTGCTGCACCGTGCTCACCATCGCCGAGCCGTGGCCGTACAGGTGGCCGGGCAGCGAGGCGAGCGAGACGGTGAACAGCGGCGGGAACGTGAACGCGAAGCCGAGGCTCAGCACCATCTGCGTGAGCAGCACGACCCACCAGGGGCTCTGGAGCTGCAGCTGCGCGAAGAGCACGAGCGCCGCGAGCACGACGATCGCGCCAGGGATGACGATCGGGCGCGGCCCGACGCGGTCGTAGAGGCGGCCGACGAACGGGCCGAGGAGGCCGGTGAGCAGCGCGCCGGGCAGCGTGATGAGGCCGACCTGCAGCGGCTCGAGCCCCATCGCCTGCTGCAGGATGAGCGGCAGCGCGATGAGCGAGCCGAACATCGACGCCATCGCGAGCACCATGATGACGATCGCGACGGTGAACTGCGGGTGGCGGAAGGTGCGCAGGTCGAGCAGCGCGTCGTCGGTGCGCTGCAGCCGCGCCTGGCGCAGCACGAACGCGACGAGCGCGACGACGCCGACGCCGAGCGCGAGCGGCAGCTGCCAGGCCGGGAGCCCCTCCGCACCGATGAGCGAGAGGCCGTAGACGAGGCCGCCGAAGCCGAAGGCGGCGAGCGGGATCGAGAGCGCGTCGAGGCGCGGCGCGCCCTCCACCGGCGTGGGCTTGAGGCTGCGAGCGCCGACGAGCAGCATCGCGAGCGCGAGCGGCGCGACGCCCAGGAACACCCAGTGCCAGGTCGCGAACTGCAGGATCGCGCCCGAGACGGTCGGGCCGAGCGCCGGCGCGACCGACATCACGAGCGAGATCGTGCCCATGAACGCGCCACGGCGGGCGGGCGGCACGAGCCGCATCACGGTCGTCATGAGCAGCGGGAAGACGACCGCGGTGCCGGACGCCTGGACGACGCGGCCGACGAGCAGGATCGCAAAGGTGGGGGCGATGCCCGCCACGACGGTGCCGACGACGAACGCGCTCATCGCGGCGATGAACAGCGTGCGTGTCGAGAAGCGCGCCATGAGCCAGCCGGTCGTCGGGATGACGACGGCCATGGTGAGCATGAAGGCGGTGGTGAGCCACTGCGCGGCGCGCTCGTCGATCGCGAGCGCAGGATCGCGCACGAGCGTCGAGATGGCGACGTTCATGGCGGTCTCGTTGAGGATGACGACGAACGCCGAGACGAGCAGCGTCGCGATGATCGTCGCGCCGCCCGGCGGCAGCCGGTCGGGTCGGGCGGGAGGGGCGGGTTGCGTGCCCTGCTGGGCGTGCTCGTGCGTCTGCATGGTGCTCCGGGGTGAGGTGACGACGGTGCAACGGCGGCGCGGGCAGGAGCATTCCCGCCCGCGCCGCCGCGCCGCGTCGAGGTGGGGCGCGCAGGTCAGGCCTGCGGCGCCTCCATGAAGAAGAAGTCGAGGATGTGGCCGTCGGGATCCGTGAGCTGACCGCCGTACATGCCGTGCTCGTTCGCCTCGACCGGCTTCGACAGGGTGCCGCCGGCGCCCAGCGCGGCCTCGGCGAGCGCGTCGACCTCCTCGCGGCTGCCGAGCAGGACGGCGAGGAGGTTCTCGAGCGAGCCGTCGGTGGTGCGGCGCTGGTCGTCGGTGAGGAAGGAGTCGAAGCGGTCGTGCTCGAGCAGCATGATCGCCACCGCGTCGTTCACGACGACGCAGCTCGTCGTCTCGTCGCTGAACTGCGGGTTCTTGCGGAAGCCGAGCGCCTCGTAGAAGGCGGTGGCGCGGGCGACGTCGGCGACCGCGTAGTTGGGGAACACCATCTGGACGGGCATGGGCGACCTCCGGGGCTCGAGGGGTGCGACGTGCTCACGCTAGCCCGGGCCGGTGACGGTGCCAAGGGTGCCCATGCCCGTCCGCCCGCGAGCCTCGGGCTGCGCTCAGGATCCCCTGCAGGCGGGCGAGGATGCGGGAGGATGCTGCCATGGCCGGCAGCTTCGAGACGCGGGTGTGGACGGTGCCGAACGCGATCACCGTCGCGCGCCTCGCGCTGCTCGTGCCGGTGTGCCTGCTCGTGCTGCAGGGCGCGGAGGGGTCGTGGTGGCCGCCCGTGCTGCTCGCGCTGTGGGCCTCGACCGACTGGATCGACGGCGTGCTCGCCCGTGCGCTCGGCCAGACGTCCCGGCTCGGCGAGATCCTCGACCCCATCGCCGACCGCGTCGGGATCACCGGCGTCACGCTGTCGCTCGCGATCGTCGGCGTCGTCGACTGGTGGGTGCTCGCGATCATCGCGGCGACCGACGTCGCGACGGTCGCCCTCGCGGGCGCCGCGGCTCGCGACGGCGGCATCCGGGTGTCGTGGCTCGGCAAGTGGCGCACGGCCGTGCTCCTCACCGCCGTCGTCGTGCTCGTGCTCGGCGAGACGGTGTGGCCCGCCGCGACGGTCGGCGGCCTCGTGCTCCTGCTCGTCGGCACGGCCCTCCACGTCCTCGCGGGCGCCGACTACATCCGCAAGGCGCGCGGGGGAACCGGTGGCTCGCGTCGACGCACGGGCGAGGCGCGTCGCGGCGCGGATGGTGGCAGGGTGGATGCTGCCCCCGCGGACGCGGCGGGCGCCACGGATGCGGAGGGCGCGCGATGAGCGACTGGCACGAGGACCGCGAGCGGCTCGCGGCGCAGGTCGAGGACATCCTCGCGGGCTGGCACGAGAGCGTCGAGCGGGTGCCGGGCGAGGACGGCGAGGCCGACACCATCGTCGCGCGGGACGGCGACCGCGTAGCCGCGATCCTGCCGCTCGACGACGAGAGCGTCGAGGCGATGGTCGACGCCGAGGGCGAGGGCGAGCTGCACCAGTGGCTGCGCGACGAGCTCGCGGAGGACGCCGACCAGGACGAGGTCGACGACGCCGAGGGCGACGACGACCTCGAGGCGGCCGCCGACGCGTGGCTCGGCCAGGACGACGAGGAGGACGCGGCCGACGACGGCTCGGACGACGACGGCTCGGAGGACGACGAGGACGACGACGACTTCGACCTCGACGACTGGGACGACCCCGAGGCCGACGCCCTCATCGACGAGCTGCCCGCCTAGGGCGGCAGCGCCGCGCGCGGAGGTCCCGCGCGGGAATGCCCCTCGCGCATCGCGGTTGCATCGACCATGCAGATCGACATCTGGTCCGACGTGGCCTGCCCCTGGTGCTTCATCGGCAAGCGGCGCTTCGAGCGCGCGCTCGCCGGCTGGGCGCACCGCGACGAGGTGCAGGTGACCTGGCACTCCTACCAGCTCGACCCGAGCCTCCCCGAGCACCACGACGGCACCGAGGCCGAGTACCTCGCCAGCCGCAAGGGCATGCCGATCGACCAGGTGCGGCAGATGTTCGCGCACGTCACCGAGCAGGCCGCCGGCGAGGGCCTCGCGTACGACTTCGACCGCGTCGTCGTGGCCAACAGCATCCGCGCCCACCAGCTGCTGCACCTCGCGAAGGCGCACGGCCGCGCGGACGAGGTGAAGGAGGCGCTGCTCTCGGCGCACTTCGAGCAGGGCGTCGACATCGGCTCGATCGATGCGCTCGTCGCGATCGGCACGGGCGCGGGGCTCGATGAGGCGGAGATCCGCGCGTCGCTCGCCGACGAGCGGCACCTGCCGGCCGTGCGCGCCGACATCGCGCAGGCGCAGCAGCTGGGCGTGAGCGGCGTGCCGTTCTTCGTCTTCGACATGCGGCTCGGGGTCTCGGGCGCGCAGCCGCCGGAGGTGTTCGTGCAGGCGCTCGAGCGGGCCCGCGAGGCGTCGCTCGAGGAGGCCGTCCCCGAGGCCTAGGGAGGGCTCAGGCCGGCGCCGAGCGGCAGCGAGGGCTCAGGCCGGGCGGCGGGCGAGGAAGACGTGCTCGCGGCCGGGCCGATCGGGCGCGTCGCGCACGTCGACGACCTCGAGCCCGGCCTCGGCGATCGACGCCTCGATCGCCTCCCGGCTGCGGAACCGCAGGGTCGACGTCGAGTCGATCCGCACGCCGTCGCGGTGGAAGAGCGTGGGCGAGACGAAGGTGACGAGCTCGCCGTCGACCGCGGTCACCTGCACCCAGTCCTCGACGAGGCCCTCGTGCGGCACGTCGACGACCTGCCGCGTGGCGGCCTCCGTCCACTCGAGCCATGCCCGCCGCTCGGGCCGGCGCGCCTCGAGCGCGAGCGTCCCGCCGGGGCGGAGCCGCTCCCGGACGGCGCGGAGGGTCGCGAGCCAGTCGGCGTCGTCGACGAACACCTGCGCGACGTTCGCGGTCATGGTCGCGGCGTCGAAGCCGCGCCCGGGCGCCGGCACGGCCACGGCGTCGACGACGCCGTCGACCCAGGTCACCGCCTCCGCGCCCGGCTTGCCGCGCGCCACGTCGACCGACGCGGCGGCCGGGTCGACGCCCGTGACGGCGAGGCCGAGCCCCGCCATCCGGATCGCGAACGTGCCCGTGCCGCAGCCGACGTCGAGCAGCGAGCGGGCGCCGAGCTCGTCGGCGACGATCGCCGCGTACGCGTCGAGGTCGCTGCGGTCGGGGTCGAGCGGGTCGTAGACCGCGGCGAGCCGCGGGTGGTCGAAGACCGGGTCGGGCACCGCTCCCCTACCGCTGCGCGATGCGGTCGGCGACCGCGTCGTGCAGCAGGCCCACGACCGCCTCGAGGCGCAGGTCCGTGCTCGTCGGCTCGTCGCCCGCCGCGCCGTCGATCGCCCGGCCGACGAGGCCGGCCTTCTCGTCGAGCAGCTCGGCGATGCGGGTGTCGATGGTCTGCGCGGCGAGGATGCGCCACACGGTGACGGGCATCGACTGTCCGATGCGGTGGATGCGGTCGATCGCCTGCGTCTGCTCGGCGTCGGTCCACGAGAGCTCGGCGAGCACCATGTCGGCCGCCGTCTGCAGGTTGACGCCGACGCCGGCGGCGAGCAGCGAGCAGACGATGACCTGCACGCCCTCGTCGTTCGTGAAGGCGTCGATCGCCGCCTGGCGCTGCGTCGGCGTCTGGTCGCCGCGGATCGAGACGGTGCGGATGCCGGCCTTCGCGAGCGTGCGCTCGGCGGCGTCGAGGACGTCGATGTGCTTCGCGAAGAAGACGACCTTGCCGACCGAGTGCGCGAGCTGGCCCGCGTAGTCGGCGGCGAGCTCGGCCTTCGCGCGGCCGATGCGGCGGGCGAGCGCGAACACGTTCTCGCCCGTGCCGGTCTCGTTCGTCTCGACCTCGCTGCGCGCGATGCGGCGCACGAGGTCGCCGTCGACGAGCCCCTCGTAGCGCTGGTCGGCGGGCCGCTGCTCCATGGCCGCGTCGTAGCGGCGGAGCATGCGGTCGACGAGCTCGCGCTCGGCCGCGCGGATGGAGCGCACGGCGGCGTCGTCGAGCTCGACGGGGATGTCGGCGATGCGGCGGGCGGGGATGTCGGCGGCCACGTCGAGCTTGCGGCGGCGCACGATGCCCATGTCGATGACGGCGCGGCGCGCGGCCGGGTAGAACGCGCGGTCCATCGGCGTGAGGCCGATGTCCTCGAGCCGGTCGGTGAGGAGCGCGTTCGGCTCCTTCTCGTCGATCCAGCCGAGGAAGCGCCAGATCGCGCCGAAGTCCTCGATGTCGTTGATGAGCGGGGTGCCCGTCAGCGCCATGAGCAGCGGGTTGCCGATGCGCTCTCGGAGCGCCGCGGCGATCTGCAGCACGTGGCGGGAGCGCTTCGAGCGCACGTTCTTGATGAAGTGGGCCTCGTCGACGACCATGCCGCGGAAGCCGAACTGGCCGAGCCAGCCGATGTGGCGGTCGAGCACCTCGTAGTTGACGATGACGACGTCGGCGAACGCGTCGAGCGTGTCGCCGTCGCCCTGCACCACCGCGGCGCGGCGGCCGGGGATCCAGCGCTCGACCTCGCGCGCCCAGTTGATCTTCACGACGCTCGGCGCGACGACGAGCAGCGGGAACGCGTCGGCGGCCTGCGCGGCGAGCAGCGCCTGCGCGGTCTTGCCGAGGCCCGGCTCGTCGGCGAGCAGGAACGTGCGGTGGCCGTCGCGCGCGGCCTGCACGAGCTCTGCCTGGTGGTGCATGAGCTCCTTGCCGCCGGGCGCGATGCGCCGCTTCGGGTCGGGCAGCGGCATGCACGCGGGCCTGCCGTCGGCGCCGACCTCGAACGAGAGGTACAGCGGCGAGAGCAGGTCGAAGCCCGCGAGCCGGTCGCGCGAGGGGCGGCGGCGCACGTGGTCGAGGTCGGGCTCGAGGAACGGGTTCGCGAGCAGGACGCGCTTCACCGAGGGCGGCACGACCTGCGGCGCCTGCGGCTCGAGCGGCTCCGCCTCGACGGCGGGCGCGGGCTCGGGCTCGGGCTCGAGGCCCGCGGCCTGCAGCATCTCGGCCTTGCGCTCGCGCACGGCGTCGGTGATGGGCGCGCCCTCGCCGAGCAGCGGCAGGAGCGTGGGCTCGCGGCTCGCGGCCTTGGCGAGGATGACGGCGATGCCGTCGAGGCGCTTGAGGTCCTCGGCGCGCGCTGCGGGGCTGAGCGCCTCGTCGGCGCGCACGCGGGCGCGCTCCTCGCGCGCCAGCATCGCTACGACCTGGAGCTTCGTGCGGGTGGAGCGCGACACGGCGCCGCGCTTGACGCCCGCCTCGACCTGGCGCACGGCGCGGGCGAGCTGCGGGATGAGGGCGTCGCGGTCGCGCGCGCCCTGCTGCTGGGGAGCGCCCGTCTCAGGCGCGTCGATGGTGGCGGTGTCTGCCACGTGTCCTCCGTTCGAGGCGGGACCGGCGGAGCGGCCCCGAGGGTCTCGCTCGGCGGCACCGGCGGGACGCGGTGCGGCTCGAGCCGGCGAGAGCGGCTGCGGCGCACGGGCGGTGCCGATGGAACGGCACCGGAGCGGTGGCCGGCGCGCTGACGCCGGGACCATCGTACCCTCTCGTGCCCCGGATCCGCCCAGGACCGGCGCGGGAGCGCCGCAGGTCGGCCCCTGCTCGCATGGCGGGCGCATGCGAACCCTGCCGCCCGCTCCCAGGGACCGGGCCTAGGTTCGGCCGCATGAGCACCAGCGACGAGCTGCGCGAGGGCGCGGCCAAGCCCGGCACCCGGGCCGACGAGACGGTCCCCGCGACGAGCGGCACGGCCGGATCCTTCGACTCCCGCCACGGCGAGTTCACCGACGGCGCGGAGGGCGCCGGCATCGACCCGGACACGGGGCGGCCCGCGCACGGCGACGGCATCGAGGACGAGACTCCCGAGCAGCAGGCCGCCGAGCAGGACGGCCGCGACGACCAGCAGCGCTACGTCGACCAGCAGCGCGACGCGCAGCAGCAGTAGCGGCGCGCGCTAGGCCTCGACGACGCCCGCGAGGCGGTCGATCGAGGCGATCAGCTGCGCGGGCGCCGTCGCGCGCGCCCGCGCCATGCGCGACTCGTCGTGCAGGCCGCTCCAGTCGTACGTGTGGGTCACGCGAGTGCCCGTGCCCTCGGGCCGCAGCTCCCAGCGCCACAGGTGCCCGGGCGGCTCCTCGCCCGGCACCGCGGGCAGCCACGCGATCCGGCTGCCCTCCTCGAGCTCGACGACGTGGTTCTCGCGCACGGCGCCGTTCGTGAGGGTCATCGTGAAGACGTCGCCCACGGCCCGGATGCGCTGGCCCGGCGCCGCCTCCGCGAGGTTGTCGTTGCCGTCCCAGGCCGGCTGGCGCGCCGGGTCGGCGATGTGCTCGAAGATCACCTCGGCGGGAGCCGCGACCAGGCGGCTCGCCTGCACGACGCGGGGGACGTCGACGTCGGTCATGGATGCATCGAACCACAGCGGCGCATCCGCCGTTGCCGCGGCGAGCGCCGAGGAGGACGATGGGAGGCCAGGCATCGCCGCCTCGGAGGGAGGATCCCATGACCGCATCCGCCGAGCGCCGCCAGCCGGTCTTCCCGACCTTCACCGAGTGGGTCGACGCCGTCGCCCTGCTGGGCGGCTGGGACGGCCGCGGCCCGCTCCCGGGCATCCGCGTGGAGGAGCTCGCCGAGGAGGGCGGGCTCGTCGTGCGCGCCGAGCTGCCGGGGCTCGACGCGGGCCGCGACATCGACGTGACCGTCGACCGCGGCGTGCTCACGATCCACGCCGAGCGCCACCCCGATGCGCCGCCGCAGCGGCAGGGCTTCCGCTACGGCGCGCTCGCGCGCAGCGTGCGGCTCCCGCAGGGCGCCGACGAGGCGGCCATCGCCGCGACGTACGCCGACGGCATGCTCACGGTGCGCGTGCCGATCACCGCGCGGCCCTCGCACCCGCGGCACGTGCCGGTCGTGCTGGGCTGAGGGGCGCCGGCCGAGCCGCGCTGGGCTGCGCCGCCGGGCCGAGCCGCGCAGGGCCGCGTCATTCGGTCAGGAGCGAGAGCGCCGCGGCCACCGCGAAGCCGACCACGGTGGCGAGGCCGGCGCCGTCCTTCGCCTTCGCGCGCGCCTCCGGGATCATCGCGTCGATGAGCATGACGAGCAGCGCGCCCGCGGCGAAGCCGTCGATGCCGCCGACCAGCTCGGGCGGCGCGGCATCGGCGACGAGCCGGCCGCCGACGGCCGCGAGCGCGCAGACGATCGCGACGCCCGTCCACAGCAGCAGCACGAAGCGGCGCGAGCGGCCGTCTCGGCGCATGTCGGCGGAGGCGCCGATCGCCTCCGGCAGGTTCGAGACGAACACCGCGACGAGCAGGGCGAGGCTCACGCCGCCGCCCGCGGCGAGCCCGATGCCGAGCACCGCCTGCTCGGGGATGCCGTCGAGCAGCGCGCCGATCGCGAGCGGCGCCCCCGCCGCTCCCCCGCCGCGGCGGCCCGACCAGCGCTCGACTGCACGGTCGGCGGCGACGTAGGCGACCGCGCCGAGCGCGAGGCCGACGCCCACGCCCACCGGTCCGCCCGTCTCGATCCCGGCCTCCGCGAGCTCGAACGCGACGCCGGCGATGAGGGCGCCCGCGCCGAATGCGAGCACGAGGCCGATCGCCGTGTCGGACCAGGGGCGCACGACGGCGAGCACGGCGCCGAGCAGCAGCGACGCGGCGGCGATCCCGCCCCACAGCAGCGCCTCGAGCATCCCGCCTCCTCGCGGCCAGGCTAGCCCCCGGGACCGAGTGCGAGGATCACGGGCATGGCGGCACGGGACGACGTGGAGCGCACCGACGACGGGCGCTGGATCGTCGTGGACGGCCGGCGCTGGCGGGCCGAGGACCCGTCGCTCGATCGAGAGGTCGCGGACCGGCTGCGCTCGCACCTGGGGCGCGCCCGCTCCGCGGTGGGCCGCGCGGGCTCCGAGGCGGAGCGGCGCGCGGCGCGCGACCGCGTGCAGCTGGCGAAGGAGGGGCTCGGCGAGCGCGGCGACGCGTGGTGGGAGCTCGACGAGCGGGCGCGGGCGGCGCGCGCCGCCGATCGGCTGGGGCGGCTCGACGAGCTCGCGCCGCCGCGCTGAGCGCCCGCCGTGGACCCGCGGATCAGGTCGCGGCGCCGCGCAGCTCGTCGAGGGCCTTCGCGAGCCGGCGCGAGCGCGTCGCCTCCTGCTTCGCCTCGGCGATCTGCCGCGCGAGCTCCTTCCGGCGCGACGGCGCGAGCGCGTCGAAGGCGGCCTTGGCAGCAGGGTCGTGCTCGAGCGCCTCGGCGAGCGCCGTCGGCAGCTCGATCGCGCGCTCCCCGTCGTCGAGCGCGATGACGGCGTCGACCTCGTCGCCGGCCTCGACGCCGAGCGCCTCGCGGCGCTCGCGGCTGAGGCCCAGCAGGTTCTCGCCGCCCATCCGGCCGATGCGCGCCTGCACGGTCCTGCCGCCGATCGTGAGCGTCACGGGCGGCGCCTTGGCGCTGCCGAGCGTGGCGACCTGCTCGTCGGTGAGCACGATCGCGGCCGCGGGCCCGCGCTGCTGGAGGGTGGCGCGGAGGCGCAGCTCGCTCATGGTCGCGAGCCTAGGGCGCTGTCGCGCCCGCCGCCAGGGCGATCGCCGCCGTCACCGCTTGGTGAGCGCCGACTCCTTGTGGGCTGCCTTCGCGCCCGTCTTGGCGGACTCGACGATGTAGTACGGCTCGTCCTCCGAAGCCCGGAACTGCTGCTTCTCGAACTGGAAGTCCTTCGTGCGCTTCTCCTGCACGGTGCCGTGGGTCGTCCCCTGGCTCGTGCTCCAGCTCACCTCGTCGCCCTTGCGGAACGCCATGATCGACCCCCTCCCCGTCGCCTACTCCGCGCCGCGCAGCCGGTCGATGTGCTGCGACGCCTCTGCCTTCGTGAGATCGGCGGGCAGCTCCTCGCCCGCCTGCTTCGCGAGCGTGTCGAGGTAGGAGCGCTGCGCCTCGGTCATCGGGTCGTCGCCGCTGACCCAGTCGGCCGGGTCCTTCTCGAGCGCCGGGTCCTGCGCGTCGCTCGTGGCGCCGATCGTCTCGCCCTCGCCCGAGGGGTGCTCGTGGGCCTGCGTGTCGTCGGTCATGATCGCCTCCTGATCTGGGATGCCGCACGCTACTCCCGTCCCCCGACACGCTCGCCCAGGGAGCGGCGGCCGCGGCTAGCGTGGGCGGATGGGGCGCCGGATGTTCGCGGCCGTCGTGCCGCCCGAGGACGTGCGCGAGTCGCTCGCCGCGTTCCTCGAGCCGCGCGAGGGCCTGCGCTGGACGCGGGCCGAGCGGATGCACCTGACGCTGGCCTTCCTGCCCTCCGTGCCAGAGCGCGCGGTGGAGCCGCTCGTGGAGCGGCTCGCGGCGGCTGTCGTCGACCTCGCACCGTTCGGCTGCCGGCTGGGCGGCTCCGGCGCCTTCCCGCATCCGGACCGCCCGTCGGTCCTGTGGCTCGGCGTCGACCGCGGGCGCGCCGACCTCGAGCGGCTCGCCCGCCGCGTCCGCGGCGCCGCGAACGACGCCGGCGCCGCGCCGGACGGGCGGCGCTTCGAGCCGCACCTCACGCTCGCGCGCCCGCCGCGCGACCGCAGCGCCCTGCGATGGCTGCGGGTGCTCGACGGCTGGGCGTCGCGGGAGTGGACGGTCCACGAGGTGGTGCTCGTCGACTCGCAGCTGCTCGGGCGCGGCCGCGCGCCGCTGCACGAGGAGGTCGCGCGGCTCCCGCTCGCGGACTGCTGAGCGCTGCGGGTGCGGCCGCCCCCTCAGCCCGGCAGGTCGAGCCCGGTCTCGCGCACGCAGAGCGCCCACGCCGCCTCCGCTGCCCGGTCGTCGAGCGCGAGCTCCGACGGCCGCTCGATCGCGGGCGCGCCGCGCCACCGGCGCCAGCCGTCGGGGCCGACGTAGGTCAGCGGCGGGAGGTCGGCGACCGCGGCGGCGAGGATCGGCAGGGCGCCGTCGGCCGCGGGCTGCGACAGCGGCCGCGTGGCGACGGTCACGAGCCGGTCGAGCGCCCGGCTGCCCGTGACGTTCTGGATGTTCGTGCGCGCCCAGCCCGGATGCGCGAGCTGGACGTCGAGGCGGTCGTCGCGCGCCGCGAGGCGCGGCTGCAGCGCCCGCGCCCACAGCATGTCGCCGAGCTTCGACTGCGCGTAGGCGGCGGCGATCGACCAGCGGCGGTGGCGGAAGTGCGGATCCGCGGCGTCGATGCGCCCGGCGCGGTGCGCGCCCGAGCCGACCACCACCGTGCGGCCGCGCAGCCGGTCGGCGATGCGGCACGTGAGCGCGTGCGGGCCGAGGAGGTTCGTGCCGAGCACGAGCTCGAAGCCGTCGACGGTCTCGCGGCGGCGCGGCACGACCGCGCCGGCGTTGTGCACCAGCACGTCGACCGGCTCGTCGAGCGCGGCGCCGAAGGCCTCGATCGAGGCGAGTTCGGCGAGATCGAGCGCCAGCGCGCGGGCCGATCCGCCGCAGCGCTCGAGCTCGGCCGCGAGCGCCGCGCCCCTGGCCGCATCCCGGGCGGGCACCACGACCCGCGCACCCGCCGCGGCCGCGGCCCGCGCGACCTCGCGTCCCACGCCGTTCGTGGCGCCCGTGATCAGCCAGGTGCGGCCGTCCTGCCGGGCGATGCGCCCGCGGCGCAGGTCGTCGGGCAGCAGGTCGTCGGTCGACGGATGCTCGCGCATCCGGGCACGCTACCGAGCGCATCCGGGCGAGCCCTGCGCGCCTGGTGCACGCGGCCAGCAGGCGGTTCGGGTACCGATCTGCGGGCGCGATCGGCGTCGGGCCGCAGTTCGGTACCCGAATCGAGCCGGACGCGGCGCGGAGCGGGCCGCCGCAGAGGCGGCGGAGGCGCGCGACGGCATCTCGGTCCCCACCTCGCCGTCGCGCGAGCCTCCGCGCCTACTGCTGCGGCACCTCCATGGATCCCCACGGGCTGCCGTACTCGACGAGCATGTCGAGGAACGGCTTCGGCGGCAAGGCCTCGGGGCCCAGCACACCGGATCCGGACCACACGCCCGTCGCCAGCAGCTCAAGCGCGATCACCGGGTTGATGGCCGTCTGCCACACGACGCACTGGTGGCCGTACTCCTCCATCGACCACTCGTTGTCGACCACGTGGTACAGGTACGTCGAGCGCGGCTCGCCGTCCTTCCCCGTGCCGCGCACCCACACGCCCGCGCAGGTCTTGCCCGTCATGACCGGGCCGATGGAGGCCGGATCCGGCAGCACGGCCGCGACGACATCGCGCGGCGACACCTCGACGCCGCCGACGCGCACCTTCTCGGTGCGGTCGAGGCCGAGGGTGTGGAGCGTCTGCAGCACGCCGATGAACTCGGCGCCCAGGCCGTACTTGAAGGTGACGCGCTCCGCGTCGATCCAGCGCGGCATGAGGAGCACCTCCTCGTGCTCGACGTTGACGCACTCGACCGGGCCGATGCCCTCCGGGAAGTCGAACACCTCCGGCTCGCTGAACGGCGCCGTGGTGAACCAGCCGCCGTCGACGTCGCGGCGCCCCTTCTCCCAGATGACGGGCGGGTTGAGGCACTCCTCGATCGTCGTCCAGATCGAGAACGACGGCGCGAAGATCTCGTTGCCGTCGTCGTCGTGCACGGCGAGGTTCGCGCCGTCGCGCGTGCCGAGCTCGGTGATCGACGAGAACAGCTCGTCGGCGGCGTAGCGCGCGAAGACGTCGGACATGCCGGGCTCGACGCCCATGCCGACGAGCGCGAGGCGGCCCGCGGCCTCCCACTCCCCCGCCTTGGCGAACTGCTCGTCGCCGAGCTTGAGCCCGACCTTCTCGTACGGCTGCTCGGGGTGGCGGGTCGAGAGGCTCATCGCCATGTCGAGGTAGTCGGCGCCCGCCTGCAGCGCGCCGTCGAAGATCGGCATCACGAAGCGCGGGTCGACGGCGTTCATGACGTGCGTGATGCCGTGCTCGCGGCAGAGGGCCGCGACGGAGGCGGGATCGGAGGCATCGACCTGGCCGGCGACGAAGCGGTCGTCGACCGCGGCGGCGCGCTCGGCGCGCGCCCGGTCGTAGTCGGCGATGACGATCGTCTCGTAGAAGTCGCGGCGCGCGGCGATGGCCGCGAACGCGCCGCCGACCCCTCCGGCTCCGACCAGCAGGATGCGCATGGAGTCCACTCCTCTCGGGCCGCGACGGCGTCGCCGTCGACGGGTTCGGGCTCGGTTTCCGGCGACTCTAGCGGAACGACGACGGAATCAGTAGTGTCAGCGGGCAAGAAGGACGGATGCAGCACCTCCGTGCGGGTTGCGCCTCGGTATCCGCCCCCTGGCCCCTGAGGGAGCTCCTGTGACCGACCCCAGCACCGTCCCCGCCCGCGCCGACGCCCCGCGGCTGAAGTCGAACGCCATCGGCTTCTTCGACGCCCTCGTCATCGGCCTCGCATCCACCTCGCCCGCCTACACGATCGCCGCCATCATCGGCGGCCTCGTGCTCTACACCGGCGTGCACGCCCCGGGCATCATGCTCGCGAGCTTCGTGCCGATGCTGCTCATCGCCTCCGCCTTCTACTACCTCAACACCGTCGACCAGGACTGCGGCACCACCTTCTCCTGGGTCACGCGCGCCATGGGCCCCTGGTTCGGGTGGATCGGCGGCTGGGCGATCGCCATGACCGGCGTGCTCATCGTCGGCTCCCTCGCCGAGGTGGGCGTGCGCTACTCGCTGCTCACCGTCGGGCTCGAGGACCTCGCCTACGACCCGTTCTGGATCCGCGTCCTCACCATCGTGCTGATCTTCGTGATGACCGCGATCTGCGTGTGGGGCACCGAGATCTCGGCGCGGCTGCAGAACGTGCTCATCGTGTTCCAGGTGCTCTCGCTGCTCACCTTCGCGGGCGTCGCGCTCTACCAGGTGTTCACGAACACCTCGGCGTTCGACTCCATCACCCCCTCGTGGGAGTGGCTCAACCCCTTCGGCGGCGGCTGGACCGGCGTGACCGCGGGCCTGCTGCTCGGCGTCTTCGCCTACTGGGGATGGGAGTCGTCGGTGAACCTCACCGAGGAGACGACGAACTCCTCGCAGGCGCCCGGCAAGGCGGCCATCTGGTCGACGATCGTGCTCGTCGTCACCTACCTGTCGGTGACGATCGCGGTCGTCGCGCTCGCGGGCGACGCGTTCCTCGCAGAGACCGCCGACGAGGAGGACGCGATCTTCCAGGTGCTCGCGAGCGACACCATGGGCCCGTGGGCCTGGGTCGTGATGCTCTCGGTCGCCACCTCGGCCATCGCCTCGACGCAGACGACGATCATCCCCGCCTCCCGAACGGGCCTCAGCATGGCCCGCCGCGGCGCGTTCCCGAAGATGTTCGGCCGGATCCACCCCCGCTTCCGCACGCCCGACGTGTCGACATGGTGGGTGGCCGGCATCGCGAGCGCCTACTACCTCGTGGTGGGCCTGCTCAGCGAGACCGCGCTGTGGGACACCCTCACCGCGCTCGGCCTGCTCATCGCCTTCTACTACGCGCTCACCGGCATCGCCTGCGCGATCTACTTCCGCAAGCGCCTCACCGCGAGCGTGAAGAACTTCGTGCTCATCGGCGTCGGCCCCGTGCTCGGCTCGCTGCTGCTCATCTGGCTGCTCGTCGCGGCGATCATCGACTACGGCAACCCCGAGAACTCGTACTCCGAGACCGCCTGGTTCGGGCTCGGGCCGCCGCTCGTGATCGGCATCGGCATCTTCGTCACCGGCGTGGTGCTCATGGTGATCTGGTACTTCCGCGACCGCCGCTTCTGGCAGGAGCGGCCGAGCACCGCCGAGCTCGACATCGTCCGATTCGAGGCCGAGCGCGAGCGCGCCCGCGCGACCGACGGGGCCGGCTCGTGAGCGTCGTCCTCGGCTACGACGAGTCGCCCGGCGCCCGCGCCGCGCTCACCACCGCGATCGACGTCGCCCGGCGCTTCGGCGAGCGGCTCGTGATCGTCTACGGCACCGCCCCGCCCGGCGGGCTCGGCGAGGAGGCGCGCAGCCACGAGGCGGCGCTCCAGCAGCTCGGCAGCACCGCCGTCGGGCACGCCGTCGCCGCCGCGGAGGCGGCGGGCGTCGAGGCCGTGACGCAGCTCGTCTCGGCGCGGCCCACGGAGGCGCTGCTCGAGCAGGCGGAGGCGCACGACGCGAGCGTCATCGTCGTCGGCACGTGGGGCGAGAGCCCGATGCGCGGCGCGATCCTCGGCTCCACGCCCCACAAGCTGCTGCACCTCAGCCGCCGGCCGGTGCTCTGCGTGCCGGCCGCCGACTGACCCGCGCGGCGCGCGCCCGCACCCGCCGGCGCGCGCCGCGCATCCACCTCGCCCATCCCCCAACGACCGCGACGACACGGAACCCCGCTCGAGGACGAGCGGACCGACGAGGAGACGAACCGCATGAGCACGCCCGCCGACCACCTGTGGATGCACTTCAGCCGGATGGCGGGGGCCGACAAGGCCCCGGTCATCGTGCGCGGCGAGGGCGCGTACATCTGGGACGACCGCGGCAAGCGCTACCTCGATGGGCTCGCGGGGCTCTTCGTGAACCAGCTCGGCCACGGCCGCACCGACCTCGCCGCGGTCGCCGCGGAGCAGGCGTCGACGCTCGCGTACTTCCCGCTCTGGTCGTACGCGCACCCGAGCGCCCGCGAGCTGGCCGAGAAGGTCGCCTCGCTCGCGCCCGGCGACCTCGACCACGTGTTCTTCACGAGCGGCGGCGGCGAGGCGGTGGAGTCGGCGTGGAAGCTCGCGAAGAACTACTTCCGCCTCACCGGCAAGCCGCAGAAGCACAAGGTCATCAGCCGCGCGATCGCGTACCACGGCACCACGCACGGGGCGCTGTCGATCACGGGGCTACCCGCGCTCAAGCAGATGTTCGAGCCGCTCGTGCCCTCGACGTTCCGCGTGCCGAGCACGAACATCTACCGCGCGCCGCTGCACGGCGACGACCCCGAGGCGTTCGGCCGCTGGGCCGCAGACCAGATCGAGGTCGCCATCGAGCAGGAGGGGCCCGACACCGTCGCCGCCGTCTTCCTCGAGCCGGTGCAGAACGCCGGCGGCTGCTTCCCGCCGCCGCCCGGCTACTTCCAGCGGGTGCGCGAGATCTGCGACCGGCACGACGTGCTGCTCGTCTCGGACGAGGTGATCTGTGCCTTCGGCCGGCTCGGCACGATGTTCGGCGCCGAGCGCTACGGCTACCAGCCCGACATCATCACGTGCGCGAAGGGCCTCACCTCCGGCTACGCCCCGCTCGGGGCGATGATCGCGAGCGCCAGGCTGTTCGAGCCGTTCCGGGAGCCCGGCGCGATGTTCGCGCACGGGTACACGTTCGGCGGCCACCCGGTCGCGACGGCCGTGGGCCTCAAGAACCTGCAGATCTTCGAGCAGGAGGGCGTGCTCGAGCACGTGCGCGCGAACGAGGCCGGCTTCCGCGCCACGCTCGAGCGCCTCTCCGACCTCCCGATCGTCGGCGACGTGCGCGGCGACGGCTACTTCTACGGCCTCGAGCTCGTGAAGGACAAGGCCACGAAGGAGACCTTCGACGACGCCGAGAGCGAGCGGCTGCTGCGCGGCTTCCTCTCGACCGCGCTGTTCGACGCGGGCCTCTACTGCCGCGCCGACGACCGCGGCGACCCCGTCATCCAGCTCTCGCCGCCGCTCATCTGCGACCAGTCGCACTTCGACGAGATCGAGCAGGTGCTGCGCGGGGTGCTCACGGAGGCGTGGTCGCGGCTGTGAGCATGCTCGACGCCCAGGACAAGGCGATCATCGCTGAGCTGCAGCGCGACGGCCGGGCGCCGTACGCGTCGATCGCCGAGACCGTCGGGCTGAGCGAGACGGCGATCCGGAAGCGCGTGAAGCGGCTGACGGATGCGGGGGTCGTGCAGATCGTGGCGGTGACCGACCCGATGCAGCTCGGCTTCGACCGGCAGGCCATGATCGGCATCCGCGTGGCCGGGCCGCTCGAGCCGGTCGCGGAGGCGCTCGCGGCGATGCAGGAGGTCGACTACGTGGTCATCACGGCCGGCTCGTACGACGTGCTGGCGGAGGTCGTGTGCGAGTCGGACGCGCACCTGCTCGAGCTCGTCTCGGGCCGGATCCGCGCGATCGAGGGCGTGCGGGAGACCGACACGCTCATGTACCTGAAGCTGCAGCAGCAGACGTACGCGTGGGGCGTGCGCTAGCTCGCTGCTTCCGGCTGGTGCACGCGGTGGTCGTTCCGACGCGCGCTGGACGACCACCGCGTGCACCTCGCGCCGACCGGGTGACACGGTGGGCGGCGGCCGCCAGGATGGGCCCATGGACCACTACCTGATCTCGTTCCCGAGCGCGACGATGCGGCTCACGGAGGAGGAGTTCCCGGAGGTCGTGCGCACCTCGCACGAGGCGATCGAGGACGCGAAGGCCGCGGGCGTCTACGTGTTCGCCGGCGGCCTCGACGAGTCCACGGCGCCCGTGCTCGTGCATCCGGACGGCTCGCAGGAGCCGTCGTCGAACCAGCTCGACGGCGGCTTCTGCGTCGTGCGGGTCGCCTCGCGCGAGGAGGCCGAGCACTGGGCGGCTCGGATCGCGGCCGGCTGCCGCACGCCGCAGGAGCTGCGGATGTTCATGTACGACCCGGCGAGCTGAGGCGCGGCGCGCCGGTCGGATCGCTCCCCGCGACCGGCGCGCGAAGATGGACGCATGCGTGCCGAGCCGACGATCGCGGACGACGACCGACCGACCCGCGCGGAGCTGGTCGAGCTCTACGACGCCAATGGGTGGGTGGCGTACACGCGCGACCCGGAGGCGCTGGAGCGCGGCGTCGCAGGTTCGCTGCGGATCGTGACGGCGCGCGACCGCGGCCGGCTCGTCGGGCTGGCCCGCGTCGTGGGCGACGGCGCCACGATCGTCTACCTGCAGGACGTGCTCGTGCATCCGGATGCGCATCGCCGCGGCATCGGCCGCGCGCTGCTCGAGGCGGTCTTCGCGCCCTACGCCGCGGTGCGGCAGCACGTGCTGCTCACCGACGACGAGCCGGCGCAGCGCGCGTTCTACGAGGCGCTGGGGTTCGCCGAGGTCCGCGACGTGGCGCCGGGCTCGCTGCGCGCGTTCGTGCGCTTCGCCTGAGCGGTCAGCTCGTCGCGGGCTCGATCGCGAGGATCACGCGGTCGCCGGGCCTGCGCTGGATGCGGCGCACGAGCCGCTCCACGCCGAGGAACGCGCGGTACTGGAAGCCGTAGGCGCGGGCGAGCGCCGCGTTCGCCGCGGCGATCTCGCGCTCGTCGGTGAGGATCGCGGCCGTGCCCTCGACGTCATGCGCGCCCTCGTCGACCTTGCCCATCCGGCCGCACGGCGCCATCACGACCCGCGCGTCGTTGCGGATTCGCTTCACCTTGCCGGTGCTGCGCTCGGTCGTGACGACGAGGCGGTCGCCCGAGCGGGCGATCCACACCGGCGTGCGGACGACGGCGCCGCTGCGCCGGAAGGTGCCGAGCGAGACGAACTCGGCATCGGCCGCTGCGTCCCAGGCCGTGCGCTGCTGCTGCGTCATGCCTGGAGGCTACGGCGCCCGCCGAGGCGGCGCCTGAGCGCGGGCGATGCGCTCGCCGCCCCGTACCCGCTCAGCCGCGCCGCGCTGTGCGCCGACGGGTGCGCCTGCACCGCTGGGGTGCGGGTCTACCGGCACCCGAGCGGTGCGGCCGCACCTGTCGCGCGCCGCGAGGGACTACAGCTCGCGGACGCGGCCCGCCTCCACGTGCCAGCGGCGGTCGACCTGCACGGTCTCGAGCATCCGCCGGTCGTGCGTGACGAGCAGCAGCGTGCCGCGGTACGACTCGAGCGCCTGCTCGAGCTGCTCGATGGCGGGCAGGTCGAGGTGGTTGGTGGGCTCGTCGAGCACGAGCAGGTTGACGCCGCGCGCCTGCAGCAGCGCGAGCGCGGCGCGGGTGCGCTCGCCGGGCGAGAGCTCGTCGACGGGCCGGAGCACGTGGTCGGCGCGGAGGCCGAACTTGGCCAGCAGGGTGCGCACGTCGCCGGAGGCCATCTCGGGCACGAGCGCCTCGAACGCGTCGGCGAGCGGCCGCTCCCCCACGAGCCGCGAGCGCGCTTGATCGATCTCACCCAGCTGGACGCTCGCGCCCATGCTCGCGCGGCCCGCATCCGGCTCGCGGCGGCCGAGGAGGGTGCGCAGGAGCGTCGACTTGCCGGCGCCGTTCGGGCCGGTGATGCCGATGCGCTCGCCCGCGTTCACCTGCAGCGAGACGGGGCCGAGCTCGAACGAGCCCTGCCGCACGATCGCCCCGTCGAGGCTCGAGACGACGGTGCTGGAGCGCGGCGCCTCGCCGATCGTCAGCTGCAGCTGCCACTCCTTGCGCGGCTCCTCGACCTCCTCGAGGCGCGCGATGCGGCTCTCCATCTGACGAACCTTCTGCGCCTGCTTCTCGCTCGACTCCGTCATCGCGCGGCGGCGGTTCTTGTCGTTGTCGGGCGCCTTCTTCATGGCGTTGCGCACGCCCTGGCTCGACCACTCGCGCTGCGTGCGGGCGCGCGCGACGAGGTCGGCCTTCTTGTCGGCGAACTCGTCGTACGCCTCGCGCGCGTGGCGACGCAGGCTCGCCCGCTCCTCCAGGTACGACTCGTAGCCGCCGCCGTAGACGCGGTTCGAGCCCTGCGCGAGGTCGAGCTCGAGCACCCGGGTGACGCAGCGGGCGAGGAACTCGCGGTCGTGGCTGACGAGCACGACGCCGCCGCGGAGCCCCTGCACGAACGCCTCCAGCCGCTCGAGCCCGTCGAGGTCGAGGTCGTTCGTGGGCTCGTCGAGCAGCACGACGTCGAAGCGGCTGAGCAGCAGCGCGGCGAGGCCGACGCGGGCGGTCTGGCCACCGGAGAGGCTCGTCATGAGCGCCTCCTCGGGGTCGTCGCCGAGGTCGAGGCCGAGCTCGGCGAGCACGACGGGCAGCCGCTCGTCGAGGTCGGCGGCGCCGCTCGCGAGCCACCGCTCGAGGGCGGATGCGTAGGCATCGGCCGGGTCGACGCCGGCCGCCGCCTTCGCGGGGTCGCCGAGCGCCTCCGCCGCCTCGTCCATGTCGCGCGTCGCCTGCGCGCAGCCGGTGCGGCGGCCGATGTAGGCGGCGACCGTCTCGCCCTCGACGCGCTCGTGCTCCTGCGGCAGCCAGCCGACGAACGCGTCGGCGGGCGCGAGGTGCACCGTGCCCGCCTGCGGCTCGAGGTCGCCGCCGAGGATGCGCAGCAGCGTCGACTTGCCGGCGCCGTTCGCGCCGACGACGCCCACGACGTCGCCGGGCGCGACGGTGAGGTCGAGGGAGTCGAAGAGCGTGCGGTGGCCGTGGCCGCCGGCGAGGCCCTGCGCGACGAGCGTTGCGGTCATGCCTCGATCCTCCCAGGCCCGGCGGGCCCGCCCGACCGGCGCGCGATGCGAGGATCGGGGCATGGACGAGCTGCGCGTGCCGCCGGGGCCGGGCGCTCCGCGCGGGCTCGTCGTCCCCGCGGCGGAGCTCGCCGAGCAGTTCTCGCGCTCGTCCGGGCCGGGCGGGCAGGGCGTGAACACGACGGACTCGCGCGTGCAGCTGAGCATCGACCTCGCGACGACGACCGCCCTCACCGAGGTGCAGCGCGCGCGGGTGCTCGCGCGGCTCGCGCCGCGGCTCGCCGGCTCGGTGCTGACGATCGCCGCCTCCGAGCATCGCTCGCAGCGCGACAACCGCGTCGCGGCGCGGGCGCGGCTGGCGGCGCTGCTGCGCGAGGCCGTGATGCCCGAGCTCGTGCGCCGGGCGACGCGGCCCACGCGCGGGTCGCAGCGCCGGCGGCTCGAGGCGAAGGGGCGGCGCTCGGAGACGAAGCACAACCGGAGGCCGCCGACGGAGTGACGGCGCGGCCGAGCGCGTCAGGCGGCCGAGCCGCCCGTGGTCTCGCCCGTGACGTCGGTGCCCGTCGCGTCGAGCGTGCGCCGCAGCAGCTCGCGCAGCGCCTCGCAGTCGACGCCGGTGAGGCGGGTCAGGTACAGGCAGACCGTGCTCGTGCGGGGCGTGCCGAGCCGCTCGACGAGCTCGGGCCAGCGGCCGGCGAAGTCGTTCGCCAGGTAGACGGTGTGCTGCCTCGACCCGGTCGCGAAGGCCAGCAGCGGCTCGCGCCCGCCGTGACCGCTCTCGTAGCGGTACTCGCGCTCGCCGAAGCCGACGATCCGGCCCGCCCAGACCACCGGCTCCTCGCCGCTGACCTCGCCGAGCAGCTCGAGGAGGTCGTCGGCCTCCGCGCGGCGCGGGCCGGTGACGCGGTCGAGCACGGCGTCCACCGTCTCGCCGGTGGGGCGCATCGCGGGCTCGGCGGCCATGGGCTCCTCCTCGGATCGGGGTGCGGGGGTCGCGCCGCTTCCGGGACGAGCCTAGGCGCCGCCCCCGACGCTCAGGCAGTGCGCTCGGGCTCGACGCCGAGCTCCGCCGCGATCGACGAGACGGCCCGAGCAGCCGCACGTCGCGCACGGTGACGCCGCCGGCGTCGTGGCTCGTGATCGTGACCCGGACGCGCCCGTACGTCAGCAGGATGTCGGTGTGGTGCCCCGCCTCCTCCGCCGCCTCGCCGACGCGGGCGACGACCTCGAGGCCCCGGCGGAAGCTGCGGGTGCGGAGCACCACGACGAGCGCGCTGTCGTCGAGCCGCCAGCCGTGGAGGCGCTCGTCGGCGACCAGGGCGTCGGCGATCTGGGCGTCGGTCAGCGGCTGCTCGTCGTCGGGCATGCGCCCATCCTCAGGCGTCGGCGCCCGGTCGGGAAGCGTCGTGGTGCGGTGCCGGCGGTGGCGTCTCGTCGCGCATCCGCGCCATCAGCTGCTCCGGGTGCGCCGCCACTTCGAACCCGTGCCGCGCGTAGACCTCGTGCGCATCCGCTGTCACGAGCATCGTGCGCTTCAGCCCGTACGGCTCGAGCGCCGCGAGGATCGCGCCGACGAGCGCGGAGCCGAGGCCGATGCCGCGAGCGCCGCGGTCGACGTACACGTCGCACAGCCACGCGAACGTGGCGCCGTCGGTGATGACGCGCGCGTAGGCGCTCTGCGCGCCGTCGGGCCCGTAGGCGCCGAAGCTCAGCGAGCCGGCGATGGCGCGCTCCATGAGCTCGAGCGGCCGACCCATCGCCCAGTAGGCGTCGGTCGAGAGCCAGCGGTGGACGCGCGGCACGTCGAGCCGAGCGCGGTCGGTGTCGACCTCGTGGCCGGCGACGAGCGCGCGGCGCACCGCGAGCCCCGTGATGGCGGCTGCGCCGCTCCCCTGCTCGTGCATGCCTGCCTCCCGGATCCGTCGTGGTGGATCGAGCGTAGGCATCCGCGGCCGGGCCACTCTCGACGCGGTGGCGCTCAGCCGAGCAGCGCCCGCGCCTCGCGGGCGGCGAGCGTGCCCGCGACGAGTGCGCCCTGGATGGAGGCGGTCGTCCGGTGGTCGCCGGTGACGAGGATGCGCGCGCCGGCCCGCGCGGGCGCGCGGTCGACCGGGCCGGGCGGCTGGGCGGGCAGCGCGTGCGGCACGACGTGGTGCGCGAGCAGCTGCCAGCGGTCGGTGCGCGTGCCGTAGATGCGGGCCAGGTCGCGCAGCACCTCCCGCTCGGTCGCCGCGCCGTCGGGCTCACCGAGGAGCGTCGTCGCGTGCACGAGCACCTCGCCGGCGGGCGCGTAGGAGGGCGCCGCCTCCGAGATCGCGGACGTGTTCCAGACCGGCCCGGCGGGGCCACCGCCCGGCCGCGACGCGTCGAGCACGAGGAACGGGCCGGTGCGCGGGCGCCCCGCCGCGCGGAACCACCAGGTGGTGAGGCCGTGCGTCTCGGGGACGGGCAGGTCGGTGAGGTCGGCGAGGTGCTGGGCGCCGACGGCGACGATCGCGGCGCGGGCGCGCAGCGGCCCGTCGTCGGTGAGCACCTCGACGCCGCGCCGCGCATCCCGCACCGTCCGCACCGGCGTGCCGAGCCGCACGGGCGCGGCCAGGCCCGACGCGAGCTGCTCGGGCAGCGCCTGCATGCCCCGGCGCGGCAGCCCCGGCGCGCCGAGCGCGAAGGAGCGCAGCAGCAGCCGCACGTAGTCGGCCGATGCCTGCCCGCTCGCGTCCGAGCACCCCGGCGAGGAACGTGTCGAGCACGTCGCGGCGGAGGCGGCCCCTGAGGCCCGCGCGGTCGAGGGAGTCGCGGAGCGCCTCGTCGGGCGCGGCGGCTCGGGAGGCGGTGCGCGCGTCGAGCAGCGTCGGCCCGAGCCAGCGCGCGAGCGCCACGACGTCGGCGGGCGGCACGTGCGGGCTCAGCAGCGTGCCGAGGGCGAGCCGCGGATGCCGGAGCGGATGCGCGACGCGGCTGATGCCCGCGCGGCTGCGCACGACCGCGCCGACGCCGAAGCGCTGCAGGCCGAGCGCATCCACGTCGATCCATCGCCGCACGGCCGGATAGGCGGGGTTGAGCACCTGGAAGCCGCGGTCGACGAGGAAGCCGTCGACGCGATCGGTGCGGATGCGGCCGCCGACGGCGTCCTCCGCCTCGAGCACGAGCACGCTGCGGCCGGCGGCCTCGAGCCGCCGCGCGGCCTGCAGCCCTGCGAGCCCGGCCCCGACGACGATGACGTCGGCGTCGGCATCCATGCGGCTCCCTCCTGCTGCTCCGGAGCCCGTCGCGGCGCTGCCGGATGCGGGCGGGGCCGACCCTACGCGCGCCCGCTGACCACGCCCTGGTCGCGGCGCCCCAGGAACGCCGCCGCCCGACGTGGAACGGTGGATGGCAGGCCACGACGAGGAGAAGCGATGGACGACCGATCCGACCAGCCCGCCGACACGACCGACTCGGCGGGCGCCCCGCCCGCCGAGCCGAGCGCAGAGACGCTCGCCGAGCTCGACCGGCTCGACGCCGCCTGCCGTGCCGCTCCGGATGACATCGCCCGCCAGATCGCGCTCTGGCGCGCGGTCGCCGCGCTCGACCACTGGGTGTTCGTCGACCGCGGCACCCCCGAGAGCCCGCGGCCGTACGCGCTCGCGGCCGAGCAGGGGGCCATCCTCTGCGCCTACAGCAGCGCGGAGCGCGCGACCGAGGCCGCCGTCGGCGCCGGGCTCGTGCCCGAGGGCGAGCCGGTGCGGATGTTCGCCGTGCCGCTGCCGGCCGCGCTGGAGTGGGTGGCGTCGTTCGGCCAGGCGGGCGTCGTGGGCGTCACGATCGACCACCCGCGGATCGGCGCGTGGAGCCCGCTGCAGAACCTCGCGGTGCTGCGGCAGGAGCGGCTGCGCCAGGAGGGCTGACCGGCTCGGTCGACGCCCACGTGGCCTGCGCGCGGCGCCGGCGGGCCTGCGCCGCCGTGGGCGGCCGGGTCTAGCGTGTCGGGATGACCGACACGACGGCACGGGCCGAGCAGATCGCCGAGCGGCGCCGCGAGGTCGCCGAGCAGCTGGCCGACGTCGAGCGGCAGCTCGCCGAGCTGCGGGCCCTGCGCGGCACGCTGAACGACGACGACGAGCACGACCCCGACGGGGTCTCGCTGTCGTCGGAGTGGTCGCGGCTCGAGGGGCTGCGCCAGGCGGAGGTGGAGTCGCTCGCGGCGATCGACGAGGCGGCCGCCCGCCTCTCGCGCGGCGACGGCGGCACCTGCGCGAGCTGCGGCCGCCCGATCGCGCCCGCGCGGCTCGAGGCCCGACCCGACGCGACGACCTGCATCGACTGCGCGGCGTAGGACGCGGCTCGGCGCCCGCCTGCCCGGTCCGCGCATCCGCCGCCTCCGCACACGCCGAAGCCCCTCGCGCCGTGAGGCGGAGGGGCTGTCGCTGGGCCTTCGTCCGAGTGCGTTGCCCGCCCCGGGAGTGCCATGGAAGACATTGCCGGACGAGTCTGGACGTCAGGTGGACGCGGCCGATGCGAAGGATGTGGCGCGGCTCCACCACCGCCGCGGCGCTCGCTCAGCGCGCGTCGGGCCGCAGCGCCTGCACCATCCCGATCGGGTCGCGGTCGGCCCGCTCGAAGCCGGCCGCCTCGTAGACGCCCACCGCCTCCGGGCTCGAGAACAGCCCCACGATCGCCTCGGCCGGCGCCGTCGCCCGCACCCACGCGAGCAGCCGCTCGACGATCCGCGTCGCGACCCCCTGCTCGGCGGCGTCGGGGTGCACGAGCACGTCCTGCACGGTGAAGTACCGCACGCCGTCGCCCACGAGGCGACCCATGGCCACGACCGCGCCGTCGCCATCGACCGCCACGACGCCGTGGAGCGAGCGCTCGAGCGACCGGCCGAGGCTCTCGGCGTCGAAGCGGTCGTGCCAGCCGACGGCGTCGGCGATCGCGAGCTGCTCGGCGACGGTCGGGATGCGGTCGTGGAGGGTCACCATGTCCCCCATCCTCCGTCCCCCGCATCCGACGGCGCTGAGCGGGCCGCTCAGCCGGGGAGGTTCCCCTGCCATCGCACCTCTCCGTCGAGCACCGCATCCGTCGGCGCCATCCCGAGCGAGGTGGCGATGCGCTCGGATGCGACGTGGCCCGGGCGCACGTGCGCGACGAGCGTGCGCACGCCGCGCTGCGCGAGGCCGTCGACGAGCAGGGCCGCAGCCGATCGCGCGTGCCCCCTCCCCTGCCACGCGCGTCCGATGACCCACGCGACCTCGGCCTCGCGGCCGCCCTCGGCGATCGTCGCCTGCACGTACCCGATCGGTGCGCCGTCGAGCTCGACGATCGCGTTGATCCACGTCTCGCGGCCGTCGGCCGACGCTCCGCGCACCTGGATCGCGTAGCGCCGCTCGAGCTCGGCGACCGTCGGCGGCTCGCCGCCCGTGTGCTCGTACAGCGAGGGATGCGCGAGCACCGCCGCCATCGCCGCGGCGTCGTCGACGCGCAGCGGGCGGAGTCGGAGGGCCCGGGTCACGCCTCGCAGTCAACCACCGCGGCCGCCCTGCCAGGCCGCGCACACGGCGCGTGCGGCCGGCGCACACCGGCGACGGATGCCCGATGGCTAGCCTCGCCGCACCATGGACATCCCCACGAGCACTCGCCGCTCGGAGCTCCCCGAGCCCATCGCGCGCGCCCTGCAGGCGATGCGCGAGGAGGACTGGGACTCGCTCGCCGAGGTGCTGCACCCAGATGTCGTGTGGCACCTCATGGGCACGCCCGGCTTCTCGATGCGCGGCCGCGACAACTACCTGTGGCGGGTGCGGATGGGCGGCGTCGGCTGCCGACGACCGGGGCGCGTGCTGCGCTCGCAGGAGACCTTCAACGGCAAGCACATCCTCGAGCTCGAGGACACGTCGGGCCTGCGCGTGCTCGACATCGTGCGGCTCGAGGACGGGCGGATCCGCGAGGAGTGGCAGCTGGTGATGGGGACGCCGGAGTAGCGCCGGCTGGCGCTGAGCTCCAGACGATCAGCGTGCTGCCGCGCCGTTCGCGCGCTCCCTGCTGCGCCGATCCTCGGCCTCGATGGCTTCGAGCTCACCCGGGAGGAGGTCCGGGTATCCGAGGTCTTCGCTGGCCATCCGACCACGCCGGTCTCGCTGCTGTGCGCGCCCGCGCGCTCGACGCGATCGCCCTCGTCTGAGGATTCGACATCGTCTCGCGCGATCGGGCGCCAGCGCGACCGTCTTGCGATACCCGAATCGAAGCCTGAGCAGCCTGTGCGCGACCGAGGTGGTTGCCGGCCCGCGATGAGGCAGCGTGAGCGAGGCGAGCTGCGCGCGCAGGCCCTGTCGAGCATGAGACGCGGAGGCGGACCTGCACCGGCGACCTGCCGCTGTCACGGAACGCCCAGGCGCCCGTGCGAGGGTGGAGGATCGACCGCGAGGCCGCAACCCCAAGCTTCGACGTGTGAGGCATCCATCCGATGGCGCATGAGGCGCCGCAGGAGTCAGCATGCCCGCGCAACGCAGATCGCTCCCAGGGATCCCCTCTGGTCGAGCGCCCGACGACCCGCCTCCCGATCCCGTCAGCGCGCCGTGACCCGGCATCCCACCCGGGCCGATGCGGAGGCCGACCTCCGCAGCATGCTCGGGGCCCTCGACCCCTCAGGCACGGTGACGTTCGAGGCCATGGAGCGGCGCGCCATCCTCTACGACCCCGCGACCGATGAGCGGATGCCGTGGTGGGTGGACGAGATCTTCGAGATCGACCACCTGCTCTGCTGGATGCGCGAGCGATGATGCACCGCTTCCGGATCAGCATCGAGGTGGTCGTGGAGGTCGCCGACCCGCTCGAGCTGCGGTCCGCGTGGGCCAGGACCGAGCTCGACGGCACGGGCGTGCGCTCGCTCATCACGCATTCGACCGAGGACGACCTCGAGAAGGACGTCCTCTGGCTCATCGCCATGGGCAGCCTGCACGACGCCACGCGCGGCTACCAGGTGGAGGACCTCACCGCGTCGGCGGTCCGCGACGAGGGCACCGTCGCCTGAGGTTCGTGCGAGGTCGGCCATCGGGGCGACAGCGTCACACGTTGAAGCGGAACTCCACGACGTCGCCGTCGACCATGACGTAGTCCTTGCCCTCGATGCGGACGCGGCCCTTCGACTTCGCCTCGGCCATCGTGCCGGCCGCGTCGAGGTCGTCGAACGAGACGACCTCCGCCTTGATGAAGCCTCGCTCGAAGTCGGTGTGGATGACGCCCGCGGCCTGCGGCGCGGTCCAGCCCTTCCGGATGGTCCAGGCGCGCGACTCCTTGGGACCGGCGGTCAGGTAGGTCTGCAGGCCGAGCGTCTCGAAGCCGACGCGCGCGAGCTGGTCGAGGCCCGACTCCTCCTGGCCGAGGCTCTGCAGCAGCTCGAGCGCCTCGTCGGGCTCGAGGTCGATGAGCTCCGACTCCACCTTCGCGTCGAGGAAGACGGCCTTCGCGGGCGCGACGAGCTCGGCGAGCTCCGCGCGGCGGGCCTCGTCGGTGAGCACGTGCTCGTCGACGTTGAAGACGTAGAGCACCGGCTTCGCGGTGAGGAGGCCGAGCTCCTTGATCGGGGCCGTGTCGAAGCCGGCCTGCTGCAGCGTGCGGCCGGCGTCGAGGATGCCCTTCGCCTCCTCGGCCGCGGCGAGCGTGGCGGCGTCGGCCTTCTTGCCGCGCACCTCCTTCTCGAGGCGCGGGATGGCCTTCTCGAGCGTCTGCATGTCGGCGAGGATCAGCTCGGTGTTGATCGTCTCCATGTCGTCGGCGGGGTTGACCGCGCCGTCGACGTGCACGACATCCGGGTCGGCGAAGCCGCGCACGACCTGCGCGATCGCGTCGGCCTCGCGGATGTTCGCGAGGAACTGGTTGCCGAGGCCCTCGCCCTCGCTCGCGCCCTTGACGATGCCGGCGATGTCGACGAACGAGACCGCCGCCGGGAGGATCTTGGCGGATCCGTGGATCTCGGCCAGGCGGGTGAGGCGCGCATCGGGCAGCTCGACCACGCCGATGTTCGGCTCGATCGTGGCGAACGGGTAGTTCGCCGCGAGCACGGTGTTCTTGGTGAGCGCGTTGAAGAGGGTCGACTTGCCCACGTTGGGGAGACCGACGATGCCGATGGTGAGTGCCACGAGGATCGAGCCTACCGGCGGGCGCGCCGGGCCGGGTCCGCGCACCGAGCGGCTCAGTGGTCGGTGAGTGGCGACTTCTGGCGTCGAGCGGCGGCGGACGGCTGGCATTGGGCGCCAGTGTCGACCGTTCGGCGCCACTCGATGGCGTTCGGCGCCACTCGAGTGCGAGACGGCGCCACTCACCAGCCAGACGGCGCCACTCGAAGCCCGAGGCTGTCGCACGGCCGAGAGTGGTCACTTCGTGCGATCAGTGGTCGCTTTGTGTCGCAAGCAGCGACCGATCAGCGCAGGACGCGACCACTCGATGCAAGAAGTGACCGGTCAGCAGCGTGGAGTGACCGATCAGCGCGCGCAGGCGCGCCACAGCAGCGCCTCGAGGCTTCGGGCGCGCGCGGGAACGCGCCCGCGCGGGCGCCGCGCCGCACGACGGGGCAAACGCACGTCGCGCGGCGGGCGCCCCCGTCACTCGGCGATGAGGGCGATGATGTTGCCGGCCGGGTCGGTCGTCCAGGCGATGTCCGGACCCTCCTCGAAGCCCCCGACGATGCCGCGATCGTCGTGCTCGAAGCCGTCGTAGCGCTCCATCCGCGCGCCGCGGCCCACGAGCTCGTCGACCGCCGCCGGCAGGTCGCGCACCATCAGGTTGAGGATCGTGAACACCGCGGGCGCGTGGTCGTCCTTCGGGTAGACCACCGCCGTCGCGCCGCCCGGCAGCCGCAGCTGCAGCATGCCCATCTCGTCCGAGACGTCGAGCCCCAGGACATCCGCGTAGAACGTCCGGGCCGCCTCGATGTCGGGCACCGCCCAGATGCCCGACGATCCCGTGTACTCCACCATCCCGCCACCTCCTGCCCGCATCATCCGCCCGCCCAGGCCCGCCCGCAAGGCCCGCGTTACGCTGGCGCCATGGCATCCCCCGTCCGCGTGCGCGCGATCGTGCACGGCAGCGTGCAGGGCGTCGGCTTCCGCTGGGCCGCGCAGCGCGAGGCCGCCAGGCACGCGGTCGCGGGCACGGTGCGCAACCTGCTCGACGGCACCGTCGAGGCGGAGGTCGAGGGGTCCCGCGAGGGCGTCGACGCGATGGTCGCGTGGCTGCACGAGGGCCCCTCGAGCGCGCGCGTCGAGCGGGTGGACGTGCGCGAGGTGGCCGCGAAGGGCGAGACGGGCTTCCGGATCGCCTGATCCGGCCGCGCGCAGCCCCGGCTGGCGCCGCTACGAGGTCCGCACCCGCGTGGGCGCGATCCGGCACTGGAGGCGCTCGCCGCCCTGGTCGTCGCCCGGCCACGGCACGCCCTCGTAGCGCTGCCACAGTCGCGCGGTGAGGGCGGAGTCCGGGTCGTCGACGAGCTCGGCGACGCCGCGCACCTCGATGAAGCGACCGGGATCGTCGCGCGAGACGACGAGCACCGACACGCGCGGATCGCGGCGGAGGTTCTGCGTCTTCCGCAGGCGCCGCTTGACGGGGATGAGCAGCCGCCCGTCGACGAGGTCGATCCAGGTGGCGCTCACCTGCGGCGAGCCGTCGGGCTCGAGCGTCGCGACGGCGGCGAGGTGGGTGCCGGTGAGCAGGTCGCGGTGGCTGTCGGGGATCGGCACGATCCCCGAGGCGGCGTCGGGCACGGGGGCTCCTCTCGGATGCGGCGCGCGGGCTCGCGCCGCCCCTCCACCCAAGCACCGGCGGCTGGGCGAGCCCGAGCCGCCGCGGGAGGCACCGGACCGGCCTGCGCAGCAGCACCGGTCGCCCTGCGCAGCCGAGTCGCCATCCGGCGCACGACGCTTGCGCACTCCGCGCATCCGACGCGCCGACGCTTGCGCGCACAGCCCATCGGGAGCATCATCGTGGCGTGCCGCGCGACCCGCGGCGCACCACGACACCGGCGTCGTGCGATCCGCGGCGCCCTGGGCTCTCGACGAGGAGAACAACCATGAGCGCCGTCCCCGACTTCACCCACGAGCGCGTGCTCACCGCGATGGGAGCCCGCAGCGGGCTCGTCGTCACGGTGGCCCTGCACTCGAGCGTCCTCGGCCCCGCTCTCGGCGGCTGCCGCATGTGGGGCTACCCCACGTGGGCGGACGGGCAGACGGACGCGCTGCGCCTCAGCGCCGCGATGACGCTCAAGAACGCCGCGGCTGGCCTCGACGCGGGCGGCGGCAAGTCGGTGATCGCGCTCCCCCAGGGCGTCGTGCTCGAGGGCGAGCGCCGGCGCGCGGCGCTGCTCGACCTCGGCGACCTCGTCGAGGCGATGGACGGCCGCTACCGCACCGCCGAGGACGTCGGCACGACCGAGCACGACATGCTCGTCGTCCGCGAGCGCACCGCGCACGTCGTCGGCCTCCCCGCCGAGAGCGGCGGCGCGGGCGAGCCCGCCGGCGCCACGGCGCTCGGCGTCTACTCCGCGATCGCCCCCACGCTCGAGGCCGCCTTCGGCACGCCCGAGATCGAGGGCCGCAGCTTCGTGATCTCCGGCCTCGGCCAGGTCGGAGGCCGCCTCGCCCGCATGCTCGCGGGCCACGGCGCGCGCCTCACCGTCACCGACATCGACGGGCGCAAGCGCCAGATCGCCGACGACCTCGGCGCCCGCTGGATCAGCCCCGACGAGGCGCTCACGACCACTGCCGACGTGCTGGTCCCCGCGGGCCTCGGCGGCATCCTCACCGACGAGACGATCGACGCGCTGCCCGTGCACGCGGTCGTCGGCCCCGCCAACAACCCGCTCGCCGATCGCTCGGGCGCCGATCGCCTCGCCACCCGCGGCATCGTCTACGCCCCCGACTTCGTCGTGAACGCGGGCGGCGTCATCCACCTGCAGGGCATCGCCGACGGCCTCGAGTGGCCGGCGATCGCCGAGCGGCTCACCGGCATCGGCGACACGGTGCGGGATGTGCTCGCCGACGCCCGCGAGCGCGGCATCACGCCGCTCGCCGCCGCCGAGGAGCGCGCGCTCGCCCGCATCGAGGCGGCCCGCCGCTCGCTCGTCGGCGTCTGAGCCCCGAGACCCGTACGAGCTCCGAGCCCGCACGAGCACCGAGCAGCCGCGGCGCCCCCTCGCCGCGGCACGATCCGCCCCTCCGGCCCCCTTCGGAGGGGCGGATCCCTGCGCGGGCGGTCACCGCGCTGCCAGCCTCGGCCCCTAGCGTCGGGGGACGCGGACGACCGGTGCCGCGAGGAGGAGGGAAGCCATGAGCCACCACGAGGACGGGCACGAGGGCCACGAGCACGCCGAGCACGCGCAGCCGACCGAGCAGGACGTGACCGGCGGCTACGGCGACGACGGCGAAGCGGAGGCCCTGCTGGGCGAGCAGGGCGCAGGCACGGCCGAGGCCGACCCCGCGCAGGTCGACGCCGACGCCCAGGCCGAGGGCGCCGAGGCGCCGCACGACCCCAACGCGCAGTAGCGGACCACGGAGGCCCCGGCACGTGCCGGGGCCTCCGTCGCGCCGCCTGGCAGCGCCGCCGCCCGAGGGGCCTACTCCCCCGGTGTCGCCTCCGCGATCGCCCGCAGCCGCTCCACGTACGCGGCCCAGCCCGCGGGGTCTCGGTGCGCGAGGTCGCCGATGCCGGGCCGCTGACCCGCCGCCGCGTCGATCTGCTCGCGCAGGATGTCGGCGTGGCCCGCGTGGCGGGCGACCTCGGCGGTGAGGTGCACGAGCAACCGCCCCATCGTCGTGTCGGCCTGCTCGCCCCACCACGGCACGTGCGCGGGCGCGTCGAGCGGCAGCGCCTCGATCGTCGCCTCCGCGTGAGCGCGCACGCGCTCGTGCAGCGAGAGCACCCACGCGACGCTCTCGTCGGCCGCGGCGAACATGTCGTCGTCGGGCTCGGCGTCCATCCACGGCAGCGGCTCCTCGAAGGGCCGCCCGAGGCACGAGCCCAGGTAGTCCGCCTCTACGCCCGACACGTGCTTGAGCAGGCCCAGGAGGTTCGTGCCCGTCGGCGTGCGCGGCATGCGCAGCTCGCGCTCGGGCAGCCCCTCGACCTTCCACCGCAGCCCCTCGTGCTGGCGGCGGAGGTAGCGGGCGAGGATGGGCATCAGCGCGTCGTCCATGGCACGACCCTGCCACGCGCCGCCGAGGGCGTCAGCCCCGATCCGCCTCCGCCGCGGGCCAGCGCACGCCCTCGCCCTCGACGACCGCCGCCTCCGACACCGGATGCGGCACGAGGCGCCCGTCGTGCATGAGGTGCAGCACCTCGGCGCCGTGCGCGAGCGCCGCCACGTCGGCGACCACCCGACGGTGGCAGCGCCACCACACGGCCTCCGAGCAGAGGATCGCCGTGCGCGCCTCCGCCGCCGTGGCGAGCACGGCGTCGAGCCCGGACCCGAACTCCGGCGTGCGCGTCCACGCCGCGTAGGCGCGGAAGGCGGCCACGCGCCACCAGGCGTCGGGCGACGCGGCATCCTCCGCCGCCGTGAGCCGCCGGCGCCCGCCGAGCCGCTCCTCCCATCGCCAGCCGATGTCGCCCGCCGCGAGCTCGCCCTCGATCGCGTCGCGCGCGGCGGCCGGGTTCGCGCGCGAGCCCGGGAAGCGGCGGATGTCGACGATGCGCTCGACGCCGGCCCCGCCGAGCAGCGCCCGGAGGCCGTCGCCGTCGAGCGTGCCGTGGCCGACGGTCAGGAGCGTCGCGACTAGCGCTCCTCGGCGAGCCCCAGCTCGATGAGCTCGGTGATGAGGTCGCCGTACTCGATCCCGGAGGCCTGCCACACGACCGGGAACATCGAGATCGACGTGAAGCCGGGCATGGTGTTGATCTCGTTGAGCACGATGCCGTGCTCGGGCGAGACGAAGAAGTCGACGCGCGCGAGGCCGGAGCCCTCGATGGCCTCGAACGCGCGGATCGCGGTGTCCTGCAGCGCGTGCACCGTCGCCTCGTCGAGGTCGGCCGGGCACTCGGTGCGGGCCGTCGGGGTGCCGCGGTACTTCGCGTCGAAGTCGTAGTACGTGCCCTCCTCGAGCACGATCTCGCCCGGCAGCGACGCGCGCGGCCGCTCGCCGTCGCGGCCGCCGAGCACGCCCACCTCGACCTCGCGGCCCGAGACGCCCACCTCGACGAGCACCCGCGAGTCCTCGGCGAGCGCGACTTCCATCGCCCGGTCGAAGTCGAGCACCGAGTCGACGCGGCTGACGCCCACCGACGAGCCGGCGCGCGCCGGCTTCACGAACACCGGGAACGGGAAGTCGCCCAGGCGCGCGCGCACCGCATCCGGCTCGCGCCGCCACTCGCCGCGCGAGACGGTCATCCACGGGGCGACGCGGATGCCGACGTGCTCGAGCACCGTCTTGGCGAAGTGCTTGTCCATCGCGACCGCGCTCGCGAGCACGCCGTTGCCGACGTACGGGATGTCGACGAGGTCGAGCATGCCCTGCACCGTGCCGTCCTCGCCGAAGCGGCCGTGGAGGATGGGGAAGACGACGTCGACCTCGCCGAGCTCGCGCATCGCGCCGGCCGCGTCGACCGCGGTGAGTGCGCGGGAGTCCTTGGCCGTCGGCAGCAGCACGGCGTCGCCGCCGACCACCTCGGGCGAGCGCTCGAGCGCGAGCGGCGCCGGGTCGTCGGCCTGCAGCACGAAGCGGCCGTCGCGGGCGATGCCGATCGGCACCACCTCGTAGCGGTCGCGGTCGATGTGGGCGAGCACGCTGCCCGCGGTCGCGCAGGAGATCAGGTGCTCGCTCGATCGGCCGCCGAACAGCAGCGCCACGCGCGTCTTCCTCTGGTGCTCGCTCACGGTCACTCCTCGATCGGCTCGTCGTCGGTCGTCAGGTGGGGGGCGATGTCGCGCGGGTCCATGGCGCCGTCGAGCACGAGGCGCACCTGCTCGAGGATCGGCATCCGCACGCCGCGCTGCTCGGCGAGCTGCGCGACCGGCTCGACGGAGGCGAGCCCCTCGGCGGTCTGCTCCATGCGGGCGATCACGTCGGTGCGCGAGTAGCCCATGCCGAGCAGCCGGCCGGCGGTGAAGTTGCGCGAGAGCGGCGAGCCGCAGGTGGCGATGAGGTCGCCGAGGCCCGCGAGGCCGCGCATCGTCTCGCGCTCGGCGCCGAACGCGACCGCGAAGTCGGTGACCTCCGAGAGGCCGCGCGTCATGATCGACGCCTTCGTGTTCTCGCCGTAGCCGACGCCGTCGACGATGCCGATCGCGACGGCGACGAGGTTCTTCAGCACGCCGCCGAACTCCGTGCCGACCACGTCGTTGTTGATGAACGAGTGGAAGTAGTCGTTGCGGGCGCGGCGCGCGACGTCGCGCGCCGTCTCCGGGCTCGACGACGACACGACGGCGGCCGTGGGCTGCTCCTGCGCGATCTCGAGCGCGAGGTTCGGGCCCGACACGACGGCGATGCGCCCCGCGTCGATCCGCAGCTCCTCGGCGATGACCTCGCTCATGCGCAGCCGCGTGCCCGCCTCGACGCCCTTCATGAGCGAGACGACGGGCGCCTCCGGGGCGATCGCCTCGCCGTGGTCGCGGAGCACCTGGCGCAGGTGCTGGCTGGGCACGGCGAGGTAGACCTGCGACGCGCCGGCGAGCGCCTCGCGGATGTCGGCGGTGGCGTGGAGGGATGCGGGCAGGTCGATGCCGGGCAGGTAGCGCGTGTTGCGGCGCGACTGGTCGATCTCGCGCGCGGCCTCGGCGCGGCGCGCCCACAGCACGGTCGACGAGCCGCCGTCCGCGAGCGCCTTCGCGAACGTCGTGCCCCAGCTGCCGGCGCCGAGGACGGCGACGTCAGCCATCGAAGCGGCCCGTCTCCGTCTGCCCGCGCTGCGTCGGGTCCCAGCGCTCGGCCGGCGGCTCCTCGCCGCGCAGCTCGCCCAGGAGCCCCGCGATGCGCGCCATCACGACGTCGGTCGCGGCGGCCATCGACGCCTGGTCGCGCTTGCCCGCGAACGCCGACAGGTCGACGGGCGGCCCGAAGCGGATGTCGATCGTCTTCCGGGGGAAGGGCCGGATGCCCTTGCCGTAGCGGGGCATGAGGTGCTGCGTGCCCCAGTGGGCGGCCGGGATGAGCGGCACGCCGGCCTCGAGCGCCATGCGCACGGCGCCCGTCTTGCCGCGCATGGGCCACAGGTCGGGGTCGCGGGTGAGCGAGCCCTCGGGGTAGATGATGACGCCGAGCTCGTCGGCGACGACCTGCCGCGCGGCGGCCATCGGCTCGCCGTGGGAGGAGCGCCCGGCGCGCTCGACCGGGATCTGCCCGGCCGCCGTGAGGATCCGCCCGACGATCGGCACCTTCCACAGGCTCGCCTTCGCCATGAAGCGCGGCACCCGGCCCGAGCGCCAGATCGCGACCGCCATCACGAGCGGGTCGATCTCGCTGTAGTGGTTGGGCGAGAGCACGAACGCGCCCGTCGCCGGGATGTGCTCGTGGCCGGTGATCCGCAGCCGCGCCATGCCCTCGATCGAGGGCACGACGACGGCCGCGAGGGCGGGGTAGATGCCGGATCGCTCCGGCTTCGGCGGCTTGCCGGGCAGCCCCATCAGCCCTCCACGTCGAAGTCCGCGCCGAGGGTCGTGAGCTTCTCGATGAAGCGCTCGTAGCCCCGGGCGATGATCCCGACGTTCGAGATGCGGCTCGTGCCGTCGGCCGTGAGCGCCGCCACGAGGTGGCTGAAGCCGCCGCGCAGGTCGGGCACGGTCACGTCGGCGCCGTGGAGCTCCACGGGGCCGGCGATGACGGCGGAGTGCTGGTAGTTGCGGGCGCCGAAGCGGCACGCGTGGCTGCCGAGGCAGTCGGTGTGGATCTGGATCTGCGCGCCCATCTCGACGAGCGCCTCCGTGAAGCCGAAGCGCTGCTCGTAGACGGTCTCGTGGACGATCGAGATGCCGGTGGCCTTCGTGAGCGCCACGACGAGCGGCTGCTGCCAGTCGGTCATGAAGCCGGGGTGCACGTCGGTCTCGACGACGACGGGCTTGAGGTCGCCGCCGGGGTGCCAGAAGCGGATGCCGTCGTCCTCGATCTCGAACGCGCCGCCGGCCTTCCGGTACACGTTGAGGAACGTCGTCATCTCGGGCTGGCGGGCGCCCTCGAGGAACACGTCGCCGCCGGTGGCGAGCGCCGCGCACGCCCAGGAGGCGGCCTCGTTGCGGTCGAACAGCGCCGTGTGGCGGTAGCCGACGAGCTTGTCGACGCCCTCGATGCGGATCGTGCGGTCGGTGTCGACCTGGATCTCGGCGCCCATCTTCTGCAGGATCGCGATGAGGTCGAGGATCTCCGGCTCGACCGCCGCGTTCGTCAGCTCGGTGCGGCCCTTCGCGCGCACGGCGCCGAGCAGCACCTGCTCGGTCGCGCCGACCGAGGGGTAGGGCAGCGCGATCTTCGCGCCGTGCAGGCCGTTGGGGGCCGACATCCGGATGCCCGAGGGCAGCTTCTCGACGACGGCGCCGAAGTTGCGCAGCACCTCGAGGTGGAAGTCGATCGGCCGGTCGCCGATGTGGCAGCCGCCGAGGTCGGGGATGAAGGCCTCGCCGAGCTGGTGCAGCAGCGGGCCGCAGAACAGGATCGGGATGCGGCTGGAGCCCGCGTGCGCGTTGATCGACGTCTCGTGCGCGGTGCGCACGTTCGACGGGTCGAAGCGGAGGGTGTCGCCGTCGCGGTCGACGGTGACGCCGTGCAGCTCCAGGAGGCCCTGGACGACCCGCACGTCGCTGATCTGCGGCACGCTGCGAAGCTCGCTCGGGCTGTCGGCGAGCAGCGAGGCCACCATCGCCTTCGTGACGAGGTTCTTCGCGCCCTTCATGGTGATGCGCCCCTGCAGGGGCTTGCCGCCGCGGATGACGAGCGTGTCGACGTCCATGCCGACGGCTGCGCCGGCGCTCTTCGAGAACTCGGTCAGGTTCACTGGGCTCCTCGCTCCACCGGCAGCGTCTGCGGCAGCCAGCTGGGTCGCTTCGCCTCGAACGCGGCGATCGCGTCCTCGTCCCGGAGGGTCAGGGCGATGTCGTCGAGCCCCTCCAGCAGGCGCCAGCGAGTGTAGTCGTCGATCTGGAAGTCGTGCGCGACGCCGCCGGCGGTCGCCGTGCGGGTCTCGAGGTCGACGGTGATCTCGGCGCCGGGGTTCGCGCGGGCGACGGCCCAGAGGGCCTCCTTCGCCTCGTCGCTGATCTGCCCGACGAGCAGGCCCTGCTTGCCGGCGTTGCCGCGGAAGATCTCGCCGAAGCGCGGGCCGAGCACGGCGGTGAACCCGAAGTCGCGGAGCGCCCAGACGGCGTGCTCGCGGCTCGAGCCGGTGCCGAAGTCGTGGCCGACGACGAGGACGCCGCCGTGCTTGTAGGGCTCCTGGTTGAGCACGAACTCCGGGTCCTGGCGCCACGAGTGGAAGAGCGCGTCGTCGTAGCCCGTCTTCGTGACGCGCTTGAGGAACACCGCGGGGATGATCTGGTCGGTGTCGACGTTCGAGCGCTCGAGCGGGACGAGCGGCCCCGTCAGGGTGCTGATCTTCTCCATCAGGCGTCCTCTCCGGTCGCGAAGGCGGCGACCTCTGCGTCCTGCGCCAGGTCCCATGGGCTCGAGAGCGTGCCGCGGATGGCGGTGGCGGCGGCGACGAGCGGCGACACGAGGTGCGTGCGGCCGCCCTTGCCCTGGCGGCCCTCGAAGTTGCGGTTCGAGGTGGAGGCGCAGCGCTCCCCGGGGGCGAGCTGGTCGGGGTTCATGCCGAGGCACATCGAGCAGCCGGCGAAGCGCCACTCGGCGCCGAAGTCGGTGAAGACCTTGTCGAGGCCGGCGGCCTCCGCCTCGAGGCGGACGCGGGCGGAGCCCGGCACGACGAGGACGCGCACGCCCTCCGCCTTCTGCTTGCCGCGGATGATGTCGGCGGCGGCCGTGAGGTCCTCCATGCGGGAGTTCGTGCACGAGCCGATGAAGACGGTGTCGACCGGGATGGTCTTCAGCGGTCGGCCGGGCTCGAGGTCCATGTACTCGAGGGCGCGCTCGGCGGCGGCGCGCTCGGTCGGGTCGGCGAACGACGCCGGGTCGGGCACGGAGGCCGAGAGCGAGGCGCCCTGGCCGGGGTTCGTGCCCCAGGTGACGAAGGGCTCGAGCTCGGAGGCGTCGATGAAGACCTCGGCGTCGAAGACGGCGTCGTCGTCGGTCGGGAGCGTCTTCCAGTGCTCGACGGCCGCGTCCCAGTCGGCGCCCTTCGGCGCGTGCGGCTTGTCCTTGACGTAGGCGAAGGTCGTCTCGTCGGGCGCGACCATGCCGGCGCGCGCGCCCGCCTCGATCGACATGTTGCAGATGGTCATGCGGCCCTCGATGGAGAGGGCGCGGATCGCGCTGCCGCGGTACTCGAAGACGTAGCCGGCGCCGCCGCCGGTGCCGATCTTGGCGATGACGGCGAGGATGATGTCCTTCGCCGTGACGCCCGGGCGCAGCTCGCCCTCGACGGTGATCGCCATCGTCTTGAAGGGCTTGAGCGGCAGCGTCTGCGTGGCCATGACGTGCTCGACCTCGCTCGTGCCGATGCCGAAGGCCATCGCGCCGAACGCGCCGTGCGTCGAGGTGTGCGAGTCGCCGCAGACGACCGTGACGCCGGGGAGCGTCAGGCCCAGCTGCGGACCGACGAGGTGCACGATGCCCTGCTCGGCGTCGCCGAGCGAGTGCAGGCGCACGCCGAACTCGGCGGCGTTGGCGCGCAGCGTCTCGATCTGCTTGCGGCTCGTCGGGTCCTGGATGGGCTTGTCGATGTCGAGCGTCGGGGTGTTGTGGTCCTCCGTCGCGACCGTGAGGTCGACGCGACGGAGCTGCCTGCCGGCCTGCCGGAGGCCGTCGAAGGCCTGCGGGCTCGTCACCTCGTGCACGAGGTGCAGGTCGATGTAGATGAGGTCGGGGGCGCCGTCCTCGCCCTTGACGACGACGTGGTCGTCCCACACCTTCTCTGCCAGCGTCCGTCCCATCAGCCCTCTCCCACGCTCACGCGCCGCTCGCGCGGCCGTCTCGTCAGTCTACGCGCGGGGCCGTGCCGGCATTCCCGTGCACCCGTCCCGGACGGTCGTACGATGCACGCGTGGGCGACCTGACGAGACCGCGGTGATCCGCGCGGCGACGGTGCACGGCGCGGACGGCGGCGTCGACGCCGACGTGCCGCTCGAGCGGCTGCAGGAGGCCGCCGCCGACCGCGGCGGCTTCGCCTGGGTGGACCTCGTCGACCCCTCCGAGGGCGAGCTCGCGGCGGTCGCCGCGGAGCTCGGGCTGCACGCGCTGCTCGTCGAGGACATCGCCGCGCGCGGCCAGCGCACGAAGCTCGAGCCCTACGGCGACGTGCGCTACCTCGTGCTGCACCGGCCCGACGGCGACGGCCCGCCGCAGGAGGTGCACGTCGTCGCCGCGCCCGCCTGGGTCGTGACGGCGACGTGGGGCGAGGCGGGCGCGGCCTGGATCGACGGCGTGCGCGAGCGCGCGGTGGCCGCCGACGGCGACCTCCGCCCCTCCCCCGGCGCCGTCGTCCACGCGGTGCTCGACGCCGTGGGCGACGAGGTGCTCGAGCGCGCCGAGGCGCTCGACGACGACGCGCAGGCGCTCGAGGAGCGCGCGCTCGGCGACGCGCCGCCCGCCGCCGAGGAGTCGTACCGGGCGCTCCGGCAGGTCGCGCGGCTCGCGCGGCTCGCCGAGCCGCTCGCCGACGTCGTCGTCCGGTTCGGCGCCGCCGTGCCCGAGGACGACGCGGAGCTGCGCCGCCACGTGCGCGACGTCGCCGACCACGTGCAGCGCGCCGCGACCCGGCTCGAGGCGCAGCACGCGCTCGTGCAGGGGATGCTGCAGCTGCAGGCGGCGCGCGTCGCCGAACGGCAGAACGAGCACATGGAGGCGCTCGCCGAGCGCTCGTTCGAGCAGGGCGAGCAGGTGAAGCGCGTCACCAGCTGGGCGGCGATCCTGTTCGCGCCGACGCTGATCGCCGGCGTCTACGGCATGAACTTCCGCGCGATGCCCGAGCTGCACTGGGCGCTCGGCTACCCGTTCGCGCTGCTGCTCATGCTGGTCTTCGCCGTCGGCCTCTACGTCGCGTTCAAGCGCAAGCACTGGCTCTGAGGCGTCCCGGCGCTCCCTGGCGGTGCGCAGGCGACGGCGCGAGGATGGCCGCATGACCTCCCCCGTCGACGTCGCCGTCACCGGCGGCGCGGGCCAGATCGGCTACGCGCTGCTCTTCCGGATCGCCGCGGGCGACCTGCTCGGGCCCGACGTGCCCGTGCGGCTGCGCATCCTCGAGGTGCCGCAGGCGATGCAGGCGCTCGAGGGCGTCGTGATGGAGCTGCAGGACGCCGCGCTGCCGCTGCTCGAGGACGTCGAGACGAGCGACGACGCCGCGACCGCCTTCTCGGGCGCGAGCCTCGCGCTGCTCGTCGGCGCCCGGCCGCGCGGGCCGGGCATGGAGCGCGGCGACCTGCTCGCCGCGAACGGCGCGATCTTCACCGAGCAGGGCCGGGCGCTGCAGGATGCGGCGGGCGACGACATCCGGATCGTCGTCACCGGCAACCCGGCGAACACGAACGCGCTCATCGCCGCCTCGGCCGCGCCCGACATCCCGCGCGAGCGCTTCACCGCGCTCACGCGCCTCGACCACAACCGCGCGCTCGCGCAGCTCGCCGCCCGCACCGGCGCGCGCGTCGCCGACATCCGCCGGATGACCGTGTGGGGCAACCACTCCGCCACGCAGGTGCCCGACCTCACGCACGCGACCGTGGCGGGCACGCCCGCGACCGAGCTCGTGGAGCGCTCGTGGGTGCGCGAGTCGTTCGTGCCGACCGTCGCGCAGCGCGGCGCGGCGATCATCGCCGCGCGCGGCTCGTCGTCGGCCGCCTCCGCCGCGAGCGCCACGATCGACCACGCGCGCGACTGGCTGCGCGGCACCCCGGAGGGCGACTGGACCTCGATGTCGGTCGTCTCGACCGGCGCCTACGGCGTGCCGGAGGGGCTCGTGTCGTCGTTCCCCGTCACGTGCGCCGACGGCGCGTGGTCGATCGTCGAGGGACTCGAGCTGGACGCCGACGTCGCGGCGCAGGTGCGCGCCTCCGTCGACGAGCTCGAGGCCGAGCGCGCGCAGGTGCGCGAGCTCGGCCTCGTCGGCTGACGGCTGCCGCTCAGCCCAGGATGTCGCCCAGCCAGCCGCCCTTCGAGCGGCGACGCTGGTCGTAGCGCGGGTCGTAGCGGTCGTCGTAGCGGCGGTCGTCGTAGCGGCGATCGCCCTGCGCGCGCTTCTGCACCTCGTTCAGGAGCTTGTCGGCGACGGCACCGAGGCCGCCCGACGACCCCTGCCGGTGGTCGCCCTGCCGCTGGTCCCACTGGGGCTGGCCGTAGGGCTGCTGCTGGCCGTACGGCTGCTGGTCGGGCTGCTGGCCGTAGGGCGCCTGCGGCGCCTGCGCCTGCTGGCCGTACGGCACCGGCTGGCCGTAGGCGGGCTCGCCCTGCTGGGCCTGCGGCGCTGCGGGCGCCTGCTGCTCGGCGCGCTCGAGGATCTTGTCGAGCTCGCCGCGGTCGAGCCAGATGCCGCGGCACTGCGGGCAGTAGTCGATCTCGATGCCGCTGCGCTCGCTCATGGTGAGGGTGGTGCCGTCGGTAGGGCACTGCATGGTGGGCTCCTCTCGTGGGGTCCGCCGGCCATCCTCCCGAGCGTGCCTGTGCGCATCCGATGACGTCGGCGAACAGGGGGGTGCCGCGGCGGGCCGTCCTCGACGGCCTGGCCCGGACGCGACGAAGCCCCCGCCCGTGGAGGGCGGGGGCTTCGATCAGGTGACCCCAGCGGGATTCGAACCCGCGTTACCGGCGTGAGAGGCCAGCGTACTAGGCCGCTATACGATGGGGCCTTGCCGCTTCCCTGCGGAAGCAACCTGGATAGTGTGGCACACGATCCGAGCGTGCGCCAAATCGAGCGGACGTCGGGCCGTCGAGCGCGCCTCCGGCGCCTCGATGCGCCGCAGGATCACGCGCCGGAGGGCACCGGCAGCAGCACCCGCAGCGCGCCCGGCATGGTCGAGCAGCGCACGGGCAGGCGCCCCACGACCTCGCCGTCGGCGCACACGACGACCTCCTCGTCGCTCGCGAGCTCGACCGTCTCGCAGTCGATCGTCGTCACCCGCGGATCCGACTGGTGCGTGCCGCGCAGCGCACGCACGAGCAGGCGCAGGAACGCCGGGTAGCGGAGCTCGTCGGCGAAGACCGCCGTGAGCAGGCCGTCGCGCATCGAGGCGCTCGCCGCGAGCGGGATGCCGCCGCCGAGCGTGCGGTTGTTGGCGACCGCGGCGATGACGGTGCGCCAGGTGCGCTCCGCTCCCCCGTCGATGCGGACGCGGAAGCTGCGGTGGCGCAGGCGCAGCAGCGTCGCGACGATCGCCGCCTCGTAGCGGACGCGGCTCGGCACGCGGCGCATCCGGGACGACCGCACCGTGACGTCGGCGTCGAAGCCGACCGACACGATGCCGGCCGCGAGCGCCACGCCCTCGGGATGCTCGATGCGCACGAGGTCGATGCGCTCGGGGCGGGCGGCGAGCGCGGCCTCGAGCCCGTCGATCGCCTGCTCGACCGAGCGGATGCCGAGGGCCTCGGCGAGGTCGTTGCCGCTGCCGGCGGGCACGACGAGCAGCGGCTTCGAGGTGCCGCCGACCACCTGCAGCGCGACGTGCACCATGCCGTCGCCGCCGACGGCGACGAGCGCGTCGCCGCGGATCATCGCGAAGCGCGTCTGCTCGAGCTGGCCGCGCGCGTCGGCCGCCGCGACGTGCGTCACCTCGTGGCCGAGCTCCGCGACGCGGGCCGCGACGCGCGCGCCCACCTCGCCCGATCGTCCGAACCGGGCTGCGGGGTTCGAGGCGACCACGACGTGCACGGCACGACCCTACGGCTGCCTGGCCCGCGCCCCGCGCATCCGCCCCGCGACCCGCCCTCGGCCCCGCACCGCTCGTCCGCGCGGCGGCGACCCGCACATGTGCAGGAAAGGGTTGCCATGCGCATGCCAGAACAGCCGTTTCCTGCACATGTGCGGGTGGAGCGACACGCTCACCCGGTGGCCGGAGGGCGGGCGTAGGGTGACCGCATGCGCGTCACCAAGCATGCCCACGCCTGCCTCGTCCTCGAGGAGGAGGGGCAGCGGCTCGTGATCGACCCGGGCAACCAGACGGGCCCGCTCGCCCCGACGGGCGTCGTCGCGATCGTCATCACCCACGAGCACGCCGACCACTGGGACGCCGAGCACCTGCGGGCGCTCCGCGGGACCAACCCGAACGTGCCCATCTACGGCCCGGAGGGCGTGGCCCGCGCCGCGGAGGGCTTCGACGTGCGCGCGGTCGAGGCGGGCGAGCGCGTGACCGCCGGACCGTTCCGACTGCGCTTCCTCGGCGGGCAGCACGCCGTCATCCACTCCTCCATCCCCGTGGTCGACAACCTCGGCGTGCTCGTGAACGAGGCGCTGTACCACCCGGGGGACTCCTACGCCGTGCCCGACGTCCGTCCCGCGCTGCTGTGCGCGCCCGTCGGCGCGCCCTGGCTGAAGATCGGCGAGGCGATGGACTTCGTGCTCGAGGTCGCGCCGCACGCGACCATCCCCATCCACGAGGCGCCCATCAGCGCCATGGGCCTCGCGATGGCGAACGGCCGGATCGAGTGGGCCGTGCAGCAGGGCGGCGGCACCCACCACCCGCTCACCTCGGGCGAATCGATCGAGCTCTGAGCGCGGTCCGCCGCGCGCTCCCCCGCGTCGGGGCGCGCGCGTGATCGACGCGCTGCCGCTCGCGGTGCTCTGCGTCGCGCTGCTCGTCGCGACCGTCTCGCAGCGCGTCGCCGGCATGGGCTTCGGCCTCGTGATGGGGCCGACGGCCGCGCTGCTCGTGGGCCCGATCGCCGCGGTCGTGCTCGTGAACGTCACCGCGATCGTCGCCTGCGGCCTCATCCTGCCGCGCGTCTGGCGCGGCATCGACTGGCGCCGGCTCGCCTGGATCGGCATCCCCGCGGCGATCGCCAGCATCGGCGGCCTGCTGCTCGCGCGCGTCGTGAGCGCCGACCTGCTGCGCATCGCGGTCGGCGCGGTCGCGATCCTCGGCGTCGTGCTCGCGCTCGCCTTCACGCGCACCGAGCACCGGCTCGACGGGCCGATCACGCGGCTCGTCGCCGGCAGCACCATCGGCGTGCTCAACGCCTCCGTCGCCGTCGGCGCGCCCGCGGTCGGCGTCTACCAGATCGTCTCGCGCTGGGAGCCGCGCGCGTTCGCCGCCACGATGCAGCCGTTCTGGGTGCTCGTGAGCGCCTCGACGCTGCTCGAGCGGCAGCTGCTCGTGCCGCAGGGCTGGCCCGAGTGGCCATGGTGGGCGTGGGCGGCCGTGATCGCGGCGACCGCGGCCGGCACGCTCGTGGCGGAGCCGATCGCGCGGCGCCTCCCGGCGCGCGCGGTGCGCATCGCCATCGTCGTGCTCTCGATCCTGGGCGGCGGCGCCGTCATCGTGGCCGGCGCGATCGGGCTCGCGGGCTGACGCATCCGGCCGACGGCCGCAGCGCGCTCAGCCCTCGGGGACGGCGATGTGCGCGACCGCGTCGCCCGCGTGCACGATCGGCGCGCGCGTGAGCCCGACGACGATGCCGTCGCGGTCGGCGCGCACGATGCGGCCGCCCGTGCCGAACGCGTCCGCCACGCGCCCGAGCCTCGCGCCCGCCTCCACCTGGTCGCCGAGGTCGACCTCGAGGTGCAGGATGCCGGAGCCGCGCGAGCGCACCCAGCCGCTCGTGCGGCAGGCGACGGGCGGCTCCGCGTCGTCGTCGTCCTCGGCGTCGAGCATGCCGAGCGCGGCGAGCACCCGCAGCACGCCGGCGACGCCCACCTCGATCGGCTCGTCCTCGAAGCGCAGCGCCTCGCCCGCCTCGTAGAGCAGCGCGATCGCGCCGGCGTCGCGCGCCGCCTGCCGCAGCGAGCCGTCGCGCAGCCGCGCGTGCAGCATCACCGGCGCGCCGAAGGCCTCCGCGAGCCGCCGCGTCTCGGGGTCGTCGAGGTCGGCGCGGATCTGCGGCAGGTTGTCGCGCCGGTCGGAGCCGGTGTGGAGGTCGATGCCCACGTCGCACTTCGCGACGACCTCGGTCATGAGGAGGTGCGCGATGCGGCTCGCGAGCGAGCCGCGCGCGGAGCCCGGGAAGGAGCGGTTGAGGTCGCGGCGGTCGGGCAGGTAGCGATCGCCCGTCATGAAGCCGAGCACGTTGACGACGGGCACGGCGACGACGGTGCCGCGGATCGTGCGCGGGTCGAGCAGCGCCAGCACCTGCCGGATCACCTCGACGCCGATCACCTCGTCGCCGTGGATCGCCGCGTCGAGCCAGACGGTGGGGCCGTCCTCGCGCCCGTGCACGACGCGCACGGGCAGCGTGACGTCGCCGCCGGTCACGAGCCGGGCGACCTCCAGCTCCACGAGCTGCGAGCGGCCCGCGCGCACGCGCACCGAGCCGATCGCGAACGACTCACGCGCCACCGCGCCCCCGGTTCCGCAGGCGCACCGCGCGCGACGGGCGGCCGCCGACGTACGAGGCCGAGGAGTCGACGAGGAAGCCCTGCCGCAGCGCCTCGCGGCCGATGAGCATCCGGAAGCCCATCTCGTCGCGGCGCGTCAGCGTCACCTCGGTCTCGACCGTGCGGCCGAGCAGCGCGATCTCGAGCAGCACGACGATGCGCTCCTGCTCGTGCCCGGTCGACGAGCGCACCACGCGCCGGTCGTGCACGGGCCGCTCGACGACGGCCGCGTCGGCGTCCGAGCGCTGCCACGGGTGCACCGTGAACCGCACCCATGGTGCCCCGTCGCGCTCGAGCTCCTCGAGGTCGAAGGCGTGCAGCGCGCTCGAGCGCGCCCCGGTGTCGAGCTTCGCCTTCACGTGGTCGACGCCCGTGCCCGGGAGCCCGATCCACTCGCGCCAGCCGGCACGCGCCGGGGTGCTTGGATGGTCGGTGCCCATGCGGACATCCAACCAGGAAGGCAGGTGCGCTCCATGAGGCTCGCCATCCTCTCCCGCGCGCCCCGCGCCTACAGCACGCGGCGCCTGCGCGCGGCGGCCGTCGACCGCGGCCACGACGTGAAGGTGCTCAACACCCTCCGGTTCGCGATCGACCTCTCGGGCGACGCGCCCGACCTGCAGTTCCGCGGTCGGCAGCTGCGCGACTACGACGCGGTGCTGCCCCGCATCGGCAACTCGATCACCTACTTCGGCACGGCCGTCGTGCGGCAGTTCGAGCAGATGGACGTGTACACGCCCAACACGGCGAACGGCATCGCGAACTCGCGCGACAAGCTGCGCGCCACGCAGATCCTCGCCCGCCACGACATCGGGATGCCCGCCACGACCTTCGTGCGCGACCGGGCCGACGTGATCCCCGCCATCGAGCGCGTCGGCGGCGCGCCCGTCGTGCTGAAGCTGCTCGAGGGCACGCAGGGCATCGGCGTCATCCTCGCCCCCACGATCAAGGTCGCGGAGGCGATCATCGAGACGCTGCAGTCGACGCGGCAGCAGGTGCTCATCCAGCGCTTCGTGACCGAGAGCAAGGGCCGCGACATCCGCGCGCTCGTCGTCGGCGACCGCGTCGTCGCCGCGATGCGGCGCGTGGCGCAGGGCGACGAGTTCCGCTCGAACGTGCACCGCGGCGGCAGCGTCGAGGCCGTGCACCTCGACCCCGAGTACGAGCGCGTCGCCGTGCGCGCCGCCCAGATCATGGGCCTCAAGGTCGCGGGCGTCGACATGCTCGAGGGCAACGACGGCCCGCTCGTCATGGAGGTCAACTCCTCCCCCGGGCTCGAGGGCATCGAGACGGCCACGAACCTCGACGTCGCCGGCGCGATCATCGACTACATGGCCGACCAGGTGGCCTTCCCGCAGATCGACGTGCGCGAGCGGCTCGCCATCTCGACCGGCTACGGCGTCGCCGAGCTCGTCGTGCACGGCGACGCCGACCTCGTCGGGCAGACGCTCTCGGAGTCGGGCCTGCGCGAGCGCGACATCTCGGTGCTCACGATGCACCGCGGCACCTCGGTGATCCCGAACCCGAAGGGCCGCACGGTGCTCGAGGCGGAGGACCGCCTGCTCTGCTTCGGGCGGCTCGAGGAGATGCGCTCGATGATCCCGGCGAGGCCGAAGCGCCGCGCGCGGGTGAAGAAGCTGCCGAAGCAGCCGCTGCAGGAGGACTGACTCCGGCCCGCCGCCCTTCCTCCGCCCGTCGAGCCGGGTAGCGCCGTTCCCTCCGCCGGTCGAGCCGGACGGCGCCGCAGGCGCCGCCCGAGTCGAGACCACAGCGCGGCGGACCGTTCGCCACGCGGTGGCTTCGCCTCGCTCAGCGGCCTCCTGCCGCGGAGCGGCTCAGCCAGGGGTGACCCCGGAGGAATCGGCGCTGAGCGGGCACACGGCTGCACAGTGCGGCCATGTGCCCGCAGGGAGCTGACACCTCCGGTGGCTCAGCGGGCGGCGTCGGCGCGCGCGACCGGCACCGCGCCCGTGCCGATCGACTCGAAGGCGTGCGGGCGGCGGTGCTTCGCCTGCACGGCGATCGCGAGCCCGACGACCGCTGCGACCACCAGGAGCCCCGGCAGCGCGAAGGTGAGGAAGCCGGTCTCGGCCTCGCCGAGCAGCAGGTTCCAGTTCGCGAGCGTCAGCACCGTCACCGTCGCGAAGAAGGCCGCCGCGATCGCGGGCGCGACGAGCCGCGTCCACGCGCCGACCCCTCGCCGGTCGCGGGCGAAGAAGCCGATGACCGCGACGGACACGACGGCCATGAGCACGATGAGGCCGAGCGCGCCGAGGTTCGTGAGCCACGTGAAGAGCGTGAGCACCGGGTAGAGCGGGCCGAGCTCGCTGCCGGCGCCCGCGATCGCGAAGGCGATGACGACGACCGCCGCGAGCGCGGTCTGCGCGAGCGATCCGAGCGCGGGCGCGCCGCGGCCGTTCACGCGGCCGAACGACGGCAGCAGCATGTGCTCGCGCCCGAGCGCGAACGCGTAGCGGGCGACGGCGTGGTGGAACGAGATGAGGGCGGCGAGGAGGCTCGAGATGAAGAGCACCTGCGCCAGGTCCGCGACGATCGGCCCCACCCGCTCCCCCAGCTGCACGAAGAGCAGGTCGGGGCCGTTCTCCTGGGCCGCGCCGACCGTCGCGCTCGGACCCGATCCGATGAGCATCGCCCACGCGCTGAACGCGTAGAACGCGCCGATGACGATGACGGCCGTGAAGGTCGCGCGCGGCACGGTGCGCACCGGATCGCGCGCCTCCTCGGTGTAGATCGCGCCCGACTCGAAGCCCATGAACGCGGCGATGCCCATGACGAGCACGACGCCGATGCCCGGCGCCAGGAGGTCGCCGGGCGCGAAGCCGGCCGCCGACACGCCCTCGGGCGCGACGGCGAGCGAGACGACGTCGTACACGAGCACCGCCACGAACTCGAGCGCCACGAGCACGCCGACGACCTTCACGGAGACGTCGACGCGGTTGACGCCGAGCACGGCGATGAGCGCGATCGTGACGAGCACGAACGCCCACCACGGGATCTCGGCCCCGGTCTTCGCGGTGACGAAGCTCGACGCGGTGAAGCCGAGCATCCCGTAGATGCCGATCTGCATGGCGTTGTAGGCAACGAGCGCGGTCCACGCCCCGGCCACGCCAGCCTCGGGTCCGAGGCCGCGGGCGATGTACGCGTAGAACGCGCCGGCGTTGCGGATGTGGCGGCTCATCGCGACGTAGCCGACCGCGTAGACGAGCAGGCCGCCCGCCAGCAGCAGCATGCCGAGCGGCACCCCGGTGAGGCCGGAGACGGCGTAGTTCGTGGTGACGCCGCCCGCGACCACCGTGAGGGGCGCGGAGGCGGCGATGATCATGAGCACGATCGCCGGCACGCCGAGCCCGGCGCCTCCCGCGCCGAGCCGGACAGCGCCCTCCCCGGGCGCCGCGCTCGCGGAGGTGGGGGTCGCGGGGGTGGGGGTCGCGGATGCGGTCGCCATGGTCAGCTCCTTCGCCGGCACGGTGCGGGTTCGCAGCGATCCTGAACCCGCCCGCGTTGCGCGGGGCCGACGGGGGCTTGACGGTGCGCGCACGATCGCCGTGGCGCGGCCCTCGCGCGCGCGTCGCGCGCGGCTATGCTGACCGGCACAGAGGGGGCAGCGTGCGATCGACCTTCGACTTCCCTCCGCTCGACGGCGAGCCCATCGGCATCGCGGAGTGGCGGCGCCAGGTGACGGCGAGCTTCGTCGCGCTCGACATCCACCCGCTCTCGGAGGAGCCGTTCCAGGGCCGCATCGCCCGCACCGACGTCGGGCAGGTGTCGGTGTTCCGCATCGAGCACACGGCGTGCATCGTCGCCCGCACGCCGAAGCTCGTGCGGCGGGGCGCGAGCGACCTCATCAAGGTGAGCCTGCAGCTCTCGGGCGACGAGGTCATCGAGCAGGACGGCCGCGTCGCGCTGCTGCACCCCGGCGACATCGCCATCTACGACACCTCGCGGCCCTACACCCTGCGCTTCGACGGCACCACGAGCCTGCTCGTGCTCACCTTCCCGCACGGCTACCTCGACCTGCCGCGCGAGGAGCTCGCGGCGGTCACCGCCACGGCCTTCCCCCTCGAATCGCCGCTCGGCAGGGTCGTCAACCCGTTCCTCGCGGGGCTCGCCGGCAGCCTCGAGGAGCTGCCGGGCTCGAACGGCCAGCGGCTCGCCCGCACCGCGCTCGACCTGCTCATGACGCTCGTCTCCTCCGAGCTGCAGCAGGGCGTGCAGCAGGACCCGAAGCGGCAGCTGCTCCACGAGATCCTCGGCACGATCGACCGCATGCTCGGCGACCCCGACCTCTCCCCCGCCCAGATCGCGAAGGCGCACTTCATCTCGACCCGGCACCTGCACGCCGTCTTCGCCGAGCGAGGCATCACCGTCGCCGGCTGGATCCGGGAGCGGCGGCTCGAGCACATCCGCCGCGACCTCGCCGACGCGACGCTCCACGACCAGACGATCGCGGCGATCGCGTCGCGCTGGGGCCTCGTCAACCCGGCGCACTTCTCGCGCCTGTTCCGCGCCACCTTCGAGCAGAGCCCGAGCGAGTACCGGCAGGCGACCGCGCTCGAGCCGGAGGCGGAGCCGCTCGGCGCACGCGCGCTGGCGACGGCAAGCGGCCTGCGCTGAGGCGCAAGACCCGGCCGAGCGCGACTCCTAGCGTGGGGGCCACGCTCGACGAGGAGACCCCATGCCCGATGCCACGCACACCCACGGCGCCCGCGACTCGCACCTGACCGAGGCCGCGCATCCGCTCGACGCGCTCACCCCGGGCGAGATCGGCCGGGTGCGCGCCGCGCTCGAGGCGGCCGGCGCGCTGCGCGACGACACGCGCTTCCCGATGCAGCTGCTGCTCGACCCGCCGAAGGCCGCGCTGGCCGCGTGGGCGCCCGGCGATCCGCTCGGCCGCCGCGTGCTCTCGACGCTCCTCGACACGAGCACGGGGCTCGTGCGGGAGGCGGTGGTTGCGCTCGGCACGTCGGCATCCGAGGACCGGGTGGCGTCGATCGAGGATCTGCCGACCGGCGAGGCGCCCTACGGCCAGCCGCAGTACCTCTTCGAGGAGTACGAGCTCGTCGACGAGATCGTCAAGGCGGATCGAGGCTGGCGCGCCGCGATGGCCTCGCGCGGCCTCGACCACATGGACCGAGCGCTCGTGGTGCCGCTCGCCCCCGGCCAGTTCGGCGAGGCCGACGAGGTCGGCCGGCGCATGATGCGCTCGCTCACCTTCCTGCCGCCGCACGCGGGCGACAACCCGTGGTCGTTCCCCGTCGAGGGCCTCGTGCTGCTCGTCGACGTGACCGGGCGGAAGGTCGAGAAGCTCGTCGACGAGCGGCAGGTGCCCGTGCCCGACATCGACGGCAACTACGACGACGCCTCGGTCGGCGCGCGCCGCACGAGCCTCAAGCCCATCGAGATCACGATGCCCGAGGGGCCGAGCTTCACGGTCGACGGCAGCCACGTCACCTGGGAGCAGTGGCGCTTCCGCGTCGGGTTCTCGATGCGGGAGGGGCTCGTGCTGCACGAGCTCGGCTGGCAGGACGGCGAGGAGCTCCGCAGCGTCGTCCACCGCGCGAGCGTGCCGGAGATGGTCGTGCCGTACGGCGACACGAGCGAGACGCGGCGCTGGATCAGCTACTTCGACGCCGGCGAGTACCACCTCGGCAAGAACGCGAACTCGCTCGCGCTCGGCTGCGACTGCCTCGGCGCCATCCACTACTTCGACGCGCACCTCGCGGGCGACACCGGCGAGGCGTTCACGATCCCTCGCGCGATCTGCATGCACGAGGAGGACTTCGGGATCCTCTGGAAGCACCGCGAGCTCGACGGCGAGACGACCCACGGCCGGCGCTCGCGCCGGCTCGTCATCTCGTACTTCGCGACCGTCGGCAACTACGACTACGGCTTCTTCTGGTACCTCTACCTCGACGGCTCGATCCAGTTCGAGGCCAAGGCCACCGGCATCGTCTTCTGCGGCGCCGACCTCCCCGGCACCGTGCAGCGGCACGCGACCGAGATCGCGACGGGCCTCTTCGCGCCCGTCCACCAGCACATCTTCTGCGCGCGGCTCGACATGGACGTCGACGGCACCGACAACTACGTCGACCAGGTCGACCTCGTGCGCATCCCGATGGGGCCCGAGAACCCGTGGGGCAACGCCTTCGGCCACCGCCGCGACCGCGTGACCGAGGCGGGGTCGAGGCTCGGCGACGGCGCGCTCGGGCGCACGTGGCACATCGGCTCCGCGTCGCGGCGCAACGGGCTCGGCAGGCCCACCGAGTACCAGCTCATCCCCGAGGCGCGCGCGACCCTCATGGCCGATCCCGCCTCGACCGTGCACGCGCGCGGCACCTTCGCGACGCAGCACCTGTGGGTCACCGCGCACCGCGACGACGAGACGTTCCCGGCCGGCCGCTACCCCAACCAGCACGCCGGTGGCGACGGCCTGCCCGCGTTCGTGGCGGAGGGCGGCGACGTCGACGGCGACGACCTGGTCGTCTGGCACTCCTTCGGGCTCACGCACATCCCGCGGCCCGAGGACTGGCCGATCATGCCCGTCGACTACTCCGGCTTCTGGCTCAAGCCCGTCGGGTTCCTCGACCGGAACCCCACGCTCGACGTGCCGGAGGCCGGCCACGACGGCGACGGTTGCGGCTGCGAGGGCGGCGGCTGCGACTGCGGCGGGCACGGGCACGGGCACGATGGTGCCGCCCACGACGGGCACGACGGCCACCACGGCCACGACGGCGAGGACCACGTGGCGATCCGCTGACGCCACGAGGAAGGGCCCCGCTCCTCGCGGGGCCCTTCCTCGTGCGGCGGCTCAAGGCCGACGGCGCGTCAGCCGTGGATGACCTGCGGCACCGCGACGGCCTTGAGGCCCTCGACGCCGAACTCGAGGCCGAAGCCCGAGCCCTTCACGCCGCCGAACGGCGCCATCGGGTGGATCGTGCCGTGCGAGTTGATCCACACCGAGCCGGCCTGGATGCGCGCCGCGACCTCGCGCGCCCTGGCCGGATCCGACGACCAGACGCTCGCGCCGAGCCCCGCCTCGCCGCGGTTCGCTCGCTCGACGACGTCGTCGACGTCCGACCAGCGCAGGATCGGCAGCGCGGGGCCGAACTGCTCCTCGGCCACGAGCCCGGCGTCGTCGCCGATGCCGTCGACGAGGGTCGCCGGGTAGAACCAGCCCTTCGCGTCGCGGTCGGGCTCGCCGCCGAGCAGCACCCGGCCGCCCGCGGCCTTCGCCTCCTCGACGAGCCGGTCGACGATCCCGAACTGCTGCTCGGTGGTGAGGGGGCCGAGCACGTTCGCCTCGTCGACACCCGATCCCATCGGCATGGCGCCGGCGACGGCGACGAGCTCGCGCACGACGTCGTCGTACACGTCCTCGTGCACGTAGAGGCGCTTGAGCGCGGCGCACGTCTGCCCGGTGTTGATGAAGGCGCCCCAGAAGAGGCCCTCGGCGATGGCCTTCGGATCGACGTCGGGCAGCACGATGCCGGGGTCGTTGCCGCCGAGCTCGAGCGTGAGGCGGGTGAGGTTGTCGGCCGAGGCGCGCATGATCGCCTGCCCGGTGCGGGCGGATCCGGTGAACATGATCTTGCCGAAGGCCGGGTGGCCCGTGAGCGCCTCGCCGAGGTCGCGGTCGCCCGCGAGCACCGTGAGCAGACCCTCCGGCAGGTGCCGGTTCACGAGGTGCGCGGTGGCGAGCACGCTGAGCGGCGTGTGCTCGCTCGGCTTCATGACGACCGCGTTGCCCATCCGCAGCGCGGGCGCGTACTGCCAGGTGGCGATCATCGCGGGCCAGTTCCAGGGCCCGATCGCGCCGACGAGGCCGATGGGCCGGTAGTAGACGGTCGCCTTGGCCTGCCCGTCGTCGACGACGACCTCCGGCTCGAGCTCGGTCGCGATCGTCGCGCGCAGCCATGCGACGACGGCGCCTGCCTCGAAGCGGGCGCCGGGGCCGCTGAGCGGCTTGCCCTGCTCGCGCGCGATGAGCTGCGCGAGCGCCTCCTGGTTGGCCTCCACCTCGTCGGCCGCGGCGGTGAGCGCGGCGCGGCGCTCCTGGTCGGACAGCGCGGCCCAGGCGGGCTGCGCGGCGCGGGCGGCGGCGATCGCGCGCTCGAGGTCGTCGGGCGTCGAGGCGGGCGCGTGGGCGAAGACCTCGCCCGTGGCCGGATCGATCACCGGGATGCCGTCGTCGGCGCGCACTGCGCCGAGCAGGGACTCGTAGGTCTCCATGGTTCCTCGCTCTCCATCGAAGGGGGACCCGCTCATCCTCCGCCGCGGCCGGGGGCGCGACCACGCGAGGCGCGCACGGCGCTTGCCGACGCGCGCACGACGCACCGGTTCGCTCACCCGGTCGAGCCGGGCGGCGCCGTCCCCTCTCCGGCCGAGCCGGACGGCGCCGCCCGAGTCGAGACCACGGCGCGGCGGACGACTTGCCCTGCTGTGCCTTCGACTCGCAGCGGCCTTCGGGCGTCAGCGGGCGGGGGCGAGCGCGAGTGCGGCCAGCACGCCGTCGGCCCACTCGCGCGCAGCCTCCGCCGCCGGCGTCGCGCCGCCCGCGTCGTGGCGGCCGTACTCGCCCACCCGCTCGGCGCCGCACGCCGCGAGCGCCTCGTCGACGAGCTCGCTGCCCCGCGAGTACGTGCGCGCGTAGCTGCGGTCGCCCATCCCGAGCATCGCGTACCGGAGCCCCGACAGGTCGGGCCGCTCGCCGAGCGCCGCGAGGAACGCCCTCGCCGAGGTCGGCGCCTCGCCGTCGCCGTAGGTGGAGCAGACGACGAGGTGGAGGCGCGAGGCGTCGAGCGCATCAGGAGTCGCTTCGGCGAGATCGACCACCTCGACGTCGGCGCGGTCGGCGATGGCCCGCGCGACCTCGTCGGCGACGAGCTCGGCGCCGCCCGACTCGGTGCCGAACAGCACCGTCACCGGCAGGCCGCCGCCCTCGCCCGTGCGGGTCTCCGACGCGACCTCCGACAGCGGGATGCCGAGGTCGGCCGCAGCCTCTCGCATCCCGGCGACGTCGCGCAGCTTCGCGCGCTCGCGGCCGGGCGCCGCCCCCAGCCGCTCGCGCACGTCGATGCGGCGCCAGCCGTCGAAGCCCACCTCCCCGGCAACGTCCGACAGCCCGGGCGCGCCGACCGCCACGGCCCCGGACGCGAGGTCGTCCTGCAGCAGCCGCGCGAGCTCGCGCGCGTCGGCGCGCTGGTCGGGGATCGTGCCGCGCGGCCCGCGCCGCAGCCAGCCGGCGGCGTAGAGGCCCGGCTCGACCCGGCCGTCGGGATGCGCGCCCGCAGGCACCGGCGCGTCGTCGTCCGCGGCGAAGCCGACCGCGGTGACCACCGCATCCACGTCGAGCGCAGCCTCGCCGTCTGGGCCCCGCAGCACGAGCCGGCGGACGGTGCCATCAGCCTCGATGCGCACCGGCGCGTGCCCGAACCACCAGCGCACCTCCACCCGGGCCGCACCATCCCCGCCCGCAGCGAGCGCCCGCACCGCGTCGACGCGCGCGTCCCGCCCCTCCGGCTGCGCGAGGTCGGCGCCGTGCACGCGGTGCCGCACGCCCGGCAGGCCCGCGAGCTCGCGCACCATGACCGGATCGAAGCGGGCGTCCTCCGGCGCGCTCCGACCGACGACGTCGATCGTCCGCAGCGAGCCCGCGAGCCGCGCGTGCGCCTCATCGTCGACGTCGGAGCCCTCGAAGCCCGCCGCGTCGCGCGCCAGGAGCCGCGCGACGTCCATCGCGACGTTGCCCATCCCCACGACCGCGACGCGCTCGCCGAGCGACGGCGCCTCGCCCTCGTCCGGATGCGCGTTGAGCAGCCGCGTGACGCGGCCGGCGCCGTGCACGCCCGCCAGGTCGTCGCCCGGCACCCCGAGCGAGCGGTCGGCGCGGAGGCCCGTGGCGAGCACGACCGCGTCGTACGCTGCTCGCAGCTCGTCGAGCGCGACGTCGGTGCCGAGCCGCACGCCGCCGCGGAACCGCACGCCCTCGTGCAGGAAGAGCCGGTCGAACTGCGCCGCGACGGTCTTCGTGCCGCGGTGGTCGGCGGCCACGCCCGAGCGCACGAGCCCGTACGGCACGGGGAGCGCCTCGAGCACGTCGATGGACGCGGCGGGCAGCGCGCGCCGGATCGCCTGCGCCGAGAAGCAGCCCGCCGGGCCGGAGCCGACGACGGCGACGCGGGGCGCGGGCCCGGCGGCCGGCGCCGCGGCCGCCACAGCGCCGCCCGAGCGCACCGAGCGCCACCGCACCGGCAGGTCGAGCATGCCGCGGAACACCCAGCCGCCGATCCGCGCCTCGCGATCGGGGTCGAGCTCGAGCCCCTCGAGCCGCCCGAGCAGCATCGGCAGGGCGACGTCGGCGACCTGCGCGCGAGCGACCCACGCGCCGAGGCACACGTGCACGCCCTTCGAGAAGGCGAGGTGCGGCTTGACCTCGCGGCGCACGTCGAAGCGCTCCGGGGCATCCCACACGCGCTCGTCGCGGTTGGCCGAGAGGATGCAGATGCCCAGTCGCGCCCCGGCGGGCAGGCGCGTGCCGGCGAGCACGGTGTCGCGCGTCACCTGCCGCGAGTACAGGCCGATGGGCGCGATCCACCGCAGCGTCTCGTCGAACACCGCGTGGTGGAGGCTCGGGTCGCCCTCGACGGCGCGGCGCTGCTCCGGGTGCGTCAGCAGCCCCCACGCGGCGACGCCGAGCGCGTCGCGCGGCTCGTTGAGGCCGCCGCCGATCGTCATCTTCACGTTGGCGCGGATCCGCTCCATCGGCATCTCGTAGTCGGGGATGCGGAGCAGCTGCGAGAGCAGCGACTCGTTCGGGTTGGCGGCGTGCCACGGCAGGATCTCGGCCAGCGCCGCGTCGACCTCGTCGAACGACCGCTCCCCCTTCGCCCACACGTCGGGGTCGTCGGCGTAGTTGCCCGTGGCGTCGATGAGGGTCTGCGACCAGCGCTGCATCTGCTGCTGCGTCACGTTGGGCAGGCCGATGATCTCGCGGAGGCTCTCGGCCGCGAACGGCGCCGCGAAGTCCCAGATGAGGTCGCCGCTCGTGCCGCGCTCGACCATCTCGCCGAGGTACCGCTCGGCGATGGCCTCGAACCGCGAGCGCCAGACCCGCTTCACGACGCCCGGTCGAAGCGCCGGCTGCCACGCGGTGCGCTCGAGCCGGTGCTCCGGATCGTCGCGCCGCAGCATGGAGTGCCCCATCGCGCGGATCTGCAGCGAGCCCTGCTCGTTCGCCGAGAACGTCTCCTGGTCGAGCTCGGTCGCGTGCACAGCCTCGTACGTGGTGATCAGGTAGCGCCCCACCGCCGGCACCCAGTGCACGCCGCCCTCCGCGCGCAGCCGCTCGTAGATCGGGAACGGGTCGCGGTACAGGTCGGGGATCGTCACCCAGTCGGCGACCGGAGCGTCGGTGCTCATCGGGTCCTCCTCGTCGAAGCCTTGCCCCGATCCTCCCGCCCGGGCATGCTGAGGGAAAGCGGATCATCTGCCGCAACTTCGTCGATGGAGTCGAACATGGATGCGCTGGACGCCCCGGCCTTCACCCTGCGGCAGCTGTCGTTCCTCGTCTGCGCCGCCGACGAGGGCACCGTCGCCGGCGCCGCGGCCCGGCTGCGCGTCTCGCCCTCGGCCGTCTCGGACGCGCTGTCGGAGCTCGAGCGCTCGCTCGGCACGCGGCTCGCCGTGCGGCGGCCCGCGCGCGGGATGACGCTCACGAGCAGCGGCGCGGAGGTCGTCGCCCGCGCCCGCACGCTGCTCGCCGCATCCCGCGAGCTCGAGGGCTCGCTGCGCGGCGCACCGGGCGAGCTCGTCGGCCCCATCGCGATCGGCTGCTACCCCACGCTCGCGCCCACGATCCTGCCGCCGCTGCTCGAGCGGTTCGGCCAGCAGCATCCGCGCGTCTCGCTCGAGGTGGTCGAGGCGACGCACGACCGGCTCGAGCACCGGCTGGAGTCGGGCGAGCTCGACGTCGCGTTCACCTACGACACGCTCGTGCACGGCCAGCCGCGGCGGGCGACGCTGTTCGAGCTCATCGCGCACGTCGTCGTCGCGGCCGACGACCCGGTCGCGGGGCAGGAGCGGGTGCGCCTCGCCGACCTCGCCGAGCGCGACCTCGTGCTGCTCGACGCGCCGCCGTCGACCCAGCACACGCTGTCGCTCTTCGCCGCCGCGGGGGTCGCGCCGCGGGTGCGGCACCGGGTGCAGAGCGCGGAGGCGGTGCGCGCGCTCGTGGGACGCGGGCTCGGCTACGGCGTGCTCGTGCAGCGGCCCGCCGTGCCGGTGAGCTTCGAGGGGCGGCCGCTCGCCATCCGCGAGATCGAGCCGGCGGTGCCGCCCGTCGGCGTCGAGGTCGTCTGGCCCGCGGGCTCGGAGCCCACCGAGCGCACCGCCGAGCTCATCCGCTTCGCCCGCGCGCAGCGCTGGACCGTCGCGACGGGGGCGGCGGCATGAGCGGCGGCATGCACTGGGGCATCAAGGCGTCGCTGCTCGCCTACGTGCGCCGGATGGCCGACGGCGCGGTGTCGCTCGCCGACGGCGCCGAGGACGACGGCGCAGGCGGGGTGCGCTGGCCCGCCGGCGACGCGCCGCTCGCCTTCCGCGGCAGCGTGACGCTCACCGGCCACGGCGGGCTGCTGCGCGTGACGATCGCGGATCCGTCGCTCGTCGAGGTCGACGGCGGCTGGGCGCTCGAGGTCGCCGATCCCGACGACCCCGGCCTCCGCCTCCGCTTCGCGACGATCGAGGCGTTCGACGGCGAGCGCACCAGCGGCACCGCCCTCACCGAGGACGGCGCCGACCTGTTCTTCGGCCCCTACGAGCGCGGCACGCCGACCGACGACGCGGTCGTCGACGCACAGCAGTAGTCGCAGCCGCGGCACGACACGGCGGGAGGAGCCGGAGCCCCTCCCGCCGCGTGCCGCGCGGTGCTGCGCGTCAGCCCTTGCGAATCGCCTCGCGGTCGACCTCCGAGACGGCCTCGAACGCGTCGCCGCGTCGCCAGGCGTCGAACTTGCCCGTGCGCTCGAACTCGACCGACAGCGGGATGCCCGTGCGGTCCTTCATGAGCAGCGTGCCGATGACCGACACGACCACCGTGAAGAGCAGGTAGCCGACGATCGCCCACGTCGAGCCGGTCGACTGCAGCAGCGCCTGCGCGATGGTCGGGGCGAAGGCGCCGCCGATGATCGCACCGATCGCGTAGCCGATCGAGACGCCCGAGAAGCGCACCGAGGCCGGGAACGACTCCGCGTACCAGGCGGCCTGCGCGCCGTAGGTGAGGCCGAGGCCCGCGCCGAGCAGGATCGTCGCGATGGCGACGCCGCCGACGCCCGTGTAGACGAGCTGGAAGAGCGGCACGATCGTGATCGCGAGCACCACCCAGCCGATGAGGTACAGGCGCTTGCGGCCGATGCGGTCCGAGAGCCAGCCGCCGAGGAACGTGAACACGAGCCACGACAGCGAGCCAGCGAAGGTCGCCAGCTGCACGCCGACCGGGTCGAAGCCGAGGCCGGGAGGCGTCGCGTCGACGGGGCGCGAGGCGAGGCCCTGCACGTAGCCGCCGGTGGTCATGTAGCCGGTGGCATTGTTGGCCATGAAGATCATCGCCGCGAAGAGGATGATCGCGCCGTACTTCGCGAAGACCTGCTTGACGGGCGCCGACTGCTCCTGCGCCGTCTCCTTGATCTCCTGGAACACCGGCGACTCGTCGACCGAGCGGCGCACGACGTAGCCGACCACGACGAGGATGATCGACAGGAAGAACGGGATGCGCCAGCCCACCTCGAGGAAGGCGTCGCCGGGGAAGATCGCGCGGATCGCGGCGAGCACGCCCGTGGCGAGCAGCATGCCGAGCGGCACGCCCGCCTGCACGAACGAGCCGAAGAGGCCGCGGCGGTTGGCGGGCGCGTGCTCGATGGCCATGAGCACGGCGCCGCCCCACTCGCCGCCGGCCGAGAGGCCCTGCAGGATGCGGAGGATCATGAGCAGGATCGGCGCGATGATGCCGGCCGCCTCGTAGGTCGGCAGCGCGCCGACGAGCGTCGTCGCGACGCCCATGAGGAGCAGCGTGATGACGAGCATCGGGCGGCGCCCGAGCTTGTCGCCGTAGTGGCCGGCGAGGAACGCGCCGAGCGGGCGGAAGAGGAACGAGATGCCGATCGTCACGAGCGACAGGATCTGCGCGACCCCGGGCCCGGCCGGCTCGAAGAAGAGCTGCGCGAACACGAGGTTCGCCATGAAGGCGTAGATGAAGAAGTCGTACCACTCGATGGTGGTGCCGACGACGACTGCGCCGAGGACCTTGTTCCGCTCCTTCGCGGAGGTGTGCGTCGTGCTGGACACGCTGACTCCCTTGTCAGTGGTGGGCCCCGGATGCGACCAGGGGGTTCGGCATGGAACGTATACGATCCTGCGCGCTTCGGCAAGCGCCCTTCGGCGGGTCTTCCGCGACCGCCGCGTCGGCCGCCAGGATTGGCTCGTACGACGCCTCGCCGCGCTTGACAGCGGCCGCGACGGATCGTATACGATGCCCGCATGGATGCATCGACGCACCTCCCCGCCGCCGGCGCCGCCCACCCCCACGGCGGCCCCGCCGCCGCCCGCGACGCCTGGGCGCTGCTCGGCGCCAAGCCCGGCACGGTCGCCGCGATGCACATCTCCTACGCCGCGCGGGCCGCCCAGAAGGGCCGCACGCCCGAGGCGCCCGGCTACTTCCTGAAGCCCGCATCCTCCCTCTCGACCGGCGGCGAGTGGACGGTGCCCGCCGGCACCGAGATCTTCGGCTTCGAGGGCGAGCTCGCGCTCGTCATCGGCCGCGAGGCGCACCGCGTCTCCCCCGAGGACGCCTGGTCGCACGTCGCCGCCGTCACGGCCGCGAACGACCTCGGCGTCTTCGACCTCCGCTGGGCCGACAAGGGCGCCAACGTGCGCTCGAAGGGCGGCGACGGCGCGACGCCGATCGGCCCCGCGCTGCTCGACGCCGGCCGGCTCGACCCCGCTGCCATCGAGCTGCGCACCTGGCTCGACGGCGAGCTCGTGCAGGCCGACGAGACCGCGGCCCTGCTCTTCTCCCTGCCCGAGATCGTCTCCGACCTCTCGCAGACCCTCACCCTCTCCCCCGGCGACGTCATCCTCACCGGCACGCCGGCCGGCGCCTCGACGTTCGCGCCCGGCCAGACGGTCGAGGTGGAGGTCGCGGCGACGACGACCGACGGCGAGCGCGTGAGCACGGGCCGCCTCGCGACCACGGTGCGCGTCGGCGACCACGCCCTCCCGGCGCACTCCGCCCAGCCGAAGCCCACGCCCGACCAGTGGTCCGACGCCTCCGGCCGGCCGCTCGCCGACTTCCAGGAGTCCGAGGCGCCCGTGCTCACCGACGCGCTCCGCGCGCAGCTCTCGACCGTCGCGCTCGCGACCCTCTCGTCGCTGCTGCGCAAGCGCGGGATGAACAACGTCTCGATCGACGGCCTCCGCCCCACGCAGCCCGGGCAGCGCCTCGTCGGCACGGCCCGGACGCTCCGCTACGTGCCCAACCGCGAGGACCTCTTCACGGCCCACGGCGGCGGCTACAACGCGCAGAAACGGCTCTTCGACTCGCTCCGCCCGGGCGACGTCGTCGTCATCGAGGCGCGGGGCGAGACCCGCTCCGGCACCCTCGGCGACATCCTGGCGCTGCGCGCCCGCCACCTCGGCGCCGCGGGGCTCATCACCGACGGCGGCGTGCGCGACCTCGACGTCGTGACCGAGATCGGCGTGCCCACCTGGCACGCCGGCGGCCATCCCGCGGTGCTCGGCCGCCTCCACGTGCCGTGGTCGCACGACGAGACCGTCGCGTGCGGCGGCACCACCGTGCAGCCGGGCGACATCGTCGTCGGCGACGGCGACGGCCTGCTCGTCATCCCGCCCGGCTTCGCGCAGGAGCTCGCCGACGAGGCCGTCGCGCAGGAGGCCGAGGAGGCGTTCATCGCGCGGATGGTCGAGGAGGGCCACCCGGTCGACGGGCTGTTCCCGATGAACGCCGAGTGGCGCGCCCGCTACGAGGCCGAGGCCGGCGCATGACCGCCGAGACGGCGCAGCTGAGCAAGTCGCAACTCGCCTTCCGCGTCGTGCACGACCGAATCGTCGACGGCACCTACCCGCCCGGCCAGCGCCTCGTGCTCGACGCGATCGGCACCGAGCTCGGCATGAGCGTCGTCCCCGTGCGGGAGGCGATCCGGCGGCTGGAGGCGGAGGGCCTCGTCACCTTCGAGCGCAACGTTGGCGCCCGCGTCGCCGAGATCGACGAGCACGAGTACTGGGACACGATGGAGACCCTCTCGTACGTCGAGGGCGCCGCCGCGCACGTCGCCGCGCCCTACGTCACGGCCGCAGCCGTCGCCCGCGCCCGCGAGCTCAACGCGCAGCTGCGCGGCATGCTCGACGACCTCGACCCCGTCGCGTTCACCCGCACGAACGAGCTGCTGCACCGCACGCTCACCGACCCGTGCCCCAACGCGCACCTGCGCGACCTCGTCGACCGCGGCTGGCGCCGACTCGCGCGGCTGCGCGCCTCCACCTTCTCGTTCGTGCCCGCCCGCGCCGCCGAGTCGGTCGACGAGCACGACCGCATCCTCGACCTCGTCGAGGCCGGCGCCGACGCGCTCGAGATCGAGCTCGCCGTGCGCGCCCACCGCCTCGCGACCCCCAACGCCTACCTCCGACGCGCGCCCCAGGACGGCGCCGCCCACCGACAGGAGCACCGATGACCACCCGACCCGCGGGCCTGCCCGACCACATCCAGCACTACATCGACGGGCAGCGCGTCGACTCGATCGACGGCGATCGCTTCGACGTGCTCGAGCCGGTCGGCAACGAGGTCTACACGACCGCCGCGCGCGGCAAGGCGGCCGACGTCGACGCCGCCGTCGCCGCCGCGACCCGCGCCTTCGAGACCGGCCCGTGGCCGAGCATGAAGCCGCGCCAGCGCGCCCGGATCCTCAACCGCATCGCCGACATCGTCGAATCGCGCGACGCCGAGCTCGCCGCCTTCGAGTCGTTCGACTCGGGCCTGCCGATCACGCAGGCGAAGGGCCAGGCGCAGCGCGCGGCCGAGAACTTCCGCTTCTTCGCCGACCTCATCGTCGCCCAGCGCGACGACACCTACAAGGTGCCCGGCAGCCAGATGAACTACGTGAACCGCAAGCCCAAGGGCGTCGCGGGCCTCATCACGCCGTGGAACACCCCGTTCATGCTCGAGTCGTGGAAGCTCGCGCCCGCGCTCGCATCCGGCTGCACCGTCGTGCTGAAGCCCGCCGAGTTCACGCCGCTCTCCGCGTCGCTCTGGGCCGGCATCTTCGAGGAGGCGGAGCTGCCCCAGGGCGTCTTCAACCTCGTCAACGGCATCGGCGAGGAGGCCGGCGACGCGCTCGTCAAGCACCCGGGCGTGCCGCTCATCTCGTTCACCGGCGAGAGCCGCACGGGTCAGCTGATCTTCGCCAACTGCGCCCCGCACCTCAAGGCGATGTCGATGGAGCTCGGCGGCAAGAGCCCCGCCGTCGTCTTCGCCGACGCCGACCTCGACGCGGCCATCGACTCCACGCTGTTCGGCGTCTTCTCGCTGAACGGCGAGCGCTGCACCGCCGGCAGCCGCATCCTCGTCGAGCGCCCGATCTACGAGGAGTTCCTCGAGCGCTACGCGGCGCGCGCCGAGCGGATCGTGGTCGGCGACCCGTCCGACCCGGCCACCGAGGTGGGCGCACTCGTGCACCCCGAGCACTTCGACAAGGTGATGTCGTACGTCGAGATCGGCAAGCAGGAGGGCCGCCTGCTCGCCGGCGGCGGCCGCCCCGAGGCCTTCCCCGAGGGCAACTTCGTCGCCCCCACGGTCTTCGCCGACGTCGCGCCCGACGCCCGCATCTTCCAGGAGGAGATCTTCGGCCCGGTCGTCGCGATCACCCCCTTCGACACCGACGAGGAGGCCCTCGAGCTCGCGAACGGCGTGCGGTACGGCCTCGCCGCCTACATCTGGACGAGCGACCTCGTGCGCGCCCACACCTTCGCGCAGTCGGTCGAGGCGGGCATGGTGTGGCTCAACAGCCACAACGTGCGCGACCTCCGCAGCCCCTTCGGCGGCGTGAAGGCCTCCGGCCTCGGCCACGAGGGCGGCTACCGCTCGCTCGACTTCTACAGCGACCAGCAGGCCGTGCACATCACCCTCGGCGACGTCCACACGGCCCGCTTCGGCGCGCGCTGACGCGCCCCCACCGCATCCGAACCCGCACGCACTCGACGAGGAGCCGCGACATGACCACCACCACCGCGCCCGACCCGGCGAACACGAACCCGATCCCCACCCCGACGCTGCCCGCGCCCGACATCGTGCGCTGCGCCTCGATGGAGCTCGTCGTCACCGATCTCGCGGCCTCCCGCGCGTTCTACGTCGACGTGCTGGGCCTCCACGTCACCGAGGAGGAGGACGAGGTCATCTACCTGCGCTCGTTCGAGGAGTTCATCCACCACAACCTCGTCCTGCGGAAGGGCCCGGTGGCCGCGGTCGCCGCGTTCTCGTACCGGGTGCGGACGCCCGAGGACGTGGACCGCGCGGAGGCGTGGTTCCAGGAGCTCGGCTGCCGCACCGAGCGCCGCCGCGACGGCTTCGTCAAGGGCCTCGGCGACAGCGTGCGCGTGCAGGACCCGCTCGGCTTCCCCTACGAGTTCTTCCACGAGGTCGAGCACGTCGAGCGCCTCCACATGCGCTACGACCTCTACTCGGCCGGCGAGCTCGTGCGCCTCGACCACTTCAACCAGGTCACGCCCGACGTGCCGCGCGGCCGCGCCTACCTCGAGAGCCTCGGCTTCCGCGTCACCGAGGACATCAAGGACGACCAGGGCGTCACCTACGCCGCGTGGATGCACCGCAAGGGCACCGTGCACGACACCGCGCTCACCGGCGGCGACGGGCCGCGGATGCACCACGTCGCGTTCTCGACGCACGAGAAGCACAACATCATCCAGATCTGCGACAAGCTCGGCGCGCTGCGCATGAGCGACCACATCGAGCGCGGCCCCGGCCGCCACGGCGTCTCGAACGCCTTCTACCTCTACATCACCGACCCCGACGGCCACCGCGTCGAGATCTACACGCAGGACTACTGGACCGGCGACCCCGACAACCCCGTCATCACGTGGGACGTGCACGACAACCAGCGCCGCGACTGGTGGGGCAACCCCGTCGTGCCCTCCTGGTACACCGAGGCCTCCCCCGTGCTCGACCTCGACGGGAACGTCGTCGAGACCGTCGCCCGCACCGACTCCTCCGAGATGGAGGTCACGATCGGCGCCGACGGCTTCTCGTACACGCGCGCCGGCGACGAGGACGGCACCTACCGCGGCGAGGCCGCGAAGGGCTTCAAGCTCGGGAATCAGCTGTGACCGAGCCGGGCAGCACGCCGCGCCACCTGCGCGGCGGCCGCGGGCTCTCCGACGAGGCGGTCGCCGCGATCGCCGACGAGCTCGCCGAGGCGACCCGCACGCGCACCACGATCGAGCGCATCTCGGCCCGCTACCCGGACGCGACGATCGAGGACTCGTACGCCATCCAGCGCATCTGGCGCTCGCGGCGCGAGGAGGCCGGCGCGCGGCTCGTGGGCCGCAAGATCGGCCTCACCTCCCGCGCGATGCAGGAGGCGACCGGCATCACCGAGCCCGACTACGGCGTGATCTTCGACGACCAGGTGTTCCGCTCGGGCGAGGTGCTCGAGCACGCCCGCTGGTCGAACGTGCGCGTCGAGGTCGAGCTGGCGTTCGTGCTGCGCTCGCCGCTCGAGGGCGCGGGGCTCACGGTCGACGACGTGCTCGACGCCACGGAGGCCGTCGTGCCGGCCGTCGAGATCCTCGACTCCCACATCGAGCTCGCCGGCCGCACGATCGTCGACACGATCAGCGACAACGCGGCGCTCGGCGCCGTCGTGATCGGGGATGCGGAGATCGGCCCGCGCGACCGCGACCTCTCGTGGGTCGGCGCGATGTGCGTCGTGAACGACGAGGTCGTCGAGACCGGCGTCTCGGGCGGCGTGCTCGGGCACGCGGCGCACGGCGTCGCGTGGCTCGCCGGCAAGCTCGCGCAGCACGGCGACCGGCTCGAGGCGGGCGACCTCGTGCTCGCGGGCTCGTTCACGCGGCCCGTCTGGGTGCACCCGGGCGACCGCCTGCGCGTCGAGTACCAGGATCTCGGCGTCGTCGAGGCGGTGTTCCGGTGACCGGCCAGCAGGCGGGCCCCACGACCGCTCGCGACGCCTTCGCCGCTCGGGGCGACCGCCCGCTCGTGGGCCTCTGGAACGCGACCGGCGACCCGATCGCGGCCGAGATCCTCGCCGGCTCGGGCGCCGACCTGCTCATCGTCGACGGCGAGCACGGGCCCCTGGGCCTGCGCGAGATCCTCGCCGTGCTGCAGGCGGCGGAGGCGTACCCGGTCGCGACGGTGGTGCGGGTGCCCTGGAACGACCCCGTCATCATCAAGCAGGTGCTCGACCTCGGCGCGCGCAGCCTCGTCGTGCCGATGGTCTCGACGCCCGAGCAGGCCGCCGCCGCCGTGCGCGCCGCCCGCTACCCCGGTGCCGCCGGCGCGCGCGAGGGCGCCCGCGGCATCGGCTCGGCGCTCGCGCGCTCCTCCCGCTGGGGCCGCATCGCCGGCTACGTCGGCGCCGCCGACGAGCACGTGAGCGTGCTCGTGCAGATCGAGACCGCCGAGGGCGTCGCGAACGCGGCCGCCATCGCGGCGGTCGACGGCGTCGACGGCGTGTTCATCGGCCCCGCCGACCTCGCCGGCTCGCTCGGGCACCCGGGCGACCCCGGCCATCCCGACGTCGTCGCGGCCGTCGACGCGACGGTCGACGCCGTCCGCGGCGTCGGCACGCCCGTCGGCGTCAACGCGTTCGCCCCCGCGGACGCCGACCGCGTCGTCGCCCGCGGCGCCGCGTTCGTCGTCGTCGGCGCCGACGTCACGATCCTCGCCCGCGGCGCCGAGGCCGCCGTGGCGCAACTGCGGCGCGAGCCGGGCGACGCTGCGACCGACGACTCCGCGCCCACGACCCGCGCGACCGACAGCTACTGACCCGTGGCGCCGCGACGCCGCGGCCCGCGACCTCGAAGGAGAGGCCATGCAGTTCCACCACCACGGATACGTCGACGAGGATCCGCGCGTGCTGCCCGCCGCCGGCCACGGCCTCGACCGGCCCGCGTCGCTGCCGGAGGAGACCGACGTGCTCGTCGTCGGCACCGGCCCCGCCGGCATGCTGCTCGGCGCTCAGCTGTCGATGTACCCGGACGTCGCGACGCGCGTCGTCGAGCGCCGCGGCGGCCGCCTCGAGCGCGGCCAGGCCGACGGCCTGCAGGCCCGCTCCATCGAGACGTTCCAGGCGTTCGGCTTCGCCGAGCGGCTGCTCGCCGAGGCGTACCGCATCACCGAGATGCAGTTCTGGCGCCCCGACCCGGCCGACCGCACGCGGATCCACCGCGCCGAGAAGGCCATCGACTCCGCGGGCCTGCCCGACTCGGAGCTGAGCGAGTTCCCCCACGTCATCTGCAACCAGGCGCGCGTGCAGGACTACTTCGCCGAGTACATGCGCCACTCCCCCAGCCGCATGGCGCCCGACTACGGGTGGGAGCTGCTCGACCTGGTGGTCGAGGACGCCGACGAGGCGGATGCATCGGCCCACCCGGTCGTCGCGACGTTCCGCCGCACGGTGGAGGCGGAGGGCGAGCCGGTCGGCGCCGAGCGCGTCGTGCGCGCCAAGTACGCCGTCGGCTGCGACGGCGCCCGCTCGGTCGTGCGCCGCGCGATCGGCGGCCACCTGCAGGGCGACTCCCGCAACCACGCGTGGGGCGTCATGGACGTGCTCGTCGACACCGACTTCCCCGACATCCGCACGAAGTGCGCCATCCAGTCGGCCGCGGGCAGCATCCTGCTCATCCCCCGCGAGGGCAACGCGCTCGTGCGCATCTACGTCGACCTCGGCGACATCGCGCCCGAGGATGCCCACGCCGTGCGGCAGACGCCGATCGAGACGATCGTCGAGCGGGCGCAGGCGATCCTCGCGCCCTACCGGCTCGAGGTGCGGCACGTCGCCTGGTGGAGCGTCTACGAGGTGGGCCAGCGCGTCGCCGACACCTTCGACGACGTCGCGCCCGAGCGGCGCGGCCAGCAGCATCCGCGCGTCTTCATCGCCGGCGACGCCTGCCACACGCACTCGGCGAAGGCCGGGCAGGGCATGAACGTGTCGATGCAGGACACCTTCAACCTGGGGTGGAAGCTCGGCTCGGTGCTCGCCGGCCGCAGCCCCGCCGCCATCCTCGACACCTACTCCGAGGAGCGCCAGGTGGTCGCGCAGCGGCTCATCGACTTCGACCGCGAGTGGTCGACGCTCATGGGCGCGCGCACCCTCGACCCCGCGCATCCCGAGCTCGGCGGCATCGACCCCAAGGAGGTCACCGCCCACTACCTGCGCTCGGAGCGGCAGGCCTCGGGCTTCGCGACGCACTACGAGCCCTCGCGGATCACCGGCACGGGCGAGCACCAGGCGCTCGCGACGGGCTTCCCGATCGGCGAGCGCTTCTGGTCGGCGCCCGTCGTGCGCGTCTGCGACGCCGTGCCGGTCGAGCTCGGCCACCACATGCGCGCCGACGGCCGCTGGCGCCTCTACGCCTTCGCCGGCCCCGAGGCGCCCGGGCAGGGCGGCGCGCTCGAGGCGTGGGCGGAGTGGCTGCGCACGTCGCCCGAGTCGCCGTACGTGACGACGCACGTGGAGGGCACGGATGCGGGCTCGGTGCTCGATGTGAAGGTCATCTGGCAGCAGTCGCACGACGATGTCGAGCCGGGCGACGTGCCGACCGTGTTCCGGCCGCGCTTCGGGCCGTTCCAGGTGATCGACGAGGAGCTCGTCTACGCCGCCGACGAGGCGGACGACATCTTCGAGCGCCGCGGCGTCGCGCGCGAGGGCGCCGTCGTGGTCGTGCGCCCCGACATGTTCGTCTCGGCGGTGCTGCCGCTCGACCGCCCGGACCTCCTGGCGGCCCACTTCGACGGCATCCTGCTGCCCGCCTCCTGACGCCTGCGCGCGCGTCCCCCATCCGCTGGTCGAGGATCGCGCCGCCGCAGGCGGCACGCGTCTCGCGACCACCCGCCTCAGCGCCGCACCGCTCCCTCCCGCCGCTCGGCGACGCCCGGCCGCGGCTCCGCCCCGCGGCCGGGACCGCCGACCATCAGGCCGACCACTGCGACGAGCACGAGCGCGAGCCCCACGAGCCCCTGCTGCAGCGGCAGGTAGCCGAGCACGAGCGTCCAGCCGACGCCGACCACGGCGACGACCGACCAGGCCCACGCGGCCCACGCGGGCGTCCGCCGGTCGCGCGCCTCCGGCCACAGCCGCTCGAGCCGCGGCACGACGAGGCACAGCAGCGCGATCACCGCCGCGATCGCGAGCACCCACGGGATGCGCGTCCACCACCACGACGGCGAGAGCGGCTCGGGGAACGGCAGACCGACCGCGAGCTGCGCCCAGAGCACGAGCGCCATCGCGACCGTGTGCCAGAGGTAGACGATCATCCCGAAGGTGCCGAGCGCCCCGACCGCGAGCAGCACGGGCCGCCGCCGCATGAGGGCGCGGATGGCGGGCTGCAGCAGCGTGAAGAGGTAGCACTGGGCGAGCGCGAGCAGGATGATCGTCGACGTCGGCGGGTTGAGGTTGTCGAGCATGTCGTTCGAGTACCCGAGGCCGAAGACGGCCACGACGAGCAGCGCGTACGCGGCGACCGCGAGCCCCACGAGCAGCCGGCGCGGCCGCTTCGCGTACCAGCCGTCGCGCACGCCGAAGCCGAGCTGCTGCACGAACAGCCACACGAGCAGCCAGTTGAGCGGCAGGAGCGGGATGCCGGCGAAGCGCGTCAGCAGGTCGCAGGCGACCGCGGCGCCGGCGAGGCCGAAGTAGGTCGCCCAGGCGGCGCGGTGGTGCAGCCACGACATGAGGGGCACGAACGCGGTGACGAGCACGTAGACGGCGATGAACCACAGCGGCTCCGCGAGCCGCACGGCGAAGGTGCGCAGCAGCTCCACGTCGACGCCCGCGACCAGCATCGCCACGAGCACCAGCAGCACGCCCGCCATCGCGGTCGCGACGGGTCGCGCGAGCCGGAGGGTGCGGATGCGCACGTAGTGGCCCACCGTCTCGCCCGCGTGCCGCAGCCGCCGCCAGGTGGTGATGCCGGCGAAGCCGCCGGCGATGAAGAACGTCGGCATGATCATGAGCACCCACGTGGCCCACGCGAGCGGCTGCCAGCCGTCGAGCGCGTTCGATGCTCGCAGCGGATCGCCGCCGATGCCCATCTGCAGCGCATGCAGCAGCACGACGATCGGCAGGCACACCGCCCGCACGGCGTCGATCGAGAGGTCGCGGTCGGGCGGGATGCGGGGGATGCTGCGCTGCACGCGCTCAACCTAGCCGGGCATCCGGCTCACGCTCAGCATCCGCGCATCGCACGCTTGTCCCCCATGCGACCGGGTGGGGTACATTTCCGAGCCTCAGCCAGCACTGGCGGAAGGACCCTGACATGACGAGCACCGACCCGATCGACGCCACCCTCGACGCGGCCGACGCCCCGCCGCCGGACGCCGCGCACAAGCCGCAGCAGCCGCAGCGCCTCGAGGGCGACAGCTGGAAGTACGCGCTCAAGCGGGCAATGAAGGAGTTCTCGAGCGACCACGGCACCGACCTCGCGGCGATGCTCACGTACTACACGGTGCTCTCGCTCGCGCCCGGCCTGCTCGCGGTCTTCTCGATCATCTCGCTCGTGCTCGCGGGCAACGCGGGCGCCGTCACGGGGAGCATCGACGGCCTCGTGCAGCGCCTGCCGGACACCGCGAGGCCGCTCGTCGAGGACCTCGTGCAGACCGTGCTCGGCGAGAGCTCGGTCGGCGTCGCCGCGCTCGTCATCGGCATCGCGACGGCCGTCTGGTCGGCCTCCGCATACGTCAAGGCCTTCTCGCGCTGCATGAACATCGTCTACGGCATCGAGGAGGGCCGCGGCTTCGTGAAGCAGACGGCGACGATGCTGCTCATCACGCTCGCCCTGCTCGTGGGCATCGTCGCGATCCTCGTGTCGCTCGCGCTCACCGAGACCCTCGTGACGGCCGTGCTGGGCCCGCTCGCCGAGCCGCTCGGCCTCGGCGGCGTGCTCGGCTTCCTCACCCAGACCTTCCTGCCGATCTGGGCGTGGGTCAAGTGGCCGGTCATCCTCGTGCTCGTCGTCGCGATGATCGCGCTGCTCTACTACCTCGCGCCCAACCTGCAGCAGCCGAAGTTCACCTGGGTGAGCATCGGCTCCGTCGTCGCCATCGTCGGCATCGCCATCGCGGCGGTCGCGCTGTCGCTCTACTTCGCCTTCTTCGCCGGCTACAGCTCGTACGGCGCGATCGGCTCCGTGATGGCGCTGCTGTTCGCGCTCTGGATCTTCAACATCGTGCTGCTGCTCGGCGCGGAGGTCGACGCGGAGGTCGAGCGCGCTCGGCAGCTGCAGGCGGGCATCGAGGCGGAGTCGGCGATCCAGCTGCCGCCCCGCGGCACGAAGAAGGTCGAGAAGAAGGCGGCGCAGCGCGACGAGCTCGAGGCGCAGGGCCGCGAGCTGCGCGAGGCGCACGACGACCGGACGGATGCGGAGCGCGAGCGCGACGACGCGCGCGAGCGGGAGGCGGTCGAGCGGGAGCGTCCCCGTGAGCGTCCCACGCACCGGAAGCGCCGCCTGCTCGGCATCTTCTCCCGCAAGGACGACTGAGCCACCCGCTGGTCGAGGAGCGCGCCGCCGCGGGCGGCACGAGTCTCGAGACCACCCGGCGCGACTACCGCCGCGTCGCCCAGAGCGCCCACGCGACGAGCACGGGCTGGAGGAAGAGCCGGCCGAAGCGCCGCTCATCGGTGTCGAGGCCGAAGGCGGAGCGCCGGTGCACCCACTGCGAGATGTTGCCGGGGAGCACGGCCGCGAAGAACGCTGCGGCGACGGTCCCCACGAGCGGCCGTCGCGAGGGCGGCGCGAGCAGCAGCGCTGACCCGAGCGCGATCTCCGCCACGCCGGATCCGACGACCACCTGGTCGGTCGAGAAGGGCGAGAGCTCCACGACCGTCTCCGGCACCTGCGCCCGGAAGTCGCGCCGCGCGAACGTCAGGTGCGCGATCCCGGCGAAGACGAGGGCGCCGCCGAGCGCCGCCCTCGCGAGGGTCCGGCCCGGCATCCGGAGTCCCGGCATCAGGTGGCCTGCCCGATCGCCACGAGCGCCGTGACGACCGCGATGAGCGGGAACAGCCCCTGGATGACGGCCGGCCGCGCCTTCGAGCGGTCGGTGCCGACGAGGTAGAGCGCGGCGCACAGCATGATGCCGGTCCCGACGAGCACGACCGCGAGGCCCGTCTCGCGCGCACCGGCGAGCGCGACGACGACACCGGCGACCGCGGCGACGGCGAGCAGCAGGTTGTAGACGCCCTGGTTGGCGGCGAGCTGCTTCGACGCCGCCGCGTGCTCGGGCGTCGTGCCGAAGATGCGGCGCGTGGCGGGCGCCTCCCAGCGGAGCGTCTCGAGGACGAAGATGTACGCGTGCACGGCGGCCGCCAGCACGGCGGCGATGCTGGCGATGACGGCGAGGTCCATGGCGGCACCCTACGCCCGCCGCCCGTGCGGCCGCGGCGAGGGGCGCCCGGCGACCGCCTCAGTACCGCCGGATGCCGACCTCGCGCTCGAGCTGCGGCGTGCGGTCGGCGAGCAGCAGGAACGCGATGAGGCCCGCGATCGGGAACGCGAGGATCGCGAGGCCCCACACGACCTTCGACACGAGCGCGACGTCCATCCTCAGGAGCTTGGCGACGGCCCAGACGCAGACCGCGGCCCACACGGCCACGACGACCAGCAGCCCGATCGCCAGACCATCGATCCCGAACGCACCCATGCGCACCTCCTCGCCCTGTCCGCATCCTGCCAGAGCGAGCACGAGGCCGCTCGCGCCCGCGCCGAGCGACCAGCAGGTCGGTCGGCGCGAGCGCCGAGCGCGCCCTGGACGCGAGAAAGCCCCCGCGTCAGCGAGGGCTTCAGAGCTGGGGTACCTGGACTCGAACCAAGAACAAAGGTACCAGAAACCTCCGTGTTGCCAATTACACCATACCCCAAGGGCGTCCGCCGAGGCGTCCGCACCGAGTATCGAGCATAGCGGCTCCCCCGCCCGGGCGCGAATCGGCGCCGCCCGTCAGCGGCCGCGCGCGATGAGGTCGCGGTTGATCACCGAGGCCGCGACGGTGCCGGCGCCCGCGGCGACCGCCAGCTGGCGGAAGCCGGGAGTGATGTCGCCCGCGGCGTAGAGGCCTTCGACGGAGGTGCGCTGCGAGCGGTCGACGAGCACGAGGCCCGCCTCGTCGGTCTCGACGCCGAGCCCATCCGCGAACGAGAGCTGCGGATGCCACAGCGGCCTCACGAAGCCGGCGGTGCGCACGCTGCGCTCGCCGTCCTCGAGCACGATCGCCTGCATGCCCTCGCGGTCGCCCTCGATCGCCGCGATGGGCGAGCGCACGAGCGCGATGCCGTGCTCGGCCAGCCGCTGCTCCCCCGCCGCGTCGACCGCGTCGACGCCGTTCGTGAAGACGGCGAGGTCGTCGGTGTGGCGGCGGATGACCATGGCGCGGTCGACGAGGTCGGCGGTCTCGCCGATCAGCGCGAGCGCCTGGCCGCGCTTGTCGTAGCCGTCGCAGTCCATGCACGAGTGGAGCGAGGTGCCGTACCAGGCGCGCACGTGCTGCGGCGCCGGCAGCGTCTCGGAGAGCCCGGTCGCGATGAGCACCGCGGCGGCGCGCGTCTCGCCGGCGACGCGCGAGCCGCGCTGCTCGGTGCGCACGACGAAGCCGCCGTCGAAGGGCTCGAGCGCCTGCACGAGCGTCCGCTCGTGGTGCACCGTCGGGTAGCGCAGGACCTCCTCGCGACCCATCGTGCGCAGCTCGATGGGCGAGATGCCGTCGCGCGTGATGAAGCCGTGCGACTGCAGCGTCGCCGCGTGCCGCGGGCGGTTCGAGTCGAGCAGCGCCACGCTGCGCTGCGCGCGCGCGAGGTTGAGCGTCGCCGCGAGCCCCGCGGGGCCTGCGCCGATGACGACGACGTCGACGTCCACGCTGCCCGCCATGCTCAGGCGGCGGCCGCGAGCCGGTCGATGCGTGCGAGCGTCGACGCGCGGCCGAGCAGCTCGAGCGACTCGAAGAGCGGCGGCGAGACCCGGCGGCCCGTCACGGCCACGCGCAGCGGCGTGAACGCGAAGCGCGGCTTGATGCCGAGGCCCTCGACGAGCACCTCGCGCAGCACCTGCTCGATCGAGGCCGCGTCGAAGGTCTCGAGCTCGGCGAGCGCGCGCCGCGAGGCCTCGAGCGCGGCGTGGGCGTCGTCGCCGAGGCCGGCCACGGCATCCGCGTCGTGGTGGATGTCCTCGTCGTCGAGGAAGAGGAAGCCCAGCATGTCCTCGGCCTGGCCGATGAGCTGCATGCGCTCCTGCACGAGCGGCGCGGCCTTCGCGAGCAGCGCGCGCTCCTCGTCCGAGGGCGGGCCGCCGAAGACCCGCCCGAGGTACGGCTCGAGGCGGGCGGCGAAGTCGTCGGCCGCGAGCAGGCGCACGTGGTCGCCGTTGATCGACTCCGCCTTCTTGGCGTCGAAGCGCGAGGGGTTGGGGTTGACGTCCTCGACGTCGAACGCGGCGATGAGCTCGTCGCGGGTGAAGACGTCGCGGTCGTGCGAGATCGACCAGCCGAGGAGCGAGAGGTAGTTGAGCAGGCCCTCGGGGATGAAGCCGGCCTCGCGCAGCAGGAACAGGTTCGACTGCGGGTCGCGCTTCGAGAGCTTGCGGTTGCCGTCGCCCATCACGTACGGCAGGTGGCCGAAGCGCGGGATGGCCGAGACGACGCCGATGTCGGCGAGTGCGCGGTAGAGCGCGATCTGCCGGGGCGTCGACGAGAGGAGGTCCTCGCCGCGCAGCACGTGCGTGATGCCCATGAGCGCGTCGTCGACGGGATTCACGAACGTGTAGAGCGGGGCGCCGTTCGGCCGCACGACGACGAAGTCGGTGAAGGAGCCGGCGGGGAAGGTGATCTCGCCGCGCACGAGGTCGTCGAACGAGAGGTCCTCGTCGGGCACGCGCAGGCGGAGGCTCGGCGTGCGGCCCTCGGCGCGGAGCGCCTCGCGCTGCTCCGACGTCAGGTCGCGCTCGAAGTTGTCGTAGCCCTGGCGCGGGTCGCGGCCGGCGTCGCGGTTGCGCTGCTCCATCTCCTCCGGGGTCGCGAACGACTCGTACAGGTGCCCGGCGTCCTTGAGGCGCTCGATGATGCCGGCGTAGACGTCGCCGCGCTGCGACTGGCGGTACGGCGCGTGCGGGCCGCCCGTCTCGACGCCCTCGTCCCAGTCGATGCCGAGCCAGCGCATCGCGTCGAGCAGCTGCACGTACGACTCCTGGCTGTCGCGCGCCGCATCCGTGTCCTCGATGCGGAAGACGAGCTTGCCGCCGTGGTGGCGCGCATAGGCCCAGTTGAAGAGGGCGGTGCGGATGAGGCCGACGTGCGGGGTGCCGGTCGGCGAGGGGCAGAAGCGGACGACGACGTCGCTGCCGGTCGCCGTCGAGAAGGGGACGCTCATGATGACTCCATCCTAGGCGTGGGACGATGGATGCGATGCTCCGGACCGATCCCGTCGACCGCCTCCTGGCCCGTCTCGGCCAGGATCTGCGGGCGACGGGCCGCGCTCGCCGCGACGTGCTGCGCGAGGTCGAGGGCGACCTGCGAGAGGCGGTCGCGGCGCGGGTCTCGCGGGGCGCCTCGGAGGCCGACGCGGCGGAGGCCGTGGTCGCCGAGTTCGGCGACGCGGGGGCTGTGGCCGCCGACCTCTCGCGCGAGCTGCTCGCCGACCTCGGGCGCCGCTACGCGCCCGCCTCGGCGGTCGCCGCCGGCGTGCTCATCGCCGCGTGGGTCGTCGGCATGACGACGCTCGCCTCGCTCCCCGGCTTCCGCGTGCCGCTCGAGGTGGGCTGGATGCTGCCGCTCTCGCGCGCGCTCGACGTCGTCGCGCCGATGGTCGCGGTCGCGGCCGTCGCGGGATGGCTCGCGATCCGCCGCTCCGGGTCGCTCGCGGCGCTCGTCGCCGTCGCGGGCCTGCAGCTCGCGCTCGCGGGCGTGCTCGTCGCGGGCGCGGTCGTGATGGCGGCGACGCTCCCGGCACCGACCGGCGGCGCGGGCATCCTCGCCGCGCTCGTGGCGCTCACGGTGCTGCTCGGCGGCGCGATGGCCGCGGGCGCCGCCGCGCTGCTCGTGCGCTTCGGCGCGGTCAGGCTCGCGCCGCGCCCAGCACGCGCGTGATGATCGAGGCGGTCGCCGCCCAGTCGTCGCGCTCGGTCGCGAGCGCGCGCTCGCCGGAGGCCGTGAGCCGGTAGACCCGCTTCGAGCGCCCCTCCGACGCCCACTCCCCCTCGATGTGGCCGCGCCGCTCGAGCCGCTTCAGCGCCGGGTAGACCGTGCCGCTCGGGAAGTCGAGCTCGCCGCCGGACCGCTCCCGGATGCGCTCGATCGCGCCGTAGCCGTGGATCGGGCCCTCGGCGAGCACCGAGAGCAGCATCGCGTCGACGTGGCCGCGGAGCGCATCGGGGGAAGCCATGCCGAGACTCTACCGGTCGGCAGGCTCCATATGCAGACAGCCTCCACTCAGCGTGCCGCGGGCTATCGCTTGCCTCCGCCCAGCAGCCCGCCGAGGACGTCGCCGAGCGGACCGAGCGGGCCTCCCGACGAGCCGCCCGAGCCGCCACCGAGGAGACCGCCGAGCAGGTCGCCGAGGCCGCCGCCCTGCTGCTGCGCGGGCTCGGGGTCCGGTGCGGGCCGCTGCGCCTTCCCCTCGCCGAACGGCGATTCGACGTGGCCCCCCTGCTGCTGCGCGGCCTGCCCCTGCTGCCCGCCGAGGAACCGGTTCGCGATCCACGCGATCACCATGGGCGCCACGATCGGCAGGATCTTCCGGATGATGCCGCCGAGGGCGGAGTCGCCGCCCGCGGCGCGGGCGACCTGGTCGGTGCGGTCGCCGAAGACGTTGTGGACGATCCGCTCGCCGTCGTCGGCGTCGACGTCGCCGCCGAGCCGCTCGTCGAGGTGCCCGCGATGCTGGCCGAGCGCACCCACGAGGGAGCGCTCCCCTGCGGGGTCGGCCGCGTTCGCCTGCATGCCGCCCACGAGCACCGGCACGATCGCGTCGATCGCGCGCCGCGCATCGTCCTCGCTCACACCCGCCTGCTGCGCGATGCGTCCGACCGGCATCCGCCCGACGAGCTGCTGGACCTCGGACATGGAACCTCCTCGTCTCGCCGCCCGCCCGGACGTCGCTCGAGGCCGATGCTAGGACGCACCGGCCTCGAGCGGCAGGGATCGGGAGCGCGCTCCCAGGTCAGGCGTGCGCGACGACCGGGCTCCGCAGCGTGCCGACGCCCGGCACCTCGACCTCGACGGTCTGGCCGGGCTCGAGCGGGCCGACGCCCTCGGGCGTGCCCATGAGCACGACGTCGCCGGGCAGCAGCGTCATCGCGGCGGTGATCCAGGTGAGCACGGTCGGCACGTCGAAGACCCAGTCGCTCGAGACGCCGTCCTGCCGCACCTCGCCGTCGACGCGCGTGATGACGCGCAGCGCGTCCCAGTCGGGCTCGGTCTCGATGGCCGGGCCGAGCGGGCAGAACGTGTCGAAGCCCTTCGCCCGCACCCACTGGCCCTCGGCGCGCTGCAGGTCGCGCGCCGTCACGTCGTTCGCGACGGTCACGCCGAAGACGGCACTGAGCGCGTTGTCCGGCGTCAGCCGCCGCGCGACCGAGCCGATGACGAGCGCGACCTCGCCCTCGAAGTGCACGCTCTCCGACTCCGGCGGCAGCACGATCGCGTCGCCCGGGCCGATCACCGAGGTGTTCGGCTTGAGGAAGACGAGCGGCTGCGTCGGCACGTCGTTGCCGAGCTCGGCCGCGTGCTTCGCGTAGTTGCGGCCGACGGCCACGACCTTCGAGCGCGGGATGACCGGCGCGAGCAGCTTCGCCTCGCCGAGCGGGATGCGGTTGCCCGTCGTGTCCCACAGGCCCAGGATGGGGTCGCCCGAGAGCTCGACGAGGGCGTCCTCGTCGACGATGCCGAAGCCGATCCGCCCCTGGTGCGAGAAGCGCGCGACCCGCATCAGCGCGCGCCCGTCAGCCGCACCATCCAGCCGTGCGGGTCCTCCGCGCGGCCGTACTGGATGTCGGTGAGCCGGGCGCGGAGCGCGAGGGCGACGGGGCCGGCCGGCGCCTCGGGGTCGCCGATCGTCTCCTCGGTGGTCTTCAGCGCCGCGATGGGCGTGAGCACCGCCGCGGTGCCGCACGCGAACGCCTCGGTGATCGAGCCGTCGGCGACGCCGTCGCGCCACTCGGCGAGCCTCACGGGGCGACGCTCGATGCGGTGGCCGTCGTCCTCGGCCAGCTGGAGCAGCGAGTTGCGGGTGACGCCGTCGAGGATCGAGTCGGAGTCGGGGGTCACGAGCGTGCCGTCGGCCTTGACGAGCACGACGTTCATGCCGCCGAGCTCCTCGAGGTCGGTGCCGGCCTCGTTGAGGAAGAGCACCTGCGCGCAGCCGTTCGCGACGGCGATCTGCGTGGGCAGGAGGCTCGCGGCGTAGTTGCCGCCGCACTTCGCGGCACCCGTGCCGCCGCGGCCGGCGCGGTTGTACTCGCGCGAGAGCCAGATCGAGACGGGCTCGACGCCGCCTGCGAAGTACGGGCCCGCGGGGCTCGCGATCACCATGAAGCGCACCGTCTGCGCCGCCCGCACGCCGAGGAACACCTCGTTGGCGATCATGAACGGGCGCAGGTACAGCGAGTCCTCGCCGCCCTCAGGCACCCACGCCTCGTCGACCTCCACGAGGCGGCGGATCGCCTCGAGGAAGAGCTCCTCGGGGATCTGGGGCAGCGCGAGGCGCGCGGCCGAGCGCTGCATCCGCTTGGCGTTCTGGTCGGGGCGGAAGGTCCAGACCGAGCCGTCGGCGCGGCGGTACGCCTTCATGCCCTCGAAGATCTCCTGGCCGTAGTGGAGCACGGCCGAGGCCGGGTCCATCTGCAGCGGGCCGTACGGCTCGACGCGAGCGTCGTGCCAGCCGCCGTCCTGCGTCCAGTCGATCGAGACCATGTGGTCGGTGAAGTGCTTGCCGAAGCCGGGCTGCGCGAGCACCGCCGCGCGGACCTCGTCGCTCGCGGGGCGCTCGGAACGGGTGAGCGTGAACTCGGTGGTGGTCATGCGTGCTCCTTGGATGCTCGGATGCGCTCGGCGATCGCGTCGCCGACCTCGCTCGTGGTGCGGCGCGCGTCGCCGCGTGCGTCGACGTCGGCGTCGACGGCGGCGCGGATGCGCTCGGCCGCCTCGGCCTGGCCGGTGTGCTCGAGCAGGAGCGCCGCCGACAGGATCGCCGCGGTGGGGTCGGCGGCTCCGGTGCCCGCGATGTCGGGCGCGGAGCCGTGGACCGGCTCGAACATGCTGGGGTGGGCGCCGGACGGGTCGAGGTTGCCCGATGCGGCCATGCCGATGCCGCCGCCGACGGCGCCGGCGAGGTCGGTGATGATGTCGCCGAAGAGGTTGTCGGTGACGATGACGTCGAAGCGGCTGGGCCGGTCGACGAGGAAGATGGTCGCGGCGTCGATGTGGAGGTAGTCGACGGCGACGTCGGGGTGCTCGGCGGCGACGGCGTCGACGGTGCGCCGCCACAGGCCGCCCGCGTGCACGAGCACGTTGGTCTTGTGCACGAGCGTGACGCGCTTCGAGCGCTGCTCGGCGAGGTCGAAGGCGAAGCGCACGACGCGCTCGACGCCGAACGCGGTGTTGACGCTGGTCTCGTTCGCCACCTCGTGGGGCGTGCCGACGCGGATGGCGCCGCCGTTGCCGACGTAGGGGCCTTCGGTGCCCTCGCGGACGACGACGAAGTCGATGTCGCCCGGCTCGCGCAAAGGGCTCTGCACCTTGGGGTGGAGCTTCGTCGGCCGGAGGTTGACGTGGTGGTCGAACGCGAAGCGCAGCTTCAGCAGCAGGCCGCGCTCGATGATGCCGCCCGCGAGGCGCGGGTCGCTCGGGTCGCCGCCGACGGCGCCGAGCAGGATCGCGTCGTGGCTGCGGAGCGCGTCGATCGTCGCGTCCTCGAGGATCTCGCCGCTCTCGAGGTAGTGGGCGGCGCCGAGCGCGTACTCCGTCTCGACGACCTCGACGCCGTCGACGGCCGCGCGGATGGCCTTCCGGGCCTCCGTCGTGACCTCCGGGCCGATGCCGTCGCCTGCGATGACCGCGAGCCGCAGCTGCTCCACGCTTCCTCCTCGTGCGCCGTGCGCGTCGAATGCCGGCGCCGCACCGGCGCGGGCCGTGCCTCCACCCTAGCCGCGCGCACGCCCCTCGCCTGGCGTCCAGCATCCCGCGCTACCGTCCCCCGCAGCGGCCGCCTGAGTCCCGGGCGGCCACCGATCGGACGGAGAGCTCGCATGAGCATCGGATTCGGCATCTTCCTCATGGCCGTCGGCGCGATCGTCGCCTGGGCGGTCCCGGCACTCTGGCAGGTCGACGGCGCCAACTGGACGCTGATCGGCTACATCCTGCTCGCCGCGGGCGCCCTCGTGACGCTCATCGGCATCATCATGGCCGCCCGCTCGGGGCGCACCTCGCAGGTGACGCGCTCGGCGGTCGACCCCGACACCGGCACGCGCGTCGAGCGCACGGAGCGTCGCGACGACGTCATCTGACCCGCACGCACGAGCGGCGCCGCCCCGAGGGGGCGGCGCCGCTCGTCTGCGTCGGCTGAGGCGCGCGCCCGACTACGCGCGCCGGAGGGCGCGGAGCGACACGACGATCGCCACCACGACGAGCGCCGCGCCCGTCACCGAGGTCCAGACCGCGCCGTGGTCGAAGGCGACCCTCGCCGCCTCGGCGACCGCCGCGCCCAGCTCGCCCTGCACCCGCTCGGCGACGTCGAGCGCGCCCGCGAGCGTCTCGCGGGCGGCAGCCGCATCCGTCGCCGCGAGCCCCTCCGGCAGCGCGATCGTCGAGCGGTACACGGCGCTCACGATGCCGCCGAGCACCGCGGTGCCGAGCACCGCGCCGAGCTCGTAGGCGGTCTCGGAGACCGCGCTCGCAGCACCGGCCTTCGCGGGCGGGGCGGTCGAGATGACGATCTCGTTCGAGAGCGTCTCGGCGGCGCCGACGCCGGCGCCGAGCAGCAGGTACGCGATCGCGACGTGCAGCGGCGTGAGGTCGTCGCCTGCGATCGCCACGAGCAGGTAGCCGGCGACGGAGCTCGCGAGGCCGATCGCGATGATGCGGTGCGGACGCAGGTGCCGCACGAGCCGCACGACGCCGAGGCCCGTCGCGACCATGGCGATCGTGCCGGGCACGAGCAGCAGCGCGGCGTCGAGCGTCGACATGCCCTCCACGAGCTGCAGGTGCTGCGTGAGGAAGAAGAGCGCGCCCACGAGTGCGACGACGCTCAGCAGGTTGATCGTGATGGCGCCGGCGAACGCCGGGATGCGCAGCAGGTCGATGTCGAGCATGGGGTTCGGGACGCGGCGCATGCGGCGCACGAAGGCGGTGCCCGCGGCGATCGCGGCGACGACCATGGCGAGGGCGACGAGGTCAGGGCCGTCGACGGCGACGTGCTTGATCGCGGCGGCGAGCGCGCCGAGCGCGACGATCGAGAGCAGGATGCCGATCGGGTCGATGCGGCCCGGGTTCGGGTCGCGGCTCTCGCGCACGAGCAGCGGCGCGGCGACGAGCAGCGGCAGCAGCACCGGCACGGCGAGCAGGAACACCGAGCCCCAGGCGAAGTGCTGGAGCAGCAGTCCGCCGACCGTCGGGCCGAGGGCGCTGCCCACCGAGAAGGCGGTCGCCCAGACGGCGATCGCGAGACGGCGCTGGTCGCGGTGCTGGAACGTGGAGCGCAGCAGCGAGAGCGTCGAGGGCATGAGCATCGCGCCGAAGAAGCCGAGCGCGGCACGGGCGGCGATGAGCGTCTCGGCGTTCGGCGAGAACGCCGCGAGCACCGAGACGAGGGCGAAGCCCGTGGCGCCGATGAGCAGCATCCGGCGGCGGCCGCAGCGGTCGCCGAGGCTGCCCATGGCGACGAGGAGGCCGGCGAGCACGAGCGCGTACGCGTCGACCATCCACAGCTGCTGGGCGGCGTCGGGCTCGAGCGCGAGCGCGATCTGCGGCAGCGCGAAGGCGAGCACCGTGTTGTCGATCGAGACGAGCAGCACCGGGAGCATGAGGACTGCGAGCGCGACCCACTCGCGCGCCCCGGCGCGGGGCGCGGTCGTCTCGTCGATGCGCTGCATCTGGCCGGTCTGCATGGTCTGCTCCTCTCGAGGGTCGGCGAGGGCGCTCGCGGACCACGCAACTGTACCGTCTGGACGGTTTGTTGGCAACGCTAGGGTGGACGCATGGCCCGCGACGGCTCCACGAGGGAGCTCCTGCTCGACGCGTACGTCGCCCTGCTCATCGAGGAGGGCGAGCGCGCCGCGACCGTGCAGGCCGTCGCCGACCGCGCCGGCGTCTCGAAGGGCGGGCTCCTCTACCACTTCGGGTCGAAGGCCGACCTCGAGGCCGGCCTCATCGAGCGGTTCCTCGCGTTCGGCGCCGAGGACGTCGAGGCCCTGCTCCGCGCCGACGACATCGTCGAGGCGTTCCTCCGCTCCTCCATCGCCGTCGACTCCGGGTTCGACCGCGCGACCGTCGCGCTCGTGCGGCTCGCGCAGCTGCCCACCGGCGGCCCGGCGCGCGCCGCGATGCAGCGGATCGACGACGCCTACGCCTCCGCGATCGCCGAGCGGCTCGGCGACGAGGAGCTCGCGCACGCGATCGTGCTCATGTCGGACGGCATCTACCTGCGCTCGGCGATGGGCGCCCTCGACCCGGCCCGCGCCGAGGCCGAGCTCGAGAGCATCCTGGCCATCGCCCGGCGGCTCGGCGCCTGAGGCGAGCCGCGCACCGCGCCGTGAGGCCGGCTCGGTATCCTGACCTCGCGCGGCGGGTCACGAGCGCCGCGCGGAGGAGCACTGCCGTGTCGATCGAGGACATCGCCCGCCGAGAGGCCATCGCCGAGTACGAGGTCGTCGGGCGCCCGCCCGAGCCCGACCTGCAGGGGCTCGTCGAGCTCGCGGCCACCCTGTGCGGCGTGCCGCGCGCCGTCATCAACATCATCGACGACCGCTCGCAGCACCAGGTCGCGGCCGTCGGCTTCGAGCCTGACGTGTGCTCGCGCGAGGACTCGATGTGCGCGGTCGTGTTCCGCCACCCCGGGCACACGGTCGTGGCGGACGCGCGGCTCGACGACCGCTTCCGCGCGAATCCCTTCGTCACCGGCGAGGTCGCCAACGTCGTCTTCTACGCCTCGAGCCCGCTCGTGACGCCCGCCGGCATCCCGATCGGCACGCTGTGCGTGTTCGACGAGCGGACGGGCGAGCTCACCGACGCCGAGAGCCGCGGGCTCGCGCTGCTCGCGCACCAGGTGGTCGACGTGCTCGAGCTGCGCCGCATCACCCGCGAGCTCGGCCGCTCGAACGAGTCGCTCGCGCAGTTCGCCGGGCAGGTGAGCCACGACCTCCGCACGCCGCTCACGGCGCTCGCCGGGTTCCTCGAGCTCGCGGCCGACAGTCCCGAGCTCGTCGACGCGCCGCGCGCCGCCTCCGCGCTCTCGCGGGCGGAGGCCGCGACCGCCCGGATGTCGGCGCTCGTCGAGGACCTGCTCGACTACGCGCGCATCGGCGGCCGGCCGAGCCGTCGGCCCGTCGACCTCGCGGACGTCGTCGCCGACGTCGTCGACGACCTCGACGCGCAGGTCGCCGCGACGGGCGCCTCGCTCGAGGTCGATCCGCTCCCCGTCGTGCCGGGCGATCCGACGCTGCTGCGCGCGCTGCTGCAGAACCTGCTGTCGAACGCCCTGAAGTTCGGGGCGGCCGGCGGGCGCTCGCCGCGCGTGGAGGTGCGCTGCGACGAGCTCGACGGCGGCTGGCGCGTGCGCGTCGAGGACGACGGGCCGGGCGTGCCCGAGGCCGAGCGCGACCGCGTCTTCGGGCTGCTCGAGCGCGGTGCAGCGCAGGCGGACCCGGACGCGGCCGGCGCCGCCGACGGCCTCGGGATCGGCCTCTCGACCTGCCGTCGGATCGTCGAGGCGCTCGGCGGCCGGATCGGCATCGACGAGTCGCCTCTCGGCGGCGCAAGCGTGTGGGTGCTGCTGCCGGAGGGCGACCGGGCGCTCGTCGCGGCCTGAGCCGAGGCGGGGCTGGGCGGGGCTGGGCGGGGCTGCCCGCCGGGCGGGCGGGCGCGCCGCCGCCGCGCCGTGCGCGCCTTCGGCCGCGTCCGCGATCAGCGGCCGGCGGCGTCGATGAGGTCGGCGAGCTCGCGCGGGCGCGACCACATCGGCCAGTGGCCGGTCGGGAGGTCGACCGTCCGGAGCGCGCGCTGCTCGCCGAGCCCCCGGAGGAACCCGGCCCCCTGCTCGGCGTAGGCGCGGTACTCGTCGCCCGAGAACCCGGTGGCGACGAGCGTCTGCGGCACGTCGAGGCGGCGCTCGTCGCGCAGCACCGCCGCGTCGCGCACCGCGCCCGCGGGCTCGGGCACCGCCCGCTCGCGGAGCGTCGCCAGCTGCGCCTCCGTGAGGTCGCGCATCGAGCCGCCCTCGAGCTCCTCGTCCCACGCCGCGTCGATGGGCATCGCGTCGCCCTCGAACGACGCGTCCATCGCCTGGCCGTCGACCACGGGGCAGGTGTCGACCCACACGGCGTGCGCCACGGCATCCGGCCGGCGGTCGATCGCGATGGTGGCGGGGAACGCGGCGCCGGAGTGCGCGACGAGCACGACGGGGCCGTCGCCGATCGCGTCGAGCACGGCGGCGGCGTGGTCCTCGAGCGTCACCTCGCCGCGGCGCGGGTGCTCGGGCTCGAGCCCGGGCAGCGTGAGCGCGACGACGTCGCGGCCGCGCTCGCGGAGGATCGCAGCCACCTCGTCCCAGGCCCAGGCGCCCAGCCAGAAGCCGGGGACGAGCACGATGCGAGGAGCGGCAGCAGACGATGCGGTGTCCATGCCCCGACGCTAGCCCGCGCCGCCCACGCGCGACCAGCGTCCGCCCTCCCCCGGGACGAGTGGTCGCTGCATGGGAGCGAGTGGTCACGTCGCGCGATCAGTGGTCACGATCTGCTGCAGCAGCTGACCGATCCCGACATCTGGCGACCAGTGATCGCAGGGATCGACCACTCGATCCGGGTGCATCGCTCGAGTGGCGCCGATCGCGCCCGAGCGGCGCCGTCGGCGAAGGACGCGGATGCGTCAGAGCGGGCGGATCTCGATCTGCCGGATCGCGGTCGCCTCGATCGCGGCGCCGAGCTGCTCGACGAGCGCGTCGGGCGCGGCCTGGTCGATCGTGATGATCGACAGCGCCGTGCCGCCGGCCTCGGTGCGGGCGATCTGCATGCCGGCGATGTTGATGGCGGCCTCGCCGAACGCGCCGCCGTAGAGCGCGACGATGCCGGGGCGGTCCTCGTACTCCATGACGACGAAGTGCTCGGCCATCGGCACCTCGACCGACTGGCCGTTCACGGCGACGATCTTCTCGACCTGCTTCGGGCCGGTGAGCGTGCCGGCGACCGAGACGCGGCGGCCGTCGCTCGTGGCGGCGACGATCTCGACGACGTTGCGGTATTCGTCCGATCGCTCGTCGGCCGAGAGCTCGGAGGTGACGCCGCGCGACTCCGCGATGACGGGCGCGTTCACGAACGTCACCTGCTCCGAGACGATCGACGAGAAGAAGCCCTTGAGCGCCGCGAGGCGCAGCACCTTCACGTCGTAGCCGGCGAGCTCGCCGTGCACGAGCACGTCGACCGCCTCGATCGGGCCGGCGGCGAGGCCGGCGAGGAACTGGCCGAGCTTCTCGGCCAGCGGGATGCCGGGGCGCACGTACTCGTCGATGATGCCGCCCGCGACGTTCACCGCATCCGGCACGAGGTCGCCCGAGAGCGCGAGGCGCACCGAGCGGGCCACGGCGACGCCCGCCTTCTCCTGCGCCTCGTCGGTGGAGGCGCCGAGGTGCGGCGTGACCTGGATGTTGGGGGCCGAGGTGAGCGCGTCGTCCTTCGGCGGCTCCGAGACGAAGACGTCGATGCCGGCGCCGGCGATCCGGCCCTCGCGGAGCGCCGTCGCGAGCGCGGCCTCGTCGATGATGCCGCCGCGCGACGCGTTCACGATGCGCAGCGACGGCTTCGCCACCGCGAACTGCGCCTCGCCGATGAGGCCGACGGTCTCGGGCGTGCGCGGGATGTGGATGGTGACGAAGTCGGCCTCCGCCATGAGCTCGTCGAGGCTGCGCAGCTCGACGCCCAGCTGGGCGGCGCGCGCGGGGCTCACGAACGGGTCGAAGGCGATGAGCTTCGTGCCGAAGGCCGCGAGGCGCTCGGCGACGAGCACGCCGATGCGGCCGAGGCCGACGATGCCCACGGTCTTCTCGTAGAGCTCGACGCCCGTGTAGGCGGAGCGCTTCCACTCGCCGCGCTTCAGCGAGGCGTCGGCGGCGGGGATGTGGCGGGCGAGGCCGAGGATGTGCGCGATCGCGAGCTCGGCGGCCGAGACGATGTTCGACGTGGGCGCGTTCACGACCATGACGCCGGCGGCGGTCGCGGCGGGGATCTCGACGTTGTCGAGGCCGACGCCCGCGCGGGCGATGACCTGCAGCTTCGGCGCGTGGCCGAGGGCCTCCGCGTCGACCTTCGTCGCGCTGCGCACGAGGATCGCGTTCGCCTCGGCGAGCGCCTCGAACAGGGCGGGGCGGTCGGTGCCGTCGACGTGCCGGATGTCGAAGTCGGGCCCGAGGGCGTCGACGGTCGCGGCCGACAGCTCCTCGGCGATCAGGACGACGGGCTTGGACATGCGGATCTCCTCGGATGGGGGCTGATGAGGGAGGCAGCACGTCGTCGTGCCTGGGCCAGGATAGCGAGGCGCGCGTGCCATGCCCGGCCCTCCGACCCGGGACGTCACACGGCGGGTGCGCGTGTCGCGGGCGCCGAGGGCCGAGCCCGCACCGCAGGATGGCGGCGTGGACCCCCTCCGGATCGCGCAGCTCGTGCTGCGCATCGTGCTCGCGATCGCCTTCGTCGGGCTCGGCCTCTCGCATCCGGTGTGGCGCATCCGGAAGGCCATCATCGAGACGGTGCTGCCGTCGGCGCTCGTCGGCGGGCTGGACGGCGCCGCGGCGACGCGACGGATGGTCGGGGCCGCGAACGCGATCCTGGCGACGAGCGCGATCGGCGGCCTGGCCCTCCTCGCGCCGTGGCACGGCGTGCAGGTGGCGGGGGCGATCGCGCTCGCAGCGCTCGTGCTGCTGCTCGGCGCGCAGCACCTCGCCTCGCTCCGCGAGCACTGGGCGGAGCGGGCGTTCCGCGGCGAGCTCCTGCTCCAGGCCGCGGGCGTGCTCGTCGTGCCGTCGCTGCTCGTCGTCGCGGTGCTCTGACCCTCGGGGACCCGCGCCGCGCGCGCGACGCCGAGGATGCGGGAGGATGGAGGCGATGGACGCCTTCTCGATCGCGCAGCTGGTGCTGCGCATCCTCCTCGCCGTCGTCTTCGTCGGGATGGGCGCCGCCCACTTCGTGCCGCGCGTGCGGCGGACGATGGCGGCGATGATCCCCGCCCCGATCGCCGGCCCGGAGCGCCGCCGCGCGCTGCCGCTCGTGACGATCTCGGGCGTCGCCGAGATCCTGGGTGGCATCGGCCTGCTCGCGCCGTGGTGGGGCGTGCGCTTCGCCGCCGCGCTCGGCCTCATCGCGCTGCTCGTCGCGGTCTTCCCCGCGAACGCGCAGGCCGCGCGCGAGCCGGAGCGCTTCGGCCCCGCGGCCGTGCCCGTCGTGCCGCGCGCGATCGGGCAGGTCGTGCTCGGCGCGCTGCTGCTCGTCGCCGTCATCTGACGGCCCTCGGGATCAGCCGCGCAGCGCCGGCCGAGCGTCGAGGAGCTAGCCGCCGAGCGCGGCGATCGCGATCTGCCGGGCGAGCTGCTCGGCGAGCAGGCTCGCCTGCGCGCTCACCGCGAGGGCGACGAGCAGGATGCCGGCCTTCGCCACGATGCGGCGCCCACGGCCGAGCACGACGGCCGCGCCGAAGAGGAGCCCCGGCAGCGCGACGCCCGCGATGAGCAGCCACCACGGGATGGCGCCGGCGATGTCGGCGCCGATGTAGAGCAGCGGCAGCTGCTGGAGGTTCGTGACCGCCTCGACCGTGTCGTAGACGAACGCGAGCGCGAAGAGGAAGGCGACGATCCAGGCGTCGGCGGGGCGCTCGGCGGGTGCGTCGTCCGCGTTCGCCACGGCAGCGTCCGCGGCCGCATCCGACGACGGCGACGCCGCATCGGCCGCTCCGACCTCCGACGGCTCCGCCGCATCCGTCGTCGCGGCATCGATGCTGGCGCCCTCCGGCACGGCCTGCTCCTCCCGCTCGTCGCGCGGGTCGCGCGCGCCGCTCATGCGAGCAGCCCCGCGACGAGCGGCCAGGGGGCCGTGACCACGAGGCCGGCGAGCCACCAGGGCGCGCGGCGGGCGGCGGGCGCGAGCCGGTCGACGACGAACCACCATGCGAACGGGCCGACCACGGCCAGCAGCTCGCCCAGCTGGTAGAGCGCGAGGCCGACGAGGCTCGGCTGCTCGACCGGGTTCGCGACGACCACGACGACCCATCCGGCTGTCGCGGCGATCGCGAGCGCCAGCGCGAGCCAGCGGATCGCCTGGGGGCCTCGCTCGCGGGTCTGCGCGGCCGGCGCGGCGGCGGCGGGCGCGACGCGGGCGTCGCGCGGGGTCGCCCGATCGAGCTCGTCGTCGCCCTCCCAGCGGAGGGCGTCCTCGTCGCGGCTCACCCGATCGAGCCTACTCGGCGGACCGGCCGCCCGCCGCTGTGCGACGGCCATGCGCCGGAGGGCGCAGCGCGGAGCCCCTCAGCGCGCGATGTCGTCGAGCCAGGTCACGGCGCCGCCGTGCGGGTCGGTGATCGCGATCGGCTCGGCGTCGCGACGCAGCACGAAGTCGCCGGGCCCCGCCCACGGCGCGGGCGGCCCGATCTCGAGCGCGGCGCCCTCGTTCGCGACCCACGTGACGGGCAGCTCCCCCATGAGGTCCGCGAACGCGGCGCGCTCGAACGCCGGCACGTACGCGAGCACCGCCGAGTGCCACACGACCACGGTCGGCGCGTGCGCGGCCGCCTCCTCGACGAGCGCGCGGGTGTCGGCCGTGAGGTCGCCGCGGCGGAGGGACGCGGGCTCGCGCCGGGCGATCGCGACGGCGGTGCGGAGGCGGTCGACGCGCGCCCCGTCGACGCCGCCCGTCGCATCCGGCCAGACGAGCGCCTCGAGCCAGGCCTTCGTGTCGGGGTCGGCGGGATCGAGCGGCTGCAGGTCGATGCCGCCGCGCCAGGCCACCTGCGGCGGCGCGGCGGGGAGGGGCGTCGACGGCGAGGCGATCGCCTCGAGCAGCGGCAGGCTCGCGTCGCCGACGGAGCGGCCGGGGCCGAAGCGGTAGCGCCAGCGGTCCGGGTAGAGGCAGAGGCCGGCGGCGGCGCCGACCTCGACGAGCGCGATCGGCCCCACGAGGTGCGCGATGGCGGGCAGCAGGGTCGCCATCCGGCGCGCCTCGTTCGTCTGCGTCAGGCGCGCGAGCATGCAGGAGCGGATGGCGGGCCACGCGCCGACCACCATGTCGCGCACCTCGGCCCACGGCGCGATCGGGACGCCCTCGAACCGGGCGGAGGCGAAGAGGAGGTTGGGCTGGCGCTTCACCGGCTCGAGCTCGGCGATGAGCGCCGGCAGCTCGGGATCGGCGGCGACGCCGCGTGCCCACTCCGCGTAGCGCGGCGAGCGGTCGTCGGCCTCGACGTCCGCCCACCGCAGATAGGCCTGGGCGACCTTGCGGTCCTCGGTGACGCTCTCCACCGCTCCACCCTGCCACGCCCGGCAGGTCCGGTCGCAGGGCGCGCTCCGCGTCGGCGCGGGCCATCTACCCCGCGTGGGCCGCGCGGCGCAGGCCGCGGAGGCCGCACGCGGCGGGGCCCTCGAGGCGCGTGCCGTCGGGCGCGAAGCGGGAGCCGTGCGCCGAGCAGTCCCAGCTCGCCTCCTGCGCGTTCCACTGCACGAGGGCGCCGACGTGCGGGCAGAAGGCGGAGACGGATCGGGTCTCGCCCTCGACGGTCGAGGTCGCCACGAGCCGCGGACCCTCGAGGCCGACGCGCCCTTCCCCCTCGCCCGGCGCCTCGACCGGCCGCAGCGCCGCCGACGCCGCGCGCACCTGCGCCGCACCCACGGCGAGGCCCGAGCCGACGGCGCTGCCGAGCGCGGCGGGTGTCGCGCCCCTGCGCCGCAGCGTGCGCGCCCAGTCGGGCTCCGCGCCGCCCAGGCGGCCGGCGATCGCGAGCGCGCTGAGCACGCCGCTCGTCATGCCCCACTTGTCGAAGCCGGTGGCGAGCAGGATGCCGCCGCGGGACCCGGGCCGGGCGCCGATCCAGGGCAGCCGATCCGGGGTCCGATAGTCCTGCGCGCTCCAGACGTGCGTGCGCTCGGCGCCCGGGAACCGCGCGCGCACCCAGCCGTCGAGCTCGGCGACGAGCCGCCGCGGGTCGTCGTGCCGGCCGACCGGGTGGCCGGGGCCGCCCACCACGAGCACCTCCTCGCCGCGGTGCCGCGCGGTGCGCAGCGAGCGGGAGGGCGAGTCGACGCTGATCGCCATCGGCGCGGGCAGCGCGCCCGGGACTCGGTAGGCGGCCGCGTACGAGCGGTGCGCCTCGAGCAGCGACGAGGTGATGCGCGCCGGCACGGGCGAGCCGGTCGCGAGCACGGCGGCGCCCGCGCGGACCTCCCCCTCGTCCGTCGTCACGACGACGCCCCGCTCCGAGCGGCGCACGCCGCGCACGGTGCGACGGGCGATGATCGCGCCGTGCGCCCGCGCCTCCGCGGCCAGTGCGGCGAGCATGGCGACGGGCTGCACCTGCGCCTGCGCCTCGAGCTCGATCGCGCCAGCCACCGCGAACGGCAGCTGCTCGGCGCCGCCGTGCGCCGCGGGCACGCCGAGGCTGCGCGCGGCCTCCAGCTCCTGCTCGAGCGCGTCGGCGCCCTCCGGCGTCCACGCGAACGAGACGGCGGAGCGCCGCTCGACCTCGGCGCCCGCGCCGTCGAGCAGCTCGAGCAGCCACGACTGCGCCGCGCGCGAGCCGTCGACGAACGCCTGCGCCGCGTCGCGGCGGGCGAGCGAGAGGATGCGGTGCAGCCGGTCGGACTGCAGGAGGCTGACCTTCGCGGTCGTGCTCCCGGTGGCGAACGCGCCGGGTGCACGGGCCTCGAGCACGAGCACGGAGGCGCCCTGCCGGGCGAGCGCGACGGCGGTCGAGAGCCCGGTGATGCCCGCGCCGACCACGACCGCATCGGGCCGCTGCACGATCGCCTCGTCGAGCGCGATCGCGGGTCCGTCGTCGAGCCAGAGGGAAGCGTTCGGGGTACGAGGCATGTCCCCCACCCAACTCCTCCGACCTGGGTGCCGGATCCCAGACGACGAAGGAGGGGACCCCGATCGGGGTCCCCTCCTCAGCGACGCAGGGTCAGCGGGCGGCCGAGCCGTCCGTGTAGTCCGCGTCCGGCTGCTCCCAGGCGAACAGCGACCGCAGCTGCTTGCCCGTCGCCTCGATCGGGTGGCCGGCCTGCTTCGCGCGCAGTTCCTGGAACTCGGGCGCGCCGGCGTCCTGGTCCTCGATGAAGCGCTTCGCGAACGCGCCCGACTGGATGTCGGCGAGCACGGCCTGCATGTTCGTCTTGACGTCGGGGCTGATGACGCGGGGGCCCGAGACGTAGTCGCCGTACTCGGCCGTGTCGGAGATCGACCAGCGCTGCTTGGCGATGCCGCCCTCCCACATGAGGTCGACGATGAGCTTCAGCTCGTGGAGCACCTCGAAGTAGGCGATCTCGGGCTGGTAGCCGGCCTCGATGAGCGTCTCGAAGCCGTACTGCACGAGCTGCGAGGTGCCGCCGCAGAGCACGGCCTGCTCGCCGAAGAGGTCCGTCTCGGTCTCCTCGGTGAAGGTGGTGGTGATGCCGCCGGCGCGGAGGCCGCCGATGGCCTTCGCGTACGACCAGGCCGTGTCCCAGGCCTTGCCGGTGGCGTCCTTCTCGACGGCGACGATCACGGGCACGCCGCGACCGGCCTCGAACTCGCGACGGACGGTGTGGCCCGGGCCCTTCGGGGCGACGAGCACGACGTCGACGCCCTCGGGCGCCTCGATGTAGCCGAAGCGGATGTTGAAGCCGTGGCTGAAGAGGAGCGTCTTGCCCTCGGCGAGCGCCGGCGCGACCTCGTCCTTGTAGATGTGGCGCTGGTGCTGGTCGGGGGCGAGGATGACGATCACGTCGGCCCAGGCCGAGACCTCGGCGGGCGTGCCGACCTCGAAGCCGGCCTCGGTCGCCTTGGCGCGCGACTTCGACTCCGGCTGGAGGCCGACGCGGACCTCGACGCCCGAGTCGCGCAGGTTGAGCGCGTGCGCGTGGCCCTGCGAGCCGTAGCCGATGATGGCGACCTTCTTGCCCTGGACGATGCCGAGGTCGGCACCGTCGTCGTAGATGACCTCAGTCATTGCGGTTCCCTCCGTGGTGGTCTGGTTCGAGGCGCTATGCCTTGAGCACGCGCTCGCTGATGGACTTGCCGCCGCGCCCGATGGCGAGGAGGCCCGACTGCGCGATCTCCTTGATGCCGTACGGCTCCAGCAGCCGGAGCAGCGCCTGGCACTTCGAGGAGTCGCCCGTCACCTCGACGACGAGCGCGTCGGTGGTGACGTCGACGACGCGCGCGCGGAACAGCGTCGCGGCCTCGAGGATCTGGGAGCGGGTGGCGTTGTCGACCTTGACCTTGACGAGCATGTGCTCGCGCTGCACCGACTGGGCCGGCTCGAGCTCGACGATCTTCACGACGTTGACGAGCTTGTTCAGCTGCTTCGTGACCTGCTCGAGCGGCAGGTCCTCGACGTCGACGACGACGGTGATGCGCGAGAGGCCGGGCACCTCGGTCTTGCCGACCGCGAGCGACTCGATGTTGAAGCCGCGGCGGGCGAAGAGGCCGGCGACGCGCGTCAGCAGGCCGGGCTTGTCCTCGACGAGGAGCGACAGGACGTGCGTGCTCATCACTCCTCCTCCCACACCGGGCTGTGATCCTTCGCGTACTGCACGAAGGAGTTCGAGACGCCCTGCGGCACCATCGGCCACACCATCGAGTCCTTCGACACGATGAAGTCGATGACGACGGGGCGGTCGTTCGTCTCGAGCGCGAGCGCGATGGCCGGGTCGATCTCCTCGGGCTTCGTGACGCGGATCGACAGGCAGCCGTAGGCCTCGCCGAGCTTCACGAAGTCGGGGATCATGCGCGCGTCGTCGCCGGTCTCGAGGTCGGTGAAGGAGTAGCGGCCCTCGTAGAAGAGGTTCTGCCACTGCCGCACCATGCCGAGCGACGAGTTGTTGATGACGGCGACCTTGATGGGGATGTCGTTGAGCGCGCAGGTGGCGAGCTCCTGGTTCGTCATCTGGAAGCAGCCGTCGCCGTCGATCGCCCACACGACGCGCTCGGGCTCGGCGACCTTCGCGCCCATCGCGGCGGGCACCGCGTAGCCCATGGTGCCGGCGCCGCCGGAGTTGAGCCACGCGTTCGGGCGCTCGTACTTGATGAACTGCGCGGCCCACATCTGGTGCTGGCCGACGCCCGCGGCGTAGACGCCCTCGGGGCCGGTGAGCTCGCCGATGCGCGAGATGACGTGCTGCGGCGAGAGCTTGCCGTCGGTCGGCTCCGAGAAGCCGAGCGGGAAGCGCTCCTGGAGGCCCTGGAGGCGCTCCCACCAGTCGGTGAGGTCGGGCCGGTCGCTCGCGGCGAGCTCCTGGAACGCGATCGAGAGGTCGGAGAGCACGTCGCGCACGTCGCCCACGATGGGCACGTCGGCGGCGCGGATCTTCGAGATCTCGGCCGGGTCGACGTCGACGTGGACGACCTTCGCGCCCGGGGCGAACTCCGCCACCTTGCCGGTGACGCGGTCGTCGAAGCGGGCGCCGAGCGCGACGATGAGGTCGCACTCCTGGAACGCGAGCACCGCCGGCACCGAGCCGTGCATGCCGGGCATGCCGAGGTGCTGCGGGTGCGAGTCGGGGAACGCGCCGCGCGCCATGAGCGTCGTCACGACGGGCGCGCCCGTCGCCTCGGCGAACTCGCGCAGCTCGGCCGACGCCTTCGCGCGGATCACGCCGCCGCCCACGTACAGGAGCGGGCGCTGCGACGCGGCGAGCAGCTGCGCCGCCGCCGTGATCTGCTTGCCGTGCGCCTTCGTGACCGGGCGGTAGCCGGGCAGGTCGACGCGGTCGGGCCACACGAACGGCGCCGACTCCTGCTGCGCGTCCTTCGTGATGTCGACGAGCACGGGGCCGGGGCGGCCGCTCGAGGCGACGTGGAACGCGGCCTGGATGGCGGCGGGCACGTCGGCGGCGCGCTTCACCTGGAAGGAGTGCTTCGTGATGGGCATCGTGATGCCCGTGATGTCGGCCTCCTGGAACGCATCCGTGCCCATGAGGTGGCTGAACACCTGGCCGGTGATCGCGACCATGGGCACGGAGTCCATGTAGGCGTCGGCGATGGCGGTCACGAGGTTCGTCGCGCCCGGGCCGGAGGTGGCGATGCAGACGCCGACGCGGCCCGTGGCGGCGGCGTAGCCCTCTGCCGCGTGGCCGGCGCCCTGCTCGTGCCGGACGAGGATGTGCCGGATCGCCGACTGCTGCATGAGCTCGTCGTAGAACGGGATGATGGCGCCGCCGGGGAGGCCGAAGACGTCCTCGACCCCGAGCAGCTCGAGCGACTTGAGGACCGCGCCGGAGCCCGTGAGCACGGGCGGCTCGGCGCTGCGCGGCGGGGCAGGCCTGGGTGTGATGGTCATGGCTCTCCTGAGCGTCGACGCGCGTGCGTCAGCCCGTGACCGCGCCGTGGGCGGCCGAGCGCACGAGACGCGCGTACTTGGCGAGGACTCCGCGCGTGTAGCGCGGCGGCAGCGGCTCCCAGCCCTCACGCCGGGAGGCGAGCTCTGCCTCGTCGACGATCAGGTCAAGCGAGCGAGCGGCGATGTCGACCTTGATGCGGTCTCCGTCGCGCACGAAGGCGATCGGACCGGAGTCGACCGCCTCAGGGGCGATGTGGCCGATGCAGAGGCCGGTTGTGCCGCCCGAGAATCGTCCGTCGGTCAAGAGTAGTACATCCTTGCCGAGGCCCGCGCCCTTGATGGCGGCGGTGATCGCGAGCATCTCGCGCATGCCGGGGCCGCCCTTCGGGCCCTCGTAGCGGATGACGACGACGTCGCCGGCGGCGATCTCGCCGGCCGTCAGCGCATCCATCGCCGCGCGCTCGCGGTCGAACACGCGTGCGGGGCCCTCGAAGACCTCGGCGTCGAAGCCTGCGGTCTTCACGACCGCGCCCTCGGGCGCGAGCGAGCCGGAGAGGATCGTGAGGCCGCCGGTGGCGTGGATCGGGTTCGAGAGCTCGCGCACGACGGTGCCGTCGATGGGCTCGGGGTCGAGCGCGGCGAGGTTCTCGGCGAGCGTGCGGCCCGTGACGGTGAGCACGTCGCCGTGCAGCAGGCCCGCGTCGAGGAGCGCCCGCATGACGACGGGCATGCCGCCGACGCGGTCGAAGTCCTGGGCGACGTAGGCGCCGAAGGGCTTGACGTCGGCGAGGTGCGGCGAGCGCTCCCCCACCCGGCGGAAGTCCTCGAGCGTGAGCTCGACCTCGGCCTCGTGCGCGATCGCGAGCAGGTGGAGCACCGCGTTCGTCGAGCCGCCGAGCACCATGGCGACGGTGATGGCGTTCTCGAACGCCTCCTTGGTGAGGATGTCGCGGGCGGTGATGCCCTTGCGCAGCAGCTCCACGACGGCCTCGCCGGACTTCCGCGCGTAGTAGTCGCGGCGGCGGTCGGCCGAGAGCGGCGTCGACGAGCCGGGCAGGCTCATGCCGAGCGCCTCGGCGATGCACGCCATCGTGTTCGCCGTGTACATGCCGCCGCAGGCGCCCTCGCCGGGTGCGAAGCCGCACTCGATGCGGTGCAGGTCCTCTGCCGAGATCTTGCCGGCCTTGTACGCGCCGACCGCCTCGAACGAGTCGATGATCGTCATCGACTTCGGGATCGTGCCGTCCTCGAGCTTCGCGAAGCCCGGCGCGATCGAGCCCGCGTAGACGAAGACGCTCGCGAGGTCGAGGCGGGCCGCGGCCATGAGCATGCCGGGCAGAGACTTGTCGCAGCCCGCGAGCAGCACGGTGCCGTCGAGGCGCTCAGCGTTGACGACGACCTCGACGGAGTCGGCGATGACCTCGCGGCTCACGAGCGAGAAGTGCATGCCCTCGTGGCCCATCGAGATGCCGTCCGAGACGGAGACGGTGCCGAACTGCAGCGGGAACCCGCCGCCGGAGTGCACGCCGTCCTTGGAGGCGCGGGCGAGGCGGTCGAGCGAGAGGTTGCACGGCGTGATCTCGTTCCACGAGCTCGCGATGCCGATCTGCGGCTTCTCCCAGTCGCCGTCGCCCATGCCGACGGCCCGCAGCATGCCGCGGCTCGTGGTGGCCTCGACGCCGTCCGTGACGGCGCGCGAGCGCGGCTTGATGTCGATCTCAGGCATGGGGCCGATCCTACGCCGACGGCGCATGTCTGATCGGCCTCGGCGTGCGGGTCGCCGCGGCCTCGGCGCGGGGCATGCGGACACCATGAGCATCCCCGCCGGCCACCGCGCATCCACCTGGAGGGTCTACGGTCGACTCCATGATCAAGGTCGGGCTGAGCACGATCTCCGTCTTCCCCAAGAGCGTGGAGGACGGCTTCCGCCTGTCGCACGAGGCGGGCTACGACGGCGTCGAGGTGATGGTGACCACCGACGCGCGCACGCGCAGCCCCGAGCGGCTGCTCGAGCTCTCGGAGCGCTACCACCAGCCGATCCTCGCGATCCACGCGCCCGTCGTGCTGCTCACGACCTTCGTCTGGGGCCGGGACCCGTTCGTGAAGCTCGACCGCTCGGCGGAGCTCGCCGTCGCCGTCGGCGCGCCGACGGTCGTCGTGCACCCGCCGTTCCGCTGGCAGGGCCGCTACGCGCGCACCTTCGAGCAGGCGGTGCGCGACACGGAGGCGAAGCACGGCGTCGAGGTCGCGGTCGAGAACATGTTCCCCTGGTCGGCCGGCGGCATCGACCGCCAGGCGTACCTGCCGGGCATCGACCCGAGCCTCATGGACGTGCCGCACGCCACGCTCGACTTCTCGCACTGCGCGCTCGCCAAGCGCGACTCGATGGAGCTCGCGCTCGACCTGGGCGACCGCCTCCGCCACCTGCACCTCACCGACGGCGTCGCCGCCGAGGAGGGGAAGGTGTTCGACGAGCACCTGCTGCCCGGCCACGGCAACGAGCCGGTCGCCGAGGTGCTCGAGATGCTCGCGGCGCAGGAGTGGACGGGCCAGGTGGTCGCCGAGATCAAGACGCGGCAGGCGCGCAGCGAGCGCGACCGGCTGCGGCTCCTGCGCGAGGCGCTGCACTTCGCGCGCGAGCACCTCGGCCAGCTGGGCGACGACGCGCCCGAGCCCGAGCGCGCCGCGTCCGAGCAGGGCTGAGCCCTACTCGGGCTCGTTGCCGGAGTCGCGCCCCAGCAGGTAGGGCGTCGTCACGCCCTCGTACACGAGGTGCGTCTGCAGCCCCTCCACCGCGTGCGGCAGCGTGTGGCAGTGGTCCATCCAGACGCCCGGGTTGTCGGCGACGAACGCGATCTCGTACGTCTCGCCGTGGCCGACGTCGAGCGAGTCGACCCACCAGGGGCTGCCGGACGCCGGTACGCCGTCGCGCGAGAGCACCACGGCGTGGTGGCCGTGGAGGTGCATGGGGTGCACCTCGCCGCTGCCGTTGGCGATGCGCATCCGCACCACGTCGCCCTCCGCGACGACGTAGGCGGGCACGTCGCCGCCCATCCGGCCGTTGATGGTCCACCAGATGCCGGGGCGGCCGTCGAGGAAGCCGGGCATGCGGCCGATGTCGTAGGCGAAGTCGCGGTCGGGGTCGGCGGCGTCGAGGCCGAGCGGTGCCGGCTCGCCGTAGTCGAGCGGATCGAGCGCCTCGGCGGGCGCCGCGAGCTCGGGCGGCGAGGCCCCCGCCGGGCCGACGACGAGCGAGACGCCCGGCGCCTGCACGCGTGCGCCGCCGGGCGGCACGCGCAGCTCGAGGTCGGCGCGGCCGCCCGCCGTCACGGCGACCCGCAGGCCCTCCACCTGCCCAGGTTCGTGCAGGTCGGTGCCGTCGATCGCGATCAGGCGGAAGGGCGCGCTCGCCCACGCGACGGTCGGCGAGCTGTCGGTGTTGGCGATCCGCACGCGCACGAGCGACCCCGCCGCCGCGACGTGCCGCACCTCGCCCGAGACGCCGTCGAGCGTGCGGGACGTGCCGGGATAGGTGTGCAGCAGCGCGACGACGTCGAGCGCGTGCGGCGGTTCGGCCGCCTCGGCGGGCTCGACCACGAGCGCGCCGAAGAGGCCGCCGGCCACCTGCGCGTGCGACACCTGGTGCGCGTGGTACCAGTACGAGCCGGCGTCCTCGGCGACGAACCGGTACGTGGACGAGCCGCCCGGGGGCACCGCGTCCTGCGTGACGCCCGCGACGCCGTCCATGGCGGCGGGCACGTCGACGCCGTGCCAGTGGAGGGTCGTGCCCGCCGCGACCGACTCGTTGCGGAGCGCCACCTCGACGAGCTCGCCCTGGCGCGCGCGGATCTCGGGACCGGGCGTCGAGCCGTTCAGGGTGAAGCCGTCGACCGCCTCGCCGCCCGGCAGCACGATGCGCTCGGCGCGCGCGACGAGCTCGACGCGCACGTCGGCGGGCCGGGCCGGATCGGCGACGAGCTCGGTGATCGGCGTGCCGGCGGTCGTCGGAGCGCCCTCGGTGCTCGGCTCCGCTCCCCCGTGCCCGTGGCCGCCGACGACCGCCGCAGCGCCGCCGAGGTCGGGCACGCCCATCGCCATCGAGGAGTAGGTGCCGGGCCGGATGCTCGCGGCCCAGGCGGCCAAGACGACCACGAGGAGCACGCCCGCCGCGACGAGGCCGAGCGCGCGCAGGGCGCGCCGGAGCCGCGCGCGGCGCCCGTCGGGCGCCCGCGCGGCGGCCGGCACGGCCGCGGCGGCGTCAGGCGACGCCGACCGCCGAGCGCCGCGGCTCGACCGCATCCGTTCTGCCTGCGCGGAGCGCCGCCCAGAGCGCGACGCCGAAGATCGCGAGCGCGTTGACGCCGTGCAGGAACGCCAGCGCCGTCATCTCGTGGCCGAGGAGCCCGAGGGTCACCTGCAGCGCGACGAGCGCGAGGATGGCCACGGCGCGCACGACGCCGCCGGGGATCCGCGCGAGGAACGCGACGACGAGCAGCACGAGCGCGACGAGCGGGATCGCGTACATGCCGTTCATGCCGTGGATCATGAAGCCGAGCGCCTCGGGGAACGGCGGCGGGCCCTCCGCGCTCGGGTCGAGCGTGCCGCCCTCGCCGATGAAGAGGGCGATGCCGGCGGACGCCCAGGCGTGCGAGGCCGCCTGGAGCATGACGAGGGCGCAGATGAGGTACGCGAGGACGCGGTAGGCGATGCGCACGATGACTCCTCCGTGGGGGTCGTCAGGGTCGGCGCTGTGGCCGATCGGAGGGAGCGGGATGCGCGATCCCGGGTGCCCGGGACCGCACCGTTGCGGCGAGGCCGGGGGCGCGGCCGCGGCACGATGTCGCGGCGAGTTTCGGAACAATGTCATGGAACGCCTGTGCGGCGGCCATGTCAAGCAGGGCGGGCCTCGCTCCTGCTCAGGCTCCGCTCAGGCGCCGCCGCGCTCTGGCCGCGCCGCCGTGCCCCGTCGGATGCCGCACCCAGCCTGCCGCGGCTACCGTGGTCGCGACGAGGAGGCACCATGCGCAAGTACCTGTTCAACGCCGGAGTGATCAGCGCGCTCACGAGCGCGATCCCGGTCGTGAAGTCGACCCGCACCGGCCCGCGCGACTGGCGGCTGGCGCTGCTCTGGGTGAGCTGGGGCGTGGGCGTCGCGCTCGCGATCGGCGCGGTCGCGCAGCGCGAGGAGGCCGTGCGGCAGGAGGAGCTCGAGCGCGAGCTCGAGCGCGCCGCCAAGGGCAAGGGCAAGCGGCGGTGACCGAGCGCGTCCTCGTGGTCGGGGACGCCCTCGTCGACGAGGTCGACGGCGCCTCGATCGTGGGCGGCGCCGCCCTCAACGTCGCGGTGGGGCTCGCGCGGCTCGGGGTCCCGGCGACGCTCGTCGCCATGGTCGGCGACGACGAGCCCGGCGCCGCGGTGCGCGAGCACTGCGCCGCCCACGGGGTCGAGCTCGTGGCGACGCCCGCGCCGAACGGCACGGCGGTCGCGACCGCGGAGCGCGTCGGCGGCACGATGCGCTACCGCTTCAACCGTGCGGGCGTCGAGCGGTTCGTCGACCTCGCCCCCGTCGCCGACCGCCTCGCGGCCGCGCCGCTCGTGGTCGTCTCGTGCCTCGCGCTCGAGCACGAGGCGCAGGTCGCGCCGCTCGCCGCGCTCCCCGGCCGCCTCATGGTCGACCCCAACGCGCGCCCCGCCTACCTGCAGGAGCCCGGCGCGCCCGAGCGCTTCGCCGCCGGGCTCGACCGGCTCGCCGCCCGCGCGCTGCTCGTCAAGCTCAGCGACGAGGACGTCGAGCTCGTCTACGGCGAGCCGCCGGAGGCGACGGCGCAGCGGCTCCTCGATGCCGGCACCGGCGCGGTCTGCATCACGCGCGGCCCCGACGGCGCCGAGATCTGCACGCGCGAGGCCTGCGCCCGCGCCGCCGTGCCGCAGCTGGAGGCGCCGCTCGTCGACACGATCGGCGCCGGCGACAGCGTGCTCGCCACGCTCGCGGCCGCGGTCGCCGCCGACGAGCACGAGGCCGGATGGGCGGCGCCCCTCGAGCGCGCGATGGCCGTCGCGGCCGCCACCACCCGCTCCGCCGGCGGCCTGCTGCAGCTGCCCTGAGCGACGCGGCGCCCGCGCCTCCCGCGTGCCGCCGTCGCGCCCGGCGCGCCAGTCGGCGCCGAGTGGCACGCCGGGCGCCCGCCTAGCATGGTGCAATGGCGCTCAAGTCCCTCGACCAGTCCTCGAAGCTGAAGCACGTCCTCTACGAGATCCGCGGCCCGGTGGCCGCCGAGGCCGCGCGGCTCGAGGCCGAGGGCCACCGCATCCTGAAGCTCAACATCGGCAACCCCGCGCCGTTCGGCTTCGAGACGCCCGACACGATCGTGCAGGACATGATCGCCAACCTGCCCCTCGCCGAGGGCTACTCCGACTCCAAGGGCATCCTCTCCGCACGCCGCGCCGTCGTCACGCGGTACGAGGACGTCGAGGGCTTCCCGCCGCTCACGGTCGACGACGTCTACCTCGGCAACGGCGTCTCCGAGCTCATCACCATGACGATGCAGGCGCTCCTCGACGTCGGCGACGAGGTGCTCATCCCCGCCCCCGACTATCCGCTCTGGACGGCGATGACGTCGCTCGGCGGCGGCACGCCCGTGCACTACCTCTGCGACGAGCAGTCCGACTGGGCGCCCGACCTCGACGACATCGCGTCGAAGATCACCGACCGCACGAAGGCGATCGTCGTGATCAACCCCAACAACCCCACGGGCGCGGTCTACTCCCCCGAGGTGCTGCAGGGCATCGTCGACCTCGCGCGCCAGCACTCGCTGCTCATCCTCGCCGACGAGATCTACGACCGGATCCTCTACGACGGCGCCGAGCACACCTCGATCGCCTCGCTCGCGCCCGACCTGCTCGTGCTCACCTACAACGGCCTCTCGAAGACCTACCGGGCGGCCGGCTTCCGCGCCGCGTGGCTCGCGATCACGGGGCCGAAGACGCACGCGCAGGGCTTCCTCGAGGGGCTGACGCTCCTCGCGTCGACGCGCCTGTGCCCGAACGTGCCGGCCCAGTACGGCATCCAGGTCGCGCTCGGCGGGCACCAGTCGATCGAGGACCTCATCCTCCCCGGCGGCCGCCTGCTCGAGCAGCGCGACGCGGCCGTGCAGGGGCTGCAGTCGATCCCCGGCGTCTCGGTCGTCGCGCCCAAGGGCGCGCTCTACGTCTTCCCGCGGCTCGACCCCGAGGTGCACGAGATCCACGACGACGCGCGCTTCGCGCTCGACCTGCTGCGCCAGCAGAAGATCCTCGTGACGCACGGCACGGGCTTCAACTGGCCGACGCCCGACCACTTCCGCATCGTGACGCTCCCCTGGAAGCGCGACCTCGTCGACGCGGTGGGGCGGATCGGCGACTTCCTGGCGTCGTACCGCCAGTAGCCGTCCGGCCGGCCCTCACAGGGCGAGGTCCTCGTCGGGGCGCACGGGCTCGGGCTCGGCGCCCCGAGCCCTTCGGGCGATGGCCAGGCCGACGCTCGTGGCGGCGACCGAGGCGGTGATCGCGGCGGCGACGACAGGGGGCCACAGCTCCTCGTCGAGATGCACGGCGACTACCGGTCCGTTCCGTGAGTGATCGTCACGTTCAGGATCCTGCCATGCGGCGGAGCGGCTCGCGCTGACGAGCGGAGATCGTTTTCGGATCGTAACCGGACGACGCATCCGGACGTCCGCGCCGTAGCCGGGACGGGGGCGCTGGGGTACGGTGGACGCGACGACCGCCGATCTGGCGGAAGCCAGCGCACGTCTCGTCGAGTTCGTTCCGACACCTTGCAGCGCTTGTGTGGCGCCTTCGCTGTCTGGCACACCAGAAAGGCCCGTTCGTGGCCCTCCCCGTCGACCTCGCGTCGATCCTGCCCCTCATCCTCGTCCTGACGCTCTTCCCGATCGCCGTCGCCGTCGGAGTCTTCGCGCTCCGAGCCGCGATCGTGCGCCGAGCGCGGTCCCGCTCCCCGATCGCGACCGCACCCGTCCCGCTCCCGGTCGCCGTGGCCGAGACTCCGCCGCCGACGCCGTAGACCTCACCCCCGGCTGCGCCCCGCGCGCAGCCGGGCCGGCGGCCGCCGCTCGCGGGCATGACGAAAGGCCCGGTCAGACGTGCGTCTGACCGGGCCTTGCTCGTACACCCCCCGGGACTCGAACCCGGAACCAATTGATTAAGAGTCAACTGCTCTGCCAATTGAGCTAGAGGTGCATGGCTGCTGTGCCGAGGAACAACTCTAGCACGCCTCCGAGCCTGTGCGCGCACCGCACGGGCCGCCTGCTTGGATGGCAGGGATGACGCACCTCGAGCCCGGCATGCCCGCACCCGACTTCGCCCTGCAGGACCAGGACGGCCGCACGGTGCGGCTCGCCGACCTGGCCGGCCGCAAGGCGATCGTCTACTTCTACCCCGAGGCGATGACGAGCGCCTGCCGCCAGCAGGCGTGCGACTTCACCGAGCGCATGCCCGACCTGTCGCGGCGCGGCTACGCGGTGGTCGGCATCTCGAAGGACCCGGTCGAGAAGCTCGCCCGGGCGCGCGACGCCGACGACCTCGGCTTCCCGCTGCTCAGCGACGCCGATCTCGCCGTGCACGAGGCGTGGGGCACCTACGGCGAGAAGAACAGCTACGGCCGGATCGTGATGGGCGTGCGGCGCTCGACGTTCGTGCTCGACGAGCAGGGCGTCATCACGCACGCCTTCTACAGCACGAAGGCGAAGGGGCACCTCGACATGCTCGACAAGCGCCTGGGGTTCAGCGCGGCCTGATCGACCCCGCGGCCGCGGCTACGCCTCGCGGCGCAGCCAGCCGGTGACGCTGCGGCGCAGCACGAGCACCATGCCCGCGATCGCGAGCGCCGCGAGCACGAGCGCGAGCGGCACGGGGCCCTCGCCGCCGTCGAACGTGCCGAGGGCGACGCCGAGCTGCAGCACCTGCCAGACGACCGCGGCGCTGCGCGCCCATGCGCGGCCGTCGAGCATCGCCCGGCCCGCCTGCGCGAGGAACAGCCCGGAGCCCGCGGCCAGCACCGCGAGGAAGAGCCCGCCGCCGAGGTGCTCGATGGGGTCGCCGAAGGACGCGATCGCCAGGTAGACGGCGACGCCGATCATGCCGAGCGCCTCGACGAGCAGCAGCGCACCCGCCCAGGTGGCGGCCCTGGGACGTGCCGGCGCGGCCTCGCTCACGGAATCGACCCTTGCCTCTCTGGGGGCGCTGTGGAACCATGGAAAGTCGGGCGGCAGCGCAGCCGAGCCCATCAGACTTCCCGCGCTGCGGCATCCCGTCAGCGCACTTCCCCTCCAATGTACAAGGAGAACATGTATGGATTGGCGTGACGACGCAGCCTGCCTGACGGTCGACCCCGAGCTCTTCTTCCCGGTGGGTAACACCGGGCCGGCGCTCGAGCAGATCGAGAAGGCGAAGGCCGTCTGCGCGACGTGCCCGGTGACGGAGCAGTGCCTGCAGTACGCCCTCGAGACCAGCCAGGACTCGGGCGTGTGGGGCGGGCTCTCCGAGGACGAGCGACGCGCGCTCAAGCGCCGCGCCGCGCGTGCTCGCCGCGCCGGCTGACAGCAGCATCACCGCATGAGCGGGGCAGCCCTCCCGGGCGGCCCCGCTCATCGCTTGTCCGCCGCGGTCAGCCGCGGTCGTGCTGGATGTAGCTCAGCGGCACGCGCACGGTCACCTCGGTGCCCTCGACCGGGCGCGAGCCCCAGTCGATCGAGCCCGACAGCTCGCCCGTCACGAGCGTCTTGACGATCTGCGTGCCGAGGCCGGAGCCCACGCGCCCGGGCGGGAGTCCCGCGCCGTTGTCGCACACCTGCACCGTGAGCCACTGGTCGTCGCGCGCAGCGGTGATCCGCACGAGGCCGTCGTCGCGGCCCGCGAGGCCGTGCTCGACCGCGTTCGTGACGAGCTCGGTGAGCGCGAGCGCGAGCGGCGTCGCGTAGCCCGAGGGCAGCACGCCGAAGCTGCCGCGACGCTCGGTGCGCACCTGCGCGCCGTGGATGGACGCGAGCTCGCTCGTGAGCTTCATCGAGCGGTCGAAGACCTCGTCGAAGTCGACCGACTGGCTCAGTCCCTCCGAGAGCGTGTCGTGCACGACGGCGATCGACGAGACGCGCCGCTCCGCGTTCTGCAGCGCGGTGCGCGCCTCGTCGCTCTGCGTGCGCCGCGACTGGATGCGCAGGAGCGCCGCGACCGTCTGGAGGTTGTTCTTCACCCGGTGGTGGATCTCGCGGATCGTCGCGTCCTTGGTGATGAGCGTCTGCTCCTGGAGGCGCTGGTCGGTGACGTCGCGCACGAGCACGATCGCGCCGAGCCGTTCGGCGCCGCGGCGCAGCGGGATCGCGCGGAGCGAGAGCGTGACGAGCCGCGTCTCGATGTCGGTGCGCCAGGGTGCGCGCCCCGTGACGACGAGCGGCAGCGTCTCGTCGACCTCGTGGGAGTCGTCGATGAGCTCGGTGGTGATCTCGGCGAGCGACTGACCCTCGAGCTCGCCGCGGAAGCCGAGGCGCGTGAACGCCGAGAGCGCGTTGGGGCTCGCGAAGGTCGCGGTGCCGGCCTGGTCGAGGCGGATGAGGCCGTCGGAGACGCGCGGTGCGCCGCGGCGGGGGCCCGTGGGCGCCGACTGGTCGGGGAAGTCGCCGTCGGCGATCATCCGGAACAGCTCGTCGGCGCACTCCTTGAAGGTGCGCTCCTGCCGGCCGGCGGAGCGGATGTCGGCGTGGTTCGCGTGCCGCGTGATGACCGCGATGGGCGCGGCGACCACGTTCGTCGACGGCTCGGCCTCGCGGCGGCGCACGGGGATCGCGCGCACCTGCGCGTCGGCGTCGACGCCCCAGGCGGGCGAGGCGGCGTCGAGCAGCACGCCCTCGCTGTGCACGCGGCCCACCTGCTCGCGCCACGCGTTCCGCACGGGCTGGCCGACGATGTCGCGGTAGAAGAGGGTCGCCGCACCCGCGGGCCGCGCGTGGTGGACCGCGATGAAGCCGTCGGGATCGCCCGTGGGCACCCACAGCACGATGTCGCCGATCGCGAGGTCGGCGAGCACCTGGAAGTCGGCGGTCAGCCGATGCAGCCACTGCACGTCCTGGTCGGAGAGGCGGCCGTAGCGCTCGGCGATGGCACTCAGGCTCGTCACCCGTTCAGCGTAGCGCGGGCAGCAGGCGCCGCCTGGGGCGCTCGGCGGCGCGCAGCGCCGCCCTGCTGGTGGCCGCCTCCTGCGGCACGAGCCGCAGGGCGAGCTCCTGCACCCTGCGCCGCAGCCTCGAGCGGCCCGCGACGTCGGCGAGCGGCCGACCCTCGAGCATCGCCGCGTCGGCGGCTCGCCCGTCGAACGGCCAGCACGCCTCGGGCGTCACCTGCGCGAGCCTCCGGAGCGTCTCCTCGACCGCGCGCTCGGGCGCCACGCCGATCGCGCCGGCGCGCACGCGGTTCACGATCACGCGCGGCCGCGCCTGGGGCGCGAGCTCCCGAAGCTTGGGCAGCGCGCGGACCAGCCGCGCGATGCCGACCGCGTCGCCACCCGCGACCACGACGAGCTCGTCGGCCGCCTCGAGCGCGGCGAGCGTGGCGGCGTGGCGGCGCGGCGCGAAGAGGTCGCTCGAGATCTCCTCGTCGCGCTCGAGGCTCGCGGCGACGTCGACCACGGTCACGTCGACCCAGTCGCGGCAGCGCTCGAGCACCTCGGCGACGCGCTCGCGCCCGAGCTCCGGCCAGCGGCTCGCCCGGCCGATGCCGGTGAGCACGCGCACGGTGCCGCCGCTCGTCGCCACGGGCTGGGCGATGCGGTCGAGCTCGTCGACCGTGAGGCTGCCGGCACGCGCGAGCCTCGCCGCGGCCGCGAAGCCGGGCGACTCGTCGAGGAGCCCGAGCGCCGGCGCCACGGCGGCGCTCGTCGTGTCGGCGTCGACGAGCGCGACGCGCTGGCCGAGGAGCGCGAGCTCCGCCGCGAGCGCGATCGACGCGGTGGTGCGGCCGGGCGCCCCGTGCGGGCCCCACACGACCACGACCCGGCCGCGCGCCGCGGGCGTCCCCGGCCCGGCGGGGCTCGGGCGCACCGACGCCTCGATCGCGGCGAAGCCGTCGGCCCAGGCGACGGCGTCGATGCCCAGCGCCTGCGCCCTGCTGCGCTCCCCCGGGTCGTCGGCGAGCGCGAGGAGGCGCAGCCCGCGGGCGTCGCATCCCTCGACGAGCGCGCGGCTCGCGTGTGCCTCGTCGGCGACGACGAGCACGAGGTCGATGGCCGGCTCCGCGTCGGCGGGCCGGGCGGCGAGCCGCTCGAGCAGGTCGTCGGCGGTCGCGGCGCGGATGGCGACGCGGTGGCCGTGGCGCGCCGCCTCGCGGACGACGGCGTCCTCGCGCTCGAGCGGCGCGGAGACCGCGATGCCGATCACGGCGACGCCACCGGCTGCGCGAGCGGCACGACGCTCACCGCGTGCTCGTCGGCGATCGCCTCGAGCAGCTCGCCCGTGCTGCCGCGCGGCACGAGCAGCTCGAGCTGGGTTCCGGCCGCGTCGATGATGCCGTCGTCCTCGACGAGCCCGACGACGATCGCGTCGTCGACCAGCACGGCCGGCTCCTCGTAGCCCTGCTCCCCCGGCGCCGCGGCCCAGACGTCGACGTGCGCGCCCGCGCGCACCGCCGTCGGGAGCGCCGCGCCCACGTCGATGACGACCGCGGCGCGGTCCTCCGCGGCGGCGTCGCCGACGGCCCGCACGGGCAGCACCTCGCCCTCGCCCACCGTCGATGCGACCACCATGCCGACCGGGTCGACGCCCGCGCCGAGGTAGCGGTCCTGCGACTGCGGCAGCCGGGCCTCCACCCGCTCCACGTCGCCCGCGCCGATCGTGTCGCCCGGCAGCAGCGTGCGGGTCGCCGACCACGCGGGCTCGGTGCGCGCCGACTGCTGCACGACCATCCAGACGCCCGCGAGGGAGGCGAGCACGAGCGCCACCCCGATCACGAGCCTGGGATCCATCCACGTCCGTCGTGCCGACATCGCTCCTCCTCGTCGTCGGGCACCACCGTGCCAGGAGGGCGCGGCGCGGGTCGGCGGTTGTCCACAGCGCACGTTGTCCACAGGTGCCCGCCAGGGATCGCCCGGCGGCCCACAATGGTGGGCATGCCCCTCGAGCCGCGACGCTTCCTGTCCGTGGCCGACGTCGCCGAGACCCTCGGCTCGACGCCGGCGGCGGTCGTGGCGCTGCTCGAGGCGGGCGAGCTCCGCGGCCTCCGTGTGGGCGGCGCGTGGCGCGTCGCGCTCGACGAGCTGCAGGGCTGGATCGACGCGCAGCTCGAGGTCGAGCGCCGCCGAGCGCTGTGGCGGCAGGGGCAGTCCGCCAGCATCGCCGACCTCTTCGGCGAGCGCTGACGGCGACGCGGCCGCCGCGCCGCCCGACCGCTCAGGGCAGGCGCACCCAGTCGAAGGCGTCGAAGGGCACGATGCGCCAGGACCGCACGGTGCCGAGCCGCGGGCTCGCGCCCGGCTCGTGCAGCGCGAGGTCGAGGTGGTCGCGCCCGACGCGGTCGATCGTGCCCGAGAGCGGATGCGGCCCCTCGAGGATGACGTGGGCGCGGCGGCGAGCGAGGTCGCGCAGCGCGAAGGCGAAGCTGAGGCGGCGCGAGAGGTCGCCCGCCGACTGCGGGCGCACCGAGGCGGCGGCGCCGTCGGCGTCGAGCTCGATGCCGGCGATCGCCCGCAGCGGCACGAGCGCGCCCGTGTCGGCGGGCGCGCCCTCGAGCACGAGGCCGTTCAGCCAGTCGCGGCCGAGCGCCATGCGGCGGAGGCGGATCCGGCCGCCGCCGCGCAGCGTCAGGTCGAGCGTGCGCGGCGCGGCCGCGATGCGCTCGTGGAGCTCGAGGCGGCCGACGCGGAAGCGCTCCTCCTCGGCCTCGAGGTCCCTGCGCTCGGCGCCGAGCTCCGCCTCGAGCTGGCTCTCGAGGTCGTCGAACAGGTCGTCGAAGCGCACGCGGGCCAACCTAGGGCGCGCCCACGCCACGGGCGGCGCGGTTCTCCACAGGTGGAGTTCTCCCCATGGACGCCCCCACCTAGGACTTGGCTATGGTTCCGCGCAACGGCGCCCGGGTGGGCCGGCCGCCCCGGGGATGCCCGAGGGCGTGGAGCGAAGGGGCGAGGATGCGCGCGACGAGACGACGGATGACGGCGGCGGACGCCGAGGAGTACTTCGACTTCCAGCCGTGCTCGTCGGCAGGCCTGCCCGATCCCGCCCCGCTCCTCGAGAACCTCGCCTCGAGCGTCGTGGAGATCCTGCTCGGCGTGCGCGACGTGCAGCAGATCGCGCGCTGGGTGACCGAGCCCACCTACGACTGCCTCGCGCGCCGGGCGCTCACCGCGCGGCGGGCGCGCGCGAGGCGTGCGGTGCGGGAGGTCCCCGGGTTCGAGATCAGCCGCGTCCGCGCGTGCCACTCCGCCGACGGTGTCGTCGAGGGCGCCGTCGTCGTGCGCTCCGCGGGCCGCACCCGCGCGGTCGCGATCCGGCTCGAGGGCCTCGACGGTCGCTGGCGCGCGACCTCCGTCGGCGTGCTCTGAGCGCGGCGCCTCCCCGGCCGCTCAGGAGGCGAGCCGCTCCCCCGCGTCGTCGCTGACCTCTGCCCACACCTCGTCGAGCGAGAGCCCGAGCACGCACGCGACCGCCGCGACGGTCGGGAAGGCGGGCGTGGCCACGCGGCCCGTCTCGATCTTGCGCAGCGTCTCGGGAGAGATGCGCGCGGCGAGCGCGACCTCAAGCATCGGGCGGGCGCCCCGCGCGCGGCGCAGGAGCGCGCCCAGGCGCGCGCCGCGCTCGAGCTCGTCGGGACGCAGCGGCAGTCGGACCATGCGTCCAGCGTACGGGATCGGGACGATCATCCCGGGATAGGATTGCCGGTATTCCTTTCGGCATCCACGAGGAGGCACGCCGTGATCGAGATCCTGACGCCCGCCGAGCTCGACCGCGCCCGGGCGACCGGCGCGCTCGTCGGCGACATCCTGCAGGCGCTGCGCGAGCGCGTCGACGTCGGCACCGACCTGCTCGAGATCGATCGCTGGACCGCGGCGATGATCGCCGACGCCGGCGCCGTCTCCTGCTACGTCGACTACGCGCCGTCGTTCGGCCGGGGTCCCTTCGGCCACCACATCTGCACGGGCGTCGACGACGCCGTGCTGCACGCGAAGCCGCACCGCTACCGCCTCGCCGAGGGCGACCTCCTCACGCTCGACCTCGCCGTCTCGCTCGACGGGATCGCAGCGGATGCCGCCATCAGCTTCGAGGTCGGCCCGCCGCGCGACGACGAGGGCGGCGCGCTCATCGCCGCCACGGAGCGCGCCCTCGCGGCCGGCATCGCCGCCGCGAGGCCGGACGCGCGCATCGGCGACATCTCGCACGCGATCGGCTCGTCGCTGCGCGGCGACGGCCACCTGGTGAACACCGAGTTCGGCGGCCACGGCATCGGCACGACCATGCACCAGGACCCCTCGGTGCCGAACGACGGCCGTCCCGGCCGCGGCTACCGCCTGCGGCCCGGCCTGCTGCTCGCGATCGAGCCGTGGGTGATGGCCGGCACCGACGAGCTCGTCGTCGACGAGGACGGCTGGACGCTGCGCAGCGCCACGGGCGCCCGCACGGCGCACAGCGAGCACACGGTCGCGATCACCGAGGACGGCCCCGAGATCCTCACCCTGCCCTCGAGCGCTCGCGGCTGACGGCAGGGCCGCGCGGACGGCGCCACCGGGGACGTCAGGCGTCGCCGCGGCGCTCGCGCTCGACCGGCTCGGCCTCGCCCGCCGGCGCGTCGTCCTGCGGCGCGGCCTCGAGCGATCCCGTCGGACCGGCCGGGCCGCCCTCCGCGATGCCGGCGTCGCGCGCCGCGGCCTCCTCGACCGCATCCGGCTGCCCCTCGGCGGCCGCGCGCTCGAGCGCGTCGCGCTCGGCGACCTCGGCGTCGATGCGCGCGCGGATGTCGGCGCGGTCGTTGATGCGGCGCACGCGGCGCGTGAAGTCGAGCAGCAGCAGGATCACGACGAGCGCGACCGCCGCGGTCACCGCGAAGCCGATGACGCCCGGCGTCACCTGGTCGGGGTCGTACGGCAGCCGCTCGAGGCCCAGCGCGGTCATCGGTCCTCCTCGACGCCCGCGAACAGGTCGTCCTCGCCGTCGACGGCGGGGACGGACGAGCGGACGAGCTCGTAGTCGTCGGTGGGCCACGCGGCGAGCAGCAGGTCGTGCGGCCAGAAGAAGAAGGGCGAGTCGGGCTCGACCTGGCTCGCGTGCGCGCGCAGCGCCGCATCCCGGGCCGCCAGGTGCTGCCCGATGTCGACGCGCGTCGTGAGCGCGGCGCCGCGGTCGCCGATCCGCTCCGACCACTGGCGCATGTCGGGCAGGCGCGCGTCGTGCGGCGCGCTCTCCTCGAGCGCCGCGATGAGCGCGCGCAGCCGCTGCCCGCTCATCGAGCGGTCGAAGTAGACCTTCTGCACCTCCCACGGCTCGCCGAGCTCCGGCAGGCCCTGCGCGGCGTGCTCGACGGCCCACATCGTCACCTCGTGGGTGCGGATGTGGTCGGGGTGGGGGTAGCCGCCGGTCTCGTCGTAGGTCACGACGACCTGGGGTCGCAGGCGCCGGATGAGGCGCACGAGCGGGCGGCCGGAGACCTCGAGCGGGATCGTGGCGAACGAGAGTGCGCGCAGCGGCTCGCCCTCGGGCGGCAGGCCGGAGTCGACGTAGCCGAGCCACACGTGGTCGATGCCGAGCTCGGCCTGCGCGGCCGCCATCTCGAGGCGGCGGAGCCCCGCCATGTCGCGCGAGGCGCGGTGCGGCAGGGCGAAGCCGGCAGTGAGCACGTCGCCGCTCTCGCCGCCCGTGCAGGAGACGACCGTCACCTGGGCGCCCTCGGCGACGTAGCGCGCGAGCGTGCCGGCACCCTTGCTCGACTCGTCGTCAGGATGCGCGTGGACCGCCAGCAGCCGACGTCCGGAGCTCGTGGGCACGGCCTCCTCCTCCCCTCCAGCCGCGGCGCGCCGGACGGCACGACGGTAGGCTGGGACCTCTCCCATCCTCCCACGAGAGCCTGCAGATGACCGACCTCGCCGCCCGCTACGGGCGCCGCACGGCCGCGCCGCGCACGCGGCGCGCCTGGTGGATCGCCGGCGTCGCGGCGCTCACGCTCGTGGTCGGCGCGCTCTGGTGGATCAGCTCGGATCCGCTCAGCCCGACCGTGCAGTCGCAGGACATCTCGCACGCCGTGGTCGACGACTCCACCATCGAGGTGCGCTTCGCGGTGACCGTCGATCCCGGCACGCCGGTGACGTGCGCCGTGCAGGCGCTCGACCTCAGCTACGGCATCGTCGGGTGGGTCGAGGTGCCGCTCGAGGCCGCCGAGGTGCCCACGAGCACCCACGCCGTGCAGCTCCGCACGGCCGCGCCCGCGGCCAACGGATTGGTCTCCGAGTGCTGGGTGCCATAGACTCCTGATCGGACCGGCCCACATGGGGGCCGGTTTCTCGCATATCAGGAGACGACATGAACGGCACCACGGAGACCTGGCTCACCCAGGAGGCGCACGACCGCCTGCAGGGCGAGCTGGAGCACCTGCAGGGGCCCGTGCGCGCGGAGATCGCGAAGCGCATCGAGGAGGCCCGCGACGAGGGCGACCTCAAGGAGAACGGCGGCTACCACGCCGCCAAGGACGACCAGGCCCAGATCGAGGCGCGCATCGCGCAGATCACCCAGCTGCTGCGCACCGCCAAGGTCGGCGAGGCGCCCCAGGCATCCGGCGTGGTCGAGCCCGGCACGGTCGTGAAGGCCACCATCGCCGGTGACGCGACCACCTTCCTCGTGGGCAACCGCGAGATCCAGGAGACGGGCGACCTCGACGTCTACAGCGAGGCGAGCCCGCTGGGCGCCGCGATCATCGGCCTGAAGATCGGCGAGAAGACCTCGTACGAGGCGCCCTCGGGCGCGACGATCGACGTCGAGATCCTCGACGTGCAGACGTACCGCGCCTGACCCCCGGCGCACGCGCCCCCAGGCGCAGAGAGGGCCCCGCATCGCGCGGGGCCCTCTCGCGTTCCCGGGCGCCGCTTCGTCGGCGCCCGGGAACGCGGCCGGGTCAGAGGACGATCGGCTCGTAGCCCGCGCGGCGCAGCGCGTCGAGCACGCGCTCGGCATGCTCGGGGCCGCGCGTCGTCACCGAGATGTCGATCGAGACGTCGGTGATGGAGGTCCACGCGTCGTGCTGGGTGTGGAGCACCTCGACGACGTTCGCCTGCTCGTCCGAGACGATCTGCGCGATGATCGCCAGCTGGCCCGGACGGTCGGGCAGCGCCAGCCGCACCTTGAGGTAGCGCTGCGACGCGGCGAGGCCTCGGCCGATGACGCGCTCCATGAACAGCGGATCGATGTTGCCGCCCGAGACGACGGCGACCGTCGGCCCGTCGGCGCGCACGAGGCCGCGCATGATCGCGGCGGTCGCGACCGCGCCGGCGGGCTCGACGACGAGCTTCGCCCGCTCGAGCAGCACGATGAGGGCGCGCGCGATGTCGTCGTCCGAGACGGTGACGATCTCGTCGACCGCGTCGCGGATGATCTCGAACGGCAGCGCGCCCGGCCGCGCGACGGCGATGCCGTCGGCGATCGTCGGCTCCGTGCGGATGGTGGTCGGCTCCCCCGCGGTCAGCGAGGCCGGGTAGGCGGCGGCGCGCTCCGCCTGCACGCCGACGATGCGGATCGTGCGGCCCTGCTGCGCCGCCCGGGCGCGGAGCGCGGCCGCGAGGCCCGCCGCGAGCCCGCCGCCGCCGATCGGCACGACGACCGTGGCGACGTCCGGCACCTGGTCGAGGATCTCGAGCCCGAGCGTGCCCTGCCCCTCGATGATGTCCGGGTGGTCGTAGGGCGGGACGAACGTGGCGCCCGTGCGCTCGACGTGCTCGACCGCGGCCGCGAGGGCCGATTGGAAGTCCTGCCCGCGCAGCTCGATCGAGGCGCCGTAGTCGCGCGTCGCCTGCAGCTTGGGCAGCGCGACGCCGAGCGGCATGAAGATCGTCGAGCGCATGCCGAGCTCGGTCGCGGCGAAGGCGACGCCCTGCGCGTGGTTGCCGGCCGAGGCCGCGACGACGCCGCGCTCGCGCTGCTCGGGGCTGAGCTTCGAGAGCATGTTGTAGGCGCCGCGGATCTTGTAGGCGCCCGTGCGCTGCAGGTTCTCGCACTTGAGGAACACCTCGGCGCCGAGCATGCCGCTGAGGTAGCGGGAGCGCTCCATGGGTGTCTCCTGCGCGATGCCGCGGAGGCGCTCGCGCGCCGATTCGATGCCGGCCAGGTCGGGTGCGCTCATCGGACGATGTCCTCGATCGACGGATTGGGGTTCGTGCGCCAGGACCCGGAGGCGATCGTCTTCACGAACACGTTGAGGAAGGCGACGGTCGGCACGGCGAAGAGCGCGCCGGCGATGCCGCCGATGGTCGAGCCGGCCGCGACCGCGACGACGACCGCGAGCGGGTGGATCTTCACGGCCGTGCCCATGATGAGCGGCTGCAGCACGTGCCCCTCGATCTGCTGCACGAGCAGCACGATGCCGATCATGATGATGCCGGGGATCGGGCCGAGCGCGACGAGGGCGATGAGGGCGGCGATCGCGCCGGTCGTGACGGCACCGATGATGGGGATGAAGGAGCCGAGGAAGACGAGGATCGCGATCGGCAGCACGAGCGGCATGCCGCCGTAGAAGAGGCCGAGGATGAAGGCGCCGAGGCCGATGCCGACCGCGTCGATGCCCGCGACGAGCACCTGCACGCGGACGAAGTTGCCGAGGGTGACCCAGCCGGCCTTGGCGGCGCCGTCCGTGGGGCGGCGCGCGGCGCGCGGGAGCAGGCCCACTGTCCAGCCCCAGATGCGTCGGCCGTCGGCGAGCGTGAAGATGAGCGAGAAGAGCGCCAGCAGCGCGCCCGCGACGAAGTGGCCCACCGAGGAGCCCACGGTCAGCGCGCTCGAGAGGATCGACGAGATGTCGTCGCGGAGCGTGCCGAGGATGTTCGTGCCGAAGTCGGCGAGGTCCTGCTGCGTGATGCCGAACGGCAGCGACAGGATCCATGCCTGCGCCTCGGCCCAGAAGCCGACGGCGCGCTCCTGCAGCTCCGGGTACTCCTCGCGCATCTGCGAGACGACGAGCCAGCCGAGGGCCGAGACGAGCACGATGAGGCCGACGATCGCGAGCGCGACGGCGAGCCCGCGCGGCCAGCCGCGGCGCGCGAGCCCCTCGACGAGCGGCAGCAGCAGCGCCGTGAGCAGCGCGGCCACGAGCAGCGGGATCACGATGAGCGAGAACTGCATCACGAGCCAGATGGCGATGGCGGCCGCGCCGGCGATGACGAGCACGCGCCAGGACCACGCTCCGGCGATGCGCACGCCGCGGGGCAGCGCGTCGTCGCCGAGGGGCAGCGGCGCGGGAGGCTCCTGGGGGGCCGCGGACCCGCCACGTCGGAACAGCATCCCCCGATCCTACGGCGGCGCAGCGCGGCGACGGGCACATGCGTCGGAGGCCGTCGGTAGGCTCCGGGCGTGCAGCAGCGACGCAGGATCTCGGCCGCCCAGGCCCGGCGCACGGCCATCGCCGCGGGCGGCCTCCACGGTGCACTGCCGGGCGAGCGGGGGCGCACGGGCCCGGCCGCGATGGCCCGCGTCGTCGAGCGGCTCGGGCTCCTGCAGCTCGACTCGGTGAACGTGTTCGAGCGCAGCCACTACCTGCCGCTGCTCGCTCGCCTCGGCCCCTACGACCGGGGCGTCCTCGACCGCCTGCTGCACCACGACCGCGGCAGGGGCCTCGGCCGCTACACCGAGTACGTCGCGCACGAGGCCGCCGTGATCCCCGTCGGCGACTGGCCGCTGTGGGCCTGGAAGCGGCGCGCGCCGATGCGGCCGGGCGACGAGGCCTGGGCCGCGGCGCACGCGACCCTCATCGACGAGGTGCTCGCCGAGTTCGCGGAGCGCGGGCCGATGCGCCCGAGCGAGATGGAGCACGAGGCCCACGAGCGGCTCCCGGGCGGCTGGTGGAACAAGTCGGACGCGTACTGGGCGACCGCGGTGCTCTTCCGCCGCGGCGAGCTCGTGACGGTCGGCCGCACGCGCTTCGAGCGGCGCTACGCCGCGGCCGACGCCGTGCTGCCGGACGCGTCGCGCGTCGAGGTGCCGCGCGACGACGCGCACCGCGAGCTCGTCCTGCGCGCCGCGCGCGCGCAGGGCGTCGCCACGCTCGACGACCTCGCCGACCACCACCGGCTCAAGGTCGCGGCGACGAAGGCCGCGGTCGCCGACCTCGTCGACGCCGGCGAGCTCGAGCCCGTCGAGGTCGAGGGGTGGGGTCGCCCGGCGTGGCTCGCGGCGGGCGCGCGCATGCCGCGGGCGGTGCGGACGACGGCGCTCCTGTCGCCCTTCGACCCCATCGTGTGGCACCGGCCCCGCGCATCCCGGATGTTCGGCTTCGACTACCGGATCGGCATCTACACGCCGGCCGAGCAGCGCGTGCACGGCTACTACGTGCTGCCGGTGCTGATCGACGACGCGCTCGTCGGCCGCGTCGACCTCAAGAGCGACCGGCGGGCGGGCGTGCTGCGGGTGCAGGTCGCGACCATCGAGCCCGAGCACGCGGCTCGGGCCGGCGAGCTGGCCGCGCGGCTCGCGCCCGCGCTCGCCGAAGCCGCCGCGTGGCAGGGGCTCGGCGCCGTCGAGGTCGCCGGCGCCGGCACGTGGGCGCGGGAGGTCGCGGAGGCGGTGCGGGGGCTCGAGGTCGCGTGACGCGTGCCGCCGGAGGCGGTTCGCTCCTCGACCGGGGGGGGGGGGCGGTTCGCCGCGCTGGGGTCTCGTGACGCGTGCGCCTGCGGCGCGCGCTCCTCGACCCTGTGCCCTCCGCGCTCACCTCGAGGGTGAGCGCTGCGGGCTCAGAACTGGATGCGGGGCGGCTCGGCGACGGCGCCGGCCTGGTCGACCTCGAAGAAGTCGCGGCGGCCGCCGACCGCCTTCGTCCACGCCGAGGTCGGGAAGCGGCGCGTCTTCGCGTTCAGCTCGCGCACGACCGTGTTGTAGTCGCGGCGGCGCTGCTGCGCCTGGTCCTCGAGCGCCGCGAGCGCCGCGCGCGCCTCCGCGATCGCGGAGCCCGCGGGCTGCTGCGCCGCCGCCTGCACGATGGGGCGCAGCGCGCGCTGCGCCTCGGCCTCGGCCTCGGCCTTCGTCGTCGGGAACGGCTCGGCCGACACCTTGGCCAGCGCCGCCTCCGCCGACGCCCGCTGCGCCGGCGGGGCGTCCTCGAGCAGCGGCGCGGCCGCGGCGCGCCGCTCGTCGAGCGCGGCGTCGAGCGCGCGCCACCGCTCCTCGACGGCGGTGCCGAGCCGGCGCATCGCCGAGTACGAGGCGAGCGCCAGGATGACGCCCACGATCGGGACGACGGCGAGCGCGCCGATGACGATCCAGAGCAGCAGCTGCGGGTCCATGCCCCCAGCCTAGGCGGCGCCCCTGCGCCGCGTCCGCCCGCCCGGCCGACCGATGTTGCGTCGCATGACGCGCCGCCCTCGCGCCGTGCCGCCGCCGGTGGGAGCGTGCCCGCATGGCGTTCGACTTCCCCAACCCCGTGAACGAGCTCGCGGCGCGGACGGTCGCCGCGCTCGTGCTCGGCAGCGCGCTCGCGATCCTCGCCACGGGCGCCGGCTGGGCGCTCTGGGCGCTCGCGGCCGGGTTCGCGCTGCGCGTCGGCTGGGGGCCGCGGTTCTCGCCGTACGGCCTGCTCGCCACCCGCGTCGTCGCGCCCCGGCTCGGCCCGCCGCGCCTCGTGCCCGGCCCGCCGAAGCGGTTCGCGCAGGCGATCGGCCTCGCGGTGACGCTCGCCGCCGCCCTCGCCTGGTCGCTCGGCGCTCCGGTCGCCGCGGCCGTGCTGACGGGCGTGCTCGTGCTCGCCGCATCCCTCGAGGCCGTGCTGGGCCTCTGCCTCGGCTGCCGGATCTTCGCGGTCCTCATGCGGGTCGGCCTCGTCCCGGCGTCGGTGTGCAAGGCGTGCGACGACGTCTCCGGGCGCCTGCGGGAGCGCTCCGCGGCGCTGCGCGCCGCACGCGAGGCGGAGGCGGCCTAGGCGCCGAGCACGCGCCGGGTCCAGGCCGACGCGAAGGTGCGGTGCGGGTCGAGCTCGTCGCGCGCCGCGAGGAACGCCCCGAAGCCGGGGAAGCGCTCGGCGAGCCGGGGCGCGTCGAGCGAGTGGAGCTTGCCCCAGTGCGGCCGCCCCTCGTGCGCGAGCAGGATGGGCTCGACCACGTCGAAGAGCGGCCGAGGGTCCTCCCTCCACCACCGGTGCACGGCCACGTAGCCGCTCTCGCGGCCGTGCGCGGTCGACAGGTGCGCGTCGTCGGCGGCGGAGGCGCGGACCTCGACGGGGAACGTCACCGCGAGGTCGGCGCGGCGCAGCGCGCGGTCGATCTCGCGCATCGCCGAGGGCACGGCGTCGAGCGGGATGCCGTACTCCATCTCGCGGAACCGCACCGAGCGCGGCGCGCTGAACACCTCGTGGCTCGGCTCGACGAAGCGGCCGCGCGGCATGAGCTGCGCCGAGAGCGCGTTGACGCCGGGTCGCGTCGCCGGTGCGAGCGCACCGAGCGCGAGCAGGGCGCGGTGGCCGACGTCGGTGAGCACGCGCTCGTCGAGGAGGCGGCCCACGCGCGAGCGCGGCCGCAGCGGCCCCTGCGTGCGGCGGTTCGACTTCGTCACCGCGACGCGCGTCCTGGGGAACCAGTACAGCTCGAAGTGGTCGGTGCGCTCCACGATGCCGCGCCAGTCGTCGAGCACGGGATCGAGGTCGACGACCGCCTCGGCCGCGTCGAGCGCGAATGCGGGCACGCAGCGGATCGTGACGTCGACGAGCACGCCGAGCGCTCCGAGGCCGACGCGCACCGCGGGCAGCAGGTCGGGCCGCTCCGTGGCCGACACCCGCACGAGCCGCCCCTCGCCGTCGACGAGCGTGGCGGCCGTGACGGTCGAGGAGATCGAGCCGAAGGCGAGCCCCGTGCCGTGCGTCCCGGTCGAGACGGCGCCGGCGATCGCCTGCTGGTCGATGTCGCCGACGACCTCCATCGCGAGCCCGCTCGGCCGCAGCAGCGCGGGCACCTCGGCGATCCGCGTGCCCGCGAGCAGCGTGGCCTCGCGGGTCGCGGCGTCGACCCTGACGAGCCCCGCGAGGCCGTCGAGCGTCACGTGCGCGTCGTCCGGGCGGGCGGCGGCCGAGAACGAGTGGCCCGCGCCGACCGGGCGCAGCGTGCCGCCGCGCGCGCGCACCGACTCGACGACGTGCTGCACATCGGTGGCGGTGACCGGCGCGTGCACCTCGCTCGGCTCGGCGCGCTGCGATCGACCCCAGTTCCGCCACGTCATAGGAGCATCCTGCCCTCTCCGCGGTACGTGTTCGCCGTGCCCACGACCGCGTCGCCCGCGACGACGTGGAGCCGGTCGATCCGTTCGCACGGCTCCCCCGCCTTCGCGTGCCGGAGCCACACGCGGTCGCCGAGCCGCAGGCCGTCGGCGGCCGCGCCGAGCACGGGCGTCTGCACCTCGCCGGCGCCCTCCTCCGCATCGAGCCGGAGGCCCTCCGGCCAGACGACGACGGGGAGGCGGTCGCGACGCGCGGGGCCGGAGGCGGTCCAGCCGCCGCCGAGCAGCGTCGCGCAGCCGGGAGAGGGCCTCCGCACGACGGGCGCCGAGAACGCGAGGGCCGGCGCGGGCGCGAGGGCGCGGTAGCCGTCGAACAGGTGCGGGCCGTAGAGGCCGCTGCCGGCGGCCACCTCGGTGACGGACGGGTCGCGCGCCGTGCGGTCGATGGAGCCGGTGCCGCCGCCGTTGACGAGCTCGAGCTCGGCGATCCGGCCGACCGCGGCGACCGCTGCCGCACGCCGCTCGGCCACGTCGCGCATCGAGAGCCGCTGCATCGCGCGCACGGCGAGCGCGGGCGCGCTCCCCCGCCGCACCCCGTCGGGCACGCCCGCGACCTGCGACTCGTACGCCATGAGCCCGACGAGCCGGAAGCCGGGCCGCCGCGCGATCGCCTCGGCCAGCGCGACGGCGGCCGCGACCGAGCGCACGGGCGATCGGCGCACGCCGTACCGGATCGGCCCGCGCACGAGCGCGGCGTCGAGCTCGATCGCGACCCGCAGCTCCGGATGCCCGGGTGCTGCGGCGTCGACGAGGTCGAGGTGGGCGACGTCGTCGACCATGAGCGTCACGCGGGCGCGCGCCGCGTCGTCAGCCGCGAGCGCACGGAGCGCCGTGCGATCGGCGCTCGGGTAGCCGACGAGCACGTCGTCGACCGTCTCGGCCAGCCACAGCGCCTCGGGCAGGGTCGCCGCCAGCACCCCGCGCCAGCCCGGCGTGCCGAGCACCGCGTGCACGACGTCGCGCGAGCGGATCGACTTCGTCGCCAGCCGCAGCGGCACGCCGTCCGAGAGCCGCACGAGCGCTGCGGCGTTGTGCGCGAGCGCCTCGAGCGAGAGCGCGGCGACCGGCCCGTCGAGGTGCGCGACCGCGCGGTCGAGGCGCGCCCAGTGGCCGTCGGGCGACCAGGGCCCGGCCGCCGCGAGCCGCACCTCAGCGCCCGTCGGCGTCGACGGCGGCGAGCAGCATCGGCACGGCCGCGTCGAGCATCCGGCGCGCTGCCGCGGTGTCGCCCGTGCGCAGCCACGAGTAGGTGACGCCGTCTGCGATCTGGACGACGAGCGTCGCGAGCTCGCGCGCCGGCGTCGCCGAGACGATCCCGAGCCGCGCCTCGAGCGCGCCGAGCAGGCGCTCGACGACCGTGAGGTAGCGCTCCTGCACCTCCTGGTGGAGATGCGCGAGCGAGGGCGTGCGGCGGCAGTAGGCCATGATCTCGATCGCCGCGAGCTCCCACTCGGGGTGCTCGAGGAATCGCTCGAACCAGGCGTCGAGCAGGCTGCGAACGACCTGCTCGGGCGACGCCTCGCGCGGCATGAGCTCCAGCGGCGCCTCGCTGACGAAGCCGGCGCTGTGCGCGTAGGCCTCGCCGATCATCTCGTCGCGCGACCCGAACACGTAGTGGAACGTCGCGAGCGGCACCCCGGCCTCGGCGACGATCGCGCGAACGGAGGCGCCGTGCATGCCCTCGCGCGCGATGACCCTGAGGCCCGCCTCGACGATCTCGGTGCGCCGCTCGGCAGCAGACTTGCGCGGCATCGCGCCTCCCATCCGCCGTCGCCCGCGGCGATGGCCCGACGCCCGTCGTGGACGGACGTCCAAGCAACAGTAGCGCAGCCCCGCATCCGTGCTGGGTGCGGGGCTGCGCTGTGGCCGGACGGCGCCTAGGCGTTCGTCTTGGGGCGCGACGCGAAGGTCTCGAACGAGCGGCGCGGGTGCTCGCGCTCCGAGAGCTCGACGATGTCGCGGCCGAGCCAGAAGTTGTTCCACCAGCCGCCGAAGACGCGCAGCTTGCGCTCCCACATGGGCATCGCGAGACCGTGGTAGCCGCGGTGCGCGATCCAGGCGAGCGGGCCCTTGATGGCGATCTTGCCGCTCTGGAACACGCCGTTGCCGATGCCGAGGCCCGCGACGGCGCCCAGGTTGTCGTGGACGTACTCGCGGGGCGACTCGCCGCGGAGCGTCGCGACGACGTTCTTCGCGAGGAGCTTCGCCTGGCGGACGGCGTGCTGCGCGTTCGGCACGCAGAAGCCGCCGGGGCCGGGGGTCTTCGACTTGTCGGGCACGGCCGAGACGTCGCCGGCGGTCCACGCGTCGGGGACGACCACGCCGTCGCGCGCGACCTGGAGGGTCGCGAGGGCCGTGATGCGACCGCGCTCGTCGAGCGGCAGGTCGGTCTGGCGGACGACCGGGTTCGCCATGACGCCCGCGGTCCAGATGATGAGGTCGGAGGCGAAGCGCTCGCCCGTCGAGAGCTCGCACACGCCGTCGACCGCGCTCTGCAGCTGCGTCTCGAGGTGCACGTCGACGCCGCGCTTGCGCAGGTCCTCGACCACCCACTCCGCCGTCGGGCCGCTCACCTCGGGCATGATGCGGGGCATCGCCTCGATGAGGTGGAAGCGGACGTCCTCGAACGCGATCTCGCGGAAGCGCGAGAGCAGGTGCGTCGCGAGGTCGCGGAGCTCGGCGATCGTCTCGATGCCGGCGAAGCCGCCGCCGACGACCGCGACGGTCAGCAGGCGGTCGCGCTCGGGGCCGGCGGGCAGCGCGGCGGCCTTGGCGAAGTTGCCGAGCAGGCGGTCGCGGACGGCCACGGCCTCCTCGATCGTCTTCATGCCGATCGCCTCGTCGGCGACGCCGCCGATCGGGAAGGTGCGCGAGACCGAGCCGGCCGTCATGACGACGACGTCGTAGTCCATCGTCCAGGCCTCGCCGAGCTCGGGCTGGATCGTGGCCTGCTTCGCGGCGTGGTCGACGTAGGTGACCTTCGCCTCGATGACCTTCGTGCGCGACAGGTGGCGGCGGAGCGAGACGACCGCGTGGCGGGGCTCGATCGAGCCGGCCGCGACCTCGGGGAGGAACGGCAGGTACGTCATGTACGGCAGCGGGTCGACGATGGTGATCTCCGCCTCGGCCGCGCCGAGCAGGCGCTCGAGGCCGCGGGCCGTGTAGAGGCCGGCGTAGCCGCCTCCGACGATGAGGATCTTGGTCACAGAGGCTTCTTCCCGTTCTCTGATAGGTGCGGCCCCATGCTACCGCGGGATGGGGTGCTCCCCGCGCGATGCGGGGTCGCAGTCGCAGCGCTCGGGGCTCCAGCCGCCGAGCTCGAGCACGAGGTCGCCGATGGGGTTGACGCCCGGGCCGGCGGCCAGGGCGTGCGCGAGCACGGCGTGCAGGCACTTGACGCGCGTGGGCATGCCGCCCGCGCTGATGCCCGCGATCTCCTCGACCTCGCCGTGCGCGGCGCGGTCGGCGAGGTACGCCTCGTGGGCCGCGGCGTAGGCGGCGCCGACCTCGGGCTCGGCCAGCCGCTCCTGCAGCGCGGCCATCGTGCCGTCGGCCTCGAGGCGCGAGGCCGCGGCCGTCGCCGCCGGGTGCGTGAGGTAGTAGAAGGTCGGGAACGGCGTGCCGTCGGGCAGGCGCGGGCTCGTCACGACCACGGTCGGGGCGCCGCACGCGCAGCGCGCGCCGATGCCGAGCACGCCGCGCATCGTGCGGCCGAGCTGCGCGGCCATGATCTCCAGGTCGCGCTCGCTGGCGGGCTCGATCATGCTGTCCTCCCCCGCCCGTGGCGGATGGTCGCTGCCGGATGCGCGGGGCGCGTCACTCCGGGGTGTCGGTCTGCGCGGGCTCGCCGAACGAGCTCGGGCCGGCGCTCGTCAGGCCCGCGACGACGAACGACGAGGCCGCGGTGGACGCCCAGTCGCGGTCCGGCTCCTCGAGGGTCGCGGGCGGCACGGCGGCCGAGGCCGCCTCGATCGTGCTGCGATCGTCGAGCAGCACGAAGCTCGTCTCGCCCGGGTGGACGTAGAAGAGGCGGTCGCGCGCCTGCGCCTCGATGTAGGCGGGGTCGTCCCAGCGGGCGACCTCCTCCTGCAGGGACTCGACGTTCGCCTCCTGCGCGGCGACCTGCGCCTCGGCGGCGGCGATGTCGCTGCGCTGCTCGAGCAGCAGCCCGATCGTCGGGGCGAGCACGACGACACCCGCCACCACGATGCCGACGAGCACGAGCAGCAGCCACGACACGCGCAGCTGGCCGAGGGCGGCATCACGGGAGGAGGGCACCCGCCGAGGATATCGGCGAGCGCCCTCCGAGGGCGGCAGGCCCGCCCGGTGCGCGTGGATCGCGGGGGTCAGCCCTGGAAGCGCGGGTAGGCCGACGCGCCGGCGTACTGGGCCGCGTCGCCGAGGTCCTCCTCGATGCGCAGCAGCTGGTTGTACTTCGCGACGCGCTCGCTGCGGGCGGGCGCGCCGGTCTTGATCTGGCCGGCGTTCACGGCGACCGCGATGTCGGCGATCGTCGTGTCCTCGGTCTCGCCCGAGCGGTGCGAGAGCACCGAGCCGTAGCCGTGCTGCGTGGCGAGGCGGATGGCGTCGAGCGTCTCCGAGAGCGTGCCGATCTGGTTGACCTTGACGAGCAGCGCGTTGCCGGCGCCGCGGTCGATGCCCTCGGCGAGGCGCTCGGGGTTCGTGACGAAGAGGTCGTCGCCGACGAGCTGCACCTGCTCGTCGAGGCGCTCGGTGAGGGCGGTCCAGCCGTCCCAGTCGCTCTCGTCGAGCGGGTCCTCGATCGTGACGAGCGGGTACGCGTCGACGAGCTCGGCGAAGTAGTCGGTCATCTCGGCGCTCGAGCGCTGCTGGCCCTCGAAGCGGTACGAGCCGCCCTCGTGGAACTCCGACGCGGCGACGTCGAGGCCGAGCGCGATGTCGGTGCCGGGGCGGAAGCCGGCCTTCTCGATGGCCTGCACGAGGAGATCGAGCGCGGTGCGGTTGCTCGCGAGGTCGGGCGCGAAGCCGCCCTCGTCGCCGAGGCCGGTCGAGAGGCCCTGCTCCTTGAGGATCGACTTGAGCACGTGGTACGTCTCGGTGCCCCAGCGCAGGCCCTCGCGGAACGACTCGGCGCCGACCGGCAGGATCATGAACTCCTGGATGTCGACGCCCGTGTCGGCGTGCGCGCCGCCGTTGATGACGTTCATCATCGGGACGGGCAGCAGGAAGGCGTTCGGGCCGCCGAGGTAGCGGTAGAGCGGCAGGTTCGCCGAGTCGGCGGCGGCCTTCGCGACGGCGAGCGAGACGCCGAGGATGGCGTTGGCGCCGAGGCTCTGCTTGTTGTCGGTGCCGTCGAGCTCGACGAGCGTGGCGTCGACGATGCGCTGGTCGTCGGCGGCGATGCCCTCGAGCGCGTCGGCGATCTCCTCGTTCACGGCGTCGACGGCGCGCTGCACGCCCTTGCCTGCGTAGCGGCCGGCGTCGCCGTCGCGCAGCTCGTAGGCCTCGAAGGCGCCGGTGGAGGCGCCCGAGGGCACGGCGGCGCGGCCGAGCGTGCCGTCGGAGAGCAGGACCTCGACCTCGACGGTCGGGTTGCCGCGGGAGTCGAGGATCTCGCGCGCCTGCAGGGTGTCGATGAGTGCCACTGTGGGTTCCTCTCGAAGAGCGGGGATGGGCCCGGACGCCGAAGGGTCCGGGTGCCGGATCGGCCTGGGTGCCCGACCGGCCTGGGATGCGGCTGCGCCGCGCCCGCGCACCAGCCTAGCCATCGCGGGTGTCCGGATCGGGAGGGGATCCGCGCCCCCGCGACGCCCCCGCGCCGCGCCGGGCGCCGTCAGGCGATCGGCTTGAGCTCGAGGCCCTCCGCGCTGCCGCCCGGGCGCAGGAACGCGACGTGCGTCGCACCGGAGGCGGCGAGCTGGTCGAGCAGCCCCTGCGGGTTCTTGGGGCGGCGCTGCATGCGCACCGTGCGGCCCGCGGCGACGAGCGCCCGCTTGGCGGCGAGCGCCTCGAGCGCCGGCACCTGCTTGTCGACCAGGAGCGCGACGACCTCCCGCTCCCCCTCCTCGGGCAGCTCGACCAGGTCGACGAGCCGCTCGAAGCCGAGCGAGATGCCCACGGCCGGCACCTCCTGGCCGAGGAAGCGGCCGACCATGCCGTCGTAGCGGCCGCCGCCGCCGATCGAGAACGGCAGGTCGGGGTGGGCGACCTCGAAGATCGCGCCCGTGTAGTAGCCCATGCCGCGCACGAGCGTGGGGTCGAGCTCGAGCGGGATGCCGACGTGCGCGGCCTGCAGCTCGCGGAGCGGCTCGAGCGTCGCGGCGTCGAAGCCCTCCGGCGCCTCGCCCGCGCCGATCGCGTCGAGCGTCGCGAGCAGCCGCTCGCCGTCGACGCCGCGCCCGGCGAGCTCCTCGGCGACGCCCTCGCGGCCGATCTTGTCGAGCTTGTCGACGGTGATGAGCGTCGCATCGCGCTGGTCCTCGGGCACGCCGGCGTGCTCGAGGGCGGCCGCGAGCACGCGGCGGTCGTTGATGCGGATGCGCGCGCCGTCGATGCCGAGGCGCTCGAGGGCGTCGCCGGTGGCGGCGAGCAGCTCGAGCTCGGCGGCGATGCCCGGCTCGCCCGCGATGTCGATGTCGCACTGCACGAACTGGCGGAAGCGGCCGCGCTGGGGCCGCTCGGCGCGCCACACCGGCGCGACCTGGATGGCGCGGAACACCGGCGGCAGGCTCGAGCGGTGCGTCGCGAGGAAGCGCGCGAGCGGCACGGTGAGGTCGAAGCGGAGGCCGAGGTCGGCGAGCTCGAGCGGGCTCGCGGCCTCGCGCAGGTCGTCGACCGTGAGGCCGCGGCGCATGACGGCGAAGGCGAGCTTCTCGTTGTCGCCGCCGAGGCCGGCGTGGAGCCGCGACGCGTCCTCGACCACGGGCGTCTCGATCTCCTCGAAGCCGTGGGCCTCGTAGGCGTCCCGGATGACGCGCAGCACGCGCTCGCGGCGGCGCTTGTCGACGGGCAGGAAGTCGCGCATGCCGCGCGGCGGGTGCACCTGGGTTGCCATGGCGTCCATCCTCTCGCACGTCGTGCGCGCCTCCCGACGCCGGCGGGTGCAGGATGGGCGCGTGCGGCGCGTGCTCCTCGACGACCGGTCGGTCCCGGTCGTCGCCCTGCGGGTGTCGATCCTGCTGCTCGGCGTGCTCGCCGAGGCCTGGAACATCGCCGACGTCGCACGCTCGGGCGAGCGCTGGAGCGAGCACTTCGCGTACTTCACCGTGCAGGCGAACCTGCTCGTGCTCGCGGTGGTCGCGTGGACGCTCGCGGTGCCGGCGCATCGGCGCCCGGCCTGGAGCGAGCACGTGCGGGGCGCCGCGACCGCGTACGCCGTGCTCGCGGGGCTCGTGTGGGCGGTGCTGCTCGCGGAGCCCGGCGAGGCGCTCTCGTGGACGATCGAGTACACGAACGTCGCGCAGCACCGGCTGGTCCCGGCCCTCCTGCTGCTCGACTGGCTGCTCGTGGCCGGCCCGCGCATCCGGCTCGTGCGCTGCCTGTGGTGGATGGCGTACCCGGTCGCGTACCTCGCGTCGGCGTGGTTGCGCGGCGGGCTCGTGGACGGCTGGTTCCCGTACCCGTTCCTCGACCCGGACGAGCACGGCGGATGGGCGGGGCTCGTCGGGCCGGTCGGGCAGGTGCTGCTCGCGTTCCTCGTGGGGATCGCGGCGGTCGCGCTCGGCGGGGCCCTGCGACGACGGGTGCTGCCGATCGAGGAGGTGCAGCGGCTCCGGCCGCTGCCGCTCGGGGAGGCTCAGCGGGCCAGCCGGGCCTCCAGGCCGTCGAGCACGAGCGCGAGCCCCCACTCGAACTCGTCGCCGTAGTCGTACGCGCGGCCGGCCACGAGCTCGTCGACCATCTCGGCCAGGCGCGGGAACGCGTCGCGCGGCAGCGCCATCTCCTCGACCATCGCGTCGGCGCCCTCCCCCGGCTCGAACGGCAGGTGCTGCTCGGTGAGCGCGAAGCCGTAGACGTAGGCGTCGAGCACCGAGAAGGCGTGCGCGGCGTCGACCACCGAGAAGCCGCCGCGGCGCAGGCACTCGAGCATGGCCTCGTGGTGCAGCAGCAGCGCCGGGCCGGGCGCGCGGCGCGACTCGAGCAGGCCGAGGCTCCAGGGATGCGCGCGCAGCACCGCGCGAACGTCTCGGCAGCGGCGGGCGACGGCCTCGCGCCACGGGACGTCGAGGGCGGGGCGCCCGATCTCGCCGACGACGCGCTCGACGACGGCGCCCACGAGCGCGTCCTTGCCCGCGACGTGGTGGTAGAGCGACATCGCCTCGACGCCGAGCTCGCGGCCGACGCTGCGCATGCTGAGGCCCGCGATGCCGTCGCGGTCGGCGACGGCGAGGGCGGCGTCGACGACGCGCTCGGCGCTGAGGGGCTCGCGCTGCGGCATCGTCGCCTCCTGCCCTCCGCATCGTGCTTGTGCGCTTACGACTGTAAGGCTACGCTGGCGCCATCATCGGCTTACACCCGTAAGGAGCCAGCATGCGCGCCGTGGTCGTCGATCGGTACGGTCCCCCCGAGGTCGCTCGCGTCGCCGAGCTGCCGGATCCGCAGCCCGGGCCCGGCCAGGTGCTCGTCCGCGTGGTCGCGGCGGCCGTGAGCTCCGGCGACGCCAGGATGCGGGCGGGCCGCTTCCCCGCCGGGTTCGCGCTGCCCGCCCGCATCGCGATCGGCGTGCGCGGGCCGCGCCGGCGGGTGCTCGGCTTCGCGCTCTCGGGCGTCGTGGAGGCCGTCGGCGAGGGCGTCGACGGGCTCGCGCCGGGCGAGGAGGTCGCAGGATCCACGGGCGGCACGGGCGCGCACGCCGAGCTCGTGGCGCTGCCCGCGGCGAAGGTCGTGCCGAAGCCCGCCGGCGTGCCGCACGAGCACGCGGCCGCGGCGCTCTTCGGCGGCCACACCGCCCTGCACTTCCTCCACGACGTCGCAGGTCTCCGCGCCGGCCAGCGCGTGCTCGTCATCGGCGCCGCCGGCGCCGTCGGCTCGAGCGCGGTGCAGGTCGCCCGGCTCGCCGGCGCGCACGTGACCGGCGTCGCGAGCGCGTCGAACGCGGACCTCCTCCGACGGCTCGGCGCCGACGCCGTTCTCGACCGCGCGACCGTCGACTACGACGCGCTCGAGGAACGGTTCGACGTGGTGCTCGACGCGGTCGGCGCGCTCTCGCCCGCGCGGGGCCGCCGCCTCCTCGCCGACGGCGGCATGCTCATCCTCGTCGTCGCCTCGCTGTGGCAGACGATCGTCGGGCAGACGGTCGGCGCGCGCGGACCGGTGCGGACGGGCGTCGCCGCAGACCGGCGCGAGCACGTCGAGCGGCTGCTCGGGCTGCTCGAGCGCGGCGAGCTCGACCCGGTGCTGCAGGAGGCGATGCCGATGGCCGAGGTCGCGCGCGCCCACGCGATCGTCGACTCCGGCCACAAGGTCGGCAACGTCGTGGTGCTGCCCGGCGCCTGAGCCGCCACGTCCTGCTCTCGAGCGGTCATCCCCCGCATCGACCGGCCACTTCCAGCATCGAGTGGTCGCGATGTGCTGCACCGTGCGACCACTGTCGACCGACAGTGACCGCTCGATGCACGAAGTGGCCACTCCCTCGCAGGAAGTGGCCATTCGGCAGGGGCGGTCAGGAGGGCGGGGGCGGTGCCGTCGGACGCGTGCGGGCGGCGACCAGCAGGCCGTCGAGCAGCACGAAGGCGACGAGCGTCCAGCCGACGAGCGGCAGGAGCAGGCCCAGCGCGGCGCCGACGGCCACGACCGCGAGCAGCCCCCACCACGGCGCGGCCGCGAGCGCGCCCGCCCCCGGCGCGGCGCCCGGGCGGCGGTACGGCCCGCGCCGCCACCACATCCGCATCCCGAGCGCGACGATCGCGGCGATGCCGATCGCGAGCGCCGCGAGCACGAGCTGGTTGACGAGCCCGAACATCGTGCCCATGTGCAGGTCGATGCCCCATCGGGCGAGCTTCGCGATGAGGCCGTAGTCGTCGAAGCGCACCTCGTCGACCACCGCGAGCGTCGCACCGTCGACGGCGACCGCGTCGACCTGGGTGGGGAACGAGCGCTGGATCTCCTGCACGACCCACGCCGTGCCCTCCTCGGCCGGCGGCCGGATCTCGACGAGGCCGACGTCGATCGACCGCTCCCGGCCAGCCGCGAGCACGGCGTCGAACAGCGCGGGGTCGACCTCGCCGGCCGCCGCGGGCGCGCCGTGCCCGCCGTGGCCCGCGTGCGGGTCGTCGGCGGATGCGGGGGCGTCGTCGAGCGCGGTCGACACCGACGGCGTGGTCCAGCCGAGCGCGCCGCGCAGCTCGGTGACGTTCGCGCCCGCGAGCTGCGACCAGGTGATGCCCGTGGCCGAGAGGAACAGCGCGCCGAGCGCGAGCCAGATGCCGAGCGAGGCGTGCCACGACAGCAGGCGCCGCACGCCCGTCGCGCGCCGCTCGGGCCGCAGGAGCTCGCGCCGGCGGCCACGCCGCGCGCTCGCCCAGCGGCCGATCCACAGACCCACGCCCGCGAGCACGACGATGCCGAGCCAGCTCGCCGCGAGCTCCGAGTAGAGCCGGCCGACGTCGCCGAGCCCGAGGCCGCGGTGGAAGTGGTCGATCGCCGTGCGCAGCGGCAACGAGCCGCTCGTGCCGTACACGGTCATGTCGCCGCGCACGTCGCCGCTCACGGGATCGACGAAGACGGCGCGCGACTCCGACTCCTGCAGCCCGTCGGCGGCGAAGAGCACCCGGGTCGTCGCGCCCTCCTCAGGCGCGGGGCGCACGGCCGCGAGCGCCGCCTCGTCGCCCACGACGCCCTGGGCGATGCGCACCTGCTCGGCGAGCGGCAGCGGCTCCCCCGTCGCCGGGGCGGTGAGCGCCTCGCGGTAGAGCTGCTGCTCGACCGCGGGCGCCAGGGCGTACGCAGCGCCCGAGAGCGCCGCGACGAGGATGCATGGCCCGACGAGCACACCCGTGAGCCAGTGGAGGCGGCGCAGGAGCGGCACGAGCCACGGCTGCCGCGGCGGCTGCGGGGGTGCGGATCCCGATGCCGCGGCGCGATCGGCGACGGCCGTCATCGGGCTGCCTCCCCGGCGCGGATGCCCGCCTGGCGGCGGAGCGCGACGGTCGCGAGCAGCGCCGCGACCACGGCGGCGACGAGCGCCGCGATCGTGAGCGGCTGCGACGCGGGGGTGGTCTCGGCGACCGCGAGCGCGTCCTGGGCGGGTGCCGCCTCGACCACCTGGATGATCGGCATCGACTCCTCGGCGTCGGGGCCCAGGTCGTCCCACGCGTACGCGCCCTCCTCGCACGTCTGCTGCGCGGGCAGCTCGAGCACGTCGCCCGGCGCCAGGTCGTCGCGGAGCACGACCTGCGCGTGCATCTGCCCGCGCACCGGGTCGGGCAGCGGCCGCTCGGCCGTGTACGTGAGCGTGCGCACGCCGTCGACGGCGGTGAGCGCGACGTCCCAGTCGGGGCTCTGGATCGGCGTGACGGCCGCGATCCCGGCGGGGATCGCGATGCTCACCGCGGTCGTGCCGGAGCCGTCGCAGCCGTGGCCGACCGCGATGGCCAGGTCGACGGTCTCGCCCGGCGAGGCTGACTCGGGCCCCACCTCGACGTGGGCGCTCGCGGCGGCGGGCGCGGCGAGCGCGAGCGCCGCGGCGGCCGCGAGGGCGGGCAGCGCGGCGCGCGCGGCGCGGCGGCGAGCGCCGGGGCCGGGGCCGGGGCCGGGGCCGGGGCCGGGGCGATGGTCGGAGGGTCGTCGGATGGTCATGGGTGCTCCTGTGCTGCCGCCCGGCTGCGCCGGCGCGGCGGTGGGGCGCCCGAGCGGTGCTCGAGGGCGCGGTCGTCTGGTCGCGGCATCGCTGGCTCGAGGGCCGGCGGATGCGCGGGATCGCCGCCGCGCAGGGCGCGGCAGGGCGCTCGCCGATGCGAGCGGGCGTGCCTCAGACGAGCGCGGGCGGCCCGCGGCGCGCCAGCGCGCGGGCGAGGATGCGCGTACGGGGCCGCGGTGCGGGGCGGGCGGCGACGAGCGCGCGCGCAGGCGGGCGCAGGGGCGTCGGCGCCCAGGCGAGCACGAGCGCGACGGCACGCAGCGACACGGCGCGCAGCAGTGCGGCGAGCGCCCGCGGCGCGCGGCGCACGAGCGCGAGGGTCAGAACGCCCGCGACGACGTGCGCGAGCGGCATGCCCGCGCCGCCGTGGTCGAGGGATGCGGCGGCGAGCGCGTCGCGCGCCGCGTCGCCGTGGGCGTGGACCGCGCTGCCGGAGCCGTGGGGCAGCGCGTAGAGGCCGTGCTGCACGAGCTGCGCGACCGCGACGGCGATCGCCTGCCGCACGAGGCCCGCGCGGGCGCCGAGCACGGGTGCGAGGAGGGCGAGGGTCGCGACGAGGGCGGCGAGCAGCAGGAGCGCGTCGGGCGCGGCGCCGCCGGCGAGCGAGTGGGCGCTGCCGGTGAGCGCGGTCGTGGCGACCGAGACGACGACGGCCGCGCCGATGGCGCGGCGACGCCGCCGCATCCGCTCGTCGACCGCCATGCCCCTCATCCTGCCGTGCGCTCCTGCGCGCGCAGGTCGTCGGCGAGCGCGCGGGTCGCGGCGCGCAGCGCGCGCTCGGCGTCGAGGCCGCGCGCGTCGGCCCCGCGCACGAGCGCGAGCAGCTCGCGGCCGAGCGCCGCCTCGTCGGTCGCCGCGGCCTCGGGCTCGGCGGGCAGCGCAAGGCCTGCCCGCCGCGCTCGGCTCATCGTCTTGGCGGCGAGCGCGAGCGCCGGGAGGGATGCGGGGATGCCGTCGAGCGCGCTCGTGCGCTCCGCCTTCTCGGCGCGCTTCAGCGCATCCCAGTTCGCCACGACCTCGTCGGCGCCCGAGACCTCGACGTCGCCGAACACGTGCGGGTGGCGGCTGCGCAGCTTCTCGGTGAGGCGCCGCGCGACATCGTCGAGGTCGAAGCGGCCCTCGGCGCGCGCGATCTCGGCGTGGAAGACCACCTGCAGCAGCACGTCGCCGAGCTCCTCGACGAGGTGGGCGTCGTCGGCCGGCGCATGCGGATCCGCGCCCTGCCCGTCCGGGCCCTCGGCCTCGATCGCCTCGACGAGCTCGTGCGCCTCCTCGAGCAGGTGGGTGACGAGCGAGCGGTGCGTCTGCTGCGCGTCCCACGGGCAGCCGCCCGGGCCGCGCAGCCGCGCCATCGTGGCGACGAGCTCGTCGACGGCGCTCACGGGGCGCCCGGCCCGGTCTCGGCCTCCGGCGCGCGCGACGCCGGGAAGACCGCGGTGAGGAGCGCCTCGACCCAGGCGATGAGCTCGGCGTCGGGCAGCGGCTCGGTCTGCGTGCCGGCGAGCCGGCCGCCGCCGCGCGTCGGGATGGGCACGACGAGCGTCTTCGCGGCGGCGTTGAACTTCGCGTCCGGGTACATGCGGCGCACCCGCAGCTGCACCGAGTCGGGCAGCTCGGCCGGGCCGACGCGCAGGTTCGGGCCCACCGCGATGACCTCGCTCAGCTGCGCGCGCTGGGCGCGGCGGCGCAGGCGCGCCATCGCCACGAGCGCGACCACCTGCGCGGGCGGCTCGCCGTAGCGGTCGCGCAGCTCGTCGACGACGCGGTCGATCGCGCCCTCGTCGCGGCCCGAGGCCGCGGCGGACAGCTTCTGGTACGCCTCGAGGCGCAGCCGCTCGGCGTCGACGTAGTCCTCGGGGATCACGGCGTCGACCGGCAGCTCGAGCCGCAGCTCGCGCGGGGCCTCGGTGTCCTCGCCGCGGAAGACTGCCACGGCCTCCCCGACCATCCGCAGGTACAGGTCGAAGCCGACGCCCGCGATGTGGCCCGACTGCTCGCCGCCGAGCAGGTTGCCGGCGCCGCGGATCTCGAGGTCCTTGAGCGCCACCTGCATGCCGGCGCCGAGCTCGTTGTGCACCGCGATCGTCTCGAGCCGGTCGTGCGCCGTCTCGGACAGCGGCGTCTCGGCGTCGTGGAGGAAGTACGCGTAGGCGCGCTCGCGGCCGCGGCCGACGCGGCCGCGCAGCTGGTGCAGCTGGCTGAGGCCGTAGCGCTCGGCGCGGTCGACGATGAGCGTGTTCGCGTTCGGGATGTCGAGGCCGGTCTCGACGATGGTCGTCGAGACGAGCACGTCGTACTGCTTCTCCCAGAAGTCGACGATGACGCGCTCGAGCTGCGACTCGGCCATCTTGCCGTGGGCCACGCCGATGCGGGCCTCCGGCACGAGCTCGGCGAGCTGCGCGGCGACCTTGTTGATGGTCGAGACGCGGTTGTGCACGAAGAACACCTGGCCCTCGCGCAGCAGCTCGCGGCGGATCGCCGCGGCGACCTGCTGCTCGTTGTAGGCGCCGACGAAGGTGAGCACGGGGTGCCGCGCCTCGGGCGGCGTGGCGAGGGTCGACATCTCGCGGATGCCGGTGACGGCCATCTCGAGCGTGCGCGGGATGGGCGTGGCCGACATCGCGAGCACGTCGACGTTCGTCTTCAGCGCCTTGAGGGCGTCCTTGTGCTCGACGCCGAAGCGCTGCTCCTCGTCGATGATGACGAGCCCGATGTCCTTGAACGCGACCCTGTCGGAGAGGATGCGGTGCGTGCCGATGACGACGTCGACCGTGCCGTCGGCGATGCCCGCGAGCGTCTCCCGCACCTCCTTGTCGGATTGGAAGCGGCTGAGCGCGCGCACCTGCACCGGGAAGCCCGCGAAGCGCGCGGCGAAGGTCTCGTGGTGCTGTCGCACGAGCAGCGTCGTGGGCACGAGCACCGCCACCTGCTTGCCGTCCTGCACGGCCTTGAACGCGGCGCGCACGGCGACCTCGGTCTTGCCGTAGCCGACGTCGCCCGAGAGCAGCCGATCCATCGGGATCTCGCGCTCCATGTCGCGCTTGATGTCGTCGATGGTGGTGAGCTGGTCGGGCGTCTCGGCGTACGGGAAGGCGTCCTCGAGCTCGCGCTGCCAGGGCGTGTCCGGGCCGAACGCGTGCCCCTTGGAGGCCATGCGGGCGGAGTAGAGCTGCACGAGCTCGACGGCGATCTCGCGCACGGCCTTCCGCGCCTTCGCCTTCGACTGCTGCCAGTCGGAGCCGCCCATCTTCGACAGCGCGGGGCTCTCGCCGCCGACGTAGCGGCTGAGCTGGTCGAGCTGGTCGGTGGGCACCGAGAGGCGGTCGCCGGGCTGGCCGCGCTTCGAGGAGGCGTACTCGAGCACGAGGTACTCGCGGGTCGTCCTCACGGGGTTGCGGCCGCCGCTCGAGACGGTGCGCTGCGTGAGCTCGACGAAGCGCCCGACGCCGTGCGTCTCGTGCACGACGAAGTCGCCGGGCTTGAGCTGCAGCGGATCGACGACGGTGCCGCGGCGCGCGGCCATGCGGCGGGGCGCCCGGGCGTCGACGCCGACGGCGCGGCCGAAGAACTCGGCCTCGCTCATGAGCAGGATGCGCTCGGCCGGCAGCTCGAAGCCGTGCTCGACGGCCGCCTGGGTCACGTGCACGACGCCGGGCTCGACGCCCTCGAGCGCCTCCTCCTCGCGGGCGGCGACCTCGCGCTCGGCGAGCACGGCGGCGGCGCGCTCGACGAGGCCGTGGCCGCCGGCGGTGACGACGGCGCGCCAGCCGTCGCGCAGGCGCTCGCGCAGGTGGTCGACGGCGCCATCGGCGCGGCCGGCGAAGCTCGGCACGGCCTCGGCGCCGAGCGCGTCGACGCTCTCGTCGCGCTGCAGGGCCGACAGCGTCCACCAGGGGCCCTCGGCGGCGTCGCGCAGCTCGTCGAGCTCGAGGAAGCCGCCGGCGAGGTCGACGGGCGCGGCGCCGCCTGCGGTCGCGGCGCTCCACGCGGCCTCGAGGAACTCGTGGTTCGTCTCGTTGAGGCTGCGCACGCGGTCGCGGATCCGCTCCGGGCCGAGCACGACGACCCCCGCGCCGGGCAGGTAGCGGGTGATGGGCACGAGCCGCGGCAGGAGCGCGGGCGCGAGCGACTCCATGCCCTCGACCGCGATGCCCTCGGCGAGCTTCTCGAGCATCTGCTGGATGCCCGGGAACTCGGGCGCGAGCTGGCGGGCGCGGTCGCGCACGTCCTGCGTGAGCAGCAGCTCGCGGCTCGCGGGCAGCACCACCCGCTCGACGGGCTCGGGCGAGGAGCGCTGGTCGGCGACGTGGAACCACCGCATCTGCTCGACCTCGTCGCCGAACAGCTCGACGCGCACCGGGTGGTCCTCGGCGGGCGGGAAGACGTCGAGGATGCCGCCGCGCACCGCGAACTCGCCGCGGCGCGTGACCATGTCGACGCGCGCGTACGCGAGGTCGACGAGGCGGCGCGAGAGCTCGGCGAGGTCGACGCCGCGGCCGCCCGCGACGAGCTCGACGGGCGCGACGTCGAGCAGGTTCTCGGCGACCGGCTGCAGCGCTGCCCGCACCGACGCGACGACGATCGCGGGACGGGAGCCGTCGCGCTCGGCGATGGCGCGCAGCGTCGCGCCGCGCCGGCCGACGGTCTCGGGCGAGGGGCTCAGCCGCTCGTGCGGGAGCGTCTCCCACGCGGGCAGGTCGAGCACCTCCGCCTCGGGCAGCCAGGCGGCGAGGTCCTCGCGCACGCCCTCGGCCTCGCGGCGGGTGGCGGTGATGACGAGCAGCGGGCGCGAGTGCGCGCTCGCGAGCGAGGCGACGACGGGCGCGCGGAGCGCCTCGATGCCGCTGAGCTCGCCGCCGCGGCGCGCCTCCACGACCGGCGCGAGGGCACCGCGCTCCAGCAGGTCGAGGAGCGGTCGCAGGCTCACGACATCACGACGGCCCCGGAGCCGTCGAAGACCTCGAGCCGGTAGCCCTCGCCGGGCTCGAAGGGCGGCATGACGCCCCCGAAGACGGGAGGCGCCTCCGGGTCCTGCACGTCGCCCCGCGTCAGCTCGACGTCCTGGCCGAACCAGTGCATGACGGCTCGCTCCGCACCCTCGGGAGCGATGACCAGCACGCCGTAGGCCTCGTCGGGCCCCTCGACGCAGAGCAGCGGACCCGTGCCCAGGCAGGAGTTGACCGTCCGCCCGTCGGCGTCCTCGAGGATGAGGTCCGTCAGTCCGGTCTCGGCCCCGCGATCGAACCAGAGGCCGTAGCCGTCGGCCAGGTCGGCGGCGAGCGTGTAGCCGTTGGGGCCGGCGGGCTCCGTCGCCTCCGGAGCGTCACCGCCTGCGCAGCCGCTGAGCACGAGCGCAGCCACGAGCACGCTCGCGACGCGCAGTGTCGTTCGGCCCACGGGCCCTCCTTCGGATCGACGACCATCGTAGCGCCGCCGCTCGGGCGGGCGGCCGCGTCGCGCCGTCAGGACGGCGCGTGGATGCCCTGCTGCGCCGCGAGGAAGCCCTCGGCGATGATCCGCTCGACGGCGTCGGCGCCGAGCTGCACCATGAGGTCGACCTCGTCCTGCTCGACCTTCGCGAAGGGCTTCAGGACGAAGTCGGCGGGGTCCTGCCGGCCGGGCGGGCGGCCGATGCCGAGGCGCACGCGCAGCACCTCGGGGCCGCGCGCGGCGATGATGTCGCGCATCCCGTTGTGGCCGCCGTGGCCGCCGCCCTGCTTGAGGCGGACGCTGCCGAGCGGCAGGTCGAGCTCGTCGTGGAGCACGACGACGTGGTCGGCGTCGACGCCGAACCAGTCCATGAGCTTCGCCACCGGACCGCCGGAGCGGTTCATGTAGGTGGTCGGGAAGGCCGTGACCACCTTCGGGCCGCCGATGATGCGCGACTCGGCGACGAGCGCCTCGGCGCGGCCGTGGCGCTTGGGGCTCGCGCCGGCGCGGCGCTCGAGCTCGGCGAGCACCATCTGGCCGATGTTGTGGCGCGTGCGCGCGTAGTCGGGCCCGGGATTCCCGAGCCCGACCACGAGCCACGTGTCCGCCACTGCGGAGCGTCCTGGGGACTACTCGGCCGAGTCGCCCTCGGCGGCCTCGGCGGCGTCGCCCTCGGCGGCCTCCGCCTCGTCGCCCTCGGCGGCCTCGGTCTCCTCGTCCTCGGCCGGGAGCTGCGGCTCCTGGACCGCGACGACGAGCGTCTCGCCGTCGGTGAGGAGCTCGGCGCCCCCCGGCAGCTCGATCTCCGACGCGACGATGCGGGCGCCGTCCTCGAGGCCCTCGACCGAGACGGTGAACGACTCGGGGATGTGGAGCGCCTCCACCTCGACCGAGACGGTCGTGGCGTCCTGGATGGCGATGAGGCCCGAGACGGGCTCGCCCTCGACGTGCACGGGCACGTCGACCGTGACCTTCTCGCCGCGGCGGACGATGACGAGGTCGAGGTGCTCGATGGCGGGGACGCCCATGAGGACGGGGTTGCGCTGCACGTCCTTGACGAGCGCGAGCTGGCTCTTGCCCTCGATCTGCAGGTCGATGATCGCGTTCGTGCGGCGCACGAGCATGAACACGTCGTGCGCGTTCACGGTGAGGTGCTGCGGCTCGGTGCCGTGGCCGTACAGGACCGCGGGGACCTTGCCGACGGCGCGCAGCTTGCGCGCCGCGCCCTTGCCGAAGCTCTCGCGGATCTCGGTCGTGAGCTTGTTGTCGTCGGTGCTCATGGTGATGCTCCTCGTGGCCCGCGGGCCTGTTGGTGATGTCGACTCGAACGCTGACGCGTGAGGACGGGGCCCCTGCTGCCACTGCGTCGATCACGGATGCTCGCGCATCCCTCGCCGAAGTTCAGCCTCCGATGCTACCAGCGCCCGCGGGCCGCCACCACACGCGAGCGGCGGGCCCCCGAGGGGACCCGCCGCGTCGTGGATCGGTGCGGCGCTAGCCCAGCAGGCCGCCCACCAGGTAGATCACGACCGAGATCGCGAAGCCGACGATGGCCATGAGGCCCTGCGCGACGGTCCAGGTCTTCAGCGTCGTCTTCACGTCGAGGCCGAAGAACTTCGAGACCAGCCAGAAGCCCGAGTCGTTCACGTGGCTGAAGCCGACCGAGCCGGCCGCCGTCGCGAGCACGATCGCGGCGACCTCGACGGGGTTGAAGCCGCCGTCGACGACGACGCCCGCCATGAGCGAGGCCGCGGTCGTGAGCGCCACGGTCGCCGAGCCCTGCGCGATGCGCACGATCTGCGAGATGAGGAAGGCCGCGAGGATGACCGGCATGCCGATCGAGTTGAGCGAGTCGGCGATGGCGTCGCCGATGCCGGTGACGCGGAGCACGCCGCCGAACATGCCGCCGGCGCCGGTGACGAGCACGACCGAGCAGATGGGGCCGAGGGCGCTGTCGGCCACCTTGTCGATGAGCGAGCCCTTCTTGCCCATGCCCCAGCCGAGCAGCCAGAACGACACGAGCACCGTGAGGAGCAGCGCGACCGGCGTCTCGCCGAGCGTGCGCAGGATCGCGACGACCGGCTCCGCCTTGAACGCGTCCGGGTCGGCCTGCGTCGAGGCGAACATGTTGAGGCCCGTGTTCAGCAGGATGAGGATGAGCGGCAGCACGAGCAGGAAGACGATCTTGCCGAACGCGGGGTTCGACTCCATCTCCTCGTGATCGTCCTTCGAGCCGTCGAGGATCGTCGGCACGCCGACGTCGTAGCGGCGGCCGACCCAGCCGCCGTAGAGCACGCCCACGAGGTACCAGACGGGCAGCGCCACGACGAGGCCGAGGATGAGCACGAGGCCCACGTCGGCGCCGAGGATCGCGGACGCCGAGACCGGGCCGGGGTGCGGCGGCACGAAGATGTGCATCGAGCTGAACGCGAGCGCGGCCGGGAAGGCGACGGTCAGCAGCGAGCCGCCCAGGCGGCGCGCGACGGCGTAGATGATCGGCATCATCACGACCAGGCCCGCGTCGAAGAAGATCGGGAAGCCCATGAGGAGGCTCGCGACGCCGACCGCCATCGCGGCGCGCTGCTCGCCGAAGCGCGCGATCAGCTTGTCGGTGAGCACGCGCGCGCCGCCCGAGGTCTCGATCATGCGGCCGAGCATCGCGCCGAGCGCGACGAGCAGCATGACGGAGCCGAGCGTCGGGTTGAACCCGAACGAGATGGCCTCGATGAGCCGGTTGAAGGGGATGCCGGCGGCGACGGCCGTCAGCAGGCTCGTGATCATGAGCGCGAGGAACGCGTGGATCTTGAAGGCCATGATGAGCACGAGGAGGAGCGCGATCGCGCCCGCCGCGAGCAGCAGCAGCCCTCCTGTGCCGAGGTCCCAGTTGAGGACGAGGTCATCCATGGTCGTGACTCCTGTGTCTGTGGTGCGGAGGGAGGTGGCGGGGCGGCTCGTGGCCGACCCCGGGGATCAGCGGTCGGGGATCAGCGGCCGGGCAGGTCGATGGCGCCCGTGAGGGTCGCGCCCTCGCCGGGCTCGACCGGGCGGCCGGAGGCGCGCGCGATGAGGATGCGGGTGACCTCGTCGACGATCGCGGCGGGCGTCTGCTCGACCGAGATGACGATCCCGCGCTCGTGGTCGGCGAGCGGCTCGAGCGTGTCGATCTGGCTGTCGAGGAGCGTCGTCGGCATGTACTCGTGGTCGCGGTGCGCGAGGCGGTCGGCGATGAGGCCCTTCTCGCCCGCGAGGTGCACGAAGACCAGGTCGGGCTCGCTCGAGCGCAGCAGCTCGCGGTACCAGCGCTTGAGGGCCGAGCACGCGACGATCGTGATGCGGCCCTCGCGGCGGCCCTCGGCGATGGTCTCGCCGATCACCTTGAGCCACGGCACGCGGTCCTCGTCGGTGAGCGGGTGCCCCTCGCGCATCTTCTCCTTGTTCGCGACCGGGTGCAGGTCGTCGCCGTCGATGAACGTGATGTTCAGCCGCTCGGCGAGCGCGGCGCCGATCGTCGACTTCCCGGATCCCTGGACGCCCATGATGATCATGGACGGGTAGCGCAGCTCGGTCATGATGCCTCCTGGAGGTCGATGAGCACCTTCGACGAGGCGCTCGCGTCGCCGGCGGTGGCGAAGGCCTCGAGCGCGTCCGCGACGGGCGCGACGTGCGTGATGACGGGGTCGACGGCCAGCGAGCCGTCGGCGAGGGCGGCGATGACGTCGTCGATCTCGTCGTTGAAGCGGAACGAGCCGACGAGCGTCAGCTCGCGCGTGATGGCGAGGGACGCGAGCACCGGCACCTCGCCGGAGCGCTGCAGGCCGAGCATGACGACGGTGCCGCCGCGGGCGACGCCGCGGATGGCCGAGGCGAGGCCCGGGACGGTGCCGGACGACTCGATGACGACGTCGGCGTGGACCGCTGCGATCGCCGCCTCGTCGCGCGCGTCGATCGTGCGGGCGGCGCCCACCTTCGCGGCGACCTCGCGGGGGAGGTCGTGGAGGTCGGTGGCGATGACCTCGGCGGCGCCGTGGTGCACGGCGACGGCGACGGCGAGCGCGCCGATCGGGCCGGCGCCGACGACGAGCACCCGCTTCCCGGCGACGTCGCCGGCGCGGCCGACGCCGTGCCACGCGACCGCGGCGGGCTCGACGAGCGCCGCGGTACGGAGGTCGAGGCCGTCGGGCAGCGTGCGCAGCATCCGCGAGGGCAGCGCCACGCGGCGCGCGAACGCGCCGGCGGTGTGCGGCATGCGGGCGGCCGAGCCGAGGTAGGTGCCGGCGGGGCTGAGGTTGGGGCTGTCGGCGGGGAACGGCGCCGAGCCGTCGTCGATGGGCGTCGCCGGGTGCACCGCGACGCGCGTGCCGGCGGCCGGGCCGGAGCCGTCGGCGGCGGCATGCAGCACCTCGCCGACCACCTCGTGGCCGAGCACCATCGGCTCGCGGAGGATCGACTCCCCCGCGGCGCCGTGGCGCCAGTAGTGGAGGTCGGAGCCGCAGACGCCGCCGAAGCGGACGGCGACGACCGCCTCGTCGGGGGCGGGCGCGGGCTCGGCGAGCTCCTCGATGCGCACATCGTCCTTGCCGTGGGCCACGATCGCGAGGTTGGGCTGCTGTGCCGCGGTCATCGGGTCGTCCTTCCGTGGGCGCGCCGACGGCGTCGCCCTGCTGAGAGCCTAGGCGCCCCGGGCGGGACGCGGCGTGTCGTCAGACGACCGCGGTCATCCCGCCGTCGACGTAGAGGGTCTGGCCGTTCACGAACGCCGAGGCGTCGGAGGCGAGGAAGACGAGCGCGCCGACGAGGTCGCGCACGTCGCCCCAGCGGCCCGCGGGCGTGCGGCCGCGCACCCAGCCCGAGAACTGCTCGTCGTCGACGAGCGCCTGCGTGAGCTCGGTGGCGAAGTAGCCGGGCGCGATCGCGTTCGCGGTGATGCCGTGCGGCGCGAGGTCGGCGCACAGGCCCTTCGTGAGCATGACGATCGCCCCCTTCGTCGCCGAGTACGGGGCGATGGAGGGGCGCGCGAGCTGCGACTGCACGGAGCCGATCGAGACGATGCGGCCCGAGCCGCGCGCGATCATGCCCTTCGCGACGCGGCGCGAGAGCAGGAAGGCGCTCGTGAGGTTCGTGGCGACGAGGTCGTGCCAGTCCTGGTCGGCGAACTCCGCGATGGGCGAGCGGCGCTGGATGCCGGCGTTGTTCACGAGGATGTCGGGCGTGCCGAGGCGCGCCTCGAGCTCGGTCAGCCCCGCGTCGACCGCCGCCGCATCCGTCACGTCGAACGTGATGGCGTGCGCGGCGACGCCCGTCGAGGCGGTGATCTCGTCGGCGGCGCGCTGCGCCTTGGCGGCGTCGCGGCCGTGGACGACGACGGTGGCGCCGGCCTCGGCGAGGCCCTGCGCGAGCGCGCGGCCGATGCCCTGGCTGGAGCCCGTGACGAGCGCGGTGCGCCCGGCGAGGTCGAAGAGGGCGGGGCCGGTGGGCGCCTCGGGCATCAGTAGAACTCCTTCGTCGACATGACGTTCTGCAGCGGCTCGCCGTCGAGGAGGCGCGTGGCGTTCGCGGCGAAGAGCTCGGCGATGCGGCGCGGCTCCTGGCGCGAGAGCGCGGCCGTGTGGGGGCTGATGAGCACGCTCGGGTGCGCCCACAGGCGCGACTCGGCGGGCAGCGGCTCGACGGCGGTGACGTCGAGCGCGGCGAAGCCGATGCGGCCCGCATGCAGGGCGTCGAGCAGCGCGGGCTCGTCGACGACGGTGCCGCGGCCGACGTTCACGAGGATCGTGTCGGGGCGGACGGCGCCGAGCACCTCGGCGCCGACGAGCCCCTCGGTGCGCTCGGTGCCGGGCAGCGTCACGACGATCGCGTCGACCTCGGCGGCGGCGGCCGCGAGCTCGTCGATCGGCACGAGGCGGTCGACGTGGTCGACGGGCTCGCCGCTGCGGGTGGTGCCCCAGACGGTGGCGCCGAGGCCGGCGAAGCGCTCGGCGACGACCTTGCCGATGCCGCCGAGGCCCACGACGAGCACGGTCATCTCGCTCACGTGGCGCATGAGGCGGCGGCCCGTGCCCCAGTGCCGCTCGGCCTGGTCGGCCTCGAGCTGGCGGAGGTCCTTGGCGCCGGCGAGCACGCCGAAGACGGCCCACTCGGCGAGCGTGGAGGCGTGCATGCCGGCGCTCGTCGTGACGACGACGCGCTCGAGCTCGGCCTCCGTCAGCTCGGCCTTCTTCACCTGCCCGCCGCCGCCCGCGGCGGTCGTGTGCACCCAGCGGAGGCGCTCGTTCGCGCGCACGGCGCGGGCGAGCGCTGCGGGGCTGACGTCGGGGATGCCGAAGATCGCGTCGGCATCCGCGAGGAGCGCGTCGAAGGCCTCCTGCTGCTCGGGCGTGCGCGCGAAGCCGGGCTCGCCCTCCCAGTCGCCGTCCCAGCGCCACGGGGCGGTGAGCGCGGGGTCGCGCAGGAGCTCAACGCGGGGCTCCAGCTCGCGGATGCGGTCGGCGGATGCGTCGTCGAGGCTCACCGCGACGGCGACCTTCAGGCTCTCGGGCATGGCAGCACTCCCTTGTCAGATACCAGGCTATGCGATGGTCGGATGCCGCGGGCGCGGCGGGTCGGATGCCGCGGGTGCGGCGTCGGTCGGATGGTCGCCGCGGCTCAGCGCAGCGGCGTCTCGAGGCGCACGTCGCCGGCGACGACGGCCGCCGTCTGGCCGGGGCCCGCCTCGTGGTTGGAGGCGGGCGCACCCGCCATGACGACGTCGCCCGGGCCGAGGCGCACCCAGCGGGCGACGTACGCGAGCGACTCGCGCACGCCCACGGGCATCGCCTCGGCGCTCGTGCCGCGCACGCGCTCCCCGCCGAGCTCGAGGGCGAGCGGCAGGGCGTCGATCGAGGCGGCGGTGTCGATCCACGGGCCGAGCGGCGTCGAGCCGTCGCCGCCCTTCGACTCGAAGTTGCGCGCGTCGACCTCGGCGCGGTCGGGGTAGGAGATGTCGTTGACCGCGGTGACGCCGAGCACGAACTCGTGCGCGGTCGCCTCGGTGAGCGCCGGATCCGTGGGATCGCCCGTGTCGCGGCCGATGACGATGCCGAGCTCGGCCTCGACGACGAGCCTGCCCGCATCCCGACGCACGACGACGGGCTCGCCGTGCGCGACGACGGTGCGCGGGCTCTTCAGCCACGCCTGCACGGGCAGCGGGTGGTCGTTCGCGCCGCGGTTCTGCGCGATGCCGAGCACCACGAGCGGCGCCGCGGGCGGCAGGAGCGTGGCCTCGGCTGCGGGGATCGGCGCGCCCTCGTCGGCGGGCTCGCGCCCGGCCTCGAACGCCGCGTACGGGTCGGCGAGCGGCTGCCATGCCTCGGGCAGGTCGTGCGTGCCGTCGCCGGGCGCGCCGGCGGGGCGCACGTGCAGCACGTGCGCCCCGTGGCGGATGCGGGCGATGCGCATCAGGCGCGCACCGCGTCGCGCTCGGCGGCCGTCTCGGCCGGGTGCTCGGCGTCGCCCCGCTCCCCCGTCGAGACGCGCACGGCGTCGTCGAGGCGCAGCAGGTCGCGGCCCTGGGTCTCGGGCACGAGGAACGTGGAGGCCGTGGTGATGAGCGCGAGCGTCGCCATGTAGATGGCGGGCAGCAGCCAGTCGCCGCCGGCGGTGGCGAGCAGGTAGGCGCCGACGACGCCGGCGAGGCCGCCGGCGAGCACCGCCGAGATCTCGCGCGCCATCGCGACGCCGAGGTAGCGGTGGCGGTTGCCGAACAGCTCCGGCAGCATCGCGCACTGCGGGCCGAGCATGGTGTTCACGGCGACGCCGATGCCGATCGCGATGACGGCGATGACGACGGCGGGGATGCCGGTCGAGAGCAGCCACCACGCGGGGAAGGCGAACACGAGCATGAACACGGCGCCGAAGCGATAGACCGCGCGGCGGCCGTAGCGGTCGGAGAGGTGGCCGGTGAGCGGGATGGTGGCCATGCCGATGAGCGAGCCGACGGTGACGCCCCAGGTGGCGACGCCGCGGTCGACGGGGTTGGCGAGGAAGCTGCCCGCGACGAAGGCGAGCGCGAGGTTCTGGAACATGTACGAGCCGCCGTTCTCGGCCATCCGCAGGCCGATGCCGACGGTGACGCCCGCGAGGCCCTTCGTGAAGATGTCGCGCACGGGACGGTGGGTGATCTGGTCCTGCTTCTCGAGCACGACGAACGTGGGGGTCTCCTTGAGGCGCATGCGGATGAAGAGCGCGACGAGGATGAGCACGAACGAGAGCAGGAACGGCACGCGCCAGGCCCAGCCGAGGAACACGTCCTCGGGCAGCGACGACAGGAACGAGAACACGAGCGCGGCCATGAGGGTGCCGAGCTGGATGCCGATGAACGGCAGCGACGAGAAGAAGCCGCGCCGCTTCACGGGCGAGTACTCGGCCATGAGCACCGTCGCGCCCGCCTGCTCGGCGCCCGCGCCGAAGCCCTGCGCGAGGCGGAGCACGGTGAGCAGGATGGGCGCCCAGATGCCGATCTGGTCGTAGGTCGGCAGCGCGCCGATGAGCGTCGTGGCGCCGCCCATGAGGAGGATCGTGACGACGAGCACCCACTTGCGGCCGAGGCGGTCGCCGATGGTGCCGAAGAAGAGGCCGCCGAGCGGGCGGGCCGCGAAGCCGACGCCGAACGAGGCGAAGGCCGCCACGACGCCCATGGCGGGGTCGAGGTCGCTGAAGAACAGGACGTTGAAGATGAGCGCGGATGAGAGGCCGTACAGCGCGAAGTCGAAGTACTCGAGCGCGCTGCCGACGCTCGAGGCGAGCGTCGCGCGGCGGAGGTTCGCGGCGTAGTCGGGGTCGTCCGTGTGCGGCCGCTGGGGCTGCTGCTCGGTGGTGTCGGTCACGGTCCATCTCCTTCGACAGGCGTGGTGCGTCGTTGCTTGCCGCCGACCGTACCACCACGCTGAACGCCGTACAACCTACTGAACGCGCTCCCCGTGTCGCTCTTCGCGTCGCACCCTCTACGCACGTCGAACTTCCCCGAATCCCCGCTTCTGGGCCGGAAAGCGGGGATTCAGGGAAGTTCGCGGTCTGGAGCGCGGCGCGGAGGGATCGGCGGGCGGGCGCGTCAGGCCGAGCGGGGCGCCGAGAGCGGGTTCGTGAGGGCGCGGGCCGCCTCGAGCAGGGCGGCGCCGACCTCGGCGACGCGGGCGTCGTCGGCGTGCTCGGCGGGCAGCGCGGCGCCCATCGCGAGCGGCGGGTCGGCGGGCGCCCAGGGGTCGAGGGCGACGGCGACGCCCGTGATGCCGCCGAAGGAGCCGCCGCGGTCGATCGCGTAGCCGCGCTCGCGCACCTCGGCGAGCTGGGGCAGGAGCGCGTCCACGCCCGCGATGCTGTCGGCGGTGAGCCGCGGGAACGGCTCGGCCGGCGCGAGCAGCGACCGCACGGCGCCGTCGTCGAGCCGCGCGAGCAGCGCGAGGCCGGTGGCGCTGAGCGCCGCGGGGAGCCGCGAGCCGAGCGGGGTGCCGAGCCGGTAGGGCGAGCGCCCCTCGTGCCGCGCGAGGTAGAGCGCGTCGACGCCGTCGAGCATCGCGACCTGCACGACCTCGCGGTGCAGCGCATCCGACGCCGCGACCACCCGGTAGAACTCGCGCACCTGGTTGAACTGCTGCGCGAACGCGCCGCCGAGCTCCGCCGTGCGGCGGCCCAGCCGGTAGCCGCCGGCCTCGCGCTCGACCATCGCGCCGTCCTCGAGCACGGCGCAGAGGTTGGCGGTCGACGACTTGGCGATGCCGAGCGCGCGCGCGATGTCGCTGAGCGTCATCGGCACCCCCTCGGCCTCGGCGAGGAGCGTCAGGATGCGCAGGCTCCGCGTGACGGCGGGCGCCGGATCGCGGTCGGCCCGGTCGTTCGTCGTGGTCTCGGTCATGGCCGCTCCTTCGCGGTCGAGGTCGATTGCCGACCACCCTACGGCCGATCCATCCGAGTGGACGCCGTCCGCCATGCTGTACGTCGCGCATCCGGGCCGCTAGCCTCGGCACATGCACACCGGAGTGGACACGGCAGGGACGGATGCGGCGCGCGACGAGGTCGTCGGCGTCATCGGCCTCGGGGCGATGGGCGAGCCCATGGCGCGCCGCCTGCTCGAGGGCCACGGCCGCGTCGTCGTGAGCAGCCGCTCCCCGCGCCCCTCCCTCGTCGAGGCCGGCGCCGAGTGGGCGGGCTCGCCGCGGGAGCTCGCCGAGCGCGCGGGCGTCGTGCTCTCGCTGCTGCCCGACCTGCCCGAGCTCGAGCAGGCGCTCGACGGCCCCGACGGGCTGCTCGCGGGCCTCGGCGACGACCGCCGCCTCCTGCTCCTCATCGGCTCCACCTCGTCGGCGCCGGCCGTGCGCGCGCTCGCCGAGCGGCTCGAGGCCGCGACCGCCGGCCGGGTGCGCGTCGCCGACGCGCCCGTCTCGGGAGGCGTCGACGGCGCCGAGGCCGGCACCCTCTCGATCATGCTCGGCGGCGACGAGGCCGACACGGCGCGCGCCGCGCGGCTCCTCGCGCCCTGCGGCCGCCCCGTGCACCTCGGCCCGCTCGGCGCGGGCGAGGTCGCGAAGGCCTGCAACCAGCTCGTCGTCGCCGCGACCATCACGGCGCTGTCGGAGGCGACCGTGCTCGCCGACCGCTCGGGCCTCGACCTCGACGCGCTCTGGACGCTCCTCGGCGGCGGCTACGCCGGCTCGAACCTGCTCGCCAGCCGCAAGGAGAAGCTCGTCACGGGCGACGACTCCCCCTCGGGCATCGCGCGCTACATGGTGAAGGACCTCGGCTTCGCCGCCGCGATCGCCGACGCGACCGCCACGAACCCCGCGCTGCTGCCGGCCCTCCGCGCCTTCTTCGACGAGATCGTCGAGCGCGGCAACGGCGAGCGCGACATCTCGACCGCGCGCCACGTCATCGCCGCGCGCTGAGCCGCGCCGCGACCGGGCTCAGGCGCGCAGGCGCGGGCCGAGCTCGTCGTGGAAGAACGCCATGAAGGCGTCCGGATCGGTGCTCGCGTCCATGAGGGCCAGGTGGTCGAAGCCCGCGTCGCGGAACTGGCCGAAGACCTCGGCGTGCCGCTCGACGTCGGGCCCGCACGCGAACGCCTCCTCCATGTCCTCGACGCGGATCGCCGCGGAGGCCTGCTCGAACGCCGCCGGGTCGGGCAGCTCGGCGTTCACCTTCCAGCCGAGCTGGCCGAAGCGGAAGCGCGCGTGCGCGGCCTCGGCGCCCGCGCGCGCATCCGCCGCGTACGCCGTCGGCACCTCGCACCAGCGCGGGCCGCTGCCGCCTGCCGCCGTCCACGCCTCGACGAGCGAGGCGTCCGGATCGGTCGAGAAGAGGCCGTCGCCGAGCTCCGCGGCGAGCTTCGCCGCCTGCGGCCCGCCGGCCGCGACGACGATCTCGGGCAGCACCTCGGGCAGGTCGTAGACGCGCGCGTCGGAGAGCTGCAGGAACTCGCCGCGGTACGAGTGCGTGCCGCCCGACCACAGCAGGCGGATGATCTCGAGCGCCTCGCGGAAGCGGCGATGGCGGTCGCCGACCTCGGGCCAGCCCTGGCCGACGATGCGCTCGCTGAGGCGCTCGCCCGCGCCGACGCCGAGGGTGAACCGGCCGTCGGAGATGATCTGGAGCGTCGCCGCCGCCTGGGCGATGATCGCCGGGTGGTACCGCACCGAGGGGCACGTGACGCCGGTCGCGATCCGCAGCGTCTCGGTCTTCGCGGCGATCGCCGAGAGGATCGCCCACGCGAAGCCGGAGTGCGAGTGCTCGGGCAGCCAGGGGTGGAAGTGGTCGCTGATCTCGACGAAGTCGAAGCCCGCCCGCTCGGCCTCGACGGCCCGGCGGATCAGCTCCTTCGGCTCGGTGTCCTCGGCGAAGAGCTTGTATCCGATCTGCATGGCGGCGACGCTACGACCCGGGTCTGGACGCCCGGTGGGGGACAACCGTGGATCGCGCTCAGGCGCCGCGGGTACGGGTGCGGATGCGGTAGACGCTCGTCGTCGCCGCGATCCACAGCCAGCCGTCGTCGCCGAAGCAGAGGTTCGCGACCGTCTCGGGCACCGGCACGCGCGCGAGCCGCTCCCCCGCGGCGCTGATGACGTGGACGCCGGAGGCGCCCGACGACCAGATGCGCCCCTCGGCGTCGACGGCGATGCCGTCGGGCGTGCCGTCGTCCATCGCGAACAGCTGCCGCCCCTCGAGCGCGCGGGCGTCGGCCCCCTCGCCCTCCAGCCGGTAGGCGCGGATGCTGTTCGGCGCGGGCGTCTCGTCCTCGCCCGCCGACTCGGTGACGTAGAGCGTGGCGAGGTCCGGGCTGAACGCGATGCCGTTCGGCCGCGCCAGGTCGGTGACGACCGCCCGGACGCCGTCGGCCTCGCTCCAGCGGAAGACGAAGCGGCCGCCGTACTCCTCGTCGCCCGGGTGCCCCTCCTCCGGCTTCTCGATGCCGTAGGGCGGGTCGGTGAACCAGACGGAGCCGTCGGGGTGCACGGCGAGGTCGTTCGGCGAGTTGAACCGCGCCTCGCCGAAGCGATCGACGAGCACGGTCACCTCGCCGCCCCGCTCCAGCTCGATCGCGCGGCGCCCGTGCGAGCACTGCACGACGCCGCCCAGGCCGAGCGCGCGCCCGTTCGTGAACTCGACGCCCTCGCGGTGCACGCGCATCCGGCCCGCCTCGTCGACCGCGAGGATGCGGTCGCCGTGGATGTCGCTCCAGCGCAGCTCGCGCTCGTCGGGCATCCAGAGCGGCCCCTCGCTCCAGGAGGCGCCGGTGGCCATGCGCTCGAGGCTCGCCCCGGGCGCGAGGAGGCCGTGCGGGTCGTGGAGGTCGGTGGGTGCAGCCATCCGGCGATGCAACCAGCCGCGCCTCCTTGGGGGCTGGACGTGCGGGGAGCGACGCATGCGCGAGCGCATAGCCTGGGAGCGCAGACCCTTCAGGAGGACTCCCGCATGCCTACCGCCAACATCGCCGTCGTCGGCCTCGCCGTCATGGGCTCGAACCTCGCCCGCAACCTCGCCTCGCGCGAGGGCAACACCGTCGCGGTCTACAACCGCACGACGCAGAAGACCGATGACCTCATCGCCGCCCACCCCGAGGCGGAGTTCGTGAAGGCGGCGACGATGCAGGAGCTCGCCGACAGCCTGCAGAAGCCGCGCACCGCGATCATCATGGTGAAGGCCGGCCGCCCCACCGACGCGGTCATCGACGAGCTCGTCTCGGTGTTCGAGCCGGGCGACATCATCGTCGACGGCGGCAACGCCCTGTTCACCGACACGATCCGCCGCGAGGCGGCCGTGCGCGAGACGGGCATCCACTTCGTCGGCTGCGGCATCTCCGGCGGCGAGGAGGGCGCGCTCAACGGCCCGTCGCTCATGCCCGGCGGCACGGCCGAGTCGTACGAGACGCTCGGCCCGATCCTCGAGCGGATCGCCGCGGTCGCCGAGGGCGAGCCGTGCGTGACGCACGTCGGCACCGACGGCGCCGGCCACTTCGTGAAGATGGTCCACAACGGCATCGAGTACGCCGACATGCAGCTCATCGCCGAGGCGTACGACCTCATCCGCCGCGGCACCGGCAAGAGCCCCGCCGAGATCGCCGACATCTTCGACGCGTGGAACGGCGGCGAGCTCGAGTCGTACCTCATCGAGATCACCGCCGAGGTGCTGCGCCAGGTGGATGCGGAGACCGGCACGCCGCTCGTCGACGTCATCCTCGACGCGGCCGGCGCGAAGGGCACCGGCGCCTGGACCGTGCAGACCGCGCTCGACCTCGGCGTGCCCGTCTCGGGCATCGCCGAGGCCGTCTTCGCCCGCTCGCTCTCGTCGAGGCTCGCGCAGCGCGAGGCCGCGACCGACCTCCCCGGCCCGTCGGACGCGTGGACGGTCGCCGACCCGGAGGCGTTCGTCGAGGACGTCCGCAAGGCCCTGTTCGCGTCGAAGATCATCGCCTACTCGCAGGGCTTCGACGAGATCGTCGCCGCCGCCGAGGAGCACGGCTGGGAGATCCAGAAGGGCGAGGTCGCCCGCATCTGGCGCGCCGGCTGCATCATCCGCGCCCGCTTCCTCAACGACATCACGAGCGCCTACGCCGAGAACCCCGACCTGCCCGCCCTGCTGCTCGCGCCGTACTTCCGCGACGCGCTCGGCCAGACGCAGGAGGCGTGGCGCCGCGTCGTCGTCGCCGCCGCCCAGGCCGGCATCCCTGCCCCCGCGTTCTCGTCGAGCCTGTCGTACTACGACGGCCTCCGCGCCGACCGCCTCCCGGCCGCGCTCGTGCAGGGCCAGCGCGACTTCTTCGGCGCGCACACCTACCGCCGCGTCGACAAGGACGGCACCTTCCACACGCAGTGGTCGGGCGACCGCACCGAGGTCGAGGCCGTCGACACGCACTGACGCCTCGCGCACGACGAAGGGCCGCTCCCGTGGGAGCGGCCCTTCGTCGTGCTGGCCCGGAGGATTCGGCCGTGAGCGAGCGCATGGCCGCACATCGCATCCATGCGGCCGCTGGGAGCCGATTCCTCCGGAGGAGCGACGGGCTCAGGCGCTCGCGAGCTCCAGGCCAAGCGCGGCGGCGACGCCCGCGTTCGTGACGCGGCCGGCGCGCACGTTGAGGCCCTTCGCGAGCGCGGGGTCGGCCTCCATGGCCGCCTCGGCGCCCAGGTCGGCGATCTTCAGCACGTACGGCATGGTCGCGTTCGTCAGCGCGCGCGTCGACGTCTCGGGGACGGCGCCGGGCATGTTCGCGACGCAGTAGTAGAGGGCGTCGTGCACGCGGAACGTGGGGTCGTCGTGCGTCGTGGCGCGCGAGCCCTCGAAGCAGCCGCCCTGGTCGATCGCGATGTCGACGAGCACGGCGCCCGGGCGCATCCCGGCGACCATCTCGTCGGTGACGAGCTTCGGCGCCGCGGCGCCGGGGATGAGCACCGAGCCGATGACGAGGTCGGCGTCGGCGAGCTGCTCGGCGATCTCGAGGCGCGACGAGTGGCGCGTCTGGATGCTGTTGCCGAACAGCGCCTCGAGCTGGCGCAGGCGCGGGATCGAGAGGTCGATGACGGTGACGTCGGCGCCGAGGCCCACGGCGTTGCGCGCGGCGTGCTCGCCCGCGACGCCGCCGCCGAGCACGACGACCTTGGCGCGGCGCGTGCCGGGCACGCCGCCGAGCAGGGTGCCGCGGCCGCCGGCCGGGCCGAGCAGGTGGTAGGCGCCCATCGCGATCGAGAGGCGGCCCGCGACCTCGCTCATCGGGGCGAGGAGCGGCAGCGAGCGGTCGGCGAGCTGCACCGTCTCGTAGGCGATGCCGGTGGCGCCGGAGTCGATGAGGGCGCGGGCGGTCTCGGGCGCGGCCGCGAGGTGCAGGTACGTGAAGACCACCTGGCCGTCGCGCATGAGGCCGAGCTCGGGCCCGACGGGCTCCTTGACCTTGAGCAGCAGGTCGCCCTTCGCCCACGCCTCCGCGGCGTCGGCGGCGATGCGCGCGCCCGCGGCGACGTAGTCCTCGTCGCTGATGCGCGAGCCGAGGCCCGCGCCGGCCTGCACCCACACCTCGTGGCCGCGCTGCACGAGCGCGTCGACGCCGGCGGGCGTGATGGCGACGCGCTGCTCGTGCGTCTTGATCTCGGTGGGGATGGCGATGCGCATTGCTCGGCCTCTCGTCGTCGGGGGTCGGAACGATCATGGGAGACGATCCGGCGATCCGCACGATCTGCCGAAGCATCCGTGGCGAAGCCGCCCCTTTCGATGGAAAGATGCAGGCATGAGTCCCGCACCGCCCTCCGAGCCGAAGCCTTCGCAGCCCGACGACGGGCTCGACGAGGTCGACCACGACCTGCTCGGGATGCTGCGGCGCGACGCCCGCACGACGAACCGCGAGCTCGCCCGCGCGGCCGGCATCGCCGAGTCGACCGCCCACGCGCGGGTGCGGCGGCTCGAGGAGCGCGGCGTGATCGCCGGCTACGAGGCGGTCGTGCGGCAGGAGCGCCTCGGCCGCGGCCTGCAGGCGCTCGTGCACGTGACGCTCCGCGCCGGCGCCCGCGCCACCATCCCCGACTTCGCCGAGCGGGTCCGCGCGCTGCCCGAGGTGAGCCAGCTCTTCTTCCTCGGCGGCAACGACGACTTCATCGTGCACGTGGCGGTGCCGGACTCCACGGGACTGCGCCGCTTCGTCGTCGACCACCTCTCGGCCGACGCGACCGTCGCGTCCACCCGCACGAGCATCGTCTTCGAGTACCGCCGCAACGTCTCGACCGCCGCGTTCTCCTAGCCGGCGACCTCGCGCACCGCCTCGGGCCCGGCCTCGGCGACCGCGAGCCGCTGCCGCGGCATCGCGTCGGGGTGCTGCTCGCGCAGCCAGGCCACGAGCCGCTCGCGCACGTCGTGCTGGAGGCCGGCGAGCGCGCCGCCGTCCTCGGCCGTCACGAGCACGCGGACCCGCACCGAGCCGCCCACGGCGCCCGTCACCTGCAGGGCGCTGTCGCGGCCGTCCCACTGCGGGTGGCCGTCGAGGATGCGCGCGAGCTCCTCGCGCATCGCCTCCACCGGCACCGTCCAGTCGACGTCGAGCTCGACCGCGCCCATGACCTCGCTCGTCGTGCGCGTCCAGTTCTCGAAGGGCGTCGTCGTGAAGTACGTCGACGGCAGCACGAGCCGGCGGTCGTCCCAGATGCGCACGACCACGTAGGTGAGGGTGATCTCCTCGATCGTGCCCCACTCCCCCTCGACCACGACGACGTCGTCGACGCGGATGGCGTCGGAGGCGACGAGCTGGATGCCGGCGAAGACGTTGCCGAGCAGCGACTGCGCCGCGAGGCCCGCGACGAGGGAGGCGAGGCCCGCGGAGGCGAGCAGGCTCGTGCCCGCGACGCGCGCCGCCTCGAACGTGAACAGCGCCGCGCCGAACGCGACCACGACCACGACCACCGCGAGCACGCGCCGCAGGATGCCCACCTGCGTCGCGACCTTGCGGGCCCGGCGCCCGTGGTCGGCGGCCGAGAAGCGGTGCAGCACCGCGTCGCTCGCGACGCCCAGCAGCCGCACGAGCAGCCACGCGCCCGCGGCGATGCCCGCGATCACGAGCAGCTGCGCGAGCACCGGACCGCCGCCGCCGAGCCCGGCCTGCAGCCCCGTCGCACCCGTCGAGACCGAGAGCGCGATCACGAACGCGAGCGCCGCGACGGGCCAGCGCAGGGGCTTGCGCACCTCGGCGATGCGGGCGCGCGAGCGGGTGGCGGCGAACGCGCCCGCGAGCAGCGCGAGGCTCGCGATCGCGGCGACGACGAGCGAGACGCCGACGGCGATGCCGGCGAGTGCGAGGAGGTCGAGGACGGGCATGCGGCTCCTTCCGGTCGGAGCGGGCCACGGTACCGGGTGCGGGTGTCGGGCTCCTACGCGAGCCGCGAGTACTCGAGCTCGGGCCGCCCTCGCGCGCCGTAGCGCGGGCTGCGCTCCACGTCGCCCGTCGCGGCGAGGTGCTCGAGGTAGCGCCGCGCGGTGACGCGCGAGAGCCCCACCTCGCCCGCGACCTCCGCCGCCGAGCGCGCGACGCCGTCGGCGAGCAGCGCCGCCACCGCGTCGAGCGTGTCGGCGGAGAGCCCCTTCGCGAGCCCCGGCGCGTTCGTGGTGCGCAGCGCCGCGATCGCCTGGTCGACCTCCTGCTGCGTGAGCCGGCCCTCGCCGTCGACCCGCTCTCGGTAGTCGCGGTACCGCTGCAGCCGCTCCGCGAGCGCCGAGAACGCGAACGGCTTGATGAGGTACTGCACGACGCCGACCGCGATCGCGTCGCGCACCGTCTCGAGGCCGCGCTCGGCGGTGACGGCGATGACGTCGACGAGGTGGCCCTCGGCGCGCATCCGCCGGCACACGTCGAGGCCGTGCCCGTCGGGCAGCTGCATGTCGAGCAGCACGAGCTGCATCGGCGCGCCCTTCGCCGCCGCCTCCCGCATCGCCTGCAGCGCCGCCGCCGCCGAGTGCGCGACCGCCGCCACCTCGAAGCCGTCGCAGCGCTGCACGTAGGCCACGTGGGCCGCGGCCGTGCCGCGCTCGTCCTCGACGATGAGCACCCGGATCACGACGCGCCACCCGGTCTCGGCAGCTGCACGGTGACGGCGGCGCCGCCGCCCCGCTCCGCCTGCCCGAGCTCCACCGAGCCGCCGAGGCGGTCGACGGTCTCGCGCACGATGCTGAGCCCGAAGCCGCGACCGTGCGGACCGGCGGGCTTCGTCGACCAGCCGGCGCCAAACGCGGCGTCGCGCTGCGCCGCCGGCACGCCGGCGCCGCTGTCGCTCACCTGCAGCACGATGTGGCCGTCGTCCTCGTCGAGGTACACCTCGACCCACGCCGCCGCGTCGCCGCCGGTCGCGAGCACCGCGTTCGCGCGCTCCGCCGCGGCGTCGATCGCGTTGTCGACGAGGTTGCCGAGCACGGTGACGAAGTCGACCGGGTCGATGCCGTGCGTGCCGGGCTCGAGGTGCGTCTCGACGTGCATCTCGACGCCGCGCTCGTGCGCCTCCGCGGCCTTGCCGAGCAGCAGCGCGGCGATCACCGGCTCCTCGTCGTCGCCGACGACGCGGTCGGCGAGGCGCTGCCCCAGGTCGCGGCCCGCCGTCGCCACCTCGAGCGCCTGCCGCGGCTGGTCGAGCTCGATGAGCGTCGCGACCGTGTGCATCCGGTTGCCGAACTCGTGCGTCTGGGCGCGGAGCGCCGCGGCGAGCGTGCGCACGGCGTCGAGCTCGCCCGTCATCCGCTGCAGCTCGGTGCGGTCGCGGATCGTCAGCGTGGTCGTGCCGGACGACGTGCCGGTCGCCGTGCCGGCCCCCGCCCGGTGCCGCTCGACGACCAGCCAGCGCCCCTGCACGCGCACCTGGCCCTCCCCGTCGAGCACGCGCCGCACCTCCCGCGGCAGCGGCGCGTCCGCCGGCAGCGGCAGGCGCGCCGCCTCGATGCCGAGCAGCGCCCGGGCGCGGTCGTTCGCGAGCACGACGCTGCCGTCCTCGACGAGCACGAGCCCGTCGTCGACGGAGTGGAGGGCCGCCTCGTGGGCGGCGAAGAGGCGCGCGAGCTCCTCGGGTCGGCGCCCGCCGGTCGCGCGGTCGAGCCGCCGCGCCAGCAGCCAGGCGCCGAAGGCGGAGACGACGAGCGCGGCCACGAGCAGCGCGCCCACGACGAGCAACCGCTCCACCACGAGCCCGCCGACCCGCTCGATCGTGACGCCCGCGGCGACGAGCGCCACGATCCGCCCGTCGACGGTCACGGGCGTCACGGCCCGCACCGACGGCCCGAGCGTGCCCTCGAACACCTCCGTGAAGGTCGCGCCGGCGAGCGCCGGCGCCGTCGTGCCGAGGAAGGTGCGGCCGATCTGCGCGGGGTCGGGATGCGTGTAGCGCGTGCCGTCCGGATGCATGACGGTGACGAAGTCGAGGCGTGTCGCCTCGCGCACCGCCTCGACGTAGGCCTGCATCGCCTCCGACGCGCCGTCCACCGCCGCCTCGGGGTGCTCGTCGTAGCGCGCGGCCGCCGTCGCCGTGGCCTGCTGGATCGTGGGCGTCGCCGCCATCGCCTGCGCGAGCTCGCGGCTCGCGACCGCCGCCTCGCGCTCCTGCGCGTGCTGGGCGTCGAGGGCGAGCAGCGCGAACGCGCCGATCGCGGCGACGACGAGCATCGCCGCCGTCTGCACGAACACGCGCGTGGCGATGCTCGCGGACCGCCACCAGCGACGCATCGGCAGTCCCCCTCCCGCTCACGGACCATGAACACTATGCACGAAAGGCGGGCCGCGGCTCGGCCCGCGCGCATGCTGGCTCACCGGAAGCGCCGCGCAGGTGCGGCGCCCGATGCAAGGAGCACAGCATGGCAACGACGCCCAGCACCGACGGATCCCGGCTCGGCCGCCTCCGTCGCATCGACAAGACGCACTGGCTGTACATCTCGGTCATCATCGCCGTCGTCCTCGGCATCGTCGTCGGGCTCGCGGCGCCCGAGGTCGGCGAGAGCCTCGCCCCCATCGGCAAGGGCTTCGTGGCGCTCATCAAGATGATGATCGCGCCGGTCATCTTCTGCACGATCGTCGTCGGCATCGGCTCGATCGCCAAGGCGGCGACGGTCGGCAAGGTCGGCGGCCTCGCCCTCATCTACTTCCTCGCGATGTCGACGTTCGCGCTCGCGATCGGCCTCGTCGTCGGCAACTTCGTCCACCCGGGCGAGGGCCTGAACATCGGCGACGCGTCCTACGAGGCCACGGGCGAGGCGGAGTCCACCACCGACTTCCTGCTCGGCATCATCCCCACCACCCTCTTCTCGCCGCTCACGGGCGAGTCGGTGCTGCAGACGCTCTTCGTCGCCCTGCTCGTCGGCTTCGCGGTGCAGGCGATGGGCAAGCGCGGCGCGCCGATCCTGGGCGTCGTGAAGCACCTCCAGGCGCTCGTCTTCCGCGTGCTCGGCATGATCCTCTGGGTCGCCCCGATCGGCGCGTTCGGCGCCATCGCCGGCGTCGTCGGCTCGACCGGCTGGGGCGCGGTCGTCGCCCTCGCGACGCTCATGGTGGGCTTCTACCTCACCTGCATCGTCTTCATCGTGGTCGTGCTCGGCACGCTGCTGAAGGTCGTCACGGGCGTGAACATCTTCCGCCTCATGCAGTACCTGGGCCGCGAGTACCTGCTCATCGTCGGCACCTCGTCGTCGGAGTCCGCCCTCCCCCGCCTCATCGCCAAGATGGAGCACGCGGGCGTCTCGAAGCCGGTCGTCGGCATCACGGTGCCCACCGGCTACTCGTTCAACCTCGACGGCACCGCGATCTACCTGACGATGGCGTCGCTGTTCATCTCGACCGCGATGGGCATGCCCATGTCGATCCCGGAGCAGATCGGCCTGCTCGTCTTCATGATCATCGCCTCGAAGGGCGCCGCGGGCGTCACGGGCGCCGGCCTCGCGACCCTCGCGGGCGGCCTGCAGACGTACCGCCCCGACCTCGTCGACGGCGTGGGCGTCATCGTGGGCATCGACCGCTTCATGTCGGAGGCGCGCGCGCTCACGAACTTCACCGGCAACGCGGTGGCGACGCTGCTCATCGGCACGTGGACGAAGCAGATCGACATGGACCAGGTGCGCGGCGTGCTCGCCGGCGAGCGCCCGTTCGACGAGCAGACGCTGCTCGCCGACGACCACGGCGCGCAGCCCGAGGATGCGGTGGACGGCGACGACGACCGTCGCGAGCTCGAGGAGGCCGAGCGCCGCTGACGCCGCTCGGCCGACGGGCCCGGGACCGCTGCGGCGGCCCGGGCCCGTCGCCGTTCAGCGGCGGCGGCGCAGCAGCTCGCGCGCGCCGAGGCCGAGCGCGAGCCACGCGGCCGCGGCGAGCACGCCCGGCCACGGCAGCGTCACGACGAGCAGCGCGCACGCGCCGAGGCCCGCGACCGGCAGCCAGCGCGGCAGCCACATCGCCGCACGGCCGTGCCCGCGCATCCGGATCGCCGAGAGGTGCGCGATCGCGTAGTACGTCAGCACGCACGTCGACGAGACGGCGACGAGGCCGCCGGGCGGCAGCAGCAGCACGCCGATGATGGCGACGACCGCGACCGCCGCCTCGGCGACGATCGGCGTGGCAGTGCGCGCGGCGATGCGCGAGAGCGGGCCCGGCAGGTCGCCCTCGCGCGCCATGGCGAGGCTCGTGCGGCTGAGGCCGGCGAGGATGCCCATGAGCGACCCGAGGCACGCGAGCCCGCCCGCGACCAGCACGGCGCCGCGCAGCACGGGATCGGCGACGAGGTCGGCCACGGGGGTGCCCGAGATCGGCAGGAGGGCGCCGAGGGCGTCGGAGGTCGCCCACGCGACGAGCGCGTAGAGCACGAGCACGACGGCGAGGCCGGCGACGATCGCGATGGGGAGGGTGCGGCGGGGATCGCGCACCTCCTCGCCGAGCGTCGCCATGCGCGCGTAGCCGGCGAAGGCGAAGAACAGCAGGCCCGCGGCCTGGAGGACCGCGAGGGCGCCCTCGGGGACCGGGAGGTCGAAGGGGCGCACGCCCGGCAGCTGCCCGCCGATGAACGCGACGTCGGTCGAGCCGGCCGCGAGCGGCGCGTACGCGATCCATCCGACCTCGTGCGCGGCGCCGCCGCCCGCCCACCAGACGAGCGCGGCGACGACCGCGACGAGCACGACCGCGACGATGCCGGCGGAGGTCCAGGCGGTCACGCGGATGCCCGCCATGTTCAGCGCCGCGAGCACCAGGACTGCCGCGACCGCGACCGGCACCGCGTGCTCCGGCCACAGGTGGCGCCCGGCGACGACGGCGATCGCGGCGGCCGAGGCCGTCTTGCCGGTGAGGAACATCCAGCCGGCGGCGAAGCCGACCCGCTCCCCCGCCTCCGCGCGGCCGTACGCGTAGGCGCCGCCCGAGACGGGGTGCTCCATGGCCAGCTGGGCGGTGGAGAGCGCGTTGAGCACCGCGACCGCGCCGGCGAGCACGAGCGCGAGCGGCAGCAGCCCGCCCGCGGTCGCGGACGCGGGCGCCCAGACGAAGAAGAGCCCGGCGCCGATCATGGCCCCGAGGCCGATCGCGATCGCGCCGGGCACGCCGATGCGCCGCTCGAGCTGTGCCATGCCCGCGAACCTATCCGCGTCCGGTGAACGGCCGGTGCCTGGGCGTCCGGTGCGGCGGCGCGTCCGTCAGCGGCGCTCGAGCAGCACGAGCACCTCGGCGTGGCCGGTGTGCGGGAACATGTCGAACAGCCGCCCGCGGACGGGCGCGAGCGACGGCATCGCGGCGAGGTCCTTCGCGAGCGTCACCGGGTTGCAGCTGGAGTAGACGACGTGGCGGGCGGCGGAGTCTTCCAGCCGCTCGGCGAGCGGGCCGATGCCGCGCCGCGGCGGGTTGACGACGACGACCTCCGGAGCGCCGGCGCCCTCGAGGTCGACGGCGGTCGCGTCGCCCACCGAGAAGGCGGTGTCGACGCCCAGCTCCGCGGCCGTCTCGCGCGCGGCGTCGATCGCGTCGGCGGCGACCTCGACGCCCGCGACCCGGCGGCCGGGCCGGGCGGCGTGCAGGGCGAAGCCGCCGACGCCGCAGTACAGGTCGAGGGCGCTCGCGGGGTCGACGTCGTCGATCCACGCCGTCGCCTGCCGGTAGAGCCCGGCCGCGACCGCGGTGTTCGTCTGGAAGAAGCTGCGGGGCTTGAGCCGCAGCGGCACGTGGTTGACGCGCATCCGGAGCGTGCCGCCGTGCAGCACGAGCTCGTCGTCGCCCTCGAGCACCGCCTTGTGGTCGGGCTGCAGGTTGACCGACACGGAGGCGAGCGGCAGCGCGGCCAGCAGCGCGTCGAGGCGCTTCCGGATGCGCGGGATCGCTTCGCTCGAGCGCAGGACGAGGCGCAGCGCGAGCTCGCCGTCGGGCGAGGCGGTGAGGAGCAGGTGCTTGAGCTCGCCGCGCCGGCTCGGCACGTCGTAGGGCGTGAGCGCCGCGTCGCGGACGAGCGCCTCGAGCACCGGCATCGCGTCCTGGATCGGCTGCTCGTGCAGCGGGCACGCCTGCAGGTCGATGCCCGTGCCGTCGGCGGCGAGGATGCCGAGGGTCGGGGCGGCGAGGCTCCCCGCGACCGCCATCTTCGCCTTGTTGCGGAACCCGCCCGCCGCGCTCTCGAACGGCGGCTCCCACGCGAGCGCCGGCAGCCGCGCCTCCACCTCCGCCTGCTTCGCCGCGAGCTGCCGCGCGTAGGGCGTGGCGAGCAGCGTGCACGAGCGGCAGCGCCACGCGTCGAAGTACGCGCACTCGAGCGCGACCGACTCGCCCGCGCTCACGGGGCCGTCCTCACCATGCTCAGATGCCCGACCGGTCGGCGTAGAGGGCGATGTCGCGCACGGCCTCCGCGCGGCGGTTGCGCGGCGTGGAGGGCTCCTCGCGGGCACGCGGGTCGCGCGCGAGCACCGCGTGCACGCGGCGGCGGCGCGCGTGGCGCCGGGCCGCGCCGACGACGGCCGCGACGAGCGCGAGGGCGAGCGCCAGGATCGCCGGCGCGACGAGCGCGCTCGCGGGCTGCAGCGGCGCCGCGGCCTCAGCACCCTCGACGAGCGCCGCCCATCCGGGCGCCCAGCCCACCGCGAGCGCGAGCCACGCGACGACGCCGAGGAAGTAGGCGACGCGCTCGAGCGGCCCGTCGTCGAGCAGGATCGCGTCGATCCGCTCGAGCCGCACCCGCTCGCCCCGCTCGAGGGCGCGCACCGCGCGGCCGTGCGTCAGTGCAGCGCGCGCGATGAGCACGGCGCCGCCCAGCAGCAGGATCGCGACGGCGACGCCCATGATCGACGCGCCGGTCGCGAGCAGGCCGCGGATCGCGAGCTCGCCCGCCTCGTCGTAGGTGCGCTCGGCGGCGAACCTGCCGGGCTGGCGGATGAAGACGCCGAGCGCGAAGACGCCCGCGCCGACGCCGACCGCGCCGCTCGCGATGCTCAGCAGCCGGAACCGGCGCTGGCGGTGCGAGCGCGGCGTCGAGCGGACGCCGCGCGTCCAGCCGCGCGCGACCGAGCCGAGCCGCGCAGCCCACCGCTCGCGGATCGCGCCGGCGGGCCGCAGCACGAGGATGAGCGCGACGCCGATCGCGAGCGCCAGGCCCGAGAGCGTCGGCAGCAGGATGCGCGCGGCCAGCGCCTCCCGGTCGTCGGTCGCGAGCATGAGCCCGATCGGCAGCACGATCGCGCCCGCGATCGTGAGGCCGACCCCGAGCCCCCGCAGCGTCGCGCCCGTGCCCTTCCGGAGCGACTCGCGCTCGACCATGGGCGGGATGGTGCGGTCGGTCGCGCGCTCCGCGGCCCGCAGCAGCAGCGCGCGCTCCGCGGCGACGCGCAGCGGCTCCCCGATGCCGCTGAGGAGCACGAGCGGCAGCAGCGCGCCGAGCGCGCCGCGCAGCAGCAGCTGCAGGTCGACGGTCGTGCCGACGATCTCCTCGTCGAGGATGCCGACGACGCACAGCACGAGCAGCAGGATGACGGCGGCGTGCGCCGCCGTGAGCGTCACGACCTGGAGCCCGCGGAGCGCCGCCCCCGCCGCGCCGGCCTCGACCGGTCGCACGCGCCGACCGGGCGCGTCGTCGCTGCGGGTGCCGTGCTCGTCGCCGATGCCGTCCTCGAGCCGCGGCTCGCCGCCGTCCATCGGTGTCGGGCCTCCCGCGCGGTGCCAGGTCATCGCGGGCCCGGGAGCGGTCGGAGGTCGCGCACCCCTCGAGGCTAGCGGTCGCGCGGCGACGGCCCGCCCTCGTCCTCGATGCGCTCGATGAGGAAGGCGGCGACCACCTCGGCGCGGAGGCGCTCGACCTGCGCCTCGAGCCTCCGGCGCTCCGCGGCGGTGCCGACGAGGCCGCGCGCTCGCTCGAAGCGCCGCAGCCGGATCGTCCAGGCCTCGGCGCGGTCGAGCTCGACGGCGTCGTCGGCGCTCTCGACGAGGTACGCGATCTGCTCGCGGAGCATCGCCATCACCTCGTCGACGTCCGCCCGCTCCTCCGGCGCCGCATCGGCGCCCGCCTCGGGCGGTGCCTCGTCGGCGTGCTGCGGCTCGCCGTCTCGGCGCCCCTTCGGACGCACCTGCGCGACGAGGTCGCGCACGAGCTCCGGATGCTGGCGGAGCCAGTCGACCGCGGCGGGGCCGTACTCCTTCACGAGCCCTGGCGCCTCGCGGAGCACGAGGGCGAGCAGCGGCGGGATGGGCATGGCTCCTCCTTCCCCGGCGGGGCGAGCCCCGCTAGGCGGCGCCGTCGAAGAGGCTCGTGACCGAGCCGTCCTCGAAGACCTCGGTGATCGCGCGCGCGAGCAGCGGGGCGATCGAGAGCACCTCGAGCTTCTCGAAGCGCTGCTCGTCGCGCAGCGGCAGGGTGTCGGTGACGACGACCTTGTCGATGAAGTCGGAGTTGAGGATCTGCGGCGCGGGGTCGGAGAAGATCGCGTGCGTCGCCGCGACGACGACGTTCGTGGCGCCGTTCTTCTTCAGCGCCTCCGCGGCCTTCACGATCGTGCGGCCCGTGTCGATCATGTCGTCGACGAGGAGGCACGTGCGGCCCTCCACCGTGCCGACGATCTCGTGTACCGACACCTGGTTCGGCACGAGCGGGTCGCGGCGCTTGTGGATGATCGCGAGCGGCGCGCCGAGCTTGTCGGACCACACGTCGGCGACGCGCACGCGGCCCATGTCGGGCGAGACGACCGTGAGCGTCTCGGGGTCGGTCGTCGCCTGGAAGTGCTCGAGCAGCACCGGCATCGCGAACAGGTGGTCGAACGGGCCGTCGAAGAAGCCCTGGATCTGCGAGGCGTGGATGTCGATCGACATGATGCGGTCGGCGCCGGCCGTCTTGAACAGGTCGGCGACGAGGCGGGCCGAGATCGGCTCGCGGCCGCGCCCCTTCTTGTCCTGCCGCGAGTACGGGTAGTACGGCATGACCACGGTGATGCGCTTCGCGGAGGCGCGCTTCAGCGCATCGACCATGATGAGCTGCTCCATGATCCACTCGTTCACGGGGCGCCCGTACGACTGGAGGATGAAGGCGTCGGAGCCGCGCACCGAGCCCTCGAAGCGCGCGTAGATCTCGCCGTTCGCGAAGGTCCGGGAGTCGACGTCCATGAGGTCGGCGCCCATCTCGGTCGCCACCGCCCTGGCCAGCTCCGGGTGCGACCTGCCGGTCGCCAGCACCAGGTGCTTGCGGTTCTTCGCGACGATCGATCCCACGCGGGCTCCTCCTCGGCCTACTCGGCCTGCTCCTCGGCGGCTGCTGCCGCCTCCGCCGCCGCCGTGCCGGGACGATTGGCCTCGACCCATCCGGTGCGGTTCCGCTGCGGCGCGACCGTGATGGCGAGCGCGCCGGGCTCGACGCGCTTGCGCACGACCGTGCCCGCACCAGTGTAGGCGCCGTCGCCGATCTCGACGGGGGCGACGAAGACGTTGTGGCTGCCGGTGCGCACGTGCGAGCCGACGGTGGTGCGGTGCTTGGCGACGCCGTCGTAGTTGGCGGTGATCGTGCCGGCGCCGATGTTCGAGCCCTCGCCGACGGTCGTGTCGCCGATGTAGCTGAGGTGCGGCACCTTGCTGCCCGCGCCGAGCTGGGCGTTCTTCGTCTCGACGAAGGTGCCGATCTTGCCGCCCTCGCCCACGATCGTGTTGGGGCGCAGGTACGCCCACGGGCCCGTCGTGGCGCGCGCGCCGATCACCGAGAGCGTCGCGTCGGTGCGCTTCACGACCGCGTCCTCGCCCACCTCCGTGTCGACCAGCGTCGTGTCGGGGCCGATCGTGGCGCCCGCGGCCACCGAGGTGGCGCCGTGCAGCTGACTGCCGGGGAGGATCGTGACGTCCTCGCCGAGCGAGACGTCGACGTCGATCCAGGTGGAGGCCGGGTCGACCACGGTGACGCCCGCGGCCTGCCAGCGGCGGATGATGCGGGCGTTGAGCTCGCGCGCGGCGTCGGCGAGCTGGATGCGGTCGTTGATGCCGTGGATCGCCCACGGGTCGGCGGCCGCGACCGCGTCGATCCGGCCGCCGGACGCCTGGATGCGCAGCGCCGCATCCGTCAGGTACTTCTCGCCCTGCGCGTTGTCGGTGCCGATCGTCGCGAGCGCCGTGCGCAGCGCCGCGGCGTCGAAGACGTAGATGCCGCCGTTGACCTCGTCGATGGCGCGCTCGTCGTCGGAGGCGTCCTTCTGCTCGACGATGCGCACGAACGCGCCCGAGCCGTCGCGCACGATCCGGCCGAGCCCTGTCGGGTCGCCGAGGTGCGCCGAGAGGAGCGTGAGCTGGTTGCCCTGCGACTCGTGCCGCTCGATGAGCGTGCGGAGCGTGGCCGCGTCGATGAGCGGCACGTCGCCCGAGAGCACGACCACGTGGCCCTCGAAGCCAGCGATCGCGTCGAGGCCCTGCTCGACGGCGCGGCCGGTGCCGGGGATCTCGTCCTGGTCGGCGATCCGCACGTGCGGCGCGTGCTCGAGCACGGCCTCCGCCATCCGGTCGCGCTCGTGCCGCACGACGGCGACGATCGCCTCGGGGTGCAGCTCGCCCGCGGTCGAGAGCACGTGCGCGATGAGCGGGCGGCCCGCGAGCGGGTGCAGCGGCTTCGGCGTGCGGCTCTTCATGCGCGTGCCGGCGCCCGCGGCGAGGACGATGACGGCGATCGAGGGCATGCTGCCTCCAGGGTCGGGGTCGGATCCGGGGCCAGGCTATCGGCGCCCGGCTGCAGGCGGCGGGCCCTGGCGCCCGCGCCAGCCGTCGAGCGCGCCGCGCAGCATCGCGCGCGCGTTGCGGCCGCGGGGCGCGGCGAAGGCGGTCATGCGGGCGAGCTTGAACGCCATCCGCGGCACGTCCTGCGCCGTCCAGACGCCCGGCGTGCCCGGGCGCCGCCAGAGCGCGACGCGGTTGCGGGTCATCATGTACAGCCGCAGCGGCGAGTGCACGAACATCGTCGCGCCGCCCGGCAGCCGCACGAGCTCGTCGCCGATGGCGTGGAGCATCCGCGCGTCCGCGACGCCGACGAGCTGCAGCCCGGCCGCCCTCGCGCGGAAGCACCACTCCATGTCGACGCTGTCGATGAAGAGGCCCTCGTCGAAGCCGCCGGCCGCGTCGATCGCGGTGAGCGGGATGAGCGAGCCGGACGAGATGAGGAAGTCGGCGTCGACGTCGCCGCCCGCGGGCGCGTCGACCTTGCCGTTGAGCGGGAAGCCGAAGCGCACGAAGGGCGCGCGCTCCCCCGAGCGCTCGTCGACGAAGGTGGGGCCGACCGCGCCGACCGGGCCGTGCTCGGCGCGCAGGTCGTGGTGGCGCAGCAGCAGGGCGACGCAGCCCTCGTCGAGCCGCGAGTCCTGGTCGAGCAGCAGCACGAAGCGGGCGCCGTGCTCGCGCGCGATGCGCGCGGCGCGGTTGTAGGCGGCGCCCAGCCCGACGTTCGCCTCGAGGCGCACGACCTCGACGCCCTCGGGGATGCGGACGCGGTCGCTCCAGTGCGCGCCGCCCACCTCGGGGCTGTCGTTGTCGAGCACGACGAGCCTGCCGACCTGGGCTGCGGCGCGCTCGAGGACGTCCGGCAGCGCTGCCTCGTCGGGCCCGTACGTGACGGCGACGGCGACGACGTCGGAGCGGGTCGAGGGCATGGGACGATCCTCCCATGGGCGACGCGGGGCCCGGTCGCTCCGGGTCGTCGCTCGTGGCCGGCAGGACGGCGCCGGCGGGGCCGCACGTGGCCACCGGGTGCGGACGGATCGAGCGGCGACGCTAGCCTGGATCGTGCTCTCCGCCATGGTGTAACGGCAGCACGACGGCCTTTGGAGCCGTGAGGCCCAGGTTCGAATCCTGGTGGCGGAGCCAGCAGCAGCTGGGCCGTCCCGCGCTGCGTCGCCGCGCGAGCGAGGTCCGGCCGTGCGATCCTCGTCCCGTGCCACCCGCCCTCGTCGCCCGCGCCTCCGCGCGCCACCGCTTCGCCGGCTGGTGGGCGCGGCCCCTCGCGTGGCTCGGCTTCGTCGTGCTCGCGGCGATGCTGCTGATCGGCCCGCTCTGGGCGCTCGTCTTCGGCGCCCTGCTCCTGCTCGCCCCCGTGTCGTGGAGCCGCGGGCGCCGCATCCGCTGGGAGGTGGACGCCCCGGGGCCGGATGCGCGGTTCCGCTGGGGCGTCGACGCGCGCCGCTCCGTGCGCCTCGCCGACATCGGCGGCGTCATCGAGCAGGTGAACCCCGGCGCCTCCAGCCGCGGCGTCCCCGTGACCCGCGACAGCGAGCTGTGGCACCTCGTCGGCCACGACGGCACCTCGCTCGGCACCGCGCCGACCATCGGCCTCGACCCCGCCGACGTCGAGCGCGCCCGCCGCCTCGTGCCCGGCGAGCGCATCCCCTACGGCCTCGCCCGTCGCATCGGCGCCCTGCCGACGGGCGCCCCCTGGCACGTGCGGCATCCGGGCCTCGCCGTCCTCGCGTCGGCCCTCGTCGCCGGTGCCGTCATGCTCCTGCTCGTCGCGACCACCGAGCAGCTCAGCTGGTGGGCGCTGCTGGCAGGATGACGGCATGAGCGCATCCGGGGGCGACGACGTCGACCGCATCATGGAGCAGTGGATGCGCGTGCGCCCCGACGCCGACGTCACGCCCCTCGCGGTGCTCAGCCGCATGACGCGCATCTCGCGCCAGCTCGGCCGGGTGCGCGCCGAGGCGTTCACGCAGGCCGGGCTCGACCCGTGGGAGTGGGACGTGCTCGCGGCGCTGCGCCGCTCGGGCGGACCGCTGAGCCCCAAGGACCTCATCGCGCAGACGATGGTCACGAGCGGCACGATGACGAACCGCATCGACAACCTCGTCGCCTCCGGCCTCGTCGAGCGCGTGCAGGGCTCGACCGACCGGCGCGTGCGGCTCGTGCAGCTCACCGACGAGGGCGTCGACCGGGTCGACGTCGCGCTCGACGCGCTGCTCGAGGCCGAGCGGCGCCTGCTGCGCTCGATCCCCGCCGACGACCAGGCTCGCCTCGCCGGCCTGCTGCGGGTGCTCGCCGACGCGATCGTCTGAACCGGATCCGATCGCGCGACGCGGACCGGTGCGCGGGGTCCGGTTCGCGCGATGGGGTCCGGATCGCGGCGTGCGGATCCGCGGCTCGCGACCGAGGGTCAGCCGCGGTCGATCGGGATGCCGAGGCCCCCGAGCTCGGTCTCGAGCGCGCGCACATCGCGCTCCGAGATGCCCTCGTCGAGGAACGCGGCGAGCGGCGCGCCGTCGCGCCCGGCGAGCTCCCAGCGCGCGACGCGCAGCGGCACGAGCGCCGGCAGCGGGCGACGCCGCGCGACGGCGACCGCGGCGACCGGCACCCGTCGACGGGCGAAGGCGCTGCCGACCGCGATCGTCGGCTCCGCGCCGACCTCGACGACGACGCGGGTCGTCGCGGCCCGCACCCCCAGCACCACGGCGACCACGAGCGCGGCGCCCAGCAGCGCCGCGAGCACCGGCACGTCGCGCACGATCGCGATCGCACCGGCCGCCGCGGCGGCGAGCGCCACGGCCGGGTAGACCAGCGGCAGCCTCGCGCGCAGCCGCAGCGCGCTCACCGTCGAGCCCCCACCGTCGCTGCCGATCGCTCAGTAGCGGTAGTGCTCGGGCTTGAACGGCCCCTCGACCGGCACGCCGATGTAGTCGGCCTGCCGCTGCGTCAGCGTCGTGAGGCGGGCCCCGAGCGCGTCGAGGTGCAGGCGGGCGACCTCCTCGTCGAGCTCCTTCGCGAGGCGGTGCACGCCGAGCTCGACGTCCTTCGTCGCGAGCTCGATCTGCGCGAGCACCTGGTTCGAGAAGGAGTTCGACATCACGAACGAGGGGTGGCCGGTCGCGTTGCCGAGGTTCATGAGCCGGCCCTCCGACAGCACGAGCAGCGAGCGGCCCGAGGGCATGCGCCACTCGTGCACCTGCGGCTTGATCTCGATGCGCTCGGCGCCCGAGCGCTCGAGCGCCGCGATGTCGATCTCGTTGTCGAAGTGGCCGACGTTGGCGACGATCGCGAGGTGCTTCATGCCCTGCAGGTGCTCGAGCGTGAGCACGTGCTCGTTGCCGGTCGTCGTGATCCAGATGTCGGCCTCGTCGAGGCAGTCCTCGACGCGCGCGACGCGGTAGCCGTCCATCGCCGCCTGCAGCGCGCAGATGGGGTCGACCTCCGAGACGATCACGCGCGCGCCCTGGCCGCGCAGCGCCTCCGCCGCGCCCTTGCCGACGTCGCCGTAGCCGACGACGAACGCGGTCTTGCCGCCGATGAGCACGTCGGTCGCGCGGTTGAGGCCGTCCGGCAGGGAGTGGCGGATGCCGTAGCGGTTGTCGAACTTCGACTTCGTCACGGAGTCGTTGACGTTGATCGCCGGGAAGAGCAGCTCGCCGCGCGCGAAGAGCTGCTCGAGGCGGTGCACGCCCGTGGTGGTCTCCTCGGTGACGCCGCGGAGCTGCGCCGCGATGGTCGTCCACCGCTGCGGGTCGTCGGCGAGCGTGCGGGCGACGAGCGCGTCGATGACGTGCAGCTCCTCGGGCGCGTCCTCGGGCGTGACCGGCGCGCCGCCCGCCTGCTCGGCGATGCGGCCGCGGTGCACGAGCATCGTGGCGTCGCCGCCGTCGTCCAGGATGAGCGTGGGCCCCTCGGCGAAGTCGAAGATGCGGTTCGTGCAGCGCCAGTACTCCTCGAGCGTCTCGCCCTTCCAGGCGAACACCGGCACGCCCGCGGGTGCCTCGACGGTGCCCGAGCCGACGACGACGGCCGCCGCCGCCTCGTCCTGCGTGGAGAAGATGTTGCAGCTCGCCCAGCGCACGTCGGCGCCGAGCGCCACGAGCGTCTCGATGAGCACCGCCGTCTGCACGGTCATGTGGAGGCTGCCGGCGATGCGGTGGCCGGCGAGCGGCTGCTCGGCGGCGTACCGCTCGCGCAGCGCCATGAGCCCGGGCATCTCGTGCTCGGCGAGCCGGATCTGGTGACGGCCGGCCTCGGCGAGGCCGAGGTCGCGGACGTCGAAGTCGAGCCAGGTGGCGGTGTCGGTCATGCCGCCATCCTCCCACCTCGTCAGCGGACCGCGGCGGCGTCCTGCGGGGGGCCTCCGGCCGACAGCGCATCCACGTACGCGTCGAGCGCGGCCTCGTGGTCCTCCGGCTCGAAGCCGGTGGCGCGGAGGCGCGAGAGGTCCATGGCGCTCTGCTCGGGGCGGGGCGCGATGCCGTCCTTGCCTGCGAAGTACGCAGCGGTGGTGACGGGCGTCACGCGGGCCGGGTCGTGGCCGGTGCGCTCGAAGACGCGCTGCGCGATCTCGGCCCAGCTTCGCGGCTCGCCCGCGTTCGACACGTTGTAGGTGCCTGCCGGCGCGTCGACGGCGAGCAGGTGGTCGATGGCGCGCGCGAGCTCGGCGGCGAAGGTGAGCCGCCCGACCTGGTCGCCGACGACCGTCGGGTCGATGCCGCGCTCGGCGAGCGACGCCATCGTGGCGACGAAGTTCCTGCCCTCCCCCACGACCCAGGAGGTGCGGACGATCCAGTGCCGCGGCGCGGTCGCGACGGCGATGTCGCCGGCGGCCTTCGACTGGCCGTACACGCTGAGCGGGCTGAAGGGCTCGTCCTCGCGGTGCTCCGGGCGGGTGCCGTCGAAGACGTAGTCGCTCGAGACGTGCACGAGCCCGATGCCCTGGTCGGCGGCGATGCGCGCGAGCGCGGCCGGGGCGACGGCGTTGACCTGCCACGCCGCGATCCGGCCCTCGGGCGTCTCGGCGGCGTCGACCGCGGTGTACGCGGCCGCGTTGACGATCGCCTCGCAGCCCGTCCAGTCGATCGAGCCGAGCGACTCGGGGCGCTCGAGGTCGGCCTGGTCGCGGCCGAGCCAGGCGACGTCGTCGCGCTCGGCCCAGCGGGCGCGGAGCGCGCGACCCAGCTGGCCGTTCGCGCCGAGGACGACGACGCGGGCGGGACCCCCGGATGCGGCGGCGACCACGCTCAGTGGCCCGCGGCCGCGTACTTGGCCTCGGCCGCCGCCTTCTGCGGACGCCACCACGCCTCGTTGGCGCGGTACCAGTCGATGGTCGCCGCGAGCCCGGCCTCGAAGTCGGTGTAGGTCGGCTCCCACTCGAGCTCCTCGCGGAGCTTCGTGGCGTCGATCGCGTAGCGGAGGTCGTGGCCGGCGCGGTCCGCGACGTGGTCGAAGGCGTCGGCCTCCTGGCCCATGAGGCGCAGGATCGCCTGCACGACCTCGAGGTTGTTCCTCTCGCCGTCGGCGCCGATGAGGTACGTCTCGCCGATGCGGCCGCGCTCGAGGATGCGGAGCACCGCGCTCGAGTGGTCGTCGGCATGGATCCAGTCGCGCACGTTCTCGCCCGCGCCGTACAGGCGCGGGCGCACGCCGTCGATGACGTTCGTGATCTGGCGCGGGATGAACTTCTCGACGTGCTGGCGGGGGCCGTAGTTGTTCGAGCAGTTCGAGATGGTCGCCTCGAGGCCGAACGAGCGCACCCAGGCCCGCACGAGGAGGTCGGAGCCGGCCTTCGTCGACGAGTAGGGGCTCGACGGGTTGTAGGGGGTCTCGGGCGTGAACTTCGCCGGGTCGTCGAGCTCGAGGTCGCCGTAGACCTCGTCGGTCGAGATGTGGTGGAAGCGGCGCGCGTGGCGGCGGGCCGCCTCGAGCAGGGTGAACGTGCCGATGAGGTTCGTGTGCACGAACGGGGAGGGGTCGGACAGCGAGTTGTCGTTGTGCGACTCGGCGGCGTAGTGGACGACGGCGTCGGCGTCGCCGACGAGGCCGTCGACGACCTCGGGGTCGGCGATGTCGCCGACGACGAGCCGCACGCGGTCCTCCGGCAGGCCCGCGAGCGAGGCGCGGTCGCCCGCGTACGTCAGCTTGTCGAGCACGACGACGTCGTGGTCGGTGTGCTCGACCACGTGGTGCACGAAGTTCGAGCCGATGAAGCCGGCGCCGCCGGTGACGAGGAGCGTGCTCACGCTCCCAGCCTATCCGCGCAGCGCCGCCGGCGGCCCCGCTCGGGATCCCCGGAGGCCCGCTACGGGAGCGCGCGGTCGGGCTCGTGCCGCACGACCGTCCAGCCCTCGGGGCCGGTCGCGCGCTCCGCGTGCGGGTCGCACAGGTCGTAGCTGCCCTCGATCGCGCCCTGCCGCGAGGCGGCCTGGAGGGGGCCGACGACCAGCATCCGCGCGTCGTAGTCGACGGTCACCGTGCGGTCCGCGTACCGCCGGCACCCGGGGCGAGCGCAGGTCCTGCCGTCCATCCGCCTCAGGCTACCGGCCGCGCCGCGCGTAGGATGGCGGCATGCCCGGCCGCGCTCGAGCGCGCCGGTCGCGCCACGGCCGCGAGCTCCGCTCGTCCGTCGCGGGGCCGGTGCTGCCCTACCTCTCCTCTCGCGAGACGCGCTTCGAGGACGTCGCGGCCGACGCCGCCGACTACGTGCAGTCGCTGTGGCCGGACGAGCTCGGCGACGTCGACTTCCTGTGGGCCGACATGCCGCCGGGCATCCTCGCGGACGAGGTCGTCGAGGTGCCGGACTTCGCCGTCGACCCGCACCGCCGCTCGATCACCGTGTTCCGGCTGCCGCTGCAGCGGCTGCCGCGCGTGCACGTCGATGACGCATGGCACCGGCAGATCGCCATCGAGGGCGCCGTGTTCCGCGCCGCGGGCGAGCTCCTGGGCCGCGACCCGTGGGAGGTCGCGCCCGACCGCTGGCGCCACCACTGACGCGCGTCAGTGCACGACGCGGATGCCCTCCGCGGTCGGACCCTGCGGGCTCGCGGTGAACCCGCCGACGAGGCCGTCGCCCCGGTAGGCGACGGCGAGCACGACGTCGGCGCCCTCCACGTCGACCGTGCCGGGCGCGACATCGCGCACGATCGCGCCGCCGGCGGGCAGCGCGATCCGCTCGCCGTCGACGACGACCTCCTGCGCCTCGTCGGAGGCGCTCACGACGTGCAGCGTCGGCGACGGCCCCGCGGGCACCGCGATCGCCGAGGCGCCCGAGCGCGGCTGGCCGCCGGCGACCCAGTCCAGGTCGAGCCCGGCGGCGTCGTTGGCGACGGCGCGCGCGCCCGCGACGACCGGGGCGTCGGACTCGATGCGGAGCACGAGGTCGCCGAGCGGGATCTCCTCGAGCGGGAAGTCGGTGACGCGCCCTGCCTCGAGCGTGCCCTCGGAGGTCGTGACGGTGCCGTCCGCGGACCGAAGCTCGACCGTCACGGCGCCGCCCGAGGGCGACAGCAGGCGCAGGACGGGCACGGTGTCGTCGTGGTCGGGCTCGGTCTCGACGCCCGTGGGCGCCTCGATCGCGATGCCGGCGAGCACCGCGGTCGTGAGCGCCTGCACGGGATCGATGACGTCGAAGCCGCCGCGCGCGAGGCCGCGCGTGGTGGTCTGCTGGAGGTGCGCCGCGACGGGCGCGCCGGTCGACGCGACGTGGACGACGGCGTCCTCGACGCCGGGCGCGATCGCCGCGAGGTCGATCGTCTCGACCGCGCCGGGCGCGACGGCGACGCCGCTCGAGCCGACCGACGGCACGGGGCCGTCGGCGCCGTGCACGGTGATGTCGACGCTCGCCGAGACGTCGGAGGCGTTGGCGATCGTGAGCACGGACTGCCGGCCGGTGCGGGTCGAGCCGCCGACGAGCCACTGGTCGAGGCTCGTCTCGGCGCACTCGCTCGCCGCGAAGCCGCGCGCGGCGTCGACGCCGACGTCGAGCGACTGCGCGGCCGAGAGCGTCGAGCTCTCGCCGCGCTGGTCGACGGCGGTGGACGCCTCGGAGCCGTCGGGCGCGACGAGCGCCTCCTCGGCGACCTCTCCGCCGAGGCTGCCGACGGCCACCTGCGGCTGCGCGATCGCGGCACGGGCGAGCGCATCCTGGCCGTCGGCCGTGCCGATGCGCACGGCGGGGCCCGCGCAGACGCGGGACTGCAGCGGCGCGGCCGGCTGGACGAGCGTGGTCGGCGGCTCGGCGCGCACGGCGGCGTCCTCGGGCAGCGCACCCGCGCCGAGCACGGCCGCGGTCGCGACGCCCGCCGCGGCCAGGCCGGCGCCCGCGCGGAGGGCCCAGCGGAGGGCGTCTCGGCGCTGCGGGCCGCGCGCCGCCTCCGCCGCGGAGTTGGCGGCAGCCTCGCGGTCGGTGAGCTCGACGTCGCTCGCGAGGTCGGCGGACGCCGCCTCGACCTCGAGCTCGCGCTGCCGAGCGCGGTGCGCGCGCGGCTCCTCGTCGTCCTCGATCGACGACGCGTCGTCGAACTCCTGCGAGCCGTCGAGCTCGAGCGGGTCCGGGCCCTCAGCCCGATCGCGATCGCTCATCGCCACTCCCCCGTCCCGTCGGTCCTGCGCGTGCGCGTCCGGTCGCCGCGGCGCAGCGACGGCAGCGCTGCGACGACCGCGCCGGCGAGCGCGGCGAGCTGGCCCACCAGGAGCCAGCCGGCCCACGCGGGCCGCTCGGCGGGCGCGCCGACGTCGTCGGCGTCGCGCTGCCACAGCAGGCCCGCCTCGGTCTGGCCGATGGCCTCCAGGTCGCCGCGCGCGTCGAGCGAGCGCTGCGCCCGGTCGTGCACGCCTGCCGCCCCCTCGCGCTCCTGCTCGAGCAGCACGAACCGGATGCGCTGGTCGTCGAGCAGCCGCGCGACGTCGACGTCGCCGCCGGCGGCGAGGTCGACCGCGGCCTGCGCGAGCTCGGCCTCGACCGGATCCGCCGCGGTGCGCACGAGATCGGCCGTCGACAGGTCATCGAGCGTCCGTCCGTCGCCGCGCTCGACGTCGATGGCGATGACGCCCTCCGCGAGCGGGTGCAGGACGAGCACGCCGACGCGCGCGTCCTCGTCGGCAGCCGCGTCGACGAACGCCGGCATCCGGCGCTCGGGCGCGGCGACGACGACCGCGGGCGCGAGGAACGACGTCGCGATGACCGGCACGGATGCGGCGACCGCCGCGATCGCGACGAGCGCGCCGGGCGCGGCCCCACGCCGGTCGTCCACGTCGACGGCGACCACCGCGAGCGCGACGAGCGCCGCGAGCACGAGCGAGGCACCGGATCCGGCCCACACCGTCGCCGGCTCGCCCTCGAGGCTCGTCAGCGCGAGGCGCGTCGCGCCCACGGCGGTCGCGTAGCCCGCGAGCAGCAGCACGAGCCATGGCCAGGCTCGGCCGGGCCGCAGCACCACGCCCGCGAGCGCCGCGGCGGCGAGCGGCACGAGGAGCCCGAGGGCGACCCATGCCGCATCGGTCCCGGGCGCGAGCGCGGCGACGACGGCCTCGAGGCCGGCCATCGTGCCCTCCGGCGCGAGCAGCGCGGCCTCCACGGCGGTCGGCGCGTCGCCCGGCCGGGGCACGCCCGGGTCCGCGAGCGCCGCGAGCGGGACGCCGGCGAGCCAGCGGTCGACCGCGACCGGCACGACGAGCGCCGCCGCGGGCACCGCCGCGGCGAGCGGGCGGAGCGGGCTGCGCCAGCCGAGCGCGACGGCGAGCACGAGCAGCACGACGAGCGCGGGCAGCAGCACGGGCGCCGAAGCGGCGACGAGCGCGACCGGGATCGCCGCCGCGCCGGCGGCGCGCCAGGAGCGGTGGGCGGCGAGCATGCCGGCCACGGCGAGCGGCAGCGCGAGGTGGGCGACGATCGGCCCGACGCGGCCCTCGACGATCGCGGCGAGGAGCGTCGGTGCGAGCGCCCAGACGGCGGCCGCGACCGCGGGCGCCCACCGCGAGGCCGTGAGCCGCCGCACCGCGAAGAAGGCCGTCACGGATGCGATCGCGGGCGCGAGCATGAGCAGCAGCACGATGCTCGTCGACGGCTGCCACGGCGTCAGCGTGCCGAGCAGGGCGAGCACGATGGCGAAGGCGTCGGCGGGGCCGACGACCGCGCCGAGCGCGTCCCGCGGGCCGGCGAGCGCGTTGGTCCACAGCTCGGCGGGCGTGCCCGAGAGCGGCAGCAGCGCGCCGCCGGTCGCGCGGGCGGCGCCGATGAGCTGCGGCGAGAGGACGATGCCGACGACGACGGCGAGCGCGGTCACCCACAGGCCCGCGCCCTCGACGAAGCCGACGCGCTCGTCGACCGGATGCTGGGCGCGGACGGGGTCGCCGAGCGCCCGGCGCCCGGAGCGCACCTGCCGCCAGCGGATCCGCAGCGGCCGCAGCGTGCGCCAGCCGGCCTCGCGCGCGGCGGCGATCCTGCGTCGGGCGCGAGCGGTGGCACCGAACGAGACGACGGAGGCGAGGGTCGCGCGCCACTCCGCCAGCACCGCTGCGGGCCGCTTGGCGAGCAGGTGCAGGAGGCTGCGCACGACCGCGAGCGGCAGCAGGAGGAGCCAGTGCGCGACGAGCGCGACGGGGTGCGCGTACGCGAGCCGGCGGTGCAGCTGCGCGCGGCGGGCGACGGCGACGCGCTGGGCGTCGCTCACCGAGCGCGCCTGGAAGTGCTCGGGCCCGCCGGCGCGGCGCACGCGGGCGCGAGGCTCGACCGCGACCCGATGGCCGGCGAGGCGCGCGCGCACGCCGAGGTCGAGGCCGGCGTCGATCGATCGCAGAGCGGGGTCGAAGCCGCCGAGGGCATCGAACGCGTCGCGGCGCACGAGCACGCCCGTCTCGGCGACGCCGAGCACGTCCGACACGTCGTCGTGCTGGCCCTGGTCGAGCTCGCCCTCGTGCAGCAGGATGCTCCGGCCGAACGGCGTCATCGTCTGCCCGAGCTCGGCGAAGCGGTCCGGCTCGTCGGCGCGCATCACCTTCGGGCCGACGAGCGCGACGCTCGGATGCGCGTCGACGTGGCCGAGGAGCGCCTGCAGCGCGCGGGGGTGGGGCGCCGCGTCGTGGGCGAGCAGCCACAGCCAGTCGCCCGGCTCCGCCTCGGGCAGCGCCGCGACGCCGCGCGCGACGAGCGTGCCGTACGGCAGGCGCCGCTCGTGGAGCACGGTGCGCGCCGCCGAGGCCTCGAGGAGCTCGCGCGAGCCGTCGCGCGAGCCGCCGTCGACCGCGATCACGCGCTCGGGCGCGACGGTCTGCGCAGCGACCGCGGCGAGGGTCGCGGGCAGGGCGGCTGCACCGTCGCTGACGGCGAGCACGGCGAAGACCCTCGGGAGCACCCGGCAAGGCTAGGTGCGCGACGGGCGACGCCTCCGCCTTGAGGGCGGTGTGCCGCCCAACGGGATCAGCGGCGCACCCGCCGCACCAGCGCGGTGGCCGCCCGCCTCGCACCACGGGCGATGCGCTGCGGCGTCAGCACCCGGCGCTCGGCCGCCTGCCGACGCTCGATCTCCCGCACCACCTGGGCGTGGAAGGCCTCGTCGACGTCGTGCACGGCGCGCTCCTGCGCGAGCATCCTCTCGACCTCGTCGAGGTCGAACGGCTCGTCGCGCGCGGGATCGACCGCATCCGCGAGCCGATCCCGCAGGACCGGCTTGAGCCTCCCCAGGCGCTCCGCGAGCCGCTCGTCCCGCACGAAGCCGTCGCCGAAGCCCGAGTCGTCGAGCGGCGTGCGAGCGAGGTAGAAGGGCAGCAGCACGCCGGCCTTCCACCTGCGCCAGTCGCGCATGCCGTGATGGTTGGGGCTGGGGTCGAGGGACGGTGAGGCCTCGTAGCCGCGGCCCATGTTGACCGTCTTGCGCTCGAACTGCGTCCATGACCGCCACGGCACGTGCAGCACCTCGAGGCCGAACGCATCGGGCGCGGCACCGCGCTGGGGCGTCGTGACGGCGTGGTTGCCCTGCGAGACCTCGACGCGCGGGTCGGCCGCATGCACGGCGTTGCTCGAGGGATGCGCGTGCACCCCGGCCGCGAGCAGCTGCTCGGGCGTCCGCTCGTCGCGCCAGCGCATCCGCGTCATGAGCCCCGAGCCGCTGCGCGCGGTCGGCCCCACGAGGTTCCGCACCGGCACGGGGAACCACCCGATCCGCGGCGACGCCTCTGCCAGCGCCTCGGCGACGGTGCGGTCGCCCGCGAGCACGAACTCGTCGGCGTCGCCGTTGATGACCCAGTCGGCGCCGAGCTCGGTCGCGGCGCGGCGCGCCATCCGCGTGACGACCTCTGCCTGCTGCTTGCGGTGCTCGGGGTCGTCCAGCACCGTGATCGGGGCGACGCGCGCGTAGTCGGACAGGATCTCGCGGGTGCCGTCGACGGATGCGTTGTCGGTCACCAGGATGTGGTCCACGCCCTCGGCGAGGTGGTGCTCGATCGTGGCCGCGATCACGTCCGCCTCGTCGCGGACCATCATCGTCAGGACGACGCGCACTCGGGGGCTCCCTAGGCGCGCTTGCGCAGCTTGCGGCGCTCGCGCTCGGAGAGCCCGCCCCAGATGCCGAAGCGCTCGTCGTTCTCGAGCGCGTACTCGAGGCACTGCTGCCGCACGTCGCACGAGTCGCAGATGCGCTTGGCGTCGCGGGTCGAGCCGCCCTTCTCGGGGAAGAACGCCTCCGGGTCGGTCTCGGCGCAGAGCGCGTCGGCCTGCCACCCGAGCGGCTGGTCGGCGGTCTCGGAGCGCACGCCCGGCACGCCGAGCATGACGGGGTCGACGAACCAGTCGCCCGGCACGCCCCGATGCAGCGGGCTGCGGGTCTCGTCCGCGGCCGACGTGCTGCGCTGCAGTCCCTCTCGCATGGCGTTCCCCCGGGTTCTGCGGGCCCCCGGCCGGGCCCCGCGTTGCGACAATTACACCGGTGTGATTCGCCTCGCGTCAAGTCGGGGATCCTAGGAGTGTCGCCCCGCATCCCCGGGATTGTCGGGTCGCGCGGGCGTGTCGCGCTCGAGCGCGATCCACGCGTCCCGCGCCGCGATCTCCGCGGTGCCGTCGGCGTCGATCCACGCGGCGCCGGCGGGCGCGAGCTCGTGCCTCGCCCCCTCGAGCTCGACGGACGCTCCGGAGATCGCGAGCACGACGCCGCGGAGCCGACGGCCGGGCTCGCCGAGGCGGTGCAGGCCGCGCACCCGGCGCAGCTCGAAGGGAGCCTCGGGCCGATACGCGGTCGCGCCGTCCAGCTCGAGCGACGGCAGCCTCGGATCCGCGAGCGTGGACCGGTCGACGACCGCCAGCAGCTCCGGCACGTCGACGTGCTTCGGCGTCAGTCCGCCGCGCAGCACGTTGTCGCTCGGGCCCATCAGCTCGATCCCGAGGCCCTCGAGGTAGGCGTGCAGGTTGCCCGCGGGCAGGTACAGCGCCTCCCCGGGCTCGAGCCGCACCCGATGCATGAGCAGCGCGACCAGCAGTCCGGCGTCGCCGGGGTGCGTCGCGGCGATGCGCGCGATCGTGTCGGCGTCCCGCGGATGCTGCGCAGCGATGGCGGGTCCGGCGCCGGTCGCCGCGCCGACCGCGTCCGCGACGTCGGGAGCGCCCGATAGCAGCCACTCGAGCGCATCGCCCGCCCGCAGGCGAGCCGCGGCGGGTGCCACCCGCGCGTCGACCGCGGCGAGGGCGTCGAGCACCTCCAGCGCCAGCGCCGGATCCCGGAAGCCGCACAGCGCCTCGAACGGGGTGACCGCGACGATGAGCTCGGGCTTGGCGAAGGGATCGCGGTAGGAGCGGTGCGGCGCGTCCCGCGGGATCCCGGCGGCGTCCTCCCGCGCGAAGCCGGCGCGAGCGCGCACGTCGTCCGGGTGCGCCTGCAGGGACAGCGGCTCGGCGGCGGCCAGCACCTTGAGCAGCAGCGCGGGCTGCGGCCGGCGCTCCGCCGCGATCGCCTCGTCGAGCCCGGCGCCGCGATGCGGGCCGCCCACGACGCGGGCGGGACAGCCCGGATGCGCACCCAGCCACACCTCGGCCTCCGGCCCGCCCGAGGGCTCGGACCCGAGGTAGTCGGCGATGAGCGACGTGCTGCCCCAGGCGTAGGAGCGCGGCGCGTTGGCGATGGGCACGAACATGCCGTCGGCTCCTTCCGTTCGCTTGGCTCCACCGTACCAACGGGCGGGCGGCCGCCTGCCCGCGGCCCTACGCTGACGCGGGACGGCCGACGACGGCCGGGAGACGAGGAGCAATGGAGTTCACGCCGCTCGCGAGCGACTTCTACGGGTTCGCCGCCGACCTCACCGAGGCCGAGCGGGCATCGCTCGCCGAGGTGCGCGCCTTCATGGAGGAGCGGGTCGCGCCCGAGATCCAGGAGCACTGGCACCGCGACGCGTTCCCCGAGCACCTGATCCCCGGCATCGCCGCGCTCGGCGTGGTGGGCCCCGGCTGGGCCGAGACGGCGCGCTTCGAGAACTCCGCCGTCTACCGCGGCTGGGTGGCGCTGGAGATGAGCCGCGTCGACGCCTCGATCTCGACCTTCGTCGGTGTGCAGAACGGCCTGGTCGCGGGGTCCATCGGCGTCGCCGGGAGCCCCGAGCAGCGCGCCGAGTGGCTGCCGCGCCTCGCCGACTGCTCGACGATCGGCGCCTTCGGCCTCACCGAGCCGCTCTCCGGCTCCGACTCCGCGCAGGGGCTGCTCACGACCGCCCGGCGCGAGGGCGACGAGTGGGTGCTCGACGGCGCGAAGCGCTGGATCGGCAACGCGACCCACGCCGATGTCGTCGTCATCTGGGCGAAGGACGTCGAGGACGGCCAGGTGAAGGGCTTCATCGTGCCGACGACCTCGCCCGGCTTCCGCGCGACCCGGATCGAGCGCAAGATCTCGCTCCGCATGGTGCAGAACGCCGACATCGAGCTCGAGGGCGTGCGCGTGCCGGAGTCGCTGCGGCTGCAGGGCGCGTCGAGCTTCCGCGACACCGCCCGCGTGCTGCGGCTCACGCGCGCAGAGGTGGCCTGGAGCGCCGTCGGCGTCATGGTCGGCGCGTACGAGGCGGCCGTCCGCTACACCTCCGAGCGCGTGCAGTTCGGCCAGCCGATCGCCGGCCACCAGCTCGTGCAGGACCTGCTCGCCAAGTCGCTCGGGCACATCACGGCGTCGATCGCGCTGTGCGTGCAGGTCTCGCGCATGCTCGACCAGGGCCGGCAGGAGGATGCGCACTCGGCGCTCGCGAAGGCCTTCACGACGGCGCGGATGCGCGAGGTCGTCGCCTGGTGCCGCGAGGTGTGCGGCGGCAACGGCATCGTCACCGACTACGACGTCGCGCGCTTCTTCGCCGATGCCGAGGCGCTCTACACCTACGAGGGGACCGCGCAGATGAACGCGCTGATCGTCGGAAGGGCGATCACCGGGCGCTCGGCCTTCGCCTGACGGCCCGGTCCCTCAGCGCGGCGCCGCCTGTCCCAGCGCGAGCGGACGGCGCCAGCCGCGCAGGGCCCGGACGCCGCGGCCGACGCCCCAGCCCGTCACCTGGACGAGCGCCTCGCGCACGATGCCGGGTGTCATCTTCGAGACCCCGACCTCGCGCTCTCGGAACAGGATCGGCACCTCCGCGACGACGGCGCCCGCGTCCTGGGCGCGCCGCGTCATGTCGATCTGGAAGCAGTAGCCCTGGCTCCGCACCTCCTCGAGCGGGATGGCGCGCAGGAGCTCCGCCGAGTACGCGCGGCAGCCGGCCGTCATGTCGCGCACCCCGGAGCCGAGCATCGCCATGGCGTAGAGGTTGCCGAGCCGGGAGATCGCCTCGCGATGCCACGGCCAGTCGACGATGCCGCCCCCGCGCACCCAGCGCGAGCCGATCACGAGGTCGGCGGGGCCGTCCGGGCCGAGCAGCTCGACCATGCGCGGCACGGCCTCAGCCGGGTGCGAGCCGTCGGCGTCGAACTCGACGACGACGTCGGCGCCGCGCTCGAGCGCGAGCAGCATGCCGTCGACGTACGCGGCGCCCAGCCCCTGCTTCGCAGGGCGGTGCAGCACCGAGACGCGGGGGTCGGCGGCGGCCATCGCGTCGGCGAGCGCGCCGGTGCCGTCGGGGCTCGCGTCGTCGATCACGACGACCTCGACGTTGGGGGCCGCGGCGAGCAGCCGGTCCATGGTCACGGGCAGGGCGTCGCGCTCGTTGTACGTAGGCACGAGGACGACGACGCGCATGTGGTTCCAGTCCTGTCGGCGGCGGCAGCGCATCATCTTCGCACACCGACCTCCGGGCGTCCCCCGGTTGGGCGCTCCGGGGGCAGGGGCGTGGGAGCATGGTCCGGTGCCGAGCCAGACCCGCAGGACCGTCCTCGCGACGTGGATCCTCGCGAACGCCGCCTGCGGCGACATGGTGCGGAACATCATCGGCTACCCGGCCTGGGGCGCCGTGGTGCTCGCGACCTTCGTCTGGGTCGCGGTCGAGCTCGTGCTGCTGCGCGTCCGGCTCTGGCGCCTGCCGGTGCCGCTCGTGGCCTTCGCGGCCCTTGCGCTCGTGTCGGCCGCCTGGGCGATCTCGCCGCTGTGGTCGCTCGTCGGCACCCTCATCCTCGTCGGCACCATGGCCTCCGCGGTGCTCGTCGCCTCGCTCCCCTACCGCACGATCCTCGACATCGCCCACTGGGTCATGCAGGGGCTCGTCGCCGGCTCGCTGCTGTTCGAGCTGTGGGTCGCGCTCGTGCTGCGGCGGCCGCTGTTCCCGCTCTGGGCCGACTACCCGGCCGACGTGAGCGCCGAGCTCCACTGGTCGAGCGGCGCGATCCTGGCGGGAGGCCGCATCTCGGGCCTCATGGGCAACGCGAACCTGCTGGGCATGGTCGCGCTCTTCGCGCTCATCATCGCCGGCTGCCGGACGGCCGCGCGCATCGACCGCCTGTGGCCGCTGTGGATGGGGCTGCCGCTGCTCACGCAGGCCCTCACCCGCAGCGCCACCGTGCTGTTCGCCACGGCGATGGTCGCGGTGCTCGCCTTCCTCGTCATCGCGTGGGTGCGCTGGCGCGGCGCCGTCTTCTACCGGATCTTCGGCGTCGCGATCGCGGCGGGCCTCGTGTGCGTCGGCCTCATCGTGGGCGGCTGGGAGCACGTCACCGAGTTCCTCGGCCGCGACGCCGACATGACCGGCCGCTTCGACATCTGGGAGCGGGTCATCGCGCTCGGCCTCACGAGCCCCGTCGTCGGCGTGGGCTACCTCGGCTACTGGATCCCGTGGGTGCCGCCCTTCGACTCCCTCGGCGAGCTGCACGGCATGGTCTACCTGCAGGCGCACGACGTCTGGCTCGACGTGTTCATGCAGCTCGGCATCGTGGGCGTGCTCGTGTGGGGCGCCATCCAGTACCGTGCCGTCTCCAACTCGCTGGGCGCGCTCTACCGCGCGGCCCCCGGGACGCACGCGCTCAACGCCATCCCGCTGCTGCTGTGGGTCGCGCTCTTCGTCCAGGGGCTCGCGGAGTCGCGCCCCTGGATCGAGATCGGGATGCTGTTCCTCACGATCTTCGCCATCGGCCCGCTGCGGCGGCAGATCGCGCCGCGCGCGCCCAGCACGGAGGCGATCACCACGACCGCCGCCGGCTGATCGGGCTCCCGGCTGCCCATCGAGCGAAGGGAGCCCGCCAGCAGCGTCTTGGTGCGCGCTCATCCGATCGGCTGCGCAGGGCGCCCTAGGGAGGCGCCCCGCGCAGCCGGGCACGCGAGATCAGCGTGCCGGGATGGCGCTCAGCATCGTCTGGTCGACGACCGGGGCGAAGCTCCCGGTCGGAACCGACGACACGCGCGTGCGGCTCCCTCCCGCGACGAGCCACGCCTGTCCCGACGTATCGCGGATGTACTGCGACATCCAACCGGCGACGGGAACCTTGCCGCACAGCGTCGATGAGACCTCTGCGAAGCGGTCGCCGTACTCGAGAGCCGTCCGCCAGGGGAAGCGCATCAGGCGCTGGTCCACGGCGGCGTAGGCGATGCCGCCGCAGGAGATGAGCGTCGACTGCAGCGATCCGGAGCGGTTGGAGACCTGGATCGCCTCGATGGGCACGCCCGTCGGACGGTGAGCGAATCCCAGCTCCCACATGACGGTCGAGTTCGTCGTGAGCAGTCGACCCTGGTCGACCATGTACGACACCGCCTGCCCGTGGCCCTGCACGTGCGAGCCGGTGTACCAGTACGGCGTCACCATCGGCCCGCGCGGCAGCAGGTACAGCGTCGTGCCGCTGATGCTCGCACGTGCGACGCCCGACGCCGCCGCGATGCGGTCCGCCGTCCTCGCGGTGTCGATGGGCCGTCGCACCCCCGCCTCGATGAGCCAGAGCGCGCCGGCCGGGTCCGTGACCACCGGTCCGGTCTGCACCCCGCTCTGACGCAGGAGCCGGCAGACGTCGGCGGGCAGCGTCTCGTAGGTGAAGCGCCACGCGTCGCGCGACGACGCGCTCGAGAAGCCCACCAGCCGTCCGCCGCTGCCGAGGGCCGAGGTGCCTTCGCACGTCACCCCCGGGTCGTCGAGGACCGGCCCGACAGGAGGCAGGCCATTGCGCACCGAGCGCGACACCGTGGTGGCCTCTGTGCTGAGACCGAGCTGTGCGAGGGAGGCGATCGAGTCGACCCGGATCGTCGTGCTGCGCGACGTCAGGAGCAGCTGTCCGCTGAGCTCGTCGCGGAGGAGGCTGCCCGCGGCGAAGTCCGAGTGCTCGGGAATCCAGCTCAGGTATCCGGGCGCGCCGCGGTGGATCGTCGACGACAGCCCCCGTTGGCTCGCCTGTGCGGGGACCTGGGCGACCGCGATCGGCTGCCGCTTGCCGCCGGTGATGAGCCAGGCCGTGCTCGAACCCACCTCTGCCTGGAAGTGATCGCGCGCGGACGTCGCGCCCGCTTGCGGGACGCCACGCAACGCCGGGTAGGCCAGATCCGTGAAGAAGGCGTCACCGCCGTACTGGTCCTCGGAGACCTGCAGGACACCGCGGTCGGTGACGATCCATGCGGTGTCGCCGTAGTCGATGCGGTTGGGCAGCGCGGTCGCCTCGGCGCGACCGGCCGCGAGCGACTGCTCCGATGCGACCGCGAATCCTGCGAACGCGCTCAGCCGAGCCTGGCCCGCGTCGAGCGCCACGATCGTGCCGTTGCCGCCGCCCATGAGCGCCTGCGTCCGTCCCGCGTCGCGCACACCCCAGCCGGGCGCGAGGAGCGGCGGGCCGATCCGCAGGTGGTCGAGCGCTCCCGGCGACATCCAGGAATTGGTGTAGGACATCCCCATCGCTCCCAAGACGGCAGTGTCGGCGACCTCGCGCCTCTCGCCGCCGGCGACCTGCCACCAGGCCCCCTCCCATCCGACGAGGTCGTTGAGCCGCCCGCCGTCCTGGAGACCGTCGAGGATCCCGGCGCTCACCGTCGGGCCACCGCACCGGTAGCCCCACGCCTCCATCTGTGCGCATGAGGAGAACTGGAAGCGCTTGCTCTCGTCGACGAAGAACGTTCGGCCGTCGGACGATCGCAGGACTCGGCTCAGCTCGCCGCCATCGCGAGTCGTGCCGAGCCATGCGCGCGAGACGGCCTGCACCGAGGAGAGGCGTGAAAACTCCCCGACCAGGGCGGTGGACGTGAAGCGGAAGCGAGTGCTGCCATCGATCAGGTAGTGCTCCGACGTGCCATCGACCCGGACGAGCGGGCCGACGCCGGTCGGGGACCCGAACCAATCGGTCCACATCCGCCAGAAGTTGCGGTTGCCGTACGCCGAGCAGGCGTCGCCGGTGCCGTACAGGTTCCGCAGCGCGGACGCGTTCGGCTGGTACGGCGTGTAGTTGTACAGGCCCGCTGTCGCCTGGTTGCGGATGAACACCTGGCTCGACCCGCAGTCCGCGTTCGGGTTGTAGAGCACCCGATTGACATGGCCGGCCCGGTGCTGGTAGTTCGTGGGATGCTCCGCGTAGCGCTGGAACTGTCGCGCGGCGTAGTAGATCTGATAGAAGAACCCTCCGAAGCTCGCGTCGCACGGAGCGGTGTCAGGGCACGCGAAGCCCGTGGCCCGCTCATACCGGACCGGCGACGGCGCTGTCAGCGTCACGAGGCTCTGCTCCTTCTGGAGCAGGACCAGGAGCACCTTCGGACTGATGTCGCAGGCACGCGCGACGTGGTAGATGATCGCCGCCGCCGATTGATCGGTGCGCTGCGGCATGGATGAGCAGTAGAGGCTCGCCGGCATCTGCGGCGTGTGCTGCGAGTAGTCCTTCAAGCAGGTGTAGCCGCGCTCGCATGCGCGGACCTGGGAGTCGAGGAACGACTGGATCTGCGCGCCGCCCATCGCGAGGCCGTCGAAGAACTGCTCATCGCTGATGATGAAGCCGGGGTCGAAGTCGCTCGCCACCGCCGCCTCCGCTCGACTGGCGGGCGGAACGGCGACGAGCGCCGCGGCGACGGTGACGAGAGCGAGCAGCAGGGCGAGCGAGGCTCGAGCGAGGCGCATGGCGGTCCGATGATCGTTCGGCAAGGACCTGCCCAGGCTAGCGAACCCTGAAGCATCGCTCGAGGGTTTCCGGCGCCGGATTCCGGTTCGGCGTGTCGTCGAGGAGCGCTCAGCGACGCTGGTTCAGGAGCGGGGAGCGCTCAGACCCATCTTTAGGCCGTCGAACGCGGACGGCACGTAGACCAGCGAGCGAGCGGTCCACTGATCACCTCGCCGGAGCTTGATCGGACATGCTTCGCGCAGATCATCGGCGGGCACAGGGCTCCCCTGCTCGCGCAGCTCAGCATTGACGTGGTAGTCGCCCGATGCGAACGGCAGCGACGACACCTCGATCTCGAGGGATCCGAACCCCGGCTCGAGCACGTCCGGGATCCACTTGCGGTCGATGCCGTTGATGCGGAACATGTTGAGCTGATGCGCATTCACGACCGACGCCGAGAACACCGGACGGTTGATGCGTTCCTTCGCCTCGAAGTCGAGGCGCAGCCGCACCGGCTCGTCCGGCGCGAACTCGTCGCGCGGGAGCCCATCTGCGCCGAGGACCTGGATCCTCGTGAAGATCGCCTCACCGGAACCGCGGCGCTTGCCTCCGCCAGGCAGTTCGATCACGGGCTCGCCGGAGCCTGCGTACTGGTCGACGACCTCCGCGGCCGTGCCCACCGACTGCAGCTCGCCTTCCTGCAGCCACGCGGCGCGATCGCAGAACGTCCGCATCGTGCCCATCGAGTGCGACACGACCACGACCGTCTTGCCCTCCTCCTTGAGCTCGTCGAACTTGCTGAGGCACTTGGCTTGGAAGTCCTTGTCGCCGACGGCGAGCACCTCGTCGACGAGCATGAGCTCCGGCTGGGTATGGATCGCGACCGAGAAGCCGAGCCGCACGTACATGCCGCTCGAGTAGTTCTTCACCGGATGGTCGATGAAGCGCTCGACACCCGCGAAGTCGATGATCGAGTCGAGCTTGCGGTCGATCTCCCGATCGCTCATGCCCAGAATCGCTCCGTTGAGGTACACGTTCTCGCGACCCGACAGCTCAGGGTGGAAGCCGGAGCCCACCTCGAGCATGGCCGCCATGCGGCCTCGCGTGGTGATGGACCCCTCGTTCGGCTGCAGGATGCCGGCGATGCACTTCAGGAGCGTCGACTTGCCGGAGCCGTTGAGGCCGAGCAGTCCGAACGTCAGGCCCTTCGGCACCTCGAGGGACACGTCGCGCAGCGCCCAGAACTCCTCGTACTTCGCGCGACCGCCCTTGAGCACGGTCGCCTTGATCGACTGGTTGCGGTCGTGGTAGACGCGGAAGGTCTTCGAGACGTTCCGCACCTCGACGGCGTTGTCGGTCATCAGAGCTCCTCCACGATCTTCGCCTGGTAGCGCGAGTAGACGAACAGACCCACCACGAGCGCGCCGATGGACCACAGCGCCAGCGAGAGCATGATCTGCCACTCGGGGAACGCGAAGTCGTAGACGACGCGCCGGTAGGCGGTGAGGAACTGGTACACCGGGTTCGCCTCGAAGAGCGCCAGCAGCGGGATCGGCGCGCCGAGGAGGGTGTGCCCACCGGCGTCGAGGCTCGCCTGCGCGGCCTCCACGGTAGTCCTGGGGATCATGATGCCCGAGGCGTAGAAGAAGATCTGCGTCAAGATGCCCCAGAAGTGCTCCAGGTCGCGGAAGTAGACGATCCCGATCGCCAGGACGAGGCCGATCCCGTAGATGAACATGGCGGTGAGCGCGAGGAGCGGGACCAGCATCCAGATGCGCAGCAGGATCTCCCAGCCGCCCAGGACGCCGCAGATGATGGCCACGACGAGGATCTCGGTCAGGTACGTGATCCCCTTGGCGAGCACCTTCGACGCGGGAAGGGTCCAGCGGGGCAGCGACACCTTCTTCAGCAGCCCCTGATAGCTCAGGAACGACTGCATCGCCTCGCGGATGCCGCCGTTGATGAAGCCCCACGTCACGATCCCGACGCCGAGCCACAGCGCGAACAGATGGATCCCCGAGTTGATGCCTGGCTCGGGCTCCGCGCCGAAGATCACGCCGAAGACCACGCCGTAGATCGCGATCTGCGCGAGCGGATTGATCAGCGACCAGAGCCGTCCGAGCGCCGTGCGCTTGTACTCCGAGCGCACCTCCCGAAGGGTGAGGTTCTTGAGCAGGTTGACGGTGATCGTCCGCGATCCCGATCGCTCGCGCTCCAAGCCCGCAGTCATGCTCCTCCAGTCGGCCGGCCCGCCAGGGCCGGCGATGCACTGCCCTGGATGATACCTGCGGAGTCCCTGTGGCTCACGTCAACCGGCCGCGGTCGCGATGCGCTCGACCAGCGTCGGCCCCGCGGAGCGCATGTAGGTGGCGGTGACATGGCCGACTGCATCGCGGTACACCAGAACGCCGCCGATGGCGGCAGGGCACGAGTCTCCGCTGCAGTAGAGGTCGGCGACCTCCACCAGCTCAGCTCCCTCCACGCGCTCGCTCGCAGCGACGAGGGGGTCGACCGGCTGCATCGCCTCCTCGCGCGGCGTGGAGCAGTCGTCCTCCCTCGGGTCGAAGCCCACGCGAGCGACGCACGCGAGCGCCTCCTCGCTGACGGTCGGGGCGTCGCCGACCACCACGACGCGAGAACCTCCCGCCGCCGCGCGAGACCACGCCTCGGCGTAGGCATCGACGGCACCGGACCCGGAGTCCGACCATCGCGCCGCGGTCGTGATGATGACGTCGTAGTCGCCGCTGCTGACACGCGCGGACGCCTCGTCCATGACCGCTGCGCAGTCGCTGGACGGATCCGGGACCCTCCACTGGCAGCCGTAGCCGATGAAGGTGTCGAGGCTCCACCCCAGCTCCTCGAGCTCCGGCTCGATGGCAGGCATGAGCATCGCGGCATGGCTGTCGCCGATGATCGCGACGCGGCGCGCGTCCGCCGCGTCGCTGCCGAGCGAGCAGGTCTCGAGCTCGGTGCCTTCCTCCCGCCAGCAGGCGTACGCGTCGCCCGTGTCCTGGGTGAGGCGATCGGGGCTGGGCGTGACGAGCCCCGTGAGGTCGTCAGGTCCGCAGCCGTTCGCGAGCGCCCCGTAGCCGACGCACGACGCCACCGCGACGTCGCCCGGCTGCGCCTCGGCCGGCGGGGTCGCGAGGCGGATGCCCGTGGCCGCGATCGCCACCACGACGAGCGCCGCGACAGCCGCCGACGCCCCGGCGATGCGAGGCGTCCAGCGCCAGGTCGGCGTCAGCCATGCGGAGCGGCGAGCCGGGTCCTCGATCCAGCGGTAGCTCGCCGCTGCGAGGACGACGGTGACGGCGACTGCGCCGACGAGGAACCAGCCCGAGTCCTGCGCGACGAAGGCTGCGCCGAGGACGATGACCGGGAAGTGCCAGAGGTAGAGCGAGTACGAGATGTCGCCCACGGAGTTCGCGAGACGGTTGGTGAGCAGGACGTTGACCCGCTCGTAGCGCTCGCCTCCGGTCAAGCCGGCTGCCAGGACCAGCGCGGTCGACAGCACCGGCAGCAGGCCGCTCGGTGCCGGGAACCCGGGCGACGGCACGACCACGAGGAAGGACATGAGGATGCCCGCGGTGCCCACCAGACCAGCCCAGGGCGCGATCGCGGCAGGGATGCGTCGAGAGGAGTGCTGCGCGACGATCGCGACGATCGCACCGACGCCGAGCTCCCAGGCACGCGAGATCGTCGAGAAGTAGGCGAAGGCCTCGTCGGCGCGCGTCTCCCACATCGCCCACGCGAACGAGGCGACCGTGATGAGCGAAGCGGCGCCGAGCACGATCGCGCCACGCCCGGCACGTCCGATGGCTGCGCGACCTGCCGCCCAGAGCACCAGCACGATGATGATCGGCCACACCACGTAGAACTGCTCCTCGACCGACAGCGACCAGTAGTGCTGGATCGGCGAGGGAGCCTGTCCGGCGGCGAAGTAGTCGGTGCCGACGGTAGCCAGCCGCCAGTTCACCGAGAAGAGCGCGGCGAAGACGGAATCGATGGCAGCCTCGACCGCGCGCGTGCGCGGCAGCACGAAGGCGCCGATCAGGACGGTCACGAGCAGGACGGTGAGCGCGGCGGGCATCAGCCGCTTGATGCGCCTGCGGTAGAAGCTAGAGAACGAGATCCGACCCGTGCGGTCGTGCTCGCGCAGGAGCAGCCCCGTGATGAGGAAGCCCGAGATGACGAAGAACACGTCGACGCCCACGAATCCGCCGATGGGCCATCCGGAGGCGTGGTTGGCGATGACGCTCACGACCGCGAGCATCCGCAGGCCCTGGATGTCACGGCGCGGGCCCTCGCGTGCGACCTCGGCCGCGCGCGGTCGCTGCGGCCGAGCCGGAGCTGGGGCCGTCGAGGTGTCGGTGGAGCGCGGCATCAGCGGCCGAGACGCCGACGCGCGATACGGGCGGCCGAGCGCGCCGCGGCGGCGAGGTGCCGCGGCCTGGTCTCGCGAGCGATCACCAGCACGTGGCGCGGCCGGACGCGGGCGGCGACGCGCAGGAGCTCGCGAGCGCCGCCGCGTCGCACGCGCGCGAGCGCCTCGCGCGTCGCAGTGACGGCCGACTGCAGCGTCTCCGCGGGAAGTGCCTCCACGGCGCGCAGCCGCAGCTCCTCGACCGGGATGTCGTCCTCGATCGCCAGGAGGTGCAGCTCCCTGCGCGTGAACGCCTGGTCCACGATGCCGGCACGATGCATCCGCTGGGCGAGCGCGTGCAGCCGCCCCACGTGCCCCTCGTCGGCCGTGCCGTTCGCGATGGGCGCCAGGCATGCGGTGCGGACGAGGTCGGCGAGCGCCTCGTGCGAGCCGGGGTCCGACTCGACGCTCGCGCGGATCAGGGTCTCGACGTCGATCCGCTCGAGCGCCTCCGCCATCGCGACGCCCGGCTCGCCGAGGATGAGGCGCGCGAGCTCCCACTGGCGCTTCGCGACGAGGCCGTAGGCGAGCCGCGGTCGGAGCGGCAGGCGGTCGCGGGCTCGCTGAGGAGCTGCGGTGACCAGCTCCACCAGGAGATCGCGGACCTCCTCGAACTCGTCGCCGTCGGACTCGATGGCGACCACGCCGTGCGCCCAGATGTCGAACTCGAGGATGCCCGCGAAGTACTGCTCGAGCACCCGCTCGTCAGCGAGCCGCCGAACCGGCTCCAGGCAGGCGAGCTCCTGCCGGAAATGATCCAGGAGCGGTCCCGGCTGGTGCTTCGACCATGTCATCGACGTCCGCCCGATGCGGCGACGGTAGGCGTAGACGGGCTCGGGGATGACGTCGAACGCGAATGCGCAGTACGCGTGCGTCATCGCCTGGATGTCGTTCGAGCGCCGCGAGTCGGCGAAGGCGAGGCCAGCGGCGTGCCAGGAGCTCCGGCGGATGATGCGGTTCCAGCACACCCGGTCGCGCAGGAAGCGGGGCTCGTCGAGCAGCGTGATACCGGCCCGCACACCGCGGTAGAGCGGCACCGAGCGATCCCGCGACGTGATCTGCTGCGGCTCCATGACGAGATGGTTGCCGATGACCATCTCCGAGCCCGAGGCCCTCGCCTGCTCGACCAGCATACGGTACGCCCCGGACGGGATGATGTCGTCCCCGTCGGCGAACGCGAGGAACTCACCCCGAGCCATGGCGATCGCGTGGTTCCGCGCCTGCGCGCCGCCGATGCCGGGGTTCGGGAGGATCCGGAACCGCGGGTCGTCCGCAGCCGCCTCCTCGAAGCGCTCGACGGTGTCGTCCGTCGAGCCGTCGTCGACGACGAGGACCTCGATGTCGGAGAGCGTCTGGCCCTTGAGCGATTCCACGGTTTGCGGGATCCACTCCCCCACGTTCTTCGTGGGGATGATCACCGAGACGGTCGGCCCGTCGACGCCGTCGGCGCCGCGCGGTTGGAACGTGCTCTGGCTCAAGAGGACTCCCTACAATTGTCCGGTATCCCGCCCCCGACCGATGGAGCAATCCCTTGTCGATCCCCTCGACGCACGAGCAGAGCGACCGGCCGCTGATCTCGATCATCGTACCCGTGTACAACGTCGAGGCAGTGCTCGGCGAGCTGCTCGACTCGATGCTCGCGCAGACTTGGGACCAGTGGGAGGCGGTGCTGGTCATCGATGGATCGCCCGACGGCTCGGAGGCGGTCGCACGCTCCTACCAGGCGCGCGATGCGCGCTTCCGAGTCGTCTCGACGGAGAACGGCGGGATCGGTCGAGCGCGCAACATCGGCCTCGACCACGCGACGGGCTCGCTCGTTGCGTTCTGCGACGCCGACGACGTCCTCATCCCGACGGCGCTCGAGATCCTCGTCACCGCGCTGCACGGGTCGAGCGCCGACATGGCGACCGGCATCGGCACGGACTTCTTCCCCGACGGCCGCCGGGCGCGCTACTGGACGATGCGCGGGGAGCAGTTCTCGCGCGGCTGGGGCAGCTACCGCCTCGCCGACATGCCGTCGCTGCTCGAGGACCACGTGGTGTGGGCGAAGCTGTTCCGGCGCGAGCTCCTGGATCGGATCGGCCTGCGCTTCCCCGAGGGCATCCACTGCGAGGACATCGCGCCGATGCTTCGCCTGCAGCTCGCCGCCGAGACCATCGCGGTGGTCCCGCGCGAGGTCTACCTGCACCGCCGCCACGAGGCGACGGTGAGCGCCGATTACTTGCGGCCCTCCACGCTCGGCGACTGGGTCGACCAGGCGATCGCGACCATCGATCTCGTCGAGGCCCATGGCGACAGAGCAGCGACCGTGCACTACGTGGCGAGCCACACGCTCGGGCAGTGGTGGACGCGAGCCGAGCTGGTCCACCTGGTCGAGGACTCGTCGCTCCTCGCGGGCGTCGAGCGCCTCGCCGCCCGGATGGTCGAGGTGCTCGGCAACGACGTCGACGAGCTGGATCCCGTGCGCGGCGCCGCGCTCGAGGCCTTCGCCGCCGGGGTCGCGACGCGCCGCTGGGGAGAGCTGCGCGCGGCGCTGGCCGGCCTCGGGGACGAGGAGCGCAGGGCGTGGGAGGGCAGGGAAGCGGTGATCGCGAGCCCGCTCGCGAACCCGACCCCGCGCACTGCCTCGGTGACGGCCGTCGCAGCGCTGCGTGCCGCCGAGCTCCTCGTGGACGAGGAGCCGATCGAAGCGCGCCTGGCGGCCGAGATGCTGGTCTCCCGCGTCGTCGCGCCGATCGCCTTCGGCCTGCTCGACGACGTCGAGCTGCTCGCCGACGCCGAGCGTGCCATCGCCGCGCTGCCGAGCGAGGCGCTCACTGGCGTCGCCGTCCCCGCCGCGCCGGATCGCGCGGCCCGGGGCGAAGGCGCTAGGCGGGCGCGAGCGCTGATCGACCGCCTCCGAGTCCGCGAGGCGCGCGTGACCAGCGTGCGCCTCGAGCACCGCGGCCTCGTGCTGCGCGGCGTCGCGGACCTCGGCCGGCCGCTGAGCGCCGCCGACGGCTTGAGCGTCGTGGTCCGATCGTCCGACGGCACGGTGCGCCACTCGGCGCCCGCGTGGGCGACGCCGAGCGCCAGCGATGCTGCCCTCACCGCCTTCAGCGCGCCGCTGCCGAGCGACGCTCGCCTCAGCGGCCGGACGCTGCGGGCGTGGTTGCGGCGCGACCGTCGCCAGCGCGGCTCCATCGAGCTTCCCCTCGTCGCGGACACCGCTCCGGACGCTCTCGCGATCGAGGACGCGATCGACGGCCAGCGGGTCGAGGTGGTCTTCGAGGGCGCCACGCCCCTGCGATGGACCACGACGCGGCGCGCCTCCGACGTCGAGGTCGCGCCGCGGCCGGAGCGCGAGCATCGCCGGGTCTATTCGTTCCCCAACTGGGGTGAGAACCCGTACGTTGCCATCCTCCAGCTGGCTGCGCGCGGGGCGGGGATCGCGTTCCCCGGCTCGGAGAAGCCGGATGCGCTGATCGGCGACCTGGAGAAGCCCAGCGCCGAGGGCGTCGTGCACATCCAGTGGACGAGCCCGTTCACGGAGCGCGCCCGGGATCAGGCGCACGCGGACGAGACGGTCGACCGCGTGCTCGCCGCCATCGACGTCGCGCGCGCGCACGGGCGTCCCATCCTGTGGACGATCCACAACGTCCTGCCTCACGATTCTCGGTTCCGCGACACCGCCATCCGCTTGCACCGGGGCCTCGCTGCCCGCGCCGATCTGATCCACACGCTCGGCTCGACCGCGCAGGAGGCGATCGGCGACCTCTACACGCTGCCGGCCGAGAAGGTGCGCGTCCTGCCGCACTCGAGCTACGCGGGCATCTACGGCGCGCGTCTCGACCGCTCGAGCGCGCGGGTCGAGATCGGCGCAGGAGCAGCGACCACCCAGGCGCTCTTCTTCGGGCAGATCCGCCCCTACAAGGGCATCGAGCACCTCTTCGAGGCCGCTCGGCGCCTCCATGGCAGTGCGACCCCCATCGAGGTGCTGCTCGCGGGCAAGCCGGCCCCCAAGGTGCGCGACGAGGTCGAGCGGTTCGTCGACTCGGAGGTGGAGGTCACGGCCGCGCTGCGCTACCTCGAGGACGACGAGATCGCTGCGTGGTTCTCTGCCGCCGACGTCGCCGTGCTCCCCTACCGCAACATCCTCAACTCGGGGACGATGCACCTCGCGGCCACCTATGGGCTGCCCGTGATGCTCCCCGACGAGCACACCATCACCGCAGACTACGGCGACCAGACCTGGATCCGCTTCTTCGACACCGAGGACCCCGCGAGCTCCATCGCCGAGCTGCTCGCCTCCGGCTGGTACCGGGACCCTGCGGTCCGCGAGGCCGCGCTCGCCTACGCGCGCGAGCGGTCGCCGTACCGCATGGGACAGGGGTACCTGGCGCTGCTCGATGAGGTCGAGCAGGTCGCGGCACCTCGGCGAGCAGACCAGCCGCACATCTCGGCATGGCGCCGCCTCCTCAGGCGGCGGTGAGCGCTCAGGACACGAGCGCCTCGTGCAGGAGCTCTCGGTAGGCGTCTCCGGCGTCCTCGCCGGTCCAGGTTGACGCGAAGGCGATGGCGGACGCCCGGGCCGCCGCATCATCCACACGAACCGCCTCGAGCGCCGCGCGGAGTCCGTCCGCGCCGCTGAACAGCGTCACCCAGTCGTGGGCACCGAGGTCAGCGAGATGCGGCTCGTCCGGCAGCAGCACCGGCGTGCCGAAGGTCGCTGCGAGCAGCGCGCTGCCCGAGTTGAGGATGCGGCGATACGGCAGCGCCACGACGTCGGCCGCTGCGAACCAGCGGGGCAGCTCCGCATCGTCGATGTAGCGCAGCTGACAGACCGCTCGGAGGCCGGGCCGCGCCGCGATCGCGGCCTCGATCGCCGCGGCCTCGTCGGGCGTCGCGTTGCCCGCGAGCAGCAGCGTCAGACCGCCGGGACGGTGCGCGGCGCCCGCTGCGTCGATGAGCTCGAGCACGCCCTTGTACGGCCGCATCTGCCCGAGCAGCAGCACCGCCGCCTCCCTCGCTCCGAGGCCGAGGCGCGCGCGCTCGACCTCTCGGTCTGCTCGGGGTCCGACGGCGCCCACGTAGCTCGGGTGCGGCACGAGGCGCACGCGGTCGTCCGGCAGGCGGTAGTGCGGCGCCGTGAGCGCGGCGGTGTCGGGGTGCATCACGTGGATCCGGTCGGCTTGGGCGGCGAGCAGGCGGTGGAGCCAGCGCTCGATGCGCGGGAACCGGGCGCCATGCGGGAGCACGTTGTGCACGGTCCACACCACGTGCGCCCCCGCGGCCTTCGCCGATCGCAGGATGCGTCGGAACTGCAGCGCGTTCCGCACCGCGATCGCCGGATTCCGGGTCGACTGCGCGACCGGGTTGGTCCAGTGGACGCTGAGCACGGTGGACTCGGGCCGCACCGCGAGGGCGGCCGCCAGCTCGTCGAGCGTGCGGGTGTCGACGATCTCGGCGCCGTCGCGCTTAGCACCCGACAGCAGCATCCCGAGGAAGGGGTTCTCGCGGTAGGCCGGGAAGACGACGACGCGCATCAGCCGCGCCTCCTCAGCGTGCGCCGCGCGCTCCGCGCGAGCCGCCCGGGCGCCCGTCCCGCGATGCGCGCCGCTCGGACCGCCGCGCCGGAGGCGAAGGCCGCGGCGCGCGTTGCCACCGCGGCCAGCAGCACCTGCTGCCTGGACGTGCCAGGCACGTCGCGCAGGATCTCCTGGAGCTTCCACTCGAGCACCTGGTGCGACTCGGCTGCGAGCTCGGGCGTGGTCACCGTGCGCACCGCGAAGCCCTCGCCGATGGCCGCGTAGGCGAACAGCCGCTCGACGACGTGGGCGGCGCCGCCGTCGCGGTAGCCGGACTCATCGGGGAAGTCGCGCCAGCCTAGGCGGTCGACGAGCGGCGCGAGCGCCGCCGGCCGCGCAGCGAACATCGAGCCGTACGGCGCGAGCGGCGAGCCCTCGTCGAAGGGCACGTCGATGCTGAGCCGGCTCGCCATGCGCTCGGCGGCGGGGCGGTTGCCGAACCACGCGCGACCGAGCGTGGGGTAGCCCACGTGGATCTGCGGCGGCATGGCCATGCCGAGCTCTGGCTCGTCGAGGAACAGCTGCAGCATGCCGTCGAGCGAGCCCGTGATGCTGCCGAGCGCATGCCGCTGGAACCGCTCGGCGCGCGCGATGGGATCCTGCGGCGACCGCTTCGAGTGCAGCTTGAGCACGACGTCGTACGCGAACCGCCCGCCCGCGTCCGGCCGCAGCAGATCGGCGCAGCCGAGGAGGAACGCCGAGATGTCGCGGCCGCGATTCGACGCCACGACGCGGACCTCGATCCGCTCGAGCCCCTGCAACCGCGGCGCCTCGGTCTCGAGCCGGCGCTCGATATCGGCCTTCGAGGCCTCGGAGCCGGTGGTCACGATCCAGTCCCACCCTGTGGGCATCCCGCGCAGCGCGCTCCCGATCTCGGCCAGGGCGTCCGGATAGAAGACGTGCGAGAGCACGCCGAGGCGCACCGGCCCGCTGAGCCTCCCGACGCCGACCGGGATCGCCATCCCGCCGACCGCCGTGTGCACCTGCCGCGGCGGGGCGGCCAGGCGCAGGTCCTCCGGCAGGATGCCCTGCCACGCGCTGCCGCGCAGCGACCGGGCGGCGGAGCGGCTGTCGAGCGCCTGCTCCTCGAGCTCGAGCGGATCCGCGGTGAGCAGCACCCGCTCCACGAAGCCGGCCGTGCCGGGCGACTCGAGGCTCGCGCGGACCGACCGCTCCCCTGTCTCCGCGAGCGCGGCGACGCTGCGGCCCGCCGCCTCGAGCGCGCCGACGAGGTCATGCATGCCGAGCGCGCCGCGGTCGTCGCGCGCGCTTCGCCACCACTGGGCCCACGCCGCGTCGTCGAGCACGGCGCGCGACGCCCAGAGCCACGGCGAGGGCTCGAGCGGCTGCCGGGGCGCCGTCGGGACGAGCACCCATGCGTCCGGTCGCGATCCGGAGGGGTCCTGCGCTCGACCGGGATCCCGGTGATCGCCGATCGGATAGCGCTCGGTGTCGGTCACGAGCGCCGCCCCGGCATCGCGCATCTCCGCGTCGACGGCAGTGAGGCCGGCGGCGAGCAGCGCGATCGCGGTCGGCCCCGGAGCCACCACCACTCGGTCGGCGATCGCCTCGGCGCGCTGGCGCCCGGCGTCCGAGAGGCCGTCGGCGACGAGCACCACCCGGTCGACCATGCCGCGCAGCTGCTCGGCGATCAGCGCGACGCGTGCACCGACGTCGCCGCGCGGGTCTCGGTGCGCGACGATCGCGATGCGGGGGGCGTCGACGTCGGGGCTCATCGCGCCCAGCGTATCCGGGCCGTGTCGGAGCACCGTCGGACCGGCCCCGGACCACGCCCGCCGATAGGCTCGGAGGTCGGACGACGCCCGTCGGACCGAAGCAGCACGGAGGCACTCCTGAGCGACATCCAGTCCGGCGCACGCGCCGACCGCCCTGTGGTGGCCGTGCTGATGGCGACCTACGACGGGGCTGCCTTCGTGGAGGAGCAGCTGCGCACGATCCTCGACCAGGACGGCGTGGACGTCCGAGTCGTGGTCTCGGACGACGGCTCCACGGATGGGACCCTCGGCGTCGTCGAGGCGATGGACGATCCGCGGATCGTCGTGCTGCCCCCGCTCCGGTCGGGCTCGGCCTCCGCGAACTTCCTGCGGCTCGTCCGCGATGCGGACGTCGCGGGGGCGACCGCCGTCGCGTTCGCCGACCAGGACGACCGCTGGCATCGCGACCGGCTCGCACGACAGCTCGCGCTCATCGCCCGACACGATGTCGACGCCGTCTCGTCGAGCGTCACGGCCTTCTGGACGCGCGCGGACGGGTCGGAGCGCACCGACTACGTGGGCAAGTCGGACCCGCAGACGCAGCTCGACTTTCTGCTCGAATCCGCCGGCCCGGGGTGCACCTTCGTGCTCACCGCCGCCGCGTTCACCATGGTCCGCGAGGTGGTGCGATCCCACCCGCTCGTCGACGCGCGGGTCCCCCACGACTGGACGGTCTACGCCATCGCCCGCGCGACGGGCAGGCGTTGGCGGATCGATCCGGAGCCGACGCTCGACTACCGGCAGCACGGCGGCAACGTGACGGGGGCGAACCGCGGCCTCGGCGCGGTGCTCACCCGCGTCCGCCGCCTCGCCAACGGCGACTACCGCTCGCAGTGCGCGGCCGTCGCCAGGCTCGCGGCGTCGCTCGCGCAGCCACCGCTCCAGCAGCGGCTCGAGCGCGTCGCACCGCTCTTCGAGCGTAGCGATCGGGGATCGCGCGCGGCGCTGCGTCGGCTCGCGCCCGAGCTGCGCCGGGAGCCGTCGGAGCGGCGGCTGCTCTCGATCGCTCTCGCGCTGGGCCTCTGGTAGCGGCGCACCCGCCTACACTGGTGGGCCGTGCGTCGGCGAGCCGACGCGGAAGGGAGCGCAGCCCGTGCACATCCTCGTCACCGGCGGCGCCGGGTTCATCGGCTCCGACCTCGTGCGGATGGCCCTCGCCGACCGCCTGCCGGGCCTCGAGGGCGCCTCGGTCACCGTGCTCGACGCGCTGACCTACTCGGGCAACCCGCAGAACCTCGCGGCGGTCGCCGAGCATCCGCACTACGCCTTCGTGCACGGCGACATCCGCGACACGGGCCTGCTCGACCGCGTGCTGCCGGGCGTCGACGCGATCGTCCACGTCGCCGCGGAGAGCCACGTCGACCGTTCCGTGCGCGACGCCTCCGTGTTCGTCGAGACGAACGTGGTCGGCACGCAGCGCCTCCTCGACGCGGCCCTGCGCCACGACGTGCGCCGCGTGCTCCACGTCTCCACCGACGAGGTGTACGGCTCGATCGACGCCGGCGCGTGGGCCGAGGACGCACCGCTGACGCCCGGCAGCCCCGCCGCCGCCTCGAAGGCCGGCAGCGACCTCCTCGCCCGCTCGTACCACCGCTTCCACGGCCTCGACGTGCGCATCACCCGCCACTCGAGCGCCTACGGCCCGCACCAGGCGCCCGAGCAGCGCGTCGCGCGCTCGATCACCGCGCTGCTCGACGACGAGCCGATGCCGGCAGCGGGCGACCAGGTGCGCGACTGGGTGCACGTCGACGACCACTGCCGCGGCATCGCGCTCGCGCTCACCGTCGGACGCCCCGGCGAGGTCTACAACATCGGCGGCGGCGACGCCCTCACGCACGGCCGGCTCGGCGAGCTGCTCGTGGCCGCGGCCGGGCGCGAGCCCGGCTCCCCCCAGGCGGCGCCGGAGCGGCCCAGCCGCGAGCTGCCGGGCTTCGAGGGGCGCCGCGCCGTCGACGCCGCCAAGGCGCGCGCCGAGCTCGGCTGGATGCCCGAGGTGCTCATCGAGGCGGGCCTCGCCGAGACCGTGCGCTGGTACGACGAGCACCGCTCCTGGTGGGCGCCGCTCAAGGAGCGGGCGGCGCTGTGAGCGCGCGGCTCACGGTCGTGCTCGACGAGGTCGGCGAGCGCAGCACCACCATGGTCGGCCGCTACGGCGCCGAGCTCGCCGCGGCGCTCGTGCGCACGGCGCCCGAGGGCGTCGAGGTCGCGGGCCTGAGCCCGAGCGTCTCCGAACGCCGCGCGGAGCGGATCGCCGCGCTCGTCCCGGGCCTCGCCGACCTGCGGCAGACGGCCGTGCCCGCGCGCGAGCTGCGGCAGGCGTGGCTCCACTCGATCGCGACGCTGCCGGTGCGCGGGCTCGTGCACTCGACGAGCCTGCTCGCGCCGCTCACGCGCGACCGCCAGGTGGGCGACCAGCGCACCGTCACCCTCCACGGCCTCCACCCGCTCTCCGACCGCTCCTCGCGCAAGGCCCGCTGGTTCGAGCGGGCGCTGCGGCGCGCGGTGCAGCACGCCGACGGCATCGTCGTGCCGACGACCGCCGTGGCCGAGGATCTCGCGGAGCGCGCCGACGTCGGCTCGCGCGTCCGTGTCGTGCATCCCGCGCCCTCGTCCTGGCTGCACGTGCCCGAGGACGACGACGCCGTCGCCCGCAGGCTCGCGCTCCCCGCGGAGTACGTGCTCGCGATCACGGCGCCGGGCGCGTCGGTGCAGGCGGAGCGGCTCGTCGAGACGATCGCCAGCCGATCGATGCCCGACGTCCGGGTCGTCGTCGCCGGGCCGGTGGAGTGGGGCGAGACGACCCTCGCCGCGCTGGCGGTCGAGGCCGGCATCGCCGCGGGCCGCCTCGTGATGCTCGGCGACCTCGACGACGCCGACCTCGCCGTCGCCTACAGGCGGGCGCTCGCGCACCTCCACGTCTCGGACGTCGACGCGCTCGGCCTCACGCTGCTCGAGGCCGCGGCGCTCGGCACGCCCACCGTGCATCCGTCGTCGCGGTCCCTGCTCGAGATCGGCGGGGGCGCGAGCGTCGCCGCGCTCGGCGGCACCGAGCGGCTCGCGGCGGCCCTCGCCGGGCTCCTGGGCGACGAGGAGGAGCGCGTCCGGCTCGGCCTGCTGGCGCAGGACCGGGCGCGCGCGTTCACCTGGGAGGCCGCGGCCGCCCAGGTGTGGCAGCTGCACGCCGAGCTGTAGCCCGACGGGCCGCCGACGCGCTACGGCTCGGGCGTCTCCGTGGGCGCAGCGACGGCGTCCGCCTCGGCGATCGCCGCCTGCACCATCGCGTGGATCTGGTCGAAGTCCGGGTCGCCGGTCGTGACGCCGGAGTCGGGCACGAGCTCGAGGTTCGTGATCGGCAGCTCGCGCGTCCTGAGCGCCAGCTCCGACAGGGAGCCGATCATCGACTGCGGGATGTCGGTCTCGACCATGTCCGTGCCGGCCCGCGCCAGCTCGGAGTACTTCGTCAGCAGCACCTGCGGCGTGAAGGTGCGGATGAGCGCCTCCTGCACCTGCCGCTGGCGCTCCATGCGGGCGTAGTCGTTCGCACCCGCACGGCTCCGGGCGTACCAGAGCGCGTCGTGGCCGTCGAGCACCTGCGTGCCCGGCTCGATCCAGTCGCGGACCGGTTCGTCCTCGACCGCGATCGGCACCCGCTCCGTCACCTCGAGGCGCAGGCCGCCGAGCGCGTCGATGAGGTCCTCGAAGCCGTGCATGTCGACGAGGACGAAGAACTGGAGCTCCAGGCCGGTCACGCCCTCGACGGCGTCGCGCGTCGCCTCGATGCCCGGGCTCGAGCCCTGGGCCGCCGCATCCGGGTAGAGCTCGGGGTGCGCCTCGCCGTACGTGTACGTGCCGTTGAGGTAGCAGTCGCTCGAGTCGCAGTCGAAGCCGTTCGGCCACGGCCCCCACATGGGCGAGCCCTCGGAGAAGGGCGCGTCGCGCATGTTGCGGGGCACGCCGATCATGGTCGCCGCCCCGGTCTCGGCGTTCACGGTGACCACGGTCATCGAGTCCGCGCGCAGCCCGACGCGGTCGTCGCCGGCGTCGCCGCCCAGGAGCAGGAAGGTGTACCGGCCGTCGATCGGCTCGACCGGCGGGCCGGAGGCGGTGAAGAGGTCGGAGACGAGGCCGCGGGAGGCGTCGACGAGGCTGGCGCCGTAGCCGGCGAGCGCGGCGGGCGCGACCGTGGCGATGACCGCGACGGCCGCGATCGCGGCCCGGGCGCCGCCCTGCACCTTCGGCAGCCGGGCGAGGCGGATCGTGTCGATGCCGAGCACGAGCCACAGGAGGGCGTAGGCGACGAGCAGCACCTCGAGGACGAGCAGGCCGATGGCGTTGCCGACGACCGTGAGCAGCGCCGTGCGCCAGACCGCCCAGAGGATGCCCGCGAGCGCGAGGAGGGCGAGCAGCGCGAGCGTGGCCGCGATGCCGAAGCGGCCGAGCCGCCGGCTGCCGGCGAGCACCTGGGCGCTACCGGGCAGCAGGAAGCCGACGCCGACGAGCCACCAGCCGCGACGCTGCATGACCACCGCGTCGCGCTGATCGGGATCGCGCATCGGCGAGCGCGCCTGGAGCAGGGTCATGCGTCGCCGCCGACGCGCTCCCGCAGCGCGGCGGCCTTGTCGCCGACCTGGCGCTCGAGGTCGGCGGCGAAGGCGTCGAGCCGATCGGCGATCGCCGGGTCGGTCGTGCCGAGGATGCGCGCGGCGAGGATGCCGGCGTTGCGGGCCCCGCCGATCGAGACGGTCGCGACGGGGATCCCGGCGGGCATCTGGACGATTGAGAGGAGGCTGTCGAGGCCGTCGAGGCGCTCGAGCGGCACGGGCACGCCGATGACGGGCAGGCGCGTCATCGACGCGACCATGCCGGGCAGGTGGGCGGCGCCGCCGGCGCCGGCGATGATGACGCGGACGCCGCGGTCCGCCGCCCCGCGCGCGAAGTCGACCATCTTGTCGGGCGTGCGGTGCGCCGAGACGACGTCGACCTCCGCCGCGACGCCGAGCTCGTCGAGCGCGGCCTTCGCCGCCTCCATGACCCGCCAGTCGGAGTCGGATCCCATGATGATGCTGACCGCAGGCATGCCCACCAGGGTAGACCGGCCCTGCGCCCGCCGCCGACGCGGGCCGCGCGGCGCGCCGCTCACCTCCGCACCGCCCGCAGCCCCGCGTCGCAGCCCCACCCGCGCCGCTGACCTGCGCCCGCCCCCTCGCCCGCCGCGCGGTCAGGGGTGTGGTCACAGATGGCCCTCCGCCCGGCGCATCCGGGGCACTCTCTGACCACACCCCATCCACCGCAGTTCGGGGTGTGGTCACAGATGGCCCTCTGATCGATCCCGCGGGGGCCATCTGTGACCACAGCGGGCTGGAACGAGGCGGCCGCAGCTGTCCACAGCGACGAGGGCACGCCGCACGCCGTCCGGCGGGGCGGGGCACCCTGCGCCCATGGACCTCGCCTCCCCCTTCCTCGTCTCCGAGGCGCGCGCCGCTGGCGCAACGCCCAAGCAGCTCAGGGCGGGCCGCTTCGCCGCGCCCGCTCACGGCGTCCGCGTGCTGCGGGCGGCGGTCGACGACGACCGGCTCGTGCTCGACGCGCTCGCGCTCGTCGCCCGCGACGACCACTGCTTCTCGCACACCACCGCAGCGGCGCTGCACGGCATGCCGCTGCCCGCTCGGACCCGCGCGGGCGAGGTGCATGTCGCGGCCCCGACCGCGGGCAGCCGGATGCGTCGACGCGGCGTCGTGGGCCATCGGCTCCGGACTCGCGTCGAGAGCGCGGCCGGCTTGCCGGTGACCAGCCGGATCGACACGTTCGTGCACCTCGCGACGCTCCTCGACCACGGCTCCCTCGTCGCCGTCGCCGACTGGCTCGTCTCCCATCGGCGCGGCGCCGAGCGGATCGAGCCCGCCGACCTCCTCGCGCACTGCGAGCGACGTCGGGGCGCGCCTCGGATCGCAGCCGCCGTCGCCGCCGTGCGCGACTGCGCGGTCGGCAGCGAATCACCGCGGGAGACGAGGCACCGTCTGCTCCTGAAGGACCTCGGGCTCCCCACAGCGGAGCTCAACCTGACGATCTTCGACGAGGACGGCACCTTCCTCATGCGGCTCGACGGCGGCTGGCCGGAGCTGCGCGCAGGCTGGGAGTACGACGGCGAGCAGCACTGGTCGGACCCGCAGCAGCGCGCCAAGGACCTGGATCGGCTCGAGCGTCCGCAGGCGCTCGGCTGGCGCATCCGGAAGTTCGGAGCGCACCATCACCGGCCGGAGGGCAGAGCCGCGCTCTCGGACTTCGTCGCAGAGGTCCGGGCACGCGCTGCGGCCGCCGCGACGACTCCGATCGCACTGCGCGGCTTTTGGTCGCCCTGCCTCGCACCCGACCGGCCGAGGCGCTGATCCGCGCGGCCCGCTCGGCGTGCGGGTGACGGTGTGGTCGGAGGACGCCCCCGACGCGGCTCGATCGGGGCGTGCTCTGACCACACCCGCATCCGCCGGCCGCGATGCAGCGCTACGCGGGTGGCGGTGTGGTCAGAGAACGCCCCTGTAGGGGCGCGACGAGGGCGCTCTGTGACCACACGCATCCGACGGGCAGGGACTCGCAGGGCCGGTTGGCTGCGCGACCGCCTCAGGCGTCGAAGTGCGCGGCCGCCGCGCGGGCGCGGTACGCGACCTCGTCGAGGTCGTCGCCGATCGCCGTCACGTGCCCGACCTTGCGGCCGGCGCGCGTCGACTTCGCGTACGAGTGCACCTTGACGTCGGGATGCGCGGCGAGCGCGCCGGCGTACCGGTCGGCCATGGCGCCCGAGGCGGGCCCGCCGATCACGTTCACCATGACGCTCGCGGGCGCGACGAGCGCCGTCGAGCCGAGCGGCAGGTCGAGCACGGCCCGCAGGTGCTGCTCGAACTGGCTCGTGATCGCTCCGTCGATCGACCAGTGGCCCGAGTTGTGCGGCCGCATGGCGAGCTCGTTCACGAGCACGCGGCCGTCGGTCGTCTCGAACAGCTCGACCGCGAGGACGCCGGTCACGCCGAGGCCCTCGGCCACCTGGCGGGCGATGTCGTCGACGACGGGCTGGATGCGGGCCGCGTCGGGCGCGGGCGCGAGCACCTCGGCGCAGATCGAGTCGCGCTGCACGGTCTGCACGAGCGGCCAGACGACCGCCTCGCCCGAGGGTCGGCGGGCGACGAGCTGCGCGAGCTCGCGGCGGAAGTCGACGAGCTCCTCGACGAGCAGGCGCGGTCCTCCCGCGGCGGCGCCCTCGAGCCAGTCGGCCGCATCCTCGACCGAGCGGACGACGCGCACGCCCTTGCCGTCGTAGCCGCCCGTCGCGGTCTTCACGACGCCGACGCCGCCGTGGTCGGCGAGGAACGCGGCGAGGTCGTCGGCCGAGTCGACCGGAGCCCAGTCGGGCTGCGGCGCGCCGAGCTCGGCCATCCGGGCACGCATCTCGCGCTTGTCCTGCGCGAAGCGGAGCGCATCGGGCCCGGGGTGCACGGCGTGGCCGGCCTCGACGAGCGCGCGCAGCACCGCCTGCGGCACGTGCTCGTGGTCGAAGGTGACGACGTCGACGCCCTCGGCGAACGCGAGCACCGTCGCCGCGTCGCGGTAGTCGCCGACCGCCGTGGCCGCGAGCGAGGCCGACATCCCCTCGCCCTCCGCGAGCACGCGCAGCTCGATGCCGAGCTCGACCGCTGCGGGGATCATCATCCGGGCCAGCTGTCCGCCGCCCACCACGCCGACGATCATGCCGCCGCCTCCTTCGTCTCCACGTCCATCGATCCTGCCCTCCCGCGCGTCGCCGCGCGCGCATCCGTCGTCGCCCGCCGGGCGGGCGTCACGCCTCGGTCTCGGGCAGCGCGCGCCCGCGCGAGCCCAGCTGCTCCGAGAGCATGCGCTGCACGAGGGAGGCGTGCGGCACGTCCGAGAGCACGACCGCGCGGTCGCCGCCCGTCGAGAGCAGCACGTCGCCGGCGCCGAACAGCGCCTGCATGCCGCGCCGCCGCACCGTCACGTCGTGCACGCGCGCGAGCATCGTCTCGCGCCGCGTGCCGCCGAAGCTCGACCTCGTCACCACCCGCTCCGTCGTGAAGGTGAAGCCGCGCGACAGCCACGCGAGCGTCGGCACGATCGTGAGCAGCACCACGACGATCCCCGCGACCGTGAGCACCGCGACGTTCCACAGCGGCCAGTCGACGCGGTCGACGAGCAGCGTCGCCAGGCCGAGCGACCCCCACAGCACGAGCACCGGGAGCACCAGGACGCGCGCGTGCGGTCGCATGCGCGCGATCACGCGCTCGTCGACGGCTGGCACCCGTCGATTCTGCCCGATCAGCGCACGTGGACGACGTCACCGGCCCGCACGTCGACGATCCCGCTCCCGTCGTCGACCTGCAGCTCGCCGTGCGACCCGAGCCCGACCGCGCGCCCCCGCAGCTCGCCGGCGGGCAGCAGCACGCGCACGTCGCGCCCGATCGTGTCGAGGCTCGCCGCGACGGCGGCGCGCAGCGGCTCGGTGCCGAGCGCCGGCAGCAGGTCGTCGAGCGAGCGGATGACGTGGGCCAGCACGCAGTCGGCGAGCACGGGCGCGGTGGCGTCGGCGCCCTCGATCGTGAGCGAGGTCGACGCATCCGTCGGCAGCTCCGCCTCGGTGAGGGTGAGGTTGACGCCGAAGCCGACGGCGACGCCCGTCGAGCGCCGCTCGCAGAGGATCCCGGCGACCTTGCGCCCGTCGACGAGGACGTCGTTGGGCCACTTCAGGCGCGCGCGGTCGGCGACGAGCGGGTCGAGCGCGTCGGCGAGCGCGAGGCCCGCGGCGAGCGGGAGCCAGCCGATCGCGTCCTCCGAGAGGCGCTTCGTGCGCACGAGCACGGTGGCGGCGAGGCACTTGCCGGCGGGCGACACCCACTCGCGGCCGAGCCGGCCGCGGCCGGCGCGCTGGTCGAGCGTCGCCCACGCGGTGAGGTGCTCGGCGCGGTCGTCGACGGCGTCGAACGTCGAGCCGACGGTGCCGAGCTCGACGACGGTCGAGACCCGCGCGGCACCGGGGAAGAGCATGCCCCCAGCCTAGGCCGCGGGCCGCGACGCGGCACGGCGGGACTGGAGAGCTCCGCCTACGGATGCGGGGATGACGCTGTGGCAGTCCACAAAGGCCGTGCATGGGGCGGCGTCTAGAGTGGCATCCGTGACCGACGAGACGACCGCTGCCGCACCCCTGTCGACGACGGCCTCCCGCATCGACGACCTCCGTGACCGACACCGCGAGGCGGTGACCGACAAGGAGCAGAAGGCCCGCGAGAAGCAGGGCGCGAAGGGCAAGAAGACCGCCCGCGAGCGCATCGAGCAGTTCGTCGACCAGGGCTCGTTCGTCGAGTTCGACGCCTACGTGCGCCACCGCACGACCGCGTTCGGCATGGAGCGCAACCGCCCCTACGGCGACGCCGTCGTCACGGGCATCGGTACGGTCCACGGCCGCCGCGTCGCCGTCTTCGCGCAGGACTTCACCACGTTCGGCGGCTCGCTCGGCGAGGTCGCCGGCGAGAAGATCATCAAGATCCAGGACTACGCGATGAAGGTGGGCGTGCCCATCGTCGGCATGCTCGACTCGGGCGGCGCGCGCATCCAGGAGGGCGTGGTCGCGCTCGGCAAGTACGGCGAGATCTTCCGCCGCAACACGGCCGCCTCGGGCGTCATCCCGCAGATCTCGATCGTGATGGGCCCGGCCGCCGGCGGCGCCGTCTACTCCCCCGCGCTCACCGACTTCGTCGTCATGGTCGACAAGTCGAGCCACATGTTCGTCACCGGCCCCGACGTCATCAAGACGGTCACGGGCGAGGAGGTCGGCTTCGAGGACCTCGGCGGCGGCCGCACCCACAACACCGTCTCGGGCGTGAGCCACTACCTGGCCGCCGACGAGGACGACGCGCTCGACTACGTGCGCGCCCTGCTCGCGTACCTCCCGGACAACAACCAGTCGGAGGTGCCGGCGTACGACCACACGGCCGAGCGCGTCGTCAACGACGCGGACCGCCGCCTCAACACGGTCATCCCCGACTCGCCGAACCAGCCGTACGACGTGCTGACGATCATCGAGACGCTCATGGACGACCGCGAGTTCCTCGAGGTGCAGCCGCTCTACGCGCCGAACATCGTCATCGGGTTCGGCCGGCTCGAGGGCCGCACGATCGGCGTCATCGCGAACCAGCCCAAGCAGATGGCGGGCACGCTGAACATCGAGGCCGGCGAGAAGGCCGCCCGCTTCGTGCGCTTCTGCGACTCCTTCTCGATCCCGATCCTCACGGTCGTCGACGTGCCCGGCTACCTGCCCGGCACCGACCAGGAGTGGTCGGGCGTCATCCGCCGCGGCGCGAAGCTGCTGTACGCGTACGCCGAGGCGACCGTGCCGATGGTGACGGTCATCACGCGCAAGGCCTACGGCGGCGCGTACATCGTCATGGGCTCGAAGCAGCTCGGCGCCGACATCAACATCGCGTGGCCGTCGGCCGAGATCGCGGTGATGGGCGGCCAGGGCGCCGTGAACATCCTCTACCGCAACGAGATCAAGCAGGCGGAGGCCGACGGGCACGACGTGGCGGAGGTGCGCTCGCGCCTCGCGAGCGAGTACACGTACAACGTGGCCTCCCCGTTCCTCGCGGCCGAGCGCGGCGAGCTCGACGGCATCATCGAGCCGGCCGAGACCCGCGTGGCCGTCACCCGCGCGTTCCGCGCCCTGCGCACGAAGCGCGTGCAGCGCCCCGAGCGCAAGCACGGGAACATCCCGCTCTGATGGTCGACCCGACCGCGAGCGAGCCGCGCGACGACCAGCCGATCATGCAGGTCGTCAGCGGCTCCCCCACGCCGGAGGAGCGCGCCGCCGTCGAGGCCGTGCTCACCGGCATGGCCGACGAGTGGGCCGAGACGAAGCACCGCACCGTGCTCGACACGGAGTCGGAGTGGCAGGCGCGGTCGCGCACGCCCACCGGGCACCGCTGGAAGCGCGCCTGACGCTCAGCCTCCTGCCCCCCGGCCGCGGCTAGCATCGCGCCCATGGCGAGACTGCGGCGCGCGCATCCGAACGACGATCCCGGCATCCGTCGTCGGAGGGCGGGCTCGGGCTGGTCGTTCCGGCACGACAGCGGGAGGCCCGTCTCCGCGGCCGACCGCGAGCGCGCGCAGTCGCTCGCCATCCCGCCGGCATGGCGCGACGTGTGGATCGCCGCCGACGAGCGCGCGCACATCCAGGTGATCGGCGTCGACGACGCGGGCCGCACGCAGTACCGCTACCACCCCGAGTGGCGCGAGCGCCGCGACCGGATGAAGCACGAGCGGGCGCTCGACCTCGCGGAGGCGCTGCCCGCGATGCGGCGGCGCGTCACCCGCGACCTCTCGCTCGAGGGCCTGCCGCGCGAACGGGTGCTCGCGGCGGCGCTGCGGATGCTCGACCTCGTCGCGATCCGCGCGGGCGGCGACGCGTACGCCGAGGCGAACGGCTCGCACGGGCTCATGACGCTGCTGTGCCGGCACGCGACGGTCACGGACGACACCATCCGGCTGAAGTTCCCCGCGAAGTCGGGCCAGCGCTTCGACACCACGATCGACGACGGCCCGCTCGCGCGCTGCGTCGAGGACCTCAAGGCGGGCCGCTCGGGCCGCTCCCGGCTGCTCGCGTGGCGCGACGACGAGGGCGCCCACCCGCTCCGCGACGCGTCGCTGAACGCGGCGGTCAAGGAGGCGACGGGCGGCGAGTTCACCGCGAAGGACTTCCGCACGCTGCACGGCACGATCGTGGCGGCGGTCGCGCTCGCGCGGGCGCGGGAGGTGGGCACGGCGGCCGAGCGGAAGCGCGCGATCAAGGCCGCGATCGACGAGGCTGCGGAGGCGCTCGGCAACACGCCGACGGTCGCGAAGTCGTCGTACATCGATCCGGAGGTCTTCGAGCGCTTCGAGGCGGGCGAGACGATCGCGCTCAAGGGCGCGCGCGAGCGGGCGCTGCTCGACCTGCTGCGCTGAGCGGCTGGGGGCCGCGACCGGGCGGGCGCGCCGTGCGGTCGGTGCCCAGCGAGGCCGGATAGCGTCGCGGCATGCACGCGATCGTCTCGGGAGCAGGGGTCGCGGGCCTCGCGCTCGCCGGGCGCCTCGGGCGGGACGGCTGGACCGTCGAGGTCGTGGAGCGGGCGGCGTCGCCCCGCGCGGCAGGCTACCTCGTGGACCTCTGGGGCCTCGGGCACGACGCCGCCGAGGAGCTCGGCGTGCTCGCCGCGATCGAGGCGCGGGCGGAGTCGTTCGCCGAACTGCGCGCCGTCGACGCCGCGGGCCGAGTGCGCGGGCGCGTGCCGATCGGGGCGCTGGGCGGCGCGGTCGGCGGCCGCTGGCTCACGGTGCTGCGCCCGCAGCTCGTCGAGGCGCTCGAGGAGTCGCTGCCCGAGGCGGTGCGCGTGCGGCACGGGGCGCAGATCGAGACGGTGCACGACGACGGCGAGCGCATCACCGCCCTGCTCTCCGACGGCGAGCGGCTCGAGGGCGACGTGCTCGTGGGCGCCGACGGCATCGGCTCGCGTGTGCGACGGCTGCTGTGGGGCGCAGATGCGGATGCGGTGCGGCCGGTCGCCGACCTGCTCGCCGTCGCGTGGATCGGCGAGGATCCGCAGCTGGCGGCCGATCTCGGCGGACGCGTCGCGACGCAGGTGGAGCTCGGCAGGCAGCTGCTCGTGGCGCCGCTGGGCGCGACGGAGGTGTCGGGCCTCGCCGTGCTGCGGGGCGTGCCCGCGTCGGAGGCGCGCGGAGCGATCGCCGGGATGGGCGTGCTCGGCCGCCGCGCGGTGCGCGCGATCCGCGCCCCCTACGTCGACCGGGTCGCGCAGACCGAGGTGGCGCCGTGGGTGCGCGGGCGCACGGTGCTACTGGGCGACGCCTGCGCGGCGGTGTCGCTCGTGGCGGGGCAGGGCGCGTCGCTCGCGCTCGCGGGGGCGGCGCGGCTCGCGGAGGAGCTCGCGTACGCGCGGCACCCGAGCGACGTGCGGGCGGGGCTCGAGGCGTTCGAGCGCGACTGGCGGCCGGTGGTCGAGCGGGAGCAGGCGCGCGGTCGGCGGGCTGCGGCGGCGTTCGCGCCGGCGACGCGCGTGGAGCTCGAGGCGCAGCGGGCGCTGTGGCGGGCGACGGCGGTGCCGGGCGTCACGCAGCTCGTGGCGCGCGCGGCGGGCGGCGTGACGACGCGGGCGTAGCGCCCTCTTCCGCCCCACCGCTGGTCGAGGAGCTGCCGGCGCAGCCGGCCGCGTCTCGAGACCACCAGCGCTGCGAGCAGCGAGGCACGCTGTGGTCTCGACTCGCTCAGCCGCCTGCGGCGGCGGAGCGGCTCGACCGACGGAGGCTACGCCTTGCGGAAGGAGGCCACCGCCTCCATGTGGTGGGTGTGCGCGGTGGAGCTGAGGGCGGAGGTCCTGCGGACCTCCGCCGCGGCCCGCAGGGCCGCGGCAGCCGCTACGCCTTGCGGAAGGAGGCCACCGCCTCCACGTGGTGGGTGTGCGCGGTGGAGCTGAGGGCGGAGGTCCTGCGGACCTCCGCCGCGACCCCAGCGCCGCGGCCCGCAGGGCCGCGGCAGCCGCTACGCCTTGCGGAAGGAGGCCACCGCCTCCATGTGGTGGGTGTGCGGGAACAGGTCGAACGCCTCGAGCGACCCGACCTCCCAGCCCGCCCCCACGAGCAGCTTCGCGTCGCGGGCGAGCGCGACCGGGTCGCAGGCGACGTAGACGATCTGCGCGGGGTGGAGCGCATCCAGCCGCTCGATGACCTCGCGGCCGGCGCCCGCGCGCGGCGGATCGAGCACGACGACGCCGCTCGCGAGGCGCTCCCGCTCGGCGCGGCTGGCGCGATCGGCGAGCGACTGCAGCCAGCGGTCGACGCGCGCGGTCTCGGCACTCGCGCCCAGCCACTCCGCGAGGTTCTCGGCGGCGTGGTCGGTCGCGACCTCGTCGGCCTCGACGCTCGTGATGCGGGTGCGGTCGCCGAGCGCCTCGGCGATGGTGGCGGCGAAGAGGCCGACGCCGCCGTAGAGGTCGAGGCTCCAGCCGGCCGGGTCGATGCGATCGGTGTCGATCGCGCGGCGCACCGCCGCCGTGAGCACGGCGGGGGCCTCGCGGTGCACCTGCCAGAAGCCGGCACGGTCGAGCTGGAACTCGCGCTCGCCGACGGTCTCGACGATCGTGTCGGAGCGGCCGCGGTCGGGCTCGCCCTCGAACGCGATCACGTCGACCTCGCCGTCGGACCGCTCGACGTAGTCGACCGCGGTGACGCCCGGCAGCCGCTGGTCGAGCTGGGCGGCGAGCTGGATGCCGCGAGTCGCGAGCGGCAGCGAGGCGACCGGCACGACCTCGTGGCTGCGGGGCGCGAACGGCCCCTGGCGCCCGCGGTCGTCGACGTGCAGGCGCACGCGGGTGCGCCAGCCGAGGCCGCCGCGCCCGTCGTCGCCGGGCGCCGGCCGCACGCGCACCTCGCGCGTCATGCCGCCCGTGCGCTGCAGCGCGTCCTCGAGCACCCGCTGCTTCAGCTCGCGCTGGCGGGCGAGGCGGATGTGCCCGAGCTCGGCGCCGCCGGCGCGCTCGAGCGGCGCCCGCTCGATCGACGCCTCGGGCCACACGTGCTCGACGCGGTCGGGCGAGGCCTCGACGACCTCGAGCGCGACGGCCGAGGCGAACGACTTCTTCACGTCGACGATCTGCGCGCGCACGCGCTCGCCCGGCATCGTGTCGGGCACGAACACGACGCGCCCCCGCTCGTCCTCGGTCGCGCCGTGCCGGCCGACGAAGCGGCCGCCGTGGGCGACGTTGTCGATCTGGAGCTCGACGATCTGACCGGGCTGGATGTCGGAGGGCATGCCCCCATCCTCCCATCCGGCGGCGCGCCGCCTCGCTCGTGGACCCGATCCTGAGCGGTGGACCCGAGATCTCGGGTCCACGACGCAGGATCGGGTCCAGCGGCGGTGACCGGACGTGCGGAGCCGCGGATGCGAGGATCGGGTCGTGCAGCTCATCCTCGCCTCCGCCTCCCCCGCCCGCCTCGCCCTGCTGCGCCAGGCCGGCATCGAGCCGATCGTGCGGCCGACGGACGTCGACGAGGACCTGCTCGTCGAGGCGCACGAGGCCGAGCACGGGCCGCTCGCCGCCGACGCGTACGTGCTGCTGCTCGCGCGCGCGAAGGCCGAGGCGCTGCTCGACCAGGATCCGCTCACCGGCTTCGACGGCCTCGTGCTCGGCGGCGACTCGTCGCTCGAGCTCGACGGCGCGATGCTCGGCAAGCCCCACACGCCCGAGCGCGCCAAGGAGCGCTGGCTGCAGCAGCGCGGCCGCGAGGCGACCCTGCACTCGGGGCACTGGATGCTGCGCGTGCAGGGCGGCCGCATCGAGGACTCCGCGCACGTCGCGACGGCGACGACGCTGCGCTTCTCGGCCGACATCGACGAGGCCGAGATCGACGCGTACGTCGCCACCGGCGAGCCGCTGCAGGTCGCGGGCGCGTTCACGATCGACGGTCGCGGCGCCGCGTTCATCGACACGATCTCGGGCGATCCGTCGACGGTCATCGGCATGTCGATCCCGGCCGTCCGCCGACTCGCTCGGGAGCTGGGCGTACCCTGGCCCGCACTCGCGGAATCCTGATCCGCGGGACCGACCGGAGGAGCACCCATGGCGCGCGCGATGTGGATCTGGATGCAGGCAGGCACGACGCTCGACACGGCGGCCCTCGTCGCCCACGTCGACGCGCAGCGCGTCGGCGAGGCGTTCGTGAGCGTGCCGTGGACCGGCCCCGACGCCGAGACGCACCGCTGCGTCGCCGCGCTCCGCGGCCGCGGCGTGCGCGTCGCCGCGCTCGGCGGCGACCCCGCGTGGACGTCCGGATCGGATGCGGTCACCTGGCTGCAGCGGGCGACCGCGTCGTTCCTGTTCGACGCCGTGCACCTCGACATCGAGCCGTGGACGCGGCGCGACTGGGCGGGCCGCGAGCGCGAGCTGCTCGCGGGCCTCGAGCGCACCGTGAAGGACGTCGCCGGACGCACGGCGCTGCCGGTCGAGGTCGACCTCTCCCCCTGGCTCGCCGACGCCTACCCGGACGAGTTCGGCCGCATCGTCCGGCGCGCCGACCGCGTCGCGCTCATGGCCTACCGCGACCGCGCCGCCGACGTGCTCGCGATCAGCGCGGCAGCGCGCGCGATCGTCGCCCGGGTGGGGAAGCCCTGCCGCATCGGCGTCGATGTGCTGCCGTCCGAGGCGCCGGCCGAGACCTTCGCCGACGACGGCCGCGCCGTGCTCGAGCGCGAGCTCGCAGCGATCGAGGCGGCGCTGGCCGGCGCCCGCGCGTTCGCCGGCACGGCGATCCACGACTACGACCACTGGCGCGCGCTCGCCTGACGAGCGCTCCGCGTCCCTGCCTGCACATGTGCGGGTGGCGGCGAGGGCGGAGACGACGGAGGGCGGAGCCGCTCGGCCACGCCCTCCGCGCATCCGGCTCAGGTCGTCTGCTGCGGCACCGCGCCCGTGGGCGCGCCCGTCGCGGCGTCGTCCTCGGGCTCGAGGTCGAGGTCGGCCACGGCCTGCTCGAACTGCGCGTTGAGCAGGCGCCAGTAGGCGCCGCGCGCGGCGACGAGCTCGTCGTGCGAGCCCTGCTCGACGATCGCGCCCTGCTCCATCACGAGGATGAGGTCGGCGTCGCGGATCGTCGACAGGCGGTGCGCGATCACGAACGACGTGCGGTCGGTCCGCAGCGCCGCCATCGCGTGCTGCAGCAGCTGCTCCGTGCGGGTGTCGACGCTCGAGGTCGCCTCGTCGAGGATGAGCACGCTCGGCCGCGCGAGGAACGCGCGCGCGATCGTGACCAGCTGCTTCTCGCCCGCCGACAGGTTGGAGGCGTCCTCGTCGATGAGCGTGTCGTAGCCGTCGGGCAGCGAGTGCACGAAGCGGTCGACGTAGGTGGCGCGCGCCGCCTCGAGGATCTCCTCCTCCGTCGCGTCGGGGCGGCCGTAGGCGATGTTGTCGCGGATCGTGCCGCCGAACAGCCACGTGTCCTGCAGCACCATCCCGGTCTGCCTGCGCAGCGCATCCCGCGTCATGGTCGCCGTGTCGACGCCGTCGAGCAGGATGCGGCCGCCGTCGATCTCGTAGAACCGCATGAGGAGGTTCACGAGCGTGGTCTTGCCGGCGCCGGTCGGGCCGACGATCGCGACCGTCTGCCCGGGCTCGACCGCGAGCGAGAGGTCCTCGATGAGCGGCCGCACGGGCGAGTACGAGAAGCGCACGCGCTCGAAGGCGACGCGGCCCGCGCCGGGCGTCGGCGTCGCGCCGCCCTCGTCGGAGCCCTGCTCGTCGGCGTCGAGCAGCTCGAAGACGCGCTCGGCGCTCGCGACGCCCGACTGCACCATCGCGAAGGTCTGGCCGATCTGGCCCAGGTTCTGCGAGAACTGCTGCGAGTACTGGATGAACGCCTGCACGTCGCCGACGCGGATCTGGCCCGCGGCGACGAAGAGGCCGCCCGCGACCGCGACGAGCACGTAGCCGATGTTGCCGACGAAGGTCATGAGCGGGAAGACGAGGCCCGAGAGGAACTGCGCCTTGAACGACGCCTGGAAGACGGCCTCGTTCTCCTCGCGGAAGCGCTCCCGCACCTCGCGCTCGCGGCCGAAGACCTTGACGAGCGCGTGGCCGGTGAACGTCTCCTCGACGATCGCGTTGAGGCGGCCCGTGCGGCGCCACTGCTCCTTGAACAGCGACTGCGCGCGGCCCATGACGAGCCCGACGATGACCGCGGTGAGCGGCACCGAGATGAGCGCGATGAGCGCGAGCCACGGGTTGATCGTGAACATCATCACGAGCACGCCGACGATCGTGAGCACGCCCGTGACGATCTGCGAGATGGTCTGCGACATCGTCTGGCCGACGTTGTCGAGGTCGTTCGTGAGGCGGCTCAGCAGCTCGCCGCGCGGCATGCGGTCGTAGTACGACAGCGGCAGGCGGTGCACCTTCTCCTCGACCTCGGTGCGCAGGCCCTTGACGGTGCGCTGCACGATCCCGTTGATCACGTAGCCCTGGATCCACTGGAACAGGGAGGCGAGCGCGTAGATCGCGATGACGGCCACGAGGATGCCGCCGAGCGCCTCGAAGTCGATGCCTGCGCCGGGCTGGAGCCCCGGCATCGCCTCGACGATGTTCGCGAGGTCGCCCTGGCCCGACTGCCGCAGGCCCTCCACGACCTGCTCCTGGGTGGCGCCGGCCGGCAGCTGCCGCTGCACGAAGCCCTGCACGATGATGTTCGTCGCCTCGCCGAGGATGCGGGGGCCGATCACCGAGAGCACGACGCCGGCCGCGCCGACGGCGAGCACCGCGGTCATGAGCCAGCGGTAGGGGCGCAGCAGCCCCAGCATCCGCTTGATCGACGGGCCGAAGCTCTTCGCCTTGCCGGGAGGCGCCTCCCAGTCGCCGGCGCCGAGGCGCGCGGCCTCGGCCTGCTCGTCCTCGAGGCGCTCGGCCTCGGAGCGGCTGTCCTCGACGGGGGCCTGCGGGGCCCGGTCCTTGCGCGCCATCTCAGGCCTCCACTGCCATCTGCGAGTCGGCGATCTCGCGGTACGTGTCGTTCGTGGCGAGCAGCTCCTCGTGGGTGCCGAGGCCCACGACCCGGCCGTCCTCGAGGACGACGATCCGGTCTGCGTCGACGATCGTCGAGACGCGCTGCGCGACGACGATGCGGGTGGTGCCGGCGACGTCGCGGTCGAGCGCGGCGCGGAGGCGCGCGTCGGTCGTGAGGTCGAGGGCGCTGAAGGAGTCGTCGAAGACGAGCACCGGCGGGCGCTTCACGAGCGCGCGGGCGATCGAGAGCCGCTGGCGCTGGCCGCCGGACACGTTCGTGCCGCCCTGGGCGATCACGGACTCCAGCTCGCCGTCGCGCTCGCGCACGAAGCCCGCGGCCTGCGCGGTCTCGAGCGCCGACCACAGCGCGTCGTCGCCGGCCTCGGGGTCGCCGTAGCGGAGGTTCGAGGCCACGGTGCCGGAGAACAGGTAGGGCCGCTGCGGCACGAGGCCGATCTGCGCCCACAGCGCGTCGGCCTCCGACTCGCGCACGTCGACGCCGCCCACGCGCACCGAGCCTCCCGTGACGTCGAAGAGGCGCGCGAGGAGGTTGACGATCGTGGTCTTGCCGGCGCCGGTGGAGCCGATGATGGCGACGGTCTCGCCGGGCTCGGCCGTGAACGAGACGCCCTTGAGCACCGGAGCGTCCGCGCCGGGGTAGGCGAAGGTGACGTCGTCGAACACGACGCGGCCGTCGGGCTCGGGGGCGAGGTCGCCGATGCCGCGCTCGATCGACGGGGTCGTGCCGAGCACCTCGCCGATGCGGCGGGCCGAGACCGCCGCCCTCGGGATCATCATCGTCATGAAGCTGAGCATCATGACGCCGAAGAGGATCTGCATGAGGTACTGCAGGAACGCCATCATCGTGCCGATCTGCAGCTCGCCCGTGTCGACGAGCTGCCCGCCGAACCAGATGACCGCGACCGACGAGCCGTTGAGGATGAGCATGACGAGCGGGAACAGCAGCACGAACAGGTTGCCGGTGCGCAGCATCGCGTCGTAGACGCCGTCGTTCGCCTCCTCGAAGCGTCGCCGCTCGCGGGGTTCCTGCACGAAGGCGCGGACGACGCGGATGCCGGTGAGCTGCTCGCGCATGACCTGGTTGATGCGGTCGATGCGGTCCTGCAGCAGGCGGAAGATCGGCACGAGGCGCGTCACGACGAGCAGCATGACGCCGAGCATCACGGGCACGACGACGGCGATGAGCCACGAGAGGGTGCCGTCGGCGCGCACCGCCATGACGATGCCGCCGACCGCGAGCAGCGGCGCCGCGAGCAGCATGGTGCAGCTCATGAGGATGAGCATCTGCACCTGCTGCACGTCGTTCGTGGTGCGCGTGATGAGGCTCGCGGAGCCGAAGCGCTGCACGTCCTGCTCCGAGAAGTCGCCGACCCGGGCGAAGACGTCGGCGCGCAGGTCGCGGCCGGCGCGCATGGCGAGGCGGGCGCCGAGCAGGATCGCGAGCAGGTTCGCGACGACCTGGCCGAGGCTCATGCCGAGCATCTCGCCGCCGAGGCGCCAGATGGTGCCGGTGTCGCCCTGGAGGACGCCCTCGTCGATGATGTCGGCGTTGATCGTGGGCAGCATGAGCGACAGCAGCGCCTGCACGAACTGGAAGACGATGACGCCGAGCAGCAGCAGCCAGCTCGGCTTCACGTAGCGGACGATGAGCGTCCACAGCATGGGGGGGTCCTCTCCTGGGGTGGTCGGAGGTGGGTCGGGTCGGGCGGGGTGGGCGGGGCGGCGGCTCAGGCGGCCACGGCCGGCGCGGCCGGCGCGTGGGCGCGCGAGGCGACGCCGTGCAGGAAGACGTGGACGATCTCGGCGGGCGTCATGGGGATGCCCCAGCCGCCGTCGTGGCAGGCGGCGATGACGAGCATCCGGAGCATCGCGGCGGCCCGTGCGGTCGCGATGCCGAGGCGGTCGCGATGCGCGTCGAGCGCGTCGATCCAGGGCTCGAGCATGCGGTCGAACTCGGCGATGTCCTCGTGGCTCGGCTGCTGCATGAGCGAGCCGAGCATCTGGAGCATCCGGAACTGCTGGCGGTACTGCAGGATGGCGAGCTCGGCGATGCCCGCGGCGAGCTCCTCGAGGCTCGTGCCCTCGGCCCCGCCCGCGCGGATCCACTGCCCGGCGGCATCCTCGCGGCGGCCCTCGCGGGCGACGAGGGCGCGCAGCAGCGACTCCTTGTCGCCGAACGCCTTGTAGAGCGTGCCCTCCGCGACGCCCGCGGCCGCGGCGAGCTCCTTCGAGGTGACGGCGAGGCCGCGCTCGAGCGCGACGTCGAGCACGGCGTCGAGGATCTGCTCGCGCCGCTGGTCCGAGCTCATGCGGGGGGTCACGGCTCCGATGCTAGGTGAGTGAGCGCTCACTCACCTAGCGGGATTCGTGGCGCCGCGCGGAATCCCGCGTGTCGCGCGGCGTCCCCCGGCGCCGCTCACCTCCGGGCTCGCGGGAGGCGCTCGGCTGTTGGAGGTCTCCACAACGTTCCGGCGGATCCTGTGGAGGTGATTGCCGAGCGGCGCACCCTCCGCCGCCTAGGCTGAGGAACCATGCCCCGCATCACGAAGGTCCTCATCGCCAACCGCGGCGAGATCGCCGTCCGCATCATCCGCGCCGCCAAGGATGCGGGCATCGGCTCGGTCGCCGTGTACGCGGAGCCGGACCGCGATGCGCAGCACGTGCAGCTCGCCGACGAGGCCTATGCGCTGGGCGGCGCCACGAGCGCAGAGAGCTACCTGCGCATCGACAAGATCCTCTCGGTCGCCCGCCGCTCGGGCGCCGACGCCGTGCACCCCGGCTACGGCTTCCTCGCCGAGAACGCCGACTTCGCCCGCGCCGTCATCGGCGCCGGCATCATCTGGATCGGCCCGAGCCCCGAGGCCATCGAGCAGCTCGGCGACAAGGTCTCGGCCCGCCACATCGCCGAGTCGGTCGGCGCGCCCCTCGCGCCCGGCACGATCAACCCCGTCGAGGGCGCCGACGAGGTGCTCGAGTTCGTCGACCAGCACGGCCTGCCGGTCGCGATCAAGGCGGCGTTCGGCGGCGGCGGCCGAGGCCTCAAGGTCGCCCGCACCCGCGAGGAGGTCGCGCAGCAGTTCGACTCCGCGACCCGCGAGGCGATCGCCGCCTTCGGCCGCGGCGAGTGCTTCGTCGAGAAGTACCTCGACAAGCCGCGCCACGTCGAGACCCAGTGCCTCGCCGACGCCCACGGGAACGTCGTCGTCGTCTCCACCCGCGACTGCTCGCTGCAGCGCCGCCACCAGAAGCTCGTCGAGGAGGCGCCCGCGCCCTTCGTCACGCCCGAGCAGGAGGCCGAGCTCCGCCGCGCCTCGAAGGAGATCCTGCGCGCCGCGGAGTACGTCGGCGCCGGCACCTGCGAGTTCCTCATCGGCGCCGACGGCACCATCTCGTTCCTCGAGGTGAACACGCGCCTGCAGGTCGAGCACCCGGTCTCCGAGGAGGTCACCGGCATCGACCTCGTGCGCGAGCAGTTCCGCATCGCCGAGGGCGAGGCGCTCGGCTACGACGACCCCCGGGTAGCAGGCCACTCCATCGAGTTCCGCATCAACGGCGAGGACCCGGGCACCGGCTTCATGCCGCAGCCCGGCCCCGTGCGCATCTACCGCGCACCGTCGGGACCCGGCATCCGCGTCGACTCCGGCGTCGTCGCCGGCGACGTCATCGGCGGCAACTTCGACTCGATGCTCGCGAAGCTCATCGTGACGGGCCGCACCCGCGAGGAGGCGCTCGAGCGCTCGCGCCGCGCGCTCGCCGAGTTCGAGGTCGACGGCCTGCCGACCGTGCTCCCCTTCCACCGCCGCATCGTCGACCACCCGGCGTTCGCGCCCGAGGGTGGCGAGCCGTTCCAGGTCTACACCTCGTGGATCGAGACCGAGTTCGACAACGACATCCCCGCGTGGGCGGGCGAGCCGGGCGAGCTCGGCGGCCCGGAGGCGCGGCGCACGGTCGTCGTCGAGGCCGACGGCAAGCGCATCGCGGTGTCGATGCCGAAGCGCCTGTTCTCGGACGCGAAGGACGCGAAGGGCCCTGCCCCGCGCCGCACCCGCGCCGCGATCTCGGGCGCCGCGAGCGGCGCGATCGTCTCGCCGATGCAGGCGACCGTCGTGAAGGCGGCCGTCGCGGAGGGCGACCGGGTCGTCGCCGGCGACCTGCTCGTCGTGCTCGAGGCGATGAAGATGGAGCAGCCGCTGCAGGCGCCCATCGACGGCACCGTCACGTTCGTCGACGCGCCCGTCGGCCAGACCGTGCCGTCGGGCCACCCGCTCGTCACGATCGAGCCGGCCGCCGGGTAGGCGCTGCGCCCGCGGGGTCAGGCGTCGCGGATGCGGCGGCGGACGAAGGCGGCGAGCGGCGCCCGCAGGAGCGGCTCGAGCGCCGCGTAGCGCGCGGCGGCCTCGGCACGGCGGCCGCGCTGCCAGTCGAGGTCCGCGAGCGCGAGGCTCGCGTCGCGCCGCGAGGCGGACGGCCCGTCGTGCTCGAGCGCCGCGAGCGCCGCCGCGACCTCGTCGAGCGCGGCCTCGTCGCGCGCGCCGTCGCCGGGACCGGTCGCGCCGGATCCGAGCGCCACCCGGCCGCGGGCGATCGCGGCGGCGACCCGCGCGGCCGGCGTCGGGCGCAGCGCCACGAGCCGCTCGTGCAGCTCAGCGATCGCGCGCCAGTCGGTCCCGTCGGCGCGGCGCGCCACGACGTGGAGCGCCGCGATCGAGGCCTCGAGCGCGAAGCGCCCGCCGCTGCCGGCGGTCTGGGCGGCGCGCTCGAGTCCCGCGAGCGCCAGCCGGCGATCCCACCGGGTGCGGTCGACCTCCTCGAGCGGCAGCGCGGCGCCGTCGGCGTCGAAGCGGCCGGGCCGGCGGGCGAGCGCGAGCAGCACGACCGCCTGCAGCGCCGCGGCCTCCGGATCGCCCGGACGGTCGATCGCCGCCGCGGTCGCGAGCGTGAGGGCGCTGCGGCCGAGGTCGTCGGCGGGCCCCTCGGGCCGCATCGCGTCGCGCTGCCCGACGGCGTGCACGGCGGCGATGCACTCGAGCACGTCGGGCATCCGCGCCGCGCGCTCCTCGGGCCCCGGCACGCGGAACGCGCCGGCGGCCTCGGCCAGCTGCCGCTTCGCCCGCGTCAGGCGCGCGGAGGCGGCGCGCGGGTCGATGCCGAGGTGCCAGGCGATGCGGGCGGTGTCGAGCCCGCACACGAGGCGCAGCGCGAGCACCAGCCGGCTGCCGGCGCCGAGCGCGGGATCGCACGCGACGTGGAGGAGCGCGAGCCGGTCGTCGATTGTGGCGCCCGCCTCCGTCCCCTCGGCGTCGGCCGCGGTCGCCCCGCCGCGGCGCCGCGCGAGCTCCGGCAGCGCGCGGCGCTCGACCGCGCCGTGCCGCACGGCGTCGAGGTGGATGCGCCGGCCGACGGTCGTGCACCAGGCGACGAGGTCGTCGATGGGCTCCGGATGCGCCACAGCGCGGGCGACCGCCTCGGCGGCGAGCTCCTCCCCCGCGTCGACGGAGCCGGTGTGCGCGGCGAGCTGCCGCACGACGCTCGGCCACGCGGCACGGAAGGCGGCGTCGTCCGGGCGCACGGGATCATCGTGGCACGCGCGGGCCGGACGGGTCAGGAGGCCGTGGGCGGGCGCCGGCAGGGGCACCCGCCTCGGACCCGACTCAGCCCTCCTGGCCACCGCCGAAGTCGAACACCTTGCGCGACTCGACGTGGCCGCCCGTGGGCACGCCGACGGCGAGCTGCTTCGCCACCTCGTCCGACTCCGCCTCGACGAGGTAGAAGCCCGTGATCACCTCATCGCTCTCGAGGCTCGCGCCATCGGTCCACACGGCGTCCTCCAGCTCGCGACCGTCTCGGCCGGGGCGCACGGTGCCGCCGTGCTTCCGCGACTGCAGGGCGTTGCCGCCGACGATCCTCGCCCCGAGCTCCTCGACGCGGCGCTCGAACACCACGAACTCGGGGAACTCCGCCTCGATGCGGTCGCTGTCGCCCTGGTAGGCGTCCGAGTCCCAGTCGGGCTCGACGATCAGGAACATGTACTGGTCGACCATGGCCGCATCCTCTCCGTCAGGGACCGCGTCGGTCGCAGTCTCGCATGGAAGACGCGGAGGGCCTCCCCGATTCGACATGCGCACGCGAAAGGACCCGATCCTGCGCGCTGGACCCGAACCTTCGGGTCCACGGCGCAGGATCGGGTCCAGCAGCGGGAGGCGTGGGTCGCGGCGCGCGGCGTCAGCCCTCGTCGACGCGGTGCATCGCGCGCGCCGCGTCGGCGATCGAGCCGGTGAGCGACGGGAAGACCGGGAAGACGCGCGCGAGCTGGTCGACCGTCAGGCGGTGCTCCATCGCGATCGTCACAGGGTAGATGAGCTCGGAGGCCTTCGGGGCGACGATGACGCCGCCGATGACCGTGCCGGAGCCGGTGCGGGCGAAGAGCTTCACGAAGCCGTCCTCGATGCCCATCATCTTCGCTCGGGCGTTCGTGGCGAGGTCGATGCGGTAGATCTCGCCCTGCGCGACGCCCTCCTCGATCTGCTTCTGCGACCAGCCGACCGTGGCGATCTCGGGCTGCGTGAAGATGTTCGACGCGACCGTGCGCATCGAGATCGGGTCCACGGCGTCGCCGAGCGCGTGGAACATCGCCGTGCGGCCCTGCATCGACGCGACCGACGCGAGCGGCAGCGCGTCGGCGCAGTCGCCGACCGCGTAGACGTTGGGGAGGTTCGTGCGGGCCACGCGGTTCACGAGGATGTGGCCGGACTCCGCCATCTCGATGCCCGCCTCCGCGAGGCCGATGCCCGCGGTGTTCGGGATCGAGCCGACGGCCATGAGGCAGTGCGAGCCCTCGACGGTGCGGCCGTCGGTGAGGTGCACGACGACCCCGGACTCCGTGCGCTCGACGCGCTCGGCGCGCGACTTCGAGAGCACATGCATGCCCTGGCGCCGGAAGACGTCCTCGATGACCGCGGCCGCATCGGTGTCCTCGCCCGGCAGCACCTGGTCGCGGCTCGAGACGAGCGTGACCTCGGCGCCGATGAGCGAGTAGGCGCTCGCGAACTCGGCGCCCGTGACGCCGGAGCCGACGACGATCAGGTGCTCGGGCACCTCCTCGAGGCCGTACAGCTGGGTCCAGGTGAGGATGCGCTCGCCGTCGGGCATCGCGCTCGGCAGCTGGCGCGGCGTCGCGCCGACCGAGACGACGATCGTGTCGGCCTCGAACTCGTCGAAGTCGGCGCCCTGCTTGCCGGTGGAGACGACGACGCGGCCCGTGCCCTCGAGGCGGCCCTCGCCCTGCACGATCGTGACGCCGGCCTTCTCGAGGTCGGCCTTCATGTCGAGCGACTGCTTGGCCGCGAGCGACAGCAGGCGACGGTTGACGGCGCGGAGGTTGACGCTCACCTCGGGCCGCTGCGGCCGCCCGGACTCGCCCCGCACCGAGTACTGCACGCCGAGCTGGCTCGCGTCGCGGATCGCGGCGGCCGACTCGGCGGTCGCGATGAGCGACTTCGAGGGCACGACGTCGGTGAGGATCGCGGCGCCGCCGACGCCCGTGCGCTCGATGAGCGTCACGTCGGCCCCGAGCCTCGCGCCCGCGAGCGCGGCCTCGTAGCCGCCGGGACCGCCGCCGATGATGACCACGCGCTGCCTGCGCTCGAATGCACTCACGCGCTCCATCATCCCGCACCCTGACGGGATGCGGCGCCAGCGGTCAGCCCGCGGTGCGCTCGTGCACCTCGCTCATGAGCGACGTGCCGTTGACCTCGACGTAGAGGGTGCCCTCGGTGCGCGACACCGACATGCTCGTGCGCCGCGTCACCGCATCCGCGACCGCCTCGACGAAGCCGGGGTCGAACGAGACGAGCCGGACATCCTCGGCGCGGTGGATGCGCTTCCCGACCCAGCGGCCGGCCACCTTGTCGGGGTCGCGGTGCGTGTACACGGCGGTGCGATCGGCGGCCATGCTGCCGCGGTGCACCCGCTCGGCCTCGGGCGCGCCGATCTCGATCCAGGCCGTGAGGGCGCCGGTGAGGTCGCGGGCGAGCACGGCGGGCTCGTCGCCGCCCGAGAGGCCGTCGCCGAAGCCGATGCCCTCCTCGTGCTCGAGGCAGAGGGCGAGCACGCGCGTGACCATGAACTGCGCCGTCTCGGAGGGGTGCTGGGCGACCTTGAGCGTCAGCTCCTCGTAGACGCCGCGGTCGACGTCCGAGAGCTGCACGTCGAAGGTGTGGATCGTCGCGCCGATGGCCATGCGATCGAGCCTAGGCGAGCGGCAGGATCCCGCCCGCCGAGTCCGCCGCGTCCGCCCCGGATGCCCGGCGCCCGCCGCCTAGAGTGGGCGGCATGACGCACCCGCTCGACCACCCCGCCGACCCGAAGGCCGTCGCCGCCGCCGCCGCCGACGACATCCGCCGCATCACCGGCGTCGAGAGCCACGACATCGCGCTGACGCTCGGCTCCGGCTGGGCGAAGGCCGCCGACCTGCTCGGCGAGACGACCCACACGATCCCCGCCACCGACGTGACCGGCTTCTCGAAGCCCGCGCTCGAGGGCCACGTGGGCACGCTCCGCTCGATCCTGCTCGACGACGGCCGCCGCGCCCTCGTCATCGGCGCGCGCACCCACTACTACGAGGGCCACGGCGTGCGCCGGGTCGTGCACTCGGTGCGCACCGCCGCCGCGGCGGGCGCCAAGGTGATGGTGCTCACGAACGGCGCCGGCGGCATCAAGGACCGCTGGGAGCCCGGCCAGCCCGTGCTCATCAGCGACCACATCAACCTCACCGCCGACTCGCCGCTCGAGGGCGCCACCTTCGTCGACCTCACCGACCTCTACGCGCCGCGCCTCCGCGACATCGCCCGCACCGTCGACGCCTCGCTCGACGAGGGCGTCTACGTGCAGTTCCGCGGGCCCCACTACGAGACGCCGGCGGAGGTCCAGATGGCCAAGGCGATCGGCGGCCACATCTGCGGCATGTCGACGGCGCTCGAGGCGATCGCCGCCCGGGAGGCGGGCATGGAGGTGCTCGGCCTCTCGCTCATCACGAACCTCGCCGCCGGCATCCAGTCGACGCCCCTCTCGCACGAGGAGGTCATCGAGGCCGGCCAGGCCGCCGAGGGCCGCATCTCGCGCCTGCTCGCCGACGTCGTCGGCGCGATCGGGGAGGCCGCGTGAGCTCCGCCGTCGAGGTCGCGCGCGCTTGGGCCGCGGCCGACGTCGACGCGGAGACGCGAGCCGAGCTCGAGGCGACGATCGCGGCCGCCGAGGGCGGCGACGAGCTGGCCGTCGCGGAGCTCGCGGATGCGTTCCGCGGGCGCCTGCAGTTCGGCACCGCCGGGCTGCGCGGCGCGATCGGCGCCGGCCCGAACCGCATGAACCGGGTCACGGTGCAGCAGGCCTCCGCGGGCCTCGCCGCGTTCCTGCTCGCGCGCGAGCCGCATCCCTCGATCGTCATCGGCTGGGACGGCCGTCGCGGCTCCGAGGTGTTCGCGCGCGACGCCGCCGAGGTCTTCGCGGGCGCGGGCGTGCGCGCCATCCTGCTGCCGCGCCTGCTGCCGACGCCCGTGACCGCGTTCGCGGTGCGGCACCTCGGCACGAGCGCGGGCGTCATGGTGACGGCGAGCCACAACCCGCCCGGCGACAACGGCTACAAGGTGTACCTCGGCGGCGACGACGAGGGCAGCCAGATCGTGCCGCCCGTCGACGGCGAGATCGCGGCGCTCATCGAGCGCGCGGCGGCGACGCCCGTCTCGGAGTACCCGCGCGGCCAGGTGGAGACGGCGGGCGAGGGCGTGTGGGAGGCGTACGTCGCCGCCACCGCGTCGCTCGGCCAGCCGGCCCACGAGGGCGGCCCGCGCGTGGTCTACACGCCCATGCACGGCGTCGGCCTCGAGACGGTCGAGGCGGTGCTCGACGCCGCAGGCTTCCCGCCCGTCACGACCGTGCCCGAGCAGGCGCAGCCGGACGCAGCCTTCCCCACCGTCGACTTCCCGAACCCCGAGGAGCCGGGCGCGCTCGACCTCGCGTTCGCGCTCGCGACCGCGGAGGACGCCGACCTCGTGCTCGCCAACGACCCCGACGCCGACCGCCTCGCGGTCGCCGTGCCGGAGGACGGCGGCTGGCGGATGCTCACCGGCAACGAGGTGGGGCTGCTGCTCGGCTGGGACGCCGCCCGCTCGGCCCGCGGCCGCGGCGTGCTCGCCGCATCCGTCGTCTCCTCCCCCGGCCTCGGCGCGATCGCCGAGGCGCATGGGCTGGAGTTCGTGCAGACGCTCACGGGCTTCAAGTGGGTCTCGCGCGTGCCGGACCTCGTGTACGGCTACGAGGAGGCCCTCGGCTACCTCGTGAACCCCGGCACCGTGCGCGACAAGGACGGCATCTCGGCGCTCGTGCGCGTGCTCACCCTCGCCGGCGATCTGCACGAGCGCGGCTCGTCGCTCGCCGAGGAGCTGCTGGCGCTCGCAGGCGAGTTCGGGGCGTTCGCGTCGGGCCAGGTGTCGGTGCGCGTCACCGACCTCGCCCGCATCCCGGCGATCATGGCGGCGCTGCGCGCCGAGCCGCCCGCCTCGCTCGCGGGCCTCGCGGTGACCGCCGCCGACGATCTCTCCCTGCCCGAGCACGGGTCGATCGGCGACATCCTGCGCTTCGCGCTCGCCGACGGCACGCGCGTCATGGTGCGGCCCTCCGGCACCGAGCCGAAGGTGAAGGTGTACATCGACGCCGTCTCGCACGAGGGCTCCCCCGCCCAGCGGGTGCGCGCGGCGCAGGAGAAGGTCGACGCGATCGCCGAGGCCGTGCGGCCGCTGCTCGGCTGACGCATCCGGGATCGGGGGCCGGCCTTCGCTCAGGGCGGAGCCCGGCCCTCGCCGTCGGTGGCAGGATTGAGCCCCGGAGCCGCCCGACCGGGGCGGGCGAGAGGGGACCTTCGGATGCTGCGCACGATGCTGCAGGGCAAGATCCACCGGGCGACGGTGACGCAGGCGGAGCTGCACTACGTGGGCTCGCTCACGGTCGACGAGGACCTCCTCGACGCGGCCGACATCCTGCCCGGCCAGCAGGTCGACATCGTCGACGTCGACAACGGCGCGCGGCTCACGACCTACGCGATCCCCGGCGAGCGCGGGTCCGGCATCCTGTGCGTCAACGGCGCGGCCGCGCGGCTCGTGCACGTCGGCGACACCGTCATCGTCATCGCCTACGCGCAGCTCGACGACGCGGAGGCGCGCGCCTTCCACCCCTCGGTGGTGTTCGTCGACGACGCGAACCGCATCGTCGAGACCGGCCACGACCCGGGCCACGCGCCCGACGGCTCGCACCTGCGCACCGCCGCGCGCCCGATGACCGACTGATCCGCGTTCGGCCCGCTCAGGCGCCGAGCGCCGCCACCGCCGCCTCGCGCGACTCGGCGGCCACGAGCCGCTCGATGACGCCGGGGCGGTCGAGCTCGTTCGCGAGCTCGGCGAGGATGCGCAGGTGCCCGCGCGGGCTCGTCGCGGCGAGCCCGATCACGACCCGCACCGGGTCGTGGTGCGCGTGCCCGAACGCGACCGGCTCGTCGAGCACGACGATCGCGAGCGCGTCGCGGCGCACCACGGCGCTCGCCTTCGCGTGCGGCACGGCCACGCCGGGCGCGACGACGCAGTAGGGGCCGGCGTCCTCGATCTGCCGCACCATCTCGTCGACGTAGGCGCGGCCGACCGCGCCCGCGTGCACGAGGTCGACGCCGGCCGCGCGCACGGCGGCGCGCCAGTCGGCGGCGTGCACCCCCGGCGAGAAGGAGGCGTCGTCGAGGGGCAGGGTCATCGCAGGCGGTCGAACCCGTCGGCGATCTCGTCGGCGAGCGCCTCGCGCTCCTCGAAGGAGCAGAAGGCCGCGGCGGCCGCGTTCTGCTGCACCTGCTCGAGGTCGTCGAGATCCCACTCGAACGCCTCCACCAGCAGCCCGAGCTCGCGCGTGAGCGAGGTGCCCGACTGCAGGCGGTTGTCGACGTTCACGGTCACCGCGAAGCCGAGCTGGAGCAGCAGGTCGATGGGGTGGTCGGCGAGCTCCTCGCCCCACTGCGCGATCGTGCCGGTCTGCAGGTTGGAGCTCGGGCTCACCTCGAGGGCGATCTGGCGGTCCTTCACCCACTCGGCCGTCTCGCCGAGGCGCACGACGATCGCGTCGTCCGACTCCTCCTCGACGGCGATGTCCTCGGCGATGCGCGTGCCGTGGCCGAGGCGCAGGGCGCGGCCCGAGAAGAGCGCGTCCTTGATCGACTCGATGCCGTCGCCCTCGCCCGCGTGCACCGTCGCCGGGAAGTGCGCCTTGGCGAGGATGTCGAAGGCGGAGGCGAGGCGCGAGGCCGGGAAGCCCGCCTCGGGGCCTGCGATGTCGAAGCCGACGGCGCCCGCGTCGCGGTGCCGGAGCGCGAGCTCGGCGATCTCGTCGCCGCGGTCGAGGTGGCGCATGGCGCTGATGAGCTGGCCCACGCGGATGCTGCCGCCGTGCGTCTCGACGAGCCCGATCGCCTCGTCGATGCCCGCCTGGACGGCCTCGACGGCCGCGTCGAGCGAGAGGCCGCGCTGCAGGTGCTGCTCGGGCGCCCAGCGGATCTCGCCGTAGATGACGCCGTCCTCGGCGAGGTCGAGCACGAACTCCTTCGCGACGCGGTGCAGGCCGTGCTCGGTCTGCATCACCGCGGTCGTGATGTCGAAGGTCGTGAGGTACTCGGGCAGCGAGCCGGAGTTCGACCGCTGCGCGAACCACGCGCCGAGCGAGGGGCCGTCGGCGGCCGGCAGCTCGAGGCCCACCTCGTCGGCCAGCTCGACGATCGTCTGGGGCCGCAGCCCGCCGTCGAGGTGGTCGTGGAGGCTGACCTTGGGCAGGCTCTGGATGTCGACGCCGTCGACCTCGTAGCGGCTCATCTCGTCTCCATCGTCCGATCGCGAAGTGGTGCGGGTCGATCGTACAAGCCGCAGGTTGCGGGGAGGTTGCCGGCGCCCGGCGCCCCGGCGGCCGCCGGGCGCGCCGCAGCGCCCAGCCAGCCGCATCAGGCGATGCGCTCCCGCACGATCGGCGGCACGGGCACCTCGGTGCCGACCGGCGCGAGCTCCCAGGCGCCCTCGAGCGCCTCGAGCGCGCGCGGGATGCGCGTGGCGTCGTCGGCCGAGATGGTCCAGAGCGGGTCGCCCTTCCGCACCGCGTCGCCCGGCTTGACGTGGAGGTCGATGCCGGCGGCGTGCACGACCGGGTCGCTCGCGCGGGCCCGGCCCGCGCCGAGCCGCCACGCGGCGACGCCGAACGGCAGCGCCTCCTGGCGCGCGAGCACGCCGTCGGCCTCCGCGACCACGGTGTGCGTCTCGTTCGGGGTCGGCAGGGCCGCATCCGGGTCGCCGCCCTGCGCCACCACGAAGCGGCGCCACACGTCCACCGCGCGGCCGTCCTGCAGCGCGGCCTCGACGTCGGCGTCGCCCTTCCCGACCGCGTCGAGCATCTCGCGCGCGAGCGCGACGGTGAGCTCGACCACGTCCGAGGGCCCGCCGCCGGCGAGCACCTCGACCGACTCGCGCACCTCGTTGGCGTTGCCGATCGCGAGGCCGAGCGGCACGTCCATCGTCGTGAGCAGCGCGCGCGTCTCGACGCCCGCGTCGCGGCCGAGCGACACCATCGTCTCGGCGAGCTCCTTCGCCCGCTCGAACTCCTGCATGAACGCGCCCGAGCCGAACTTCACGTCGAGCACGAGCGCACCCGTGCCCTCGGCGATCTTCTTCGACATGATCGACGACGCGATGAGCGGGATCGCCTCGACCGTGCCGGTGATGTCGCGCAGCGCGTAGAGCCGCTTGTCGGCGGGCGCGAGGCCCGAGCCCGCGGCGCAGACGACGCCGCCGACCGTGCGGAGCTGCTCGAGCATCTCGTCGTTCGAGAGGTCGGCGCGCCAGCCGGGGATCGACTCGAGCTTGTCGAGCGTGCCGCCCGTGTGGCCGAGGCCGCGGCCGGAGAGCTGCGGCACCGCGGCGCCGAAGGCCGCGACGAGCGGCATGAGCGGCAGCGTGATCTTGTCGCCGACGCCGCCGGTCGAGTGCTTGTCGACCGTGGGCGCCTCGAGCGACGAGAAGTCCATCCGCTCGCCGGAGGCGATCATGGCGGTCGTCAGGTCGTGGATCTCGCGCCGCTCCATGCCGTTCAGCAGGATCGCCATGGCGAGCGCCGCCATCTGCGGGTCCTCGACGTAGCCGCGCGTGTACGCGTCGACGAGCCAGTCGATCTGCGCGGTCGAGAGGGTCCCCCGGTCGCGCTTCGTGCGGATGATGTCGACGACGTCGAACGCCTCGGCCATGGTCGCCTGCCTCTCTGCTGCTGCCCCGCCGCGATCGGCCGCGGGATCCATCCGGCACTCGTGGTGGTGCGCCGGCCCCTCGACCCAACCACAGGTGCCGGATCGGCGGATGGGGCGTGCGGGGCGCGGGCTACGGGCGCTGCGTCTCGGCGTAGGCCGCGAGCGTGCGCGGCCCGAACGCGTCGGGCAGCACCTCGTCGATGGTGCGGATGCCGCTCACGGTGTCGAGCAGGCAGCCCTCGGCGGCGTGCTCGAACAGCAGCTGGCGGCAGCGGCCGCACGGCATGAGCCGGTCGCCGTTGCCGTCGACGCACGCGAACGCGACCAGCTTCCCGCCGCCGCCCATGACGAGCTCGGAGACGAGCGAGCACTCCGCGCACAGCGTGACGCCGTACGCGGCGTTCTCGATGTTCGCGCCCGTCACCACGCGCCCGTCGTCGACGAGCGCGGCGGCGCCGACCGCGAACCGCGAGTAGGGCGCGTACGCCTTCGCGGCCGCGCCGACCGCAGCCTCGTGGAGGGTCTCCCAGTCGATCTCCGCCATGGTGCCCTCCCCTACTGCTTGATGTACGCCTTGCCGCTCGCGGCAGGCGGCCTCGACTGGCCGATGAAGCCGGCCACGGCGAGGATGGTGATGACGTACGGGAGCATGAGCATGAACTCGCTCGGCACGGGCGAGCCGATGGCGCCGAGCGTCTGCTGCAGCGCCGACGCGAAGCCGAACAGCAGCGCCGCCGCCGTCGCCTTGATCGGATGCCACTGGCCGAAGATCACGGCCGCGAGGGCGATGTAGCCGAGGCCCGCCGTCATCTCGCGCGTGAACGCGCCGTTCGAGTCGAGCGTGAAGTACGCGCCGCCGAGGCCGGCGATCGCGCCCGCGAGCGAGACGTTCCAGAAGCGCAGCGGGTTCACGCGGATGCCGACGGTGTCGGCGGCGAGCGGGTGCTCGCCGATCGCGCGCAGGCGCAGGCCCCACGTCGTCTTGAACAGGCCCCAGGCGATGAGCGGCACCACGAGGTACATCGCGTAGACGATGATCGTCTGGTTGAACATCGCCGGGCCGATGATCGGGATGTCCGCGAGGCCGGGGATGCGGATGCGCGGCAGTCTCGTCGGCGAGTTCAGCGCCGGGTTGGCCGTGAGCACCGACGAGTACAGGAAGTTCGTCAGGCCGGCGACGAGCACGTTGAGCACGACGCCGACGATGACCTGCTCGACCAAGTAGCGGATCGCGAACACCGCGAGCACCATCGAGACGAGCACCGAGGCGACCATCGCCGCGAGCACCCCGACGATCGTCGAGCCGGTGGCCGAGGCGACGACCGCACCGGTGAAGGCGCCGCCGAGCAGCTGCGCCTCGATGGCGATGTTGACGACGCCCGCGCGCTCCGAGATGACGCCGCCCATGGCGCCGAAGATGAGCGGCACCGAGAGACCGACCGTCGCGAAGAGGAGGCCCGGGATCGGGATCATCGCGCCCGCGCCGGCCCACACGAGGAAGCCGACGACGAAGAGCACGCCGAACGCGATCGGCAGCCACGCGCCGAGGCGGCGGGCCGTGCCCGTCGCCCAGAACGAGAGCGCCGTGAGCGCGGCGAGCAGCAGGACGACGACGCCGCCCGTGGCCCGCACGGGCATGACGGCGTCCGGCAGCTGGATGAAGTCGCTCGCGGTCGCGAGGCGCAGCGTGGCGTCGCCCTCGCGCGCGAGGCCGACCATGAGGATCGCCGCGACGACGGTGATCACCGCGTACGAGATCGGCGCCTTCCAGTGCTTGACGACGGCGCGCTCGAGGGCGGCCGGCTCGGACGGCGCAGGGGTGTGCGCGTCGATGGGCTGCTGGGTGGTCATGCGCCCGTCCCCTTCCGCTCGGTGCGCGCATCCTGCGCCGTGCCGGCCTTCGCCGCGGCGCCCTTGGCCTCGAGGGCCGCGAGCGCAGCCTCGTCGCGGCGCTGGCGGCGCGACTTCCTGCCGGGCTGCGGCAGGCCGAACATGGCCCGCACGAGCGGCGGCGCGGCGATGAACAGCACGATGAAGGACTGCACGACGAGCACGATGTCGATCGGCACGCCCTCGGCGGCCTGCATGCGGAAGCCGCCGGCCTTGAACGCGCCGAAGAGCAGGCCGGCCGCGAGCGTGCCCCACGGCGTCGAGCCGCCGAGCAGCGCGACCGTGATCGCGTCGAAGCCGATGCCCGCGTCGATGCCGGCGGTGAAGCCGGTGGTGACGGCGCCCGTCACCTGCTGCGCGCCGGCGAGGCCCATGAAGCCGCCCGCGAAGAGCATCGCGAGCACCGTGATGCGCTTGACGTCCATGCCGGCGTTGAGCGCCGCGTTCGGGTTGAGGCCGACGGCGCGGAACTGGAAGCCGAGGCTCGAGCGCTCGATGAGCCACCAGGCGAAGACGACGGCCGCGATCGAGAGCACGAAGCCCCAGTGCAGCACGAACGGCGGCCCGAAGATCGGCGGCAGCACCGCCGTGTCGAGCATGCGCGGCGAGATCGGGTTGTTGCCGCCGGGCGCCTGCAGCAGGCCGGGCGTGCGCAGCATCCAGGTGATGAACCAGAGCGCGACGAAGTTGAGCATGATCGTGACGATCACCTCGTGCGCGCCGGTGAACGCCTTGAGCGCGCCGGCGATGCCACCCCAGATCGCGCCGGCGAGGATGCCGACGGCGATCGCGACGAGCAGGTGCAGCACGGGCGGGAGCTCGAACGAGAAGCCCACCCACCCGGCCGCGGCGGCGGCCCAGAGCATCTGGCCGCGGCCGCCGATGTTGAACAGGCCCACGCGGAACGCGATCGCGACGCCGAGGCCCGCGGCGATGAGGGGGGTGGCGAAGTTCAGCGTGTCGGTGAGCGGCTTGATGAGCTGCGCGAAGCCGGCGTCGGCGCGCGCGACGTTGAGGATCGAGCCCTGGAAGAGCGCGGAGTAGGCGCCGAAGACGGCCTCCCACACGGCGCTGAGCATGTCGGTGGGACGGGCGAAGAAGTAGCCGCTCGTCTCCTGCACGCGCTCGTCGGTCGCGGCGATGAGGATGCCGCCCACCACGAGGGAGGCGAGCACCGCGAGCACCGACATGACGAGGTTGCCGCCCATGATGCGCCGGAACGCGCTCCCCCAGACGTCCTCCTGCTCGACGATCCGGTCGTCGGTGGTGGCGACGGGCGCCGCGACGGCGACCTCGGCCACCTCGGGGGCGTGGACGACGGTCGGGTTGATGTCGGAGTCGGGCGCCCCGTCGCGGTGGCGGTGGCCGGCCTCGATCGGGTCGTCGGCGTCGGGCGTGCGGTCGCTCACGCTGCGGCTCCTTCCGCGTGGTCTGCCGGGCGCTCGCCGGCCATCATGAGGCCGAGCACGTCGCGGCTCGTGTCCGAGGGCACGATGCCGACGACGCCGCCGCGGTACATGACCGCGATCCGGTCGGCGAGGCCGACCACCTCGTCGAGCTCGGTGGAGACGACGATCACGGGGATGCCCGCGTCGCGCGTCGCGATGATCTGGCTGTGGACGAACTCGATCGAGCCGACGTCGAGGCCGCGGGTGGGCTGCGACGCGACGAAGAGCGCGAGGGGGCGGCCGAGCTCGCGCGCGAGCACGACCTTCTGCTGGTTGCCGCCGGAGAGGGTGCCGACGGGCGTCTCGATGCCCTGCGCACGCACGTCGAAGGCGCCCATCTTCTCCTCCGCGAACGAATCGCGGGCACCCCGGTCGATGGTGCCGGCCTTCGAGAAGGGCTCGCCGCGGTAGCGGTCGAGCATGAGGTTCTCGGCGACCGAGAAGTCGCCGACGAGGCCGTCGACCTTGCGGTCCTCCGGCACGAAGCCGACGCCGGCGTCGAGCACCTCGCGCACGGAGCGGCCGAGCAGGTCGGTGCCGTTGAGCAGGATCGCGCCGCGGGCGCGGTGCTGGAGGCCGAGGATGGCCTCGGTGAGCTCGGTCTGCCCGTTGCCCTGGACGCCGGCGATGCAGAGCACCTCGCCGCCCTGCACGGTGAACGAGACGTCGTTGACGACCTTCTGGCCGATCGCGTCGAGCACCGTGAGGCCGCGCACCTCGAGCTGGTTGTCGGTGAGCACCGGCTGGTCCTTCTGCACGGTCAGCTCGACCGGGCGGCCGACCATCATCGACGCGAGCTCGGTGCTCGTCGACTGCGGGCTCGCCTCGCCGACGACCCTGCCCAGGCGGATGACGGTGATGCGGTCGGCGATCGCGCGGACCTCGCGGAGCTTGTGGGTGATGAAGACGATCGCGCGGCCCTCGCCGCGCAGCTGCTGCATGACGGCCATGAGCTCGTCGGTCTCCTGCGGCGTCAGCACCGCGGTGGGCTCGTCGAACACGAGCACCTTCGCGTCCTGCGAGAGCGCCTTGATGATCTCGACGCGCTGCTGGACGCCGACCGGCAGGTCCTCGATGCGCGCATCCGGGTCGATGTCGAAGCCGAAGCGCTGCGAGATCTCGCGCACCTTCTGCTTCGCGCCCGAGAGGCCGCCGAGCTCGCGCTCGTGGCCGAGCAGGACGTTCTCGGCGACGGTGAAGACGGGGATGAGCATGAAGTGCTGGTGCACCATGCCGATGCCGGCGCGCATGGCGTCGCCAGGGCCGGCGAAGCGCTGCACCTGCCCGTCGAGGAGGATCTCGCCCTCGTCGGCCCGGTAGAGCCCGTAGAGGACGTTCATCAGCGTCGACTTGCCGGCGCCGTTTTCGCCGAGGAGGCAGTGGATCTCGCCCGCGCGGACCTCGAGGTCGATGTGGTCGTTCGCGGTGAGGGCACCGAAGCGCTTGGTGATGCCTCGGAGCTCGAGTGAAGAGTGCTCGGCGGTCATGGGCCTTTCCTCCGACGACGCTGTGGACGTGAGTGAACCTACCCGGGTTGCGCGCTGCGCGCTCACGGACCCGGGGCCGCGCACGGGCGTGGGGGCCGGACTGCGCCGACCCCCACGCCTGTGACCGTCAGTCGACTACGGCGACGACGGCGACTCGACGACGATGTCGCCGTTGATGATGCCCTCGCGGATCTCGTCGAGCTGCGACTGCAGCTCCGGGTCGACCGAGCCCTCGAAGTCGTGGAACGGGGCCAGGCCCACGCCGTCGTTCTCGAGCGTGCCGATGTACGGCTCGTTCGAGAACTCGCCGGCACCGGCCTCCTCGACGACCGTCTGGACGCCCTCGGCCATGCCCTTGAGGATGGACGTGAGGAAGAGGTCGGCGTAGTCCGGCGACGTCTCGTAGAGGTCGGCGTCGACGCCGATCATCGTGATGCCGGCGTCGTCGCCCTGGTCGCGGATCGCCTCCGCGGCCGAGAGGAAGATCGGGCCGCCGACCGGCAGGAGCACGTCGGCGCCCTGGCCGATGAACGTCTCCGCCATCGACTTGGCCGTGGGGCCCGCCTCGAAGCCGCCGGTGAACGAGCCGGTCTGCGCCTCGCGGTCCCAGCCGAGCACCTGGACGTCCTCGCCCGTCTGCTCGTTGTAGTACATGACGCCGTCGTAGAAGCCGTCCATGAAGATCGTCACCGTCGGGAACTGCATGCCGCCCCACGTGGCGACCTTGCCGCTCTCCGAGTAGGACGCCGCGGCGTAGCCCGCGAGGAACGCCGCCTGCGACGTGTCGTAGATGATCGGCTTGACGTTGTCGAGCTCGATGGCGTTGTCGTCGATGATCGTGAACTGCACGTCGGGGTTCGCCTCGGCGGCGGCCGCGGTGGCCTCCGAGAGGGCGAAGCCGACCGAGACGACCATGTTGCAGCCGTTGTCGATGACGGTCGACAGGTTCGGGGCGTAGTCCGCCTCCGACTGCGACTCGACCTCGACGGCCTCGACGCCGAGCGTCTCGGCGGCGGCGCGCAGGCCCTCGGCGCCCAGCTGGTTGAACGAGCGGTCGTCGAAGCCGCCCGAGTCGGAGATGATGCAGGGCTGGATGTCGACGGTCGGCTCGGCCGCGCCGCCCGACGTCTCGGCCGGGGCCTCCGGGGCCGCTGCGCAGCCGGCGAGCAGCAGGACCGCGCCGATGGCGACGGCGCCGCCGCGCACGGCAGTACGGGTGAACTTCCTCAAGGGATCCTCCAGTGCAAAGGATGCCCGCCGACACGCGGCAGGGCGCTAGATACGCACGAGCATAGGGTCGTGCTCGCGCCCGCCATGCCGCTGTAACGGATCCGAGACGGAATCGTTGCATTCCGTTGAGGATCGGCGCAACGGATCAGGGGCTGGAGGGCGACTCCACGACGATCTCCCCCGCGATGATCTGCTCGCGCAGCGCCTCGAGCTCGGCCTTCGTCCCGTCGCTGACGCGCGGCTCGAGGTCGTGGAACGGCGCGATGTCGACACCGCCGTCCTCGAGCGTGCCGATGACGGGCTCGTCCGAGATGCCGCCGCCGACGGCGTCCTCGATCGCGCCCACGACCGCGTCCTCCGTGTTCTTCAGCACGCTCGTGAGCAGCAGCGGGCGGAACTCGGCCGGGAGGGTGTCGTAGCCGTCGTTGTCGACCCAGATGACGAGCGCGTCGCCGCCCGCGTCGAGCGAGGCGCGGAAGGCGCCCTCGCCCACCTGACCGGCCACGGGGAGGATGACGTCGGCGCCCTGCTCGAGGAAGGCCTGCGTCTGCGACTGGCCGAGCTGCACGTTCTCGAAGTCGCCCGTGAAGGTGCCGTCCTGCGCCTCCGGGTCCCAGCCGAGCAGCCGCACATCGGCGCCCTTCGCCTGGTTGTAGGCATCGATGCCGGCGGCGAAGCCGTCCATGAAGAGCGTGACGGGCGGCTGGTTGCCGCCGCCGAAGGTGGCGACGATGCCGGTCTCGCTCACGGAGGCGGCCGTGTAGCCCGCGAGGAACGCGGCCTGCGCCGTGTCGAACACGATCGGGCGCACGTTCGGCGCCTCGACGATCTCGTCGACGATCGCGAACTGCACGTCGGGGTTCGCCTCCGCCTGCTCCGCGGTCGCGGCGGCCAGCTCGTAGCCGACGGTGAGCACGAAGCCGCACCCGGTGTCGACGGCGGCCTGGACGTTCGGCGCGAGGTCGGTCTCGGAGGTCGAGACGAGCACGTTGGCGGTGACCCCGAGCTCCTCCTGGGCGCGCTGCATGCCCGCCCAGCTGGTCTCGTTGAACGAGCGGTCGTTGAGGCCGCCGGAGTTGGTGACCATCTGCGCGCACTCGAGCGCCGCCTCGGTCGGCTCGGCGTCAGGGCCGGTGGTCGCGACGGGCGGCGCCGCGGCGCAGCCCGCGAGCATGGCGAGCGCGGCGAGCGCGGGGACGGCGGTGGCGGCGATGCGACGCACGGTGACTCCTTCGACGAGCGTGCGCTCAGGATACGGCCAGCCGTCTGCCAGCGCGCTTATGGATCTGCGGGGCGCCGCCCGCGCCGTCAGGCCGCGTCAGCCTCCCAGCTGCCGTAGGCGCGCACCGTGTTCTCGGCGGTGATGCCGGCGAGCTCGTCGGCGCCGAGGCCCAGCCGCTCGGCGATCGACCGCACCGTGACCGGCACGAGGTACGGGCTGTTGGGCCGGCCTCGGTACGGGGTGGGCGTGAGGAACGGCGCGTCGGTCTCGACGAGGATGCGGCTGCGGTCGGCCACCTCGAGCGCGCGGTGCAGGTTCCGGGCGTTCGAGAAGGTCGCGGTGCCCGAGAACGACAGGTACCAGCCGTGCTCGGCGGCCGTGCGGGCGAGGTGCTCGTCGCCCGAGAAGCAGTGGAAGACGGTGGTCTCGGGCGCGCCGACGCGCAGGAGGGTCTCGACGACCTCGTCGTGCGCGTCGCGGTCGTGGATCTGCAGCGCGATGCCGTGCCGCTTCGCGATGTCGATGTGCGCCTCGAACGACTCGAACTGCGCGCGCCGGCCGTCGTCGCCGGTGCGGAAGAAGTCGAGTCCCGTCTCGCCCACCGCGCGCACGCGCGGCTGCGCGGCGAGCTCGTCGATGGTCGCGAGGGCGTCGAAGAGCGTGCGCGCCTCGGCGTAGCCGGGCGCCTCGTTCGGGTGGATCGCGACGGCGGCGAGCACGCGCGGCTCCTGCGCGGCGAGCGCCGCCGACCACACCGACGACTCGACGTCGCCGCCCACCTGGATGACGCCGGCGATGCCGACCGACGCGGCGAGGTCGAGCGCCTCGGCGTACGCGGGCGCCTCGCCGTCGCGGATCTCGAGGTGCGCGTGGTTGTCGTAGGTGGCGACCCCGAGCGGCTCCGGCAGCGGCGGCCTGCTGCGGTCGCGCCTCCCGTCGTCGTGCCGCTCGCGGATGTACTCGCCGCCCGGCAGGACGACGTCGGTGGGGTGGTCGGCGAGCGCGTCGGGGGTGCGCGCGGGCACGGCGGCCGAGTCGATCGGCGCCGTGCCGTCGTGGGTGGCAGGCATGCTCCCAGCCTAGGATCGACGACGATGAGCGGAAGGTGAGGCGTCGTCCAGCATCCGCCATGGAACCGGTGCCACGATGGTGGCAACCACCACCCAGGAGGTCTTCTCGGCATGCTCCGCCGCCCCGTGCTCAGCCGGCTCGTGCTCCCCGCCGCGACCGCCGTCGTGCTCGCGGTGGGCGGCTGCTCGGCCGCCGGATCCGCGCCCTCGGGCTCCGAGACGCCGCTGACCGCGCCGACGTTCGCGCCGACGCCGTCGTCGGCGGCCGACGCGTCGTCGGGCGCGGCGGCCGACAGCACGGGCGCGCTCGAGGCGCAGCGGCTGCCGGTGCTGCTGGGCGAGGCGGGCGTGCCTGCGGGCAGCGGCGCGTCCGTGGACGACGTGCTGCGGCTCGGCGCGGTCGTGCTCTGGGCGGATCCGCCCGGCACGTTCTCGCTCTCGGTGCCGGCCGCCGAGGAGTGCTGGCCGACCGCGCTGCCCGCCTACGCGGCCGGCGGCGCGATCGGCGTCGACCTGATCGCCGCGGAGGGCTGCGCCGTCGGCGACGCGGTGCGGACCTTCTCGTTCGACGTGCCCGACGGCGTCGAGGTCGGCGACGGCGTCGACGTCGTGATCAGCGGGCTCGAGGCGGGCACCGGCACGGCCGCCCTGCCGGCGCCGTGAGCGCGCGCCGCGCCGCGGCCGCGCTCGCCGCGATCGCGCTCGTCGCCGGCCTCGCGGGCTGCGCGCCGGGACTGTTCGACCCCGACGGGCCGATGCCCGACGCATCCGGCCCGAGCTCGTCGGCGAGCCCCTCCCCCGACGGCGGCGCCTCGCCCGTCCCCGGGGACGGCGCGCCGGGCGACGGCGGCTCGACGGGCGGTGGCTCGGGCGACGGCTCGGATGCCGGCGGCGCGGCCGACCCGCAGCCGAGCGAGCTCGCGCCGGAGGGGCCCGAGGTGCCGGTCGGCCAGGTCGCCGACGGCCCGACGATCGTGGAGCAGGGCGGGGGGCTCGTGCTCGCGCTCGACGCCCGCCGCGGCTGCGAGCCGCTGCTCGGGCGGATCGTGCAGGAGCCCACCACGTGGACCGTGCAGCTCATCGCCCAACCGGAGTGCTCGGGCGAGCGCTACGGCGCCGCCTACCCGCTGCCCGGCGGGGAGCGGCCCGAGCGGGTCGTCGTCGAGATCGCCGGGGTGCGCTCGACGCTCGACGTGCCCTGAAGCCGGCTCGCCCGGCCGGCCCCGCGCGTCAGTGCGCCATGCGGGCGAGGAGCTCGTCGAGCCGCTCGAAGTCCTCGTCCATGCCGCCGTCGATGCCGGAGGCGACCATCGCGTCGCACGCCTGGCGGGATCCGTACGTCGAGGTGATCGTGAGGCGGCAGCGGTCGGGGGCGAGCTGCTGCAGCTCGAGCACCTCGAGCGTCGGCCGGCCCGGCTCGGACTCGAACTCCCACGTGTGCACGATCCGGTGGTCGGTGACCTCGTGGTACGAGCCCCAGAACCTCCAGTCGCCGCCCGCCTCCACCGTGTAGTCGAAGCCGCCGCCGGTGTGCGCGTCGAAGCGGTCGATGCGGATGCGCGAGCCGCGCGGGCCCATCCACTGCGCGAAGAGGACGGCGGTGGTGTGCGCGCGGTGGACGGCGGCGAGGGGCGCCGCGAACTCGCGCCGGTGCACGACCGACTGCTCGCCGACGCGCTCGTGGGTCGTGGTCGTCATGCGGGCGACCCTACGCCTGCCGAGCTGCTCGCCGCGCGGTGGTCTCGAGACGCGAGCGGCCTCCGGCCGCGCGCTCCTCGACCAGCGGGAGGGGCGAGCCGCTCCGCGGCCGCAGGCCGCTCCCCCGCTGGCTGAGCCGCTCCGCGGCCGCAGGCCGCCGAGCGTGTCGAAGCCGCAGCATGGCGAGCGGTCCGCCGCGCTGTCGTCTCGACACGGTCGGCGCGCTCCGCGCTCGGACCGGCTCGACCGGCGGGGGTGGCGGACCGCCCGGAGGAATCAGCTCTGAGCGCGCGCATGGCTGCATAGTGCGACCAAGCGGCCGCTCTGAGCCGATTCCTCCGGAGCCGATGACCCGCTGAGCCGCTCTGCGGCCGCCCCACCGCTGGCTGGCCGCTCCGCGGCCGGAGGCCGCCGAGCGTGTCGAAGCCGCAGCATGGCAAACGGTCCGCCGCGCTGTGGTCTCGACACGGTCGGCGCGCTGCGCGCGCGGACCGGCTCGACCGGCGGAGGGGTGCGCCGGATCCGATCCCCGGGTGGTTGCACCGCTGATGGAGGAGCGCGCGGCGCAGCCGCACGCGTTACGAGAGCCGCCCGGCGCAGGGGGTCTCGTGACGGCTGCGCCCTCCGGGCGCGGCCGTCACGACCAGCGGCTGGTGGCGCACTGCCAGCCCGGAGGATGCAAGGCTCAGCGCGCCGCCGAGTGGATAGTCCAGCCAGCGCACCGCTGAGAGCCGATTCCTCCGGAATCACCCGCTGGCTGAGCCGCTCCGCGGCCGCAGGCCGCTGAGCGCGGCGAAGCCGCAGCATGGCGAGCGGCCCGCCGCGCTGTGGTCTCGACACGGTCGGCGCGCTGCGCGCGCGGACCGGCTCGGCCGGCGGAGGGCGAAGGACCGGCTCGACCGGCGGAGGGAGCCGATCAGGTGGCGGGCTGCGCCTGCTCGATGCGCGGGAACAGCGGCGGCACCGTCGTGACCGTGCGGGTGCCCTGCCAGCGGTGCGCCTCGTGGATCGGCTGCGCCGTGACCTCGCCCTCGCCGCCGATCGCGGCCCAGAGCGCCTGCGCGGTCGTCGGCATGACCGGCGCGAGCAGGATCGCCGCCGTGCCGATGCCGTGCACGTTCGACGCGAGCACCGCGGCGAGCCGCTCCTGCTGCGCCTCGTCCTTCGCGAGCACCCACGGCGCCTGCTCGGTGATGTAGCCGTTGAGGCGCTCGACGATGCCCATCGCCGCATCCACCGCCTCGTCGATCGCGAAGCGGTCGATCGCAGCCTCGGCGGTCGCGACCGCGCGCTCGGCGAGCTCGGCGATCTCGGCGTCGGGCGCGGCCTCGGGCACCGTGCCGCCGAAGTACTTGTGCACCATGGCGATCACGCGGCTGGCGAGGTTGCCGAGGCCGTTCGCGAGCTCCGAGTGGTAGCGGGCGTCGAGGTCCTCCCACGAGAACGAGCCGTCGGAGCCGAACGCGATCGCCGACATGAAGTAGTAGCGGAACGCGTCGACGCCGAACACGTCGGTGATCTGCCGCGGCTCGATGCCCGTCGCCTTCGACTTCGACATCTTCTCGCCGCCCACGAGCAGCCACCCGTGCCCGAACACGTGGTCGGAGATCGGCAGGCCCGCCGCCATCTGCATCGCGGGCCAGATGACCGCGTGGAAGCGGGCGATGTCCTTGCCGACGATGTGCGTGGCCGGCCAGCGGCGCTCGAACTGCTCGTCGTCGACGCCGTAGCCGATCGCGGTGATGTAGTTCAGGAGCGCCTCGAACCACACGTAGACGACGTGCGACTCGTCCCACGGCACCTTGATGCCCCAGTCGAAGGTGTTGCGGCTGATCGACAGGTCGGTGAGGCCCTGCTTGACGAACTGCCGCACCTCGTTGCGCACGTGCTCGGGCTGCACGTAGTCGGGACGCTCGTCGTAGAGCGCGAGCAGGCGGTCGCCGAACTCCGAGAGCTTGAAGAAGTAGTTCGCCTCGCGCACCGTCTCGGTGGGGCGCGAGTGGATGGCGCAGACCTGCTGGCCCTCGAACTCGCCCGTGCCGGGCACGAGGTCGTTCGGCGTCTTGTACTCCTCGCAGCCGACGCAGTACTGGCCCTCGAACTCGCCGTGGTAGATGTACCCGGTCTCCTTCAGGCGCTCGAGGAAGATGCGCACGCCCGCCTTGTGCCGCTCGCTCGTGGTGCGGATGAAGTCGTCGTTCTGGATGTCGAGCAGCTCGAGCTGCGGCTTCCAGGCGCTCTCGACGAGCCGGTCGGTCCACTCCTGCGGCGTCGTGCCGTTCGCGACGGCGGTGCGCATGATCTTCTGGCCGTGCTCGTCGGTGCCCGTCAGCATCCACGTGTCGTCGCCGCGCATCCGGTGCCAGCGGGCCAGCACGTCGGTGGCGACCTCGTTGTAGGCGTGGCCGATGTGGGGCACGTCGTTGACGTAGTAGATCGGCGTCGTCACCGTGAAGCGGGCAGGCATGCCTCCAATCCTACGGAGGGTCGCGCGCGTGTGACGCCGCGCGTCCGGCCTCAGCCCCGGCCGGCGGCGAGCGCGGCCTGGTAGAGGGCGTTGCGGGCGTGCCCGGTGGCCTCCGCGACCTCCGCCGCGGCGTCCTTCAGCCGCATCCCGCCGGCGCGCAGCGCGAGCACCTGCTCGACCGCCGCTGCCTCGTCGGCGAGCACCGGCTCGGCGCCCGCGATGACGAGCACGATCTCGCCCTTCACGCCCGCCCGCGCCCACGGCAGCAGCTCCTCAGGGGTGCCGCGCCGCACCTCCTCGAAGCGCTTCGTCAGCTCGCGGCACACCGCCATGGCGCGGCCCGGCATCGCGCGGCCGATCGCCTCGACCGACTCCGCCAGCCGGTGCGGCGCCTCGAAGAGCACGAGCGTGCGCTCCTCGCGGGCGACGGAGGCGAGCATCCGGTCGCGGTCGCCGGCCTTCCGCGGCAGGAAGCCGTCGAACGCGAACCGGTCGGTGGGGAGGCCCGAGAGCGCGAGCGCGGTGAGCACGGCGGAGGGGCCGGGGAGGCACGTGACGGGGACGTCGGCGGCGACGGCGGCCTGCACGAGGCGGTAGCCGGGATCGGAGACCGTGGGCATGCCGGCGTCGGTGAGCACGAGCACGTCCTCGTCGTGCGCGCGGGCGACGAGCCCCTCGGCGGCGGCGGCCTCGTTGTGCTCGTGCAGCGCGACGAGCTGCGGCTGCGCCTCGATGCCGAGCGCGCGGAGCAGCTGGCGGGCGGTGCGGGTGTCCTCCGCCGCGATCACGGGCGCGGCCTGGAGCGCCTCGCGGAGCCTGCCGCTCGCGTCGCCCAGGTTGCCGATGGGCGTCGCGCCGAGGATGATCACGCCGCCGATCGTACCGAGGCGGCCCGCTGCCGACGGCGGGTTCGCGGGCCAGGCACCGGCCGAGGTGCGATGATTCGGGCGTGACGATCTCCGGCGCGCCCGACCCCGAGGACGCCCGAGACCGCGCCGCCGCCGGCGCGCACGACGGCACCGCGGTGTCGGTGGCGGACGCGCCCCGGCCGCTCCCCCGCGGCTCAGCGCTGCTCGCGCGCCTCGACGTCGCCGCCGACCGCTTCGGCCGGCTCGAGCGGGCCCTCACCCGCCCGCATGTGCGCCGGCGGCTCGAGGTCGGGGCGCCCGTCGCGATCCTCGCGATCGCCGCGCTGCTGCGGCTCACCGCGCTCGGGCATCCCCACATCCTCGTCTTCGACGAGACGTACTACGCCAAGGACGCCTGGTCGACCTGGCAGCTCGGCTACGAGGGCGAGTGGGCCGAGGGCTCGGACGAGCGCTTCGAGGCAGGGGACGCCGGCGGGCTCACGGAGGTGGCCGACTACGTCGTGCACCCGCCGCTCGGCAAGTGGATCATCGGCATGTTCATGGGCGCGTTCGGCGTCGTCGACCCTGTGCTGTGGCGCCTGCCGACGGCGCTCGCGGGCATCGTGATCGTCGGCCTCACCTACGCGATCTCGCGCGGCCTCACCCGCTCGATCGCGTTCGGGACGCTCGCGGGGCTGTGGCTCGCCATCGACGGCTTCGCGATCGTGATGAGCCGCACGGCGCTGCTCGACACGATCCTCGCGATGTTCGTGCTCGCGGGGGCCGGGGCGCTGCTGCTCGACCGGCGCGGGTCGCCGACGCGCACCGTGCGGGCGATCGCGGCCCGCCGTCGCAGGTTCGGGGCGGCAATGTGGTCGCGGCCGTGGATCGTCGTTGCGGGCGTGCTGCTGGGCGCCGCCTGCGCGACGAAGTGGTCGGGCGCGGCGTTCATCGCCGCCTTCGGCCTCTGGACCGTCATCATGGACGCGCTCGACCGGCGCCGGGCAGGCTTCCGGCATCCGTGGATCGGCACCCTGCTCACGCAGGCACCCACGAGCTTCGTGCTGCTCGTGCTGCCCGCGATCGTCGTCTACGTGGCGAGCTACGCCGGCTGGTTCGACGGCGGCTGGGGCTCGCAGGCCGTGCTCGAGGATCCGGCGCTGCGCTGGACCGGCATGCTCGCGTGGGTGCCGCTCGGCCTGCAGGCGCTCTGGCGGTACCACGCGCAGCAGCTGGGCTTCCACGTGGGGCTCACCAGCGAGCACGCCTACGAGTCGCCGGCGTACCAGTGGCTGTGGCTCGGCCGGCCGACGGCGTTCGAGATGGGGACGGGCTCCGAGGGCACCTGGTGGATCACCGCCCTCCCCAACCTCGTCGTCTGGTACGCGGCCGTCGTGGCGCTCGCGTACCTCATCTACCGCCTCGGCAGGCACCTGGACCGGCGGGCCGGCTTCGTCGTGGTCGGCGTGCTCGCGGGCTACGCGCCGTGGCTCGCGTTCCCCGACCGCACGATCTTCTTCTTCTACGCGATCGTCTTCCTGCCGTTCCTCGTGATCGGGCTCGCGATCGCGCTGCAGGCGCTCGTGGGGCCGCGCTCGCGGCGGGCCGACGACGTGCCGACGGCGCTCGAGCTCGACCTCGCGCGCTCGATGGGCGAGGCGGACTGCTGGACGGCCGAGCGCGAGGCGCTGCAGCGGCGCGCGGCCGGCTGGGTCGCGATCTCGGCGATCGTCCTGCTGAGCGTCGTCGCGCTCGCCTGGTACGCGCCCGTCGCATACGGGATCGAGCTGCCGGCGGCGGAGGTCCGCTTCCGGTACTGGCCGCCCACCTGGCCGTAGCGGACGCTCAGCCCCTGCTGCTTGGCTCGACCGCATGGAGACCTGGGGGAAGCAGCGGCTGCAGGACGCGATCGTCGCCGAGCGGACGGCGCTCGCCGAACAACTGGAGGAGCTCGACGAGGCGCAGTGGTCGGCGGAATCGCTGTGCGATGGCTGGACCGTCGAGGACGTCGTGGCCCACCTGACCGCCGGCGCGACCGTCGGCCCGGCGCGCTGGATCGCGTCGATGCTCGCCGCCAGGTTCGACGACGCAGTGCACAACCGGCGGCGGCTCGAGGAGCGCCGCGGGCCCACGCCCGCCGCGACCCTCGCCCGCTTCCGGAGCGCCGCGGGCCGGCGTACCGCCGCCTCCGGGCACTGGCCCGCGTGGCTCGGCGAGGTCGTGGTGCACGGCCAGGACATCCGGATGCCGCTCGGCCTGCCGACGCCCACGCCCTCGGACGCCGCGGCGCAGGTGCTCGCGTTCTTCGTCGCCCGAGACTTCGCCGTCTCGAGCCGCAGCGCCGCGGCGGGCCTGCGCATGGAGGCCGACGACGCCGATCTCGCGCTCGGTGACGGCCCGCTCGTGCGCGGCCCGGCCGTCGCCGTCGCGACCGCGCTCGCGGGCCGCGCCGCCGCTCTGCCGTCGCTCACCGGCGACGGTGTGCCGGTGCTCGCCGACCGCCTCCGCTGAGCCCGCTGGCGACGCCGACACGACGACGCCCCCGCCGAGGGGCGGGGGCGTCGAGCGGAGCGAAGGTCAGCTGACCTCGGCAGGGTCGGCCGAGACGCGGCCGGCAGCGCCCTGGTCGAGCCCGTCGATCGCGGCGACGTCCTCGGCGGTGAGCTGCACCGACGCGGCGGCGAAGTTGTCCTCCATACGCTCGCGGCGGTTCGACTTCGGGAAGACGATGCGGCCCGACTGCAGGTGCCAGGCGATGAGGGCCTGCGCCCAGGTGACGCCGTGGCGCTCGGCGATCTCGCCGACGACGGTCGACGCGTAGTCGACCTTGCCCTGGCCGAGGGGGCCCCATGCCTCGACCTTGATGTCGTGCTGCGCCGAGAGCTCGGTGGCCGCGCGCTGCTGGAACTGCGGGTGCAGCTCGATCTGGTTCACGGCCGGCACGATGCCGGTCTCGAGGATCTCGGGCAGGAACCGCTCGTCGAAGTTCGAGACGCCGATCGACGTCGTGAGGCCCTCGTCGCGCAGCGACGCGAGCGTGCGCCACGTCTCGACCGGGCTGCCGTTCGCGGGCGTCGGCCAGTGGATGAGGTACAGGTCGACGTGGTCGAGGCCGAGCTTCTGCAGGCTCTCGCCGAGCGCCTCGCGGGCGGCGGTCTCGCCGCGGCGGTCGTTCCACAGCTTCGTCGTGACGAACAGCTCGTCGCGGGCGATGCCGGACTTCGCGAGCGCCGCGCCGACGCCCTCCTCGTTGCCGTAGATGGCCGCGGTGTCGATGTGGCGGTAGCCGGCCTCGAGCGCGTCGGTGACGATCCGCTCGGTCTCGGCCGGGTCGACCTTGAAGACGCCGAACCCGAGCTGCGGGATGGTGCGGCCGTCGTTCAGCTGGAGCGTGGGGATGGTCATGCTTCCTCCTCGATGGTGGACGTGTCCTCGGGCAGGTCTGCCTGCGAGACGCCCTCGACATGACGCTCGTCGGGGCCGACGTATTCCGAGAGCGGACGGATCAGCGCGTTGTTCGCGCGCTGCTCGACGATGTGCGCGGTCCAGCCGACGACGCGCGCCGCGACGAACAGCGGCGTGAAGATCGGCACGTCGAAGCCGATGAGCGCGTACGCGGGGCCGGACGGGAAGTCGAGGTTGGGCTTGATGGGCTTGCGCTCGGCCATCGAGCGCTCGAGCGCATCGTAGATGTCGAGCACCTCCTGCGCCTCGTAGTGCTGGACGAGGCGCACGAGCGCGGCGCGCATCGTGGGCACGCGGGAGTCGCCGTTCTTGTAGACGCGGTGACCGAAGCCCATGATCGTGCGCTTCGAGTCGAGCGCGTCCTGCATCCACGCATCCGCCCTGTCGGCGGTGCCGACCTCGCGGAACACGTCCATGACCGCCTCGTTGGCGCCGCCGTGCAGGTGGCCCTTGAGCGCGCCGATCGCGGCGGTGACCGCGGAGTAGAGGTCGGCGAGCGTCGAGGTGACGACCCGGGCGGTGAACGTGGAGGCGTTGAACGAGTGCTCGGCGTACAGCACCATCGACTGGTTGAACGCGTCGACGACCGTCGGGTGCGCCTCCTCGCCGAACGCCATCCAGAGGAAGTTGGCGGCGTAGTCGAGGTCGGCGCGCGGCGGCACGAGCGCCTGGCCGTTGCGGCGGCGCTGCTCGTACGCGACGATCGCCGGCAGCACGGCGTACAGGCGGAACGCCTTCTCGAGGTCGGCCTCCGGGTCGTCGGCCTTCGGGTCGTTGGCGCCGACGATGCTCACGGCGGTGCGCACGACGTCCATCGGATGCGCCGTCTCGGGCAGGGCGTCCATGACCTGCTTGACGTTGTCGGGCAGGGCGCGCAGCTCGCGCTCCCGCTCGCGGAGGGCGACGAGCTCGGCCTCGGTGGGGAGCTCGCCGTGCCACAGGAGGTACGCGACGGCCTCGAACGGCTGCGTGGCGGCGAGCTCCTGCACCGGGTAGCCGCGGTACAGCAGCGAGTTCGTGTCGGGGTTGACCTTCGAGATCTCGGTGGTGTCGGCGACGACGCCGGCGAGACCCTTCTTGATGTCGCTCTCGGCCATGGTGCTCCTCGGTGAGACAGATGGGGGCGTGCGCCGCATCGACCCTACGGCACGACGTCTGACAGGGCGGCCGTCCGGCGGCCGTCCCCGGAGCCGTCCAGGCGCACGCCGGTAGCGTCGCTGAGCGACCGCGCCGGGCCGTCGGGCCCGCTCTCCGCGCCCGACAGAGACGAGCCCCATGGCATCGCCCCAGCCGCCCGCCCAGCCGCCCGCACAGTCGCCCAGCCCGTCACCCGCTCCGGCCGCATCGTCGACCGCCCCGCGCCGCACCCCGGTCCGCCAGGTGCTGCGGGAGGTGACGGAGCCCGGCCTCGTGCATCCGGCCCTCATCCCCGGCATCGGGGTCGAGCGCACGGGGCGCGACTTCTCGACCGACTGGGGCGTCTTCGCCGCCGCGGGCGCCTTCACTGCGGGCATCGTCGCGTGGGGCATCCTCGACTCCGAGGGCATCGCGGCCGCCGGCAGCGCCTCGCTGTCGTGGGTGACCACGAACTTCGGCTGGCTGTTCGGCGCCCTCACGGTCGCCGTGACGGCCTTCATGCTCTTCGTCGGCCTCGGCCGCACCGGCGGCATCCGGCTCGGCGCCGACGAGGAGCGGCCCGAGTTCTCGACCGCCTCGTGGATCTCGATGCTCTTCGCCGCCGGCCTCGGCATCGGCCTGCTCTTCTACGGCCCGCTCGAGCCGCTCACCTACTTCCTCGAGCCGCCGCACGGCTTCGACGAGGCCGCCGGCAGCCCCGACGCGATGCACTCCGCGATGGCGCAGACGATGCTCCACTGGGGACCGATGGCGTGGGCGTACTACGCGCTCGTCGGCGGCGCGATCGCCTACGGCGCGTACCGGCGCGGCCGCTCGCCGCTCATCTCGGCGCTCTTCACGCCCATCTTCGGGCAGCGCACCGAGGGCTGGGTCGGCTCGGTGATCGACGCCTTCGCGATCATCGTCACGCTCGGCGGCACCGCCATCTCGCTCGGCATCGGCGCGCTCCAGATCGGGCGCGGGTTCGAGGTCGTCTCGGGCATCGGACCGGTCGGCAACGGCTTCATCGTGGGCGCGATCGCGCTGCTCACGTGCCTCTTCATCGTCTCGGCCGTCTCGGGCGTCAAGCGCGGCATCCGGCTGCTGTCCAACGCCAACATGCTGCTCGTCGTGCTGCTCGGGCTCTTCGCGCTCGTGACGGGCCCGACGCTCCTGCTGCTCAACCTCATCCCCGCCACCGTCGTCTCGTACGTCGAGGAGCTCGGCACGATGCTCGTGCGCAACGTGACGCACGGCGACGACGCCCAGGCCTTCCTCGCCTCCTGGACCACCTACTACTGGGCGTGGTGGGTGTCGTGGACGCCGTTCGTCGGCATGTTCATCGCGAAGATCTCGCGCGGCAGGACCCTTCGCGAGTTTGTGACCGTCGTCATCCTCGTGCCCTCGGCCGTGTGCCTCGCGTGGTTCACGATCTACGGCGGCACCTCGATGTCGATGGAGGCCGAGGGGCTCGGGATCGCGGACGCGGGCGCGCAGGAGGCCGTGCTCTTCGAGGTCCTCGCGAACCTGCCGCTCAGCACCATCACCTCGATCGTGGCGATGGCCGCCGTCGTCATCTTCTTCGTGACGGCCGCCGACTCCGCTTCGATCGTCATGTCGTCGATCAGCCAGCGCGGCAAGCCGGAGCCGACCACCTGGGTGACGATCTTCTGGGGGCTGCTGCTCGGCGCGACCGCGGCCGTGCTGCTCGTGGGCGGCGGCGAGACGGCGCTCGGCGGCCTGCAGTCGCTCATGGTGGTGACGGCGCTGCCGTTCGCGTTCGTCGTGATGGGCATCATGGTCGCGTTCTGGCGCGACCTCTCGACCGATCCGTACATGCTGCGCCACCGCTACGCGCGGACCGCGATCGCGCAGGGCGTGCGCCGAGGCATCGAGGAGCACGGCGACGACTTCGTCTTCGGCGCGAGCGAGGTGGAGGCCGAGCGGGGCGCGGGCGCGTGGCTCGACTCCGAGGATCCGGCGCTCACCGAGTGGTACACGGATGCGACGACCGGCGCCGTGGAGGTCGTGCCGGATGCGGCTGCCGCCGGGCAGGGCGGCGAGCGCGAGCTGCGGCCCGGCACGGAGCGGCGCGCGATCGAGGCGGGCGGCGCGGGCGGCGGCGACCGCGACGGCGGCGACCGGCCCGAGCGCGACGGGGCACCCGACCGGGGCTAGCGGGCCAGCGCCGGGGGCGGGCGGCGCGCAGCCGTCCGCATGCAGCCGTCCGCATCCGCACGTGGGCGAGGGGCCGGGCGCAGATGCGCGTCGGCCCCTCGCTCAGGTGCTGATCCGGCTCAGCGGCCGGCGGCCACCGAGACCGGGCGCGGCCGGGCGCGCGTGTACTGCACCGGCCAGGCGGAGCCCTCGGGCGCGCCGTCGAGCTCGGCCTCGGCGAGCAGCGCCCAGTGGGGGTTCCGCAGCAGGCCGCGGGCGATCATGATCGCGTCGGCGCTCCCCTCGGCGAGGGTCGCCTCGGCGAGCTCGGCGTCGTCGAGCATGCCGACGGCGGCGACCGGCGCGCCGGTGGCCTCGCGCACGCTCGCCGCGAGCGGCACCTGGTAGCCGGGGCCCACCTGGATCTGCTGGCGCGGGTCGAGCCCGCCGGAGGAGATGTCGAGCCAGTCGGCGCCGGCGGCGAGGGCGACGCGGGCGTGCTCGGCGGTCATGGTCTCGTCGATGCCGCCCGCGACCCAGTCGTGCGCCGAGAAGCGCACGACGATGCCGGCCTCCGGGGCGGCGGCGCGCACGGCCTCGACGGTGCGGCGCAGCAGCAGCGTGCGCTCGCCCCAGATGTCGTCGCGGTCGTTGACGAGCGGCGAGAGGAACTGGTGGATGAGGTAGCCGTGCGCGGCGTGCACCTCGAGCACGACGAAGCCGGCGTCCCAGGCGCGCTTGGCGGCGGCCGCGAAGTCGGCGACGACCTGCTCGACCTCCTCGGTGGTGAGCGCGCGCGGCGGCGCGTACGGGCCGAACGCCGCGTCGGTCGCACCGACCGCCTCCCAGCCGCCCTCGGCGACCGGCACGCTCCCCTGCCCCGACCACTCGCGGTACGTCGAGCCCTTGCGGCCGGCGTGCGCGAGCTGGATGGCGGGCAGCGCGCCGTGCGCGGCGATGCGGGCCGCGATGGGCGCCCACGCCTCGGCCTGCTCGTCCGACCAGATGCCGGCGTCCCACGGCGAGATGCGGCCCTCGGGGCTGACCGCCGCGGCCTCCGTCATCGCCACGCCGACGCCGCCGCGCGCGAACGAGGCGAGGTGCTCGTGGTGCCACTCGGTGGGCATGCCGTCCTGCGCCTCGCACGAGTACTGGCACATCGGGGCGAGCCAGACGCGGTTGCGGGCCTCGTGCTGGCCGATCCGGACGGGGCTGAAGAGCAGGCTCATGGGTTCCTCTCGTGACGTGGTCGGCGGCGGGGCCGCCGCGAGGGCCAACGCGCGGCGCCGCCGCGGGCTTCCCGGCCTCCCGCATCCCCCGTTCTCAACCGGGCTGTTGGTAGGCCGAAGGGATGATCCCCTCGCGCTACCACTGAGCCGGTTGAGACCAGGTGGCGGGGGCGGACGGGGCGGGGCGGTCAGGGCGCGCCGGGCACCTCGAAGTCGAAGACGCGCTCGTCGAAGGCGCCGTAGGCGGCGTAGTCGTTGAGCTCGTAGAGCCGGGCGCGCGTCTGCATGCGCGGCACCGCGCCGTCGAGCGTGCCGGTCTCGCGCAGCTCGAGGAGCTCCCGCTCGATCGCGCCCATCGCGATGCGCAGCAGCGACACCGGGTGGATGACGAGGTCCACGCCGACGTCGCGCAGCTGCTGGTGCGTGAACAGCGCGCTCTTGCCGAACTCCGTCATGTTGGCGAGGATCGGCACGTCGACCGCCGCCCGGATCGCCGCGAACTCCTCGAGCGAGGCCATCGCCTCCGGGAAGATCGCGTCCGCGCCGGCGGCCTCGAGCGCCTTCGCGCGGTCGGCCGCGGCAGCCAGTCCCTCGACGCCGCGGATGTCGGTGCGCGCCATGATGACGAGGCCCGGGTCGCGGCGCGCGGCCACGGCGGCGGCGATGCGCTGCACCGCCGTGTCGAGGCCGACGACCTCCTTGCCGTCGAGGTGGCCGCAGCGCTTGGGATTGACCTGGTCCTCGAGGTGGAGGCCGGAGACGCCGGCGTCCTCGAGCTCCTGCACCGTGCGGGCGACGTTCATCGCCTCGCCGAAGCCGGTGTCGGCGTCGATGAGGGTCGGCAGGTCGGTCATCCGCGAGATCTCGCGGCCGCGCTGCGCGACCTCGGTGAGGGTCGTCAGGCCGATGTCGGGCAGGCCCAGCTCGGCCGCCATGACGGCGCCCGAGATGTAGGCGCCCTCGAAGCCCAGCTCCTGGATGAGCGGCGCCGACAGCGGCGTGAACGCGCCCGGGAAGCGCTGGAGCGTGCCGGAGGCGAGCCCCTCGCGGAACGCCTGCCGCTTCTCGGCCGGCGTGCGGGTCGTGGAGAGCATCAGCGCGCCCCAGCGCTCGCGGGCGCGGCCATCACAAGAGCCCCCGCCATCAGAAGAGCCCCCGCGTCGTGCCCTGGTCGACCGTGCCCTCGGGCGCGCGCACCGTGAGCTCGCGCACCTCGTCGGCCGTCAGCTCCGGCAGGCGCTCGACGAGGCCGAGGAAGCGGTCGATCTCGGCGTCGTCGACGATGCCCTGCGCGAGCGTGCGCAGCTTCTGCACGTACTGCTCGCGGCCGAAGGGGCGCGCGCCGGCGGGGTGCGCGTCGGCGACGGCGATCTCGTCCTCGATCGTCTCGCCGCTCGCGAGCGTGACGACGATGCGGCCGCCGAACGCCTTCCGGTCGGGGTCGGGGTCGTGGTACCGCTCGGTCCACACCGGGTCCTCGACGGTCGTGATGCGGTTCCAGAGCTCGACGGTGTCGGGCCGGCCCGCTCGCTCGGGCGCGTAGGAGTCGACGTGGTGCCAGCCGCCGTCCTGCAGCGCGACCGCGACGATGTACGGGATCGAGTGGTCGAGCGTCTCGCGCGAGGCGGTCGGGTCGTACTTCTGCGGGTCGTTGGCGCCCGAGCCGATCACGTAGTGCGTGTGGTGGCTCGTGTGCAGCACGATCGAGGCGACGTTCTCGGGGTCGCGCAGCTCGGGCCGCTCGGCCGAGAGCTTGCGGGCGAGGTCGATCCAGGCCTGCGCCTGGTACTCGGCCGAGTGCTCCTTCGTGTACGTGTCGAGGATGCCGCGCTTCGCCTCGCCCGGGCCGGGCAGCGGCACGGTGTAGCGGCCCTCGAAGCCGTCGAGCAGCCAGGCGATGAACCCGTCCTCGCCCTCGTAGATGGGCACGGGGCTCGTCTGGCCGCGCATGGCGCGGTCGACGGCCTCCACCGCCATCTTCCCGGCGAAGGCGGGCGCGTGCGCCTTCCAGGTGGAGATCTCGCCCTTGCGGGACTGGCGCGTGGCGGTGGTCGTGTGCAGCGCCTGGCCGACGGCCTGGAAGATCGTCTCGGCGTCGAGGTCGAGCAGCGTGCCGATGCCCGCCGCGGCCGACGGGCCGAGGTGGGCGACGTGGTCGATCTTGTGCTTGTGGAGGCTGATGGCGCGCACGAGGTCGACCTGCACCTCGTAGCCGGTGGCGAGGCCGCGCACGAGCGCGCGGCCGTCGCGGCCGACGTGCTGGGCGACCGCGAGGATGGGCGGGATGTTGTCGCCCGGGTGCGAGTAGTCGGCGGCGAGGAAGGTGTCGTGGAAGTCGAGCTCGCGCACGGCCACCCCGTTCGCCCAGGCGGCCCACTCGGGGCTCACCCGGTCGTCGATGCCGAAGACCGCTGCGCCCGGCTCGTAGGGATGCCGCTGCGCCTGCTCGCGCGCCGAGACGACCGGCGGCCGGTTGAGGCTCGCGATCGCGACGGCCGCGTTGTCGATGATGCGGTTGCCGATCATCTCGACGACGTCGGCGTCGACCTCGACCGGGTCGACGGCGACCTGCGCGATCTTCCAGGCGAGCTGCTCCTCGCGGGGCAGGGATTCGGCACTCCGGTGTGCTCGGACCTCGTGGTTCTGCATGGTCCCGACCCTATCGAGCGCGGCTCCGCGGCCGGTCCGCGCCCGGGAGCCGCGGACCGGCCGGGGTCAGGCGTCGACGAGGCGCGCGAAGGCGATGAAATTGTTCGGGAACGAGCCGTTGCCCTGCCCGAGGTCGTCGCAGGTGATGAGCCGCAGCTCGGCGTCGCGCACCGGGTAGTAGACCTCGCGGGTCGGGAAGTCGTCCTTCGCGAAGGTGTCGAGGCGGTAGATCTCGAAGGTCGCGGTCGAGCCGTCCTCGCGCTCGACCTGCACGCGCTGCCCGACCTGCGCGTCGTGGAGCTCGAAGAAGGCGCCGCTCGCGTCCGAGAGCGAATCGACGTGGCCGAGCAGGATCGAGGCGCCGCGCTCGCCGGGGGTCGGCGAGCCGTCGTACCAGCTGGCCGGCGAGCCCTCCTCGCCGGGCGGCACCTCGAGCGTGCCGTCGCCCCGCATCCCCGTCTCGATGAGCGGGGTGTCGAGGCCGACGTCGCCGATGGTGACCCGGACGGGGCGGGAGGCGGCGAGCGGTTCGGGCGCCGCGGCGGTCGGCTCGGCGCTCTCGGCGGCCGAGGGCGTCGGCGCCGGGGACGTCGCGGCGGGCGGCTGCGCCTCGCCGGACGAGGCGGGCGTGCCGGAGCCGCCGGCGCAGGCCGAGAGGCCCACGCCGGCGGCGAGCACGAGGGCCGCCGCCACCGCGGAGCGGTGACGACGGCCCTGGATGCGCTGCATCATCGGTCGAGCTGGTCTCAGCCCTCGATGGTGGCGCGGCGACGCAGCATGTACACGCCGGCGACCGTGGCCGTGGCGAGCAGGCCGCCGATGGCCGTGATGCCGAGCGCAGCAGCCGAGCCGTCCTCGGCGCCGCCGCCGACGCCCGTGTCGACACCGCCGGCCGGAGCGGCCATCACGGCACCGCACAGGGCGGGCGAGGTCGCCGCGAGCGGGAGCTCGGGCATGAGGTCGCTCGGGCTCGTGCCGGCCTCAGGCTGGGTGGCCGGGTCGAGGCCGTGCACGACCACGACGGCCGTGCCGTCGGCGATCGCGTCGATCGTGGCGTGGTCCATCTCGAAGGTCTCCTCGTAGGAGATCGTGTCGCCCGCGGGCGCCACGGTCAGGTCGAGGCCCGCCTCCGGGCTCTTGTCGGCGTCGCCGACGGAGAGCGTGGTGCCGATGTCGCCGTACGACGGGCCGCCCTCGGTGGTCGAGATGATGCCGTCGCCGTTCTCGTCCGCCTCGTCGCTCGGGCACAGGCCCTGCGCGCCGATGTGGATGTGCTGCACGTGCGGGTAGGGGGCGCCGTCGAACTCGGCGGCCAGGCCGCTCGCGTTGATCGTCACCGTCGCGGTCGAGCCGTCGAGCTCGATCCACGCCTCGCCCGAGGCGCCGCTGTTGTTGATCTCGTCGAGCGTCGTCATGTACGAGCCCGAAGCGTCGTGAGCCATCGCCGGCGCTGCGCCGGCGAGCACCAGCCCGAGCCCCATCGCGGGGGCGGCGAGCAGAACTGCCTTGTTCTTCATGAGTGGGCCTCTTCCGGAGGTTCACGGGAGCAAGGGGTCTTGCGCCCTCGTGATGGTTGCTTCGGCGCGGTGATGGCGTCCGGATTGGACGGATCCGCTCCCGGCGTGTCGCAGGGTCGCGGCACAATCCGCGCGGGCGACCGTTCCGAAGCATCGGTGCAGGCACGGAGGCCGCCCGGGTCCCGTGCGCCCCGGAGGACGGACGTATCCCATGCCACGCAGCAGCATCCGCATCGCCGCGATCGCGATCGGCGCGCTCGTCGTCGCGGGCTGCACGACGACGGCTGCCGACCCCGGCGTGACGCCGATCGCGACGCCGGACGCGAGCCACACGATGCCCGACGGCTCCACGATGGAGGGCGCCGAGCACGGCGACCACCACGCGCAGGAGGGCGACGGCAGCGGCCCGAGCGCCGCGGCCGAGATGGTGTGCGGCGGGCAGGTCGACACCGCCGTCAAGCTCATCGTCGGTGCCCCCGACATGCCGGAGCCGTCGACCGCCTGGACCGCGCCCGAGTTCACGTGCACGTTCGACGTCGACGGCGCGCCGCTCGTGCTCGAGGTGCACGATGCGACCGACCCCGCCGAGGGCCAGGCGCACTTCGACGCGCTGCAGTCCGAGCTCGGCGCGGACACGATCGAGGGCCTGCAGGGGCTCGGCCTCCCGTCCTTCTCGACGCACGAGGGCGTCGTCGCGTTCCTCCGCGACGGCAAGACGCTGCTCGTCGACGCGACGGCGCTGCCGGCCGACGTCGGCGGCGACCGCACCCTCGACGGCGTCGCCTACGCCGTCGCCTCCGCGGTGCTCACCTGCTGGGTCGCTCACGACTGACCCGGCGGCGCCATCCGCGCGATCGTGACCGAGCCGTGATCGGATCCTCGGCACGCTCCCAGCGGCGTGACCTGGACTGCGAGCAGACGACGGAGTCCCCGGATCGGAGTCGCCATGCGCGCTCGCGCCCTGCTCGCCCTGCCCCTCGCGATCCTCGCGCTGACCGGCTGCGGGCCGACCGCGAGCGTGCCGCCGGAGCCCGTCGTGACGGACGGCTCGCAGGCGCCGAGCGCCGCGCCCGCCGGGACGAGCACGTCGGCCACGCCCTCGGCGAGCCCGGCGCCGAGCCTCTCGCCCGCCCTGCCCATGCCGCTCGCCGACGCGCCGCCCTGCGGCGACGGGGTCGTGCTCGCCGCGGCGATGGTGCCTCCCGAGACGCCCGGAGGCGAGGACTGGCTCGAGGCCGGCGAGGCGGAGGCCGGGTTCGCTCCCGCCGCGGCGCTCGACGGTCTCGGTGTGCTCTGCTCGCTGACGTTCCTGACCCAGCCCGACGGCGCCCAGGAGATGGCCCTGACATCGCAGGCCTACGTGCGCGGCGACGACGTCGAGGGCGCACTGCGGGCGTGGGCCGTGTCGGCCGGCGCCGTGCAGACGGGTGACGAGCCGCTCCTGCTCAGCATCGGCGACCCCGCGGATCCCGAGACCGCGGTGCTGGCGTACCCGCTCGACTGGCCGGCGCTCGGCGAGAACGACGTCGACTGGCACCGCGGCATCACCGGGCTCGACCTCGCACCGACCGACTGGGTCGTGGTCGGCGGCTGACCCCTACCGGCGGTCGACGACGCGCCGCAGGTAGTGGATGCGGTCGCGCATCTGCTGCATCGACGCCTGCGCCACGGGCGGCCCGCCGCACACGCGTCGCGCCTCCGCGTGCACGAGCGCGTGCGCCTCGCCGCGCCGCTTCGCGACGATCGCCACGAGCGAGTTGAGCAGCTGCCGCTCCTCGCGCATCGAGCGGTACAGCGGCTCGGGCGCCTCCTGGTTCGGCGGCCGGTCGCGGATGCGCGCCGCCTGCCGCGCGTGGCGGCGCTTCAGGAGGTCGGAGACCTCCTCCGGGTCGAGGAGGCCCGGGATGCCGATGAAGTCCATCTCCTCCTCGGTCGCCGGCTCGACCAGCTGGCCGAACTCCGCATCCCCGAAGAGCACGCGGTCGAAGGTCGCGCTCGACTCGAGCGGCTCCCACGTGAACGGGGCCGCCTCCGGGTCGTCCTTGTCGCCCTTCGCCGCCGCGTCCATGAGGTCGTCGTCGAGCAGCTGGTCGTCGTCGTGCTCGCGGTCGAGCGCGTGGTCGCGCTGCCGCTCGAGCTCGGCCGCGAGGCCCATGAGCGGCGGCACCGACGGCAGGAACACGGTGGCGACCTCGCCGCGGCGCCGCGACCGCACGAAGCGGCCGATCACCTGCGCGAAGAACAGCGGCGTCGACGAGCTCGTGGCGTAGACGCCCACCGACAGCCGCGGCACGTCGACGCCCTCCGACACCATCCGCACCGCCACCATCCAGCGGGAGTCGCCCTTCGAGAAGGCGTCGATGCGGTCGGAGGCGCCGGTGTCGTCCGAGAGCACGATCGTCGGCTCCTCGCCCGAGACCGAGCGGAGGATCTGCGCGTACTGCCGCGCCTGCGCCTGGTCGGTCGCGATCACGAGGCCGCCCGCATCCGGCACCGCCTGCCGCACGTGCGTCAGCCGCACGTCGGCGCTCTGCAGCACCTGCTGGATCCAGGCGCCGCCCGGGTCGAGGGCGGTGCGCCAGGCGGCCGAGGTGATGTCCTTCGTGTCCTCCTGGCCGAGCGTCGCCTTCATCTCGTCGCCCATCGAGGTGCGCCACTGCATCGTGCCCGCGTAGGCCATGAACAGCACCGGCCGGACGACGCCGTCGCGGAGCGCCGCGTCGTAGCCGTAGGCGTAGTCGGTGCTCGAGATGCGCACGCCCTGCTCGTTGCGCACGTACTCGACGAACGGGATGGGCGCGGTGTCGCTGCGGAAGGGCGTGCCGGTGAGCGAGAGCCGGCGCGTGGCCGGGCCGAAGGCCTCGAGCACCGCGTCGCCCCACGAGAGCGCGTCGCCCGCGTGGTGCACCTCGTCGAGGATGACGAGGCTCGGGGCTGAGGTCGTGATGCGCGCATGCACGGCGGGGCGCGCCGCGACCTGGGCGTACGTGACCGCGACGCCGTGGAACTGCCGCGAGTAGTCGCCGTGCGCGTTCGCGAAGTCGGGGTCGAGGCGGATGCCCGCGCGGTGCGCGGCGTCGGCCCACTGCTGCTTGAGGTGCTCGGTCGGCGCGACGACCGTGATGCGCGAGACCGCGCCGCGGCGGAGCAGCTCGGAGGCGAGGCGGAGCGCGAAGGTCGTCTTGCCGGCGCCGGGCGTCGCGGCCGCGAGGAAGTCCCGCGGCTCGGTGCGGAAGTACTGCTCGAGCGCCTCCTGCTGCCAGGCGCGCAACGGCTGCGCAGTGCCCCACGCGGCGCGCTCCGGGTAGGTCGGCGACAGGTGGTCGGCGGCCCAGGATCCGTAGTGGGCGTCGCCGCTCGCGTGCGTCGCCATGGCTTCCTGGGTCATCGCTGTCGAGGATAGGCGAGGGCGCCCACCCGACTCGCCGGGGATCCGCGCTCGGGGCTCCGGACGCGGGCGGCCGCCGCGCGGATCCGCGCCCGGCGGCCTCTCGGATCCGGGAGGCCCAGCATCCAGGGTCCGCGCCTAGGCTGACCGCATGCACTTCCTGCTCGGCCTCACCGCCCTCGTGCTGGGCGCCGTGATCGCGACCCGCCGCACGCGGCCCGGATGGTTCGTGATCGTCACGAGCGTGCTCGTCGGCCTCGGTGCGCTCTTCGCGATCCTGAGCTTCGCGCGCGTCACCGACGGCCTCGGCATCGTGACGCTCAACGTCATCGGCTGGATCTACGTGGGCCTCGCGCTCATCACGATGCTCTCGGCCGTGTTCGTGCTCGAGCGGCGCGGCCCGCGCGGCGAGGAGCTGCCCCCGCTCATCGGCGACAACCCGCTCGACGGCGACACCGACGACAGCGACGACCCCGCGCCGGGGACGGCGCCGGCGGGTGCTCCGGCGGGTCCGGGCCCCGGGGCCGCCGCTGCCGCCGGGCCGGTCGGCGCTGCCGGGCTGGTCGGCGCCGCTGGCGCGGCGGGCGCCGCCGGCGCCGCGGCCGCCGAGCGCGGCACGACCCCGCACGTCGAGGTGGCCGGCCCGCGCGCGGGCGACTCCACCGCCGCGCCCCTCCCCCACGACGGCGACCCGGTGCCGGATGCGCGCCTCGGCGCCGTGCCGGGCCAGGTCGGCGGCGCGGCGTTGCCGCGCACGAGCGACGAGGGGCTCCCGCCGATCGCGGTGGACGGACACGGGGAGCAGCACGCCCACGAGGCGCGCCACGGCCTCGACGACCACCACGGCCACCACGAGGGGCACCCGCACCCGACCGACGGAGGAGCGCACATGCACCACGACGAGCACGACGGCCACGGCGGCACCGCGCCCGCGGGCGGCGACACGGGCGGCCCGGAGCCGGTCGACGGCACGGTCGTCGTCGGCGCCGACCCCGACATCGCCACGCCCGACGGCGACGAGGCCATCCGCGCCGAGGCCGAGGAGGACCGCATCGACGGCCCCGCCGGCGCCGAGGACGACCACCGACCGGCCGACGACGGCAGGCACTGACCGCATCCGCGTCGCCGCGATCCGCGGGACCGTACGCAGCAGAGCGCCCGACCCCTCGAGGGGCCGGGCGCTCTGGCGTTCCGGGCTGCCGCTCCGGGCGGCACCCGGCCTAGGCCGAGTCCTCGCCCTTCTCGTCGACCTCCTCGACCCACGACGGCGGCTCGTCGCGGCCCGCGTCCTCGTCGGCCTCGGCGTCGTCGGCGGTCTCCTGCACGATGCCCTGCGCGTGGTGGGTGGGCGCGTAGATCGAGTAGAGGCGCAGCGGCTCGTCGCCGGTGTTGCGCACGTCGTGCCACGTGCCCTCGGGCACCTGGATCGACCAGCCGTCCGAGATCTCCTGCTCGAAGCTCAGGTCGTCCTTGTCGGGGCCCATGACGACGACGCCGCGGCCGGCGTCGACGCGCAGGAACTGGTCGGTGCCGTAGTGCACCTCGAGGCCGATCGCGCCGCCGGGCTCGATCGACATGAGCGTCACCTGGAGGTGCTTGCCCGTCCATGCGACGCGGCGGTAGGCGCCGTTCTGCTTCGTGGCGGCCTCGATGTCGAACGCGTTCGGCTCCGGGCCGTTGTCCGTGATGTCCATGCGGGCGATCCTGCCGCCGCGCGCTGAGCGTCCCCCGAGCGCCGCCCGCGATCGCGGACCCCTTCGCGCATCGGGGACCCTCACCTGCGGGTCCCGGATGCGCGAAGGGGTCCCGGATCCGGGAGCCAGAGCGATCGACGCGCTATGCGGGGCACCTCGTGCCTGTCGAGGATCGCCTCCAGCCGCTCCGGGCGCAGCACGTCGAGCCACACCCAGCGGGCGACATCGTGCTCGAAGCGCAGGTCGTCCTCGCGGTGCTTCTCGGCCGCGAGCGCCGACGCTCCGGAGCGCCCCTCACGCGCAGCGAGCTCCCCGTACTTCTGCATGCCGTCGAACTCGCCGAGCAGAGGACGCCGCCCCGGTCGACGCCAGCGGAAGTCGCCCCGCCACAGCCGTCCGCTCCCTCCGGCGACGACCGCCTGCAGCTCGGGCGCCTCGAAGCCGAGCAGCCGGATCGTGACGCGCGACCACGACTCGCCGACCGACTCCGCCGCGGCGTCCGCGAACGCGACGGCTGCCGCCGCTCTCGATCGTCCGGTCGGTCCCTGGCGGTCGAGCGCCGTGAGGATCGCACCGCGCTGCACGAGGCCCGCGTGCAGCGCCGCATCGATCGCGGCGACCGCGACGCGCGGCTCGCGACGACGGGCGACGTCCGCGAGCGCGTACGGCAGCGTGCACGCCCGGAGGCCGTGGACCGTGGTCACGTCCTCCGGATCCAGGTCGACGCGCGCGTGCTGCACGCCGGCCTTCAGCCCGGCGGTCCTGCGGTCGCCGGTCGTGAAGACGCGCTCGGGCTCCGCGCCGTAGGGGATGCCGTGGAGCGCGAGCGCCGACTCCCGGGCGAACATGGGCGCGCTTCGGGCCACCGACACCGCCTCGATCCGCGCGAGGTAGCGGGCCTCTCGACCGGCACCGACCAGTGCCGTCGACGGCGCGTACACGCCGCGTCGGATCGGCTCGAGCGCGGCTTCCCGCGCCGGGGCTCTGCGCGGGTCGTCCGCTCGGAGGTCCCGCGCTCGTTGCAGCGGCACGCGGTCGTCCCATGGCCCTTGCATGCAGCGGAGCATCGCATCCGGCGCCGCTTGCGCGTCGTGGCTCGACGCCCGCCTGTGGACGCGCCCGGCGTCACGCGCCGCCGTCGATCCGGGACCCCTCCGTGCATCCGAGACCCCCACGAGCGGGTCCCGGATGCACGAGAGGGTCCGCGGACCTCGGAGGCGGCGTCAGAGGGCCACCGCGGCGCGCAGCGGCGCCCCGCGCACGTGCGCGAGAATGGCGGGATGCGCATCGAGTACCCGGACCTGCCGGTCTCCGCTCGGCGCGACGAGATCATGGCGGCGATCCGCGACCACCAGGTAGTGATCGTCGCCGGCGCCACCGGCTCGGGCAAGACGACGCAGCTGCCGAAGATGTGCCTCGAGCTCGGCCGCACGAGCATCGGCCACACGCAGCCGCGCCGCATCGCCGCGCGCACCATCGCCGAACGCATCGCCGAGGAGCTGGGCGAGGAGCTCGGCGGCACCGTCGGCTACAAGGTGCGGTTCACGGACGTCGTGGGCGCGGACACCAAGGTCAAGGTGATGACCGACGGCATCCTGCTCGCCGAGATGCACCGCGACCGCGACCTCGCGGCGTACGACACGATCATCATCGACGAGGCGCACGAGCGCAGCCTCACCATCGACTTCCTCATCGGCTACCTGCAGCGACTCCTCCCCCGCCGCCCCGACCTCAAGGTCATCGTCACCTCCGCGACGATCGACCCGGAGTCGTTCTCGCGGCACTTCGGCGGCGCCCCGATCATCGAGGTGTCGGGCCGCACGTTCCCCGTCGACGTGCGCTACCGCCCGCTCGTGGCGGAAGCGATGGACGACGAGGAGGGCGACGGGCCGGCCGCCGATCTCGACCCGATCGACGGCATCCAGCAGGCGCTCGCCGAGATCGCGCGCGACGACAGCGGCGACGTGCTCGTGTTCCTGCCCAGCGAGGCCGAGATCCGGGAGGCGCAGCGCCAGCTCGAGGGCAGGCTCGGCGACCGCACCGAGGTGCTGCCGCTCTACGGCCGCCTGAGCGCCGCCGAGCAGCACCGCGTCTTCGAGCGCTCGAGCCGTGCGGGCATCCAGCGCCGCGTCGTGCTCGCCACGAACGTGGCCGAGACGAGCCTCACGGTGCCCGGCATCCGGCACGTCATCGACACCGGCACGGCGCGCATCTCGCGCTACTCGGCGCGCGCCAAGGTGCAGCGGCTGCCGATCGAGGCGATCAGCCAGGCGAGCGCCGACCAGCGCTCCGGCCGCGCGGGGCGCGTCGCGCCCGGCATCGCGATCCGCCTCTACGCGGAGAGCGACTTCGAGAAGCGGCCCGCCTTCACCGACCCCGAGATCCTGCGCACCAACCTCGCCGCCGTCATCCTGCAGGCGGCGACGCTCGGGCTCGGGCCGCTCGAGGAGTTCCCGTTCCTCCAGCCGCCCGACCCGCGCGGCCTCAAGGACGGCCGCGACCTGCTGCGCGAGCTCGGCGCGCTCTCGCCCAAGGGCGACGTGACGCGCATCGGCCGCGACCTCGCGCGCCTCCCCGTCGACCCCCGCTTCGGCCGCATGGCCATCGCCGGGCGGGATGCGGGGGTCGCCCACGACGTCGTCGCGATCGTCGCGGGCCTGACGATCCAGGATCCGCGCGAGCGCCCCGTCGAGCGCCGCGAGGAGGCGGACCGGCAGCACGCGCGCTTCGTCGACCCGACGAGCGACTTCATCACGATGCTCGCGCTGTGGCGCTACCTGCAGGAGCGGCAGGCGACGCTCTCGGGCAACCAGTTCCGGCGCACGCTGAAGGCCGAGCACCTCTCGTTCCTGCGGGTGCGGGAGTGGCAGGACGTGGTGCGGCAGCTGAGCAGGGCGCTGCGGCTGCCGAAGGCTCCTCCGGTGGTCGAGGAGCGCGCCGCCGGAGGCGGGGCGCGTCTCGAGACCAGGGTCGGGGATGGTCTCGAGACGGCCGCTGCGCGGCCTCCTCGACCAGCGAGGGGCACCCTCGCCGAGCGCGCCGCGGCAGCGGCCGACGGCGCCCCCGGCTCGCTCGCCACGAGCGTCGACGCCGATGCCGTCCACAAGGCGCTCCTCGCGGGCCTCCTCGGCCGGATCGGCGTGGTCGATGAGAGCGGCAAGCAGCAGCAGGCCCGCCCCGGGGAGTCGAAGCGCCGCCAGCGGATGCGCGCCGAGTACCTCGGCGCCCGCGGCGCCCGCTTCCAGCTGTTCCCGGGCTCCGGCCTCGCCAAGCAGCCGCCGCGCGCGGTCATGGCGGCCGAGCTCGTCGAGACCAGCCGCCTCTTCGCCCGCACCGCCGCATCCATCGACCTCGCCTGGGCAGAGCCGCTCGCGGGCGACCTCGCCAAGCGGCAGGTGTCGGAGCCGCACTGGGAACGCAAGCAGGGCGCCGTCGTCGCCTACGAGAAGGTGACGCTGTTCGGCGTGCCGATCGTGGAGCGCCGCCGCATCCAGTTCCAGCGCATCGACCCGGAGCACGCGCGGGAGCTCTTCATCCGGCACGCGCTCGTCGAGGGCGAGTGGGACTCGCCGCAGGAGTTCGAGCGCCGCAACCGCGAGCTCATCCGCGAGCTCGAGCGCCTCGAGGACCGCCAGCGCCGCCGCGACCTGCTCGTCGGCGACGAGGCCGTGTTCGCGTTCTTCGACGCGCGGATCCCGGCCGACGTCGCGTCGACGCGCTCGTTCGAGGGGTGGTGGCGGAAGGAGCGGGAGGCGCGCCCCGACCTCCTCACGATGACGCGCGCCGACCTCGTCGGCGAGGACGCGACGATCGACCAGCGCGCGTTCCCCGGCCGGTGGCGGCAGGGCGAGCAGCAGCTGCGCCTCACCTACCGCTTCGAGCCGGGCGCCGCCGACGACGGCCTCACCGTGCACGTGCCCGTCGCGGTGCTGCCACGGCTCAGCCCCGCCGGCTTCGACTGGCTCGTGCCGGGCATGCGCGAGGAGCTGCTGACGGCGATGATCAAGGCGCTCCCGAAGCACGTCCGCAAGCACGTCGTGCCGGCCGCCGACTGGGCGCGCGGCATGCTCGCCGACCTGCCCGCGGAGCCGGGCGAGCGCAGCCTCGCCGAGGTGCTCGCGGCCCGCATCGCCCGCACGGCGCACGTGCAGGCATCCGGCACCGACGTCGACATGCTGCGCGTGCCCGACCACCTCAAGCCGACGTTCGCGGTCGAGGACGGCCGCGGCCGCAGGCTCGGCGCCGGCAAGGACCTCGAGGCGCTGCAGCGGCGCTTCGCCGAGCGCAGCCGCGAGCAGGTCGCGAAGGTCGCCGAGCGCGTCACGAGCGACCTCGAGCGCGACGAGGTGGCCGGCTTCGACACCGACCTGCCCGCCCACATCGACGTGCAGCAGGGGCGCTCGCGGGTGCGGGCGTTCCCCGGCTACGCGGTGACCGGCAAGGGCCGCATCGGCATCCGGCTCGCGGCGACGCAGGAGGCGCAGGCCGCCGCGCAGCGCGAGGCCGTGCGGCAGCTGCTGCTCGCGCAGGTGCCGAGCCCGGCGCCGTACGTGCAGTCGAACCTCACGCAGGCCGAGCGGCTCGCGATCGGCTCGAGCCCCTACCCGTCGACGAACCGCCTCTTCGACGACCTGATGCTCGCGCTCATCGACGCCGAGCTGGCGCCGGTGACGGGCGTGGCCGAGTTCGAGGCGCTGCGTGCGCGGGTGGCCGATGGCGTCGTGGAGCGGATGTTCGCCCTGGCATCGCGGGTGGCCGCGATCCTGGCGGCGCACCGCGCGGCCGACCGCGCGATCCGCGAGGGGCAGTCGCTCGCGCACATGTCGGCGCTCGCCGACGCGCGCGCGCAGCTCGACGCGCTCGTCTTCGACGGGTTCGTCTCGCGCACGGGGCTCGAGCGGCTGCCGCGGCTCGAGGTGTACCTCAAGGCCATCGAGCACCGCGTGCGGCGGCTGCCCGAGACGGCGCACCGCGACCGGGTGTGGATGGGCGAGGTCGAGCAGGCGACGGCCCTGTACCGGGATGCGGGCGGGCAGCTGCCGCCCGCGGCGGACGCGCCGGAGCGGCTCGTGACCGCGCGGTGGCTGCTGGAGGAGCTGCGTGTGTCGCTCTTCGCGCAGCCGCTCGGTGCGGCCGGGCCGGTGTCGCTGCAGCGCATCCGGAAGGCGCTCGCGCCGGAGCCTCAGCAGTAGACGCTCGTGAAGCCGAGCGTCGCGAGCTGCAGGGCGGCCGCATCGGCGCGACCGTCGCGATAGGCCATGATGACCTCCTCGACGGCAGCCACGTCATCGAGGAGGCTCTGCGCGGGGCTGCGCACGCGGGCGACCTCGAAGAGGTACCTGACGCGCTCCTCGGCACCGACAGGCACCTGGCCGGTCGCCGCGTCCACGAGGACACCGCACGCATCCGAGAGCGCCTCCGCCCCCTCGGGCGTCGCGACGAGCTGCGCACGCGCATCGGCGGCCTCGCGGTAGGCGGCTGCCGCCGCTGCCCGCGCCTCCGCCAGCAGGGCGGCGACGCGGGCCTGCCGTGCAGCCGCGCTGTCGAGCGCCACCAGCGCGTCGGCGTTGGACTGCACGAGCGAGCGGATCGGTCCGCGCAGCGCCTGCTGCGTCGACGCGCACCCGCCAAGGAGCGACGACAGCGCCACGACGGCCGCCGCGATCACCAGCTGCCTGGATCGGACCGATCGAGCCATCGCACCTCCTCGTGCTGCGCCTGCGCGCACGCTACGCCGCGCGGACGCAGCGCGGAAGACCCGTGATCGGCCTCGGCCTCCGCCGACGCCGTCCGCCGAAGTCGTAGTGTTCTCTGGTGCGGTCGTATGCGGAGGTGCTGAGGGTCCCGGGGCTCGCGCGCATCATCGCGGCGCAGCTCGTCGCCCGGTTCCCCGCCGGCATGTACTCGCTCGGCATCCTCATGCACATGGAGCACGAGCACGGCTCCTACACGCCAGCCGGCCTCGTGCTGGCGGCGTTCTCGATCGGCATGGCGGTCGCCGGCCCCATCGTCACGCGGCTGATGAGCCGCTTCGGCACGGTGCCCGTGCTCTCGGTGACCACGATCGTCGCCGTGCTCGCCCTCCTCTCCATCGCCACGCAGCACGTGCCGCTGTGGGTCGACCTCGTCGCGGGCGCGGTCGCGGGTGCCGCGATGCCGCCGGTGACGCCGACGGTGCGCACGCTCTACCCGCGCATGGTGCAGCAGCGGATGCTGCAGCCGCTGTTCTCGTTCGACGCGGCCCTGCAGGAGATCATCTGGGTCTTCGGCCCCGTGCTGCTCGTGACGCTCGTCGCCACGCTCGGCACCGGCCCGGCGCTGCTCGTGACGATCGCGATCCAGGTGGTCGGCGGCGCCTTCTTCATCCTCTCGCCCGAGGTGCGCAAGCTGCGCATCCCGCCCACCTCCCGCAAGCTCGGGCGGGTGCTGCGGAAGCCCCCGGTGCTGCTGTCGGTGGTCGTCTCGGCGCTGTTCATCGGCGGCTTCTCGGCGGTCGAGGCGGGCATCATCGCGAGCTTCGGCGAGGGCGCGCTGGAGGCGGGGCTGATCCTCGGCATCTGCGCGCTCGGCTCGCTCGTCGGCGGCTTCGCCGTGGGGCATCGAGGGATCGGGCCGTGGTCGATCACGGTCCGGCTGTCCATCGTGCTCGTCGGCTTCGTCGTCGCGATCCCGCTGCAGGACGTCATCGGCCTCTCGGCCGCGCTGTTCGTCGCCGGCCTCGGCACGGCGCCCGCACTGGCGGCCTTCTCGGCGATCATCGCCGGCACCGTGAAGTTCGCCGACACCCCGGAGGCGTACGGCTGGATCGGCACGGGCCAGCTGCTGGGCGCAGCGGTGGGCTCGGCGGCAGCGGGCGTCGCGATCGACGGCACGGGCGGCGGCGTGGGCGGCGTGTACGTGGCCGTCGTGATGGTGGCGATCGCGGCGCTCGTCGCTGCCGTCTTCCGGCGCCACCAGCCCGACCTGCGCGAGGGCATCGGCGAGCCGCCGGAGACCGCGCCGGTCGAGCTGCCGCGCTGAGGCTGCGGCTGCCGCCGAACGGCGCCGCCCGCTCGATGCCGGGCGCTCCGAGTGGTCACTTCGCGCGATCGGTGGTCGCGTCGTGCTGGGATCGGTCGCTCCGTGCAGCAGATCGTGACCACTCGATGCACGAAGCGACCACCCATGCTGCCGCCACGACCGCAGCGCCGCACCCGCACCGCGCTCCCCCGCACGACGGATCCGCCCCGCCGCCCCGCGCTGGCAGAATCGACCCGTGCCCGAGAACCTCACGCTCCACGACGGACACGCGCTCCCCGCGCTCGGCTTCGGCCTCTACAAGGTCGCGCCGGAGGACGCCGCGGGCGTCGTCGAGGCCGGGCTCGCGGCCGGCTACCGGCTCGTCGACGGCGCCGAGCTGTACGGCAACGAGACGGAGGCGGGCCACGGCATCCGCCGCGCGCTCGACTCGGGCCTCGAGCGCACCGCGATCACGGTCACGAGCAAGGCGTGGGGCGAGGGCGACCAGTCTCGCGACGCCACCCTCCGCGCCTTCGACGCGAGCGAGCACGCGCTCGGCGCGGGCGTCGGCATCGACCTCTACATGATCCACTGGCCGCGCCCCGCCCGCGGCGAGTACCCGCAGGCCTGGCGCGCGCTCGTCGAGCTGCAGCAGCAGGGCCGCGTGCGCTCCATCGGCGTCTCGAACTTCACCGAGGAGCACCTCGCCCGCATCGTCGACGAGACGGGCGTCGTGCCGGTCGTGAACCAGGTGGAGTCGCACCCGTGGCTCCCGCAGCACGACCTGCGCGCGTTCCACGAGCGCCACGGCATCGTCACGCAGGCGTGGAGCCCGCTGGGCCGCTCGCGCGTGCTCGAGGATCCGGAGGTCGTGCGCATCGCGCGCGAGCACGGCGCGAGCCCCGCGCAGGTCATCATCCGCTGGCACCTGCAGCTGGGCGGCGCCGCCATCCCGAAGTCGTCGCGGCCCGAGCGGCTGCGCGAGAACCTCGACGTCGACGACCTCGAGCTCACGGCCGACGACCTGGTCGCCATCGCCGCGCTCGAGACCGGCGAGCGCACCGGCACCCACCCGGACGACCGCCAGTGAGCGACGCGCCCGACGGCCAGGCGCCGCCCCTCCCCCACGCCCACGCGGTCACGTGGGGCGTCGCGGCGCTGCCGCACCGCGGCCCCAAGCGCGAGCTCAGCACCGAGCGGATCGTCGAGGCGGCCATCGAGATCGCCGACGCCGACGGGCTGGATGCGGTGAGCATGGGCCGCGTCGCCGCGGCCGTCGGGTTCACCCCCATGTCGCTCTACCGCTACGTCACCGGCAAGGACGACCTGCTCCTGCTCATGTACGACGCGGCGAGCGAGATCGCGATGCCGTCGACGGGCGAGGGCTGGCGCGAGCGGCTGCGCGACTGGGCGGTGTTCGTGCGCGCGAGCTACGACGCGCATCCGTGGCTCGCCGACCTCCCGCCCTCGTCGACGCCGACGACCCCGAACCGCCTCGCGGTCGTCGAGGCCGGCTTCATCGCGCTCGAGGAGGTCGACGCCCCGGATCGCATGAAGCTCGCGACGCTCCTGCTGCTGCTCGGCTACATCGGCCTGTACGCGCGGGCGTCGAGCGACGCGGGCGTCGACGACGCCGTGCGCGCGGCGCTGCCCGAGCTCGTCACCGACGAGCGCTTCCCCGCGCTCGCTCCCGCCGTGCGCGCGGGCCTGTTCGAGGAGCCGGTGGCGGAGCCGGAGTCCGGCTTCCGCTTCGGCCTGTCGCGCCTGCTCGACGGCATCGAACGCTGGATCGAGCGCGCGGGCGCCGACGGCGACGACATCGGGCGCCTCCCCGCCTCGATCGTCGCCGACAAGCAGGTGCGCGAGGCGGCGAAGGTCGTCGACGAGGCGCGCGCGCGGCTGCGGCAGGCGGAGGCGAAGGCCGCCGAGGCCGTGGCGCGCGCGAGCGAGCGGCTGGAGGCGGTGGAGGCGAAGGACCGGGCCGCCGACGCGAAGGCGGCCGCGAAGGCGGAGGCGAAGGCCGACCAGCGGGCGAAGGCGGAGGCGAAGGAGCAGGCGAAGGCCGACGCGAAGGCCGAGCGCGCCCGCCGCAAGGAGCCCTCGAGCCGCTGAGGCATCGCCGTCGGGCCGCGGCCGCGGCGCGGCTGACGAGCGAGTCGTCGCGAACGTTGGGCTGTGCTTCTGCCGCCCGCGGCGCACGCTGGGAGCATGACCAGACGACTCGCTGCGATCGCCGGCATCGTGCTCGCCGGCACTCTCCTCGCCGGATGCGGCGCCCTCGGCGGCGCCGCCAGTGCACCCGAGCGCGAGGTGCCGGGCGTCGCCGTGCCCGACGTCGCCGTACCCGACGTCGGCATGCCCGGCGTCGACCCGGGCTTCGACGCCGGCGCCGAGGAGGCCGCATCCGGCGGCGACGGGATGGGCGGCGAGGGGATGCCGGGTGTCGCCCCGAGCGAGGACGAGGCGGTCATCGTCTCGGGCGCGCTGAGCATGCGGGTGGCGGATCCGATCGCGACGGCCGACCGGGTCGCCGACGAGGCGGAGCAGCGCGACGGCGGCGTCGACCAGCGCTCCGAGGGCGCCTCCACCGACTTCGAGCCGGCGTGGTCGACGCTCGTCGTGCGGGTGCCGGCCGAGGAGGTCGAGCCGATGCTCACGGCGCTCCGCGCGCTCGGCGACGTGACGCGGGTCGACCTCGGCGAGCAGCGCGTCACCGCCCAGGTGCGCGACCTCGAGGTGCGCGTCGACGCGACCCGCGCCTCGGTCGAGCGGCTCACCGAGCTGCTCGCGAGCGCCGCCGACACCGAGACGCTGCTCGAGGTGGAGGCGCAGCTGACGCAGCGCACGGGCGAGCTGGAGCAGCTGCTCTCGGAGCAGCGTTCGCTCGCCGATCAGGTGGCGATGTCGACCCTGCAGGTGGACATCCGCTCGACGACGGTGCAGGGCCCCACGGGCACGCCGACCTTCTGGGACGGCCTCGTGGCCGGCTGGGCGGCGTTCCTCGCCTGGGGCGCGGCCGCCCTCTACGGCTTCGGCGAGGCGCTGCCGGCGCTCGTGCTGCTGGTGCTGCTGGGCCTGGCGATCTGGCTGGTGGTGCGTCGCATCCTGCGCCGGCGTCCCACGTCCCCGACCGCCGGTCCCGCGATCGGCAACCCCGCGGGGCGAGCCTCCGCGGCCGACGACGGCACCGCGCTCGCCGAGGATCGCACCGACGAGGGCGTCGCCACCGACGAGCGGGATCCGGTCGCGCGCGACTGAGCGTTCGCGTGCGAAGACCCTCTAGGTGAGGTTGAGACTCTCCGCTAGCATCGGAATCCGGTTCTGCCCACCGGTCACGAGGTTCCCGCATGCACCGCTCCATCCTCGCCGCCGTCGCCGCCCTCGGCGTCGGCGTCGCGACGCTCGCCCCCTTCGCCGCGCCGAGCGTCGCGAGCACGCCAGCGGCGGGCGACCTGCCGGCCGTGCAGGAGGCGCACTTCGACATCATCGCGAAGATCAGCGAGCTCGACGCGCTCGCCGCCGAGCACCGGATGGGCACCGTCGCCGGAGACCCGGAGGCCGGCACGATCGACGTCGGCTGGGTGGGCGACGTGCCGGGCGACGTGCAGCGGATCGCCGACGACGCGGCCATCGACGGCATCGATGTGCGCTTCGTGCCCCAGGCGGCGTCGGCCGCCGCGCTCACCGAGGTCGCCCAGGGCGTCGCCGCCTCGCTCCCCGTCGAGGGCGCCTTCGGCGTGCAGATCGGCGACGAGGGCCTCACGGTCGAGGTGCCCACCGAGGAGGCGGCCGAGGCGGCCGGCGACGTGGCGATCCCGCTCGACGACGCCGGTGTGCAGCGGGTGCTGGAGCGCGCGGAGTCCGACGCGGCGGCCCTGGGCGTCGACCTCGTGGTCGAGCGCACCGACGACGTGCCCCTCTCCGCCGCGCGCGTCGACCCCGCGGGCCGAGCGCCGATCCAGACCGGCCGCACCGACGACCGCACCGAGCTGTCGGGCGGGATGCGCGTCCTGACGCAGTTCCGCAGCGGTGCCTTCGTCTCGTGCACCTCCGGGTTCACCGGCGTGCAGGGCCACCGCCCGTTCATCCTCACCGCGGCCCACTGCAGCGACTACATGGACTCGCGCGCCGTCCGCAACTACGCGGGCGCGGGCATCGGCACCTCCGACCTGGTCGCCGAGCTCAACGACGGCGCGCGCGCGACCGACCTCGGCATCATCGCCCTCGACTACGAGGCGCGCACGCTGCCGCGGATCTACCAGTCGCAGACCGGCACCGTGCCCATCACGTCCGCGATGACGACCGCGCCGCCCTCGGGCTACTACCTGTGCTCGTCCGGTCAGGTCACCGGCTGGAAGTGCGACCTGCGGGCGGGCGCGCCGTACGTGGCGTGCTACTCCTCCTCCGCGGGCTCCGAGTGCATGAACGTGCAGCTGGTCACCTCGAGCACCGGTCGCGCCTTCTGCCTGGGCGACTCGGGCGGCCCCGTGGTCTCGCACCCCAACGGCGAGGGCGCGACCGCGGTCGCGGTCGTGTCCGGCATCCGGGGCACCCCCGTCAACGGCTGCGGCCCGACCGGGCTGATCGCACCGGTCGCCGACCTCTTCAGCACCGTCTGGGGCACCCAGCTGCACACCACGCCGATCGGCTCCACGAGCGGCGCGCCCGACCCTGCCGTGCTGCGGTCGCTGCTCGACTCGATCAACGCGGAGCGCCGCACCGCCGGCCAGGCACCGCTCGCGATCGACACGTGCCTCTCGGGCGTCGCCGGCCGCTGGGCCGCGACGATGGCGCGCGACTCGCTCGCGGGCAGCGCCCACAACCCCACGCTGGATGCCGACATGCGCGCCTGCGCCGCTCGCGGCTGGGGCGAGAACGTGGGCCGCACGATGACGACGAACCCGGATCCGACGAGCATGATGCGCACGTGGATGGCGTCGACCGGACACCGCAACAACATCCTGAACGCCACGTTCACGCACATCGGCATCGGCGTCGAGCGGGGCTCCAACGGCTCCTGGTACTACGTGCTCGACTTCGCGCGCCGCTGACCGGATCCTCCGCCCGCTCACACCTGCGGCGGGCAGGATGTCGCCATGCCCGCCGACGACACCGCCCCCATGCCGCTCGACGATCCGGCCGTCATCGCCGCCGTGGAGCGATGGATGCCGGGCACCCGCTGGTATCCGCTGAAGGGCGTCGAGGCGGCCGTCTCGCTCGAGCGGACGTGGCACCTCGGCGACGAGACCGCGATCCTGCTGCTGCGCGCGGGCGAGCTGCTGCTGCAGGTGCCCGTGGCATGGCGCTCGGAGCCGGGGGCCGCCCCCATCGCCGAGCTCGACGGACGGTGGCTCGTCGACGGCTGCGCCGACCCTGCGGCGGTGGCGGCGCTGCTCGACGTCGCAGCCGGCGGTCGCACGGTGCCGGGGCTCACCGGCCAGGCGTCGCGCAGACCGGCGGACGGCGCCGTCCGGGTGGTCTCCGGCGAGCAGTCGAACACCTCGATCATCGGCGGCGACGGCACCTGGATCGCGAAGGTGTTCCGCGTGGTCGCGCCGGGCGACAACCCCGACGTCGTCGTCACGGGTGCGCTCACCCGCCAGGGCACGGCATCCGTGCCCCACCTGCTCGCGTCGCTGTCGGGCTCCTGGCCTGCGGGCGCGGCGGAGGTGACGGGGCACCTGGTCGCGGTGTCGGCGTTCGTGCAGGGCGGCGAGGACGCCTGGGCGCTGTTCCGAGCGCACGCGCTCGCGACCGTGCGCCACGAGGCGCAGCGCGGCGACGCCCCCGATGCGCGCGCCCTCGGCACCGCCGTCGCGACCGTGCATCGCGAGCTCGCCTCGGCGCTGGGCACCGCCGAGGCCGGGACGGACGACACGGCGCGCTTCGTCGCGGGGCTCGAGCAGCGCCTCGCCTGGGCGCGCGACGAGGCGGCGGAGGTGCTGCAGCCGCTCGATGTCGGGCTGTCGCGCGCGGCCGAGGCGCTGCGCGCGCTCGACGGCCTGGGAGCGCTGCAGCAGATCCACGGCGACCTCCACCTCGGCCAGGTGCTGCGCGACCGCGACGGCCGCTGGATCCTCCTCGACTTCGAGGGCGAGCCGCTGCGGCCGCTGCACGAGCGCATGGTGCGCGAGCCGAGGCTCCGCGACGTCGTCGGGATGCTCCGCTCGTTCGACTACGCCGCCGGCTCGGCGCTGCAGGAGTCGCCCGAGGGCGAGCCGTCGGCCGCCGGCGACTGGGTGGTCGCCCGGCAGGCCGAGTTCCTCGAGGGCTACGGGATCGAGCTCGGCGCCGTCGATCCGCACGACCCCGTGCTGCGGGCCCTGCTGCTCGACAAGGCGCTGTACGAGGTCGTCTACGAGCTGCGCAACCGCCCCGACTGGCTGCCCGTGCCGCTCGCCGCCGTCCGCGCACTGGTGGGGTGAGCCTGGTGCGAGGCAGCGCGGGGGGCCGTCGGCGGCTCGTGCTCGTCGTCGCGGCCGTCGCGGCGCTCGCCATCGCCGCCTCGCTGGCGCTGTCGACGCTGCGCACGGGACCGGCCCCGGCTCCCGCGCCGTCGCCGTCCGGCGGGCCCGCGTCGCCGGAGGCGGGCGCCGATGCGCCGGTCGCGGTCTTCATCGGCGACTCGTACACCGTGGGCGCCGGATCCGAGATCGCCGGCAGCGGGTTCCCCGCCATCCTCGGCCAGGCGCGCGGCTGGCAGGTCGTCAACCTCGCCGTGTCCGGCACGGGCTACGTGCGCGCGCACGCGGCGGGCTACTGCCCCGAGGGCGGCTGCCCGGCCTACGCGGGCGTGATCGACGACGCGGTCGCCGCGGATCCGGACGTCGTCGTGGTCTCCGGCGGCCGCAACGACCTCGGCCTCGAGGGCATCGACGCGGCCGTCGCCGACTTCTTCCAGCAGCTGCGCGCCGCGCTGCCCGAGGCGCGGATCGTCGTGACCTCGCCGCTGTGGGACGACTCCGCGACGCCGCCCGAGCTCGTCGCGATGCGCGAGACCGTCGCGCGGGAGTCGCGGCGCGTGGGCGCCGAGCTCGTCGATCTGGGCGACCTCTTCGCGGGGCGGCCGGAGCTCATCGCGCCGGACGACCTGCACCCGAACGCGGCCGGCCTCCGGCTCATCGCGGAGCGGATCGACGAGGCGCTGGGCGCAGGTTAGCGCCGCTACCCGCGGTCGCCGCGCGCGAGCACCTCGAGCAGGTACCGGCCGTAGCCGGACTTCGCGAGCGCGGCCCCGCGCTCGCGCAGCTCGTCGTCCGAGAGCCAGCCCCGTCGCCACGCGACCTCCTCGGGCGCGCCGATCTTCAGGCCCTGCCGGCGCTCGATGGTGCGCACGAACTCGCCCGCCTCGGACATCGAGTCGAAGGTGCCGGTGTCGAGCCACGCGGTGCCGCGCGGGAGCACCTCGACGCGCAGCCGGCCCTGGGCGAGGTAGGCGGCGTTGACGTCGCTGATCTCGTACTCGCCGCGGGCGGAGGGCTCGAGGTCGCGGGCGATCTGCACGACGCTGCTGTCGTAGAAGTAGATGCCGGGCACCGCGTAGTTGCTGCGCGGCGCGGCCGGCTTCTCCTCGATCGAGATGGCGCGGCCGTCGTCGTCGAACTCGACGACGCCGTAGGCGGTGGGGTCCGCCACCCAGTACGCGAAGACGGCGCCGCCCTCGATGTCGGCGAAGCGCGAGAGCCGCGAGCCCATGCCGGGCCCGTAGAAGATGTTGTCGCCGAGCACGAGGCAGACGCTGTCGTCGCCGATGAAGTCGGCGCCGATCACGAAGGCCTGCGCGAGGCCGTTCGGCTCGGGCTGCACCGCGTACTCGATCGAGATGCCGAACTGCGAGCCGTCGCCGAGCAGCCGCTCGAACTGCGGCGCGTCGTGCGGGGTCGTGATGACGAGCACCTCGCGCACGCCGGCGAGCATGAGCGTGGCGAGGGGGTAGTAGACCATCGGCTTGTCGTACACCGGCACGAGCTGCTTCGAGACGCCGAGCGTGATCGGGTGCAGGCGGGTGCCGGAGCCTCCGGCGAGGACGATGCCCTTCATCGCTGCTCCCGGCCTCAGTCGCGGCCGTAGATGTCGCGCGTGTAGACCTTGTCGGCGACGTCGTCGAGCTCGGCCGACTGCCGGTTCGCGACGATGACGTCGGCGCGCGCCTTGAACGCGTCGAGGTCGCGCATCACCTCCGAGCCGAAGAACTCGTCCTCGGCGAGCGTGGGCTCGTAGATGACGATCTCGACGCCCTTCGCGCGGATCCGCTTCATGACGCCCTGGATCGACGAGGCGCGGAAGTTGTCGGATCCGGACTTCATGATGAGCCGGTGGATGCCGACGACCTTCGGGCCGCGGCGCAGGATGTCGTCGGCGATGAAGTCCTTGCGGGTGGTGTTCGCCGCGACGACCGCCGCGATGAGGTTCTGCGGGACGTCGCTGTAGTTGGCGAGCAGCTGCTTGGTGTCCTTGGGCAGGCAGTAGCCGCCGTAGCCGAAGGAGGGGTTGTTGTAGTGGCCGCCGATGCGCGGGTCGAGGCCGACGCCCTCGATGATCTGCGCGGCGTCGAGGCCGTGCGTGGCCGCGTAGGTGTCGAGCTCGTTGAAGTACGCGACGCGCAGCGCGAGGTACGTGTTGGCGAAGAGCTTGATCGCCTCCGCCTCGGTGGCGTGCGTGAGCAGCACGGGCACGTCGTCCTCGTCGGCGCCCTCGAGCATGAGCTCCGCGAAGCGGCGGCCGTGCTCGCCGGTGTCGCCGACGACGATGCGCGAGGGGTGCAGGTTGTCGTGGAGCGCGCGGCCCTCGCGCAGGAACTCGGGCGAGAACACGATGTGGGCGCCCGGGTGCTCGCCGCGGAGCCGCTCGGTGAACCCGACCGGCACGGTCGACTTCACGACGATCGTCGCGTCGCGCGTGACCTCGAGCACCTGCGCGATGACAGCCTCGACGGAGCGGGTGTTGAAGAAGTTCTCGACCGGGTCGTAGTCGGTGGGGGTCGCGACGACGACGAGCTCCGCGCCCTCGAAGGCGGCGGCCGCGTCGGTCGTGGCGGTGAGGCTGAGCGGCTGCTCGCGCAGGTGCTGCTCGAGCTCGGCATCGACGATGGGAGAGCGCCGCTCGTTCACGAGGTCGACCTTGCGCTGGTCGATGTCGACCGCGACGACGTCGTGGTGCTTCGCGAGCACGACTGCATTCGACAGGCCGACGTAGCCCGTGCCGACGACGACGATCTTCACGTTGCACCTTGCTTCCTACCGGCGGCGCCGGCGATGATCCCGAGGGCGCGGTGGCGCCCCGGCCAGGCTAACGGCCCGCGGCGGCGGAGGATTCCCGCAGACGGACGGGGCGCCGCGCCTCGGCGCCGCGCCCCGTCCGGAGAGCTCAGCGGTTGCGGTACTGCTCGACGATCTCCGCCGAGATGCGCCCGCGGGTCGCGACGGGGATGCCGTTCGCCTCGGCCCATTCGCGGATCGCCGCGGTGTCGTTCGCGCCGCCGGACTTCTTCGCGCCACCCGAATTGCGCGTCGCGGCCTTCCGGCCGGAGACGCGCCGAGACGCGCGGATGTAGTTCTCGAGCGAGTTCGAGAATTCCTCGATGTGCGAGTTCGTGAGGTCGATCTCGTACTCCGCGCCGTCGAACGCGAAGCGGACCGTGCGGCCCGCGCCGTCCTCGATCGGCTCGCCCGAGAAGTCGTCGACGAGCTGCACCAATGTCTGCTTTGCCATGCGAGGAACTGTAGCGGCGATTCCTCAGGAGAATGCACAGGCCCACGCCGGAATTGCCCCCGGACGCGGAACGGGGTACGAATGCGGGGGAATTCAGCCGTCGAGATCGGCGACGAATTCGCGGAGCCATTCCTTGAGGCCGGGCCCGAGGTCGTCGCGATCGACGGCGAGCTGCACGTTCGCCTTGATGTAGTCGAGCCGGTCGCCCGTGTCGTAGCGGCGGCCGCGGAACACGACGCCGTGCACGCCGCCCGCCGCGTCGTCGTCGGCGAGCGCCAGCAGCGCATCCGTCAGCTGGATCTCCCCGCCCTTGCCCGGCTCGGTGCGCTCCAGCACCGGGTATATCTCGGGGCGCAGCACGTAGCGGCCCACGATCGCGAGGTTCGACGGCGCCGTCCCGGGCGCCGGCTTCTCGACGAGCCCGGTGACGCGCACGACGTCGGGCTCGTCGGTCGGCTCGACCGTGGCGATGCCGTAGAGGTGCGCCTGCGCGGGGTCGACCTCCATCAGGCCGACCACGGTCGTCTCGCGCGCGCCGTGCACCTCGAGCATGCGCTCGAGCAGCGGGTCGCGCGCATCGATGATGTCGTCGCCCAGGAGCACCGCGAAGGGCTCCTGCCCGACGTGGGCCCTCGAGCGCAGCACGGCGTGGCCCAGGCCCTTCGGATCCCCCTGCCGCACGTAGTGGATGTCGGCCATCGCTGTCGACTCGTTCACCTTGGTGAGCTTCTCGGCGTCGCCCTTCTGCATGAGGATCGCCTCGAGCTCCGTCGCGCGGTCGAAGTGGTTCTCGAGCGCGTTCTTGTTGCGCCCCGTGACGAACAGCACGTCGTTGAGCCCGGCGTGCACCGCCTCCTCCACCACGTACTGGATCGCGGGGCGATCGACGACCGGGAGCATCTCCTTGGGGAGCGCCTTCGTGGCGGGGAGGAATCGTGTGCCGAGGCCCGCGGCGGGGATGACGGCCTTCGTGACAGAGTGCGGCATGCCGCCAGGCTAATGGGAGGATCGTGCCGTGGCCTCCCGATCGCGTCGAATCCTCAGCGATGCGCTGCCGCTCCGGCTCGTCGGCAACGCGGCGATGGCGGCGGCGACCGCGGCCCGCTCGCTCGGCGAGGACCCGACGCTCTTCGGCATCCAGCTGGCGCGCCGCTTCCCGCTCGCCCGGCGCGCCCTGGTGCGGGCGGCGGCATCGGCGCGCGGCGCCGACGCGGCGCTGCTCGGCGCGTGGATGCGGGGCGAGCTGGATGCCGTGCGCGGCATCCTCGACGAGACGTCCGGCCCCGGGCTCTCGCGGCTCGCGGCCGAGGTCGCGCAGGCGGCGGGCCGCCCCGAGCTGGTCGTCGACGACCCCACCGCGCATCCGGTCGCGCGAGCGCGTGCCGCGTGGCAGCTCGGAGAGGCGACGACCGCCATCGCGCTGCTCGACGGCGTTCGGGCTCCGAGGCTCCGGCGCGTGCTGCGTGCGGAGCGGGCGCTCATGACGCCGGGCACGCGCCTGCGCTGGACGCACGCCGGAGCGCCGACCGTCGACGGCCATGGCGTGCTGCACCTCCTGACGAACTCGCTGCCGCACACGCAGTCGGGCTACACGATCCGATCGCACGCGGTGCTGCGCGCGCAGCGCGACGCGGGGCTCGCGCCGGTCGCGATGACGCGGGTCGGCTATCCGGTCGTGGTCGGCGGGCTCGGCGCCCGCGCGATCGACGTCATCGACGGCATCGCGTACCACCGCGCGCTCCCCGTCGCGCTCGCGTCGACGCCCGACGGGCGGCTCCGACAGCAGGCCGATGCGCTGGCGGCGCTCGCGGCCCGGATCGGTCCCGCGGCGCTGCAGACGACGACGCACTACCCGAATGCCGTCGTCGTCCGCGAGGTGGCGGAGGCCCTCGGCCTGCCCTGGGCGTACGAGGTGCGCGGCATGCTCGAGCAGACCTGGCTCTCGGGGCTGGCCAGCGACGAGGCGCGAGAACGCGCTCGCTCGAGCGAGCGCTATGCGCTGGTGCGGGCGCGCGAGGCCGAGCTCGCCGCCGCCGCCGACGCGGTCTTCACGCTGGCCGACCGGATGCGCGACGACCTCGTCGAGCGGGGCGTGCCGCGGGAGCGCATCGAGCTCGTGCCCAACGGCATCGACGCGGCGCTGCTCGAGCGCGAGCGCCCCGCCCCGGCCGACGCGCGCCTCGGCGTCGGCCTGCCGCGCGAGGGCTTCTGGGTGGGCGCCGCGTCGTCGATCGTCGACTACGAGGGGTTCGACGTGCTCCTCCGCGCGGTCGCCCAGGCCCGCGCGGCCGGCCACGACATCCGTGCGCTCCTGATCGGCGACGGCACAGCGCGGCCGGCGCTGCTCACGCTCGCGACCGAGCTCGGCCTCGACGGCGCCGCGGTGCTCCCGGGTCGCGTGCCACGGGAGGCGGCGGCGCAGTGGCTCGACGCGCTCGACGTCGTGGTCGTGCCGCGCGTCGACCGCGAGGTCACCCGCACCGTCGCACCGCTCAAGCCGATCGAGGCGATGGCCGCGGGGGCGCCGCTGCTCGTGAGCGACCTGCCGCCGCTGGTCGAGTCCGTCGGACCGGGCATGGTCGCGGCCGGAGCGACCGTGCCTCCGGGGGACGCGGGGGCGCTCGCCGAGCGCCTGGCCGAGATCGCGAGGACGCCCCCCGCGCGCGAGGAGCTGGCCGACGCGGGCAAGCGCCGAGCGGCCGAGCGCACCTGGGGCTCGGTCGCGCAGACGTATCGCGACGCCTACGGACGCCTGGGTGTCTGACCGGGCGGGTAGCATCGTGCACGGAGCGTCGCCCGCGCTCCGCTCCCTACTCGCACAGATTGCACAGGAATCCGCATGACTCGCTCATCGCCGCGCCGCGAGTCGCAGGGACTCCGGACGCAGTGGCGACGAGCGTGGTCAACGCGGAAGTCGGGCGCCCAGCTGCTCTCCACGCCGCTCCGGCGCGACCTCGAGAGCCGCTACGGCGACCTCAGCCACCTCCGGCGCGTCGGGAGCCGGCCGCCGCTGCGCGAGTACTTCACCGAGCTGTGGGATCGGCGCCACTTCATCTGGGCAGGGGCCCGCGGCGCGGCGGTCACCCGCTACTCGAACGAACGCCTCGGCGCGCTCTGGTACGTCCTGCGCCCCCTCCTCGACGCCGCGTTCTACGGCATCGTCTTCGGGCTGATCCTCCAGGCGTCTCGCGGCATGGAGAACTTCCTCGCATGGATCGTCGTCGGCATATTCATGTATCGGCTGACGAGTCGAGCCATCACGGGCGGGGTGGGCCTCATCCGAGGATCGAAGGCGATGCTCCGAGCGTTCGCCTTCCCTCGTGCTTCCGTCGCAGTATCCCTGACGGTGCGTGAGCTCATGATGGCGATGCCTGCAATCATCGTCATGCTCGGAGGCATCGTGCTCGTGCCGCCGCACGAGATCCCGAGCGTGACCTGGTCGCTCTTCCCCGTCATCCTTCTGCTGCACACGACGCTCAACCTCGGGCTCTCGCTCCTCTTTGGCTGGCTTGGCGCCGTCCTCCCTGACCTGGCGCAGGCCATGAGCTTCGTCAGCCGGTTCCTCATGTATGCGTCTGCAGTCATCTTTCCGATCGACCGCTTCATCGACCACCCGACGATCATGGCCGTCATCGAGGCGAATCCGATCTACGTCGTACTAGACCTCTACCGCACTGTGCTCATCGACGGCGCAGTACCCCCCCTCGCCGAATGGACGATGCTCGCGGCGTGGGCCCTTGGTGCATTGACGATCGGCTTTACCGTGTTCTGGCTCGACGAGGAGCGCTACACCCGTGAGTGACTTCCAGACCGGCTGGCACCTCAGCAGCGACCCCAAGGTGACGATCGCGGCGGACAACGTGCGCCTGCGCTACCGCGTGCAGCGCTCGGGCCCGCGCTCGTTCCGCTCGATCCTCGGGAAGCGGCCGGTGAGTGGCCCAGTGCTGCGCGGCGTCTCGCTCGCCGCACGCGAGGGCGAGATGGTCGGGCTAGTGGGTCTGAACGGCTCAGGCAAGAGCTCGCTGCTGCGCGTGCTCGCCGGCCTGCAGCCCGCAACATCGGGCACCGTGGTCGCGAGCGCGCAACCGCAACTGCTCGGCGTCAGCGCTGCCCTCGTGCCCGAGCTGTCGGGACTGGAGAACATCTGGCTCGGCACCCTCGCGATGGGCATGACGCCTGACGAGGCGTACTTCGCGCGGGAGCGCATCGAGCTGCTCGCCGACCTCGGCGAAGCGATCAAGCAACCCATGAGCACATACTCGTCCGGCATGGCAGCAAGGCTGCGCTTCGCGATTTCGGTGGCCGCGGACCCGGAGATCCTGATGATCGACGAGGCTCTCTCGACTGGCGACGCCTCGTTTACCGAACGTGCGAAGGAGGCCATGCATGGCCTGATCGCTCGCGCCGGCACCGTGTTCCTCGTGAGCCACGCGGCCCAGACGATCGAGGACATGTGCACGCGAGCTCTGTGGCTCGACGCCGGAACTTTGATCGCCGACGGCCCTGCCGGAGAGGTCGCCAACATGTACCGCTACTACGCGCACAGCATCGCGCTCGGCAAGGACAGGGCTGCGAAGAAGGCGCTCGTCAGCGCGACCGAGTCCCACCCTCCCCTCTTCTCCGGAACCTGACAAGACACGGAACGACCATCATGGTGAAACCCAAGGTCATGACGATCTACGGGACTCGACCGGAGGCGATCAAGGTCGCCACCGTCATCGAAATGCTCAAGCGAGATGAGCGCTTCGAGTCGATCCCGGTGGTCACCGGTCAGCACCGGGAGATGCTCGACCAGGTCAACACGATGTTCGACATCACGCCGAAGCACGACCTCGATCTCATGATCCCCGGGCAGCCGCTCAACGGCATCGTGTCCCGCGCGATAGCGGGCATCGATGCTCTGCTCGTCGAGGAGCAGCCCGAGATCGTGATCGTGCAGGGCGACACGTCGACCGCCATGGCCGCGGCGATCGCCGCGTTCAACCGGCAGGTGGCGGTCGTGCACCTCGAGGCGGGCCTCCGCACCGGGAATATCGATTCGCCCTTCCCCGAAGAGGCGAATCGCAAGCTCATCAGTCAGGTCGCTACGCTTCACCTCGCGCCGACGAAGAGGTCGCGCGACAACCTTTTCCACGAATCGGTGGAGCCGTCGACGATCGTCGTCACGGGCAACACCGTCATCGACGCGCTGCTCGAGGCGTCTTCGTGGGACACCGTTCCCAGCGACCCCGCCGTCGCCGAGGCGATAGCGAGCGGCAGGCCCATCATCCTTGCCACCACGCACCGGCGCGAGAACCTCGGCGACAGCATGGGCGCAGTCGCCCGCGCCCTTGCGAAGCTCGCGAAGAAGCATCCAGACCACATCGTCATTCTCCCCATGCATCGCAATCCAGCAGTGCGCGAGGCTGTGCTGCCGCACCTGGAGCGGAAGGACAACGTGATCGTGACAGAGCCGCTGCCCTACGCCGAGTTCACGAAGGTCATGGCCGCTGCGCGCATCATCCTCACCGATTCGGGCGGCGTGCAGGAGGAGGCGCCGAGCCTCGGCAAGCCGGTGCTCGTCATGCGCGACAACACCGAGCGTCCCGAGGCCGTCGACGCCGGCACGGTGCGCCTCGTCGGCACCGACTACGACCGCATCGTCTTCGAAGCGAACCACTTGCTCGAAGACGAGGAGACGTACGCCGCGATGGCGAACGCCGTAAACCCCTACGGCGACGGCAAGGCGTCGGCTCGGTCAGTTGCAGCGATCGCAGCGTTGCTTGGCGTCGGCGAGCGTGAGCCAGATTTCGCCGTCAAGTAAGGCGCATCTCGCATCCAAGCCGCGACACTCGCGCGACCCTGGCACAGTCTCATGCGATGCGGCGTTGCCGCAGGCGTTGCCCCAGCGTGAGTGATCCGCAGCAGCGGTTGTGCAGGGGAACCGGGGCGGCGGCCCTAATAGCGACTTGGCTCGGTCACTTCGAACGCATTAGGAGTCCGTTCCGGGCCAGTTGAAGCCACTCGCGAGAGTGCCGGAGCCGTTCCCGCCAGGCAGGGCTAGACTGACCGGCGGTGAACGCTCACCGATGGGAGCGCCAGGACTCGCGAGTAGGGCCGGCGAGAGAGGGAGACGTGGACCACGACGCCCTCCCCCACGGTCTACCCACGGACATGACCCGTCGAGCATCCGACGTACGTTCCACCTATGAGAACCTCACCACAGAAGGACTGCGGTCGTTGGGTGAGCAGGTATCGCAGGATGCAACGTATTCGTCAAACGAATCCGGGCATTTCGCGTGGGACGTCTCACTAATGATCCGTGCCGCCTGCGTTGCGTGGCGGTACTCAGGGAGCGCTACTCACCTCCATCAGGCCGCGGACTGGTCTCAGCACGTCATCGAACGCACCGACGCGGCTCGCGGCATCACTGACTGGCGAGGACGGCGTGGGGCAGTCTGGTCCGCCGGCTCGCGCTACACCGCGGGCACCGTCCGTCTCGGAGAGAACACCGTTCCGGCCGTCACGCTGCAGGCGGCGGCAGCAGCGGTGAGGATCGAGAGGCCTAAGCCTGGCACTGCCATCGTCCATGCGATCCGAGACGATGGCACCTCGTGGTCATCACCCGAGGCGTCGCTCGACCCGTCGTCCAACGACTACCTTCCCGACGTACTCGCTCGCAGGGCTTCCGCGTATTCCGTCCGGATCCAGGGCCTCAAGGAGCCCATCGATCTGAGCTTCCTCCCGGCTGGCGAGTTCGCGGTCGAGGCGCAACGTGCGCCCCACCTCGTGCACACAGGACTGATAGTCCGGGCTCTCATCGAGACAGCGGACGCCCTCGAGGAAGCGGGCGGCGGGCACATCCTCGCGGCCGTGACGCCCGACGAGCTGTACGACGCCGGACGTGAAGCGCTCACTCATCATGATGATCAGTTGCGAAGCGGGCAGGACTATCAGTGGTATATCACTCCCGCGGACTTTCCAGGAAGGCGCCTCGCCGTCGAACTCCCTCACAATCACGTGGCTGACGTGGCCACGTCCTTCCTGCTGATCGGGCGACGCGACGAGGACGAGCGCCTTTGGAAGCGCGGTGCGTCTCTCACCGGTCCCTGGCTCAAGGAGATCTCCAGATACCAGGCTGGCGACCTTCCGCATCCTTGGTTCTACTATCCAGAAGGCAGCGATTCCTTCATAGGGGTGTCCAGAGATGCTCCGATCGCGGAACGCGAGGTGCCCGGGGTTCCTCGAGCTGAGGACAGTTCGCACGCGACGATGAGGCTTCGTGCGTTGCACGACTGGCATGCGGCTGATCCCGAACTGGTGGGACCTGAAGTCTTGGGAGTCGTCGCGGCGACACTCAGGCAGGAGTTCATCACGAAGGATCGCAATGCCTACAGCCTGCGTTGGCTCCCTCGGCATGCAGACACTGCCTCGGCAGGCTGGAGGCTCGGGTACGCCGATTCCTACCCCGGAGCCTGGGCCAGGCTGTCGCCATGGGACCCCTCCGTCAAGCGCATCGTCAACGCGCTGGCATCCCGCCGACCGCCGGAGCGCCTATTCGGCGCGACGATCCTCTCGGCCGCGGAGATCACCGCCGTGAACACGCGGGGGCGGCGCGCAGTTCGGGGACCCAGGACGAATCGACCCCGCTGAAGCCGCTCGAAGGCGTGCAAGGGCGTCCGACACCATCGTGTTCTGGTGGAGTGCGGCAGCGGCCACGTCGCACCCTGCGGAGCCGGAAGACAGGACCTGCAGAGGTCGGCGACTCTCTCCGAGTCACAGAGCGGTCGCTCCAACGCTTCAGGCACCCACCGAAGGGACTCGCTTGAGCCCGGGTGACTTGCCGTATCGATCTGAGAAGTAGTAGAACTCAGCATCCTTGTTCTTCAGCGGCAATGGATCTTCGGAGAAGAAGGCAGCCTTGACGTGGATGCCGCGCTGTGTGAGCGAGTCGGTGACGCGGAGGAAGCGTTGGTATCGAGACAGGTCGCGGAAGCCGAGGAGCGTCACTGACTTCGGATTCCCCAGGAACTCGATGAGACCGTCGTCGTGACTCTCCCAGGTCAGCTTCTTCCGAGCGATGCGCATGGCATCCCGGTAGTCGGAGATGTTCAACAGCACCTCCCGGATGGTCGTTGCCCATGCTTCCGCGGAGACCTCCGGTATGACAGCACCGCAGCGGTGCTGTTCCACGAGGGCGGAGATCTCGGCGAGCGGCGGCACTACGAACGGCAGGCCGGCAGTCGTGAAGTCGAAGACGCGGTTCGGCAGTGACACCGAGTGGTTCGGGTTCTCTGGATCCAACGTGATCAGGCCGAGGTCGGCTTCCGAGAGCACCCCCGCCAGCTCGTCGTACGGCACGAAGCCCAGGACATGAACACGCCCCGAGAGACCCCTGCTCTCGATGTAGGCGCGCATGCTCGCTTCGTACGGCGGCGGGCTCATCTTCACGAACGCGACCAGGTGGACGGTCGGCGGGAGGAGCGCCAGAGCGTCGATCACGGTGTCGAAGCCCTTGACGACGTTGCCGGTCGTCACGAGGAGCGTCGATTCCGCATCGAGGCCCAGCCGCCGTCTCAGGCCGCCCGCGGGAGCCGGCTCTTCGTAGCGACGATAGTTGGGTTGGAGCCGGACGGGCGGACCGAAGCGGGAGAGGGTCTTCGCCACGGAGTTGCTGACCGTCATGATCCCGTCCACCTGCGTGAGCGCGCCGTAAGCGCCGAGGTTCACCAGGTCCAAGGTCGGCGGGTGCAGGTTCGGAGCGAGGGAGTGCTTGTGCACCTCGACGTTCTCGACGGCATCGCAGATGATCCTCGCGCCACCTCCGTGCATCCGGTTCAGGGTCATCGCTGCCGGTACGGTGCTCGGCAACAGGCACAGATAGGTGTCTGCGCTCAGATCGATGTCTGCATTCGAGATCTCGTCGTAGAGAAGCCCCTGGCGGTACAGCGCGGCATATCTCCGTGCGCTGGTCCAGAGCGAACCCAGCGACGCGATCCGCTCCCTCGACACAGCGAGCCGCTCGACCAGGACTCCCTGCTTCTCGGCCGCACCGTCGCGGGACTTCTTCAGTGCATCCCTCGTCTGCTGCGACCGCTCCTCGGAATGCTGCACCTTGGTCTCGAGCGCACCGATCCGGGTCGCCGCCGCTGCCGCCCCCTTCTTCAGCTTCGTGTTCGCGGCCAACAATGACGACGAGGAGGCCTTCTCGGCGCGCACTTGCGCCCGAAGCTCTGCCGCTTCGGCCTTCCACCTCGCCGCCGCCTCCCGAGTCGAGGTCTGCAGTGCGGTCAGCTCCTCGCGAACCAACGCGTGCCGCGACGCCACCGCATCGCGCTGCACCCGCATCTTCTCCAGAGCAACCCTGACCTGCTCGCGCTGGCCCTCAGAGCGCTCCACACGACCCTCGAGCGCGGAGCGCTGCTTCGTCAGAGCGGCCATCTCCTTGCGCATCGCAACGAGCTCCACCGCGAGGGACGAGGAGGACGCCTTCGCAGCCTGGACCTGTTCGCGCATCTCGGCCTGCTCCGCGCGAGCGCGCTCTCGAACAGCGACCAGTTCAGCCTTCAACTGCGCGACCGTCTCCCGCGCCGACGCCTGCAACGCGGTCAGCTGCTCACGCGCCTGGGCGCCCCGCGACGCCGCCGCGTCCCGCGACGACCGCATCCTCTCCAGGCCAGCCCTGGCCTGCTGCAATCGCTCCTCGGACCGCTGCAGGCGCCCCTCGAGCGCACCGACCCCAGCCGCGGACGCCGCGACCTCTTTGCGCAGCGCCTTGTTCTCCGCCAGCAACGACGAGGAGGACGCGTGCTCCTGCCGAACCTGTTCACGCAGAGAGTCCTTCTCCGCCCTCAACTGCGCGACCGTCTCCCGCGCCGACGCCTGCAACGCGTTCAGCTGCTCACGCGCCTGGGCGCCCCGCGACGCCGCCGCGTCCCGCAACGACCGCATCCTCTCCAGGCCAGCCCTGGCCTGCTGCAACCGCTCCTCGGACCGCTGCAGGCGCCCCTCGAGCGCACCGACCCCAGCCGCGGACGCCGCGACCTCTTTGCGCAGCGCCTTGTTCTCCGCCAGCAACGACGAGGAGGACGCGTGCTGCTGCCGAACCTGTTCACGCAGAGAGGCCTTTTCCGCCCTCAACTGCGCGACCGTCTCCCGCGCCGACGCCTGCAACGCGGTCAGCTGCTCACGCGCCTGGGCGCCCCGCGACGCCGCCGCGTCCCGCAACGACCGCATCCTCTCCAGGCCAGCCCTGGCCTGCTGCAACCGCTCCTCGGACCGCTGCAGGCGCCCCTCGAGCGCACCGACCCCAGCCGCGGACGCCGCGACCTCTTTGCGCAGCGCCTTGTTCTCCGCCAGCAACGACGAGGAGGACGCGTGCTGCTGCCGAACCTGTTCACGCAGAGAGGCCTTTTCCGCCCTCAACTGCGCGACCGTCTCCCGCGCCGACGCCTGCAACGCGGTCAGCTGTTCACGCGCCTGGGCGCCCCGCGACGCCGCCGCGTCCCGCAACGAGCGCATCCTCTCCAGGCCAGCCCTGGCCTGCTGCAACCGCTCCTCGGACCGCTGCAGGCGTTCCGCGGACCGCTGCAACCGACCCTCGGCCCGTTGCAGCCGCTCCTCGAGCACACTCACTCGGGTCGCGGGCCCCGCGTCACGATCGACCAATCCCAAGGCACCGGAACCGTGGCTGGAAGCCGAGACCTTCGGCGCCACCCCGTGGTGATCGAACGGGATGTCGGCTGCGTCATCCCGGGCGGGCCCGTGGCTGCTCATGTCGGCCGAGTCGTGCGAGGCAACCAAACGAATCTCACGTCCTCATCGCTGCTAGTACGGATCTTCTTTTCCTTGTCACGTCCGACAGAACCCACGCTCAACCGGATCCGATAGTCCTGCGCACCACAGGCGGCAGGCCCGGGTCCGGACTCGCGCGCCCCAACCCTGAATCGGCACACCATCCCGATGTCGTTTCGCGACCCTTGAACAGCGGCCGCATCCTCCACTCAAGTCCTTGCACGGGCTCGGGGCACCCCTACTTGTGCTTCTTCGGATCGAAGCGTTCGAGCATGATGCGCTCGTCCTGGTAGCCGGGCAGGTCTGCCCATCTCGAAGGGCCCTTCGCCCAGCGATCCCGGTAGTAGCGGAGGATGTCGCTGCCGGTCTCCTCGGCGATCTTCGCCAAGGTGTCGACATGGATCCAGTGGTACTGATTCACCTGCCGTCCGGCGATCTTCTTGCCGAAGTTGGTCGGGTACGCCACATGCTCGGCGTGCACCCAGGGCACCTCGATGTCGAGCTCGTTGTCCCCGTCGACCACCTCGACATCAGCGATGTGGTGGTGGAAGCGGACCGGAAGCACACTCGTCAGAGGCTCGTAGACGGCGTCCCCGATCTCGGTCCGCAGAGTGCCCGCGCCGTCGGCGCGGACGCTCAAGTGGATTCTGTTGGGCGCAGGCCACGTGACTCGGCTGAGCAGGAGGTTCACCGAGACGGATCGGCCTGAGCCGATACGCTTCGGCCCATCCTTAACGACCTCGCCCGCGGCATCCCCAGCACGGCTGCCCGCATAGGTGCCGCTCCCCGGCATCTCCACGGCCGCAGCGGTGAGCTCCAGGTCGGTGTCGAGAGCGGTGAGCTTGAACGTCGCCCGCCCGCTCAGCTTGTAGCGCGAGCTCGCGTAGTCCGGCGCGTCGAACAGGGAGATAAGGTCCTCGATGCCCTTCACGGACTGCCGGAACAGGTCCCAAGCCTGCTCGTCATCGTTCGCGCGGGCGTAGTCGCGCAGGATGACCGTCGCCGTCGTCCATCCGTTCAGCGTGCAATCCGGGGCCTCGCCCGGGTACTCCTCGATGATCAGACCTCCACCCTTCGTGAAGCGCGCGACGCCACCCTCCTCGGTCGAGACGAGGAAGCTGTCGAGGATCTTCGCGAGCGGTTCGTGGAACCGATCGGTGCCTGGCTGAGCGAGGAGCTTGGTGAACACATCCACATACCGGGCCTGCGTCAACCCGCTGTAGAACGGCCGCATGCGACTGGAGACCCTCGTCGACTCGGGGCTGTAGACGAACGCGAGCCCCCCGCCGATCTCGGTCATCTGCGCGACCGCCGCGTCGGCGACCCTGCATGCGGCGTCCAGGTATGCCTGATCGCCCGTCGAACGATACTGCGCGACGTAGTCGGCGATCACGTACGGCCCGTAGATCGGGTGGGCGTAGAGAACGTCATCGGTCCGCCGCCCCGGATACCCGCTCGGCAGGAACTCGATGCGGTAGTAGTCCCACACCGCCTTGCGAGCGAGCTGCAACGGAGGCAACCCGACCTCGGCTTCGTTGGTGATGTAGATCTTCTCGTCGTTCACACGCGTCCTCCGGCGACGTCGCCGCAGATGCGGACTCCCACGTTCGACATCGACTCCTACTTCCCGGTGAAGAGTCGCGCGATGCCCGCCGACACCCTCTGCAGCAGCCCCTCTTCCCGTGCCGGAGAATCGCCTGGGAGATCCTCCGGGGCGCCCCGGCCATCTCCGGCAGTCGGGACAGCAGCATCGTGCGCGCGCCTCGGTTCATCGAGGGTCGGCGGTCCGGCGAGCTTCGCGTACAGCCCCTCAAGGCGCGACTCATAGCGCTGCCAGTTGTCGACGTCCGCGAAGCTCCCGCAGTTGAGAGCAAGGGTTGCGAGTTCGTCATCCGTGAGCGCGTTGACCTTGGCGGCGATCTCACGCGGGTCGAGCTCGCGGCCCACCGTGAAACCAATCCCATGCGTCTCGATTTTGTGCTTCATCTCGGGCATGTCGGTGGCGAGGATCGGCACTCCCGCTGCCGGGTACTCCCAGAGCTTGTTCGGTGAGCAGTAGAGGTGATTGAGTCCGGTGTTCTCGTAGGGGATGGCGCCGAGAGCGGCGCCGGCAGTCCAGCTCAGCAGTTCGTCTTGGGGAGCTCCAGGCACGATCGCCACCCGAGGCCGCCCGGCTGGGCGCGACGAGGTCTCCTCCGCGACAGCGCGGATCTCCTCTTCGAGCTTGCCCCATCCCATGAAGACGACCGTCCACTGCTCGTCGAGGAGCGCCGCTGCCTCCAGCAGGTTTGGAATGCCTCGGTGCGGCGAGAACCCACCCTGAAACAGCAGGATCTTCTGACCAGGCTCGACTCCAGCCGCAGCGTGCAGACGGCCGTCGTAGCTCGTCTGGGCGACTCGTTCGACAGCGTTCGGCACCAGCACTGCTTCCGGAAGTGAGGCGTACTGCTCCCGGTAGAACTGAGCGATGCTCCGGTTGAGCGTGACGAAGCCGTCGACATGGCCGGCGTTCTGCTCGATGATCCGAGCGTTCACCACAGCGCGAACATCTTCGATGCTGGCGAGGTCCTCGTAGATCTCGTGCGCATCCCAGATCAACGGACAGTCGAACGCCTCCTTGTAGAGGCCTGCTGCCGCGAGAGCGAGGTGATCATGGATGTGCACGATGTCCGGAACGAATTCGGCCTTCACAGCCTGGAACACCGTCTCGCCCTGGATCCGGAACGATGTCCAGATCGCGCTGTCGCGCCCCCTCGGGAGCTGCTCACGAACGATTCTCGGGGTCCGGTCCGAGAGGTCTCGATGCTCGAGTCGTACGGGGATCCCATTGGGGAGCGAGAAGCTCTCCGATTCACCCGCGGTGAGTCCGAACAAGCGAACGTCGTGCCCCCGGGCCTTCATCGTCGAGGCACTCTTGAGTACTCTCGCGTCGTGCCGAACCTCGTTGTGTACGACAGCCGCGATACGCATGTTCTGATCTCTTCTCGTCATGGCGCACGCAGATCGGGGCCGACCTGGTCACCGCTTCCGATCATACAGCCGCACCCGGAAGCCGTCAGGATCAGTGATCCCAGAGGCCGCGCCTGACCCCCTCGAGCGCGCCCACGTGTGAAGGCAGACCGTTCACCACGAAAGCCTTCGACAGTGTGGATTCGTGGACAGTCGCACCGTTCCCCGACCGAACCTCCTCCTGCAGCGCAAGCATCAGTGACTCGTCGAACCACATCTTCCACGCCTCGTCGTCCTGCAGCATCCGCTCCATCGACCCTGGCGATGTCTTCCAGATCCGGCTGTCCTGCACGATGTCGGACTGCTTGAAGTCACCCGGAGACGCCTTGTAGTAGGCATGCCCTTCCCACTGCGGCACCAGCCTCCTCGCCATCTCTCCCTGCATGAAGCGCTCGAGCCTCTGTTCCGGTGTGAGCGACATCGCCGCCCGCACGAAGAGAGGATTGGCCAAGAGCACGAAGGAGGTGCCGGTCAGCTGCGAGTTCAGCCACCGTCGATACTTCGACATCATCTGGAACACGTTGAGCGCCGTCGCATCATTCTGGCCGATGCCGCGCATGAACTGCGCCCTGTCTTCCAGGAAGCCCTGCGTGCTCTCCGCGACGCGTGTGACGTTGTATCGCGGGGCGAAGGCCTTGGAGATGCGGAGCACAGGATGATCCATGGCACGGACGAGGCTCAAGATCCGCTCGTTGCCGTAGTACATCGGATGCATGATCTCGCCGTTGCCACCCCCGATCGTCAGGACGCTCTTGCGCGGAGGCCGTACGATCGGTGCTCGAAGGTTGCCGGGTGCGAAGTCGCCGTCCCATTGCCGGAGACCGGCCACCAGACGCTCCTCGATGGAGAACGTGGCCGTGCGCTTCGGGTTGGTCGTCGTGATCCGGTGCGTGAGACCTCTCGCCGTCAGCGACTTCTCCGCCTCCAGGGCGCCCACCAGAGAGGTTGCGACGTCGGTCTCCCCCTGCAGATTGCCGACCGTGCTGAGCCGCCCGGGCCGCCCGCCAGCGATCCAAGCCGCAGCGGTCAGCCGAGAGTCCTGGCCTCCGGAGAGATGGATGGTCGGGACGCTCACCATCAGGGCTCCCGCATTCGAGGTCGAGAGCGCCAGCGACGCCGCGACCGAGTCGAGGTCGGGGCCGGGGTCCCCGTATCCGAAGAACTCCTCCTCCGTCGCGTAGCTCCGCCGCGAGACCTCGTCGTGCATGCCGATGGCGACGACCTCAGCCGGCCCCAGCCGACGGACGCTCTTGATCGGCGAGTTGTTTAACGGCCAGAATCCGACCTGCGACAGGACGTCGGCACCGAACTGATCGACCTCGAGCCGGTCGGACGAGAACAGCGAGACCATGCCGATGTGGTTGCCGACCGCGACGAAGTCGTGGTTCTGCACGATGTAGTTGCGCGAGAAGCCGAAGACGTCGCACCACATCTCCATCCCCCCATCACGCCAGAGGGAGATGCCCGTGTAGCCCGGGTGAACGCCGCGACGCCCCTCATCGCTCCGAAGCGTCGCCAGCGCCCACGCCGACCATGCGGGTTGGCCCACGTCGGTCACGAACGACACCGGGGGCTGCGAGAGCGCCAGCACGCCGTGCTCGTCCTCGAGCCAGGTCGGTGCTTGCCAGGTCTCCTCGAGTGAGCGCGCGTTGACGACTGCCCGCCGCTCGGTCTTCTCCACGATGGCACGATGCATGTCGTACGCCTCGCCAGCCATGCGCATCGCGGCATCCCACAACGGGCTTAGAAGGGATCGGCCGCGCTCTGAGATCGCAGCCACGCCGAAATTGATGTTCAAGAAACCTCGCCTCTTCCCTCGGGTTCCCGCCGTCCGTCGAAGACCGGGTTCCGAATGCCGACCATACGGCAGGAATGATGCGCGGCGGGGAAATGGCGCGGAGCGAAGCCGCCACAGGGGCTGCAGCTAGCGTCGGCGCTCCTCGTCTTACCGCGGGCGACCGCGCGGCGGAGCGGCGCGAGGCTGAAGAGCCAATCATGGGCAAAAATGGACATGTGCCGCTTCGCGTCTTCTTCATGACGACGTCGTTTTCGCTTCTCGAGAGGTTCACCCGATGAAGATCCTGTCAGTCGTGGGCGCCCGCCCGCAGTTCGTCAAGCTCGCCGCGATCGCCGACGCGGTCGCGCAGCGGGACGACGTCGAGCACGTCATCGTCCACACCGGACAGCACTACGACACCGCCATGAGCGACGTCTTCTTCGCGGACCTGCGGATCCCGGCTCCGGACGTGAACCTCGCCATCGGCTCCGGCTCCCACGGCCGCCAGACCGGCGCGATGCTCGCGGGCATGGACGAGGTGCTCGAGGAGCACCTCCCCGACTGGACCCTCGTCTACGGGGACACGAACTCGACCCTCGCCGGGACGCTCTCCGCCGTGAAGATGCATCTCAAGGTCGCGCACCTCGAGGCCGGACTGCGCTCGTTCAACCGACGCATGCCCGAGGAGCACAACCGCGTCGTCACGGACCACGCCGCAGATCTGCTGCTCGCGCCCACCGAGGTCGCTCGTCAGCACCTCGCCGACGAGGGCCTCGCCGATCGCACCCTCGTCACGGGCGACGTCATGACCGACGTCTGCCTGCGAGTCGCAGCCTCCGTCCAAAGCACCGAGCTCGCCCTGCCCGCCGGGATCGACCCCACAGGGGACTTCGCGGTCGCGACCATCCACCGCGCCGACAACACCGATTCCCCGGAGCGGCTGCGGGACATCATTGAGTCGCTCCAGGCGGTTGCGATGCCGGTGGCGCTCTTCGCGCACCCCCGGCTCGTGGCTAAGGCGCAGGAGGCCGGCATCGAGCTGGTGGGCGGCGCGGTCCACGTCGGTGCCCCGGTCGCGTACCCCGATCTCGTCAACGCGGTCAAGCGCGCACGCGCCGTGGTCACCGACTCAGGCGGCCTGCAGAAGGAGGCCTACCTCCTCGGCACGCCCTGCTCGACCGTACGCACCGAGACCGAGTGGGTCGAGACGCTCGAGGACGGCTGGAACCAGCTCGTCGCGGATCCGGCCGCTCTGGCCGGCGCCGTCATGCGCCCCGCCCCCACCGCGGCACGCGCGCCGCATTACGGCGACGGGAGGGCCGCCGCGCGCAGCGTCGCGGCGCTCGTCGACCGCGCCTGAGCCGCGCTCGCAGACGGGCGGATCATCCGCGGGCGGTGAGGCGCTCGATCTCGGAGACGAGGATCGTCCGCTCGGTCTCCCAGGTATTCTCCCGACCGAACGCCACCGCATTCCGTCGGTAGGTCGAGTACGCGTCCCCATCCAGCACTGCACCCACCGCTGCCGCGAGCGCCTCGGAGTCGAAGGGGTCGTAGACCTCGCCGCAACGCGCCGTCGTCGCGACGCGGCGGAGTTCCCGCAGGTCGGCGGCGACGAACGGGATCCCCGCACCGGTGTACTCGAAGACCTTGTTGGGCAGCGCGTACTCGTTGTTGCGCGACACCGGCTGGTACGGGATGACGCCGACATCGGCGGCGGCCGTGTACGCCGGCAGTTCGGCCGGCTCCACCGCGGGCAGGAAGTGGACGCGATCGGTCACGCGGAGCTCGTGGGCGAGAGCGGTGAGCTCGTCGAGCGACTTCCCCCTGCCGATGAGGATCAGGTGCACTCCGTCGGCGAAGCCGGTGGCCGCGCGGACGCAGACGTCGAGCCCGCGCCCCGGCACGAGCCCGCCCTGGTAGAGGACCACATTCGAGCTCTCGGGGATGCCTGCCCGTGCGCGGAGGTCGACGGGATCGGCTCGCACCTTCTCCGGGACGGCGGGAGCCGCGTTCCGGAGCACGGTCCCTCGGACACCGTAGCGCCGCTCGTACTCGTCGCGGATCGTCTCGTTGACGACGACGACGGCATCCGCCCGCCTCATGTACGCCTTCTCGACCGGCTCGAGCACCTTCTTCTCGAAGGGCCGTAGCGTCGTGCTCTCGAGGTAGAGCTCATGGCAGTCGTGCAAGTGCGGGACCCCGAGCCGTCGGGCGGCGATGCTCGCGCCGACGAGACCCGGCAGGTCGGAGCTCACCACGAGATCCGGCCGGTGCTCGGCGATCCGATCAGGCGAGAGCCGCCAGAACTCGACGAAGCGATTCACGAGGTGGATCTGCTTCAGCTGGTCGCGGATCGTCAGGTCGCGCTTCCGGCGGGTCGACCTGAGCAGTTTGGTGGCGCGCCGGTCGGCCTTCCTCCGAGCGGCATCGAACTCCTTCCTGACCTGGCGGACCCGCTTAGAGGTCCATGCCCGGTAGATGGTCTCGGCACAGGGCAGCTCGCCCTTCATCCATCCGGGCGCGTCCGGTGCCGGTGCGCGAAGGCTCTGGGCGCGCCGCTCCTTCTCCCGCTCCCACCTGGCTTGCCGCTCGTCCTTCTTGCGCGTCATGCGGGCCTGGTAGCGGACGGCCAACGACCGAACCTCCACGAAGTCGGCGCTCAACCGGGGGTGCTCGAGACCCTGGAAGAAGTCCGGGCGCGGCGTGGAGTTGACCACGGTCACCTCGAAGCCGAGCTCGAGGAGCGTCAGGATGTTGCGCCGGATCCTACCCGCGATCTGCGGCTTCATGGCGACGACGACGGCTCGGAGCCCGCTCCGGGGCTCGGGCCGGGAAGGCAGTTCGGTCATCGGTGTCGCAATCTGCTCGCGCTGTCGCACGCCCGCGTCGCGGGCCTCGACGGTCGCCCGATCAGGGCGTCGTGGTGGCTCCGGCGAACCGGGCCAGGCCGACGGTGCTGTCCGTCCGAGCCGATTCCAGGACCGCTTCGACGGCGTGCACGGTGTGCAGCCCCTCGCGCATCGTGACGATGTTCGAGCTGTCGCCGAGGACCGCATCGCGGAAGCTCTCGTGCTCGGCGGCGAGCGGCTCGGTGCGGCGCAGCGAGTAGCGCACTGCGTCGCCCTCGCTGACGCCGCGGAACGAGGCCATCGGCTCCCACAGGTTGGTGGCGGCCTCCGCATTGGCGTGGAAGGTGAGATCCGCGTTGATGGTGTCGCCCACGAGCGCGCCCTTCTCGCCCGTCACCACGGTCATCCGCTCCTTGAACGGCGACAGCCAGTTCACCAGGTGGCTCGTGATCGTCCCGTCGACGAGCACGCCGGCGATCGACACCATGTCCTCGTCCTCGCGGCCGGAGCGGCGAGTGGCCGCCGCTGACACCGTCTCGTACTGGGACTGCGCGACCCACGCCGTGAGGTCGAGATCATGGGTGGCGAGGTCCTTGACCACCCCGACGTCGCGGATCCGGGCGGGGAACACGCCCTGACGGCGCGTGGCGATCTGGTAGATCTCCCCCAGCTGCCCGTCGGCGATGCGCTTCCGCATCTCCTGCAGCGCCGGGTTGTACCGCTCGATGTAGCCGACCGCTCCGACAAGGCCGGCCCTCTCGAAGGCCTCGGCGATCTGTTCGGCCTCCTCAACGTCGAAGGCGAGCGGCTTCTCCACCAGCGTGTGGATGCCCGCTTCCGCGAGGGTCAGCGCGACGTCGCGGTGGAACTGCGTGGGCACCGCGACGACCGCGTAGTCGACGCCCGCGGCGATGAGCGACTGCACATCCGGCAGCACGTCGAGACCGGGAGCAGCGCCGTGCGGATCGCCTTGGGCGTCCGAGACGGCGACCAGCTCCACGCCGTCGAGCCCCTGCAGGATGCGGGCGTGATGCCGCCCCATCATGCCGAGACCGATGAGCCCGGCCCTGAGGTCCTTCGCCATGCTCACGCACCTGCCTTCGCGACGTCGTTGACGGCCGCGACGATCCGCTCGCGATCGCCCTCGGACAGGCTCGGGTGCACCGGCAGCGAGAGCACCTCTCGGGCCAGCACCTCCGTCACCGGGAGATCCGCCTCGGAGCGGAAGGTCGCGAGCCGGTGCACGGGGGTCGGGTAGTACACGCCGCACCCCACCCGGTGCTCCTCCCGCAGCGCGGTCGCGAAGGCGTCGCGCTCCTCAGCGGATGCGCCCTCGATCCGGATCGTGTACTGGTGGTAGACGTGCGAAGCTTCGTCGCGCACCACGGGCGTCACCACGCCCTGCAGGTTCGCGTCGAAGAAGGCCGCGTTCTTCTGCCGCGTCGCGTTCCAGCCCGGTAGCCTGCCGAGCTGCACACGCCCGATGGCCGCGTGGATGTCGGTCATGCGGTTGTTGAACCCCGCGACCTCGTTCGCGTACTGCTTCTCCATGCCCTGGTTCCGCAGCAGCCGCACCTGGCGGGAGAGCTCGGGCGACGCGCACGAGACCATCCCGCCCTCGCCGGAGGTCATGTTCTTCGTGGGGTACAGCGAGAACATGCCGCCCTGCCCGAACGTGCCGACCTGAGCACCCTGCCACGTCGCACCATGCGCCTGCGCCGCATCCTCGAACACCCACAGGCCGTGCTCCTGCGCGATCGAGAGGATCCGGTCCATCGGCGCCGGGTGCCCGTACAGGTGCACCGGCTGGATGCCGACCGTGCGCTCCGTGATCGCCGCTTCGATCGCCGCGGGATCGATCGTGAACGTCTCGGGATCCACGTCGACGAACACCGGCGTCGCGCCGCACACCGCGACCGTGTTCGCGGTCGCCGCGAAGGTGAACGACGGGACGATCACCTCGTCGCCGGGCTGCAGCCCCAGCGCGAGCATCCCCAGGTGCTGCCCGGAGGTGCCCGAGTTCACCGCGACCACCTCGCGGCCACCGGCGAGCGCCGCGGAGAACTCCTGCTCGAACGCCGCGACCTCCGGCCCCTGCGCCACCATGCCCGAGGCGAGGACGCGGTCCACCGCATCCCGCTCCTCCTGCCCGATGACCGGCTTCGCCGGAGGGATCATGGTCAGTTCACTGGTCATGCTGCGGGTCCGTCCTGATCGTCGTGGGCGCTCGCGCGCGGCGCTACCGAGCGCGGCGATGAGGCGAGCAGCAGCCCGCCTGTCGAGTCGTCGGGGATGTAGCGCTCCCCCGTCGTGGGACACGTCCAGGCGTCGCTGCCGTCCGCGGCCGCGACAAGCCTCGCCCCGGAGCGGCCGACCCACCCCAGGCGGCGGGCGGGCACGCCTGCCACGAGCGCGTGCGGCGGGACGTCCTTCACCACGGTGGCGCCGGCGGCGACCATCGCCCAGGCGCCGATCGTCACCGGGGCGACGCAGACCGCACGGGCCCCGATCGAGGCTCCTATCTCGCACGTCACGCCGACGGGCTCCCAGTCGGAGGCTGACTTCGCGGTGAGATCGGGGTTGACCGCGCGCGGGAAGTGGTCGTTGGTGAAGACCGCGGCCGGGCCGACGAAGACACCGTCGGCAAGCCTCGCGGGCTCATACACGAGCGCGTAGTTCTGCACCTTGCAGCCGTTGCCCATCTGCACGCCGGACCCGACGTAGGCGCCCCGGCCGACCACGCAGTCGGTGCCGAGCCGTGCATGCTCGCGCACTTGCGCCAGGTGCCACACGGAGCTGCGGGCGCCGATGATCGCGCTATCAGCGATGTCGGCACCCGGGGCGACCCGGTAGGCACGAGCGTTGGGAGGGACTCCAGGTCCGTTCATCGATCGTCGCTCTTCCGCACGACCTCAGGCCCGATCAGCCTGTTCGTGGGTGGAGGCGGAGCCGTCGCCGAGGACGAGGCGGGGGGTGCCTGCCCAGTACTCGGCAGTGGTGATGTTGCGCCCGTCCACGAGGAGCTTGACGCCAGGAACATCGCTCGCGGACAACTGCGCATACTCCGGATGGTTGGTCTGGACGATCACCAGGTCGGCCGGATCGCCGACGCGGTAGGGCGCCCAGCCGAAGCCCGCGATCTCATCGTCGTCGTAGTAGGTGTCGTGGACCGCGACCTCGGCGCCCTGCTCCCGCAGCGCCTCCACGACCGGGAACACGCCGGAGAAGGCGGTCTCCTTGACCCCTGTCCGGTAGGAAGCGCCGAGCACCACCGCCCTCAGCCCCGACAGCGAGCCGAGCAGACTCGCGGCCCGCTGCACGAGGAAGGCCGGGACCGAGGCGTTGAGGGTGCGCGCGGTCCGGACCGTCGTCGCATCAGGGTCGGTGGACAGGTACAGCCTGGGGTAAACGGGGATGCAGTGGCCGCCAACGGCGATGCCGGGTCGGTGGATATGTGAATAGGGCTGGGAGTTCGACGCCTCGATGACCCGGTACACATCGATCCCGTGGTCCTGCGCGAAGAGGGCGAACTCGTTCGCCAGCGCGATGTTCACATCTCGGTACGTGGTCTCGGCGAGCTTGGCCAGCTCGGACGCCTCGGGCGACCCGAGGTCCCACACTCCGTTCGGGCGCCGCAGGTCGGGCCGCTCGTCGAAGGTCAGAGCCGACTCGTAGAAGTCCCGCGCTCGAGCCGAGCCAGCCTCGGAGAGTGCGCCGACGAGCTTGGGGTACTTGCGCAAGTCCTCGAACACGCGACCGGTCAGTACCCGCTCCGGCGAGAAAGCGGCGAAGAACCCCTCGGACTCCTTCAGCCCAGAGATCTCCTCGATCATCGGCACGAACCTGGTGCGCAGCGTTCCCACGGGAAGCGTGGTCTCGTAGGAGACCAGGGTGCCGGGAGTGAGGTGCTCTGCGAGCGATCGGGTCGCGGCATCCATCCACGCGAAGTCCGGCTCCCACGTGGCGTCGTCCACGAACAGCGGCACCACGATCACGACCGCGTCCGCCCCGGGGATCGCCTCGGCGTAGTCGGTGGTGGCGCGAAGCCTCCCGGCCGGGACAAGCTCGGAGAGCTTGTCCTGCAGGAGCGCCTCACCGGGGAATGGCTCGAGGGCCTGATTGATCAACGCAACCTGACGGGGGTTCACATCGACCCCGATGACCTCGTGCCCTGCATCGGCGAACTGCACCGCGAGCGGCAGTCCGATCTTGCCCAAGGCGACAACGGCAACTCTCACGGAGGTCCTTCCAACGGCTTTTGTGCGCGACTAGGCGCAGGTTCGACGATAGTCGAGAGTGGAGCGCGGTTCAGCGTCCCGAGCGAATGGCGTCTTCGAGCACTCGCTCGTAGCGCTCGGCGAGGATGTCGTAGTCGACGTTCGCAGCTACCCACGCGCGCCCTCCCTTGCGGCTGCTGACCATCTGCCGGTCAGCGAGCAGACGCTCCCAGAGCGCGACGATCGCCTCGACCGAACCGGGCGCCAGGACGTCGCCGCAGCCCGACGCGTGCACGAGGTCCGCAGCCTCTCCAGCGACCATTGCACTCACGTGCTTCCCGGTCGCCATGAGCTCGTAGAGCTTCGACGGCACTGTCCATTCGAAGGGCTCCCATGCGCGCAGCGAGACGACCGTCGTGTCGGCCCAGACGTAGTGATCGAACACCTCGTCGGCGTCGACCTTGCCTCGGAGGTCGACGGGCGAACCAAGCGAGACGTTCAACTCGCTCAAGTGCTTGAAGTCGGCCCCATAGCCCACGATCCGCACGTCGACAGGCAGACCGCGACCCCGCGCGCGCGCCGCGGCGCGGATGAGCAGCTCGAGCCCCTGGCTCCGCCCGATCGTTCCCATGTACAGCACACGCAACTCGTCGTGGTCGTGCACGGTCGCAGGGATGCTCGCATAGCGCTCGAGGAGCGTGCCGTTGCGAATGACGTGGACGCTGTCGACGCCTCGACTCCGCAGCACGCGCGCGAAGCTCTCGGTCGTCGTCACGACCGTCGCAGCACCCCGTTGCAATCCCGTCACTGCCTCGTGCACGCTCCGCTTGACCCGAGCCACCAGCCCGCGCGCCTCTGTTAGCCCAGGGGTGTGCGAGACCAGGTCGGGCCATGCGTCTCGCATCTCGGCGACGAGCGGGATGCCGAGGCGGCGAGCGACCGCTCGTCCCGCCGCCAGCGTCGGCAAGCCCGGCGCGGTCGCGATGACGACATCCGGACTGAGCAGCCCCGCCTCGACGAGGCGAATCGCCGCGCGGACGCTCTGCCATGCCACCCAGACGTGATCGACGGTCCTCGAGACGATCGAGCTGTTGTGCCTGAGGAAGCTCACTCGGAGCACCGAGGCGCCGTGCACACCGACGCTCGTCGCGCCCGGTCGAAGATGAGGGCGCAGCTGCGCCGGCGATCGACCGGTCGGGTAGTGCGGGACGGGGGCGATGACTCGGACCGAGTGCCCCTGCGCGACGAGCCCTTCGATGAGCGCGCTCCAGCGCCGCTGCGGGGCGCCGTTCTCGGGCTCGAAGTAGTGCGTCAGGAGGAGGATCTGCATCGATGTGGGCGGACGCCGGCACCGTGATGGTCACCGGACGCAGCGGTCCTTTCGCGAGAATTCGTCAAGCACACGATAGCCCTTTGGGAACGCAACGGCCATGCCGACCCCTCTGATGGTCGCCTCCCGCCCCGAACCGTTGCGGCGCGCCCGCACGAATCTTCCTCGACCATCAGAGGGCCGCCGCGAGGAGGGCGGCGACGTCCGGCTCCCTGTCGTGCAGAGCAAGATGCGCTCGCATGATCACATCCACGGAGCGGCTTGGCCGCACCTGGGCGTGCTGCAGATGGGTCTCGAAGGACGTCTGCCCTGACCATGGGCGTTCGATGCGGTCTCGCACGCTCTCGAAGCTTGAGGTGAGACCGTCCGTCGCGTGCAACGCTGCCTCGAGCGCCTCGACGTCGAGCTCGATCGGCGACCGATGCCCTCCCAGCTGCATCGACCTCGAGAAGTTGAGGGTCTCGTACCTGAGGCCCTTCGCGCGCCGGATGTGCTCGAAGACGCCCGAGCCCCCTCGGTGCCGAGTGAGTGCCCAAAATCGTGTCTGCACTCGGTCCTGCAGCAAGAGCGGGGTGTGGAACGCTGACCCCTCGATGCCGAGGACCGCTTCCGCGGACGACATCGCATCGAGCTGCTCACGCACCGTGTGCTGCTCCGGTCGGAAGATCTCGAAGCCGAAGCGGACCGCCAGCTCGTCGAGCCGGACCTCGTCGTCGGAGAGAGCCTCGCCCAGGGCGGAGCGGGACAGGAATACTCGCCTGCCGGGCACCTGGGCGCTGGGCTCGACGCGACCGATGGCTCGAGTGAACTCGGGCAGCGCGAACTCCCCGATGCAGAGGCCCGGAAACGGGATGATGAGCTCCGCGCACGACACCGGGCCCTTGAGGAACCGCTGCGGATTTCGGAGCCCGATGAGGTCGAGGACCTCCTGCTGGTACGGGAGGAGTCGCGAGCCGTCCCACAGGACGGGGATCTCCGGATGCTCGAGGGCGAACCAGATGCGAGCGAGGCCCTGGGTGAGGAAGTGCCCCCAGCCCTTTCGAGTGCCTCCGAGGTAGATGACTGGGCCGTCCAGCCGCTCACGGGCATCGACCGACGGGCGGAAGTGGTAATACTGCCGACCGAGCGCGAAGTCGAGCACCTCGACGACCGGCTCCCCGTCGACCCAAGCCCCGACGAATCCGCGCGAGGTCAGCGTCCCGGACCCCAGAGCGCGCGACACGAGGCGCGCCAGCGTCACGTCTCGGCGGACGCTCGCGCGCAGCGCCCCGTCTGGGTTGAGGATGTCCGCCGGCATGGCGCCCCGCAGCCCTCGAGGCACCCACGCGTGCGGATGGCCGATCGCGGATCCGGGTCGGCGGGTCGCATCCACTCGCCGGAACGTGAGGACGAGCCGATCGTCGCTGCCGTCATGTTGCCACGAGACGCTCTCTCCGGCGCCGGCGAACCGCTGCACGCGGATGACGTTCGTGGTCGGCTCGTGGAGCCTCACGAAGCAGTCCTGATCGATCCCCCAGTCCGACGGCTTCACTGTCTCGGGGTGAAACCGATCCGACGGAACGATCTCGTGCACATGGCGCGACATCATCGTCGCCTCGCGACGTCGAACCGGTGCGCTCGCTCACTGCATCGATGACAGCGCTCGCCATTGCCGGCTCGCACGCCGAAAGACGCGGCCGCTCGAGCGACCGCAAGGATGCGCAGCTGTCGGCTACGCACTGGAAGCCATCCAGAGACCGAGCCGCCGGTACACGTCGAGGTAGCGGCGAGCGTTGTCGTCCCAGGTCCGCTCCTCCCGGACCCAGCGCGCACCCTCCGTCGCCATCTGCTCGAGCTGCTCGGGATCACTGAGCAGCCGCGCGACCGTGAGTGCCAAGTCATGATGGTCGTCCGCGCGAAACATCGCGACGCACCCGCTATCCCGGGCGATCTCGGCGAGTGCCGACACATCCGAGAAGACGCACGGGCGGCCTGTCGACATCGCCTCGAACGGCTTCAGCGGCGTGACGAGCTCCGTCACCGCTGAGTGCTTGCGAGGCACGACGAACAGGTCGATCAGGCTGTAGTAGGAGAGCACCTCCTCGTGCGGGACTCGACCCGTGAAGTGCACGCTCCTCAAACCGAGCCCCTTCGCGAGCGCTCGGAGGTTGGCGAGTTCGAGGCCGTCACCCACGATGAGCAGGTGCAGCGGCGTCCCGGAGAACGGCTGCACCGCACCGACCAGCGCCTCCGCGGCGTCCCGCAGCTGGCCGTCGTGCATGCTCGGATGCACCAGTCGAAGCTGCGCGATGAGGCCGGTGAGCGCCTCTTCGGGGAGGCTGAGAGCATCCGCGCTCGCCCGGTCGGCGGAGCTCGCCTGTGCCTCGAGCGCACCGGCCGCGCGCATCGCGATCTCGAGCTCGAACATGCCGCGAATGAGTGTGTCGATGCCCTCGTACTCGACGATGGAGGAGACGTATCCGACCACGAGGCCGCCGACTGGCAGACCGAGCGTCTCCCGCACATCGTGATCGGGCTCCACGACCGGGAAGTCGGCGGCTCGCACGGAGTTCGGCGCGATGCTGATCGCCGGAGCGGCCATGCCGAGCCGTTCGCCCGTCCTCTCGATGTGCTCCTGCATCACGCGTGCCAACGTGACGACAGCGTCGGATCGGCTGCGCGTGTCTGCTTCGCGCTCTACTCGGAGCCGGTGCATGTCGGGCTCTCCATATCGGGCGGCGATCTGATCGACGTCCACCCAGCCCTCTGCCGCAGCTACGCGAGAGAGCCAGCTTTCCTCCCAGAAGCCACGAGTCTCGTTCACAACGGGGATGCCGTACATCCGAGCCACGGGCAGCGCAATCGTCGCGTTCACGAAGTCGGAGTGCGTATGGATGACAGCCGGGCGCACGTGCCGCACCACCTCGGCGAGCGAAACTACGTTCGCCCGGAGCCACTCGTCCCAAGTAACCGAGCCCCGCTGCGGCCCAGCCAGTAGGTAATGCGGGATACCGCCGTGCTCGTAGGTCTCGATGCGATCGAGCACCCTCTCGCTTGACCCGGCCTGCGCGACCACGACGGGCTCCATACCTGCGCGCCTTTGCGCTTCGACGGTGTACTGCGTTCGCAGCGTATACCCCGACTGGGTCTCGGGCAGCGCCTTGCCGACGAGGTGGAGCACCACGTCACTGCGGGGGTCGTCCCTGAGCGGGGGCAGCTCAATGTCGAGCTCGATCTCGCCACGGTACAGAGCGAGCTCCGACGCGTAGATCGCGGCCGCACGCTCATCGGCGGCATCACCGGAGCGAGCGGCGATCGCTTCCGCGACCGTGACCGATCGGCTCAAGTAGCCCAGGCGACGCAAGCCGCCGAACAGCTTCTTCGCAACTGCGTCGTCAAGCTCTGGGAGCGCCGTCGGAAACGCATCGACGTACGGCATCGCATCCAGGATGCGCCGTGCCGTGACGGCGGATCGGATGCAGTTGAGCGCCTGCGACGGCGATAAGAGATCGGCAAGGGGCAAAGCATGCGATCGCGCGAGCACGAGCACGGAAGCAGCGAGATCGCTCGACACCGCCGCTTGAGCGACGACACGCTCATCACCGAGCCGCCGAAGCGTCTCGACCTGTCCCCTCAGTTGCCGCACCTCGGACTTGACAGCCGTCGACGAGTCCGCCTCGATCTGGGCTGCTCCGAGCGCCAACATCCGATCCTGCAGCGCCGTCATCCGACGCTCGACGTTGGCGAGCCTCGTCGCTCGCTCGTTGACGTTCCGGCGCACGCCGAAACCCCAAGCGGCTGCAAGCCCGAGCAGGGCCACGAGCGTCAGCGACGCGACCGCGAGCGCGGAAACGGCGCGGGCCGACAGCGGCTCGCTCCAGCTGAGCAACATCACGAGCGCCGCACCCGCGAAGGCGATCGCCACGGCCGAGAAGAACAGGATGCGAGATTTCATGCTTCGACCTTCGTCTGCTGCGGTGCTCACGCTAGCCCCGCTTTGCTTCATCGAACCGGCAGCAGCGCGCGCTCAGCGCCAGAGCCCCTTCGTGTCCACCACAATCTTCTCCGCGAGCAGCTCGCGGTCGAGGGTCTTGAACTCGTGGTGGTCCACAAGCACGAGCACGATGTCTGCGCGCTCGATCGCGTCCTCAACCGAAGCGAGCTCGACGTTGGGGCGGTCGGCGAGCGAAGACGGTAGCGCGTCGACGTTGGGCTCGGCGATGAGCAGCTTCGCGTGCTCGACCTCGCCGGCGAGCCGCTCGACGATCGCCTTCGAGGGCGACTCGCGAAGGTCGTCGATGTCGGCCTTGAACGCGATGCCAAGGGCAGCGATGACCGGCTCGCGGAACTTCGCCGCCTTCGACATGACTTTTTCGAGCACGAAGTCGGGCTTCGCGTCGTTGACCTCGCGCGCGAGGCGGACGAGCTTCGCCTCCTCCGGCGCAGCCGCGACGATGAACCAGGGATCGACGGCGATGCAGTGCCCGCCGACACCGGGACCGGGCTGCAGGATGTTCACGCGCGGGTGGTGGTTGGCGAGCTCGATGAGCTCCCACACGTCGATGCCGAGGCGATCGCTGATGATAGAGAGCTCGTTCGCGAAGGCAATGTTGACGTCGCGGTACGAATTCTCGACCAGCTTCGCCATCTCGGCTGTGCGGGCATCCGTGATGAGCAGCTCGCCCTTGCAGAACGTCGCGTACAGATCGCGCGCCTTGATCGCCGCCTCGTCCGTGACGCCGCCGATGATGCGGTCGTTGTCGACGATCTCGATCATCACGCGTCCAGGCAGCACCCGCTCCGGGCAGTGCGCGAGGTACAGGGTGTTGTGCTCGCCGGGCTCAAGCGTCAGGTCGGGGCGCGCGTCGAGTATGTACTGACCCATCTGCTCTGTGAGGCCAGGAGGAGACGTCGACTCCAGGATGATGAGTTCGCCACCCCGCAGCTGCGGAGCGATAGCTTCGGCTGCGGCCTTGATGTGCCTCGGGTCGACGTCGTAGGTATCGGCGAAGGGGGTCGGGACCGCGACGATGTAGGCGTCGGCCCATGGCATGTGAGCCTGCGCATGAAGCCGGCCACGGGCGACCGCGCCAGCAACGACAGTCTCGAGGTCCGGCTCGATGAACGGGACACGGCCTTCGTTGACCTCGTCGACATGGCGCGGGTTGACGTCGACGCCGATCACGTCGTGACCGTGCGACGCGAGGATCGCAGCAGTGGGGAGGCCGATGTAGCCGAGGCCGACGACGCAGACTGTCTGTGTGTGATCCATAAGCGAGCAATCCCTTGCATGACCTGAGCGCTGGCACCGGGGGCGCTGAGGCCCCCGCACGTCGAACCTACAGGTTTCGTGTGATCAGGCCGTCGCCCAGGTCGTCGCGGTGAAGCTCGAAGAGCGGCCGCTACCCTGGAGACTTGCCACCCAAAGTCCGGAGCACCGTGCCAGAACCCGACGACCGCCCCGCGCGGATCCTCGTCTACGGCAGTTGCGTCGCCCGCGACACGGTCGAGTTCGCGGAGTCGGCTGGTGTCGATCTCGTCGGTTACATCGCACGACAATCGCTGCTCTCAGCCGGGTCGGATGCATCCGAGCACCTGCCTCGCGAGCTTGGTGTTCCATCGAAGTTTCAGGCGCGCATGATCCGTGCTGACTTCGCAGGGACGCTCCTCGAGCGACTCGCGACCGATGGCACCGAGACCGACGCGATCATCTGGGATCTTGCCGACGAGCGTCACGGCGTGCACCGCTTCGCCGACAGCTCATTCGTGACGCGGAGCATCGACACGATCAAGGCCGACGCGGTCGTCGAGGCGGTCGACGCCGCGGAGCACCTCGCGTTCGGCACCGACGAGCACTTCGCGCTGTGGTCGCAGCGGGTCGAGGCGTTCGAGCAGTTCCTGCGCGAGCACGACCTGCTCGACCGGCTCGTCGTGCTCGAGGTGCCGTGGGCGGTGCGCACGACCGAGGGCAAGCCGTCGCCGTGGAGCATGGGCGTGCGGGCGAAAGATGCGAACGCCCTGTACCGCCGCTACTACGACCTGCTGCGTCGGCGGGGGCACCGCATGGTCACCCTCCGCGACGACCAGGTGCTCGCCGACCCTTCGCATCGGTGGGGGCTCGCGCCGTTCCACTACTCCCCCGACGCCTACCGCGAGATCCTCCGCCAGCTCCGCGAGGAGCACGGGCTGACGACCCTGCGCCCCGCGGAGTGAGCAGCTCGTCGCCGACTCCGCTGCGCGTCGCTCCGTGACATCCCGGATCTGACATCGCCCGACCGGAGGGCTACCCTGACCGCATGGACGCCACCGTGAACCCCGTCCAGCTCGCCTACGAGCTCGGGCACATCGACGGCGGCTACGCCATCCGCCGCTTCCTCCGCCACCCCGACGACGGCGGCGGCGAATTCACCGGTCACCTCTACCGGCAGCGCTGGGAGCTCGCGCCCGAGCAGGCGGAGCGCGTGCGCGCCCGATTCCGCGCGCTCGCCGGCTGAGCGGTCAGCGTAAGGCGCTGGCCTGAGCGCTCAGACCATGACGTGCGCCTCGGCGAGGCCGTAGGCGATCACGTCGCTGTTGGCGAGGATCCGCTCGTCCTCGGTGTGCCAGGTGTGGCCCGAGCCCGCACCGCGCATCTGGATGAACCCGAAGCGGTCGGCGCTGTAGATGCCGCCGCCGGCCTCGACGATCGCGCGCTGGAAGGCCGTGTCCTCGCCGAGCGTCCGATCCTCGAACGGATGCGCGAGGAAGGTCGAGCGCGGCCCCACCATCGTCGGCCCGCCGACCAGGTCGGCCCAGCGGTGCTCGCGGTGCGGGTTCTGCAGCACGGTCGCGTCGAACGATGCGAGGTGCAGGTGCCGCGCCTCCTTGCCCACGAGCTCGGCGCCGGAGTAGTCGAGCGCGAAGCAGGAGTCGGCGAGGTAGTGGCGGCCGTAGAGGTCGTCGTCGTCGAGCTTCGCGATGACGTCGCCGTCGCTCGCCGCGACGAGGCGGTTGAGATTGGTGCCGAGCGACGTGCTGCGGTCGGCGGTGAGCACGACGAGCTCGGCGAGCCCGAGCTCGCGCGCCAGCGCCCGCAGCTCCGACTCGTCGGGCTCGAAGCCGTGCCCGAGGAGCACCAGCTGCACGTCGACGCCCTCCTGGCGCGCAGCGGTCTCGACGATGCCGCGCACGAGGTGCGGCCGGATCGTCGGCGCGATCGCGCTCACTCGAGGCTGCCGCGGCGGGGCCGGATCCGCGATGCCGGCCGCGCCGAGCACCTGCGCGGCCCTGTGCGAGAACGTGTGCTCGCGCCAGATGCGGCGCTGCGCGAGGTGCACCTGGCGGTCGCGCAGCTGCGGGGAGCGCACGAGGGCGCGGAGCACGAGCTCGGCCTCCTCGTGCGAGTCGACGATCGAGACCTCGCCGTCGCGGAACCAGTGCTCGACCGCCGGGCTGCGCGTCGTGACGACGGGCGTGCCGGACGCGAGCACCTCGAACACGCGGCGCGCCAGCATCGTGGGGCTGTCGACGACGGAGTTGACGTTGAGCATCGCCTTGTAGCCGCGGTAGGCGGTGAGCATGCGGTCGTAGTCGAGCGAGCCGCGCACGAAGCCCTGGAACGCCTCGGGGAAGCGGTACTTCGGGTCGCTCTCGAAGCGCGAGAAGATGTCGAACCCGATGCCGCGGCGCTCCGCCACGGCAGCGGCCGCGCCGAGCAGCAGGTCCATCTGCGCCTGCCGCTCGGGGAACTTGTGCGACCAGTAGCTGCCGCCGAACGCCACGTCGCCCACCTGGTGCATGCCCTGCTGCCGCATCGGGTGGTGGAGGGCGGGCTGCGCGGCGAAGCCGAGCACGTCGACGCGGTCGTGGCCCAGCGCCTCGCGGTAGCGGTCGAGGAGCGCCTCGTCGGTCGTGAAGACGAGGTCGAAGATGCGCGCGGTGTCGAGGAAGTCGTCGAAGTGGGGCGGATCCTCCTTGTTCCAGAACGCGCTCGGGATGCCGTGCTCGCGGCAGTGGGCGACGAGCTCGCGCAGCGGCTCGCTCGGCGCCTTCGAGCCGGTGAGCTGGTACCGCCACGCCCCGCCGGAGCCGGCCCAGGCCGACTCCGCGAAGAGGAGGTCGATCGGCGTGCGCTCGAGCTCCTCGCGCCAGCCGGCGGGGGTGAGCTCGACGACGTCGAACTCGTAGCCCCAGGCGCTCGCCGAGAAGGTGTCCATGATGACGCCGACGCGCAGTCCGGGCCGTCGCGTCGGGCGGTCGGCGACGGGCCAGACGGGGAACCGCTCCTCGAGCGTGAGGGCCAGCGGCGCCGGCGCGATCGCGGCGTTCCGGGCCGACGTGCCGCGCCGACGCAGCCAGCGGCGCAGCTGCGGCACACCGCCGGTGCGCAGGTGCCAGAGCCCCGTGCGCACGGTGCGCAGGCTCATCGGCGCTTTCCTGCGGGAGCGGCTGCCATCGGGATCCCCTTCGTCATCGCGCCCGACCGGGTCGCGCCCGCCCCGTCCCGCCGGAGACGGCGCCGGGTGCTCCGAACATCCTAGGCAGGGCGCCCGCACAGCCGGGCGCGGCAGGCTGGATGCGTGACCGAGACCGCGAGGCGTCCGAGCGCGACGGCGGACGCCGTGGCGCCGCTCCGCCGCGCGGGCATCACGGGGCTGCTGGTGCTCCTGCCCGTGGTGCTGCTCATCACCCTCTGGCCCACCCACGCGCTGCTGCGCCTCAAGCCCGTCGTCGTGCGAGGGCTCACCGCGCTGCACGACCGCGGCATCCTCGAGCCGCTCACCTGGGTGCGCCTCGAGGTGCTCGCCAACGTCGCGATGCTCGTGCCGGTCGGGCTCGCGCTCGTGCTCGCGATCGGCGGCCGCCGCTGGCTGCTGGCGGTCGCGGCCTGCGCGGGCCTCAGCCTCGCCGTCGAGCTGGCGCAGCACGCCATGCCCGGCCGGATCGCCTCGCCGCTCGACGTCGTCGCGAACTCCGCGGGCGCCCTCCTCGGTGCGCTCCTCGCGCTCGCGCTCGAGCGGTGGGCTCGGGCTCGCCGCGCCGGATCCCCGCGCGCGGGCGTCCGCTAGCCTCCTGAGGACGACTCGTCTCGGGCGGGCCGCCGACCGAGGGGACCCCATGCTCGATCGCCTGCGCCGCGACCGCGACGAGCGACGACGGCGCATCGCGCTGCAGGGCATGCGGCGCCGCGAGCAGCTGCTCCGGCCCGGCTACAAGGTGTGGGGCTACACGAACGACTTCGCCAAGGGGTTCCTCGTCACGCGCGCGCCGACGACGGTGGGACCGCAGCGGTGGGTCGACGAGGCGCTCGGCTCCTGGCACATCCGACGCGATCCGGTCCTGGAGCATGCCGCCGCCCGATCCGCGAGCGCCGCGGTGCTCGTGCTCGGCCATGCCTTCGACGACGGCGGCGCGGGCACGCGGCATCGCGTCGCCGAGCGGCTGCTGCGGGCCGCCGACGCGCCGGGCGGCGAAACGGCCCAGACGGCTGCCCTCGACGAGGCCGTCACCTGGCTGTCCGGCCGCTACGTCGTGCTCGTCGCGCGCGGCGACCGGCTCGACGCCTGGGGCGACCCGCTCGCCACACGCTCGCTCTACTGGCGCCGGGGCGACCACGGCGTCGCCCTCGCCTCGCACTCCGCCCTGCTCGCCGAGCTCGCCGGCGGGCTCGACAGCAGCCGCCTCCGCTGGGTGCTCGACCACCCCGACTACCGCTCGCCCGCCGGCCGCTGGCTGCCGGGGCTCATCACGCCCCACGACGGCGTCGGCCAGATCTACGCGAACCAGCGACTCACCGTGGAGGGCACCGCGGTCACCGGCGAGCGGTTCTTCCCGGCCGCCGACCGCGCCGAGCTCACGACCCAGGAGGCAGGCGAGCGCTTCGTCGACGACCTGCGCCGACAGATCCGCAGCTGGATCGACGTCTCGCCCGTGACGGTGCTCACCCTCACCGCGGGCCGCGACTCCCGCGCGATCCTGGAGGCCGGCCTGCCCGACCTGCAGGCGGCCGACGCGCTCACGATGACCTACCACCCGTTCCACTTCGCCAGGAAGAGCACCTACGACGACATGCTCTCGGCCGGCAGGATCTCGGCCGCGGCCGGGCTGCCGCACCTCGGCATCGACGTGGCTCCCATGAAGCCGGGCTCCGCGATGGCACGGCTCTACGGCGCCACCTTCCCCGCCTGGCAGCGCTACGCGAACCTCGCGAACGCCCTCTACCTGCACTCCCCCGCCAAGGCGTCGACGATCTTCGGCGTCGGCGGCGCCATCATCACCGGCATGTGGCGCGACACCTCCGACCGGCACCTGCGCCCCGAGCTGCTCGCCGCGAAGTACACCGACTCCGCCTTCCACCGCGACCCGCAGCTGCACGAGGAGCTCGCGCGCTGGATGGACCACACCGGGTTCTCGGTCGACCGCCTCCGCGGCTACGACTTCTACGACCTGTACCACTGGGAGCACCGCATGACGAAGTGGGGCGGCGCCGGGTACGCCGAGTACGACCTCGCCACCACGCCCGCCCCGGTGCTGAGCTCGCGGCGGCTCCTCGTGGCGGCGCTGTCGCTGCCCAAGCCGCAGCGCGAATCGGCCGAGGTCTACCGCTTCGCGGCGGGCCTGGTGGATGCCGACGCCTGACCCGCCCCGCACCACGATGGCCCCAGCGAGAGGACGCAGCATGACCCACCGGACCGGGACGCGCCGAGCGCGCACGATCCTCGCAGGCGCCGTCGTGGCCGTGCTCGCCCTGTCGGCGTGCGGCCCGGAGGCGGAGCCGCAGCCGACGCCCACCGCGACGGCCGACGCACGCCCCAGCCCCACGGCGCCCGCCCCGACGCCGACGCCGACGGAGCCCGCCGATCCGCTCCCCGACGGCGCGGTCACCGCGCTCCTGCTCGGCACCGACTCGCGCACCCCGGGCGCGATGACCGGCAACGCCGACGCCATCATGCTCGCGCAGATCTCCGCAGACCGGCAGTCGCTCACGCTCGTCTCGATCACGCGCGACACCTGGGTCGCGATCCCAGGCGCCGGCGAGGGCAAGATCAACGCCGCCTTCGCGATCGGCGGCACGCCGCTCATGCGCGACACCGTCTCCGGGCTCTTCGGCGGCATCGACATCGACTACGTCGTCCAGGCCGACTTCGAGGGCTTCATCGGCCTCACGCGCGCGCTCGACGGCTTCGACGCCGAGAACCAGCACCCCACGCGGGTGACCGTGCAGAGCACCGGCCGCGTCGTCGACCTCACCGCCGACCCGGTGCACCTCTCCGGCACCGACGGCCTCATCTACGTGCGCCAGCGCAAGGGCCTGCCCCTCGGCGACCTCGACCGCGCCGAGCGGCAGCGCGCCGCCGTGATCGGCATGCTCGAGCGGATCGACGAGATCGCGACCGACGACCCCGGCGCGCTGCCCGAGCTCTTCGGCCACTTCGCGGGCCGGCTCAAGATCACGGGCGAGCTCAGCATCGACGACATGATCGCGCTCGCGAGCATCAGCCAGGACCTCGAGCGCGACGACGTCGTCAGCCTCATGGCGCCCATCGAGGGCTTCGGCAGCCGCGGCGGTCAGTCGGTCAACGAGGTCGACGCGGCGCAGACCGCTGCGCTGGGCGACGCGCTCCGCGCAGGCGACATCCAGCCCTACGTGGAGCGCTTCGGCACGTCCTACGCGCCGTGACCTCGGAGGGCGAGCGGATCCGCGACGAGCCGGCGGATCGCGCCCTCGACGCCATCGATCGCCGAGGCGATCTCGCGCGCCGACCGACCGTAGGCGGCCGCGCCGCGCCGGTACGGATCGGGCACGTCGATCCGGTGCGGGTCGTCGAGCGGCGCGAGCGAGCGGCGCATGGCCGCGGCCTCCACGAGGCTGCGCAGCCGGGTGGCCGGGTCCTCCGACGCTGACGCGACCGCGCCCTCCACGGGCAGGCCTCGCAGGAGGTCCGCCAGCTCGAGCAGCGTGAAGGCGCGCCGCACGGCCGCAGGGGCGAGCCGCACCGCGGCCGCCCGATGCTCGCGCGCGAGCCCGACGACCAGGTCCGCCCGCTCCACCGCCTGCGCGGAGAGCCGGCGGGCGCGATGCGCCGACGGGTCGAGCCCGAGTCGCGCGGCCTCGACGGCCGCAGCCGGATCCATCGGCGCGCCCGGACGCGCCAGCGTCCCGGCGCTCGCCACGCGCAGCCCCCGTCCGGGCAGGCCCGCAGCGCCCGGCAGCCGCGCCTCGAGCAGCAGCGCCGCCAGGGGCGAGCGGCAGAGGTTGCCGGTGCACACGACCAGCACCTCGAAGGGCGCCGACGCGCCGTCGAGCTCGGTCTCGCGACGGCTCACCGGGGGCATGGGCCGACGATAGCCCGCCCCGCGCACCCTCCGGCCGAGGCTTCCCTGTGCTGCCGTCGAGGAATCCGTCATGGACGGCCCGGGCGGCCCCCATTCTCCAGCACCGGCCGGCCGACGGTATCGTGGTCGCCCGTCCCCCGCTCCCCTCCGTCAGGACCCCCTGTGCCGCTCCCCGCCCTCATCGCCTTCGACCTCGACGACACCCTCGCCCCCTCGAAGTCGCCGCTCGAGCAGCCGATGATCGAGGCGCTCGGCCGCCTCGTCGCGAGCACGCCGGTCTGCATCATCTCCGGCGGCAACTACGCGCAGTTCCAGAAGCAGGTCGTCGAGCCCCTCACGGCGGCCGGCGCGACGGGCCTCGAGGACCTCCACCTGATGCCCACCTGCGGCACGCAGTACTTCCGCTCCGTCGACGGCGAGTGGCAGCGCGTGTACGCGGAGCTGCTGACGCAGGACGAGATCGATCGCGCCTCGGAGGCGGTCGAGCGCCGCGCCAAGGAGCTCGGCCTGTGGGAGCCCGAGACGTGGGGCCCTCGCATCGAGGACCGCCAGACCCAGGTGACGTTCTCGGCCCTCGGGCAGTCGGCGCCCGTCGACGCGAAGACCGCGTGGGATCCCACCGGCGAGAAGAAGAGCCGCCTGCGCGACGCGGTCGCCCTCGACGTGCCTGACCTCGAGGTCCGCTCGGGCGGCTCGACGTCGGTCGACATCACGCGCCGCGGGATCGACAAGGCCTACGGCATGCGCAAGCTCGAGATCGCCACCGGCATCCCGCTCACCGACATGCTGTTCATCGGCGACCGCCTCGACCCCGACGGCAACGACTACCCGGTCGTCGGCACGGGCGTGCCCACGCTCGCCGTGACCGGCTGGGAGCACACGGTGCAGATCATCGAGGAGCTGCTCGAGCGCGCCTGACGAGCGCACGCCGGGCATCCCCGGCGCCGGTCGTGCGAGGCCGGACGACGTCCCGCGCGCCACGGCGCCAGTAGGCTGGCGACGGCATCGGAGGACGGGAGATCCATGCGCGTGCTGCTCACCGGCGGAGCCGGGTACATCGGATCGCACACCGCCATCGCGCTCATCGCGCACGGGCACGAGCCGGTGGTGCTCGACGACCTCTCGAACGCCAGCGCCGAGGCCGTGCGGCGCGCGTCCGAGCTCGCCGGGCGCGAGATCCCGCTCGTCGTCGGCGACGCCGGCGACCGCGAGCTCGTCGGCCGCCTGCTCGCCGAGCACCGCATCGAGGCCGTCATCCACTTCGCCGGCAGGAAGGCCGTCGGCGAGTCGGTGGCGAAGCCGCTCGAGTACTACCGCGTGAACGTCGGCTCGGCGGTCGCGACGCTCGAGGCGATGGCCGAGCACGGGGTGCGCCGCTTCGTGTTCAGCTCGTCGGCCACCGTGTACGAGCAGCCCGGGCCAGACCTCCGCGAGGACGCCCCTGTCGGCATCGCGCTCGAGAACCCCTACGGGCGCACGAAGGCGATGATCGAGGCGGTCGTCGCCGACGCCGCGGCCGCCGACCCGGCGCTCGAGGCGGCGGTGCTGCGCTACTTCAACCCGATCGGCGCGCACGAGTCGGGCCGCATCGGCGAGGACCCCCACGGCATCCCGAACAACCTCGCGCCCTTCATCGCGCAGGTGGCGAGCGGCGAGCGCGAGCGCCTGCGGATCTTCGGCGACGACTACCCCACGGCCGACGGCACGGGCGTCCGCGACTACATCCACGTCGTCGACCTCGCCGAGGGCCACGTCGCCGCGCTCGAGGCCCTCGAGCCCGGGGTGCTGACCGTCAACCTCGGCACCGGTCGCGGCGCGAGCGTGCGCGAGGTGCTCGCCGCGTTCGAGGCCGCGGTCGGGCGGGCCCTCCCGCACGAGGTCGTCGCACGGCGGCCGGGCGACGCCGCGGTCAGCACCGCCGACCCGTCGCTCGCGCACGAGCGCCTCGGCTGGCGGGCCGCGCGATCGCTCGAGGACGCCGCTGCCGATGCATGGCGGTGGCAGTCCGCGAACCCGCGCGGCTACCGGGGCTGAGCACGCCGCTCGCGCCCGAGCGCGCGCACGTCTTCCCGGCCCTCGCACAGGCCGCTGCCACCTGGCGCTGGAGCGGGCACGGCATCCTCGGCCCATGGCTGAGACCTACCACCACGAGCCCCCGTACCGCATCGGCGTGATCGTCGGCAGCATCGCCGCCTCCTCGATCAACCGTCGCCTCGCCCGCGCCCTCATGGCGCTCGCCCCCGCCGCGCTGGAGTGCGACTTCATCGAGATCGACCGGCTGCCGCTCTACGACCGCGACCGCGACGACGACTACCCGCAGGAGGCGCGCGAGCTGAAGCGCGCCATCGACGAGGCCGACGGCCTGCTCTTCGTGACGCCCGAGTACAACCGATCCATCCCCGGCACGCTGAAGAACGCCATCGACTGGGCGTCGCGGCCCTACGGCGAGAACGCGCTGAGCCGGAAGCCGGTGGGCATCGTGGGCACCTCGCCCGGCGGGATCGCCACGGCGGTCGGGCAGCAGCACCTCAAGTCCATCCTCGCCTACTGCAACGCGCCGCTCATGAACGAGATCGAGGCGTACGTCCAGTACGCCGACGGGCTCGTCGACGACGACGACCGCGTGACGGTCGACTCCACCCGCGAATTCCTCACCGACTACATGCGCTCGTTCGACGGCTTCGTGCGTCGCGTGCTCACCGTGGTGCCGCAGGACTGACGGGCGCAGCCGGATCCGGATCGGACGGTGGCCGGCGCCGTCCGCAGATCCGGCGGAGCCCGCTGCCTCGCGATGCGGCCGAGGCCCCTTCGATCACGTCACGTCGGGGGCACGTGGCCCGGGAGCGCGCGCAGCGCGCGCAGGGCGGCCGCGACCTCGGCGACCCGGGCGCGGATCGCGTCGCCCGTCCGTCGGTGCCCTACGGGCGAGCGGCGCATGGGATCGGGGATGTCGAGCTCCGGGCCCCGCACCGGCGGCAGCAGGCCGCGCATGTCGGCGGCGGCGGCGACGGCGTCCTGGAGCCCCAGCGCGCGACCCGGCCCCGTCCCGTCGCTGCTCGTCGCGACGGCGGCGAGCGCGCGGGCGAGCTCGACGAGCGTGAACGTGCGCCGCGCGGCCGACGGCGCGAACGTGACCGCGACCGCCCGATGCTCGCGCTCCAGCGCGATGACGAGGTCGGCGCGCTCGACCTCCGCCGGCAGGAGCGGGCGGCTCGTGTGCCCTGCGGCCTCGACGCCGAGCCGGGCGGCCTCCGCGGCCGCGAGCGTCTCGAGCGGCACCCCCGGCTCGGCCGCGGTGCCGGCCGACGCGATCTCGACGCCCTCGACGCCCTCGAGCTCGCGCGCGAGGAGCCTCGCGGCGAGCGGCGCCCTCCAGCGGTCGGCGGAGCACACCACGAGCACCCGGAACGCTTGCCCGGCCCCTCGCTGCCCCGTCGGCGCTGCGTGCGACATGGACGAACGATACAGTTTCACAACAGTGTTCGCATAGAGCGCGCCGGACGATCCCTGCGCGCCTGCAGGCCGGATGCGCGGCACGGGCCGCACGGCCGCTAGCGTGACAGCGTGGAGCTCATCGATGCCGCAGGGTCGGTCGGCGAGCTCGTCTCGTGGATCGGCCTGCTGCTGGGTCTCCCGGCGCTCGCGATCGCGTGGCTCCTGCGGCTCCGCGACGGCGAGTGGCTGCCCGTCGACGTCGTCGTGGTCGAGCGCGGCGGGCGCCTGCTCGGCCGCTGGTTCGCGGGCGGCGACTTCCACGAGCGCGGCATCACGGGCGAGGAGCGCGAGCGGCTCGGCGACGAGGGCCCGGCCTGGTTCGCGAGCCGACGCCCGTGGCGCATGGAGCTCGCGCCGCACTCCCCCGCGGCGCGCGCGATCGCGATCATCGGCACGATCCTCGCCGCGGTCGGCCTCCTGGGCCTCCTCGTCTCGTTCCTGCCCTTCGTGCTCTGACGCGACGACGGGCCCGGCGACGATCGCCGGGCCCGTCGTCGTGCGCTCAGCTGCGGCGCAGCCTGCGCGAGAGCACGAGCGCGAGCCCCGCGAGGAGCAGCAGCACCGCGAGCCCGAGGCCCCACGGCTCCGCGCCCGTGCGCGGCAGCCCGTCCTCGCCCTGCGCGTCCGAGCCGACGCCGCCCTGGTCGCCGCCGCCCTGGTCGCCGCCGCCCTGGTCGTCACCGCCCTGGTCGCCGCCGCCGGGCCCGCCGTCGCCCGCCTCGAGCGTCACGGTGCGCACCTCCGAGCGGACCTCGCCGCCGAACGCGTCCGTCGCCGTCACGTACCAGCCGTGCGTGCCCTCGCCCGGCGCCCAGGCGACCGAGACCACCTCGCCGCTCGCGGCATCCAGCGCCTCGCCGATCACGGCGCCGTCCTCCGCCGCATCCGCCCCGTCGATCGCGGCGCCCGTGAGCACCTCCGCGCGGAATCCGTCGCCGACGAGCTCCTTGTCGCGCGGCTCGATGCCGAGCGTCTCGTACGAGACCACGAAGTCCTGGTCCTCGGCCGGCAGCGAGGGGTCGTCGGCGTCGTAGTCCTCGAGCGAGGGCGAGTACGTGCGCACGCGCATCTCAGCGCCCTCGTTGTCGAACTGCAGCAGCCGCAGGTAGCCGAGGCCGCCCTCCGGCAGGCCCTGGTAGTCGAACAGCATCTGCGTGACCGTGCGGTCGTCGACGCCGTCGCCGTCGTCGTCGAACGAGTCGAAGCGCGTGTAGGCGTCGTGGTAGTGCCCCGACATGACCATCGAGACGTTCGGGTTCGTCGCCACGACCTCGTCCTGCACGCGCTGCGGCACGGGGCCGAGCCCACCCGTCGTGAGCAGGTACTCGTGGAGGTTGATGATGCCCACGCGCTCGGGGTGCTGCGCGAGCACCTCGTTCATCCAGGCGATCTCGGCGTCGCCCGGATCCCAGCTCATCGCGACGACGACGAAGTCGATGCCGCCCGCCGTGAAGAGGTCGACGTGGCCGCGGTTGTCCTCGTACGACTCCGCGTACCAGGGGCTGCCCGCGTACCGCGCCTCGCCGAAGTACTGGCCGTAGGTGCCGTAGTCCTCCTCGAAGTTGCCGACGTCGTGGTTGCCGGCGAGCACGCCGTACGGCAGGCGCGCCTCGTCGAGCATCCGGTACGCGGCATCCGCGTTCTCCCACTGGTAGCCCTGGTCGCGCTCGTCGACGATGTCGCCGGTGTGGAACACGTACTGCAGGTCGATCGCCTCGCGCTGCTCGAGGAAGTACTGGTGGATCGCGAGCTGGTGGTCGTAGAACTCCTCGTTGTAGTACTGCGTGTCCGACTCCCAGCCGAGCGTGAAGTCGTAGTCGCCGCGCGGGGTGTCGTCCGGATGCGCGGGCGTCACCGCCGTGCCGCGGTCCGATTGCGGCGCGCCGGCCCAGCCCTCGGAGTGCTGCACGAGGAAGCGCGCGGTGCCGTCGACGACCCGGTCTGCGGCGGCAACCTCGGCCGCGAGCGCGAACGTCTCGCCTTCGGCGGTCGTGCTGTGCTCGTCCACCCGCTCCCAGGCCCCCCCAGCCGCGTTCCAGACGTGGAGGAGCACCTTCGCGCCGGCGTTCGCCGAGCCGTCCCAGCGCACGCGCAGCGTCGCATCCGAGGCGCCCTCGGGCACCGCGACGTCGAACGCCTGGTACGGCAGCGCGTCGGCGCTCGCCGTCGCCACCGTGCCGCCGCCGATCGCGGCGAGCGCCTCGCGCTGCGCCGCGTCGAGCTCGACGCCCTCGCGGTCCGCGGGCGGCGCGAGCGCGTCGCGGGTCTCGCCGGCGCTCGCCGTGACGGCCGCATCGGCGGCGTCGAAGGCGTGGCCCTCGCGGAAGACGACGTCGAGGTCGTCGCCCGTGGGGTCGGTGGCGCGCGCCGAGAGCTCGACCTCGTCGCCGGCGACCGTCGCGCCGTCCGCGGGCGAGAGCAGCTCGACCGCCGGGTCCTCGACCGCGGTCGTGAAGGTGCGCGTCTCCTCGGATGCGTTGCCCGCGGCGTCGGTCGCGGTCACGACGAGGCGGTGCTCGCCCGCCGCCAGCTCGGTCGTGGACGTCTCGTGCGGCAGCGCCACCTCGACGCCGTCGAGGGTCGCGACGACCTCGGCGACCTCGCTCGTCGCATCCGTCGCCTCCGCGTCGAGCACGATCGCGCCCTGCAGGCGCTCGCCGTCGACGCGGTCGGCGGTGGCCGTCGTGGTCACCTCGGGGGCCGTGTTGTCGACCACGACGTGCGCCTCTGCGCTCGCCGACCCGTCGGTGGCCGAGACGACGTGCTCGCCGTCGGCCGCGACGGTCGTGTCCCAGGCATGCGCGACCGCGACGAACGCGTCGTCGGGGATGGCGAACGACGCCGGGTAGGTGTCGTACTGGCCGTCGTTCGAGTCGCCCATCGCGATCGAGCCGCCCGCGTAGCCGTCGGGCTGCAGGGTGCGGCCGTCGGGCAGCACGAGGCGCGGGTTCGAGAACGAGAAGTCGTCGTTGTTCTCGTTCGCGTCCTCGCAGGGCCACGCCTTCGTGCCGGCCGAGACGAGCAGCTCGAGGCCCTCGCCCAGCGCGATCGCGTCGAGCGGCACCTCCGCGGTGATCGTCTCGGTCGCGGCGTAGGTGCCGCGCTCGAAGATCGTGAGCACATCGCCCGCGCGGCAGCGCTCGTCGACCGTGGCGCCCTCGCCGGGCAGCACGATCGCGTTGCGGAAGCGCGCGTCGGTCGCGGTGACGTCGATCGCGAAGACCGGCGCGCGCTCGAGCTGCGGCGCGGTCGGCGAGACGGCGGCGCCGTCGATCGCGAGCTCGACGCCCGACGGGTACGACTCCCCCGCCGCCGAGACGGAGGCGGTGCCCGAGAGCAGGTCGCCGTCCTCGACGCTCAGGCGCACGGGCGACGTGTCGACGCCCTCGACCGGGACGCGCACGACCTCGGTCTCGGCGACGTTCCGGCCGTCGCTCGCGACGAAGCGGTACTCGTACCAGGCCTTGCCGGTGAGGTCGACGGCCTCGATCGCGTGCGCGTAGGCGTCGCCCTCGCCGCGCTCGAGGTTCACGTCCGTGAAGCCCTCGTCGAGGTCGGAGCGCAGCTGCAGCGTGACGCGGCGCACGAGGGTGTCGTCGGCGATGGTCGCCTCGATCGCGAAGGCCTCGCCGGGCTGGATGCGGTCGACCGTGCGGTCGTCCACCGTCGGCGCCGCAGCGTCGGGCGCCGGCACGGTGAGCTCGGTCGGCACCTGATCGGCCTCGACCGCGCCCGGCGTCGCCGCGCGCGAGCCGAGCAGCCGCTGCTGCCCGAAGTCCTCCGGGTCGACGCCGTACGCGAGGCCGCGGTCGGTCTCGACGTCGCGCGCGCCGCCCATGTTGTAGAAGCCGGTGCTCACGGGCACGCCGGTCGCGGTGATGACCTCCATGCCGCGCGCGCTGCCGTTCGCCATGCCGCCGACGGCGGTCTCGACGAGCCCCGCCTCCGGGATGCTCGTGCCCCAGAAGGCGTTGAAGTCGTCGCGGTCGAGGTCGGCGTTGCCGCCGTTCTTCACCCAGATCACGAGCGCCCCGCCCGGGGCGATGACCGCATCCGAGGGCTCGAGCGCCCAGAGCGCCGAGCTGCCGCTGTCGGGGTAGAGGTAGCGGAGGCGGTGGTCGGCCATCGGGACGGGCTCGGTCGTGGTGTTGTACAGCTCGATGAACTCGTAGCCGTCGCTGCCGCCGACGTTCGTCGAGTCGACGACGAGCTCGGTGAGCAGGAGCGTGCCGACCGTCGAGTCGGGGGCGGGGCCGGGGATGGGCTCGCCCGGCTCGGGCTGCGGCTCGGGCTCGGGCTCCGGCTCCGGCGCCGGGCTGCGGTCCTCGAGCTGCGCCGGGTCGACGATGCCGGGGCTCGGCGCGGCGTTGCCCGCGAGCAGCGGCATGGAGCGCTCGCCGGCGTCCTCGGGCGTGCGGAACTGCGCCGCCTCGTCCTCGCCGGTCGAGCCGGACGGGTAGAACGACCATCCGACGATCGCGCCGTCGGGGCCGAGCACGCGGATCGAGCGGCCGCCGCCGTTCGCCATCCCGGCCTGGCCGGTGACGCGCACGAGCTGGTAGTCCTCAGCGCCGCCGCGCTCGGCCCAGAAGGCGCGGAAGTCGTCCTCGCTGAACGACGGCGAGTCGACCGAGCCGTTCGAGCTCGTGTAGGACAGCCACAGCACGGCCGCGCCGCCCGCGGGGATCACGGTGCCGGCGGGAGCGCTGAGCGGCACGTCGCGCGAGGTGTCGTCGTCGTCGGCGTAGCCGTACGCCAGCTCGTAGCCGCCGTCGCCGAGCGTGAGCGGCGCATCCGTCGTGTTCACGACCTCGACGTACTCGAAGTGGTCGGCGCCGGTCGGGTTCGGCACGATCTCGGTGACCACGAGCGGCCAGGTGGCCGCGGGCGCGGCCGTGGCCGCGGTGGCGGGCACGAGCAGGCTGGCGCCGAGCGCGACGAGGGCGACCGCGGCGGCCCCCGTCCTCGTTCGACGGACGGATGGGGTGCGCGGCGTCACGGGTGCTCCTCGGCGAGGGGAAGGGGGACGCCGCGAACCTAGGCACCGGAGGTGGCCCGCGGGTGAACGGCGGGAGGCCGGTGGGCCAACGCCGCGCCCGGCGCCGCGGCGGGCCGCGGCGGGCGACCGGAGCGAGGCGGCCCGACACGCCGAAGGCCCCGCCTGCTGGCGGGGCCTTCGAGCCGGTGCTGATGGACCAGTGCTGGTGGACCGGTGCTGGTGGACCCAGGGGGATTCGAACCCCCGACCTCTTCATTGCGAACGAAGCGCGCTACCAACTGCGCCATGGGCCCGGACCGGATCACCATACCGGACGATGCTGTCCGGTGCGAAATCGCGACGCCCCTGCGCCGCTGGTCGAGCCCGCCGAGCTGTGGTCTGGAGACGCGTGCGGCTCCGCCGCGCGCTCCTCGACCAGCGGAGAGGGCCGCGCGCTCCTCGACCAGCCGTGGAGGCGGCGTCAGCCGACGCGGCGGCGGAAGGCCGCCTGCACGTCCATGCCGTCGAGGTCGTCCTCGATGACACCCATCGCCGCGAACCGCGACGGCGCGCGCTTCGCCGGCTCGGGTGCCGGGGGCGCCTCCGCAGCGGGCGCAGCCGCCGCATCCTCCGCCCGCACCACGTCGAGCGCGACGGCGGCCTCCACCGCCTCCCCCACCTCGACGCGACGGATCGGCACGGCGGGCGCGGTGGGCGCGAGGCGCCGCTCGATGTCGGTGTCGGGCACCTCGCCCGTGACGAGCTCGTCGAAGCTGATGCGCGAGACGCGCGCGAGCGGCCCGGAGAGCGCGCGGCGGTCCTCGGCGAGCTGCGCGCGGGCCCGCTGCAGCAGGTCGTCGCCGACCCGGTGCTGCGGCGCGGCGCGCTGCTCGGGCACCGGCGCGGGCGTCCACGAGCGCGAGCGCAGCAGCTCCTCGGTGCGGCCGGCTCGGGCCACGACGTGCTCGGCGATGCGCTCCTCGGCGGCGACGGCCTGCGCCGCCACCGCGCGAGCCTCGACGAGCGTGCGGACGCTCGGCGCGGTGCGCGCCGCGACGACGCGCATCCGGGCTGCGGAGGCGTTCACGGCCACGAGGCCCGCGACGCCCAGCACGGCGACCGCGCCGCCGGCGACGAGCAGCAGCTGCAGGCCCGGCACGAGCGCGCCGGCGACGACCGCGGCGATCGCCGCGACGACGAGCGCGAAGCACGCGAGCCGCGTGCGGCGCAGGCGCTGCGCGCGCGAGACGGTGGTGCGGACGGCCGCGCGCACCTCGCGCTCGACCGCCTTGATCTGGTCGTCGAGCTCGCGGGCGCGGGCGACGGCCTTCGCGTGCTCCATCGCCTGCTTGAGGCGCGCCTCCTTCGCGACCGCGCGCTGCTGCACGGCGATCGTGCGGGCGTCGGCCTCGATGCGGACCTCCTCGGGCGCCTCCGCCGACTCGGCCATGATGCGCAGCGTCTGCTGCAGGCGGATGGCGTTGCGCTCGGTCGCCAGGTACTCGCGCTTCCGCGTCCAGACCGGCACCAGGTACGCGATCCAGAGCACGACGGCGACGACGAGGACGAGTGTCGTCCCGAGACCTGCGAACTCCGGCATGCCCTGCACGGTAGTGGCGGCGGAGACCGGTTCCGCGGAGGGCGCGCCGCTCGCGCCGGTGGACGACGACGAGGTCTAGCGCGAAGGTCGTCGCCGCGGGTCGCCGCCGACCGGCACGGGGTAGACGGAGCGGTCGAACGGCGGCACCCGGCCACCCTGCCAGCGCTCCAGGATCGACTCCGCGAGCTCCTCGCGCACGAGCGCGAAGCACAGGTGGTCGCGCCAGTCGCCGTCGATGTGGATGTAGCGGCGGCGGCACCCCTCGTAGCGGAAGCCGAGCTTCTCGACCACGCGCAGGCTCGCCTCGTTCTCGGGCCGGATGCAGATCTCCACCCGGTGGAGGCCGGCCGGGCCGAGCAGGTGGTCGGCGACGAGCGCGACCGCCGTCGGCGTCGCGCCGCGGCCCGCGAACCGCTGCGCGACCCAGTAGCCGATCGTCGAGGACGAGAGCGCGCCGCCGCTGATGCCCGCCACGTTCAGCTGCCCCGCGAACTGCCCGTCGACCTCGATCGCGAAGGCGAGGCCCGTGCCGTCGCGCTCGCTCTCGAGCAGGGAGCGGATGGAAGACCGGGTGTCGAAGCGGCCGCTCGAGCGCGAGCCGGGCAGCGTCGCCTCCCACGGCTCGAGCCACTGCCGGTTGCCGACGAGCTCGGCCTCGAGCGCCTTCGCGTCGCGCATCCGGATGCCGCGCACGCTCACGGCGCCGCTGCTGAGCCGTGGCGCGGTGTCGAACACGAGCACGAGCCTATGGCCCGCCGCCGCACGGAGGCGCGCGCCGCGGCGGCGAGCGCGGCCCGGCGGGGACGGCCGGCCAGGGCGCCGCGATAGCCTCGCACCCGTGAGCGAGGACGAGGCAGCCATCGAGGACGCCAAGCGAGCCCTGCGGCGGCGCCTGCGCACCGCCCGCGCCGAGCAGGGCGCGACGCTCTCGGCCGCCGGCTCCGAAGCGCTCACCGCGCACCTCGTGAACCTCGTGCGCACCCTCGGGGCGCGCACCGTCTCGGCCTACCTGTCGCTGCCCGGCGAGCCCGACACCCGCGGCCTGCTGCGCTGGGCGGAGGCCGAGGGCCTCCGGGTGCTGCTGCCGATCATCCGCACCGACGGCCTGCTCGACTGGGCCGAGCACGACGGCACCGAGGCGATCGAGGACACCCTCGGGATGCCCGAGCCGACCGGCGACGCGCTGCCGCCGACGGCGCTCGACGAGGTCGACCTCATGCTCATCCCCGCCACCGCGGTCGGCCGCGACGGCTCCCGCATCGGCGGCGGCCGCGGATTCTTCGACAGGACGATCGCCGCGATGGCAGAATGTCCACCGGTGTACGCGATCGTGCACGACGAGGAGCTCTTCGACTCCGTGCCGCACGCCGCGTACGACCAGCCCGTCGACGGCGTCGTCACCCCGTCCGGCATCCTGACCCTGACTCCGAGGAGCTGACCATGCCCACCTACGCCTACGCCTGCACCACCTGCGGCCACGCGTTCGAGGCCCGGCAGTCGTTCAGCGAGCCCTCGCTCACCGTCTGCGAGCAGTGCGGCGGCGCGCTGCGCAAGCAGTACGGCGCCGTCGGCGTCACCTTCAACGGCGCGGGCTTCTACCGCACCGACTCGCGCGCGAGCGCCTCGAAGACCACCGCGAGCAGCGGTGGCGGCTCGTCCGACTGACGGCCGCTCCCTTCACCGAGTACCACCGAGGAGGATCCGATGCAGGGCTTCAAGAACTTCCTGATGCGCGGCAACGTGGTCGAGCTGGCCGTCGCGGTCGTCATCGGCACCGCGTTCACGGGGATCGTCGCCGCGTTCACCGAGGCGATCATCAACCCGCTGCTGGCGAACGCGTTCCAGGTCGACGAGCTCGAGGCGTTCGAGGTCGGCGGCGTGAAGATCGGCCTCGTGCTGGCCGCCGTGCTGAACTTCCTCATCATCGCGGCGATCTGCTACTTCGTGCTGATCCTCCCGATGCAGAAGCTCACCGAGGCGCACGACCGCCTGCGCGGCGTCACGCCCGAGGAGCCGGCCGAGACCGACGTCGACGTGCTGCGCGACATCCGCGACCTGCTGCGCGAGCAGCAGGCGGACGCGAACCCGGCGGCCCCGCCCGCTTCGCCTGCCCCGTAGGCACTGCGACCCACAGCAGGCTGCGCCGCTCCGCGGCCGCACCCCACCCGCTGGTTGAGCCGCTCCGCCGCCGCAGGCGGCTGAGCGAGTCGAAACCACTGCATGTCGGACGGGGCGCCGCGCAGTGGTCTCGAGACGCCGCCGGCTCCGCCGGCAGCTCCTCGACCAGCGGGGGAGCCACCCGCTGGTTGGGCCGCTCCGCGCGCGCAGCGCGCTGAGCGTGTCGAAACCACAGGACGGCGAACCGCGCGCAAGACGCGGCCGGCTCCGCCGGCAGCTCCTCGACCAGCGGACGAGCCACCCGCTGGTTGGGCCGCTCCGCGCGCCCAGCGCGCTGAGCGTGTCGAAACCACAGCACGGCGAGCAGCTCGCCACGCGGCGGTCTCGAGACGCGGCCGGCTCCGCCGGCAGCTCCTCGACCAGCGGGGGCGTTCCCGCTGGTCGAGCCGCTCCGCGCGCGCAGCGCGCTGAGCGAGTCGAAGCCACAGCACTGCGGACGCCCCGCCGCGCTGGTGGTCTCGAGACGCGGCCGGCTGCGCCGGCAGCTCCTCGACCAGCGGGAGGCGCAGCGGGGAGGACAGCCGGGGGCGTCAGCCCCAGTGCGGCGGCACGTCGCCGCGCAGGCGGTCGTCGTTCTCGCGCGACTGGGTGCGCTCCTGCTCGGGCTCGCCGATCCAGCCGGGCGACGGCTCCGTCGTCACGCGACGCCCGCGGCGACGGATGACGAGCGGGGCGGGCGCCGCATCCGGCGCCTCGGCCGCAGCTGGCTCGGCCGCAGGCTCGGCGGCCGCCTCGGCCGCCGCCTCAGGCGCCGACTGCTCCCCCGGACTCTGCTCGCCGCTCACCGCGCCGCGTCGGCGCCGACGAGCTCCGCGATGCGATCGGCGACGGCCTCCGGGTCGGTGAACAGCTCGAAGGCGTGCACACGCATCGTGTGCCAGCCGAACCGGCGCAGCACCTCGGGCCGCAGCCGCAGCGCCTCGCGCAGGGTGCGGTCGCCGTCGTCGTGGTCGGCCTCGATGGCCGCGCACACGCCGCCGTTCGCGACGACGAGCGGCAGCGCGCCGTCGTACGAGACGTCGGCGCGCAGCCCCCGGCGGCGCAGGCGCGCGGCGAGGTCGACCATGAGCGGGTCGCCGCCGAAGCGCTGCTGCGGCCGCTGGGGCGATGCGGCGTCGAGCAGGATCTCGCGCAGCTGGGCCGCGCCGTGCGCGAGCCGCTCCGGGTCGAGCTCCGCCGCGTCGAACGAGGTGATGATCTGCATCGCCTTGCGGGCGCGCGTCATCGCGACCGCGAGCAGCCGCTCGCCGCCGGGCTCCCCCAGCGAGCCGAAGTCGACGTTGCGGCCGTGCTTCGTGTGGCCGTAGCCGACCGAGAAGATCACGCGGTCGCGGCTCAGCGCGCTCGCGTGCGTCACGTCGACGACGACGAAGGGCTCCTCGCGGTCCGCGACGACGAAGTCCGTGAGCGGCCCGCTCGCGGCGAGCGCGGCCATGATCGACTGCTGGATGCGCACCTCGTGCCGCTCGTTGGCCGTCACGACCATGAGCGACTCCTGCGGGCGCGAGCGCGCGTGCTGCACGACGAGCTGCACGACGCGGTCGACCTCGGCATCCGGGCTCTCGACCGTCGCCATGCCCTGCTCGGGCAGGCCGTGGGCGCCGTGCACGACGGAGGCGGTGAGGGATGCGTGGCCCAGGTACGTGCCCGCCCACGGCAGCGCCTCGATGCGGCCCTCGTAGAAGCGGTCGTTGACGGCCGCGACGAGGTCGGCGCCGCCCGTGCGGTACGAGCGGGTGAGGCGACGGCTCGGCAGCACCTGGCCGAGGCGCGAGAGCGCCGACTCCGCGTGCAGCTCGTCGGGCGTCGCGAGCTCCTCGCTGGGGCGCACGCCGAGCGTCGAGATGCCGACGTCGAACGGCGAGGGGGTCTGCGTCGTCGAGTCGCCGAGCGCGATCACCTGGCGCGCGCGGCTGATGGCGCCCGCGGCCTCGGCGATCGTGATGGCGCCCGCGTCGGCGAGCACGACCGCGTCGAAGGGGATGCGGCGCGTCACGCGGTGCAGGTCGTAGGGCGAGGCGAGCCAGACGGGGGCGACGGCGCGCGTGAGGTGCGGCGCGTGGCGCTGCAGCTCGTCGGAGGCGACGCCGCCGGCGCGGATGAGCTGCCGCACGGCCTGCGCCTCGTCGGGGTGGTCGTCGATCGCGAGCCGCCACTGCTCGGCGAGCTGGTGCGCGAGGCGGGCGCTCGAGGCGTCGACGTGCGCCTCGTCGACGAGCGCGAAGTCCTGCTCGAGGCGGCCGAGCACCTCGGTGTTGCCGCGCAGCAGCGCACGCTCGCGGCCGAGCATCGCCTGCAGCGCCGACTGCCACCAGGCGAGGTCGAGCTCGTGCTCGATCTCGTCGTCGGCGACGTGCCGGTCGGCGAGGTCGGCGAGCAGCGCGTCGAGGCCGAGGCGCTCGATCGAGCCCATGAGCTCGGCCCGCTCCTGGATGTTCTGGAGGGCGTCGCTGGGCGCCGCGAGCGTCGCGACGCGGTCGCGCAGCTCGTCGAGCGGCAGGTCGACGCTGCGCGCGTCGGGCGTGAGGCCCGCGTCGAGCCGGTCGAGCCGCGCGACGACGTCGCGCAGGCGCGCCTCGAGCGCCGCGAGGCCCGCGGGCACCGACGGGATGGAGCCGTCGGGCGCGAACTTCGCCCAGAGGCGCCGCTGCTGCTGCGCGGCGAGCAGCACGTCGTGGAGGTCGGGCACGTGCGCGCCGGGGCGCACGTACTCCTCGGCGAGCTTGCGCAGGCGGCGACGCTGCATCGCGCCGAGCGCCTGCAGCGCCTCGCGGCGCGGGCCCGTGGCGGTGATGAGCTCGCCGAGCGGGCGGTCGTAGATGCCGGGCGTCATGACGTCGAGGGTCGAGCGCACGTCGGTGAGCAGCGCCACCTGGATGCCGAGCTCGGCGAGCGTCGCGGCGGGCCGCAGCTTCGTCGAGCCGACGACCTCGCGCGCCTGCTCCACGAGCGCGCCCAGCAGCTCGCGGTCGAGCTCGCCGGCGTCGGCGTAGGCGGTGGATGCGTCGGCCGAGCTCGCGAACGTCGCGCCGTACCAGGGGGTGTCGCTCGGGCCGTAGCGGAACTGGCCGAGCTCGGCCGCCTTCCGCATCGTGGCGGCCACGCGCGGACGGTCGGTGGCGAGCGCCCGCGTGGACGCCTCCGAGAGCCGCGCGCGCGTCGACGGCGGCGTCGGCAGCATGGCGAGGCGCGAGAGCTCCTTCAGGGCGTCGAGCACCGAGACCTGCAGCTCGCCGTCCACGCGCCGCAGGGCCGCGCGGTAGTCGAGCAGCACCTTGCGCAGGCGCAGCATCGCCTCGTCGATCTCGCCGGTGTCCGGGCGCTCGGTGCGCTCGATGCGACGGATGGCGGCGATGAGGTCGCGGCGGAGGGTCGCCTCGCCGACGGCGAGCGCCTCGAGCTTCGTCGCCGCGAGCCGGTCGGCGATGTCGCGGAGCGTCGCGCGGCGCGGGCTCACGACGAGCACGCGCTTGTCGTCGCCGACGAGCGCGGCGACGACGTTCACGATCGTCTGCGTGAGGCCGGTGCCGGGCAGCGCCTCGACGACGATGGAGTTGCCGGCGCCCGCCTCGGCGATCACCGCGTCCTGCTCGCCGTCGGCGTCGAGCACGAGCCGGTCCACCTCGGGGTCGCGCTGGTCCTGCGGCGTCTCGTCGATGCCGTTGCGGCCCTCGCGCACCCGCCAGGCGGCCTGCTCGTCGCCGCGCACGGCGTCGAGCACGTCGTGCGGCTGCTGCTCGAGGTCGGCGGCCATCGGCTCGCCCACGTCGGCGAACGTGGAGGCGAGCAGCCGCGCCTCGAGCGCGAACCCGGGCACGTGGGCGGCGGCGAGCCGCACGGCGTCGAGCACCGCGTTGGGCGTGAAGGTGCCCTCGCCCGAGGCGAGCTCGACGAGCTGCCGGTCGTCGAGGCGCACGCCGTGCTCCTCGCGGAGGATGCGGGCGATGCGCGGGTTGAGGAACGGCTGGCCGAGCAGCTGCAGCTCGAAGTCGCGGCCGCGGCGGCGCACGATGAGCGGGCGCAGCAGGACGGGCCCGTAGACCTCGCGATCGCCGCGCGGGAAGCGCGCCATGCCGATGCCGAGGTGCACGGCGTCGATCGAGCGGGCGGCGGCGAGCTCGATGCCCTTGGAGGCGATCGATGCGGCGGCCGAGCGGGCGGCGCGGAGGGCGAGGTCGTCGCGGATGAGGCTCGACAGCGCCGTCGGCCGGCCGGTGATGAACTGCGCGAGCCCGCCGGGGTGCGTGGTCGAGAGCTCGACGCGCGTCGCGGTCGTGTCGATGAAATCGGTGAGCGGACTGCGGCCGCCGACGCGCCGCAGCGCATCCGCCCATGCCTGCCACTCCCCCTGCCGCCGCGACGGCGGCGCGGGCGGCGAGGCGGGGGCCGGTGCGCCGGTGCGCGAGCGGTCGGGGCCGAGGTGGAGGGGCGCGCCCTCGTCCTCCGCCGGAGCGGCGTCGTCGAGGTCGTCGCCCGTCACGCGGTCGTCGTGCTCGCCGGCGGGGTCGATCAGCGCCTCGGGCACCTCGCCCCGGGTCTCGTCCTCGTCCTCACGCACATCGTCACGATAGTCACCCGGTGCCGGAGAGGGCGGGCGGCGCGGCGGGAGTCGGCCGGATCGGCGGCGCGCGGGATGCCGCCTAGAACCAGGCGTCGCCGGTGCGGCGCGTGTAGACGGCGCGCAGCCAGCGGCCGGCCTTCGCCCACAGCGCGTAGCGGCCGGTGAGCGGCAGCTCGTAGGTCGGCATGTAGCGCACCGGCTCGGGCGCCCACGCGGTCTTGAACGTGTAGAGGCCCTTGATGTCGCTCGTCTCCCACGACGCCGGGTCGGGGATGTTGGCGAGCTCGTAGAGGGTGACGCCCTGCTCGTGGAGGTCCTGCATGATCTTCCACTGCATCAGGTACGGCGCGAAGATCTTCGCGTTCTCGCGGATGCTGCCGGCGTCCTTGTACCAGGCGGTGTCGCCGAAGCGGATCACGAACGCCATCGACTGCACCTCGCCCTCGTAGTGTGCGACGTAGAAGTGCCCCTGGCCGACGGTCTTGTAGACGTCCCAGATGCGCTGGAAGTACTCCGGGTGGCGGAAGTAGCCGCCCGAGCGCACCTTCGTCTCGCCGATGAGGCGGTGCATCTCCGCCTCGTTCTCGGGCGTCATCTCGACCTTTGTGACGGTGACGCCGAACTTGTTCTCGGCGGCGCGGTAGGAGTTGCGGGCGCGCTTCTTGAAGCGGGCGGCGACCTCGTCGAGCGTGCCGGTGAGGTCGACCGCGACGGCGTGCTGGTACTGGCTCGACGCGGCCGGCACCCAGCCGTTGCGCTCGAAGGCCTCGACGAGCTCGGGCGTCTCGGCCTGGAAGGTCTCCATCTTCAGCCCGAACCAGCGCTTCGGGTAGGCCTTCGCGCGTGCGGTGATCGCGTCGACCGCGGCGGGCGTGATGCCGCTGACGCGCGGCAGGAAGATGATGCGGCCGGCGAGCGGCGCCGTGCGCTCGAACAGCTGGATCGGCAGCTCGCGGCCCTCGGCGGGCACCGGCACGACGTCGCGGAGTCCCCGCCACGGCGACTCCTCGCGGGTGCGGGCCCACGCGTCCGACTGCATGTAGTGGCCGCGGTCCTGGCCCTCGAGCACCTGCGCGTCCCAGGCCGTCCCGTCGGTGGTGCGGAAGGGCTTCGGCTCGGTCGCGCTCATCTCGCTCGCTCTCTGCGTGGGTGGCTGCTGCGTGGTGGTGCGGGCATCGGGATGCGGCGGCACCGCGGTCGATCGTAGCGGCGGGATGCGGCGCGCCCCCGCGCCGGCGTGGTGCCCCTGGAGGGACTCGAACCCCCAACCAGCTCCTTAGGACGGAGATGCTCTTCCATTGAGCTACAGAGGCCGGACCGGACGATCCTACCCTGAGCGCCTCGGGGCATCCGCGGCCCTGCTGCCGCGCGCAGCGGGGCCGGGACGGCCGAGCGCCCGCCCCGGCATGCGGGACGGGCGCTCGATCACGCGTCTCAGGTGACGTCGATGAAGACCGGGGCCGAGCCGCCGATGTTCACGCCCGCGACCACCGTGTTGTAGCCGCTCCAGCCGCCGTGCACCGCACGGCCGCCGCCGATGTAGATCGCGACGTGGGCACGGCCGGTGCCGCCGTCGGAGTAGTAGATGACGTCGCCGGGCGAGGCCGCCGACATCGGGATGGTCGGGCCGAGGTTGAACAGCGAGCCCATGCCCGAGTAGGGCAGGCCAGCCGCCGCGATCGAGCTGCGGACGAGCGCGACGCAGTCCTGCGAGACGCCCACCTGGGCGAGCGCGGCGTTGGCGATGACCGAGCCGGAGGCGCCGGCCGACGCGCCGGCGCCGGTCGAGGCGGCCGACGAGGACGCGGCCGACGAGGAGGACGACGAGGAGGAGGCCTGCTGGGCGGCCGCCGCCTGCTCCTGGCGGGCCTGCTCCTGGCGCTCGAGCTCGGCCTCGATCTCGGCGCGGATCTGCTCGAGCTCCTGCGGCGTGGTCGCCTGCACGTCGAGGCGCTGGCCGTCGGCGGGCTCACCCGCCGTGACGACGCCCGACACGGTCTGGGCGTCCTGCGCGACGAGCGCCGACATCGACTGCTCGGAGGCGCCGGAGCCGGAGGCGAACGCCGGCAGGGCGAGGGGGGAGGCGAGGGCCGCCGCTGCGGCGATCACGCCGACACGGCGCGCACCGCGGACGAACGAAGCGCGCGAGGCGCGCGAACGCCCGGTCGGCTCCTGGGCCTGGGTCTCGTGGGTGGTCGTCACTGCTGCATGCTCCTGAAGATCTCGTTCCGTATGCGGCCGCCGCGGCGGCACATCCGGCTACGTTACCAAATCGTTATCGTCTTGTCACCAGTCGCCCAGATCAGCCGAAGCGGCGGACCTCGGGGGTGCCGAACGCGGCGACCATCGCCGAGTAGCTCGAGTACTTGACGGGCTTGCCGCTCGTCGCGGCGTGGATGATCGAGTCGCCGCCCGCGTGGATGGCCACGTGGCCGCTCCACACCAGCAGGTCGCCTGCGGCGACCGCGGAGGCGGGGACGGGCGTGCCGTAGCCGGCCTGCGCGTTCGACGAGTGCGGCAGGTAGTAGCCCGCCTGGCCGTAGACCCACATCGTGAAGCCCGAGCAGTCGAAGCCGGTCGAGGGGCTCGCGCCGCCCCACACGTAGGGGGCGCCCAGCTGCGACTGGGCGATGCCGACGATGGAGCCGTTCGACGGCACGTTCACCGCGGCGGGCGCCGCGGCGGTGGTCTGGCCCGACCCGGCGGCCTGTGCCGTGCCGGCGGCGGCGGTGTTCGCAGCAGCCTCTTCGCGGGCGGCGGCGAGCTCGGCCTGGCGGGCCTCCTCGGCTTCCTGCGCGGCCGCCTGGAGCTCGGCGAGCTCGTCGGCGGTCGTGCCGGCGATGCCGGCGCGGGCGATGCCCTCGATGCGGGCGTCGGCGTCGACCGTGACGGTCTGCGAGTTCTCGGCGACGATCGCGGCGAGCTCGCCCTCGGAGAACTGCGGCGAGGCGGGCTGGAAGGCGGCGGCCGGGAGCGAGAGGGCTCCGATGAGGGCGGCCGCGATCCCGACGACGCCGACGCTCTTGGCCCCGCGGCGCAGGGCGTGCGAGACGGGCGCAGGTCGATCAGCCATCGAAGGGACGGCGATGGCCGTCGAGTGCTGCTGGGTCATGTGGCGCTGGTCCTCCATCAGGTGTCCCGCGCACGCTCCGGTGCGGGGCTGACTGCCGAGGAGACTAGCCCACCGTTACCGTTTCGTCACAATCCCCCACGCAGCCACGGCGAGCCTCAGCGGCACCTGGGAGCGCCCTGGACGGAATGGGCCTCCGCGCCGGACCTGGCCCGGACGGCCCGCGTCAGGCGGCGAGGTAGACGTGCTGGGCGAGCTCGACCGGCAGGTCGATCGCCGCGCCGCCCTCGACCGCGATCCGGATGCGGTCGCCCGCCGCCGCCACGTCGACGCGCGCGCCGGGCAGCACGCCCGCCGCCTGCAGCTCGGCGAGGCCCTCGACGTCGAACTGGATCGGCTCGCCGAGCCGCCGCACGGTGTGGGCGCCGCGCGCCTCCGTCGCCCGCACGACCCCGTCGAGGAACGCCGCAGCCGGTGCGAGGCCGAGCTCCGCGAGCCCGGGGATCGGGGTGCCGTAGGGCGACTCGGTGGGGTTGCCGAGCAGCGCGAGCAGCCGGCGCTCCACCTGCTCGCTCATCACGTGCTCCCACCGGCACGCCTCGTCGTGCGCGAGCGTCCAGTCGAGGCCGATGACGTCGGTGAGCAGGCGCTCGGCGAGGCGGTGCTTGCGCAGCACGCGCGTCGCGAGCGCGCGCCCCTCCTCGGTGAGGTCGAGGTGGCGGTCGGCGGCGACGACGACGAGACCGTCGCGCTCCATGCGCGCGATCGTCTGCGAGACGGTGGGGCCGGAATGGCCGAGCCGCTCCGAGATGCGGGCGCGCAGGGGCGTGATGCCCTCCTCCTCGAGATCGAGGATGGTGCGGAGGTACATCTCGGTGGTGTCGACGAGATCCGTCACCCTCGACTCCCGTCCGTCGGCCGCCTGCGTCGCACCCACCCTATTGTTCCCGTGCCCGCTCGTAGGATCGACGCGTGACCGACATCGTCATCCCCGCAGACCTCCTCCCCGCCGACGGCCGCTTCGGATGCGGCCCCTCCAAGGTGCGCCCCGAGCAGGTCGCCCGCCTCTCGAGCAGCCTCGACCTGCTCGGCACGAGCCACCGCCAGGCTCCCGTGAAGTCGCTCGTCGCCTCGGTGCGCCAGGGCCTCGCCGACCTCTTCTCCCTCCCGGAGGGCTACGAGGTGCTGCTCGGCAACGGCGGCTCGACCGCGTTCTGGGACGCCGCCGCGTTCGGCCTCATCGAGCGCCGCTCGCACCACCTCGCGTTCGGCGAGTTCGGCGCGAAGTTCGTGAAGGCGGCGTCGGCGCCGTGGCTCGAGGCGCCGAGCGTCGCGAAGGCCGAGCCGGGCTCGCGCCCCGTGCTCGAGGCCGTGGACGGCGTCGACGTCGTCGCGTACCCGCACAACGAGACCTCCACGGGCGTCTTCCACCCGGTCGTGCGCGGCCAGGCGGATGCGCTGACGGTCGTCGACGCGACGAGCGCGGCGGGCGGCCTCGCCGTCGACGTCTCCGAGGCCGACCTCTACTACTTCGCGCCGCAGAAGAACTTCGCCTCCGACGGCGGCATCTGGTTCGCGATCGCCTCGCCGGCCGCGATCGAGCGCATCGACCGCGTCGCCGCCTCCGGCCGCTACATCCCGGAGTTCCTCTCGCTGCAGCAGGCGGTGACGAACTCGCGCCTCGAGCAGACCCTCAACACCCCGGCGCTGGCGACGCTGCTGCTGCTCGACGAGCAGGTGCGGTGGATGCTCGCCTCGGGCGGCCTCGACGCGATGGCCGCGCGCACGGCCGAGTCGTCGTCGACGCTCTACCGCTGGGCGGAGGGGCGCGCCGAGGCGACGCCGTTCGTCGCCGACCCCGCGCACCGCTCGAACGTCGTCGCGACGATCGACTTCGACGACTCGGTCGACGCGGCCGCGCTCGCGAAGGCACTGCGCGCCAACGGCGTCGTCGACACCGAGCCGTACCGCAAGCTCGGCCGCAACCAGCTGCGCGTCGCGACCTTCGCGGCGATCGAGCCCGCCGACGTCGTGCAGCTCACGCGCAGCCTCGACTGGCTGCTCGACCGGCGCTAGCCGTACGCGCAGAGGCCCGCGACGCTCCGGCGTCGCGGGCCTCTCGCACGGGCGGGGCGGGCCGCAGCTGCGGCGCGTCAGTCCCCGCGCGCCGCGTACGGCTCGTGGTCGTCGTCGGCGTCGGCGTCGCCGTCGGCCACCTCGTGCTCGTCGTCCTCGTCCTCGTCCTCGTCGAAGTCGTCGTCGAAGTCGTCGTCGAGGTCGGCGTCGAGGTCGGACTCGAGGTCCTCCTCGAGCTCGTCGTCGTCCGCGTCGCCGTCGGCCGAGGCGGCCTCCTTCGCGGCGAGGTAGTCGGCGAGCCGGTCGGCCCACGGCACCCAGGCCGGCGCGAGGAGCGATCCGGCGCCGGGCAGGAGCGTGGCCTCGAGCACGGTCGGGCTGCCCTCGACGCCGCGCGAGAGCAGCACGGTCCAGGTCCAGTCGGGGTAGCCGGAGAGCAGCGACGCGTGCCGGATGGCGACGACGTGCTCGCCCTCGGCGACCGCGTCGAGCACCTCGCCGACGGCGCCCTTCGGAGCGATCTCGTCGAGCGCGGCGACGGCGAGCGCGAGCTCCTCCATCGTCGGCGTCGTGGGCACCGGCTCCGGCCGCGGCTCGGGCTCGAGCTCGGGCTCCGGCTCGGGAGCAGGAGCCGCCTCCGAGGCCGGCGAGCCCTCCTCGGCGGGAGCGGCATCGGCGTCGTCCTCGGCTGCCGCCTCCGGGGCGGGCGCGTCGAGCGGCGCCGCCTCGACCGCGGCGTCGACGTCGGCGACCTCCAGCAGCGGCGCGGCAGGCTCGTCGGCCCGCGCCTCCGCCTCGTCGATGCGGGCGACGGCCTCGTCGATCGGCTCGGCCGCGACGGCGGGGTCCTGCTCAGCGGGGGCGTCAGGCGTCGAGGTCATCGGCGACCTTCCGCAGCATCTGGGCGATGGTCGAGCCGTGCGCGGCGCTCGGGTAGCGGCCGCGGCGCAGGTCGTTGCCGATCGTGTCGAGCAGGCGCACGAGGTCCTCGACGATGATCGCCATGTCCTCGGTGTCGCGGCGCTGCGCCCGCGCGGCGCCCGCCGGCGCGCCCAGCACGCGCAGCGAGAGCGCCTGGGGGCCGCGTCGGCCGTCGGCGATGCCGTACTCGACGCGCGCGCCCGGCGCGATGCGGGTGCCCTCGGGGACCGCGGAGGCGTGGAGGAAGACCTCGACGCCGTCGTCGCCCGCGATGAAGCCGAAGCCCTTGGCCTCGTCGAAGAACTTCACCCTGCCGCTCGGCATCGCACCCTCCATGGTGTCCGTCGCGCGGCGCCCTGCCGCAGGCTCCCAGCGTAGTGGGCGGGGCCTGGGGGCCCCGTCCCGCGATATCCTGGTCGGATGCCGAAGGCGAGCAGCAACCCGACGCAGCGTCCCAAGCCGCGCACGCGCCCCGCGCAGGCGCGGCCCCGATCGCGCCGCGAGGGGGTCGAGCGCGCCCTCGCCGCCCTGGTCGTGGCCTTCGGCGGCATCGCGGTGCTGGGCTTCGCGGCGACGCTGCTCCACATCGCCTTCCGCGACGGCAACCCGTTCTTCGCGGGCGTCGCGTGGCAGTACGCGTTCTGGCTGCCGCTCGTCTCGCTGCCGCTCGCCGTCGTCACGCTCGTGACCCTCGTGCTCGTCAGCGCCTCGGGCAAGGCGCGCGGGCGCTGATGGAGCCGGCCTGATGGACGTCGTCGCCCTCGCGGCGCGCATCCAGGCGCTCCCGGACGAGGCCCTCGACCTGCTCGTCGTCGAGCGGCAGGCGCCGCCGCAGCTCGGCTCGACCTTCGACCTCGCCGAGCACCTCGTCGCCCCCGCCTCGATCGAGCGGGCGCTGCGCTGGCGCACCGCGTCCGAGCTCCGGACGCTCGCCGAGGGCGGCTCGAGCGCCCGCCTCGACGCGCTGATGCTCGGCGTCGACGGCGCCGCGCTGCCGGCGGTCGCGGAGGCCGCGGCCGTCGCGACCGATCGGCTCCCCGAGCCGCCGGCGCCGCCCGCCCCCGCCGAGAGCCCGACCGCGCCGCACACGGCGATCGACGAGGCGATCAAGGCGGGCGAGCTCGTGCACCGAGTGGCCGACCGCCCGGTGCGGCTGCGCAGCCGCGCGCAGCTGCCCGCAGCCACCGCCCGCGAGCTCGCGGGCGCGATCGACGCCGACGCCGCGCTGCTCGAGGAGCGGCTCGAGCCCGTGCTGCTCGCGGGCCTCCTCGACCGCCGCGACGGCCGCCTGCTCGCCACCACCGCCGCCGACGACTGGCTGGCCGCGCCCGTGCCCGATCGCTGGCTCGCCCTCGCGCGCGCCTGGCTCGCGGCGGTGCCCGACGCCGCGGCCGTCGCCGCCGACGACCTCCGCGCCGCCTTCCCGCTCGCCGACGCCGAGGTGCTGGCCGTCCGCGAGCGCCAGGCCCGCCAGGCGCGCGCCCTCGGCCTCGCCGACCGCGGCGCGCCCACGACGCTCGCCGTCCAGGCGGTCGAGGATCCGGATGCCGCACGCGCCGCGCTCGCGACCCACGTGCCGCCGGCCACGGCATCCGTCTACCTGCAGCCCGACCTCTCGGCCGTCGCCCCCGGTCCGCTCGCCCCCGAGGTGGAGGGCCGGCTGCGCCGCATCGCCGCCATCGAGCGAGCGGGCATCGCCTCGCAGTGGCGCATCACCGCGCGGTCGGTCGCCGCGGGCCTCGCCGCCGGCGAGTCGGTCGAGGACGTGCTGGCGTTCCTCGAGGCGGCCTCGCTCACGGGCCTCCCGCAGCCGGTCGCCTACCTCGTGCGCGACACCGCCGCGCGCTTCGGGGCCGTGCGCGTGCGAGCCGTCGACCCGCTCGCCGAGGGCGGCGCGCGCTCCCAGGCACGCTCGGACGACGCCCAGCTCATCCGCACCGTCGCCGTCGACCGCGCGCTCGCCGCCACCGGCGCCGCCGCCGCGGGTCCCCACCGCGCGACGTTCCGCACCAGCGCCGAGGAGACCCTCGAGGCGCTCCTCGAGGAGCGCTACCCCGCCGTGCTCGAGGACGAGGCGGGCGAGCTGGTGGTGCGGCTCCCCGAGCGCGCGCCCGCGCGCGAGCGCGAGCCGAGCCGCCTCGTCGCCAGGCTGCGCGACACCGGCTTCGACGTCGGCGAGCAGGAGCGCGCCTGGCTCGAGCGCCAGCTCGTCGCGGCGGCCCGCGACCGCCTGCCGGTGCGGCTCACCGTCACGACCTCGACCGACCCCGTCGACGTCGAGCTCGTGCCGCTCGCCGTCGCCAACGGCCGCCTCCGCGCCCGCGACGCGGCGCGCGACGTGGAGCGCACCCTGCCGCTGAGCGCCATCACGCGCGTCGCGGGCCTCGGCGTCGCCTCCTGAGCCGGCGCGCCGACATCCGCCCACGCATCGCGCCCTCCCTCCCCCGCCCGGAGCGTCCGCCCGCAGCGAGCGCCCCTCGGCCCCCGGAGGACGCGGGAGTAGGCTGGTCGGCTGTGACGCTCCCAGGCCCGCTCATCGTGCAGTCCGACCGGACGGTGCTGCTCGAGGTCGCCCACCCGGATGCCACGGCCGCGCGCCAGGCGCTCCAGGTCTTCGCCGAGCTCGAGCGCGCGCCCGAGCACATCCACACCTACCGCGTGACGCGGCTCGGGCTGTGGAACGCCCGCGCCGCCGGCCACACCGCCGACGAGATCGTCGGCACGCTCGACCGGTTCGCGAAGTTCCCGGTGCCGGCGGGCGTCGCGCAGGACATCCGCGAGACCATCGGCCGCTACGGCCGGCTCACGATCGAGCGGGACGACGAGGGCCTCGTGCTGCGCAGCCAGGACCGCCCCGTGCTCGAGGAGGTGCGCCGCTCGAAGAAGGTGCAGCCGCTCCTCGCGGGACCCGCGGACGGCGGCATCCGCGTCGTCGACTGGGCGCGCGGCGAGCTCAAGCAGGAGCTCGTGAAGCTCGGCTGGCCCGCCGAGGACCTCGCCGGCTACACGCCCGGCACGCCGCTCGACATCGACCTCGACGAGGACGGCTGGGAGCTGCGGCCGTACCAGGCGGATGCGGTGCAGCACTTCGCCGACGCCGGCTCGGGCGTCGTCGTGCTCCCCTGCGGCGCCGGCAAGACGATCGTCGGCGCCGCCGCCATGGCCGCGACCGACACCACCACGCTCATCCTCGTGACGAACACCGTCTCCGCGCGACAGTGGCGCGCCGAGCTGCTCGCCCGCACGAGCCTCACCGAGGACGAGATCGGCGAGTACTCCGGGCAGAGCAAGGAGATCAAGCCGGTCACGATCGCGACCTACCAGATCCTCACCGTGAAGCGCGGCGGCGAGTACGCCCACCTCGGAGTGCTCGACGCGCTCGACTGGGGGCTCATCGTCTACGACGAGGTGCACCTGCTGCCCGCGCCCGTCTTCAAGCTCACCGCCGACCTCCAGGCGCGCCGCCGGCTGGGCCTCACCGCGACGCTCGTGCGCGAGGACGGCCGCGAGTCGGACGTCTTCAGCCTCATCGGCCCCAAGCGCTTCGACGCCCCGTGGAAGGAGATCGAGGCGCAGGGCTTCATCGCCCCGGCCGAGTGCTACGAGGTGCGCATCGACCTCGACGAGGACGAGCGGCTCGAGTACGCCGCCGCAGGCGACCGCGACCGCTACCGGATCGCGGCCTCGAGCCCGCGCAAGATCCAGACCGTGCGCCGCGTGCTCGAGCAGCACCCCGACGAGCAGACCCTCGTGATCGGGCAGTACCTCGACCAGCTCGACGACCTCGCCGAGGCGCTCGGGGCGCCGCTCATCACCGGCGAGACGCCGGTGGCCGAGCGCGAGGTGCTCTTCCAGGCGTTCCGCGAGGGCCGCGAGCGGGTGCTCGTCGTCTCGAAGGTCGCGAACTTCTCGGTCGACCTGCCGGATGCCTCGCTCGCGGTGCAGGTCTCCGGCTCGTTCGGCTCGCGCCAGGAGGAGGCCCAGCGCCTCGGCCGCCTGCTGCGCCCGAAGGGCGGCCGGACGGCCAGCTTCTACACCGTGGTCGCGCGCGACACGGTCGACCAGGAGTTCGCGCTGGGGCGCCAGCGCTTCCTCGCCGAGCAGGGCTACGCGTACACGATCCTCGACGAGCACGAGCTCGGCGCGGCCGACCGCGCGGGCGTCGCCTGAGCGGATTCCGGTGACGTTCAGGAACGTCACAGAGAACGGTCAGAGACTGAACGCATGACGGAGCCCAACGCCAAGATCCTCGTCGTCGACGACGAGCCCCACATCCGCGACCTGCTGTCCACGAGCCTGCGCTTCGCAGGCTTCGACGTCCGCGCCGTCGGCGCCGGCGCCGCCGCGATCTCGGCCGTCCTCGAGGACGAGCCCGACCTCATCCTGCTCGACGTGATGCTGCCCGACATCAACGGCTTCGGCGTCACGAAGCGGCTGCGGGCGTCGGGCTTCGCCTCGCCCATCCTCTTCCTCACCGCCAAGGACGACACCGACGACAAGATCACCGGCCTCACCGTCGGCGGCGACGACTACGTCACGAAGCCCTTCTCGCTCGACGAGATCATCGCCCGCATCAAGGCGATCCTCCGTCGCACGATGGCCGAGACCGACGACGCCACCATCCGCGTCGGCGAGCTCGTCATGAACCAGGACACCCACGAGGTGAGCGTCGGCGACGAGGAGGTCGAGCTCTCCCCCACCGAGTTCAAGCTGCTCCGCTACCTCATGCTCAACGCCAACCGCGTGCTCTCGAAGTCGCAGATCCTCGACCACGTCTGGGAGTACGACTTCAACGGCGACGTCGGCATCGTCGAGTCGTACATCTCCTACCTGCGTCGCAAGATCGACGGCTCCACCTCCGAGCCGATGATCGTCACGAAGCGCGGCTTCGGCTACATGCTGAAGTCCCCCAAGGCGTAGGTGCTCGCCCGCCTCCGCGAGCTCCTCGCCCGGACCTCCCTGGCCGGGCGCATCAGCGGACTCATCGTCGTGGTGATGGCCCTCGGGCTCGCGCTCGCGGGGGTCGGCACGCTCAGCATCATCCGCGACTCGCAGGTCGCCGAGGCCGACGGCGAGCTCGAGCAGGCCATGCGCGCCTTCACGAGCGAGCCGATCACCCGCTCCGACCGGCCGGAGCAGTGCGACCTCGCGCAGCGGATGCCGAACACCTACTACCTCGGCGTCGCCGACGCCCAGGGCACGATCCTGTGCGACAACAAGCTGCCCGACCCGTCGAACCCCGACATCTCGCAGCTCTCCATCGGCACCGTCGCGCAGCAGGAGCGGGCGTTCACGACCCTCTCGAACGACGGGCTCACGCAGTACCGGATGCTGCTGTCGCCGTCGACCGTCGAGGGCACCGGCGAGCTGCTCGTCTCGATCGTGGCCGTCGACCTGAGGTCGCAGGACCAGACGACCGGCACGTTCATGCTCGTCTTCGCGGGCTTCTCGGTGCTCGCGATCATCCTCGGCGCGGCGCTCACCCGCATCCTCGCCGGGTCGACCCTGCGCGGCCTGCGGCGCGTCGCCGCGCAGGCGCAGCGCTTCGCCGACGGCGACTACGACACCCGCGTCACCGGGGCGCACCCGCGCACTGAGGTCGGCAGCCTCCAGCTCTCGCTCAACACCATGCTCGACCGCATCGAGGCGGCGATCGAGCAGCGCGACGCCTCGGTGGCGCAGATGCGCCAGTTCGTAGGCGACGCGAGCCACGAGCTGCGCACGCCGCTCGTGTCGGTCCGCGGCTACGCCGAGCTGTACCGGATGGGCGCCATCACGCGCCCCGAGGACGTCCAGAACGCCATGGAGCGCATCGAGGGCGAGGCGAAGCGCATGGCGCGCCTCGTCGAGGACCTGCTGCAGCTCGCGCGGCTCGACGAGCGGCGGCCGCTCGACCTGCAGCCGCTCGACCTCGTGCCGCTCGTCAACGACGCGGCGAGCGACGCGCGCGTGCAGGCGCCCGACCGGCGCATCGCCGTGCTCGCGATCGACCCCGACCAGATGGGGCCCATCGAGGACGGCGACGACGACCAGCCCACCGCGCTCTTCACGCCGCCGCCGCTCACGCCGCCCGCGATCGTGCTGGGCGACGAGCACGTGCTGCGGCAGGTGATCGCCAACCTCATCGGCAACGCCATGCGCTACACGCCCGAGGGCTCCCCGATCGAGCTGGGCGTCGGCGTCTCGCCGCGCCGCCGGCAGGCCGTCGCGCTCGTCATCGACCACGGCGACGGCGTGCCGAAGGAGATCCGCCGCCGCATCTTCCAGCGCTTCTTCCGCGCCGACACCTCCCGCACGCGCGAGACGGGCGGCTCGGGCCTCGGCCTCGCGATCGCGCAGGGCATCGTGCGGGCGCACGGCGGCCGCATCGACGTCGTCGAGACCGAGGGGGGCGGCGCGACCTTCCGCATCGCCATCCCGCTGGCCGGCGACGACGCGGTCATCGCGCTCAGCGAGCGGCTGCGGCGCGACCTGCCGACGGCGACGCCCCTCGACGATCCACAGCGTCGCGCCGCCCGCCGCGGCTGACGGGCCCGCTCCCCTACGGTGCCGTCCAGCGCGGAGGCTCCGCGCGGGAGGAGAGGGATCATGAGCAGGTACATCGTCGACGCGGACGCCATCCAGGGCGCCCACATCGCGGTGCGCGGCACGGCCGCGCGCGTGCAGTCGGAGGTCGCCTCCATGCACGCGCAGCTGCAGGCGCTGCAGGACAGCTGGAGCGGGCAGGCGTCGGTCGCCTTCCAGGGGGTGCTGCACGACTGGCGCGCGACGCAGCTGCGCGTCGAGGAGTCGCTCGCCGGCATCACCGAGGCGCTCGCGCTCGCCGGCCGCCAGTACGACGAGGTGGAGGCGGGCAACACGAGGCTCTTCGCGGCGTAGGCCCCCACCCGCGGGCCGAGGAGGGCCGCAGGCCCGTCTCGAGACCACGAAGGGCCCCGGCGTTCGCCGGGGCCCTTCGCTCGGTGGATCAGAAGTCCATGCCACCCGTGGGGTCGGCCGGCATGGCCGGCGCCTTCTCGGGCTTGTCGGCGACGACGGCCTCCGTGGTGAGGAAGAGGCCGGCGATCGACGCGGCGTTGGCGAGCGCCGAGCGCGTCACCTTCACCGGGTCCGAGATGCCCGCCGAGAGCATGTCGACGTACTCGCCCGTGGCGGCGTTCAGGCCGTGGCCGACGGGGAGGTTGCGCACCTTCTCGGCGACGACGCCCGGCTCGAGGCCGGCGTTGAGCGCGATCTGCTTCAGGGGCGCGTCGACCGCGACCTTGACGATGTTCGCGCCGGTCTGCTCGTCGCCCTGGAGCTCGAGCGTGTCGAAGACCGACTTCGCAGCCTGGATGAGCGCGACGCCACCACCGGGGACGATGCCCTCCTCGACGGCCGCCTTCGCGTTGCGGACGGCGTCCTCGATGCGGTGCTTGCGCTCCTTGAGCTCGACCTCGGTCGCGGCGCCCGACTTGATGACGGCGACGCCGCCGGCCAGCTTCGCGAGGCGCTCCTGGAGCTTCTCGCGGTCGTAGTCGCTGTCGGTGTTGTCGATCTCCGAGCGGATCTGGCGCACGCGGCCAGCGATGGCGTCGGCCTCGCCGGCGCCCTCGACGATCGTCGTCTCGTCCTTCGTGATGACGACCTTGCGCGCACGGCCCAGCAGGTCGAGCGTCGCGTTCTCGAGCTTGAGGCCGACCTCCTCGGAGATCACCTGGCCGCCCGTGAGGATCGCCATGTCGGCGAGCATCGCCTTGCGGCGGTCGCCGAAGCCCGGGGCCTTGACGGCGACCGACTTGAAGATGCCGCGGATCTTGTTCACGACGAGCGTCGCGAGCGCCTCGCCCTCGACGTCCTCGGCGATGATGACGAGCTGCTTGCCCGCCTGGATCACCTTGTCGACGATCGGGAGGAGGTCCTTGATGTTCGAGATCTTCGAGTTGACGATCAGGATGTACGGGTCCTCGAAGACCGTCTCCTGGCGCTCGGGGTCCGTCACGAAGTACTGCGACAGGAAGCCCTTGTCGAAGCGCATGCCCTCGGTGAGCTCGAGCTCGGTGCCGAAGGTGTTCGACTCCTCGACGGTGACGACGCCCTCCTTGCCGACCTTGTCGATCGCCTCGGCGATGAGCGCGCCGATCTCCTCGTCGGCGGCCGAGATCGACGCGGTGGCGGCGATCTCGTCCTTCGTCTCGATCTCCTTGGCGTTCGCGAGCAGCTGCTCGGCGACCTTCGCGGCGGCCTTCTCGATGCCGCGCTTGAGGCTGATCGGGTCGGCGCCGGCCGCGACGTTGCGCAGGCCCTCGCGCACGAGCGCCTGGGCGAGCACGGTCGCGGTGGTGGTGCCGTCGCCGGCGACGTCGTCGGTCTTCTTGGCGACCTCCTTGACGAGCTCCGCGCCGATCTTCTCGAACGGGTCCTCGAGCTCGATCTCCTTGGCGATCGAGACGCCGTCGTTCGTGATGGTGGGGGCGCCCCACTTCTTCTCGAGCACGACGTTGCGGCCGCGCGGGCCGAGGGTCACCTTCACGGCGTCGGCGAGCGTGTTCAGACCACGCTCGAGACCGCGACGGGCCTCCTCATCGAAAGCGATCATCTTTGCCATAGCAGTCTTCGTCCCTCCTGGACGCAATCACGTTCACTGGCACTCCACCGGAGGGAGTGCCAGGGGCAAGTCTGGCACTCGCCGCATGGGAGTGCAAGCGAGCGGAGGGCGATCCGCCGTGGGCGGACGGGCGCGCTGCGTCGGGCGCGGAGGCGAGCGGCCGAGGGCGAGCGCGGCCGCGCTCAGTCGAGCGCGAGCGGGTGCGGCTCGACCTGCTCGGCCTGGGGGCCGCCGGGGGCCTGGCCGATGGCGAGGGAGACGCGCTGGCCCTCGTCGAGGACGCGGAAGCCGTCCATCCGGATCTGGGAGTAGTGGACGAACACCTCGGCGTCCGTCTCGTCGACGCGGATGAACCCGAAGCCCTTCTCGCGGTCGAACCACTTGACGGTGCCGAGCAGCCGCTCGTCGCTCGCCGACGTGTCCATGCTCATCTGCGCGATTCCCCCGACCTCGCTCGGCGCCGCGCTGCGGCAGGCCGAGTGCGGCCGCCGGCCGCGCCTTCCTGTACCCCTTGAATGTACCCCAACCGGAGGGTCGCGCAGAATCGACCGCCCGACGACGGGGTCAGGGGGCGGGAGGCGCGGGCGAGCTCGTGATGTCGCCGTCGTCGCTCGGCGCGACGCTCGGCACGCTGCCCGGCGCATCCGCGCCCAGCACGATCGTGATGGGCGATCCCGAGATGCGCCCCGCCGACGGCTGCGCCTCGCCGACGCCGAGGGCGCCCACGATGCCGAGCGCCACCGGCTCGAGCTCGGGGCTGTCGTACCAGACCACGGTCGCCTCGCCCTGCTCGGTCGAGCCGCCCGTCGCCGCGACGTCCCAGCCGGCATCGGCGAGCGCCTGGCCGACGCCCGCGGCGAGGCCCGGCTCGCCGGAGGCGTCGAGCACCGAGATCGACGCGTCGAGCGCCGGGTCGATCTGCGCGGGGTCGGTGATCGCGGCCTGGGCCGTCTCCACCGGCATCGTGGGCGCCGTGGCTCGCGGGCGCGCGAGCTCGAGCGCGAAGACGCCCGCGGCGGTCAGCAGCACCACCGCGGCGACGGCGGCGAGGGCGATCGCCCACCACGGCCATCCGCGCTCGGCAGGCGCTCGGTGCGCGCCGACGCGCTGCTGCGTGCCGCGGCTCATCGCGCCTCCCGCAGGCGGAGCAGGCGTCGCACGAGCATGGGGTCGTGCCGCACCGCCTCGGCGGTCTCCAGCAGGCCGTCGAGCACCTGGTAGTAGCGGGTGGGCGTCCAGCCGAACTCCGCGCGGATCGCACGCGCCTTCGCACCGCCGTGGCTCGTCCACGCCCCCTCGAAGTCGAGGATGCGGCGGATGCGGGCCTCGCGCGCGGACGCGAGCTCGTCGGCGCTGGGCTCGGCGGCCTCGTCCAGCGGGCCGATCTCCGCATCCGCGTCGACGGCCGCGGCGAAGGCGAGGGCGGCCGCCTCGTCGGCGGTCCCCTCCCGGCGCTCGCGCGGCTCGATCGGCATGGCTCGATCCTAGGCACTGCCGGGCGCTTCGCCCGCCGCGAAACGCGAGCGCGACGGGCGTACGATCGGAGCATGACGGACCGCATCGAACGCTCCGACGCCGAGTGGCGCGAAGCCCTCTCTCCCGACGCCTACCGCGTGCTGCGCGAGGCCGGCACCGAGCGCCCCTGGACGGGCGCGCTGCTCGACGAGCAGCGGCAGGGCGTGTACGCCTGCGGCGCGTGCGGCAACGAGCTCTTCGACGACGAGACGAAGTTCGACTCCGGCTGCGGCTGGCCGAGCTTCTTCGACGCGCGTGACGACGCGGTCGAGCTCATCGAGGACCGCTCGCTCGGCATGGTGCGCACCGAGGTGCGCTGCGCGAAGTGCGGCAGCCACCTCGGCCACGTCTTCAAGGACGCGCCGCAGACCCCGACGGGCGACCGCTTCTGCATGAACTCGCTCGCCATGGAGTTCCGCCCGGAGGACTGAGCGCCGTCCGTCCCCCTGCGGGCGGTCGGCCGCCGCGTCAGGCGCGCGGGCGCCGCGGACGGCGGAGCGCCGAGACCGCGACCGCCACGATCGTGAGCGCCGCGGCGCCGATCGCGGGCAGCGTGACCCCCGCGCCGTGCACCGGCAGCAGCAGGTCGAGCAGCACGGAGGCGACGACCTGGCCGCAGATGGTCGCGAGGCCGAGCGTCAGCACGCCCAGGTGGTGCACCGCGATGGAGGCCGTGGCGATGAACGCCACCCCGAGCGCGCCGCCGACGTAGAGCACGGGGTTCGTCGGCAGGGGCTGCGCATGCATGCCGGCGATCGTCTGCACGAGCACGACGAGGGCGAGCGCCGCCGTGCCGAGCAGGAAGTTGGAGGTCGCCTGTGCGAGCGCGGATCCGGAGGTGCGCTGCACCACGCCGCCCATCGCCTGCTGGAGCGACTGCAGGAGGCCGGCGACGAACGGCAGCACGAGCAGCCAGGAGGGCGTGCCGCCCTGCCCGCCGACGGCGAGCACCACGGCGCAGAGCGCGAGCAGCGCGCCCGCGACGCGCGGCGCGGTGACGGGCTTCCGCGCGAGGCCGCCGAGGCCCATCCGGTCGACGGCGAGCGAGCTGATCGTCTGGCCGGCGACGACGCCGACGGTGAAGAGCGCGACGCCGGTGATGCCTGCCGCGAGCCCCTGCGCGGCGACGAAGAAGGCGCCGATGAGGCCGGTCGTCGCGTACCACCAGGGCATCTCGCCCGTGCGGATCGCCGCGACGAGCCGCGCGAGGCCCCGGCGCAGCGCGGGCGAGCAGAGCGCGATGACGCCGAGCACCGCGAGGCCGATGCCGAACGAGATGAGCGCGGCGAGCATGCCGTGCTCGAGCGCGAGGCCGAGCTCGCCGTTGACGCGCGACTGCACGGCCATGCCGGCGCCCGCGAGCACGGCGACGAGCGCCCAGACGATCGTGGTGCGCATCAGGCCTCCTCGACGGGAAGCGGGTCGGATGCGGGGGCCGGGTCGGTCGCGAGGCGCGCGAGCCGCACGACGTCGAACCGCTCGTCGCCGTAGCGCAGGCGCTCGCGCTCGACGCCCTCGCGCACGTAGCCGGCGCGCTCGGCGACCGCGATGGAGGCCGGGTTGTTCGCGCGGGCGCCGAGCTCGAGGCGGTGGAGGCCGCCGGCGAGGAGGAGCCGCGATGCGGCGTCGAGGCCCGCGCTCGCGAGCCCGTGCCCTCGCGCGGCCGGCGCGAGCCAGTACGACAGCCACGCGGTGCCGTGGCGGGCGTCGCGCTCGGAGGCGAGCACGCATCCGACGGCGCGCGGGTCGTCGGGCGTGCCGTCGTCGATCGCCCAGCCCTCGTCGACGATCGCCTCGAGGTGGGCGCGGGCCTCGGCGAGGTCGCGGATGGGCGGCGCCTGGCGGTGCAGGTCGTCGCTCGCGAGGAACGCGGCGAGGACGGCGGGCGCGTCCTGGATCGGGGGCCAGGGACGGAGGCGGCGCACCGGACAAGCCTAGAATGGCCGAGCGCCTCTCGGCGCACGCCTCCTTAGCTCAGCTGGTAGAGCACTGCTCTTGTAAAGCAGGGGTCGTCGGTTCGAACCCGACAGGGGGCTCACCCCGCCGGCTGCTCGGCGACGAAGGCGGCCAGCGCCTCCGCATCGCCCACGTCGCCCGCGAACGTCGCGCCGTCGACGAGGATCGTCGGCACCCCGCGCAGCGGCTCGACGCCCTGCAGCGGCTGCTCGATCGCGCGCACCGTGGCCTGCCGCACCCACCAGGCGAACGACGCCTGCTCGATGCACGGGGCGACGTCGGCGCCCTGCTCGGCGGCGAGCGCCGACACCGCGGCCGCCTCGAACGACTCCTCCTGCAGGTGCGCGACGAGCGCGTCCTGGAACGGCCGGTACGCCTCGGGCGCCGCGTCGGCGACGCAGGCGAGCGCGTTGGCGCCGAGCGTCGACGCGTAGCCGTTGTCGATCCGGTCGCCGAGCGAGACGGGCAGGTACGAGACGCGTGCCTGGCCGGTGTCGGCGAGCGAGGCGAGCAGGCCGCTGCTCGCCTGGAGCGCGCGGGCGCAGAACTCGCAGTCCGGGTCGATGACGACGAGCACGTCGTGGACGCCCTCCGCGGGCGCGGGCGCCGCGGGCTCGCCCTCGGCGGGCACGGGCTCGGCCGGCACGACGCCGCCCGCGTCGAACGCGATCGCATCCGCCATGTTCGCGGGACCGTCGGCGGGCGCGAGCGTGAGGATCTGCCCGCCGAGCTCCGCCTGGAGCCCCTCGAGGTCGGCGTCGCGGATCACCCAGCGGTCGTGCACGAGCACGGTCTGCTCCTGCAGCTGCCGCTGGGTCGCGACGGCCTGCGCCTGGTCGGCGTCGGCCGCGAGCACGAGCTCGGTGTCGCTGCCGCACGCCGCGACCACCGGGTCCTCGTCGGAGGCGCGGTACTGCTCGACGAGGTCGGTGCACGCGCCGCCGGCGGCGACGTAGGCGGCGCCCAGCTCGCCGATCGTGGTGATCTGGGGCGGCGGTGCCGGCGCCGCGCACGCGGCGAGCGCCAGCACCGCGCACCCGGCGAGCCAGGCGCGCGCCCGCATCAGCCCTCGCTCGGAGCGGGGGTCTCCGTGGCGCCCGTGCCGCCGGACAGCTGGCCGGCCGCTGCGGTGACGAAGGCCTGGAAGCCGGCGGCGTCGCTCGGCGAGCCCGGGTACTGCTGGCCGTTGACGATCACCGTCGGCGTGCGGTCGGCGACGACGCCGTCGGTGCCGGGCAGCGGCTGCGTGCCGGCGCGCACCGTGGCGTCCTCGGCCCAGCTGCCGAAGCGGGTCTCGCGGATGCAGTCGGCGAGGCCGCCCGACACGTCGATCCCGGCGCCCTCGGCGACGCCCACGATCTCGTCGTTCGACAGGCCCGCCGTGCTCTCGGCCGGCTGCTGGTCGTACATCGCGCTGTTGAAGTCCCAGAACTGGTCCGGCGCGAACTCCGCGACGCACGCGGCGGCCGAGGCGGAGCGGGTGGAGTACTTCGTGCCGAGCGACGCCCGGTCGAGGATGGAGATCGGGTGGATCTCGACGGTGGCGGCACCGGTGGACATGAGCTGCTCGAGCGTCGCCCGGTTGGCCTCGTCGAACGCGCCGCACACCGGGCACATGTAGTCCTGGTAGATCTCGATCTGGATGATGTCGTCGCGCGGCTCGGTGGGCGTCGGCTCGCCCTCGGGCGGCGTCGCGGCGGTGCGCTCGGCCACGAAGTCCTGGCCGATGACGATGCCGTTCGAGGCCATGTTCTCGGGCCCGGGGCCGGCCGGGCGGATGCTGTTGACGATGACGACGGCGACGATCGCGACGATCGCCACGGCGCCGACGATGATGCCGCCGATCGTGAGGCCCCTGCGGACGCGCTCCTTGCGGCGACGCTGCTCCTGCATCTTCCGGGCCTGCTCGCGCGCCTGCGCGCGGCGCTCGTTCTTCGTCAGCTTCTCGCTCATGCGGTCCTGTCCTGAGGGCTCGGCCGTGGTGGTCGGCGGTGCGGCGCGACGGGATATGCGCCGAAACCTAGGGTACTGGCACCCGGACGTGCCAGGATGTCGACGGAGCAGGCACCGTCGCCTGCCTTCACAACGGATCGTCCGGCACGTTCCTGCCGGTGAATGGAGCACACGATGGCGTCTGTCACCTTCGACAAGGCAACCCGGCTGTATCCCGGAGCGACGACCCCTGCGGTCGACGCGATCGACCTCGAGATCGCCGACGGCGAGTTCCTCGTGCTGGTCGGCCCCTCCGGCTGCGGCAAGTCCACCACCCTGCGCATGCTCGCGGGCCTCGAGGAGGTCAACGACGGCCGCATCCTCATCGGAGATCGAGAGGTCACCGATGTGCCGCCCAAGGATCGCGACATCGCGATGGTCTTCCAGAACTACGCCCTCTACCCCCACATGACCGTGGCGGAGAACATGGGCTTCGCGCTGAAGATCGCCGGCGTCGCCAAGGAGGAGCGCGCCAAGCGCGTCGAGGAGGCGGCGAAGCTGCTCGACCTCGAGCCGTACCTGGGCCGCAAGCCCAAGGCCCTCTCCGGCGGTCAGCGCCAGCGCGTCGCCATGGGCCGCGCGATCGTGCGCCAGCCGCAGGTCTTCCTCATGGACGAGCCGCTGTCGAACCTCGACGCGAAGCTGCGCGTGCAGACGCGCACGCAGATCGCCTCGCTGCAGCGCCGCCTCGGCGTCACCACCGTCTACGTCACGCACGACCAGACGGAGGCCCTGACGATGGGCGACCGCATCGCGGTGCTCAAGGACGGCGTCCTGCAGCAGGTCGGCACCCCGCGCGAGCTGTACGCGAACCCGCAGAACGTGTTCGTGGCCGGCTTCATCGGCAGCCCGGCCATGAACCTGCTCGAGCTGCCCGTCAGCGAGGGCGGCGTGCGCTTCGGCCAGCACCTCACTCCGGTCTCGCGCGAGCAGCTCTCGGCCGCGGGCTCCGGCCTCATCGTGGGCGTCCGCCCCGAGGACGTGAGCGTCGACGCCGACGGCACCGACGGCCTGCCCGTCGTCGTCGACCTCGTCGAGGAGCTCGGCGCCGACGGCTACCTCTACGGCCACGCGGACGTCGAGGGCAAGCGCGTCGACATCGTGGCGCGCGTCGACGGGCGCGCGCACGCGTCGGCCGGCGACACCGTCCACATCTCGCCCGCGCAGGAGCACGTGCACCTGTTCGACAAGGAGTCGGGCAAGCGCGTCTGACACCGATCCGCACGACGGCCGGGGCACTGCGCCCCGGCCGTCGTCGTCTGCGCGCATCCACCCCTCGGCGCGCGGACGGGCGCGCCTACGATGGCCGCATGGCCACCACCGACCTGCGCATCACCTCGGCGATGATGGACGCGACGCTCCTCGACCTGCCGTGGGACCTGCCGCTCGACGAGTGGCCCGACGACACCGTCGTCTCGCTGCCGAAGGGCATCTCGCGCCACCTCGTGCGCTTCGCGCGGCTCGGCGGCCGCGTCGTCGCCATCAAGGAGACGACCGAGGAGATGGCGACCGGCGAGTACCGGATGCTGCGGCGGCTGCAGCGCCTCGACGTGCCGTGCGTGGAGCCGGTCGCGGTCATCGCCGGCCGCGCGACGGTGCTCGGCGAGCCGCTGCCGACGGCGCTCGTGACGAGGCACCTGCGCTTCTCGCTCCCCTACCGGGCGCTCTACTCGTCGGCGCTGAAGCGCTCCACCGCGCAGCGGCTCGTCGACGCGCTCGCGGGCCTGCTCGTGCGCCTGCACCTCGTGGGCTTCTACTGGGGCGACGTCTCGCTCTCGAACACGCTGTTCCGGCGCGACGCGGGCGCGTTCGCCGCCTACCTCGTCGACGCCGAGACCGGCACGATCGAGGCGGGCGGCCTGTCCGACGGCCGGCGCGAGGACGACCTGGAGGTCGCGCGCGTCAACATCGCCGGCGAGCTGCTCGACCTCGCGGCCGGCGACCGGCTCGACCCCTCGATCGATCCGGTCGCCGTCGCCGGCTCGATCGTCGAGCAGTACCGCGAGCTGTGGCACACGATCACGAGCGACGAGCTCGTGCCCTCGACGGAGCGGTGGCGCATCAACGCGCGCCTCGAGCGCCTCAACGCGCTCGGCTACGACATCGAGGAGCTGTCGATGTCGACGGGCGACGGCGGCACGACGGTGCGCATCCAGCCGAAGGTCGTCGACCCGGGCCACCACCACCGCCGCCTCAACTCGCTCACGGGCATCGACGCCGAGGAGAACCAGGCGCGACGGATGCTCAACGACCTCGACCAGTACGTCGCGCACGAGCGCGAGGTGCGGCCGGCGGCGGGCGACGACGCGCTCGCGAACGAGTGGTTCGAGCAGGTCTACCTGCCGATCGTGCAGGCGGTGCCGCGCGACCTCGCGGGCAAGCTCGAGCCGCCGGAGGTGTTCCACGAGGTGCTCGAGCACCGCTGGTACCTGTCGGAGCGCGAACGGCGCGAGGTGCCGCTCGCCGAGGCCGCGACGGCCTACATCGAGACGCAGCTGGCGCACCGCCGCGACGAGGCTGCGCTGCTCGGCGTGCCGGTGACGGTCACGATGCCGATCGTCCCGATCGAGACCGGGGCGATCGACCTCTCGGACGAGGACGACGACCCGGACTGGCGCGACAAGGTCTGAGCCGCGCTCGGGCTCAGCGCCCGGAGGCCGCCCGGCGCTTCGCGACCTCGTAGAGCGTGACGGACGCCGCGATGCCGGCGTTCAGCGACTCCGTCGCCCCCGAGATCGGGATCGACACGATCGCGTCGCACGTCTCGGCCACCAGGCGCGAGAGGCCCTTGCCCTCGCTGCCGACCACGATCACGAGCGGGCCCGCGGCGAGGTCGAGCTCGTGCAGCGGCACGTCGCCGTCGCCGTCGAGGCCGATGATGAACACGCCCTGCTTCTTCAGCTCCTTGAGCGTGGCCGTGAGGTTCGAGGCCATCGCGACCGGCACGCGCGCCGCGGCGCCCGCGCTCGTCTTCCACGCGCTCGCGGTGACGCCCACCGAGCGGCGCTGCGGCACGATGACGCCCTGCGAGCCGAACGCTGCCGCCGAGCGGATGATCGCGCCGAGGTTGCGCGGGTCGGTCACGCCGTCGAGCGCGATGAGCAGCGGCGTCTGGTCGCGGTCGACGATCTGCTCGAGCAGGTCGATCGGGTGCGCGTACTGGTACGGCGGCACCTTGAGCGCGACGCCCTGGTGCACGGTGTCGTGCCCCGAGATGCGGTCGAGCTCGGGGCGCATCACCTCGAGCACGGGCACGCCGCGCTTGTTGGCGAGCGACAGGATCTCCTTGACCCGGTCGTCCATCTCGAGGCGCGCGGCGAGGATGAGCGAGGTCGCCGGGATCCTCGTGCGGAGCGCCTCGAGCACGGCGTTGCGGCCGGTCACGAGCTCCGACTCGTCCTTCGCCGACGAGGGCTTGCGGTGCCGCGGCGGCTGCGAGGCGCCGGCCTTGCCGGTGCGCGCCTTGGCGGCGTCGAGCCGCTCCTTGGCGGCCTTCCGCTTGCCGGCGACGTGCCAGGAGCGGTCCTCGGCCTTGGGCGTGGGTCCCTTGCCCTCGAGCGCGCGGCGGCCGTTGCCGCCGGTGCCCTTCGAAGGGCCCTTCTTGCGGGCCGGGCGGCTCGGCTTGTTCATGCGATGCTCCAGGTGGTCGTGTCCTTGCCGTCCTCGACGAGGATGCCCGCGGCGGCCAGCGCGTCGCGGATGCGGTCGGATGCGGCGAAGTCCCGGGCGGCGCGCGCCTCGCGGCGCTCCGCGAGGAGCGATGCGACGAGGCTGTCGAGCGCCGCGGCCTCGGCCGACGCTCCAGACTGCCACATCGCGTCGTGCGGGTCGAGCCCGAGCACGCGCAGCATCGCGAGCGCCTCGCCCGCGCGGGCGAGTCCCGCGGCGGTGTCGCCCGCGTCGAGGGCGGCGTTCGCGGCGCGCGTCGTGTCGTGCAGCACCGCGACCGCCTGCGGGGTCGAGAGGTCGTCGTCCATGGCCGCGGCGAACGCGTCCGGCACGGCCGCGTCGGGCAGCGCGCCCGCGCGGGCGGCCCGCTCGAGCATCCCCTCGATACGGCCGAACGCCGCCTCGGCCTCGGCGAGCGAGCCGCCCGCGAGGCTGCCGGCGTCGGTGCGCAGGTCGATGGTCGAGCGGTAGTGCGGCGCGACGAGGAAGTAGCGCACGACGATGGGCCGCACGGCGGCGACGAGGTCGGCGGCGAGGATCGAGTTGCCGAGCGACTTCGACATCTTCTCGCCGTCGACGTGCACGAGGCCGTTGTGGCTCCACACGCTCGCGAAGCCGAGGCCCGCGGCGCTCGACTGCGCGAGCTCGTTCTCGTGGTGCGGGAAGCGGAGGTCGAGGCCGCCGCCGTGGATGTCGAACGCGTCGCCGAGGTAGCGGCGCGCCATCGCCGAGCACTCGATGTGCCAGCCCGGACGCCCCTGGCCCCACGGGGAGTCCCACGAGGCGTCGGCCGGCTCGTCGTCCTTCCGCGCCTTCCAGAGCGCGAAGTCGCGCGGGTCGCGCTTGCCGCGCGGGTCGGCGTCGGCTGCCGGCTCCATCGCGTCGATCGACTGGCGGGTGAGGGCGCCGTACCGCTCCCACGAGCGCACGTCGAAGTACACGTCGGCGGAGCCGTCGAGCGCCGGGTACGCGTGGCCGCGCTCGACGAGCAGCGCGATGAGCGCGTGCATCTCGGGCACGGACGCGGTGGCGCGCGGCTCGTACGTGGGCGCCAGCACGCCGACGGCGCGGTAGGCGGCCGCGAACTCCTGCTCGACGCGGTACGCGAGCGCCCACCAGGGCTCGTCGACGGCGTTGACGAGCACCTTGTCGTCGATGTCGGTGACGTTGCGCACGAAGGTGACGCGGTGCCCGCGGTGCTCGAGCCAGCGGCGCCACACGTCGTAGGCGACCGCGCTGCGCACGTGGCCGACGTGCGGCGACGACTGCACGGTGGGGCCGCAGACGTACATCGACACCTCGCCGTCCCGCAGGGGACGGAGGTCGACGACGGCCTGCTGCCTCGAGTCGTGGATGCGCACGGTCACGGCCCCAAGGCTAGTGGGATGCTGGGGCCCAGCACGGAGACGCGAAGGAGCATCCATGTCGTTCCAGGCCTACCTCGACGCGGTCGAGGCGAAGACGGGGCTCACGCCCCGGCAGCTGCTCGAGCTGGCGCGCGAGCGCGGCTTCGACGCGTCGACGAAGGCGACGCCGATCCTCGAGTGGCTGAAGCACGACTACGGGCTCGGCCGCGGCCACGGCATGGCGATGGTGCACGTCATCACGAAGGGGCCGCGCATCAGCGCGAAGCACGTCGGCAGCGGCGGCACGCACGCCGACGCGAGCGACGAGCTGTGGCTCGACGGGGCCGCGTCGAACCCGGACCGCTGAGGCGCGCGTCGTCGGCGCCGCGTCAGCCGCGCGCGACCAGCGCGGTCGCGATCGCCTGCAGGCCCTCGCCGCGGCCGAGCGCGCCCAGCCCGTCGGTGGTCGTGCCCGACACGCTCACGGGCGCGCCGACCATCGCGCCGAGCACCGCCTGCGCCTCCTCGCGGCGGCTGCCGATGCGCGGCCGCACGCCGAGCACCTGCACGCCCACGCTCTGCGGCCGCCAGCCGTGCTCCGCGAGCCGCTCGACCGCGAGGCGCACGAAGACCTCGCCGCGCGCGCCAGCGTGCTGCGGGTCGTCGACGCCCACGAGGCCGCCGATGTCGCCGAGGCCCGCGGCGCCGAGCAGCGCGTCGACGATCGCGTGGCAGACGACGTCGCCGTCGGAGTGCCCGGCGAGCCCCTGCCCCTCCCACTCGAGCCCCGCGACGCGCAGCGGGCCGTCGCCGCCGAAGGCGTGGACGTCGACGCCGATGCCCGTGCGCAGCTCCGGCACCGCGCGGGTCGGCGCGAGGAGCGCCTCGGCCCGGCCGGCGTCGGCTGCGGTCGTGATCTTGAAGGCGAGCTCGTCGCCGGGCACCGCGACGACCGCCTCGCCGAGCGCCTGCACGAGCTGCGCGTCGTCGGTCGAGGCCGCGCGGCCCTCCCCCGCCGCCTCGTAGGCGCGGCGCAGCAGCGCGGCGTCGAAGCCCTGCGGCGTCTGCATGGCGCGGAGGCCCGAGCGGTCGACGATCGCGCCGAGGGCCTCGGCGGATGCGTCGGCGGCGCCGTCGACCGACCGGATCGTGTCGACGACCGGCAGCACGGGCACGACCGCGCCGGCGCCCGCATCGAGCGCGGCGAGCACCCGCTCGACGAGCGCCCGGGGCGCGAGCGCGCGGGCCGCGTCGTGCACGAGCACGCGGCGCGCGTCGCCGGCCGCGGCGAGGCCCGCGGCGACGGAGTCCGCGCGGGTCGCGCCGCCCGCGACGACCGCGGCGTCGACGCCCGCGCGCTCGGCGATCGCGCGGGCGTCCGCCTCGGCGCCCGCCGGGACGACCGCGACGATCCGCGCGTCGACGCCCACGAGGCCGCGCAGCGCGTGCTCGAGGATCGTCGCGCCCGCGAGCGTCGCGAAGGCCTTCGGGACGCCGCGGCCGAGGCGGGTGCCGCTGCCGGCGGCGACGACGATGAGGGCAGTGGCGGTCACGAGGGCCAGCCTAGGCGGGTCGCGCGCTGGAGCTGGATGCGGAGGCGCGAAAGCGCCTCCGCATCCAGCTCCAGCGCGCGACCGGCGGGTGGCTGCAGCTCCAGCGCGCAGAAGAGGCGCCCTGCCTTGGGGACAGGGCGCCTCGGTCTGCGCGGCGCGGGGCCGCAGGTCTCAGCTCGCGGGCGCGAGGGCCTCGTCGAGGCGCACCGCGGCGGCGTCCTCGTCGGTGTGCTCGGCGAGCGCCAGCTCCGACACGAGGATCTGGCGGGCCTTCACGAGCATCCGCTTCTCGCCGGCCGACAGGCCGCGGTCCTGGTCGCGGCGCGAGAGGTCGCGAACGACCTCGCTCACCTTGATGACGTCGCCCGAGGCGAGCTTCTCGACGTTCGCCTTGTAGCGGCGCGCCCAGTTCGTGGGCTCCTCGGTGAAGTCGGCGCGCAGCACCTCGAACACGCGGTCGAGGCCCTCCTCGCCGATGACGTCGCGGACGCCCACCATGTCGACGTTCTGCGCGGGCACCTCGATGGTGAGACCGCCCTGCGCGACGTTCAGCTTGAGGTAGGTGGTCTCGACGCCCTTGATCTTGCGGACCTTCACCTCGGTGATGGTCGCTGCGCCGTGGTGGGGGTAGACGACCGTCTCTCCGACCTCAAAGTTCATCGAACGCTCCTCGTCGTAGCCAGAACCTTGATTTTATCACAGCGTGTCGTGTACGGACGCCGAACGAGGAGTGGTTGGATCGTCGGTCCTGCCCGCTCGCCGAGGGCCCTCCCGGCCGCTCCGCGACCGCCGGCCGGCCGCCCGGGCGCGCCCCTCCCGCGGCCCGTACTAGACTCGACGGCGACCGCGTGCGCGTCCGTCCTGCGCCCGCCGGCCACCGTCGAAAGGGTCCTCGTGCAGCTCCGCACCGTCGCCGCCGCAGCAGCCGCAGCCGTCGTCGCGCTCGTCGCCACCGGATGCAACATCCTGACGCCGCAGGCGACGACCATCCAGTACGACCCGTCCGACGGCATCTCCGCCACGACCGGCCAGGTCGAGGCGCACAACGCCATTCTCGTCGGCGAGCCCGACGGCGACCAGCTGAGCCTCGTCGTCACCTTCACGAACCCCGGCGAGGCGACCTTCGTCGAGGTGCGCGTGGAGGACGAGGCGCAGGAGGTCCGCCTCCCCAGCGGGCGCACCACCTTCGGCTTCGAGGACCAGCAGCTCATCTTCGCCGCCCCCACGATCGAGTTCGGCGGCCACCGCAACGTCTCGTTCCAGGCCGACGGCGCCGAGCCGACCGGCGTGCCCGTGCAGATGATCTCGACGGAGTTCGCCGGCTACGAGACGCTCGGCCCGGTCGCCCCCGAGGCCGAGCCCGTGACCACCGAGTCGGCCGAGCCGACCGCCCCGGCGACGGCGACCCCCGAGCCCACCGAGACCGCCGCTCCGTAGCGCTCCGAGCGACGAGGGCCCGCTGCCGACCGGCAGCGGGCCCTCGCTCGTGGAAGCGGCCGGCGTCAGCGCTCGAAGCGGTAGCCGAGCCCACGGCGCGTGACGACCGTCACGGGGTTCGAGGGGTCCTCCTCGATCTTCGCCCGCAGGCGCTTGATGTGCACGTCGAGCGTCTTCGTGTCGCCGAAGTAGTCCGAGCCCCAGACGCGGTCGATGAGCTGGCCGCGCGTGAGCACGCGGCCGGCGTTGCGCATGAGGAACTCCAGCAGCTCGAACTCCCGCAGCGGCATCGGCACCTCGTCGCCGTCGACCGTCACGGTGTGGCTGTCGGCGTCGAGCCGCACGCGGCCGATCTCGACGACCGCGTCGTCCTCGTCCTCCTCGACCGAGCGGCGCCGCAGCACGGCCCGGATGCGCGCCACGAGCTCGCGCGACGAGTACGGCTTCGTCACGTAGTCGTCGGCGCCGAGCTCGAGGCCGACGATCGTGTCGACCTCGCTGTCCTTCGCGGTGACCATGATGATCGGCACCTGCGACTTCGCGCGGATCTGCCGGCACACCTCCGTCCCCGACTGGCCGGGGAGCATGAGGTCGAGCAGCACGAGGTCGGCGCCCTCCTCGTCGAACATCCGGACCGCCTCGTCGCCGTCGGGCGCGTGGGCGGTCTCGTAGCCCTCGAGCTCGAGCAGGTAGGCGAGCGGCTCTGCGAGCGCGGACTCGTCCTCGACGATCAGGATGCGCGTCATGCGGTCTCCTCGCGGTGATGGGATGCGGCGGGCAGCCGCAGGGTGAAGGTCGAGCCCTGCCCGGGACGCGACCAGAGCGTGACCTCGCCGCCGTGCGTGACGGCGACGTGCTTCACGATGCTGAGGCCGAGGCCCGTGCCGCCCGTGACGCGGCTGCGCGCGGGGTCGACGCGGTAGAAGCGCTCGAACACGCGCTCCCGGTCCTCCTGCGCGATGCCGACGCCCTTGTCGGTGACCGCGATCTCGACGATCCCGTCCTGCACCCGCACGCCGACGCCGACGTGGGTCGCCTCCGGCGAGTACTGCACGGCGTTCGCGACGAGGTTCTGCAGCGCGGTGGTGAGCAGCTCCTCCGAGCCGAGCACCTCGACGTCGTCGAGCACGCGGGGGATGATCCGCATCCGCTTCGCGTCGGCGGCCACGCGGTTGCGGTCGACGGCCACGTCGACGACCCGCGCGATCGGCACGCGCGCCGCGTCCTCGAGCGGGTCGTCGGCCTGGATGCGCGAGAGGTCGATGATCTCCTTCGTCATGCGGCCGAGGCGCTCCGCCTCCACCTGCATGCGCTTCGAGAAGGCGCGCACCCGCTCCGGGTCCTCGGAGGCCGCCTCGATCGCCTCGGCGAGCACCGCGACCGCCCCGATGGGCGTCTTCAGCTCGTGGCTGACGTTCGCGACGAAGTCGCGGCGCACGCCGGCGAGGCGCACCTCCTCGGTGCGGTCGGCGGCGAGCAGCAGCAGGAAGCGATTGCCGAGCGGCGTGATGCGCACGCGCAGCTGCAGCTCGGTGCCGGTGCCGATGCGGCCGCGGCGGTGCGCGAGCTCGAAGGTCTCGGCCTCGCCGGTGCGCCAGATGCGGCGGGCGTGCTCGACGAGCGCCGGCACCCGCAGGTGGCGGCCCTCGACGAGGTCGAGCGCCTCGGCGCCGGGCGAGGAGAGGATGACCTGGTTCGAGCCGTCGAGCACGACGCCCGCCGACTCCAGCACCCCGACCATCGAGGCGATGCCGTCGGGCACGGGCTCGCTCGCGATCGCCATCACGCGGCGGCCGCGCTGCGCGGCGACGCCGAGCAGGTGCACCGAGAGCGCTCCGACGGCGAAGCCCAGCAGGAGCGAGAGGAGGACGTACCAGGCGGCATCCACGCGACCAATCTAGCGGCGCCCCGGAGGCCCTCCCGGCCACGCGGCGGCTGCGCGCCGCACCGGCCCCATGCGTTCAGCGAGCCGTCACCCGGCGGTAACCTTGCCCGGCAACACTCGGGATCCGAACCGTGCCCGCGTCCCGTCGGTCCGGACCAGCACAAGGAGCAGGAGCCATGCGCGAAGTCTTCCAGCAGGAGCTCGCCGAGGTGCAGGAGCGCCTCGTCGACATCGCCGGCCACGTCGTCGTCTCGATCAGCACCGCGGTGCAGGCGTTCGGCGAGTCGAACGTCCAGCTCGCCGAGCAGGTGATCGCGAGCGACCCGCTCATCGACGACAAGGCCGCCGCGCTCGACGAGCTCGCGATCGACATCATCGCGCGCCAGTCCCCCGTCGCCCGCGACCTCCGCATCGTCGTGTCGGCCCTGCGGATCTCGGCATCGCTCGAGCGCATGGGCGACCTCGCCCGCCACATCGCCATGCTCGCCCGCTACCGCTTCCCGATGCAGGTGGTGCCGGAGTCGCTGCAGCCGACGTTCGCCGAGATGGGCCGCCACGACATCGAGGTCGCGACGCTGCTGCGCGAGCTGCTCGAGACGCAGGACCTCTCGATCGCCGAGCGCATCGAGGCCGCCGACGAGCACGTCGACCGCCTCCACCGCCAGGTCTTCGCGCAGGTGCTCGGCACCGCGTGGGAGGGCGCGGCGCACGCGACGGTCGACGCGACCCTCGCGAGCCGCTACCACGAGCGCTTCGCCGACCACGCGGTCGGCATCGCCCGCAAGGTCAAGTACCTCGCGACGGGCGACTGGGTGGGCGCCGAGCCGCACGAGCACGACCTCGAGCCGGTGCAGCCCGAGGCCTGAGCCTCCGGACCGCAGGACGAAGGGCCCCCGCCGCGGCGGGGGCCCTTCGCCATGCGTGCGAGGAGGTCAGTGCTTGTTCCCCTGCGCCGCCACCGCCGCCGCACCCGCGGCCGCGGCCTCCGGGTCGAGGTACTCGCCCGGGCCGAGCGGCATGTTGTCGTCGCCCAGCTTGTAGACGAGCGGGATGCCCGTGGGGATGTTCAGCGCCGCGATGTCGTCGTCGGAGATGCCGTCGAGGTGCTTCACGAGCGCGCGCAGCGAGTTGCCGTGCGCCGTGACGAGCACGGTGCGGCCCGCGTCGAGGTCCTTCGAGATCGTCGACTCCCAGTAGGGCAGGAAGCGCTCGATGACGTCCTTGAGGCACTCGGTGGCGGGCACGTCGCCGTCGATGCCCGCGTAGCGCTCGTCGCCGGCCTGCGAGTACTCGTTGTCGTCGGCGATGACGGGCGGCGGCACGTCGAACGAACGGCGCCAGAGCATGAACTGCTCCTCGCCGTACTGCTCGAGCGTCTCGGCCTTGTCCTTGCCCTGCAGGTCGCCGTAGTGGCGCTCGTTGAGGCGCCACGAGCGGGTCACCGGGATCCACGCGCGGTCGGCGGCGTCGAGCGCGAGGTTCGCGGTCTGGATCGCACGGGTGAGGAGCGACGTGTAGAGCACGTCGGGCAGCAGGCCGTGCTCGGCGAGCAGCTCGCCGCCGCGGCGGGCCTCCTCCTCGCCCTTAGGCGTGAGCCGCACGTCGACCCATCCGGTGAACAGGTTCTTCTCGTTCCACGTCGACTGGCCGTGGCGGAGCAGGATGAGGGTGCGCTCGGTCATGCCGCCAGCCTAGCCAGCGCAGGTTGCCGCGGCGTGACCGCGAAGTGCGCCTCGACCACCCGACGCGCCGGATCCGAGCACCGGACGCTCGGGCGTCCGCCAGGATGGACGGGTGGCGAAGCCGGTGGGTCGCATCACGCGAGGGACGACGGGCGTCAACCGCCTGCGTCGCGTCGACCGCTGGATCGCGGCGCAGCCCGCGGCGCGCGTGCCCGGGTGCCTCGTCGTCGACCTCGGCTACGGCGCGAGCGCCACGACGAGCCTCGAGCTGCACGAGCGGCTCGCGCGCGGCAACCCGGACGTCGAGGTGCTCGGCCTCGAGATCGACCCCGAGCGGGTGGCGCTCGCCACCGCCGAGCTCGCGGCGGCGCGGGCGGCGGGGCCGGAGCGGTACGGCCGGGCGATCGCGGCGGATGCGCGGGTCGCGTTCGCGCGCGGCGGCTTCGAGGTGCCCGCCGCGCGGCGCCCCCACGTGATCCGGGCGATGAACGTGCTGCGGCAGTACGACGAGGCCGAGGTCGCGGGGCACTGGGCGACGATGCTCGCGCGGCTCGCCCCGGGCGGGCTGCTCGTCGAGGGCACCTCGAACGAGGTGGGCCGCGTCGCCTCCTGGGTGGCGCTCGACGCGGGCGGGCCCCGCTCGCTCACGATCGCGCTGAAGGTCGACGAGCTCGGCACCGAGCCCTGCCCCGCGCCCTCGGTCGTCGCCGAGCGGCTGCCGAAGGCGCTCATCCACCGCAACGTGCCGGGCGAGCGCATCCACGCCCTGCTCGTCGACCTCGACCGGGCGTGGGCGACGCACGCGCCGCTCGCCGACTTGAGCGCCACGCAGCGCTGGGTCGCGGCCGTGGGGGCACTGCGGGCAGGCGGCTGGCCGGTGGCCGGAGGCCCCGCGCGGTGGCGGCTCGGCGAGCTCACGCTCGCCTGGTCGGCGGTCGCGCCTGCCTGACCGGCCGCGCCGCAGGCCCTACGATCCGAGCATGGCCGGCACCGAGCGCGCTCGCGCGAGCATCCGCGACGTCGCCCAGGCCGCCCAGGTCTCGGCGATGACCGTCTCGCGCGTGCTCAACGGCCATCCGAGCATCCGGCCCGCGACCCGCGAGCGGGTGCTGCAGGCGATGGCGCGGCTCGACTACACGCCCAACCGCGCGGCCCGGGCGCTCGCGACGCGGCGCTCCGACCGCATCGGCGTCATCGTCGACAGCGCCGTCGAGTACGGGCCCGCGAGCACGCTGCGCGGCATCGAGGAGGCCGCGCATGCGGCCGGGTACGCCGTCGCGGCGGTGAGCATCGGCGGGGCGCGGGCCTCGGACGCCACCGCGGCCGTCGACCACGCCCTCGCGCAGGGCGTGGACGCCCTGCTGCTCATCGCGCCCCGGGCGTCGTCGATCGGGCTGCTCCGCGCGGCCCACCGGGGCGTGCCGGCGGTGGTGCTCTCGTCGCACGCCGAGGACGACTTCCCCACCGCGGGCGTCGACCAGGCCGCGGGCGCGCGGCTCGCCGTCGAGCACCTGCTCGCCCTGGGCCACCGCCGGATCGTCCACGCCGCCGGCCCCGACGACTGGCTCGACGCGACCGCCCGCACCGAGGCGTACCGCGCCGCGATGGCCGCGGCGGGCCTCGAGCCCGAGGTCGCGCAGCTCGACGCCTGGACCGCCGACGCCGGCTACGCCTTCGCCGCGGGCGCCGAGCTCGATCGCGGGGCGGTCTTCGCCGCGAACGACCAGATCGCGCTCGGCATCCTGCACGGCCTCGGCGAGCGCGGGGTGCGCGTGCCGGAGGACGTGAGCATCGTCGGCTTCGACGACATCCCGGAGTCGCGCCACTTCACGCCGCCGCTCACGACCGTGCGGCAGGACTTCGCCGAGCTCGGCGAGCGCGCCGTGGCGGCGGTGGTCGCCGCGCTCCGCGGGGACGGCGCGACGTCGGTGGCGCCGATCGCGCCGACGCTCGTGGTTCGGGCGTCGACGGCGGGGGCCGCCGCGGCCTGAGCCGGGCGGACGCCGGCAGCGTGCTCGTTCCGCCGTCGGCGGACCGAGTGCTGTGTCGACGACCGTCCGCGCGGACGCCTCCGATGCAGTGGGCCGGCGGTGCATGCCCGCTCGACCTGTGCGCGACCTCAGGATCGGCCAAGCCTTGACCCTCACGAATGTTACCGTTAACATCGCCCGCGACGGGGTCGACGACGAGGTCGGACCCGCGGGGCGCCGCTCGCGGCGCGTCCATACGAGGAGGTATGCGACCGATGCACGAGACCCGAAGCACCACCCGACCCAGGCCGCCGCTGCGCGCACGCACCGGCCTCGCCGCGATCGCCGCCATCGGCGTCGCGGGCTCCGCCCTCATGAGCGCCCCCGCGGCCCTCGCGGCCGAGCCCGTCGACGTCGTCGTCGGCACCTCGACCGACGGGCGCGCCTACGACGGCGTCGGCGCGGTCTCCGGCGGCGGCGCGACCTCGCGCCTCCTGCTCGACTACCCCGCGGCCGAGCGCGACGAGATCCTCGACTACCTGTTCCGCCCCGGCTACGGCGCCTCGCTCGAGATGCTCAAGGTCGAGATCGCCGGCGACTCCAACACCACCGACGGCTCCGAGTCGAGTCACATGCACACCGCCGACGTCGTCGACTGCGACGCCGGCTACGAGTGGTGGCTCATGGAGGAGGCGGTCGAGCGCAACCCCGACATCAACCTCGGCGGCCTCGCCTGGGCCGCGCCCGGCTGGATCCAGGACGCGGGCGGCTACTACTCCGAGGCGAGCATCCGGTACTTCCTCGAGTGGCTCGGCTGCGCCGACCAGCACGGCCTCACGATCGACAACATGGGCGTGCGCAACGAGCGCCACTACGAGATCGACTGGATCATCGACTTCCGCGCCGCGCTCGACGCGGCCGGCTACGAGGACGTGCGCATCATCGCCTCCGACGAGGCGGCCGTGAAGGGCGAGTGGCCGATCGCGGTCGACATGGCGGCGAACCCCGAGCTGTTCGACGCCGTCGACCTGCTCGGCAACCACTACTCCACCGGCCCCAGCTCCGCCAACGCGCAGGCGCTCGGCAAGCCGCTGTGGATCTCGGAGGGCGGGCCCTGGTCGGCAGAGTGGGGCGCCGGCGGCGCGCCGAAGGCCGTGCCGTCGCTCATCAACAACGCGTACCTGCGCGGCAAGATCACCGGCGTCCAGTTCTGGAACCTGCTCACCGCCTACTACGACGGCCTCAGCATCTCGGACGCGGGCCTCATGCGCTCGAACACGCCGTGGTCGGGCGCCTACCAGGTACAGTCGGCGATCTGGACGGTCGCGCACACGACGCAGTTCGTCGAGCCCGGCTGGATCCACGTCGACGGCGCGAGCCGCTTCCTCGTGGGCACCGACCCGCTGCAGGGCAGCATGGTCACCCGCCGCGCCCCCGACTCCGGCGACTGGTCGACCGTCATCGAGCGGATCGGCACCACCGAGTCCCAGACCGTGCGAATCGAGGTCGCCGACGGCCTCACCGCGGGCGACCTCCACGTGTGGCAGTCCACCGAGGACTCCTGGTTCGTGCAGCAGCCCGACCTCGTGCCCGCCGGCGACGGCAGCTACGAGGTCACCGTGCCCGCCGACTCGGTCGTCACCGTGACGACCACGACGGGCCAGGGCAAGGGCGACGCCGTGGGCCAGCCCGAGTCGGGCTTCCCCTTCCCGTACACGGACGACCTCGCTGACGGCGGGCCGAGCGGCCAGACCCCGTACCTGTCGCAGATGGAGGGCGCGTACGAGATCCGCGACTGCGAGGAGCGCGAGGGCACCTGCCTCACGCAGGTCTCGCCGCAGCCGGCCATCTCGTGGGCGGCGTGGAAGCAGCCGACGACGATCATCGGCGACCTCGGCTGGTCGGACTACCGCGTGGGCGTCGACGCCTACGTGCCCGAGGGCGGCACCGCGCAGGTGCTCGGCCGCGTCTCGAACGACGCCATGCAGCCCGTGCCGAACGGCTACGGCGCGAGCCTGTCGTCGGACGGCACGTGGTCGATCGGCCGCGGCGAGCTGGGCGGCAAGGCCTGGGTCGAGCTCGCGAGCGGCACCGTCGACGCGGGCGCCGGCTGGCACGAGCTGGCGATCTCGTTCGACGAGGACCGCATCGTCGCCGAGGTCGACGGCGAGCAGGTGGGCGAGGTGCGCGACAGCACCTGGACCTCCGGCATGGCCGGCCTCTCGGGCGACTACTCGCGCCTGCAGTTCGCCGACCTGGCGATCGAGCCGCTCGCGCCGATCATGGAGCTCGACGACGCCGACGCGACGACGACGGGCGGCGGATGGGTGCAGTGCGGCGACGCGCGGGGCGCGTGCGGCGGGCTGACGCCGCCGGCGATCCGCCAGGCGCGCGACGGCACCGTCCACGCGTCCCGCACCGCGGGCGACGTGCTCGAGCTCTCGTTCGAGGGCACGCAGGCCGCGCTCACCTCGTTCACGTCGCCGCGCGGCGGCACGCTCGAGGTGTCGGTCGACGGCAACGCGCCGGTCGCGCTCTCCCTGCGCGCGGGCGGGCAGGTCGGCGAGCACGTGTGGCGCACGCCGGTGCTCGCCGACGGCGCGCACACGCTGCGCATCGAGGTGACCTCGACCGACCGCGGCGACCGCGGCTGGGTGGCGATCGACGGCCTCGACGTCGTGCCGCCGAACGGCGGGCCGTCGTCGATCGACGACCAGGTCGAGGGCGTCGGGCTCTACCGCTGGGACTACCAGGGCGACTGGCTGTCCTGCCCCGGCTGCATCAACCGCACGCAGCTCTTCCACTCCTCGGTGATGTCGTCGGGCGTGCCGGGCGACACCGCGACCCTGCGGTTCGTGGGCACCTCGGTCGACCTGTACGGCCTCCGCGCCTCGAACCAGGGCGTGGCTGAGGTGCGGGTCGACGGCGAGCTCGTCGGCACCGCCGACTTCCGCGGCAACCCGAGGCTCGGCAACCAGCTCATCTGGGAGAGCGCGGCGCTCGAGCCCGGCGCGCACGAGCTGACGCTCACCGCCGTCGAGGGCGGCGGCACGATCAACGTCGACCGGGCGGTGGTGCACCCGTAGCGACGTCGGAGGGAGCGGGGTCGGGCGTCGCCGGCCCCGCTCCTGCGCGTGCGGCAGCCCGCTCGCCGCTTAAATCCGCTCGCCAAGACCCCGTCCTCGTCATCGAACTTCCCTGAATCAGTACTTTTCGACCCGAAAGTACCGATTTGGGGAAGTTCGACGGATGCGGAGGCTCGGCCGCGGGCCAGCGCGGCGAGTCGGCGCGGCGGGTCAGCCGGCGGGCGGCGGGGCGCTCGGGCGGCGGACCGCTCCGAGGCGCGGGAGGCGCGGCGGGCGGTTCGCGTGGCCGGCGCTCGGCGGCACGAGCAACTGCTGCGCGGCCGCGACGTCGACGCCCTCGGCCGTACGCACGATCAGGTCGGCGTCGGCGGGCGCCGAGCGCTTCACGACCGCGAGCGCCACCGGCCCGAGCTCGTCGTGGATCGCGGCGGACGTCACACGACCGACGACGGCGTCGCCGGTGAGCACCTCGTCGCCGTGCGCGACCTGCGCGCCCTCGCTGCCGTCGAGGTGCAGCAGCACGATGCGGCGCGGCGGGGCGCCGAGGTTGTGCACCTTGGCGACGGTCTCCTGCCCGCGGTAGCAGCCCTTCGAGAGGTGCACCGCGGTCGTCAGCCAGTCGAGCTCGTGCGGGATGGTGCGCTCGTCGACCTCGGCGAGCGAGGGGCGTCCGGCCGCGATGCGGAGCGCGTCGACCGCGAGCGTGCCGACGAAGGACGACGGGTCGAGCGCGGCCGCGTGCTCGAGGCCGAGGACGGCCTCGGACCAGCGCCACGGCTCCCCCGTCGGCTCGCCGTACCGGACGCCGCCGGGTGCGACCTCGGGCCACCCGTCGATCCACGCGATCTCGCCAGCGGGCTCCGCGGCGCTGCCCACGACGATCGCCTCCGGCCGCTCGATGTCGACCTGCTTGAAGAACCGCATCCGGGTCAGCCATGCCTCGAGCGCGTCGCCCGTGCCGGCGTCGACGAGGATCCACAGCGCGCCCTCGGCGTCGCGGTGCAGCCGCATCGCGTGCTCGATGCGCCCCTCCGGCGAGAGCACGAGCGACTCGGTCGAGGCGCCGGGCGCGAGCTCGGCGATCGCCTGGCTCGTGATGGAGTCGAGCCACGGCAGCGCGTCGGGGCCGGTGAGCCGCAGCACGTCGCGCGGCAGCAGCACGGGCGCGCCCGCGCGCAGGCGGCGCTGCTCGGCGATGGGGCTGCCCACGTGCAGCGGCAGGCCGTCGGGGCCGGCGACGGCGCCCGGGATCGCGGGCAGGCGGGTCACTGGTCGGACGCCTCGCTCGGCACGACGCGCGCGAGCCGGGCGGAGGCGTGGCTCTCGAGGCCCTGGCCGAGCGCCGCGAGGTCCCACGCCCACAGCAGGTGGTCCTCGACGAGGCCGAGCATGCGGGTGGAGGCGGTGTGCTCCTTGGCGCCGGCGCCGCGCATGACGGCGTCGGTGGCGAGGTCGATGCGCGGGCCCGCGATGGTGCCGAGGTAGAGCTCGGCGACGCCCGCGGGGTGCGAGATGAGCGCCTGGATGTCGAAGGCGCCGTCGGGCCGCCGGAGCGTCTCGACCGCCTCGGCCGTGCCGTACGCGGGCTCGCCCTCGGGCGGCAGCATGCCGGGCCCGGCGTCGCTCTGCGCGGGGTCGCGCGCGAGGCGCCAGAAGCCGGTCTCGGCGGCGAGCGGCGTCAGCTCGTCGTCGAGCATCCAGGCGTACGCCTCGTACGCGAGGTAGGGGTGGCCGTGGTGCGCGAACGACACGCGCTGCCCGAACTCCCGCTCGATGGTGCGCTCCCCCACCGGGAACGAGAGCACGCCCGTGCCCTCCCACCCGCCGATGAGCCACTGGAGCGGGCCGAGCTCCGCGGGGAGCGTGGGGTCGAGCTCGAGCACGACTAGCGCTGGCCCCGGAAGAGGTTGCGCAGCACGACGAACGAGACGCCGCCGATCGCGATCATCGCGAGGCCGAGCAGGCCGATGAAGAAGATCTCGAGGGCGACGACGGGGATACCTGCCATGCCCCGATCCTATCCGCCCGCGCCTGCCCGCGCGTCGCGTGCCCGAGGAGCCGTCGGCCGCGCCTCAGAGGAGAGCGAGGAGCACGAGCGCCGCGGTGGCGATCGCGAGGATGACGATCGACCCGAGCACGGCCGCCGCCAGGCGGTCGACGAGCCCCGGCACGGTCGGCCCGCCGAGCTGCACGGCGAAGGCGGTGAGCGTGCAGACGCCGAGCACGATCGGCAGCCACACGAGCGCGTCCTGGGGCTGCGCGACGCCGACGACGACGGCGCCGAGGGCCGCGATGAGCCAGATCGGCCACACGCTCGCCCACTGCCAGGTCATGGGGCCATCATCGCGCATCCCGATCCGCGGCTGCTCCGGGCGCGCCTCGGGGCCCTCGGGCGGCGGTGTCAGACCTCGCCTCCGGCCGCCGTAGGATGTCCTCTGGCAGGAGGGCGCATGTCGACCATCGTGATCTTCACGCGCCGCGATCGCGGCGTCCTGCCGAGCCTGGAGCTGCTGGAGCACCGCGTGACCACGCTGCCGGGCACGGCAGAGGCGCTCGCGCACGCCCCCGAGTCGGACCTCATCGTCGTCGACGGCGCGGTCGAGCTCGCCGCCGCCAAGGCCATCTGCCGCCTGCTCGAGCACGATCCGACGCCCGTGCTGCTCGTGCTCTCGGAGGGCGGGTTCGCGGCCGTCACGCCCGAGTGGGGCGTGAGCGACATCGTGCTCGACGGCGCCGGCCCCGCCGAGCTCGAGGCGCGCATCCGCCTCGCGGCGGCCGACGCCCGCTCGCGCGGCCCCATCGTCGCGAGCGGCCTCTCGATCGACGAGGCGAGCTACCAGGCGAAGATCGACGGCCGCCCCATCGACCTCACCTACAAGGAGTTCGAGCTGCTCCGATTCCTCGCCTCGCACCCGGCCCGCGTGTTCACGCGCGAGCAGCTGCTCAGCGAGGTGTGGGGCTACGACTACTTCGGCGGCACGCGCACCGTCGACGTGCACGTGCGCCGCCTGCGCGCCAAGCTCGGCGACCTGGAGTCGGTGATCGGCACGGTGCGCGGCGTCGGCTACCGCTTCGAGCTGGTCGAGGCGTGATCGAGGCCGCCCGCGCCCTCGCCGCCGCCTGTGCGGCCGCCGACGGCACGCCCCCGTTCAGCGACCAGGCGCTCGTCGAGCTCGCCCGCGGCGAGCGGCGCGCGATCGGCGACGCGACCGCCCTCGCGATCGTGTCGGACACGGAGCGCGAGGCGGAGCTCGCCGTGCGCCCCGACGCGCGCGGCCGCGGCCTCGGCACCGCGCTCGCGGCGCGCGTCGTCGGCGAGCTCGGGGCGCCGCTCGAGGCATGGGCGCACGGCGACCTCCCCTCGGCGACCGCGACGGCGGAGCGGCTGAGCATGCGCCGCGTGCGCACGCTGCTGCAGCTGCGCGCGCCCGTGCCGGACGCCGCGATGCCCGAGGGGGCGCGCGCCTTCGCCGACGCGGACGCCGACGCCCTCCTCGCGCTCAACGCGGCCTCCTTCGCCGACCACCCCGAGCAGGGACGGATGACGGCCGACGACCTCGCCGCGCGCCGCGCCGAGCCCTGGCACGACGACGCGAACCTCGTGCTGCTCCCCGGCCCCGACGGCCTCGACGCCTTCAGCTGGGTGAAGCCCGTCGACGACGACGTCGCCGAGCTCTACGTGCTCGGCGTGGCGCCCGGCAGGCAGGGCGCGGGCCTCGGCCGACGGATGCTCGAGGCCGCCTTCGCGCGGATGCGCGCCATCGGCCGCACGACCGCGCACCTCTACGTCGAGGGCGACAACGCGGCCGCGCTCGCCCTCTACGAGCGCGCGGGCTTCCGCCGCTGGGCGATCGACGTGCGCTGGCGCCTCGACGCCTGAGCGGGCGCCGCGACCGGCGCGCCGACGCACCGCGATCCGCGTCACGCGACGTTCACGCTCGTTCGCCATGATGGGTGCATGAACGAGACCGCCTCCTCGGCCGCCGGCCCCCTCGACGAGCTGCGGCGCGAGCAGCGCGAGCGCACCCTCGAGGAGGAGCGCAGCCTCCAGGACGCCGCCGTCGCCGACCTCGCCGACGACGATGACGACGAGCCCGGCTGGAGCGCCGAGGAGCAGGGCGGCGACACCGACGACGGCCTCCCCGCCGACCGCTTCGTCGACCGCGAGCTGTCGTGGCTCGCGTTCAACCAGCGCGTGCTCGAGCTCGCGGAGGACGAGGCGGTGCCACTGCTCGAGCGCGCCAACTTCCTCGCGATCTTCGCCTCGAACCTCGACGAGTTCTTCATGGTGCGCGTCGCTGGCCTCAAGCGGCGCATCGTCACGGGCCTCGCCGTGCCGACGAACGTCGGCCGCGGCCCCGTCGAGCTGCTCGACGAGATCGTCGCGAAGGCGCACGAGCTGCAGGACCGGCAGGCGCGCGTGGCGATCGACTCGCTGCACCCCGCCCTGCGGGAGACCGGCATCGAGGTCGTCCGCTGGGGCGACCTCAGCGAGGACGAGTGCGAGGCGCTCTCCGCGCGCTTCGAGGCCGAGGTGTTCCCGGTGCTCATGCCGCTCGCGGTCGACCCCGCGCATCCCTTCCCCTACATCTCCGGCCTCTCGCTCAACCTCGCCGTGCGCGTGCGCGTGCCCGACGAGGAGGAGGAGCAGTTCGCCCGCCTCAAGGTGCCCGCGGTGCTCCCCCGCTTCATCTCCCTCGGCCACGAGGGCGGCCGCCAGCGGTTCCTGCCGCTCGAGGAGCTCATCGCCAACAACCTCGACGAGGTCTTCCCCGGCATGGAGATCGTCGACCACCACGTCTTCCGCGTCACCCGCAACGAGGACGTCACGATCGACGAGGACGAGACCGAGAACCTCATCCAGGCGCTCGAGCAGGAGCTGTCCCGCCGCAAGTTCGGCCCGCCCATCCGCCTCGAGGTCTCGGACGACATCGACGACGACACGCTCGAGCTGCTCGTCGACGAGCTCGGCATCACCGACCGCGAGGTCTACCGCCTGCCCGGGCTGCTCGACCTGACGTGCCTGTTCCAGGTGGCGGGCCTCGACCGGCCCGACCTGCGGTACACGAAGCGCGTGCCGGTCACCCCCTCCGCGTTCCTGCCGAACGACCAGAACGAGCAGGACGACCTGTTCCAGTCGATCACGCGCAAGGACGTGCTCGTCCACCACCCGTACGAGTCCTTCGCGACGAGCGTGCAGGCGCTGCTCGAGCAGGCCGCCGACGATCCCGACGTGCTCGCCATCAAGCAGACGCTGTACCGCACCTCCGGCGACTCCCCCGTCGTCGCGGCGCTCATCCGCGCCGCCGCCGTCGGCAAGCAGGTGCTCGCGCTCGTGGAGGTGAAGGCGCGCTTCGACGAGCAGGCCAACATCCGCTGGGCGCGGCAGCTCGAGCGCGCCGGCGTCCACGTCGTCTACGGCATGGTGGGCCTCAAGACCCACTGCAAGCTGCTGATGGTCGTGCGCCGCGAGAACGGGCGCCTGCGGCACTACTGCCACATCGGCACGGGCAACTACAACCCGAAGACGAGCCGCATCTACGAGGACTTCGGCCTCTTCACCGACAACGACCAGGTCGGCCGCGACATCACCCGCCTGTTCAACGAGCTCTCCGGCTTCGCGATCGAGAAGTCGTTCCAGCGCCTGCTCGTCGCGCCGCGCCACCTGCGCAAGGGCCTGCTCTCGCGCATCGAGCGCGAGACGGAGGCCGCCCGCGCCGGCCGCCGCGCGCGCATCCGGCTCAAGGTCAACTCGATCGTCGACGAGCAGATCATCGACGCCCTCTACCGCGCGAGCAACGCGGGCGTGGAGGTGCAGATCTGGGTGCGCGGCATCTCGTCGGTGCGCGCCGGCGTCCCCGGCCTCTCCGAGAACGTCGTCATGCGATCGATCGTCGGCCGCTACCTCGAGCACTCGCGCGTGTTCGCGTTCTGGAACGACGCCGACGAGGAGGTGTTCATCGGCTCGGCCGACATGATGCACCGCAACCTCGACCGCCGCGTCGAGACGCTCATCCAGCTCACCTCGACCGAGCACATGCGCGACATCTCGCAGCACTTCGACAAGGCCATGGCCGACACCACCGCCTCCTGGTGGGCGGAGCCCGACGGCACCTGGACTCGGCACGCGTACGCCGAGGACGGCACGCCGCTCGACGACCTGCACCGCGACCGGATGCTGCAGATCCAGCGCAGGAAGCGCCAGCGATGAGCCAGGCGGCGACGGCCGCCGGCACCGTGCTCGCCGCGGGCGCCCTCGTGTGGCGGCGCGTGCGCGGCGAGGTGGAGGTGCTGCTCGTCGAGCGCACCCAGCACCGCGACATCTCGCTGCCGAAGGGCAAGCTCGACCCGGGCGAGACGCTCCCCGAGTGCGCCGTGCGCGAGCTCGAGGAGGAGACGGGCCTCGCGGTCGTGCTGGGCGCGCCGCTCGGGCACAGCGAGTACCGGCTGCCGGACGGGCGCGACAAGGTCGTCTACTACTGGCAGGCGGAGGCGACGGAGGCCGCGCTCGCCGCAGCCTCGTTCTCGCCGAACGACGAGATCCTCGCGCTGCACTGGGCGTCGCTCGACGACGCGCGGAGCGCCTGCACCTACCGCCACGACGTCGCGATCGTCGAGCGCTTCGAGGAGCGGCTCGGGGCCGGCCACGAGACCACGTTCCCGATCGTGGCGCTGCGGCACGCGAAGGCGGCGAACCCGTTCTCGTGGGACGGCGACGACGCCTCCCGCGCGCTCACCGAGCGCGGCCGCGCGCAGGCGCTGTCGGTGGCGCCCGGCATCGCCGCCTACGCACCGAGCCGCGTTGCGACCTCCGACGCCGTGCGCTGCCGCGAGACGGTCGCGCCGCTCGAGAGCGTGCTCGGCGTCGCGGCGAAGGCGACCGCCGAGCTCAGCCAGGAGTCGCCCGTCGACCCGCGCGCGGCGATCGAGGCGCGCATCGCGAAGGCCGTGCTGAAGCGCCGCGGCACGGTGCTCTGCAGCCACGCGCCCGTCATCCCCGAGATCGTCACCGCCGTCGTGCACGCGACGAGCGCCGCCGAGACGGAGCGGACGCACCGGGCGTCGATGCTCCACACGGCCGAGTTCACGGTGCTGCACGTGAGCGCGGGCGAGCGGCCGGCGCTCGTCGCGCTCGAGACGCACGGGCCGCCGCACCGCTGAGGCGGTCGGGGTCTCTGACCTGGCACGACGAAGGGCCCCGCTCGGTGCGGGGCCCTTCGTCGTGATGGTCTCGAGACGGCCGCTGCGCGGCCTCCTCGACCAGCGGGAGGCACGGCCTCCTCGTCCAGCGGGTGGCGGATCAGCCGAAGCGGCCGGAGACGTAGTCCTCGGTGGCCTGCACCTTCGGGGTCGAGAACATCGTCGTGGTGTCGTCGTACTCGATGAGCTTGCCGGGCTTGCCGGTGCCCGCGATGTTGAAGAACGCGGTGCGGTCGCTCACGCGCGAGGCCTGCTGCATGTTGTGGGTCACGATCACGATCGTGTACTCCTGCTTCAGCTCCTCGATGAGGTCCTCGATCGCGAGCGTCGAGATCGGGTCGAGGGCCGAGCACGGCTCGTCCATGAGGAGCACCTCGGGGCTGACCGCGATAGCGCGGGCGATGCAGAGGCGCTGCTGCTGGCCGCCCGAGAGTCCCGAGCCCGGCAGGTTCAGGCGGTCCTTGACCTCGTTCCAGAGGTTCGCGCCGCGCAGCGAGCGCTCCACGAGGTCGTCCTGGTCGGAGCGCGACATGCGGCGGTTGTTGAGGAGCACGCCGGCGAGCACGTTCTCGCGGATCGACATCGTCGGGAACGGGTTCGGGCGCTGGAACACCATGCCGATCTGGCGGCGGACGTTCACGGGGTCGACGCCGGGCGCGTACAGGTTGGCGCCGTCGAGCAGCACCTCGCCGTCCACCCAGGCGCCCGAGATGACCTCGTGCATGCGGTTGAGCGTGCGGAGGACCGTCGACTTGCCGCAGCCGGAGGGGCCGATGAAGGCGGTGACCGAGCGGGGCTCGATGTCGATGGTGACGCCCTCGACGGCCTTGAAGTCGCCGTAGTAGACGTCGAGGTCGTTGGTCTCGATGCGCTTGGACATGTGGGTTACCTCCCGGCCTTCGGTGCGAAGACCTTGGCGATGATGCGAGCGATGACGTTGAGGAGCATGACGATCAGGATGAGGACCAACGCCGCCGTCCAGGCGCGGTCGAAGTAGGCCTGCTCCTGCACGCCCGGGCTGACGTACTGGTTGTAGGCGAAGACGGGCAGCGTCATCATGCGGCCGTCGAACACGTTGTAGTTCATGTTCGTCGTGAAGCCGGCGATGATGAGCAGCGGCGCGGTCTCGCCGATGACGCGGGCGATCGCGAGCGTGACGCCCGTGACGATGCCCGCGAGGGCCGTCGGCAGCACGACCTTGGCGATCGTGAGCCACTTGGGCACGCCCAGCGCGTACGACGCCTCGCGGAGGTCGTTGGGCACGAGCTTCAGCATCTCCTCGGTCGAGCGGACGACCGTGGGGATCATGAGCAGGCTGAGCGCGACGGCGCCGCCGATGCCCGCGCGCACGCCCTCGCCTGCGAACAGTGCGAAGAGCGCGTAGGCGAACAGGCCGGCGACGATCGACGGGATGCCCGTCATGACGTCGACGAAGAAGGTGATCGCCTGCGAGAGGCGGCCGCGGCCGTACTCCACGAGGTAGATGGCGGTGAAGATGCCGACCGGCACCGAGATGATCGCCGCCCACAGCGTGACGAGCAGCGTGCCGATGATGGCGTGCAGCACGCCGCCGCCCTCGCCGACGACGTTGCGCATCGTCCAGGTGAAGAACTGCAGGTCGAAGCGGGCGGCGCCGTTGATGATGACCGTGGAGACGAGCGACACGAGCGGCACGAGCGCGAGCACGAACGCGCCCACGACGACGCCGGTGACGAGCCGGTCGGCGGCCTTCCGGCCTCCCTCGATCTGCTGGCTCACGACCGTGATCGCCACGAGGTAGAGCACGTAGGCGATGAGGACGGCCGCGACGATGCTGAAGTCGGTGCCCGAGGCGCCGGCGACGAGCGCCGACACGGCGGCGCCGATCGCGAGCGCGACGCCGATGAGCGCCCAGGGGCCCCACAGGGGCAGCTGGCCGGCGGTGAGCGGGTTCGCCGCCTCGCGGCGAGCGGGTGCGGTGGTCGTGGCGGTCATGGCTCAGCGACCTCCCTTCACGGTGGTGCGCGCAATGATCCAGCGCGAGATGCCGTTCACGAGCAGCGTGATGGCGAACAGCACGAGGCCCGAGCCGATGAGCATGTTCACGGTGATGCCGTGGGCCTCGGGGAAGCGCAGCGCGATGTTCGCGGCGATCGTCGAGGGGTTCTGCTGCGCCGTCAGCGCGAACGAGATGATGCCGGAGGAGCTGAGGACCATGGCGACGGCCATCGTCTCGCCCAGGGCGCGGCCGAGGCCGAGGATGGAGGAGGCGATGATGCCCGAGCGGCCGTGCGGCAGCACCGCCATCTGGATCATCTCCCAGCGGGTCGCGCCGAGCGCGAGGGCCGCCTCCTCGTTGAGCCGCGGCGTCTGCAGGAAGATCTCGCGGCAGAGGGCCGTGATGATCGGCAGCACCATGACGGCGAGCACGATGGAGGCGGTGAGGATGGTGCGGCCGGTGCCGGAGGCGGGCGGCGCGAAGAGCGGCAGCCAGCCGAGGTTCTGGGTGAGCCAGGTGTAGGCGGGCTGCATGAAGGGCGCGAGCACCGTGATGCCCCAGAGGCCGTAGATGACCGAGGGGATGGCGGCGAGCAGGTCGACGACGTAGCCGAGGCCCTGCGCGAGCCGGCGCGGCGCGAAGTGCGTGATGAAGAGCGCGATGCCGACCGCGACCGGGACGGCCATGACCATCGCGAGGAACGCCGACCAGATGGTGCCGAAGGTGAGCGGCCAGACCCAGGCGAAGAAGCCGCCGTCGATCCCGGGCAGCGGGCCGATGATGGCCGGCACGGCCTGCGCGACGAGGAAGATCGCGACGCCCGCGAGGGCGATCAGGATCAGCACGCCGGCGGTCGTCGAGACGGTCTTGAAGACGACGTCGGCCAGGCGCTGCTTGGCGACTGGCTGGACTGCGGTGGTCATGGAGCTCCCAGGTGCATGGAGTGAGGGGGCGATGGGCACTGCGTGCGTCTGGCCGGGGCGCTTTCTCGGAGCCGCCCCGGCCAGACGCTATCAGGCAGCAGCCCTACTTGATCATCTCGATCGAGGCCTCGATCTGCGCGCGCAGGTCGTCCGAGATGGGGGCCGAGCCGGCGTTGTCGGCACCGGCCTGCTGGCCCTCCTCCGAGGCGATGTACGAGAGGTACGCCTTGACGAGCTCCGCCTGTGCGGCGTCGTTGTACTCGGTGCAGGCGATCGCGTACGAGATGAGGACGAGCGGGTAGGCGCCGTTCTCGGTCGTCGTGCGGTCGAGCTCGACGGCGATGTCGCCCTCGTGGCGGCCCTCGACGAGCGGCGAGGCGTCGACGGCGGCAGCCGCGGCCTCGGCGGTGAAGGGCACGTACTCCTCGCCCACCTGGAGCGCGACGGTGCCGAGGTCGCCGGCGCGCGAGGCGTCGGCGTAGCCGATCGTGTTCGTGCCGTTGGTCACGGCGTCGACGACGCCCGAGGTGCCCTGCGCGCCCTCGCCGCCGTACGCGGCGGGCCACGTCTCGAACTCGCCCTCGGTCCACGCGTCGGCCGCGTTCGCCGCGAGGTACTGCGTGAAGTTCTCGGTGGTGCCCGAGTCGTCGGAGCGGTGCACGGCGGTGATGCGCGCGTCGGGCAGCTCGACGCCCTCGTTCTGCGCGGCGATGGCCTCGTCGTTCCAGTTCGTGATCTCGCCCGAGAAGATGCCGGCGATGGTCGCGGCGTCCATGTTGAGCGAGTCGACGCCCTCGACGTTGAAGATGATCGCGATCGGCGAGATGTAGACGGGCAGGTCGACCGGGAGGGTGTCGGCGACGCAGGCGCCGAAGGTGCCCGCGAGCTCCTCGTCGTCCAGGTAGGCGTCCGAGCCGGCGAACGAGACGCCGCCGGCGATGAACTGCTCGCGGCCCGCGCCGGAGCCGGCGGGGTCGTACGTGATGTTGACGGCCTCGTTGGCCGTCTGGAAGCCGGCGATCCAGGCCTCCTGGGCGGCGCCCATCGACGACGCGCCGGCGCCGGCGAGGTCGCCCGAGAGGGTCGACTCGGGGGCCGAGGACTCCGAGCCGGCGGGGGCGGCGGGCTCGTTGGCGGCGCAGGAGCTGAGGAGGAGCGCGCCGGCGGCGGCGACGACCGCGGTGCGGCCGAGCTTCGTGAGCTTCACGGGGTTCCCTTCGGGATCTGTGCGGTGCGAGGGCGGCGGGCGCCCGGCGGGTGGGCCCGCGTCGAGCAGGCCGTGGCCCACGGTAGGGAGCGAGGGTGTCGGCCAGGATCCGCGAAGGTGAACGCGAGGTGAACGGCGGCGAGGCGTCGGCTCAGGACGGCGTCGCGGCGACGATCGCGGGCTCGCGCGGCGAGCCCGGACATGGAAGAGCCGGGCCGCGAGACGCCTCTCGGCGGAAGGCCGCTCGAAGCGGCGAATATTGGAGCCCGGGGTTTCGCGGCCCGGCTCCACCAGGGTAGCGAGGTCGGGCATCCGGCGCAGGCGCGTGCGCTCCCCGCGAACGCCGGAGCGGCCCGGGCGCGTCGCCCGGGCCGCTCGATGCCGCCGCTCGTGGTCGGCCGCCGCTCCTGCTCGATCCTGCTCCTGCTCGGATCCTGCTACTGCTCGACGTCGAGCACGATGTCCTCGACCTCCGGCGAGCCGTAGGTGGAGCGGATGATGATCTGCGCGGGGTCGACGTCCTCCGGCAGCTGCACCACCGCACGGGCGCCCTGGAAGGTGTCGCCCGCGTAGAAGATGTCGTCCTCCGCGGTCACCGCGACCGTGTCGGCCCAGTCGTAGGTCTCGCCGTCGCTGCCGACGACGAGCATCTCGAAGCAGCCGTGGAAGCTCACGTCGCCCTCGTCGTGGTCGCCGTCGAGGCGGATCGCGACGAAGCGGGTGCCGGGCTCGGGCTCCCCCGACTCCATGGGCGGGTCGTCGTCGACGCTCGTGACGCTGAACGACCAGATGTCGCCGAGCCCGTCGTCGACCGTGTACGCGTACTCCCCAGCCGCGGGCGGCGTGGTCTCCTGCGACTCCGTCGGCTCGGCCGCCTCGGTCTCGGGCACCGCCTGCGTCTCGGTCGGCTGCGGGGGCGCCTCGGTGGGCAGCGCGGGCGGCGACGCCAGGCAGCCGCTCAGCGCGAGCGCTGCGGCACCGAGGATCGCGACCGCGGCGAGGGCGCGGCGGGTGGGCGAGGTGTGGTTCATGGCGGGCTCCGACGTCGTGCTGCCGCGGCGCTCCGCCGCTGCCTCGATCCTACGGCGGCGACGCGGCCTCAGACGAGGTTGTCGGCCCGCCACATGCCCGCGCAGATGCGCAGGTCGCCCGCGATGTCGGTGAGCTGCGCCGCGAGGCGCGTTCGGGCGCTCGCGCGCTCGGGGTGCGCGGCCTCGTCGGCGTGCGCGGCGCGGACCGCGCCCTGCGCGGTGACGATCGCGAACGCCGCCGCGCGCTCGAGCGCGAGTGCGAAGTCGCCCGCGAAGACGCCGCGGAGGATCGTGTCCGACAGCGAGCGCAGCTCGTCGGGCGTCGCCGGCGCCGCCACGCCCGCGATCACGGGCGCCGCGGTCGGCAGCGCGTCGGCGCCCGCCTGGTAGAGCGCGGCGGCCTCATCGGCCCGCTGCGTCACGAGCGCGTGCAGCAGGTGCACGCGCCACAGCGTTCCTGGCAGCGAGTGGGGGCGCGCGTGCGACCACAGCTCCGCGACGGTGTCGATGCCGTCCTCGCGCGCGACCGCGAGGATCCGCTCGACGACGCCCGGGTCGGCGCCGTCGCGCACCCGCGCGAGCAGCGCGTGCGCCGTCTCGCTCGCGAGCTGGAGCCGCACGGCAGGATCGACGTCGCCCTCGATCCTCTCGAACCAGTCGTTCGAGAAGCGGGTGGGCTTGCTGAATCGCGCGTCTGCCATGGCGCAGGCATCCTCCCACGGATGCCGCGCGCGCTCGATGCCGCAGCTCGCGCGCCCGGCCGTCCGGCTCAGGCCACGGCGTCGTCCGCGCTCGGCAGCGGATCGCCCCCGAGCTCCGCCCAGCGCTCGCCGACCGTCTGGTCCGAGTCCTCGTGCACGTCGAGCAGCTCGACCACGAGGTCGGGCCGGCCCATGCGGTGCGCGAAGCCGGCGATGTCGAGGTCGTCGAGGTCGCGCACGCGGGAGCCGGCGACGATCTCGAGCGGGCAGTGGGCGTTGCTCGCGACCTCCTCGAGGATCGCCTGCGCCGAGTCCCACAGCTCCTGCAGGAACTCCGGCGAGACGCGGGAGGAGACGGCGGCCATGTGCAGCGTGACGGGATCGCCGCTGCGCAGCAGCGCGTCCTCCATCTGCGCGGTGACCGGCGGGTCGGTGTCGTCGCCGACGATGGCTCGTCGTGCGGCGCGGGTGTCGATGTCAGGGTGCACGGTCGGATCCTTGCGGTTCCGCTTCGAAGCTCGGCCCGGAGGTGCAGCGCGGTGAGACTGGCCTGCGAGGAGGTCGGCCGGCTTGTACCCTCACTCTGACTTGCTTAGCCGCTCCTGGCAAGCACTGCGTTTCGCCGCGTTCCGTCGGGAATCGAGCGCGACGACGGGATCGGGCAGGACGGCCCGGTCAGGCGGCGGACCGGCGGGCGGCGCGCGCCGCGTAGCGCACCTGCAGCAGCGCCTCGACCTCGGCGCACAGCGCCATCCGCAGCTCCACGTCCTCGCCCTTGCGGCGATCGGTGAGCGCGTCGATGCGCGCCAGCAGCGCGCGGAGGCGAGCGCCGTCCGAGCCGTGCTCCACCGTAGGGACGAGATCCATGCCGCGACGCTAGCGGCGCCTCCCAAGCATCACGGTGTTGCGAAAATCGCTGAAGCCGATCCTGAGCGGTCGTTCGGGAACACCGGCGCCCGACTACCCTGGACCCAGGGGCCTCTAGCTCAGTCGGTAGAGCATCGGACTTTTAATCCGCTGGTCGTGGGTTCGAGCCCCACGGGGCCCACCGACGTCGAACCTGAGTGCATCGGACTCTTTCATCCGCTGGTCGTGGGTTCGAGCCCCACGGGGCCCACCGACGTCGAACCTGAGTGCATCGGACTCTTTCATCCGCTGGTCGTGGGTTCGAGCCCCACGGGGCCCACCGTCGTCGAACCTGAGTGCATCGGACTCTTTCATCCGCTGGTCGTGGGCTCGAGCCCCACGGGGCCCACCGCTCCCTTCCTCGACTCGTAATGGCTCCGCCCTGACCGCTCCGCGCTCAGAACTTCTCCGAAGCGGCTACCTATTCGCCGTCCAGGCGAACGACGTAGCGTGCGGATGCATGCGCCGATCCATCGGCGCAGCGGAGGAACGGAGGACCGCAGCATGCCCGCCGCCACCCCGATCGACCCGCGCACCCCGCTCTCCGAGGTCGGCCGCGCGAGGCTCGTCGAGCTCGACGAGGTCTCGCTCGCCCTCTACGCCCGGCGGATGGGACGCCCCGACCTCGCGCACCGCCTCCGGGAGCCCGTCGAGGACGCCGACCTCACGCTCGAGCAGCGCTGGCGACAGCTGGGCGGCACGGGCTGAGCCGCCGGGACCGATCCCTCAGCGCCGGTCGCGGCGACGGCGCTCGATCCGGTAGCCGCGGAACGCGACCGCCGCGAGCGCCACGCCCGCGAGCATCCACCAGATGATGTCCATGCGGCCACGCTACCCGCGTGCGCCTCAGAGGCCGACGGGCGCGATCCCCCACTGGCCGCGCCAGGTCTCGCCCGGCTCGAGCCAGACGAGCCCCTGCCCGGAGTTCAGCGCGTTCGCCGGCGCGCTCATCGGCTCGACCGCGACCGCGTGGCGCGGACCGCCGACGGCCGGGAAGTCGCGCGGCGTGAACACGACGACGTACGGGAACGCGGCGTCCTGCCAGAGAGCGACGCCGCGGCCCTCCGGGTCGAGCAGCGTCGACGTCGTGACGCCGCCCACCGACTCCACGCCGCCGTAGTTGTGGTCGATGTCGAGCTCGGCGAGCGTGCGGCCGTGCCGGAGGTCGGGAGCGCTCGCGCGCATCTCGTCGACGAGCACCTCCTCGGTGGGGATGAGGTCGACGGCGTTGAAGACGGTGGCGGCCGGGACCGTGAGCGTCAGCCGGTCGGCGGGCACGTCGCCGACCGCGAGGTACGGATGCGCGCCCATCGCCCAGGGCGCGCGCTCGCGACCGGCGTTGATCGCCTCGTGCGTCACGACGAGGCCGTCGTCGGTGAGCTCGTACGTGACGAACGTGTCGATGAGGAACGGCCAGCCCGTCTGCGGGTGGATGGTCGCCTGCAGCATGATCTTGGACTCGTCGTGCTCGAGCATCCGGTACGGCGCGTAGCGGAGCAGCCCGTGGCTGGCGTTGCCGAGGTCGCGCTCGGTGATGGCGAGCCGCTGCGGCTGCCCGTCGTGCGTCCAGTCGCCGCCGGCGACGCGTCCGCCCCACGGGGCGAGCACGATGCCCTGGCCCTTCGCGGGGCGCTGATCCTCGGGGAACGGCTCGACGAGGTCGACGTCGTCGACGGTGAGCTCGCGGAGCGTCGCGGCGACCTCGGTGATCGTGGCCCGCACGCGTCGGCCGTCGACGGTGCGCGCGAGGGTGAACTGCTGACCGGTGGGCGGGCGCATGCGGCGAGCCTACCGAGCCCACGCGCCCCGATGCCGGGCCGCAGGGCCGAGCCAGAGCCGAGCCGTAGAGTCAGGGCGCGCCCCCGTAGCCCAACCGGCAGAGGCAGCGGACTTAAACTCCGCCCAGTCTGGGTTCGAACCCCAGCGGGGGCACCATCCCTGCACTCGCCTGTACCCCTCCACCCTGAGAAGTGCCCCCTCGGTCCGGGGTACACGATCGGGGTACGCTCCGGATCAGAACGGTCGGCGCATCGCCGCGTCCGGCCACCCTGACAGGAGGGCACGCACATGCGAGCACGAGCGGGATTGGTGGGCGTCGCCGCGGCGGCGCTGCTGCTGACGGGCTGCGGCGGAGGCGGCGCCCCGGCCGCCGAGGAGGCCGACTTCGAGGGCGAGGCGACCGGCACGCTGAGCGGCTGGGGCTTCGAGAACACCGACGACGTCGGGCAGGCACGCCTCGACCACGCCGCCGAGCAGCTCTCGGGCGTGACGGTCGAGCTCGACCAGACGGCCTTCGACGCCCAGAAGTTCACGACGCTCGCCGCGTCGGGCAACATCCCCGACGTCGTGCAGATCGACCGCCAGTTCGTCGCCACGTACGCCGCGCAGGGGCTGCTGCTGCCGCTCGACGCGTGCTTCGCGGCCCACGACGTCGACCCGGCCACCTACTACTACCCGCAGGTGACGCAGGACGTGACCTGGCAGGACCAGGTCTGGGCGGTGCCGCAGTTCTACCAGCCGCCGCTCATCCTCACGAACGAGCGCGTGCTCGCCGAGGCCGGCGTGAGCGCCGACCAGCTCGACCCGAGCGACCAGGAGGGCCTGCTCGCGGCGGTCGAGCAGCTCACCGAGATGGACGGCTCCACCCCGAGCCGCCTGGGCCTCGACCCCCAGGGCGTCTCGAAGGCGGCCATGTGGATGCTCTCGTTCGGCGGCGGCATCGTCGACGAGTCGGGCGCGCCCACCCTCGACCGGCCCGAGAACGTCGAGGCCGTCGAGTTCCTGCAGCGCATCTACGAGGCGCAGGGCGGCTTCGCCGAGGTGACCGGCCTCGTCGACTCGTTCGACATCTTCGGCGACGGCAACCCGTACTCGAACGACCTCGTCGCGGCGGCCGTCTTCGACCAGTGGTACGTCAACGTGCTGACGCCCTACGCCGACGAGGTCGAGATCGGCGCGGTGCCGGTGCGGAACCAGGAGGGCGACCCCTTCACGGCCTCGGGCGGCTCGTCGTTCGTGATCCCCGCGAGCGCCGAGAACCCGTCGGCCGCATGCGCGTGGGCGATCGCGCTCACCTCGCCCGACGCGTGGATCGCGGCGGCCGACGCCCGCGCGCAGACGACCGAGGAGGAGTCCGACCGCAACGGCATCAACGCGGGCCTCTTCACGGGCACGCCCGAGAACGACACGACCATCCGCGAGCAGTACGCGTCGGCCGAGGGCTACCCGGGCTTCGAGCAGGCCATCGACGCCTACTACGACGTCGCGGCGGAGGGCACCTCGCTCGGCGGCTCGCCCGCCGGCCAGCAGATCCAGTCGGAGCTCGAGGGCGCGGTGCAGTCGGCCCTGCTCGGCGAGCGGTCGCCCGAGGAGGCGCTCGGCGAGGCGCAGGCCGCGGCGCAGCGCGCGTACGACCAGGTCTCCGGCGGCTGACCGTCACGCACGACGGAGGGGGCGGATGCGATGCATCCGCCCCCTCCGTCGTGTCCGGCTCGTGCCCTTCAGCCCTTCGTGCCGGTGGTGGCGATGCCCTCGATGAACGAGCGCTGCCCGAACGCGAAGAGGATGAGCATCGGCAGCGTGACGATGAGCGCCGCCACCATGACGTACTGGTAGTCGCCCTGGCCGCCGGTTGCGGGGCTGTACTTCGTCATCGCGCTCGCGATGCCGAGCGGCACCGTGTAGGCCTCGGGCGAGCCGGCGTTGAGGTAGATGAGCGCGGCCTGCAGGTTGTTCCAGCTCGACTGGAACTCGAACAGGAACACGATCACGAACGACGGCACCGACAGCGGGAAGGCGATGCGCCAGAACTGCCCCCACGCGTTCAGCCCGTCGAGCCGGGCGGCCTCGAACAGGTCGCGCGGCAGGCTGAGGAAGAACTGCCGCTGCAGGAAGATGTAGAACGCCGAGCCGAACAGCGTCGCGCCCCAGAGCGGCACGTTCGTGCCCACGAAGCCCAGCTGGTTCCAGATGAGGTACTGCGGCACGAGCGTCACGGCGCCCGGCAGCATCATCGTCGCGAGCACGACGCCGAAGAGCACGTTCCGTCCCGGGAAGCGGAAGTACGCGAAGCCGAAGGCGACGAGCGAGCTCGAGATCGTCACGAACGTCGCGGCCAGCAGGGCGATGAGCACGCTGTTGCCCAGCCACGCGAACAGCGGCAGCTCGCTGAACACCTGCACGTAGTTCTCGGGCTGGAACGTCTGCGGGATCAGCCGGTTGTCGAACACCTCGCCGCGCGGCTTGAAGCTCGCGGCGAGCAACCACGCGAACGGGTAGAGGAACAGCGCCGAGCAGGCGAGCAGCAGCGCCCAGCGCACGATCTGCCCCACCCAGCCCCACGGCGTCAGCGCCGGACCGCGCCGCCGTCGTCGCTGCGGACGGCGCCGGCCGAGGCGCTCGTCGGCGCGCTCCTCCGGCTCGTCGGAGGCGGCGATCGCGATGCCCGTCTGGACGGGCCCAGCCTGCAGGTCGGCGCTCATCGGGGGTCCCCGCTCTCGTAGTGGACGAACCGGTTGCCGACCTTCATCTGCACGATCGAGATGAGCAGGATGATGACGAACAGCAGCCACGCCATCGCGGCGGCGAAGCCGAAGTCGAACTGCCGGAACGCCTGCTGGAACAGGTAGATCGCGTAGAACAGCGACGCATCCGACGATCCCTGCGCGGTGTCGCGGTGGAAGAGCAGGTAGGCCTGGTCGAAGACCTGGAACGCCGCGATCGTGAGCACGAGCACGTTGAAGAACACGGCGGGCGAGATGAGCGGCAGCGTCACGTTCCAGAAGCGGCGCCAGGCGCCGGCGCCGTCGAGCTGCGCCGCCTCGTAGAGGTCGCGCGGCACGTTCTGCAGCGCCGCGAGGAAGATCACCATCGTGCCCGCCACGCCCCACAGGGTCATGAGCACGATCGACGGCTTGATCCACGCGGGGTCGAGCAGCCACTGCGGCCCGTCGATGCCGAGCGCGCCGAGGCCCCGGTTGATGGCGCCCTGGCTGCCGTTGAGCAGCAGCAGGAACACGGAGGCCGTCGCGACGACCGGGGTCATCTTGGGCAGGTAGAACAGCGTGCGGAAGAAGCCTGCGCCGCGGCGGACGCTGTTCAGCAGCATCGCGAGGCCGAGCGCGAGCGCCACCTCGAGGGGCACAGCGAGCACCGCGTAGTAGAGCGTGTTGCTGAGCGCCGTGACGATCTTCGGATCCTCGATGAGCGCCTGGTAGTTCGCGAGGCCGGCCGGGCGGGCGGTGTCGGTGGCGAGCTGGTAGTGGCTGAACGAGATGACGAGGCTGTAGACCATCGCGCCGAGCGTGAAGACGAGGAAGCCGATGATCCAGGGCGAGATGAACAGGTAGCCCGCGATCGCCTCGCGGCGCTGGAGCTTCGTCATGCGGACACGCGGCGGCTTCGCGCGGCGCCTGCCCTTCGGTGGAGCGGTTGCGCTGGGCGCTGCGGTCGTCGACGACACGGGGCCTCCTCGGTCCGGCGGGCCCGCTCCCCGGTCGGGGGACAGGAGCACCGCTGGTCCTTTGGTACCCCACTTCTCGGAGAAGCGCACGAGCGCTTCTCCAGCCCGCGGTGCTACGCCTCGGCGAGCACCGCGGCGAAGCGGCGCGGCAGCAGCACGTTCTCGCCCGCGCCGCGCAGCAGCGGCGCGATGTCCACGGGCTCGTAGCCGGCGATCCCGCAGCCGAGCTCGGTGACGAGGAAGTCGTGCTCGGGATGCTGGGCGGCGTACGCCAGGAACGCCGCGACCTCGCGGCGGATCACCTCGATGCCGCTCATCGTCACGATCGCGTACGACTGCCCGTGGTGCCCGCGCCCCTCCCCCGGCACGGCGCCGAACCGCTCCTCGGCGAGCCGCGCGGCGCCCGCGCCGTGCGAGCCGTCGCGGTTCGAGCCGAAGACGAAGACCTCGTGCGGCTCGAGCCGCTCGATGCGGTCGGGGGACGTGCGCATGGCGCCAGCCTGCCACCGGCGCCTGCCTGCCGGCACCTCGGAGGCTGGGCGTACGCTGACGCCATGACCGTCCACGAGCGCGCCGTCGTCGTCCCGCTGCCCGGCCACGTGCCGCACCTGCCGAAGTCGGCCCTCGTCATGCCGGGGGCCGTCATCGCCGGCCAGGTGTCGCTCGGTGAGCGCGTGAGCGTCTGGCCCGGTGCGAGCCTCCGCGCCGAGGAGGAGCCGATCGCGGTCGGCGACGACTCCAACGTGCAGGACTCCTGCTCGCTCCACGTCGACCACGGCTCCCCGCTCACGATCGGCGAGCGCGTCTCCATCGGCCACAACGCGGTCGTGCACGGCTGCACCATCGAGGACGACGTGCTCATCGGGATGCACGCGACGATCATGAACGGCGCCGTCGTCGGCAGCGGCTCGCTCATCGCGGCCGGCGCGCTCGTCACCGAGGGCATGGTCGTGCCGCCGAACTCGCTCGTCGCGGGCGTGCCCGGCAAGGTGCGACGGGAGACCACCGACGCCGAGCGCGACGCGATCGCGCGCAACGCATCCGCCTACACGGCGCGGATCGCGGTGTACGTCGAGGCGTTCCACGGCCGCTGACGGACCGCCGTCGGCTCGGCGACCCGGCCCTCTGGCGTCGCACAGCGCGCATGCGTAGGCTCGGCGGCACCGGAGGGAGCTGCATGCCCGAGACGCCGACCGGCACGGTCACACCCCACGGCGAGGCCGCGGAGCTCACGCTCGAGCGCCGCGTCGACGCCGACGCGATCGCCGTGTGGCCGTTCCTCACGGAGTCGCGCGAGCTCGGCCGCTGGTTCGGCGTGTACGCGGGCGATCCGGACTCCGGGGAGGTCGTGCTGTCGATGACGGCCGAGGAGGGCGACGCGACGAGCGCGATCGAGATCCTCGACTGCTCGGCGCCCGAGCACCTCGCGGTGCTCTCGACCGACGAGAGCGGCTCGTGGAGCCTCGAGGTGGAGGTCGTCGACGGCGGGCCGGAGCCCGGCAGCGGCTCGACCATCCGCTTCACGCAGCACGACCTGCCGCTCGCGCAGCTGCCCGACATCGCCACCGGCTGGGAGTGGTACCTCGACCGGCTCGTCGCGGCGCTGGCCGACGCGCCGATGCCCGACTGGGACGACTACTACCCCGCCCTCCGCGACGCCTACGCCCGCTGACGCGGGCTCGGCGCTCCTGCCGCTCGTCGCGAGGCGAGCGAGGTGTGGTCACAGAACGCCCCCAGACGGCCGCCGCGAGGGCCTTCTGCGACCACAGCGAGCCGAGCTGCGCGGGACTGTGGTCACAGAGCGCCCTGACGCGGCGCCGAAGCGGGCCATCTGTGACCACAGCGAGCAGCGCCACAGCGAGCAGCGCCACAGCGAGCAGCGCCACAGCGAGCAGCGCCGTAGCGACCAGCACCACAGGGAGCAGGGCGGCCGCGTTGCGGTCAGGGGCGGAGCGCCGCCTCGGCCATCGCGACGACGTTGGCGAGCAGCATGACGCGCGTCATGGGGCCGACCCCGCCCGGCACCGGCGAGCGCCAGCCGGCCACCGCGTCGACCGCGGGGTCGACGTCGCCGAGCAGGCGCACCTTCGACGAGCCGGGCACCGACGGGCCGCGGGTGATGCCGACGTCGAGCACGGCGGCGCCCGGCCGCACCCAGTCGGCGCGCACGAGCCCGGGCCGGCCGACGGCGGCGACGACGACGTCCGCCTCGCGCACGCGCGCCGCGAGGTCGGGCGTGCGGGAATGGCAGAGCGTGACCGTCGCGTCGATGCCGCGGCGCGTCAGCAGCAGGCCGAGCGGCCGGCCGACCGTGAGGCCGCGGCCGATGACCGCGACGTGCGCGCCCTCGAGCGGCACCCCGTGCCGGGCGAGCAGCTCGACGATGCCGGCGGGCGTGCATGGCAGGGGCGACGCGATGGGGCCGTCGACGCCGAGCACGAGCCGCCCGAGGTTCGTGGGGTGGAGGCCGTCGGCGTCCTTCGCGGGGTCGACGAGCTCGAGGCACGCGCGCTCGTCGATGCCGGGAGGCAGCGGCAGCTGCACCAGGAACCCGGTGACGCGCGGGTCGGCGTTCAGCGCCGCGATCGCGGCCGCGACGTCGGCCTGCGACGCATCGGCGGGCAGGGTCGCCTCGATCGACGCGATGCCCACCTCGGCGCAGTCGCGGTGCTTGCCGCGCACGTAGGAGGCGCTCGCCGGGTCGTCGCCCACGAGGAGCGTGCCCAGACCGGGGGCGGCGCCGCGCTCGCGCAGCGCCGCCACCCGTGCCCGGAGCTCGTCCTTGACGGCGGCCGCGGTCGCGACCCCGTCGAGGACGCGCGCGGTCACGCCTGGATGCTCGAGGGCAGCTCGTGCTCGACGGCCGGCTGGCCCGAGGGGCCGACGCCCGGGTAGAGCGGGAACGCGCCGGCGAGCGCAGCGACGCGGTCCCGGAGCGCGGCGAGGTCGGCGCCCGGCTGCAGCGCGAGCGCGATCACGTCGGCGACCTCGGTGAACTCCTCGTCGCCGAAGCCGCGCGTCGCGAGCGCGGGCGTGCCGATGCGGAGGCCCGACGTCACCATCGGCGGGCGCGGGTCGTTCGGGACCGCGTTGCGGTTGACCGTGATGCGGATCTCGTGCAGGAGGTCCTCGGCCTGCTTGCCGTCGATCGCGGCGTCGCGGAGGTCGACGAGCACGAGGTGCACGTCGGTGCCGCCCGAGCGCACCGAGATGCCCGCATCCGCCACGTCCTGCTGCTGCAGGCGCTCGGCGAGGATCTGCGCGCCGCGGATGGTGCGCTCCTGGCGCTCCTTGAACTCCTCGGTGGCGGCGAGCTTGAACGCCGTCGCCTTGGCGGCGATGACGTGCATGAGCGGGCCGCCCTGCTGGCCCGGGAAGACGGCCGAGTTCAGCGTCTTGGCGATGTCGTCGTCGTTCGTGAGGATGAAGCCCGAGCGGGGGCCGCCGATGGTCTTGTGCACCGTCGACGAGACGACGTGCGCGTGCGGCACGGGGCTCGGGTGGAGGCCCGCGGCGACGAGGCCCGCGAAGTGCGCCATGTCGACCCACAGCAGCGCGCCGACCTCGTCGGCGATCGCGCGGAAGGCCTCGAAGTCGAGCTGGCGGGGGTAGGCCGACCAGCCGGCGATGATCACCTTGGGCTTGTGCTCGACGGCGAGGCGGCGCACCTCGTCCATGTCGACGCGGCTCGTCTCGGCGTCGACGCCGTAGGCGACGATGTCGTAGAGGCGGCCCGAGAAGTTGATCTTCATGCCGTGCGTGAGGTGGCCGCCGTGGTCGAGCGAGAGGCCGAGGATGGTGTCGCCGGGGCGGGCGATCGCGTGCAGCACGGCCGCGTTGGCCGAGGCGCCCGAGTGCGGCTGCACGTTGGCGTGCTTCGAGCCGAACAGGGCCTTCGCGCGCTCGATCGCGAGCGACTCGGCGACGTCGACGTACTCGCAGCCGCCGTAGTAGCGGCGGCCGGGGTAGCCTTCGGCGTACTTGTTCGTGAGCACGGAGCCGGCCGACTCGAGGACGGCGACGGGCACGAAGTTCTCGCTCGCGATCATCTCGAGGTAGTCGCGCTGGCGGTCCAGCTCCTGCTGGAGCACCGCGGCGATCTCGGGATCGACCTCGGCGAGGGGGGCGTTGAACGTGCTGGGCAGGCGGTCGGTCACGGGTGCTCCTTCGCTTCGCGCACGGGCGGCGCACATCGGGGATGGACACTGCGGTGTCGCCCAGGCGCGCGGCTCGTGATCGGCCGCTCCCCGGTGGTGCTCCACCAATGCGCCAGTCACGGCCGGGTCCATCGTAGCCGCCGGGATGCGCTGCGGGAGGGATCCGGGTCTCGCGCCGTCACACGGATCGGCCGGCCGCGGCGGCGACCACGGACCGGTGCTCGACGCGTCCCCCCGATCCCCTACGATCGGTCGTAGACAATCTTACGATCTGACGGCAGGGAGTCCCGGTGGCAGCGCTCGAGACGGATGTGGTGGTGGTCGGCGCCGGCTCGGTCGGCAGCATGGCGGCCTGGCAGGCGGCCGCCCGCGGGCTCCGCGTGGTCGGCATCGACCGGTTCTCGATCCCCGGACCGTTCTCGGGCTACGGCGGCGAGTCGCGACTGTTCCGCAAGGTCTACGTCGAGGGCGGCCACTACGCGCCGCTGCTCGACCGCGCCGAGGCGCTGTGGCGCGAGCTCGAGGAGCGCAGCGGCGCCTCCCTCCTCCACACCGCCGGCGGCGCCGTCACCATCTACGACGAGCACAACCCCGCGCTCGGCCCGCTGCTCGCCGCCGGCGAGGCGCACGGCTACCCGCACGAGCTGCTCCGCGGCGACGAGGCCCGCGCGCGCTACCCCGAGCACGTCATCCGCGACGGCGATGTCACCGTCTTCGACCCCGCCGGCGGCTACCTCAGCTCGGAGAGGGCCGTCGTCGCGGCGCTCGCCGAGGCCGAGCGGCTCGGCGCCGCGTTCCTCGGCGACCGGAAGGCGCTCGTCGTCGAGCCGCACGGCGACCGCTGGCTCGTGCGCACCGACCGCGACGAGGTCGTCGCCGACCGCGTCATCCTCTCCCCCGGCACCGGCGCGGGGGCGCTGCTGTCGTCGCTCGGGATCCGGCTCGGCATCCGCCCGCAGGTGCTCACGTGGTTCCCGGTGCGCGAGCCCGGCGCCTTCACCCGCGAGGACCAGCCGGTGTTCATGCGCCGCTCCGAGGAGGAGGGCCGCGCCGACCGCGCGCGCTTCTACGGCTTCCCGAGCGCCGACGGCTTCACGGTGAAGGTCGCCGGCAGCGTCTACATGGACGAGGTGCCGTCGATGGAGCGGCCGATCGCCTGGGACCCCCACCACATCGACCCCGTGCGGTCGTGGGTGCGTGAGCTCCTGCCGAGCCTCGTGCCCGACCCGGTGCGGATCGCGGTCTGCGCCGACGGCTACACGGAGGACGGCGACGGCGTCGTGGGCGCGGTGCCCGGCATGCCGGGCGTCGTCGTCGCCGCGGGCTTCTCGGGGCACGGCTTCAAGATGGCGTCGTCGCTCGGCGCGGTCGCGGCCGAGCTCGCGCTCGACGGGGCGACCGCGACCGACGTCTGGTTCCTCGATCCCGCGCGCTTCGGCGGCGCGGAGCCGCGCGGCTCGCTCGCCCTCGGCTGAGGCGCTCAGCCTGCGGCGCGGGCGCGCCGGCGGCCGGCGAGCACGTCGCCGCCGACGAGCACGAGCGCCACGACGAGGCCCGCGCACAGCACCCACGGGAGCGCCTGGATGCCGACGCCGTCGAGCACGAGCGCGCCCAGCAGCGCGCCGCCGCCGATGCCGACGTTGAAGCCGGTCGTGTACCAGGCGGTCGCCTGCTGGAGCAGCCGCTCCGGCGTCGCCTGCAGCTGCCGCGTCTGCAGCAGGGCCGGCAGAGCGCCGAGCGCGAAGCCCCACACCAGCACCGCCGCGAACGTGAGCGGCAGGCTCCCTGCGGCGCCGAGCACCGCCATCGCCGCGATGCCGGCGGCCATCATCGAGAGCGTCGAGGCGGTGGGCCGGCGGCCGAGCCACAGGGCGATCGCGAGCACCGCGGCTGCGCCGACGGCACCGTAGGCGAACAGCGCGGGCGAGAGCCACGACTCCGGCAGGCCCGCGTGCTGCACGAGGAACGGCGACACGTAGGTGTACATCGCGTACTGGCCGAGCATCACGACCGTGGTCGAGACGATCGCGATCGCGACGCCCCGCACGCTCTTGCCGGGCTCCGGGATGGGGAGGGCGATGGATCCGGTGGAGGTCGTCGCCTGGTCCTTCAGGTGGTCGACGGCCGGCAGCAGCCGCCACACCGCCGCCGCGACCGCGAGGCAGACGATGCCGAACAGCGCGAACGACCAGCGCCAGCCGACGAGCTGGCCGAGCAGGGTCGCGAGCGGCAGGCCGAGCACGTAGGCGAACGAGCCGCCCGCCGAGGTGATCGCGACAGCCCGCGCCAGCTGCTGCGGCGGCACGAGGTAGGCGGCGTAGGCGCCGACGACCGTCCAGAAGATGCCGTGCGCGAGGCCGCCGAGCACGCGGAAGGCGATCGACCATCCGTAGTCGGGCGCGAGCGCCGAGCCGAAGGCGGAGCCCGCGAACACGAGCAGCACCGTGACGACGAGCAGGTGCCGCGGCACGCGCCGCGTGAGCCGGATGAGCGTCGTCGACGAGGCGACGACGGTGAACGCGAAGATCGTCACGAGCAGCCCCACGGCGCTCTCGGCGACGCCGAGCTCGCGGCTCATGGGCAGCAGGAGGCCCATCGGCAGCATCTCGACCGTGATGTTCGTGAAGATCGCGAGCGCCAGCACGAGCAGCGCCGCCATCGGGAAGCGCGCAGGGGCCTCGCGCCGCTGCTCCGTCGCCTGCCCGCTCACGACGGGACAGCCTAGCCGCGGGCCGCGCGCCTATGCTCGCGTCGTGCTGACCCCCGACGACATCGTCCATGTCCGCTTCGGTTCGACCCGGCTCTCCGCCGGCTACGAGCAGGACGAGGTGGACGACCTCCTCGACCGCGCCGTCGGCACCCTCCGCGGCCACCTCGAGGGCGACGGCGACGCGATCGACCTGCTCGCCGACGACGTCGCCTCGGCGTCCTTCACGACGACGCGCTTCCGCGAGGGCTACGCGATGCTGCCGGTCGACGACTTCCTGGCCCGCCTCGAGGCGACCCTCCGCGCTCACGAGCGCCGCGCATCCGGAGGCTCCGCCGCCTCGTAGGATCTCCTGGTGACCGCGAACCACTGGATCCTCTCGTTCGTGTGCGACGACCAGCCCGGCATCGTGCACGCGATCTCGGGCGCGATCGTCGACTGCGGCGGCAACATCACCGAGTCGCAGCAGTTCTCGTCCGCCGACACCGACCGCTTCTTCATGCGGCTGCAGGTCGAGGCCGAGGCCTCGCGCGCCGACTTCGAGGCGCGCCTCGCGCCCGTGGTCGAGCGGTACGGGATGCAGTGGCAGCTCGACGACGTCGGCCGCCCGCTGAAGACGCTCGTGCTGGTCTCGAAGGCCGCGCACTGCCTCAACGACATGCTCTTCCGGCAGCGCGCGGGCCAGCTCTCCGTCGAGATCCCGCTCGTCATGTCGAACCACCCCGACCTCGGCTCGCTCGCCGCGTTCTACGACGTGCCCTTCGAGCACGCGCCCGTCACCGACGCCGAGTCGAAGGCCGCGTTCGAGCGCCGCGTGCTCGAGGTCGTCGAGGCCGAGGGCATCGAGCTCGTCGTGCTCGCCCGCTACATGCAGGTGCTCTCGCCAGACCTGTGCGCCGCGCTCGAGGGCCGCGTCATCAACATCCACCACTCCTTCCTCCCCGGCTTCAAGGGCGCGAACCCGTACCGGCAGGCGCACGCGCGCGGCGTGAAGCTCATCGGCGCGACGGCGCACTTCGTGACGCCCGACCTCGACGAGGGGCCGATCATCGAGCAGGAGGTCGTGCGCGTCGACCACGCGGCGACGCCCGCGCAGCTCATCGCGATCGGCCAGGACGAGGAGTCGCGCACGCTCTCGCGTGCCGTGCAGTGGTTCGCGGAGGACCGCGTGCTGCTCGACGGGCAGCGCACCATCATCTTCCGCTGACGAGCGGCAGCGGTCGGAGATCCGTTCCACTTCGACACGCGCTGTTCACCGACACGCCGGGCACGCGTCACAGGGGATCGCTAGGTTGGCGAACGACCCCCTGCACCCCGACGGAGTGGAACCATGCACGCACGCACGCTGCTCGGCGCCGGTTCGGCTGTCGCGATCGCCCTGACCGGGCTCGTCGCGGCACCCGCACACGCGGCCGAGCCACCGGTCATCAACGAGTTCAACGCCGACATCGACGGCACCGACGCGCACGAGTTCGTCGAGGTGCTCGCCGCCCCCGGCACCGACCTCTCCGGCCATTCGATCGTCATCGTCGAGGGCGACGAGAACAGCAACCAGGGCAAGGTGCTGCGCGCCGACGCCGTCCCGGCCGCGAACGCCGAGGGCTTCGCCGTCGTCCAGTACCCGGTCAACGGCATCCAGAACGGCTCCGCCTCGTTCCTGCTCGTCGAGGGCGACGCGCCCGCGGCGGGCACCGTCGTCGACGGCGACAAGGACGGCCAGCTCGACGCCGGCCTCGCGTTCACGGTCGTCGACGCCGTCGGCGTGCACGACGGCGGCGCGAGCGACCTCGCCTGGGGCACCGTCCTCGAGCGGGACTTCGACGGGCGCGGCGCGACCGTCGGCGGCGCGAGCCGCATCGCCGACGGCACCGACACCGACAGCCCCAGCGACTGGGTGCGCAACGACTTCCACGGCGCCGGCCTGCCCGACCGCCCCGGTACGCCCGAGGCCGGCGAGGCCTTCCACACCCCCGGCGCACCGAACCGCATCGTCGAGGCGGGCGACCCCGGCGATGAGGAGCCGCCCGTCGTCGGCACCTGCGACGCCGACGCCGTCACCATCGGATCCGTCCAGGGCTCGGGTGCGTCCACCCCGGTCTCGGGCCAGGCTGTCACCATCCGCGGCACCGTGACCGGCGACCACCAGAGCGGCGGCTTCAACGGCATCACCGTGCAGGACGCCGGCGACGGCGACCCCGCCACGAGCGACGGCATCTTCGTCTACGCGCCCGGCGCCCCCGACGTCTCGGCCGGCGATCTCGTGCAGGTCACGGGCACCGCGACCGAGCACTTCGGCATGACGCAGCTGGCGAGCGCCACGATCGTCGACTGCGGCGAGGCCGGACCGGTCATCGCCCCCGTCGAGCTCGAGCTGCCGATCGACGACCACGAGCGCTTCGAGAGCATGCTCGTCACGCTCCCGCAGGAGCTGTCGATCCTCGAGTACTACGACTACGGCCGATACGGCCAGGTCGTCGTGGGCACCGACCGCCAGTTCCAGCCGACGCAGGTCGCCGCGCCCGGCTCGGCCCAGGCCGCCGCCATCGCCACGGCGAACGCCGCGAATCGCATCACGATCGACGACGGCCGCTCGTCGCAGAACCCCGACCCGGCCATCCACCCCGGCAACCTCGAGGAGTTCACCCTCGAGAACGGGTTCCGCGGCGGCGACACGATCACCGGCATCACCGGCGTGCTCGACTACCGCTTCGACACCTGGGCGATCCAGCCCACGGGAGCCGGCACCTACGCGGCCGTCAACGAGCGCCCCGCGGCGCCGTCGATCGAGGGCGCCACGCTCGAGGTCTCGTCGTTCAACGTGCTGAACTACTTCACGACGCTCGGCAGCCGCGGCGCCATCACCGCCGAGGAGCTCGAGCGCCAGGAGGCGAAGATCGTCGCCGCGATCACCGAGCTCGACTCCGCGATCGTGGGCCTGCTCGAGATCGAGAACAACGACGGCGCAGCCCTCGACACGCTCGTCGCGGCGCTGAACGCCGAGGCCGACGACGCCGACCGCTGGGCCGGCATCGAGACCGGCGACCTCGGGACCGACGAGATCACGACCGCGCTCATCTACCAGCCCGCGCTCGTCGCGCCGGCCGGCGAGCACGCCGTGCTCGACGAGACCGTCGACCCGCGCTTCGACACCTCCCGCAACCGCCCCGCCCTCGCGCAGTCGTTCGTCGACCTCGCGAGCGACCAGGTGCTCACCGTCGCGGTGAACCACCTGAAGTCGAAGGGCTCGGCGTGCGAGGGCGACTCCGGCACGCCGGAGCAGGGCAACTGCAACGCCGTCCGCACCCAGGCGGCCGCCGCGCTCGCCGACTGGCTGGCCGGCGACCCGACCGGTGCGGGCGCAGACGGCTCGCTCATCATCGGCGACCTCAACTCCTACGCGAACGAGGACCCGATCACGACGCTCGAGGCGGCCGGCTGGACCGACCTGCTCGAGGCGTTCCAGGGCGACGAGGCGTACACGTACGTCTTCGACGGGATGCTCGGCACGCTCGACTACGGCCTGGCCGACGAGGCGCTCGCGCCGCACGTCGTGGGCACCGAGGCGTGGCACGCGAACGCCGACGAGGTGAGCCTCATCGACTACTCGATGCAGTTCAAGCAGCCGGCGCAGGACGCGCTCTTCGCGCCCGACCCCTACCGCGCCAGCGACCACGATGCCGTCGTCATCGGCCTCGACCTGACTGCCGACGAGCCCGAGGTCCCCGGCCCAGGCACGGGCGGCGGGCACCCGGTGCACGGCGACGACCACCCCGGCCACGGCTCGAACCACCCGGTGTTCGGCGAAGGCGGCCACCCCGGCAAGGGGAAGGGCCCCCGCGGCGGCCCCTTCGTCCGCTGATCCGCCCCTGACGAGGGCCGCGTCCCGAGCCGCGAGGCTCGAGGCGGGGCCCTCGCCGCATCACTGGAAGTCGCGCGAGCGCGGGCTCGGCACGTCGAAGCGGTCGAGCCGGTCGGCGAGCAGCGCCACCACCCCCTCGGGCGTGCGCTGCAGCATCCCCCGCACCACGAGCGCGGGCGCGTGCCGCGCGACCTGCCGCGCGTGCATCCACAGCCCCTTCGAGACGATGACGTTGAGCATCCCCGTCTCGTCCTCGAGGTTCATGAAGGTGACGCCCTGCGCGGTGCGCGGGCGCTGCCGGTGCGTGACGATGCCGGCGGCCTCGATGCGACGGCCGGGCTCGGCGCGCGCGAGCGACTCGATGGGCAGCACGCCGCGCGCGTCGAGCATCGCCCGCGCGTGCCGCACCGGATGGTCGTCGGTCGCGACGCCCGTCGACCACACGTCGAGCGCAACCTGCTCCTCGGCCGTGAGCAGCGGCAGCAGCGGCACCTCGAGCGACACCTGCGAGCCCTCGAGCTGGTCCTCCCGCTCGGTCGAGGCGGGCCCGGCGAGCCACAGCCCCTCGCGGCGGCCGACGCCCAGCGCCTCGAGCGCGCCCGCCGTCGCGAGCGCCTCCAGCTCGCCGCGGTCGAGCTCGGCGCGGCGGGCGAGGTCGTGCAGGTCGCGCAGCGGCCGCTCCTCCCGCGCCGCCACGATCCGCGCCGCCGACGCCGCACCGAGGCCCGCGACCTCGGTGAGGCCCATCCGCACCGCGAGGCCCGCGTCCCGGCGGTGCCGCTCGCGCATCCGCCGCGTCTCGGTCGCCTCGCGCGGCACGGGCGGCTGCACGCGGTCGAGGCACGAGAGGTCGCCGGCACGGCGCTCGCCGTGCACCTCGAGGCCCGCCTCGGCGCCCGAGCGCACGACGCACGGCCGGAGCGTCTCCACCCCGTGCCGGGCGGCGTCGGCGACGAGCGACGCCGACGACCAGAAGCCCATCGGCTGGCTGCGCAGCAGCCCCGCGAGGAACGCCGCCGGGTAGTGCAGCTTCAACCAGGAGGAGGCGTAGACGAGCTTGCCGAACGCGAGCGAGTGCGACTCCGCGAAGCCGAAGCCCGCGAACGCCTCGATCTTGCGGTAGATCGCCTCGCCCACGTCGGGCGCGATGCCGTTCGCCGCCATGCCCTCGAACAGCTTCGCCTTCAGCGCCTCGATGCGCTCCTTCGAGCGCTTCGAGCCGATGGCGCGCCGCAGCTGATCGGCCTCGCCCGCGTCGAAGCCGCCGACGGCGACCGACATCTGCATGAGCTGCTCCTGGAAGAGCGGCACCCCGAGGGTGCGCTCGAGCACGGGCACGAGCAGCGGATGCGCGTACGTGATCGGCTCGGTGCCCGCGCGTCGGCGCAGGTACGGGTGCACGGCGTCGCCCTGGATGGGGCCGGGGCGGATGAGCGCGATCTCGACCACGAGGTCGTAGAAGCAGCGCGGCTTCAGCCGCGGCAGGGTCGCCATCTGGGCGCGCGACTCCACCTGGAAGACGCCCACCGCATCCCCCTCGCAGAGCATGTCGTAGACGCCCGCCTCCTCGGCGGGGATCGTCGCGAGCGTCCACCGCTCCCCCGTGTGCTCGGCCGCGAGGTCGAGCGTGTGCGAGAGCGCGCCGAGCATGCCGAGGCCCAGCAGGTCGAACTTCACGAGCCCCATCCACTCGCAGTCGTCCTTGTCCCACTGCAGCACCGTGCGGCCCTCCATGCGGGCCGGCTCGATGGGGCAGACGCCGCCGACCGGCTCCTCGGTGAGCACCATGCCGCCCGAGTGGATGCCGAGGTGGCGCGGGGCGTGGAGCAGCTCGCCCGCGAGGTCGGTGACCTCCTGCGGGATGCCCTCCACGTCGGGCCTCGAGTACGACTCGACCGACTTCGACCACGCGTTCTGCTGCCCGACCGCGTAGCCGAGCGCCTTCGCCGCATCCCGCACCGCCGACTTCGGCCGATAGGTGATGACGTTCGCGACCTGCGCGGCGTTGCGGCGGCCGTAGCGCTCGTAGACGTGCTGGATGACCTCCTCGCGGCGGCCGGCGTCGAAGTCGATGTCGATGTCGGGCTCCTCCTCGCGCATCATCGAGATGAAGCGCTCGAAGGGCAGCCGGTAGAGGATCGGGTCGACGGCCGTGATGCCGAGGATGAAGCAGACGGCGCTCGCCACGGCGCTGCCGCGCCCCTGGCAGAGGATGCCGCGGGAGTGCGCGAAGTCGGCGATCTCGAAGACGATGAGGAAGTAGCCGGCGAAGCCCTTCTGCTCGATGAGTCCCAGCTCGTGGTCGAGCCGGCGGGCCACGTGCTCCTCGACGCGGCCGTCGGCGGTCGGGTAGACGCGCGGGAGGCGCTCGGCGACGAGCGATCGCAGCCACGACATCTGCGTGTGCCCCTCGGGCACCTCGGTGGCGGGCAGTCGCGGGGATGCGGCGCGCAGGTCGAAGGCGAGCTCGCGGCCGAGCGCGGCCGCCTCGGCGACGACGCCCGGGAAGGCGGCGAAGCGGCGCGCCATGACGGCGCCCGAGCGCAGCGACGGCACGCCGCCCGCGGGCAGCCAGGCGTCGAGCTCGTCGATGGAGCGGCGGGCGCGCACGGCGGCGACGGCGTCGCCGAGGTGCTGGCGGCGCGGGGAGGCGATGTGGGCGTTCGTCGTGGCGATCGCGCGCAGCCGGAGGTCGCCGGCGAGCCCCGCGAGGGCGCGGTTGCGCTCGAAGTCGCGCGGGTCGCCGACGTCGCTCAGCTCGACGACGACGCGGTCGCGGCCGAAGAGCGCGACGAGCCGGTCGAGCTCGGCGCGCGCGGCATCCGCCCCACCCGCCTCGAGCGCCTGGCGCACCGCACCCTTCCGGCATCCGGAGAGCACGAGCCACTCGCCGCGCGCCGTCTCGGCGAGCCGCTCGAGCTCGAAGACCGGCCGGCCCTTCTCGCCCGGCTCGCCGTAGCGGTCGACGGCGAGGTAGCCGTCGGTGAGCGCCGTCGCGAGCGCCGAGTAGCCGCTCGGACCGGTCGCGAGCGCCACGAGGTGGCTGCCCTCGGGGTCGGGCACGCCGTTCTGCGGTGCCGAGAGGCCGAGCGAGAACTCGGTGCCGAGGACGGTCGGCAGCCCGGCCTCCGCCGCGGCCTCGGCGAACCGGACCGCGCCGTAGAGGCCGTCGTGGTCGACGAGCGCGAGCGCCTCGAGCCCGAGCGCGCGCGCCTCGTTCACGAGCTCGGCGGGGCTCGAGGCGCCGTCGAGGAACGAGTAGTGGGAGTGCGCGTGCAGCTCGGCATAGGGGGTCGCGGCGCCCGCGGCCGGCACGCGGACGCGCGGTCGCCGCGCGTCGTCGGCCTCGGCCGCCGCGGGTCCCGCCGCGCGCCCGGAGCCGACGTCGCGGTCGGACAGGATGCCCTCGAGCTCGCGCCAGGGCATCGCCGGGTTGTTCCAACCGGCCATCGCTCCTCCTCTCCCCCTTGTCCTGGTCCTGGTCTCAACCGGCCAGCCGGTCGGGCATCCACCTCAGCTCGATGCCCGACCGCTGGCCCGGTCGAGATCGGGCGGTCACGTGTAGCAGCCCTCCGCGAGCCAGGCGCCGTCAGCGTGCAGCAGCACCCACGCGTCGCCCTCGCCGTCGAGCAGCTGGATGCGGTGCACGACGTCGCCGAGCTCGCGCCGCCGGATGGGCCACGGCCCCGCCCACGCCACCACGCGGCGCGGTCCGGATGAGGGCGCCCCGGATGCGGGCGGCGCGAACCGGACGGGCGCGCCCTCGCGCGCGTCGAGCACCGCGGCCTCGACGGGCTCGCCCGCCTCGCCGAGCAGCCGCACCGGCAGCGGCGGCCGGAAGACGGTCGCGGGGCGCGGCGGCGGGAGCGCACCCGGCCACGGCCCTTGCGCCCGCACCGCCGGCGCGTCGCCCCAGGGCGTGAGCACGCCGCGCTCGGCGAGCAGCCGCCCGCCACCGGGCGCCGCGGTGAGCACCGCCTCGCGGCCGAGCATGCCCTGCAGCCGCTCGAGCGCGTGCTTCGCGCGGTCGTCGATGCCCCCGCCGCCCCACAGGCCCGGCATGTGCTCGGCGTCCTGGTCGAGCCGCTCGGGCAGCGCCTGCACCTCGACGAGCGCCGAGCCGAGGTCGCTCTCGGCCAGCTGCCACCGCATCCGGTCGACGATGTCGGGCGCGCGCAGGAAGCCGGGCTGGCGCCACAGCCGCTCGCTGATGCGGCCCTCCTCGCCGCGCAGCACGATGCGGATCTCGCTGCACACGAGGCGCGCCTCGGCGAGCTGCCGCACGAACCGCTCGACGGGCTCGCGCACCGCGAGCGCGAGCTCCGCCGTGCCCTCGATGCCGGGCTCGAACTCGAGCCGCAGCACCCGCTCCTCGCCGATGCCCGGATCGTCGACCCCTCGGTCGTCGAGCCCCCGCGCACGGGCGAGCGCCACGAGGCCGGCCTCGCCGAAGCGGTCGCGCACGCTCGCCTCGGGCAGCTGCGCGAACCCGCCCAGCGTGTGCACGCCGAGCCGGTGGAGCATGCCGGGCAGCTCGCCGTCGCCGAGCACGGAGACCGGGAGGCCCGCGAGGAAGGCCGCGCTGCCGCCGGGCGGCACGATCGCGGCGCCGCCCGATGCGCCGCCCGCGGCGGCGGCGAGCTCGGCCGCGAACCGGTCGTCGGCGACCCCGAGCGCCACCTGCAGCCCGAGCGGCGCGAGCGCCTCCCGCAGCGCCTCGAGCGCGCGGGGCTCGGAGCCGTAGAAGCGGCTCGCGCCGCGCATCCGGAGGACGAGGCCGCCGTCGCCGATCGGCTCCGCGACGGGCACGACCGCGAGCACCGCGCGCAGCACCCGCTCGAACGCGAGGGCCTCGCCGACCGGGTCGGCGGGGGCGAGCGCGAGCATCGGCGACGCCGCCTGCGCGTCGCGCACCCGCATGCCGGGCCGCACGCCGTCTGCCCTGGCGCCCTCGTCGCACGCGACGATGCGCAGCGCGTGCACCACGGCGCCAGGCGCGCCCGATGCGCCACCGGCGGGCAGCGCGCCCGTCTGCCGGGCCACCACCACCGGCCAGTCCGGCACCCGCAGCACGCCGAGCCGCCGCCCGCCCGGGCGCCTCGGCGACGTCGACGCCGCGCCCGGCCGTGCCGGCCGGGTGGTGCTGCTCGTCTGCTCGATCCCCACGGTCCATGATCGAACATACGTTCGATCCTGCGCAAGCCACCGCCGTGCGGCGTGGCGCGGCGAGGCGCGGGATGCCGCTCGGGCATCCCGCGCCAGGCCGTGGATCAGCTGCCGAGCATCACCGCGTCGACCGCGTGCGGCGACCGACGAGCGTCAGCATCGCGCCGAGCAGCAGCAGCGCGAGGGCGGGCAGCAGCAGACCGGTCACCGAGGCGCCGGTCTGCGGCAGCATCGCCTCCGCACCCGCGGAGGCGTCGCGCTGCACGGGCAGGTCGGCCTTCGGGTCGTCCATCTCGGACCCCGGCTCACCGGGCCCACCGGGCTCACCCGGCATGCCGGGCGCACCGGGCTCACCAGGCGTGCCCGGCTCACCGGGCGCACCGGGCTCACCAGGCGTACCCGGCTCACCGGGCGTGCCGGGCTCACCGGGCGCACCCGGCTCACCGGGCGTGCCGGGCTCACCGGGCGTACCCGGCTCACCGGGCGTGCCGGGCTCACCGGGCGTGCCGGGCTCACCGGGCGTACCCGGCTCACCGGGCGTGCCGGGCTCACCGGGCGTACCCGGCTCAGCGGCCGCGGCGCAGTCGCCCGACCCCGCGTCTCCCAGGATGCCGACCGCGTTGCAGCCCACCACGATGGGCAGCTGGACGCCGATGTCCCCGACGATGCCACCGAGGAGGCCATCACCACCGGTCCCGACCGAACCCGAACCGCTGCCGGGCATCGTCGTCGAACCCGACGTCGAGCCCTCGCTCACCGCGTCACCGACCACGCCGACCGCGTTGCCGCCGACCGTCACGGGCAGCTGCACGTCGACGTCGCCGACGATCCCACCGAGGAGGCCATCACCACCGGTCCCGACCGAACCCGAACCGCTGCCGGGCATCGTCGTCGAACCCGACGTCGAGCCCTCGCTCACCGCGTCGCCGACCACGCCGACAGCGTTCCCGCCGACCGTGATCGGAGCCGCGACATCCACGTCGCCGACGATGCCGTCGAGCAGGCCATCATCGCCCGTGCTGGACGAGCCCGAACCCGTCGAACCCGTCATCGAGCCCGAGGTCGAGCCCTCGCTCACGGCGTCGCCGATCACGCCGACAGCGTTCCCGCCGACCGTGATGGGCGCCGCAGCGTCGACGTCGCCGACGATGCCGCCGAGGATGCCGTCATCGCCCGAGCTCGACGAGCCCGAACCCGTCGAACCCGTCATCGACCCCGAGGTCGAGCCCTCGCTCACCGCGTCGCCGACCACGCCGACAGCGTTCCCGCCGACCGTGATGGGCGCCGCAGCGTCGACGTCGCCCACCAGGCCGCCGAGGACGCCGTCATCGCCCGAGCTCGACGAGCCCGAACCCGTCGAACCCGTCATCGACCCCGAGGTCGAGCCCTCGCTCACCGCGTCGCCGACCACGCCGACCGCGTTGCCGCCGACCGTGATGGGCGCCGCAGCGTCGACGTCGCCGACGATGCCGCCGAGGATGCCGTCATCGCCCGAGCTCGACGAGCCCGAACCGGAGCCGGTCGTCGCCTCCGACGACGCGAGCGAGCCCTCGCTCCACGCGTCGCCCGCGACGCCGACGGCGTTGCCGCCGACGACCACCGGCGCGACCGCGTCGAGGTCGAGCAGGCCGCCCGAGAGCAGCCCGTCGTCGCCGGAGGTCGAGCCGGTCGAGCCGCCGGTCGACGCCTCCGCGCCCGTCGACGAGCCCTCGCTCGACGCGTCGCCGAGCACGCCGACGGCGTTGCCGCCGACGACGATCGGCGCCGCCACGTCGCCGAGCACCTGCGTGCCCGACAGCAAGCCGTCGTCGCCCGAGGTGGTCGCCGTGCCGCTCGAGCCCGAGCTGCTGGAGGCCGTGGCCTCCGAGCCCTCGCTCGTCGCGTCGCCGAGCACGCCGATCGCGTTGCCCGAGACCGTCACGGGCGCCGCGACGTCGATGACGCCCTGGATGCCCGAGGCGATGCCGTCGTCGCCCGAGGTGGTCGCGGGGCCGCTCGAGCCGCTGCTCGAGGACGTCGCCTCGGAGCCGTGGCTGGTCGCGTCGCCGGCGACGCCGATCGCGTTGCCCGAGACCGTCACCGGTGCGGCGACCGACACGAGTGCGGCGTTCCCCGACAGCAGGCCGTCGAGGCCCGAGGTCGAGACGCCCGCCGACGGCTGCGTGGCCGACGACTCCGATGATGCGCCGGTCGACGACGCGTCGCCGGCGACGCCGACGGCGTTGCCGCCGATGGTGATCGGCAGCGAGACGCCCACCACCGCCTGGTTCTCCGATCCGACGCCGCCGTGGTCGTCGGTCCCTGCGGCACTGGCGACGCCGGTGCCTGCGGCCCAGAGGCCTCCCGCGAGCGCTGTCACGTACAGCGCCCGCACTGCGAGCTTGTTCATGGTTCCATTCCCTTTCGACTGAGTGATCCGCCATCCCGGTCCGGGACGGCTGCTGCCGCGCGATGGCGCGGTGCCGGGATCGCTCAGTCGGGGCTGGAGCCGGGCTCCTCTGCGAGGGAACCGGGGGCGCGATCGTGCTCGATCGCACAGGCCTCGCCGCCCGCGATCGCGAGCTCGAGGTGGTCTGCGGCGTCTGCGGCGGAGGCGGCAGCGCCGCCGCCCGCACCGCTCGAGCCGGTCGGCGCGCCGGACGGCGCGGGCAGCATGCCATGGCGGCCGCCGTGCCCGTCGCCGTCGTTCAGCGCGCGCTCCTGCGAGGCGTCGGCCTCGATGGCCTCCTCGGACGCGCTCGGCGCCTCGGTCGGCCCGACGGCGCGCAGCGCGAACGGCACGGTGGTCACCGCACGCCGCGCATCGCCCTCGGTCTCCGCCGGGGCAGGCTCGGGGAGCATCTCGGCCGCCGGATCGTCCGCGTCCTGCGCAGGATCGGCGGGCGCGACCTCCTCGGGGTCCGTGGTGTCCGGGCCGCTCGGACTCGGCGCTCCTGCGCCCGGCTGCTCGGCGCCGGGGTCGCTCGCCCCGGGCGCGCCGGGCGCGGGCACGACGACGTCGACCACCGGTGCGACCGCGTCGGCCACCGGCTCGACGACGCCGCGGACGGGCTCCTCGCCGAGCAGGTCGTCGACGACCGGGAGCGCGCCGACAGCGCGGTCGACGGTGCCGACGACAGGGTCGACGACGTCGCCGACGAGCTCGCGGACCGGGGTGGTCACGGGCTCGAGCGGGGCGACGACCGGCGCCACGACGGGTCGTACGACGTCGACGACCGGCTCGACCGCCGTGGCGACGGGAGCCGTCACCTGCACGGGCACGTCGAGCACCCGCTCGACCACGGGCGCGACGGGCCGCACCACCGGCTCCGTCACGGGCCGCACCGCGGCCTCGACGGGCCGGAGGCCGCGGTCGACCTCGTGCAGCACCTGGTCGACGGGATCGAGGACGACCTCGACGCCGGAGCCGGCGGTGTGGGCGACGTCGTGGACGATCCCCGAGAGGAGGCCTCTCGGCTCGTCCTCCGACGCGCTCGCGGCGGACCCGCCGAGCAGGAGGCCGATGCCCACGACGCCGATCGATGCGGCACCGGATGCGAGCGCGAGGCGCACCACGCGGGTCGTGAACCTTGCGGTCGCCCCCATGTCGCACCTCCGAAGTCGTGACTCATCGGACCGTCTTGCCCAGCACCGTACCTGGGGATCGCGAAGATGTGAAGACCCCTCAGCGAGCTCTCAGCGGCCCGGCACGGGGCATGCACGGAGGCTAGGCGACGAGCTCGTCGGCGCCGACCCCATCGACGGCCGGCGAGGCTCCCGTGAGCGGCACGCGCGCGACGCGCGCGGCGCCGCTCGTCGACGCCTCGACGACGAGGCTGCCCTCGGCGATCCTGCCGTCGCCCGCGGCGAGCCCCTGCCACTCCGCGCGCACGCTCCGCACGACCGTCGCCGCGCCAGGCCACGGCCCCGCGACGAGCAGGGTCGAGGATGCCTGCCGCAGCCGGGCGGCGAGCCGGACGGCGTCGGTGGGCGCGACGCGGCCCGGCGACGCCGCCAGCACCACGGGCATCGCCTCGGCGAGGCTGGCCACCACGTCGAACCACGCGCGGCCCGGATGCGGCACGAGCGCGATGCGCTCGATGGGCACGCCGAGGTCGCGCGCGGCCTCGATGCCGAGGTCGGGCATGCCGACGATCGCGCCCCAGGCGCCGGCCGGCAGCGCGGCGCCGAGGCACGCGAGCGCGAGGCTCCGCGACTCGATGCTGTGGGCGGCGCCGCCGCGCAGCCCCTGCACGACCTCGCCGAGCCCGAGCGGCACGGGCGCCGCGCGCTCGGGCACCGCCTGCTGCATGCCGCGCAGGCGCGCGCGCAGCGCCTCCACCGTCGCCGTGCGGTCCTCCCCCGTGCGACGCTCGAGCCTCGTCGTGCGCATCTCCATCCCTCCATGATCGAACGTGTGTTCGAATCCGTCAATGCCGCGCGGCGTGCTCCCGGCGTGCCGCGTGCCATGATCGAAGCCGTCGAGCGCGAGCCACCAGGAGGACCCGATGGCCACCACCGCCGATGCCGAGAGCGTCGCACGGGCGGCTGACGCGACCGCTCGCAGCGGTCCCGCCGCCTCCCGCATCCTCTGCCTCGCCACCAATCCCGCGATCGACATCACGTACACGATCGACGAGCTGCGCCTCGGCTCGAGCCATCGCGTGCCGACCGGTCTCGCGCGCGCGGGCGGCAAGGGCGTGAACGTGGCGCGGGTGCTGCAGCAGCAGGGCGAGCCGGTGCTCGTCGTGGCGCCCGTCGGCGGGCCGGTGCGCTCGATCTTCGTGCACGACCTCGACCGCTCGGGCATCCCCCACCGCCTCGTCGACGTCGAGGCGCCCACGCGACGCACGACCGCGATCGTGACGCTCGCCAGCACCACGAACCTCAACGAGCGCGGCACGGCGCTGGGTGCCGAGGACTGGGCGTCGGTCCTCGAGGCGACGCGCGCCGAGCTGCCCGGCGCCCGCGTCGTCGTCAGCTCCGGCTCGCTCCCGCCCGAGACGCCGGAGGGCCTGTGCGCCGCCGTCGTCGAGCTCGCGGCCGACGCCGGCCTGCCCGTCGTCGTCGACGTCGGCGGCGACCAGCTGCGCCACGCCGTCGCGTGCGGCGCGACCGCCGCGAAGCCCAACCGCCACGAGCTGCTCGACGCGATGGGCGGCTCCGACCCGCTCGACGCCGCCCGCCGGCTCGCGGCCGAGGGCACCGGCACCGTCTTCGCCTCCCTCGACGTCGAGGGGATGCTCGCGGTGCTGCCCGACGGCCGCGCCTGGCACGCGCGCCTCGATCGCGTGCTCGACGGCAACCCCACCGGCGCGGGCGACGCCGCCGTCGCGGCGCTCGCGCAGGCGCTCCTCGAGGGGGTCACGCTCGAGGAGCAGCTCGTGCGCGCGACCGCGTGGTCGGCCGCCGCCGTGCTCGACCCGCAGGCCGGCTCGATCGCGCCGCCCCAGGCGCTCCGCGACCGCATCCGCGTGACCCCCATCGGCTGACCTCCGCCTCCGGGATGAGGCGGCTCCCGAGCCGCGCTGGTACGGTGACCGCATGGACACCCTGCGCCTCGAAGAGCTCTCCGCGGGCAACGTCGTCGCGGCCAACGGCATGACGCTGAAGCGCGGCCAGGAGGCGTTCCTCGCCGCCAACGCGCGGCTCGACGAGTTCGTCAACGTGCAGAGCGCGTGGCAGCGGGTGGTCTTCGACGGCGACGAGCCGGTCGCCTTCGTCATGGCCTACTTCGACCCCGAGGTCGACCGCGAGGAGTACCGCTCGAGCGTGCTCCGGATGTACGTGGCCGGCTCCGCGCAGCGCAAGGGCGTCGGCACGTACACCGTCGACCAGGTCGCCGAGGAGGCCCGCCGGCAGGGCTTCGACAGCCTCTACGCCGTCTGGGAGGAGGGCGACGAAGGTCCGGGTCGCTTCTTCCAGGCCGTCGGCTTCGAGGTCATCGGCGAGAACGAGTACGGCGAGAGCATCGGCCGCAAGGTCCTCTGACCGGCCTCCCCCGCACGCACGACCGAGGCCCCCGAGCAGCAGCTCGGGGGCCTCGGTCGTGCGGCTCAGACGAGCGAGTCGCGCCACGCCCGGTGCAGCGAGGCGAACTTGCCGCCGAGCTCGATGAGCTCGGTCGGGCTGCCGTCCTCGATGATCCGGCCGTGCTCCATGACGAGCACGCGGTCGGCGATCGCGACCGTCGAGAGCCGGTGGGCGATGATGATGGCCGTGCGGTCGGCGAGCAGGGTCGTGAGGCCCTCCTGCACGAGCCGCTCCGAGGGGATGTCGAGCGAGGCCGTGGCCTCGTCGAGGATGAGCACCCGCGGGTCGGCGAGGAAGGCGCGCGCGAACGACAGCAGCTGCCGCTGCCCGGCGCTCACGCGGCCGCCGCGCTTGTTCACGTCGGTGCCGTAGCCGTCCGGCAGCGCCTCGATGAACTCGTGCGCGCCCACCGCGCGCGCGGCCGCCTCGATCTCGTCGTCGGTCGCGTCGGGCTTGCCGAGCGCGATGTTGTCGGCGACGGTGCCCGAGAACAGGTACGCCTCCTGCGTCACCATCACGACCGCGCGGCGCAGGTCGTCGTCCGGGAGCTCCCGCAGGTCGACGCCGTCGAGCCGCACCGACCCCGCGGAGGGGTCGTAGAAGCGCGAGACGAGCTTCGCGAGCGTCGACTTGCCCGCGCCCGTCGTGCCGACGAGCGCGATGGTCTGACCCGCCGGGATCGAGAGGTCGAAGCCGGGCAGCACGACCTTGCCGGTCGCGTACGAGAACTCGACCTCGTCGAAGTCGATCGCGCCGCGCGCCTCCGGCAGCGCCCGCGGCGCCCTCGGCTCGGGCACGGTCGGCCGCTCCTCGAGCACGCCCGAGATCTTCTCGAGCGCGGCGGCCGCCGACTGGTAGCCGTTGAAGAACATGCCGATGCCCTGGATGGGCTGGAAGAACGTGCGCGCGTAGAGCGCGACCGCGAGCAGCGAGCCGACGGCGAGGTCGCCGTTCACCACCCGGAACGCGCCGACCGTCACGACGGCCGCGATGGTCAGCGCGCCGATCGCCATGATGCCCGGCTCGTAGATGCCGAAGATCTGGATGGTGCGGAAGTTCGCATCCCGGTACGCCTCGACCTTGCCGCCGAAGTCGCGCTCGTTCTCGGGCTCGGTGCGGAACGCCTTGACGGCGCGGATGCCCGTCATCGTCTCGACGAACTTCACGATCATCTGCGCGCTCGTCGTGCGCGTCTCGCGGAACAGCACCGTCGAGCGCGACTGGAACCAGCGGGTCAGGAGGATCGCCGGCACGAGCGCCGCGAGGATCACGAGGCCGCTCGTGGGGTCGAGCGCGATCATCGCGATCGCCGTGAACGTCATGAACAGCACGCCGCGGACGAGCTCGTTGAGGCCCTGGTCGAGCAGGTCGCGGATCGACTCGAGGTCGCTCGTCTGGCGCGCGATGATGCGGCCCGACGTGTACTGCTCGTGGAACTCGAGGCTCAGCCGCTGCGTGTGGTCGAACAGCCGCCGGCGCAGCGTCAGCAGCACCGCCTGGCTCACGCGGGCCGTGCCCACCGTGAACGCGTAGAACGCGATGCCCGACACGATCGCCGCGACGATGTAGCCGCCGCCCGCGACCCACAGCGGGGTCGCGTCGCTGCGCTGCAGCGCCGGCAGCGCCACGTCGATGCCGAACGCGAGGATCGCGGGGCCCGCGACCGTCATGCCGGTGGCGACGACGACGAGCGCCGCGATGCCCACGAGCTTCGCGCGGTGGGGCCGCACGAGCTCGAGCAGCAGCCGCTGCGACCGCGTGCGGAGCGCCCGCGACTCCTCCTTGGTGTAGTCGTCGCGCTCCTCGCCCTGCACTCCCTGGATCGTCATCGGTCCTCCTCCCGTCGTGCGGCATCCACGGATGCGTCCACCTGCTGGAACGCGCCGGTCGCGACCTGCTCGAGGTCCTGCCGGTCGCGCTGCGCCTCCTCGAGGCTCGCGATCACGTGCACGTAGTGGTCGTTGCGCGCGAGCAGCTCGGAGTGCGTGCCGACGTCGTCGATGCGGCCGTCGCGCATGAGCGCGACGCGGTCGGCGAGCTGCACGGTCGAGGGGCGGTGCGCCACGATGAGCGCCGTCGTCGACGCGAGCACGTGCCGCAGCGCGTCCTCGACGAGCGCCTCCGTCTCGACGTCGAGCGCCGAGAGCGGGTCGTCGAGCACGAGCACGGCGGGCTTCGCCGCGACGGCGCGCGCGAGCGCGAGCCGCTGGCGCTGGCCGCCGGAGAGCGAGAGGCCCTCCTCGCCGATCGTCGTGTCGAGCCCCTCCGGGAGGTCGTGCACGAACGACGCCTGCGCCACCTGCAGCGCCTCGGCCACGACCTCGTCGGTGCGCTCGCGCGCGCCCATGAGCACGTTGTCGCGCACCGAGGCCGAGAACAGCGTCGCGTCCTCGAAGGCCATCGCGACGTGCGTGCGCAGCTCCTCGAGCGAGAGGTCGCGCACGTCGACGCCGTCGAGCGTCACGCGGCCGTCGGTCACGTCGTAGAGGCGGCCGGGCAGCGCGGTGAGGGTGGTCTTGCCGCTGCCGGTCACGCCGACGAGCGCCATCGTCTCCCCCGGCTCGATCGCGAGGGTCGCGCCGTCGACGAGGTCGCGCTCGCCCGAGGCGGCGTCCTGGTAGCGGAAGTGCACGTCGTCGAAGACGAGCCGGCCCCGCGGCGCCGCGATCGTGCGGGGCTCCTCCGGGTCGACGATGTCCTCCTCCGCGTCGAGCACCTCGAACAGGCGCACCGAGGCGTTCGCCGCGTCGATCGCGAAGGCGAAGAGGAAGCCGAGCGACTCGATCGGCCAGTTGAGCACGACCGCGGTCGAGAGGAAGCCCACGAGCTCGCCCACCGTGAGCTGGCCCTCGGCGACGAGCCAGATGCCCACGACGAGGCACACGGCGTAGCTGACGAACGGGATGATCGTCAGCCACATCCAGAGCATGGCCTCGCTGCGCGCCTTCGTGAGCTCGGTCGAGCGCAGCGCCTCGGCCTGCCGCTCGAAGCCCTCGAGCGCCGTGCGGCCGCGGCCGAAGGCCTTGAGCACGCGGATGCCGTGCACCGACTGCTCGACGGCGGTCGCGAGGTCTCCCTGCTGGTCCTGCGCGCGGCGCGCCACCTGGTGGTAGCTCTGCTCGAACCGGAACGCGATGACGACGATCGGGATCGACGTCACGATGAAGAGCGCGCCGAGCAGCGGGCTCCACGCGAGCAGGATGCCGAGGCCGATCACGAGCGTCAGCAGGTTCGTGATGAAGATGACGGCGCCGAACGCGAAGAAGCGCCGCATCATGCCGAGGTCGCCGACGGCGCGCGAGAGCAGCTGGCCCGACTGCCAGCGGTCGTGGAACGCGATGGGGAGTCGCTGCAGCTTGGCGTAGAGCGTCTGGCGCATCGTCGCCTCGACCGCGGTCGAGGGCAGCGTCACGAAGAGGCGGCGCAGGAACACGAACACGGCCTCGGTGAGGCCGAGCAGCAGGATGGCGATGCCGCCGATCCAGATGAGCGCCTGGTCGCCGCTCGTGAGCGGGCCGTCGACGAGCCAGCGGAGCGCCACGGGGATGAGGAGCGCGACGACCGCGGCGACGAGCGCGGTAGCGATGCCGGCGATGAAGCGGCCGATGACGGGCCGGAGGAACGGCATGACGCGCGACAGCGCGGGGATGATCTTGGGGCGCTGATGCGGCTGGGGCGCCGAGGATGCGGGGGGCATGGTGATCCTTCGAGGGCGCAGGCGTGATGCGCCCGCTGCGATGGCTGCGGCTCGTGGCCGCGGAAGGGGGTGCTGCTTCGATGGTCGGCGCTGCCGCCGACGCGACGGGCGAGCGGTGCTCGCGGCCGGGCGGTGCCCGTGCTCCCTAGCGGCGTCCGACGGGACGGACGGCGACGAGGAGGGCGGGCGCGGCGGCGAGCGTGGCGGTCGTGGTCGAGCTCATGGCATCCTCCTTCGTCGGCCGTACCCCGGTCGGGCGCGGTCAGCCCTCCAGTCTAAGCAGGCTCACAGCGTCGCGTCCAGTGCCGATCCGCGATTCCCAATCGCTCGGCGTGTCGGCCGGTGTCCCCCATCGCCGAAGGCGGTCAGCGTGATCCGGGAAGTGCGGCGAGGAGCGCGTCGGCGTCGGCGGGCCGCGGGAGCAGGAGCACCGGCGGGGCGTCCGGGTCGGCGTGCCAGCGCCGCATCCGCTCGCGCTTCGACCGCCACGAGCGGAAGTGCCACAGGATGATCGAGTCGCGCGCCAGGGCGAGGCGCAGCGTCTCGACGTTGCCGTTGCAGACGCGCTCACGGGTGCGGATGCGACGAGCGGTGCGGCGCACGAGGCGCGCGAGCGAGACGAGCCGCGGGTAGTCGAGGGCGACGATCACGTCGACGAGCTCGAACGCTCGCGGCGCCTGTCGGGAGTAGACGGAGTCGAAGACCCACGCGTCGCGCTCGAGCAGCGGCAGCACGCGGCGGTCCTGCTCCTCGCCCGGCGCCTCGGTCCAGCCCGGGTCCCAGCACAGGTCGTCGACGAGCGTCACGGGCAGGCCGAGGCGGGCACCGAGCTCGAGCGCCAGGGTCGACTTGCCGGAGCCGGTCGCGCCGAAGCACAGGATGCGCCGCGCGCGGGCGACGTCGTCGACGGTCCCCGCGCTCATCCGCCGACCCTATCGAGCCGCCCGGTCAGTGCGCGAAGTGGCGCTCGCCCGTGAGGTACATCGTGATGCCGGCGGCCTCGGCCGCGGCGATGACCTCGTCGTCGCGCACGGACCCGCCCGGCTGCACCACGGCCGAGATGCCCGCGTCGAGCAGGATCTGGAGGCCGTCGGCGAAGGGGAAGAAGGCATCGGAGGCCGCGACCGAGCCGGCCGCCCGCTCCCCCGCCCGCGCCACGGCGAGGCGGCACGAGTCGAGGCGGTTGACCTGGCCCATGCCGACGCCCACCGAGGCGCCGCCCGAGGCCAGCAGGATGGCGTTCGACTTCACGGAGCGGCAGGCGCGCCACGCGAACTCGAGGTCGGCGAGCACGGCGTCCGAGACGTGCGAGCCAGAGGCCCGCCGCCACGTGTGCGACGAGAACGCGTCGAAGGTGTCGGGCTGCTGCACGAGCAGGCCGCCCGAGACCTGGCGCAGCTCGGAGCCCTCGCGGGCGTAGCCCTCCGGCAGGCGCAGCAGGCGCACGTTCTTCTTGCGCGAGAGCACCTCGAGCGCCTCGGGCTCGAAGTCGGGGGCGACCACGACCTCCGTGAAGATGCCGGCGACCGTCTCGGCCATCGCGAGCGTCACCGTGCGGTTCGCGGCGATGACGCCGCCGAACGCCGAGACCGGGTCGCACGCGTGGGCGCGCTCGTGCGCGGAGGCGATGGGGTCGGCCGCGCCGGGCGCGGCGATCGCGATGCCGCAGGGGTTGGCGTGCTTCACGACCGCGACGGCGGGCTCGTGGAAGTCGTAGGCGGCGCGGAGCGCGGCGTCCGCGTCGACGTAGTTGTTGAACGACATCGGCTTGCCGTGCAGCAGCTCGGCCTGCGTGATGCCGCGGCCGCCGGGCAGCGCGAACAGGCCCGCGTGCTGGTGGCTGTTCTCGCCGTAGCGCAGGCCCTGCACGAGCGTCGCGGCGCCGACGGCGCGCAGGAGGCCCGAGGCGCTCGAGGTGTCGGCCGCGGCCGGCTCGGGCGCCGGGGCGGGCGGCGCGGCCGGCGTGCCGCCGGGCATCGGCTCGACGAGCGCGGGCGGCTCGGCCTGAGCTGCGGGCGCCGGCGCGGCCGGTGCCGCAGGCGCCTCGACGGGCTCGCCCGCGAACCAGCGGGCGACGGCGCCGTCGTAGGCGGCCGTGTGGGCGAACGCGTCGCGCGCGAGGGCGCGGCGCTGCAGGAGCGTGAGGCCCGTGCCCGCTGCCCGCGCGATGAGCGGGTAGACGCGCGGGTCGGTGACGATCGCGACGTTCGCGTGGTTCTTCGCCGAGGCGCGCACCATCGCGGGCCCGCCGATGTCGATCTGCTCGACCACCGCATCCCCCTCGGCGCCCGAGCGCACGGTCTCGACGAAGGGGTAGAGGTTGACGACGACGAGCTCGAACGGCGCGATGCCGAGCTCGACGAGCTGGCGCTCGTGGTGCTCGAGGCGGAGGTCGGCGAGGAGTCCCGCGTGGATGGCCGGGTGGAGGGTCTTGACGCGGCCGTCGAGGGCCTCGGCGAAGCCCGTCACCCGGGCGACCTCGGTGACCGGCAGGCCCGCGTCGGCGAGCAGCTTCGCGGTCGACCCGGTGGAGACGAGCTCGACGCCCGCGGCCGCGAGCGCCTCGCCCAGCTCGACGACGCCGGCCTTGTCGCTCACCGAGAGCAGCGCCCGGCGGAAGGGCACCTGGTCGCGCGGGCGGTAGAGGCTCGGGTCGTGCTGGGGTCCGCTCATGAGGGCTCCTGGGTCTTCGGGGTGCGGGCGCCGACCTCGTGGAGGTCGATCGCGCCCTCGGCGATGTCGGTGATGACGCGGGCGAGCAGCTCGCGCTCGACGGGCTTGATGCGGTCGTGGAGGCTCGACTCGTCGTCGTCGTCCTCGACCGCGATGCGCTCCTGCGCCAGGATCGGGCCGGTGTCGACGCCGGCGTCGACGACGATGACCGAGGCGCCCGTCTGCGCCACGCCCGCGGCGAGGGCGTCGCGCACGCCGTGCGCGCCCGGGAACTCGGGCAGGTAGGCCGGATGCGTGTTGAGCAGCGCGGGCGAGAGGCGCGCGACAGCTTCGGGCGACAGCAGCCGCATGAAGCCCGAGAGCACGACGAGGTCGGGCTCGAACGCCTCGATGCGGTCGGCGACCCGCGCCGACCACTCGGCGCGCGGGCTCGTGAACGGCTCGACGAAGGTCGGGATGCCGGCGGCACGGGCGATGTCGAGGCCGGTGCACTCGCGGTCGGCGCCGACGGCGATGATCTCGGCCGGCACGCTCCCGGCGCGGGTGCGCTCGAGCAGGTCCGAGAAGTTGGTGCCGCTGCCGGAGACGAGGACGACGAGGCGCAGCACGGGCTCCATCCTACCGAGGCGCCCGGTCGCCTCCGGGCTCGCGGTCGGCGGCGGTGTCCGCTGCGAGCCCGTCGTCGGCGGTGTCCGCTGCGCGCCCGCCGTCGGACGGCCGGGGCTCGTCGCGCTCATCGTCCGCCGCCTCGACCTCGCCCCGGTCGGTGGCGCGCTCGCCTGCTGCGGGCTCGACGGGCCCGACGGCCTCCGTCTGCCGCGCGTCGGCCGCGCGCTCGACGACGACCGGCTCGACCGCCTCGGTCACCTGCGCATCCGGATCGTCGGCGGCCGGCTCCGCGCCTTCGGTGCGACGTCCGCGCTCCTCGCCGTCGTGCTCGTCGCCGGCATCGGGGCGGCTGTCCTCGTCGTCGAGGTCGTCCGGGTCGGGATCGTCGCCGGTGCCGCGGCCGCGGCCCGCGCCGCCCAGGCCGAGCACGCCGCGCACCGACGTCGCCGAGCCCTCCGTCGCGAGCGGCAGGGCCTCGCCGACCGCGATCGGACCGCCGACCCGCGCGCCGGCGAAGAGGCCGACGGCGAGTCCGACGCCCACCTCGAGCGCGCCCCACGCGGCGACGAGCACCGCGTCCGGCCCCGCGTCGGCGAGCCTGCCCGGGCCGATCGCGCCCGCCGAGAGCGCCGCGAGCACCCCGAGCAGCATGCCCGCCACGAGCGCGCCGCCCGCGGCGGCCGCCGCGAGCTCCCACCAGTGGGCGGGCCGCTCGCGCGTGCCCGCCAGCACCGTCTGCCGCGCGAGCACGCCCGCCGCGACGCCCGCGAGCACCGGGAGCGCGACGACCGCGAGCATCCACGGCTGCGCCGACGGATCGATCGCGGCCAGCAGCGGCAGCGACGGCACGGGGCCGAGCTCGGTGCCGAGCGGCGAGACGCTCGAGCCGGTGCCGAGCTCGAAGCCCGGGCCGATCGCCCAGGACGACGCCCAGACGACCGCGGTCGGCGCGAGCGCGAGCTGCACGAGGAAGAGCACGACGACGCCGAGGCCGGTCGGCTCGAGCGACTCCAGCAGCAGGATCGCGTCGGTGAAGCGCAGCAGCAGGCCCGCGCCGAGCAGCAGCGCGCCCACGCCCAGCACGCCGATCGTGCTCGCGAGGCCGGCGCGCAGCGCGGCGCGCGCCGCGCGGACCCACGGCTCGTCGACCGTCAGCGCGCGACCGGAGGCGACCACCCACTCGTGGCCGCGGCGCGCGAGCACCGCGCCGGCCATGCCCGCGAGCGCGACGAGCGCCGGCAGCGCGAACGCCTGCCCGAGGTCGGGCGCGGCCGTCGCGTGCTGCGCGCTCGCGCCCGCGGCGAGGCCGACGAGACCCGTGGCGATCGCGCCCGCGGCGGTCGCGATGCCGGCGTCGACCGCCGGCAGCTCCGCGAGGCGGCGGCCAGCGCGCCAGTGCAGCCACAGCGTGACGAGCCCGATCCCCCACGCGCCGATGCCGAGCACGAACGACCGGCTCGCCTCCTCGATCCCGACCGCGACGACCGCGTCGGTCGCGAGCGTCACCCCGACGTCGACGCCGTGGCCGAGCATCCACGCGTCGACCGCGACGCGCCACTGGAGCAGCGGGTCGCCCTCGAAGCCCTGGTCGACGCCCCACACCGCGAGCAGCACGAGCGCGACGACGACGAGCCCGATCGCCGCGATGGCGGCGGACTCGATGGCTTGGCCGATCCCGGCCCACACGCGACGCACGACGGGCACTGTACCGACGCGCTTCCGCTGGCCGGAGCCGCCCCGCCGCGCTCCCGTCGATGGGCCCGGGGCCGGACGCGCGGCCAGGCGGGGCGCGATAGGTTGGGAGGCGCACGGCGCGGCCGCGCCCGCAGTCGCGCGCCGCCGTCCACACAGACCGCGAGGGGTTCGAGCCGCATGGCCAAGATCATCTACACGTACACCGACGAGGCGCCGATGCTCGCGACGCACTCGTTCCTGCCGATCATCCAGGCGTTCGCATCCGCCGCCGACGTCGAGGTCGACACCCGCGACATCTCGCTCGCCGGCCGCATCGTGGCCGCCTTCGCCGACCGCCTCCCGGCGGACCAGCAGGAGGCCGACGCCCTCGCCGAGCTCGGCGAGCTCGCGAAGTCGCCCGAGGCGAACATCATCAAGCTGCCGAACATCTCGGCCTCGGTGCCGCAGCTGAAGGCCGCGATCGCCGAGCTGCGCTCGCAGGGCATCGACCTGCCGGCCTACCCCGACGAGGTCGTCACCGACGAGGACCGCGACGTGCGCGCCCGCTACGACGCCGTCAAGGGCTCGGCCGTCAACCCGGTGCTCCGCGAGGGCAACTCCGACCGCCGCGCCCCGCGCTCGGTGAAGGAGTACGCCCGCAAGCACCCGCACTCGATGGGCGCCTGGGCCGCCGACTCGAAGACGGCCGTCGCCACGATGGGCGAGCACGACTTCCGCTCGAACGAGCGCTCGGTGACCATCGCCGCCGACGACACCCTCACCATCCGCCACATCGCGGCCGACGGCACCGAGACGGTGCTGAGGGACGGCCTGCAGGTGCTCGCGGGCGAGATCGTCGACGCCACCTTCCTCTCGGCGAAGGCGCTCGACGCGTTCCTCGCCGCGCAGGTGCAGCGCGCCCGCGACGAGCACGTCCTCTTCTCGGTGCACCTCAAGGCCACGATGATGAAGGTCTCCGACCCGATCATCTTCGGCCACGTCGTGCGCGCGTTCCTCCCCGCGGTCTTCGAGCGCTACGGCGCGCAGCTCTCCGCCGCCGGCCTCACGGGCGAGAACGGCCTCGCCGCGATCCTCTCGGGCCTCTCGGAGCTCGACGAGGCGACCGCAGCGGGCGTCAAGCAGGCGATCGAGGACGGCCTCGAGCAGGGCCCGCGCCTCGCCATGGTGAACTCCGACCGCGGCATCACGAACCTGCACGTGCCCTCCGACGTCATCGTCGACGCGTCGATGCCGGCCATGATCCGCCAGTCGGGCCACATGTGGGGCCCGGACGGCGAGGAGGCCGACACGCTCGCCGTGATCCCCGACTCCTCCTACGCCGGCATCTACCAGGCCGTCATCGAGGACTGCCAGGCCAACGGCGCCTTCGACCCCACCACCATGGGCTCGGTGCCGAACGTGGGCCTCATGGCGCAGAAGGCCGAGGAGTACGGCTCGCACGACAAGACCTTCACGATCGCCGCCGACGGCCGCGTCGAGGTCGTGGATGCGTCGGGCGCCGTGCTGCTCTCGCACGAGGTCGAGGCCGGCGACATCTGGCGCGCCTGCCAGACGAAGGACGTGCCGGTGCGCGACTGGGTCAAGCTCGCGGTGACGCGCGCCCGCGCCTCCGAGACGCCCGCCGTGTTCTGGCTCGACGCCGACCGCGCCCACGACGCCGAGCTCATCAAGAAGGTCCAGGACGAGCTGCCGAAGCACGACACCGAGGGCCTGGACATCCAGATCCTCAGTCCCGTCGAGGCGACGAAGCTGTCGATCCGGCGCATCCGCGAGGGCCTCGACACCATCTCGGTGACGGGCAACGTGCTGCGCGACTACAACACCGACCTCTTCCCCATCCTCGAGCTCGGCACCTCGGCCAAGATGCTGTCGGTCGTGCCGCTGCTCAACGGCGGCGGGCTGTTCGAGACCGGTGCCGGCGGCTCCGCGCCGAAGCACGTGCAGCAGCTCGTCGAGGAGAACCACCTGCGCTGGGACTCGCTCGGCGAGTTCATGGCGCTGGCCGAGTCGTTCCGCCACCTCTCCACCGCGACGGGCAACGCCCGCGCGGGCGTGCTGGCCGAGACGCTCGACGCCGCCACAGGCACCTTCCTCGACGAGAACAGGTCGCCCTCGCGGAAGGTGGGGGAGATCGACAACCGCGGCAGCCACTTCTGGCTCGCCCGCTACTGGGCCGAGGAGCTCGCCGCGCAGACCGAGGACGCCGCGCTCGCCGAGGCGTTCGCGCCGGTCGCCCAGGCGCTCGTGGCGCAGACCGCGACGATCGAGCAGGAGCTCGTCGACGCGCAGGGCGGCCCTGTCGACCTCGGCGGCTACTACCGCGTCGACACCGACCTCGCCGACGCCGCGATGCGCCCGAGCGCATCGCTCAACGCGATCGTCGCGCAGCTGCGCGGCTGACGAGCGGCACAGGAGCGGGGCCCGGCATCTGCCGGGCCCCGCTCTCGTCCGCCCGGAGGATTCGGCCCTGAGCGGTGGGCCGAGTGGAATATCCAGCTGGCCCTCCGCTCAGCGCCGATTCCTCCGGCGCGCGAACCGATGGTCGCCGCGGCGGACGATCGCCAAGATGTCCCGCTCGATCTCGGGCCAGTCGTCGTGGACCTGGCGATAGCTGAGTCGGAGGACCAGGAAGCCGTGGGCGAGCAGCCATCGGTCCCGTGCACGGTCTGCCTCGTACGACGCGCGACCGGCATGGTGCTCGCGGCTGTCGCACTCGATGACGAGCCGCTCTCCCACGAGCAGGTCGACGCGCACTCCGGAGACGACCCGGACCTGGATCCGCACACCGATCTGCAGCGACCGCAGCCGCACCCGCACCATCGTCTCCGTCCCGGATTCCGCACGCCAGTCGGCGAGCTCGAGCAGCCGTCGGAGCCGGAGCGGTGCCGACAGCATCCACGAGCGCAGCTCGTCGACGGAGGCGAGCCTCCGGTGGAGCAGGGAGTCGAGGACGACGAGCACATCCTCGGCCGAGCCGCAGCGCAGGGCGCACCGGAAGGCCGACTCGAGGTCGTCCACCGCGGACAGGACCGGCGGCTGCGCTCCGAACGCCCTGCAGCCGCCCTGACGGTGCGCGGCCCTCCTCACGTGGTGCCGCTGGACCTCCGGCACCCAGGCGCCGCGGAGGCGCAGGGCGCTGAAGCACGAGACGCAGCCACCCGCCCGGACCGCCTCGAGCGCATCCGCCGAGGCTGACGCGTGCGCGAACCATCCCGGCCGCACGCGCGCCAGGACGCCGTCGCGCACGGCGCGCTCGATCCGCCACTTGCTCCAGCCGAGGACGGAGAGCTGAAGGGTGGTGGCGATGCCGAGGCTGAGGGCGATGGGATCGGGCATGCGCGCACCATGGCCGAGCCTGCCGCCCCGGCGCGCGACGTCTGCGACCGCCTGTGGATCCCGGAGGAATCGGCCAGCAGCGGAGAGCCACGTGGACTATCCACCTGGCTTCCCGCTCAGGGCGGAATCCTCCGGGCGGTTCGGAGCGAGGCGCGGCATCATGGCGCGCATGAGCGAGCGACGGTGGTCGGACGCGCCGGTGTGCGCGACGTGCGGAGTCGAGCACGCGGAGCCCCTGCCCGAGACGTGCCGCATCTGCGCCGACGAGCGGCAATGGGTGCCGGCGGGTGGGCAGGTCTGGACGAGCCTCGACGAGCTCGCGGCGACCCGCGAGATCCGGTTCGAGGAGCTTGAGCGGGGCCTCTGGGGCCTCACGAGCGATCCTGCGGTCGGCATCGGCCAGCGCGCGATCCTGGTGCCGGGGCACCTGTTGTGGGATCCACTCGGCGTCGTCACCGACGCGGCGATCGAGCGCATCCGGGACCTCGGCGGCGCGCACTGGGTCGTCGCCTCCCACCCGCACATGTACGGCGCGCAGGTCGCGTGGGCCGAGGCGCTCGGCGCCCGCGTGCTCGTCCACGACGCCGACGGCGAGTGGCTGCAACGCGACCACGAGCTCATCGACCGCTGGACCGGCACGCGGCAGCTCGCGGCCGGGCTCGCGCTCCACACCCTCGGCGGCCACTTCCCCGGCGCCGCCGTCGCGATCTGGGCCGAGGGATCGGACGGCCTCGGCTCGATGCTCGCAGGCGACACCATCCAGCCGAAGCCCGACCGGCAGCACGTCGCCTTCATGCGCAGCTACCCGAACGACCTGCCGCTCAGCCATCGCGTCGTGCGCCGCATCGCCGACGCCGCCGCGGCGCTCCGCTACCGCCGCCTGTACGGCAACATCCCCGGGCAGCTCGTCGAGAATGGGCCGGAGGCGGTGGAGCGCTCCGCGGTGCGCCACATCCGGTGGGTGCTCGGCGACTTCGACCACCTCACCTGAGGCCGTCGGGCGCACGAGCCCGCGCAGCGCGGAGGCCCGGCCACGCAGGGCCGGGCCTCGCAGCTCGCGTCAGACGCCGAGCCCGGCGTCCTGCATCGGGTCGGCGTCGCCGCCCTCCGCCGCGGAAGCACCTGAGGGCCCGTCGCCGGTGGGCTCCGAGGGGCGGTCGTCGGCACCCGCCGTCGACGCGTCGGCCGCCTGGCCGTCGGCCGCCTCGTCCTCCTCCGGCTCGAAGGTCGACGGCTCGTCGGTCGTGGTCGCGCCGAGGCCATCGGGGTCGTCGGGGATCGTGCCGTCAGGGCCGAGCCCGCCCGGCTCCTGCGTGCCCTCGGATCCCGTGCCGTCGGATGCCTGGTCGTGCGTGTCGAACTCGCTCATCGTCGTCTCCTCCCCCGCCCGCGGCTCGGGCGGTCCGGCCACCCTAGGCCGCCCGCCGAGGAGCCTCCGGGGCGTCCCCCGGACATCCGCCGAGCACGACGGAGGCCCCCGGCGCGATGCCGGGGGCCTCCGACGGATGCGGGACCGGGCCCGCAGGTCGCGTCAGAGCGACTCGATGACCTCGCGCATGAGGCGGGCGGTCTCGGACGGCGTCTTGCCGACCTTGACGCCGGCGGCCTCGAGGGCCACCTTCTTGGCCTCGGCCGTGCCCGACGAGCCCGACACGATCGCGCCGGCGTGGCCCATCGTCTTGCCCTCGGGAGCGGTGAAGCCCGCGACGTAGCCGACGACCGGCTTCGTGACGTTCGCCTTGATGAAGTCGGCCGCGCGCTCCTCCGCGTCGCCGCCGATCTCGCCGATCATGACGATCGCCTTCGTCTCGGGGTCGGCCTCGAAGGCCTCGAGCGCGTCGATGTGCGTCGTGCCGATGATCGGGTCGCCGCCGATGCCGATGGCGGTCGAGAAGCCGATGTCGCGCAGCTCGAACATCATCTGGTACGTGAGCGTGCCCGACTTCGAGACGAGGCCGATGGGGCCCTTGCCCGTGATATTCGCGGGCGTGATGCCGACGAGCGACTCCTCGGGCGTGATGATGCCGGGGCAGTTCGGGCCGATGATGCGCGTCGTGCCCTTGGCCTTGGCGTGCGCCCAGAACTCGGCCGAGTCCTGCACGGGGATGCCCTCGGTGATGACGACGAGCAGGCCGATGCCCGCATCGACGGCCTCGATGACGGCGTCCTTGGCGAAGGCCGGCGGCACGAAGACGATCGAGACGTCGGCGCCGGTCTCGGCCATCGCCTCGGCGACGGAGCCGAACACGGGGAGCTCGACGGCCGAGCCGTCCTTCGCGGTGTGCGAGACGGTGGTGCCCGCCTTGCGGGCGTTCACGCCGCCCACGACCTGCGTGCCGGCCGCGAGCATGCGGGCGGTGTGCTTCGAGCCCTCGCCGCCGGTGATGCCCTGGACGATGACCTTGCTGTCCTTGTTGAGGTAGATCGACATGTCTCGGTGCTCCCTTACGCCGCAGCCAGCTCGGCGGCCTTCGCCGCGGCCTCGTCCATCGTGTCGACGACCGTCACCAGCGGGTGGCCGGCGTCGGCGAGGATCTGACGACCCTCCTCGACGTTGTTGCCGTCGAGGCGCACGACGAGCGGCTTCGAGGCCTCGTCGCCGAGGATCTCGAGGGCCTTCACGATGCCGTTCGCGACGGCGTCGCACGCGGTGATGCCGCCGAAGACGTTGACGAAGACGCTCTTCACGTCGGCGTCGTTCAGGATGACGTCGAGGCCCGCGGCCATGACCTCGGCCGAGGCGCCGCCGCCGATGTCGAGGAAGTTGGCGGGCTTGACGCCGCCGAACTGCTCGCCGGCGTAGGCGACGACGTCGAGCGTCGACATGACGAGGCCCGCGCCGTTGCCGATGATGCCGACCTGGCCCTCGAGCTTCACGTAGTTGAGGTCGGACTCCTTGGCCTTCGCCTCGAGCGGGTCGGCCGCGGCCTTGTCCTCGAGCCCGGCGTGCGCCTCGTGGCGGAAGCCGGCGTTCTCGTCGAGCGTGATCTTGCCGTCGAGCGCGACGATGTCGCCGGACGCGGTGCGCACGAGCGGGTTCACCTCGACGAGCGTGGCGTCCTCGGCGGCGAAGACGCCGTAGAGCTGCACGAGCACGGGGGCGACCTTCGCGACGAGCTCCTCGGGGAAGCTCGCGGCGCGCACGATCTCCTCGGCTTTCGCCGCGTCGATGCCGACGGCGGGGTCGACCTCGACCTTCGCGAGCGCCTCGGGGCGCTCCTCGGCGAGCTGCTCGATCTCCATGCCGCCCTCGTAGGAGCACATGGCGAGGTAGGAGCGGTTGGCGCGGTCGAGCAGGACGGAGAAGTAGTACTCCTCCTCGATCTGCGCGCCCTCGGCCACCATCACGCGGTGGACGGTGTGGCCCTTGATGTCGAGGCCCAGGATCGCCTCCGCGGCCTCCTTCGCCTCGGCAGGGCTCTTGGCGAGCTTCACGCCGCCGGCCTTGCCTCGTCCGCCGGTCTTGACCTGTGCCTTCACGACCACGACGCCGCCGCCGAGCTCAGCGGCCGCAGCCTCTGCCTGCTCGGGGGTGTCGGCGACGATGCCGCGCAGCACGGGGACGCCGTGCTGCTCGAACAGGTCCCTTGCCTGGTACTCGTAGAGATCCAAAGCGTCATCCAATCGATGTCTTGGGTGGGGATTCGCCGCCGTCCAGCCTAGACCCGCGCACGTGTGCGCCTCGTCCGCTTTCGGCCCTCCGAAGGGCGAAGATTCGGCGTTCTTGCGCGGTTTCGCAGAGCCGCGCCTTGCTTGCGGACGGTGTTCCGCGGCTCGACCATGGTGGAGGAGAGGAAGAACCATGGATCCTGCGATGCAGCGACGGCCGGACCTGCCGCCGCCCATCGAGTCGCTCACGGCGAAGCTGAACTGGCTGCGCGCAGGGGTGCTCGGGGCGAACGACGGCATCGTCTCGACCTCGGCGCTCATGGTCGGCGTCGCGGGCGCGGGCACGGGACCAGCGGGCATCCTCACCGCGGGCGTCGCGGCCCTCGTCGCGGGCGCGTTCTCGATGGCGGTCGGCGAGTACGTCTCCGTCTCGTCGCAGCGCGACAGCGAGCGCGCCGCGATCCGTCGCGAGCAGGCGCTGCTCGACCTCGACCCCGAGGGGCAGGTCGACCAGCTCGCCCACATGTACGAGCTGCGCGGCCTCTCGCCGCGCACGGCGCACCAGGTGGCGGTCGAGCTCACCGAGCACGACGACCTCCGCTCGCACCTCGACGTCGAGTACCGCCTCGACCCCGACGACCTCAACAGCCCGTGGGCGGCGGCGCTCGCGTCGGCGGCGGCCTTCACGGCCGGCTCGCTCGTGCCGCTGCTCGCGGCTGCGCTGTCGCCGAACGCATGGGGTCCATGGCCGATCGTGGTCGCGACGCTCCTCGCGCTCCTGCTCACGGGCGTCGTCTCCGCCCGCATCGGCGGCTCGGGCAAGCGCCTGGGCACGCTCCGCGTCATCGTCGGCGGCACGCTCGCGCTCGCGGCCACTTGGGCGATCGGCGCGCTCATCGGCTCGCCGGTCCACTAGCCGGAGGCGCGCTCCCCGCCGCCGCGCAGGCTGCGCCCGCCGTCCGACTCGGGCGAGGGCAGCTCCGAGACGATCGCGATCGCGACGTCCTGCACGCGCCAGTCGAGGTCGACGACCGACTGCACGGCGCGGTCGACGTCCTCGACCCGCACCTTCGACCGCCGCGGAACGACGAACGCCTGCACGTGGAAGACGTGCCCCTCGTCGCGCACGCGGCTCGCCGCGCGCCGCACCCACGGCTTCCGCCGCAGCGTCGCGTCGATGCGCTCGATGAGCGGCTCGGGCTCGGACTGGTCGACGGTCGTCGCCCGCATGTCCATGAGGTCGAGGATCGCCGCGCGGGTGTTGCGGGCGCCGTCGCGCAGGATGCCCGCGGAGATGAAGGCGGCCGCAGCGCCGTCGAGCCACCAGATGCCCATCCCCACGCCGAGCACGCCGACGATCGAGCCGACGTGCGTGGTCCAGTCGGCCCTCGACATGTCGGCGTCCGCGAGCAGCAGCTTGCTGTGCAGCTGCCTCGCCAGGCGCTGCTTGATGCGCCCGAGCACGATCGGCGGCACGAGGATGAGCAGCATGGTGCCGACCATGAGCCAGCCCAGCCACACCGTCTGCCCGAAGAGCTCGACCGTGCCGATCGACGGATGCTCCTGCCGCAGCAGGCCGCTCACCGCCTCGAAGGCGAGCAGGGCGCCGACGGCGAGCAGCGCGACGCCGGCGACGAGGTGGCCGACGCCCATCGCGCGGTGGTAGCCGTAGGGGTGCTTGCGGGTCGGCGCGCGGCGGATGACGAGCAGCGCCACGAGGAATGCGATCTGCGGCACCGTCGAGAGCATGTCCTCGATCCACGCAGTGCGCATCGCCTGCGAGCCGCCCATGACGGTGCCCACGAGCGTGATCGCGATCGCGATGTAGCCGAGGCTGATCCACTCGACGACGGTCGCGCGCCGCAGCGCCTCCCGCTGCGCGCGCGGGAGGTCGGTGCGGCCGATGCGCCTCACGGGAGCCCTCCGTCGATGTGGCGCTCGAGCGCGGCGAGCAGCGCGTTCTCGCCCATCGGCAGGAGCACGACGAACCGGTCGGTGGAGCCGTCGGGACGAACGACCTCGTCGTGCGGACGGGTGACGGCCGCGCGGTCGGCCCACGGCGTGGCATCCGTGATCCCGCCGACGACGAGGTCGAGCTCACCCGCCTCGAGCGAGCCCACGAGCGCCTCCTCGCCGCCGACCGTCCAGTCGACCTCGGCATCGATCTCGTCGGCGAACGACTCGACGAGCGCCACCTCGTCGCCGCGGAGGCTCCCGTCGTCCTCGAGGATGACGTGCGGGTCGCTGAGGCTCGCGCCGGCCTCGAGCACGCCGCCGCTGACCGTCTCGAGCGTGCCGTCGGGGTCGGCGGGGATCCGCTCGAGCAGCGCGCAGCCGCCGAGCAGCACGGCGGCCGCCGCCGCGGCGACCACCGCCCGCGGCGCTCGCGCACGGGAGAGCACCATGGCCCGGATGCTAGCCCCGTTGTCCCCCACTTCTCCGCGAGGATGCTCCGAGCGGGCCGGGCGCGCCGCCGCCTCAGCGCCGCGCGCTGTACCGCAGCTCGGGCCTGCCGGTGCCGCCGTAGCGCGGCGCGACCTCCGCCCGCCCGTCGACGACGAGCCGCTCGAGGTAGCGGCGGGCGCTGACCCGCGACATGCCGAGCCGCTCCCCCACCTCGGCCGCGCTCGCGGTGTCGTCGAGCTGCTCGAGGAGGGAGGCGACGCGGTCGAGCGTGAGCTGCGAGCTGCCCACGGGCTTCGCGCGGTCGGCCGGCTGCAGCATGGCGTCGACCGCCCGCTGGTCGAGCCGCCGCTCGCCGATCGCCTCGGCCTGCGCGATCTCGGCGCGGATCGCCTCGAGCCGCTCGCGCATCGCCTCGAGCCCGAACGGCTTCACCAGGTAGTGGCGCACGCCGAACGCGCGCGCGGCCCGCACGGTCTCGAGGTCGCGCGCCGCCGTGACCGCGACGACCTCCCCCGCGAAGCCACGGGCGCGCGCCACCCGCAGCACCTCGATCCCGGAGGCGTCGGGCAGGTGCACGTCGAGCAGCACGAGGTCGGGGCGGAGGGCCTCGATGGCCTCGAGCGCGGCGCGACCCGTGCCGACCTCGCCCGCGACGACGAACGCGCCGTGCCGCTCCACGAAGCCGCGCGTGACGATCGCGACCGCCTTGTCGTCCTCGACGACGAGCGCGCGCAGCGGCCTCACCGCTCGGCCCCTGCAGAGGCGGGCGCGGGCACCGGCAGCGTCGCGACGAACCGCGCGCCGCCGAGCGGCGACCGCTCCACGCGCACCTCGCCGCCCAGCCGCTCGACGACTCGGCGGACGAGCGTGAGGCCGTAGCCGCGGGCGAGACCGGAGGCGTGCGCCTTCGTCGAGACCTCGAGGTCGAAGATCGCGGCCCGCTCGGCCTCCGGCACGCCCGCGCCGTCGTCGTCGACCGTCACCTCGACCGCGCGGCCGAGCGGGCCGTCGCGGTCGTCGATCCCCACCTCGACCGCGGAGGCCGCGGCGTCGATCGCGTTGTCGACGAGGTTGCCGAGCACCGTCACCCAGTCGCCGGCGTCGCCCGCGGGCGCGGGGCGCAGCAGCGAGTCCTCGCGCACGGCGAGCTCGACGCCGTGCTCGCGCGCCTGCGCGCGCTTCGCGAGCAGCAGCGCGGCCACCTCGAGCTCGCGCACGCCGGTCGCGTGCTCGTCGGCGAGCGCCCCGCCGGCGCCCGCCCGCGCGAGCACCTGCATCGCGGCCGCCGACTCCCCCAGCTCGATGAGCCCGCCGAGGGTGTGGAGCGTGTTGGCGAACTCGTGCTGCTGCGCGCGCAGGGTCTCGGTCATGCCCTGCGCGCCCGCGAGGTCGCGGAGCGCCGCGTCGAGCTCGGTGCGGTCGCGCAGGATGAGCACCGTGCCCACGGTGCGGCCGTCGACGACCACCGGGTCGGCGCGCGCGACGAGCACGCGCTCGCCCGCGAGCACGAGCTGCTGCTCGCCCGGGTCGGCGAGCAGCGGGTCGACGGCGGCGTCGAGCACGTCGGCGACGGGCACGCCGACGAGGTCGTCGCCCGTGCGCCCGAGCAGCCGCAGCGCGGCATCGTTGCTCAGCGCGATGCGGGCATCCTCGTCGAGCACGACGAGCCCCTCGCCGATGCCGTGCAGCGTCGCGTCGCGGATCTCGAGCATCGCGCGGATCTCGTCGGGCTCGACCCCGTGGATGCGCCGGCGCACGACCGCCGCCGCCCAGGTCGCGAGCACCACGCCGAGCACGGCCGCGACCGCGAGGCACACGCCCAGCACCCAGATGTCGTCGAGCCAGTCGGAGCGCAGCTCCGACTCGAGGATGCCCACCGACACCTGCCCGAGCAGGGTCCCGTCGCCCGCGTAGACGGGCACCTTCGCGCGCCACGAGACGCCGAGCGTGCCCTCCTGCGTGCCGACGAAGCGGTCGCCCGTCTGCGCCGTCGTCGGCTCGGTGGAGGTGCGCTCGCCGATGAGCGCCGGGTTCGGGTGCGAGAAGCGGATGCCGTCGCGGTCGGTGACGACGACGTACGTCATGCCGGAGGCGACGCGGATGGTCTCGGCGATCGGCTGGATGACGCGCGACGGATCCGGGTCGTCGTAGGCGTCGACGACGGACGGCAGCTGCGCGACCGACTCGGCGATGCCGACCATCCGGTCGACGTACGCGTCGCGCAGCGTGCGCTCCTGGATCCACGCGGCCGCCGCGCCCGTGCCGAGGATGACGACGAGCATGATGGCGCTCTGGAGCAGCACCAGCTGGGTGCGAAGCCTCATCGCTCTCCTCACGAGCGCCATGGTAGGCGCGGGCGGCCCGCCGCGGCGCCACGAGGTCGTCCGGGGCTGACCGCAACGACCGAAACGGCCGCAACGACCACAAGCGCGGCCGACGGCGGCGGCGCGGCTACCGTCATCCCACGATCGCGACCCGGCACCGGCGCCGGGCGCTCAAGGAGGAGACGTGCGATCCATGCACCGCAGCACGCGCACCAGCGCCATCGTCCGCATCGGCCTCGCGGGGGCCGCGGCCCTCGCGCTCGCGGCCTGCTCGTCGAACGGCGGCGCCCCCGGCGCCTCGGGCGACGGCGAGGCCGCCGCCATCCAGGCCGTGAACGTCATCGCCCCGGCCGACCCGGGCGGCGGCTGGGACCAGACCGCCCGCGCCGTCAGCGCCGCCCTCACCGAGGACGGCCTCGTCGGCCAGGCACCTGTCGAGAACATCGGCGGCGCCGGCGGCACCGTGGGCCTCGCCTCGCTCGCCACCGAGACCGACGCCAACACCCTCATGGTGATGGGCTCCGTCATGGTCGGCGCCGTCGAGACCAACGCCTCCGACTCGCGCATCGAGGACATGACGCCCATCGCGAAGCTCACCGAGGAGCCGCTCGTCGTCGTCGTCCCCGCCGACTCCGAGTTCCAGAGCCTCCAGGACCTCGTCGACGCCGTCGTCGAGCAGGGGCAGGGCGTGACGATCACCGGCGGCTCCGCCGGCGGCATCGACCACATCCTCGCGGGCCTGCTGCTCACGAACGCGGGCGTCGACGCGGCCGAGGTGCCCTCGACCCTCAACTACGTGCCGAACTCGGGCGGCGGCGAGGCGCTCACGATGCTGCTCGGCGGCACCGTGCAGGCCGGCATCTCGGGCGTCGGCGAGTTCTCGGAGTCGGTGCTCTCGGGCGACCTGCGCGCGCTGGCCGTCTCGAGCGCCGAGCCCGCCGCGGCCCTGCCCGACGTGCCCACGATCCAGGACGAGGGCATCGACCTCGCCGTCACCAACTGGCGCGGCGTCATCGCGCCGGGCGGCATCTCGGACGAGGAGCGCCAGGCCCTCATCGACCTCGTCACCGAGCTGCACGACAGCGAGGCGTGGACGGCCCAGGTCGAGGAGAAGGGCTGGACGGACGCGTTCGTCGCCGGCGACGAGTTCGACGCCTTCCTCACCGACGAGATCGCCACCACGCAGGAGACCCTGCGCACGATCGGACTGATCGAATGACCACGGCGCCGACCGGCGCACCCGAGCAGGGTGCGCCGGCGGCGTCGCGCTCGGCGCGCATCGAGGCCCTCGCCTTCGTCGGCCTCCTCGTCGTGCTGTCGATCGCGATGCTCGTCGTCACCTCGTCCATCCGCGAGCCCGCCGGCTCCACGAACGGCCTCGGCGCGCGCGTCGTCCCCTACGCGGTCTGCGGCCTCATGCTCGTCTCGTCGCTCGTCGTGCTCGTGCAGCAGCTGCGCGGCCGCTTCGGCAGCGCCGACGAGGGCGAGGACGTCGACCTCGAGCACGGCACCGCGTGGCTGCCCACCGGCATCGTCGTGCTCTCGTTCCTCTCTCTCATCATCACCATCCCGATGCTCGGCTGGCCGCTCGGCGTCACGATCCTGTTCGCGGGCGCCGCGCTCGCGCTCGGCGCGAAGCGCTGGTGGGCCGCCGTGCTCGCCGGCCTCGCCATCGGCGTCGTGACGCAGGTCGTGTTCGGCGAGCTGCTCGGGCTCTCGCTGCCGATCACCGGCGCCCTCACCTCCTGGATCGGCCTCTGATGGACACCCTGACGCTCCTGCTCGAGGGCTTCGCCACCGCCCTCCAGCCGATCTACCTGCTGTACGCGCTGCTCGGCGTCATGCTCGGCACCGCCGTGGGCGTGCTGCCCGGCATCGGCCCGGCCATGACCGTCGCGCTGCTGCTGCCCATCACGTACGCGCTCGAGCCGACGGCAGCGTTCATCGTCTTCGCCGGCATCTACTACGGCGGCATGTACGGCGGCTCGACCACGTCGATCCTGCTGAACACGCCCGGCGAGTCCGCGTCGATCGTCACGGCGCTCGAGGGCAACAAGATGGCCCGCGCGGGCCGCGGCGCCGCCGCCCTCGCGACCGCCGCCATCGGATCCTTCGTGGCCGGCACGATCGCGACGGTGCTGCTGACGCTCCTGGCGCCGACGATCGCCCGGCTCGCCGTGGGCCTCGGCCCTGCGGACTACTTCGCGCTCATGGTCATCGCGTTCCTCACGGTCGGCGCCCTGCTCGGCGACAGCCTCTGGCGCGGCATGGTCTCGCTCTCGCTCGGCCTCTTCATCGGCCTCATCGGCGTCGACACCCTCACCGGCCAGTCGCGGTTCACCTTCGGCGTGCCGCAGCTCGGTGACGGCATCGACGTCGTCATCGTCGCCGTCGGCCTCTTCGCCCTCGGCGAGGCGCTGTACGTGGGCTCGCGCCTGCGGAACGGCGAGATCCCGCTCATCCCCATCACGCGCGGCTGGCGCACCTGGATGCGCCGCTCCGACTGGGCGCGCTCGTGGCGCCCGTGGCTGCGCGGCACCGCGATCGGCTTCCCGATCGGCACCATCCCGGCCGGCGGCGCCGACGTCGCGACTTTCCTCTCCTACGCCTCCGAGCGGAGCCTCGCGAAGCCGGAGTACAAGCAGCAGTTCGGGCGCGGCGCCATCGAGGGCGTCGCGGGGCCGGAGGCCGCGAACAACGCGGCCGCGGCGGGCGTGCTCGTGCCGCTGCTGACGCTCGGCATCCCGACGTCGGCGACGGCGGCGATCATCATCAGCGCGTTCCAGTCGTACGGCCTGCAGCCGGGCCCGCGACTGTTCGACACGCAGCCGGCGCTCGTGTGGGCGCTCATCGCGAGCCTCTACATCGGCAACATCCTGCTGCTCGTGCTCAACCTGCCGCTCGTGGGCATGTGGGTGAAGCTGCTGCAGATCCCGCGGCCGTACCTCTACGCGGGCATCCTCGCCTTCGCGGGGCTCGGCGCGTACGCGGCGAACTTCACCGTGTTCGACATCGGCGTCATCCTCGTGCTCGGCGTGCTCGGCTTCTTCATGCGGCGGCAGGGCTTCCCGATCGCGCCGCTCGTGGTGGGCGCGATCCTCGGACCGATGGCCGAGGAGCAGCTGCGGAAGGCGATGCAGATCGGCCAGGGCGACCCGGCGTACCTCGTGCACAGCCCGTTCGCGATCGTCGCCTACGGCCTGATGATCCTCATCGTCGTGCTCGCGCTGTGGCTCAAGCGCCGCCGCGCGCGCTACGAGGCGCAGCTGCCGCCCGTCGACACCGTCGCGATCGCGGCGCTCGACGAGGAGATCGAGTCGCACCAGCCGCACCCGCAGCAGGACCGCGGGCGCCTGTCGACGCAGATCACGCCGATCCAGCGGCGCTCGGCCGACCCGCCCGAGGGTCCGGGGACGGGCTCCGACGGGTAGGGCCGCGGCACGGAGGGGGAGGCGCGAGCCTCCCCCTCCCGCATGTCGGCGGTGCGGCGTAGCGTGCGGGGCACGCGGTCGACGGTGATCGCGACGACGAGAGGTGCCCCATGGACTACCGGATCGAGCTCATCTTCGTGCCCGTGACCGATGCCGACCGCGCGAAGGCCTTCTACGAGGGCCAGCTGGGCTGGCACGTCGACCACGACCAGACCGTGCAGCCCGGACTGCGGTTCGTGCAGGTCACGCCGCCCGGCTCGGCGTGCTCGATCGCGTTCGGCGAGGGGCTGACGGAGGACGAGCCCGGATCGATGCGGAACGTGCAGGTCGTGATCGACGACGCGGATGCGACGCGGGCGGCGCTCGTCGAGGCCGGCGTGGGCGCGAGCGACGTCGACGACCAGGCGTGGGGGCGCTTCGTCACCTTCGCCGACCCCGACGGCAACCGCTGGACCCTGCAGGAGCTCCCCGACTACGGTGCGGCCGCCGCCGACGGCGACTGACCCGCCGTCCCTCCGCTGGTCGAGGAGGCCGCGCCCACAGGGCGCTGCCGTCACGAGACCCCGATGGCCGGGTGGGTCTCGTGACGCGTGCGGCTGCGCCGCGCGCTCCTCGACCAGCGGGTGGCTCCCCCAACGCCGGTCGAGCCGGTCCGCGCGCGCAGCGCGCTGACCGAGTCGAGACCACCAGCACGGCGAACCGCTCGCCACGCCGCGGCTTCGACACGCTCAGCCGACGGCTGGCGCCGGCTCCGCCTCTGCCGCCACGAGCGCGAGCACGCGGCGCGCGGCGAGGTCGGCACCGCGGAGCAGCGGCGACCGCAGCCCCGGGGAGGCGCCGATCGCGCTGCCCGGCTGCGTGCTCGACGCCGGGATGCCGAGCACGAGCACGCGGCGCGACGGCTCGCCCGCGCCGTCGACGAGCGCGAGGCCGTCGCGCTCCCCCGCGCTCGGCGGGACGGCGTCGAGGCTCGCGCTCGCCACCCGGCCGCGCGCGCTGTCGAACGCGTGGATGCGGGCGCGGCCGGAGTCGAGCAGGGCGCGCAGCAGCGGGTCGTCGGTCCCCGGCACCTTGCCCTTCGACATCCGCGCCTCCGCGAGCGCCCGCGCCCGCACCTCGACGCCGCTGATGGGCGAGCGCGCCACGAACATCCCCGCGTCCTCGTCGACGCCGATCGTCGTCTCGGGCCCGATGAGCCGCACGACGCCCGCCTCGACGAGCGCGAGCACCTGCCGCGTGCGCGTCGCCGGAGGCCCGCTCGCGAGGAACAGCCCGTCGGCGTCGAACCAGCCGAGCAGGTCGCGCACCCGTGAGCCGCCCTCGACGACCCCGGTCGCGGCGAGCCGCGCCACGGGGCCGCGGAGCGCCGACATCGCCTGGTTCACCGCCTGCCGGGGGCTCGACGCCGGGCGACCGATGCTGTCGAGCTCGTCCTCGACGAGCGCGGCGACGTGCGCCGCCCATGCCTGCTCCCCCACCGGCACGCCGCCGGTGGGGCGCCGCAGGTCGTCGAGCCGCAGCCGGTGCGGCGCAGCCAGGCGCGCGCCGATCGCCTCGTCGATGGCCCGCTCGGCGGCGTCGCGGGGCGACGGGTCGGCCGGATGCGGCAGCGGCAGCGCCGCGAGCGCCGCCTCCGCCTCCTCCAGCCCGCCGGGCACCGCGCCCGGGTGCCGCGCCTCGATCGCCACGAGCCCCGCGAACGCGAGGTCGCGCGCGACGACCGGCCACACGGCACGGGCGATGTCGACGCTGCCGGGCGAGCGCTCGGCGAGCTCGGCGAACCACTCGGGCGTCGCGAAGCGCGGCCGCAGCGGCGTCGGCCGCTCGTGGGTGAGGTCGGGCTTCGAGCGGTAGGGCACGCCGCGGCGCGAGCCGGCGTGGATGCGGGGCTCGCGGCCGCTCGGCAGGTAGCGCAGCCGCCCGAGCGGATCGCCGTCGACGGGCTCGAAGCGGCCGCCGCGGCCGGCCGTGAGCTCGGCGACGACGTCGAAGAAGTTCGCGCCGAGGCCGCGCACGATGACGTCCTCACCCTCGGGCACCGACGACCAGTCGCGCTCCGCCGGCATGCCGGACGCCACGTAGACGAGTCCGTGCCGCGCGGCGGCGTCGGCGAGCGCCCGCACCTCGGCGTCGGGCCGGGTCTGCACCATGCCCTGCGCGAGCACGGCTGACGCGGCGGCGATGCGACGGCCGTCGGCGAGCACCGCCTCCACGCCCTCCGGCGACTCGTCGAGGTCGACGACCGTGCCGACGACCCGCTCGATGCGCAGCGGGCCGCGGGCCTCGACGCGGGCGAGCTGCTCGCGGTAGTAGACGCCCTGCACGCGGCGCGACGGGAACGATGCGGGCGCGATCTCGCGCGCCTCCTCGAGCACCCACGCGGGTCGCCCGGCGCCGCCCTCGGCGACGACCCGCGCCGCCCAGGCGACGAGCGTCTCGCCGTCGGCGGGCACGTCGTCGAGGCCCGTCGACGCATCCGGGTGGATGGTCGTCGCGGCCGACGTCGTGTTGTTGAGGAACCACGGGGTCTGGTCGGTGCGCCAGGTGGCGCCGGGGCCGACCTCGACGGCGTCGACGATCGCGATCGAGGCCGTGCCGCCCTCGCGCAGCAGCCGCGCCGACAGCCGCTCGGCGAACGACACCGCGCGCGGGCCGCCGCCGACGACGACGGCGTCGAAGGGCTCGGCCCCCGCATCGAACATCGCCTCGGCCACGGATCCGCCCACGGTCAGCGCTGCAGCTCGAGCTCGTGCACGACGGGACGCACCTCGACGTAGCCGTCGCGCTCCTCGACCGTGACGTCGAGCCCGTAGATGTCGGCGAGCGCCGCCTCGTCGAACGCCTCGGCGGGCGTGCCCGCGCGCTGGATGCGGCCGCGGTGCAGCAGCACCGCCTGGTCGCAGAAGCGGCCCGCGTGGTTGAGGTCGTGGATGGCGATGAGCGCCGTGATGCCGTGCGAGCGGGTGATCTGCCGCACGAGCTGCAGCGTCTCGATCTGGTAGCGCAGGTCGAGGGCGCTCGTGGGCTCGTCGAGCAGCAGCACCCGCGTGTCCTGGGCGATCGCCCGCGCGACGAGCACCCGCTGCGCCTGACCGCCGGAGAGCTGCGAGATGCTGCGGCCCTCGAGCTCCTCGAGGCCGAGCAGCCCGATCGCCTCGTCGACCCGCTCCCAGTCGGCGCGGCCGGGCCCGATGCCGAAGTGCGGGGTGCGGCCGAGCAGCACGGCCTCCCGCACCGTGAGGTCGAACGGCACCTCGGCGCTCTGCGGCACGTAGCCGATGAGCCGCGCGTGCGCGCGCCGGCCGAGGCCGAGCACGTCGTCGCCGCGGAAGCGCACGCCGCCGCTCGCGGGGCGGTGCACGCCCGCCACGACCTTCGTGAGCGTCGACTTGCCGGAGCCGTTCGGGCCGAGCAGGGCGCAGAACGTGCCCTCCTGAACCTCGAGGCTCACGCCGTCGAGCACGAGGTGCTTGCCGTAGCTGAAGCGGACGTCGTCGATCACGAGGCTCATCGCAGGGCCGTCTTCCTCGTCAGGATCAGGTTGATGAAGATCGGCGCGCCGATGAACGCGACGACGATGCCGACCGGGATCACGGCGGGCGCCATCACCGTGCGGCCGACGGTGTCGGCGAGCAGCAGCAGGAGGCCGCCGGCGAGCCCGGAGGCGGGCAGCAGGTAGCGGTGGTCGGCGCCGATCACGAGGCGCGCGATGTGGGGGCCGACGAGGCCGACGAAGCCGATGACGCCGCAGAACGAGACGACGACGGAGGCGAGCAGCACCGAGACCACGATGAGGCCGACGCGCAGCGGGCCCACGTTGACGCCGAGGCTCTTCGCCGCGTCGTCGCCCGCGAACGCGATGGCGTTGAGGTCCTTCGCGAACCACAGCACGAGCGGCAGCGAGAGCAGCAGCACGATCCAGACGATCTGCACGTCGCCCCAGTTCGCGTCGTTCACCGAGCCGAACGTCCACCGCACGATCGCCTGCAGGGTGTTCTCGTTGGCCGCGAACTGCAGCGCTGAGGTGAGCGCCTCGAACAGCTGCGTGACCGCGATGCCGAGCAGCAGCAGGGTCGCGACGGCCATCTTCTTCGCCGAGGCGAGGCTCAGCACGAAGGCCGAGACCGCGAGCGCCATGCCCAGCGCGCTGAGGATGATGACCCAGGCGGGCAGCGTCGTGGCGCCGCCGAGCGTGATCGCGAGCGCCGCGCCGAACGCGGCCGCCGGCGAGACGCCGAGCGTGAACGGGCTCACGAGCGGGTTGCGCAGCAGGCCCTGCATGATCGCGCCCGCGACCGAGAGGGCCGCGCCCGCGCCGAAGGCGAGCAGGATGCGCGGCAGCCGCAGCTCGGTGACGATCGAGTAGGCCTGCGAGAAGTCGGGCTGGAGGGTGCCGCCGAAGGTGGCGAGGAGGATCGCGCCCCACACGTCGGCGAGCGTCACGCCCGCGGTGCCGATCGTGACGGCGACGACGATCGCGAGCACGCTCACGACGGCGCCGGCGGCGAGCGCGACGGGCCGCCACGCGCCGGCGCGGCGGGGGCGGTCGTCGCGCGCGGGCGCCGGCCCGCGCCCGGTGGGGGGCGTGCCGGCGTCGCGCTCTGCGAGAGAGGTGGTCATGCTCAGCCCTGGTCGCCCGGTGCGCTGATGTAGCCGTCGACGCCCGCGAAGTCGGTGCCCTGGAACTCCGTCACCCAGCGCTCGAGGTAGGCGTCGGGGTCGACGTCCTCGAAGGCCTCCGGGTGGAGCCAGGTGGCGAGGTAGAGCGCGCCGATCGACTTCGCGATCGCGCTCGTCGCCCAGCCGTTGGCGACGTAGACCTGGTCGTCCTCGACCGCCTGGATCGCCGACCAGCCGGGTCGCGAGGTGAGCTCGTCACGGGTCGCCTCGAACGCCGACGCCTCGGTGGGCGTCGCGGCAGGCTCGTACTCGTGGACGATCACCGCGGGGTCGCGCGTGACGACCTCCGCCGGGTCGACCGTGATCTCCTGCTGCACGTCGCCGCCGCCGGCCTCGGCGAAGACGTTCTCGCCGCCGGCCGCCTCGATGATGGCGTGGAAGCCCGATCCGGGCAGCACCGTCAGGTACGGCTCCGCGGTCTCCCAGTAGACGGGCACGGTGTCGAGGCCCTCGACGCGCTCGGCGACGACCTCCTGGATCTCGTCGGCGAAGGCCTGGAACCCGTCGGCCTCCTGCTCGGCGCCGAAGACCTCGCCGAGGAGGTCGACGGTGTCGTCGAAGACGGCGTAGTCCCAGGCGGTCGCGACGACCACGGGGATGCCGAAGCCCTCGAGCTGCTCGGCGGCCTCCTGCCAGACGGCGTTGCGCGGCAGCACGACGACGTCGGGCTCGAGCGCGGCGACGGCCTCGTAGTTGATCTGGTCGAGGCCTTCGGCGATGACCTCGTCGTCGGTGATCTCGAGGTACGGGAGGCGGTTCAGCGACGAGCGGTCGACGCCGACCACGGTGTCGCCGGCGCCGATGGCGCGCACGAACTCGTTCGCGTAGCTGTTGAGCACGACGGCGCGCTCCACGGGCCCGTCGATCACGACCTCGCGGCCCTGGTCGTCGGTGACGGTGATCTGGGCGGCGGCGGAGGAGCCGGTGGGCTCGGCGGCGACGACGGTGCCGCAGCCGGTGAGCGCGAGGGCTGCGACGGCGACTGCGCCGAGCGCGGCGGCGGGGGCGGAACGGGACATGGGGTGCCTCTCCTGGCGGGGTGGTGCTGGGGTGGAATGGTTGCGGCTCAGGCCTGCGGGAGCGCGGGCTCGCCGAGGCTGAGCATGAGCCGGTTGGCCCAGGCGAAGAACGCGGTGGCCTGCACGAGGTCGGCGACCTCGGCGTCGTCGAGCCCGACGGCGCGCAGGGCCTCGAGGTCGGCGGCGTCGGCGACGGGCACGAGCGCCGAGAGGCGGGCGGCGAAGCGGACGATCGCGGCCCAGCGCGCGTCCTGGCCCTCGGCGAGCGCCTCGACGTCCGAGGCGACCCAATCGGCGTCGCGCGGCAGCTCGATCGCGAGCAGGCGGTCGACGTCGGCGGCGCGCTCGGTGTGGTGCACGGCGCGGCGCGCGTGCACCGAGGCGCAGTAGATGCAGTCGTTCACCTTGCTGGCGACCGCGGCGGCGAGCTCGCGCTCACCCTTGGGCAGGCCGCCCTCGCCCTGGAACACGGCGTTGTCGAGCGCGCTGCGGGCGCGGAGCACGCCCGGCACGCGCGCGAGCAGCCGGAAGTAGACGGAGTTGCGGGTCGCCTTCGCGGCGAACGACGCGGCCTGCGCCTCGGTCAGCTCGACCTCGGGGATCGACGGCACCCACGGCTCCCACTGCAGCACCTCGCGCGTGAACGCGGTGGGAGCGGGCGTGCCGGAGGTCGTGCGATCGGGGCGCGCGTGGGCACGGCCACGGCCGACGGTGGGGCGCTCGAACCCGTCGGCCCGCTCGGGCACGACGCCGGCGAGCAGCTGGGCGCCGTGGGCCGCGCGGATGCGGTAGCTCGTGAGCGCCACCACCTGGCTGATGAGCACGACGTCGTCGGCGGTGACGCCCGCGTGCGGCAGCACGAGCTGGTCGTCGCGGTCGACGAGCGCGGGCGAGACGGTGATGAGGTCGACGTGCTCGACGAGGGCGCGGAGGCGATGGTCCGTCGGCAGGGCATCGCCCAGGAGCGTCGCGGCGACGGGGTCGGCGAGCGCCTCGGCGGCGTGGTGGTCGAGCAGCGCGCGGCTGCCCTGGTGCCGGGCGACGCGCGCGGCGAGCGCGTGGAGCACGGGCGAGGGGATGCGCTGGGGCTCCTCGAAGAGGGCTCGGACGCCGGCGTCGGCCTCGGCGGCAGCCTCCGGACGGTGGCCGGCGATCGGGTCGCTCGGCAGGTCGAGGACGGCGGCGAGGCTGCTCGTGCGCTCCGAGGTCGGCATCATCGTTCCTTCTGTCCGGCAGAGCGACGGATTGTCGCCTCGCACAGCATGCCAGAACCTGGGATGCCGTCAGACATCGTGCGACGTTATGTGACGAGCGCGCCGCGGGCGGGCCAGGCGTCGACGCGGGCGGGATCGGGATGCGAGGCTGGGGGCATGCAGCAGGGCATGCACGACCGCGAGCGGATCCCGCCGGAGCTCGACCCGGAGCTCGAGCGCTTCGACGACGGCCGTCCGCCGCGGACGATGTCGCGGCGGTTCCGGCCGCTCATCATCGTCGTGGCGCTCGTGACGCTCGCGGCGTTCGCCCTGCTCCCGACCTTCTAGACCGCCACCCCTCCGCTGGTCGAGGAGCGCGCGGCCGCAGGCCGCACGCGTCACGAGACCACCGCGCGGCGGACCGCTCGCCGTGCTGTGGTCTCGACTCGGACGGCGCCTCCGGCGCCGTCCGGCTCGACCAGCGGAGGGGGCACCCGCTGGTCGAGGAGCGCGGTCTCGAGACCACCCGCGCCGCTACAGCTTCTCGATCGGCGCGATCTTGATGAGCAGGCGCTTGCGGCCCGCGGCGTCGAACCGCACCTCCGCGATCCGCTTCGCCCCCGCGCCCGACACGGCCTCCACGCGGCCCTCTCCGAAGTCCTTGTGGCGGATGCGGTCGCCCGGCGCGAGCTCCATCGAGGAGTTGTCGCGCACCTCGGTCACCGTGTTCGCGAACGTGCCCTTCGGCCGCCCGGCCGGTAGCGGCTTCGGGTCGCGGTAGCCCGTCACGAACTGCTCGCGCGGCGCATCCGACCACCGGCTGCCCAGCGCGCGCTGCGGGCTCGAGCGCACCGCGGTCGGCGGCGTGCGCCAGTCGATGAGCTCGGCGGGGATCTCCTCGAGGAAGCGGCTGGGCGCCGAGGGGTTGACCTCGCCGAACTGCGCGCGGGTCATGGCGAGCGAGAGGTGCAGGCGCTTCCGGGCGCGCGTGATGCCGACGTAGAACAGGCGCCGCTCCTCGGCGGGGCCGCCCGGCTCCATCGCGGCGATCCGGTGCGGCAGCAGCTCCTCCTCGATGCCGGTGATGAACACCGCGTCGAACTCGAGGCCCTTCGCCGTGTGCAGCGTCATGAGCGAGACCTGGCCGCCGGAGTCGTCGAGCTCGTCGGCGGCGGCGACGAGCGCGGTCTCGGTGAGGAAGTCGATGAGGTTCGCGCTCGGGTTCTGGCGCCGGTGCTCGCGCGCGACGGCCACGAGCTCCTCGACGTTCTCGAGCCGCGCGGCGTCCTGCGGATCGGGCGAGCGGCGCAGCTGGTCGGTGTAGCCGGAGCGGCTCATGAGCTCGCGCAGCACCTCGCCCGGGTCGGCCTCGGGCTTCGCCGTCCACTCGTCCAGGAGCGCCGCGAGGTCGGTGATCGCCGTCGCGACCTTCGGGCCGAGCGCGATCTCGCCCACGCGCCGCATCGCATCCCGGAGCGAGACGCCCTGCTCGTCGGCGAACGCCTGCAGCGCCGCCTCGGTCGCGGGCCCGATGCCGCGCCGCGGCACGTTCATGATGCGGCGCAGGCTCAGGCTGTCGTCGGGGTTGGCGACCGTGATGAGGTACGCCATGGCGTCCTTGATCTCGGCCCGCTCGTAGAACTTCGTGCCGCCGATCACGCGGTACGGGATCGCCGAGCGGATGAGCACCTCCTCGAGCGCGCGCGTCTGCGCGTTCGTGCGGTAGAACACCGCGACGTCGCTGTAGGCCATGCCGCCGGAGGTGAGCTCGACGATCTCGTCGGCGACGAACTGCGCCTCGTCGTGGCCGGAGTAGCCGGTGAAGCCGACGATGCGGTCACCGTCGCCCGAATCCGTCCAGAGCCGCTTCTCGCGGCGGTCGAAGTTGTTGCCGATCACCGCGTTCGCCGCCGAGAGGATCGTCTGCGTCGAGCGGTAGTTCTGCTCGAGCAGGATCACGCGGGCGCCGGGGAAGTCGCGCTCGAACTCGGTGATGTTGCGGATGTCGGCGCCGCGGAACGCGTAGATCGACTGGTCGGAGTCGCCGACGACGGTGAGCGAGGCGCCCTCGAGGTCGCCGCGCAGGTCGGGCAGCTCGCCGCGCGTCACGGGCCGCGTGAGCTCGCGGATGAGCGCGTACTGCGCCGCGTTCGTGTCCTGGTACTCGTCGACGAGGATGTGCCGGAAGCGCTTGCGGTACTGCGCGGCGACCTGCGGGAAGGCGCGCAGCAGGAAGACGGTCTGCGAGATGAGGTCGTCGAAGTCGAAGGCGTTCGCGCGCTGCTTCTGGCTCTCGTAGTCGCGCCACAGCTCGAGGAACGCGGCGTCGAGCGGGTTCTCGAGGTTGGCGGTGCGCGCCCACGAGTCGACGTCGTGCAGCTCGTTCTTGGCCTTCGAGATGCGGGCGCTCACGCCGCCGGGCGTGAGGCCCTGGATGTCGGCGCCGCGCTCCTTGATGAGGCGCTTGATGAGCGCGCGCACGTCGCCCGAGTCGTAGATCGTGAACGTCTGCTTGAAGCCGAACGCCTCCGCCTCGCGCCGCAGGATGCGCACGCACGCCGAGTGGAACGTCGAGATCCACATGCCGCGCGACTCCTCGCCGACGAGGTGCTCGACGCGCTCGCGCATCTCGCCGGCGGCCTTGTTCGTGAAGGTGATCGCGAGGATCTGGCTCGGCCACGCCTCGCGGGTGGCGAGGAGGCCGGCGATGCGGTGCGTGAGCACGCGGGTCTTGCCGGAGCCGGCGCCGGCGACAATGAGGAGGGCGGGGCCGCGGTGCTCGACGGCCTCGCGCTGCGGCGGGTTCATGCCGGCGAGCAGGTGCTCGGGGATGGTGTCGCCGCGCGGCCCGATGGGCGTCGGTCGCTGCACGTCGCCGAAGCCTTCGTCGCCCAGTCCCCAGAGATCGCTCACTGGATCGATCCTAGGCGGGGCGGCCCACACGCCGTGCCGTGCGACCGCGGAGGGCGGGTCAGCCGGCGACGCGCCGCCACAGGTCGGGGTGGTCGACGAACACCGCCTCGAGGCCGAGCGCCGCGACCATCCGCCACTCCGTCGTCCAGTCGCCCCACGCCGCCGGGTGCTCCCCCAGGCGGTGCTCGGGCTCGAGGAACGCGTTCTCGGGCCGCAGCGTCCACGTGATGAGGCCGAGCCCCGCCTCCGCCGTGCGCGCCGCGAGGACGCTCGGGCCGATCCTGCCCTCCTCGTCGCGCGCGAACAGCGCGGCCTTCTCGACCGAGATCGCGTCGACCCGGCCCGCGAGCGCCGCGAGCCCCGCATCCGTCCGCTGCTCGGCGAAGCTCGGGCCGTCGGCGCCGAGGTCGACCGCGGTGCCGCCGTCGGCCATGAGGTAGACGAGCCGCGCGTCGATGCCGCGCTCGCGGCAGGCGTGCAGCGTGCGCTCCTCGAAGCTCTCGAGCACGAGCCGGCCGCTCGAGGCCCAGTGCGTGCCGGCGACCGCGTCGGCGAGCAGCGCGTCGAGCGGCAGACCGATCCGCTCGTGGTGGTCGCCGTGCTTGAGCTCGGCGACCACGTCGAGGCCCACCTCGTCGGCGATCCGCAGCAGGTCCTCGAGGCGCAGCACGCCCTGCTCGCCGTCGCGCGCGGCGCTCAGCGGGCGGAGGCGCGGCAGCCGCTCGCGGGCGCGGAGCGTCGCGATCTCGGCCCAGTCGAGGTCCTCGGCGAACCAGCCCGTCACCTCGTGCCCGTCGACGGTGCGGGTCGCGCGCCGGTCGGCGTACTCGGGCCGGTCGGCGATGTCGGTCGTCTCGCCCAGCTCGACGTCGTGGCGCACGACGAGCACCCCGTCGCGGCTCGCGACGAGGTCGGGCTCGACGGCGTCGGCGCCGAGCGTCGCGGCGAGCCGCACGGCCGCCTCGGTGTGCTCGGGCGCCCATCCGGAGGCGCCACGGTGGGCGATGAGTCGGGTCTGGCTCGCGGGGTCGGTCACGTGGGCAGGCTAGGCGCGTCAGGTGGCCGCGCGGTGACGGCGCGGTGGCCGTGCGCGGACATGGCCGGCGCAGGGCTCTGCCGGAGGCGAACATCCGCGGGATCACAGGGGGATCAAGGGGTTCTGCCGCTACTCTGGGGCCGTCCGCCGACGTGGCGGGCACCCATCACTTCGACAGGAGCGATCCCCTTGGCAGGCAACCCGGCGTTCAGCAACTCGCCCGCGTTCTCCTCGAACCCGCAGCGAGCCGGGCAGTTCGGACAGCAGCAGTACGGCCAGCAGGCCTACGGGCAGCAGCCGTACGGCCAGGCACCGCAGGCACCGCAGTTCGGTCAGCAGCAGGGCTACGGCGCCCCGTACGGCCAGCAGCAGCCCGGCTTCGGCGGCCCCGACCAGCTCGAGCAGCAGTACGGCCGCCCGTCGGCGACGCCGCTCGACACCGAGCGCCTCACGTACGACGGCGTGATCATGAAGACGGTCGCGACGCTCGGCGTCACGGCGGTGGGCTTCGCGGTGACGCTCGCGATGCTGTGGGTCAGCGGCACGACGCTGCCGTTCTTCGCCCTCACCTACGGCGGCGCACTCGTCGGCTTCGTGCTCGCGCTCGTCAACATCTTCAAGAAGGAGCCGAGCCGCACGCTCGTGCTCGCCTATGCAGCGGCGCAGGGCCTCTTCCTCGGCGGCTTCTCGGGCATGCTCGAGTTCGGCGCCTTCGGCCAGCCGATGCAGGGCATCATCTTCCAGGCGCTGCTCGCCACCGCGTGCGTCTTCGGCGTCACGCTCGCGGGCTACGCGTTCCGGGTGTTCCGCACCTCGCCGAAGCTGAACAAGATCTTCTTCATCGTGATCATCGGCTACGGCCTGTTCTCGCTCGCGAACTTCGTCGGCATGCTCGTCGCACCGACCGGCATGTTCGGCTGGCGCAGCTCGGTCGAGATCGCCGGCATCCCGCTCGGCGTGATCCTCGGCGTGCTCGCCGTCCTGCTCGGCGCCTACTCGCTCGTCATGGACTTCGAGGGCATCGAGCTCGGCGTGAAGCGCGGCGTCCCCGCCAAGTTCGGCTGGTCCGCGGCGTTCGGCATCACGATGACGGTGATCTGGCTCTACGTCGAGATCATCCGCATCATCGCGATCCTGCGCTCGAACAACTAGGGCGACCACGACGAAGGCCCCCGGCGCCAGCCGGGGGCCTTCGTCGTGCGCCTACTCCTCGCGGCTCGACAGCACGCAGAACTCGTTGCCGTCGATGTCGGCGAGCACGGTCCACGGCACGTCGGGCCCCTGGCCGATGTCGACGCGCGTCGCCCCGAGCGCCTCGAGCCGGGCGATCTCGGCGTCGCGGTCGTCGCTCGTATGCGGCGCGAGGTCCATGTGGATGCGGTTCTTCGTCTGCTTCTCGTGGTCGACCTTCACGAACACGAGCCCGGGCGGCACCTGGTGGAACTCGAGCTTGGGCAGCAGCTCCTCGGCCCACTTCGGGATGAGCACCATCTCGTCGTCGGACGCGTAGGCGGTCTGCCAGTCGAGCGCCTGCGCCCACCAGCCGGCCAGCCTCCGGGGGTCGGTCGTCTCGATCACGTTCGTGTACCAGCGCAGCGGCATCCTTGCCTCCTCGTTCGGATGCCGCCACCTTACGATCCCCCGCCCACCGGACGCCGAGCTTCCCCGAATCCCCGCTTCTGCGGGAGAAAGCGGGGATTCAGGGAAGTTCGGTGCAGGGCGCTGCCGCTAGGAGGCGGCGGGGGCGTCGGCGGGGTCGACCGCGGATGCGGGTGCGGCGTCGCGCGGCGGGCGGCGCGACCAGTACGCGGCCAGCAGCGAGCCCGACACGTTGTGCCACACCGAGAAGATCGCGGCGGGCAGGGCCGACTCGGGCGTGAAGTGCGTGCGCGCGAGGCCGGCGGCGAGGCCGGAGTTCTGCATGCCGACCTCGATCGCGACGGCGCGGCGGGCGCTCTCGTCGAGCCCGACGGCCTTCGCAGCGAGGAAGCCGAGGCCGTAGCCGATGCCGTTGTGCAGGATGACGACCACGGCGACGAGCAGGCCGACCGAGAGGATCGCGGCGGCGCTGCCGGCGACGACCGCGAGCACGACGAGCGCGATGCCCACGACCGACACGAGCGGCAGCCACGGCAGCACCCGCTCCACGAGCCGCGTCGCGAACCGCCGCAGCAGCACGCCCAGTACCACGGGCACGAGCACGATGAGCAGGATCGACTGGAAGAGCGCCCACGGGTCGACCGGCAGGTACGAGCCGGCGAGCAGCAGCACGAGCAGCGGCGTGAGCACGGGCGCGATGAGGGTCGACGCGGTGGTCATCGCGACCGAGAGCGCGGTGTCGCCCTTGGCGAGGTAGACCATGACGTTCGAGGCGGTGCCGCCGGGCGCGGAGCCCACGAGCACGACGCCCACCAGCAGCTCGGGCGGCAGCTGGAAGGCGAGCGCGAGGCCGATCGCCGTGAACGGCATGATCACGTACTGCGCGACGACGCCGACGACGAACGCGAACGGCTTCTTGGCGATGACGGCGAAGTCGACGGGCTGCAGCGTGAGGCCCATGCCGAGCATGATGATGCCGAGCAGCAGGTTGATCCACGGGGCGATCGGCAGGAACGCCTGCGGGACGACGATCGCGATGGCGCCGGCGGCGAGCACGACGAGCGGGAACCAGGTGCCGGCGACGCGGCTGATGCGCTCGCCTGCGGACGTGCTGGACATGTCTGACCTCCTCGGGGACGGCACCCATCCCATCAGGTCGCGCATGCCGCTGTGCGGCGGCGCGCGTGACGGGCGTCCGGCGGGACGCCCGCGCGGTCAGCGCGCCTCGGCCTCCAGCAGGGCCTCCTCGAGGGCGACCCACGCGAGCATCGCGCACTTCACCCGCATCGGGAACCTCGCGACCCCTGCGAAGGCGACCGCGTCGCCGAGCAGCTGCTCGTCGGGCTCGGCGGCGCCCCGCGAGCGCAGCAGCTCGCGCAGCGCCTCGATGCGCACGCGCGCGTCGGCGACCGCGAGGCCCGGCGCCTCCTCGGCGAGCACGGATGCGGAGGCCTGCGAGATCGAGCAGCCCTGCCCCTCCCAGCCGAGCGCCGCGATCCGGCCGTCCTCGAGCCGCACGCGCAGGCGGATCTCGTCGCCGCAGGTCGGGTTCTTCAGGAAGCGCTCGGCGTCGTAGGGCTCGATGAGCCCCTCGCCCTCGCGGCGCTTCGCGTGCTCGAGGATGAGCTCCTGGTACAGCCCTGCCAGCGGATCGCTCATCGTGCTCCGAAGTAGTCGCGCACGCCCGCGAGCACGTCGAGGAAGCGGTCGACCTCGCCCTCGGTCGTGTAGAGGTAGGCGGATGCGCGGGTCGTCGCCGCGACGCCGAGGCGCCGGTGGAGCGGCTGCGCGCAGTGGTGGCCGACGCGCACCGCGATGCCCTGCGCGTCGAGCACCTGGCCGACGTCGTGCGCGTGCACGCCGTCGACGATGACGCTCGCGACGCCGGCGCGCTCCGCGCCGGGCCGCGGGCCGACGAGCCGGACGCCGTCGATCGCCGTGACGCCCTCGGCCAGGCGGCGGCCGAGCGCGAGCTCGTGCGCGTCGATCGCCGCCATGCCGACGCCCTCGAGGTAGTCGACGGCCGCGGCGAGGCCGACGATCGCCGAGACGGGCTGCGTGCCCGCCTCGAAGCGCTGCGGCGCTGGGAGGAAGTCGCGCTCGGTCATCGTGACGGTCGTGATCATCGAGCCGCCGACGCGCGCCGGCGGCAGGGCGTCGCCGAGCTCGGCGCGCAGGTAGAGCACGCCGATGCCGCCGGGGCCGAGCATCTTGTGGCCGCTGAAGGCGGCGGCGTCGACGCCGAGGGCGTCGAGGTCGACGGGGCGGTGCGGCACCGACTGGCAGGCGTCGAGCACGACGAGGGCGCCGTGCGCCCGCGCGGCGGCGACGATCGCCTCGACGGGCGCGACGAGCCCCGTGACGTTCGAGACGTGCGCGATCGCGATGAGGCGCGTGCGCCCGGTGATGGCCGCGAGCGCGTCGGCCTCGGTCCACACGCCGTCGTCGTCCACGGCGATCCAGCGGAGGGTCGCGCCGGTCTCGTCGGCGAGGCGCTGCCACGGCAGCAGGTTGGCGTGGTGCTCGGCCTCGGTGATGAGGATCTCGTCGCCGGGCCCGATGCGGAGGCGCGGGTCGACGGCGGGGGCGCGGTTCGCCTCCGCGAGCGAGAGCCCGACCTCGTTGAGCGCATCCGTCGCGTTCATCGCCCACGAGAGCCGCTCCGGGCGCGCGCCGACGAAGCGGGCGATGCGCTCGCGCGCGGCCTCGTAGTCGTCGGTCGCGAGGCCCGCGAGGGTGTGGGCGCCGCGGTGCACGGCGGCGTTGCGGCCGGTGCGGAACGCCCACTCGGCGTCGAGCACCTGGCGGGGCTGCTGGCTCGTGGCGCCGGAGTCGAGGTAGACGAGCGGCACGCCCGCGGGCTCGGCGGCGAGGATCGGGAAGTCGGCGCGGATGGCCGCGAGCCGCTCGGCGTCGATCGTCGTCCCCTGCTCCACCTCGGTGCCCATGCCGCTCCCCCGCTCCGCTCGCATCCCGGCCGTGCCGGTCGTTCCGGTCCTGCCGGTCGATCCCGACCTTCCACGCTACTCGCTCCGCCCCGCTCCGGCGCGGGCGTTGCGCCGCGTGACCCGCGCTGTGGGCGAACGCCGTCAGCGGCGGGGCGAGGCGGCGCGGGCGAGCAGCACCGCGCGCTCGCGGGCGTTGCGGGTGCGCTCGGCGGCCAGCGCGAACGCCCCCGCGGCCTCCGCATCGCGACCGAGCCGCGCGAGCAGCTCCCCGCGCACCGAGGGCAGCAGGTGGGATGCGGCGAGCGCCCGCTCGCCCGCGAGGCCGTCGACGATCGCGAGCGCCGCCGCCGGCCCCGCATCCGGCCCGTCGGCCATCGACAGCGCGACCGCGCGGTTCAGGGCGACGACCGGCGACGGCCGCAGCCGCTCGAGGCCCTCGTAGGCGGCGACGATGCGGCGCCAGTCGGTCGCCTCGACGCTCGGCGCGACCGCGTGGCACTCGGCGATCGCGGCCTGCAGCCCGTAGGCGCCGAGGCCCCGCCCGAAGCCCTCGGCGCGGCGGAGCGCCGCGCGCCCGCGGCGGATGGCGCCGCGGTCCCAGCGGCGCCGGTCCTGATCGGCGAGCAGCACCGGGGCGCCCTGCGCGTCGACGCGCGCGGGGAAGCGCGCGGCGGTGAGCTCGAGCAGCGCCAGGAGGCCGTGCACCTCCGGCTCGTCCGGCTGGAGCGCGGCGAGGATGCGGGCGAGCCGCAGCGCCTCGAGCGCGAGGTCGGGCCGCATCCAGTCGTCGCCCTCCGTGGCCGCGTGCCCCTCGGTGAAGATCAGGTAGAGCACGCCGAGCACCGCCGCGATGCGCGCGGGGCGCTCGGCGCGCGACGGCGTCTCGAACGGCACGCCGGCGTCGGCGAGCGCCTGCTTGGCCCGCACGATGCGCTGCTGGATCGTGGCGACCGGCACGAGGAACGCGCGCGCGATCTCGGCCGTCTCGAGGCCGCCGACGACCCGCAGGGTGAGCGCGACGCGCGCCTGCTGCGGCAGCGCCGGGTGGCAGGCGGTGAACACGAGGCGGAGGACGTCGTCGGCGATCTCGTCGGGATCCCACGGCACGGCGTCGGCCGCCGCGTCCTGCTCGCGCTCGAGGTCGTGGCCGAGCGCCGCGATGCGGTCGGCGTAGCGCTCCTGCCGCCGCCAGTGGTCGACGGCCCGGCGCTTGCCGACCTGCGTGAGCCAGGCGGCGCCGTTGCGCGGCAGGCCCCGCTCGGGCCACTGCTCGAGCGCCTCGGCGAGCGCCTCCTGCGCGAGGTCCTCCGCGAGCGCGAAGTCGCCCGTGTACCGGGTGAGCACCGCGACGATCTTCGCAGCCTCGATGCGCCAGACGGCGACGACGGCGCGCCGGGCGGAGTCCGCCCGGCGCGCCGTCACGTCGTCCACGTGCGGTCAGCCCTGCTGGGCGGCCCTGCGCTCGGCCTGCTCCTCGCGCCAGCCGATCTCCTTCTCGATCCACTCGTTGTCGGCCGGGAAGTCCTCGACGCCGTGCACGCGGCGCACCTCGAGCTTCGAGCCGGGGCCGAGCGGGCATCGCGAGGCCCACTCGGCGGCCTCCTCGCGCGAGGCGACCTCGAGGATCCAGAAGCCGTTGAACAGCTCCTTCGTCTCGCCGTAGGGGCCGTCGGTGATGAGCGGCGTCTCGTGCGAGAAGTCGACGACGAAGCCCTCCGACGCGTCGGTGAGGCCCTCGCCGGCGATGAGCACGCCCGCCTGCATCATCGCCTCGTTGTACTTCCCCATGGCCTCGATGATCTGCTCGAAGGGGATGTCCTTCGACGCCTCGATCGCCTCGTCGCTGTCGCGCATGATGAGCATGTACTGCATGGTTCCGTCTCCTGTCCCGGGCCGCCCTCGCCACCCTCTCACCATTGCGTCGAACGGCACGGCACCGGATCGACATCCGTGTCAGAGATGCTTCGGATCCCGTCCTTGGGCCCTCGCGACGAGCCATCCCGCGCCGATGGCGGCGGCCGCGGCGACCCCGGTCGGCAGGGTGCCGAGCGACGACATCACGGCGGCGGCGAGCAGCAGTCCCATGCTGCCGCCGAGCTGGATGGCGGCGACCTTCGGCGCGACGCCGGACGCCCGGGCGCGGAGGCCGACGAAGCCGAGCGCGCCGGCCCCCGCCACGACGAGCATGGGCAGCATCCCCCGCTCGACCCACATGGCGATGCGGTCGGCCTCGAGCCCCTCCGCTCCGGAGGGACGCAGGATCGCGTCGAGCAGCAGCCCGGCGCACTGCAGCACCGCGGGCGCGACCGCGAGCACCCCGACGACGGCGAGCTGGCCGGCGCGCAGCCGGGGCGCCTCGGCGGTCGCGCGCAGCACGAGCCACGACCAGGTGAGCGCGGCCGCGGCGAGCACGACGACGCCGATGGCCGAGCCGACGTAGTCGGTGGTCGGGCCGCACACCCAGTCGCGGCCCTCGAGCGAGCAGCCGACGCGGAGGCGCTCGCGCATCCAGTCGACGGGCACGAGGCTCAGCACGGCGCAGGCGGCGAAGCCCACGAGGAGCAGGCGCCGGGCCGCCCTGCGACCCGAGCGCACGCGCGCCGGGTGCGGCCTCATGCGCCCATCATGCTCCTCGCGGGCGGCGACGCGCGACGACGGACGCGCATCCGGCTCGGGCGGGCCGGCGCCGTCACGCTTCGTCACGCCGGTCGCGCGCCCAGGCGGTGCGCGGCAGGCTGGAGGATCCCGATCGCGATCCGAGGAGGACCCCGTGACCCGACCGACCGTCGTCGTGCTCCACGACAACGAGGAGTGGCTGCCGCCGTTCCGCCGCGCGTTCGAGGCCGAGGGGGTCGCGCTCGAGCCGTGGCACCTCGGCGAGCGCGCGATCGACCTCGACGGCGTCGCGCCGGATGCGGTGGTGTGGTCGCGCCTGAGCGCCTCGGCGCACACGCGCGGCGTGCCGCACGCCTTCGACACGGCCACGGCGATCCTGTCGTGGGCGGAGGCGCAGGGCCGTCGGGTGGTGAACGGCAGCCGGGTGGCCGCGCTCGAGGTGAGCAAGGTGCGCCAGCACGCGCTGCTGCGGGCAGCGGGGCTCGACGTGCCGCGCACGATCGCCGCGACCTCGGACGCCGCGCTCGCGGCCGCGGCCCGGCAGATCGGCAGCCCCTTCATCACGAAGCACAATCGAGGCGGCAAGGGCCTCGGCGTGCGGCGCTTCGACACCCCGGAGGAGCTCGACGCGGCGCTCGCCGCGGGCGAGCTGGAGCGGCCGGTCGACGGCATCGCGCTCGTGCAGGAGCTGCTCGTCGGCCGCGACGCGTCGATCACGCGCGCCGAGTTCGTGGGCGGCCGCTTCCGGTACGCGGTGCGCGTCGACACGAGCCAGGGCTTCGAGCTGTGCCCGGCAGACGCCTGCCGCGTGCCGGGCGCCGACGACGCCGCCGAGGCGGAGCCCGCTTCCCTCTTCCGCCTGCGCCCGGAGGTCACGGCCGAGCATCCGCTCATCCGCGACCTCGAGGCGCTGCTGGCGCGCGAGGGCGTCGAGATCGCCGGTGTCGAGTTCATCGAGACGATCGACGGCCGCACGGTCCCCTACGACATCAACACGAACACGAACTACTCCCCCGACGTGGAGGCCGAGCTCGGCGAGCGAGGCGCCGCCGAGGCCGTCGCCACCTTCCTCGCCGCCCTCGCCAGGGATCAGGTGGCGCTCCGCGCCGCCTGATCCCCTTCCCTTCCCCACAACCGGGGCGTGCTCGACGCCCCAGCCAGCACGGAGGCGCTGATCGCCTGGTCTGCGGGGTGCGAGTTATGACGAAGTCCGGAGGCCCCAACGGGGCTTCCGGACTTCGTCATTGTCTGAGCTGAGGAGCAGACCAGGCGATCAGCGCCGGCCCACACACCTCACTCCCACTCGATCGTCCCCGGCGGCTTCGACGTCACGTCGAGCACGACCCGGTTGACCTCCTCCACCTCGTTCGTGATCCGGTTCGAGATGCGGGCGAGCACGTCGTAGGGCAGGCGCGTCCAGTCGGCGGTCATGGCGTCCTCGGACGAGACGGGGCGCAGCACGATGGGGTGGCCGTAGGTGCGGCCGTCGCCCTGGACGCCGACGGAGCGCACGTCGGCGAGGAGCACGACGGGGCACTGCCAGATCTCGCCGTCGAGGCCGGCGGCGGTGAGCTCGGCGCGGGCGATGGCGTCGGCGCGGCGGAGGGTGTCGAGGCGGTCCTCGGTGACCTCGCCGATGATGCGGATGCCGAGGCCGGGCCCGGGGAAGGGCTGGCGGCCGACGATGACCTCTGGGAGGCCGAGCTCGCGGCCGATGGCGCGCACCTCGTCCTTGAAGAGGGCGCGGAGCGGCTCGATGAGCTCGAACTGCAGGTCGTCGGGGAGGCCGCCGACGTTGTGGTGGCTCTTGATGTTGGCGGTGCCGGCGCCGCCGCCGGACTCGACGACGTCGGGGTAGAGGGTGCCCTGCACGAGCCAGCGGATGGGCTCGCCCTCGGCGGCGGCCTCGGCGGCGAGGTCGCGCTCGGCGGCCTCGAACGCGCGGATGAACTCGCGGCCGATGATCTTGCGCTTCGTCTCGGGGTCGGTGACGCCGGCGAGCGCGGTGAGGAACTGCTCGCGCGCGTCGACGGTGACGAGGCGGACGCCGGTGGAGGCGACGTAGTCCTGCTCGACCTGCTCGCGCTCGTCCTGGCGCAGCAGCCCGTGGTCGACGAAGATGCACGTGAGCTGGTCGCCGACGGCGCGGTGCACGAGGGCGGCGGCGACGGCGGAGTCGACGCCGCCGGAGAGGCCGCAGATGACCTTGCTGTCGCCGACCTGCTCGCGGATGCGGGCGACCTGCTCCTCGATGACGTTGCCGGTGCGCCAGTCGCGGTCGATGCCGGCGATGTCGTGGAGGAAGGACTCGAGCACGCGCTGGCCGTGCTCGGAGTGGCGCACCTCGGGGTGCCACTGCACGCCGGCCATGCGGCGGTCCCGGTCCTCGAAGGCGGCGACGGGGGTGTCGACGGTGGAGGCGAGCACCTCGAAGCCCTCGGGCGCCTTCGCGACCGCGTCGCCGTGGCTCATCCAGACGGTCTGCGCGTCGGGCTGGCCGGCGAGCAGGCTGCCGGCGTCGCCGACCGTGACGGCGGTGGAGCCGTACTCGCGGTTGCCGGTGCGGGCGACCTCGCCGCCGAGCTGCGCGGCCATCACCTGGAAGCCGTAGCAGATGCCGAAGGTCGGCACCCCGAGCTCGAGGATCTCGGGGTCGAGGCGCGGGGCGCCCTCGGCGTAGACGCTCGAGGGCCCGCCGGAGAGCACGATGCCCACGGGGTCCTTCGCGCGCACCTCCTCGGCGGTGATCGAGTGGGGCACGATCTCGCTGTAGACGTCGGCCTCGCGGACGCGGCGGGCGATGAGCTGCGCGTACTGGGCGCCGAAGTCGACGACGAGGACGGGTCGCTGGGCGGTGTCGGACATCAGGCCTCCTGGGGCGTGGGCGCGGCGTCGGCGCGCGCGGCCCGCTGGGCCTCGAGGCGCGCGACGTCGTCGAGCGCGACGCGGTGCATCCTGTGCTCGACGAAGAACGAAAGGAACGGCACGACGCCGCCGAGGGCCATCGCGATGAGGCGGCCGAAGGGCCAGCGCAGGAGGCTCCAGAGGCGGAAGCAGGCGACGAGGTAGACGACGTAGATCCAGCCGTGGACGATGAGGATCGCGAGCGAGATGTTGAAGCCGTCGCCGAGCGACTGGATCTCGCAGCCCTGCCCGCCGGGCACGAACAGCGACCACCACTCGCAGGTGGGCAGCGGCACCACCTGCGCGAACCACAGCAGCCCGCCGGAGCCGCCGGCGAACAGCTCGACGTGCGTGGGCGAGTACTTCAGCACCATCTCGATGACGAGCAGCAGCAGGAACACGCCCGTGACCCACGACATGACGCGGTAGAGGGCGGTGGCGGATCGGATCTGCGGGATCTGGTCGATGGGCTTCGGCACGGTGCTCCAGTCTATCCGTCGGCCCGGTCCGGGCCCGGCCCGGGCGCTGCTGCTGCGGCCTCCGCCTGCTCGGCCTCCTCGATCGCCTCGATATCGCGCTCGCGGGCGTCCTTCACGAGGCGGTACCAGAGGTAGAGGGCGAAGCCCATGAACGCGATCCACTCGATCGCGTAGAAGACGTTGAGCCAGTTGAGCTGGGTGTTCTGCTCGGGCGGGCGGGAGACGATCGGCTCGTCGCCGACGACGGCGACCTCGGACGCGGCCGGGTCGACGACGAGGTAGCCGGTGTAGGCGCGCGCGTTCCAGCCGGGCCACTCGTTGACGAGGGCGGCGACGCTCATCGCCTCGCGCGTGTGCTCGCGGATGTCGCCGTCGGTGGGCGCCTCGGACGGCAGGTAGCGGCCGACGATCGTGCCGGGGCCGACGGTGCCGGCGTGGGCGGCGAGCGCCTCGGCGGTCTCGCGGGCGTCCGCCTCGGAGGCGCTCCAGCCCCACGCGACGGCGAGAGAGGCGGGCTCGCCCGTCGGCTGCTCGACGAGCGCGCGGCCGGTGATCCACCAGCCGACGCGGCCCTCCTGGCTGCGGCCGGCGAGCACCCGGTAGTCGGCGGTGTCGTCGCCGACGAGCGACACCATCCGGCCGCCGGCGTCGGTCGTGAGCGGCTCCCCCGGCTGCGCCATCGTCGCGAGCGGCACGGCCGTCTCGGTGTCGCGCTCGTCGCGCTGGCCCTGCTCGACGGCCCGCTCGATCTGCCACTGGCCGAGGAGCGCGAAGATGCCGGAGACGAGCAGGCACCCGATGAGCACGCCGATCCACTGCGGTCGCAGGGCGACCTGCTTGAAGGTGGGGATGGGGGCGCGCATCAGCACCCCCCATCCTACCGGCGCGGCGGGCGCGCCAGCGTGGCGCGGGGCGGCCGGGCGGGCGGCGCGGCACGATGGCGGCGAAGGCGGCTGCGATGCCGCCACCGAGCGAGGAGCGCACATGGGTGCATGGGGCACGGGACCGTTCGAGAACGACGACGCGGCCGACTGGGCGTGGGAGCTGGAGGCCGCGGAGGACCGGACCGCGCTGCTGCTCGAGACGTTCGCCGCCGCGACGGGCGAGGCGCCCGCCGACCTGCCGGAGGCGAGCACGGCCGTGGCCGCGGCGGCCTGGCTGGCGTCCGGGATGCCGGGCGGGGACGCCGTCGAGGTCGACTGGGCGGAGGAGCCGCCGCACCCGACGCCGCCGGCGATCGACGACCAGCTGCGGGCGGCCGCGGTCGCCGCGCTCGACGCCGCGCTCGCCGAGGGCTCCGGGTGGCGCGAGGCCTGGGCCCAGGAGGACGAGACGGCCCCGATCGCCGCAGCCGAGCGGCTGCGCGACCGGCTGCGCGGCGAGCCGGACGAGGGCGCCGACGCCCCCTGAGCGTGCCCGCGACGACGACGGAGGGCGGCCCCACCCGGTGGGGCCGCCCTCCGTCGTGCTCGGGCCTCCTCAGCGCTGGTCGTCAGCGCAGGACGTCACCGCTGGTCGTCACCCTTGGGCGGGCTCCGGCCGCGTGCCGACGGTGTCGGCGGCGGTCGGGAGCGCGCTCAGCGGCACGATCTCGGGCGCCTCCAGGCGCGCCCGGTCGGCCGACGCGTCGTCCGGCAGCTCCTGGCTCGCGAGCTCGGCGGCCACGCGCTTGTTGTACGTGTTGATCTCGCGCTCGACGCGCTCCTCGTCCCAGCCGAGCGCATCCGCCATGATCCGCGCCGCGACGGGAGCGGCGGCGACGCCGCGGTCCCACGACTCGATCGAGATGCGCGTGCGGCGGGCGAGCACGTCGTCGAGGTGCAGCGCGCCCTCGTGCGTGCACGCGTAGCGGACCTCCGCGCCGATGTAGTCGTCGGCGCCCGGCAGCGGCTCGGCGAGCTGCGGATCCTGGCGGATCATGTCGAGCAGCTCGTCGGTGAGCACGCCGTAGCGGTTCAGCAGGTGCTCGACGCGGTGCTTGTGCACGCCGAACGCGCGGGCGATCTTGGCGCGCTTGTTCCACGCCGCGCGGTAGCCGGTGGCGCCGAGCAGCGGGATCTGCTCGGTGCACGACTCGGGCACCTTGCCGTCCATCGCGCTCACGGCCTCGTCGATCGCGTCCTTCGCCATCACGCGGTAGGTCGTCCACTTGCCGCCCGCGATGAGCACGAGGCCCGGCACGGTGTGCGAGACGTGGTGCTCGCGCGAGAGGTTCGCGGTCGACGAGCCGTCGCCGGCGGCGAGCAGCGGGCGGAGGCCGGCGTAGACGCCCTCGACGTCCGCGCGCGTGAGCTTGGCGGCGAGCACCTCGTTGACGTGGTCGAGGATGTAGTCGATGTCGGCCGCCGTCGCTGCAGGATGCGCGAGGTCGAGGTTCCAGTCGGTGTCGGTCGTGCCGATGATCCAGTGCCGGCCCCACGGGATGACGAAGAGCACGCTCTTCTCGGTCCGGAGGATCATGCCCATCTCGGAGTGGAAGCGGTCGCGCGGCACGACGAGGTGCACGCCCTTCGACGCCCGCACCTTGAACTCGCCGCGCGCGCCGACCATCGCCTGCGTCTCGCCGGTCCAGACGCCCGTCGCGTTCACGACCTGCTTCGCGCGGATCTCGAACTGCTCGCCCGTCTCGTAGTCGTGCGCCTGCACGCCCACGACGCGCTCACCCACCTTGAGGAAGCCCTCCGCCCGCACGCGGCTCGCGACGTGCGCGCCGTAGAAGGAGGCGGTGCGCGCGAGCTCGGCGACGTAGCGCGCGTCGTCGACCTGCGCGTCGTAGTACGTGAGGCCGCCGACGAAGGCGTTCGGGTCGAGCGAGGGGATCTGCTTGAGCACCTGCTTCTTCGTGAGGTGGCGGTGCAGCGGCACGCCGGGCTTCATGAAGCCGGTGTAGCTGAACGCGTCGTACATCGCCATGCCGGCGCCGATGTAGGCGCGTTCGATGAGCGGCGTGTTCAGCGGGTACAGGAACCGCACGGGCTTCGCGAGGTGCGGCGCGATGCGCTGCAGCAGCAGGCCGCGCTCGATGAGCGCCTCGCGCACGAGCCCGAAGTTCAGCTGCTCCAGGTAGCGGATGCCGCCGTGGATGAGCTTCGACGAGCGGCTCGACGTGCCCGACGCGAAGTCGCGCGCCTCGATGAGGCCGACGCGCAGGCCGCGCGTGACGGCGTCGAGCGCGGCGCCCGCGCCGACGATGCCGCCGCCGATGACGAGCACGTCGACCTCGCGCTCGCGCATCGACGCGATCGCGGCCGCGCGCTCCTCCGGGCCGAGCTTCCTCGACCGGCTGACGCTGTTGGTGGTCTCAGCCATGGATCCTCCATCCGTTGCGTCGCCCGGCCCGACGGGTCGGAGCGGCGATGCCTCTACCGCGGCGGGTTCGCCTCCAGCACCACGTCGATCCGCTGGAACTCCTTGAGGTCCTTGTAGCCGGTGGTCGACATGGCCTTGCGGAGCGCGCCCATCAGGTTCGCGGTGCCGTCCGCCACGGGGGCGGGGCCGCCCAGCACGACGTCGAGCGGGCCGACCTGGTCGACCTGCACGCGGTTGCCGCGCGGGAGCTTCTGGTTGTGCGCCTCCGGGCCCCAGTGCCAGCCGCGCCCGGGGGCGTCGGTGGCGCGGGCGAGCGCGGTGCCCAGCATGACGGCGTCGGCGCCGACCGCGAGGGCCTTGACGATCTGCCCGGAGGTGCCGAGCGAGCCGTCGGCGATGACGTGCACGTAGCGGCCACCCGACTCGTCGAGGTAGTCGCGGCGGGCCGCGGCGACGTCGCTCACGGCGGTCGCCATCGGCGCCGCGACGCCGAGCACCTTCTCGCTCGTCGAGGCCGCGCCGCCGCCGAAGCCGACGAGCACGCCCGCGGCGCCCGTGCGCATGAGGTGCAGGGCGGCCGTGTAGGTGGCGACGCCGCCGACCACGACCGGCACGTCGAGCTCGTAGATGAACTGCTTGAGGTTGAGGGGCGCCGCGGCGTCGGCCGAGACGTGCTCGGCGCTCACGGTGGCGCCGCGGATGACCATGAGCTCCACGCCCGCGGCGAGCACGGTCTCGTAGTGCTCCTGCACGGCCTGCGGGCTCAGGCTGCCGGCGACGACGACGCCGGCGTCGCGCACCTCCTGGAGGCGCGCGGTGATGAGCTCCGGCTTGATGGGCTCGGCGTAGATCTCGCGCATCCGGTTCGTCGCGAGGTCGGCGGGGAGGCCCGCGATCTCAGCGAGCAGCGGCTCCGGGTCGTCGTAGCGGGTCCAGACGCCCTCGAGGTTTAGCACGCCGAGGCCGCCCGAGCGGCCGAGGGCGATCGCGGTCGCGGGGCTCATGACCGAGTCGGTCGGGGCGCCGAGCACCGGGATCTCGAACTTGAACGCGTCGATCTGCCACTGGAGCGAGACGAGGTCGCTGTCGCGGGTGCGGCGCGAGGGGACGACGCTGATGTCGTCGAACCCGTAGCCGATGCGTGCCCGCTTGCCGCGGCCGATCTCGATCTCCGTCACCCGCCCAGCCTATCGCCGCCTCCCGACGCCGACGCCCAGGCTCACGGCTGCCTCGGAGGCGGCGCGGCGCGGTGGGGCGGGCGACGGCACGGCGGGCGGCTCGGAGCGGCTCAGCGCAGGATGTCGCGGATCCGCGCGAGCGCGCCGTCGAGCTCGGCGGCGACGCGGGCGGCCGCGTCGGCCGAGAGGCGCTCGGCCCGGTCGCGCCGAGCGAGCCTGCGCACCTCCTGCCGGAACGCCGCGAGGCGGAGGTCGATGTCGTGGGCGGCGAGGCGCGCGCCGAGGCGGTCGTCGGGGTCGGGCGCCGAGGGCGGCGCCGGCCGCGGACCGGGGCTCGGCGCGGGCGGCGAGCCGGGGTTCGGCACGAAGCCGTCCGCGACAGGGGCGGAGGAGCCGGAGCCCGTGCCCCACGTGAAGCCGAACGTCCACGGCTCGTCGGCGCCGGGGCGGGCGTCGCGTGCCGCGTCCTGCGCGTCGCGCGCGGCATCGCGGGCGTCGCGCCGCGCATCCCTGGCCGCATCCCGGGCGTCGTCGCGCGCATCCCGCTCGGCCGCCGCGAGGTCGGCCCGCAGCGATCGCATCGCGCTGCGCACGCCCTCGCGCACCTCCGATGCCATGCGCCGCACGGAGTCGGTGATCTCGGCCTCGAGGTCGCGCAGCTCGTGCTCGCGGGCGGCGAGCTCGGCGCGGCCGGCGTCGGTGATGGCGTAGGTGGCCTTCCGGCCCTCCACCGTCTTCGTGACGAGCCCCTCCTCCTCGAGCTTCGCGAGGCGCGGGTAGATCGTGCCCGCGCTCGGCGAGTACGTGCCGCCGAAGCGCTGCTCGAGCGCCTGCATGAGCTCGTAGCCGTGGCGCGGCGCGTCGGCGAGCAGGCTCAGCAGGTACAGGCGCAGCGCGCCGTGGCCGAAGACCGCGGGGCTCACACGTCCCTCCGGACGACCGTGACGGCGCCCGAGACGGTGTTGGCCGAGAGCCCGAACGGCTGGCGGCCCTCGAGCGACTCGTTGCCGCCGCGCTTCGGGAGCGCGCGGCCGCCGACCGTGCCGCGGCCCGAGACGGTGCGGGTCGAGACGCGCGCGCCCTGGTCGGCGTCGAGCCGGACGGCCACGTCGGCCGAGACGGCGTTCACCGAGATGGCGCGCGGCGAGCCGTGCACGTCGAGCAGCACGTCGCCGCTGACGGTGTCGACGCCGGCCTCCTCGAGCGCGCCCGAGATCGCCACCTCGCCCGAGATGCTGTGCACGTTCACGCGGCCCGCGACATCGGACGCCTCGACGTCGCCCGAGACGGTGTTGACGTCGAGCGGGCCGCGGTGCGACTCCACCTGCAGCGCGCCCGAGACCGTGCTGGCGCTCGCGCGGGCCTGGAGGCCCGAGATGAGCCCGGATGCGGTCACCTGGCCGAGCGTGAGGTCGACGTCGCGCGGCACGAGGATCGAGAGCTCGACGCGCGCCCGGCCGCCCGCGAGCGAGCGGATCGACGACCACACGTCGTCCCAGGACATCCGCATGTGCGCCACCTGGAGGCGGCCCTGCTCGAGCGAGACCGCGAGGTCCGGGCCCTCGACGCGGTGGACCTCGACGCGCGCGGTCGCCTCGTCGTGGCCGACGATGTCGACGCTGCCGCCGACGATGCCGACCTTGAGCGCGTGGACGGCGTCGATGTCGATGACCCGGCTCTGGCCCTCCTGGATCGTCCACCGCTCGGTGATGCTGTCGGCACCCGACGCCGAGGCGCCCGATGCGCTGCGCGGCCTCGTGTCGCCGTCGCCCTGCTGGCCCCAGCGGCCGTCCTGCTGCTCCATGCTCGCCTCCCTAGGCTCCATTTGCGATATATCGCGTCTTGCTGCAACTCACGATATATCGCGTCTCCGCCCCCTGCAACCCCCACTTCTCGCCCGCGCCGGCGCTCCCTGACGCCCCTTTGCCGACAGCCCGGGAGTGGCGTCGAGCGCACCGGAAGGCCAGCAGCAACGAGGATGCGAGCGAGCCTCGTGGGCGCGAGCAGGTCGCTGCAGACCCAGCGCCCGACATCGTGCGACGCTCGGATCGCATCCTCGCGGCGCTTCTCGCAGAACAGCGCGTCCGCCGGCAGCTCGCCGCGCCCCTCGGCGAGCCTGCCGTACTTCACGAAGCCGTCGAACTCGCCGGCGAGCAGGCGTCGGTCGCGACGCTCCCACCCGAAGTCGGCGAAGCGATCGCCGAGGACGGTCGGGATGCGCACCTGCAGCTCCGGCGTCGGCGCACCGAGCCGGTGCAGCAGGACGCGGCTCCAGGACTCCCCCACCGACTCGGATCGTGCGTCGGCGAACTCGAGCACCCACGAGGCGCGACGCTGCCCGCGCGGACCCTGGAGCTCGAGCGCCGCCGCGACCGCACTCAGCTCGACGAGGCCACCTGCCAGGGCCGCGTCGAGCGCGGAGACCGCATCCACCTGTCGCCCGCGACGCGCCAGGTCCGCCAGGGCGAAGCCGGACGAGCAACGCGCGATCCCGTCCTCCACCACGACGTGGTCCCCGTCGACCTGCACGTGCGAGTGCCGCACGCCGGCCTTCCGGCCGGACGTCGCGGGGTCGCCGATCGTGAACACGTCGACGGGCGCGCCGAACGGGAGGCCCGCGAGGGCGAGCGCGGACTCCCTCGCGAAGATAACGGCGGGCCTCGCGGCGGCCACCGCCGCGATCGCGGTCAGGTACCGATCGCGCCGATCCGCCATCTCGTGATCTCGGGCGTCGACGTACCAGCCGCGGCGGACCCGCCGGAGTCGCGCGTCGCGATCGACGCGCACGATCTCGGCACCGCGCGAGCGGATGAGCGGGAGGTCCATGCGCGCACCGTGCCAGGCGCCGAGCGTCGCTGATGCACCCGTCCGACCGTGGTGTGGAGAACGACAGGTGCCCCGCGGGACGAGGGGTGCTGGTGGACCAGCACCCGCCGTCCAGCGGGGCACCTGTCGGTGATGCGTACCTCTCGCGAGGCGGCCGGGTCAGCGCCGGTAGTTCGGGGCCTCCACGACCATCTGGATGTCGTGGGGGTGGCTCTCCTTGAGGCCGGCGGCGGTGATCTGCACGAAGCGGCCCTTCGCCTTCACCTCGCCGATCGTGCGGGCGCCCACGTAGAACATCGACTGCCGGAGGCCGCCGACGAGCTGGTACGCCACCGTCGCGAGGCCGCCTCGGTACGGCACCTGGCCCTCGATGCCCTCGGCGATGAGCTGCTCGTCGGAGGGCACGTCGGCCTGGAAGTAGCGGTCGCGCGAGTAGGAGGTCTTCTTGCCGCGCGTCTGCATCGCGCCGAGCGAGCCCATGCCGCGGTACGACTTGAACTGCTTGCCGTTGACGAGCACGAGGTCGCCGGGGCTCTCGTTCGTGCCGGCGAGCAGCGAGCCGAGCATGACCGACGAGCCGCCCGCCACGAGCGCCTTCGCGATGTCGCCCGAGTACTGGAGGCCGCCGTCGGCGATGATCGGCACGTCGCTGCCGAGGTCGTGCGCGGCGCGCGCCGCGTCGTAGATCGCGGTCACCTGCGGCACGCCCACGCCCGAGACGACGCGGGTGGTGCAGATGGAGCCCGGGCCGACGCCGACCTTCACGGCGTCGACGCCCGCCTCGATGAGCGCCTTCGCGCCCTCGTAGGTGGCGATGTTGCCGCCGATGATGTCGATCTCGGCGAAGCGCTCGTCGGCCTTGAGCCTGGCGACCATGTCGAGCACGCCCTGGCTCTCGCCGTTCGCGGTGTCGACGACGATCGCGTCGACGCCGGCCTCCGCGAGCGCCACGGCCCGATCGAAGGCGTCGCCGAAGAAGCCGATCGCGGCGCCGACGCGGAGTCGGCCGTGCGCGTCCTTCGTGGCGTGCGGGTACTGCTCCGTCTTGTCGAAGTCCTTGACGGTGATGAGCCCGCCGAGGCGCCCCTGCTCATCGACGAGGGGCAGCTTCTCGAGCTTCGTGCGGTGGAAGATCGCGAACGCGTCCTCGCGGCTGATGCCGATGGGCGCGGTCTCGAGCGGCGCGTGCGTCATGACGTCGCGCACGAGCGTCGTCGCGAACTCGTCGCGCGGCACGAAGCGCATGTCGCGGTTGGTGACGATGCCGACGAGCGTGCCCTCGGCGTCGACGACCGGCAGGCCCGACACCTTGTACTCGCCGCAGACGCGGTCGACCTCCTCGATCGTCGCGTCGGGATGCGTCGTCACGGGGTCGGTGATCATGCCCGACTCCGAGCGCTTCACCCGGTCGACCATCGCGGCCTGGTCGGCGATGCCGAGGTTGCGGTGGATGATCCCGATGCCGCCCTGGCGCGCCATGGCGATCGCCATGCGGTCCTCGGTCACGGTATCCATCGCGCTCGACACGAGCGGGATCGCGAGCGGGATGCGGCGCGAGAGCCGCGTGCCGGTGTCCGCCTCGCTCGGGATCACATCGGTGCGGCCCGGCAGCAGCATGACGTCGTCGTAGGTCAGGCCGATCGGGCCGAACGGATTGCGCATCTCCATCGCTCTCATCGTATCGATTCGGTTACGGTCCCGCGGCATCACCGTGACAAGGCCAAGGGAACGTCGAGTTTCGGTCAGCGGCGGCCTCCGGCGCCGCTACTGTGTCACCACCGATGTAACGGGCATCGTGCGAGCCGCATTCCCTTGTGCGCCGCAGCCCCACAGCATGGAGGACACGTGAAGACGTCCAGCAGACCGCGACGGAGCGGGCTGCGGCGAGCGATCGCCGTCGCCCTGGCCGTCATGGCCATGGCGGCAGGCGGTGCCACCGCAGCAGCCGCGGCCCCCCTGGCCGAGACCGGCCAGCCCGCGCCGTACAACTTCAACGGCATCGTCCGCGACGGCCAGACGCCGCTCGAGGGGGTGGAGATCACCGTCAGCGGCAACGGCGTCGACGAGACGGTCGCCACCGGCGCCGACGGGCGCTGGCTCGTGGGCCTCCAGGAGCAGGGCACGTACACGGTCTCGATCGACCCGTCGACCCTCCCCGAGGGCGTCACGCTCCGCGACCCCTCCTTCGAGAGCCGCGAGCTCACGGCCTCGTCCTCGGCGAACGGCGTGCTCTTCCCGCTCGGCGAGCCGACGGGCGGCGGCTCCGCGCCGACGCCGTCGGGCGGCACCGGCGGCAACACGGGCACGGGCGGCGAGGGCGGCACCGGCGGCACCGGCAGCTCCGACCCCGGCGGCGACGCCGGCAGCGGCGAGGCCTCCACGGGCGCCGCGTCGAACGACTTCGGCTCCAAGCTGCTCGCGCGCATCATCTCCGGCGTCAGCTTCGGCCTGCTCCTCGCGCTCGCCGCGATCGGCATCACCCTCATCTTCGGCACCACGGGCGTCAACAACTTCGCGCACGGCGAGATGCTCACCTTCGGCGGCATCGCGTTCTACGCGGCGACCACCCTCGTGGGGCTCCCGGTCTGGATCTCGGTGGTGCTCACGCTCGTCGCGGCCGCCGCGTTCGGATGGTTCCACGACGCGGCGATCTTCCGTCCGCTGCGCAGGCGGCGCGTGGGCCTCGTGCAGGTGCTCATCGTGACGATCGGCCTCTCGATCGCGCTGCGGTACTTCTACCAGTTCCTCATCGGCGGCGGCACGGAGCAGCTCCGCGTCGACCGCGGCATCGTCGTGCAGGTCGGCCCGGTCAACATGACCATGTCGAACGTCGTCGGCATGGCCGTCTCGGTGGTCGTGCTGCTGGGCGTCGGCCTGTTCCTCACGCGCACCCGCATCGGCAAGGCCACGCGCGCGGTGAGCGACAACGCGAGCCTCGCCGCGGCATCCGGCATCGACGTCGACCGCGTGATCCGGATCGTGTGGGTCCTCGCGGGCGTGCTCACTGGCCTCGCCGGCATCCTCTACACGTACTTCATCGGCGCGAACATCAAGTGGGACGTGGGCTTCACGATCCTGCTGCTGCTCTTCGCGGGCGTGACCCTCGGCGGCCTCGGCAGCGCGTTCGGCGCGCTCGTCGGCGCCCTGGTCATCGGCCTCGTCACCGAGCTCGCGACCCTGTTCATCGCACCCGACCTCCGCTACGCGGTGGCCCTGCTGGTGCTCATCCTCGTGCTCCTGGTGCGTCCCCAGGGCATCCTCGGTCGTCGGGAAAGGATCGGCTGATGGACTTCCTCTCCATCCTCAACACCGCAGCCGGCGAGATCCTCTCGCCGACGACGGCGGCCTTCGCGCTCGCCACGATCGGCCTGAACATCCACTTCGGCTACTCGGGCCTGCTGAACTTCGGCCAGGCCGGCTTCATGGCGATCGGCGCGTACGCGTTCGCGATCTTCACGATGATGGTCGACCCGACGGCGACGCTCGGCTGGCCCTCGTGGCTGTCCTTCATCGCGGCGATCCTCGTCGCGATCGTCGCCGCGGTGATCTTCGCGCTCATCCTCGGCATCCCGACCCTGCGCCTGCGCGGCGACTACCTCGCGATCGTCACGATCGCGGCGGCGGAGATCATCCGGTTCACCGTGCGCACGCAGGACCTCACGGCCGTCACCGGAGGCTCGCAGGGCCTCCGCGGCCAGGACTACAAGGGCGACATCGACGCGATGAACCCGCTCACCGGCACGACCTACGGGTTCGGGCCGTGGACGGCCACCGCCTACGACACCTGGGTGCGCATCATCGCCTGGAGCCTCGTCATCGTCGCGCTCATCCTCGTCTGGCTGCTCATGCGCAGCCCGTGGGGCCGCGTCATCAAGGGCATCCGCGAGGACGAGGACGCCGTGCGCTCGCTCGGCAAGAACGTCTACGGCTACAAGATGCAGGCGCTCGTGCTCGGCGGCACGATGGGCGCCCTGGCCGGCGTGATGTTCATCCTCCCCAGGGCGGTCCAGCCGGACAACTTCGCGACGACGATGACCTTCTACATCTGGACGGCGCTGCTGCTCGGCGGCGCGGCCACGGTCCTCGGCCCGCTGCTCGGCTCGATCCTCTTCTGGGTGCTGCTGTCGTTCACCGGCGGCCTCATCAACCTCCTGCACGGCCTCGGCATCTTCGGCGCCATGACCGGCTCGCAGGCCGGCCAGCTGCGCTTCGTGCTCGTCGGCCTCGCGCTCATGGCGCTGGTGGTCTTCCGACCACAGGGAATCCTCGGCAACAAGAAGGAGCTGTCGTTCAATGTCTGACACGACCACGACTCCCAGGACCCATCCCCTCGTCGACGGCGAGGTCGGACCGGGCTGCAAGAAGGTCGACCCGATCGTCGTCGCCGACGGCGTCGTGCGCCAGTTCGGCGGCCTCACGGCCGTCGACGTCGCCCACGTCGAGATCCCGCGCGGGCACATCACGGCCCTCATCGGGCCGAACGGCGCCGGCAAGACGACCTTCTTCAACCTGCTCACCGGCTTCGACCGGCCCAACCAGGGCCAGTGGTCGTTCGAGGGCTCGTCGCTCGCCCGAGTGCCCAGCCACAAGGTCGCGCGCAAGGGCATGGTGCGCACGTTCCAGCTGACGAAGTCGCTCGGCCGCCTCACGGTGCTGCAGAACATGCTGCTCGGCGCGCGCGACCAGCGCGGCGAAGGGCTGTTCGCGGCGCTGCTGAAGCCGCTGTGGAAGGCGCAGGAGGCTGCCAACGTCGAGCGCGCCGACCAGCTGCTCGCGCGCTTCAAGCTCGACGCGAAGCGCGAGGACTACGCGGCGTCGCTCTCGGGCGGCCAACGCAAGCTGCTCGAGATGGCCCGGGCGCTCATGAGCGAGCCGACGCTCGTCATGCTCGACGAGCCGATGGCCGGCGTGAACCCAGCGCTCACGCAGTCGCTGCTCGACCACGTGAAGGGGCTCAAGGACGACGGCATGACCGTGCTCTTCGTCGAGCACGACATGCACATGGTGCGGCACATCTCCGACTGGGTCATCGTGATGGCCGAGGGCAAGGTCGTCGCCGAGGGCCCGCCCGAGACGATCATGCAGGACCAGGCCGTCGTCGACGCCTACCTGGGCGCCCACCACGACACCGACCTCGGCACGCTCACCAACCAGCAGGTCGCCCAGATCCACGAGGAGGCCGACGCCGAGCGCGACGCGGAGCTCGAGGCCGACGGCATCGAGGCGGGCGACGAGCCGGCCGCGACGCCCGAGCCCGAGGCGCCCGCGGCCGAGGCCGCGCCCGAGCAGCGCCCCGAGGAGGAGCAGCGATGACCCCCACCCCCGTCCTCGAGACGAAGGACCTCGTGGCCGGCTACCTGCCGGGCGTGAACATCCTCAACGGCTGCTCGATCGTGGCCAACCAGGGCGACCTCATCGGCATCATCGGCCCGAACGGCGCCGGCAAGTCGACGCTCCTCAAGGCCGTCTTCGGGCAGGTGAGCATCCGCGGCGGCAGCGTCGTGCTGAACGGCGACGACATCACCGGCCTGAAGGCCGACAAGCTCGTCGGCAAGGGCGTCGGCATGGTGCCGCAGAACAACAACGTGTTCCCCTCGCTCACCATCGAGGAGAACCTCGAGATGGGCCTGTTCCAGCAGCCGAAGGTGTTCAAGGAGCGCTTCGAGTTCGTCGGCGGCCTCTTCCCCGAGCTCGTGAAGCGGCGCCGCCAGCGCGCCGGCAGCCTCTCGGGCGGCGAGCGCCAGATGGTCGCGATGGGCCGCGCGCTCATGATGGACCCGGCGGTGCTGCTGCTCGACGAGCCGAGCGCCGGTCTCTCGCCGGTGCGCCAGGACGAGACGTTCCTGCGGGTCGCCGAGATCAACAGCCACGGCGTCACGATCGTCATGGTCGAGCAGAACGCGCGCCGCTGCCTGCAGATCGCGCACCGCGCGTACGTGCTCGACCAGGGCAAGGATGCGTACACGGGCACGGGCCGCGAGATGCTCAACGACCCGAAGGTCATCCAGCTGTACCTCGGCACGCTCGCGACCGACGTCGAGGAGAAGGCGAGGACGACCTCGCATCCGGTGGTCGACCCGAACGCCTGACCTCGGATCGCACGGAGGGGCCTCGCCGCGGCGAGGCCCCTCCTGCGTGTGCGGCCGCCCTGCGCTCCGCCGGCTGAGCGAAGCCGCAGCTCCGCGAAGACCTCGCCGCGCAGGTGGTCTCGAGACGCGGCCGGCAGCGCCGGCAGCTCCTCGACCAGCGGAGAGGCGCAGGTGGTCTCGAGACGCGGCCGGCAGCTCCTCGACCAGCGAGACGAACAGCGGTACGGCGACCGCTGGGGGCGGTCAGCGGTGCGGAAGGGCATCCAGCGGAGGAGCGACCGACGGCGCACGCACGAAGAGGGCCCCGCCGGAGCGGGGCCCTCTCGTGGTGCAGGTCAGATCACTCGTTGAGCGAGCCGAACTCCGCGTTGAGGAAGGTGTACTGGTTGTCGGCACCGTACTGGTAGATGCCGATGTACGCCTCGGTCGGGTCGCCGTTCTCGTCGAAAGTGATGGGGCCGGACGGACCGTTGTAGTCGATGTCCTCGCCATCGGCGATGAGCTGCAGGCACTCCGCCACCTCGGTGCACTCGGTGCCGCCCTCGGAGACCGACTGCAGGTTGTCGCGGATGGTGATCGAGTCGGCCGAGCCGCCCTGCGCCGCGGCGAGCGCAGCGAGGATGACCGCGTCGTACGACTCGGGGCCGTACGAGAAGTCGGTCAGCGACGGGTCGATCTCGAGCAGGCGGTCCTGGAAGGTGTCGTCGGCCGGGTTGCCGGGCAGCGTGCCCTTGGCGCCCTCGAGCGTGCCCTCCGCGAACTCGTACGAGTTCGAGAGGTTGCCGTCGACGAAGTACATGCCGGCGGACGGGAACCCGTTCGTCACGAGCTCCGGCACGATCTGCGCCGTCTCGGCGAAGGCGATGATCGCGATCGCGTCGGGCTGCGCGTTGACGACCGTCTGGACGACGGTCTGGAAGTTCGTGTCGCCCGGGTTGTACAGCTCGTTGGCGACGACCTCGCCGCCGGCCGCCTCGACCGCCGCCTGGGCGTTCGACTGCAGGCCCGTGCCGTACGGGTCGTTGAGCGTGATGAAGCCCACGCTCGCGGCGCCGTCCGAGACCATGAGGTTGCCGAGCACGCGGCCCTGCAGCACGTCCGACGGCGCGGTGCGCCAGTAGAACCCGTCGTCCTCGTAGTCCGAGAAGTCGGGCGACGTGTTCGCCGGCGAGATCTGCACGACCTGCGCGTCGACGAGCTGGTCGATGAAGGTGAACGAGACGCCCGACGACGCAGCACCGATGACGACATCGGCACCGGCCTGGATGAGCTCGCCCGCCGACTGCGTGGCGATGTCGGTCGTGGTGTCGCCGGAGTCGCGCTCCTCGTGCGTCACGTCGAACTCGTAGCCCGCGGCCTCGAGGTCGGCGACCGCGAGGTTCACGCCCGCGAACTCGGGCGGGCCGAGGAACGCGAGGTTGCCGGTCTGGGGCAGGATCGAGCCGATGACGAGCGAGGTGTCGACCTCGCCGCCCTCGTCGGGGCCTGCGGAACCGGACGGTGCGGGCGCGCCGCCGCCGGAGCAGGCGGCGAGCAGCAGCACGCCGGCGGTCGCGGCGCCGAGCGCCGCGAGCCGACGGGGCTTGCCCGTGGTGCGAAGGAAGGACTGCATGGTGCTCCTCATGTGCTGGAGTTCGTCCGCTGGCGCGGACGGTTGCATTCACAGTAGGCGAGGAACACTCGTGGGAACGCAGGTTTGCGTTACGTCCTGGTAACGGTCTTGGCGCACGCGCGGACCCTTCCGGCCCGGTCGGAGCGGCCTCCTCCCGCGGGCTCAGGATTGACCCAGCGGGAGGTTCAGGCGACCCCGGATAGCGTCGACCGCACGAAGGGGGCACGCATGTTCTGGAGGAGCCGCGCCACGAGGCGCGAGGCAGGATCGACGGCCGCGGCCGCCGTGCCGTCGGAGGCAGCAGCCTCCCTGTGGCAGGACGGCTTCGGCAGGTTCGCGACGCGCGCCCTGCAGGGCATCATCGTCCTCATCGCCGTCGCCGCGGTCGTGTTCGCGATGACGCAGCTCTCGCTCGTCATCATCCCCGTCACCATCGCGCTCATCCTCGCCTCGGCCTTCGAGCCGGCGATGCGCTGGATGCGTGCGAAGGGCGTGCCGAGCCTGCTCGCCACGACGCTCGCGCTGCTCGGCATCGTCGTCGTGCTGGGCGGGGTGGTCTGGCTCATCGTCAGCGCCGTGCGCTCGCAGTTCGGCGAGCTCGCCGAGCAGGCCACCGAGGGCTTCGACCGGGTGCTCGAATGGGTCTCGACGCTGCCCTTCGCACCGACCGACGAGCAGATCCAGCAGGCGCGCGACGCGATCGTGGAGTTCCTCACGAGCGCCCAGTTCGGGTCCGGCGCAGTCGCGGGCGTGAGCGCCGCTGCGAGCTTCGTCACGGGCCTCGTGCTCATGGTCGTCGTGCTGTTCTTCTTCCTCAAGGACGGGCCGCGCATCTGGGAGTTCCTGCTGCGGCCGTTCGAGGGCGCGGCCTACGAGCGCGGCACGCGCATCGGCCGCCGGACCGTCGACACGCTCGGCGGCTACGTGCGGGGCACCGCCACGGTGGCGCTCGTCGACGCGGTCGGCATCGGCGTCGTGCTCGCGTTCGCGCAGGTGCCGCTCGCACTGCCGCTCGCCGTGCTCGTCTTCCTGCTCGCCTTCGTCCCGATCGTCGGCGCGACGCTCGCGGGCGCGCTCGCGACGCTCGTCGCGCTCGTCGCCAACGGGCCGATCGTCGCGCTCGTCATCCTCGCGGCCGTGATTGCCGTGAACCAGCTCGAGGGCAACTTCCTGCAGCCCGTCGTCATGGGACGCACCCTCAAGCTGCACGCCCTCGTCGTGCTCATCGCGCTCACGATCGGCACGGTGCTCGGTGGCATCGTCGGCGCCGTGCTCTCGGTGCCCGTCGCCGCCGTGGCGTGGGGCATCGTGCAGGTGTGGGACGGCGAGGACCGGCCCGCCCGCATGTTCCGGCAGAAGCGCCCCGAGATCGCCTAGGCCCCTGGTCCGCGCTACGCGGCCGCGGGCTCCGGCCGCGGCCTGCGCATCCGACGCCGGAGCAGCTCGATCGAGACGAGCACGAGCGACGCCCAGACGAGGCCGAAGCCGATCCAGCGCTCGAGCGGCATGGGCTCGTGCATGACGAATGCGCCGAAGAGGAACGAGATGATCGGCGCGAGGTACTGCGTGAAGGCGAGCGCCGTGAGCGAGACGCGGCGCGCGGCGGCCGCGAAGGCGAGCAGCGGCACCGCGGTGACGAGGCCGAAGCCGGCCGTCGCCCACACGCCGACCGCGCCGTTGGCGCCGAGCGTGACGCCGCCGAGGGCGATGGCGACCCCCATCATGACGAGCGCGGCGGGCAGCGCCGCCACGGTCTCGATCGTGAAGCCGGAGAGGGCGTCGACCTCGCCCGAGAGGCGCTTCTTGATGAGGCCGTAGAACCCGAACGAGACGGCGACCGTGAGGCCGACCCACGGCACCTCGCCGTACGCGACGACCATGACGAGCACACCCACCGCGCCGACGGCGACCGCGGTCCACTGCAGCGGCCTGAGCCGCTCGCCGAGGAACAGCACGGCGAGCACGACGCTCACGAGCGGGTTGAGGAAGTAGCCGAGGCTCGTCTCGAGCACCCTGTCGCTGAGGATGCCGACGACGAAGGCCGTCCAGTTGGCGAGCACGGTGAGGCCCGCGAGCGACAGGAGGCCCAGGTCTCGGCGGCTGCGCGCGACGGCGGCGAGCCTGGCCCAGCCCCGGGTGATCATGACGAGCGCGACGGCGACGACGACGGAGGCGACGAGCCGCCAGCCGATGAGCTCGAAGCCGTCGATGCCGCGCATGAGCTGCACGTAGACGGGCACGACGCCCCAGAAGGCGTAGGCGAAGACCGCGTAGCCGATCCCGGCCCGGGTCCGATCCGGCTCTCCCATCGTCGCTCCTCACGCGCATCCGGGCCTGCCGCGGCTCCGGGTGGAACCGCGACGGCGGCGCCCCCGATCGGGGGCGCCGCCGCGTCAGCTGCTGCTGGCTGTCAGCGCTCGACGATCGCGAGCACGTCGCGCGCCGAGAGGACGAGGAACTCGTCGCCGCCGAACTTCACCTCGGTGCCGCCGTACTTCGAGTAGAGCACGCGGTCGCCGACGGCCACGTCGACGGGGACGCGGTTGCCGTTGTCGTCGAAGCGGCCGGGGCCCACGGCCACGACCTCGCCCTCCTGGGGCTTCTCCTTGGCGGTGTCAGGGATGACGAGGCCGCTGGCGGTCGTCGTCTCGGCCTCGACCTGACGGATGACGATGCGGTCCTCGAGCGGCTTGATGGAAACCGACACGGTTGCCTCTTTCTTGTCAGACTGTGGGGCGCGTCCGGATGGGCCGGACACCAGAGCGAGCCTACGCCGCGCGCTGGCACTCGGTCAACATGAGTGCCAGCCGTTCGCCCGCGGCGGACCTCGCGCGCGGACGCCCCGCGGGCAGGCCGGCGCGCGATGCCAGGATGGTGCGATGGACGTCGACGAGCTGCGGCTGCTGCTGACCCGCGAGGGCCTCGCGCTGCTCGACCGCGTGGAGGCGGGGCTCGGCGAGCGCGACGTCGTGCGGGAGGTCGCGCGGCTGCGCGCCGAGGGCCACGACCCGCGGCTCGTCGCCGCCGTGCTCACCCAGGCGCGCCTGCGCCGTCGCGCCGCCGGGCGGTTCGGCGAGTTCGCCGGCGCCATGCTCTTCACCGAGGCCGGGCTCGAGCAGGCGACCCGCCTGCGGGTCGCGGCGCACCACGCGGGCCGGATGCGCGAGGCCGGCATCCGCTCGGTGGCCGACCTCGGCTGCGGCATCGGCGCCGACTCGCTCGCGTTCGCGACGCTCGGCCTCGAGGTGACGGCCGTCGAGCGCGACGAGGCCACCGCGGCGCTCGCCGCGTACAACCTCGCGCCCTGGTCGGCGCGCGTGGTCCACGGCGACGCGCTCGAGACCCCCGTCGACGCGGAGGCGCTGTGGTTCGACCCGGCCCGGCGCGACGGCGCGACCCGGCTCGCCGACCCCGCCGACTGGTCGCCCGCGCTCGACGCGGTCCTCGCGCGCGCCGCCGAGCGGCCCGCCGGCGTGAAGCTGGCCCCCGGCATCGACCGCGCGCTGCTGCCCGCCGACGCGGAGCTCCAGTGGGTGACCGACGCGGGCGAGACGGTCGAGACGGTGGTGTGGACGGGCGCCCTCGCGCGCGCCGGCGTGCCGCGCAGCGCCCTCGTGCTCTCGGACGCCGGCGCGGCCGAGCTCGTCGGCGAGCCGCAGCACCCCGAGCAGGGCGAGCTCGGCGAGTGGCTCTACGAGCCGGCCGGCGCCGTGATCCGGGCCGAGCTCATCGGCGCGCTCGCCGAGCGGATCGGGGCGCGCGGCGTGAGCGACGGCATCGCCTACCTCTCGGCCGACGCCCACGTCGAGACGCCGCTCGCGCAGGCCTTCCGCGTGCGCGAGACGATGCCGCTCGACGAGCGGCGCATCGCGCAGCGGCTGCGGGAGCTGGGCATCGGCGAGCTCGAGATCAAGAAGCGCGGCGCCGACCTCGACCCGGCGGCGCTGCGGAAGCGGCTCAAGCTGCGCGGCGACGCGCGGGCGACGCTCATCGCGACGCGCATCGCCGGGCGGCACCGCGCGATCCTCGCCGACCGCCCCTGACCCGAGCGGCCCTGAACCGAGCGGCCCTGAGGCGACCGGCCCTGAGGCGACCGGCCCCGAGGAGCCCGCCCTCGACGGACCGCCCGCGCCTACGCGGCGCGCAGCGGCTCGAGGAACGCGGCCACGGCCAGGATCAGCAGCACGAGCCCCACCACCGTGCCGAGCGCTCCGGCCAGCACCGCGACGAGCGGCCAGGGCCGGTCCTCGCGGCGGTCGACGAGCCCGACCGCACCGCACACCGCGCCGGCGAACGCGAGCGGCAGCCCGAGCCCGCTCGCGAACGACGCGAGGAGCCCGAGCCCCGACAGCACGAGCGCGAGCGCCGTGAGCGACGACAGCCTGCCGCCAGCGGCCGGAGCGGGATCGAGCACGGCTCAGAACGCCGAGTAGTACTCGATCCAGGCGATCGCGTTGACGATGTTCACGGTGAAGAGGATCGCCGACGCGAGCGCCGCGACGGCGCCCACGATGCCGGCGATGAGCGGCCACGGCTTGGCCTCGGGGTTCTTGCGCACGGCCACGAAGCCGAGGATCGCGCCCGCGAGGGCCGGCAGGAGGCCGAGGCCGAACGCGAGCGTGCCGAGCACGCCGAGGCCCGTGAGCACGAGCGCCCAGACGGTGATGCCCTTGAACCTGCGCTGCGCCGGCGCCTGGCCGTACCCCTGCTGGCCGAAGCCCTGATCGCCGTAGGCAGCCGCCTGCCCGTAGGCGGGCTGGCCGTACGACTGGCTGTAGGCCGGATCGGCGGGCGCGCTCTGGTCGTAGGGCTGCTGGCCGTATGCCTGCTGACCGGGCGCCTGCTGGCCGTAGGCGCCCTGGTCGTAGCCCTGACCGGGCTGCGCGTAGGGCGCGCTCTGCTGCCCGTAGGCCGGCGCGGACTGCTGCCCGTAGGCCGGCGCGGACTGCTGCCCGTAGGCCGGCGCGGACTGCTGCCCGTAGGCCGGCGCGGACTGCTGCCCGTAGCCGGGCGAGGCCTGCTGGCCGTAGGGGTCCTGGCCGTAGGCGGGCGCGGCCTGCCCGTACGGGGCCGAGGCCTGTCCGGCCTCCGACTGCGCGTGCGACGCCTGCTCGGGAGCGCCGTATCCCGGCGCCGAGTGCTGCGGGGCCTGGCCGTAGGCGGGGGCGCTCTGCGACTCCTGCCCGTACGCCTGGCCGTGGGAGCCGGAGGCGGGCGCGGCCTGCTCGGGCGCGGGCTGGCCCCAGTGCTGGCCGTAGTCGGGCTGCTGCGGCGCCGCGGGCTGGGCCGCCTCAGGTGCCTCGTGCCCGGCGGCGGTCTGCTCGGCGGCAGGCTGCGACCAGTGCTGCTCGGCCTGCTGCGGCGCGGGCGCCTCGGGCGCCTGGCCGAACGACGGCGCCTGCTCCGGCTGCTGCCCGAAGTCGGCGGCGGGCTGCGCCTCGCCGTCCTGGCCGTCGGGACGGCGGAAGCGGTCGTCGGTCGGGGGGTGCTGATCGCTCACGAGATCCTCCTGGGGCGCACGGGCTGCGCGTCGCACGGGCCGAGGCACGGCTGCGCGAGGCCACCGTACCGCGCGTCCGTCGGCGGAAGCCTGGATCCGGGCCGAGGATCGTCACGCGTCGTCACGCCGGCCGGACCGCGCCGCGGCGCCCGCCGGTCAGACGCCGAGCGCGGGACCGAGCTGCTCGATGAGGCGGGTGAAGAGCGAGACGCCCGTGACGGCCATCGACACGATGCCGACGATCGTCGCGCCGCCGAGCGCGATGGCCCAGATCGCGAGCAGCCGGCCGTCCTCGCCGGAGCGGCGGATGCGGCCGAGCGCGATCGCGCCCAGCACGATGCCGGCGATGCTGCCGAGGCCGAGCAGCACGGTCGTGCCGGTCGCCGAGGCGATGATCGCGAGCACCGCGAGCAGGTCGGTGCGGGGGCCGGGGTGCGTGGGCGAGCTCCAGCGCTGCGCGGGCTGCTGCGGCCGCTGCCAGCCGGGCTGCGGCGCACCGAGGGGCACGCCGTGCTGCGGCCAGGCGCCCTGCACCCGGCCGACCTGCGGAGGACCGGCCTGACCCGGATGGGCGGGCGCCCATGCCTGCTGGGGCGGCGGCGCCTGCACCGGCATCGGTGGACCCGGCGCGTGCTGCGCAGCGGCCTGCTGCCCGGCCCCCTGCGGTCCCGGCTGCCACGACGCGCTCATCCGCTCCCCCTGCTCGCGCTCCCCGGGCGTCCGCCCGGCCTGCCGCTCCAGCCTCCCACGGACGCCTGTGCGTCGCGCCAGCGTCGGCCGCGCCGTGGCGCTCAGGCGTCGACGACCTGCACGACGCTCGCGTCGAGCGTCGACTCGGCCGCGAACCCGAGCGGGCTCGGGCCGTCGCCGCGCGCGACGAGCATCGCGCCGACCGCGGCGATCATCGCGCCGTTGTCGGTGCAGAGGTCGAGCGGCGGGATGCGCAGCGCGACGCCGGCGGCGGCGCAGCGGTCGACCGCGACCTCGCGGAGGCGCCGGTTGGCGACGACGCCGCCCCCGAGCAGCAGGCGCGGGATGCCGTGCTCGGCGCACGCGTCGAGCGCCTTGGCGACGAGCACGTCGACGACCGCCTCGCGGAAGCTCGCCGCGACGTCGGCGGTCGCGAGCGGCTCCCCCGCGGCCTCGGCGCGCTCGACGTGCCGCGCCACCGCGGTCTTGAGGCCCGAGAACGAGAAGTCGAAGCGGTGCCGCTCGCGGTCCTTCGGCGCCGTCAGCCCGCGCGGCAGCCGCACGGCCGCGGAGTTGCCGCCGACCGCGGCGGCGTCGATCGACGGCCCGCCCGGGTAGCTGAGCCCGAGCAGCCGCGCGGTCTTGTCGAAGGCCTCGCCCGCCGCGTCGTCGATGGTCTCGCCGAGGAGCTCGACGTCGCCCGCGAGGTCGCGCACGAGCAGCAGCGAGGTGTGGCCGCCCGAGACGAGCAGCGCGATGGTCGGCAGCTCGAGCGGCTCGCCCGACAGGACGTCGGCGGCGACGTGCCCGACCAGGTGGTTGACGCCGTACAGCGGCAGGTCCCGCGCGGTCGCGAGGCCCTTCGCGGCGCCGATGCCGACCATGAGCGCGCCCGCGAGGCCCGGCCCCGCGGTGACCGCGATCGCGTCGACCTCGTCGAGGTCGAGCCCGGCGTCGTCGAGCGCGGCGCGGATGGTGGGCTCCATCGCCTCGAGGTGCGCACGGGCAGCGATCTCGGGCACGACGCCGCCGAAGCGGGCGTGGAGGTCCATCGACGACGCGATCCGGTTCGCGAGCAGCTCGGTGCCGCGCACGATGCCCACGCCCGTCTCGTCGCAGCTCGTCTCGATGCCGAGCACCACCGGCGCCCGCTGCTCCGCGCTCATCGCGCCTCCCGCTTCATCACCACGGCGTCCACGTCCTCCGGCTGGTAGTACCGCGGCCGCATCCCGATCTCGCGGAAGCCGACGGATGCGTAGAGGCGCCGGGCCACGTCGTTGTCGGCCCGCACGTCGAGGAAGAGCTCGCGCACGCCGCGCCGGCCTCCCTCGGCGAGCAGCTCCTCGAGCAGGGCGCGGCCCGCGCCGCGGCCGCGCGCCTCCTCCGAGACCGCGATCGTCTGCACGTCGCCCTCGACGCCGACGGCGCGCAGGCCCGCGTAGCCGAGGATCCTGCCGTGCTCGTCGAGGGCCACGACGTAGCGTCCCCACTCGCTCGCGAGCTCCTGCGCCATCGTGGAGCGGTCCCACGCGCTCGGGCCGAACGACGCCTGCTCGATCCGCATGATGTCATCGAGGTCGGCCGGGTCGGCGGTGCGGAGGATCACGATCGCCCCGCCGTCGGCTGGCTGACGCGCTTGGGGCCGGCGGAGGCGACCGCGTCGGCCTCGCGCAGGTAGAGCGCCTGCTCGATGCGGGCGGCGCCGCGCGCGGCGGCGCGGGCGAGGAGCGCGGCGTCGATCGCGTCGGCGTCGATGCGCGCGAGGCCCGGGCGCCCGGGATCCGGCACGGCGTCGGCGGGGGCGAGGTGCGGCCCGTCGACGACGAGCCCGGCCTCGACGAGGCTCCAGGCGCGCTCGCGGCGGCGGACGTCGGTGGTGACCTGCGCGTCGCCCTGGGTCACGCCCGCGTGGCTCGCGACGCCCTCGCACGGCACGCCGAGGCCCAGGGCGACGGCGCGGGCCGCCGCGATGCCGACGCGGAGCCCGGTGAACGCGCCCGGCCCCATGCCGGCGACAACGAGCTCGATGCGGTCGCGGCGGCCCTCGAGCGCGCGCTCGAGCATGCCGCCCAGGTGCTCGGCGTGGCGCCGGGCGTCGTCCGCGCGCTCGGCGAACACCACCTCGTCGCCGTCGAGCACGGCGACCGAGGTGCCCAGCGAGGTGTCGACGGCCAGGATCACGATGCTCCTCCTCGAGCGAGCGCGCGCATGCGCGCCCCGTCCCACGCGGGCCCGCGCCCGCTGATGCGCACCTCGCGCGGCGAGTCCTCCTCGTCGTCCGCGTCGGGGCCCGAGCCGCGGGCGATCTCGACGAGCAGCCGGCTCTCGAGCGCGTGCTCGAGCGGAGCGCCCCACTCGGCGACGGTGATGGCGCCCTCGAGGTCGAGGTCGAGGTCGTCGAGCTCGGCCTCGTCGCCGAGCCGGTACGCGTCGACGTGCTGGAGGTCGGGTCCGGCCTCCGTGCGGTGCGTGCGCGCGATGACGAAGGTCGGGCTCTGCACGGTGCCCCGCGCGCCGAGCGCTCGGCCGATGCCGCGCGTGAGGGTGGTCTTGCCCGCGCCGAGCGGGCCGACGAGCAGCACGGCGTCGCCGGCGACGAGCGCCGCGCCGATCCGCTCGCCGAGCGCCTCCATCGCGTCGGCGTCGTGCACGGTGCCCGCGAGCTCGACGGCGACGCGCGGCCCGATCATGCCCGTGAGCTCGGGCGCCGAGGCGTGCTCGATCGCCACCGGGTCGCCGACCGCGGCGTCCGCGCCGCCCAGGTCGAGCACCAGCTGGTCCATCGCGATGCGGCCGCGGACGGGGCGGGCGGCGCCGTCGAGCGCGACCGGTCGGCCGGTGGCGCTGCGGGTGACGCCGTCGGCGTAGCCGAGGCCGACGAGCGCGAGCGTCGTGGGGGCGGCGGTGACGTACGTGCCGCCGTAGGAGACGCCGAGGCCGCCCTCGACGCGCTTGACGCCCACGAGCTCGCCGAGCAGCCGGCGCGGCTCGCCGTCGAGCCCGAGCTCGAGCGCCCGTCGGGGTGCGAGGCCCTCGGCGGGGCGGACGACGTCGGCGCCGCGCGCCGCGGCGCCCATGCGCGTCACGACCTCGTAGCCGATCGTGCCGGCCGCCTCGGCCCAGTCGTCGACGCTCGGCTCGCCGCGGGCCGGGTCGCCCCACAGCACCGCCTCGCCGTCGAGCGGCAGCGCGGAGCGGTCGAGCGGCTGCACCTGGAGGCCGCACGGGTCGACCGCGAGCACGCGCGCGCGCCGCGAGCCGACGAGCAGCGGGGCGCCGATCGCCGGGAGCAGCCCGGCGTCGAGGCCCGCGTCGGCCCGGCCGCCGGCGAGGTCGACGACGACGCGCATCGCCGGGCGCAGGCCCAGCTCGGCGGCGCCGCAGCCGCCGCTCGGCCCCTCGGGATCGACGCCGTACGCGGCCATGCCGATGCGCACCATGTCGAGCCGCGCCTCCGGCAGCGCGATGGCGCCGGCGGAGTTCGCGATGTGCCGCACGACCGGCCCGAGGCCGGCGAGCCCGACGGCGGCGAGGAGGTCGGCGACCTGCGCGCGGTCGGCCTCGCGGCTCGTGCCTGCGAGGTGCGACATGATGCCGCGGATGCGCGCGCCGCCGGCCGCGAGCGCCGCGGCGCGCGCGAGCACCTCGGCGCGGTCGCCGCGGGCGACGCCGTTGCGGCCGAGCCCGGTGTCGAGCTTGAGGTGGATGGCCGCGCCGGCCGCAGCGGCGGCCTCGAGCTGCGCCATCGAGCTCACCGCGACCTCGACGTCGCGGTCGGCGGCGACGCGCAGGTCGACGCCCGGCGCGTGCAGCCACGCGAGCACGGGGGCGTCGATGCCGGCGTCGCGGAGCGCCACGGCCTCCGCGAGGTCGACGACGCCGAGCATCGTCGCGCCGCCCTCGAGCATCGCCCGCGCGGCGAGCACCGCGCCGTGCCCGTAGCCGTCGGCCTTCACGACGCCGCAGACCGGCACGCCGACGCGCTCGCGCAGCAGCGCGACGTTCGCCGCGATCGCGGCCGGGTCCACCTCGACGCGCATCACGACTCCGCGATGACCGTCGCGGTCGCCACGCCCGCGTCGTGGCTCATGGAGACGTGCACGCGCGCCGCGCCGATCGCCCTGGCGCGCTCGGCCGCCGTGCCGCGCAGGTCGAGGATCGGCTCGCCCTCCGGGCCCGTGACGACCGCGAGGTCGACCCAGCGCATCCCCGCGGTCGCGCCGAGCGCCTTCCGCGCGGCCTCCTTCGCGGCGAAGCGGGCGGCGAGCGAGCGCAGCGGCCGCTCGCGGCCGTCGACGACGAGCTCGTCGGGCGCGAACAGCCGCTCCTTGAGGCGCGGCGTGCGCGACACCGCCCGCTCGAAGCGCGCGAGGTCGACGACGTCGACGCCGAGACCCACGATCATCCGCGGGCCTCCGCCATCCGGTGCTCCATCATCGTCGGCGCTCCGTCATGCCTCGCGCCGGGCGCTCACTCGACCGTGACGGACTTCGCCAGGTTGCGCGGCTGGTCCACGTCGAGGCCCTTCGCGGTGGCGAGCTCGAGGGCGAAGATGTGCAGCGGCACGACCTGCAGCACCGGCTCGAGCATGGGCAGCGTGAGCGGCACGCGCAGCACGATGTCGGCGTACGGCAGCACCGCCGCGTCGCCCGCCTCGGCGACGACGATGACCCGGGCGCCGCGGGCGCGGATCTCCTGGATGTTCGAGACGATCTTGGAGTGCAGCAGCGGCTCGTGGCGCGGGCTCGGCACCACGACGAACACGACCTGGCCGGGCTCGATGAGCGCGATCGGGCCGTGCTTCAGCTCGCCGCCGGCGAAGCCCTCGGCGTGGATGTAGCTGATCTCCTTGAGCTTCAGCGCGCCCTCGAGCGCCACGGGGTAGCCCACGTTGCGGCCGAGGAAGAGCACCGAGCGGGTGTCGCTCATCCAGTGCGCGAGCTCCTTGATGGGGTCCTGCTCGGCGAGCACCTGGCGCAGCTCGTCCGGCAGCTCCCGCAGCTCGCCGACGACCTCGGCGATCGCCGCGTCGTCGATCGTGCCGCGCACCTTCGCGAGGTGCAGGCCGAAGAGCAGCTGGCCGATCACCTGCGCGAGGAACGCCTTCGTCGACGCGACCGCGACCTCGGGGCCGGCGTGCGTGTAGAGCACGGCGTCCGACTCGCGCGGGATGGTCGAGCCCTGCGTGTTGCAGATCGAGAGCGTCCGGGCGCCCTGCGCGCGGGCGTGCTGCACGGCCATCTTCGTGTCCATCGTCTCGCCCGACTGCGAGATCGAGATGACGAGCGTGCGGGGCGTGAGCACGGGGTCGCGGTAGCGGAACTCGTGCGCGAGGTCGACCTCGACCGGGATGCGCGCCCACGTCTCGATGGCGTACTTGCCCACGAGGCCGGAGTAGGCCGCCGTGCCGCACGCGACGATGACGATGCGGTCGAGGTCGCGGAGCACCGCGTCGTCGAGCGCGCCCAGCTCGAGCGCGACCGAGTCGTCGACGAGGCGGCCGCGAAGCGTGTTCGCGACGGCCTCGGGGCCCTCCGAGACCTCCTTGGCCATGAACGACGTCCAGCCGCCCTTGTCGGCGGCCGAGGCGTCCCAGTCGACCTCGAAGCGCTTGGGCTCCACGGGGGCGCCCGAGAAGTCGACGACGCTCGCGCCCTCGGGCGTGATGGTGGCGACCTGGTCGTTGTCGAGCGCTGCGGCGCTCGCCGTGTACTTCACGAAGGCGCTGACGTCGGAGCCGAGGAACTGCTCGCCCTCGCCGAAGCCGACGAGCAGCGGCGAGTTGTGGGCGGCGCCGACGACGACGCCCGGCTGCTCCTGGTGCACCGCGAGCAGCGTGAACTGGCCCTCGAGGCGGCCGACGACCTGGAGCATGGCGCTCGTGAGGTCGCCCGTCTCGCGGAACGCGCGGCCGAGCAGCTTCGCCGCCGCCTCGGTGTCGGTCTCGCTCTCGAATGCCTCGCCCGCGGCCTCGAGCTCGGCGCGCAGCGCCGCGAAGTTCTCGATGATGCCGTTGTGGATGAGCGCGAGCCGGCCCTCGTCGCCGAGGTGCGGGTGCGCGTTCTGGTCGGTGGGGCCGCCGTGGGTCGCCCAGCGGGTGTGCCCGATGCCGATCGAGCCCTCCGGCAGCGGCGCGCTCTCGAGGCTCTCGCGCAGCACCTTCAGCTTGCCGCCGCGCTTGCGCGACGCGACCGCGTCGTCGGCGACGACGGCGATGCCGGCGCTGTCGTACCCCCGGTACTCGAGCCTGCTCAGGCCCTCGAGGAGGACCTCGACCGTGTTCCGCTCACCCGTGTACCCGACGATTCCGCACATGGGCCCGATCCTAGCGGCGCTAGGCTCGCGTTCGATGTCGCACCCCATCCTCTCGCCGTTCGTCGAGATCGAGCGCGCCGACTGGGCCCGGCTCGCCCCGCGCACCCCGAACCCGCTCACCGAGGCGGAGGTCCGGCGGCTGCGAGGCCTCGGCGACCGGCTCGAGCTGCGCGAGGTGGCTGAGGTCTACCTGCCGCTCTCGCGCCTCGTGAGCCTCTACCAGGAGTCGGCGGCGCGGCTGCACCGCGAGACGACCGCGTTCCTCGGCGCGAAGGCCGAGCCGACGCCGTTCGTGATCGGCGTCGCCGGCTCGGTGGCGGTGGGCAAGTCGACCACCGCGCGCCTGCTGCAGGAGCTGCTGCGCCGCTGGGAGGGCTCCCCCAAGGTCGACCTCATCACCACCGACGGCTTCCTGCACCCGAACCGCGTGCTCGAGGAGCGCGGCCTCATGGGCCGCAAGGGCTTCCCAGAGTCGTACGACCGGCGCGCGCTGCTCGGCTTCGTCTCGCGCGTGAAGTCGGGCGAGGCGGAGGTGCGCGCCCCCGTCTACTCGCACCTCACCTACGACATCCTCCCCGACGACGAGATCGTCGTGCGGCGGCCCGACATCCTCATCGTCGAGGGCCTCAACGTGCTGCAGCCGCCGCCCTCGAGCGCGCACCTGGCGGTCTCGGACCTCTTCGACTTCTCGATCTACGTCGACGCCCGCACGAGCGCCATCCGCGAGTGGTACGTCGAGCGCTTCTTCGCGCTGAAGGCCGGCGCCTTCCAGGACCCGCTGTCCTACTTCCACCGCTTCGCCGACCTCACCGACTCGCAGGCGCGGGCGTACGCGCAGGAGGTGTGGGACTCCATCAACGGCCCGAACCTCGTCGAGCACATCGTGCCGACGCGATCGCGCGCCGACCTCGTGCTGCGGAAGGCCGAGGACCACACGATCCGCTCGGTGCTGCTGCGGAAGGTCTGAGCCGGCTCAGTCGCCGGGCGCGGCGCCCGGCACCTGCTCGGCCACCGGGTGCACCGGCGTCGCGTGGACCGCGTGCTTCGGCACCCTCGCCTGGCCGAGCTTCACGAGCACGACGCCGCCGATGATCGCCGCGGCGCCGAGCGCCTGCACCGGCGTCGGCAGCAGCGCGAGCAGCAGCGCCGTCCAGAGGATGCCGAACATGGGCTCGGCGTAGCCGACGAAGCTCGCGAGCGTCTGGCCGAGGCGGCGCGCGCCGAGGATGCCGAGCACGTACGCGGCCGCGGTGGCGACGAGCACGAGGATCACGACCGCGACCCACACGGGCACGGTCGCGCCCGCGAGCACGACCGGCGCGCCGTTCAGCGCGATCGGCAGCACGCCCATCGCGGCGGCGACGCCGAGCGCGAGGGCGCCGACGGCGAGCCCCAGGCCCGCGAGCGCCACGGGCGGCAGCTCGGTGGTCGTCGAGGACGCCGCCGTCCAGTAGGCGGCGTTGCCGACGGCCGCCCCGAGCGCCAGCAGCACGCCGAGCGGGTGGAGCGCGTCGCCGCCGATGCCCGAGACGAGGGCGAGGCCCACCACCGCGACCGCGGCGCCGACGAGCGTGAGGCCCGGCGGCACGCGCCGCGTGGTCGCCCAGCCGAAGCCGACGAGCAGCACAGGGCCGAGGAACTCGATGAGCAGGGCGAGCGCGGGCGAGATGTAGGCGACCGCGCTGAAGAAGGCGAGCTGGCAGAGCGCGACCGCCATGAGGCCGAGCACGAGCACCTCCTTCCACGACCGGAGCACCGCGCCCCAGCGACCGCGCAGCAGCCAGAGGGTGGGCGCGGCGAGCGCGACAGCGCCGCCGCCGATGCGCACGAGCGTCACCGCTCCGGACGACCAGCCGGCCTCGAGCATCGATGCCGCGACGATCCCGGAGACGCCGAAGGAGGCGGCGCTGCCGAGCGCGAGGGCGAGGCCGGCGGAACGACGATGCTGCATGGCTCACCCGCGGGGTCGAGAGGGCTACGATCGTGCTCTGGCGACCGCGGCACGATGTCACGGCCGTCGGGCCTGACAGTCGCGATCCTAGTCGGGAGGACGTGCGCGTGACGCTCCACTATCCGCATGAGGTCGTGCGCACCATGGAGTTCGTCGCGGCCCTGTGCAACGGGCGGCGCGAGGGCGAGCTCGACAGCGCCGCGAGCCTGCGGCGGCTCTGCGCCGAGTGGGCGTTCCCGGGCGCGAGCGGCGCCTCCCGCTCGGATGCCGCGGCGACCTGGGCGCACGTGCCGACGATCGAGGCGATGTGGGACGCCCCGCGCGACGCCGTCGCCGGGATGGTCAACCGCGTCTTCCGCGAGGCCGACGCGCGCCCCCACCTCGTGCGGCACGACGGGCTCGACTGGCACCTGCACGGGCTGCAGGCCGGCGCCCCCGTCGCGGACGCGATCGCGGTCGACGCGGCGATGGCCTTCACCGACCTGGTGCGCGCCGACGACACCGACCGCTGCAAGCGCTGCGGCGACGACCGCTGCGCGAGCATGTTCTTCGACCGGTCCCGCAACCGGTCCCGCCGCTTCTGCTCCACGACGTGCCAGTCGCGCACGAACGTAGCGGCGTTCCGGGCTCGCGCCAGCGCGGCCTGAGGCGGCGCGCCCGGGCCCCGGCGCGCCGCGCGATCGATCCGTGGGATCGACCTGCCAGGCGATCCGTGGCAGTGTGGTCGCTCATGTCCGAGACGACGATGGCCGAAGCGCCAAGCAGCACGAAGCTCAAGCGCGGGATCACCACGCTCCTCCTCTTCTTCTTCATCGTGGGAGACACCCTCGGCGCCGGCATCTACACGCTGGTCGGCACCATGGCGGGCGACGTCGGCGGCGCGATCTGGCTGCCGCTCATCCTCGCCCTCGTGCTCGCCCTCCTCACGGCCGGCACCTACGCCGAGCTCATCACCAAGTACCCGCACGCGGGCGGCGCCGCCCGGTTCGCGGAGCGCGCCTTCAAGACGCCGTACGTGACGTTCCTCATCGGCTTCCTCATGCTGTCCTCGGGCATCACGACGTCGGCCGCGCTCGCGAACGCCTTCGCGGGCGACTACTTCCAGGCGCTGCTGCCCGACATCTCGCCGATCCCGGTGACGCTCGTGTTCATCGCCCTGCTCATCGTCGTGAACCTGCGCGGCGTGCGGGAGTCGCTCATCGCCAACGTCGGCGCGACGCTCATCGAGATGACCGGCCTCATCATCATCATCGCCGTCGCGGCCATCGTCATCGGCGGGGGCGGCGGCGAGCCCGAGCGGCTCACGACCTTCGCCGAGGGCGTGCCCCCGCTCACCGGCGCGTTCGCGGCGACCATCACGGCCTTCTTCTCGTTCCTCGGCTTCGAGGCCGCGGCGAACATGGCCGAGGAGGTCAAGAACCCGAGCCGCTCCTACCCGCGCGCGCTCTTCGGCGCCATCATCACCGCGGCGGTCGTCTACCTGCTCATCGCGATCGGCGCCGCGATCGTCGTGCCGACCGAGCAGCTGGCCACCTCGGAGGGCCCGCTGCTCGAGGTGATCCAGGCCTCCGGCCTCGCGTTCCCGTCGTGGCTGTTCGCCATCATCGCGCTCGTCGCGATCGGCAACGGCGCGCTGCTGTTCATGGTGATGGCGTCGCGCGCCACCTACGGGCTCGCCGAGGCGAAGCTGCTGCCCCGCGCCTTCGGCGCCGTGCTCTCGAAGCGCCGCACGCCGTGGGTCGCGATCCTCGTCGTGGGCATCGTGACGATGGCGATGTCGTTCATCGGCGACGTCGGCACCCTCGCCGACACGACGGTGCTGCTGCTCGTGCTCGTGTTCATCTCGGCGAACGTGTCGGTGCTCGTGCTGAAGAAGGACCAGGTCGCGCACAAGCACTTCACGGCGCCGCGCATCGTCTCGGTGCTCGCGCTCATCGCCTCCGTGGCCCTGCTCACGCAGCAGAGCCTGCAGACGTGGCTCATCGCCGGCGGCTACATCGTCGTGGGCACGATCCTGTTCCTCATCGCGCGCGCCGCCCGCCGGCGCGAGTACGCGCGGGGCACCGCGGAGCCGACCCGGGCCATCCCGCTCGAGTGACGCGCCGCGGCGCCTCCGTCGCAGGACGAAGGCCCGGCCCCCTCGTGGGCCGGGCCTTCGTCGTGATCGGCTAGGCGCTGACGCCGAGCTCGGCGCGCACGAGCTCGGCGAGCTCGTCGGCGATCGACTGCGCGACGTGGTGCTCGTGCGCCTCGACCATGACGCGCACCATCTTCTCGGTGCCGGAGGGGCGCAGCAGCACGCGGCCGTTCGAGCCGAGCTCGGCCTCGGCGCGCGCGACCGCATCGGCGATCGGCTGGTTGCCGCGCAGGCCCAGCCGGTCGACGCCCGAGACGTTCACGAGCACCTGCGGGAAGACCTGCATGACGCTCGCCAGCTCGGCGATGGTGCGCCCGGAGCGCACCATCTCCGCGGCGAGCTGGAGGCCCGTGAGCACACCGTCGCCCGTCGTGGCGTGCTGGCTGAAGATGATGTGGCCCGACTGCTCGCCGCCGAGCGCCAGCCCGTACTCGCCGAGCGCCTCGAGCACGTAGCGGTCGCCGACGGCCGTCTGCACGAGCTGGATGCCGTGCTCGTCCATCGCGACCTTGAGGCCGAGGTTCGACATGACCGTCGCGACGAGCGTGTCGTCGGTGAGCAGGCCGCGGCGCTTCGCGGCGACCGCGAGGATCGCCATGATCTGGTCGCCGTCGACCACGTTCCCCGCCGCGTCGATCGCGAGGCAGCGGTCCGCGTCGCCGTCGTGGGCGATGCCGAGGTCGGCGCCGGAGGCGACGACGAGCTCGCGCACCTGCTCGAGGTGGGTCGAGCCGACCTCGCGGTTGATGTTCATGCCGTCCGGGTCGTTGCCCATGACCGTCACCCGGGCGCCGGCGTCCGCGAACGCGCGCGGACTGACGCCGGCGGCTGCGCCGTGCGCGCAGTCGAGCACGACGTGCAGGCCCTCGAGGCTCACGTCGAGCGTGCCGAGCAGGTGCAGCAGGTAGCGGTCCTCGGCGTCGGCGAAGCGCGCGATCGTGCCGACCTCGGCACCGATGGGGCGAAGCGGAGGCGCGACGAGCGCGGCCTCGATCTCGTCCTCGACCGCGTCGGGCAGCTTGCGGCCGCCGCGGGCGAAGAACTTGATCCCGTTGTCGGGGGCCGGGTTGTGGGACGCCGACACCATGACGCCGAAGTCGGCGTCGATCGACGCCACGAGGTAGGCGGCCGCGGGCGTCGGGATGACGCCCGCGTCGAGCACGTCCACGCCGCTCGACGCGAGGCCCGCGGCGACCGACGCGACGATGAACTCGCCCGAGATCCGCGGATCCCGCGCCACGACGGCGACAGGGCGCCGCGACTCCTGCCGGGCTGGTCGCCCGAGCACGAGTGCGGCGCCCTGTGCGAGCGCCAGCGCCGATTCCGCCGTGATGTCGTGGCCTGCGAGGCCACGCACTCCATCCGTGCCGAAGAGGCGCGACACGATCAGCGCTTCGAGTACTGCGGCGCCTTGCGAGCCTTCTTGAGACCGGCCTTCTTGCGCTCGATGACGCGGGCGTCGCGCGAGAGGAAGCCGGCCTTCTTGAGCTCGGGCCGGTTGTTCTCGGCGTCGATCTCGTTGAGCGCACGGGCGATGCCGAGGCGGAGCGCGCCGGCCTGGCCCGAGGGGCCGCCGCCCGAGATACGGGCGATCACGTCGTAGGAGCCGTTCAGCTCGAGGAGCGTGAAGGGGTCGTTGATGAGCTGCTGGTGCAGCTTGTTCGGGAAGTAGTCCTCGAGCGTGCGGCCGTTCACCGTGAACGAGCCGGAGCCGGGGACGAGGCGCACGCGGGCGATGGCCTGCTTGCGACGGCCCACGGCGGCGCCGGGGATGTTGACGACGCGCGGGGCCTTGGGAGCCTCGGCGGCGGGCGTCTCGGTCGAGAAGCTCTCGGGAGCCTCGATGGAGTCTGCGATCTTCGCCATGTCTGTGGTCTCCTCGCGCCCTACTGGGCGACCTGGTCGAACGTGTAGGGGGTCGGCTGCTGCGCCGCGTGGGGGTGCTCGGGGCCCGCGTAGACCTTGAGCTTCTTGATCTGGGCGCGGCCGAGCGAGTTCTTCGGCAGCATGCCGCGGATCGCCTTCTCCACGGTGCGGACCGGGTAGCGGTCGAGCATCTCGGCGTAGCCGGTGGCCTTGAGGCCGCCCGGGTAGCCCGAGTGGCGGTAGGCGACCTTCTTGGCGAGCTTCTGGCCCGTGAGCGCGACCTTGTCGGCGTTCACGATGATGACGAAGTCGCCCATGTCCATGTGGGGGGCGAACGTCGGCTTGTGCTTGCCGCGGAGGATGGCGGCGACGTGGCTGGCCAGGCGGCCGAGGACCACGTCGGTGGCGTCGATGACGACCCAGTCGTGCTGGACGTCGCTCGCCTTGGGCGAGTAGGTGCGAGTCATGTGTGCCTCACTGTCGAATGGATGGTCGTGAATCCCGCTCCATGGTGTTCCCGCACGAGGTGCTGGAACGGTCCGGTGGAGGGCGCATTCGCGGGCGCGCAGGCAGCGCGCACCAAGGGTCGAGACTACAGGGCGCCGGGATGCCCGGTCAAGGCACCGGCGCGCCGCGCGAGGACCGCCGCCCCGGCGGTCGACCTCAGCGGTCGATCGACGGGTCGTACTCCTCGGTCTCCTCGTGCCACACGACGTCGACCGACTGCTGGCGCGTAGCCGCCCCGTCGTCGAGCGGCTCGCCCTCGACGGCCTCGTCGACCTGCAGCGCGAGGGCCTCGAGGTCGTCCTGCTCGGGGGCCGGCGCCGTGAAGCCGTCCTGGACGACCTCGCGGTCCTCCGCCGCGACCGCGACCGTGCCCGCGGCGGCGGCGCCCGCGGCCGCCGAGCCGCTCGCGGTGCGCCCGTCGGCCTCCTGCCCGGCCGCCGACCACGTGCGCGGGTCGGCCGCGTCCGCGATGCGCATGAGGGACTGCACCTCGGCCATGAAGCCCGTGAGCTGCTGCTGCTGCCAGCGCAGGCTGCGGGCGCGGTCCTCCGCGTCGCGCAGCACGTCCTTCGTGTGGCCCGTCACGGCGTCGACGATCGCCTGCGCCCGGCCGCGGGCCTCCTCGAGCATCGCCGCCGCGCGCGCCTTGGCGCTCGCCTCGACCTGCGCGGCCTGCGCCTTCGAGAGCTGCTCGTAGGCCTCCGACTGGTCGGCGACGTGCGCGGCGTGCGCGAGCGCCGAGGCGACCTTCTCGTTGGCGTCGGCCGTCACGCGCTCCGCGTGCGCGACCGCCTGGTTGTGGAGCCGCAGGAACTCCTGCTGGGCGTCGTCCTGCCGGCGGGTGAGCGCCGCGTCGAGCTCGACCCGACGCGCCTTCGCCTCGCGGACGACGCGGTCGGCGTCGAGCTTGAGGTCGTCGGTCTCGCGGGTCGCCTGCGCGCGCAGCGCCGCGGCGGCGCGCTCGGCCTCGCCGAGCAGCACCTGCGCCTCGCGGTCCGCCTGCGACACCTTCTCGCCCAGCGAGCCGAGCTCCGTCTCGATGCGCGCGCGGTGCGCCGTCTGCTCCGTCTCGGAGCGGCGGCGGATGAGCTCGGCCTCGTGCTGCGCCTCCTGCAGCACGCGCGCGGCCTCGTCCTTCGCGTCCTTCCGGATGCGGTCGCGCTCGGCGTTCGCGTCGTCGAGGATGCGCTGCGAGGTGGTCGAGGCGTTCGAGACGAGCGTCGACGCCTGGTCCTCGGCGACGCGCAGGATCTCGGCGAAGCGCACGCGCGTCTGCCGGCCCTCGCCCTCGTCGGCCCCGTCGGTCCCCTCGACCCCCTCGCCGTCGCCGTCGCCGTCGCCGTCGAGCGTCTGCACCTGCTGCGCGAGGCGCAGCATGCGCGCCTCGGCCTGGTCGGCGCGCGCCACGGCCGCGTCGAGGTCCTCGGTGAGGTGCTGGATGCGCGCCTCGGCGTCGAGGTCGGAGGTAGCGCGGGCGCTGCGCGCCTCCTCGAGCGCCGCGCGCAGCTGCGCGAGCGACTCGTCCACCTGCGTACGGTCGTACCCGCGGAAGACCTGATCGAACTCGGTCGCCTGCTCCGACATGTCTGCTCCGGCTCCTGCCGGACCCCCGCCGGCACGACCATCCTAGGGAGCGGCGTGCACGGCGCCCAGCCGTCCCCCGAGCCCCCGCATCCAGCCGTGCGGCACCCGCGGCCTGCGAGGATGGGGGCATCATGCACGGCATCGTCTTCGACCTCGACGGCACCCTCACCGACTCGCAGCCCGGCCTCCTCAAGAGCCTCCGGCACATGCACGACGCCGTCGGCTGGGAGCAGCCGAGCGAGGCGGAGCTCGTGCGCTGGCTGGGGCCGCCGCTCGTCACCGTGCTCACCGAGGCCGGCCACGAGCCGGAGGTGGTCGAGCGCGCGATCGCCGCGTTCCGCGTCGCGCAGGCCGACGGCGGCCTCGTCGACTCCACGCTCTACGACGGCATCGACGGCCTGCTCGCCGAGCTCGACGCCGCGGGCCGGCCGCTCGCCGTCGCGACGCACAAGATGCAGTTCGACGCCGACGCGGTCATCGACCACTACGGCCTGCGGCACCGCTTCCGCGGCGTGCACGGCCGCGTTCCCGGCGAAGCCGGCCACTCGAAGGCCGAGGTCATCGCGCGCGCGATCGCCTCGGTGGGGCTGCCGGCCGCGGAGGTGGTCATGGTGGGCGACCGCATCAACGACATCGCCTCGGCGCGCGAGCTCGGCGTCCGCACGATCGGCGTCGCCTACGGCTACGGCGGCCTCGAGGAGCTCGCGGCCGCGGGGGCCGACACGATCGTCGACGACGTCGACGGCCTGCGGCGCGCGCTGCTCGAGCGCGCCGCAGCCTGACGCCGCTAGTCCTCGACGTCGTCGGCGCTGCGGCGCGCCCGGGCGCGCTCGGCCTGCGCGGCGAGCTCGTCGTCCGGCGGGTAGCCGACGGCCACGAGCGTCAGCCCGTGGGGCGGCATGAGGCCCGTGCGCGGCGAGCGGGCCCGCTCGTCGAGCAGCGCCGCCGCCTCGGCGAGCCCGAGGCGGCGCTCGCCCACGCGCACGCACGCGCCCACGAGGGCCCGCACCATCGAGTGGCAGAAGGCGTCGGCCGTGAGCGAGGCAGTGAGCAGCGGGCCGTCCTGCGCCCACGAGAACGCGCGCAGGTGGCGGATCGTCGTCGCACCCTCGCGCGGCTTGCAGAACGCGGCGAAGTCGCGCAGCCCCACGAGCGCCTCGGCCGCGCGGCGCATCGCGTCGACGTCGAGCGGCCGCGGCACGTGGGCCGCGGTGCGGCGCTCGAGCGGATCCGCGGGGCCGGCGACGATGCGGTAGCGGTACGAGCGCGACACGGCCGAGAAGCGCGCGTCGAAGCCCGCGGGCGCGAGGCCGACGGACCGCACGACGAGGTCGCCCTCGGGCGCCGCGAGCCGCGAGAGGCGGTGCGCGAGCCGCGGCTCGACGCCGAGCGCGTCGGGCACGTCGGCGTGCGCCACCTGCCCGCTCGCGTGGACGCCCGCATCCGTGCGCCCCGCGACGACGACGCGCACCGGCTCGCGCGCGACGGTCGACAGCGCGCGCTCGAGCTCGCCCTGGCAGGTGCGGAGTCCCGGCTGCGCGGCCCAGCCCGAGAAGCCGCCGCCGTCGTACGCGAGGTCGAGGCGGATGCGGGGCACGCCACGAGGATACGGGGACGGGGCGCCGCGAGCGGGCGCCCCGTCCCCGCGGTGCGCGGATGCGGAGGCGCGGCTCGATAGCGTCGAGGCATGCAGGACGAAGCCCTCCGCGTGCAGCGCCCCGACCCCGCAGCCGAGCTCGACCAGGGGCGGCCCACGCCGCAGCCCATCGAGGACTACGCCATGATCGGCGACCGCACCACCGCGGCGCTCGTCGGCCTCGACGGCTCCATCGACTGGCTCTGCCTGCCGCGCTTCGACTCCCCCGCCTGCTTCGCGGCGATCCTCGGCGGGCCCGAGCACGGCCGCTGGCGCCTCGCGCCCGTCGACGAGGCGATCGTGACCCGGCGGTACGTGCCCGGCAGCCTCGTGCTCGAGACCACCTACCGCACCGCCACCGGCGTCGTCCGCGTCACCGACGCGATGCCCACGGGCGACGGCGTCGCCGACGTGCTCCGCGTCGTCGAGGGCGTCGAGGGCGAGGTCGAGCTCGAGCAGGAGCTCATCGTGCGCTTCCACTACGGCCGCGCGGCACCGTGGGTCCGCCGGCTCGAGGTCGACGGCGAGGAGGTGCTCTCGATGATCGCCGGTCCCGACCGGCTCGTGCTCCGCTCCGACCCGCTGCCCGAGTCCGGCCACCACGCGCATCGGGCGCGCTTCGCCGTGCGGGCCGGCGAGCGCCGGGCGCTCGACCTGCGCTGGCAGCGCTCCTGGCGCCCCTTCGGCGCCGCGGTCGACGAGCGCCAGGCGCTCGAGGCGACGATCGCGCAGTCGCGCGAGTGGCTCGCTGCGCTCGCCTACGTCGGCCCCTACCGCGAGGCGGTCGAGACGAGCGTGCTCGTGCTGCGCGGGCTCACCGACGAGGCGACCGGCGGCATCATCGCCGCGCCCACCACCTCGCTCCCGGAGGACCCGGGCGGCGAGCGCAACTGGGACTACCGCTTCACGTGGCTGCGCGACGCGTCGCTCACCGTCGACGCGCTCATCGCCGTCGGGCTCGACGACAAGGTCGACCACTGGCGCGACTGGCTCCTGCGCGCCATCGCGGGCGACCCGGAGGACATGCAGATCATGTACCGCGTCGACGGCGGCCGAGACCTGCCCGAGCGCGAGCTCGAGCACCTGCCCGGCTACGCGGGCTCCAGCCCCGTCCGCATCGGCAACGGGGCGGTCGGCCAGCGGCAGCACGACGTGCTCGGGCAGGTCATGCTCACCCTCGCGCGCCTGCGCGAGATCGGCCACGACGACGAGCACGACTCGTGGCACATGCAGCGCGCGCTCCTCACCGAGCTCGAGCGCCACTGGCGCGAGCCCGACCAAGGGCTCTGGGAGATGCGCGGCGAGCCGCAGCGCTTCACGCACTCGCTCGCGATGATGTGGGCGGCCTTCGACCGGGGCATCCGCGCGATCGAGGAGGACGGCTGCGACGGCGACGCCGAGCGGTGGAAGCCCATCCGCGCCGCACTGCACGACGAGGTCATGGGCGCCTGCTTCAGCGAGGCGACCGGCTCGTTCCGGCAGCACGCCGGCACCGACGAGGTCGACGCCTCGCTGCTGCAGCTGCCCACGATCGGCATCGTCGCGGCGACGGATCCGCGCTTCCTCGGCACGATCCGCCGCATCGAGGAGCAGCTCGTGCACCACGGCATCCCGCTGCGCTACCGGACCACGGGGCTCGACGGCCTCGCGGGCGACGAGCACCCGTTCGTGCTGTGCGGCTTCTGGCTCGTCATCGCCTACGCGCAGGCCGGCCGGGTCGCCGACGCGCACGGTCTCATGGAGCAGCTGCTCGCGCACCGCAACGACGTGGGCCTGCTCGCCGAGGAGGTCGACCCGGTGACCGGGCACCACTGGGGCAACCACCCCCAGGCGTTCTCGCACCTCGGGCTCGTGCTCGCGGCCACCGCGATCGCGGAGGCGGAGGCCGGGCGCCGCTAGCGCCTCGCGCTCGCCGGCCCCTCCGCCCCGGCACGCGAAGAGGGCCCCGCTCGCGCGGGGCCCTCTCTGCGTGGGTGGAGCAGACCCTACTTGGTCTCCTCGGCCTTCTCGTCGGCGGCGGGCTCGGCCTCGACGGCCTCGTCGCCGGCCTCGGGGGCCTCGGTCGTCTCGGCCTCGGTCGCCTCGGCGTCGGTCGTCTCGACCTCGGCCTCCTCGGCCTTCGCCTCCTCGGCCTTGGCCGCGGCGGCCTCCTGGTCGGCGGCGGCCGACGTCGCGGCGGCGGACGCCTTCGACTTCGACGCCTTCTTCTGCACCGGCTCGAGCACGAGCTCGATCTGCGCCATGGGGGCGTTGTCGCCCTTGCGGTAGCCGAGCTTCGTGATGCGGGTGTAGCCGCCCTCGCGCTCCGCGACGAGCGGCGCGATCTCGGTGAAGAGCTCGTGCACGACGCCCTTGTCGCCGATCACGGCGAGCACGCGACGGCGCGCGTGCAGGTCGCCGCGCTTCGCGAACGTGATGAGGCGCTCGGCGATCGGACGCAGGCGCTTGGCCTTCGTCTCGGTCGTCTTGATCGACTTGTGCGTGAACAGCGCGGCCGCGAGGTTCGCGAGCAGCAGGCGCTCGTGCGCCGGACCGCCTCCGAGGCGGGGACCCTTGGTGGGCTTGGGCATGGTTCGTATCCCTCTAGTTCTTCAGTCGGCCCGCGTTCAGCGAGCGTCCTCGTCGTAACCGCTGTAGAAGTGCGCGCCGTCGAAGCCGGGCACCGCGTCCTTGAGCGAGAGGCCGAGCTCGGTGAGCTTGTCCTTCACCTCGTCGACCGACTTCTGGCCGAAGTTGCGGATGTTCATCAGCTGCGTCTCGCTCAGCGCCACGAGCTCGGACACCGTGTTGATGCCCTCGCGCTTGAGGCAGTTGTACGAGCGGACCGACAGGTCGAGCTCCTCGATCGGCGTGGCGAGCTCGCCCGAGCCGATGGCCTCGGCGGGCGCCTGGCCGATCTCGATGCCCTCGGCCTCGGCGTTCAGGTCGCGCGTCAGGCCGAACAGCTCGACGAGCGTGCGGCCGGCCGACGCGATGGCGTCGCGCGGCGAGATCGCCGGCTTCGTCTCGACGTCGACGACGAGCGAGTCGAAGTCGGTGCGCTCACCGGCGCGCGTCGCCTCGACGCGGTAGGTGACCTTGAGGACCGGCGAGTAGATCGAGTCGACCGGGATGACCCCGGCCTCGGCGAACTCGTCGCGGTTCTGGGCGGCCGACACGTAGCCGCGGCCGCGCTCGATCGTGAGCTCGAGCTGCAGCTTCGCCGAGTCGTTCAGCGTCGCGAGCACGAGCTCGGGGTTGTGGATCTCGACGCCGGCGGGAGCCGTGATGTCGGCGGCCGTGACCTGGCCCGCGCCCTGGCGCGAGAGGTAGGCGACGACGGGCTCGTCGTGCTCGCTCGAGACGACGAGCTGCTTGACGTTCAGGATGATCTCGGTGACATCCTCCTTCACGCCGGTGATCGTCGAGAACTCGTGGAGCACGCCGTCCAGGCGGACGCTCGTGACAGCGGCGCCGGGGATCGACGAGAGGAGGGTGCGGCGGAGGGAGTTGCCGAGGGTGTAGCCGAAGCCGGGCTCGAGCGGCTCGATGGTGAACCGCGAGCGGTGCTCGGCGATGGTCTCCTCGGTGACAGTGGGGCGCTGGGCGATCAGCACGTGTCGGTTCCTTTCGGTCGCGAGTCCGCTATATGACTCGCGTGTTCGGTGACGGCGGAGGGCCGGGCAGGCGCAGGAGCGCCTGCCCGGCAGGAGCGACTAGTTGCGGCGGGGCTTCGGCGGACGGACGCCGTTGTGCGCCTGCGGCGTCACGTCGTGGATCGCGCCGATCTCGAGGCCGGCGGCCTGGAGCGAGCGGATCGCCGTCTCGCGGCCCGAACCGGCGCCCTTGACGAACACGTCGACCTTCTTCATGCCGTGGTCCTGCGCCTGGCGCGCGGCCGACTCGGCGGCGAGCTGCGCGGCGTAGGGCGTCGACTTGCGCGAGCCCTTCATGCCGATCGCGCCGCCCGAGGCCTGCGAGATGACGGCACCGGTGGTGTCGGTGATCGAGACGATCGTGTTGTTGAACGTCGACTTGATGTGGGCGTGGCCCGCGGCGATGTTCTTCTTGTCCTTCTTGCGCGGCTTGCGGACCGCGGACTTGGGAGCTGCCATTGTTCTCTACCTCTTCCCCGCGGCCTAGCGGCCGGCCTTCTTCTTGCCGGCGACCGTCTGCTTCTTGCCCTTGCGGGTGCGCGCGTTGGTCTTGGTGCGCTGGCCGCGCACGGGGAGGCCGCGGCGGTGGCGGATGCCCTCGTACGAGCCGATCTCGACCTTGCGGCGGATGTCGGCGGCCACCTCGCGGCGGAGGTCGCCCTCCACCTTGAACTCGGCCTCGATGTGGTCGCGGAGCGCGACGAGCTGGTCGTCGGTCAGGTCCTTGACGCGGATGCTGCGGTCGATGCCGGTTGCCTCGAGCGTGGCGACCGAGCGGGTGCGGCCGACGCCGTAGATGTACGTCAGTGCGATCTCCACGCGCTTCTCGCGCGGGATGTCGACACCTGCGATGCGTGCCATCGTGTGTCTCCTCAGGAGTGTGAGAGGTGTGGAGCAGCGGAGGTGCCTGGGCCTCTCCCCAAGGTGTCGCGCGTCGCGCTCTTACCGCTGCTGGGTGCTGTCCGCCTGGTGCGGACGTGTTCAGTTGTGCGCGTGGTGCGAGCGCTCGTGACGCCGCCCCGCGAGGGGCGGCGCCGCGATCAGCCCTGCCGCTGCTTGTGGCGGGGGTTCTCGCAGATGACCATCACGCGACCGTGCCGGCGGATGACCTTGCACTTGTCGCAGATGGGCTTGACGCTGGGGTTGACCTTCATGTTGTTCCTCGCTGGCCTCGTGCCCGTGCGGATGCGCGGGCCGTTCCTTGTCCAGCAGCCGTCACTTGTAGCGGTAGACGATCCGGCCGCGGCTGAGGTCGTACGGGCTGAGCTCCACGATCACGCGGTCCTCCGGGAGGATGCGGATGTAGTTCTGCCGCATCTTGCCCGAGATGTGCGCGAGCACGACGTGGCCGTTGGACAGCTCCACGCGGAACATCGCGTTGGGAAGTGCCTCGACCACCGAGCCCTCGATCTCGATGACGCCGTCTTTCTTGGCCATAGCCTCTTCTGCTTGATTGGCGGTTGCTGGTCGTGCGAGTGGCACGCGCATACGGGCGCATGACACCAACGGGCAAGATTACGCGGGTTCGCGGCATTCGCGCAAGCCGGGCGTGTCGAGCTAGCTCCGGTGCACGACGATCGACCCCCACAGCATGGCGCGGTCGCGGCGCGCCCGCTTCGCCGCGTCGTCGTCCATCGTGGTCGCGAACGAGCGGGCGACGACCGCGCCGCCGGGCGCGATCGCGCGCACCGCCGCCTTGCGCAGGTCGCGCACCCACCGCTCGTCGGCGCCGTCGGACACGTTCGAGAGCGACACCGCGTCATAGGCGCCGCCGGGCGCCCGCTCGAGGTGCTCGAGCAGCGGCTCGGCCTCCCAGCGGATGGCGCCCGGGTCGACGCGCTCGAGCTCGTGCCCGGGCAGCTCCTCCCCCAGCAGCAGCCGCCACGCCCACGGGTTCGACGCGGGCGGGTGCTTGCGGAACGCGCGCGCGACCCGGCCGCGCACCGCGTCGTCGAAGTGCGCGGGGATCGACGTGGCGAAGTCGCGCTGCACGAGCGCCGTGAGCGCGCCCGCCGGTCCCAGCACCGTGCGCAGGATCGAGGCGAGGGTGCGGTTGTCGAGCCGCGCCTTCCAGTGCGCCGCCGCGCGGATGGGGTCGCCCTCCTGCAGGAACTGGCGCACGCGGCGGCGGCTCCACGCCGGGCTCGCCGCGCGCACCATGCCGCGGCCGAGGTCCATGAGCCGCTCGGCGGCGCCGGGTTCGAACGGCGCGCCGCCGACGCGGCGTCGCGCGTACTCGAGCTGCTCCCGGTTCGCGGCGATGGCCGTCACCTCGTGGCCGGCGGCGGCGAGCGCCGCGACCACCTCGCCCGCGCCCGCCGAGACGAGCACGCGGCTGCCGGGCTCGAGCAGCTCGAGCTCGACGCGCGGGTCCTCCCAGTCCCAGCCGTGCAGCAGGCGCTGGCGGGGGTTCGCGCTCGCGCGCCCGACGCGCCGCGCGCGCCCTGCGCCGCGCGTCAGCACCGCTCCCCCGATCCCATGCTCCGATCCTGCACCAGGAGGGTGCCCGTCCGCTGAGCGGACGGGCGGCGGCTCAGGCCTGCGCCGCGCGCACCTCGGCCTCGAGCAGCGGCTGCAGCGGGTGGCCGGCCTCGATCCCGCTCACCTCGGCCACGAACGGCGCGGCGTCGCGCGTCGCGAGGAGCTGCTGCAGCTCCACCGCCTGCTCGTCGCCCTCCGCGTCGAAGCGGAGCGCCGTCGCGTAGGCGGCGACGAGGCCGGCCGCGTCGTCGCCGCGCTCGAGCAGCTCGGCGGCGGGCTGCACGAACCGCTCGCGGCGCGAGAGCTTGCGCAGCGGCTGGCGGCCGATGCGCTCGCACGTGTCGGGCAGCGCCGGGTTCTCGAACCGGGCGATCGCGCGCGCGACGTAGGCCGCGTGCTCGTCGGCGTCGAAGCCGAACTTCGCCACCAGCAGCCGCGCGGTGTCGGCGAGCGCGGCGTCGACCGCCGCGCGCACCCCGGGCTCGGCGAGCGCCTCGGCGATCGTGCCGATGCCGCGCGTCCACCCCTGGTACGCCGTCGTGGCGTGGCCGGTGTTCACCGTGAAGAGCTTGCGCTCGATGAACGGCGCGAGGTCGTCGACGAAGTGCGCGTCGGGGATGACCGGCGCGTCGCCCGCGAAGGGCGTGCGGTCGATCGACCACTCGAAGAAGTCCTCGACCACCACGTCGAGGCCGCTCGGGTCCTGCGGCGGGATGATGCGGTCGACCGCCGTGTTCGCGAACACCGCGCGGTCGGCGAGCGTCGGCGCCCCCTCGAGCACGAGGTCGCGGAGCGTGTCGGTGGCGCCGATCGCGTTCTCGCACGCCATGACCGCCACGGGCGCGCCCGAGCGCAGCTCGAGGCCCTCGCGGATCACCGGTGCGATGAACCGCATCGCGGTCGGGCCGACGGCGCACGTGACGACGTCGGCGTCCGCGACCGCCTGCGCCGCGGCGGCGGGGTCGGCCCGCGAGTCGATGCCCGTGAACCCCGTCACGGTGTGCACCTGCGCCTCTGGGCCGACCTCGCGCACCTCGTACGACTCGGTCGTGCGGAGCAGCTCGATGAGGTCGGCGTTGACGTCGACGAAGGTCACCTCGTAGCCGGCGCGATGCAGGATGAGGCCGACGAAGCCGCGCCCGATGTTGCCGGCGCCGAAGTGGACCGCGCGCATCACTCGTTGACGTCGCCCAGCAGCGCCATGATCGCCTCGGCGTCCGGCGCCTCGACGAGCTTCGCCACCTCGTCCTCGTCGGCGAACACCACCGCGATCTTCGACAGGATCTCGAGGTGCCCGCCGTCCTTGCCTGCGATGCCGATCACGAAGCGCACCTCGTTGCCGTCCCAGTCGATGGGCGTCGCGTAGCGCGCGACCGACAGCGCCGAGGCGAGGATCGAGTCCTTCGACTCGTTCGTGCCGTGCGGGATCGCGAGCAGGTTGCCCATGTAGGTGGACACGCTCGCCTCGCGCTCGCGCATCGCGTCGGCGTAGTCGGGGGTGACCGCCCCGGCGGCGACGAGCATGTCGGCCGCCTCCTGGATGGCCTCCTCCTTCGTCGTCGCCCGCGGGCTCGTCGTGATCTGCGCCGTCGTGAGGACCGTCATCGTGCCTGCGTCTCCTTGCTCGCCGCGACCTGCGCGACGACGTCGTCGTACTTCGGGCTGTTCATGAAGTTCTCGACCGACACGTGGATCGCGTCGGGCGTGCGCTGCTTCGCCCGGTCGGTGAGATCGCGGTGCGTCACGATGAGGTCGGCCGTCGACGGCTGGAGGTTCGCGATCGAGATGTTCGTCACCTCGACGCCCTCGATGCCGGCCTTCTTGATCTTGCTGCGCAGCACGCTCGCGCCCATCGCGCTCGAGCCCATGCCCGCGTCGCACGCGAACACGATCCGGTCGATCGGGTGCGCGGCGACCGCGGCCGACGAGGCCCCGGCCGCACCCGCCGCGCCGCTCGCGGCCGTCAGGTTCGACAGGTGCTCCGACTCGCGCCCCTTGTTCGCGGTCGTCTGCGCGACGGCGGCGCCGAGGGCGTCGTCGCCTGCGGCCTCGCGCTCGAGGTCGCGTCGGCGGCCCGCCCGGAGGATGATCGCCGCGACGAGGAACGTCACGCCCGCGGCGATGACGACCGAGAGCAGCACGCCCAGCAGGTTCGGCACGCCCACGAGCGCGGCCTGCGCGCCGACCGCGATGATGCTGCCCGGCGCCGCCGGGCCGGCGAGGCCCGTGCCGAGGAGCATGTTCGTGGCCACGCCCGACGCGCCGCCGAGCACGAGCGCCGCGATGAGCGTCGGCTTCATGAGCGCGTAGGGGAAGTAGACCTCGTGGATGCCGCCGAGGAAGTGGATGATCGCGGCGCCCGGCGCCGTGGCGCGCGCGGCGCCGACGCCGAAGACCGAGAACGCGAGCAGCAGGCCGAGGCCCGGGCCGGGGTTCGCCTCGAGGAGGAACAGGATCGACTTGCCGTCGACCGCGACCTCCGACGTGCCGAGCGGCGTCAGCACGCCGTGGTTGATCGCGTTGTTGAGGAAGAACACCTTCGCGGGCTCGATGAGCAGCGAGGCGACGGGCAGCAGGCCCGTCTCGACGAGCCAGCCGACGGCGCCGCCGACGACCGACATGATCCAGTTCACGACCGGGGCGACGATGTAGAAGCCGACGAGGCCCATGAGGAAGGCGACGATGCCCGCCGAGAACATGTTGACGAGCATCTCGAAGCCGGCCCGGACCTTGCCGTCCCACAGCTTGTCGAGCTGCTTCATCACCCAGGCCGAGAGCGGTCCGAGGATCATCGCGCCGATGAACATGTGGACCTGGCCGAGCTCGGCGCCGCCCTCGGCGGGCGGGTTCGCCTCGTTGAACGCAGCGATGAGCACGTCGGAGCCGGCGATCGCGCCCATGACGGCGAACGCGCCGACGACGGCTCCGCGGGTGTCGTAGACCATCCGGCCGCCGGTGCCGGCGATGAGGATCGGCAGGAGATAGTGGATCGTCGGGGCGACGATCGACGCGAGGTCGGCGTTCGGCAGGGGGCCCACGTCGATGAAGAGGGCGGTGACGATGCCCCACGCGATGAGCGCGGGGATGTTCGGCATGATCATGCCGGAGAGGAAGGTGCCGAACTTCTGGACGGCGACGCGCGCGCCGCCCTTCTGCTGTGCTGGGGTGGCGGTCATCGGGGACTCGATCCTGCTGGGACGCTCAGGCGTCGTGATCGGTGCTGAGGAGCTGCTCGAGCTCGTCGAGGATCGCCTCGTCGTCGGAGGCGATGGTCACCTGGTCGCCCTGCGAGACGCCGAGCGAGATGACCGAGAGGATGCTCGCCGCGTTCACCTGCTTGTCGCCCTTGGCGACGGTGACGGGGCTGGCAGCCTTGGCGGCGGCCTGCGCGAAGAGCGAGGCGGGGCGGGCGTGCAGCCCGTGGGAGGACTCGACGGTGACGGTGCGCTCTGCCATGGTGCTCCTTCGCTCGGAGAGGCCCGACGGGCCCGTGATCGGTGTCACGCTACCAAAGGCGGATGGGCGTCGGAACCGGTCTCGCGGCGCGCCGCGGGACGCCCGTCCACGAGCCACTCCGGGGGACGCCCGAAGGTGTCCCCGCCGGGCTCAGCGCTCGGCGATGGGGACCGGCACGACGCCCAGCGGCGCGAGCTCGGCGGCGCCGCCGTCGAGGGCCGTGAGCACCCAGATGCCGCCGGAGTGCACCGCCACGGAGTGCTCCCACTGGCACGCGTCGGCGCCGTCGGCGCTCCGCACCGTCCAGCCGTCCGCGTCGGTCGTCGTCTCGATGCCGCGCTCGTGCACGATCGGCTCGATCGCGACGCACAGGCCCGGCTTCACGGCGGGCCCGGTCACGCGGGTGCGGTAGTTGAACACCGGCGGCTCCTCGTGCATGCGCGCACCGATGCCGTGGCCGATGTAGTCCTCCGAGATGCCGTAGTCGGAGTGCTCGTCGACGTGGTCCTCGATCGCGGCGCTCACCTCGCCGAGCTGGCGGGCCGAGGCGAGGGCGGCGATGCCGGCGAGCAGCGCACCGCGCGTGACCGCGCTGAGGCGGCGGCGCGAGGCGGCGAGCTCGCCCTGCGCCTCCGAGCCGTCGGCCTCGGGCACCACGACCGAGATGGCCGCGTCGCCGTTGAGGCCGTCGATCTTCGCCCCGCAGTCGATCGTCACGAGGTCGCCCGGCACGAGCGGCGTCGCACCGGGGATCCCGTGCACGACGACGTCGTTGACGTTCGCGCAGATCGCGTGCTCGTAGCCGGGCTCGAGCTGGAAGTTCGGCACGGCGCCGTGCTCGCGGATCGTGCGCTCCGCGATCGCGTCGAGCTCGAGCGTCGTCACGCCGGGCCGGATCGCGGCGGCGACCGCCTCGAGCGCGAGCGCGGTGATGCGCCCGGGCTCGCGCATGCCGGCGAGCTCGCGGCGCGACTTGTACGGACCGCGCCGGCGCATCAGGCCTGGACGCTCGGCGTGCCCTGCACGCCGCGGGCGGCGAGGCCGTCGAGGATGCGCGCGGTGACCTCGTCGACCGCGCCGATGCCGTCGACCTCGATCACGAGGCCGCGCTCGGCGAAGGTCGCGACGAGGGGCGCCGTCTCGCGCTCGTAGACCTCGAGGCGGTGGCGGATGACCTCCTCGGTGTCGTCGCTGCGGCCCTGCTCGGCCGCGCGGGCCGAGAGGCGGCGGACGACCTCGTCGGTGTCGGCGACGAGGCGCACGACGGCGTCGAGCCGCTCGCCGCGGCGCTCGTTCACGCCGTCGAGGAACGCGACCTGGCCCGCGGTGCGCGGGTAGCCGTCGAGCAGGTAGCCGGCCTGGGCGTCGGCCTGCGCGAGCCGGTCGTCGACGAGCTCGTTCGTGAGCTCGTCGGGCACGTACTCCCCCGCGTCGAGGATCGCGGTGACCCGCTGCCCGAGCTCGGTCTGCTCCTTGATGTTCTGGCGGAAGATGTCGCCCGTCGACACCGCGGGGACGCCGAGCGCCTCCGCGATCCGGACGGCCTGCGTGCCCTTGCCCGCTCCCGGCGGGCCGACGATGAGGAGGTTCGGCATCTAGCGGATGAGCCCTTCGTAGTGGCGCTGCTGCAGCTGCGCGTCGATCTGGCGGACCGTCTCGAGGCCGACGCCGACGATGATGAGGATGGACGCGCCGCCGAACGGGAAGTTCTGGTTCGCACCGACCGTCGCGAGCGCGATGAGCGGGATGAGGGCGACGAGGCCGAGGTAGATCGAGCCCGGGAACGTGATGCGGGTGAGCACGTAGTCGAGGTACTCGGCGGTCGGCCGTCCCGCGCGGATGCCGGGGATGAAGCCGCCGTACTTCTTCATGTTGTCGGCGACGTCCTCGGGGTTGAAGGTGATCGCGACGTAGAAGTAGGTGAAGCCCACGATGAGCAGGAAGAACACCAGCATGTAGAGCGGGTGGTCGCCGGTCGTGAAGTTCGCCTGCACCCACAGCACCCAGTCCGGCGGCGTCGAGCCGTCGGCGGGCGTGTTGAACTGCGCCACGAGCGCCGGCAGGTACAGGAGCGAGGAGGCGAAGATGACGGGCACGACGCCGGCCATGTTCACCTTGATCGGGATGTAGGTCGACTGCCCGCCGTACATGCGGCGACCGACCATCCGCTTCGCGTACTGCACCGGGATGCGGCGCTGGGACTGCTCGACGAAGACGACGAGGCCCATGATGAGCACGCCGACCAGGAGCACCATGATGAAGGTGTTCGGACCCTGCGTCTCGAAGATGATGCCGAGGGCGCCGGGGAACGTCGCGGCGATCGACGTGAAGATGAGCAGCGACATGCCGTTGCCGACGCCGCGCTCGGTGATGAGCTCGCCGAGCCACATGATGAGGCCCGTGCCCGCCGTCATGGTGATGACCATGAGGAGGATCGCGTACCAGGTGTCGCTCGTGAGCAGGTTCTGGCACTGCGGGAGCGCGGGGCCGCCCGTGGCCGAGAACAGCGCGCCCGAGCGGGCGACCGTGATGAGCGTCGTCGACTGCAGCACGCCGAGCGCGATCGTGAGGTAGCGCGTGTACTGCGTGAGCTTCGACTGCCCCGCCTGGCCCTCCTTGTAGAGCGCCTCGAAGTGGGGGATGACGACGCGCAGCAGCTGCACGATGATCGACGCGGTGATGTAGGGCATGATGCCCAGCGCGAAGATGCTCAGCTGCAGCAGGGCGCCGCCGGAGAAGAGGTTGACGAGCTGGTAGAGGCCCGTCGTGGTCTGGTTGGCCGCGATGCACGCCTGCACGTTGCCGTAGTCGACGAACGGCGCGGGGATGAACGACCCCAGCCGGAACACCGCCACGATGGCGAGCGTGAAGAGGATCTTCCGACGCAGGTCGCGCGTCTTGAAGATGCGTGCGATGGCACTGAACACGTGCAGCCTTCCGAGAATGGCAGTAGGGGCGGCCCGCTCGCGGACCGCCCCTCAGCCTACTTACTTGATCGAGCCGCCCGCGGCCACGATCTTCTGCTCCGCGGCAGCAGAGACCTTGTCGACCGTCACGGTGAGCGCGACCGACAGCTCGCCGCCGGCGAGCACCTTGACCAGCTGGTTCTTGCGCACGGCGCCCTTGGCCACCAGGTCGGCGACCGTCACCTCGCCGCCGGCGGGGTAGAGCTCCTGGAGCGCGCCCACGTTGACGACCTGGTACTCGGTGCGGAACGGGTTCTTGAAGCCGCGCAGCTTGGGAGCGCGCATGACGCTGTTCAGCTGGCCGCCCTCGAACCCGGGCTTCACGGAGTAGCGGGCCTTCGTGCCCTTGGTGCCTCGACCGGCCGTCTTGCCCTTCGACGCCTCACCGCGGCCGACGCGCGTGCGCGCCGTCTTCGCACCCGGAGCGGGGCGGAGGTGGTGGACCTTGAGGGCCGGCAGCTCGGCCGACTCGTTCTTCTCAGTCATTCTCGATCTCCTCGACCTTCACGAGGTGGCGGACCGTGTTGACGTAGCCACGGTTCTGCTGGGTGTCCTCGCGCACGACCGACTGGCCGATGCGCTTCAGGCCCAGCGACCGGAGCGTGTCGCGCTGGTACTGCTTCTCGCTGATCGTCGACTTCGTCTGCGTGATCTTCAGCTTGCTCACTTGCCCGCCGCCTTCGCGATCTCAGCCTCGTGCTTGGTGAACTCGGCCTCGGCGCGGAGCAGGCGCTCCGGCACGACGCGGTCCACCGGGAGGCCACGGCGAGCGGCGACGGCGCGGGGCTCCTCGAGCTGGCGCAGCGCCTCCACCGTGGCGTGCACGATGTTGATGGAGTTCGACGAGCCGAGCGACTTGCTCAGGACGTCGTGGATGCCGGCGCACTCGAGGACGGCGCGCACCGGGCCGCCCGCGATGACACCGGTACCGGCGGCAGCGGGACGGAGCAGCACGACGCCGGCAGCGGCCTCGCCCTGCACCGGGTGCGGGATCGTCTTGGCGATGCGGGGGACGCGGAAGAAGTTCTTCTTCGCCTCCTCGACGCCCTTCGAGATGGCCGTGGGGACCTCGCGCGCCTTGCCGTAGCCGACGCCGACCATGCCGTCGCCGTCGCCCACGACGACGAGCGCCGTGAAGCTGAAGCGGCGGCCGCCCTTGACGACCTTCGAGACGCGGTTGATCGTCACGACGCGCTCGAGGAACTGGTTCTCGGTGCGGTCGTCACGACGGCCGCGCTCGTTGCGCGTGCCGCGGTCGCGGCTGCCGCGACGCTGCTCGCGCGGCTCGTCGCGGTGGTCGGCCTGCTGGCCGGCCTCGGCCGGAGCCGCCGCCTGCGTGGTGTCGGTCACCTGCGTGTCCTTGTTCTCTTCGCTCACAGTCCCAGACCTGCCTCTCGTGCGCCGTCGGCGATCGCCGCGACACGGCCGGCGTAGCGGTTGCCGCCGCGGTCGAACACGACCGACTCGACGCCCGCGGCCTTCGCGCGCTCGGCGACGAGCTCGCCCACGCGCTTGGCCTTGGCCGACTTGTCGCCGTCGAACGCGCGGAGGTCCGCCTCCATCGTCGACGCGGATGCGACCGTGCGGCCCACCGAGTCGTCGACGATCTGGACGAAGACGTGGCGCGCCGAGCGGGTGACCACCAGGCGCGGCACCGACGCGGTGCCGACGATCTTCTTGCGGAGGCGTGCGTGGCGGCGACCGCGGGCAGCCGACTTGCTCTTGCCTCGGGTTCCGATGCCCATCACTTACCAGCCTTTCCAGCCTTGCGGCGGATCTGCTCGCCCGCGTAGCGGACGCCCTTGCCCTTGTAGGGCTCCGGCTTGCGCAGCTTGCGGAGGTTCGCTGCCACCTCGCCGACGGCCTGCTTCGAGATGCCGGTGACGGTGACCTTGGTGTTGCCCTCGATCGCGAACGTGATGCCGGCCGGCGGCTCGACGACGATCGGGTGCGAGTAGCCGAGCGCGAACTCGATGCCCGTGCCCTTGGCGGCGACGCGGTAGCCCGTGCCGACGACCTCGAGCTGCTTCGAGTAGCCCTGCGTGACGCCCACGATGTCGTTGGCGATGAGGGTGCGGGTCAGGCCGTGGAGCGAGCGCGACTCGCGCTCGTCGTCCGGGCGCGTGACCTGGACCTGGCCGTCGGCGACCTCGACCTGGATCGGCTTCGCGATCCGGACCTGCAGCTCGCCCTTCGGGCCCTTGACGGTGACGACGTCGCCGTCGACCGTGATGTCGACACCCGAGGGGATGTCGATGGGGAGTCGTCCGATACGTGACATCTCAGCTCACCACACGTAGGCGAGGACTTCCCCGCCGACGCCCTTCTGCTCGGCCTCACGGTCCGTGAGGAGGCCCGAGCTCGTGGACAGGATCGCGACGCCGAGGCCGCCGTGGACCTGGGGGATCTCGGTCGACTTCGCGTACACGCGGAGGCCGGGCTTCGAGACGCGCTTGATGCCGGAGATCGAGCGCTCGCGGTTGGGGCCGTACTTGAGGGAGAGGGTGAGCGTCTTGCCGACGCGCGCGTCCTCCACCTTCCACGCCGTGATGAAGCCCTCGCGCTCGAGGATCTCGGCGATGTTGGCCTTCAGGTTCGACGACGGCAGCTGGACCTCGTCGTGCATCGCCGTGTTGGCGTTGCGCAGACGCGTCAGCATGTCGGCGACCGGGTCGGTCATCGTCATGATGGGTTCTCCGTTCTGGTTTCGACGCCCGTTCCACGGACGCCGACCTGGAATGTCAGCTCGGTGCCGGCGGCACCGATGGGGGTCAGGACTCGGCCTGGAAGGGGAAGCCGAGCGCCTTGAGCAGCGCGCGACCCTCGTCGTCCGTCTTCGCCGTCGTGACGACGGTGATGTCGAAGCCGCGGACGCGGTCGATCCGGTCCTGGTCGATCTCGTGGAACACCGACTGCTCCGTGAGGCCGAACGTGTAGTTGCCGTTGCCGTCGAACTGCTTCGGGCTCAGGCCGCGGAAGTCGCGGATGCGGGGCAGCGCGAGCGTCAGCAGGCGGTCGAGGAACTCCCACATGCGGTCGCCGCGGAGCGTCACGTGGGCGCCGATCGGCATGCCCTCGCGCAGCTTGAACTGGGCGATCGACTTGCGCGCGAGCGTGACCATCGGCTTCTGGCCGGTGATCTGCGTGAGGTCCTTGATCGCGCCCTCGATGACCTTCGAGTCGCGCGCGGCCTCGCCGACGCCCGTGTTCACGACGATCTTCACCAGGCCCGGCACCTGCATGACGTTCTCGAACGAGAACTCCTCGCGGAGCTGCCCGACGATCGTCTCGCGGTACTGCTGCTTCAGGCGGGGCAGGCGCACTGCGGTGTCAGTCATTGCTCTTGATCTCCTTGCCCGACTTCGTCGAGACGCGCACCTTCGTCGTGGTCGTGACGCCGTTCTTCTCGGACGTCGTGACCTCGCTGCGGACGCGCGTGGGCTTCTTCGACTCGGGGTCGACGAGCGCGACGTTCGACACGTGGATCGGGGCCTCGTGGGTCTCGATGCCGCCCGTGCGGGTGCCGCGGTTGGTCTGGCCGACCTTGATGTGCTTCGTGACGAGGTTGACGCCCTCGACGATGACGCGGTTGCGGTCCGTGAGGACCTCGAGCACGCGGCCCGTCTTGCCGCGGTCGCCGCCGCGGGACTGGCGTGCGCCGGCGATGACGACGACGAGGTCGCCCTTCTTGATGCTGGCCATGAGTCAGATCACCTCCGGTGCGAGCGACACGATCTTCATGAAGCGCTTGTCGCGGAGCTCGCGGCCGACCGGGCCGAAGATGCGGGTCCCGCGGGGGTCCCCGTCGTTCTTCAGGATGACGGCTGCGTTCTCGTCGAACTTGATGTACGAGCCGTCGGGACGACGGGTCGACTTGACGGTGCGGACGATGACGGCCTTGACGACGTCGCCCTTCTTGACCGCACCGCCGGGGATGGCGTCCTTGACCGTGGCGACGATCGTGTCGCCCAGGCCGGCGTAGCGGCGGCCGGAGCCGCCGAGCACGCGGATGGTCAGGAGCTGCTTGGCGCCGGTGTTGTCGGCGACCTTGACGCGGGATTCCTGCTGGATCATCTCTGGATCTCCTTCGAGGCCGAGGCCTACTTGGCCTTCTCGAGGATCTCGACGAGGCGCCAGCGCTTGGTGGCGCTCGTCGGACGGGTCTCGGCGATCAGCACGCGGTCGCCGATGCCGGCGGCGTTCTGCTCGTCGTGGGCCTTCACCTTCGACGACTGGCGGATGACCTTGCCGTAGAGGGGGTGCTTGACGCGGTCCTCGACCTCGACGACGACGGTCTTGTCCATCTTGTCGGAGACGACGTAGCCGATGCGGGACTTGCGGTACCCGCGCTGCACGGTGTCCGTGTTCTGCTCGGTGGCCATCAGTTCTCCTCGGCCTTCTCGGCCTCGTCGGCCTTCTTGGACTTCTTCTTGTCCGCGGGCTTCTCGACGGGCGCCGGGGAGGCGCTGATGCCGAGCTCGCGCTCGCGGATCACGGTGTACAGGCGCGCGATGTCGCGCTTCACGGCGCGCAGGCGGCCGTGCGACTCCAGCTGGCCGGTGGCCGACTGGAAGCGGAGGTTGAACAGCTCCTCCTTGGCCCGCTTCAGCTCGACGACGAGTCGCTCGTCGTCGAAGGTGGCGAGCTCGGCGGGCATGAGCTCCTTGGAACCGATCGCCATTATGCGTCAGCCTCCTCGCGCTTGATGATGCGTGCCTTGAGCGGCAGCTTGTGGATGGCTCGCTGCATCGCCTCGCGCGCGAGCTCCTCGTTGACGCCGGCGACCTCGAAGAGGACGCGGCCCGGCTTGACGTTGGCGACCCACCACTCGGGCGAGCCCTTGCCGGAGCCCATGCGGGTCTCGGCGGGCTTCTTCGTGAGCGGACGGTCGGGGTAGATGTTGATCCACACCTTGCCGCCACGCTTGATGTGGCGGGTCATGGCGATACGAGCGGCCTCGATCTGGCGGTTCGTGACGTACGCAGGCGTGAGCGCCTGGATGCCGAACTCGCCGAAGCTGACCTTCGTGCCACCGGTGGCCTGTCCGCTGCGCTTCGGGTGGTGCTGCTTGCGGTGCTTGACTCGACGGGGGATGAGCATTACGCCTTGCCTCCTGCTGCGGCCGCGTCGTCGCGACGGGGACCCCGACGCTCGCGCTGCGGCTTCTGGTTCGCCTGCTCGCGGGCCAGCTCGCGGTTCGTGAGCTCGCCGTTGTAGATCCAGACCTTGACGCCGATGCGGCCGAAGGTCGTCTTGGCCTCGTAGAAGCCGTAGTCGATGTTCGAGCGGAGCGTGTGCAGGGGCACGCGGCCCTCGCGGTACGACTCGCTGCGGCTCATCTCGGCGCCGCCGAGACGGCCCGACACCTGGATCTTCACGCCCTTGGCGCCGGCGCGCTGCGCCGACTGCAGGCCCTTGCGCATCGCGCGGCGGAAGGCCACGCGGGCGCTGAGCTGCTCCGCGATGCCCTGCGCGACGAGCTGCGCCGAGCCCTCGGGGTTCTTGACCTCGAGGATGTTGAGCTGGATCTGCTTGCCGGTGAGCTTCTCGAGGTCGGCGCGGATGCGCTCGGCCTCGGCGCCGCGGCGGCCGATCACGATGCCCGGGCGGGCGGTGTGGATGTCGACGCGGACGCGGTCGCGGGTGCGCTCGATCTCGATGCGGGCGACGCCGGCGCGGTCGAGGCTCGTCGTGAGCATCCGGCGGATGCGGACGTCCTCGGCGACGTAGTCGGCGTAGCGCTGCCCGGGCTTCGTCGACTCGGCGAACCAGCGCGACACGTGGTCGGTGGTGATGCCGAGGCGGAAGCCGTACGGGTTGACCTTCTGTCCCATTACTTCTCGTCCTCCGTGGTCGGCGTCGCGAGCACGACGGTGATGTGGCTCGTCCGCTTGTTGATGCGGAACGCGCGACCCTGTGCACGCGGCTGGAACCGCTTGAGCGTGGTGCCCTCGTCGACGAAGATGCGCGACACGTAGAGGTCGCTGTCGTCGAGGAACTCGTTCGACGCGTCGGCCTTGACCCGGGCGTTCGCCATCGCCGAGGCGACGAGCTTGTACACCGGCTCCGAGGCGCCCTGCGGGGCGAACTTCAGGATCGCGAGGGCCTCCTCGGCCTGCTTGCCGCGGATCATGTCGACGACGCGGCGGGCCTTCTGAGGGGTCACGCGGATGTGACGAACGCGAGCGATCGACTCAACCATTGCCTTCTCCTTCTTCCGTCGCCGCGTCAGCGGCGACGGCCCTTCTTGTCGTCCTTCACGTGACCGCGGAAGGTGCGGGTGGGCGCGAACTCGCCCAGCTTGTGGCCGACCATCGTCTCGGTGACGAAGACCGGGATGTGCTTGCGGCCGTCGTGCACGGCGATCGTGTGGCCGAGCATGGCCGGGACGATCATCGAGCGGCGCGACCACGTCTTGATGACGTTCTTGCTGCCGGCCTCGTTCTGGCGAACCACCTTGGTGAGGAGGTGGTCGTCGACGAACGGACCCTTCTTGAGGCTGCGGGGCATCGGACTCTCCTACTAGCGCTTCTTCTTGCCGGTCGGGCGGCGACGGACGATGAGCTTGTCGCTCGGCTTGTTCGGCCGGCGGGTGCGGCCCTCGGCCTGGCCCCAGGGGCTGACGGGGTGGCGGCCACCGCTCGTCTTGCCCTCGCCACCACCGTGCGGGTGGTCGACCGGGTTCATCGCGACACCGCGGACCGTCGGACGGACGCCCAGCCAGCGCTTGCGGCCGGCCTTGCCCCAGTTGATGTTCGACTGCTCGGCGTTGCCGACCTCGCCGACCGTGGCGCGGCAGCGCACGTCGACGTTGCGGATCTCGCCCGACGGCAGGCGGAGCTGCGCGTAGGGGCCGTCCTTCGCGACGAGGCGCACCGAGGCGCCCGCCGAGCGGGCCAGCTTCGCGCCGCCGCCCGGACGCAGCTCGATCGCGTGCACGACCGTACCCGTCGGGATGTTGCGGAGCGGGAGGTTGTTGCCGGGCTTGATGTCGGCACCGGCGCCCGACTCCACGACGTCGCCCTGCTTGAGCTTGTTGGGAGCGATGATGTAGCGCTTCGTGCCGTCCTCGAAGTGCAGCAGCGCGATGCGCGCCGTGCGGTTCGGGTCGTACTCGATGTGCGCGACGCGGGCGTTGACGCCGTCCTTGTCGTTGCGCTTGAAGTCGATGACGCGGTACTGGCGCTTGTGACCGCCACCGATGTGACGCGTCGTGATGCGGCCCGTGTTGTTGCGGCCACCCGTCTTGGGGAGCGGGCGGAGCAGCGACTTCTCGGGCGTCGTGCGCGTGATCTCAGCGAAGTCGGCGACCGAGGAGCCGCGACGACCGGGGGTCGTCGGCTTGTACTTGCGAATTGCCATGATGCGTGTCCTCCAGAGCCTCAGCCGACAGCCGTGAAGATGTCGATCGAGCCCGACTTGAGCGTGACGATGGCGCGCTTGGTGTCCTTGCGCTTGCCCGTCCCGAAGCGCGTGCGGCGGGTCTTGCCGTTGCGGTTGAGCGTGTTGACGCGAGCCACCTTGACGCCGAAGATCTTCTCGATCGCGAGACGGATCTCGGTCTTCGAGGCGCGCGGGTCGACCTCGAACGTGTAGCTGCCCATGTCGATGAGCGCGTAGCTCTTCTCCGACACGATCGGGCGGATGATGATGTCGCGAGGGTCCTTGTTGTAGCCGCTCATCACTGGTCCTTCTCTGCCTTGTCGGCCTTCGTGCCGGTCTTCGCGGCGACGAACGCCTCGTAGGCGGCCTTCGAGAACACGATGTCGTCGCTCACGAGCACGTCGTACGCGTTGAGCTGGTCCCACGAGAGGACGTGGACCTCGGGGAGGTTGCGGACCGACAGGGCCGCGATCTCCTCGGTGCGCTCGAGCACCACGAGGACGTTCTTGACGACGCCGAGGGTGCCGAAGAGCTCGACCGCGGTGCGCGTCTTGGGCGTCTCGCCCGAGACGAGCGACTCGACGACGTGCAGCCGGCCACCGCGAGCGCGGTCCGACAGCGCGCCGAGGAGGGCGGCGGCGATCATCTTCTTGGGGGTGCGCTGCGAGTAGTCGCGCGGCACGGGGCCGTGGACGATGCCACCGCCGGTGTGCTCGGGGGCGCGGATCGAGCCCTGACGGCTGCGACCGGTGCCCTTCTGCTTGAACGGCTTGCGGCCGGCGCCCGAGACCTCACCGCGGTTCTTCGTCTTGTGGGTGCCCTGGCGCGCTGCGGCGAGCTGGGCGACGACGACCTGGTGGATCAGCGGGACGTTGGTCTGGACGTCGAAGACGCTCGCGGGCAGCTCGACCGAGCCGGCCTGCTTGCCGTCGGCGTCGAGGATGGCGACCTGGGTGGTCATGCTCAGGCTCCCTTCACAGCGTTGCGGACGAACACGAGTCGGCCGCGGGCACCGGGGACGGCGCCCTTGACGAGCATGAGGCCCTGCTCGACGTCGATCGAGTGGACCGTGAGGTTCAGCACCGACACGCGGTCCCCGCCCATGCGGCCGGGCATCCGCTTGCCGCGGAAGACGCGGCTCGGCGTGGCCGAGGCACCGATGGAGCCCGGCTTGCGGTGGTTGCGGTGCGCACCGTGCGACGCGGAGACGCCCGCGAAGTTGTGGCGCTTCATGACACCGGCGAAGCCCTTGCCCTTGGAGGTGCCGACGACGTCGACCTTCTGGCCGGCGGCGAACAAGTCGACCGACAGCTCCTGGCCGAGCTCGTACTCGCCGGCGTTGTCCGTGCGGACCTCGGCGAGGTTGCGGCGGGGCGTGACGCCTGCGGCGTCGAAGTGGCCGGCAGCGGGCTTGTTGACCTTGCGGGGGTCGACCTGGCCGGCGGCGATCTGGATGGCCGCGTAGCCGTCCTTGTCCTGGGTGCGGATCTGCGTGACCACGTTCGGGGTGATCTCGAGCACCGTGACCGGGACGAGCTTGTTGTGCTCATCCCAGACCTGGGTCATCCCGAGCTTCGTGCCGAGCAGGCCGCGCGTCGTCGTGATCTTCGACATGGCGTTCCTTAGAGCTTGATCTCGATGTTGACGTCAGCGGGCAGGTCGAGGCGCATGAGCGAGTCGACGGCCTTGGGCGTCGGGTCGATGATGTCGATGAGTCGCTTGTGCGTGCGCTTCTCGAAGTGCTCGCGGCTGTCCTTGTACTTGTGAGGGGAACGGATCACCACGACCACGTTCTTCTCGGTCGGCAGCGGCACCGGGCCCACCACCGTCGCGCCCGCACGGGTCACGGTGTCGACGATCTTGCGCGCCGACGAGTCGATGACCTCGTGGTCGTACGACTTCAGTCGGATGCGGATCTTCTGTCCCGCCATGGCTGACTCCATCTCCTGTCGACGCAGCCGGATGCCCGGCTGCTCGCAACGCACTCTCGAGTGCACCGCTGTTCTTCTGTCAATGCCCCGGAGGGCGCGCACCGAAGCTGAGCGCGGACGTGCCGCGCTCGGCTTCGGCGAAGTTCGTGTCAAGCTGCCCGCGGCCCAGGATCGTGATCGTCCTGTGCACTGCCAGAGCAGTGAGCGACGCGCAGGGCGCCGCGTTTGCAACCTGACGATTCTCGCACGGGATCGGATGCCCGTGCAACCCGGGCGTGTCGCGCGCTCCGCCGCGCCGTTCCGCGGAAGTCGGCGCCCCGCCTCGCCCGCACCGGCGCTGTCGCGCGACCGTCAGCCGCGCGCCGCCGCGCCCGCGCGCAGCGCGCCCACGATGGCCGCCGGCACGAGCGCTGCGAGCAGCACCGCGCCGAGGAGCGAGCCGCCGAGGTGCCAGAAGGCGTCGCCGGTGGCCGCGCCGGCCGCGATGGCGGCGACGGCCGCCGCGACGACGAGCAGGACGAGCGCCGTCGCCCGCCCGCCGGTGCCGATGAGGCCGGCTGCGCGGCGCGCGAGGCGCGCGAGCGCGAGCCAGGCCGCGCAGACGACGAGCACGGCCGGCACGATCCAGAGCGCCTTCACCTCCCCCGCCCCGAGCAGCAGTGCGGCGCCGCTGCCGGCGAGCAGGAGCGCCCAGCACTCGGCGAGCGCTCGCCGCGTCGCCGGCGACGGCCGCCAGCGGCCGGGGGCGTCCGTCGACGGCGCGACGGCCCGGGCGGCGGCGCGCGACAGCGCCGTGCCGAGCGGGACGCCCGGCAGCCCCGCCACCAGGAGCCACAGCGCGAGGGAGGTGCCCGGCCGCACGGCGGCCTCGACCGCGAGCGCTGCGCCCGCGCCGAGGAGCACCACGGCGATGAGGACGAGCACGCGCGCGCTCGTGCCGCGCTCGACGAGCTGGTGCGCTGCCGCGACCGCCACGGCGAGCCAGAGCAGCAGCACGGCGCTGAGGAGCACCCCCAGCAGAGGCTCGGGCCGATCGGCGCGGAAGCGCGGCAGGAGCAGCGCGATCGCCCCGCAGAGCTGGATGGCGGCGACCTCGACCGCGGCCCGTCGGGCCGACGCCGCCGCCTCGGCCCGCGTGGGGCGGTGCGCCGCGGCCGGTGCTGGAGGGATGGCGCCCTCGGTCATGCACGGGACGGTACGCCCGGCCGCTCTCGATCGGCGCAGGCCCGTGCCAGGGGTGCGTCAGCGTCGCGCCAGGGCTCGATCGGTCCGCGCTCTCGGGTCCGGTCAGCGTGCGCGCGGATCCCGCGCCGCGACGGCGCGGGACAGCGCGACGCCCGCGAGCCCGCCGACCACCGTGATCGCCATGGCGGCGAGGCCGACCGCCGCCGGCGCGGACGACGCCGCGGCGCCGTCGAGTGCCGCCATCGCGCCGAACCCGGCGCCGAGCAGCAGCGCGAGCGCGCAGAGCGCGACGGCGCGCGGCACGCCGCGGCGCATCCGGGCCGCGAGGCCGAGGGGCGTCATGACGACGATCCACAGCACGGCCGGGATGGCCACGAGCTGCATCGCGCCTGCGAGGCGCGCGTCGCCCGTCCCCTCGAGCGCGCCGATGCCGAGCGCCGCGGCCGCGGCGACGGCTGCCATCGCGGCGGCCTCGAGCACCGCCATGCCCGCCGCGCGCCCGAGCGCGATGTGGCGCCGGTGGGCGGATGCGGCCTCGAGCGCCATGGGCCGACGCTAGGAGCGGAGGCTGGGAGGGGGCCGTGGCGGCCCGGCCCGCCGCCTCAGGATCCCCCGTGGACGTGCGGAGGGGCGGGGATCGCTCCCCGCCCCTCGATCTGCCGTCGCCTATCGGCGCGGCGCGTCGTCCTGCGGCTGCGTCGTGGCAGCGTCTGCGTCGGTCTGGCCGATGAACCGATCGGCGTGCTCCTGCACGGTGTCGGTGTGCTCGGCGAAGCGTCCGCCGGTCAGCCGGTCGAAGCCGTCGCCAGCGCCCTGGATCACCCGGTCGCTGGTCTGCTCGCCCTGCTCGCCGTCGAGCGCTGCCTTCGCCTTGTTCACGAGGTCCTCGATGCCCATCCAGGCCTCCTCCCGCTCCCGCCGCGCCGATCGCGGCGCCAGGCATCCACCGAAGCACACGGCGACGGCCGGCGCCAGGGGGACGTCCTGTGCGGGTGCGATGGATCGCGCGGCGGGCTCCGGCGGGCTCCGCCGCCGACGGCTGGCTAGGGTCGCAGGCATGACCCTCCCCCACGACCCGAGCTGGCCGCGCGCCGGCGGCTGGCCGGCGCTCGACGAGGTCGACGGCGACCTCGACGCCGCGCTCGTCGGCCTCGGCACCCACGCGACCTCGCTGAGCCCGACCTCCGCCCACACGACCCCGCCCGCCGTGCGCGAGGCGCTGCGCCGGTACTCCCCGCACGCCGCGGGCCACGGCGACGTCGGCGCGCTCGTCGTCGCGGACGCGGGCGACGCGGCCGATCCCGACGGCGACGAGGCGGGCGCGACGGCGCTCGTCGCCCGAGCGGCGGCGCGCGCGCGGCTCGTCGTGGCGATCGGCGGCGACAACGCCGCGACCGTGCCGGCGGCGCTCGGCGCGTGGGGCGCGGCCGACGGCGCCCCGGGTGCGGTGGCGACGGCGGGCCTCATCACGATCGACGCGCACCACGACCTCCGCGACGGGCGCAGCAACGGCTCGCCCGTGCGGCGGCTCCTCGACGCGGGCCTCGACGGCAGCCGCGTCGTGCAGATCGGCATCCAGGACTTCGCGAACTCCCGCCACTACGCCGAGCGCGCCGCCGCGGCCGGCATCACGGTCGTGCCGCGCGCCGCGTGCGAGGAGGCGCCGATGGTGGCGATCGCGCAGCGGGCGCTCGCGATCGCGGGCGCCGCGGGCGGCCCCGTGCACGTCGACGTCGACGTCGACGCGTGCGACCGGGCGGTCGCGCCCGGCTGCCCGGCGTCGACGCCCGGCGGGCTGAGCGCGTGGCAGCTGCGCGAGCTCGTGCGGGCGCTGGCCTCCTCGCCGCTCGTGCGCTCCATCGACCTCACCGAGGTCGACGCATCGGCCGACGCGCCCGACGGCCGCACGGTGCGGCTCGCGGCGCTCTGCGTGCTCGAAGCCCTCGCGGGCCTCGCCTCGCGCGACGCCTGACCGCCTCCGCGCGCTCGGGCGCTGCCGGCCCCCAGCGGCATCCGTGAGCGGTCGATCCGTGCGATCGAGTGGTCGATCCGCGCGATCGCTGGTCGCTTCGTGTCGTGATCGGTCGCTCCGTGCAGCAGATCGTGACCACGCATCGCTGGAGACGACCGCTCGACGGCACGGACTGGGCCGACGAGCGGCCAGGAACGGGTCGCACTCGGGACAGCGCCTCGGCGGCCCTGCGGGCGCCTCGCGGCGGCGTCAGAGGCCGCGCATCGTGAAGGAGGCGGCCAGCATCGTGCTCGCGGGCGGCGTCGCGAGCGCGCGCACGAGCGCCGTGCGCGCGGCGAGCCGCGCGGGGCTGCAGGGCGCGCCCATGCGCATGTTCCAGGCGGCGCGGCGCATCGCGCGGCGTGCAGCGGCCCGGCGGGCGCGCGCCCACGCCTCGACGGGCGCCTCGTCGGCGGTCGCGATCGCGCGCAGCAGCGCCTCCTCGAGCGCGGCCGCGTCGAGCCATCCGAGGCTCATGCCCTGGCCGCCGATCGGGCTCAGCTCGTGCGCGGCGTCGCCGAGCAGCGCGACCCGGCCGCGCGCGAACGCGTCGGCGAGCCGCTGGCGGGCGACGAACGCGCTCACGGGCGCCTCGTCGACGATCGGCGGCTCGTCGCCGATCCGCGCTGCGACGACCGCGCGCAGCCCGGCCGCGGCCATCCCGTCGCCCGGACCGTCGAGCCGCGCGACCCAGCGTCGGCCGCCGTGGACGAGCGGGAACGACTCCACGATGCCGCCCGGCTCGATGTGCAGCGCCGCCGCGTGCGGCAGCCCCGTGCGGTCGGGGCCGTCGGCCATCGCGTAGTGCGCCTCGCCGGGCAGCGCCGTCCTGCCGATGCCGAGCATGCCGCGCAGCTGGCCGCGCACGCCGTCGGCCGCGACGACCCAGCGCGCCTCCACGGCGCCGCCGTCGGCGAGCCCGAGACCCACCGCCCCGTCGCCCGGATCGATGCCGGTGACACCGGCGCCCGTGCGCAGCGCATCGGGCGCGAGCGCCTCGAGCCGCTGCCGCAGGAGGGCCTCCGTGCGGTGCTGCGGGAGGGAGCGGATGGGGCTCGCGTCGAAGCGGAGCGTGCCGAGCTCGCGGCCGCGCGACATCGCGACGCCCGCGCGGATCGCGACGGCCTGGTCGCGCACGTGCGCGCCGATGCCCGCGCGGTCGAGGGCGCGCAGGCCAGGCGGGTGGATGCCGATCGCGCGCGAGCCGCCCTGCGGCTCGGAGCGCCGCTCGAGCACGACGACGTCGAGCCCCCGCTGCGCGAGCAGGCAGCCGAGCAGCAGGCCCGCCGAACCCGCCCCCACGATCGCGACGTCGTGCCCGCTCACGGCTCGTGCACCACCTCGAGCCGGGAGGGCACCGCCCGACGCACGCGCCAGCCGTCCGGCAGCGCGGGCGCGAGCTCCGCCGCCGTCCAGCTGCGGCGGATCGAGGCGAGCCCGTCGGCGCGGATGAAGGAGCCGCGCAGGATCGTCGGCTCGAGCGGCAGCGTGCCGACCGCGAAGCCGAGCCAGCCGAGCATCGAGCGCTCGATGTCGCCGTGCACGACGACGCCGCCCGGCGCGACGAGCCGCTCGCTGTCGGCGAGCAGCGCGCCGAGCTCGTGCGGCGCGAGGTGGTGGAGGACGTGGTTCGAGAGCACGACGTCGAAGCGCCGGCCCTCCGCCACCAGGTCGCCGGTGGCGGCCTGCCGCAGCGCCACGCCCTCCACGGGCGGGAGCGCCCGCGCGTAGGCGATCGCGCGCGGCTCGGGGTCGATGCCGAGCACCTCGACGCGGGCGCCGCGGCTGGCCGCCCAGCGGGCGAGCGAGCGCGGCAGGTCGGCGCCACCCGTGCCGACGTCGAGCACCCGCAGCGGCCGGTCGGCGCGCAGCCGCGGCACGATCCATCGGCGCCGCACGGCGCCGGGCGCCGAGACGACGGCGTTCACGAGCCCGAACCGGGCGTAGGTGCGTTCGAGCGCCTCCGGGTCGCACCCGGGCTCGTCCATCAGCTCGCGCGCAGACGCGTCGCGCGCGCGGAGCGGGCCGAGCGGCATCCTCGGCTCAGCCCTGCACCGTGAGCAGCCCGGACTCGACCGTGAGGCCGGGGCCGAAGGCCATGGCCGCGACGCGGTCGCCGTCGGCGGTCGCGGGGTCGCGGAGGATGCGGTCGAGCACGAAGAGCACCGTGGCGCTCGACATGTTGCCGTAGTCGCGGAGCGTGTTCCGCGCGGGCGCGAGCTGCGCCTCCGAGAGCCGCAGCGTCGACTCCACCTTGTCGAGGATGCTGCGGCCGCCCGGGTGGATGGCCCAGTGCTCGATCGCGTCGCCGGCCCGCTCCTCCGCGAGCGCCGCGGCGAGCGGCGCCTCCGCGTCGAGCAGCGGCGCGATCGCGCCCGTGATGTGCTCGCCGATGAGCGACGGCACCGCGTTCGAGAGCACCATCTCGAAGCCGTGGTCGCCGATCCGCCACGCCATCGCGCCCTCGCCCGTCGGGGTCGTGCGGGTGGCGAAGGCGTCGAGCCGCAGCGCCCGCTCCCCCGCGGCGGGGGGCCGCGCGGTGACGATGCCGGCGCCCGCGCCGTCGCCGAAGAGCGAGGTGGCGACGATCGTGTCGGGGTCGTTCGAGGTGCGCAGGTGCAGCGTGCACAGCTCGACGCTCACGACGAGCACCACCGCCTCGGGATCCGCCTGCACGAGCTGCGAGGCGAGCCGCAGCGCCGGCATGGAGGCGTAGCAGCCCATGAAGCCCAGGTGGTAGCGCTGCACTCCGGGCCGAAGGCCCAGGTCGCGGGCGAGCACGAAGTCGGGCCCGGGCGCGTAGAAGCCCGTGCAGGAGACGGTGATGACGTGCGTGACGTCGTCGCGCTCGACCGAGCCCGCCGCGGCGATCGCGGCGGCGCCCGCCTCGACGTAGAGGCGGGTCGCGTGCTCGGCGTAGCGGTCGTTGCGCAGCCGGGTGCCCGGGTCGAGCAGGAGGCCGCTCGCCCGGTCGAAGAACTCCGGCTCGCGCGCGGGCTCCGTGCGTAGGTCGAGCTCCTCGAGCACCGTGTAGCGCCGCTCGATGCCCGAGCCGCCGAAGGACGTGCCCACGATGCGCTGCGACAGCCGCGTGAGGTCGGGCTGCGCGCCGAACACCTCCGCGACCTCGGGCTGGAGCAGCTCGGTCGGCGGCACCGCCGTGGACAGTCCCTGCAGCGTCACCGTCGTCATGCCGCGACCCTAGAGGGGGACACTGCGCGCAAGCCCAGTGCGCGCTGGGCGCCGCAGCGCCGCACGGCCCGGCCGGCCATCGGCCGAGCCTGTCAGCGCACCCGCTCCCCGCGCCGCCAGACGGCGCCAACGAGCGGCACGCCCGGCCGGTACGCGAGGTGCGCGGCCGACGGCGCCTCGAGCAGCTGCAGGTCGGCGCGCGCGCCGGGCCGGATGCGGCCGAGCGGCGGGCGCCCGTCTGCGTCCTCGCCGTCCCGACCCAGTGCGATCGCCCCGCCGAGCGTCGCCGCCCGCACCGCCTCCTCGACGGTCAGGCCCATCTGCAGCACCGCGGTCGCGACGCAGAACGCCATCGAGGTCGTGTACGAGGTGCCGGGGTTGCAGTTCGTCGCGATCGCGACGACGGCGCCGGCGTCGAGCAGGCGACGTGCCGGGGCGAGCGGCATGCGGGTCGACAGGTCGCAGGCGGGCAGCACCGTGGCGACGGTCCCGATGCCCGCTGCCCACGAGCCTGCGAGCGCCGCGACCTCCTCGTCGTCGAGGAATGCGACGTGATCGACGCTCCGCGCGCCCAGCTCCACCGCGAGCCGCACGCCGGGCCCCGGCCCGAGCTGGTTGCCGTGCACGCGCAGCGCGAGCCCCTTCGCCGCGCCCGCCTCGAGCACGCGTCGGGACTGCGCCTCGTCGAAGGCGCCGCGCTCGCAGAACACGTCGATGGCGTCGACGAGCGGCGCGACCGCGTCGAGCATGGGACCTGCCACGTGCTCGACGTACGCGTCGGCATCCCATCCCTCCGGCACGAGGTGCGCGCCGAGGAAGGTGACGGCCTCGGCACGGCCGCGGGCGACCCGGGCGCTGCGCACCTCGTCGTCGATCGTCAGGCCGTACCCGGTCTTCGCCTCGAGCGCCGTCGTGCCGCCCGCGAGCGCCTCGTCGGCGAGGCGGTCGAGCGTCGCCGCGAGCTCGGCGTCGCTCGCTGCGCGCGTGGCGTCGACCGTCGTCGCGATGCCGCCCGCCGCGTACGCCTGCCCCGCCATCCGCGCCTCGAACTCCGCCGAGCGGTCGCCCGCGAAGACGGGGTGCACGTGGCTGTCGACCCAGCCGGGCAGCGCCGCGCGGCCCGCGGCGTCGAACCGCTCGTCGGCCGCCGGCGCCCGGGACGCCGGCCCGACCCACGCGATCCGCTCCCCCTCGACCACGACGGCGGCGTCGGCGACGCGGCCCAGCTCGTCGTCGTTCGTCGTCAGCTCGCCGATGCCGTCGATGAGGAGGGCCACGCTCACGCCTCCCGCATCGGCACGCGCACCTCGTGCTCCTCGGCGAACGAGATCGCCTCGCCGTAGCCGGCGTCGACGTGGCGCAGCACGCCCATCGCCGGGTCGTTCGTGAGCACGCGCTCGAGCTTCTGCGCGGCGAGCGGCGTGCCGTCGGCGACCGTCACCTGCCCGGCGTGGATCGAGCGGCCGATGCCGACGCCGCCGCCGTGGTGGATCGACACCCAGCTCGCACCGGACGACGTGGAGACGAGCGCGTTGAGCAGCGGCCAGTCCGCGATGGCGTCGGAGCCGTCCTTCATCGCCTCGGTCTCCCGGTACGGGCTCGCGACCGAGCCCGAGTCGAGGTGGTCGCGGCCGATCACGACGGGCGCCGAGAGCTCGCCGCTCGCCACCATCTCGTTGAAGCGGAGCCCCGCGCGGTGCCGCTCGCCGGCGCCGAGCCAGCAGATGCGGGCGGGCAGCCCCTGGAAGTGCACGCGCTCCTGCGCCATGCGGATCCAGCGGTGCAGGTGGGCGTCGTCGGGGAACAGCTCGAGGATCGCCTCGTCGGTGCGGCGGATGTCCTCCGGGTCGCCCGAGAGCGCTGCCCAGCGGAACGGGCCCTTGCCCTCGCAGAACAGCGGGCGGATGTACGCGGGCACGAAGCCGGGGAACGCGAAGGCGTCCTCGAAGCCGCCGAGCAGCGCCTCCGCCCGGATCGAGTTGCCGTAGTCGAACACCTCGGCGCCGGCCCGCTGGAAGCCGACCATCGCCTCGACGTGGCGGGCCATCGACGCGCGCGAGCGGACGGTGAAGCCCTCGGGGTCGCGCTCGCGCTCGGCCTGCCAGTCGTCGAAGGCGACGCCGCTCGGCAGGTAGGCGAGCGGATCATGGGCGCTCGTCTGGTCGGTGACGACGTCGATGGGCGCGCCCATCGCGAGCAGCTGCGGCACGACGTCGGCGGCGTTGCCGTGGATGCCGATCGACAGCCCTCGGCCGGCGTCGCGCGCCTCGACGGCGAGCTCGAGCGCGTGCTCGACCGAGTCGGCGAGCACGTCGAGGTAGCGGTGCTCGATCCGGCGGTCGATGCGCGAGCGGTCGACCTCGATGCAGATGGCGACGCCGTCCTGCATCGTGACCGCGAGCGGCTGCGCGCCGCCCATCCCGCCGAGGCCGGCCGTGAGCGTGATCGTGCCGGCGAGGCTCTCGCGGCCGAGCGCGCGGGCGACGGCGCCGAAGGTCTCGTACGTGCCCTGCAGGATGCCCTGCGTGCCGATGTAGATCCACGAGCCGGCCGTCATCTGGCCGTACATCGTGAGCCCCTCGGCCTCGAGCCGGCGGAACTCCGGCCACGTCGCCCAGTCGCCCACGAGGTTCGAGTTGGCGATGAGCACGCGCGGCGCCCACTCGCTCGTGCGCAGCACGCCCACGGGGCGGCCCGACTGCACGAGCAGCGTCTCGTCGGCCTCCAGCCGCTCGAGCTCGCGCACGATCGCGTCGTACGAGCGCCAGTCGCGCGCGGCTCGGCCGGTGCCGCCGTAGACGACGAGCTCGTCGGGGTGCTCGGCGACCTCGGGGTCGAGGTTGTTCTGCAGCATCCGCAGCACCGCCTCCTGCTGCCACCCCTTCGTGTGCAGCTCGGTGCCGCGGTGCGCGCGGACCGGACGTGCGCCCTCCATCATGCGTTCCCTCCATCGTGGTGGATGCCGGCGGCCGCGAGCAGCGCACCGGATGCGACGAGCGCGCGGGTGCGCTCGATGTCGTCGGCGAGGAGGCGGTCGGGCCCGATGCCCGGCACGTCCTCGCGGATCGTCGCGATGGCGGCGCCCGTGCGCTCACCCGCGGCGTCGTCGCGCAGCTCGATGCCGCGCGCCGCCGTCATGACCTCGATCGCGAGCACCCGCTCCAGCCCGTCGATCGCGCGGCGCAGCTTGCGCGCGGCGCCCCAGCCCATCGACACGTGGTCCTCCTGCATCGCGCTCGACGGGATCGAGTCGACGGAGGCCGGCACGGCGAGGCGCTTGAGCTCGGAGACGATCGCGGCCTGCGTGTACTGGGCGATCATGAGCCCGGAGTCGACGCCCGGGTCGTGCGCGAGGAACGGCGGGAGGCCGTAGGAGCGCGCCGGGTCGAGGAAGCGGTCGGTGCGGCGCTCGCTCATGGACGCGACGTCGGCGATCGCGATCGCGAGGAAGTCGAGCACGGCCGCGATGGGCGCGCCGTGGAAGTTGCCGTTCGAGACGACGCGGCCGTCGGGCAGCACGACGGGGTTGTCGATCGCGCTCGCGAGCTCGACGGCGCCGACGCGCTCGGCGTGGGCGGCGGTGTCGCGCGCGGCGCCGTGCACCTGCGGCGCGCAGCGCAGCGAGTAGGCGTCCTGCACGCGGGTGTCCTCGGGGCCCTTGTGGCTCGCGACGATCGGGCTGCCGGCGAGCAGCGCCGCGATCTGCGCGGCGCTCGTCGCCTGGCCCGCGTGCGGGCGGAGCGCCATGAGCTCTGCCGCGAAGGGCGCGTCGGTGCCGAGCAGCCCCTCGACGCTCATGGCGGCGGCGAGGTCGGCGGTGTCGAGCAGGCGGTCGAGGTCGGCGAGCGCCATGCAGAGCATCGCGAGCATGCCGTCGGTGCCGTTGATGAGGGCGAGGCCCTCCTTCTCGGCGAGCACGACCGGCTCGAGGCCGGCGCGGCGGAGCGCCTCGGCGGCGTCGAGCAGCTCGTCCTCGACGCGCACCGTGCCCTCGCCCATCGCCGCGAGCGCCATGTGCGAGAGCGGCGCGAGGTCGCCGGAGCAGCCGAGCGAGCCGTGCTCGCCGACGACGGGGTGGATCCCGGCGTTGAGCATCGCCGCGTACAGCTCGACGGTGGCGCGGCGCGCGCCGGTGCGGCCGGTCGCGAGCGTCTGCAGGCGCAGCAGCATGAGGCCGCGGACGACCTCTGCCTCCACCTCCGGACCCGACGACGCGGCGTGCGAGCGGATGAGCGACTGCTGCAGGCGGGTGCGGTCGGCGGGGGCGATCGCGGTGTTCGCGAGCGCGCCGAAGCCGGTCGAGATGCCGTAGTGGGGGCGCACGTCGCTCGCGAGCGCGTCGACGACGGCGCGGGAGGCGTCGATCCGCTCGAGCGCGGCGGGGCTGAGCGCGATGCGCGCGCGGTGGCGGGCGACCTGCACGACCTGGTGGCGGTCGAGCGGCGCGTCTCCGATGACGATCTCCTGCATGGCTCCCATCCCACCCGTTCGCGCGCTCTGGCGCACCGCCTCCCGCTCCAGTACCGTCTGAGATCTCAGACTGCGTCGTCGAGCGGTCACCTGTGGTCGCCGATGCGCCGCGCTGGCGCCAGCACGTGACCGCTCGGGCGCGATCGGGGCGGCAGCGACCGGTCGGATGGGGAGGAGGGGCGGATGGGGATGCCGCGGATGCCGGCGGCGCGCAGCGCGCTGCGGGTGCTCTCGCTGCTCGCCGAGCAGCCGGGGCCCGTGCGCGCGTCGACGATCGCGCGCGAGCTGGGCCTGCCGCGCTCGAGCGCGTACCAGCTGCTCCAGGTGATGCGCGACGAGGGCTTCCTCGTGCACTACCCCGAGCTCGGGGCGTGGGGGCCGAGCGCGCGCGTGCAGCAGATCGGCTCGCGCGTCGCCGCCGCCACGCGCCTCGAGCGGCTCGCGCAGCCCGTGCTCGACCGGCTCGTCGCCGAGGCGCCGCTGCCCTCGACGAGCCACCTCGCCGTGCTCGCGGGGCGCGACGTCGCGTACGCGGGCCGCGGCGCGGGCCGGCGCTCCCCCGTGACCGTCTCGCGGGTGGGCGTGCGGCTGCCCGCCGTGCGCACCGCCACCGGGCGCGCGCTGCTCGCCGCGCTCGGCGACGACCAGGTGCGGGCGCTGCTCCCCCACGACCGCGACCTCGCGGGCGAGCGGCCCGCGACGCGGCAGGCGCTCACGACGCTCCTCGGCGCCGTCCGCCGACGCGGCTGGGCGACGGAGGCCGGCGAGGTCGACCCCTCGTACGGCTCGGTCGCCGCCGCGGCCTTCGACGCGACGGGCGCGCCCGCCGCCGCCGTCGGCCTCACCTTCCGGATGGCGGACGCCGGTCCCGGCGGGGACGACTGGGCGTCGCTCGGCGAGCGCTGCGCCGCAGCGGCCCGCGAGCTCGGGCGACGCCTCGGCGGCTGAGCGAGCGCGGTCAGCGAGCGGAGGCCGCCGGCTCCGGCGCGCCCCCGCGGCGGGCCGACCACGCCGCGGCGAGGGCGACGGCGAGCGACACGAGCACCATGCCCATGGCGCAGGCCGTGAGCGCGAGCCAGCCGCCAGCCTCGAACGGCAGCCCGAGCACCCACCCGAAGACGGCCGAGCCGACGTAGAAGGCGATCGTGTACAGGGCGCCGGCCTGCGCGCGGGAGGCGGCGCTCGCCCGCGCGCCCACCTGCGAGGCGGCGGTCGCGTGCGCGACGAAGAAGCCGAGCGTCGCCACGACGAGGCCCGCGACGACGGCCGGCAGCGGCGGCAGCGCGAGGAGGGCGAGGCCGACGAGCATCGTCGCGTGCCCCGCGACCATCGTCGTGCGCGCGCCGAGCCGGCCCGCGATCCAGCTCGATGCGCGCGAGCCCGCGGTGCCGGCTGCGTAGGCCAGGAAGATGAGCGAGGCGACGGCCGGCGCGAGCGCGTACGGCGGCGCCTCGAGCCGGAACGCGAGGTAGTTGTAGACGCCCACCTGCACGCCCACGAGCAGGAACGACTGGAGGTAGAGGGGCCGCAGCCCCCGGCCGCGCAGCGCCTCCGCCATGCGGCTCCGGCGCGACCCCGACGGTGCCGACGGCCCTGCCCCGCGCCCGCGCACCGCGAGCAGGAAGACGAGGATCGCGACCGCGCCGAGCGCGACGACCACGAGCACCGCCCACCGCCAGCCGAGCAGCGGCGCGAGCGGCCCGACGACGAGCCGGCCCGCGGCGCCGCCCACCGAGGTGCCTGCGATGTACGCGGCGGCGACGGTCGCGGCGGCGCGCCCGCTCAGCCGCTCGTAGGCGACGGCGACGCTGAGGGCCGGCACGGCGCCGAGCGCCGCGCCGCCGAGGAAGCGGATCGCGAGGAGCGCCTCCGTGCTCGGCGCCACCACCACCGCGGCCGACAGCACGACCGAGCCGATCGCCGCGGCGCGCATCATCGCCAGCTTGCCGAAGCGGTCGGCGGCGAACGCCCACGGGATGACCGAGACGGCGAGGCCCGCGGTCGCGAGCGACACGGTGAGCGCTGCCTCCGAGGGGCTCGCGCCCAGCTCTCGCGCGAGCTGCGGCAGCGCGCCCTGGATCGCGTAGAGCTGCGTGAAGGTCGCGAGGCCCACCGCCAGCAGCGCCACCGTGAGGCGGCGGGGCGAGATCGCCACCGGCGCGCGCTCGAGGAGGGCTGGCGAGGCGGTCATGCTGTCGACGCTAGGCCGCCGTCGAGCGAATGACCAATGCGCCGACACCCCGTTCCCATACGCTGGCGGCATGCATCCTGACCCCCACGACGCGCGGCTGCTGCGCGACCTGCCCGTGCTCGTCGCCGTGCGGCGCACGGGCACGGTGACCGCTGCGGCCGACGAGCTCGGCATCCCGCAGCCGAGCGCCACCCGCGCGCTGCAGCGGATCGCGGCCGTCGTCGAGGCACCGGTCGTGCGGCGCGAGGGCCGCGGGGTCGTGCTCACCGCCGCCGGCGAGGCGCTCGCCGGCGCGGGCGAGCAGGCGCTGCAGGCGATCGGCGACGCGCTGGCCTCGGTGGCGCGCGCCGGCTCGATCGGGGCGAGCGAGGTCGGGATCGCGTTCCAGACGATGCTCGGCGAGCGGCTGGTGCCGGAGGCGATCCGCCGCTTCCGCGCGCGCTGGCCCGACGTCGCGCTGCGGCTCCAGCACGGCTCGCGCGCGAGCTGCGTCGGGGCGGTCGTCGACGGGAGCGCGGACATCGCCGTCGTCGCGGCGCCGCCCGCCGAGATCGGCGCCGTGACGATGCTCTACGCCGAGCCGCTCGTCGCCGTCGCCGCGGCCGAGCATCCGCTCGCCGCGATGCACGAGGTGTCGGTCGAGGCGCTGCGGCGCTGGCCGCAGATCATGCTCGCGCCCGGCTACGGCATCCACGACGCCGTGGAGGCGCTCTTCGCGGCCGACGGCGGCGAGGTGCCCGAGCCCGCGCTCGTGGTCGGAGAGTACCGCGCCGCGCGCGGGCTGGCCGCCGCGGGCCTCGGCGTCGCGGTGCTGCCCCCGAGCCCGTCGCGCATCGACGACGGCGTGCGCGAGGTGCCGGTGCGGCATCCGCTCGCGCGGCGCGAGATCGGCGCGGTCGTCGCCGACGAGCAGGAGCCCGTGGTGCAAGAGCTGCTGCGGGCGCTGCTCGAGGCGACGGCGCGGCGCGGCGCCGCGGTCGCCGGCTGAGCCGACGGTTCCGCGGCGCCGCGCGCTCCGTCAGGCCTGGCGGCCGTCGAGCGGATCCTGCGCGCTCGCGTCGCCGGCGGGGTCGCCGACGGGCGCGCTCGGATCGAGCGCGCCGGGTCCGGTCGGCGCCTCCGGTCCGCCGGGCGCCGTCGGCGCGCCGGGCGCACCGGGGGCGTCGGGCAGGGGCGTGACCTCGGGCTCCTCGGGGCCGGGCGACTCGCCCGGGGTCGGCGCCCCGGGGCCGGGCTCGAGCGGCTCACCGGCCGTGCCCGCCGCGTCGGCGGCGCCGGGAGCCTGCGCCTCCATCGCGGCGATGCGCGCCCTGTGCTCGTCGATCGCGGCCTCGCCCTCCTCGACGGTGCGCTCGTAGGCGCGGCCCGTCGCATCCGCGACGAACGTCGCCTGGCCGTCGATGCCCTGCGCGGGATCCGGCCCCGCGGCGTCGCCGCCGGCGGGGATCGCCTCGCCCGTCTGCTCGTCGGCGCGCGGCGGGAGGTCGCCGGTGCCGCTGGGGGCATCGTCGGGCCGTCCGCCCGGGAGCGCCTGCTCGTCGTCGAGCGGCTGGTCGCCGCCGTCGCGGATGTCGCTGTCTGCCATCTCGCACCTCCGTGTCGTGGGGTCGGCACGGCTGCGCCGACCTGTCCCCCGACCCAACCGCACGAGCCTGGACGCGGCCGCACCGCGGCCTGCGCGCGCGATCAGCGCCGACGCGCCTCAGCGCGCGATGAGCCACCAGACGCCGACCACGGCCTGCGCGAGGGCGATCACGAGCGCGGTGCCGATGAGCACGGCGTGCACCCGCAGGAACCGCGTGGCCCGGCCGTCGGCATCGCGGGCGCGCGGATCGGCGGCGACGCGGCGCCAGAACGGCGGCCAGACGATGGCGCTGAACGCCGCGCCGACGAGCAGCAGGATCGCGGCCGCGAGGCCGAGCGCCTCCACGCCGGCCGTCACGCGTGCTCGCCGAGCACCTCGGCGAGGGTCGGGGCGGCGAGGTCCTTCGCGCTCACGCTCGAGCGGTCCTCCGTGTCGACCGGCAGCGGCCACGCGATGCCGAGCGCCGGGTCGAGCGGGGTGAGCGCGACGCCGGTCATGCCGGGCACCCACTCCGAGGTGAAGCAGTAGACGTACTGGGTCGGGCTGTCGCCCGTCGACTGGAAGCCGTTGCAGACGCCCTCGGGCACGAGGATCTGGGTGCCGGGCTCGAGCGCGGTCTGGAAGACGGCGCCGCGGGTGGGCGATTCGGGCCGGGCGTCGACCCACGCGCCCCACGCGGTGCCGTGCGCGATGGCGATGAGCTTCACCATCGACTCGCCGTGCATGCCGCGGATCGCCCCCGGGTTCGTCTCGGTGACGTTCACCTGCTGGAAGGCGGGCAGCGGGATCCCGGCGGCCTCGAACGCCGAGGCGCGGAAGAACTCGCGCACCGTGCCGCGCTCCTCGCGCACCTGCTTCATGCGGATGAGCGCGAGCCCGTCGATCGGGGTCTGCTGGACGTCGAAGTCGATGATCTCCACCACGCGTCGAGCCTAGGCGACCGCGGCGGTCACGCCTCGTCGTCGCGCGCGGCGGCGACGAGCCTCGGACGCACCGCGGCCGCCAGCGCGGCCGGCCACCACGGCTGGTCCCCTGCCGCGTCGGCCGCGAGGTCGGCGAGCGCGAGCGCGGCGCCCGCGTCGCCGCGGGCGATGATGCCGTCGAGCGCGGCCGCGAGCTCGGGCTCGGTGCGCTCGACCCGGCGCCACGGGTCCTGCGCGTCGTCCGCGCCGCGGAGCGCGGCGACGAGTCCGAGCAGCGCGTCCGCGGCGTCGAGCAGGTGGCGACGGGCGACGAGCCGCTCGCCGCGGGCGCCGCGGCCGGCGCCGACGAGGAGCGCCCGGTGCAGCGCGGTCGCGAGCGTGCGCGGATCGCGCTCCGGCGGTGCGAGCGTCGGCAGCATGCGGGACGCGAGCCCGCCCGCGCGGTCGACCGCGACGCGCAGCGCGCCGCTGCGGCTCAGGCCGACCTCGTCGGGCGCGAAGACCGCGTACTCGAGCAGGTGGCCGTCGACGAAGACCACCCACGCACCGTGCGCCGTGTCGCGCTCGTGCAGCGCGATGCCCGCCGCTCGCCGCGGGAGCCAGTCGGTCCGCGCGCGCAGCTGCTCCGCCGAGCCCGGTTCGGCGACGACGAAGAAGTCGTGGTCGCTCCACGCGTCCGGCGCGTGCGCCGTCCTCGCCGTGCTCCCGACCAGCACGAGGCCGAGCACGCCGTCCGCCTGCGCCGCCCAGGCGACCAGCCGCTCCGACCACTCGTCGAACTCCGCGCGCTCCACGTGGCCGAGCCTAGGGCGCCGAGCTGCGCCCGGGCATGCAGAAGGGCCCCGCCGGAGCGGGGCCCTTCCAGCAAGTCAGAGGACTTACTTGATGATCTTCGTGACCGTGCCGGCACCGACGGTGCGGCCGCCCTCGCGGATGGCGAAGCCGAGGCCCTCCTCCATGGCGATCGGCTGGATCAGCTCGACCGTCATGTCGGTGGTGTCACCGGGCATGACCATCTCGGTGCCCTCGGGCAGCGAGATGACGCCCGTCACGTCCGTCGTGCGGAAGTAGAACTGCGGGCGGTAGTTCGTGAAGAACGGGTTGTGGCGGCCGCCCTCGTCCTTGGACAGGATGTACGCCGTGCCCTCGAAGTTGGTGTGCGGCGTGACCGAGCCCGGCTTGACGACGACCTGGCCGCGCTCCACGTCCTCGCGCTTCGTGCCGCGGAGGAGGAGGCCACAGTTCTCGCCGGCCCAGGCCTCGTCGAGCTGCTTGTGGAACATCTCGATGCCCGTGACGGTGGTCTTCTGGGTCGGGCGGATGCCGACGATCTCGACCTCCGAGTTGATGCCCAGCGTGCCGCGCTCGGCGCGGCCCGTGACGACCGTGCCACGACCGGTGATCGTGAAGACGTCCTCGATCGGCATGAGGAACGGCTTGTCCTTGTCGCGCACGGGGTCCGGGATCGACTCGTCGACGGCCTCCATGAGCTCGAGGACGGCGTTGACCCACTTCTCGTCGCCCTCGAGAGCCTTGAGGCCCGAGACGCGGACGACCGGCGCGTTGTCGCCGTCGAAGTCCTGCGACGAGAGGAGCTCGCGGACCTCGAGCTCGACGAGCTCCAGGATCTCCTCGTCGTCGACCATGTCCGACTTGTTCAGCGCGACGAGCAGGTACGGCACGCCGACCTGCTTGGCGAGCAGCACGTGCTCGCGCGTCTGGGCCATCGGGCCGTCGGTCGCGGCGACCACGAGGATCGCGCCGTCCATCTGCGCGGCGCCCGTGATCATGTTCTTGATGTAGTCGGCGTGACCCGGGGCGTCGACGTGCGCGTAGTGGCGCTTCGGCGTCTCGTACTCGACGTGCGAGATGTTGATCGTGATGCCGCGCTGGCGCTCCTCGGGAGCGGAGTCGATCGAGGCGAAGTCGCGCTGCACGTTGGTCGCCGACGGGTACTTGTCGGCCAGGACCTTGGAGATCGCCGCGGTGAGCGTCGTCTTGCCGTGGTCGACGTGACCGATCGTTCCGATGTTGACGTGCGGCTTGGTCCGCTCGAACTTGGCCTTAGCCACTATGTCCTCCTAGGACTTCTCATGCGTGCACCGCCGCGTCGCGGCAGGGCTTCGGGGTGGTGGTGATCAATGGTACTGGGGGTGCCGGTCCAGGGAAAACCGGGCCGGCTGGGCGGTGGGACGGGGCGGCAGCACGGCTGCCGCCCCGTCGATCACTCGCCCTTGCTCTTCTGGACGATCTCCTCCGAGACCGCCTTGGGGACCTCGGCGTACGTCGAGAACTCCATCGAGTAGACGGCGCGGCCCGAGGTCTTCGAGCGCAGGTCGCCGACGTAGCCGAACATCTCCGAGAGCGGGACGAGGGCCTTGACGACCTTCACGCCCTGGGCGTCCTCCATCGACTGGATCTGCCCGCGACGCGAGTTCAGGTCGCCGATCACGTCGCCCATGTACTCCTCGGGCGTGCGGACCTCGACGGCCATGAGCGGCTCGAGGAGGGTCGGCTGCGCCTTGCGGGCAGCCTCCTTGTACGCCATCGAGCCGGCGATCTTGAACGCCATCTCCGAGGAGTCGACGTCGTGCGCCGCGCCGTCGAGCAGCGACGCCTTGACGCCCACCGTCGGGAAGCCGGCGAGCACGCCGACCTGCATGGCGTCCTGGATGCCCGCGTCGACCGAGGGGATGTACTCGCGGGGCACGCGGCCGCCGGTGACGGCGTTCACGAACTCGTAGGTCTCGTCGGCCGTGATCTCCATCGGCTCGAGCTTGATCTGGATCTTCGCGAACTGGCCCGATCCACCCGTCTGCTTCTTGTGGGTGTAGTCGAACTTCTCGATCGTGCCCTTGAGCGTCTCGCGGTAGGCCACCTGGGGCTTGCCCACGTTTGCCTCGACCTTGAACTCGCGCTTCATGCGGTCGACGAGGATGTCGAGGTGGAGCTCGCCCATGCCCTTGATGACCGTCTGGCCCGTCTCCGGGTTGTTCTCGGTGCGGAAGGTCGGGTCCTCCTCGGCGAGCTTCTGGATGGCCGTGGAGAGCTTCTCCTGGTCGGCCTTCGTCTTCGGCTCGATCGCGACCTCGATGACCGGGGCCGGGAACGTCATCGACTCGAGGATGACGGGGCTGGCCGGGTCGGAGAGGGTGTCGCCCGTGGTGGTGTCCTTGAGCCCGATCACCGCGTAGATGTGACCGGCGGTCACCTCGTCGACGGGGATCTCCTTGTTGGCGGCCATCTGGAAGATCTTGCCGATGCGCTCCTTCTTGCCCTTCGTCGAGTTGACGATGGCGGCGCCCGAGTCGGCGTGACCGGAGTACACGCGGACGTAGGTGAGGCGACCGAAGAAGGGGTGGACGGCGACCTTGAACGCGAGGGCCGAGAACGGCTCGTCGCGGTCGGCGTGGCGCTCGATCTCGACCTCGGGGTCCTTGGCGTCGTGGCCGGGGATGGCCGGGACGTCGAGGGGGCTCGGGAGGTAGTCGACGACCGCGTCGAGCATCGGCTGCACGCCGCGGTTCTTGAACGCCGAGCCGCAGAGCACGGGGTAGACCTCGCTCGCGAGCGTCAGCTTGCGGATGGCGCCCTTGACCTCGGCGATCGAGAGCTCCTCGCCCTCGAAGAACTTCTCCATGAGCGCGTCGTCGGTCTCGGCGACCGTCTCGAGCAGCTTGGCGCGGTACTCCTCGGCCTTCTCCTTGAGGTCGGCCGGGATCTCCTCGACCGTCCACTCGGCGCCCATCTTCACGTCGCCCTTCGCGTCGCCGCGCCAGGTCTTCGCGTTCATCTCGACGAGGTCCACGACGCCCTCGAACGACGACTCGGCGCCGATCGGGAGCTGCAGGACGAGCGGCTTCGCGCCCAGTCGGTTGATGATGGTGTCGACCGTGAAGTAGAAGTCGGCGCCCAGCTTGTCCATCTTGTTGACGAAGCAGATGCGGGGGACGTCGTACTTGTCGGCCTGGCGCCAGACGGTCTCGGACTGGGGCTCGACGCCCTCCTTGCCGTCGAATACGGCGACGGCGCCGTCCAGCACGCGCAGCGAGCGCTCGACCTCGACCGTGAAGTCGACGTGGCCGGGCGTGTCGATGATGTTGATCTGCGTGCCCTTCCAGGCCGCCGTGATCGCCGCGGACGTGATGGTGATGCCGCGCTCCTGCTCCTGCTCCATCCAGTCCATCGTGGAGGCGCCGTCGTGCGTCTCGCCGATCTTGTGGTTGACGCCCGTGTAGAACAGGATGCGCTCGGTGGTGGTGGTCTTGCCGGCATCGATGTGCGCCATGATGCCGAAGTTGCGCACCTTGGTCAGGTCCTTCTGGGCCTCTTGAGCCACTGGGTTCCTCCGAAGTGATGGATGGGGAGAGGGAAGTGTGGGGTGGGTGCGCCCCGCGCGAGCGCGGAGCGCACCCGGGCTGTCACCAGCGGTAGTGCGCGAAGGCCTTGTTCGACTCGGCCATCTTGTGCGTGTCCTCGCGGCGCTTCACCGCGGCGCCGAGGCCGTTGGACGCGTCGAGGATCTCGTTCATGAGGCGCTCGGTCATGGTCTTCTCACGACGGGCCTTGGCGTACGAGACGAGCCAGCGGAGCGCGAGCGTGTTCGCGCGGTGCGGCTTGACCTCGACGGGGACCTGGTAGGTCGAGCCGCCGACGCGGCGCGACTTCACCTCGAGGGTCGGACGGATGTTGTCCAGGCCCTTCTTGAGGACGACGACCGCGTCCTGGCCCGACTTGGCGCCGACGCCGGCGAGCGCGCCGTAGACGATGCGCTCGGCGAGGCCCTTCTTGCCGTCCAGGAGGATCTTGTTGACGAGCTGCGAGACGATCGGTGCGCCGTAGACGGGATCGGCAACGACCGGGCGCTTGGGAGCGGGACCCTTGCGAGGCATTACTTCTTCTCCATCTTCGCGCCGTAGCGGCTGCGAGCCTGCTTGCGGTTCTTCACGGCCTGGGTGTCGAGCGCGCCGCGCACGATCTTGTAGCGCACGCCGGGGAGGTCCTTCACACGACCGCCGCGGACGAGCACCATCGAGTGCTCCTGGAGGTTGTGGCCCTCACCGGGGATGTAGGCCGTGACCTCGGTGCCGTTCGAGAGCTTCACGCGAGCCACCTTGCGGAGCGCCGAGTTCGGCTTCTTGGGGGTGGTCGTGTAGACGCGGGTGCAGACGCCGCGCTGCTGGGGGTTGGCCTTGAGCGCGGGCGCCTTGGTCTTCGAGACCTTCGGCGACCGGCCCTTGCGGACCAGCTGCTGGATGGTGGGCACGTTGCTTCCTTCTGCTGCACGGTGACAGCGTTCGATGTGGTTCGCCGGAGTCCGGCTCCATCGGTGCATCCGCCGCGCGCTCGCGCGCTCCCTGCTGGGGGCGGATATGCCGTGGGGGTCCGCGGGAGGCCCCGCTCGCCCGTGCGCGCTCCGCGAGCCCGGCGCATGGCACGGGGCGCATGACGCAGGGCGCGCATGTGCGCACACCCGACCAATGCTACGCCGCGTGACGTGCGGCGGTCAAGGCGGCGGCGGCGCGCTCAGGCGCGCGCGAGGGCCGGCACCGCGATCTCGCCGTCGTACGCGCTCCACACGAGCCATCGCCACGGCCCGATCGCCGCCGCCTGGGCGAGCACGTCCGCGTCGATGCCGTCCGGGAGGCCCGTCAGCCACGCGGTGCCGTCGACGTGGGGACCGCGGCGCGCGAGCCGCTCGGCGTCCCGCCGCAGGTCGGCCCCGGCATCCCGCCACGCGACGCGGGAGCGATCCGCGAGGGTCGGCGCGGGGCGGTCCGCGCGGGTGCGCGCGGCCACCACCACGGATGCGACGAGCGTCGCGACAGCGGCGATCGTCCAGACCAGCACGCCCGCCTCTCCGCCCGCGTCGAGCAGCGCGGGCTCGCGGGAGGCGTTCAGCACGAGCGCGACGCCGACGAGCAGGGCGACGAGGATGCCGATGGCGGGGGCGCCGGAGATGCGGCGCGCGGCCGCCGGCACCCACGCCGCGAGCGCGACCATGAGCGCGGCGCCGATCGCCATCGCCGGCGGCGACACCTGCATGACGAGCGTCGGATCCTGCGGATGCCGGGGCGGCAGCATGCCGGCGCTGCCCGCGACGGCGGCGAGGACCGCGATCGCGGCCAGCCACATCCAGCCCTCGGCCGCCCTGCGCTCGCTCGGCGACGGCGCCGACCCGTCGCCGACCCGGACGTGCTGCACGGCGCTGAGCGCCGCGACGGCCTGCCGGCGTCCCTGGTGCAGCTGCCGCAGCGCTGCCGCGCGCTCGGGATCGAGGGGCCGCAGCGCCTCGATCGCCGCCTCGGCGATGCGCGCGACGGTCGCGTCGTCGCCCGAGAGCCGCAGCACGCGGCTCATGCCGGCGCCCCTGCTCCCCCGGCGTCGCCGGTCGCGGCGCCCATGCTCACCGGCCGGCGCCGGGCTCGACCGCCGCGGAGCCGGTGCCGCGGACGACGACGGAGGCGAGGAAGTCCAGGTGCGCCGTGCCGAGCGGTGCGGCGATGAGGCGCTCCGCCTCGTCCTCGGCGAGCGCCGCGGTGCCGACGAGGGCGCGGAGCGAGGCCGCGCGGTCTGCGACGAGCACGGCGGCGGCGGCGCGCGGCACCTCGCGCTGCGCGAGCGCGACGCGCTGCTCGGCGTCTCGGCGCGCCTGGGCGCTCCGCTCGGCGATGGTGCGGCGCAGCGCGGCGGGGGCGTCGTCGGCACGCTGGCGCGCCGTGGGGTCCCCGGCGCGCGCGACCGCGCACCAGATCGCGGCGACGATCCCCAGGGCGGCGACCGCGACGGCGAGCGCCGCACCGAGCTGGAGGCCGGCCACGAGCAGGATGACGGCGACGACCGCGGCGATGCCCGCCACGACCTCGACGACGATGGTCTGCGAGCGCGACGGCGGCGTGGTCCGGCGCGCGCGGAGCGCCTCGGGCGAGACGAGCAGCACCGCGACGGCGAGCAGCGCGACCGACCCCGGCCAGGTCTCCTCGGCGGGCGCCTGCCCCCGAGCGAGGTGGAAGGCGAGGCCGCCGCCTGCGGCGAGGGCCGCGAGGCCGAGGCGCAGCTTCGTGGCGCCGCCGGCGTAGCCGACGCCGAGCGCCGCGCGCTGCTCCGCGGCTGCGGCACCCGCGACGCCGTGGGCCGCGCGCTGGAACGCCGTGCCCGCCTCCCGCAGGGCCTCGCCGAGCGGCGGGTGCGCCTCCGTCGCCGCGGCCAGCTCGATCTCGGACGCGCGCGACGGCCCCAGGCCGGGCTTGGCGGTGCGCGCGAGCTCGCTCGCCGCGCTCACGCGGCGACGTCCAGGCTCGCGACGAGCGTGTCGCCGCGGCCGATGAGCGCCGCGGTCGTGAGCGGCGGGGCAGGCTCGCAGGCGAAGATCGCGACGCCGCCCTCGAGCGCGACCGCGAGCGACCACGCCGTCGCCCGCGTGCCGTCGTCGAAGGCGTACGGCAGCGACCAGAGCGCGCGGACCGCGGGCCGCCCGCCGAGCTCGTAGTGCTCGACGACGGGCTCGGTGTACGTCTCCTCCATCGGCTGCACGAGCGCCTCGAGGCCATCGGCGTCGGGCGTCTCGGACGCGCCGACGAAGCCGTGGACGAGCGCCGGCGCGGGCAGGCCGGGCTCGTGCAGCAGCAGCTCGAACTGCGACGCCGGCATCCGCAGGTCGAGCGCGGCCCGCACCTGGTCCTCCTCGGCCCCGAGCCCCATGGCGTGGGCGACAGCGGCGTCCTCCACCTCGGGGGACGACGGGAGCGCCGGCAGGACCGTCCAGACGCCCTCGTCGACGACGAGGCCGATCTCGTTCATGCGGCCCACCGGAAGGTCGCGAGCATCGCGTCGGCGAGCAGCACGAGCTGCCGCGCGACCTCGTCGGGCAGCTCGGCGCCGTCGGCGCCGGCGACGATCACGGCGCTGAGCAGCAGCCCCTGGCGCCGCGACGTGCCGGGGACGGCGACGAGCCCGTTGCGCGTGATCGTGCGCACGGTCGAGCCGTCGATCCGCGCAGAGGTCTCCTGCGTCCACGCGAGCACCGGGCTGCCCTCGGCGAGCGGGGCTGCACCGCGCTCGCGCACGAGCTCGCCCACGTAGTCGTCGAGGCTGCCGCCCGCGGGTGGGCGGAGCCGGGCGGCGACCATCGACATGGGCGTCATCGCCTCGGGATCGTCGGTCTCCTGCAGGAACATCCGCACGACCTCGCGCCCGCCGCCGCTGCGCAGCGCGGCACGGAGCTGCGAGCGCAGCTGCGCGTCGACATCGGGGCGGCCGTGCCGCTTCAGGACGGCCGTCGCGCGCTCCTCGAGCTCCGCGATCGCGGCCTCGTCGGCGTCGACCGCGCGCCAGCCCGGCGGCAGCAGCAGGGCGAAGTCGGGCCACGCCGCGACCTCGGGGACGGGCTCGGCTCGCACGCTCATGCGACCACGCTACCGACGCGCACGTCAGCCCTGGACCGCATCGGAGACGGTGTCGAGCGTCGGGTAGACCGAGCCGAACATCGCGTCGGCCATGCCGCCGAGGCCCTCCGCGAGGTTGCCGGGCACCTGGCCCGGCTGGAAGCCGCCGAGGCGGCGCACGACGTCGCCGTACGAGCCGGGCAGCTGCCACGGCGTGTGCCGCAGCTGCATGATCGCCTGCGTGCCGAGCGTCGCCTGGCGGAGCTCCGGGATGACGCGGTTGCCCATGCCCGACCACGCCTGCGCGGCCGCCGCGCGGGTCGATCGCAGGTTCTGCGCGCCGCGGATGAAGTCGTCGCCGAAGTGCGCGGCGACCGCCGAGACGCGGGAGCCGCGGCTCGCACCGCTGATCACGGGGCCGAGCTTGGCGAGCTTGCCGAAGGGCACGATGCTCAGCGCGGCGAACGCGACGTCGGTGCCGGTCTTCCTGCCCTCCACGGCGAGGATGATGGTGCCGAGGAGGGCGACGACGCCCACCACGAGCGCGATCGCGGCGACGATCGGGCCGCCGATCACGAGGGCGACGACGACGAGGGCCACGCCGACCCAGCCGAGGATCGTCACGAAGGTGTCGAGGGCGCCGACGAAGTCGTCCCAGCGCGAGTCCTCGACGCCGCTCTCGTTGGCGTCCTCGAGGCCGTCGCGCGCCGTCTCGTACGCCGCGTCCCACGCCTCGTACGGCCCGTCGTAGGAGCGTGCCGCCGCCTCCCACTCAGCGACCGCCGTGTCGAACGCCGACTGCTTGGCGTCCTCGCCCTCCTCGTCGGCGCCCGCGAGGGCGGAGGAGGCCGACTGCACGACCTCCCACAGCGCCTCGCAGTCGCTGATGATGGGCCGGAGCGCCGTCTGCGCGTCGTCGAGCGCCTCGCCGTACGCCTTCACGGCGGCGCCGGAGGGGCTGTAGCGGATGCCCGCGGTCTTGAGGTCGCTGTGCACGTCCTCCGCGTCGGAGCGGAGCTGCTCGATGGAGAGGCCCTTGCCGACGGTGCCGTCGGCGAGGTGCTGGAGCGTGTTCGCGGCCCGCTGCATCCGGTCGCCGAGGGACTGCATGGTGCGGCCGCGCGCGATGATCGCGGCCGCGTCGCCGGAGATCTCGCGGATCTCGTTGCCGCGCTCCGGGGTCGGCGGCATGCCGCCGCGGTAGCGGAAGGAGTTCTCGGTCATCCGTCGTTCCCGTCCTGGGCCTCGGTCGCGGTCGAGAGCTCGACGTCGAGCTCCTCCCACGCGTTCTTGGTGTCCTCGACGCGCTCGTGCAGGCGCTCGAGCTTCGCCTTCAGCGTGTCGCGCTTGTCGTCCCACGCCTCCTCGAAGCGCTTGGCCTCGTCGCGCAGGCCCGAGCGGCCGAGCGGCCGGCCGATCGCGTCCTCGAGGTCCTCGCTGCGGCGGCTCGCGTCGTCGAACTCGGCGACGATGTCCTTGAGGGCGCTCGCGAGCGACTCCATGCTGCGCAGCGGGATGTCGATGTCGTCGTAGGCCACGGGGTCTCCTCGGTGTCGTGCGGGCAGAGCGCGAGGACCCGGCGCTCAGCCGGGTCCTCGCGGTGTCAGCGTCGGCTCAGCTGCCGGCCATCTGCTCGTCGAGCGACTGGATCGCCTGCATCATGCCGCGCAGCGCCTCGCCCATGTCCGAGATGCCCTCGATGGCCTGCTCCAGGCCCGTCGTCAGCTCCTCGTAGCCCTCACCGAACTTGCCCGACGCGTGCTGCGTCTTGAAGTCCTCGCCCAGCAGCGTGTCCACCGCGCTCTTGAGGTCCTTGAGGACACCCGCGATGTCCTCCTTGCCCGTGTCGAGCTTGCCCGCCGTGGACTCCATCTCGGCATAGGAAGCACCGAAGTCGCTCATGGTCCCGTTCCCTTCATCGTTCCCGAATCATGGCCCACCCGGACCATCCGAGGAACACGCTACGGAACGCCCGCTGAGGGGTCGATGGGGAGGACTCCCCATGCCCCGCCTCAGTCGCGGTCGGGCACCGCCTGCAGCGTCTCCTCCTGCACCGCGGGCGCGGGAGCGGGCGTCGACGCGAGGGTCGGCGCGGCGGCCGCGCGCGGCTCCGTGCGCTCCGGCACGAGCGGCAGCTGCACCGTGACGGCGCGGCCGTTCTGCACGAAGATGCCGCGACCCTCCGGGAAGTCGGAGCGCTTGACCTTCGGGAACGGCACCTTGAACACCGAGTCGCCGTCGTACGCGTCGGGCTTCAGCACGATGCCCTTGCGGCCGGCCTTGAAGTCGCCGATGAAGCCGTAGCCGCCCGTGACCTGCGTGACGTCGGCGTCGCCGATGAGCAGGTGGTCGCTGCGGTTGATGGCCTGGAACAGCTCCTTCATGGGCCGCTCCGCCTCGGAGTCGGCGAACTGGGGCACGTTCTCGACCACGACGACGATGCGGCCGGGCACCGTCTCGTCGGCCACGACCTCGGCGAGCTCCTTCGCGAGCTCCTTCGCCGCGTCCGGCCGCGTGACGCTCCGCACCCAGGGGCGGAAGTCGTGCAGCACCGACCGCCGGCCGGCGAAGTGGAACAGCCGCACCTGCGGGTCGAGCCGCTCCATCGCCACGACGAGCGCCTTGAGGGCGTTCGTCTTGCCCGACTGCGGCGGGCCGGCGACGATGAACGTGCCGATGGGGTCGAAGTCGCGCGGCGCGAGGGTGTCCTCCGCGACGCCGATGACGGGGAACTCGTCGATGCGGTCGGGCAGCTGCTGCAGCGAGAGCCGGGTCGGCAGCGCGCCGATCTCGTCGACGTCGCGCGCGCCCTGCGCCCGCAGCGCCTCCGCCAGCTGGCCCATGAGCTTCGTCTGCTCGGCCACGTTCGGCGTGCCGCCGAGCACCGCGACCTGCATCTCGAGCCCGTCGACGATCGCACGGCCCGGCGCCGACCGGTCGTCGAGCACGTCCTTCGGCGCGCCGACGAGCGTGTACGCCGACTCGTCGGCGAGCCGCATGACGACGCGGCGCGAGATGTTCGAGCTCACCGCGGTCGGCACGGCGCCCGAGCGGTCGGCCGTCGCGATCGCGTGGATCCCGAGCGGACGGCCCTCGCCGAGGATGCGCATGAACACCTGGTAGAACGGCGCCCGCGCGCTCGTCACCTCCCAGTCGGCCTTGAACTGCGGGAAGTTGTCGAGCAGCAGGAAGATGCGCGTCGCGTCCGGGTCCACGAGCTCGCGGTACTCGGTGAGGCTCGCCGCGCTCGCCGCCGCGAACGCCTTCCCGCGGCGGTCGAGCTCGCGCCCGAGCGAGCGCAGCAGGCGCTGCACGCGCTCGGCGTCGTCGCCGGCGATGATCGAGCCGACGTGCGGCAGCACCTCGAGCGCCTTCAGCGCGCCGGAGGCGAAGTCGAGGCCGTAGACCTCGGCGCGGCCGTGCTCGGGGCGCATGCCCGCGGCGGTGCCGATCGTCTTCAGCAGCGTCGACTTGCCCGAGCCGGAGGTGCCGTAGACCAGCATCGAGCCGTCGCGGTCGGGGTGCAGGTAGAGGGCGTCCTGGCGCTGGCGCTCGGGGATGTCGGCCTTGCCCAGCACGATGCGCGAGTCGCCCTCGATGGGCAGGTCGCGCAGGTCGACCGTCGTCGCGAGGTCGTCGAGCCACGGGCGGCGCGGCGCCGGGATGCGCGCGTGCTGCGAGGCGGCGATGAGGGTGCGCACGATCCGCTTCTGGTCGTTGGGGCCGAGGTCCTCGTCGTGCGCGTCCGACTCGGGCGGCGCCGCCGGCTCCCACCGCTGCAGCGATCCGAATCGCAGCTCGTCGACCTTCACGTCGGCGGCGGTGCCCTCGTCGGAGCGCGTCCAGCCGCCCGCGTAGGCCGACTGGAACGGCACGAGCCGCCCGGGGCCGGTCTTCGCGATGCCGCGGCCCGGGATGGAGGGCGGGAAGGAGGCGGCGATCGGGTCGTCGACGACATCCTTCGAGTCCGACTCGTCGGCCATGCGGAGCGCGACGCGCAGGTTGGTGTTCGCGCGCAGGTTGTCCTTGATGACGCCCGCGGGCCGCTGCGTGGCCATGATCAGGTGGATGCCGAGCGAGCGGCCGCGCTGGGCGATGTCGACGACGCCGTCGACGAACTCCGGCACCTCGCCCGCGAGCGCCGCGAACTCGTCGATGACGAGCACGAGCGCGGGCGGCGTCTCGGGGTCCTGCCGCTTCTCGAGCTCGAGCAGGTCCTTCGCCTTCTTGCGGTTGAAGAGGTGCTCGCGGTGGTGCAGCTCGGCGCGGAGGCTCGTGAGCGCGCGCCGCACGAGGTGCGGGCTGAGGTCGGTGACGAGGCCCACGCAGTGCGGCAGGTCGACGCAGTCGGCGAACGCGGAGCCGCCCTTGTAGTCGACGAAGAGGAACGTGACGCGGTCGGGGCTGTGCGCCGCGGCCATGCCGAGCACCCAGGCCTGCAGGAACTCCGACTTGCCGGCGCCGGTCGTGCCGCCGACGAGGGCGTGCGGGCCCTGCGTGCGGAGGTCGAGCGTCATCGCGTCGGTCGCGCCCTGGCCCATGATGGCGCGCAGCGTGCCCGCCTTCTTCAGCCGCGGCTTCTGCCCGCCGGAGCGGTCGAGGATCGTGTTGTTCTGCCGCCAGCGCTCGATGACCGCGTTCGGGTCCTCGGCGAGCTCGGGGCCCACGAGCGAGAGGAACATCACCGAGTCGGGGATGTCGGAGGAGTCGGTGATGACGATGCTCGCGTCGACGACCGGTGCGAGGCGCTTGGCGAACATCTGCATGTACTCGCCGGAGACGCCCTCGACGCGGACGCCCTCGTAGGCGACGCCCGACCGGACGGTGCCGGCCGTAGCGGCCTCGAGGCCCGCGGTGACGTCGACGTAGGAGCGGCAGACGGCCGGCAGCGACTCGACCGTCGGGGCGACGAACACGCCGTGGACGCCGACGGCGGCGCCGCGCTCGAGGATCTGCGTGAGGCGCGGGCGGTCGACGGGCGCGTCGTTCGTGATGACCACCACGACGGAGGTCTGGATGCTGCGGACGGCGTCCTTCGCCGCGCGCTCGACGTCGGTGCCGTACCGCATCGGGTCCCAGTCCTCGTCGTACGGGGTCTTGCGCTCGGGCGTCGCCGACTTCGAGCGGCCCATGACGAGCTCCTCGAGCGCGTTGAGCAGCGCGGTGCCGGCGGTCGCGGAGTCGGCGAGCGGCATCTCCTTGAACGGGCTCGTCTCGCTCGTCGTGTGCGGGAGCCACTTCATCCACTCGAGCTCGCCCGTCCAGTCGGCGTCGCAGAGCGCGACCGTGACGACCTCGTTGGGGGCGTGCAGGCCGTAGAGCTGCACCGCGAGGCCGCGCAGCGCGTCGGCCGCGAGCGACTTGGGGCCCGCGATGCCGATCGAGCCGACCGACTCGAACGACTCGACGATCGGCACGTCGTCGACGTGGCGGTAGCGGTCGCGGAGGCGCTCGACGCGGTCGAGGTACTCGGGCAGGCCGTCCTGCTGCTCCTCCTCCTTGATGGAGTTGCGCGACTCCGCCTGGCAGGTGCCCAGCCGCACCGAGAGGAAGTTCCAGTGCTCCGGACGCCGGGTCCAGAGCATCGGCCCGAGCCGCATCGCGTGCTCGAAGACCTCGGCGACGGGCGGCACCTCCATGCCGCGCACCGCCTCCTCCTTCGGCTTCTCGCGGTACAGCGTCTCCTCGAGCTCCTCGAACTTCTGCTCGAACATCTGCACCTCGAACTTGCGGCGCTGGCCGTTCTGCGTCTTCATGTTGATGAAGTTGCCGAGCAGCATCAGCGGCGTCATGAGGGCGACGAGGATCGAGCGCGGGTTCTCGGTGAGCGCGTACATCGCGCCGGCGAGCAGGATGGGCGCGACGAGCATCGGCCACGGGAAGAGCCGCTGGATCATCTCGCGCGGGATGCGCGGGCCGTCGAAGGCGGTGCCCGGGTAGCGGGCCTCGACGCGCGGCGAGCGGTTGAACAGCAGTGCGCCGCCGCGCTCGAGCACGGGGTCGGGGCCCGACGAGTCGAAGGCCCCCGCGAGCTGCACGGTGAGCTCGCTGTCGCCGATCGTGAAGACCGCGCCGGGCGTGACGCGCAGGCGCGAGACGAGGCCGCCGTCGACCAGCACGCCGTTGGCGGAGTTGAGGTCGACGACCTCCACGTGGGCGCCGACCTCGATGCGCGCGTGGCGCTTGGAGACGAGCGGATCCGCGAGCACGATCTGGTTCGAGGGGTCGCGGCCGATCGTCGCGTGGCCGCGGCCGAGCTGGAACTCCTGGCCGCGGAGGGGGCCGCCGACGACGCGGAGCACCGCGACGGCGTCGAGCGCGCTGCCGGCGGGACCGCCGTGGCGCGACGCCCCGGCACCGAGGTTCACGACCTGGGCGTGGAAGCCCGATCCGAGCGGCGCCTCGCCGATGAGCGCGTCGGGCTGCAGCTGCACGAGGCTCTGCTCGGTGGGCGGCGCCACCGCGAGCGAGAGCGTGTCGCCCTCGGCGACCGGGATGGAGCGGGCCGGGTCGGCGAGCGCGATCTGCCGCGCGACGTCCTCGACGGTCGCGGTGGAGTCGGCGGTGATGACGACGTCGGTGGGGTCGGCTGCGGGGCGGTGCAGCGTCAGCTTGACCTTCATGCGGTCTCCTGGTCCTGGGCGTCGTCGGCGGCGCGCAGCGAGGCGTCGTCGAGGAGGGCGAGGTCGGTGCGGGTGACGAGCTGCGACGAGACGGCGTACTCGACGAGCCGCGCTCGGCGGTTGCTCGCGAGGTTGCCGACGCCGCCGCGCAGCCCCTGCACGCCCATCCGGTCGAGCTTGTCGCAGACGTTGTCGAGCTTGCGGTTGAAGCGGCTCATCGTCCAGCCGAGCCGCTCGGCGGCGGCGCCCGAGGTGGGCAGCTCGCTCACGCCGACGCCGTCGCGGCGCAGCATCGGCTCCGCGAGCGCCACGATGAGCAGCTTCTGCAGCTGCGTGAGGCCGACGGGCATCACGGTCGTCTCGCCGGAGCTGCGACGGCGGTGCTCGGTCGACATCGCGAACGAGGGGTCGTCGCAGTGCACGCCGAGCTCGTAGGTCGTGGGGCCGGCGGTGAAGACGATCGAGCACTCCTCGAACACGATCGGCAGCCGCGCGCCGGGCGAGAGCCACGACTGCACCGCACCGCCCGCGCTCGACACCGTCGCCGAGAGCCGCGAGCCGACGTTCGACAGCCACCACAGGCCGTCCTGGAACCGCACGTCGAGGAACGCGCGGTGGAGGTACTGGTTGTCGTCGACGGTGAGGTCGCCCTCGCGGCCGATCACGAACGGGCGCTGCGGGTCGAGCGCGAACCACTCCCCCGCGAACTCCACCTGCAGCACCGGGGCCAGGGTCTCAGCCATCGACGCATCCCTCCGCATCGTTCGAGTCGCGCCCGTCGGAGCGCACGAGGCTCACGAGGATGCACGACGTGCCGTCGGGGTCGCGCTCGAGCACGACCTCGGTGGCGCTCACGCTCGAGATCACCGGGTCGGCGCCCTCCGCGACGTAGCGGTAGCGGAAGGTGTCGCCGTCCTGCGGCTGCGCGTTCGTCCAGCTGAACCGCACGGTCTCGCCCTCGATCTCGCCCTGCACCGCGATCGGCGCGGGCGGCCGCTGCGCGGCGGGCGGCGGGGCGACGGTCTGCGTGGGGTTCGCCGACACGGTCGGGGCGCCGCCGCCCGACAGCGCCATGACCACGATCCCGCCGCCGACGAGCAGCACCGCGGCGCTCGCCGCGATGGCGATCGCCGCGCCCCGGCGGCTGCGCGGCGCCGGGGCGGGCGCGGCGGCGGGGGCGTCCGGCGCGACTGCGGCGGGCGCGGGGCGCGCGCGGCGCACCGTGGCGTCGGGCACGGCCGCGGCGGCCTGCGGCGGGGCGAACGACGGGGGCGCCTCGCCGGCGTGGGGGTCGATCGAGACGACGCCGCGGATGCGCGTGGCGCCGCCGTCCTGCTCCTCCGTCTCGCCCTCGTCCATCCCCTCGTCGAGCACGTCGAGCGGCGTGACGGGCAGCGCCATCTCGGCCTCGACCTGCTGGAGCGCGCGCGCGAAGGCGACGGCGCTCGAGTAGCGGCGCGACGGGTCCGGATCCATCGCCGATGCGAGGACGGCCTCGAGCCGGGCGGGCACGTCGCTGCGGGCGAGCGGCGACAGCTCGCCGCGCTGGATGCGGTCGATGAGGTCGACGCTCGAGTTCGAGCCGCCCGGCATCTCGAAGGGCGTGCGCCCGGCGAGCAGCGTCGAGAGGGTCGCGGCGAGCGAGAAGACGTCGGAGGCGGGCGTCGACCGGGGCGGGTCGAGGAACGCCTCGGGCGGCGACCACGGGATCGACATGCCGCTCGCGTCGTCGGTGCCGCCCGCGCTCGTGGCGATGCCGAAGTCGGTGAGCGCCGGTCGGTTGTAGGCGGTGACGAGGATGTTCGCGGGCTTGATGTCGCGGTGGAGGATGCCGGCGCGGTGCGCGGTCTCGACGGCGCCGGCGATCTGCACGCCGAGCGCGAGCACCTCGGGCACCGCGAAGCGCTCGCGGCGGTAGCGCACGCCGAGGTTGGGGCGCGAGCAGTACTCCATGGCGAGGAACGGCCGGCCGTCGGGGGCCACCGCCGCCCCGTAGATCGTCACGATCGAGGGGTGCGTCGACAGCTGCGCCATGACGTTCGCCTCGTGGCGGAAGTTCTCGATGAGCTCCCGGTTCACGGCGTCCGGCAGCAGCACCTTGATCGCGACCTTCCGCGAGGGCAGCTGCTGCTCGTAGAGGAAGACGTCGGCGAAGCCGCCGGAGCCGAGCAGCGACAGGTAGTCGTAGCCGGGCAGCTCGGGCGGGGCGGAGGGCGCGCGCTTCGGGCTCACGGTGCCGACTCGATCCGGAGGACGACGTCGTCGCCGAGGTCGAGGCGGTCGCCGAGCTGCAGGATGGTCGGCGACTCGGGGCGCAGGCGCTGCGGCGCGGCGCCGTCGCGGAGCAGGAGCGTGCCGTTCGTGGACGAGAGGTCGACGGCGACGAGGTTCCAGTCGTCGACGCGCAGCTCGAGGTGGCTGCGCGAGATGTCCTCGCTGGGGCTGTCGACCGTCACGAGGCGCGGCACGCGGCCGTCCTCCACGCGGCGCGAGCGCGGCCGGCGGCCGAGCACGACGCCGCGGCCGAGCGGGATGCGCTCGCCCGAGGGCAGGACGGCGACGGCGACCTCGGGGCGGCGCCGCTGGGCTGCGGAGCCCTCGTCGATCGCGGCGCCGCAGGTGCCGCAGGTCGCGCTGCCGGGCGCGTTCACGTGGCCGACCGGGCAGAGCGTCGAGAGCACGAGCGGGCCCGTGGCCGGCGACGCGACGTCGATGCCGCCGGAGCGGGGTGCGCGGTCGCCGAGCAGGGCGCGGGCCTGCTCGGCCGTGACGGTCATCCCGTCGTGGTCGCCCTCGTCGAGCGCCGGCGACGCCGGGGCGGTCGGGGCGGGCCTCGGGGCGAGCTGCGCCCGATCGGGCTCGGGCTGCGCGGGCGCGGGCTCCTGCGGCCGCACCTCGGCGGCGGGCCGGATGAAGCCGGGCACCGAGTCGATGAGACCGCCGAGCGGGCCGGCGTGCTCGGCCGGGGCGTCGGCGAGCGCGGGCGCCTCGGGGGCGGCGGGCAGCGGGTGCTCGCCGGTCGGCGGGGCGTCCGCGACGGCGGGCGCCTCAGGAGCCTGCTCGGGCTCGGGCGCCTCGGGGTCCTGCTCCGGCTCGGGGGCGGCAGCCTCCGGCTCCGGCTCAGGGACGGCGATCTCGGGTTCGGGCGCCTCCGGCAGCTGCTCCGGCTCGGATGCCTCCGGCGTCTCCCCCGACACGGGCGCCTCGGGCGCCTGCTCCGCCGCAGCGGCAGCGGGCTCTGCCGCGGGCGCCGCAGCCGCGGGCTCGGCGCGCTCGTCGAGCACCGCCGCGGCGGCGGCCGGCGGCAGGGTCTGGCCGAAGGCGCCGTGCGCGGGCTCGACGACAGGCTCCGGCGCCGGCTCCGCGGCGGGCCCGGGCGCGGGCGCGACGCGGACCGCGGCGACGCGCACCACGCCGCCCTCGAGCGGCAGCAGGGCGCCGTCGAGCGCAGCGAGGCCGCCCGCGGCGACGACCTCGCCGGGCGCGATCGCGTCGTCGGCCCAGTCGGCGCCGAAGCGGTCGGGCAGCGGCCGGCCGTCGGCGGTGGCGGGCACGCCGTGGCGGCGCAGCAGCGCGCGCGACCCCGGCTCGTCGACCGCGCCGATGAGCGCGGCGGGCTCGGCGGCGAGCAGCGCGCGGAGGCCCGCGGCGTCGGCGACGGCGCCGAGCGCGGCGTGCAGGGCGGCGGCGCGCTCGACCGGGAGGTCGCGCTCGCAGACGACGACGGCGCGGCCGCTCGCGACGCACCACGCCTCGCCGGGCGCGTACTCGATGCGGGCGCTCATCGCCCCTCCCTCGGGATCGTGTCGTCCAGCGTCTGGACGTGCGTGTCGAACAGCTCCGCCTCGTCGAGCGCGACGGCGTCGACGTCGACGACGACGACCGACACGTTGTCGGGCGCGCCCGCGTCGAGCGCGCGCCGCAGCAGCAGCGCGGCCGCCGCGGCGGGCGAGGCGACGTCGCCGAGGATCTCGGCGAGCTCGACGTCGTCGACCTCGCCGCTCAGGCCGTCGGAGCAGACGAGCAGGCGCTGGCCGCGCTCCGCGGGGCGGAGCCAGGCGTCTGCTGGGTGCTGCTCCCCCGGGCCGAGCGCGCGGGTGATGACGTTGCGGTGCGGGTGCCGGCGCGCGTCGTCGCGGCGCAGCGCGCCGGTCTCGACGAGCTCCTGCACGACCGAGTGGTCGACCGTGACCTGCTCCAGCTCGCCGTCGGCGTAGAGGTAGGTGCGGGAGTCGCCCACGTTGAGCACGAGCCAGTGCGCGACGCCGTCGACGTCGACGAGCACCGCCCCAGAGAGCGTCGTGCCCCCGACCGGCTCGCCGACCGCCTGCGATCGCACGTCGTCGAAGGCGCGCTCCACCGACTCCTCGACGCTCGTGACGTCGGCGAGCGTGCGGCCCTTGAGGCTGCGGAACGCCTCGATCGCGAGCGCGCTCGCGACGTCGCCGGAGGCGTGGCCGCCCATGCCGTCGGCGACGAGGAAGACCGGGAACGACGCGAAGACGGAGTCCTCGTTCACCTTCCGGCGGCGCCCGGGATGCGTGGCCCCGGCCCAGCGCAGCGCGATCGACGGGTGGCTGAAGCGGAACTCCCCGATGGCGCTCATGCGCCCTCGATCACGACGCTGCGGTCGCCGAAGCGCACGACGTCGCCCGGAGCGAGGGGGAAGGGCCTGCCCGCCTCGAGCGGGTGCTCGGCGCCGGCGCGCACGACGCTCGAGCCGTTCGTCGACGCGCGGTCGACCGCGGCGAGCGGCCGCACGGCGATGAGCAGGTGCGTCTTCGAGACCGAGCGGGTGTCGTCGGCGATCGGCAGCAGGTGGTCGACGACCTCGCCCGGCGAGGGCGAGGGGTTGCGGCCGATGAGCGCGGCGCCGGTGATGGCGAAGCGCTCGCCCGAGTCGAACGCCAGCGTGGCGGCCGCCGCGCGGGCGGGGACGCGAGCACGCGTGGCCTCGAGGTCGTCGTCATCCTCCACGATCTCGATGCGCCGGACCGTGCGGTCGTCGATCTCGTCGGCGGCGGACGCGGCAGGCGCGACGGGCGCGGCCAGCGGTGCCGCCTGCGGTGCCGCCGCGTCGGGCTGCCGCGGCGCCTCGTGCTCGACCTCGACGACCGTCTCGTCGGCGATCGGGCTGGTCTGCTCGGGGCTGGCCTGGCCCGGGATCGCCGAGTCCGGGATGGCTCGCTCGCGAGCCGACGCGGGCGGCTGCCATGCCGCGGGCGCCTGCGGCGCGGCGGGCTGCTGCCAGCCGGGCGACGGTGCCGGTGCGGGTGCGGACCGATCGCGTCCGGGCACGCTGTCGACGATGCCGCCCGCGAGGCCGGGCGCGGGCGCGCTCGGCGCCGCGGCGTCGGGACGGCCCGCGCGCGGGTCGCCGCTCAGCTCGCCCGGGCGGTAGCCGCCCAGGCGGGCGCCGCCGGAGGGCATGCCGGGCACGGTGTGCGAGGGGGCCGGCTCGGTGGGCTGCTGCGAGGCGAGGCCGATGGGCCGCTGCTCCCCCGGGGCCTGGGGGCGCGCGGCGCCGACGACGCCTGAGCTCGTGCGGGCGCCGGGCCGGTACGCGAGGCCCGCGCTGTCGGCGGGGGTCGCGAGCGAGGGCAGCTGCGAGCGCTCGGCCTCCGGCTCGGCGGCGACCGTCTTGCGGGCGATACGCATCTTCTTGTCGTGGTACGGGTCGAGGCCGTCGCGCACGTCGACGAACCAGGTGCCGGCGGCGAGGTCGAGCCAGCCGCGGCCGCGCTTCTCGCGGTCGAGCAGCGGGGAGGCGAGGAAGAGCGCGGGTCCGATCACGGGCAGCAGGAACGACGCCCACAGCACGAGGCCGCGCAGCACCGAGCGGCGGATGCCGGGCCGCGCGAGCGTCCGCACGTCGACGCTCCGGATGCCGAGGAGCGCCTTGCCGAGCGTCACGCCGCGGCGGCCGTGCAGCACGAGCTGCACGATGACGAACGCGAGGGTGAGCACGCTCGAGATCGCGGTCGCGACGATCATCCACACGAGGTCGGGGTGGCTCGCGAGCCCCCACGGCTGGAGGGCGCCGGTCGCGACCTTCACGAGCGTCGGCAGCGCCACGAGCCAGTACGGCAGCTGCAGCAGCGCCCACACGGCGAACTCGATGAGCGAGGCGAGCGCGCGCCGTCCGGCGGGCGCCGGGCGCAGGCCCAGCGCCGCGGCGTACTCGGGGTCGGGGCGGCCCGTCTCGTCCAGCCCCTCGACGACCTTCCGGCCGTCCTCGATCTCCCAGATCACCGCATCCTCCGCGTCATCCTCGTCGCCGTCGCTCGCCCCTGCGCCGCACGAACGAGCGCAGCGACAGCCTGCCGAGCACCCTCCGTCGGCGCGACGCCTCGGAGCGCATGCCCTCGACGCTGCGCTCGACGTCGCGCCAGAAGGCGTCGACGTCCTCGCGCTCGGGCTCGCCCGGGCCGAACACGCCCGCATCGACGAACTCGCCGATCTCGGTCGCTCGCGATCGAGGGTAGCGATCCTCGACCTCGCGGGCGACCTCGCGGCGGGTGACGCCGGCGGGCACGAGCAGGCCCAGGTCGACCGCCTCGTCGACCACCTCGTGCCAGCCGCCCGCGAGGCGGTCGCTCTCGCGCTCCGCCCGGAAGCGGCGCTTGCGGCGGGCGGCCTTGATGGCGCCGACGATCAGGAACGGCGAGAGCAGCAGCAGCACGAGCAGCAGGATCGAGCCGGCCACCCAGAGCCAGACGGTCCACGACCGGTCCTCGAGCTCCTCGTCCTCCTCCTGGCCCTCCTCGGCCACGGTGTCGGGCGACATCTCGGCCGGCTCCTCGGGCGGCTGGGGCGGCTGGAGCACCTGCGGCTTCGGCTCGGGCTGCGGCTCGGGCTCGGGCTGGATGTCCTGGTTCTCCTCGGGCGGCGTCGGGTCGAACCGCACCCAGCCGTAGCCCTCGAAGGGGATCTCGACCCAGGCGTGCATGTCGCCGCCGGTGAGCTCGACCTCGGCGTCGCCGCCGGGGAAGCCGTCGTCGGGGTAGAGCCCCATCACGACGCGCGAGGGCACGTTGATGCGCTGCAGCGCGAGCGCGAAGGCGGTCGCGTACTGCTCGTCGTCGCCGACGAGCACGTCGCGCTCGAACATCGACTGGATGCGCGAGGCGCCGTGGCCCGCGAGCGACGGGATCGCGTCGTCCTCGAGGCCGTGGCTGAAGGAGCCCGCCTGCAGCAGCTGCTGCATCGCGACGATGTTCTCGAGCTTCGACTGCCCGCTCGAGCCGTGCTCGACGACCCAGGCCTGGAGGAGGTCCGGCACGACCGCCGCCTGCGGCACCTGGAGCTCCGTCACCGGGACGCCCTCGAGCTCGTCGACCGACGGCTGCTGCGGCACGATCGCGTCGAGCGCGTAGGAGTCGCCGGCGCCCAGGCCGTCGAGCGCGATCGCCGTGCCGGTCTGCGCGTTGTAGTGGAGCGAGCCCTGGAGCTGGTCGGCGCGCGGGCCGTCGAAGTCGAGCGCCTGCAGGAAGCCGATGTCGGGCACCCAGATGCCCGTGTAGGCGTCGATGGCGACGCGCACGCTCGCGGGGTCGCCGGACTGCGAGGTGAGCACCTCGTCGCCGATGCGCGAGAACGTGCCGGAGCCGCTCGTCTGCTGGCTGCCCGCCACCGCGTACACGGTGCCGTCGTAGTAGTCGAAGGTCGCGAGCCGCAGGCGGCCGTCCTCGGGCATGCCCGAGACCGTCAGCAGCGTCTCGTCCTCGAAGTTCTTGTTCCAGGTGCGGTAGCCGGCGAGCGGGCTCGGGTACTCCGCGAGCTCGATGGGCGGCTCGACGACGTCGCGCAGCACCGCGCGGTCGCGCGGCTGGACGGGGATGCTGACGAGGCCCGCGACGAGCAGCGCGCCCGCGACCATGCCGACGGCGCCGAGCGTGCGCTGGCGCCGGGCCTGGCCGCGGTGCCGCGTGTCGTTCGTGACCTCGACCTCCTCGTTGAGCCCGGTCCGCCACGCCTCGCGGCGCCACGAGCACCAGCCCACCATCACTCCGGCGACGACGACGCCGAGCACGATCGGCCAGAAGGCGATCTTCGTGCCGAAGGCGATGCCGACGATCAGCGCGACGGACGCGGGGATCATCGCGAAGGGCGCGCCGCGGCCGAGCCGCAGCGCGAGCACCGTGGCGACGGTGGAGGTGACGAGGGTCGTGAGGAACGGCACGACGAGGAGGCTCGGGAAGCCCTCGGCGGGCGGCTCGGCCGTCAGCAGGCCCTTCCACGAGTAGACGACGCCGAGCAGCAGCTCGCGCCAGGCGTCGAGCGTCGGGATCACGCCGCCGATCGTCGCGCGCGGCACCGCGAGCGCTGGGCCCAGCACGACGATCACGAGCACGACGCCCGCGGCGGTCATGAGCCAGCCGCGCAGCGGCCGGAGCGAGGTGGCGATGCCGACGCCGATGCCGGCGAGCGCGCCGCCGATGCCCGCGACGAGGTAGGCGACGCCGCCGAAGACGGGGCCGAACGACAGCGTCGCGACGAGCATGACCGCGAGGATCGCGGCGCAGTCGACCGCGGCCTCCCGCGGCGTGCGCGGCAGCAGGCGACGGGGACGTGCCCTCACTGGAGCGCCACCCCTCGCATCACGCGCGGCAGGTCGGTGACCGCGCCGACGGTGGCGAGCACCACGTCGCCGATGGGCTGGATGCGCGGGCTCGCGCCCTGCACGGCGCTCACCACGATGACGCGCGCCTGCGACGGCAGCAGCGTGCGCGCACGGCGCACGAGGGCCGGGTCGACGACGGCGCCTGCGTGGAGGAGCACGACGGAGGCGCCAGCGTGGGCCTGGCCGATCGTCGCGGCGAGGTCGAGGAAGCGGTCGTGGCGCGGCGACCACTCGACGCCCGAGAGGCCGTCGAGGAGGCGCTTGCCGGTGGTGGCGGGGAGGGTGCGGCGCGAGGTCTGCACGACGACGTCCATCTCGTCGCGCACCGCCTGCAGGCCGACGGAGCCGAGCACCGAGATGGCGGTCTCGAACTCGCTCGGGTCGGCGTAGTCCTCGGGGTTGGTCGAGAGCCCGAGCGCGAGCACGCTGCGCCGGGTCTGCTCGAACTGGCGCACCATGAGCGAGCCGGTGCGCGCGGACGACTTCCAGTGGATGTAGCGGCGGTCGTCGCCCGCGACGTAGTCGCGCAGCGCGTGGAACGCGATGTCGCTGTTCGTGAGGTCGCGCGTGGTGATGCCCTCGAGGTCGCGGATGAGGCCCGGCGCGGTCTCGTCGAGCTGCACCGTCTTCGGGTGCACGAACAGCTCGACCGGGTCGGTCCACTTCACCTGCCGGCGCAGGAGGCCCACGGGGTCGCCCCGCACCGAGCGCACCGGGCCGACCTGGAGGATCGTGCGGCGGCTCGTCGGGATCGCGAAGACATCCTCGTGGACGTCGCCGGGCCGCATCCGCGGCAGGTGGAACGACGCGAGCGCGCGGCCGACGGGCACCTCGATGGTGGCCGGCAGCAGCGGCTTGGGCGAGGCGGCGTGGATCTCGATGCGGCCGAGCGCGCGCTCGCCGACGACGACGCGCGTGTAGGCGAGGTCGAGCTCGATCCGGTACCGGTTGCGACCGATGATGAAGGCGATGCCCGCGAGCAGCAGCAGCGCGCCGGCGATGCCGATCACGATGAGCTCCTTCCAGCCGAGCATGATGCCGAGCACGAGCGCCGCGACCGTGACGACGAGCACCGCCCATCCGAAGCCCGTGATGGGCTCGAGCACCGGCACGACGCGGTCGCGCAGCATCCGTCCGGCGGCGCGGCGCGCGCCGTCGAGCGGCGAGCCGGCGCCGACGGCGCCGTCGACGAGCCGCTGCAGCGGCGTGCGCTCGCGCTCGGCGATGCGCCGCAGCCGGGTGGTGCCGGATGCGGTGCTGCCGGTCGTGCCGGTCGCGGTGTCGGTGTCGGGGGCGGGGGCTGACGTCGCCCGCTCGGGCGCCGTCGTCACGCGGCCTGCTGCCGGTCCTGCGGGGCGGCGATGTCGGCGATCGCGCGGTCGATGATGCGGTCGCCGGTGACGCCCGAGAACTCCGCCTCGGGGTCGAGCACGACGCGGTGCGCCCACACTGGCTGCGCGAGCTCCTTGACGTCGTCGGGCAGCGCGTAGGCGCGGCCGCGGCTCGCGGCCCACACCTTGACGGCGCGCATGAGCGCCATCGCGCCGCGCACCGAGACGCCCAGGCGCGTGTCCTTCGAGTCGCGCGTGTGCTCGGCGAGCTGCGCGACGTAGTCGAGCACGGCCTCGTCGACGTGGACGGTCGCGGCGAGGTCGACCATCTCGGCGATGGCGCCCGTCGTGATGACCGGGGTGACGCCGGAGGAGGCGTTGCGGTTCGAGGCGCCGGCGAGGATCCGCACGGTCTGCTCGCGGCCCGGGTAGCCGATCGACGTCTTCATGAGGAAGCGGTCGAGCTGCGCCTCGGGCAGGCGGTACGTGCCGGCCTGCTCGATGGGGTTCTGCGTCGCGATGACCATGAAGGGGCGGCCGACGTCGTAGGGCGTGCCGTCGACGGTGACGCGGCCCTCCTCCATGACCTCGAGGAGCGCCGACTGCGTCTTCGGGCTCGCGCGGTTGATCTCGTCGGCGAGCACGATGGAGGCGAAGATCGGTCCCTTGTGGAACTCGAACGCCTGCGTCTTCTGGTCGTAGACGGTGACGCCCGTGACGTCGGAGGGCAGCAGGTCGGGCGTGAACTGGATGCGGTGGTTCGTGCCCTGCACGGTCGCCGACATCGACTTCGCCAGCTGCGTCTTGCCGGTGCCGGGGGCGTCCTCGAGGAGCAGGTGGCCCTCGGAGAGCATCGTCGTGAAGGCGAGGCGGATCACGTCCTCCTTGCCGAGCACGACCGTGCCGACGTTGTCGACGAGGCGCTGGAACGTCTCGGCGAACCACGTCGCCTGCTCGCGGGTCATGGGGGTCATCGGGCGCCTTCGCTTTCCTGTTCATGTGACGTCATGGCCAGTCCACTCGCTGGGTTGTCCAGGTCTTGCCGTTCGCGGAGAGAGTCATCCATCCCTGGCCGCTATACCCGGACATGCAGAACGTGTAGGTGTCACGAGGCGACGTCCCATTCGCTCTGGGCGCCGTCCATGTGCCGCCCTGGAAGTTGCCGCTACGGGTGGAGTAGCACTCGTACCGGTACTGCTGACCTGGCACAAGATCGGTCCAGGTCAGGACGTAGTTCGTGCCGATCTGGCCGTTCGGAGCCGTGACCTGCCCGCCCTTGCTGAGACTGAGGCTCGGTTCGGGGAGGTCTGGGATTCTTCCGTCAGCTCGATTGGAGGATCGTTGGGATCCATGACCTGACAACGGATCGTTGTTGGCGTCGAACGCACTTGACGTCACGCGCACCTCGAGCCAATGGTCTGACCCTGGCGCCCCTCCGACGGTTTCTCTGCCGCTCGCGGCGACCGATCGCCAAGCTCCCCCGTCTACACGAATCTCGGTGGTGAGTGATCGGCCGTTCGGTTGCGGAGAACTCCATGCGAACGTGATCTGGCGCTGTTGCCGGTCTGCGACCGATGCGGAGGGAGCACCGACCGCCCCGAACGGCCGGGACTGGTTGCTCGCCGACGTCGTGCCGCTCGAGTACTCCACGCCGTCGACGACGGCGTAGGCCCGCACCTGGAACGTGTACGGCCCGCCGTTGTTGTCCATGCGGGTGTACGTCCCGCCCGGCCCGAACGACTGCGCGCCCGCGCCGCCGCCCGTGATCTCGTAGCGGATCTCGTCGGCGCGGAGGCCGTTGCTCGCGCCCGGCGTCCAGGTGACGACCGAGTCGGTGTTGCCGTCGGTCGCCGACACGTCCGAGGGCGCGCCCGGCGCGGTGAACACGCGGATGGGCGCCGACGGCGGCGAGGGCTGGCCGGAGCCGACGTCGTTGTTCGCCACGACCGTGAACGTCACGTTCTGGCCCGTCGCGTCGAAGCCGAAGTTCGCGCTCGTGCCGCTCACCGTCTGCGCCGCCGCCCCGTTGGAGGGCGTGACCGTGTAGCCGGTGATGGCCGCGCCGTTGTTGCCGTCGATGCCGTTCTGGCCCGGCGGGTAGTCCCACTCGACGCGCACCTGCACCTCGCCCGGGATCGAGCGGTCGGGCGTCGCGCGGACGGAGGCCACCTGGAACGGCGCACCCGCCGGCGTCACGGCCTGCGAGTAGGCGGAGAAGTCGCTCGGCTCGGGCGCGAGGTTGGTCGCCTGGATGCGGAAGGTGTACGAGACGCCGTTCGTGAGGCTGCCCCAGGTGTAGCTCGTGCCCTGCACCTGCTGCTGCACGACGCCGCCGGGCGCGGGCGGGGAGATCTCGACCGTGTAGTACTGGATGGGCGAGCCGTTGTTGACCGGCGCCTCCCACGTCAGCGCGACCTGGCCGTCGCCGCGCTCGACCGTCGGCGGCGCAGGCTGCTCCGGACGGACGTCCGGACGCGCCTCGTTCGAGGGCGTCGACGGGTCGGACTCGCCGACCTCGTTCGTCGCGGTCACCTGGAAGCGGTACGTGACGTTGTTCGACAGGCCCGTGATCGTGCACGTCGTCGCGGCGCAGTCCTGGCTGATCGCGCCGTCGACGGAGCGCACGGTGTAGGTCTGGATCGGCGCGCCGTTCGACGGCGGCGGCGCCCAGGTGAGCGTGACCTGCGAGTCGCCGACCGCGTCGACGTTCGGGCGCGGCGGCGCGTCGGGGCGGGCCTTCACGTTGAGGGTGATCGTGCCCGTCACCTGCCGCTCGGTGCGCTCGGTCGCGTCCTGCACCGTGTAGCGCACGGTCAGGACTCCCGAGAAGTCGGCGCCAGGCGTGATGGTGACGTCGCGCTCGCTGTTGGCGACGGCGCCCTGGCCCGCGATGGTCTCGGCGCTGATGATGCGCAGGGGCCGGCCATCGGTCGCGAACGGGTTGAAGTCGTTCGCGAGGGCGTCGATCATGATGGGCTCGCTCGCGGTGGCCTCGCCCGAGTCGGGACGTGCCTCGGCGAGGGGCCGGTTCGTCGCCACGACCTCGACGACGACGGTGCCGGGCGCGCGGTTGCCCGCCGGGTCGATCGCGACGATCTGGAACGATCCGGTCGTTCCGGGGACCGCGTCGACGACCGCGTCCGCCGAGATGATCGGGCCGTCGAGCCCGACCGTGACCCCGGCCATGCTGCCGCCGGCGAGCTCGAAGCGCATGTCCTCGAGGTCACCGGGGTCGGGATCGGTGGTCGCGTCACGGAGGTCGAACGTCGTCGACCCCTCGCCCGCCTCGGGGCGCAGCACCGTGCCCGCGAAGGTCGGCGGCACCGCGCTCGAGGGGAGGACCTCGATCGGGATCGTGAGCATCGCCGTGATGCCCTCGGGGTCGTCGGGGCCGGAGCCGTCGGTGACCTCGAACGTGATGGACGCAGGACCAACGTAGCCGGCGGGCGACCGGAACTGCAGCGTCTGGGTGTCCTTGATGAGCCCCGTGTCGTCGTGGTTGACGCCCGTGACGGAGTCGCCCGTCGTGATGCGCGGCGGCTTGCCGCTCGGGACGGAGACGTAGTCGCGCAGCGGGATCTCGCGCAGCTCGCCCGAGGGGATCTGGATCGGCTCGGTGCGGGAGACGAACGGGGCCTGGTCGCGCACCGGCGGCACCGAGACGAACGCCTCGGCGGTGAGCCCGTCGATGTCGGTGACGCGATACGTCACGACCTGGAACGCCTCGCTCGGCACGACCTGCACCGCGCCGGCCGCCGTGACGGTGCCCGGCCCCGTGACGACCGAGACGTCGAGCTCGCTCGGGTCGCCGTCGGGGTCGAGGTCGTTGTCGAGCACGGGCACGTCGAGCGGCTCGCCGAGCACCACGCCGTCGCGCGGCAGCGGGTCGTCGCGCGCGATCGGGGCCAGCAGCGGCGCGTCCTCGGCGACGTCGACGACGACGGTGCCCCGCGCGGGAGCCCCCTTGGAGTCGACGATGCCGTACGTGAACTGGTAGGTGCCCACCTCGGTCGGCGAGACGATGTCGACCGTCTGCCGCTCGGGGTTCACGGTGGCGCCGGAGAGCTGCTCGGGCAGGTCCTGGAGCCCGTCCACCACGATCGAGAGCGGATCCTGGTCCGGGTCGGTGTCGTTGGCGAGCACGTCGATCGCGATCGCGCGGCCGGGCCGCACCGTCACCTCGTCGGTCTGCGCGAACGGCGGCTGGTTGACGTCGGATGCCTGCGCGATGCCGATCACGACCGTCGCGGTCGACTCCGCGCCGTAGCGGTCGCGCACGCGGTAGGTGAAGTCGACGGCGCCGGAGCTGTCGGGGAACGCCTCGAAGTCGAAGAAGTCGGGCCCGATCTCCGGGAGGATGCGGCCGCCCTCGGGCGCCGTGTCGTAGCCGACGAGCTCGACGCCGTCGCCGTCGGGGTCGATGCCCTCGAGCGGGATCGGGATGCGCACGGTCGAGCCGGCGAGCACGCGGCTCGTCACGGTCACGGGCGCCGGCGGCGCGTTCTGCTCCGCCTCGCGCGGCACGATCGTGAGCGCGACCGTCGCGGAGTCGCGGTTGCCGAAGTCGTCCTTGACCTCGTAGGTCACCGTCGCGCGGGTCGGCGGCTCCTCGGCGAGCACGTGCACGCGCAGCTTGCCCTCGGCGATGAACGCGACGCCGACCGCGTCGCTCTCGAAGCTGGTCTCGACGATCTGCTCGACGAGCTCGAAGGGCGTGCCGTCGGGCGAAAAGTCGTTGCCGAGCACGTCGACCGTCGCGTAGTCGCCCGCGCGGATCGTCGCGCGGTCGTCGACCGCGACGGGCGCCCGCGGCTGCTCGGGCGGGGTGACCGGGATGACCTCGACGGTGCCCGTCTCGGAGAAGCGGCCGTTCGAGACGGTGTAGGTGAAGCGGAAGGGCGAGTCGAGGCCGCGGTTGTCGACGATCGAGACGATGCGGCGGTCGCGGAGCTCGACCGTGACCGGGGCGCCGTTCTCGAGCGAGATCTGCGTCACGACGAGCACGCCGCCCGCGGGGTCGACGTCGTTCTGCAGCAGGTCGACGAGCGTCGAGCCGCCCTGCGGCACGAGCGCGACGTCGCGCACCGCGATGGGGCGCGCCTCCTCGTCGGGCGTGCGGATGTCGACGCGGATGCGCCCGGTGCTCGGCAGCGGGCCGTCGGCGACGAGGTACGTCATGTAGTGCGTGCCGATCGGGCCGTCGGTGATGCGGATCGTGCCCGCGTTCGCGTCCCACGTCATGTCGAGCCCGGCCGCCGGCTCGACCGACGCGAGGCGCAGGGGGCGGCCGGACGGCGAGAAGTCGTTGAGGAGCGGCCGGATCGTCGCCTCGCGCCCCTCGACCATCTGCACGAAGTCGGCGTTCGCGAGCGGCGGCGCGTCGCCGCGCTCGCGGATGTCGACGGTGACCTCGCCCGTGGTCTCCGCGCGGCCGTCCGAGATCGTCACGGTGACGGTCTGGATCCCGACCTCGCCCGTGGCGACGTAGATGAGGCGGCCCGAGGGGTCGGTGCGGATGGTGTCGCCCGAGTCCGACACGGCGCCCACCAGGTACATGTCGTCGCCGTCGGGGTCGAACCAGTTGTCGAGCACCTGGTACTCGTACTCGCCGCCCTGCTCGACCGCGAACGCCTGCTCGCGCAGCGGCTCCGGCACCGTGTTCTCGGCCTCGCCGCGCACCGTGACGGTCACCTGCGCGTCGTCGTCGCCGCCTCGGCCGTCCTGCACCTGGTACCGGAACGAGAACGATCCGGTCGGGTAGTCGGCGGGCAGCTGCACCTGCAGCTGGGAGTCGTTGGCGACCGGGGCGACCGTCACGCCCTGCGGCAGGCCGCTGATGACGGAGGCGGTGAGCACGTCGCCGTCGGGGTCGGAGTCGTTCCAGAGCACCGGCAGGAGCGTCGAGCGCCCCGGCCGCGCGCCGAAGCCGTCGTCGTTCGCGACGGGGTCGCTGTTCTCCTCGTTGATGGGCGGCGGCTGGTTGGTGAGGAGGTCCTCGGTCGACTCCTCGTCCTGCTCCTCGCTCTCCTCCTGCGACTGCGGGGGGATGAGGTCCTCCCAGTTGTCGACGAGGATGAGCTGGTCGGCGAGCAGCCAGGAGGAGCCCTCCTGGTACTGGTTCAGTACCACGGCGTCGCGGTTCACGCGGAACACGACGGGCGAGCCGTCCATGCCGTCGACCTGCACGTCGAGGTCGGCGGCGTCGTCCTGGCAGTCGCGGTAGTAGGTGGCGCTCGCGGGCCAGACCGCGTGCACGCAGCCGCCGAGCTGCACGGGCCGCACGGCGTCGCCGCCGCCGACGCGCTGCTCGACCTCGGCGTCGCCGCCGGAGAGCGGCTGGCGGACGAGGCTCTCGGGCGTCGCGACGATCACGCGGTCGGCGGCGTCGCCCGGCAGCTGCACCGCGGCGTCCTCGGGCACCTCGACGGCGCCGCCGGGGACGAGGAGGGTCGTGGTGGCGACGTCGATCGTGACCGCGTCGGCGCCGACGGCGGTGACGACGGGATCCTGCATGCCCGTCAGCTCGCCGCGGTCGCGGAGCTCCGGCTCCTCCAGGGCGCCGTCCTCGCCCAGGCGGATCTCGACCTGCTGGCCCTCGCGCGGCGAGACGGCGTGCACGGTGCCGTCGCGGCCGACGACCGCGGCGGCGCCCTCGCCGAGCTCGAGCAGCGGATCGGTGCCCTCGGGCGAGAAGGCGGCGAGCTCGTCGTACGGCATCGCCCAGAGGTTGCCGTCGGCGGGGTCGAGCACGGAGACGACGCCGGCGTCCATCGAGATCTCGCCCTGCGGGGGCAGCTGGATGCCGTTGCCGGTGGCGACCTGCACGGGGTCGACGACGATCGCGGTCGAGGCCTCCCGGTTGTGGAGGAGGACACGCTCGCCGTCCTGGAGCACGTCGAGGTTGGCGGTGGGCGAGATCAGGCCCGCGTCGAGCTCCTCGGCCTGCACGTTGATGCGGCCGAGCTGCAGCGTCTCGGTCTTCGTGACCCAGACGCCGCCGTCGTTGAGGTCGACGTCGGTCGTGGTGAAGCCCTCGTAGGTGAACGCGAGCACGCCCAGGGCGACCGACACAGCCGTGACGAGAGCACCGGCCGCAGACGACCTGCGGTGGCGCTTGATCCAGCGCAGCAACGCGGCAGCCCCTCTCCCCCGGTCCGATCCACGCACGCGGCCGCGCGCGCATGCGCGAACGTGACCGTCGATGATTCTGCCACGGGCGAACGACCCGATCCTGAACGTGTGTCCGATATCCGCACCATCACTCCTGATGATGCCCAGAGGGGCAGGCCCTGCTCAGGCCTGCCCCTCTGGAGTGGGTCTGCTGCTGCGATCAGCCGCGGGAGCGCTCGTACGCCTCCAGCCGCTCCGCGTTCTCGCGCTGGAAGTCGTCGTTGGCCTGGCGGTTCCACTCGCGGGCGCGGCGACCGCGGCGGGCGACGATGCCGCCGACCCAGACCGGCACCTCGCGGGCGATGACGAACGCGAGCACCGAGAGCGGCGCGAGCAGCAGCTGGCCGAGCTCCTGCGGCGCGATGCCGGGCACCGACGCGTACTCGCCCCAGCCGCCGAGCTCCTCCATGTACGCGCCACCGATGTGCGCGGCGTAGACGAGGATCGCGACGATGAACGCACCGAGCACGTGCGCCCACCAGCCGGCGCGGTTGACGATGAGCGTGACGAGCCAGTAGGCGACGAAGAACACGATGACGGGCAGCAGCCACGACGGTCGCAGCCACACCTCCTGCGCCGTCTGCAGCGCGTCGAAGTCGCGGTCGAAGAGGTAGCCGACCGCGAAGAACGCGGCGGCGAAGAGCGCGGCGAAGATGATCGCCGCGAGGAGGGCGACGGCGAAGCCGACGCCGCGGGCGCCCTTGCGGCGCGGCGGCTGCGGTTCCTCGACGAGCACGATGGGGGTGCCGCCGGCGGCCGCGGCGCGGCCGGTCTCGTCGTCGACCGGGATCGTGGCGCCGTCGCGCACGATGCCGAAGCGCTCGGTGCGCTGCTCGGGCTGCGCGTCGAGCACGCGGGTGCGGTCGTCGCCGGCGTCGGTGCGCTGAGCGTCGATCGCCTGCGTCGGCTCGTCGGCGCGCTGCTGGTCGATGGCCTGCGTGGGCTCGGGCTCGACGAACTCGCGCTCGGTGCGCTCCTGGCGACGGCTCGCCGCGGCGGCGGCGATGCCGCCCGCGGCACCGGCGCCCGCGGCCGCGAGCGGCGCGGTGGGGGCGCCGCCGTCGCGGTCGTGGTCGGCGAGGTCGTGGTCGCCGTTGGCGCGCGCCGCATCGGCGCGCTGGTCCGCGTCGTGCGCCGGGACGGCGCCCGCGTCGGCGGAGGAGGCGTCGTCGGGGTCGGTCTGCCGACGCAGGCCGAACGAGGGCCGGCGCGGCTCGACGAGCGCGGGCGGGCCGTCGGCCGGCTCGTCGGCGGGCTGCTCGAGCGACGAGGCGCGGTCGGCGCGCGAGTCGTCGGGGTGCGCCGCGGAGTGCGAGGGGCCGCGCAGGCTCGACGGCGCGATGACGGTGGGCTCGATCGAGCCGTCGTCGTGCGCGTGGTGGCCCGCGTCGTGGCCGCCGTCCGCGTGCGGCTGCTCGTCGAGCACCGCGGTGTCGGCAGCGGGCTCGTGCTCCACGAGCGGCTGGTGGTCGTCGTGCTCGGCGACCGAGGTCGAGGCGACCTCCGCGTCGGCCTCGCTCCGCGCAGGGCCGTCGGCAGTGGCGTCCGCAGGGGGCGCCGTCGCCTCGTCGGCCGTGTCCTCGGGGCGCGTGCCGAAGAAGCGCTCGCGCCACGACGTGGGCTGCTCGTCGCTCATGGTCATCCCTCCAGCGGCGGGCTCGGTGCCGCGCCGTCGCCCGATCCTACGCACGCGCGGGCCGCGCGAGCCGTGCGCCACCCCGTTCGGGGCCGGACGCGGCAGGGGCCGCACCCTTTCGGATGCGGCCCCTGCGGCGTGGGATGGATCAGACGTACTGGCCCGGCTCCTCGGAGCCGTACTCGCCGCCCGTGAAGGCGTCGAAGTCCAGGTACGAGAGGTCCGACTCGTCGACCCCGCCCGCGTCGGCGAACAGGCGGTTCGGGTAGCGCTCCGCCTTCGCCTCCTCGGTGGCCTCGACCGTGACGTCGCGGTAGCGCGACAGGCCGGTGCCCGCGGGGATGAGCTTGCCGATGATGACGTTCTCCTTGAGGCCGAGCAGCGGGTCGCGCTTGCCGGCCAGGGCCGCCTCGGTGAGCACCTTGGTCGTCTCCTGGAAGGAGGCGGCCGAGAGCCACGACTCCGTCGCGAGCGACGCCTTCGTGATGCCCATGACCTCCTGGCGGGCCGAGGCGGTCTTCTTGCCGTCGGTCAGCGCGGCGCGGTTCAGCTCGTTGTAGCGCGAGCGGTCCACGAGCTCACCGGGCAGCAGGTCCGTCTCGCCGTGGTCGACGACCGTGACCTTGCGCAGCATCTGCCGCACGATGACCTCGATGTGCTTGTCGTGGATCGGCACGCCCTGCGAGCGGTACACGTCCTGGACGCCCGAGACGAGGTGCTTCTGGACCTCGCGGACGCCGCGCACGCGCAGCACCTCCTTGGGGTCGACCGAGCCGACCTGGAGCTGCTGGCCCTGCTCGACGTGGTCGCCGTCGGCGACCTCGAGCGTGGCGCGGCGCAGCACCGGGTAGGCCAGCTCCTCGTCGCCGTTGTCGGGCGTGAGGACGATGCGCTTCGACTTCTCGTCCTCCTCGATGCGCACGCGGCCGGCGGCCTCGGCGATCGGGGAGGCGTTCTTCGGGGTGCGGGCCTCGAAGAGCTCCGTCACGCGGGGCAGACCCTGCGTGATGTCGCTCGCGCCGACCGAACCACCCGTGTGGAACGTGCGCATCGTGAGCTGGGTGCCGGGCTCGCCGATCGACTGGGCGGCGATGATGCCGACCGCCTCGCCGATGTCCACGAGCTTGCCGGTGGCCAGCGAGCGGCCGTAGCAGTGGGCGCAGACGCCGACCGCCGACTCGCACGTGAGCACCGAGCGCACCTTGACGGACTCGACGCCCGCCTCGATGAACGCGCGGATCTCGCGGTCGCCGATGTCGGAGCCGCCGGTCGCGAGGACCGTCCCGTCCGCCGCCACGACGTCCGTCGCGAGGTTGCGGGCGTAGACCGCCGACTCGACGTTCTCGTGCAGCGTGAGCTGGCCGTCGATGACCTCCGCGATGGGGGTGTCGAGGCCGCGCTCGGTGCCGCAGTCGTCCTCGCGGATGATGACGTCCTGCGAGACGTCGACGAGTCGACGCGTCAGGTAGCCCGAGTCCGCCGTGCGGAGCGCGGTGTCGGCCGAGCCCTTGCGCGCGCCGTGGGTGGCGATGAAGTACTCCGCCACCGTGAGGCCCTCGCGGTACGACGAGATGATCGGACGGGGGATGACCTCGCCCTTCGGGTTCGTCACGAGGCCGCGCATGCCGGTGATGTTGCGGACCTGGATCCAGTTGCCGTTCGCGCCGGCGGTGACCATGCGGTAGATCGAGTTGCCCTCGTCGAACGCGTCCTGCGTCGCCTTCTGCACCTCGTTCGTCGCCTTGGTCCACAGCTCGGTGAGGTCCGAGCGGCGCTCCGCGGCCGTGATGAGGCCCTTCGAGAACTTCTCGTCGATCTTGCGCGCGGCCGTCTCGGCCTCGCCCACGATCTCGCCCTTGCGCTCCGGCGTGATGACGTCGGAGAGCGCGACCGAGATGCCCGAGCGGGTCGCCCAGTGGAAGCCCGCGTCCTTGATCTTGTCGAGCGTCGACGCGACCACCGTCTTCGGGTAGCCCTCGGCGAGCGCGTTCACGATCTGCGAGATGACCGGCTTGGTCGCGACCTGCTGCACGAACGGGAAGTCCGCGGGCAGGAGCTCGTTGAAGAGCGCGCGGCCCAGCGTGGTCTCGAGCAGGAACGGCTCACCCTCGACGAAGCCCTCGGGGCGCTCGTCCTCGCGGAGCACGAGGCCCTCGAGGCGGATGCGCACCGTGGCGCACAGGTCGAGCGAGCCCTGGTCCATCGCCATGATCGCCTCGGCGACCGACGAGAACGCACGGCCCTCGCCTGCGACGTCCTTCTTGACCGACGTCAGGTGGTGCAGGCCCGACACGATCTCGTGCGTGGGCAGCGTCACCGGTCGGCCGTCGGACGGCTTCAGGATGTTGTTCGACGCGAGCATGAGCACGCGGGCCTCGGCCTGCGCCTCGACCGACAGCGGCAGGTGGACAGCCATCTGGTCGCCGTCGAAGTCGGCGTTGAACGCCGAGCAGACGAGCGGGTGCAGCTGGATGGCCTTGCCCTCGACGAGCAGCGGCTCGAAGGCCTGGATGCCGAGGCGGTGCAGCGTGGGCGCGCGGTTCAGCAGCACGGGGCGCTCGCGGATGATCTCCTCGAGCACGTCCCAGACCTGCGGCTTCGACCGCTCGACCATGCGCTTCGCGTGCTTGATGTTCTGCGAGTGGCCCAGGTCGATGAGGCGCTTGATGACGAACGGCTTGAACAGCTCGAGCGCCATCTGCTTCGGCAGGCCGCACTGGTGCAGCTGCAGCTGCGGGCCGACGACGATGACCGAGCGGCCCGAGTAGTCGACGCGCTTGCCGAGCAGGTTCTGGCGGAACCGGCCCTGCTTGCCCTTCAGCATGTCCGAGAGCGACTTCAGCGCGCGGTTGCCGGTGCCCGTGACGGGACGGCCGCGACGGCCGTTGTCGAACAGGGCGTCGACCGCCTCCTGCAGCATGCGCTTCTCGTTGTTCACGATGATCTCGGGAGCACCGAGGTCGAGCAGGCGACGCAGGCGGTTGTTGCGGTTGATGACGCGGCGGTACAGGTCGTTCAGGTCGGAGGTCGCGAAGCGGCCGCCGTCGAGCTGGACCATCGGGCGCAGCTCCGGCGGGATCACCGGGACGACGTCGAGGACCATCGCGGCCGGGCTGTTGCCCGTCTGCAGGAACGAGTTGACGACCTTGAGGCGCTTGATCGCGCGGATCTTGCGCTGGCCCTTGCCCTCGGCGATCTGCTGGTGGAGCAGCTCGGCCTCGGCGGCCAGGTCGAACGCCTCGAGGCGCAGCTTGATCGCCTCGGCGCCCATGTGGCCGTCGAAGAACTCGCCGTAGAGGTCGACGAGGTCGTGGTAGACCGCGTCCTCCGCCTTGAGGTCGCCGACCTTCAGGGTGCGGAAGTCGTCGAAGACGCGCTCGCTGTGGGCGATCTCGTCGTCGGCGACCTTGCGGATGTGCGCCATCTCGCGCTCGCCCGCATCCTTCACCTTGCGCTTCTGGTCGGCCTTGGCGCCCTCCTCCTCGAGCTGGGCGACGTCGGCCTCCAGCTGCGAGAGGCGCTCCGCGATGTCGGCGTCGCGGCGCTTCTCGATCTCGCTGGTCTTCAGGCGCAGCTCCTGCTCGAGCTGCGGCAGGCGCTCGTGTCGAGCGTCGGCGTCGACCCGGATGACCATGTACGCGGCGAAGTAGATGACCTTCTCGAGGTCCTTCGGCGCCATGTCCAGGAGGTAGCCGAGGCGGCTCGGCACGCCCTTGAAGTACCAGATGTGCGTGACCGGGGCGGCGAGCTCGATGTGGCCCATGCGCTCGCGGCGCACCGAGGACTTCGTGACCTCGACGCCGCAGCGCTCGCAGACGATGCCCTTGAAGCGCACGCGCTTGTACTTGCCGCACGCGCACTCCCAGTCGCGCGACGGGCCGAAGATCTGCTCGCCGAACAGGCCGTCCTTCTCCGGCTTCAGCGTGCGGTAGTTGATGGTCTCCGGCTTCTTCACCTCGCCGTAGGACCAGGCGCGGATGTCCTCGGCCGTCGCGAGGCCGATCCGCAGCTCATCGAACGTGGTTGCGTCGATCAATGTGTTCCCTCTTGTCTGAAGATTCGTATGCTGCGGCCGGATCAGATCTCGTCGATCGACGACATCTCGGGCCGGGAGAGGTTGATGCCGAGCTCCTCGGCCGTGCGCAGCGCCTCGTCCTCGTCGTCACGGAGCGTGACGACCTCGCCGGCGGCGTTGAGCACCTCGACGTTCAGGCACAGCGACTGCATCTCCTTCATGAGCACCTTGAAGGACTCGGGGATGCCGGGCTCCTGGATGTTCTCGCCCTTGACGATCGCCTCGTACACCTTCACGCGGCCGACGATGTCGTCCGACTTGATGGTGAGGAGCTCCTGCAGCGTGTACGCCGCGCCGTAGGCCTCGAGCGCCCACACCTCCATCTCGCCGAAGCGCTGGCCGCCGAACTGCGCCTTACCACCGAGCGGCTGCTGGGTGATCATCGAGTACGGGCCGGTCGAGCGAGCGTGGATCTTGTCGTCGACGAGGTGGTGGAGCTTCAGGATGTACATGTAGCCGACCGAGATCGGGTACGGGAACGGCTCGCCCGAGCGGCCGTCGAACAGCCGGGCCTTGCCCGAGCCGTCGATCAGCCGGTCGCCGTCGCGCGTCGGCAGTGTCGAGTCGAGCAGGCCGATGATGGCCTCCTCGGTCGCGCCGTCGAAGACGGGGGTGGCGACCTTCGTGTCCTTCGGCGCCTCGAGCGTGCGCGGGTCGAGGCCCTCGGCCCACTCCGGCGTGCCCTCGACCTTCCAGCCCGTCTTCGCGATCCACCCGAGGTGTGTCTCGAGCACCTGGCCGAAGTTCATGCGCTTCGGGATGCCGAGCGGGTTCAGGACGATGTCGACGGGGGTGCCGTCGGCGAGGAAGGGCATGTCCTCCTCGGGCAGGATCTTCGCGATGACGCCCTTGTTGCCGTGGCGTCCCGCGAGCTTGTCGCCCTCGGTGATCTTGCGCTTCTGGGCGATGTAGACCACGACCTTCTCGTGGACGCCTGAGCCGAGCTCGTCGTCGCCGTCCTCCGCGCGGAACTGCTTCACCGCGATGACGGTGCCCTGCTCGCCGTGGGGGACCTTGAGCGACGTGTCGCGGACCTCGCGGCTCTTCTCGTTGAAGATCGCGCGGAGCAGGCGCTCCTCGGCCGACAGCTCGGTCTCGCCCTTCGGCGTGACCTTGCCGACGAGGATGTCGCCGGGGACGACCTCGGCGCCGATGCGGATGATGCCGCGCTCGTCGAGGTCGGCGAGCAGGTCCTGGCCGACGTTGGGGAGGTCGCGGGTGATCTCCTCCTTGCCGAGCTTGGTGTCGCGCGCGTCGACCTCGTACTCCTCGATGTGGATCGACGAGAGCACGTCGTCCTTCACGAGGTTCTGGCTGAGGATCATCGCGTCCTCGTAGTTGTGGCCCTCCCACGGCATGAACGCGACGAGCAGGTTCTTGCCGAGCGCGAGCTCGCCCTGGTCGGTCGCGGGGCCGTCGGCGATGACCTCGCCGGCCTCGATGCGGTCGCCCGCCGAGACGATGACGCGGTGGTTGTACGACGTGCCCTGGTTCGAGCGGTCGAACTTGCGCAGGTAGTACTGCTGCGTGCCGCCCTCGTCGAGCTGGATCGAGACGACGTCGGCCGAGACCTCGGCCACGACGCCCGCCTTCTCGGCGGTGATGACGTCGCCGGAGTCGATCGCGGCGAAGCCCTCCATGCCGGTGCCGACGAACGGCGCCTGGCTGCGGACGAGCGGCACCGCCTGGCGCTGCATGTTCGCACCCATGAGCGCGCGGTTGGCGTCGTCGTGCTCGAGGAACGGGATGAGGCTCGTGGCGACCGAGACCATCTGGCGCGGCGACACGTCCATGTAGTTGACGGCCGACGGCGCGACGAGCTCGACCTCCTCGCCCTTCGAGCGGGCGACGACGCGGTCCTCCACGAAGCGGCCCTTGCCGTCGAGGCGGTTGTTGGCGTGCGCGACGACGAAGTCGTCCTCCTCCGAGGCCGTCAGGTAGTCGACGACGTCGCTGACGACGCCGTTCTCGACCCGGCGGTACGGCGTCTCGATGAAGCCGAAGGAGTTGATGCGCGCGAACGTCGCGAGCGAGCCGATGAGGCCGATGTTCGGACCCTCGGGGGTCTCGATCGGGCACATGCGGCCGTAGTGCGAGGGGTGCACGTCGCGGACCTCGACGCCCGCGCGCTCACGGCTCAGACCGCCCGGGCCCAGCGCCGAGAGGCGGCGCTTGTGGGTCAGGCCCGCGAGCGGGTTGTTCTGGTCCATGAACTGCGAGAGCTGCGAGGTGCCGAAGAACTCCTTGATCGCGGCGCTCACGGGGCGCACGTTGATCAGGGTCTGCGGGGTGATCGCCTCGATGTCCTGCGTGGACATGCGCTCGCGGACGACGCGCTCCATGCGCGCCAGGCCCGTGCGGACCTGGTTCTGGATGAGCTCGCCGACGGCGCGGATGCGACGGTTGCCGAAGTGATCGATGTCGTCGACGTCCAGGCGGATGTCGACGGCCTCGCCCTTGCGGACGCCCGGGAGCGTCGTCTGCTCGGCGTGGAGGGCGACCAGGTACTTGATCGTCGCGACGATGTCGTCGACCGAGAGCACGGAGTCGCTCATGGGGACGTCGAGACCGAGCTTGCGGTTGATCTTGTAGCGGCCGACCTTCGCGAGGTCGTAGCGCTTCGGGTTGAAGTAGAAGTTGTCCAGGAGCGCGCGGGCGGCCTCGGCGGCGACCTGCTCGCCCGGACGGAGCTTGCGGTAGATGTCGCGGAGGGCGTCCTCCTTCGTCATCGGCGCGTCCTTCTCGAGCGTCGCGAGGATCGACTCGTAGCCGGCGAACTCCTGCGCGATGTCCTCGCTCGTGAGGCCGAGGGCCTTGAGGAAGACCGTGACGGACTGCTTGCGCTTGCGGTCGATGCGCACGCCGACGGCGTCGCGCTTGTCGACCTCGAACTCGAGCCAGGCGCCGCGGCTCGGGATGACGCGGGCCGAGTAGACGTCCTTGTCGGAGTTCTTCTCGGGGGTGCGCTCGAAGTAGACGCCGGGGCTGCGCACGAGCTGCGACACGACGACGCGCTCCGTGCCGTTCACGATGAACGTGCCCTTCTCGGTCATGAGCGGGAAGTCGCCCATGAAGACGGTCTGCGACTTGATCTCGCCCGTCTCGTGGTTCATGAACTCGGCCGACACGTACAGCGGCGCGGCGAACGTCTTGCCGCGCTCCTTGCACTCGTCGATCGTGTACTTCGGGACGTCCAGCACGGGCTCCGAGAACGAGAGCTGCATCTTCTCGCTCAGGTCCTCGATCGGGGAGATCTCCTCGAAGATCTCCTCGAGGCCCGACTGGGCCGGGACGTCGTCGCGACCGGCCGACTGCGCCTCGTCGAGGCGGCTCCGCCAGGCCTCGTCGCCGATGAGCCACTCGAAGCTCTCGGTCTGCAGGGCCAGCAGGTCGGGGACGGTCAGGGTGTCCGTGATGCGCGCGAAGCTCAGTCGGCTCGCGTTCCGACCGGACTTGGGGCTCAGTTCAGCCAAGGCAGATACCTCCGGGCCGGGAAGGGTTGCGGGTCTTCCCGGGATCGTGTCGTCGGTGAGAGACTCGTCAACACCCTGGAGCGCCCGGTGAGGGCGCGCGCCGACCGCAATATGAAGGCAGAGGGGATGTCTGTGAGCGCAAAGTCCAACACTACGCCGCGAGGCATCCGCTGTCCAGTCGATCCGGCGTGTCGGCTCGCATCCACGCCAGGGCCGGTGCTATCGCCCGCGCGCCCCTCGCATCCGGGACCTCCGCGAGCGCTCGGAGCGCGGTCGCGCGGCGGCGCGGCGCGGGCACCCGGCCGCGCTCGGCCAGGATGGGGTGCATGACCACGCCGAGCCGCCGCCTGGCCTCCGGCCTGCACGCCGAGATGCGCTTCGCATCCGACGGCGGCTGGCAGCTCGTCGTCGACGGCACGCCCCAGTCGCACGTCGACCCCGAGCGGCCGCAGCTGCTCGTCTACGAGTACGTGCAGCAGATCGGCCACGTCGTCGACGCGCTCGCGCCGGGCCCGCTGACGGCGGTGCACCTGGGCGCCGGCGCGCTCACGATCCCCCGCTACGTCGAGGCCACCCGTCCCGGCTCGCGGCAGCAGGTGATCGAGCTCGAGCCCGCGCTCGTCGAGCTCGTGCGCGAGGTGGCGCCGCTCCCCCGCGGCGCGAGCGTGCGGGTGCGCTACGGCGACGCCCGCGAGCAGCTCTCGCGGCTGCCGGGCGGGCTCGCCGGCCGCGTCGACCTCGTCGTCGTCGACGTCTTCTCGGGCTCGCAGACGCCCGCGCACGTGACGACCGTCGAGTTCCACGAGCAGGTGCGGGCGCTCCTCGCGCCGCGCGGCGTCGTCGTCGTGAACGTGGCCGACGACCGCACGCTGCGGTTCGTGCGTCGGCAGCTCGCGGCGCTCGCCGAGGTGCACGGGGCAGTCGCGGCGATCGCCGACCCGGGCATGCTCAAGGGCCGCCGCTTCGGCAACGTCGTGGCGGTCGCGGGCGCCGAGCTGCCCGACCTCGAGGCGATCGGCCGCGCGCTGCGGCGCGACCCGCTGCCCGGCAAGGTCGTCGCCGGCGCCGAGCTCACCCGCTTCCTCGGCGGCGCGCTGCCGGCGCGCGACGCCGACGCGACGCCGAGCCCCGCGCCGAGCCGCGGCCTGTTCGGCTGAGCCGCGCCCGGCGTTGCGCCCGGCGATCGGCCACGGATGCGGGACGATGCCGTGCATGAGCGAGTCGATCGGCTACGACCAGACGGCGCTCCGCAACGCGGTCGACGTCGCCTCGGCCGCGCGGCGCCTCCGCCAGCTCGGCCGGGAGCGCTCGCTCGCCGCCGTCTCCGAGCGCGCCTGGCTGCTCGAGAGCCTCGGGCGGCTCGACGAGGCGCTCGCCGCCGCCACCGAGGCGGTCTCGCTCGCCCGCGCGAGCGGCTCGCGCGACCGCGTCGCCGAGGCGCGGCTGCTGCGCGCCTCCGTGCTGCAGACCCGCGGCGACCTCGCGACGGCGCTCCGCGACTGCACCGCGATCATCGCCGAGTCGCGCTCGAACGACTGGGTGGAGCTGTGGGCGCTCGCGCTCCAGCAGCGCGGCACCGTGCACTTCGCGCTCGGGCAGTGGCACGAGGCGTGCGTCGACTTCACCGTTGCCGTCGAGCTGTGCCGCGAGGCCGAGCTCGGCGCCTCGCAGCTGGAGGCGGCGGAGGTCGCGCTGCTCGTCGCGACCGACCGGGCACAGACCGAGGCGCTGCGGGCCGAGCAGGACGTGCCGCGCGCCAGCCACCCGATCTGGGGCGGGCGCTGACCCTCCCCCGCCGCGCCGGCGCGCGCCGCGTCCGGTGGGCGGCGCCTGGCATGCTCGTGGCGGAGCGGGAGGGGGTGCGCCATGGCTGAGCTCGATCGCGTGGAGCGCTGGGCCGAGGCCCTCATCCGCCTGCACCTCGACGACACCTGGTCGTTCGGCTTCGACCGCGCCGTGAAGCGCGCGGGCCTCACCGACTTCACCGCACGGCGCATCACGGTCTCCAAGCACCTCGCTGCGCGCTGGGACGACGACGAGGTGCACCAGACGCTGCTGCACGAGGTGGCGCACGCGATGGTGGGGCCGGGCGAGGGCCACGGCCGGCGCTGGCTGCGCACCGCGCGCGAGCTCGGCTACGTCGGCGGCCGCACGCACCAGGGCGAGATCGCCGCGGAGCGCGCCGGCTGGGTCGGCCGCTGCCCCGGCGGCCACGAGCACGTGCGGTTCCGCGCGCCGCGCGGCCGCTACGCCTGCCGCCCGTGCTCGAAGGGCGCCCCGCAGGCGGTCGAGGTGCGCTGGGAGCGCCGGGCGGCATGACGCGGCGCACGCTCTCCGACGGCCTCGAGGCGACGCTCGAGCCCGACGAGCACGGCCTCGTGCTGGTCATCGACGGCATCGCGCAGTCGCACCTGGGCGAGCCCGGCGCCCCGCCGCGGCACGCCTCGCACCGCTGGATGCTCGCCGCCGCGCTCGCCGCGGTCGAGGGCCGCACCGCGCCCGCGGTGCTGCACCTCGGCGGCGGCGCGCTCGCGCTGCCGCGCGCGATCGCTGCCGCCCAGCCGGATGCGCGGCAGCGGGTCGTCGAGCTCGAGCCCGCGCTCGTCGAGCTCATCGCCGAGGCGGCGCCGCCGCCCGCGTCCGTGGCGGTCGAGGTGGGCGACGGGCGCGCGGCGCTCGAGGCCGCGCGCGAGCCGGTCGACGTCGTCGCGATCGACGTCTTCGCGGCCGGCCGGGTGCCCGCGCCGTTCACGAGCGTGGAGTGCTTCGCCGCCGCCCGTCGCGCGCTCGCGCCCGGCGGCACGCTCGTCGCCAACTCCGCCGACGGCCCGCCGCTCGCCTTCCTGCGATCGCAGCTCGCGACCCTCCGCGCGGCCTTCCCCGAGGTCGCGATCGTCACGACCGGCTCGACGCTCGCGGGCGCCCGACACAGCAACGTGGTGCTGTTGGCGAGCGAAGCGCCGCTGCCCCTCGATGCGATCCGCGCGCAGGTGCGCGACGGGAGGCCGCCGGCGGCCGCGCTCGGCTGGGAGCGGCTCGCGCCGTTCGTCGCCGAGACCGGTCCCGAGGTCGTCCGCGACGCCACCGCGGTCGGCTCGCCCGCGCCGGTGCGCTCGGCCTACCTGGGCGGCTCGGCGCTGCCCGCCTCGCTGCTCGGCGGCTGAGCCCGCTCGGGTGCGCCCCGCAGGGACGGGCCGCGGATGCCGGCGTCGACGGGGCTGACCGGCGGGACGCCGCCGTCCGCCTGCTCGCCGGCGCTGTGCTCGCCGGCGCTGTGCTCGGCGGCGACCGACGGCGCCTCGGTCTGCACCGCGCCGCCGTCGTCGGCGTCGGTCGCCGCCAGCGGCGCGGACGTCGCGTACGACTCGCTGATGCGCCGGTAGGCGGGCGTGAGGAACGCGAGCAGGGAGGCCGCGACCATCACGAGCCCAGCGACGAGGAAGACGAGCGCGATGCCGCGCACGACGCCCGTGCCGAGCAGCGGCTCGAGCGCCACCGCGCCCTCGTCCGAGCGGGCCCACGGGATGATGGCGAACTCCGCGATCGGGGCGATGAGGAACGCCGTGATGGGCGCCGCGGCCGACTCGAAGGCCATCGCGAAGCCGAACACGCGGCCCTGCCGCTGGAGCGGCACGACGCGCTGGATGACCGTCTGCTCCGCCGCCTCGACGGCGGGGACGAGGCACAGGTAGAGCCAGATGCCGACCGCGTAGAGCAGCCACGACTCGCGGATCGTGAACAGCGCCCCGAGCAGGCCCATGGCCGCGACGACGAGCAGCATCGTGCGCATCGGGCGCGTGCCGAGCCCGAACTTCGCGATCACCAGGCCGCCGACGATGAAGCCCGTCGAGGCGACGCCGAACACGATGCCCCACGCCTGCACCGAGAACAGCTCGAGGCCGTACGGGTCCATGAGCGCCATGTAGACGCCGCCGATGAGGTTGTTGAACGTCGAGAAGACGATGAGCGCGAAGAGCCCGCCGACGGCGAGCACCGCGCGCACCGAGCCGCGCAGGTCGATCGCGCTCTCGCCCTCGACCCGCTCGGCCGCCGCGCGGTCCTCCGGGAACCGGAGCGTCAGCAGGTGCACGAGCGTGCCCGCCGTGAGGCCGATGGCGATCGCGATGGTCCAGCCCATGCCGACGAAGCCGATCGCGAGGCCGGAGAGCACGCTCGTGACGATGAAGGCGAGCCCCTGCACGGTGCCGACGAGGCCGTTGGCGTTGGCGTGCTGCGCGTCGGGCACGAGCATCGTGACGGTCGTCGAGAGCGCGATGTTGCGCATGTGCTCGATGACCGCGCCGAACAGGACGATCGCGGTGAACAGCCAGAACCACGGCGCCCCGAGGTCGAGCAGCGCCTCCTCCGACAGCACCAGGTACATGCCGCCCGCGACCGCGAACGACGTCAGCGTGACCGTGCTCGAGAGCAGCATGACCCGCAGCTTGCGGTGGTGGTCGACGATCGTGCCGAAGAGGATGCTGCCGAACGCGACGAACAGCATGTAGGCGCCGCCGATGATGCCGGTGGCCAGCACCGACCGGGTCTCGAGGTAGACCCAGAAGGTGAGCGCGAACCAGAGGAAGCTCGTGGTGAGGTTGGCGGCGGCGGTGTTGACGAGGGTGTGCAGGAACGTGCGCCAACCGCGGGCCGGCACGGGCCGGTCGCTGCCGCCGCGCGGCTCGGCGGGCTGGCCGCCGGGAGCGTCGGTGCTCATGGGGGCACCATAGCCACGGCCGGTGACACGGGGAACGGGCGTGTCGGACGCCCGGGCTCAGCGGAGCGCTCGGCGCAGCTCCCACATGATCTTCGAGGAGACGGTGGCCAGGTACGTGCCCGTGATGTGGTGCTGATCGCGGTACACGACCGCGTTGCCCACGATCAGCGGGCACGTGCCGTCGGCGCAGTAGTAGCGAGTGACGTCGACGACCCGCACCTCGGGTGCGAGGGCAGCCGCGTCGAGGATCGGATCCCACCCGCGGTGGCCCACGCTCTGCGGCACGGCGCAGTCGAAGGGCGCCGCCCCCGCGGACTCGGTCACGCAGCGGACGCCGCCAGAGGGCAGGTACGGGAAGTCGCCGAGCACGACCAGCGGGATGCCGGCGTCGAGCACCGGCTGCCACGCCGCGAGGTACCGGTCGCGCACCGCCGCAGCCTCGTCCGGCTGGTCGACGAACGGGTGCCGCACGCCGGTGTAGACGATCGCGTCGTACTCCCCGCTCAGCACGGCTGCGGAGAGCTGACGGTAGCGGTCGGAGCAGCCGTGGCCGAGCGGGACGCGCTCCCATCGGCAGCTCACCCCGAGGTAGGCGTCCACCGACCAGTTCCAGTGCGTGAACTCGGCGCGCATGGAGTTGGCGTACCCGGCGGCGTGGGAGTCCCCGATGAACGCGACGCGCAGCGCGTCCGCGCGGCTGCTCCCGAGCGTGCAGACCGGGACGAGCGCCTCCTTGTCGGACTGCCAGCACTCGCGGGAGTAGGCGCCTCCGGTCTGCGGCCGCAGGCGCTCAGGGTCCGTGGTCGGCGCGATGAGCCCGCCCGCGCGCGCGTCGCAGCCGCTGTCGAGCAGCGCGCGGACCCCGAAGCACGGGGCACCGGAGAACCCGAGCTGCTCGCCCTTCGCCCACGTCGTGATGCTCGTCGTGCTCGACACGGCGGTGACGGTGCCCGCTCCGGACGGCATGACGACGCGCAGCGCCCGGACGTCCGCCGATCCGGAGGTGTAGCGGAGGGCGAAGCGGCCGTCGCGCTGCACGTACGCCTGCACGAGGGTCCGCCACGAGCCGCTCTCCAGGGCCTCGAGCTTGACGCGCCTCCCCGCGAGCTGCGCGTACACGCTCCCGACGACCACCTGCTCGGCTCCGAGGACGGCGGGTGCCGATCCTGCGGGCTGGACGCCGTAGAGGCCCGGCTGGACCATGACGGTCCGCGAGGCGCTGCTCGCCGCGTCGAGGGTCGCGCTGACCACGATCTCGGCCTTGATCCTGGCTCCTTCGAGCGGCTTCACGTCGAGGCGGAAGCGGCCGTCCGAACGCGTCGAGACCGTGCCGAGCAGCGACCAGCGGCCCGTGTGGGTGGACCTCGCGACGATGCGCACGGGCGCGTCCGCGACGGGCACGCCCGCGGCGAGGACCCGACCGTGGGCGGCCATCGTCCGGCCATAGCGGACGGATGTCGCGTCGGTCGTCATCCACACCGAGGGGCTCCTCCGCACCTCCGGCTGTGCCGGCGCGTCGGCCGCGGGCGCATCGGTCGTCGGGGCGGGGCTGGTCGGTGCGGCGCTCGTCGGGGACGGCGACGGAGCCTGCGCGGGAGGGCCCGAGGTCGGCGTCGGCGCCGCCGCGGGCTCGGTGGCGGCCGGTGCGGCAGGAGCGACCGATCCGTCCGTCGCCGGATCGCCCGACGGCGTCGGCTCGACCGCCGGAGCCGACGGCGCGGTCGGCGCCGGGGGCGGGGTGGCCCCTGCCGGGACGGCGATGCCGAGGACGCTGACGAGGGCGACGAGCACGACGGCGGCGTGGCGGAGGGAGGCGCGCATGGGAGTGCTGCTGCTCGAGGGACGCGGCGGAGAGTGCCGCGGAGCGCGTCGGCGCTCAGGAGCGCACCGTGACGATCGGAGCGTAGCGCACGGGGCGGCGCTGCGTGCGCTGCTCAGCGCGGCTCGGCGGTGCTCCTCGCGAGCGCCTCAGCGGCGACGAGCGCCTCCGTGGCGCCCCGCAGCGCCGTCGCCGCGGCGCACGAGGCGGCGCAGGCGGGGCTGTGGAAGTCGATGCCGAGCTCGGCGAGCTCGTCGACGACGCGACCGGCCACGAGCAGGTCGGCGGTCGAGGGGCGCAGCGAGCCGTCCGGCCAGCGATCGCCCACCGCGACGATCTCGACCGTCGTGCGCTCGCCGCGGCGCTCCTGCTCGTCGAGCGCCGCGCGAGCCACCTCCGCGGCGTTGACGAGCGTCGCGCCGAGCACGAGCGAGCTGCGCGGTGCTCGGGCCTCCAGCTCGAGCGCCTCCGGCCCGCGGTCGGCGTCCGCGATCACGAGCACGTGCGCGGTCGAGGCGCGCACGGCCTCCATCCCCCACTCGAGGGTGACCTGGTACTCGGCGCTCATGCCGCCAGCCTATGGGGGCGCGTGCCGCATCCGCTGGGCGGACGCCCGGCTCGGGCGGCCGCGCTCAGCGCAGCGCGCCGAGGTGCGCGAGAGCCGCGCGCACGAGGCTGCCGCGGCCGCCCTCCATCTCGGAGAGCACGAGCTCGGACGCCGCGGCCTCCGGGCTGAGCCACGTGAGCTCGAGCGCGTCCTGCCGCGGATCGCAGGATCCGGTGACGGGCACGATGTAGCACAGCGACACCGCGTGCTGGCGGCTGTCGCTGTAGAGGCCGCCGCCGGGCAGCGGGAAGTACTCGGCCACCTGGAACGGCACGGGGCTCGCCGGCAGCTGCGGGAAGGCCATCGGGCCCAGGTCCTTCTCGAGGTGGCGGTACAGCGCATCCCGCACCGACTCGCCCCGCATGACGCGGCCCGAGACGATCGTGCGGGTCATCTCGCTCTGCGCGTTCATGCGCAGCAGCAGCCCGACCTCGGTCACCTGCCCGATGCCGTCGAGGCGCACGGGGATCGCCTCGACGTAGAGGATCGGCAGCCGCTCGCGCGCATCGCGCAGCTCGTCGTCGCTGAGCCAGCCGGGGTTGGGATCGGGAGTGCGCACCGCCATGGCCCCATGGTGCCAGGCCAGCGCGTCCGACGGCTGATGCCCGGCGCGGCGTCAGGGGCGCAGGCGGCGCCCGCGGCGATCGGCCGCGAGCGCCAGCGCGAGCCACGCCGCGGCCACGAGGAGCGCGAGCACGATCGACGGGATGTCGCCCAGGCGCGCGAACCACGTGACGGGGCTCGGTGCGGGGAGCGCCTCGAGCAGCGTGCGCGCGGCGAGCGTCGTGCCGACCGCGAGCAGGCTGCAGCGGCCGAGCGCGGCGAACGGCTCGGCGAACGCGCCGAGCGCCGAGGTGCCGCCGCGGAGGTCGGTGTCGATCGAGGGGTGCATCGCCGCCGCGAGCACCGCGGCGAGCGACGCCACCGCGAGCGTGAGGGGCGGCGTCCAGATGGCGGTGCTCGGCTGCAGGGCGGCCTGCCCCCACACCGTGGGCGTGAAGTGGGCGAGGATGCCGAGCACGCCGAACAGGGTCGCAGCGAGCAGCGCGTAGCCGACGACGCGGCGGCGCTGCGCCCCGGGCACGCTGCGGGCGCGCAGCAGGGCGTGCACGAGGGCGGCGCCGGCGGCCGCCGGGATCGCGAGCCCGAGGCCCGCCACGACCGTCGTGACGGTCGCGACGACCGCCGGGTCCGTGCCGACGCCCGCCGCATCCGCGACGCCGCCCACGAGCAGCGTCGCGGGGCTGCACGCGTCGTTGGGGCCGTCGCAGATCGCCGTCGTGATCCAGAGGGATCCGGCCCCGATCGCCGTGGCGATCACGACGGTCCACGCCCACGCGCTCCAGCTGCGGGCGATCGCCGCGAGCACGCCGAGCGCCGCCGTCGCCACCGCGAGCTGCACGAGCGGTCCGCCCACCGAGATCCGCTCGAGGCCGCCCAGCGCGCCCTCCTCGGGCGCCCAGCGCGCCCCCGTCGCCGCGCCGGCGACGAGCGCCGCGCCCGCGGCGATGACGACGCCGAGCGCGAGCAGCAGCAGCGCGCGCCCCGCGACGCGCGCCCCGGAGGTCCAGCCGCGGTGCTGCGCCATGGCCAGCGCGCAGCCGGCGACGACGGCGAACGCGGGCAGCGCGATCGCGTCGAGGCCGACCGCGCCCCACGCCTGCGAGGCGGGCACCGGCCGGCGCGGCGCGGCGAGCCACGCGACGGTCGCGAGCACGAGCAGGCCCCGCGCGGCGTCGAGCGAGACGACGCGGCCGATGCGTGCCCGGCCGCTCCGCTTCGGCGCGCGCGTCCGGCCGCCGCGGCCGCCCGACGCGGGGAGCACGCGGGTCGTCGCCGAGGTGCTCGTCATGCTCCGAGGCTACGGTGTGGGGAGCGGCGGGCGCCCGTCCGAGGGCGCCGCGCAGGCGCCGCGCTCGGCCGGCCGGACGGCGGCGCGCGCGGCTCGAGGAAGGAGCATCCATGCACCCCATCGACGCGGACGCCGTGCTCTGGCGGCAGGGAACGGGCGACGAGCTGCTCGTCGTCATGCACGGCCTCGGCAGCCACGAGGGCGACCTCTTCGGGCTCGCCCCGCACCTGCCGGAGCGCTTCGACGTCGCCTCGCTGCGCGCGCCGATCCCCTACGGCGGCGGCTTCGCGTGGTTCGAGTTCACGCCCGTCGACGCCGACGACCACGCCCTCATCGACTCCGCCGCCGAGGGCGTGCTCGCGTGGCTCGAGGGCCTCGAGCACTCCTACTCCCGCGTGCACCTGCTCGGCTTCTCGCAGGGCGGCGCGATGGCCGTGCAGCTCGCGCGCCTCGAGCCGGAGCGCTTCGCCTCGATCGCCCACCTGTCGTCCTTCGTGCACGCGGGCGAGCTGCCGGGCGACGCGGCGCTCGCCGGGCGCGAGCCTCGCATCCCGCTGCTCGCGACGATCGGCGACCTCGACGATGTCATCCACGTCGACAAGGTGCGGCGCTCGGCGCCGTGGCTCGACCGCCACTTCGCCGTCGACCGCCGCACCTACCACCGCGCGCACGCGATCGTGGCGGAGGAGCTCGCCGACGTCGTCGCGTTCCTCGAGCGCGCCTGACCCTCCGCCTCGTCGGCGCGGACACGGCAGGATGGGTGCCGTGGATCGGTTCCGGCTGGGCGGCGTGCCCGGGGTCACGCCCGCGAAGTGGATGCGGGTGTGGGGCGAGCGGGTGCCCGACGTGCCGATCGAGCTCGTGCAGCTCGAGGAGGCCGAGGCGGTCGCGGCGCTGCGCGCGGGCGAGCTCGACGCGGCGCTCGTGCGGCTGCCCGTCGAGGACGAGGCGCTGCACGTCGTGCCGCTCTACGCCGAGCTCGCGGTCGTCGTCGTGCCGAAGGGGCATCCGGTCGTCGCGTTCGACGACGTCGCGGAGGCCGACCTCGCCGGCGAGGCGCGCGTCGAGCGCGGCGGGATGACCGCGGCGCAGCAGCTGGAGGTCGTCGCGACGGGCGCGGGCATCGCGATCGTGCCGATGTCGGTCGCGCGTGCGCTCGGCGGACCCGAGACGCGCCACCGCGTCGTCGTCGACGTGCCGCCGACCCGGATCGCGCTCGCGTGGCGCCGCGCCGACGACTCCCCGCTGCACCAGGAGCTCGTGGGGATCGTGCGCGGCCGCACCGCGCGCTCGTCCCGCGGCGAGGACCGCGACGAGGATGCCGCGCCGACGCCCGCCGCGCAGACTCCCACCGCGCAGCGCCGCCAGCCGCCGAAGGCGCGCGGTCCGCAGCGCGGGCAGAAGCCCGCGAAGGGTCGGCAGCCGGGCCGCGGGCGACGCCGCTAGGCAGTCCCCGCGCCGGAGGATCAGCGGCCCGCGACCTCCGCGCGGACGAGCGCGAGCGCGCGGTCGACCGCCGCCTGCGAGTCGCCGCTGATGCGCACGACGCCGTCCGGCTGCACCGAGATCCGCGCCGCGCTGCTCGCCTGGATCGCGCGGATCCGCTCGCCGCCGCGGCCGACGACGCGGCCGATCTCGCGGCGCGGGATCGTCGTCGTGCGCCGGTAGCTCCACGCGGTCGTCTTCACGACCACGCGATCGGACGGCCACGGCGGCAGCACCCACACGCGCAGCGCGTTCTCCCCCACGTCGCGCTCGAGCCGGATGCTGCCCTGGCGGTCGTCGACGGCGGTGCGCTCGGGCATCCGCACGACCCGCTCGAGCTCGCGCTGCCCGACCCCCCGCTGCGCCATCCGCTCGCGCGCGTGGTGCGTGAGGGCGATCTCGGCGCGCGGATCGAGCCGCCCGGCCGGCGCGGCACCCGGGCGGGCGCCGCCGGGGCGCGGCCCGCGCGAGCGCAGCTCGCGGACGACGAGCAGCACGACGACGGCGACGATCGCAGCGATGGCGATGCCGGCGGCGCCGAGCACGACGGGGAGCTCCATGGGCCCTCCTCGAGCCTCAGGGCCTCGGGACGGCAGCGCCCTGCCTGCACCGCCTCCTCGACCGATGGCGAGACGACGGAAGCCCCGCATGCTGCGGGGCTTCCTGTGGCGGTGACGGTGGGATTTGAACCCACGGTGGAGGGTTACTCCACACAACTTTTCGAGAGTTGCACCTTCGGCCGCTCGGACACGTCACCAAGAGGAGAGCCTACACGAGGCCCGGACCGCCTCCCAAACCGGCGCCTGCATCCGCCTGAGCGAACGGGCGCCGGAGCCGAACAGCCGGTCGGTCGCGGGCGCCGGAGCGGCTCAGGCGTCGAAGCGGCGCAGGTGCCGCAGCTCGCAGAGGTCGCCGTCGACCTTCCGGCCGCCGTCGTGCGCCCACCCGTGCGTCTCGTAGAAGCGCGCGGCGCGGTCGTTCCCCTCGAGCCGCCACAGGTATGCGGCGGAATGGCCGTCGGCGACGAGCCGGCGCTCGGACTCCATCAGCAGCGCGTGCCCGACGCCCCGCGACCAGCGCTCCGAGAGCGCGTAGATCGCGTACAGCTCGGCGGGGACCCCGGGGATCTCCTCCCGCGCGGGGCCGAAGGCCGCCCATCCGACGACCTCGCCGTCGGCGACCGCGACGAGCTCGTGCTTGTGCGGGTGGTCGTGGTGCTCCTCCCACAGCTCGGCGCGGCGCTCGGCCTCGCGCTGGATGTCCATCCGGTCGAGCATCGCCTGCGGCACGAGCCCCGCGTAGGCGGCCCGCCACGTCTCGACCCGCACTCGCGCGATGCCGGCCGCGTCGCCGATCGCCGCCTCGCGCACGTGGGCCGTCATGCGGCCTCCCCGGGCCCGGCGTCGATGACGCAGAAGCGGTTGCCCTCGGGGTCCTCCATGATGAGGTAGTCGGCGTCGTCGGGCCGCTTCGGCCAGTGCACGCGCTGCGCGCCGAGCGCCTCGAGGCGCTCGACCTCGGCGGCCTGGTCGTCGGCGTAGAGGTCGAGGTGGATGCGCGGGGGCAGCACGCGCTCGCTCGGCACGGCGTCGAGCGAGACGTTCGGGCCCTGGCCGGAGCGCGGGCGCAGCAGCGCGAAGCCGTCGTCGAGCGGCAGCCGCGGCTCGTAGTCGAGCGCCGCGGTCCAGAACAGCAGCTGGCGCTCGAGATCGGCGACCCTGATGACGATCGAGCCGACGCTGAGCATGCGGGCACGCTAGCCGCGCTCCCTGCAGGAACGCCGCGAGGCGCGCCGCACGGCCGCGTGGGTGCCCGCCGGTAGCCTCGCTCGCATGGCCAAGGCACCCGCGTTCCGCTGCTCCGAGTGCGGGTGGACGACCCTCAAGTGGGTCGGGCGCTGCGGCGAGTGCCAGCAGTGGGGCACGGTCGAGGAGGCGGGCGGCGCGGCGGCGCGCGTGGCCGCGTCGTCGGTGCCCGCCTCGCGCGCTGCGCGCCCCATCACCGAGCTCACCGCCGCCGACGCGCCGCGCTGGGCGACCGGCATCGGCGAGTTCGACCGCGTCCTCGGCGGCGGCATCGTGCCCGGCGCCGTGGTGCTGTGCTCGGGCGAGCCGGGCGTCGGCAAGTCGACGCTGCTGCTCGCCGTCGCCGCGACGGCGGCGCGCGCCGGGCGGCGGGTGCTCTACGTGTCGGGCGAGGAGTCGCTCGCGCAGGTGCGCCTGCGCGCCGAGCGCACGGGCGCGCTCGAGCCGGAGCTCTACCTCGCGAGCGAGACCGACCTCGGCACGATCCTCGGCCAGATCCGCGACACCGCGCCCGAGCTCGTCATCGTCGACTCCGTGCAGACCGTCGCGAGCGCCGACAACGACGGCCTCGCGGGCGGTCCGAGCCAGGTTCGCGACGTCGCCTCGGCGCTCACGCGCGCGGCGAAGGAGGCGGACGTGCCGCTGCTGCTCGTCGGCCACGTCACGAAGGACGGCTCGGTCGCCGGCCCCCGCTTGCTCGAGCACCTCGTCGACGTCGTCGCCCACTTCGACGGCGACCGGCAGACGGCGCTGCGCTTCGTGCGCACCTCCAAGAACCGCTTCGGCCCGACCGACGAGGTCGGCTGCTTCGAGATGACCGGCGACGGCATCGTCGAGGTGACCGACCCCTCGGGCCTCTTCCTCTCGCGCTCGTCGACGCCGCTCCCGGGCACGTGCGTGACCGTGGCGCTCGAGGGCCGCCGCGCGATCCCCGTGGAGGTGCAGGCGCTCGTCGTGCGCTCCTCGACCGCGCAGCCGCGCCGGGTCGTGAACGGCGTCGACTCGTCGCGCGTCGCGATGGTGCTCGCCGTGCTCGAGCGGCACGCGAGCATGCCGCTCGGCAGCGAGGACGTCTACGTCTCGACCGTGGGCGGCATCCGCCTCACCGAGCCCGGCGCCGACCTCGCGATCGCCCTCGCCATCGCGAGCGCCGCGCGCAACGTGGCGCTGCCGCCGCGGCTCGCCGCCATCGGCGAGATCTCGCTCGCCGGCGAGATCCGGGCCGCGAGCGCGGCGAAGCGGCGCGCGACCGAGGCGAAGCGGCTCGGCTACGCGCGGGTCGTCGACGAGTCGGCGGCGCTCGTGCGGAACGCCGTGCCCGAGACGATCCGCGCCGGGCGGCAGGAGTCGGCGCCGGCGGGGCGGCGCGAGCCAGCGGGGGTGCCGGACTTCTAGGCCAGGGTGGTCTCGAGACGCGTGCGGCCTACGGCCGCGCGCTCCTCGATCAGCGGAGGGTGACCGGCGGGCGGGGACGCGCGCTGCTCGCCCGGTGGGAGTGGGCGGGGCTACCGCAGCGACGCGAGCACGTCGTCGGCCGCCTGTCGCCCCGAGCGGATGGCGCCGTCGACGTGCTGGTAGCCGTGGCCCGCATAGTCGGAGCACGCCCAGTGGATCGGTCCGACGGGCTGCCGCTGGTCGGCGCCGTAGCGGTGGAGGCCACCGAGGTCGTAGCTCGCGGCGTAGGCGCCGCGCGTCCACTCCTCGCTCGCCCAGTCGCTCTCGTAGTAGACCGTCGGCGTGAGCGCCTCCGGGCCGAGGTAGCGCGCGATCGACGCGAGGATGCGCTCGCGCCGCTCCTCGTCGCTCCACCGGAACGCCTCGTCGGCGTGCTCGTCCGAGACGAAGCCGACGAGCGTGCCCCGCGGATCGTCGTGGTTCGTGTTGTCGTACAGCTCATGCACGAGCTCATCGGGCCCGAAGCCCGTGCCGGAGAGCCCCGCGTCGCGCCAGAACGGCCGCTCGTAGACGGCGTGCACCTTGATGACGAGGCCGAGCGAGAGGTGCTGGTGCAGCTGGTGCTGGCGGCGCGGCAGCGGCGGCTGCACGTCGATGCGGGTGATGAGGTTGGGCGGCACGGCGACGATGACGCGACGGCCGCGGGCGACCACGCCGTCGGCGACGACCACGACGCCGTCGTCGTCGCGCACGATCCGTCGCACGGGCGCGCCCAGGTGCACGGCGTCGCCGAGCGCCTCTGCCATCCGGATGCTGACGAGCTGCATCCCGCCGACGACGCGGCGGTCGAGGATCTCGTCCTCGTCGACGAGGTTGGCGAAGCCGTCGGCGCTCGCGGCCATGAGCAGCGCCTGCAGCGCCGAGAACGCGTGCGACGGCTTCGTGAGCATGGCCGGGCCGATGAACAGCGCCGCGAGGTGCGCGGCGGCCGCGTCGTCGGTCTGCTCCCGCAGCCACGCCTCGAACGAGACGGTGTCGAGCTCACGGGCGCGCGGGTGGTCCCACGGGGCATCCGGATCGACCTCGTGCGAGAGCGCGTCGATGTCGCCGATGAGGCGGTCGAGCTCGTCGACGGTGTCGGGGTCGATCGGGAAGTCGCCCTCGTAGCGCACGGCCTCGCCGTCGACGACGTAGACCGACTCGCCGGCGCGGTACCGCGGGAACGTGGTCAGGCCGAGCCGCTCGATCGTCTCGAGCAGCGCCGTCTGGTGCGGCGAGACCCACTGCCCGCCGAGCTCGAGCATCGCGCCGTCGACGGTGTCGGTCCACGTGCGGCCGCCCACGCGCCCGCGGGCCTCGAGGACGGCGACCGTGCGGCCCGCGTCAGCGAGCGCCGTCGCGGCGGCGAGCCCCGCCGGTCCGGCTCCGACGACCACGACGTCGACGTCGACTCCGACCTGCGTCGGCTGCTGCTCGCCCATGCGCACCTCCGGTGTGACACTGAGCCGATGTGACCCTGAGCCGATGTGACCCTGGGGCGAACCTACTCCGCGCCGCGCGTCAGCGGAGCGTGAACTGCGCGGGCGCCTGGCTCGTGAGCTCGCCCACCCGTACGACCAGCTCGTAGGTCGCGCCGCCGGCGGGCACCTGCGTCCGCTCGGAGCCGCAGGTCTCGGTCGAGGAGGCGGTGCGGTCCCACTCGATGGGCACGGTCGACTGCGGCGCGCCCGGCTCGAGCTGCACGACGTCGTCCTGCACGTCGGCCGCGCAGTCGGTGTAGCGGTGGACGACCTGGTCGCCCGAGCGGATCTCGTACTCCTGCTGCGACGTGCCGGCGTTCAGCGAGCATGCCGCGTCGCCCGTGTTCTCGATCGTGAACGACAGCTGCACGGGCTCGCCGCCCGCGTACTCGCCCTTGTCGGTCGCGGGGGTGATGCGCACCTGCTCGGCCGCGCACGGATCCGTCGGCGCGCCCGTGGGCGGCGGCGTGCCGCCGACGGGCGTGAACTGCTGCGTCGGCTCCGGGGTCGGCTCGGGCGCCTCGGAGGCGGCGGGCGAGTCGGTGGGCGCGGGCTGCGCGGCGGGCTCGCCGCCCTCCCACGGGCGCCACAGCAGCAGCACGAGCGCCGCGACGGCGACGATGGCGAGCAGCCCGAGGAGGGTGCGGCGCCGGCGCACGGCTGCGCGGCGCTTCGCGCTGGGCGCTCGGCCCGTCGTCCCCCTGGTCACCGATCCAGGGTAGGCGCGTCGGGGCTCAGAGCCGCTTCAGCATGCGCGTGTTGCCGAGGGTGTTCGGCTTCACGTGCGCCAGGTCGAGGAACTCGTGCACGCCGCCGTCGATCGAGCGCAGCAGCTCGCCGAAGATCTCGGGGCTCACGACCTGCTCGGCGACCTCGACGTAGCCGTGGCGGCCGAAGAACTCCGTCTCGAAGGTGAGGCAGAAGAGCCGGCTGAGGCCCAGGTCGAGCGCTCGCTGCTCGAGCGCGTCGAGCATCCGGTGGCCGACGCCGAGTCCCATGACGCCCTCCGCGACGGCGATGGTGCGCACCTCGCCGAGGTCCTCCCACAGCACGTGCAGCGCGCCGCAGCCGACGATCTCGCCGTCGCGCTCGGCGACCACGAACTCCTGCACCGCCTCGAAGAGGGTCACGAGCTCCTTGCCCAGCAGGATGCGTCGTCGCACGTACGGCTCGATGAGCTCGCGCATCGCGCGCACGTCGGAGGTGCGGGCGGCGCGCACGGTGACGGGCGCGGTCTGGGCGGTCTCGGCGGTCACGATCGACCAGCCTAACCACCGCCGCATCCGCGCCCTGAGCGGCACTCGCGCGCCCGCCGCTCAGGACGCGGGCGGCACCACCTCGTAGACGAGGCGCGCGAACTGCCCCGCCTGCCGCGCCTCGACGAGCCGCAGCCGGTCGGACCCGACGCGGCGCGGCAGCAGCGGCGCACCGCCCGGCAGCGCGACGGGCGCGACGGAGAGGCGGATCTCATCGAGCGCGCCCGCCTCGAGGAACTGCCCCACGAGGTCGCCGCCGCCGACGATCCACACGTCGCCCTCCCCCGCAGCCTCCCGGATGGCGGGCAGCGCGTCGGCCACGGGGCCGCGCACGAGCCGCACGTCGGCGCCCTCGGGCGCGGGCAGCGCGCGGGTGCTGAACACGAACACCGGGCGGTCGCCGTGGAACTCCGCCCATCGCTCCGGATGCGCGAGCAGGTCGCCCTCGCGGAGCAGCCACTCGTAGGTGCTCGACCCCTCGACGAGCACGGTGTGGCCCTGCGGCAGGAGGCTCGGGTCGGGCTCCGCCCCGCCCGGCACGGCGAAGAGCCAGGCGAGCGAGTGCTCGTCGTCGGCGAGGTGGCCGGTGATCGTGGTGGCCGTGTCGAAGAGGAAGCGCGTCACGGGGCGACGCTAGCGGCGGCCGCCCACGCCGACGGGGCCCCGAGGTGCGCCTCGGAGCCCCGTCGCGATGCGTCAGACGGCGCGCGGGTCGCCCTTGCCGCCCTTGCCCTTGCCCTGGTGGTCGTCGCCGAACACCGGGTGCGAGCCGCGGTCGAAGCCGCGACCCGGGTGGTCGTCGCCATGGACCGGGTGCTCGTCGCCGAACACCGGGTGACCGCCTCCGGGCGCCTCCGGCTCGGCGGCGGGGACGACCGTGACCTCGAACGGGATCGCGGTGCCGTTCTCGGCGCGCAGCGTGTACGTCTGCTCCGTCGCCTCGGCGCCGGTCGCACCCGGTGCCGTGGCGACCAGCTCGACCTGCGCGGTGGTCGACAGCGGAGCGCCGGTAGCGTCTGCGACGATCTCCACTGCGCCGGTGCCGATGACGGCCCCGGCGGCGTCCACGACCTCGACCGCGGCCGAGACCTCGGCGCCGAGCGAGCGGATGCGGTCGATCTGCGAGACCTCGAGGCTGAGCGCCGCGCCCTCCGCGACCGGCGCATCGGGGAGGCCCACCACGTCGACGTGCCGGACCGAGTAGTCGGGCGCGAGGCCGGGGTTGTCGCCCAGGTAGGCGAGCAGCGCGTCGAGGTCGACGAGGCCCGAGTCGCGCTCGTCGGTGCCCTCGGCGAAGGCCCAGAAGTTGTCGCCCGGCGTGCCGCCGTTGACGCCCATGAGGAACGATGCGCTCGCGACGCGGATCTCCTGGTCCGCCGCGACGGGCTCGCCGTCGATGCGGATGTCGCTCACGCGGTCGTCGAAGGCGCGCGAGGGGTCGGAGACGTAGGTGACGTTGTCGCTGAGGCCGAGCTGCAGGTAGGTGCGGCCGCTGGTGAGCGGCGTGCCGTCCGCGGTGCGCTGCCACTGCTGCTCGAGGAGCTCGTCGAGCTCCGCGCCGGTCATCGTGATCGTCCAGAGGTTGTTGATGAACGGCAGCATCGTGTTGGCCTCGGCGAGGCGGACGATGCCGTCCTGCGCCTCCGGCTCGGTCGCCGCGTAGAGCAGGCTGTCGCGCACGCCGCCAGGGTTGACGACGCCGATGTCGGCGCCGCCGCGGCCCTCGTCGGCGAGCTGGTCGCGGTACATGTTGGCCACGAGCTGGGCCGCGGTCGACTCCTCGCCGCGGTTGCCGTTCGACAGCGCGGGCACCGTGATCGGGCCCGAGATCGTGCCGACCTCGACGTTGCCGATGACGGCGGCCTGCTCGACCGCCGCGTCGACGATCGTCTGCACGGCCGCCGCGCGCGGGTGGGCGGCGACGAGCGAGTCGACCGATGCCGTGGTGCGCGCGTGGTTCGTGAGCGCCTCGACCGAGACGTCGCCGCTCTCGCGGTCGACGGCGAGCACGACCTGGCCGACGAGGTTCGAGTACTCGTTCGACTGCACCACGGGGCGCGTGGCGCCCGCGACGCCCGGGACGGGCGCGAGCCACGAGTACGTGCGGTGCGTGTGGGCGTTGAAGATGACGTCGACGTCGGCCGAGAGGCCCGTGACGATCTCGCCGAACGGGCCGCCCGCGGCTGCGTCGGCGCCGAGCGCCGCCTGCTGCTCGGCCTGCGGCGCGTTGGTCGCGAGCTGGATCTGCGAACCCTCGTGGATCTCGGCGACGATGACGTCGGCCTCGCCGTTGGCGGGGTCGCCGTCGGTCAGCTCGGCCGCGACGGCGTTGACGGCCTCGACGGGGTCGCCGAACTCGACGCCGACGATGCCGGCGCCGTCGACGAGGCTCGGGGTCTGCTCGGTGACGGCGCCGATGACGCCGACCGTGATGCCGTCGACCTCGAAGGTCTCGTAGGCGGGCCCGATGGGAGCGCCGTCGAGCGTGACGTTCGCCGACAGGTAGGGGAAGTCCGCGAGCGCGTCGACGCGACCGGTGAGGTCGTCGACGCCGCGGTCGAACTCGTGGTTGCCGACGGCGGCCGCGTCGACCTCGAGCGCGTTGAGCACCTCGATCGAGGGCTCGTCGTCCTGCGACGCGGAGGTGAAGTTCGAGGCGCCGATGTTGTCGCCGCCCGAGAGCAGCAGCGAGCTGTCCGGGTAGTCGGCGCGCAGCTGCTCGACCGTGCCGGCGAACTGCACCGTCTGCGTCCGGTCGAGGCGGCCGTGGAAGTCGTTGAAGTGGAGCAGGTTGACGACCGCCGTGGTCGCCGGATCGACGGTGATCGGGGCGGCGCTGGCCGTCGCCGGGGCGACGAGCAGGCCTGCCGCGACCGCGCAGGCGGCGCCGGCCGCGAGCGTTCGCTTCTTCGCGTGCGTGTTCACTGGTTCTCCGATGCAGGTGACGGGACGGCGCGCTCGTGGCGCACCGCTCTCGACCCTACGGACCGGCGATGCATCGCGGAACCCCCGTCCGTTGCATCCGGGTGAACGGATGGTGACGATCGGTCCGGACAGCACGAAGGGCCCCCGCAGGGGCCCCTCGTGGTGCGGTCGGATCAGGCGTCGGCCGGCTCGAGCGCCGGCTCGTGCGGCTCCGGGCTCGTGTGGGTGAACACGAACTGCTCGTCGACGTAGTCGACGGTCACGTGCTCGCCCGAGCCCAGCTCGCCGTGCAGGATCTTCTCGCTGAGCACGTCCTCGACCTCGTGCTGCACCGCGCGCCGCAGCGGCCGGGCGCCGAGCGCCGGGTCGAAGCCGATGTGGATCAGGCGCTTCTTGGCCGCCTCGGTGAGCTCGATCGTCATGTCGCGGTCGAGCATCCGCTCGGCCAGGCGCTTGACGAACAGGTCGACGATCTGCAGGAGCTCCTCGCCCGAGAGCTGCGGGAACACGATCGTCTCGTCGACGCGGTTCAGGAACTCCGGCTTGAAGTTGCGCTTCAGCTCCTCGCGGACCTTCGCGCGCATCCGCTCGTAGTCGCCCTCGGTCGAGCCCTCCAGCACGAAGCCGACGGGGCCGCCGGCGATGTCCTTCGTGCCGAGGTTCGTCGTCATGATGATGACGGTGTTCTTGAAGTCGACCACGCGGCCCTGGCCGTCGGTGAGGCGGCCCTCCTCGAGGATCTGCAGCAGCGAGTTGAAGATGTCGGGGTGGGCCTTCTCGATCTCGTCGAAGAGCACCACCGAGAACGGCTTGCGCCGCACCTTCTCGGTGAGCTGGCCGCCCTCCTCGAAGCCGACGAACCCGGGAGGGGCGCCGAAGAGCCGCGAGACGGTGTGCTTCTCGCTGAACTCCGACATGTCGAGCGAGATGAGGGCGTCCTCGTCGTCGAACAGGAACTCCGCGAGCGCCTTGGCGAGCTCGGTCTTGCCGACGCCCGTGGGGCCGGCGAAGATGAACGACCCCGAGGGGCGCTTCGGGTCCTTGAGCCCGGCGCGCTGGCGACGGATGGTCTTCGACAGCACCGCGATCGCCTCGTCCTGGCCGATGACGCGCTGGTGCAGCGCCTTCTCCATGAAGATGAGGCGGGCCGACTCCTCCTCGGTGAGCTTGAACACCGGGATGCCGGTCGCGTTCGCGAGCACCTCGGCGATCACGCCCTCGTCGAGCACGCCCGTGGGGCCGCCGTTGCCGGAGCGCCACTGCTTCTCGGTGCGGAGGCGCTCGCCGAGCAGCTCCTTCTCCTCGTCGCGCAGGCGCGCCGCGGCCTCGAAGTCCTGGCCCTCGATCGCGGCCTCCTTGCGGGTGCGCACGTCGGCGATCCGCTCGTCGAACTCGCGGAGCTCGGGCGGGGCCGAGAGGATCGACAGGCGCAGGCGCGCGCCGCCCTCGTCGATCAGGTCGATCGCCTTGTCGGGCAGGAAGCGGTCCTGCACGTAGCGATCGGCGAGGTTGGCGGCGGCGACGAGCGCGCCGTCGGTGATCGTGACCTTGTGGTGCGACTCGTAGCGGTCGCGAAGGCCCTTGAGGATGTTGATCGTGTGGGCGACCGACGGCTCGTTCACCTGGATCGGCTGGAAGCGGCGCTCGAGCGCGGCATCCTTCTCGAAGTGCTTGCGGTACTCGTCGAGCGTCGTGGCGCCGATCGTCTGCAGCTCGCCGCGCGCGAGCAGCGGCTTGAGGATGTTGGCCGCGTCGATCGCGCCCTCGGCCGCGCCGGCGCCGACGAGGGTGTGGATCTCGTCGATGAAGGTGATGATGTCGCCGCGCGTGCGGATCTCCTTCGTCACCTTCTTGAGCCGCTCCTCGAAGTCGCCGCGGTAGCGGCTGCCCGCGATGAGCGAGCCGAGGTCGAGCGTGTAGACCTGCTTGTCCTTGAGCGTCTCGGGCACCTCGCCCTTGACGATCGCCTGCGCGAGGCCCTCGACGACGGCGGTCTTGCCGACGCCGGGCTCGCCGATGAGGACGGGGTTGTTCTTGGAGCGGCGCGAGAGGATCTGCATGACCCGCTCGATCTCCTTCTCACGGCCGATGACCGGGTCGAGCTTGCCGTCGCGGGCGGCCTGCGTGAGGTTGCGCCCGAACTGGTCGAGGATCTGCGAGCCCTTGGCGTCGGACTGCTGCGTCTGCTCGCCGCCGACCGCCGTGGTCTCCTTGCCCTGGTAGCCGGCGAGGAGCTGGTTGACCGTCTGGCGCACGCGGTTGAGGTCGGCGCCCAGCTTCACGAGCACCTGGGCGGCGACGCCCTCGCCCTCGCGGATGAGGCCGAGCAGCACGTGCTCGGTGCCGATGTAGTTGTGGCCCAGCTGCAGCGCTTCGCGCAGGCTCAGCTCGAGCACCTTCTTGGCGCGCGGCGTGAACGGGATGTGCGACGTGGTCTGCTGGCTGCCGGTGCCGATCATGTCCTGCACCTGCGCGCGCACGGCGTCGAGCGAGATGCCCAGCTGCTCCAGCGCCTTGGCGGCGACGCCGTCGCCCTCGTGGATGAGGCCGAGCAGGATGTGCTCGGTGCCGATGTAGTTGTGGTTGAGGAGCTTCGCCTCCTCCTGCGCGAGCACAACGACTCGGCGGGCGCGGTCCGTGAACCTCTCGAACATCGCTGCCTCCCTTCCTTGCTTGCGAGCGTAGCCCCGGGCTCGGCGGGCCCGCGCGCGTGTTCGCTGTCGGCGCGACGCGCGGCGTCACGCGGGCCGCGGGGACGGACCTTGCGCACGACCGCCGCGGCGCATATCGTTCTTCGATACCAACGATCATCGATATGCGATGATCGCAACCGACGCCGGGAGGCCACCATGGACGCCACCGCTCCCCTCGCCGACGCCCGACCGCGCGGCGGCGACCTGGTGCTCGTCCACGTCGTGCGCGCCGTCGCGCTGCTCGCGCTGGTGGCGCACCTCGCGGCCGCCGCCCTCGCGCTCGTCGTGCCGCTCGCGCAGGGATGGATCGGGGTGCCGGCGATGGTCGAGGCCCGCATGCCCTCGGGCCAGGGCATCGAGGTCGCGCCCGCGCAGGCCTGGGTCGAGACGACGGTGACCGTGCTGGACGCGCCCGGCTGGCTCGCGGCGCTCGTCGTCGGCGCCGCTGTGGTGGGCGTGGCCGGCGGGCTCGTCGTGCTCGCCGGCGTGGCTTGGCTGGCGCATCGGATGCTGCGCGGCGCCCCGTTCGCGGCGAGCGCGCGCGGCGCCCTCGCGGCGATCGCGATCGGCGTCATGCTCGTCTCCCTGATCGCGCCGGCGCTCCGCGGGCTCGCCAGCACCTCCGCGATGCCGCTGCTCGGCAGCGGCTACGGCGCCGTCTCGTCGCTCGACCTCGCCGCGATGCTCCTCCTGCTCGTGATCCTCGCGCTCATGGTCGCCTTCCGCATCGGCGAGCGGATGCAGCACGACGTCGGCGGCCTGGTCTGATGCCGGCCGAGGAGGACGCGGAACGGGTGCACTGCCGCCTCGACGAGCTGCTCGAGGCGCGCGGGATGACGCTCACGCAGCTGGCCGAGGCCGTGGGCGTCAGCGTCGTCAACCTCTCGGTGCTGAAGAACGACCGGGCCCGCGCCATCCGCTTCTCGACGCTCGTGGCGGTCTGCGATGCGCTGGGCTGCCAGCCCGGCGACCTGCTCGTCGTCACACCGGATGCGCAGGCCGCCCATGGGGGCGCCGGATAGCCTCGGCGGGAGCGCCGCCGGTGGGCGCGACGGAGGGGTGAGCGCACGATGAGCTGGAGCGGGCCGCAGGGGCAGCCGCACGACGGGCAGCCGCAGGATGCGCGGCAGCCGTGGCAGGCGCCGCAGGGGTGGCAGCCGCAGCAGCCGCAGGGATGGCAGCCGTACCCGGTCCAGCAGCCGCACCAGGACCAGCCGTGGAAGGCGCCGGTCGGCGCACCGCCCGCCGGCGGGTACGCCGGCCCCGGCTGGACCCCGTACGGCGCGCCCGCCGCCCCCCCGGCGCCGCAGAAGCCGGCGCTCCTCGCCGCAGCGCTCCCCGCGCCCGAGCAGGTCTACGCGCAGGCGCTGCGCCCGCTGCCGAGGCGCACGGGCCGCTGGTTCCTCGCGTGGGCGATCGCGATCGGCTTCTTCTTCGGCGGCCAGATCGTCGCCGGCGCGCTCCTCATGCCCGCGCTCGTGGACGCCATGCTCTCGGCCGGCCCCGCGCAGCTGCAGGACCCGAGCGCCGCGACCGAGCTCGTCCTCGAGGCCGTCGCATCGCCGCTCGGCATGCTCGGCGTGAACCTCTCGTGGGCCGCGATGATCCCCGGCGCGATCGTCGCGACCGCCGCGTTCGGCCCGCGCGCCGCCGGCTACGCGTCGAGCGTCGTCGGCCGCTGGCGCTGGGGCCTCGTCGGCCGCTCCGCCATCGTGATCGTGCCGATCTTCGCGCTCTACATCGGCCTCTCGCTCTCGATGGACCGCTCGATCGAGTGGACGTGGGACCCGAACTGGGCGCTCGTGGCGATCGTGCTGCTCACGACGCCGCTGCAGGCGACGGGCGAGGAGTTCGCGTTCCGCGGCTTCCTCACGCAGATGCTCGGCGGCTGGATCCGGAACCCGTGGGCGGCGTCCCTCATCACCGGCGCGGGCATCGGCCTGCTCTTCGGGCTCGCGCACGGCCACACCGCCATCTCGGCCACGCTGCAGCTCGCGCTCGTCGGCTTCGCCTGCTCGATGCTGACCTTCCGGACCGGCGGGCTCGAGGCCGCGTCGGTGCTGCACACGGCGAACAACGTCTTCATCATGGTGCCGCTCGCCCTCACGGGGCAGTCGGCCTTCTCGGCGCAGCCGGTGGCGGGCGAGGACTGGCTCTCGCTCGGCCTCGCGGCACTCGCCCTCGGCCTCGCGTACGCGGCCGTGCACTTCACGATGCCGCGCGCGCAGCGGCGCACCTCGGGTGCGCCGGGCGCCGAGCTGCTGCTGCCGCAGCCGCGGCTCGCGCCGCCCGTGGCGGTGCCGACGAGCTAGCCGACCACGGCGCGAGCGGTGCCGGACGCCCCGAGCGTCCGAGCGGTCGCCCGCGCTCCAGCATCCCGTCGAGCGGTCGCTCACGCACCCTGTCGAGGCCTCATGCGCGCCGTGCGCGACCGCTCGACGGTGCGACTCGACGCAGACGACCGCTCGGCGGCGCGGTTCGACGAAGGGGACCGCTCGGCCACTCGCGCGCGCCGCTCGAAGATGCTCGTCGGCCGCCGATGTCAGGCAGAGGGGCGGGGCGGCTCGCCGGACCCGTCGGCGTCGGGCGACGGGACCGATGCGCCAGGGGCCGACGCGGGCGCGGCCGCCCGGGCGCCGGGCCGCTCGCGCGGCGGCAGGCCGGCCTTCGCGCGCTCCTCGGCCTCGAGCGCGTCGTACTCGCGACGCGCGGTGCGGTCGCCGCGGATGATGAAGCGCAGCACCATCCAGAAGATGAGGCCGAGCACCACCGTCGGGACGAGCGAGAAGATCGCGTTCCCCCACCAGCTCTCGGGCATGCCTCCAGGGTACCCGTGCGATGCGGCGCCCGCGCCCGCCTCCGGCGCGCGGAGGGCGACCGCGAGCGCCCCGCGCGGCCTCAGGCGGTGAGGAGGGCGCGCACGCGCTCGCTGCCGATCGCGAGCAGCAGCGTGGGGATGCGCGGTCCGGTCTCGCGGCCGACGAGCAGGCGGTAGAGCAGCGCGAAGAACGCGCGCTGGGCGCCCGAGAGCTCCTTGTCGCCCTTCACGATCGCGTCGGGCTCGAGGCCTCGCTGCACCTTGGCGACGCCGTAGACCTGGTTCGTGAGCCCGTCGAGCGTCCACGCCTCGTCGATCGCGGGCAGGCCGCCGCCGCCCTCGAGCAGCAGGTGCAGCGCCTCGCGCTCCGAGTCGGTGAGCTCGCCGAGCGCCTCGACGTCGGGCTCGGCCCGCACGACCGTGTGCTCGTCGGCCGGCATGTGCGTGGCGACCCACGCCTCCACCTTCGTCAGGCGCGGCCGCAGCGGCTCGAGGTCGTCGAGCGGCTGGTCGTCGAGGCCGCGGAGGATGCGCAGCACCTGCGCCTCGTCGCCGAACGTGATGTCGACGACGGAGGCGAGCGTGCGGAACGCGACGCGGCGCGGGGTCTCCTGGAGCCGCTCGTGCGCGGTGCCGAGGGCCCGCTCGAGCGCGGCGAGGTCGGCGGCCTGCGCCGTGCCGGCGTCGACCTTGCGGGCGAGCGCGTCCCACTCGTCGTAGGTGCGCTGCAGCTCGGAGCCGAAGGCCACGTCGAACGACTGGTTCATGCGGCGGCGGGCGTAGAGCCAGCGCAGCACCGGTCCCTCCATGACGCGAAGCGCGTCGAGGGTGTCGGGGGCGCCGCCGCGCGACGACGACATCTTGGCGACGCCGCCGAAGCCGACGAACGCGTACATCGGGCCGAGCGGCCGCTCCCAGCCGAACACGGGCGCGAGCTGCAGCCCGACCTGGAACGACGAGCCGGGCGACTGGTGGTCGACGCCCGAGGGCTCGAAGACGACGCGCTCGTAGGCCCAGCGCATCGGCCAGTCGACCTTCCACACGAGCTTGCCCGAGCGGAACTCTCGCAGCAGCACCGTCTCGCGGTGCCCGCACTGGCACGAGTAGGTCATCTCGGTCGAGTCGTCGTCGTACGCCTCGATCGTCGTGAGGTCCTTGCCGCACGCCGTGCAGTACGGCTTGTACGGGTAGTACTCGCGGCCGCCGGAGCCGTCGTCCTCGGTCGCGGCGCCGGAGCCGGCGTCGAGCGCCGCCTGCAGCGCCTCGTCCTCGTCCTTCGCGGCGGGGAGGGTGCGGTACTGGGCGAGGATCGCGTCGATCTCGGCGCGGTGGCGCATCGCGTGCAGGATCTGCTCGGTGTAGGCGCCGGCGCGGTACTGCTCGGTCTGGCTGATGCCGCGGTAGCGGATGCCGAGGGCGGCGAAGCCCTCCTCGGCGCGGGCGCGGAAGTGCGCGGCCCACGACCCGTGCTCGGATCCGGGAGGCGCGGGCACGCTCGTGAGCGGCTTGCCGATGTGCTCGGCCCAGGTCTCGTCGACGCCGTCGATGCCGGCGGGCACCTTGCGGAAGCGGTCGTAGTCGTCCCAGCTGATGATGTGCTCGGCGTCGACGCCGCGCCGCTGCAGCTCGTCGGCGACGAGGTGCGGGGTCATGACCTCGCGGAAGTTGCCGAGGTGGATGACGCCCGAGGGCGACAGGCCGGAGGCGGCGATGGGCTTCGTGCCGCGGCGCTCGGCCTCGGCGATCACCTCGTCGGCGATGCGCGACACCCAGTCGGCGCGGTCGTGCTCCAGCTGCGTCTGCTCGGCGTCCGTCACGGGATCCGATCCTACCGAGGCCGCCGCCCCTGCCTGCCGGCGCGGGTCAGGGGATGGTGAAGCGGGCGTTGTCGATGAGGCGCACGTCGCCCACGCGCGCGGCGACGAGCACCTGCACCGGGCCGTGGTGGTGCTCGCCGGCGCCGAGGAAGGTCCGCGGGTCGACGATCGCGACGTAGTCGAGCCGCACCCCGGACTCCCCCTGCAGCACGCCCTGCGCCGCGGCGAGCATCGCCTCGACGCCGCGGTCGGCCGCGGCGCCCGCGGCCTCGAGCGCGCGCGAGAGGGCGAGCGCGTCCTGCCGGTCGGTGCCCTGCAGGAAGCGGTTGCGGCTCGAGAGGGCAAGGCCGTCGTCCTCGCGGACCGTCGGCACGCCGATGACCTCCACCGGGAGGTCGAGGTCGCGCACCATGCGGCGCACGAGGAAGAGCTGCTGCGCGTCCTTCTCGCCGAACGCGGCGATGTCGGGCTGCACGATCGAGAGCAGCTTCGCGACCACGGTGAGCACGCCGTCGAAGTGCCCCGGGCGGCTGCGCCCCTCGAGCACCATGCCGAGACCGCCCGCCGTCACGAGCGTGGCCGAGCGGCCGCCGTCCGGGTACATCTCCTCGACCGACGGCATGAAGACCGCCTCGACGCCGAGCGCCTCGAGCCGCTCCGTGTCGGCCTCCGGCGTGCGCGGGTAGCGGCCGAGATCCTCGTGCGGACCGAACTGCATCGGGTTGACGAAGACGGAGGCGATGACGAGGTCGGCGTGCTCGAGCGCGGTCTCGACGAGCGAGACGTGGCCGGCGTGGAGCGCCCCCATCGTGGGCACGAGGCCGACGCGGCGCCCCTCGGCGCGGGCGCGCTGCACGAGCGCGCGGACGTCGTCGATCGTCGTCAGGACCTGGATGGGCATGGTGCCAGCGTACGGCGGCGCCGGGCGCGGCCAGGACGCGCGGCGGATGCGGCCCTACGGCTCGAGCGGCGGGTCGGGGTGCTTCGCGAGCGCCGCCTCGACGGCGCTGCGCACGACGCCGCCCAGCACGCGCGCGGGGCGCTCGACGCCGATCTCGGCGAGCTGCCGCAGCGCCTGGGCGACGACGCCGGCGGCGAACTCGCCGGCCGCGGCGACCGCCTCGGCGTACGCGGGGCGGTCGGCCTCGTCGACGACGATCGGCTCGGCGCCCATCTCGACGGCGAGCGCCTGCCCGATCGGCAGCACGGGCCCGGGCGCGGTGACGGCGACGGTCGACTCGACGAGCCGCGCGAGGTCGATGGAGGTGCCCGTGAACGACATCGCCGGGTGCAGCGCGATGGGGATCGCGCCGCGCTCGACGGCGGGGCGCAGCACGTCGACGCCGTGCTCGGCGGCGGTGTGCACGACGATCTGGCCGGGCTGCCACGCACCCGTCGACGCGAGGCCGGCGACGAGGCCGGGCAGCTCCGCGGTGGGCACGGCGAGCAGCACGAGCTCAGCGCGCTCGACGATCGTGGGCGCATCGAGCAGCAGCACGCCCGGCAGGATCGCCTCGGCGCGCTCGACCGCGTCGGCGCCGGTCGCGTCGATGCCGACGATCGCGTGGCCCGCGCCGGCGAGCGCGGCGCCGAGCACCGGGCCCACGCGGCCCGCGCCGATGATGCCGACGCCGAGCCTGCCGGGCTTCACGCCTCGCCGCCGTCGTGGCGCCGCGCCTGCTGCTCCGGGGGCTGCTCGGGCCGGCGCCAGGGCTCCGCCGCGGGCGTCTGCGGCGCCTGCTGGGCCGGAGGCCGCCAGGGGCGCGGCTCCGGCGCCTGCTGCGGCCACGGCTGCGGCGCGCTGCCATGCTGCTGCGGTGCGGGCCACTGCTGCGGCGCGGCGTGCGCCGGCGCCGCGAGCGGCCCGGGAGCGGCGAGCCCGTCCTGCACCGCCGGTGCGGTCTCCAGCACCGCGTGGCGCGCGACCGACGCGGCCCACGACTCCGACCCATCCCGGTCGATCGCGGCCTTCACCGTGCGCAACGCGTGGTCGAAGAGGAGGCCAGCGTCGCGCTGGTCGAGCGCGCCGATCGACGGCGAGAGCACGCCGCCGGGCACGTGGAGCTGCACGCGGGCGAGCCGCGCGGCGCCGTAGATCGGCCCCTGCGAGACCGCCGCCGACTGCACGCGCGCCTGCGGCACGATCTGCAGCGAGCGCCAGATGCGGCCGGTGCGCAGCAGGAACGCCGCCTCGTGCACGTGGAAGCCGTTGCGCCGCACGGAGAACCAGCGGAAGGCCCGTGCGCGCGGCGGGCTGACGATGAACGCGTCGGGCGCCCGCCCGAAGAGGCCCTGGTCGACGAGCGGCGAGCGCGCGAGCTCGGGCAGCACGAGGCCGATCACCGCGCGCACGTCGCGGAGGTCGCCCACGGGCAGGAGGTAGCTCGCCATCTGGCCGCTCTGCCCGCCCTGGCCGGAGCCGTCGGCGGTCTGCTTGCCGGCGCGCGTGAACGTCACCTGCCACCACCCGAAGGGGCGCCACAGCAGCGGCTGCTTCACCTGCAGGCCGAAGATGCGGCCAGGCGGCAGGATCTCGGTGGTCGTGGAGGCGAGGCCGTACGCGAGCCGGATGCCGTCGGGCGTCGCGGCGATCGAGTAGCGGAGCTTCGCCGAGAGCGCCCGCACGCCGGCGGCGAAGAAGCCGATCGCGGCGGGCAGCAGGGCGAAGATCGCCCAGAACTGCTGGAAGCCGACGACGAGCACGAGCACGCCGATCGTGTACGCGATCGCGCCCGCGATCCAGCCGTCGAGCAGCGACGACGCGATCACGCGGCCGATGCCGATCCGCACGAGCGAGTCGGGCGCGAGGTGCGAGATCTCGGCATCGGGGCGCAGGAGGTCGTCGACGATGCCGCCGCCGGCGCGGCGCTGGGCGGCCATCCGGTCGGCCTCGTGGGTCGAGCGGCCGGAGGCGCGGTTGAGGATCTCGGTGCGCAGCGCATCGGCGAGCGACGAGTGGAGGTAGTTGAGGTCGACGTTCGAGTCGCTGCCGGCCTGCTGGATCTCGAACTTGCAGGCGCCGAACAGGCGGGCGAACCAGGGCTTCTGCACGTTGATGCCCTGGATGCGGTTGAGGGGCGCGCGTCGGTGCTTGCGCACGAAGATGCCCTGCTGCACCTCGACCTGGTCGCCCGTGATCCGGAACCGGTGCACGCGCCACGACAGCCACGACAGCAGCACGCCGACGACGACGACCACGAGCAGGCCGATGAGCACCCAGAGGAGCTGCGCGATGACGAAGTCGCCGAACTCGTCCTCGACCGCGCCCTCCGCCCACTCGGGCGGCACGAACAGGCCGATGAGACGGTCGCGGAAGATCGAGAACAGGACGCCGACCAGGATGACGAACGACAGCCCGCCGCGCAGGAACGGCGTCGCCGGGTGCAGGCGGTGCCACTCGCCGTCGGCGAGCTCGACCGCCTTCGCGCGCGCCGTCGTGGCGGGCGCGGGTGCCGAGCCGGGCTGCTGCGGCTGCGGCTGCTGCGGCTGCTGCTGCGACCACGGCGCGCCCGCACCGGCCCCGGGTGCCGGCTGCTGCGGCCAGGGCTGGTGCTGCTGCGGCCCGCCGTGCTGGTGGCCGTCGGTCACAGCCCCGCCCGCCTCGACTCGGAGACGGCGACGAGCCGATCGCGCAGCTCCTCGGCGGAGTCGCCGGGCATGCCGGGGATCGCGATCGCGCTCGTGGCGGCCGCGGTGACGAACTTCAGGCTCTTGAGGCCGAACATCCGCTCGATCGGGCCCTGCGTGATGTCGACCACCTGCATGCGGCCGTACGGCACCGCCACGAAGCGGCGGAAGAGCATGCCGCGGCGCACGAGGAGGTCGTCGCCGCGCTCGAGCCAGCCGATGGTGCGCGTCCGCAGGAAGGCGAACACCACGCCGACGACCGCGAGCACCGCGGCGCCGACGGCCGGCAGCCACGCCCACAGCGGCAGGTCGCCGTCGAAGACGAACCAGAGCGGCACGGTCGCGCCGACGCCGATCACCGCCCAGGTGATGACACCGCCGATCGACTCGACCCAGGCGTAGCGCATGCTGATGCGCTGCCATGCCCCGGTGACGTCCAGGCGCTCGCTCACGGTGCCTCCAAGCTGTGCGGCGGAGCCGTGCGGGCCGGTGCCCGACGGCCGCGTCCCAGGCTAGTGCTCGGGCCTGGGAGCACGGGGCGCGCCAGGCGGCTGTGGGATGCTGGCGGCGTGAGCGTCGAGACCCCCAAGCGCAAGAAGCACGTCGGCCGTTGGATCTCGGCGGGCGTCGTCGGCGTCGTCGTGCTGGCCCTCCTCGCCGCCATCGGCTGGTACTTCCTGCGGATCGCCCCCTCGGTGGACCAGGTCGAGGCGATCGAGACCGCCTTCCCCGAGGAGTCGCTCCGCCCCACCGAGAACCCGGAGTCCGCCGACGCCGTCAACGTGCTCCTGCTCGGCAGCGACTCGCGGGCGCAGGACGGGTCGCTGCTCACCGGTCTCGGCGACCGCGCCGACACGATCCTCGTGGCGCACATCCCCCCGGACCGCGGCACCGTGCAGATCATGTCGATCATGCGCGACTCCTGGGTGGAGATCCCCGGCCACGGCATGTCGAAGGTCAACGCGGCGCTGTCGCTGGGCGGCGTGCCGCTGATGGTGCAGACGGTGGAGGGCATCATCGACCAGCGGGTCGACCACGTGGCCATCATCGACTTCGACGGGTTCGAGAACCTCACCACGGAGCTCGGCGGCGTGACCCTCCGCAACGACATCGCCTTCTCGTACCACGGCTACGACTACCCGGCGGGCGACATCACGGTCGAGGGCGAGGAGGCGCTCATCTACGTGCGCGCCCGGTACCCCTTCTCGGACGGCGACTACCAGCGCGTCTACAACCAGCGCGCGTTCCTGCGCGGCGCGTTCGACCAGCTCATGACACGCGAGAACCTCACGAACCCCGACCGCATGGCCGACCTCTTCGCATCGATCTCGCCGTACATCGCGACGTCGGACACGTTCTCGCTGCCGTTCGTGCTGGGGCTCGCCCCGAGCATCGCGCAGCTGGACTCCTCGGACATCCGCACCTTCACGATGCCGACGCTCGGCACCGGCATGGAGGGCAGCCAGTCGGTCGTCTACGTCAACTGGGACGGCGTCGAGGAGATCCGCGCAGCCTTCGACGAGCAGTCGATGACGGGCTTCGAGCCCGCGCCCGAGAGGTAGGCCGCCGAGCGCCAGCGATCGCGCCGCGGCCGCACATGTGCAGGAACCGGCCGTTCTGACGCGCTCAGAGCAACCCCTTCCTGCACATGTGCGGGTCGCACCGGCGTGCGTGGGGGCGGTGCGGGCAGAGGCGGTCAGCCGGCGGAGGGCGTCGGCTCGGCGCCGCGGGCGCGGGCGTCGTCCTCGTCGTCGGGCGGCAGCACGCACCAGTGCTCGGCCACGAGCCCGGCCACGAGCTGCAGCAGCGAGCCGCCGGCCACGAGCGCGAGCGCGAGCACCGCGTCGCCGGCGACGACCGCGCGCGAGGCGAAGAACGCGAGCGCGCCGAGCGCGGCGCCGAGCAGCAGCGCGCCGACGAGGGCGGATGCCTTGGCCAGGCCCAGCACGCCCGTCGCGTGGCGGTCGTCGATGCGTCGCTTGCCGCGCGCCGCCTGCCGCACCGGCCAGGCGATGAGGAGCAGCGCGCCCGCGAGCACGGCGAGCGCGGGGCCGAGCGTGAGCGGCGGCACGATCGCGACGCGGCCGCTCATGACGAGCGACGCCTCGAGCATCCACACCGCCCCGCCGCCGATGAGCGCCGCGGCGACGAGCGCCGTCGCGGTCGTCCGCTTCACGCGAGCCTCCAGGCGTCTCCGTCCGCGTACTCCGCCAGCTCGGCGATCGGCCCGTGGCCCGGGAGCGACGCGCGAGGATCGAGCTCGAGCCAGGGCTGCAGCACGAACTGCCGCTCGTGCGCGCGCGGGTGCGGCACGATCAGATCGTCGCTCGCGTGCACGAGCTGGCCGATGGCGACGACGTCGATGTCGATCGTCCGGCTGCCGAACCGCTCCTCGCGCACGCGGCCGAGCGCGTCCTCGACCGCGTGGAGCGCGTCGAGCAGGTCGTCGGCGGCGAGCACCGTGCCGACGATGACCACGATGTTCGCGTAGTCCGGCGAGAGCCCCTCGCCGTCGGGATGCCAGGACGGCGACTCCCAAGTGCTCGAGCGCTCGAGCACGCGGATGCCGTCGATCGCGTCGAGGGCGCGGACGGCGGCGTCGAGGGTCGCGACGCGGTCGCCGAGGTTCGAGCCGAGCGAGAGCACCGCGCGGTGCTCGGCCATGAGCCTCACCGCTCGCGGCTCCCGCTCAGCGACACCGAGACGTCGCCGAAGGGCACGCCGACGGGGGCGCTCGGCTTGTGCACGGTGACGAACGCGGAGTCGACGAGCGGATGCTCGAGGCACAGGTCGACGAGGCGCTTCGCGAGCGTCTCGATGAGGTCGACGGGGTCGCGCTCGACGGCGGCGACGATGCGCTGCGCGAGCTCGCCGTAGTGCACGGTGTCGGCGACGCGGTCGGAGCGGGCAGCGCGGCCGATCGCGACCGAGAGGTCGACGTCGACCAGGAACTCCTGGCCCTCGCGCCGCTCCTCGGCGAGCACGCCGTGGTGGCCGAACGCCCGCACGCCCTCGAGGCGGATGGAGCCGTGGTCGAGGTCGGGGTGCGGCAGCTCGTCGGCCGCGGCGACCATCGCGCCGTAGGCGCGCAGCGCGGCGACGGTCGAGGCCACGTCGTGCACCCGCAGCGCCGAGGCGCCGTGCTGCGCGGCGAGCACGCCGGTGACGGCCGTGGGCACGTCGCGCTCCTGCACGCGCGCACCCTCGGGCAGCAGCTCGCCGAGGAAGCGCTTGCGGCTCGTGCCCGCGAGGATCGGCAGCCACGCCCCCGTGAGGGCGCGGAGGCCCGCGAGCAGGCGCCAGTTGGCTGCGGCGTCCTTCGAGAACCCGAAGCCCGGGTCGATCATGATGCGGTCGCGGTCGATGCCCGCCGCCTCCGCCGCCTCGGCTCGCGCGGCGAGGTGCTCGGCGACCTCGGCGACGACGTCGTCGTAGTGGGTGTCCTGCGTGACGTCGATGCCGCGCGAGTGCATGAGCACGATGCGCGCGCCGCTCTCGGCGACCGTCCGGAGCATCTCGGGGTCGTGCTCGCCGGCCGTGACGTCGTTGACGATCTCGGCGCCCGCCTCGACCGCGGCGCGGGCGGTGGAGGCGTGGATCGTGTCGACCGAGACGCGGATGCCCTCGCGCACGAGCTCGGCGACGACGGGCAGGATGCGCGCCTGCTCCTCCTCCGGCGGGATCGGCGTCGCGCCGGGCCGCGTCGACTCGCCGCCGATGTCGATGACGTCGGCGCCCTGGGCACGCATCCGCCGCGCGTGCGCGATCGCTGCGCCCGCGTCGACGTAGCGGCCGCCGTCGCTGAAGGAGTCGGGCGTCACGTTGAGGATGCCCCACACCTCCACGCCGGCCGCGGTCATCGGCGCTCCCCGATGAGCGCCATGATCTCGGCGCGCTCGATCGGCTCCGCGAGCGTGCCCCGGCTCGCGACCGTGACGGTCGACGAGCGCGCCTGGCGGGCGCCGCGGGCGGCGACGCAGCCGTGGCCGGCCTCCACCACCACGAGCACGCCGCGCGGCGCGAGGCCCGCGACGAGGGCGTCGGCGATCTCGTCGGTGAGCCGCTCCTGGATCTGCGGCCGCGAGGCGACCGTCTCGACCACGCGCGGGATGCGGCCGAGGCCGACGATGCGGTCGCTCGGCAGGTACGCGACATGCGCCACGCCGGTGAACGGCAGCAGGTGGTGCTCGCACATCGAGCGGAACTCGATGTCGCGCAGCAGCACGAGCTCGCCCGTCTCGCCCGCGAGGCCCTCCGAGTCGAGGTGCTCGGCGGGGTCGGCGCCGACACCTGCGAAGTACTCCTCGTAGGCGGCGGCGACCCGGCGCGGCGTCTCGGCGAGGCCGGGGCGCGACGGGTCGTCGCCGATCGCGGCCAGCAGCTCGCGGACCGCGGCCTCGACGCGCTGCCGGTCGACCGCCATCAGGCCGTGGGCTCCGACTCGGTGTCGGGCTCGACCGCCTCGTCGACGTGCTGCGAGACGGGCAGCTCGATGGGCGGCACCGTGCTCACGGGGCGCTGCGTGCTCGAGAGCCACTGCGGGCGCTCGGGGAGCTTGCGCACGTCGGCGAAGACCTCCTCGAGGCGGCGGTGGTCGAGCGTCTCCTGCTCGAGCAGCTCGCGCGCGAGCGCGTCGAGCACGTCGCGGTTCTCGTTGAGCACCGTCCACGCCTCGGTGTGCGCCTGCTCGATGAGCGCCCGCACCTCGCGGTCGACGGTCTCGGAGAGCGAGGGCGAGTAGTCGCGGCTGCCGCCCATGTCGCGCCCGAAGAACTGCTCCCCCTGCGAGGCGCCGAGCTTCACGGCGCCGATCGCTGCGGTCATGCCGTACTCGGTCACCATCCGGCGCGCGATGCTCGTTGCCTTCTCGATGTCGTTTCCGGCGCCGGTGGTGGGGTCGTGGAAGACGATCTCCTCGGCGACGCGGCCGCCCATCGCGTAGGTGAGCTGGTCGAGCAGCTCGTTGCGCGTGACGGAGTACTTGTCGTTGACGGGCAGCACCATCGTGTAGCCGAGGGCCCGGCCGCGCGGCAGGATCGTCACCTTCGTGACGGGGTCGGAGTGCCGCATCGCCGCCGCCGCGAGCGCGTGGCCGCCCTCGTGGTACGCGGTGATGAGCCGCTCCTTGTCGTTCATGATGCGCGTGCGGCGCTGCGGGCCGGCCATGACGCGGTCGACGGCCTCGTCGAGGTTGACCTCGGTGATCTGCGTCGCGTTCTGGCGGGCGGTGAGCAGCGCGGCCTCGTTGAGCACGTTCGCGAGGTCGGCGCCGGTGAAGCCGGGCGTCTTCCGCGCGAGCACCTCGAGGTCGACGCCGGGCGCGATGGGCTTGCCCTTGGCGTGCACGCGCAGGATCGTCTCGCGGCCCTTCATGTCGGGGGCGTCGACGCCGATCTGGCGATCGAAGCGGCCCGGGCGCAGCAGCGCCGGGTCGAGGATGTCGGGGCGGTTGGTCGCGGCGATGAGGATGATGTTCGTCTTCACGTCGAAGCCGTCCATCTCGACGAGCAGCTGGTTGAGCGTCTGCTCGCGCTCGTCGTGGCCGCCGCCGAGGCCGGCGCCGCGCTGGCGGCCGACCGCGTCGATCTCGTCGACGAAGATGATCGCCGGCGCGTTCTGCTTCGCCTGCTCGAAGAGGTCGCGCACGCGGCTCGCGCCGACGCCCACGAACATCTCCACGAAGTCGGAGCCGGAGATCGAGTAGAAGGGCACGCCCGCCTCGCCCGCCACGGCGCGCGCGAGCAGCGTCTTGCCGGTGCCGGGAGGGCCGTAGAGCAGCACGCCCTTGGGGATGCGCGCGCCGACCGCCTGGAACTTCGACGGGTCCTGCAGGAACTCCTTGATCTCCTGGAGCTCCTCGACGGCCTCGTCGGCGCCGGCGACGTCGGCGAACTTCACCTGCGGCATGTCCTTCGAGACCATCTGGGCCTTCGACTTGCCGAACTGCATGACGCCGCGGTTGCCGCCGGCCATGCGGGTCATGAAGAAGTAGAAGAGCGCGCCGAGCAGCAGCACGGGCAGCAGGATGCCCATGAGCGACAGGAACCAGTTGCCCTGCGGCACCTCGTCGACGTAGCCCTCGGGCGGATCGGCGTCGGTGATGGCCTGCACGACCGCCTCGCCGCGCTGCGCGACGTAGTAGAACTGCACCTGCTGGCCGTGCTCGGCGTCGGGCTGCTTGAGGATCAGGTCGACCCGCTGCTCGCCGTCGACGATGCGGGCCTGCTCGACCCGGCCGTCCTGGATCATCTGCATGCCCACGTCGGTCTGCACGGGACGGAACTGCGGCGTCATGACGAAGCTGAACGCGACGCCGACGATGAGCAGCGCGAGGACGATCCACGGGATCGGCCCCTTGAGGAACTTCTTGAAGCTCATGACGCCCTTCTGGGTCGGGATGCGTCCAGGCTAGCCGCCGTGAGCCGGGCGCCAGCGCGCTGTTCGCTGTGGGCGCCGGAGCCTGTGGAAGCGCCCAGGCGCAGCCGGGATCGGGCTGGCGGGTCAGCCCTGCGGGAGCAGCTCGAGCGACATGAGGATCGCGCGGATCGTGGCGAACTCCTCGGTGCCGACGTAGCCCTGCGCGGCCTCGAGCGAGCCGACCGCCCAGGGGGCGCCCGGGCCGGATCCGGTCGGCAGGACCTCGGAGGCGAAGCTGATCGCGCCCTCCGACGTGTCGACGACGTTCGCGATCGGGCAGCGCGGGCTCTGGGCCTCGGCGTTCGGGAGCAGCCCGACGCTGACGATCCACTGCCCGCCGAGCTGCAGCGCGACCGCGCCGAAGGCGATCTCGCCGCTCGCGCCCGGCACCTGCACCGGCTGCCGCTCGAGCGGCAGCGTGCGCCACGACACCGCCGTGCCGGCGCCGTCGACGCAGCGGCCGTCGCCGCGGCTCGCGCCCTCGACGAGCGCGAGCTGCCGCTCGCCGTCGGCGCGCAGCACCGCGAGGCCGTCGGCCTGCTCGGCCGTGCTCCAGTCGGGAGGGATGCGGAACGTCGCGGCGCCGCTCGGCACGGCGACCTGGGTCCAGCCACTGGTGTCGACGCCCGCGATCTCGGCAGGGAGCGACGACTCAGGCTCTGGTGCCGGCTCGGGCTCCGGCTCGCCCACGGGCGTGGGCGGCGGCGCGGTGATGCCGGGCGGGATCGACGGGCCGGGCGAGGGCGCTGGGCCCTGCGAGCATCCGACGAGCGCGACGGCCGCGACGCTCAGCGCGAGGGCTGCGATCGTTCGGCCGGTCCTGTCCACCCCTCCATCATGCCGCGACCGTCCCCCGCGCTCGCCGAGAGCCGGCGACGCGCGATCACGATCGCGTCACGATCGGGGCGTCACTCGTAGACGTGCGGCGCGAGCACGCCGATGCCGCGCAGGTTGCGGTACTGCTCCGCGTAGTCGAGGCCGTAGCCGATGACGAACTCGTTGGGGATGTCGAAGCCGCAGTACTTGACGTCGACCTCGACCTTGAGCGCGTCGGGCTTGCGGAGCATCGTGCAGATCTCGACCGAGGCGGCGCCGCGCGACTCGAGGTTGCCCTTGAGCCACGAGAGCGTGAGGCCGGAGTCGATGATGTCCTCGACGATGAGCACGTGGCGGCCCGTGAGGTCGGTGTCGAGGTCCTTGAGGATGCGGACGACGCCCGACGAGACGGTGCCCGAGCCGTAGGACGAGACGGCCATCCAGTCCATCTCGATGTGGCGGTTCAGCGCGCGCGAGAGGTCGGCCATCACCATCACGGCACCGCGGAGCACGCCCACCAGCAGCAGGTCGAGCCCCTCGTAGTCGTCCTCGATCTGGCGCGCGAGCTCGTCGAGCTTCGCGTGCAGCTCCTCCTCGGTGACGAGGGTCTTCGAGAGGTCGGCCTCGACGTGGCGGAAGTCCATGGGCGCTCCTGGGGCGTGACGGATCGGCGGCGGTGCGACCAACCTACCGGCGCCTGCACGGGGCGCGCGCGGTGCTCCGCGCACGCCCCGGCGTCTCACCCGGCGTCAGTCCTCGGGGAGGACGGGGGCCGGGATGCCCATGAGGTGGAGCATCGCGAAGATGCCGAGCGCGTCCATCGCGCGTCCATCGCGGCGGACGAGGACGACGGCGTCGAGGCGTCCCTCATCGGTGCGCCCCCGTCAGCTCGAGCGATCGGAACATGTCCATGAGCTCGCTGTACTCCTCGGTCTCGGTGTACGCCTCGCCCTGCTCGTACGACTCGACCTGCCACAGCGCCGGTGCGTGCGTCGTGCCGAACGAGGTCTGCGGGTAGCCATCGGGCACGGCGACATCTGAGTACTGCAGGCACGGCACGGCGTCCTCCCGCATCGGGTACATCGTGAAGCCGGCGTAGAACACGAACGACTCGTCGTCGGACGTGCGCGTGTGCGCCACCAGGCGCGCGCCCTCCACCGGCTCGAGGTCCATCCCGAGCAGACCCTCGCCGAGCTCGACCAGCTCGTCGTCGTGGACCAGTGCCGGGACGAAGCCCTCCGCGTCGACCAGGCCCGGGTCGTCGGGCGACGCGCAGATGCCGCCGCGGTCTCCGTAGGAGGCGCTGCCGAAGAACGCCAGGTCCTGCCCCAACTCGCTCACGACGGTCAGCTGGTTGACCCAGCCCAGGTCGTCCTCCGCCTCGAAGCTCTCGTCGACCACGGTCCAGTCGGCGGGGATCTGCCAGCGGAAGAGGCCGTCCTGCGTCTCGATCGTGCGCCAACCGGCGCGCGGATCCGCGGTCTCGGTCGGCTGGGGCGCCGGCGCCGCGCTCGTCGCGGTCGGCGCCGGTGCCTCGCCGCTGGGCTCCGCGGGCGCCGACGGCGCGGCGCAGCCGGCGAGCAGGAGGGCGGCGAGCGCGGCCGCGACCACGGGCATCGCTCGGGCGCTCGACCTCCGCCCGCTCATCGCTCGTCGCCGATCGCGGCGGTCCGCAGCACCTCGCGGATGGCGGTGAACTCATCGGTCTCGAGGTACGCGCGCGCGGATGCCATCGAGTCGAAGCGCGGCGCCATGTCGCCCGCGTCGTCGACGAGGTCGAGCCGCACGAAGGAGTACGGGAGCGACTCGGGGTAGATCGCGAGGATCCCCGGCTCGCACGCGGCCTCGGGGTCGAGCTCCGAGATGCCCGCGTGCAGCAGGACACCGCGGTCGGTGGGCACCGCGACGACCACGAGGCTGCCCGCCTCGGACGCCAGCCCCTCGAGCCGCTCGCTGCCGAGCACCTCGACGCCGTCCGGGCGCTCGCAGGGCGAGAAGTCGGTGGCGTACTGGCCATCGCGCACGGCGCCGTAGGTCAGCATCGGGGTGCCGGCACCGTCGACGACGATGCCGGAGAGGTCTTCGGGACCATCGAGCTCGGGCTCCAGGCTCCAGGCGTCGGGCATGCGCCAGCGCACGTCGCCCCCGGCCAGCTCGACGTCCTGCCAGCCGGCCGTGGGGTCACCCGGGTCGGAGGCGGTGGGCACCGTCGTCGGGGTCGGCTCGGAGGTCGGGGCGGGCGAGCTCTGCGGAGGTTCCGACGGCGCGGGTGCGGTGGGCGCAGGCTCGTCCGCGGCTGCCGCGCAACCGGCGAGCACGAGGGTGGCGGCGAGCAGCGGCGCAAGCGGGGCGACAGGTCGGCGGACGGGCATCGGGGATCCTCTCTCGGCGGATGCGGACGCATCCAGGCATCCCGACATGTCCGGTCCCGATGGATTCGTCGCGCCCTGCCGGTCACGGTTCGATCACGATGCTTCCTCACCATCGAAGCGCACCGCCGCGAAGGCCGCATCGACAGCCGCTGGGGGACGGATCACGGTTCCGCAACGATGCCGCGGCGAGCGGTCCGGAACGCCGGGCGACGGCGCCTACGCCGCTCAGGCGGCGACGAAGACGAGCCTGCGACCCTCGCGCGTCACGCGGATGCCCGGTAGGTGGATCGGGCCCTGGCCGTGCCAGTCCGTGACGAGCCGCGAGACCTCGAGCGTCTGCTGCCGCGAGAGCGCCGTGTGGAACTCGCTCTGCACCGCCAGGCGGATGATGCGCTGGCGCAGCGCCGGCGGGTTCGACTCGAGGCCGCCCACGTCGAGCGAGAGGCCGCCCTCGGCGTGCTCGACCAGGTCGACCACCTGCTCCTGCGCGAAGTGCGCGAGGGCCTCGGCGTCCTCGCGGAGCGTGTCGGCGGTGCGGGTGAGGGCGAGCGCGACGCCGCCGCCGAGCACCTCGTCGAGCTTCGGCAGCACCTGGTGCCGCACGCGCACGCGCAGGAAGCGGTCGTCGTCGTTGTGGGGGTCGTGCCACGGCTCGACGCCGAGGTCGCGGCACGCCTGGTGCGTCGTCGCGCGGCGCACCTGCAGCAGCGGGCGGCGGAGGAAGCCGATGCGCGGGTGCATGCCCCAGAGGCTCTCGGGCCCGGAGCCGCGGGCGAGGCCCAGCAGCACCGTCTCGGCCTGGTCGTCGAGGGTGTGGCCGAGCAGCACCGCCGCGGCGCCCTCCTGCTTGCGCACCTGCAGCAGCGCCGCGTAGCGCGCCTGGCGGGCGGCCGCCTCCGGGCTGCCCTCCGGCGAGACCTGCACCGGCACGACGCGCACGGGGTCGAGCCCGAGCGCGCGCGCCTGGGCGGCCGCGCGCTCGGCGGCGTCGCCGCTGCCGGGCTGGAGGCCGTGGTCGACGACGACGGCGCCCGCGCGCACGCCGGCGCGCTCCGCCTCGAAGGCGGCGGCCGCCGCGAGGGCGAGGGAGTCGGGGCCGCCGGAGAGGGCGACGAGCACGAGCGCGCCCTCCGGGACGTCGTCGATCGCCTCGCGCACGGCCCGCCGCACGTCGGCGACGGCCGGCGTCAGGCGCGGACGACGGTCGCTCTCGGGCATGAAGTAACCTTATGCCGATTCCGCACCCCACCGAGAAGGAGCCGATCTTGGCCGCCTACGACGTCGTCATCGAGATCCCGAAGGGGAGCCGCAACAAGTACGAGGTCGACCACGAGACCGGCCGCGTCTACCTCGACCGGGTGCTCTTCACGACGTTCGTCTACCCGACCGACTACGGCTTCTTCGACGAGACCCTGGGCCTCGACGGCGACCCCGTCGACGCGCTCGTCCTGCTGGACCACCCGGTGCCGCCGGGCGTGTTCGTCAAGGTCCGCCCCGTCGGCCAGCTCAACATGGAGGACGACGGCGGCATCGACACCAAGGTCATCTGCGTCCTCGAGAAGGACCCGCGCTGGGCGCACATCCAGGAGATCGAGGACGTCCCGCAGCAGCTGCGGAACGAGATCGAGCACTTCTTCCTGCACTACAAGGACCTCGAGCCCGGCAAGTGGGCCAAGCTCGGCGGCTGGGAGGGCAAGGCCGCGGCCGAGGCCACCGTGCAGGCCGGCTTCGACGCGTTCAAGGCCGCCGGCCACGACCAGGGCGACGGCTCGGTCGAGGCGCCGCAGCCGGGCCGCCAGGACTGACGGCTCCGCACACAGCTCGAGAGGGGGCGCACCGCACGGTGCGCCCCCTCTCGCATGCGCGGGCGGAGCGGGGCGTCAGCGCAGGCCGACGCCGCGCGCGTTCAGGAACGCCTCCGGGTTGACCAGCGAGCCGCCCTGCCGGATCTGGAAGTGCAGGTGGCAGCCGGTCGCGTGCCCGGTGCGGCCCTCGTAGCCGACGACCTGGCCCGCCGCGACCCTCTGCCCCGGCGCCACGGACGCCGGACGGATCATGTGGTAGTACTCCGTCTGCACGCCGCCGCCGTGGCTGATGTAGAGCATGTTGGCGCCGTAGATGTCGCGCGAGCGGAGCGTCACCGTGCCGGCCGCCGCCGCGTAGATCGGGGTGCCGCAGCCCGCGGCGATGTCGATGCCGCCGTGGAGCTTGTAGCCGAGCGAGCCCACCGGGTCCCAGCGCCAGCCGTAGCCCGACGTGAAGCGGCCGTAGTGCGGCGTCTGCCAGCCGCTCGAGGCGGGAGGCGCGACCGGCACGGAGCCGCCGCCACCTCCGCCGCCACCGCTCGAGCCTCCGCCGCCGCCCTGGTTCTGCTGCGCGGCCGCTGCGGCCGCTGCGGCCTCGCGGGCGCGCTGCTCGGCGAGGGCGCGCTGGCGCGCTTCCTCGCGCTCGCGCGCCTCGCGCTCGCGGCGCAGGCGCTCCTGCTCGGCCAGCCATGCGCGGTGGCGCTGGCCGGCCTGGTAGTCGGCCTCGGTCGCGCGGCGGTTCTCGACGAGCACGGCGAGCTGCGCCTCCAGCTCGACGCGGTGCTCCTGCTCGCGCTGCACGGCGGCCTCGGCGGCGGCCGACGCGGCGACAGCCGCCTCGTAGGCGGCGTCGGCGGCCTGCTTGAGCTCGAGGAGCGCCTCGCGGGCGACGGAGGCCTGGTCCTGCAGCGCCTGCGCGGTGTTCGCGTCGCGCTGCGCCTGCTGGTAGAGCGTGTCGGCGGTGCCGGCGACGCGATCCATCACGTCGAGCCGGTAGAGCCAGGAGTCGGCGGAGCCGGGGTTGGCGAAGAGCTCGGCGCTCATGTCGCCCGTGCCGCCCGAGCGGGCGAGCTGCGCGGCGAGCTGGCCGGCGGCGCGCTCGGAGTCGATCGCGCGCGCTGACGCCTCGTCGGCCTGCTGCTGGAGCCGCTCGGCGACGGCGACGGCCTCGTCGTAGCGGCGCTGCGCCTCGACGGCCTCGGCGGCGCGCTGGTCGGCGAGGGCACGGGCGTTGGTGAGCTCGGTCTCGAGCCGGCCGATGAGCCCGCGGATCTCCTCGATCTGGCGGTCCTTCGCCGCGGCGTTCGAGCGCGCGGCCTCGACCTCGGCCCAGGTCGGGAAGCCGTACTCGTCGACCGCCTCGGCACGGGGCACGCCCGGCACGACGAGGCCGCCCACGAGCGCGAGGGTCGCGGCCGCAGTCGCGACGATGCGTCGGAGGCGGGCGCCCGCGCTGCTCGCGCGTCGCCGCTCGTCCTGCGTGCTCATCGCTTCCCCGTCCGGCGGATCGTGACCCCGCCTCTCGAACCCGCGGCTCGGCAGGGCCGACGCGATCCCGACCACGGTAGCAAGGTTCATGTCCCGCATGAAGGTTCTGAGGAGAGCCTGGGCTTCCTGGCGTGTCGCCCAGCCGCGACCAAGCGACCGCTGAGGCACGGCGCACGAACGGGGTCCGTGCACCGCCATCGCGGCCGCGACCCGCCGCGCGTCGGCCGAGGGCGGCCTCGATTTGCAGGCGCACCCCTGCGCCCTGTATCGTCTCTCCTCGGTAGTCATGAGCTCCGGCACATGGCCCCATCGTTTAGCGGCCTAGGACACCGCCCTTTCACGGCGGCAGCACGGGTTCGAATCCCGTTGGGGTCACCACAGCGGATTCGGTTCTGTACGATGGGTCTACCGACGAATGGCCCTGTAGCGCAGTTTGGTTAGCGCGCCGCCCTGTCACGGCGGAGGTCGCGGGTTCAAGTCCCGTCAGGGTCGCCATTGCCCTGGCCCGCTCGAGAGAGCGGGCCTTGTGCAAGCGGCGGCGCGAGTCGCCTGGCTCTGTAGCTCAGTTGGTAGAGCGCACGACTGAAAATCGTGAGGTCACGGGATCGACGCCCGTCGGAGCCACCATCGGAAGCCCCCGCAGCAGCGGGGGCTTCGTCGTTCACGGGGCATCCTCACGGCGGATGCAGGGTGATCGATCAGCCTGCACGTGGCTCCCGCATCGGGCGGTCCGCGACCGTCGAGCCATGCGCCCCTCCCATGACCTCGCCCTCGTCAAGGCGGCGCACGGGGACCAGGTGGCGTTCGGCGACCTCTGCGGCGCCACGAGCGGCGCCATCCTGGGGCTCGTCCACCGGCTCGTCGACGACGCCGCGGCCGCCGAGGCGATCGTCCGCGATGCGTACGTGACCGCGTGGACCCGGGCGCGGAGCTTCGACCCGACGCGCGACGACGCGCTGCCATGGCTGCTCGCGGTCACGCTCGAGCACGTCGCGGCGCACTCGAGCAGCCTCGGGCGGGCACCATCGGCCTCGTCGACCGCACGGGCCGTCGAACCGCACCGGCTCGCGGCGCTCGGCGACGACGAGCGCCGCGCGATCGCGCTCGTGCTCGCCGGCCTGACGCTCGCCCAGGCCGCAAGCCTGACCGACGTCGAGCCGGGCGTGGCCGCGTCGCGGCTCCTGCATGGGCTCACGGCGCTCGGGACCGACGGCGTCGCGGCGGCGTGAGCCGCCGCCCGCCAGCGCCCTCTCATCCCGCGATCGCGCCGGACGGCATCCGCTCGAGCGCCGAGCAGGCGCACGCAAGCCCGGCGGCGATGCCTCGCGCGACGCTCGCGCCCCCTTGAGCCGACGCTGGCGTCACCCTCGCACTGCATCCGTAACATCGTCCGGAATCGAGGGGGCGACGATGCTGACGATGCGGGAGCTGCTGGGCCACGGCGCCGACGAGGCGCCCGCGCAGCACGGGCGCGCGCGGGCGCGGCACCTGCGGGTGCGGCGGCATGAGGCGGTGAAGCCGCCGGCGGCGCCGCCCGCACCGCGCTGCGAGGAGACCGACCGGCGCGGCCGGCGCTGCGGCGAGCCGCCCGGGCACCTGCTCCCCCACGTGATCACGGGCGCCGACGGCGAGCAGCTGCACACCTGGCCCCCGCGGGGCCGCGACGACGCGCTCGTGCGCGTCGAGGAGGACGGCGGGCTCACCCTCATCGCGGGCGCTCGCGTGCGCCACGACGGCGACTGCCTGCGCGTCGACTACCCGGAGGGGTCGCCGTGGGGCGGCGCGTTCGTGGCGCACCGCGGCTCGACGCACTCGTGCGCCGCCTTCGGCACCCGATCCACGTGGCGCGAGATCCTCGTCGCCGCGGCCCGGCAGGGCATCCCGGTCTCGTGAGGCGCGCTCCGGCGCGTCCGGACCGACCGAGGCTCAGCGGCGCGGGTCGATCATCGTGATGCCGGCGAGCGTCGAGCGGTCGACCTCCGGCAGCAGCAGCCCCGCGTCGTCGAGGCCGACGGTGCGGCGCACGAGCCGCTGCGGCTGCAGCGCGCCCGACGCGACGAGCTCGAGCATGCCCGGGTAGTCGGCGGCCGCCATGCCGTGACTGCCGAGCAGGTCGAGCTCCCACGCGATGACGCGGTCCATCGGGATGCGCGGATGGCCCTCGGCCGCCGGCAGCAGGCCGATCTGCACGTGCCGGCCGCGACGGCGCAGGCTCAGCACCGCATCCGCCGCGGTCCGCTCGCTGCCGACCGCGTCGACGGCGACGTGCGCGCCGCCGCCCGTGAGCGCGGCGACCTCGGCGGGCACGTCGCGGCCGTCGGCGAGGATCGCGTGCTCGGCGCCCAGCTCGGCGGCGAGCAGCAGCGCCTCGGGGTTGCGGTCGATGGCGATCGGCACGGCGCCGAGCGCCCGCGCGATCATCACCGCGCTGAGGCCCACGCCGCCTGCGCCGACGACGACCACCCGCTCCCCCGGCTGCACGCGCGCGCGGCCGACGAGCGCCCGGTAGGCGGTCGCGAAGCGGCATCCGAGGCTCGCGGCGGTCGCGGCGTCGATCCCGTCGGGGATGGCGACGAGGTTCGCGTCGGCCGCGTGCAGCGCGACCCGCTCGGCGAAGGACCCCCAGTGGGTGAAGCCGGGCTGCTCCTGGTCGGGGCACACCTGCGCGTCGCCGGCGAGGCAGTGCTCGCAGCGGCCGCAGCCGCAGACGAACGGCACCGTCACGCGGTCGCCGATGCGCCGGCGCTCGACCCCGGCGCCCACCGCCGCGATCGCGCCGGCGAGCTCGTGGCCGGGCACGTGCGGCCAGGCGATGTCCTCGTGGCCGGCCCACGCGTGCCAGTCGCTGCGGCACAGGCCCGTCGCCTCCACCGCGACGACGACGCCGCCGTCCGGCGCGACGGGCTCGGGGACGTCGCGGACTTCGGGCACGCCGCGGACGGCGTCGAGGACGAGGGCACGCATGCCGACCATCCTCCCAGCCGCCACCGACGGCGGGCGCGGCGTCAGCCGAGGCCGACGAGGCGGCGGAGCGTCGCCGCGTCCTCGTTCGCGCCGAAGGCGGGATGGCCGGGCTGGAGGCGGAGGCCGTCGGCGAGCGAGTCGAGCAGGACGGGATCGAAGCCGAACTCGTCGACGAGCCGCGCCACGAGCGCGACATCGGCGGGATCGTCGCCCGCGACGGCGATCGCGCGGCGGTCGACGTGCCCGCGGGATCGCGGGTGGTCGGCCAGGTCGTGGTAGCCCATGTGGTTGAACGCCTTGACGACCCGCGACTGGGGCAGCATCGCCTGCACGATGCCGCTCGTCGGATGCTCGGGGTCGTCGAGCTCGGGGCGCACGCCGTCGGTCTCCCACCAGTAGTTCATGGCGTCGACGACGAGCGTGCCTCGCAGCGCGTCGACGGGCAGCCGCTCGTGCTCGCCGAGGGGCAGCGCGAGGATCGCGACGTCGGCGGCCGCGGCGACCTCGGCCGCGGTCATCGCCTCGGCCCCCGGCGCGAGGTGCTGCACGATGAGGCGCAGCCGCGCGGGGCTGCCGGAGCCGGCGAGCAGCGTGCGGTGCCCGGCGCGCAGCGCGTGGCGGGCGAGCACGAGGCCCAGCTTGCCGGCGCCCAGGATGCCGATCGCGAGCGCATCGAGCGGACGGCCGTCGACGGCCTCCGCCTGCTCCTGCACCAGCTGCTCCTGCACCGCGTCGCTCCTCGTTCTCGCCCCGCTGGATGCAACGGGCGGGCGCGGGAGCGCATTCCGCGGCTTCCCAGCACCCGCGCCTAGCGTGCGGCCATGGAGTTCCGGTGGGAGGACGGCGCGCTGCGCCGCGACGGCGAGGCTGTCGCGCTCACCGAGCGGGGCTTCTGGGGCCGCGAGGCGGCCTTCGAGGTCGACGGCGTGCGCTGGACCCTGCGCACCGAGCGGGACGCGCTCGTGGCCGCCGGCGAGGACGGCGGAGCGCTGCGCCTCGACGACCGGCGGCTGTGGCCCGCCCGTCGCTCGCTCGCGACCGCGCTCGGCGAGCTCGACCTCGTGCGCACCACGAGCCTGTTCGGCGCGCTGTGCTTCGACCTCGAGCACGAGGGCGAGCGCATCGGGCGCATCGCGCCGCACGGCCCGTGGCGCTACCGGCCCGGCCTCGACGCCGACCGGCCGCTCGACCCCGCGCTCGTCGCCTTCCTGCTCTGGGCGGCCTCCCGCATCGACGGACGCCGCATCACCCGCGTCCCCGCGGGCGGCGGCATGTCGGCGCAGGGAGGCTGAGGCGCCGACGCACCGGCGTGAGGGCTCAGCCCTCGTCTGCGGCGGCGGACGAGACGACCGAGGCCGGCTGCTCCGGCAGGCGGTGGAAGCGGCGGCCGGTGACGCGGTCGATGGGGATGCGCAGGAACTGCCGCCGCTCGGCGTGGATGAGCGGGTGGATGGGCAGCGCCTCCGCCTCGGCGAGCTCCTCCGGCTCCTGGACGAGCCGCGCCCGCCCGCGCGCGACCACGCTCCAGGCCTCCTTCACCCCGATGTGGTCGATCTCGAGCAGCAGGTCGCTCGCCAGGAGGCCGGCCGCCAGGCGCGTGCCGGGAGCGGTGGCCACCGTGATCGCGCGGCCGCTCGCGTGGTAGTGCACCGGCAGCATCTCGAGCTCGTCGCCGAGCCGGAACGCGATCCGGCCCATGTCGAACGCGGCGAGCAGCTTGAGGCACTCGTCCTCGCTGATGTCGTGCACCGGGCTGTCGTCCATGCCTCATGGTCGCACCGCGGGCCCGGGGGCGCCAGGAGGCGCGGGCCCAGGATCGCGCGAGGGTCGTCGCACGAGCGGGCGGCGCTCAGCCGCGCGAGCGCTCCTCGGCGAGCCGCGCCGCGAGGCCCGCCTCGTCGGCGAGCCGGGGCTCGGTGCGGTGCTCGGGCAGGATGCCCGCCTTGTCGGCGTAGAAGGCGCGGATGCGATCCATGTCGGCCGGCACGTCGCCCGTGAGCCGGATGGTGGGGCCGAGCCCCGCCGTGTGCGTCGTCGCGTCGACGAAGCCGAGCGTCACCGGCAGGTCGGCGTCGAGCGCGATCCGGTAGAAGCCGGAGCGCCAGCCCTTGGAGCGGCGAGTACCGTCGGGGGTGACGACGATCGCGGCGCGCGGGTCGCGGCGGGCCTGGGCGACGACGCGTTCGACGAGCCCCGCGGGGTCGTCGCGGTCGACGGGGATGCCGCCGAGCGCGCGCATGATGCCGCCGAACGGGGCGCGGAAGAGCTGGCGCTTGCCCAGCCAGCGCACCGGCAGGCGCGCGTCCCAGGCGATCGCGAGCATGAGCACGAAGTCGCGGTTCGACGTGTGTGGCGCCCCGATGAGCAGCCGCGGTCCTTCGGACGCCGGCTGCTCGCGCACGAGCCGCCACGGGCTCAGCCGCCAGTGCAGCTGCGCGATCGCGTGGCGGATCGGCTGGCGCCCGCTCATCCGCGGCCGCCGGTCGGACTGCCGCTCGCTCGCCGCCCGCTCACCGGCGCGCGGCCAGCATGGGGCAGTCGAACGGGTCGCGCGCGGCGAGGCCGACGCGGTTGAGGTGGCGCACGACGGAAGCGTACGCGCCCACGAGGCCCGTCTCGGTGTAGGGGATGCCGTGGGTGCGGCAGTGCGCCTGCACGATCGCGCTCGCCGCCTTGAGGTGCGGGCGCGCCATGTTGGGGAAGAGGTGGTGCTCGACCTGGTAGTTGAGGCCGCCCATGAGCGCGCTCATGCCCCAGCCGCGGATGTTGCGGGACGTGCGCACCTGCTTCGTGAAGAAGTCCAGCCGCGCGTCGCGCGAGACGGTCGGCATGCCCTTGTGGTTGGGCGCGAAGGAGGCGCCCATCCCGACGCCGAACACCGCGAGCTGCACGCCGAGGAAGGCGAGCGCCATCCACCACGGCATCACGAGCAGCAGGAAGGTGCCGAGCGCCGCGAAGCGCGCGGCGATCATGCCCAGCTCGATCCAGCGGCCCTCGACGGGCCGACGCTCGAGCAGCGTCCGGATCGACAGCACGTGCAGGTTGAGGCCCTCGAGCGTGAGCAGCGGGAAGAAGAGCCAGCCCTGGCGGCGCACGATCCAGCGCAGCGCGCCCTTCGACCGCTTGGCGTCCGAGGGCAGGAAGTGGATGGTGTCGATCTCGATGTCGGGATCGCGACCGATCTGGTTGGGGTTCGCGTGGTGGCGCGAGTGCTTCGACATCCACCACTGGTGGCTGATGCCGACGACGCCCGCGGCGAGGATGCGGCCGAGCCGGTCGTTCGCGGGGCCGGAGCGCAGCACCTGCCGGTGGGAGGCCTCGTGCGCGACGAACGAGACCTGCGTGAGCACGACGCCGAGGCCTGCGGCGATCGCGAGCTGCCACCAGCTCTCGCCGAGTAGCGCGGAGCCGACGAGCAGCGCCACGAGGGCGACGCCGAGGCCCGCGAGCAGCCAGGCGTAGAAGCCGACCGTCCGCTCGAGCAGGCCGGCGTCGCGGACGGCCTTCGCGACGACGCGGAAGTCGGCGCGGCGCTCCTCCTCGGAGCGGCGGATGGTGGAGCGCAGGGGTCCTGCGGTCATCGTGGTGGTCATGTCGAACCTCTCGGCCTCGGGGACGGCTGGACCGTCAGGTCGATCGGTCAGCACCGACCCCGGACTCTCTTAGCGTATGGCGTACGCAATGCGGTTCGGGGCATGCGGGCCTGTGGATGGGCGATGGATGCGGCGCGCCGGCAGGACGACGGAGGGAGCCGCCGGCGGACCGGCGGCTCCCTCGTCTCCAGCGTCAGCGCGACTCGGCCAGGGCGTCCTCATCGGTCGCGGCGGGGGCCGAGGCGGCACCGTCGGCCGGCTCCTCCGGGGCACCCTCGTGCTCGACGTGCGCGATCGCCTCGGGCGGGAGCGGTGCGGCCTTCGACTCCGGCACGGCCGGCGCGGGGGTGCCGCGGCGGGCGCCCGCCTGCTTCTCGGGCACGGGCATCTCGCCGGAGGCGCGCAGCGCCTCGTAGTGCGCCATCGCCTCCGCCTGGCGGCGGCCCTCGGCGCCCGAGGCGATCCTCGAGCGCAGGTGCTCGTCCTCGAGGCCGAAGGCGGCGACGAGGTCGAGCGCGTGCGGGCGCAGCTTCTGCAGCAGCCGCTCGATCGTGGAGGTCACGGCGCGCGAGCGGGCGCCCGAGAGGCGGCCGTGCTCGAGGTGCCAGGCGGCGTGCTCCTCGATGATCGTGAGCGCGAAGAGGTCGCGCACGTGCGTCATGACCTTCTTCGTCGGCTCCGGCATCCGCTGCACGGCCGCGTCGAGCGCGTCGTACTGCTGCAGCTCCGCCCAGGCGCGCGCGGCCTCGATGAGCTCGTGCTGCTCGTCGTTGAACGCCGCGGCGGCCTTCGCCTGCGCCTTCGGCGCGTGGCGGAGGCGGCCAGCGATCTCGGCGACCATCGTCGAGACGCGGTCCTCGAGCAGCTCGCGCTGCACCTCGCGGTCGCGCAGCGCGATCGACGCGTTCTGCACCCGGCCGAGGTCGCGCACGTCCTGCGAGAGGCCGCGGAGGCCCGTCAGGGTCTGCGCGCGGTCGAAGAACTGGTCGGCGGCGAAGCGCGCGACGTCGGCCTTCGAGGCGCCCTTGAACGACTTCGCGAAGTCGCCGAGCAGGCGCTTGCCGACGAGCTGGAGGAGCACGGTGTTGTCGCCCTCGAAGGTGACGTAGACGTCGAGGTCGGCGCGCAGCTGCACCAGCCGGTTCTCGGCGAGGAAGCCCGCGCCGCCGCAGGCCTCGCGCGCCTCCTGGATCGTGTCGAGCGCCTGCCAGGTCGAGAGCGACTTCAGGCCCGCCGCGAGCGTCTCGAGGTCCTCGCGCTCCTCGGGGGTGTCGGTCGCGCCGGAGAAGACGCCGTCGAACTTCGTGAGCAGGATCTCGTGCGCGTAGGTCTGGGCGTACGCCTTCGCGAGGCGGGTGAACAGGCGCCGCTGGTGCCGGCGGTAGTCGAGCAGCACCTCCTCCTGCACGTCGCTCGAGGCGGTGAACTGGCGCCGCTCGGTGCCGTAGCGGATGGCGATCGCGAGCGCCGCCTGCTGCGCGCGGGCGGCGGCGCCGTCGAGCGAGACGCGGCCCTGCACGAGCGTGCCGAGCATGGTGAAGAAGCGTCGGCCGGGGCTCTCGATGGGGCTCGAGTAGGTGCCGTCGGGGGCGACGTCGCCGTAGCGGTTCAGGAGGTTCGTGCGCGGGATGCGCACGTGGTCGAAGTGGAGGCGGCCGTTGTCGATGCCGTTGAGGCCGCCCTTGACGCCGTCGTCCTCGGAGCCGACGCCCGGCAGGTGCTGCCCCTGCTCGTCGCGGATGGGGACGTAGAAGGCGTGCACGCCGTGGTCGATGCCCCGCGTGACGAGCTTCGCGAACACGACGGCGTCGCGGCCGTGGAGGGCGGCGTTGCCGAGGTAGTCCTTCCAGGCGCCGCGGAACGGCGTGTGGATGACGAACTCCTCGGTCTCGGCGTCGTACGTGGCCGTCGTGCCGATCGAGGCGACGTCGGAGCCGTGGCCCGTCTCGGTCATCGCGAACGCGCCCGGGATCTCGAAGCGCATGATCGGCGGCAGGAACGTGTCGTGGTGGTGCTGGGTGCCCAGGTGCAGCACCGCCGCGCCGAAGAGGCCGTACTGCACGCCCGACTTGATCTGCAGGCTCGGGTCGGCGAGCACGAGCTCCTCGAAGCCCGCGATGTTGCCGCCGTGGTCGTCGCCGCCGCCGAGCCGGGTCGGGAAGGCGGCGAGCACGGCGCCGTCGTCGACGAGCATCCGCAGCTGGCCGAGGACGCGCTCGCGGTGCTCGGCCACGGTGAGGTCGTCCTGACGCTGGTAGCGCGGGTCGGCGACCTTGGCGCGGGCGGCGAGGCGGCGCTCGGCCCAGGTGCCGAGCAGGTCGCGGCCGAGCCAGTCGACGTCGACCTTGCCGTGCTGGCGCGGCACGGCACCTCGCGTCGATGCGCCGCGCGTCGCGCGGCGGGCCGCGCGGGCCTTGCGCGTGGGCTTGGCTTCGGTGCGGTCGGTCACGGATCCCCCTCGATGCTCTCGTCGCCGGGCGCGCCGGCGGTCGTCCACCCTGACGGTACGACCGTCCACGACGGGCCGCGCGGACGTTGCGCGGGCGCACGACCGGGGCTCGCGACGCTCCGGTCGCGGTTGTGGCGCATCCACAACGCGGCGCCGGATCGGCTGTCGGATGCGACTGGGACGCGCGGGCGGCGGGCCGCCCGCTGCGTCAGCCGAGCGTGCCGAAGACCGCCTCGCCCGCGATGAGCGTGGCGCGCACGGGCATGGCGCGCAGGCGGGCCGCCGCCGCGTTGGGCCCGTCGGCGACCTCGTCGGCGGTCGGCGGCGCTGCGTCGAGCACGGCGAGGTCGGCGGGCTGGCCGGCGCGGATGGTGGTCGGGGCGCTCGCCGCCACCGCCTCCTGGAGGCCGATCGCCTCCTCCGGCTGCCACGGGCGCTCGTCGCCGCGCGTGCGCGTGACGGCGGTCGAGATCGCGAGCCACGGGTCGAGCGGCGTGACGGGCGCGTCGGAGCCGAGCGACAGCGCGACGCCCGCGTCGAGGAGGGAGCGCAGGCGGTAGGCGTCGTGCGAGCGGTCGGCCCACAGCGCACCCGTGAGCTCGCGGTCGTCGAGCGCGTGCTCGGGCTGCACCGAGGCGACGATGCCCGCGCGGGCCATGCGCGGCACGTCGGCGGCGACGACGAGCTGCGCGTGCTCGATGCGGCCGCCGCGGCCGGTGCGCTCGAGCGCATCGATCGCCGCCGTGACCGCGGCGTCGCCGATCGCGTGGATCGCGGCGTCGAGGCCGAGCTCGCCCGCGCGGACGAGCAGCCGGTCGAGCTCCTCGCCGCCGACGTTGACGACGCCGTGCGAGGCGTGGTCGTGGCCGTACGGCTCGGCGGTCCAGGCCGTGCGGGTGCCGAGCGAGCCGTCGGTGATGACCTTGAACGGGCCGACCTGCGCACGGCCGGCGAGCGCATCCCCGCCCCGGAGGCCCCGCTCGGCGAGCAGCTCGAGACCCGCGGGGTAGACGCCGGCGCGCACGCGGGCCGGCGTGCGGCGCGTGCCACGCAGCCATGCGCCGACCGCGTCGTCGAAGTCGAGGTCGACGACGCCGACGACCCCGCGCGACGCGGCCGCGGCGAGCGCATCGACGACGAGCCGGTCGACGGCTGCCCTCTCGAGCATCCGGTCGACGAGGGTGAGCACGTCGAAGGCCTCCTCCTCGCGGAAGAGCGCATCGGCGGGCTCGCGGCCGAGCAGCCGCGCCATGGCGGTGTTCGGCCACGACGAGTGGACGTCGCTCGAGACGACGAGGGTGGGCACGTCGCCGGTGGCGGCGTCGAGCAGCGCCGCGGTCGGCGCGTCGGGCCACAGGCCGTCGCGCATGCCCACGAGCACGAGCGGACCGGGGCCGGGGTGGGCGGCGGCGGCCTCGCGCGCGAGGAGCGCCGCGGCGGCCGCGGTCGGCGCCTCGAGCACCGACGGGCGGGCGCGGAACAGCGCCCACTGCGCCATGTGGGTGTGCGCATCCCACAGGCCGGGCACGACCGGGGCGCCGTCGAGGGCGACGCGCTCCCCCGCGCTCGGCGTGCTGCCCGCGGGGCTCACGCGGGCGATCGCCTCGCCCGCGAGGTCGATGTCGACGAGGGATCCGTCCAGCAGTCGGGCGTCGGCGAGGCGCATGCATCGCACGCTACCGGTCGCGCGGGCCTCCTCCGCGCGCGACCGCGCCCCGGCCACGTGGGCCGGGGCGCGGTCGCCGGATCGGGCTCGAGCGCTGCTGCGCTCAGGCGGTGCGGGTGCGGGGCGCCGCGCGGTGGCCGCGCGGCTGGAGGGAGGCCGGCGCGGGGCCGTCGCCGGGGGCGTCGAGCTCGTGCTCGAGCTGCGCCTCGAGGATCGCGCGGGCGCGCTCCCGCTCGAGGCGGTCGAGCTCGGCGACCTCGTGCCGGTCGCGGAGACCTCGGAGGCGCCACGGGTCGACCGGGACGCTCGGCGCGCGCTCGCCCACGAGGGCGCCGACGGTGGCGATGATCGCGAGGATCACCAGCGGGGCGATGATGAGGAGCCAGATCGTGTCCATGGCAGGAACTCTCCTCTTGTGGAGATCCTGCCACGAGTGGCAGGATGGACAACGCTCGGCAAGATCCCGCCAAGCGGCTCGAACGGCCGCCGGATCCCGCGCCGGCACGAGGAGGAGCCATGCACAAGGTCGCCGTCATCGTCGACGACGGGGTGAACCCCTTCGAGCTCGGCGTCGCCGCGGAGGTCTTCGGCGACGACCGCTCCGACCGGGGCGTGCCGCGCTTCGACTACCGGATCGTCGCGCCCGTGCCTGGCCGCATCGCGCTCGACTACCCCGGCGGCGCCGACCTGCTCGTGCAGCACGACCTCTCGTTCGTCGACGAGGCCGACATCGTGGTCGTGCCCGCCTACACCGACTGCGCCGGCCGCGACTGCCACGTCGGGGCGATCGACGCCCTCCGCCGCGCGCACGCCCGCGGGGCCTGGATCCTCACCCTCTGCACCGGCGCGTTCGTGGCGGCGAAGGCGGGCCTCCTCGACGGCCGCCGCGCCACCACCCACTGGCGCCACACCGACCGGCTCGCGCGCGACTTCCCGACCATCGAGGTGGACGCCGACGCGATCTTCGTCGAGGACGGCCGCGTCGTCACGAGCGCCGGCACCGCCGCGGCGATCGACGCATCCCTGCACCTCGTCTCGGTGCTCTTCGGCGCCCGCGCCGCCGCGGTGATCGCGCGCGGCATGGTCGTGCCGCCGCGCCGCGACGGCGGGCAGTCGCAGTACGCCGTCGGCCCCGTCGCCGAGCAGCGGGCCGAGACGCTCGCGCCCGTGCTGCACTGGGCGGCCGAGCGGCTCGACGAGGACCACACCATCGCCTCGCTCGCGCGCCGCGCGATGCTCTCGGAGCGCACCTTCGCTCGCCGCTTCCGCGAGGAGCTCGGCACGACGCCGCTCGCGTGGCTCACCGGCCAGCGCGTGCAGCGCGCGCGACAGCTGCTCGAGGCGACCGACCTCTCGCTCGACGTCGTCGCCCAGCAGTCGGGCTTCGGCACGGCGGCGCTGCTGCGGCACCACTTCCAGCGGCAGCTCGGCACGACGCCCTCCGCCTACCGCCGCCGCTTCGCATGCGACCTCGAGGACGCGGAGGCCGTGCCCGTCGGCTGACGCCCTCGCCGCGGCCGCCGAGCGGTGCTCGCGCGGACGAGCGGTGCCGGTGCACCAGCACCCGTCATCCGCGCGGGCACCTCTGGCTCGCGTGTGCTCCGCGGTCAGCCCAGCCGCGCCCAGCCCTCGGGCATCCAGCCCTCGGCCTCGAGCACGAACCGGCCCACGGGCGCCGGCGGGCGCTTGCGGATGCGCGGGTTGCCCGAGCGCAGCTCGCCGATCGGCTTCGCCGACAGCGGCACCTCGCGCCGCTCGGCGTGCGACTGGCCGGGCCGCGGCCCGGGCGCCGTCACCGAGCGGCCCGCCGCCCAGGCTGGCGGGTGCGCGCCGAGCACGTCGAAGGTCAGCGAGCGGCCATCGGCGGCGCCGTGCGCCACGACCGGCACCGGGTCGCCGCCTGCCGGCACGAGCCAGCGCAGCCAGTCGGTGGGGTCGAACGGCGGCAGCGCTCCCGATCCGGCCTTCGCCGCCTCGGCCTCGAGCGCGGCCCGGCTGCCGATCCGCCAGACCCCGCAGGGCTCGTCGGGATGGCCGTCGTAGAGGTAGACCTGCAGCTCCTGCACGCCCGTCGCCTCGAGCGCGGCCGCGGCATCCGCATCCCCCGTCGGCTCGGCGTCGTAGACGCCAGGGTGCAGGGCGCGGCCGTAGTCGGATGCGGGGTGCAGCCAGAGCAGGCCGCTCTCGTCGTCGAGGCCGCCGGCGACGACGAAGGCGCGGCCCTCGTCGTCGAGCGCCCAGAGGCCGAACGGATCGATCTCGCCCTCCGCGTCCGGCGCCGGGCCGTCGGGCTCGAGGTCCTCGCGCACCTCGGCGAGCACGAGGTCGGTCTCCTCCCAGTCGTATCCGGGGTCGATGACCGCATCGCGGCGGACGGCCGCATCCGGCTCCTCGGGCACGAGCACGGTCGTGACGATCCAGCCCGCCTCGACCTCGTCGTCGAGGAGCGCCGCGACCTCGGTGCTCCAGAGGCCCGCGCGCAGCTCGCCCGCGCCCTCGGGCACGCGCAGGTAGGCGCGGGTCGGGCCGATCGGCTCCTGCGAGAGCGCGACCTCGACGATCGCGCCGCGGCGCGTCTGCAGGAAGCCCCGGACGGGGAAGGGGAGGTCGCCGACGGTGTCCACGCGGCAACGCTACCCGCGCCGCCGCCTGCGATCTCAACCGGTTCAGTGGTCGGCCGAGGGCACTATCCCCTCGGCCGACCACTGGCCCGGTTGAGACCAGGGGCGGCGGGCGGGGGTCAGTCGAGGAGGGCGCCGCTGCCGGGCGGGAGGGAGACGGCGCCGTCGGCGACGGCGACGTCGGGATGCGTCGTGAAGCGCAGCCGCTCCTTCGTGACCGGCACCTGCTGCGCCGCGTCGCCGAGGTTGAGCACGACCTCCACCGCGTCGTCGCGGCCCGCGCGGCGCACGAGCCGCAGCACGCGGGTGTCCTCGTCGGCGCTCACCTCGTTGGCCGTGTAGGCCGGATCGGTGAGCGCGGGCAGCTCGCGCCGCAGGGTCGCGAGGCGCCGGTAGCCGTCGAGGATGCGCGCGTGCTCGCCGTCGCCGGCCTCCGCCCAGTCGAGCTTCGACCGCCGGAATGTCTCGGGGTCCTGCGGGTCGGGCACGACCGAGGCGTCCCACCCCATCTCGCGGAACTCCTCGAGCCGTCCCTCGGCGGTGAGGCGGCCCAGTTCCTCCTCGGGGTGCGAGGTGAAGAACTGGAACGGCGTCGACGCGCCCCACTCCTCGCCCTGGAACAGCATCGGCGTGAACGGGCCCGCGTAGAGGAGCAGCGCCGCGCACAGCAGCTGCGACTCGTCGAGCGCCTCGGTGATGCGGTCGCCGCGGGCGCGGTTGCCGATCTGGTCGTGGTTCTGGGCGCTCACCACGAGCCGCCACGTGAGCGCGTGCTCGAGGTCGATCGGCCGGCCGTGGTCCTTGCCGCGGAACGACGAGTAGGTGCCGTCGTGGAAGAAGCCCCGCTCGAGCGTCTTCGCGAGCGCCGCGAGCGGCTCGAAGTCGGCGTAGTAGCCCTCGGTCTCGCGCGTGAGCGCGACGTGCACGCCGTGGTGGAAGTCGTCCGACCACTGGGCGTCGAGCCCGTAGCCGCCCGACTCGCGCGGCGTGATGAGCTTCGCGTCGTTCAGGTCGCTCTCGGCGATGAGCTCGAGCGGGCGGCCGAGGTGGGCCGCGAGCGCCGCGGTCTCGATCGCCATCTCCTCGAGGATGTGGACCTCCGACTCGTCGACGAGCGCGTGGACCGCGTCGAGCCGCAGCGCGTCGACGTGCATGTCGCGGAACCACATCTGCACGTCGTCGAGGATGAAGCGGCGCACCTCCGGCTCGGCGAGGTTCACGTGCTCGCCCCAGGTGGAGCGCCCCTCGCTCGAGAGGTACGGGCCGAACAGCGGCAGGTAGTTGCCGGAGGGACCGAGGTGGTTGTGCACGACGTCCTGCACGACCGCGAGGCCGGCGGCGTGGGCGGCGTCGACGAAGCGCTGGTAGGCGGCGGGGCCGCCGTAGCCCTCGTGCACCGCGTACCAGGCGACGCCGTCGTAGCCCCAGTTGTGCGTGCCGTTGAAGCCGTTGACGGGCAGCAGCTCGACGTGCGTGACGCCGATCGAGCGGAGGTGCTCGAAGCGCTCGGCGGCCGCGTCGAGCGTGCCCTCGGGCGTGAAGGTGCCGACGTGCAGCTCGTAGAGCACGCCGCCGGCGATCGGGCGGCCAGTCCACGCGCCGTCCTGCCAGTCGTGCGCGAGCGGGTCGAACACGCGGCTGCGCTCATGCACGCCGTTCGGCTGGTGGCGGGAGGCGGGATCCGGCCGGATCGCGTCGTCGTCGTCGATCTGGAAGCCGTAGTCGGCGAGCGGCGCGTGCGCGTGCCACCAGCCGCCGCCGGCCGACTCCATCTCGACGGTCTCGTCGCCGGCGACGACGCGCATCCTCGACGCCAGCGGCGCCCACACCCGGTACTCGTGCTGCTCGGTCATGCGGCGATCCTCGCAGGGCAGGCGGGGGACGACCTGAGGATGGCCGGCCCGCCCGCCGGGGCGCGCCGGACGATCAGACGGGCAGCGGCTGCGGCGCCGGCTGCCCGCGGCGCGGCCGGTGCCAGCGGCCGCGGGTGGGGAGCGCGAGCAGGATGCCGCCGACGAGCGCGGCGCCGCCCATGAGCACCGTCTGCAGCGCCTCCGACGACCAGGACCACAGGAGGAACAGGCCGAGCGCGCCCAGGCCGATGCCGGCCACGACCGCGACCCAGCGCGCCCAGCGCTGGCGGAGGCTCGCGCACACGAGCACGATGAGGCCGAGCGCGAGCGGCACGACGCCCGAGGCGACGCTGATCATGATGTCGCCCGGGCCGAGCTCGGCGCCCGCGTCGAGGGTCGCGAGGAACCAGAGGCTGAGGAGCGTCGAGAAGTAGGCCACGGCGATGAAGGCGCCCCAGAGGAGCACGAGGCCGACGACCGCCGTCCAGGCGGTCCCCTTCTCGTGGTCGTCGAACGCCGGCGGGGTGGGGGTGGAGCTCATGGATGGACGATAGGCGCGGATCCTGCACGATCGCCGCCGATCCGGCCGGGGGGCGCCGAGCGCGAGCCGTGCACCAGCCCTGGGGCCGCGTCCCCCGCCGTCAGTCGACGACGGTGAGCAGCGCGACCGGCAGGGTCGAGAGCAGGTCGGCCAGCCGCGCCTCGCCGCCGTCGACCTCGCGGCCGGTGAGCAGGTCGCGCCAGCGCACGGCGTCGTCGCCGCGGGGCGGCAGGTGCAGCGTCGTGCCGCCCCAGCCGCCGCGCGCGGCAAGCGCGATCGGCAGGCGCGTCGCGACCGCGACGACCCCGCCGCGGTCGAACGCGACCACGTGGTCCTCGGCCTCGCCGGACGCCCGCACGGGCTCGTACCGCTCGAAGCGCTCCGGGTGCTCGCGCCGCAGCCGCAGCGCCTCGCGCACGAGCCGCACCTTGGCGACCTCGAGGTCCCACCCCTCGGCGATCGGCTCGCGCGCGGCCTCGCGCAGCGCATCCATGCGCGCCCAGTCGACCGGGCGGCGGTTGTCGGGGTCGACGAGCGACTGCTCGAGCGCCTCCGAGCCCTGGTAGACGTCCGGGAAGCCGGGGATGGTGAGGTTCAGCAGCTTCGCCGCGAGCACGTTGGCGCGGAAGCCCGCCTCGGTCTCGGCGAGGAACGCCTCGACGTCGCCCTTCGCGGGCTCGGCGGCGACGTGCCGCACGAGCTCGGCGAGATGCCGCTCGTAGCGCTCGTCGGGATCCGTCCAGTGCGTGATGGCGTCCGCCTCGCGCGCCGCCTTCTCCATGTAGGCGAGCAGCCGCTCCTCGCTCGCGGGCCAGGCGCCCACGACCGCCTGCAGCAGCAGGTTCGCGAACGCCCTGCCGCGGTGGGGGGCGAACACGAGCAGGCGATCGAGCAGCGCCTCCCACGAGCCGGGGAGCTCGGAGATGGTGGTGATGCGGGCGCGCACGTCCTCGCCGCGCTTCGTGTCGTGCGTCGAGAGCGCGTTCATCGCGTGCGGCCACTCCGCCTGCCGGCGGCCCATCGCGGTGTGGAAGTCGTGGACCGTGACGTCGAAGACGTCGGGGTCGCCGCCGACCTCGTTGAGGCTCGTGAGGCGCGAGTACCGGTAGAAGGCGGTGTCCTCGACGCCCTTCGCCATCACCATGCCGCTCGTCTGCTGGAAGCGGAGCGCGGCATCCTGGCGGGCGTTGCCGAGCACGGGCAGCAGCGCGTCGATCGTCTCGGCGAGGTCGGGCCGGTGCTGCTTGGCGCGCTCGGCGGCGGCGCCGAGGTGCTCGAGGCCCTCGGGCAGGTAGGAGCGGTAGACGGGGAAGCACGCGAGCAGCTCGGCGATCGCGTCGGCGGCGTCGGCGGGCGCGCCCGCGTCGCCCCACGCATCCGCCGCGCGCACCTCGCGCTCGAGGCGCAGCACCTCGGCGCGGAGGATGCCGTCGGCGATCCTCCGCTTCGTGCGGTGGGTGAGCTCGTGCCAGTCGACCGGCTCGCCGCGCAGCCGCGCGTCGAGGTCGTCGAGCGCCTCGGCGGCCGAACCGTCGGTGAGCACCCGGTCGATGAGGCCGAGCGTGTCGTAGCCGGTGGTGCCGGCCGTCGCCCAGCGCGGCAGCTCCTCCCCCGGCTCGAGGATCTTCTCGACGAGCACGAACGCGCCGCCCGTGAGCCGGTCGAGGTCGTCGAGGTACCCAGCGGGGTCGCGGAGGCCGTCGGGGTGGTCGACGCGGAGGCCCTGCACGAGCCGCTCGTCGAACCAGCGGCCGATCTCCGCGTGGGTCGCGTCGAACACCTCGGGCAGCTCGACGCGGACCGCCGCGAGCGTCGTGACGGCGAAGAAGCGGCGGTAGTTCAGGCGGTCGTCGCCCTGCTGCCAGTGGACGAGCCGATAGTGCTGGCGCTCGAGCACCTCCTGCGCGGTGCCCTCGCCCGTGCCGGGCGCGACGGGCAGCCGGGTGTCCCAGTAGCGCAGCGCCGGCTCGCCGCCGGCCTCCGGCTCCTCGAGCTCCAGGTGGCCGACCGTGCCGTCCTCCGACCAGTCGTCGTCGCCGACGATGGGCAGCAGCAGCTTCCCGTCGCCCGCATCCCAGTCGACGTCGAAGGCCTCGGCCCGCGCGCCGTCGCGGCCGTCGCGCAGCAGCTCCCACCACCACCGGTTGTGCTCGGGGGTCGCGACGCCCACGTGGTTCGGCACGATGTCGACGAGCACGCCCATGCCGAGCCTGCGCGCCTCGGCGGCCACCGCATCCAGCCCCTCGCGGCCGCCCCTCGCGGGGTCGATGCGCTCGTGCGAGACGACGTCGTAGCCGTGGTTCGAGCCGGGCTCCGCCTCGAGGATGGGCGAGAGGTAGACCCAGTCGACCCCGAGGTCGTGCAGCGCCTCGAGCCGCGCGGCCGCGTCGTGGAGGGTGAAGTCCTCGCTGATCTGCAGGCGGTACGTGCTCCTCGGCGCGTGCACGGATGGCTCCTTCGCTCGGTGCTGTTCGGGTGGCGGCGCGGGCTCAGCCGCGGTCGGGCTCGCCGGGCTCGGACTCCGGCTCGACGGGGATGGTGGCGTCGCGGCCGGGCTCGACCGGGTCACCGGGCGCCGCCTGCGGCGGGCGCGAGCCGAGCGGGGTCGCGTCGCCGTGGCGGGCGTCAGGCGTCGAGACCGGCCCCGGCGCCGAGCTGCCCGTGCTCGCCGCGACCGACGCGGCGACGGAGTAGTCGGCGTCGACCGGCGGGATGTGCTCGCGCAGCAGCGCGAGCGAGCGCGGCGCGAGCCGGCCCGACGAGCCGGCGACGATCGCCTCCTCGCGAGACTCGCGCGCACCGGTGTCGATGAGCACGTCCCAGGCGCGTGCGTACTCCTCGGCCGGGATCTCGAGCTCCCGCTCCTCCTCGGAGGCGTTCACGTACAGCAGGAAGTGGTTGTCGACGACGCGCTCGCCGCGGCTGCCGCGACCCGCGATGCCGTTGCCGTTGAGGTACATGCCCAGTGCCTTGTCGGCGGCGCCGTCCCAGTCCTCGGGCTCCATCGGCGTGCCGTCGAGCCGCAGCCAGACGATGTCGTTGAGGCGCTCGCCGTCGCCCGTGCGCACCGTGTTGCCGGTGAAGAAGCGCTTGCGGCGGAACGTCGGGTGGTCGCGGCGCAGCTTCGCCACCGCGGCGGTGAACTCGATGAGCGGCTGGTCCACGTTCGACCAGTCGATCCAGGCGATCTCGGAGTCCTGCGCGTACGTGTTGTTGTTGCCGTGCTGGGTGCGGCCCAGCTCGTCGCCGTGCAGGATCATCGGCACGCCCTGGCTGAGCAGCAGCGTCGCGAGGAAGTTGCGCTGCTGGCGCGCCCGGATCGCGAGGATCTCGGCGTCGTCGGTCGGCCCCTCCACCCCGTAGTTGTAGGAGCGGTTGTGGCTCTCGCCGTCGTTGCCGTCCTCGCCGTTGGCGTCGTTGTGCTTCTCGTTGTACGAGACGAGGTCGCGCAGCGTGAAGCCGTCGTGCGCCGTGACGAAGTTGATGGAGGCGACCGGGCGCCGGCCCGAGTGCTCGTAGAGGTCGGCGGAGCCGGCGAGGCGGCTGGCGAACTCGCCGAGCGCCGTCGGCTCGCCGCGCCAGAAGTCGCGCACCTCGTCGCGGTACTTGCCGTTCCACTCCGTCCACTGGGGCGGGAAGTTGCCGACCTGGTAGCCGCCGGGGCCGATGTCCCACGGCTCGGCGATGAGCTTGACCTGGCTGATCACCGGATCCTGCTGCACGAGCTCGAAGAACGTCGACAGCTTGTCGACGTCGTAGAACTCGCGGGCGAGGGTGGCGGCGAGGTCGAAGCGGAAGCCGTCGACGTGCATCTCTGTGACCCAGTAGCGCAGCGAGTCCATGATGAGCTGCAGCGCGTGCGGGTGGCCGACGTTGAGGCTGTTCCCGGTGCCGGTGTAGTCCATGTAGAACTGCTTGTCGTCGTCGACGAGGCGGTAGTAGGCCGCGTTGTCGATGCCGCGCCAGCTGATCGTGGGGCCCATGTGGTTGCCCTCGGCGGTGTGGTTGTAGACCACGTCGAGGATCACCTCGATGCCCTCGGCGTGGAGCGCCTTCACCATCGCCTTGAACTCCTGCACCTGCTGGCCGCGCTCGCCGGTGGCGGCGTACTCGGCGTGCGGGGCGAAGAAGCTGAGCGTGTTGTAGCCCCAGTAGTTGCGGAGGCCCTTCTCCTGCAGCGTCGCGTCGTGCACGAACTGGTGCACCGGCATGAGCTCGATCGCGGTGACGCCGATCTTCTTCAGGTGGGCGATGACGGCCGGATGCGCGATGCCCGCGTACGTGCCGCGCAGGCTCTCGGGCACCTCGGGGTGCGTCTGCGTGAGGCCCTTGACGTGCGCCTCGTAGATGATCGTCTCGTTGTACGGCCGCCGCGGGTAGCGGTCGCCCGTCCAGTCGAAGAACGGGTTGATGACGACGCCCTTGACCATGTGGGGGCCGGAGTCCTCGTCGTTGCGCGAGGAGGGGTCGCCGAAGTCGTAGCTGTGGAGCGGCTGGCCCCAGTCGATCGAGCCGCTCGTCGCCTTCGCGTACGGGTCGAGGAGCAGCTTGTTGGGGTTGTGCCGCTGGCCCTGGTCGGGGTCGTAGGGGCCGTGCACGCGGTAGCCGTAGCGCTGGCCGGGCTGCACCGAGGGCAGGTAGGCGTGCCAGACGAAGGCGTCGACCTCGGTGAGCTCGACGCGGGTCTCGACGTCGTCCTCGTCGAACAGGCACAGCTCGACGCGCTCGGCCGACTCGGTGAAGAGCGCGAAGTTCGTGCCGGTGCCGTCGAAGGTCGCGCCGAGCGGGTAGGGCTGGCCGGGCCAGACCGCGAGGGCGGAGTCTGCAGGGGTGCTGGAGGTCACCCGGCCCACTCTACGGAGCGGCGTTTCGCGGACATTGCGTTCCGCTGTGTGCCCGCCGCGCGGCGACCGTGGCGCCGGCACCTTGCCGGTCGCTTGCCGGGCAGATATCTTGACGTCAAGATACTTGGGAGGCGCCATGGCGCACCGCTGGGATCCGACGCAGTACCTCGTCTACGGCGACGAGCGGGCGAGGCCGTTCGTCGAGCTCGTCGCGCGCGTCGGGGCGGAGGCGCCGGAGCGCGTCGTCGACCTCGGCTGCGGCCCCGGCACCCTCACCCGCCTGCTCGCCGAGCGCTGGCCCGGCGCGCACGTCGAGGGCGTCGACAGCTCAGCCGAGATGCTGGAGCGCGCGGCCGCGATCGGCGGCGTGCGGTGGACGCTGGCCGACGCGCGCGAGTGGCGGCCCGAGCATCCGGTCGACGTGCTGGTCACGAACGCCGCGCTGCAGTGGATCCCCGACCACCTCGCGCTGCTGCCGCGGCTCGTCGAGGCGCTCGCGCCAGGCGGCTGGTTCGCGATGCAGGTGCCCGGGAACTTCGCCGAGCCCAGCCACGTGCTCCGCGACGAGGTGGCCGCCGAGCCCGAGTTCGTCGCGCACACCGGCCGCGCAGCGCGGCCGGACGCGCACGACGCGGCCACCTACCTGCGCGCGCTCAGCGACCTCGGTCTCGAGGTGGACGCGTGGGAGACGACGTACCTGCACGTGCTCGAAGGACCGGACGCCGTGTTCGAGTGGGTGCGCGGCACAGGCGCGCGGCCGGTGCTCGAGGCGCTGCCGGATGCGCTGCGGCCCGTGTTCGAGGAGCGATTCAAGGCGCGACTGCGGGAGGCGTACCCGGCGGACGCGGAGGGGCGGGTCGTGCTGCCGTTCCGGCGGGTGTTCGCGGTGGGGCGGCGCTCCTCCAGTTGAGCCGCTCCGCCGCCGCAGGCGGCCGAGCGTGTCGAAACCGCAGCATGGCGAGGTGCTCGCCGCGCGGGTGGTCTCGAGACGCGGCCGGCTGCGCCGGCAGCTCCTCGACCAGCGGGGGGCTCAGTCGCCGACGACGCGCTCCTCGCCGCCCGTGATGCGCACCAGCTCCTCGTAGCTGAGCATGAAGACCGTGTCGGCCGTGCCGGCAGCCGCCGACAGCAGCGGGTAGTCGCGCAGCGCCACGTCGACGATCGTGCGGATCGGCGCCGGGTGGCCCAGCGGCGAGACGCCGCCGATCACCTGGCCGGTGGCCGCGCGCACCTGCTCGGGCGTCGCCCGCACGATCGGCCCGGCGCCGAGGTCGGCGGCGAGCCGCTCGAGGTCGACGCGGTGCCGCCCGCTCGTCATCACGAGCAGCGGCGCATCCGCCATCCAGAAGATCAGCGAGTTCGCGATCGCGCCCACCTCGATGCCGAGCGCGGCCGCGGCCGCCTTCGCGGTGTGGGTGCCCTCGTCGAAGCGGATGACCTCGCGGTCGATGCCGAGCTCGTGGAGCCGCTGCTGGATGCCGGCGGCGCGGGCGGGGAGGGTCGTCATGCCCCCATCCTGCCCGCCGACACCGCCGACGTCGCCCCGGTCAGGCGATCCGGCTGCCCGGCGCCAGCGTCCGCGCCGGCGTGCGCGTCGTCGCGACCGCGCCCCACACCGCCGCGGCGGCGAGCGCCAGGTGCAGGGCCAGCCCCGCGAACCAGCTCGGCACGGTCGACTCGAAGACCTCTCGGCCCTGGTCGGCGTCCGGCTCCCAGCTCGACGAGAAGTCGGCGCACGTCGTCGGCTCCTGCGGGATCTGCGCCTGGCGCACGCCGAACGCGATCTGGCCGAACAGGTCGTCCGGATAGCCGTACTGGTCGAAGCTCGGCGGGATGGCGTCGGCGACGATCACGTACGGGTTCGCGGCGAGGAAGAGCCACACCCGGTCGTAGCGCTGCACCGTCTGCGGGTAGGTGGTCCCCGTCTCGATGCAGCGCTCCGTGACGCCGGCGGCGTCCTCGTCGTACTCCCACGCGATGTCGGGCCACTGCTGCTCCTCGGTGGCGGCGACCGCGCCCACGCCGAAGCCGATGAGCGTGCCGACGCTGAGCGTGGCGACCACGAGGTAGCTGACCACCGTCGACAGGATCGGCTTGCGGATGACGCCCGAGAGCCCCACGCCGATCGCGGAGACGACGCCGATCTCGAGCACGAGGATGGGGATGCTGAGCGCCACGGCCTCGAGGCGCAGCCCGCCCAGCAGCGCCGACCCGATCATGAACGGCACGCACACCGCGAGGAAGCCGAGCGACGCGATCCAGGCCGCGAGCACCTTGCCGAGCACGAGCTGCATCGACGTCACCTGCGTGACCTGCGTGGACGCCAACACCCCCGCATCCCGGTCGCCGTTGATCGCGCCGCCACTGAGCGCGGGCGTCACGAGCGAGGTGACGAGCATGACGAGGAAGATCGTCGTCGAGAAGATCGCGCCGCCGATGTCCTGCTGCCAGCCCGACAGCGAGACGAAGAGGATGACGACGATGCCGCCGACGACGACCGCGACGATGCCGAGCAGGACGTACCAGGCGACCGAGCGCACGCGCTGCGCGAGCTCGAGCCCGACGACGACCCGGAGCATCCGGAACCAGGCGCTCATGCGCGTCCTCCCGCTCGGTGCGCGCCCGGGGCGTCGCCCGCGAGGCCGAGGTACGTGCGCTCGATCTCGCCGACGGCCGGCGCGAAGTGGATGATCGGCACGCCCGCGCCGACGAGCCTGGCGAGGATCTCGGCGGCGTGCTCGTCGCGGTCGAGCGCGACGAAGGCGGAGTCGCCGACGGTGCGCACGCGGTCGAAGGCGACGCCGATGCGCGAGAGCTCGAGCGTGAGGCGCCGCGGGTCGAGCGCGCGGATGCGCCACTCGCGCGCGGCCTGGCGGGCGAGCACGATGCGCTCGGCGCCGACGACCTCGCCGCGGTCGACGAACACGGCGTCGTCGGCCATCTCGTCGAGCTCCGACAGGTCGTGGCTCGAGACGAGCACGGTGCCGCCCTCGGCGGCGAAGTCGCGGAGCAGGCCGCGCAGCTGCAGGCGCGAGGTGGGGTCGAGGCCCGCCGCGGGCTCGTCGAGCAGCAGCACGCTCGGGCGGTGCACGAGCGCGCGGGCGAGGCCGAGCCGCTGCTGCTGGCCGCGCGAGAGCACGCGGCTCGCGCGGTTCGCGAGCTCGTCGAGCCGAGCGACGACGATGAGCTCGTCGGCGCGTGCCCGGGCCTCGGCGGCGCGCATGCCGTGGAGGCGGCCGACCGTCGTGAGGATCTGCCGGGGCGTGAGCGTGCGCCACGTGCCGAGCACGTCGGGCATCCAGCCCATCGCGCGCCGCACGCCGTGCGGGTCGCGCACCGGGTCGGCGCCGTGGATGCGGATGTCGCCCGTGTCGGGCGCGAGGAGCGACGCGAGCATGAGCAGCAGCGTCGTCTTGCCCGCGCCGTTCGGGCCGATGAGGGCGGTCACCTCGCCCGGGCGCGCGTGGAAGGTCATGCTCCGCACGGCGTGCACCTGGCCGAAGCTGCGGCGCACGTCGCGCACCACGATGCCGCCCGCGTCGAGCGCCGGCGGCTCGGGCCGGCCGGCGAGCGGATCGACGAACGCCGGGCCAGCCGGGACCGGCTCCGGGGCGCCGTCGGGCGCCGGCGGCGTGGTGGTCATGGCGCGAGCATAGGGCCGGGACGCGAGGAGTCCTCGACGACTCGGCGAACGCGCGGTGACCATCCGGTGCGGCACCGGCCGCCGCCCGCGCCGGGCCCGCCTCCGGTGCGTCACCCGCGCGCGCCTACGCTGGACGGGTGCCGCGCATCCCCCGCCTCTCCCCCGGCGGCATGGTCGTCGGCGTGCTGCTCGTGGTGTGCGCGATCTCGTCGGTGCAGCTGGGCGGCTCGATCGCGAAGACCGTCTTCGACCGCATCGACCCCGCGGGCCTGACGCTGCTGCGGCTGGTCTTCGCGGCGGCCGTCATGCTGCTCGTGGCGCGGCCGCGCATCCGCTCCTGGGACGCCGGCGCGTGGCGCGCGGTGCTCGCCCTCGGCGTGACACTCGCGGGCATGAACCTGCTCTTCTACCTGTCGCTGCCGCGCATCCCGATCGCGCTCGCCGTGACGCTCGAGCTGATCGGCCCGCTCGTGCTCGCGCTCGTGCAGTCGCGACGGCTCGTCGACGTCGCGTGGGTGGGCCTCGCGGCGATCGGCGTGGGCGTCATCGGCGCGCAGGCGGTCGGCGGCGACCTCGACCCGGTGGGCGTGCTGCTCGCGCTCGGCGCGGGCGGGTTCTGGGCGCTCTACATCCTCTCGTCGGCGGCGGTCGGGCAGCGGGTGCCCGGGATGGGCGGGCTCGCGGGGGCGCTCGTCGTGGCGGCCGTCGTGGTCGCGCCCTTCGGCGCCGCTGGCGCGATCTCGTCGACGCTCGCCGACCCGTCGGTGCTGCTGCCCGCGTTCGGCATCGCGATGCTCTCGAGCGCGATCGCGTACGGGCTCGAGCTGCTGGCGCTGCGGCGCGTGCCCACGCGCGTGTTCGGGATCCTCATGGCGATGGAGCCGGCCGCCGCCGGCATCTTCGGGCTGCTGGTGCTGGGCGAGGCGCTCGGCGGGCTCGACCTGCTGGCGCTGGCGCTCGTGATCGCGGCATCCGTGGGCGTCGCGCTCTCGGCGGCGCGAGCGCGGCGCGAGCCGCCGCCCACGACCGGGCAGCTGCCGCCGCTGCCGTAGGACCCTCCGACCTCTCCCGACCTGCGCCCGCTCCGCGCTCGTCCGTCTCGCCCTCCCGGCCCGGCCGCCGGCCGCTCGCCATCCGGGCGCAGATGTGCAGGGAATGGCCGTCCTGAGACCTCCAGGACGACCGTTCCCTGCACATGTGCGGCGGGAGGCGCGGAGGCGCGGGTGGGACGATGAGGGCATGGCGGACGAGTCGGGCGAGGGGCGCGGCGACTCGCGCTGGGCGCGGCCCGGGTCGCGGCCGCGCGAGGCGCCGCGGGCGGAGCCGCGCTCGGAGGCGTCCGCGTGGGTGCGCGGGCCGCGCGAGCGGCGGATGGTCGAGCCCGTGTCGGGCGTGCCCGTGCCGGAGCTGCCGTGGGAGGCGCCGCCCGAGGACCCGGCGGGCGCCCGGCGCGAGCCGTCGATCCTGCCGGTCGCGATCGGCGTCTCGCTGCTGGCGGTGCTGGCATGCGTGCCGCACTGGGTGGCGCCGACTGTCGCGCTCATGGTGTCGCTCGTGGGCATCCCGATCGCATGGGGCTTCCGGCGCATCTCGGCCGGGCGGCGACGGATCCAGTACGTCGTCGTCGTGATCGCGCTGCTGCTGTGCGCGACGCTCGCCGTCGTCGCGCCGATGCTGTGGCTGCAGGCGGGCGTGCTGCAGCCGCTCGAGGTGCCGGGGACCGACTAGCGCCGGCGGGACGGGGCGTGCGGCATGGGCACGGAGACGCCGCCCTCGCGGAGCTCGTCGAGCATCTGCCGGATGCGCTGCTGGCGCGTCTCGTCGCGGCACGGGCGAACCAGCCGAGGTAGTCGTTGCGCTGGTAGTGCGGGCGGGCGTCGTGGTCGGCGCGGAGCCCTCGACCAGCGCGGCCGAAGGCCGCTCGTCTGTTCGATTCCCGTCAGGAGCGGACGAAGGCCCGGTCTGGGACCGGGCCTGAGAGAGCGGATGACGGGAATCGAACCCGCGCTATCAGCTTGGGAAGCTGAAGTTCTGCCATTGAACTACATCCGCGCAGCCGCGATGCGGCCGGGATCATCGTACGCCAACTGGCTGGGGAGTGGTCTCGAGACGCGCGCCGCCTCCGGCGGCGTGCTCCTCGACCAGCGGCGAGAGGTCAGGCGACGAGGTCGCCGTGCTCCGGGTGCTTCTGCAGCCAGCCCTGCACGAACGTGCACTGCGGCACGATGCGGCGACCGGCCTCCCGCGCATCCGCCATCGCGAACGCCGCGAGCGCGCTGCCCACGCCGTGCCCGCCGTACGCCTCGCCGACGACGGTGTGCTGCAGCACGCGGCCGCGCTCGTCGTCGACGTAGGAGAGCACGCCGGCGAGCCGATCGCCGATGTGCGCCTCGTAGCGGCCGCGGTCGGTGTCGTCGCCCACGACGACGTGCTGGTGGTCGCTCATGCTCCCATCCAAGCCGGAGCGGCGCCGGCCGACAAGGCCGACGCCGCTCGCGGAGGGCTCCGCTACGGGGTGTCGCCGGGGCGCGGCGGCTGGTCGGCCCCCGGCACCTCGGGCGCGGCGACGTCGGCGCCGGCGGCGGGCGCCGCCTGGCCGGCCGCCACGGGCCGCTTCGTCTCGTGCATCGTGTCGTGCAGCTTCACCGGCTCGGCCTGCTGCTTGCCCTTGCGCTTGGCACGGTTGCGCGCGTACGCGAGGTTGAGCACCTCGACGAGCACCGCGAACGCCATCGGGCCGTAGATGAGGGCCTTCTCGATGTGGATGCCGAAGCCCTCCGCCACGAGGAAGACGCCGATGAGCAGCAGGAACGAGAGCGCCAGCATCTTCACCGTGGGGTGGCGGTTCACGAACTCGAAGATGTACTTCGCGGCGAACAGCAGGATGCCGAACGAGATGACGACGGCGGCGATGATGACGACCATGTTGCTCGTCATGCCGACGGCCGTGATGACCGAGTCGAGCGAGAAGACGAGGTCCATGAGCAGGATCTGCGCGAGCACCGCGCCGAACGTCGCGCGCACCGCCGAGGCGCCGTGCTCCTCCTCGCCCTCGAGCTTCAGGTGGATCTCGTGCACGGCCTTGTAGAGCAGGAAGCCACCGCCCGCGATGAGCACGAGCTCGCGGCCCGAGAAGCCCATGCCGAACACCTCGAAGAGGTCCTCGTCGAGCGTGATGATCCAGCCCGCGAGCAGCACGAGGAGCACGCGCATGCCCATCGCGAGCGTGAGGCCAAGGGTGCGGGCCTTCGCCTGCTGCTCCTCGGGGAGCTTCGAGGCGAGGATCGAGATGAAGATGACGTTGTCCACGCCGAGCACGATCTCGAGCACGAACAGCGTGAGGAAGATCGCGATGAGATCGGGCGTGAATTCGAGTGAGAAGTCCATCAGGCCTCAGATCGTAAGCAGGTCAGGCGTCGGGATGCTGTGAGTCCGGATCCCGGTCCGGCGCGGCCTCGTGCGGCGCGATGCCCCGCCGCAGCCACGGGCGGAAGAGCCGCGTGACGAACGGCAGCACCCAGCCGACCATCACCGGGGTGAGCAGCAGCGTGGCGATGAGCAGCCGCAGCCACAGCGGCAGCTCGGCGAAGCCGGGGATGAACGAGAGCAGCCACGTGGTGAGCAGGTTCATCGGGAAGAACGCCACCCACACGGTGACCGCCTGCTTCCAGCGCGGCGGGGCCGGCTCCTCCACCCGGATCTGCACCTGCTCGCCCGGGAGCGTCACGCCCTCGACCGCGTCGAACCATCCCTCGATGCCGGTGCGGCGCTCGACGCGCGCCTCGTGCGCGAACGCGGCGCCGGCGTCGAGCCAGCGGCGGCGCTCCTCGGAGTCCTCCCACTCGGCCAGGCGGTCCGCGTCGTCGAAGCGGTAGAGCATGTGCCAGGTGTCGCTGCCCGGCGCCTCCTCGACCCAGCCGGCGCCGAGGAAGCCGGGCCGGGTGGAGGCGAGGTCGATGCCCTGCTGGAGCCAGGTGCGGGCGTACAGGTGGAGCGACGGATCGATGCGGCGCTCGATCGCGACGGTGATGGGCTGCGACATGCCTCCCAGGATGCCGCGATTCCGTGACGCGCTCGTGTCGCGCGCGTCACGGCCGAGGTCAGGGGACGCGGTGCAGCCAGGCCTCCGTGTCGAACTTCGTGAGGATGAGGTCGTCGGCCGCGGCGAGCTCGGCGTCGGTGAGCGCGCCGTCGGCGCCGCCGTAGAGCCGGCGGAAGGTGCCCTTGAGGGCCTCCTGCACGTCGGCCTTCGTCATGCCGGTCTGCGAGCGCAGCGGGTCGACGCGCTTCTTCGCGCTCGTCGTGCCCTTGTCGCTCAGCTTCTCCTTGCCGATGCGCAGCACCTCGGTCATCTTGTCGGCGTCGATGTCGTACGACATGGTCGCGTGGTGCAGCACAGCGCCGCCCGCGAGGCGCTTCTGCGCGGCGCCGCCGATCTTGCCCTTCGCGGAGGTGATGTCGTTGAGCGGCGCGTAGTACGCTTCGATCCCGAGGCCCTTGAGCGCCTCGATCACCCACGCGTCGAGGAACGCGTAGGAGTCCTGGAAGCTCATGCCCTGCACGAGGTCGCCCGGCACGTACAGCGAGTAGGTGATGGCGTTGTCGGGCTCCGAGAACATCGCCCCGCCGCCCGTGATGCGGCGGAGCACCGGGATGCCGTGCTTCGCGGCGTTCCCGGGGTCGACCTCGTTGCGGTAGCTCTGGAACGAGCCGATGTAGACGGCGGGGCCCGAGAGGTTCCAGAAGCGCAGCGTCGGCCCGCGCCGGCCGGCGCCGACCTCCTGCGTGAGCACCTCGTCGAGCGCGACGTGCTGGATGGGCAGGCGCGGCTCGTCGTCGATGATCGTCCACTCGTAGTCGGCGAACGAGCGGGCGTGCTGGAGCGAGCGGCGGATCGCGACGCCGACCGCCTCGGGCGTGAAGCCGAGCAGCACGGCGTCCTCGGGGAGGGCGGCGCGGATCGCGGCGGCGATCTCGGCGGCGGTGGAGGAGGTGGGGAGGCCCTCGACGGCGGCGTCGATGGCGCCGAGCGCCTCGTCGGGCTCGAGGAAGAAGTCGCCCGCGAGGCGGAAGCCGGCGATGCGGCCGTCCTGCTCCTCGAGGTCGACGACCACGAGCTTGCCGCCGGGGACCTTGTACTCGCCGTGCATGGGGCCAGCCTACGTCGGCCGCCGGCCCGCTGCAGTTGCGCAGGGTCGTCTCGACTCGGGCGGCGGCTGCGCCGCCGTCCGGCTCGACCGGCGGAGAGGGGCCGCTCTACTGCTGGGTGGGGACGAGGCGGGCGTCGAACCACTCGACGAGGTCGTCGAGCACCTTCGCGCGGTTGATCTCGTTCACGATCTCGTGGCGCGCGCCCGGGTAGACGGTGACCGTCACGTCGTCGAGGCCGCCGCGGCGCCGGTACATGTCGGCGAGCCGGCGCATGGAGCGCGGGCCGCCGAGGGTGTCGTCGGAGCCGCCGACGATGAGCAGCGGGATCGGATGCGCGAGCCGCGAGGGCACGCCGAACAGCCGCGCGCCCTCGATCGGCCCGAACAGCTGCAGCACCTTCGCGGGGAAGGTGAGCGGATCGGCGACGAACGCGTCGACGACGGCCTGGTCGCGCGAGAGCCACTCGTAGCCGGTGCCGCCGAGGTGCGCGTGGCGGGCGTTGAGGTCGCCGGCGTTCATCGAGCCCGGCAGCCGCAGCGCGGTGCCCGAGAGCACGACGGCGTCGACGAGCTCGGAGTGCCGGTCGAGCAGGATCTGCGTCGACAGCGACCCCCACGAGTGGCCGAGCAGCCCCACCGGGAGGCCCGGGTGGGCGCCGCGCATGCGCTTCAGCGCCGTGACGAGGTCGCCGACGACGGCGCGCATCCCGCCAGGCCCGAGCCTGCCGAGCTTCGCGAGGTCGCCGCCGTGCTGCTCGATGCCGGTGGCGCCGTGGCCGCGCTGATCGATGGCGTGCACCGCGTAGCCCGCGTTCACGAGCCGCTGCGCGACGTGCTCCCAGCGGAGCGCGTGCTCGCCGAGGCCGTGCGCGAGCAGGATCGCGCCCTTGGGCCGGCCCGGCTTCCAGCGGTACTCGTGGATCGTCACGCCCTGCAGGTCGACGAAGGTCGACTCGTCGCGGAGGGCGGTGATCTGCACGGCGCCACTCTACGCCGCGGCTCCTGCCCGATCCGGGGCCGCGGCGCGGGCGGACGCGAGCATCCGCGCGCGGTCAGCCCAGCGCGCCCCGCACGGCGACGGCGAGCACGGGGCGCGGGTCGGAGTCGTCGCCGCGCGCGATGCGGTGCAGGATGATGCCCTCGCAGGTCGCCGCGAGCGCCTCGGCCGCCACCCGGGGCTCGGCCGCGCCGAGCCGCTCGAGCACCGCGGCGACGCCCGCGACGTAGGCGGGGCGGTCGGCGCTCAGCCGCTCGCGCACGCGCGCGTCGTGCGTGGCCTCGAGGAACAGCACGTGCCGCGCGGTCGTCGCCACCCGCATCGGCCCCGTCAGCTGCTCGACGAGCGCGGCGAGCTGCTCCACGAGCTCGGCCGCATCCGCGGGGTGCACGGCCGCCTCGAGCCCGCGCAGCTCGGGCCCGACGATGCCGTCGGCCGCGCCGTCGACGAGCGCCGCGCGGGTGCGGAAGTGGTTGGAGGTCGAACCGGCGGGGAGGCCAGCGCGGTCGTCGACGCGTCGGTGCGTGAGCGCGTGCGCGCCCTCGGTGCCGAGCAGCTCGACGGCCGCCCGGATCGCGCGATCGCGAGTGCTCACGCGCTCCACGATAGGCCGCCCGCGCATCCGCCCCTCCGTCCGCCGATCGGTCCGCCGTCCCTGTGCCGACCCGGCAGGATCCGCCCCTGGACGCGTTACTACGATCGTAGTACCGTGCGGCCATGGAAGCCCCGACCACGGCGCCCATGCCCGAGGTGGCAGGCGCCTCGCACCGCCGGATCCGCGCCGGCGACCTCGACGTGCACGTCGCCGAGGCGGGCGACGGCCCGCCCGTCGTGCTGCTGCACGGCTCGCCCCAGCACTGGTTCGAGTGGCACCGCGTGCTCCCCGACCTCGCCCGCGACCACAGCGCGATCGCGCCCGACCTGCGCGGCTGCGGCTGGACCTCAGCGCCGCAGGGCGGCTACGACGCCGCCACCCAGACCGCCGACGTGCTCGCGATCCTCGACGCGCTCTATGTCGGGCCGGTCGTCCTCGTCGCCCACGACTACAGCCTCTTCCTCGCCTGGCGGATCGCCTTCGACCACCCCGAGCGGCTCGCGGGCCTCGTCGCCGTCGGCGCCCCGCACCCCTGGACCCGGCCGAGCGCCGCGATGGTGCCCCACATGTGGCAGCTGTGGTTCCAGCCGGTGCTCGCGGCGCCCGGCATCGGGCCGCGGTCGGCCGCGCGCGGCCGGCAGCGCGTCGTGCGCTGGATGCTCGACCACCCCGACCGGCCGTTCTCGGCCGCCGAGCGGGAGGCATTCCTCGCGCCCTGGCGCGACCCGAGCCGGGCCCGGGCGCTCTCGGCGGTGTACCGGCAGCTGATCCTGCCGGGCATGGCCGAGATGCCGAAGGGCCCGTGGGACGGCCGGCACCTCGCGGTGCCGACGCGCATCGTGCTCGCGGGCGACGACCCCGTCATGACCGAGTCGGCGCTCGGGCCGTGGCGCGGCACCGCCGAGGACCTGCAGGTGACGACGGCGGAGGGTGCGGGCCACTACCTCGCGCACGACCGGCCGGAAGCGGTGGCGGCCGCCGTGCGCTCGCTCACCGCGGCGCGCTGAGCGAGGCCGGCGCTGAGGGAGACCGGCACTGAGGGAGACCGGCACTGAGGGACCCCGTGCGATGCTGGCGGCATGCCGCAGGTCGTCGCCGAGACGTGGGTGCCGATCCCGCCCGAGCTCGCGTTCGCCGTCTCGCAGACGCACGGCGCGGTGCGGCTCCGCTGGGACCCGTTCATCAGCGCGCAGCGCTTCGTCGGCGCCGAGCGGGCGGCGAAGGGCGTGCGCACCGTGACGCGCACCCGGCTGGGCCTGTCGATGCTCAGCGAGTACGCCTCCTTCCGGCCGCCGACCTCGGTGGGCATGACCATGCTGCGCGGGCCGTGGTTCCTCGAGCGGTTCGGCGGCGGCTGGCGGTTCGCGCCCCGCGCGCGCGACGGGGTCGACGGCACCCTCGCCACCTGGAAGTACACGTACACGGTGCGGCCGGCGTGGCTGCGCCGGATCGCCGAGCCGATCGGGCAGCGCGTGCTCGGCCGCGAGATCCGCGCGCGCATCGCGGGCTTCGCGGCCGGATGCGGCGACGAGGTCGTGCTCGCGGCCGCGCGCGAGGAGCTCGCGGGCTGAGCCGGGCGCCCGCCGCGGCGTCGGCGCGGTCGTGCGCGGCAGTACGATCCGGGGAGCGGCCGACGTCGGCCGCGCCTCCCCAGCCCCCTCCCCGAGGAGCAGCATGCCCTGGCGCCGCCGCGACGCATCCGACCTGACCGCGACCGAGATCGTGCTCCCCGAGGAGCGGCTCGGCTGGGGCCGCACCATCGGCCTCGGCATGCAGCACGTCGTCGCCATGTTCGGCGCGACGTTCCTCGTGCCGATCATCACCGGCTTCCCGCCCTCGACGACGCTGCTGTTCTCAGGGCTCGGCACGATCCTGTTCCTGCTCATCACCGGCAACCGCCTGCCGAGCTACCTCGGCTCCTCGTTCGCGTTCCTTGCGCCCGTCGCCGCCGCGACCACGATGGGCGGCCAGGGCTTCGCGCTCGCGGGCATCGTGCTCGTCGGCGCGCTGCTCGCGCTCGTCGGCGTCATCGTGCACTTCGCGGGCACCCGCTGGATCTCGGCGGTCATGCCGCCCGTCGTCTCGGGCACGATCGTCGCGCTCATCGGCTTCAACCTCGCGCCGGCCGCCAAGGGGAACTTCGAGGAGGACCCCCTGCTGTCGATCATCACGCTCGGCGCGATCATCCTCACCGCCGTGCTCTTCCGCGGCCTCATCGGCCGCCTCGCGATCCTCGTCGGCGTCGTGGTCGGCTACGTCGTGGCCGCGCTGCAGCAGAAGGTCGACTGGACGAAGGTCGAGGCCGCGCCGCTCATCGGCCTGCCCGACTTCCAGACGCCGTCGTTCGACCCGGCGCTGCTGCCCTCGCTCCTGCTGTTCGTGCCGGTCGTGCTGCCCCTCATCGCCGAGAACCTCGGCCACGTGAAGGGCGTCGGCCAGCTCATCGACCGCGACCTCGACCCGCTCGCCGGCCGCGCGCTCATCGCCGACGGCGGCGCCACGATGCTCGCCGGCCTCTTCGGCGGCTCGGCCACCACCACGTACGGCGAGAACATCGGCGTCATGAGCGCCACGCGCGTCTTCTCGACCGCCGCCTACTGGGTGGCTGCGATCACCGCGATCCTGCTCGCGCTCAGCCCGAAGGTCGGCGCGATCATCTTCGCCGTGCCGGCGGGCGTCCTCGGCGGCGTCACGACCGCGCTGTACGGCCTCATCGGCATCATCGGCGTGCGCATCTGGATCGAGAACCGCGTCGACTTCTCGGTGCCGAAGCACCAGTTCGCGGCGGGCGTCGGCCTCATCGTCGCCATCGCGAACTACACGCTCACGGCCGGCGAGCTCGTGTTCGAGGGCATCGTGCTCGGCACCGTCGCGACGCTCGTGATCTACCACCTCATGGGCGGGCTCGAGCGGCTGCGCGGCGGCCGTGGGCCGGCGCCCCGCGAGGACCACGCGCCGCCGGCGGCGACGGCGGGCTGAGCCGGAGCCACCCGCCGGTCGAGCCGCTCCGCCGCCGCAGGCGGCCGAGCGAGTCGAGACCCCTGCATCGCGGGCGGCTCGCCGAGCAGGTGGTCTCGAGACGCGTGCGGCCTCCGGCCGCGCGCTCCTCGACCAGCGGAACGGACGACGGAGGCCGACCCGGCGATCGGGTCGGCCTCCGTCGTGCAGGGCGCAGCTCAGCGGGCGCCGGCCGGCTCCCCGTCCGCGGCCTCGTCGCGGATCCGCTCCGCCTCGCGCACGACGTCGAGGTCGGCGAGCGGCATCGACGAGGTGTCGAGGAACGGGTTGTCGTCCTGGCCCTCGACGAGCGCCACGGCCTCCTCGCGCGTCTCGACCGTCGGCACCGAGCCGACGAGCGGGCGCTTGGCCGACTCCGGCATCGTCAGCAGCGCGAGGCCAGCGAGCACCGAGAAGAACATGATGTAGAACGCCGGCATGTACGTGTTGCCGGTCAGCTGGATGAGCGCCTCGCTGAACAGCGGCGTCGTGCCGCCGAAGAGCGACACCGAGATGTTGAACGCGATGCCCATCGCGCCGAAGCGGGTCGCCGTCGGGAACAGCGCCGGCAGCGCCGACGTCGACGGCGCGACCCAGAGCGCCACCGGCAGCGCGACGAGGCAGAGCGCCACGACGACCGTCCAGATCTCGCCCTGCTGCATGAGCCAGAACGCCGGCACCATGAGCACGAGCGTCGACGTGACGGCCGCGATGTACAGCGGCTTGCGGCCGACCCGGTCCGAGAGGCGCCCGAACACCGGCAGGAGGGCCGACATCCCGATCAGCACGGGCACGGTGACGAGCGCCGCGAACAGGTTGGTCGTGCCGACCGTCTGCTCGAGGTACGTGGGCATGTAGCTCGTGAGCGCGTAGCCGGCGGTGTTCGTGGCCGCGACGATCGCGGCGGCGATGAGCATGACGCGCCAGTGGTGGCGGATCGTGCCGAGGATGCCGTGGCGGGCCAGCGGGTCGTCGGCGTCGGAGGCCTCGGCCTGCTCGATCTGCTGCGCCTGCTCGTACGCGGGCGTCTCGGGGATGCGGAGGCGGAACCAGATCGCGACCGCGCCGAGCGGGATCGCGACGAGGAACGGGATGCGCCAGCCGTACTCGATCATCGCGCCCGGGCCGGAGACCGACTCCGTGATGAGGGTCGTGACGGCCACGACCGAGGCACCCGCGGCGAAGCCGACGTACGAGCCGACGTCGAGCCACGAGGCCCAGAACCCGCGCGAGCGGTCGGGCGAGAACTCGGTGACGTAGGTCGACGCGCCGGCGTACTCGCCGCCGGTCGAGAAGCCCTGCACCATCTTCAGCAGGTAGAGCGGCAGGATCGCCCAGGCGCCGATCTGCGCCGCGGTCGGCAGCAGGCCGATCATCGCCGTCGCGAGCGCCATCATCGCCATCGTGACGAAGAGCACCTTCTGGCGCCCGATCCGGTCGCCGAGCGGCCCGAGCACGAGCCCGCCGAGGGGCCGCACGAGGAACGAGATGGCGAAGCCGAGCAGCACGACGAGCAGGCCGAGGCCGTCGTCCATGCCCGCGGTGAAGACGGCGGTCATCGTCACGGCGAGGTAGCCGTAGATGCCGAAGTCGAACCACTCCATGAAGTTGCCGACGACGGTGCCGCTGATCGCCTTCCGGACCTTCGAGGTCTTCACGACGATGACGTCGTCGACCTCGAGCCGGCGCATCTCGCCGGTGTCGGTGGTGGGAGCGGCGCCGCGGTCGCGCGCGGGCGGTGTGCTGCTGGGCATGGATCGTCTCTCTGTTGCGTATCAGGCCACGGCCGCCGGGCGCACGGAGGTGCCCGCCAGCGGCGATCGATGACGGTAGCGAGATGTCTGATGAGTGGTTCGGAGGTGGGTTCGCTATCGCGTGCGCGTCGCGTGCGCGTGCGTGCGCACGCGAGCGCGCGCGGGTAGTGAGGTGCCGGCACGACGGCCCTGCCCCGAAGGTCACGGATCTGTCACGATGCATCCATGCGGCGATCCGAGCGGCGATGAGCGGCCTCCCGAGCCCGGCGAGGGTGCAGCGCACCTACCTCGTGCTCGTGCTCGGCAACACGCTCGCCGCGTCGTTCATCTGGGGCATCAACACCCTGTTCCTGCTCGACGCGGGGCTCACGAACTTCGAGGCGTTCGCGGCCAACGCGTTCTACACGGTGGGCGTGCTCGTGTTCGAGATCCCCACCGGCGTCGTCGCCGACACCCTCGGCCGCCGAGCCTCCTACCTGCTGGGCTCGGCGACGCTCGCGCTCACGACGGCGCTCTACTGGCTGCTGTGGGTGTGGGAGGCGCCCTTCGCCGCGTGGGCGGTGGTGTCGGCGCTGCTGGGCCTCGGCTTCACGTTCTTCACCGGCGCGGTCGACGCGTGGCTCGTGGATGCGCTGGAGGCCACGGGCTTCCGCGGCAGCCTCGAGCAGGTGTTCGGGCGCGCGCAGATCGTCGGCGGCGGCGCGATGCTCGCCGGCTCGGTGGCGGGCGGCGTGCTGGCGCAGCTCGTCGACCTCGGCGCGCCGATGCTCGTGCGCGCTGCGATCCTCGTGGCGATGATCGGCGTCGCCGCGGCGCTCATGCGCGACCTCGGCTTCTCGCCCGACCGCAGCGAGGGGCCGATCCGCGCCACCCGCACGGTGCTGCGCGAGTCGTGGCGGCACGGCATGCGCAGCGCGCCCGTGCGCTGGCTGCTGCTCGCGAGCCCCTTCACGGCCGGCGTCGGCTTCTACGTCTTCTACGCGCTGCAGCCGCACCTGCTGCAGCTGTGGGGCGACGAGTCGGCGTACTCGATCGCCGGCCTCGCGGCCGCGCTGCTGTCGGGCGCGGCGATGCTCGGCGGTGCGCTCGCGCCGCTCGTGCGCCGCTGGTTCCCGCGCCGCACCTCCACGATCCTGCTCGCCGCCGTCACGAGCGCCCTCGTGCTCGTGCTGCTGGGCGTCGTGCAGTCGTTCTGGATCGCGGTCGTGCTCGTGGCGCTGTGGGGCGTCATGTCGGCCATCGACGACCCGGTGCGCCGCGCCTACCTCAACGACCTCATCCCCTCGAAGCAGCGCGCGACGGTGCTCTCGTTCGACTCGCTGCTCGGCGGGGCCGGCTCGACCGCCTTCCAGCCGGTGCTCGGCCGCACCGCCGACCTCGGCGGCTACGGCGCGTCGCTGCTCGTGAGCGGCGCGCTCTCGGCCCTCGCCGTGCCCTTCATCCTGCTCAGCCGCGCGCAGCACGCCCGCGCGGACACGGCGCAGGAGGTGACGGCGCCGGCGGAGCCGGGCGGCGAGGCGGACGGCGGCCCAGAGGTCGAGGCGCCGCCCACCTGCTAGACCGGGCCGCGCCTAGGAGGCGTCGCCCCGGCTCGCTCCCGCGCCGAGCAGCGGCATGGATGCGGTGTCGAGGTACGGGTTGTCGTCCTGCCCCTCGACGAGCTCCTCCGCCTCCTGCCGCGTCTCGACCGTCGGCACCGAGCCGACGAGCGGGCGCTTGGCCGACTCCGGCATCGTCAGCAGCGCGATGCCGCCGAGCAGCGCGAAGAACATGATGTAGAACGCCGGCATGAAGGTGTTGCCCGTGGCCTGGATGAGCGCCTCGCTGAACAGCGGCGTCGTGCCGCCGAAGAGCGAGACGGCCAGGTTGTAGGCGATCGCCATGGCGCCGAAGCGCGACGCGGTCGGGAAGAGCGCCGGCAGCGCCGAGGCCGAGATCGCCACGTAGAAGCCGACCGGGATCGCCACCATGCACAGCGCCACGACCACGGCCCACAGCTGCCCCATCTGCATGATCGCGAAGGCCGGGATCATGAGCACGAGCGTCGAGACGACCGCGATGCCGTAGACCGGGCGCCGGCCGATGCGGTCGGAGAGGCGGCCGATGAGCGGCAGGCACGCCGACATCACGAGCAGCACCGGCACGGTGACGATCGCCGCCGCGATGCTGTCGAGGCCGACCGTCTCCTCGAGGTACGTGGGCATGTAGCTCGTGAGCGCGTAGCCGGCGGTGTTCGTGGCGGCGACGAGCGCGATGCCGATGAGGATCGGGCGCCAGTGGTAGCGGAAGATGCCGAGGATCCCGTGGCGCGCGAGCGGGTCGTCGGCGTCGCGCTGGTGCTCCTCCTCGGCGCCCTGCGCCTGCTCGTACGCGGGCGTCTCGGGGATGCGGAGGCGGAAGTAGATCGCGACGGCGCCGAGCGGGATCGCGATGAGGAACGGGATGCGCCAGCCGTACTCGACCATCGCGTCCGGGCCCGAGACGGACTGCGTGATCGCGGTGGTCGCGGCGACGACGGACGCGCCGGCGGCGAAGCCGACGTACGAGCCCACGTCGAGCCACGACGACCAGAAGCCGCGCGAGCGGTCGGGGCTGAACTCCGACACGTAGGTCGTGGCGCCGGCGTACTCGCCGCCGGTCGAGAAGCCCTGCACCATCTTCAGCAGGTAGAGCGGCACGATGGCCCACGCGCCGATCTGCGCGCTCGAGGGCAGGAGGCCGATGAGCGCCGTGGCGATCGCCATCATCGCCATCGTCAGGAACAGCACCTTCTGGCGGCCGATGCGGTCGCCGAGCGGGCCGAGCACCAGGCCGCCGAGCGGGCGCACGAGGAACGAGATCGCGAAGCCGAAGAGCACGACGAGCAGGCCCACGCCCTCGTCGAGGCCCGCGGTGAACACGGCGGTCATGGTGACGGCGAGGTAGCCGTAGATGCCGAAGTCGAACCACTCCATGAAGTTGCCGACGACCGTGCCGCTGATGGCGGTGCGGACGCGCCGGGTCTGCACGACGATGACGTCGTCGACCTCGAGCCTGCGGCCGCCGGCGTCGTCGCCGTGCTGCGTCGAGCCTGCTGCGCTCGTGACCATGGTGCACCGTCCTCTCGTCGTCGACGCGGATGCGTCGTGCGGGCGATGGGCGAGGCTACTCCTGTGCGCTCGACGCCCGTCGGGCGGGGTTGTCCCCCGACGACCCCGCTGGTCGCCGGTCCGCTGGTCGAGGAGCTGCCGGCGCAGCCGGCCGCGTCTCGAGACCACCAGCGCGGGAGCCGCTCGCCGGGCTGGTGGTTTCGAGGAGCTGCCGGCGCAGCCGGCCGCGTCTCGAGACCACCAGCGCGGGAGCCGCTCGCCGGGCTGTGGTTTCGACACGCTCCGCCGCCTGCGGCGGCGGAGCGGCTCAACCAGCGGGTGGGGCGGCGGCGGAGCGGCTCAGCCAGCGAGCGGGGGCGGCGGAGCGGCTCAACCAGCGGTGGAGGGGACGAGGTGCTCGAAGCGCCGGGGGTCGAGGAAGGCGACATCGGTCGCGGGCGACTCGCCCACCGCCGCCTGCGCCGCGAGCTCGCCGAGCGCGGGCGCGTGCTTGAACGAGTGGCCCGAGCAGCCGCCCGCCACGACGACGCGGCCCGCCGCATCCGCCCGCCCCACGAGGAACTGCCCGTCGGGCGTGTGCGCCATGATGCACGTCGTCCACGCGGCCGGCTCCGGCTCGAGGTCGGGGAACGTCGCCGCCACCTGGTCGCGGATGTCGTCGGTCTCGCCGACGTGCAGCCCGCGGTCGATGGCATCGGGATCGTCGGGATCGAACGGCCCGTCGAACTCGCCGCCCACCTTCACGAGGTCGCCCGGCAGCGCGCCGTGCCCCCAGATCCAGCGCGGCTCGCCCGCCAGCCCGGGCACCGAGCGGATGAACACCGGCAGCCGCTCGATGCCGGCGTCGCGCCCCTCCTTCGGCCGGAACCACGTCTGCACCACCCGGTGCGGCACCACCGGCGCCGAGGGCACGAGCTGCGCGATCCACGGCCCGGCTGCCACCACGACGCGCGCGACGCGCAGGTCGCCCGAGGCCAGCCGCACCGTCACGCCCTCATCGTCCGGCTCGATCGCGAGCACCCGCTCGCCGGTCCGCACCCGCGCGCCCGCCGCCCGCGCCGCCTCGACGGCGGCGACGATCGTCGCCTCGGGCCGGGCGACGCCGGCCTCCGGATCCCACAGCCCCACGTCGCCCTCGTCGAGCACCGCGTGGGCGGGCAGGCGGCGCGCGACCTCGGCGTCGTCGAGCCGCTCGACCGGCAGGCCGTGCTCGCGCGCGGTCGCGAGGGTGCCCTCGATGATGCGGCTGCCGGGCTGCCCGATCATGATGCCGCCGCTCTCGAGCAGCAGCTCCTCGCCGCTCGACGCCTCGAGCTCGCGGAACAGCTCGCGCGAGCGGCGCGCGATGGGCGCCAGGCCCGGATGCTCGAGGCACGCGACGCGGAAGAGCCGGGTGCGGCCGGTCGAGCCGCCCTGGTCGTGGCCGGGCTCGTGCTGCTCGACGCCGACGACGTCGACGCCTCGCGCGGCGAGCTGCCAGAGGGCGCTCGAGCCGATCGCCCCGAGGCCGACGACGGCCACCTCCGCATCGTGGGCGCGCTCGCTGCCGGTCATGCGCTCGACGCTACCCGCGGGCCGGGGGCGCGCCCGCACGCGTCCGTCATCGAGCGTCACCGCGTCCCGTCGGCCGCCGCATCCGCCCGCGATTGCGCGACCTCGCAGGTTCCCCGCGCACCATGGGAATGCATCCGCGGATCCGGCGTTGCACTGATCGTTCGAATTTGAAAGAATTGGATCCGCGGCGGGAGCCGCAGAGGGAGACGGCGATGAGCAGCATGCAGTTCGGGATCTTCTCGGTGAGCGACCTCACCCAGGACCCCACCACGGGCAGGACGCCCACCGAGCACGAGCGCATCCGCGGCTGGATCGCGATGGCCGAGAAGGCCGAGGAGGTCGGCCTCGACGTCTTCGCCGCCGGCGAGCACCACAACCCGCCGTTCTTCTCCTCGAGCCCGACCACGACGCTCGGCTACATCGCCGCGCGCACCGAGCGGCTCATCCTCTCGACCGCCACGACGCTCATCACCACGAACGACCCGGTGAAGATCGCCGAGGACTACGCGATGCTGCAGCACCTCTCGGGCGGCCGCGTCGACCTCACGCTCGGCCGCGGCAACACCGGCCCCGTCTACCCGTGGTTCGGCAAGGACATCCGCGACGGCATCGAGCTCGCCATCGAGCACTACTCGCTGCTGCACAAGCTGTGGCGCGAGCCGGTCGTCAACTGGACCGGCAAGCACCGCACGCCGCTCACCGGCTACACGTCGACGCCCGCGCCGCTCGACGGCGTGCCCCCGTTCGTGTGGCACGGCTCGATCCGCTCGCCGCAGATCGCCGAGCAGGCCGCCTTCTACGGCGACGGCTTCTTCCACAACAACATCTTCTGGAACAAGGAGCACACCGAGCGCATGGTGCGCCTGTACCGCTCGCGCTTCGCGCACTACGGCCACGGCGCGCCCGAGGAGGCGATCGTCGGCCTCGGCGGGCAGATCTTCATGAAGTCGACCGAGCGCGAGGCCAAGGAGCGCTTCCGCCCGTTCTTCGACGTCGCGCCGGTCTACGGCCACGGCCCGAGCCTCGAGGACTTCGAGCAGATGACGCCGCTCACCGTCGGCACGCCCGAGCAGGTGATCGAGAAGACGCTCGCGTTCCGCGACTACGCCGGCGACTACCAGCGCCAGATGTTCCTCGTCGACCACGCGGGCCTGCCGCTCGAGGAGGTGCTCGAGCAGATCGAGATCCTCGGCACGGAGGTCGTGCCGGTGCTGCGCCGCGAGTTCGACAGCGTGCGCCAGGCGGGCGTCCCGGACGCGCCCACGCACGCCGCGCGCGTCGCCCAGGCGATCGCCGACGGCACGCAGGGAGGCGAGCAGGGCGCGCCGCGCCGCGCCGACGCCGCCCCGAGCGAGCAGGGCCTCCGCGACGACTTCGACACGGGCGCCGCGATCGCCCGCCAGGCGGGCGAGCGATGACCCCGGTGCGCATCGCGGTCGTCTCCGCCGGCCTCGGCGAGCCGTCGAGCACGAAGCTGCTCGCCGACCGGCTGCGCGACGCGACCCTCCAGGCGCTCGCCGACTGCGGCGCGCACGCCGAGGCGGTGGATGTGGTGCTGCGGCCGCTCGCGCAGGACATCGCGGCGCACATGGTCACCCACAACGCCACCGAGGCGCTGTCTGCCGCGATCCGCGAGGTCATCGACGCCGACGCGATCATCGCCGTGACGCCGACGTTCAACATGTCGTACTCGGGCCTGTTCAAGTCGTTCTTCGACGGCATCGAGGAGGGCCAGCTCGCCTCGATCCCGACGGCGCTCGCCGCGACCGGCGGATCCGCCCGCCACTCGATGGTGATGGACACCGCGATGCGGCCGATGTTCGCCTACCTCAAGGCGCAGGTCGTGCCGACGGGCGTCTTCGCCGCGAGCGAGGACTGGGGCGCCGACTCGGGCCTCGACCGCCGGATCGCGCGCGAGGGCAAGGAGCTCGCCGACCTCATGACGGCCCTCCCCCGCCGACGCGAGGCGGATCCCTTCGACGTGGAGGGCGGCGCCTTCCAGTCGTTCGAGCAGCTGCTGGGACACGCGTGAGCGCGCCCTCGGAGCGCCTGGCGCCACGGGCGTGGCGCGGGTACTTCGAGGGCTCGCGCCTGCTCGAGAACGAGCTGGAGCGCCGCATGAAGACGGCGACCGGGCTCGACCTCGGCGACTTCAACGTGCTGCTCGTGCTCTCGGAGGCCGAGGGTTGCCGGATGCGCATGGGCGACCTCGCGCGGCAGCTCGCGTTCGCGCCCGGCCGGCTCACGTATCGGATCGGCGCGCTCGAGCGCGATGGGCTCGTGGCGCGCGAGGCGAGCGCGGCCGACCGGCGGGGCACGGACGCGGTGCTGACGGGCGCCGGCCGGACGCGGCTGCGCACAGCGCGGCCCGTGCACGCGCGGCACGTCGAGGAGCTGTTCCTCGGGGGGCTCGACGACGAGGCGCTCGCCGTGCTCGACCGGGTCTTCGGCCCGCTGCGCTCGCGCCTGCTCGACGACTGCCGCGACGCGCCCGAGCCGCCGCGCTGAGCCCCTCCCGCCCCCGCTGGTCGAGGAGCTGCCGCCCTCCCCGCTGGTCGAGGAGCTGCCGCCCTCCCCGCTGGTCGAGGAGCTGCCGCCCTCCCCGCTGGTCGAGGAGCTGCCGACGCAGGCGGCCGCGTCTCGAGACCACCACGCTGCGGATGGTCTCGAGACGGCAGCGCCCTGCGGGCGCAGCCTCCTCGACCAGCGGGTGGCGGCAGGGAACCTGTGAGCAGAACCCTCGCCGTGAAGCGGAACCCCTGTCAGGATGGACACGTGCAGGAGGCCAGGCTGCTGGAGCGGGCGATCGGCGAGGCCGGTCGCCTCGTCGCGGTGGAGCCGTTCGGCGAGGGCAGCATCGCGCGCTTCACCGTCGACGCCGGCGAGAATGCCGGCGAGTGGTTCGTCGACACCTCCCGCCAGGCCGTGCCGCGCGAGACGGGCTTCGTCGTGCGCGGCACCGAGGGCCTCGTGGCCCGCATCTGGCGGCACCCGCTCGATCCTCGCCTCCCCTCGCTCCGCACAGCGGTCGACCCCGTGAAGCTCGCGCGCATCGCGGCCGCGGCCGGGACGAGCGGCGAGATCGAGGCGCGGGTGCTCGCCTACCGGCCTGGCCGCCGCGCGGTCGTGCGGCTCACGCAGCACGGCGTGCACCTGTTCGTGAAGGTCGTGCGGCCGAGCGAGGCGGAGAGCCTCGTCGACATCCACGACGCCTGCCGCGCCGCGGACGTGCCCGCCCCCGAGGTGGTGCACTGGTCGCCCGCCGGCATCGTGGTCGTGCCCGACGCCGAGGGCACGGCGGGGCCCGTCGCCGCCGCGCGCACGAGCCCGGATGCGCTGCTCGACGCCGTCGACGACCTCCGGGAGCGCTTCCTCGCGGTCGACACCACCCGCATCGCGCGCGCCTCGGTCGGCACCCGGCTCGAGTGGCACCTCGAGCGCATCGCCGCGGCGCTGCCGGACCGCCGCGGCGAGGTCGCCGAGCTGCTGCCGGCGCTCGCGCCGCACGTGCGGCGCATCGGTCCACCCCGCAGCGTGCACGGCGACCTCCACATCGGCCAGCTCTTCTTCACCGGACCGCGAGTCTCGAGCGTCATCGACGTCGACACCGCCGGCCTCGGCGACCCGGCCGACGACGCCGCCGCCTTCGTCGGCCACGCGCTCGCGAGCGCCGCGCGCAACGCCGCCGCGGGGCGCGACGGCGACGCGGCGGTGCTCGAGGGCATCGCCGCCGAGGCCGGCGAGCGCTGGTTGCGCGACCCGCACGCGACGGCGCTCACGAGCCTGCACCTGCTGGCGCACGGCATCCGCGCCGCCGAGCGCAGCCCCGAGGCGGCGCACCGCCTCGTCGACCGCGCGCGGGAGCTCGTGCGCGACCGCGTCGGGCGCTGAGCCGACCCGACCGCCGGCTCGGCCCGACACGCCCGGGATCCGCCGCACGATCCGACATCGACACCCCAGCGCTCGCGCGGCAGGATCGCCCGTCGGCGCCTTCGCGCCCAATCCGTCCGCCGCAGGCCTCCCGAAGCACTCCCGGAAACGCCGAAGCTGCCACGGCAGGCACCGCACAGGGGCCGGTCGTGACACCGACGAAAGGGAACAGCATGCAGAAGCGCACCACGCTCACGATCACCACGGCCGGCCTCATGGGCCTCGGCCTCGCCGTCACCGGCGGCTTCGCCGCGAACGCCGCGGAGGACGAGGGCCTCGACCTCAAGACCGGCCTCTGGCTCCAGGGCGAGGACGGCGACTCGGTGGGCACCGACCTCGGCGTCAGCACCACCGACGACTCGCTCGACGTCTGGAGCGACACGGGCGTGCAGACCGAGGACGTCGACATCGACGCCGTCGCCGGTGCGCAGGCGAACGACGACGGCGTGAGCACCGCCGCCGGCGCGGGCGCCGCGACGGACGACATCGCCGCGGGCGCCGGCGCTGAGGCCGCCGCCACCGAGGACGGCGTGCACGCCGGCGGCGAGGCCGTCGCCGTGACCGAGGACGAGAGCCTCCAGGCCGGCACCCACGTGGGCGCCGACGACGAGAGCGACTCGCTCGACCTCGGCCTCGTGGTCGTGGGCGAGGGCGAGGACGGCTCGCTCGGCCTCGACCTCGGCGGCATCCTGAACCGCTGACCCTCAACGCTCCGCCGGCCACGACCGGCTGCACCGCGAGGCGCCGCACCCGAGAGGGGCGGCGCCTCGTCGCGTGCGCGGCGTCCGACCGCCTCGTCGCGTGCACGGCGTCCGGGCGCCTCGTCGCGTGCACGGCGTCCGGGCGCCGCTCGACGTCAGGGCGCGGCGAGCAGCCCGCCGACCTGCGCGAGCGCGCCGTCGACGAGGCGGTAGTACGCCCACCGGCCCCGGGTGGACCGCGTGAGGAACCCGGCCTCGGTCAGCACCTTCAGGTGGTGCGAGACCGTGGGCTGCGAGAGGCCGAGCGGATCGGTGAGGTCGCACACGCACGCCTCCGCGTCCTCGTGCGCGCCGATCATCGACAGCAGCCGGAGCCGGGCGGGGTCGGCGAGCGCCTTGAGGGTGCGGGCGAGCTCGTCGGCCGCGCCGACGTCGAGCACCTCGCGCGTGACCGGCGAGCAGCAGGCCTCGAGCTGCGGGAGGGGCGCCTCGGTCATCGTCATGGCCACCATCATGCCACTCGTATTGACATCCGTCGATGGGTCGAGGCAGACTCCACATCGACAGACATCGATGGGAGGAGGGATGATGGACGCCGACACGATCTGCGCAGAGCTGGGCTGCCCCGCCGAGCTCGCCGACGACAGCTGCTGCTGCTGACCACGAGCGGGCGCTCCCGGGATGGATCCGGGAGCGCCCAGCCCATCCCACCACGACCGACCATCGCCCCGGAACGAGGAGCCATGCCCGAGCCCGTCCCCACCGTCCTGTTCGTCTGCGTGCACAACGCGGGCCGCTCCCAGATGGCAGCCGGCTTCCTGCGCGCGATCGGCGGCGAGCGCATCGAGGTGCGCTCCGCGGGCTCCCTGCCCGCCGAGCAGATCAACCCCGTCGCGGTCGCGGCGATGGCCGAGCGCGACATCGACATCGCCGGCGAGCAGCCGAAGGTGCTCACGGTCGACGCCGTGCGGGAGTCCGACGTGGTCATCACGATGGGCTGCGGCGACGCCTGCCCGATCTTCCCAGGGAAGCGCTACGAGGACTGGGCGCTCGAGGACCCCGCCGGCCAGGGCATCGAGGCGGTGCGGCCGATCCGCGACGACATCGAGGCGCGCATCCGGGCGCTCGTCGCCGAGCTGCTGCCGGCGTGATCCTGCGGCGCCCGCCTCACACGAGCCGGTAGCCCATCCCCCGCACCGTCTCGATGCGGTCGGCGCCCAGCTTGTTGCGCAGGTAGCGCACGTAGACGTCGACGACGTTCGAGCCCGGATCGAAGTCGTAGCCCCACACGCGGCTCAGCAGCTGCTCGCGCGAGAGCACCTGCCCGGCGTGGCGGATGAGCTCCTCGGCGAGCGCGAACTCGCGGCCCGAGAGGTCGACCTCGCGGCCGTCGATGCGGGCGCGCCGGGTGCGCACGTCGAGGTCGAGCCCGCGGTGCGACAGCTCGGCGGTGCCCTGGCCCGCGGCGCTCGACTGCATCCGCAGCCGGATGCGCGCGAGCAGCTCGTCGAAGCGGAAGGGCTTGGCCATGTAGTCGTCGGCGCCGCCCTCGAGCCCCGCGACGGTGTCGGCGCCGCCGCCGCGCGCGGTGAGGATGATGACCGGCATCGCCGAGCCGGAGCCGCGGAGCTGCGACAGCACCTCGAAGCCGTCCATGCCCGGCAGCCCGATGTCGAGCACGAGGAGGTCGAACTCGTCCGTGAGCGCGAGGTCGAGCGCGTCGCGGCCGGTCGCGGCGACGCGGGTCGAGAAGCCCGCGGCGGCGAGCCCCTTCTCGACGAACGCGGCGATGCGCGCCTCGTCCTCGGCGATCAGGATCGATGCCATCCGGGCTCCTCTGCGTCGGTGCGCGCCGCGGCGCGCGGGTCGTGGGGATGCGGTGCGCGCGCCGCGGGGTCGGCGGTCGCGGGCGGGGCCACGGGATCGGCGATCGCCGACGGCGGCGCGGGCTCGGCGAGCGCCGCCACCCACGTCGGCTGGTCGTCGTCGTCGGCGCCGACGACCGCGCGCGGGAGCACGATCTGGAACTCCGAGCCGCCTCCGGCGTCGACGACCGCCGCGGTGCCGCCGTGCTGCTCGGCGATGAGCGCGACGATCGCGAGCCCGAGGCCCGAGCCGCCGTCGCCGCGGCCCTCGGCGGCGCCGCGGCGGAAGCGGTCGAAGATCACCGCCTTCAGCGCATCCGGCACCCCGGGACCGCGGTCGAGCACGAACAGCTCGAGGTCGGCGCCGCGCACGCGCGAGCCGATCGTGATCGGCCCCCGCGCGTGCCGCACCGCGTTGGCGATGAGCTGGAGCATCGCCTGCGTGATGCGGTCGGGGTCCATGCGCGCGAGCACGTCGTCGGTGCGCACCGCGTCGTCGATGTCGGCGCCCTCGATGGCGCGCGCCTTCTGCGCGATCTGCTCGACGAGCACGGCGACGTCGGTCTCGACGATCGCGAACGCGTCGGGCTCGCGCAGGCGCGCGGCCGCGCGGATGTCGTCGACGAGCCGCGCCATCCGGTCGAGCTCGTCGATCGCGAGCGCCCGCGTCTCCTCGACGTCGCGCGCATCCGTCGGGTCGACGAGCTCGAGGTGGCCGCGCACGATCGTGATGGGTGTCTTCAGCTCGTGGCCGACGTCCTGCAGCAGCTGTCGCTGGGCGTCGAGGGAGCCGCCGAGCCGGTCGAGCATGCGGTTGACGGTCTCGGCGAGCTGCGAGACGTCGTCGCGGCCCGTGACCGGCACGCGCTCGCTGAGGCTCTGCTCGGAGGAGCGCTCGGCGACCTCGCGGATGCGGCGCACCGGCCGCAGCAGCAGGCCCGAGACGAGCAGGCCCACGAGGAAGATGACGATCGTGACGACGACGGCCACGACCGTGAAGATGCGGGCGGCGGCGTCGAACTCCGCGAGCTCGGCCTGCACGTCGTAGCCGGTGACGAAGATCGCCGAGTTCGGCGCCTCCGGGTCGGGCTCGCCGATGGTCACGGGCGCCGCGAGGTAGCGCACCGTCTCGTCGTCGCTCGCGTACGTGCCGACCACGATCTCGCCGTCGGCGGTCTCGGCGACGACGCGGTCGACGAAGCCCGGCAGCCGCTCGAGCGGCACGTCGGGCGGGATGAACGGCTGCCAGAAGGGCGCCCCGTCGATGATGCCGAGCGTGCCGGTGTTGTCGTCGGGCGCGAGCCGCTGCACGATCGACCCGAGCGCGGCCTCCTCCGACTCCCACGGCTCCTCGGCGTTCGCGACCGTGATGCTCGCCGACTCGAGCGCCGCACCGAGGTTCGCGTCGATCTGCGCGAGCACGCGCTCGCGCTCGACGACATAGGCGACGCCGCCCGCCACGAACAGGCCCACGAAGCTGAGGAGGGTGAGGAGGCCCACGATCCGCGAGCGCACCGTCCAGGTGCGCAGGCGCGATCGAGGGGCGGCGGTCATGGGGCCATCCCACCAGACCCTGGCGCGTCGTGACGGCTGTGTGAGAGAAGCCTCACGTTCGCCCCGCGCCGGCCGCGCCTCTGGTGGGATCGGTGCGTGGAGACGATCGACGCCGCCGAGGCGCCCGCCGCATCCCCCGAGGAGCGGCTGCTGCGCGATGCGCTGGGCGACGCGCTCGAGGGCGAGCTGCGGGTGCTGAGCCGCGAGCCGTACGGCGCCGGCGCGTTGACCGGCTTCGAGGAGACGACGGCCGGCTTCGAGGAGGCGAGGGCGCAGACCCGCTACTGGTACGTCGACACCTCCGGGCGTCCGGTGCCCGAGGAGTCGGGCCTCGTGCTCGGCGACCCCGCGGCGCCCCAGGCGCGCATCTGGCTGCACCCGGCCGATCCGCGCCTGCCCGCGCTCGCCGCCGCGAGCTTCCCCGACGCGGCCGCGGCGCTGCTCGCGCGCCTCGGCGTCACCGTCGATCGGGCGCCCGAGCTGCTGGTCTACCGGCCCGGCAAGCGCGCGATGCTCCGGATGCGCGCGGGCGAGCGCGAGACGTACCTCAAGGTCGTGCGGCCCGACGCGGCCGCGACGATCGTCGACCTGCAGGAGGCGCTCCGCGGCGGCGGCATCCCCGTGCCGGCGATCACCGGATGGTCGGCGCTCGGCATCGTGCTCACCGAGGCGGCGGCGGGCGAGCCCGTGACCGCCCGCCTCGACGCCGTCGACCCCGCGCGGCTGCTCGACTCGGTGGAGGCGCTGCAGGCGGCGATGGGCCGCGTGGACACCGGGCGGGCCGCGCGCGACTCCCTCGCGCTCCGCGACGGCTGGTACCGCGAGCGGCTGCGCGCGGCGCTCGACGGCGCGCCCGGCGGCGAGGCGGCGGCCGCCCGTGCGGCGCTCGGCGCGCTCGAGGCGGGCATCGACGCCGCCGACCCCGCGGCGCTCGAGGTGCCGGCTGCCGAGCTCCGCACCGTGCACGGCGACCTCCACGTCGGCCAGCTGTTCGTCGACGGCGCGAGCGCCGTGACGGGCCTCATCGACGTCGACACGGCCGGCCTCGGCGACCCGGTCGACGACCGGGCGGCGCTGCTCGGACACCTCGTCGCCTCGATCGGGCTCGCGGACGACCCGGACCGCGCGCGCGGCTACCGCCGGATCCTCGGCGAGGCGGCCGGTCGCTGGCTCGGGCCCGCCCCGCAGGGCGGAGAGACCGCCAGCGGAGAGACTGCCAGCGGAGGCGCCGAGCGCACCCGCCTCGCGCACCGCCTCGCCGTGCACGTGCTCGCGCACGCGCTCGCGCCGGTCGAGCGCGGCGAGCTCCGCGTCGCGGCCGCCCAGCTCGGGCTCGGCGCCGCCGTGCTGGGCCGAGAAGAGGCGGCGAGGGCGGCCGGGCGCGGCGCGGCACGACGCGAGGGCGCGACGTGACCCGCTGACGATCCGGGGCGACCCGCGCTGCATGAGAGTCCTCTCACCCGGCCCTCCTCGCGCGCTCACGCGCGGTCGCGAGGCTGGGGCCATGGAGCGGAAGCAGTGGATCATCGCGGGCGCGGCAGGCGCCCTCAGCATCGGCGCGATCGCGATCGGCGCCATGGGCATCGCGAACGCCATGACCGTGCACGACGCGGCCGGCCGCACCGTCGCCGGCGTCGAGCTCCGCGGCGAGGTCGCGGCCGACGCGCAGCAGGCGCAGGTGCAGGGGCAGGGCGAGCAGGCGCAGCTCGAACCCAAGGCCGCGGCCGGCTCGACCACGCCGAGCGCCACGCCCCCGCCCGCGGCGAGCGCCCCGAGCGCACCCGCTGCGGCCCCGGCGCCCGCGCCGCAGCCCGTCGCGCCGCCCGCGCCCGTCGCTCCCGACGGCTCCGCATCCGGCTGGTCGGCCGCGTCCAACGGCTGATCCGCACGTCTCGAGGCCCCGGTGAGAGCGCTCTCACCGGGGCCTCCTCAGCACCTCACACCGGAGCGGGACGGTGGTACCAGGTCGGAAGCCGACCGATGAACACCACCACCAGGAGGAACACCATGCACACGAAGTGGATCGCCGTCGGCACCCTCGGAGCCCTCGGCCTCGGCGCGATCGCCGCCAGCGCCGCCAGCGTCGCGAACGCGGTCGAGCTGCGCGACTCGGAAGGCCGCGTCGTCGACGCCGCCCACCTGCGCGGCGACGTGCTCGACCGCGGCACCGTGCACATCAAGGCGGGCCAGGACCACGCCTCGATCGTCTCGGCGCCCTCGCCCACCGCGTCGCCCTCGGCCGCCACGGCCGCGTCGCACGCCTCGGCCCCGAGCCCGGCCGCCGCGCCGGCGGGCAGCGCGCAGCAGAGCGCCTCCGCCCCCTCGGCGCGACCGGCACCGGCGCCCGCGCGCGCCCCGGCCCCGGCCCCGGCCGTCCAGTCCGCGCCGTCGCCGCGGCCCGCACCGGCGCCGGCACCCGCCCCGGTTCCGGCCGACTCGCCCGCCTCCCCGGCATCGCCCGCCTCGCCCACGTCGCCCGCGTCGCCGCCCTCGGCCGCATCAGCGCCGAGCGCCGGCTCGAACGACTGACCCCACCCGCAGCGCCCCCGCCCGATCGGCGGGGGCGCTGCCGTCTGCGCGCATCCTCGACCGCTGTCAGATCGTTCGGTAGGCTAATGGCATGCCCACGATCGCGCTCGCCGACTCCCTCCGCGTCGCGCTCGTGCGCCTGCAGCGCCGGATGCGCCGCGAGCACCTCGACGAGAACCTCGCGATCCACCACCTGTCGGCGCTCGGCACCATGCAGCAGCTCGAGGAGCCCACGCTCGCGCGCATCGCCGCGCTCGAGGGCGTGAAGCCGCCGAGCATGGTGAAGACGCTGCAGCACCTCGAGTCGCTCGGCTACATCGAGCGCAGCGAGCACCCCACCGACGGCCGGATGGTCGTGCTGCGCATCAGCGGCAAGGGCGAGGCGATGATCGCCGAGTTCCGCGAGCTGCGGAACCGCACGCTCGCCGCCGCGATCGACTCGCTCGACGCCGACGAGCGCGCGACGCTCGAGCGGGCCATCCCGATCCTGGCGAGGCTCGCGGAAGCATGATGTTCCGCAGCCTGCGCATCTTCAACTACCGCACCTGGTTCGTCGGCGCCCTCATCTCGAACGTCGGCGCCTGGATGCAGGGCACCGCCCTGTCGTGGACCGTCCTCACCGTCCTCACGATGAACGACGCGACCGCGGTCGGCATCAACATGGCGCTGCAGTTCGGCCCGCAGCTGCTGCTCGTGCCCATCACCGGCCTCATCGCCGACAAGTACGACCGGCGCAAGGTGCTGCTGTGGACGCAGAGCGGCCTCGGCGTGCTCGCCCTCGCGCTCGGCATCATCGTCGTCACCGGCGTCGTCGAGCTGTGGATGGTGCAGGTCTTCGCGCTCGCCTTCGGCACCGTGCAGGCCTTCGACACCCCCGCGCGCCAGGCGTTCGTCTCGGAGATGGTCGGCAAGGGCGACATCGCGAACGCCGTCGCCCTCAACTCCGCCTCCTTCCACGGCGCGCGCCTCATCGGCCCCGCCGTGGCCGGCCTCCTCATCGCCTTCCTCGCCCCGGGTCCGGTGTTCCTCATCAACGCGGCGACGTTCCTCGCGATGATCGTCGCGCTGCTGCGGATGCGGGTGTCCGAGCTGCAGCCGAGCCCGCGCGGCGCGAAGGGCTTCCGCGACATCGCGCAGGGGTTCCGCTACGTGCGGCGGCGCGACGACCTCGTCGTCGTGTTCGTCATGGCGTTCATCCTCGGCACGTTCGGTCTGAACTTCCCCATCTACATCTCGACCATGACGAGCGTCGAGTACCTCTCGGACGCCGACGTGTTCGGCATCCTCTCCTCCGCGATGGCCATCGGCTCGGTCACCGGCGCGCTGCTCGCGGCGCGCGCCGAGCGGCCGCGCTGGACCCTCGTGATCGGCGGCCTCGGCGCGTTCTCGGTCGCGTGCGCGGCCGCCGCGTGGTCGCCGCACATCGTCGTGTTCGGGGCGGCCCTCGCCCTCGCCGGCTTCACGGCGCAGCTGTTCATGACGAACGCGAACGCGACGGTGCAGCTGACGTCGGCGCCCGAGATGCGCGGCCGCGTCATGGCGCTCTACGGCGCGGTGTTCATGGGCGGCACCCCGATCGGCGCGCCGATCGTGGGCTGGGTCGCCGATGAGTTCGGCCCGCGCTGGGGCATCATGGTCGCCTCGGTCACGTGCCTGCTCGCCTTCGTCATCGGCGCGATCTGGTGGGCGCGGGCGCGCCGCGCCGACCGCATGAGCCGCACGGGCACGCTCACGCTCGGCTCCCCCACGGAATCGGTCGACATCGTCCGCTGACGCGGGCATCCCGGCCGTCCGGAGCCGAGTGGTCAGCTGTGGCCCCCCGATGCGCCGTCAGCGGGGCCGTTCGTGACCACCCGATCGCGAGGGGACGCGCATCCGGCGCATAGGACGCGCGGCTAGCGTCGCGGCATGCCCGAGCATCCGGTCGAATCCGTCTGGGACTACCCGCGGCCGCCCCGCGTCGAGCCGAGCGACGAGCTCGTGCGCGTCGTGCTCGGCGGCGAGGTGATCGCCGAGACCCGCAGCAGCCTCCGCGTGCTCGAGACGAGCCACCCGCCCACCTACTACCTGCCGCGCGAGGCGTTCGTGCCGGGCGCCCTCGAGCGCGCGAACGGCGCCAGCATGTGCGAGTGGAAGGGCCGCGCCGCCTACCTCACCGTCGCCGGCGGCGGTCGCGCCGAGGAGGGCGCCGCCTGGCACTACCCGCTGCCGCTGCCCGGCTTCGAGGCGCTCGTCGGCCACGTCGCGATCTACCCCGCCCGCATGGACCGGTGCGAGGTCGACGGCGAGGTCGTGCGCCCGCAGGAGGGCGGCTTCTACGGCGGCTGGATCACGTCGCGCGTGCAGGGGCCGTTCAAGGGCGCGCCCGGCACGCGCGGCTGGTAGCCGGCGCGAGAGAGCCAGCGGACGCCTCAGTCGGCGGCGGGCTCCTCGGCCCGCTCGGCGCGCTTCGCCGCGCGCTCCTTCCGGCCCGTCTGCACGGCCTCGAACGCGAGCCGCACGATGAGCACCGCGAGGAACGCGGCGAAGACGATGGATGCGGTGCGCGGGTCGAGCGCGAGGGCGACGGCCGCGCCGAGCGCCGTCGTCACGCACGCCGAGACGCCCACGAGCCCCGCGCCCACGAGGTCGACGTTCTTGCGGCGCAGGTTGCCGATGGTGCCCGAGAGCGCGGTGGGGATCATCATCGCGAGCGACGTGCCCTTGGCGACGAGGTCGCTCTGGCCGAACAGCAGGATGAGCATCGGCACGACGACGATGCCGCCGCCGACGCCGAGGATGCCCGAGAGCACGCCGGTGACGAAGCCGAGCGCGACGAGCCCGACGATCGGCCAGACGTCGAGCGCGATGCCCGCCTCGCGCGAGGGCACGGCGAGGAAGAGGTTGACGGCGACGACCGCGAGGAACGCGATGAACGCCCAGCGGATGACGCCCACCGGCAGGCGGTGCAGCAGCCACGCCCCCACCTGCGCGCCGATCACGGATCCGACCACCAGGATGAGCGCGATGAGCCAGTCGACGTGCCCGCCCACGGCGTAGCTCGCGACGCCCACGAGCGCCGAGGGCACGATCGCGGCGAGCGAGGTGCCCGAGGCGCGCTTTCGCTCCACGTGCGCGAGCAGCACGAGCAGCGGCACGATGACGATGCCGCCGCCGATGCCGAACAGGCCCGAGAGGAAGCCGGCCACGAGGCCGATGACGACGTAGGCCCAGATGGGGCGCTTGTGCGGGGTCTCGAGCTGCGGGGCGTCGGGGGCGTCGTTCACCCCACCATCCTGCCGTGCTCGTGCGCCTCCAGCGGCGCGCGCACGACGAGCACGGCCACGACGAGCGCGAGGATGATCGCCGTCACCGCGACGGGGAACGGCAGGATCGGGTCGAGCAGCACGAGCACCGCGCCCGCCGGCACCGCGATGTTCACCACCCGATCCGCCTGGTGCCGCAGCGCGATCCACCAGATGCCGAGCACGAAGATCGCGATCGGCACCGTGACGGTGAAGGAGGCGGCGAGCGGGTCGAGCTTCGACTCCCCCGTGAGCACGTCGATCTCGACCTCGATGCCCGCCGACAGCGCGCCGGCGGCGGCGAAGACGAAGAAGTGCGTGTAGCCGTACACGAGCGACGACGCGTAGCCGTTGATGACGCGGTGGTGCGGCGGCCAGAAGTAGATCCACCACAGCGCGCACGTGACCGCGAGCGCCAGCACCGCGATCCACAGCAGGGGCCCGAGCTCCTGCACGGTCTCGAGCGCCTCGACCACCGCGTTCGCCGACGCGAGCAGGCTCTCGCCGAGCAGGATGAGGCTGAACAGGCCGAACCGCTCGGTGATGTGGTGCGGGTGCCAGGGCGTGCTGCCCCGCCGCTCGGCGAGGATCGGCACCGCGAGCTCGACGCCGATGAGCAGCACGAACGCGATGGGGGTGAGGCCGTCGGGCAGCAGCAGCGACAGCAGCCAGAGCACCTGCGCGGCGCCGATCCCGATCGCGTAGTGCTTCGCGGCCAGGCCGCCCTCGCCGCCCGAGCGCGCCGCGCGCAGCCACTGGGCCACCATCGCGACGCGCATGACGACGTAGCTGAGGATGAGGACGGTGGCGTCGCCCTCCTCGAACATCGGCTTGATGCCGGCGGCGAGCACGAGCACGCCGCCCATCTGCACGAACGTGAGCACGCGGTACAGCCAGTCGTCGGTGCCGAACGAGGTCGCGAACCACGTGAAGTTCATCCACGCCCACCAGATGCCGAAGAAGATGGCGCCGTAGGCGAGGAGGCCCTCGACGACGTGGGCATCGGTGAGCGCGTGGTGGAGGTTGACGGCGGCGATGCTCACCGCGACCACGAAGACGAGGTCGAAGAACAGCTCGAGCGGGGTCGCCGTGCGGCCGACCTCCTCGGGGTCGCGCGCCCGCATCCGCAGCAGGCGGAACCTGCCCTGCTCGGCCGCGGGGACGACCTCGTCGCCGTCGCCGTCGGCCTCACCGGCGTGGTTGATCATGCTCATGGCGCGAGCGTAGACCCGCGCCGCCGAGCGGATGCGCCGGTCGGATGCGCGGGGCGGATGCGCCGGTCAGGCGGCGAGCGCCTCCTGGATGCGCGGGCGCAGCTCCTCGGGGGTGGCGGTCGGGGCGAAGCGCTCGAGCACCGCGCCGTCGCGGCCGATGAGGAACTTCGTGAAGTTCCACTTGATCGCGCCGCCGAGGAGGCCCTTCTGCTCCGCCTTCAGCCACTGGAAGACGGGGTGGGTGTCGGCGCCGTTGACGGCGACCTTCTCGAGCATGGGGAAGGTGACGCCGTAGTTGCGCTGGCAGGCGTCGGCGATCTCGTCGGCGGAGTCGTGCTCCTGCGCGAAGGAGTCGGAGGGGAAGCCGAGCACCACGAGGCCGTCGTCGCCGAGCTCGCGGTGGAGCTGCTCGAGGCCCTCGAACTGCGGCGTGAGGCCGCACTTGCTCGCGGTGTTCACGACGAGCACCACCTTCCCCTCGTACTGCGCGAGGTCGACCTCGCCGCCCTCGAGGGATCGCACCGTGAAGTCGCTGAGCGTCGTCATGGCTCCATCCTGCCGCGGCTTGCTCTGCGGATCCGATGAGCCGCTCCGCTCACCCGCTGGTCGGCGAGCGGGCGGCACCTCCGGAGAAATCGGCTCTGAGCGGAGGACTGAGCGCACTATCCACTCAGGTGCCCGCTCAGGGCTGGATCTTCCGGGGTTCGCCTGCTCATCCGCGCTCCTCCGGTCGAGCAGCCCTCGCTGGTCGAGGAGCTGCCGGCGGAGACGGCCGTGTCTCGAGACCAGCCGTGCGACGGACGGCCCGCAACGCTGTGGTCTCGACTCGGGCGGCGCCTGCGGCGCCGTCCGGCTCGACCAGCGGGAAGAGCGGTGGGGCCGCTCAACCAGCGGTGGGCGCGCCCCGCCGCAGCCCGAGCAGCACCGCGACCGCGGCACCCAGCACGCCCACCGCCGAGGCGACGAGCAGCCAGCGGTAGTCGAGCACGCCGAGCAGCGAGGCGCCGAGCGCCAGCATGAGCATCTGCGGCACGTTGATCGCCATGTTGAGCGCCGCCGACGTGCGGCCCTGCAGCCTGGCCGGCGTCAGCCGCATCCGCAGCGTCACGACGCCCACGATCACCCACGGCACGCCGAACCCGATCAGGGCCTGCACGGCGCCGATGCCGCCCCAGCGCATCCATGCCTCCGGCAGGTCGAGGATGACGAGCGGCAGCGCGAGGGCGATGCCGCCGCCGAGCATCGTGAGGCCCCAGAAGACGAGCATCCGCTCGCCGATGCGCCGCAGCACGGCCGCCGCGAGCAGGCCGCCGGCGAGCGCGCCGACGCCCTGGATCGTCTGCGCGGGCCCGAGCGCCGCGGGACCCTCCCGCAGTCCGTCCTCGATGAGCGGGAAGATCGTAGCGTTCAGGAGGCCCGTGATGCCGAACGCGACCGCCGTGGCGATCGTGAGCAGCCGCAGGGTCGGGTCGTGCAGCAGCGCGCGGAAGCCCGCGGTGATCTCGTGCCACGCTGTCTCCCCCTCCAGGCGCGGCTCGGGCGCAGACTCCTCGACCCGCATCGTGAGCAGCAGCAGCCCCATCACGACGAAGCATGCGGCGCTCACGAGCACGACCGACCAGGGGCCGGCGAGCACGTAGAGCCCGGCGCCGAGCGCCGGCGAGACGATCCGCATGCCGTTGTCGATCGACGTGAAGATGCCGTTGGCGCTCGCGAGCTCCTCGTCAGGCAGGAGGTCGCGCAGCAGGCCCGATTGCGCCGCCGCGGTGAGGTAGCCGGCGAGGCCGTACGCGAAGGTCACGGCGTAGATGACCCAGGCTCGGTCCGGGCCGTCGACGAGCAGCAGCACGAGCACGACCGCTGCGGTGCCGAGGTTCGTGCCGATGAGCAGGCGTCGCCGGCTCATGCGGTCGGCGAGCTGGCCGGCGAACGGCGCGAGCAGCGCCGGCAGGCCGATGAAGAGGAAGACGAGCGCGCCCGCGGCGTCCGACCCGGTGAGCTCGCGCATCCAGATCGCGAGCACGAGGTAGAGCGCGCTGTCGCCGAGGTTCGTGGCGAACCAGCCGACGACGAGGCGTCGATAGGCCGGGCGCCGCATGGGCGACGGGGCGCGGCCGGGGCGGACCGCGTCGGGCGGGGCGGTGTCGGTGGTGCTCATGGGGGCCTCTCGGGGCGGGCCCGCGACGGTGCGGGCGGGGCTCGGGCGGGATGCGCGGGGTGCGTCGGCGGAGGCGCGCGCGGGCGCGCTGGGGAGACCCGGGGCGGGGTCGGGGGGGGTCTCGAGACGCGAGCCGCCGTCGGCGGCGAGCTCCTCGACCAGCGGGGAGGACGGCCGAGAGCGCTGGGCTACTCGGCGGCGGGGGTCGCCGGGATCTCGAGGTCGGGGTTCACCGTGGCGAACAGGTACGCCTTGCGGCTGCCCGCGGGTCGGAGCGATGGGTCGGCGCTGCGGCCGGCGAAGCGGTCGGCGAGGTGGTGGACCTCCTCGGCCAGCGCCGCGAGCTCCTCGGGCGTGGCCCAGAAGCTCGACGTCGTCACCGTGACGGACCAGGCGGCCACGGCCTCGGGCGCCTGCGTCGTGAGGAACCGCACCATGCGGTCGGCCTCGTGCTGCACGTAGAGCGCGCCGATCGTGCCGGAGCTGCGCACCGACTCCGGGTCGTTCGGGTCGGGCCGCAGGTCGCGCTCCTTGTGCACTGCCTTCCACGGCTTCGACGTGCCCTGCGCCTCGGCCCGCTCGATGAAGCCGGCCTTGGCGAGGGTGCGGAGGTGGAACGAGCAGTTGGACGGGGTGTCACCGATGCGCTCCGCGATCTGCGTCGCGGTCGCCTCGCCGAGGTCGTCGATGGCGGCAAGGATCTCGACGCGCAGGGGGTGCGCGAGGGCCCGCAGCACCGCGGGGTCGCTCGTGCGCAGCGACGGCCGTGCGTCGATGCCCTCGTGCTGCGCGGAGTCCTCAGCCATGCTCAGATCAAACCACGCTGGATCATGGCCTCGGCCCGGATGCGGTCGTAGTGCCGCTCCTGGCGCTCGGCCATGCGGCGCATGCGGTGGCGCTCCTCGAGCGCCTCGGCGATGCGGGCGGGGATGCGGCGGATGCGTCCCATGGCTGCCTCCTCGGTTTCGGCCGGCGGGGATGCCGACATCCGAAAGACTACTTTCACATCGCCCGCTTCGCAACGCTTCTTTCAAAAGAGATGCTTCGGCGTGTCGCGCACCTGCACGGCGAGGCCCCGGCCGTCCGTGAGGACGGGCCGGGGCCTCGGATGCGCGGCGTCAGCCGGCGAAGGTCGCCTTCGCGGCGACGACGACCGCGGGGTCGCGGAACGCCGCGAGCGCCGTGGCGGCCAGCAGCGCCGCGCCGTCGGCGATCACCGGCTCCGCTGCCGGGCCGCCCGCAGCCTCGGCGAACTCGCGCGTGTGCGGCGAGCAGTCGGGCAGCAGCGTCAGCATCGGGTGGATCGCGGGCACGACGTGGCTCACGTTGCCCATGTCGGTCGAACCGCCCATCTGCGGCGCGACCGACGACGGCCGGCCGAGCGCGACCATCGCCTGCTCCGCGATGCCGGCGAGCGTCGGGTTCGGGCGCAGCGAGAAGTACGGCGGCGTGTTCTCGGCGATCGCCACCTCGCAGCCCGTCGCGATCGCGGCGCCCTCGAAGCACGCCTTCACGCGCGGCACGACGGTCTCGAGCAGCGCATCCCGATCCTCGGCGCGCACGAACACGCGGAGCGCCGTGTGCTCGGGGATGATGTTGGGCGCCTGGCCGCCGTCGGTGACGATCGCGTGGATGCGCACGTCGTCGGCGAGCTGCTGCCGCAGCAGGCCGATGGCCGTGAGCGCGAGGGTCGACGCGTCGAGCGCGTTGATGCCCCGCTCGGGGTGCGCGGCGGCGTGGCTCGCGCGGCCGGTGAAGTCGACGTCGAGCGCGACGCGCGACAGCGACGAGGAGGCGGCGACGTCCTCGCCCGCCGGGTGGATCATCATCGCGAGGTCGATGCCGTCGAGCACGCCGCCGTCGATCATCGGCACCTTGCCGGCGGCGCCCTCCTCGCCGGGGCTGCCGATCGCCACGAGGTGCGCGGGGGTGCCCTCGGCGGCGAGCACGTCCTTGGTCGCGAGCGCCGCGCCGAGGCCCGCGGCGGCGATGATGTTGTGCCCGCAGGCGTGGCCGATGCCCTCGAGCGCGTCGTACTCGAGGAAGATCGCGATCGTCGCCGCGTCCTCCCCCGCATCCGGCGTCGACCAGCGGCCGACGAACGCGGTCTCGAGGCCCGCGAAGCCGCGCTCCACGGTGAAGCCTGCGGCCTCGAGCTCGGCCGTGAGGCGCGAGGCGGCGTGCACCTCGGTGAAGCGGATCTCGGGATGCGCGTGCAGGTCGGCGGCGACGTCGACGAGCGTGGGCAGGTGAGCGGCGAGCGCCTCGCGGGCCTCGTCGACGAGCGCGGCGGCGTCGGTGGCGTCGGCCTCGGACGCGGCGACGGGGGTCTCGGTGGTGGTCATGCGGTTCCTTCCTGGGGCAGGGGCGTAGGGGTGGCGGATGCGCCCGGCATCAGAGCATCAGGCCGTGGCCGGGGCCGAACGGCAGCCCGGCGAGGCCCCACACGAGCAGCTGCAGCAGCCACACGGCGAAGATGACGATCGTGAACGGCAGCACGAGGCTGAACAGCGTGCCGAGGCCGCCCTTCGGCGCCCAGCGCTGCATGAGGCCGAGGATGACGGGGAGCATCGGGTTCATCGGCACGAGCGGGTTCGTGGCCGAGTCGGCGATGCGGAACGCGGCCTGCACGGCGGCCGGGTCGACGCCGTTGAGCATGAACATCGGCACGAAGATCGGGCCGAGCAGCGTCCACAGCGCCGAGCCGCTCGCGAGCAGCAGCGCCGGCAGCACGACGAAGAGGCTGAACAGCAGCAGGCCGCCGATGCCGTCGAGGCCCGCGGCCCCGAGCGCCTCCGCGCCGCTCGTGGCGACGAGCAGGCCCAGCTTCGACCACGAGAACCAGGCGATCGCCTGCGCGGCCGTGAAGATGACGACGATGAACGGCACGAGCTCCTTCACCGCATCCACCATCATCTCGGGCACCTGCGCCCAGCGCGTGAGCGTGCCGGCGGCGAGGCCGTAGGTGACGCCGACGGCGAGGAAGAACAGGAGCAGGAAGATCGGCAGGCCGTCCATGAACGGCGAGCGCAGCAGCTGGCCGCCCTCGCCCTGCAGCGGCGAGCCGGGAAGGAGCGCGAGCGTCGCGACGACGCCGATGAAGACGACGACCGCGATCGCGGCGGCGATGAGGCCGCGGCGCTCGCTGCGCTCGAGCGGCTTCGTGTCGTCGGCCTCCGCCTCGCCGCCCCACGGGCCCAGGCGCGGCTCGAGGAAGCGCTGGCACGTGATCGTGATGGCGATCGCGAGGATCACGAGCGACACCGACATGAAGTACCAGTTGGCGAGCGGCGTGACCTGCGCCTCCGGGTCGACGATCTGCGCCGACGAAGTGGTGATGCCCGAGAGCAGCACGTCGGTGCCGGCGATGATGACGTTGGCGCTGAAGCCGGCGACGACGGCGGCGTAGCTCGTGATGAAGCCCGCGAGCGGGTGCCGGCCGGCGGCGAGGAACGCGGCGGCCGCGAGCGGCGGGATGATCACCATCGCGGAGTCGGACGCGAGGTTGCCCATGAGGCTCACGACCACGACGACCACCGTCACGAGCGAGCGCGGCGCCGCGAGCACCGCGCCGCGCATGAAGGCGCTGAGCAGGCCGAGGCGCTCGGCGACGCCGATGCCGAGCATCACGGTGACGATGAGGCCGAACGGCGGGAACGCGACGAAGTTGTCGATCGCGCTCGTCAGCGCGTAGACCGCGCCCTCCGGCGACAGGATGCTCTGCACCGGCACGACCTCGTCGGTGGCCGGGTCGAGCGTCGTCGCGCCGGCCGCCGCCGCGATCGCGGACGCGACGGCGACGAGCGCCGCGAGGATGAGGAACAGGTAGAAGGGGTGCGGCAGGCGGTTGCCCACGCGCTCGATGCCGCGCAGCATCCGGCCGGTGAGGCCCGGCGCGTCGGCGAGCGCGAGCTCGGGGCCGGCCTGCGGCTGCTTCCTGGTGGTGGTCATGGGTGCCCTCTCGGGAGTGCCCGGGCGTCGGATGCCCCGGGCTGACGTTGCCGACCAGGATGCGGTTCTGCTGTTGCGGACGTGTGACATCCGACGGATCCGACCCGAAACGGGTGCAGGATGTCCGATGTGGACCTCAGCCCCGCCGATCCCGCCCCCGCGCTCTCGCATTCGGACCTCGCGCTCATCGAGGCGCTGCAGCGCGATCCGCGGGCGTCGTGGGCGCAGGTCGCGGCCGCCGTCGGCGTCTCGGCGCCCACCGCGCGACGGCGCTGGGAGCGGCTCGTCGCCGACGGCACGGCCTGGATCACGACCTACCCCGGCATCGGCGCGGGCCTCGTGGCGGGGCTCGTGGAGGTGCGGTGCCGGCCCGGCACCTCCGATGCCGTCGCGGCGTCGCTCTCGACGCATCCGCGCATCGTGACCGTCTCTGCGCAGACCGGCGAGCGCGACCTCGGCCTCATCGTCTTCGCCGAGGACCTCACCGAGCTGCGGCGCATCGTGCAGCGCGACCTGGGCGCGCACGGCGACGTCGTGGGCGTGCGGTCGTCGATCATGACGCGCGTGTTCCGCGAGGGCTCGCACTGGCGGGCGGGGGTGCTCGACAGCCCGGCCCGCGGCGTGGGCGCCGCGCCCTCGGCCGGCGCGACGCCGCCGCTCGCGGCGCCCGGCACGATGGCCGTGCTCGGCGAGCTCGAGCGCGACGGGCGCGCGCCGACCGCGCGCATCGCTGCGGCGATGGGCTCGGGCGAGGCGCACGCGCGCCGCACCGTGCACCGGCTGCTCGACTCGCGCCGCATCGTGCAGCGCGTCGACGTGACGCTCGACCAGCCGCATTGGCCGCACTCGCTCGCGCTGTGGATGGTGGTGCCGGCGGCGCAGCTCGACGAGGCCGCGCGCCGCATCGGCGACCTGCCCACGACGCGGCTGTGCGCGGCGCTCGCGGGCGGGCAGTCGAACCTCTACGCGATCGTCTGGCTGCGCTCGCTCGAGGAGGCAGCCGAGATCGAGGCGCAGATCACCCGCGGGCTCACCGCCCGCGTGCTCGACCGCAGCCTCCTGCTGCACTACTACAAGCGCCTCGGGCACACGTTCGACGACGCCCGCCGCCGCACCGGCCAGGTGCCGTGGGTGGTGGCGAGCCCGCCGCACCGCCCGTGAGCAGCGCGCGCCGCACATGTGCAGAGAGCGGCTGCGGACGCCGCTCCGCAGCGCTCATCGGCGCTCGTGGCGCTCGATCGGGCGGGCTGCGCGCCGCCGCAGCGCGACGCCGACCGCGAGGCCGAGCGCGACGCCGACGAGGTCGGCGGCCACGTCCCACGCATCCCCCGACCGCTCCGCGAGCAGCGCGTGCTGCGCGAGCTCCGAGACGACGGCGTGGGCCGCGAGCGCAGCGCCGAGCACCGCCGGGCGCAGGCCGCCGAGGACTCCCGCGAGCGCCGGCGCCGCGAAGACGCCCACGTGGACGACCTTGTCGAGGCCCGGGATGCCCGGCCCCTCGGGCGGGCTCGGGAGGTAGAGCACCACGAGCTGGACCACGACCGCGAGCGCCAGCGCCGCCAGCCACAGGGGCCGCCGATCCATCGCCGAGCGCTCCACAGCACGATCGTTGCACGTCAAGGTGGCCCGGCGCGGCTCGCGAGCGCGGATGCTCGGAATCCGCGCGCGAGCGTCGCTACTGTCGGCATCGTGAGCGCCGTCGCACCCGAAGCCGTCATCCTCGTCCGCGCCCTGCGGTTCCGCCCGAACCCCGCGACCGCGGCCGACAACGCCTTCCAGGCGGAGCCGGAGGACGGCGAGAGCGCCGCCGCCGTCGCCGCGAGCGCGCTGGCCGAGATGGACGCCGTCGCCGAGGCCCTCCGCGCCGCGGGGGTGGTCGTGCACGTCTTCGAGGACGAGGACCACACACGCCCCGACTCCGTCTTCCCGAACAACTGGCTGTCGACGCACGCGGGCGGCATGGTCGCCGTCTACCCGATGTACGCCTCCAACCGCCGGCACGAGCGCCGCACCGACGTGCTCGAGATGCTGAAGAGCACCTACCGCGTGCAGGTCGTCGTCGACTACTCGGGCCTCGAGCCCGACGGCGTCTTCCTCGAGGGCACGGGCGCCATGGTGCTCGACCACGTCTCGCGCGTCGCCTACATGGCCCGCAGCCACCGCGCGGACGCGCAGGTGCTGGAGCGCTTCTGCACCGACTTCGGCTACGAGCCGATGGTGTTCGACGCGGTCGACGCCGACGGCGTGCCGGTCTACCACACCAACGTCATCGCCTGCGTGGGCACCGACGTGGCGCTGTTCGCGCTCGAGATGATCCCGGATGCGCGGCGGCGCGAGCAGGTGCGCGAGCGCCTCGCGGTGCACGGCCGGAAGGTCGTCCAGCTCACCGAGACGCAGGTGCGGGAGTTCGCCGGGAACGCCGTCGAGCTCGCGGGCCGCTGGCCCGACGGGCGCCGCCGCACGATCATGGCGATGTCGGAGCGCGCGCGGCGCTCGCTGCGACCCGACCAGATCGCGGCCATCGAGGAGTCCTGCGAGATCGTCGCGGTCGACATCCCCACCATCGAGCTCGCCGGCGGCTCCGTGCGCTGCATGATCGCGGGCATCCACCTCGACGCGCGGCCGGCGCGCACGCCCGAGCTCACCGATGCCGTCGAGGCGATCGCCGAGGAGCCGGAGACGATGGATGGTGCCGAGGCGGCGTCGGAGCCGGTGCCGGGCGTGGTGGTCGGGGCCGCGTAGCTCGCGGCCCGAGCTCGAGTGGCCACTTCCTGCATCGAGTGGTCACGAAGTGTCGGGAGTGGTCGCTCGTCGCAGCACTTCGTGACCACTGCTCGCAGGAGGTGACCACTCCCTCGCGCGCATCGACCGCTCGGGGCGAGGGAGCGGGCGGCGCGGCTCCCCTGCCGTCGCAGATCGGACGTTGCACCATCCGGTTCAGCGTGCACCACTGAACAGCATGGTTCACTCTCACGTCGTCGACCGCACGCTCGCGGCGATCGCCGACCCCAGCCGCCGAGACGTGCTCGAGCACCTCGGGCGCCACGGCTCCGCCAGCATCGGCGAGCTCGCGGCACCCGCGGGCATCACCGTCACCGGCATGGCGAAGCACGTGCGCGTGCTCGAGGAGGCTGGCCTCGTCGCCACCGAGAAGGTCGGGCGCACGCGCCAGGTCCGGCTCGGCGCCGACCGGCTCGACGACGCCATGGCATGGATCGGCTTCTACCAACGGCTCTGGGAGCGTCGCCTCGACGGCCTGGACGCCTACTGCACCCTGAAGGACGGAGCAGGACGATGAACGAGACGCAGCGCACCACCCAGGACGAGGGGCTCGAGCTCCGCACCGACCGGCTGCTGCCGGCCACCCCGGAGCAGGTCTTCGACGCCTACACCGACCCCGCGCAGCAGCGGATCTGGTTCTCGATCCTCGACGACGAGCCGGGGATCGTCGAGATCGAGACCGACCTGCGGGTCGGCGGGCAGCAGACGGCGGTCTGGGGCCCCGACGCGCAGACCCTCTTCCGCGAGGTGCAGACCTTCCTCGAGATCGAGCGGCCGCATCGGCTCGTCACCGAGTCGGTCGGCTCCGATCCGAGCGGCGCGACGATGACGACGCGCGTGACGGTCACGTTCGAGGCGGAGGGGGCGGGCACGCGGATGCGCGTGGTCCAGAGCGGCTTCCCCACCCCCGAGGTGCGCGACTTCTTCGCCGGCATGGCGTGGCAGGGCGCGTTCGACCGCATCGCGGCCTACCTCGAGCGGCGCTGAGCGCTTCGCACGTGCACGGATCGGCCCCGCGGCGGCGCCCGTCGGAGCCGATCGGTGCACGTGCCCCGCAGCCCGTGCACCGAAGCGCCCCTCGAGCGGCGCCGGAGGGGCGCATCGGTGCACCTCGGCATCCGGCGCGAGCCGCGCGGCCCGGCGGCCCGACGCCCGGCCGCACCTAGGATCGGCCCATGGCCCGCACCACGTACCTGCTCGTCGACGGCGAGAACATCGACGCGACCCTCGGGGTCTCGCTGCTCAACCGACGACCGCAGCCCGAGGAGCGGCCGCGCTGGAACAAGCTGCTCGCCTTCGCCGAGCGCGCGTGGGAGCAGCCCGTGCAGGGCCTGTTCTTCCTCGCGGTGCCGGGCGAGCTGCCCACGTCGTTCGTGCAGGCGCTCATCGCCATCGGCTACCGCCCGGTGCCGCTGAGCGGCGAGGGCAAGGTCGTCGACATCGCCATCCAGCGCACGGCCGAGGCGCTGCTCGAGCGCGACGCCGACGTCATGCTCGTCAGCCACGACGGCGACTTCGCGCCGCAGCTCGAGCAGCTGGCCGAGGGCGAGCGCCGCGTGGGCGTCGTCGGGTTCGCGGAGTTCGTGGCGGGCGGGCTGCGGAACGTCGAGGGCGTCGAGCTCTTCGACCTCGAGTACGACGTCGCGGCGTTCAACAGCCGCCTGCCGCGCGTGCGGATCATCCCCATCGACGAGTTCGACCCGCTCGAGTTCCTCTAGGCCGGCTTCCCCGAAGCCACCGGCGCCGCGGCCGCCCCGATGCGGGCGGCGGCCTCGGCGACCGCGCGCCCGGCGTTCCAGCCGGCGACGCCCACGAGGGTGCCGGATGCGTCGCGCACCAAGGCGAGCAGGCCGTCGCCGGCCGCCTCGGTCGTCGTCTCGGCACCCGGCGCCCAGGCGCCGCGGCCCGAGACGACGGCGCCGTGGGCCATGAGCGTGAAGCCCGTGATGGGCCGCCACGGGCCCGGATCGGCGGCGAGGCCGAGGTCGTGCAGCACGGCCTGCGCCGCGTGCGCGCCCTGTGCGGCCGCCGCATCCCAGTGGTCGACGCGCAGCGGGGCGCCATCGACCTCGGGCGCCGCCGCGCCGCCGGCGGCGTAGACGCCCGGCATGCCGGGCACGCGGAGGCGGTCGTCGGTCGGGACCGCGCCGGGGAAGCCCGCCCACGCGGCCGCGGGCGCGGCGCCGACCGCGACGACCACGAGGTCGGCGTCGACCACGTCGCTCGCGCCGTCCTCGCCCGCGAGCTCGACGCGCACGGGCGCCGCGCCGCCGGGCGTCGCGCGCACAGCGAGCACCCGCGACCCGAGGCGGGCGTCGACCCGCTCGGCGTGCAGCGCCGCGAGCCGCGCCGCGATCCCCTCGCCGACGGCGTCGCGCAGCGGCAGCGCCGAGCGGCCCACGAGCGTCACGCGGGCGCCGGGTGCCCAGAGGCTCGCGACCTCCGCCCCGATGAAGCCGGCGCCGAGCACCGCGATGCGGGGCGCGTCGAGCGCCGCGACGGCGCCGCGGAGCGATGCGGCGTCGTCGGCGGTGTGGAGCACGTGGAGCGGCACCTCGGCGTCGACCTCGACCGACGGGTCGAGCGCGCGCGGCGCGCTGCCGGTCGCGAGCACGATCGCCTCGCCGGTGAGCACCTGGCCGTTCGAGAGCGCCACCGAGCGGCTCTCCGGATCGAGCGCGATGGCGCGCGCATGCACGAGCTCGACGTCGTCGAGCGGCGGCAGCGCGATCTGCCCGACCGTGAGCAGCCCCGGCAGGAGGCCGGTGTCGACGAGGGTGCGGTTGATGGGCGGGCCGTCCTCGCCGTGGACGAGCCGGATGCGGCCCGTCCAGCCGTGGCGGCGCAGCCCCGCCGCGGCCGCGTGGCCCGCGGCGCCCGCGCCCACGATCACGATGCCGTCCTGCTCCGATGCCATCCCGGCCTCCTCGATCGGTGTTGCGTGCATACCCCCCAGGGGTATAGTTTCGACCGTAGCAGGCACCCGCGGACGGCGGGAGCCCCAGCGACCAGGAGGCAGCGATGGCAACCACCGAGTACCAGGTGACCGGCATGACGTGCTCGCACTGCGAGGGCGCGATCCGCGGCGAGGTCTCGCAGATCGACGGCGTCGTCTCGATCGACGTCCGCGCCGCCGACGGCCACCTCGCCGTCACCACGGCCGACTCCCCCGTCGACGACGCCGCGGTGCTCGCGGCCGTCGAGGAGGCCGGCTACGAGGCCCAGCCCGCCTGACCCGGCCCGGCCCCCGCGGCCGACCGCACCGACCCCGCACCGCACCGAACCGACGCGACGAACGACGAGGATCCGATGAACGCTCCCGCCCGACTCTCCCTGTACGGCCTCGGCCTGCTCGCCGCGTTCGGCGCGGCCTTCGTCGTCGCGGGCGCCGTGGTGCCCGAGAGCGCCGTCGAGGCGCGCGCGGCCGCCGAGGAGCAGGGCGGCCACGGCGGCCACGCCGAGACCGCCCCCGAGGGCGAGGCCGCGAGCGCCGCGCTCCCCGGCCTCTCGCTCGAGGCCGACGGCTACCTCCTCAGCCCCGTCGCGGCCCCCGCCGCGACCGACGAGGACGGCGAGCTCTCGTTCCAGGTGCTCGACCCCGAGGGCGAGCCGGTGACGGAGTACACCGAGGAGCACGAGAAGGACCTCCACCTCATCGTCGTCCGCGAGGACGGCAGCGAGTTCCGCCACGTGCACCCCGAGCTCGACGCCGAGGGCACCTGGTCGATCCCGTGGACGTGGGAGGAGGCTGGCACCTACCGCGTGTTCGCCGACTTCACGCCCGCGGCGCAGGAGGACGGCATCACCCTCACCCGCAGCATCTCGGTGCCGGGCGAGGTGGAGGCCGTCGCGCTCGGCGACGAGGTGCGGGAGTCTCGCGCCGGCGACTTCGACGTGCGGCTCGAGGGCGACCTCGTCGCCGGCGGCAGCTCGACCCTCACCGTCGAGGTGAGCCGCGACGGCGAGTCCGTCACGGAGCTCGAGCCCTACCTGGGCGCCTTCGGCCACCTCGTCGCGCTCCGCGACGGCGACCTCGCCTACCTCCACGTGCACCCCGAGGGCGCCGAGCCCGAGGCCGGCCAGGAGTCCGGCCCCACGGTCGAGTTCGCCACCGAGGCGCCCACGCCCGGCCGCTACCTCCTCTACTTCGACTTCCAGGTCGACGGCGAGGTCCAGACCGCGTCGTTCGTCGTGACCACCGACGGCACCGCAGCCCCCGCCCAGTCGGCGCCGGCGACCGAGGGCTCGCCGAGCGAGTCCCCGGCCGACGACGGCCACGACGACGACCACTGACGCGTCCCGCGCCCGAACCGCGAAGGAACCGCACATGACCAGCCAGCCCGTGCTCTCCGAGAGCCCCGCGAGCAGCTACGAGCTCGAGATCGGCGGCATGACGTGCTCGTCGTGCGCCATGCGCATCGAGAAGAAGCTCAACAAGCTCGACGGCATCGAGGCCTCCGTCAACTACGCCACCGAGAAGGCGCGCGTCACGGCGCCCGCAGGCTACGACCCCGCGCTCCTCATCGCCGAGGTCGAGAAGACCGGCTACACGGCCGTGCTCCCCGCGCCGAAGGCCGCCGAGCAGGCGGTCGGCGGCGGCGACGAGGAGCCCGTCGACCACGAGCTCGTCGCGCTGCGCCAGCGGCTCATCGGCTCGATCGTGCTCTCGGTGCCCGTCATCGCGATGGCGATGGCGCCCGCCCTGCAGTTCACGTACTGGCAGTGGCTCTCGCTCGCGCTCGCCGCCCCGGTGATCGTCTGGGCCGCGTGGCCGTTCCACCGCGCCGCCTGGATGAACCTCCGCCACGGCGCCGCGACGATGGACACGCTCGTCTCGGTCGGCACGACCTCCGCGTTCCTCTGGTCGCTGTGGGCGCTGTTCTTCGGCACCGCGGGCGAGCCGGGCATGACGCACCCCTTCGAGCTCTCGATCGCGCCCACCGACGGCGCGGCGAACATCTACCTCGAGGTCGCCGCGGGCGTCACGATGTTCATCCTCGCCGGCCGCTACTTCGAGAAGCGCTCGAAGCGGCAGGCGGGCGCGGCGCTCCGCGCGCTGCTCGAGCTCGGCGCCAAGGACGTCGCGGTCATGCGCGGCGGCGCCGAGGTGCGCATCCCCATCGAGGAGCTCTCGGTCGGCGACGAGTTCGTCGTGCGCCCCGGCGAGAAGATCGCCACCGACGGCGTCATCGTCTCGGGCCGCTCCGCGATCGACGCCTCGATGCTCACCGGCGAGTCGGTGCCCGTCGAGGCCGCCCCCGGCGACGCCGTCACCGGCGCCACCGTCAACGCGAGCGGCCGCCTGGTCGTGCGCGCCACGCGCGTCGGCGGCGACACGCAGCTCGCGCAGATGGCGCGGATGGTCGAGGACGCGCAGTCCGGCAAGGCCGAGGTGCAGCGCCTCGCCGACAGGGTCTCGGGCATCTTCGTGCCGATCGCGATCGCCATCGCGGTCGTCGCGCTCGGCGCCTGGCTCGGCGCGGGCTTCCCCGTGGCGAGCGCCTTCACGGCCGCCGTCGCGGTGCTCATCATCGCCTGCCCCTGCGCGCTCGGCCTCGCCACGCCCACGGCGCTGCTCGTCGGCACCGGCCGCGGCGCCCAGATGGGCATCCTCATCAAGGGCCCGGAGATCCTGGAGTCGACGCGCAAGGTCGACACGGTCGTGCTCGACAAGACCGGCACCGTCACCACCGGCCGCATGACGCTCGTCGAGGCGGTCGTCGCCGAGGGCGTCGACCGCGCCGAGCTGCTGCGCCTCGCCGGCGCGATCGAGGACGCCTCCGAGCACCCCATCGCGCAGGCGATCGCGAAGGGCGCCGTCGAGGAGCTCGACGTCGTGCTGCCCGAGGTCGAGGACTTCCGCAACATCGAGGGCCGCGGCGTCACCGGCGTCGTCGAGGGGCACGCGGTGCTCGTCGGCCGCCAGTCGCTGCTCGACGAGTGGGCGGTCGCGCAGGACGCGCGCATCGCCGCCGCGAAGGAGGCCGCCGAGGCCGAGGGCCGCACCGCGGTGCTCGTCGCCTGGGACGGGGCGCTGCGCGGCCTGCTCGTGGTGGCGGACGCGGTGAAGCCGACGAGCGCGGAGGCGATCCAGCAGCTGCGCGGCCTCGGCCTCACCCCCATCCTGCTCACGGGCGACAACGACACCGTGGCGCGCCGCATCGCGGCGGAGGTCGGGATCGAGCGCGTCATCGCCGAGGTGCTGCCGGGCGACAAGGCCGACGTCGTCGCGCAGCTGCAGGCCGAGGGCCGCACGGTCGCGATGGTCGGCGACGGCGTCAACGACGCCGCCGCGCTCGCGCAGGCCGACCTGGGCCTCGCGATGGGCACGGGCACGGATGCGGCGATCGAGGCGTCCGACATCACGCTCGTGCGCGGCGACCTCCGCAGCGCCGCCGACGCCATCCGCCTCGCGCGGCGCACGCTCGGCACGATCAAGGGCAACCTCTTCTGGGCCTTCGCCTACAACGTGCTCGCGATCCCGCTGGCTGCCCTCGGCCTCCTCAACCCCATGCTCGCCGGTGCGGCGATGGCGTTCTCGAGCGTCTTCGTCGTCGGCAACAGCCTCCGCCTGCGCTCCTTCAAGAGCCGCGCGGTGGACCACGGGGCGACGGCCCCCGCGATCGCCTAGCGATCCGGACCGGCGCCCGATCCCTCACCCCCCATCCGAGAGGACCACCACCATGTGCGAAGCGCACAACCACCACGCCGCCGCGACCACGCCGGAGGAGGCCACCGCCGAGTGCCCCGTGATGCGCGGCAACTTCGTCGACAAGGAGACGGCGGCCTCGCAGGGCCTCGTCCGCGAGCACGAGGGCCAGACCTACTACCTCTGCTGCGCCGCCTGCGGCCCGCTCTTCGACGCCGACCCCGAGCGCTACCTGGCGGCCGCGTAGTCGCGACGCCGCACAGCAGGAGGCGCCGCCCCGAGCGGGGCGGCGCCTCCTTCGTGTCCGCCGCTCGGCGGATGCGGGATCTCAGGCCGAGCGCACCGGCGCGGCGAGCGCCGAGAACGGGATCGTCACCCAGACCTTGCGGAGCGTCTCGTGCACCTGCCAGTGCCCGGTCCAGCCCTCGGGCGTGACGAAGAGCGAGCCGGGGCCGATCTCGAACGAGCTGCCGTCGTCCTCGGTGATGGTCGCGGTGCCCGAGACGATCTGGCACATCTCGTGGTACTCGGGGCGGGTGCTGCGGAACGACCCGGGGGTCACCTCCCACACGCCCGAGCGGATGCCCTCGCCGGACTCCCACACGGTCCGGGAGGACTCGGTCTGGCCGGGCTGCTCGGCGGTGGCCTTGGGCCGGTGCTCGCCGGCGTCGGCCTGCGTCGCGTCGGCGACGACGATGGCGTTGGGCATGCGGATCCTCTCGGTGCTGGGGCGCCGCGTCGCGCCCGCTCCCCTCCATCGTCCCGCCCGCACGTGCAGATTGTCAACAATCCGCATCGACGGATCCGGGAAGTCGAGCCGCGCCTCACCGGTTGTCCGTGTGGATTGTCTACGATGCGAGGAACGGTCCCCCGATCGGGGACCGCGTCACGAGGGGAGCGCGCATGCGAGGAGTCGAGGCACTGTCGGCCATCAACAGCAGGCCGACGGCGGTGGTGATCGCCGACCAGCTCCGCGAGAGCATCATCGACGGCGCGTTCGCCCCCGGCGACCAGGTCAACGAGGCGCTCGTCGCGAGCCGGCTCAACGTGTCGCGCGGCCCCGTGCGGGAGGCCCTGCACCGGCTCGTGCAGGAGGGCCTGCTCCTCGCGCGGCCCAACCGCGGCGTGTTCGTGCAGGAGCTCGATGCGCGGGACGTCGCGGAGGTGTTCGCGGCGCGCGAGGTGATCGAGTGCGCGGCCGGCGAGATCGTGACGGGCCGCGACGCCGATCGACGCGAGGCTGCGGCAGACCGGCTGACGGCGATCGTCGACCGCATGCAGGCTGCGTTCGACGCCGGGGACTGGCCACGGCTGGGCCGGATCGACCTGGAGTTCCACACCGCGCTCGTCGCCGATGCCGGCAACTCGCGGCTCGACCGCGCCTACGCCACCCTCGCGACCGAGGCACTCATCTGCCTCACGCACTTCCCCGGCGCCTACCCCGAGCGATCGAACGTCGTGCCCGGCCACCGCGAGCTCATCGAGCTCGTCCGCTCGGGGACCATGGAGGAGCTGCACCGGGCGCTCCACGAGCACCTCTCGGTGGACGACCACCGCCTCCACGGCCACGACGCCGACGGAGACCTGCGGCACGGCCGGCCCGAGGGCGACGCCGTCGCGAGCCAGCCGTAGCGACCTCAGGCGGCGGTGTAGCCGCCGTCGATCGGCAGCACGACGCCCGTGACGTACGACGAGGCAGGCGATCCCAGGAAGAAGATCGCCTCCGCGACCTCCTCCGGCCGCGCGAGGCGGCGCATCGGGATCGTCGCCGCACGCTGGGCGCGGTAGGCGACCGGGTCGTCCTTCGCGTCGAACGCGGCGGCGATCGTGGGCGTCTCGGTGAGCCCCGGAGCGGCGACGTTCACGCGGATGCCGCGCGGCGCGAGCTCGACCGCGGCACCCTTGCCCAGCATGGTCAGCCCGCCCTTCGCCGCCGTGTACATGACCTGGCCGGCGATGCCGACGATGCCGAGCCGGGAGCTCACGAGCACGACCTGCCCGCCGCGCTCGTGCATGGCGGGCACGACGCGCTGCAGGACCGAGAACGCGCTGAGCACGTTGGCGTCGAGGAGCGCCGCCGCCCGCTCGAGCGGCATGGCCTCGATCGCGCCGTCGCCCTGCAGGCCGTGGCACAGCACGACGGTGTCGAGGGGCCCGACCGCCTCGACCGCCTCGGCGACCAGCCGCTCGACGAACGCGGGGTCCCCGAGGTCGCCCGGGACGTAGCGCTCCCCCGCTCGCAGCGACGCGGGCGGCTCCTCGCGCCGCCCGGTGAGGACGAGGCGAGCGCCGTCCGCGCGGAAGCGCTCGGCGACGGCGTCGCCGATGCCGCTCGAGGCCCCCGTGAGCAGGACGGCGAGGCCGGCGTCGGTCATCCGCGCCGCTCGCAGACCATCTGCACCTCGACGGGACTGTTGCGGGGCAGGCCGGCGACGCCGATCGCGGTGCGCGCGTGGCGGCCGTGCTCGCCGAGCACCTGGACGAGCAGCTCGCTGCCGGCGTCGGCGACCCGCGACTGCTCGCCGAACCCATCGGCGCTGCGGACGAAGACGAGCAGCTGCACGATGCGCACGCGCTCGAGGCCGCCGAGCTCCTGCGCCGCGACCGCGAGGCCGTTGAGCGTCGCCTGCGCCATCATCTCGCGCGCCGTGTCGACGTCCACGTCGGCGCCGACGGTGCCCGCCACCGGGAGCGCGCCGTCGCGGTAGGGCAGCTGGCCGGAGATGTGGATCGTGCCGTCGCGGAGCGCGCGGGCGTTGATGTACTTCGGGTCATCGGCGATCGTCGGCAGCTCGAGGCCGAGCGCGGCGAGCGCCGCGGCCGGATCGGTGTCGATGTCGGTCAGGGTGTGGACGCCCATGCGCCCCTCCTCTCGTCGTGCCGCCGCGCCGCGGCGGCGAGTTCAGTTGAGCTGCCCCTGCGCGTCGACCGGCCAGCGCTCCAGGCGCGACCCGGCGCGGTCGGTCACGAGCAGCTCCTCGAAGCTGTTCACGACGGGGCAGACGTGGTGCGGCACGACGACGATGCGGGTGCCGACCTGCGGCCGCTCGCCGCCCTCGGGCAGCGCGACGAAGCCGTGGTACTCGTTCAGCAGCGACAGGTGCGCACCGTAGGAGGGCACCTGCCCGTAGCCGCGATCCGGGTTCCCCTCGCGCGCGAGGGCCTTCGTGCCGGCGTCGACGATGACGTGCGGATGCCCCTGGTCGCTGATGACGGTCGTCGCGACGAAGAGGCCGATCTGCTCGGGCTCCGCGGCGCCGATGCGCACGCCGTCGTGGTCGTTGAAGACGTACTCGCCGGGGCGGATCTCGGTGATGACGTCGTCGGTGCTGCGCGAGGCGGTCGGCGTCGAGCCGGCGCTCACGATGCTCGGCTCGATGCCGTGCTCGCGCAGCGACGCGGCGGCTCGCCGCAGCGCGACGGCCTGGTCGGCCGCCGCGCCCTCGGGCTTGCCGACGGAGCCGCCGTGGCCGGGGTAGGTGAAGATGCCGCGCGGGTCGAGGCCCGCCTCGCGCGCCCGGGCGGCGAGCGCGCCCGCCTCCTCGGGACGCACGCCCGAGCGGCGGGCGCCGCAGTCGATCTCGACGACGACGCCGAGCGAGGCGGCGTCGTCGCTCATCGCGGCGGCGAGCGCGTCGACCGCAGCCGCGCTCTCGACGCCGACGGTCAGGCGGGTGCGCACCGCGAGCGACCGGATGCGCTCGGCCTTCGTCCCCGCGGGCCAGATCGGGTAGGCGAGCATGAGGTCGTCGCAGCCCGCGTCGGCGAAGATCTCCGCCTCGCTGAGGGTGCCGACGGTGAGGCCGATCGCGCCGGCGTCGAGCTGCATCCGGCCGATCGCCACGCTCTTGTGCGTCTTCACGTGCGGACGGACGGCCTTGCCGTGCGCCTCCGCGAAGGCCTGCATGCGTCGGATGTTCTCCTCGACGACGTCGATGAGCACGATCGGCGCCGGCGTGCTCACCTGGTCGCCGAGCGCGCGGAGCACGTGCTCGAACCGCTCGTGAGGAGCGCCGCTCATGCCAGCACGCTGACGATGACGTTCTTCGGCTCGCTGTACTCGAGCACGGCGCTCGCGACGCCCTCGCGGCCCACGCCGGAGCGCTTGCTGCCGCCGAAGGGCATCGAGTCGATGCGGAAGTCGCTCGTCTCGTTGATGAGCACGCTGCCCACGTGCAGCCGCTCCACCGCCTCCATCGCGGTCGCCATCGACCCCGTGAAGATGCCGGCCTGCAGCCCGTACTCGGTGTCGTCGACCCGGTCGAGCGCGTCGTCGAGGTCGCGGAACGGCAGGATCGAGACGACGGGTCCGAAGACCTCCTCGCGGAGCACGCGGGCGTCGTCGGGGACGTCGACGAGCACGGTCGGCGCGAAGTAGGCGCCGTCGCGCGTGCCGCCGATGGCGACGCGCGCGCCCTGCTCCACGGCCTCCGAGACCCACGAGCCCATGCGGATCGCCTCGCGCTCGGCGATGAGCGGGCCCACGTCGGTCGCGGGGTCGCGCTTCGAGCCGACCACGAGCCGCGCGGTGCCGTCGACGACGCGTCGCACGAGCTCGTCGTAGCGCGACTCGTGCACGTAGACGCGCTGCACCGAGAGGCAGTTCTGGCCTGCGACGCCGAAGGCGCCGTCGACGATGCCCGCCGCCGCGGTGACGACGTCGCCGTCCTCGCAGACGACGACGGCGTTGTTGCCGCCGAGCTCCATCATCACCTTGCGGGCGCCCGCCGCTCGGGCGATCGCGTCGCCGGCGGTCGGGCCGCCCGTGAAGGAGACCGCGGCGACGCGCGGGTCGCTCACGAGCGCCGTGCCGGCCTCCCGCTCCGCGACGAGCACCGCCATCCGCCCTGCCGGCATGCCGGCGCGGAGCAGGATGTCGAGCAGCGCGAGCGCCGACAGCGGCGTGGTGAGCGCGGGCTTCAGCACGATCGCGTTGCCGGCGATGAGCGCCGGGCCCACCTTGTGCGCCACGAGGTTCATCGGGTCGTTGAACGGCGTGATGGCGGCGACCACCCCGAGCGGGGCGCGGCGGTTCCAGCCGAAGCGGCCGCGCCCGCGCGGGGTGTCGGCGAGCGCGAGCGTCTCGCCCTCGAGGAGGTGCGCCGAGGCGGCGGAGAGCCGGATGGTCTCGGCGGTGCGCGCCGCCTCCCGCGTCGCCTCGGTGATCGTCTTGCTGCTCTCGGCCGAGATGATGCGCGCGAGCCTGCCGGACTCCGCCCGGACGAGGGCGGCGGCGCGCTCGAGCACCTCGCGGCGCTCCCACAGCTCCCACTCGTCGCGCAGGCTCCGCTCGACGCCGGCGATCGCGCGGTCCATGGTCGCCGCGTCGCCCACGTGCACGTGCGCCACCACGGCGCCGTCCTCGGGGTCGGTCACCGCGAGCGTGAGCTCGTCGACGATCCAGGCCCCGTCGACGTAGCCGCCGCCGGGGATGCCCAGCGCCTCCAGCCCGGTCGCGGTGGCCGCCTCGTGCACGTGCGTCGTCATCGATCGCTCCTCGTCGTCCGGCCCAGCCTCAGCTGAGCTTGTCCTGCAGGCCGTAGTAGGCGCCGCCCACCCGCAGGTGCAGCCACGGGTTGCCGAAGTAGCCGGGGATCCACGGGTTCTTCAGGTCGCTCCAGATGTTCGCGCCGGGCTTGCCGTCGAGCATGTCGACCATGACCTTGCCCATGTAGTTGGCCATCTGGACGCCGTGGCCGGAGTAGTTCAGCGAGTAGTAGATGCCGTCGTGCTCGCCGGCGTGGACCATCTGGTCCATCGAGATGTCGACGAGGCCGCCCCACATGTAATCGATCCGCGCCTGCGTCGTCTGGGGGAAGATCGTGTGCATCGCCTTGGTCAGGATCTCGCCGCTCGCGCGGTCCTGCGACGGGTCGGAGAGCGCGAAGCGCGCGCGACCGCCGAACAGCAGGCGGTTGTCGGGCGTGATGCGGAAGTAGTAGATGAAGTTCTTGCTGTCGGAGGCCATCCGGCGGTTGGGCAGGAGCTCGTCGACGACGGCCTGCGGCAGCGGCTCGGTGACGACGATGAAGCTGCCGACGGGGATGACGCGGCGCTGCTGCCAGCCGAACGGCTTGCCGGTGTAGCCGCTCGTGCCGAGCACGACCTTGCCGGCGCGCACCGAGCCGCGCGTCGTGGTCAGGACGTGCGTCGTGGAGCTGCCGACGCGCTCGACGTCGGTCACCTCCGCGCGCTCGTGGATGGTCGCGCCCTCGTCGAGGGCGAGGCCCGCGAGCGCGTGGCCGAACTTGCCCACGTGCATGCCGGCGCCGAGCGGGTCGACGAGGGCGCCGTGGTAGTAGTCCGAGCCGATCTCGGAGCGGATGTTCGCCTTGTCGACGAGCTCGACGGGCTGGCCGACGAGGCGGTGGAGCGCGTCGGCGGTCGCCTTCATGCCCTCGTAGTGCGACGGCTTGTAGGCGAGGTTCATCTTGCCGGAGCGCTCGTAGTCGACGTCGAGGTCGTGCTCGTGCACCAGGTCCTCGATGAGCTGGATCGCCTTGTTGTACTCCTCGAAGTACCCGATCGCGCGACGCTCGCCGTAGCGCTTGATCGCGTCGCGGAAGCCGATGGCGAGGCCCGTGGTGGCCATGCCGCCGTTGCGGCCCGATGCACCCCAGTTGACCGTATTGGCCTCGAGCAGTGCGACCGACTTGCCGGCCTTCGCCGCGTGGTAAGCGGTCGACAGGCCCGTGAAGCCGCCGCCGACGACGGCGACGTCGACCTCCTTGGGGATGGGGGTGCTGCTGTGGTCGCCGCTCGGCGTCGAGGTCTCGAGCCAGTACGAGCGCATCGTCACGGCGTGGGTCTGGTCGGTGGTCACGGGTGTCTCCGTCTGTCGTGGGTGAGCCTGATGGCCGAGGGATGCCGGGCGGGCGTCGCCGCCCGCCCGGCAGCGCACTACTCGGCGGGAGCGGTGAGCTCCGTGATGAGGCGCCGCTCGAAGGGGTCGCGCTCGATGTTCGTCCACGTGCCGGCCTCGCCCTGGGCGACGCGGTCGTGGACGAGCGGGACGACGGCGTCGAGCTGCAGGATGGCCGCCTCGGCGTCCATCGTGGCCTGCTGGCGCTCGGGGCCGACGGGCAGCTGCAGGCCGGCGGCGACGATCTCGTCGACGCCCGGGTCGCACAGCTGGGCGATGTTGTAGCCGCCGTCGCAGGTGAAGTCCTGCGCGAGGTACGAGAGCGGGTCACCGGTGTCGAGGAGCACGTTGCGCGACATGATGACCGCGTCGAAGCCGCCGTCGAGCATCTCGGCCTCCATGTTCACGTACTCGCGCACGTCCTGCGTGACGTCGAAGCCCGCGGCCTCGAGCTGCTGCTCGAGCTGCACGGCGATCTCCGGGAGCTCGGCGCGGTCGGTGTACGTCGCGAGCGTGATCGCGACGCCCTCGGCCGCCGGGTCGGTCGCCGAAGCGACGTCGCCGCGCAGGTCCTCGGCCCACGGGATGGCCGGCGGGATGAGGCCCACCGAGGGGTCCGCGTGGCCCTCGTAGATCGTGTCGACGATGGTCGACGGGTCGATCGCGGCGCGGGCCGCGGCACGCACCGCCGGGTCGGCGAACGGGCCGCTCTCGCTGTTCAGGGCGAGGTAGGTGCTGCGCGACTGCTGCACCTCGAAGACCTGCTCGGGGTCGAGGAGGCTGATCTGCGAGACGGGGATGGTCTCGGCGGCGTCGGCCTCGCCGGAGCGGAGCGACGCGGCGCGGGCGGTGCCGTCGGGCACGAACGACGCGTCGATGCCGGCGGCAGCGGCGGGCTCGCCCCAGTAGTCGTCGTAGCGGTCGAGGGTCGCGGTCGTGCTGCCGTTGACGTCGACGAGCTCGAAGGGTCCGGTGCCGGTGCCGATCGGGCTGATGACGCCGCCGTCCTGGTAGGCCGCGGCCGAGAGGATCGACAGCTGCGGGCTCGCGAGGCGGTTCGGCAGCAGCGGGTCGGGCACGTCGGTCGTGACCGTGATCTCCATGTCGCCCGTCGCCTCGGTCGTCAGCGCGACGCCGTTGAGCGCGCGCGGGGGCGGCGAGTAGCTCGTCGCCTGGTCGAGCGTGTTCTGCACCGCGGCGGCGTCGAACGGCGTGCCGTCGTGGAAGGTGACGCCCTCGCGCAGGGTGAAGACCCAGGTGAGGTCGTCGACCTGCTCGTACTCGGTCGCGAGCAGCGGCTCGATCTCGAGGTCGGGCGTGAGGCGCACGAGCGTCTCGGCGGTGCTCCAGCGCGAGAGCTTGAACGCGTCGTCGCTGAAGGGGTTCAGCGCCGCCTTGGGCGGCTGCATGAAGGAGACCTGGATGCGGTCGTCGCCATCGCCGCCGCCCTGCGAGGCGCCCGCGCCACCGGCGCAGCCGGCGAGGAGGAGGGCGGCGCTCGCGGCGAGCGCGACGGCGGTCGCGAGCCTGCGACCTGGGGTGGTGCTCATGGTGTGGTGCCTTTCGAGTGCGAGGGAGGGATCCGGAAGCGGCGCGCGGGGGTGCTACGCGATGCCGAGCGCCCGGTTGACCTCGTCGAGGGAGGTCATGCGGATGGCGCCGTAGGAGGGCAGGTCGGGGTCGTACCCGCGGTCGAGGAACACCTTGTTGGTGAAGCCCAGCTTCTGCATCGGGATGTGGTCGTAGTGCTGGTGCGAGGAGATGTGGAGGAACTCGGACGGCTCTGCGTCGAGCTCCCGGAGCATGTGGTCGAACGCCTGCACGCGCGGCTTGTAGGCGCCCGTCTGCTCGGCCGTGATGACGCGGTGGAAGGGAGCGCCCAGACGCGGGATGAAGGCGTTCAGGTGGCGGTCGTCGGCGTTCGAGAGCGCCACGAGCGGGAAGTGCTCGGCCATCTTCGCGAGCGGCTCGGGGACGTCGGGGTGCGCGCCCCACTCGAGCACCTCGCGCTGGATCGTGGCGATGTCCTCGTCGCGCGCCTCGAGGCCGTAGCGCTCGCTGATGCGGCGGAACGACCGCTCGAGCACCTCGTCGTAGGGGCGGTACTCGAGGATCTCGTCGTAGCGGATGAAGCTGAAGTCGTCGAAGAACTGGTCGATCTGGCCGGCCGGCAGCCGGTCGGCGACCATCGGCTCGACGATCTTGCGCATCTCGAAGTGGATGAGCGTGCCGATGATGTCGAACGAGATGTACTTCGGGCGAGGGAGCTCGATGGACATGGGCGCCTTTCGGTGGGAGGGGAGGGAGGTCGGGTCGGTCGGTCAGGGGGTCGTGACGGGGATGTCGGCGGTCCTCGTGCGCGCCGCCGGTACGAGCCCCGTGCGCGGGTCGGTGATGCTGCGACGCGGCTTGCGGCGTCGGCTGACGCGGGGCTTCCCGCCGCGCAGGTCGATGCTGAGGCTCGAGAGCGAGACCGCGAAGATCGAGAGCGCGATGAGCGAGAGGGCGGGCACGAGCACGACGAGCGGGGCGCGCTCGACGTAGGGCATGCCCTCGGCGAGGATGAGCCCCCAGTCGGAGGCGGGCGGCTGCGGGCCGAGGCCGAGGAAGCCGAGCGCGGCGAGCGCGAGCGCGATGCCGGGCAGGCGGAGGCACGCGTGGCGGAACACCGGACCGATCACGCTCGGCAGGATGTAGCGGAGCATGAGGCGCACGGGGCCGACGCCGAGCACCGGCGCGATCTTCACGTGCGGCTGCGCCTTCACCTCCGCGACCAGGGCCGCGGTGTGGGCCGCGAGCGGCGCCCAGCTGACGATGGTGACGGCCACGGCGGCGCCGAAGGAGGACGGGCCCATGACGGCCGCGACGATGAGGCCGGCGAGGATGGGCGGGGCCGCGTTCGTGACCTCGATGGGCCCGGAGCCGAGGTTCGGGAAGAGTCCGACGACCAGGCCGATCGCGAGGCAGATCGCGGCGACGATCGCGCCGAGGCCGATGGTCGAGAGCGCGCCGTGGGAGATGCGGGCGAGCACGTCGCGCCCGCTCGCGTCGGCGCCGAGGGGCAGCGCGAGGCTCGGGCCCTCGAGGCGGGCGTAGTCGAGCGAGAAGGGGTCGCGCGGCAGGCCCGCGACGATCACCACGACGAGCAGGGCGAGCATGGCGGCGGGGAGCAGCAGGGCCCAGCGCGAGCTCGGCGCCTTCGGCACGGGGGCGGGCAGCGAGCTGGAGCGCAGCGCCGGGCCGAGCAGGAGGCGGCGCACGAGGTTCGCGCCGATGCCGAGGGCGACGGCGAGGAGCATCAGGAGGATCACGCCCGCCTGCAGCGTCGGCAGGTCCTGCGACTGCGCGGCGGCGAGCGTCTCCCTGCCGATGCCGGGGATGGCGTAGACCTGCTCGATGACGACCGCGCCTGCCGTGATGCCGACCAGGATGAGCGACATCGGCGCCGTGACGCCCGGGAGGGTGCGGCGGATCGCGGCGAGCACCACGCGGGTCCGCGAGAACCCGGCGACCTGCCAGGTCGCGACCCAGCGCTCGCTGAACGTGCTGGCGAGCGCGTCCGACAGGAGCCGGCCGAGGAAGCCGCCCGCGGGCAGGCCCATCGAGAGGGCGGGCAGCACGAGGTAGGCCGGGCCGCGCCAGCCGAACGGCGGGAACCAGCCGAGCCAGACGGCGAAGACCACCAGCAGCACCGACGCGAGGAGGAACTCCGGCAGCGCCGTGAAGGCCGCGGCGACGCCGCCGCCCGTGCGGTCGGAGCGGCCGGCGAGGCCGCGCCGGATGGTCGGGATGACGAGGAGGGCGGCGAGCACGACGGCCACGACGAGCGACGCGAGCATCAGCATGAGCGAGTTGCCCATCGCCTCGAGCATCGTCGGCAGCACCGGCTGCCTCGTCGTCCACGAGACGCCGAAGTCTCCCTGGGCCGCGTTGCCGAGCCAGGCGAAGAAGGCGCCGACCGGGCCGCCGTCGAGGCCGAGCTCCTGCCGGATGGCCTCGAGGGCCGCCGGCGTCATCTCGCCCTCGGCGTAGCGGGAGCGGAACACCGTGGCCGCGATGTCGCGGCCCGAGAGCAGCGGCAGGATGCCGAGCAGGAAGATCACGAGCAGGATCGTGCCGATGCGCGACGCGGTGGAGATGAGCATCGCGCGCGACGCGTCCGAGATGCCGGTGCTGCGGCGCTGCGTGCGGCGCAGCGCGGGGACCGCCTGGGTGGAGAGAGCCATCGCCGTTCCTTCCGTCCTCGCCTAGGCCGCCACCGGCGTCATGCCCTCGGGCACGACATGCAGCGTCGGGATCGCGTCGAGGAGCTCCTTGGTGCGCTCGTGCCGCGGTGCGGTGAGCAGCTCGCGGGTGGGGCGGTCCTCCACGACCGCGCCGCCGTGCATCACGACGGTGCGCTCGCACAGGCTCGCGACCATCGAGAGGTCGTGCGAGACGACGACGATGCCGGTGCCGCGCTCCTCGGAGACCTTCCGGAGCAGCGCGACGATCGACTCCCGCATCGGCAGGTCGAGGCCGCTCACGGGCTCGTCGGCGAGGAGGAAGTCGGGGCGCGTCGCGATCGCGCGGGCGATGGCGAGGCGCTGCGCCTGGCCGCCGGAGAGCTCGTTGGCGCGGCGGCGGAGGTACGTGGCGTCGAGGCCGACGGACTCGAGCGCCTCGCGCACCATCGTGTCGTGGTCGCCCTCGACGCCGAGGCGCACGAGCGGCTCGCGCACGAGCGCCCGCACCGTCATGAGCGGGTCGAGCGTGCTCGCGGGGTCCTGCGGCACGTACTGCACCTTGCGCCGATACCACTTGAGCGCGCGCACGGTGCCGGGCCGCACGGGCTTGCCCTGGCAGCTGACGGCGCCCGTGTCGGTCTCGTCGAGCGCGAGCATGAGGCGCAGGAGCGTCGTCTTGCCGGAGCCGGAGACCCCGACGATGCCGACGCGCTCGCCCTCTGCGATCGCGAGGCTCGTCTCCTCCAGCGCGGTCCTGTCGACGCGCGGGCCGAACAGGCCCTTCGCCGGCATCCGGTAGCTGCGGCTGACGCGGCCGACGTCGAAGAACACGGGGCGCGCCGCGACCTCCGCGGCCTCCGACGCACGCAGCGCCGCGAGCTCGTCGCGGAACTGCTGCACGTAGGGGTCGACCGTGGCCGCCTGCGCGGCACGGATGAGCTCGCGGGTGTAGGCGTGCTCGGGGCGGGCGAAGATCGAGTGCACCTGGCCCTGCTCGATGACGTCGCCGTCCTTCATGACGACGGAGTCGCTGCACAGCTCGGAGGCGACGGCGAAGTCGTGCGTGATGAAGAGGAGCGCGGGGGTGCGCTGGCCGGCCGTGTAGCGCTTGAGCACGTCGAGCACGCGCTTCTGCGTGACGACGTCGAGCGCGGTGGTCGGCTCGTCGGCGACCATGAGCCGGGTGTTGCAGGCGAGCGCGAGGGCGATGCAGACGCGCTGGCGCTGGCCGCCGGAGAGCTCGGCCGAGAAGCGCTCGACGATCTGCTCCGGGTCGGGGAGGCCGACCGACTCGGCGAGCTCGACGGCGGCCTTGGCCGCGTCCTCGCGCGAGAGGCCGCGGTGGCGGCGGAGCGGCTCGATGAGCTGCTCCTTGAGGCGCACGAGCGGGTTGAGGGCGACCGCGGAGTCCTGGAAGACCATCGCGACGCGCGCATCCTCGGGACGCTTCGACGCGGGGATGCCGAGCACCTCGATGCCGTTGACCTTGATGCTGCCGTCGGCCTCCGCGTTCGCGGGCAGGCGGCCGAGGACGGCGGCGGCGGTGAGCGACTTGCCCGAGCCCGACTCGCCGAGCAGGCAGACGCGCTGGCCCTGGCCGACGGAGAACGTCGTGCCGTTCACGATGGTGCGCCCGCCGATCGAGATACGCAGGTCGGTCACTTCGAGACTGTGCATGCTCACCCCTGTAGAAAGAGATCCGGCGGCCCGCTCCATCGCTGGCCCTTGCAGTGAACGTAGACCCGCCTCATGCAGATTGTCAACAATCCAATGATTTCGTTACCCCGGTGAAATCTGGACGACACGAAGCCCGCCGCGAGCCGTCGCCGAGGCTCGCCGCACGAGCCGCGCGAGCGCATGACGACGGCCGGGCGTCGCCGCCCGGCCGTCGCGCTGCGACGCGCTCAGCCCACGGGGACGCGCTCCCGCACCGCCCACATCCGCACCGCGACCGCGAGCACCGCGCCGCCGAGGGCCGCGAGCACGAGCGTCGTCGGGCCGAAGCCGAGCAGCGTCGCGCCCCAGCCGGCGAGCGGGTACGTGAGCAGCCACCAGCCGTGCGCGAGCGAGAACTGCGCGGCGAAGACGTCGGGCAGGTCGGCGTCGTCGACGGCGTCGCGCACGACCCGCCCCATCGGCGCGAGCACCGCGGCGTTGCCCATGCCGGCGAGGCCCCACACGAGCCAGAGCCACGGCAGCGCCCCCGTGCCCGGCGCGAGCGCGAGCACCGGCCACACGGCGGCCACGGCGAGCACCTCGAGCGCCAGCCCGGCGATCATGTAGCGGCGAGGGCCGATGCGGTCGACGACGGTCGTCATCGCGAGCGCCGCGAGCATCGAGCCGACTCCGAACGCGGCGAGCAGCCCGGCCGCCTGCCCCTCGTCGCCGCCGAGGCCCGTGCGCACGAGGGGCACGGTGAGCACCATCGGCACGGCGCCGACGGCGGCGAGCGCGAGGTGCATCGCGAGCGCGCCGCGCAGGCGCGGGAGCTCGACCATGAGGCGGATGCCGCGGGTCAGGCGGCTGCGGCGCGAGGGCTCCCCTGCCGCCGGGCCCGCGGGCTTCGGCAGCGCCACCGAGAGGATGAGGAGGCCCGAGGCCAGGAAGCCCGCCGCCGTGCCGCCGAACAGCGCGACCGACGGGGCGACGACGAGGATGAGGCTCGCGAGCGTGGGCGAGGCGAGCGCCTCGAGGTCGTAGGCGAGCCGGCTGAGGGCGAGGGCGCCGGTGTACTGGCGCTCGTCGCGCACGACCGTCGGGATCGCCGCCTGGAACGTGGGCGTGAAGAGCGCCGCGGCCGACTGCAGCACGATCACGAGCACGAAGGCGGTGACGACGTCGTCGACGAACGGGAGCGCGAGCGCGACGCCGGCACGGCCGAGGTCGGTGGCGACGAGCAGGCGCTTCGTGCCGACGCGGCGGGCGATCGCCGGCGCCAGCGGGCCGATGACGAGGAAGGTCAGCATCTTCAGCGCGAGCAGGGTGCCGAGCACGCCCGCGGCGTCGCCGCCCGCCACGTCGACCGCGAGGAAGCCGATGGCGATCGTCGCCAGGCCCGTGCCCAGGAGGGCGACGACGTGGGCGGCGAACAGGCGGCGGAAGGCTGCGTGCTGGAGGGCGGCGAACATGTGCATCAGTCTTTGCGCATCTGCGCAAGTAGTCAAGCGGTTGTCGGCGGATGCTCAGGATCGCGGTCACGGAGCGTCATGCGGCGGTGCGGGCTCGGTCCCGCTCGGTGGCAGACTGCACACGATGACGAGCGAGCAGGGGCCCGGGCGCGACGGCGCACCGCCCGTCGCGCGCGCCCACGGGCTCGACCCCGTGGCGCTGCGCCGCACGAGCGCGCCCGAGCAGGTCGCCGACCGGCTCACCGCGCTCATCCTCGACGGCACGCTGCTGCCGGGCGACCGGCTGCCCGAGAGCACGCTCGCCGCGTCGCTCGGCATCTCGCGCAACTCGGTGCGCGAGGGCATCCGGCTGCTCGAGCGCGGGCGGCTCGTGCGCTCCGAGATGCACCGCGGTGCCGTCGTCGCCACCCCCTCGGTCGCCGACCTCGACGACCTCTACACGGCCCGCCACCGGCTCGAGGAGCTCGCCGCGGGCCTGCCGGACGACGGCGGCCGCGACCAGGCGCTCGAGGCCGCCTACGCGCGGCTGGAGGCCGCCGCGGCCACGCGGGACGCCCGCACCATCGTGGAGGCCGACATGGCCTTCCACGCCACGATCGTCGCGCGGCTCGGCAGCGAGCGCCTCGACGCGTTCTTCGCCCAGGTGATCACCGAGATGGGCTACTACCTGCGCATCCTGTCGCACACCGACGACGAGCCGGGCCACGCCGACGACGCCGTGCTCGCGCAGCACCGGGTGCTCGTCGACGCGATCCGCGCCGGCGACGCCGCGGCGGCGCGGGCCGCGGTCGCCGAGCACCTGGCGGCGAACCACCGGCGCATCCGCGACATCCTCGCCGAGCGCGCGGCGGCCGGCCCGCGCTGAGCCGGCCGCCCGCGCGCGTCAGCCGCGAGCGAGCCTGCGCGTCAGCCGCGAGCCAGGTTGTAGAAGCGGATCTCCTGGTACTCCTCGAGGCCCTCGCCGCTGCCCTCGCGGCCGAGGCCCGAGGCCTTCGTGCCGCCGAAGGGCGCCGCGACGTTCGAGACGATGCCCTGGTTGATGCCGACCATGCCGGCGTCGAGGCGGTCGGCCACCCGGAACGCGCGGTCGACGTCCTGCGAGAAGACGTAGCTCGCGAGGCCGAACGGCGTCGCGTTCGCGCGCTCGAGCGCCTCGGCCTCGGTCCCGAAGCGGGCGATCGACGCGACCGGGCCGAAGATCTCCTCGACGGCGATCTCGGCGCTCTCCGGCACGCGGTCGAGCACGGTGGGCTCGAAGAAGTGCCCGTCGCCGCCGACCGCCGCGCCGCCGGTGCGCAGCTCCGCGCCCTTGTCGACGGCGTCCTCCACGAGGCGCGAGAAGCCGCGCACGGCGCGGTCGTCGATCACGGGGCCGAGCGCGACGCCCTCGGCGAGCCCGTTGCCGAGCACCGTGGCGCGCATCCGCTCCACGAAGCCCTCGACGAAAGCGTCGGCGATGCCGTCCTGCACGAGGATGCGGTTGGCGGCCACGCACGACTGCCCGCCGTTGCGGAGCTTCGCCACCACGGCGCCCTCGACGGCGCGCTCGAGGTCGGCGTCGTCGAAGACGAGCAGCGGCGCGTTGCCGCCGAGCTCCATCGAGCTCTTGATGACGTGCTCGGCGGCCTGGCCGAGCAGCACGCTGCCGACGCCGGTCGAGCCGGTGAACGAGACCTTCCGCACGCGGCCGTCGGCCATGAGCGCGGCGCTGAACGGGCCGGCCTTCGAGGTCGTGACGACCTGCACGAGCTCCTCCGGCACGCCCGCCTGCACGAACACCTCGACGACCGCGAGGGTCGTGAGGGGCGTGAGCGCGGCGGGCTTGACGACCGCGCCGCAGCCGACCGCGATCGCCGGGGCGATCTTGCGGGTGGCCATCGCCATCGGGAAGTTCCACGGCGTGATGAGCAGGGTCGTGCCGATCGGCGCGCGGGTGGTGAGGATCGTCGAGCCGCCCACGGGGTTCTCGCGGTAGTTGCCGGAGGGGCGCAGCGCCTCCTCGGCGTACCAGCGCACGTAGTCGGCGGCGTACTGCACCTCGCCGCGCGCCTCGGCGAGCGGCTTGCCCATCTCGCGCGTGATGATGTGCGCGAGCCGCTCCTGCTGCTCGATGAGCAGGCCGTAGGCGCGGTGGAGCACGTCGGAGCGGTGGCGCGCGGTGGTGCCCGCCCAGGCGCGGCCCGCGGCATCCGCCCTGCCGAGCGCCACGAGGGCGTCCTCGACGGAGTGGTCGGGCGGGGTCGCGATCGTGCGGCCGGTCGCCGGGTCGTGCACCTCGAAGGTGCGCCCGGTGCCGAGCTGCAGGCGGTCGAGCACGACGCTGGCGACGGCCTCGTCGGAGGCGGTCAGCAGCGCGGCGTCGACGTCGCGGCGGATGGGGGTGGTGGTCGCGGTCGTCATGGCGATGTCTCCTTCGGCGATCGTCAGCGTGCGGCGGCGGGCACGGGCGCGCCTCGGAGCGCGTCCATGGCGGTGGGCACGGCGGCGACGAGCTCGCGGAGCTCGGCGTCGGTCGTGGTGAAGGGCGGGCTCAGCTGGATGACGTTGCCGCGCAGCGGCCGCGCGATCCAGCCCTGCTCGACCATCCGGTCGGTGACCTGCTCGGCCGAGACCTCCGGCCGCAGCTCGATGCCGCCGAGGAGGCCGGCGTGGCGCACCTGGGCGACGCGGTCGTCGCCGGCGAGGCCCGCGAGCTCGGTCTCGAGCACGGCCTCGAGCTCGCGCACGCGGCCGAGCAGCCCCTCGCGCTCGATGATGGCGAGGTTCTCGAGCGCGAGCGCCGCGGCGGTCGCGTGGCCCGAGTAGGTGGTGCCGTGGCGGTAGATGGGCGCATCCGCCTCGTAGAAGGGGCGCCACAGCTCGGGCGCGACGATGATGCCGCCGACGGCCGAGTAGCCGGACGAGATGCCCTTCGCCATCGCGACGATGTGCGGGCGGAGGCCGTAGCGCTGCGCGGCGAACCACTCGCCCGTGCGGCCGAAGCCGGTGATGACCTCGTCGAGGATGAGCAGGATGTCGTGCTCGTCGGCGATCGCCTGCAGGCCCTCGAGGTAGCCGGGCGTGGGCGGGATGACGCCGCCGGTGCCCTGGATCGGCTCGGCGATGATCGCGGCGATGCGGTGCGGGCCGACGCGCTCGACCGTCTCGCGCACGCGCTCGATGTCGTAGGTGTCGAAGCGCACGGTGTCGGGCACGAGCGAGTCGGTGCCGTAGCCCTCGCGGTTGAAGTCGAGGCCGGCGACGCTCGTGCCGTAGGCGTGGAGGCCGTGGTAGGCCAGGTCGCGGCTGAGGATCGCGGTGCGCTCGGGGCGACCCCGGAGCTGCCAGTAGCGGCGGGCCAGCTTGAGGGCGACGTCGATGGAGTCGGAGCCGCCGCTGTTGAGGATGATGCGGGCGTCGTCGATGGGCGCGACGGAGGCGACCTTCTCGGCGAGCTCGAGCGCGCGGTCGTTCACGTAGCGGCCGAACACGTGGTAGGTCTCGAGCCTGCGGATCTGCGCCGCGGCGACCTCCGCCATCTCGGGCCGGCCGTGGCCGATGTTCGCGTGCCAGAGGCCGGCGGTGCCGTCGAAGAGCCGCCTCCCGTCGGCGGTGAAGACGTAGTTGCCCTCGCCGCGGTCGATGACGAGCTGGCGCCCGAGGACCGAGGGCATGTGGGCCTGTGCGCTCCAGAGCGCCGGGATCGAGTCGGGGAGGTCGTGCACGGGCTCAGCTCCTTCGGTCGTCGCGCGAGATCGCGCGGCTGGTAGACGTTCTGATTGTAGGGCAATCCTACGAGGTGGCGATAGGGCGGCGCGCGGTCAGCGCGCGCGGGCCTCCGCCGTGGGACACTGCAGGGGCGACGGAACAGTGCCGCAGCCCAACGCCCACCCGTGGGGCGACGCATGGCGCGATCCCGCCACCTCTCAGAGGTCCTCCATGACCCTCGACGCGTTCGGCGACCTGTGCCCGCGCTGCCTCTCCCTCCTCACGATCGTCCAGCGGCGATGCGCCTCGTGCGGATGGGATCCGACCTCCCTCGACGCCAGGCGCCCGGCGCGACCCGACGACGCCGTGCATCCCACGCAGCACGACGTCTACTCCGCCGACGACCTCGACGCGATCCTCGCCGAGCTCGCCGCGTGCGGCACCGACCCCCACGCGCTGCGCCGCTGGGCGGGCCGCCGCGACGTGCGCACGGCGCTCGTGCGCGCCAGCCGGGTCGTGAGCTCGGTGCGGCTGACGGGCAGGACCGCGGGCGGCGGATGGGTGGAGTTCAGCCTCGTCGACGGCGAGTGGCGGCGCTCGCACTGAGCGCGCGGCGACCTCAGCCGGCGGGCGGCTCGGCGCCGGCCGACTGCCTGCGCCACACGAGCCAGCCGACCAGGCCGGCGAGGAAGTAGGCGGCGGAGCCGACGAGCACCGCGTCGGCGATCGGCCGCGGCAGCTCGGTCATGAAGCGCAGCCCGATCGCGAGCGCCAGGAGGCCGACCGAGCAGCAGGACAGGCCGAACGCGAGCCATCCCGCGAACGAGGGCCGAGCGTCGCCCGGCCCGTCGGGGGCCATTCAGGGCCTGCGGCCTGCGAGGTCGCGCCCCCGCCGTCGGACGTGCGATGCCATGCGGATCCCCGATCTCGGTGCGGACCTGCAGTCTCGCGCACCGCGATGTGCGCGGCCTGCGCGCGGCCGCCCATCGACGCGATCGCGGCAGCCCCGGATGCGGCCCTCAGAGCCGGCGCGTCGGTGCCGCGCCGGGAGCGCGTCAGGCCTCGACGCGGCCGTGGCGGAGCGGCTCGTCGTCGTGCGTGTGCAGCTCGATCGTGTCGATGGCCAGGTGCTCGTGGAGCACGCGGTGGAACGCCTCCATGTCGCCGGCGCGGAGCAGCTCGGCGAGCCGCACGTGCTCGGCGATGAGCGCGTCGTCGGGCTCCCAGCCGTCGAAGTGGCTCATCGCGATGAGCGCCTCGGTGGCGAGCGTGCGATAGGCGCGCTCGAGGCGGCGGTTGGCGCCCTGCGCCACGAGCAGCGCGTGGAAGCCGAGGTCGGCGCGGCGCAGCGCCGCCCGGTCGCCGCGGCGCACCGCATCCGCCATCGGCTCGGTGGCGGCGACGAGGGCGTCGGCGATGCGCGAGCGCTCGGCGGCGCCGTGGCCGACCACGACCTCCGCCGCCGCGCACTCGATGACCTCGCGCGCCTCCGCCACCTCCGCGATGTCGCGATGCGTGACCTGCTTGACGAAGACGCCGCGGTTGGGGCGCCCCTCGAGGAGCCCCTCCTGCACGAGGCGGTGCAGCGCCTCGCGCACGGGACCGCGCGAGACCTCGAGGCGCTCGGCCAGCTGGGCCTCGTTGATCTGGTCGCCCGACTCGAACGTGCCGGCGATGATCCCCTCGCGGAGCTGGTCGGCGATGATCACGGCCGTCGAGCGGCTCTCGATCGCCGAGATGGACTGCAGTCCCACCATGGCTCCCCCTGCCTATCTTCCTATTGTCTACATCACGACGATGTGCGGGCGCTATGACCGGACGACGTCGGGCGTCACGGCCGACGCGTCACGCGTGGAGCGCGTGCTCGTGCGGCGCGTGCTTCGCCGGCTCGATCTGCAGCGTGCAGTGCTCGGTGTCGAAGTGCTCGCCGATGCACGCGTGGAGCTCGTCGAGCACGTCGTGGTAGTCGCGCTCGTCGATCGCGTCGTCGACGACGACGTGCGCCGAGAGGGCGTTGACGCCGGAGGTGATGGTCCAGGCGTGGAGGTCGTGCACGTCGACGACGCCCTTCACCGAGAGCATGTGCTCGCGCGTGGCGTCGAGGTCGACGTCCTGCGGCGTGGCTTCGAGCAGCACCCGCAGCACGTCCTTGAGGAGGCTGTAGGCGCGCGGTGCGATGAGGGCCGCGATCGCGAACGAGGCGATCTGGTCGACGACCATCCACCCGGTGAACAGGATGATGAAGCCGGCGATGATGACGGCGACCGAGCCGAGCAGGTCGCCGAGCACCTCGAGGTAGGCGCCGCGCACGTTGAGGCTCTCCTTCTGGCCCGACTGCAGGATGAGCAGCGAGACGAGGTTCGCGAGCGCGCCGGCGATGGCCGCGATGAGCATGGGGCCGGCCTCGACCTCGACCTCGGTGCCGAGGCGGCGGATGCCCTCGATGACGATCACGACGCAGATGACGCCGAGGATGATGCCGTTCGCCATGGCGGCGAGCACCTCGACGCGCATGAGGCCGAAGGTGCGCTTCGACGTGGCCGGGAGCGCCGCGAGGATGCTCGCGATGAGCGCGATCGTGACGCCCATCGCGTCGGTGAGCATGTGGCCGGCGTCGGCGAGCAGCGCGAGCGAGTTGGCGACGAAGGCGCCGATGAGCTGCACGACGAAGATGCTCGCGGTGATGCAGAGCACGATGACGAGCTTCTTGCGGTGCTTGCCGGTGGCCGTCGTGTGGCCCTCGAGGCCGTGACTGTGGCTGTGGTGGCCGCCGCTCGCGGAGGCCGGACGCGGCGGGTGCGCCTCGTCGAAGGCGTGGCCGTGGTCGTGGTCGTGGTCGTGGCCGTGGTCGCCCGGGCCGTGGTCGTGGTGACCGTGGTCGCTGTGCTCGTGGGTGGCGCTCATGGGCCCACCGTAGCGTGATTGCAGAATGTTGACAATCTGCAATGCGGCAACGCTCGTCTCTGGCGGACGCCGCGCCTTGCCAGTGCTGGCGCGCTGTGTCATCGTGTGCGCATGGATGCAGATATGTCGTACGTCGACGACGAGCCGGTCGAGCTCGCGGTCGAGGTGTTCTCGATGCTCGCCGATGCGACCCGGCTGCGGATCCTCCTCGCGCTCCGCGAGGGCGAGATGTCGGTCGGCGACCTCGCCGCCGTCGCCCGGCGCCCCACGCCGGCCGTCTCGCAGCACCTCGCGAAGATGCGGCTCGCCCGCATGGTCATCGCCCGCCAGGTCGGCACGCGCGTCTTCTACCGGCTCGCGGACGACCACGCGAGCGAGCTCGTGACGATCGCGATGCACCAGGGCGAGCACATGCTCGGCACCGCGCCCGTGCACGAGTCGGTGCCCGCGCTCGAGCGCGACTGACGCGCCGCGGGCGACCGCGCGCCCCGCACGGCCGCGCCCGCCCGCTCCGTGCGACGCGCCGGGCACCAATCGGCGCAGCGCCCGATGAGACTTGGTGCACGCCGTGGTCGTTCTCGGTCGTGCAGACCGACCACGGCGTGCACCAACCGTCGCGCCGGCATGGCGGCGAACCGCGGCGGGCAGCGATCGCCGCAGCGGGCGGCGCGCTCAGCGCGCGCGGTAGTGCGCGGCAAGGCGCGCGAGGCCCTCGTCGATCGTGACCGTCGGCGCCCAGTCGAGCGCCTCACGCGTCTCGCGCTGGTCGAACCAGTGCGCGGTCGAGAGCTGCTCGGCGAGGAACCGCGTCATCGGCGGCTCGTCGGCACCGGGGCGGATCGCCCACGCGCGCTCCACGAGCGAGCCGACCGCTCGGCCGAGCGCGGCGGGCACGCTGATGCGCGGGGGCCTCACCCCCGCCGCCGTGCAGATGCCCGCGAGCAGGTCGCCGACGGGGCGGGGCTCGCCGTTGGTCACCACGAGCGCGCGGCCGTGCGCCGCATCCGCCCGCCGCAGCGCGGCCGCGATCGCGGTCGCCGCGTTGTCGACGTAGGTGGAGTCGATGAGGGCCGTGCCGCCGTTCAGCAGCGGCAGCCGGCCGCGGCGGGCGCGGTCGACGACGCGCTCGATGAGCTGCTCGTCGCCCGGCCCCCAGACGATGTGGGGGCGGATCGCGACTACGGCGAGGCGGTCGGAGTCGCGCTCGAGGGCGATGCGCTCGGCCTCGGCCTTCGTGCGCGCGTAGTCGCCGCGCGCGTGCTGCGGCGAGGCGGGCTCGGCGCCGACGCCCGTCAGCGAGGCGCCCGCGTGCGCGACCGAGGGCGACGAGACCTGCACGAAGCGGGCGGCGCCCGCGCTCTCGGCGGCGTCGAGCAGCGCGCGCGTGCCCTCGACGTTCACGGCGCGGAAGTCGGCGGGGTCGCCCGTGAGCGACACCTTCGCGGCGAGGTGCACGACGCCCTCGACGGGTGCCGACCCATCCCCGGCGACGGCGCGGGCCACGGCATCCGGATCGGTGATCGAGCCGAGCACGTCGGTCGCGCCCGCGACACCCGAGGGGCGGCGCTGCAGCGTGCGCACCTCGTGCCCCTCGGCGACGAGCTGCGCGGCGACGGCACGGCCGAGGAAGCCGGAGGCGCCGGTGACGAGCGCGATCACGGCGCGCCCGGCGTGCGGCCGGCGAGGGTCCGCTCGGCCCAGGCCGAGAGGCGCACGCGGTCGATCTTGGAGTTGTGGCGCACGTCGGTCGGGAGGCTCGGCACGACGAGCACGGCCGCGAGCGGCTGCGCGGTGCTCGCGCGCACGGCGGCCGCGAGGCCCGCGTCGGCGAGGCCGGGCCGGCGGGCGGCCGGGAGCGACTCGACCACGGCGACCGCCTGGCGGAGGCCGTGCGGGCCGACGCCGACGACGGCGGCACGGCGCACCGCATCCACCGCCTCGACGTCCTGCTCGGTGCCGACCGGCGCGAGCGGGCCGTCGGCGGTGACGAGCACGTGCGGCAGGCGGCCCTCGATCCAGAGGCGCCCGTCGGCGTCGAGGTGGCCGACGTCGCCCGTGCGGTGCCAGCGGATCGGGTGCTCGGGGCTCCCGGCGTCGAGCGCCTCGGTGCCGCGCGCGGCCTCGCGGTCGGTGAGCCAGAGCCGGTCGTAGCCGCGCTTCAGGTGCGGTGCCGCGATGACGACCTCGCCGAGCACGCCGGGCTCGGCGCTCGGCTCGCCCACGGCGCGGCCGTCGGCGTCGAGGGCGCTGATGAGGATGCGGTTGCCGTCGATCGCGCGGCCGACGCAGACGCCCTCGTCGGGCGCGGTCGCCGCAGCCTCGACCTCGGCGAGCGTGATGTCGGCGACGAGCAGGCACTCGGTCATGCCGTAAGGCGTGCGCGGCGTCGCGGCCGGCATGAGCGCGGCGATCGAGCGCAGCATCCCGAGCCCGATCGGCGCGCCGGTGGAGAGGAAGGTCTCGATGCGGCCGAGCGCCGCGCGGTCGGCGTCGGTGAGCGCGTCGGCGGTGGCGACCACGTTGAGGACGGCCGCGGGCGAGAGGAAGACGATGCGCGCGTCCGACGCCCGGACGGCCGCGGCGACGGCGGATGCGGTGAGCGTGCGGGGCGCCGAGACGTCCATGTCGGGCGTCGCCGAGCGGGTGCCGAGCGCGGGGCCGAGCAGCGCGAACGGCGCGAACCCGGTGACGAGGCCCGTGCCGCCGTGGATCGCCAGGTGCTGCTCGAGCACGTCGCGGAGAGCGCTCAGCTGCGCGTGCGTGTAGACGACGCCCTTCGCGGGGCCGGTGGAGCCGGAGGTGAAGAGCACCGCCGCCTCGTCGGCCGGGGCGGGCTCGGGCGGGAGGGGCTCGCCGCAGCCGAGGCGCGCGACCTCGCCGAGGCTCGCCTCGACGCCGAGCGCAGCCTCCGCGGCGCGCGGGAGGCGCCCGGCGCTGAAGCGGCGTCCCGGCCAGCCGAGCGCGCGGGCGGCCGCGAGGCCCTTCTGCTCGCCGATGATGACGTCGGGCTGGGCGCCGCGGACGGCGCGCGAGAGGCCCTGCACGCCGAGCCCCGCATCCGCCACGACCGCGATCGCGCCGATGCGCAGGCACGCGTAGACGACGGCGGTGAGGGTGGGGCCGGGCTGGAGCAGCAGCGAGACGCGGTCGCCCCTGCGGATGCCCAGGCGGTGGAGGCCGGCGGCGAGCTCCTGCACGCGCGCATGCAGCTGCCGCCACGAGACGGTGCGCGGCTCGCCGGCGTCGGTGCGCGTCATGTCGATGACGGCCGTGCCGTCATCGAGCGCCCGCTCGTCGAGGCGGTGCCAGAGAGGGCGGAACGCCTCCGCATCCGCTGGCGGAGGAGCCTCGGCCGCCCCCTCCGCTGGTCGAGGAGCCTCGGCCGCAGGCCGCGGCGTCTCGAGACCACCCGCAGCCGGAGCGACGTCCTCCCCCACCCACGACAGCACCGCATCCGCGTACAGCCGCTCCTCCGCCACGAGGTGTCCCGCGCCCTCGAAGCGGTGCACGCGGGCGTGCGGGAGGCGGTCGACGAGGTCGTCGAGGTAGCGGTCGCCGAAGATCGGGTCGCGCGGCCCCCACAGCAGGAGCGCGGGCGCCTCGAGCCGGGCGACGCCGGCGGCGATGCGCTCGAGCTCGGCGTGGCTCTCGTGGGATGCGTCGGCGGGGATGTCGGCGACGAAGCCGCCGATGCCGTCGCGCCGGGCGGCGGTGCGGTAGGGCGCGCGGTACGCCTCACGCACGTCGGCCGGCAGCGGCTCGGCGGGCAGCGAGAGCGTCGTCTCGAGGAACGCGGGCGTCGCGACGGTGGAGGCGGCGAGCACGCCGCGGGCGCGGGCGAGGCGCAGCGGCGCGGGGATCGGCACGCCGGCCGGGTGGTGGATGGCGGTGTTCAGCAGCGCGACGCCGGCGAGCTGCGGCGCGTGGTCGACGGCCCAACCGAGCGAGACGACGCCGCCCCAGTCGTGCCCGATGGTGATGACGGGGCCGTCGCCGACCACCGCATCCGCGAAGCCCGCGAGGTCGTGCACGCGCTGCGCGACCGTGCGGTGCAGGCCGCTGCGCTCCGAGAAGCCCATCTCGAGCTGGTCGACGGCGACGAGTCGCCAGGCGGGTCCGCCCGCTGCGGCGGCGGCCAGCGTCCCCTCGGCGAGGCGCCGCCACAGGAACGACCACGTCGGGTTGCCGTGCACCGCGAGGATCGTGCCGGCCGGCTCGACGCCGAGCGCCTCGAGCTCGCCGGCCGTGTCGAGGCAGTGCCAGCCGCGCGTGACACCGGCGTCGATGCCGCGGCCAGGCACGCGCACGAGGCGACTCCACGCGGGGTCGAGGCCGGGGAGGCCCTCGGGCGGGAGCGAGGCGGGCGCGGTGGTGGTGCGCGGCGCGGTGACGGCGGGGCCGGAGCCGCTGCCGGGAGCGTGGTCGTGGCGAGCCGAGCTCACCAGGCGAGCTCCATCATGGCCGTGTTGAGGCCGGATCCGACGCCCATGAGCAGCACGCGGTCGCCGCGCTGGAGCGTGGCCTGCTCCTCGGCGAGCGTGATCGGGATGGAGGCGGGGCCGACGTTGCCGTAGCGCGGGTAGGTGGTGGGCACCTTGGCCGGGTCGAGCTTCGCGGCCTTCACGATCGCGTTGGTGTGCACCGACGAGACCTGGTGCGTGATGTAGCGGTCGACCTCCGACCACTTCCACTCCGGCGCCGCCTCCTTCCAGGCGGAGACGACGAGCTCGAGGCCGCCCTTGAGGAGCGCCTTCGCGTTCGTGTACATGCCCTCGGCGCTGCCGACGCAGAGGTCGTGCCACTGGGTGGCGGCGCGGGTGACGCCGCCGAGGATGCGGTGGCCCTCGGGGTGCTCGTCGGCGCGGCCGAGCACAGCGGCGGCCGAGCCGGAGCCGAGCGTGAGGGTGGCGAACTCGCTGAGGAAGTCGTCGCGGTCGATGTCGTCGCCCAGCAGCCGCTCGACGGTGTTCACCTGGATGTCGTCGGCGTCCTCGCCGTTGACGACGATCGCGTACCGGATCTGGCCCGACTCGATCATCCCGGCCGCGAGGCTCATGCCGTTCACGAAGCCGAGGCACGCGTTGGCGACGTCGAAGTTGATGGCGCTCGTGGGCAGGCCGAGCTCGTGGTGGAGGCGCACGGCGACGCTCGGCTCGAGGTGCTTGCGCGTGACGCTCGTGTTGATGAGGAGGCCGACGTCACCCGGCTGCACGCCCGCCTGCGCGAGCGCCTCGTTGCCCGCCCGGACCGTGGCCGCATCCGCGCTCTCGCCCTCGGCCCAGTTGCGCCGCGCGTCGACGCCGGCGACGCGGCGCAGCAGGCCCTTGCGCAGCTTCAGGCGGCTGAGGGCGCCGTCGAGGCGGTGCTCGATGTCCTCGGACGTGGTCGTGCGACTGGGCAGGGTGCTCGCGACGGACAGCAGCGAGACGTTGCTGAATCGGGTGGTCGCGTTGCCGGTCATGCGTGCTCCAGAGTGCGCCGGCTCTGGGTTCCGGCACGCCCGCCAGGCTAGCGAGCGACCCTGTGGGGGACGGGCATGGTTCGCTCCGGGCGGACCGAGGCGCGCCCGTGTCCCCCACGTCCGTGGGATGATGGTCTGCTGGACGCGCCACGAGCATGCGTCCCGATCCCCCATCACCGACGACGGGCGCGACCGGCGCACGGCGATCGGCCGTGCCCGCTGGCGTGCGCCGTCCCTTGCCGAGGAGCATCCGATGACCACGACGCACAGCACCGAGCAGACCGCCCCCGCGACCGAGGCCGGCACGCCGACGACCGCCGCCGCGGCGCCCCGCGCGCGACGCTGGCCGTGGATCGTAGCGCTCGTGGTGGTCGCCGCCCTCGGCGCGACGGGCACGGCGCTGGGCTTCTCGCAGGCCTCGGCCGCGCAGGCGCAGCTCGCCGAGACGCAGTCGGAGCTCGGCGACGTGCAGACGCGCGCCGACATCCTCGGCAGCAGCCTCGACCTCATCCGCGACCACCGTGACCGCCTGCAGGTGCAGCTCGACGAGCTGCTCGAGTCGCAGGAGGGCTGAGCCCCCTGCTCCGCGACGGGCCGCTGCCTCCGGGCGGCGGCCCGTCCGCGTGCGCGGCGAGCATCCGTCCCCCACGCTCGCAGGACGCGGGTGTACGGTCCGCCGCATGGATGACGACGCCGTCTCGACCGATCCCGGTCTGTACACCGTGGTGTTCGAGAACGAGCGCGTGCGCGTGCTCGAGTACCGCGACTCGCCCGGTGCCAGGAGCAGCGCGCACCATCACCCCGACAGCGTGCTCATCCCGCTCTCCTCGTTCGAGCTGAGGCTGGAGCACGGCTCGCGGACGACCGACCGGACGCTCGAGTCGGGCGTGGCCCAGTGGGTGCCCGAGGAGTCGCACGTCGGCGAGAACGTCGGCTCGAGCGACGGCCACGCGATCCTCGTGGAGCTGAAGGAGCCGAGCCCTGCGGGGTTCCCGCAGGCGGCCGGCTCGGCGGGCGACTCGGAGGGCTGACGAGCTCGACGTGCACCGAGCGGTCCTGTCGGCACCGCGCGCGGGGCAGATCGGTGCACCTCTCGCTGCGTAGGTGCACCGGACCGCCGTCTTCGGCGCTCTCGAGGGGCCGATCCGTGCACGTCCTCTGCGCGGCTCGCGGCCGCGTGTGATCGGATGGGCGCACGGCCAGGCGACGATGCGGAGGCGCGGATGCAGGGAGTGCTCGACCGACTGCGGGGCGCGCTGCGCGACGACCAGCTCGGCCTCGACGACGCGGTGCGGGAGGCGTACGCGCACGACGACGCCGAGTGGGCCGACTTCGCTCCCCCGCTCGCGGTGGTCTTCGCCGAGTCGATCGACGACGTCGTCGCGGTCGTCCACGCGTGCGCCGCGACGGGCACGCCGATCGTCCCGCGCGGCGCCGGCACCGGGCTCTCGGGCGGCGCGAACGCGACCGCGGGGTCGGTCGTGCTGTCGCTCGAGCGGATGACGCGCATCCTCGAGATCGACGCGGGCGAGCGCTTCGCGGTGGCCGAGGCGGGGGTGCTCAACGACGCGCTGCGCGCCGCCGTGGCCGAGCACGGCCTCTGGTACCCGCCGGATCCGGCGTCGAGCGCGATCTCGACGATCGGCGGCAACGTGGCGACGAACGCCGGCGGATTGTGCTGCGTGAAGTACGGCGTGACGGCGGATGCGGTGATCGCGCTCACGGTCGTGCTGGCCGACGGGTCGGTGGCGCGCGTCGGGCGGCGCACCGCGAAGGGCTCGACCGGCTACCAGCTGGCGCAGCTGCTCGTGGGCAGCGAGGGCACGCTCGGGATCGTCGTGGACGCGACGGTGAAGCTGCGGCCGCTCGCCGGGCGCGAGGACCGCGCGATCGTCGGGTCGTTCGCGTCGCTGCACGCGGCGGGCGTCGCCGTGGCGGCGATCTCGGCCGACGGCATCATCCCGTCGGCGCTCGAGCTCATCGACCGCACCTGCCTCGACGCCGTCGCGGCCTGGCAGCACCTCGACCTGCCGACCGGGCAGGCGGCGCTGCTGCTCGCGCGCGTCGACGAGCCGGGCGCCGCGGGTGAGGCGCTGGCCGCGCGGGTCGCCGAGCACATGACCGCGGCCGGCGCGACGTCGGTGTCGCGGTCCGTCGATCCGGAGGACGCCGACCGCCTCTTCCTCGCCCGCCGCCTCGCGTATCCGTCGCTCGAGCGGCTCGGCCCGGTGCTCACCGAGGACGTCTGCGTGCCGCGCCGCGCGGTGCCCGAGATGCTCGCGCGCATCGAGGCGATCGCGCTCGAGCACGACGTGACGATCGCGAACATCGCCCACGCGGGCGACGGCAACCTGCATCCGCTCATCATCGCGCCGGAGGGCGACGCGCATGCGCGGGGCCGCGCGAAGGAGGCGTTCGACCGCATCGTCGAGGCGTGCCGCGACCTCGGCGGCACCGTCACGGGCGAGCACGGCGTGGGGCTGCTGAAGCTTCCGGGCGCGGCGGCGGAGCTCTCGCCCGAGGTGCTCGCGATGCACCGCGCCATCAAGCAGGCCCTCGACCCGCAGGGCATCCTCAACCCCGGGAAGGCGTTCCCGGGGCTCTCGACCTAGGAGGTCACGTGCCGTTCCTCACCGCTCCCGACGGCGTCCGGCTGGCGTACTCGCAGCACGGGCCCGCCTCTGGCGCCGCTGTCGTGCTGCTCGCCGGCTTCCGCGCGCCCGGCACCTCGTGGCGGTTCCAGGTGCCGGCGCTCGTGGCGGCCGGGTACCGTGTGACGGTGCTCGACCTGCGCGGGCACGGCGCCGCGGATCCGTCGCCGGTCGGGACCACGATGGCGACCCGCGCCTCCGATGTCGACGTGCTGCTGCGGCACCTCGGGATCTCGGATGCGGTGCTCGTCGGCGGCTCGATGGGCGCGTCGACGATCTGGGCCTACGTCGCCGAGTTCGGGGAGTCGCGCGTGCGGGCGGCGGTGTCGGTGGACCAGACGCCGCGGATGCTGAACGGCGACGGCTGGGACCACGGCTTCTACGGCTACGACGCCGCGAACCGCGACACCTACTTCGCGACGACGATCCCCGAGACGGGGATGGGCACGCCGCTGTGGCGGAAGCCCGTGCGCACGCTGCGGCTTCTGCGGGCGATGGCGGGCGTCTCGCGCGAATTCAGGCCGGGCGACCTCGGGCTCCTGAACGACCACGCTCGAGCCGATTGGAGGACGGTGATCGCCTCGTTCTCGCGGCCGGTGCTGTTCGTGGCCGGGGCCGAGAGCGAGTACTGGCCGTCCTCGCATGCCGCCGCTGCCGCCGCGCTGGCGCCTCGCGGATCATCGGCGGTCGTCGAGCGCGCGGGCCACGCGACGAACATGGAGCAGTGGCGGGCAGTCAACGGCGGGCTGGCCAACTTCGCATCACGAGCAGGAGAGAGCGCATGATCCGTTTCACTGACTTCCTGCCCGTCCCTGAACCCTCACGGACGAAGGTGAAGTTCAACATCCGCGCGGGCGTCGGCGGCGTCGCGGCATGGGACCTGCTGCTCGAGGAGAACCAAGAGGAGTGGCTGAACATGAGCCGCTACCGCGCGAAGCAGCAGAACAACAACTTGGGCGATGCCGAGTACCTGATGTCGTTCGCGCAGTACTACCCGTACGGGCCGCAGTACTTCATTTTCGGTGGCTTCTTCCTAGTCCGGAAGGTCGTCCCCGAGATCATCGGCGGATACGGATACGACCTCACTCCCGTGCCGATGCACGAGGACTACATCAAGCGCCTCATCGTCAAGCTGCGACAACCGATCGGCCGCGACCTGTACCTGCGGAAGTACGACCGCCTCCAGGAGAGCCGTCTTGCACCGGAGGTGTACGAGCTGGCACCCGACGTGAAGCTCGGAACCTTCCCCGGCTACCAGAACGTCAGACTGCGACACCACGAACTCCAGCGCATCATTGCCAATGACGAGCCGAGCTGGAAGGACGCGCTATCGAGCGTGAAGGGTGTCTATGTCATCACGGACCTGAGCGATGGCGCCCTCTACATTGGGTCGGCGTCAGGAGAGGCCAACGGGCTCTGGCAGCGGTGGTCGAGCTACGCCGATGTCTGGAACCTGAGCGGAGGCAACAAGGGGTTCGAGGACTTGCGCTCCTCAGCCGGCGACGGTCATCTCATCGAGCACTTCCAGTACTCGATCCTGGAGATCTTCGATCCCAAGACGAGTGCGGCAACCGTGCTGCAGCGGGAAGCGTTCTGGAAGCAGGCGCTCGATACTCGACGCCATGGCATGAACCACAACTAGTCGGATCCGCCTTCGCTCCCTACCCCCGGTAGCGGCGAACAGCCTCACGGATAGCATTCGCGTGCCTGTAGATGTCGTCGAGCGACTCGAGGGGATGCTTGGTCTCCACCTTCGCGTCGTCGAAGAGACCGAGGTACTTCTGCTTCAGGCCGTTGAAATGCAGTCGGGCGATCGGCTTGCGGTTGTTGTCGTCGAGCAGGATCGCGAAGTATGACTTGGCGTCGCGGTGCACGATACGCGGAGGCTTGACCTCGCTGCAGGCGATCGCCTTGACGATCTGGTAACCCTCGAGCTCCTCGAGCGTCGTGTCGACCTCGGTGTCGCGGTCGAGATCCTTCTCGGCGATCGGCTCGCTGGCGACGGCCGTCGCCGACTCGGACACCGGCGCCGGCGTGTAACCGGTCGCGCCGAGCGCAGTCTTGAGCCGGTCGTTCACCTGGTCGCTCAGATACTGCTTGCCCGCCTTCGCGACGAGGGTGGAGAACTGCTCTCGAACCTTCTGCGTGAAGGCGCCCTCGTAGACGCGCGTGGTGAAGAACCGCACCCAGTCGTCGGTCGGCTCCTTGAACTGCTCCCCGATAGCTCGCTTGATCGCCCCGACGTACTTCAACTCCTCGGCAGCGCTGATGACGGAATCGAGATCGAAGTTCTCCTTCGTCAGCTTGCGGAGCTCGGGCACGATCGATTCGTCGATGTCGGAGAGATCCAAGACGAGGAACGGCTTCTCGTCCATGCGGTTGGGGCGATCGAGATCCGTGAAGAACTGATAGACCTCGCCGTTCGTCAGAACCGCGATCCGCGCGTTCGTCACGGCGAAATACCGGAAGAGCTGGGATGCGTGCTCGAACTTGAGGTTGCCGACTGACGCCTTGCACTCCAGCAGGATCTGCACCTCGCCATCGCGGAGGATGGCGTAATCGATCTTCTCGCCCTTCTTGAGGCCGACATCCGCGGTGAACTCAGGCACGACCTCGAGCGGGTTGAACACGTCATAGCCGAGGATCGACGAGATGAACGGCATGATGAACGCGTTCTTCGTTGCCTCTTCGGTCTGAATGGCCGACTTCTGGTTCTGCACCTTCGTCGCCAACGCGTTCAGGCGATCGCTGAATTCCACATCTACCTCCCGGGATTGCCACGACAGTAGCGCGGAGCGACGACATCGCTGAGACCGACTCAGTGAATTGCCGAACTATCGAGCGAACGAAGGACGGAGCGCCTCCCGCAGGTCCCGATCGACGACGTGCACGTAGGTGCCGAGCATCCCGCGGGTGAGCAGCACCGCATAGATGTTGAGGACGAAGGTGCGCAGGTCCTCATCCGAGTAGGCGATGCCGCGGATGTTGTTGTTCGCCTTGCCGCGCGCGTCGAAGTAGTGCTCGCGGCGGAACACGACGCGACGGCGTTCGGCGTCCCAGCCGACGTCGCGGCCGATGAGCACCCCGGCGTAGTTCAGGTCGTAGCCCTGCACCGTGTGGATCGACCCGACCTCCTCGCGCGAGGTCCGGGAGCGGATCCACTCCGTCGCCGTCCGGTTCCACTGCAGCTCGAGGCCGTCGACCTCGATGTCGGGCGCGGATCGATCCTTGTTGCTGCGCCACCGCCAGGCATAGCCAGCCAGCATCCGCGACAGCCCGACCTCGTCGTCGCGCTGGAGGATCGCCTCGCGCATCGCGGCGGCATTCTCGAAGAAGCGCAGGTCGTACTCGCCGAGGTCGGGCCGCACGACGGTCGCGTCGCCTTCCGCGGCGAGCGCATCGCGGACGAACGCGACGTAGTCGGTGCCGGCCGCGACGCGCATCTGCGTCGCGAGCCGGTGGACTCGCCCGTCGGCTGCCGCGCGCTCGACGAGCGGGCCCACGACCTCGGCGGGCAGGTCGGAGGGGCGCACTGCCTGCAGCTCGTCGAGCATCACGATGCGATGCTCGGCCCTCGCCTCGATCCAGTCGAGCTGCGACCGGGCGTGGTCGTCCTCGCCGAAGAGGCGCTCGGTGATGAGGCGGAAGTCGCGGGTCTGCACGCCGACGGCCTGTGCGGCTCGTTGCGAGAGCCGGTGCGCCTCGTCGACGACGAGCACGTCGAAGCGCTCCTCGCTGTGCCCGACCTGGAACGGCGAGAGCACCATCGACGGGTCGAGGTTCGGCGTGTGCGAGAAGACGCGACGGATGGAGGCTCGGAGCGACTGCTGGGGCACGACGAGTCCGATTCGGGCCGAACCGAGCAGCTCGCGGTGCCCTGCCGTGAAGAAGTCGTCGAAGAGCGACTCGCCGGTCGGCTCCTCGTCGCGATCCGCCGCGGCGATGTCGGCGAGCAGCTTCATGAGGTAGATCGCGACGATCGTCTTGCCCGTGCCCGGGTTGCCCTGCACGATGCTCGTGCTCTGCACACCGGCCTCGAGGTCGTGGAACAGCGATTCGACGATGTCGGCCGTCGCGGCGGCCTGGTCGACCGTGAGCGCCTTGAAGGGCGAGAGCTTGAAGAGGTCGGAGTTGCGGATCTCCGGGATGCTGCGCGTGAAGAGGCCGCGGCTGCGGAGCTCGTCGAAGACGGTGTCGAAGCGCGCCTGGTACTCGTCGCGCCGGTAGTAGTCGGCGTCGACGATGCCTGTGTTGCGATTGAGCACCGTCCGAGCGGCGTCGCCGCTGAACAGCCGGATGAGGAACGACTCGAGATCGAGGCACGCGGACTTGTGAAAGGTCTCGTCGACCACCACGTGCGCTCGCTGGAGGTGCTGCCGCTCGCCCTTGAGGTGCTGCTCGGCGCGCTTGCGCATGTTGAGCGTCTCGCCGACGTAGACCTCGGATCCGCCCTCCAGCGTGTAGACGACGGGCCAGTTCGTGGCGCGAGGGTCGGCCCCGGCCCAGGCGCGCATCGACGCGTCGTCGAAGGGCAGCTCGTGGATGGTCGGCACGGTCGTCGTCAGCGCCGGTCGTACTTGATCATCGAGCCCTTAGCGAGGTCGACCGGGTACTTCTGCTTCGTCGTCTCGAGCTTGTCGAGCACGAGCTGCGCCGGGTCGGCGCCGATGCGGTCGGCCAGGAGCAGGCAGTAGGTGAGGACGTCGGCGAGCTCCTCGCGCACCCGCGCCTCGTCGGCCTCATCGCTCCACTGGAAGCATTCGAGCAGCTCGGCCGCCTCGATCGACACGCTCTTGGCGAGGTTGGGAGCGGTGTGGAACTGGGCCCAGTCGCGCTCGGCGACGAAGGCGCGCAGGGCGGCGAGCACGCGGTCGTCGGTCATGGGTTCACGGTATCCCGGTACTCACGGGTGACCCCGGTGCGCGTGCACCGGGGCCGCCACGAGCGTCTGGCGGCTCGCCGACTACACCCAACCGAACACGAACGGCAGGTACGTCACACCAGCGAGGAACACCAGGCACAGGCCGAACCACGGCAGCATCGGACGGATGATCTCGGAGATCGAGAGCTTCCCGATCTTGCTCGCCACGAGCAAGACCAGGCCGACTGGCGGCGTGAGCAGTCCGATGCCGAGGTTGACCACCATGATGAGGCCGAGGTGCACGGGATCGATGCCGACGGCGGTCGCGACCGGCAGCAGCAGCGGCACGAACACAATGAGCGCGGCGTTCGTCTCGATGACCGTGCCGATGATGAGCAGCAGGAGGTTTATCAGCAGCAGGATCAGCAGCGGGTTCTCGGTCAGCGACAGCATCGCCTGCGTGATCTGCTGCGGGATCTGCCCGGAGATGAGCGCCCACGAGTACATCTGAGCGGCCGCGATCACGAGCATGATGACGCCCACGAGCAGACCGGACTCCGTGAGGGAGTGCACGATCTTCTTCCAGGTGAGCTCGCGGTGCACGAAGAAGCCGATGATGAGCGCGTAGAACACGGCCACGGCGCCGCCCTCGGTGGGCGTGAAGATGCCCATGCGGATGCCGCCGATGATCACGACCGGCAGCAGCAGCGACCAAACGGCCCGGCCCATCGCTCGCATGACGTTGCCGAAGCTCTCACGCGCCTCCGCCGGCTGGCCCTGGATGATCGCGGCGACGTACGCCGCAGCCATGAGGACCACGACGAACGCGATGCCGATGAGCAGGCCGTAGAAGAAGAGGTCGGCGATAGACGCCTGCGCGAGGACGCCGTAGACGATCAGGTTGATGCTCGGCGGGATCGTCACGAACATCGCGCCCGCGGTCGCCATCACGGACACCGCGTAGGTGGGCTTGTATCCGCGGGCGACCATCTGCGGGATCATCAGGCGGCCGACGTTCGAGGTGTCGGCGACCTGGGATCCGGAGATGCCGCCGAAGATCGCGGTCGTGATGATCGTCACCTGCGCGAGGCCGCCGCGTATGGAGCCCACGATCGCGTAGGCGAAGTCGACGAGGCGCTGGGTGATGCCGGAGGCGTTCATGAGCGCGCCGGCGAGGATGTAGAGCGGGATCGCGAGCAGCGGGAAGCTGCGGATGCCGGCGATCATGCGCTGGGCGGTGACCTCGAGCGGCACGGAGGAGAAGAACTCGATGCCGAACATGGAGGCGAGCGCGAGGGCGACGCCGATGGGCGCGCCGATGAGGAGCAGGAGGGCGAAGCCGCCGAGGAGTGCGTAGCCCATGCTCAGATCCCCGCCGCCGGGCCCTGCGGGCGGCCGTCGGCCTCCGCCTCGAGCTGCTCGATGACCTGCTGGTCGGCGTCCTCGACGAGCGTTTCGATGCGGCCGCGGGCGAAGAGCACCGCGCGCTCCACCGAGAACACGACCGAGAGCGCGCCGCCCACGATCACCGCGGCGTAGACCCAGGAGACCTTCGCCTGGATACCGAGGCCACCCGCGATGCCGGCCAGCAGCTGCCGTTCAGCGGCGGGCAGCAGTTGCACCGTGAGCCACACCAGGATCGAGAACATCAGCACGGTCAGCGCCGCGATGCCGATGGCGGCGACCTTCGCAACGGTGCCGGAGAAGCGCTTGATGACGAAGTCGAGCGTGAGGTGCTCGCCGCGGCGGAGGCCCAGCGGGATCGCGAGCATCGAGACCCAGACGAAGATGCTGATCGCGAGCTCCTCCGACCAGACGGTCGGGGCGTTCAGCGCGTAGCGCGCGACGACCTGCAGGAAGATCACCGCCGCCAGCAGCCCCAGCCCGACGACGACCAGCCAGGCGGCGGTCTTGTCGAGGATGCCGAGGATGCCTCCCGAGAGCCCGGGCGGGCTCGGCATCCATCTGCGCTCGTGCATGGCGACTCTCCTTCGAATCCCTCGGCCGCTCCCGCTCTGCTCGGGAGAGGTCGACCTCTGTCGAGTGACTGGTCTACCAGTGATGCACGTCGATGTGCAACGTTCCACGCTCAATGTCTTTGATTGCAACGCTTTTTTGACCTTATTGGTCGACCACTTGACATGAGCAAGGCGCGCAGTGCACGATCAGTCCGCGCACCGATGATGGCGGTGCACCACCTCGAAGGAGAGACATGCAGCTGGCAGCCACGACGATCGCCATCGTCGGATCCGGATACATGGGCGGCGGCATCGCCCAGGTGCTGACCCGAGCCGGAGCCCGCTGCGTCCTCATCGACACGGACGCCGCGCGAGCCGAGTCCGGCCACGCCCGGGTCATCGCCGAGACCGCCGACCACGTCGCGCGGGGCTACCTCACCGCCGAGCAGGGCTCGAGCGTCGCCGCGAACCTTTCGTGGTCGGGATCGCTCGCTGAGGGCGTCGTCGGCGCCGACATCGTGTTCGAGGTCGTCTTCGAGGAGCTCTCGGTGAAGCACGAGGTGCTGCGCGCGATCGAGGCCGTGATCGGCGACGACGTCGTCATCGCCACCAACACCTCTGCCATCCCGATCGGCGACCTGGCCGAGGCGCTCGAGCGCCCGGAGCGCTTCCTCGGCGTGCACTTCTTCAACCCGGCGACGCTGCTGCCGGGCGTCGAAATCATCCCCCACGCGAGCACGGACGCATCCCTGCCGCCGCTCATCGCGGGCCTGCTCACGGAGGCCGGCAAGGAGCCGGCGATCGTCAAGGACACCCCCGGCTTCGTCTGCAACCGCCTGCAGTTCGCGCTGTTCAAGGAGGCCGCGCGCATGGTGGAGGACGGCCACGCCGACGCCGAGCAGATCGACACGATCGTGCGCGCCTCCTTCGGGTTCCGCCTCGCGCTCTACGGCCCCTTCGCCGTGGCCGACATGGCGGGCCTCGACATCTACGCCAACTCCTACGTCTCGCTCGAGCGCGCCTTCGGCGACCGCTTCGCCGTGCCGCCCTCGCTGAAGGCGCGAGTGGAGGCCGGCGACCTCGGCATCAAGACGGGCGGCGGCTACCTCGGGCTCGACGCCGAGGCCGCCGCGAGCATGGTCGCCCAGCGCGACAACGCCTACAGCGAGCTCTCGCGCCTGCGGCGCGAGCTCGCCGAGGACGCAGCCTGAGACCATGACCCTCATGGACGAGACCACACCCGCCGCCGACGCGGCACCCTCGACGCCGCACGGCAGCGGGGTGCGCGAGGCGATCGTGCACGCGCTCACGACGCGCATGTTCGAGGGGCCGCACATGGCCGGCTCCAAGCTGCCGAGCGAGCGCCAGCTCGCCGAGGAGCTCGGCGTCAGCCGGGCGCAGGTGCGCGAGGCGATCCAGTCGCTCGGCCTGCTCGGCGTGGTCGAGATCCGTCATGGCGACGGCACCTACTTGCGCGAGTCGGGCGGCGACCTGCTGCCGCGCGTCATCGAATGGGGCCTCTTCCTCGGCGAGCGCCGACTGCTCGAGCTCGTCGAGGCCCGCCAGCACATCGAGATCGTGCTCGCGGGCCTGGCCTCGAGGCGCGCGACGCCCGCCGACCTCGCATCGCTCGAGGCGCTCCTGGCCGAGATGGACGCCATCTCCGGCGACGCCGCGGCGTTCGTCGACCTCGACATCCGCTTCCACCGCACCATCGCCGACGCCGCACGCAACTCCGCGCTCGCCGACATGCTGTCGAACATCACCTCGCTGCTGCGGATCTGGATGTCGCGCTCGCTGCGCGCCGCTGGCGAGACCGACAGCTCCTGCTCCGAGCACGCCACGATCGTCGCCGCCATCGCCTCCGGCGACCGCCGCGCCGCCGAGTCGGCCATGCGCAGCCACATGCGCGGCGCCGAGCGGCGCCTCCGCCGCACCCTCGGCGACGCCCCCGCTTCCCTCCACGCGACCGACCTCCGCGAGGACGGCCCGCTCCGCTAGCCCCCCCCCCTGCAGCCGACGCCTACCGGAGCACCCTGTCCTCCGGAGTCGGTCGACTGCGCCCTCCACCCACCACCACAGGAGACGCATCAATGAAGATCACTTCCCGCCGCGCCACCACCGGCATCGCGGCCATCGCCATCGCCGGGCTCGCCCTCACGGGCTGCTCGAGCGCCGAGGGCGGCACCACCGAGGACGGCAGCATCGCGCCGATGGCCCTCACGCTCGGCCACGCCTACGCGGTCGACAGCCTGCAGCACCGCGCCGCCGAGCAGCTGGCCGAGGAGGTCTCGACCCTCTCCGACGGCGCGATCACCATCGAGGTGTTCCCCTCGGCCCAGCTCGGCAGCTGGGAGGAGATGCAGGAGGGCCTCGAGATCGGCTCGACGAACATCGTCATCGAGAGCCTCGGCTCGCTCGAGCGCTACACCGACCTCGCCGCGATCGAGGGCCTCCCGTTCCTCTACGAGGACGAGGAGCACTTCTTCGAGGTGTGGGACGGCGAGATGAAGGACGAGATCCTCACCGCCGTGCGCGACGACTCCGGCTTCCAGCTGATCGGCAGCCTGTACCGCGGCGGCCGCGTGCTCAACTCGACGCGCCCGGTCGAGGGCCCGGCCGACCTCGGCGGCCTCAAGCTGCGCGTGCCCAACCAGCAGACCTACATCGACACCTGGCAGGCGCTCGGCGCAGCCCCGACGCCGATGGCGCTCAACGAGGTCTTCTCTGCCATGGAGCAGGGCGCGATCGAGGGCCAGGAGAACCCCCTCGACGTCGTCCGCTTCTCGTCGTTCTACGAGGTCGCGCCGTACGTGACCGAGACGAACCACCTCTACGGCAACTTCCACTTCCAGATGTGGGGCGACACCTTCGACGGCTACGCGCCGGAGGTGCAGGAGATCCTGCTCCAGGCGGCCGACACCGTCTCGTCGACCTACCGAGAGACCTCGATCTCGGAGCGCGAGGAGCACCGCGCGTTCCTCGAGGAGAACGGCGTGGAGTTCTACCCGATCGACCTCGCCGAGTGGCGCCAGCCCACGGCCGGCCTCATCGAGCAGGCCGACCCGCAGGTGCGGGAGTGGGCCGAGACCATCATCGGCCTCCGCGGCTGATCACCCCTGCGGTGCCCGCGCCCTCGCGCGCGGGCACCGCACCCACCCCTTGGAGGAGACCCATGCAGCTCGGCGTCATCGCTGACGACTACACCGGCGCCACCGACCTCGCCGGCATGCTCGTGCGGGCCGGCTTCCGCGCGATCCAGCACCTCGGCGTCCCCGATGACGGTGCCTCGTCCGACGCGGACGTCGTCGTCGTGGCGCTGAAGTCGCGCAGCATCCCGGCCGCCGAGGCCGTCGAGCAGTCGCTCGCGGCAGCGCGCTGGCTGCGGGCACGGAGCGCCGACCGGCTCTACTTCAAGTACTGCTCCACCTTCGACTCCACCGATCGCGGCAACATCGGCCCCGTCGCCACGGCGCTCGCCGACCTCGTCGGCGCGGAGCGCGTGCTGTTCGCGCCCTCGGTGCCCGAGAACGGCCGCGTCGTGCGCGACGGCGACCTCTTCGTGCACGGCGTGCCGCTCGCCGAGTCGCCCATGCGCGACCACCCCATCAACCCCATGCGCGAGAGCGACCTGCGCCGCGTGCTCGCCGCACAGGTCGACGAGCCCGTCGGCGCGGTGCCGCTCGCTGCGGTCCGCGACGGGGCGGAGGCGGTGCGCGCCGCCGTCGCCGACGCGGGTCCGCGCCTCCGCATCGCCGACGCCGAGACCGACGGCGACCTCGACGCGCTCGCGCTCGCGCTCGCCGACGCCCCGCTGCTCACCGGCGCCGCGGGCCTCTCCGCAGCCCTCGGCCGCGTCGTGCTCACCCGGGACGCCGCGGCGGATGCGCTCGTGCTGCCCGACGGTCCTGCCGCGGTGCTCTCGGGCTCCTGCTCCGCCGCGACCCGACGCCAGGTTGCGCTGCACCGTGCCGCGCATCCGGCCTTCGAGGTCGACGTGCACCGCATCGTCGCCGGAGAGCCGGTCGTCGAGGAGGCCGTGGCGTTCGTCGCCGAGCACCTCGACGAGCGCCCGCTCGTCTACTCGTCGAGCGATCCGGAGGTCGTGGCCGCCGTGCAGGCCGAGCTGGGCATCGAGGCCTCGTCGCTCGCGATCGAGGCGGCCTTCGCGCGCATCGCGGCAGGCATCGCCCGCGAGGGCGTGCGCCGCATCGTCGTCGCCGGCGGCGAGACGAGCGGCGCGGTCGTGAACGGCCTGGGCGTGCGCGCCCTCGCCATCGGCGCCGAGGTCGACCCCGGCGTCCCGTGGACGGTCGCCCTCGACGGCGACCGCGTGGGGCTGCTGCTGAAGTCCGGGAACTTCGGCGGCGACGACATCTTCGACCGGTCGCTCGACCTCACGGAAGGGAGCGTGCGCGCATGAGCGAGCTCGCGGACGCGATCGTCGACCTGGGTCGGCGCCTGGACGGACTCGGCATGGCTCCGGGCACCAGCGGCAACCTGAGCGCGCGCGACGGCGACACGATCGTCGTCACGCCGACCGGAGCGATGCTCGGCGCGCTCGACCCCGACGCGCTCTCGCGCATCTCGCTCGCCGGCGAGCACCTCGACGGCCCGCGGCCCACCAAGGAGTCGGTGCTGCACGCCGCGGTCTATCAGGAGCGGCCGGAGGCGCGCGGCATCGTGCACACGCACTCCCCGTGGGCGCTGGCGCTCTCGTGCCTCGACGACCTGCCTCGGGAGGACGCGCTGCCGCACTACACGCCGTACTACACGATGCGCGTCGGGCTGCTGCCGCGGGTCGCCTACGTGCCCCCGGGCGATGCAGGCCTCGCCGCGGCATGCGCAGCTGGGTTCGCGGCGGATGCCCGCGCGAACGCCGTGCTGCTCGACCGGCACGGCCTCGTCGCCGTCGGCCGCTCGGTGGGCGACGCGGCAGCGATCGCCGAGGAGCTCGAGCTCGCCGCGCGCCTCCACTTCACGCTCGCGGGCCACGCGTTCACGCCGCTGAGCGCGGCGGAGCAGGACCCGCTGCGCTAGACGGCGCTCGCCAGGCTCGCCCCGCACTCGCGGCACTCCGCCGCCTCCGGCACCACCATGAAGCAGCTGGTGCAGGTGACCTCGCGCATCGCCGCGGGCGCGGGCTTCGTCGACTTCGGCGTGCGCGGGGCTCGAGGGGTCGTCGAGCGGGGCGCCCTCGTCACGGGGCGTGCCGAGGTGCGCGGCGTCAGCTGGGGACGCCCGCCGTTCTCCGGCAGCTCGGCGCCGTACAGCCGGTAGCAGTCGAAGCGGTCCTCGGCTGCGCGCTGCTCGCGCGACTGCACCGTGGTGCCGGGCACGGCGCCCGCGTGGTCGCCCACCGACAGGTCGGCGCGCACGCACAGCGAGGCGATCCGGGGCTCGCCGCGGCCCGCCGCATCGGTCGCGACCCGCGTGAGCACGCTGCCGACCCACTCCTCCGCGGGCTGCTTGGTCGAGATGCCGGTGGCAGCCTGGATGCGGGCGCCGAGATCCTCCTCGGTGATCCAGGCGCCGTACTCGCGCGCGGTCTCGAGCAGCACCTCCCGCGCCGCGGGCCACCACTGGCGGATCGCGTCGGACTGCGAGACGTACTTGCCGTTGGCGAGGTCGGGCATGGGGCTCCTCCGATGGTCCGACCTTCCACGCTACGCGAAGCGCGGCGCACCTCGAGCCGAGGGGGCCGAGCGAGTCGAGACTGAACGACCCGTCAGGATCCGCCGACGCTCAAGTGATGCTCAAGGATTCGCCCGGGCGAGGCGCGCGGTCGCGCGAGCCGTACGCTCATCCCAGACGGGAGACCGGAAAGGGTATCCGTGTCCGCGTCTCGGCCTCCAGCACCCATGGGCCGTCTCCCTCATCACCTCGAAGGCACGCCGATGACCGACCCCTCCTCGCCCCCCAACCAGCCCGCCGCCTGGCAGCAGCCGAACGGCGCCGCCGTTGCGCCGCCCCCGTACGCTCCGCCTCCGACCGGCCCGGCGCGTGGGATCCGAACTTCGTCACCCACTTCACGACGATCGCGGGGCAGTGACATGCGACAGCACGATTCGAACGCTCGGCGCGCGACGCTCGGCTCGGCGATGCGTCGAGTGCGCGTCGCCGTCGCGGCCGCCGCCCTCGCGGCGACCGCGGTCTCGCTGATCGTCGCGCCAGCAGCTCCGGCTGAGGCCACCCTGCCGACCGGTCAGGAGTGGATCGGCGGCAAGGATCTCTACGCGACCAGCGTGCTGATGTCGCAGAAGATGGCGCCCACCACCACCGTCTACCTGACCTCAGGAGAGTCGGGCGCGGATGCGTTGGCCGTGCCTCCGGCCGCGTCGGCCACCGGCGCCCATGTGCTCATGGTGCGCCGCGACTCGGTACCGGCAGTGGTGGAGCAGGAGCTGCGCAGGCTCAATCCTCGCTACGTCAACGTCGTCGGCAACGCGAGCGTGCTCAGCAATGCCCTCTGGGCCGACGTGCGCTCGATCCTGCCTCGCGCGAGCATCTACCGTGTCGGCGGCCGCGACCGCGTCGATTCCGCGCTGCAGCTGCTCGACCACGTCACCCGCAGCAACGGCTACCTGACGACCGCCTTCGTCATCGGCAGCCGGGGATACTCCGACGGGCTCGTCACCGGCACCGTCGCCGCCCGCATGGGCGCGGCGATCGTCCCGGCGGTCGGCGACCCCGTCGCCTGGGCGAATCGCGTGGCGCCACGGCTGCAGGACGTCGGTCAGGTCTTCTTCATCGGCAGCGGCTCGGTGCTGCCGGAGGCGTACATGGATGCGCTCTACTGGCGCATCCCTGGCGACGTCGAGCGGATCTCAGGTCGTGATCGATACCGCACGAACGCAGCGGTGATCGACCGCTTCGTCTTCGGCATCAGCGCGAACCACGTCTACCTGGTCGCGGGCAACGGTCACGGCGACACGATCGGGGCGTCCGTGCTGGCCGCCTCCCAGAACTCGGTCATGATGCTCTCCGGCCGCTACTGCCACGATCACACCGCGGTGCCCTCGCAGATCGACAAGCTGGCCGTGACGAAGATCATCGGCGTCGGTACGCGGCATTGGATCACTGCGGACGCCTTGAAGTTCCGCATCTGCGGGACGGGCTACTACGGCGGCACCACTCCGCAGTACGCACCTGGCACCCGTCAGCTCGTGGATGTCTCGGAGGCGAACTGGTTCACCAAGGAACAGCGCCTCGCCGGCCGCCGATACGGCACCTTCCAGGGCGGCACGATCAGTGGCGGCGCGGGCACGCACACCGTTGCACTGCCCCCCGGAGCGCGGTGGGGAGTGCTGCAGGCGACCCACGCGCCGAACGACGAGTGGAGCTCGTTCTCGGTCAACGTGCTCGACGCGCGGCTCGAGCTGCAGGACATGCCGATCTACGACTCCGGCGACTCGTTCAACGGCACCGGTCTGCTTCGGACGACCGACCGCTTGGACCCTCCTCGCTACGTCCGCGTCGAGGCGGATGACGCCTGGTCGCTGACCGTGCGCGACATGCGCCACGCGCCGATGCTGGCCTTCTCGGGATCCGACTCCGCGATCGGACTCTACGGAGGGTCCGAGGCATGGATCACCGCCGCGGGGCTCAGTGACTCGACGTTCATCCGCGAGGAGCACTTCCTCAACTACTCGGATCTCTGGCTCTCGGTCGACCGCGGCCAGACGGTAAGCGGCACGCTGCAGCAGGGGCCGTCGATCGTCGTCATCGAATCGACTTCGTTCGACAGCGGTTCCGACCGCTGGCAGATCTCGCTCCGAGCGAAGTAGGCGGCGACGCGCTGAGGGGGACGGTAGGCGACGAGCAGGGCGCCGAGGACCGGCCCTTCGTCTACGGCGCGGGCGGCAGCACCGGCGGCGCGACCTGCGCCGCCTCCCATCGCCGCCCCGCGATCGACGAGAGCCACTCGGCGATGAGCCCGAGCCAGCCAACGCCCCAGGCGATCGCGCCGACGAGCGCGAGCACCATCGATGCGTCGTGCAGCGGGGAGTCGCCGCCCGAAGAGCCGAGCAGGATCGTGAGCGTCGACTGCACCGACGCCATCGTGTCGCCGCCGTCGACGATCGCCAGCCCGACCAGGACGACGCCGCCCGAGGTCAGCCACGCCCACGCGATCGCGCGGATGCGCGCCCACCGCGGCGCACGCAAGGTCGCGCCCCGCCGCAGCATCCCGCGAGCCGCGGCCAGCACGAGCAGCGCGTAGCCGCCGAGGAGCAGAGGCGACATCCAGATCGCGCCGACCATGAGCCAGCCGAACGACGGCAGCTTCACGGCGAGCGCCAGCAGCGGCGCCGCGATCGCGATCCAGCCCGCGACGCGCAGCGCGCGGTCGGGGGTGGCGACAGCAGGTGCGGCGGCAGTTGGCCCGGAGGCGGCGGCGCTCATGCGGCGAGCATGCCGCAGGCAGGTGGGAGCGCGCCCTACCGCGCGCCGCTCTCGACGAGCCGCTCCAGCAGCGTCGCGAGCTGCGCCCGCTCGGCATCGTCGAGGGCGTGGAGCGCCGTGAAGTCGGCGCTGATCGCGACGGCCAGACGCTCGCGCACATCCGCGCCGGACTCGGTGGCCGAGAGCAGCTTCACCCGGCGGTCCTCGCCGACGCCGCGGGTGGCGAGGCCGGCCTCCTCGAGCTGGTCGGCGACGCCGGTGACGTAGGAGGCGTCGACGAGCAGGCGGTCGGCGATCTTGCGCATCGGCATCGGGTCGTCGAGCAGCAGCAGCACGCGAGCAGCCGGCGGCGCGATGCCGAAGCGCTCCGCGGCGCGGGCGAAGTCCTCGCGCGCGAGCGCCGCCGCCCGGTGCAGCAGCACGGCCAGCCCCCTGGCCTCGTTGATCGCGTCCACGCTCGTCACGCGCTCAGGCTACTCCCGACGAATAGATACTTGACCGAGTCAAGCATCGGGCGGATCATGGGCGCATCGGAGCCCGGGCCCCGGCCCGGCCGAACCCACGGAGGAGCCATGACCACCGCATCCGAGCCCGTCACCACACCCCTTGACCCCGCTACTACGGCCCTCGACCCGCCCGCCGCGCGCACCCGCCCGGGCCTGCTCGTGCGCGGCCTCGCCGCCGCCGGCATCGCCGCGCTCGTCAACCTCGCGATCCTCGCGGTCGCATCCGCCGCGGGCGCCTCGATGGTCGTCGCACAGGGCGGCGCCGAGATCGCGGTCGGGTTCCTGCCGGTCGCCGTCGCGACGCTCGTGCCGCTCGCGCTCGCCGTCGTCGTCGCCTGGCCGCTCGCCAAGCGCTGGCCTCGCACCACGCCGATCCTCGCCTGGGCGGGCCTCGCGGTCGCGGCTGCCTCGACCGCCGCGCCGCTCACGGGCGCGCTTGACACCGGCACCGGCGTCTCGCTCGCGATCATGCACCTCGTCGCGGGCGCGAGCTGGTTCGCGGCGCTCATCACGAGCCGCCGCTGACCGGGGATTCCTCAGCGTCACCTCAGGCGCTCAGGACTCCGATGGCGTGTGTCGTAGGTGCTTGCTAGCGTTCGATGCAAGCGGACCAGCGGTCCGCCTCTCGCGCGACAGAGGCACCCTCCCAGCGCATCGGAACACCGTCACGCACCTGGGAGCCCGCGCCATGCTGCTGCGCCGACCTGCCTTCGTACCCGCCATGATCGCCGCGATCCTGCTCGCGCTGCTCGCTGCCTTCATCCAGGTGCCCGCAGCCAACGCGGTGGTCACGAACGTGTCGTGGATCGGCGGCAAGGACCTCTACGCCACGAGCGCGCTGATGTCGCAGCAGATGGGCAGCGCGCGGGTCGTCTACCTGACGTCGGGCGAGTCCGGTGGCGACTCCTTGTCGGTGCCGCCCGCCGCACGCGCGCAGGGAGCGCATGTGCTCATGGTGCGTCGAGACTCGGTGCCGAGCGTCATCGAGGCCGAGCTGCGGCGCCTCAACCCCCGTTGGGTGCACATCGTGGGCAGTCGTTCGGTGCTGTCCGACCGGCTCTGGTCGAACGTTCGCCGGATCCTCCCGAGCGCGACGATGTACCGCGCGGGCACGAACAGCGGCGATCGCGTCGACTCGGCCATCGCGCTGGCCTCGCAGCTGCGACAGGCGAAGGGGTCGATCCGCGACGTCTTCATCATCGGACGCAACGGCTACTCCGACGGCCTCGCCACGGGCAACGTCGCCGCACGGATGGGCGCTGCCGTCTTCCCCGCGATGGGCGACCCCGCGGTATGGGCGCGCAAGATCGCGCCGCAGCTCAGCGGAGTGCAGCGCGTGCACTTCATCGGCGCGAGCTCGGTGCTCTCCGACGACTACTACCGAGCGCTCGACGCCCGCACGAACGCGACGATGAGCCGCATCGCCGGCCCCGACCGCTATGCCACGAACGCGCAGGTCGTGCAGCGCTTCGTGCCCTCGATCACCGGCGACCGCGCGTTCCTCGTCGCCGGCAACGGCCATGGCGACACGATCGGCGCCTCGGTGTTCGCGGCAGAGCTCGGCTCGGTGATGATGCTGTCGGGCCGCTACTGCCACGACCACGGCCTCGTCCCTGCGCAGTTCGATCGACTGGGCGTGGGCGCCGTCACGGGCATCGGCACGAAGTTCTGGATCACGCAGGATGCGCTGCGACTCCGACAGTGCAACTCGAGCCCGCCTTCCCCGATCGACACTGTCGCGCCCGCTCCGACCTCCGCGAATTATGGTGGTCTCGTAGAGCTCACGTTCTCCCTACGCAACCCGAGCAACTTCGGCGTCACAGCAACTATTCGCTTTGATGCGCAACCGGCGCTCGCTGGCGGATCGTTCTCAATCGGCGGAGGCGCTTGGCAGCAGGCCTCGACGAGTTCGGCCGCCGCCATTGCCGCGGGAGCCTCGACCTCGGTTCGAGTTCGAGGCTCCGCGGCCGGACCCGTTGGCGGCGGAACGTTTCCTGTGACGCTCACCGTCGACGGGCAGGCGTTTCGAACCGATCTCACGGTGCGCCCTGCACCCGCCACTTGGCAGATCTCGGCGTCACCCGCGACCACCGTGTCCCCTGGGGAGCGGAGTTCGGTGAGCTTCACCCTGGAAAACCGCGGAGGGATCGACGGGTCGACGTCGCTCGCGGTGACCGTGCCTCCCGCTCTGAGCGCTGCGACCGTCCGCATCGACGGCAGCGTGCCCCAGGCGGCTTCCGCAGCCTTAAACCTGACCGTCCCCGCAGGCGCCGCGAAGTTGGTCGTCGTCGAGTTCGATGCGGGCGGCCCGGCAACGGGAGGCACCTACCAGGTCAGGGCAGCCGCTGGCGGCCGCGCCGCGGCGGCAGCAGTCACCGTGTTAGCCGCGCCTGCGAACTTGAGCGTCACGGCACCGGCAACCGCCTCAGTGCCGTATGGCGCGCAAGTCGAGCAAGTCTTCATCGTCCGGAACACGGGAGGCGAAGCAGCGTCGGCCAGCCTTCGCATCGAGATCGATTTTGACATCCAGGAGCAGACGGTCTCGCTTCCGGGGCGCATCCTGCACGGACAGTGGTGGCAGTCGGTCTCCGTCGCGGCAGGCGAAGAACTCCGCATCGTCGTGGGAGGCGTCGCCGGCGGCTCGGTCCTCGGTGGCACCCTTCGAAGCGAAGCGTTCTTGGACGGCATCGGCACAGCGGCAACGACTGCGGTCCTACCTGCACCAGCCCAGCTATCAGTCAGAACAGCCACCGCCACCTCAGTCGAGTACGGCGGCCAGTTCCGCCTCAGCTTCACCATCGCCAACCATGGAGGCGTCGCCACCACGCAGCAATTGACAATCGCTAGCCCGGCGGAGTTGTTCGAGCTGGAAGTCTACGCAAACGGCTCATCTGCCCCATACCGAGGGGAAATCGGCATCACCGTGCCAGCGGCTGGCTTCGCTCACATCCAGGTCACTGGACGAGCGACTGGTTCGCAGTCCGGCGGCACCGCATCGGTGGCAGTGCAGATCGGCGGAGCGACGGGAACTGGCTCTGTCGCGATCCAACCCCATGTCGCTCCCGCTGCGCCTCCTGGTGCGCTGTCCCCAACTCGCATCGCGGACTCGGCCTCGTTCTCGCCCCTTCAGGCGGAGGCCGGCTCGCGGTATGGCGTCTTTGGTTCGTGGCAAGTTCGAGGCTCGGGCAGTGCTTACGTCGTCCTGCCGCCCGCAGCGAGGCACGCATTACTCACGGCAAGTTCGTCCGGCGGACGATTCGTGGTTTCGCAGGTCTCTTCAACGCTGACCAATCGTGGCGGGCTCATCGCGAACTCGACCGCCGCCTACCATGGCTCGGTCGTGCACGACAACCGCTTCGTGTTCAATCCCTTCTTGCACGTCGAGGCCACGGGTGATTGGACCATCACGCTTCGGGACATGCGGCATGTGCCGCCGCTGACCCAAGCGGGTAGCGGCGATACCGTGGGGTTGTGGTCCGGGGCTGACAGCTGGGCGACGCTCAGCACTGAGGTAGGCAACTCTCGGCTCGAATTCGACGCCATCTACGACCCGTTGACGTCTGGATACGACTACGGCTCAGCATCCGAACCACCACGGTTGAGGTTCGTCGACGCCCCATTGGTAGTTACTGTGGACGTTTCCGAGTCGACGTCGAATCGATGGATCTTGACCGTCGCGCCCTAAGCCCACTGAGCGCCGAGGATCGAGAGCCCGTGACCGTGCTTTGAAGAGGATGGTCACGGTGACTGTCGCCATTCGAGCACCGTCACCGTAGGCCCGACGCCATCTGGCCAATTGTCACGCAGATCGCAGTTCGTCTAGCTCCCGACGCCATCGCCGGTTGGCGCAGTTCGGTTGACCGATGCTTTCGAGAGACCTCGCGCTCCCGGCTAGGCCTCTAGTTCACCCGTCGTGTCAATCGCGCGCAGCCGCCTTCCCCGGCGCCGTCTCCGGCGACAGCCACGCCGCGACGAACGACAGCACGGCGGTGAGGAGCACGAAGACGCCGATCGCGAGCGTCGTGTCGAAGGCCGCGAGCAGCGCCACGCACACGACGGGCACGAGGCCGCCGAGCGCGGAGGTGAGCTGGAAGGCGAGCGACGAGCCCGTGTAGCGCAGCTGCTGCGGGAAGAGCTCCGGCAGGAACGCGCCCTGCGCGCCGTACATGATCGCCCAGGTGAGGATGCCGACCGAGACCGCCGCGACGATCACGAACGGCGAGCCGGTGTCGAGCAGCGGGAAGAACACGAAGCCCCACACGGCGGTCGCGGCGGCGCCCACGAAGTAGATGGGGCGACGGCCGATGCGATCGGACAGCCGCCCGGTCAACAGGATCACCGGGATCGACAGCGCCGAGCCGACGACGAGGCCGATGAGCACGACGGAGGAGTCGGCGCTGATCTGCCGCAGGTACGTGACCGACACGATCGTGAAGACGTAGTAGCCGGAGAAGACGACCGCGGTCGCGCCCATGCCGAGCAGCAGCGCGCGCCACTGCTGGCGGAAGACGTCGGCCACGGGCACCTTCGCGACGGCTCCGGCTGCCTCGAGCTGCTTGAACGCGGGCGTCTCCTCGAGGCGCAGGCGGATGTAGATGCCCACGATCAGCAGGATCGCGGAGGCGATGAACGGCAGGCGCCAGCCCCAGGCGGCGAACTGCTCGTCGGTGGTGGCGGTGACCGTGAGCAGCACGGCGCCGTTCGCGAGCAGCAGGCCGAAGGGCGAGCCCAGCTGCACGAACGAGGTGCCTCGGCCGGCGTGCTTCGGGTCGCCGTTCTCGGAGACCATCAGCACGGCGCCGCCCCACTCGCCGCCGACGGCGAAGCCCTGCACGAGCCGCAGCAGCACGAGCAGCACGGGCGCGACGATGCCGATGGTGCCGTAGACCGGCAGGCAGCCGATGAGGATCGTGGCGACGCCCATGATCACGAGGGTCGCCATGAGCGCGCGGCGGCGGCCGATGCGGTCGCCGAGGTGGCCGAACACGGCGGCGCCGACGGGCCGGGCGAAGAAGCCGACCGCGAAGGTCGAGAGCGACAGGAGGACGCCGATGGCGGGGTCGCCCGTCTCGGGGAAGAACAGCACCGGGAAGACGAGCGCGGCGATGGTGCCGTAGACGAGGAAGTCGTAGAACTCGAGCGTGTTGCCGACGACGCTCGCCACCATCACCCCGCGCGGCGACAGGCCTCTGCTGGATGGATTGTCAGACATCGTGCTGGGGTCGGTCGTGGTGCTCATGGTCGTCCTCCGCGTCGTTGCGAATCTCCTGGCACGGGCCGGACGCGACGGATCGACGCGACATTGCCCGATTGTCAGGCGATCATACGGATCGCACAGCGACCCGACAAGTACCGCGACGGCCAAGCGTAGAATCCAGGCAGCGAATCAACGCGCCCAGCGTGCCACTTGCACTTTGTCGGACAATCAGGCATTGTGACTCCCGCGCGCGCCGTCCCTGCGCGCACCAGTACAAGGAGGTACTCGTGAGCACGAGCTCTACGACGACGGCAGCGCCGTCCAAGGCGAAGGTGGCCGTCGCGGTCGCCGTCGGCAACTTCATGGAGTGGTTCGACTTCGCGGTCTACGGCTTCTTCGCCGTGATCATCGGCCAGCTCTTCTTCCCCGCCGACACGTCGGAGTTCGTCGCGATCCTCTCGTCGCTGGCGGTCTTCGCGGTCGGCTTCTTCATGCGGCCGCTCGGCGGCTTCATCCTCGGCCCGATCGGCGACAAGTACGGCCGCCGCACGGCGCTCGCCGTCTCCATCCTCGCCATGGGCATCGCGACGACGATCATCGGCCTGCTCCCCGTCTACGCGACGGTCGGCATCCTGGCGCCGATCCTGCTCGTGCTCTGCCGCTGCATCCAGGGCCTCTCGGCCGGCGGCGAGTGGACCGGCTCGGCCGCGTACCTCATCGAGTCGACGCCGACCGCCCACCGCGGCAAGTTCGGCTCGGTCATCTCCGCGACGGCCGCGCTCGCGACGATCGCGGGCAGCCTCTTCGCGCTGCTCCTCAACAACATCCTGAGCCCCGAGGACCTCCTCAGCTGGGGCTGGCGCGTGCCGTTCCTGATGGCCGCGCCGCTCGCGCTCATCGGCCTCTACATCCGCATGCGCCTCGGCGAGACGCCGGTGTACAAGTCGGTGGAGGCGAGCGACAGCAAGGAGAAGGCGCCGATCATGCGCGCCTTCAAGGAGAACTGGCGCCCGATCCTCCTCACCGTCGCGATCGCGGCCGTGCAGGGCACCGGCTTCTACTACCTGGCCACGTTCATCGTGAACTACCTCATGACGACGGTCGGCATCGAGCGTCCCGAGGCCCTCGCGATGAGCGCCACCGGCCTCACGGTCTACATGATCCTGTGCCCCGTCGCCGGTGCGCTCTCCGACCGCTTCGGCCGCCGGAAGCTCAACATCATCGGCACGATCGGCTACATCGTGCTGCCGATCCCGGTGTTCATGCTGATGTCGGGCGCCGGCGGCGGCTTCGCCCCGGTCGTGCTCGGCATGATCCTGCTCACGATGACGCAGGCGCTCGTGTCGGTCACCACCGTCGTGATGCTCGTGGAGCTCTTCCCCGCCTCGAACCGCTCGAGCGCCAGCGCGATCGGCTTCAACTTCGCCCTCGCATTCATCGCCGGCCCGGCGTCGTACATCGGCACCTGGCTCGCGGGCGCCACGGGCAACCCGGTCTCGCCGGCCTGGTACCTCGTCGTGCTAGCGCTCATCGCGCTGCCCTTCATCTGGAGGTGGCTGCCGGAGACCGCGGGCCGCGACATCACGGCCGACCACCAGGCGGAGCGCGGCGACGCCATCGGCCTCGACCTCGGCCACCTCGAGGACCACGTGGCGGCGCCCACTTCGACCGAGCAGCGATAGGACGCAGCGGATGCGCAACCCGGTGTCGACCAGCGGCGTTCCCACGAACACCGTCACGATCGTGCAGTACGGCACCCGTCAGGGCCACAAGTCGGAGGTGTACCTGAACTGGGGCATTTACGGCCGGCCCGACGAGCCGATCGGCATGGACTACTTCGTCTGGCTGGTGGAGACGCCGACCGGGACGATCCTGGTCGACACCGGGTTCAGCCGCGAGGGCGGCGCCAACCGCTCGCGCACCTTCCTCGCCCACCCCGTGAAGGCGCTCGCCGCGCTCGGCGTCGACGCCGCCACGGTGCCAGAGGTGCTCGTCACGCACGCGCACTACGACCACATCGGCAACCTCGACGCCTTCCCCACCGCCCGGGTCACGATCTCGGCCGCCGAGCGCGACTTCTGGTCGAGCGGCATGGAGCGTCGGGCGCAGTTCCACCACTCGGTGGAGGATGCCGAGCTCGAGACGCTGCGGCGCATCGAGGCGGAGGGGCGCCTGCGCACCTTCGACGACGAGCTCGAGATCGCCCCCGGCGTGCGCATGGTGCGCGTCGGCGGGCACACGCCCGGCCAGTCGATCGTGCTGGTCGACACGGCCGAGGGCACCGTCGCGCTCGCCTCGGACGCGATCCACTACTACGAGGAGCACGACGACGACGTGCCCTTCGCCTACGTGGCCGACCTCCCCGCGATGTACGCGGGCTTCGACCTCCTGCACGCGATGGTCACCGACGGCCGCGTGCAGCACCTCGTCTCGGGGCACGACCCCTCGACGCTCGACCGCTTCGGCCGCATCGCCGACGGCCCCCTGCCGGGCCTCACGGCGCGCATCGGCTGACGCCGGCCCGACCCCACCCCAGCCATCCCGCAGCAGAGAAGGAGCGCACGCAGCATGACCACCCCACAGAGGTTCGAAGGCCTGGTCGCCGTCGTGACCGGCGCCGCGGGCGGCCTGGGCGCCGCCTCCGCGCTGCGCCTGGCCGAGGAGGGCGCGCGCATCGTCGCCGTCGACCGCGACGAGCGGATCGTCGAGGCGGCCGCGCAGCTGCCCGGCGAGGCGATCGGCGTGGTCGCCGACATCGCCGACGAGGCCTCGGTCGACGCGTACATGGCTGCCGGCATCGAGGCCTTCGGGCGCATCGACCGCTTCCACCTCAACGCGGGCATCTTCGGCTCCTTCGCGTCGATCCCCGACCTCGGCGTCGACGACTTCGAGCAGGTCATGCGCGTGAACGTGACGGGCCAGTTCCTGGGCCTGCGCGCCGCGTTCCGCCACTACCGCGACCAGGCCGCCGCGGGCACCTTCGCGGGCGGCGCGATCGCCGTCACCGCGTCGATCGCCGGCCACCGCGGCTCGGCCGACCTGCTGCCGTACCAGACCTCCAAGCACGCGGTCGTGGGCCTCGTGCACGGCGCCGCCGTCTACGGAGGCCCGCTCGGCATCCGCGTGAACGGCGTCGCGCCCGGCATCGTGCCGACGCAGCTGTTCGCGGCCGCGGCCACCCAGAAGGGCGGCGGCAACGACATGGTGCAGCGCGCCTCGACGACGCCGCTGCGCCGCGCGGGCGCCGCGTCCGAGATCGCGGGCGCCGTGGCGTTCCTGCTCTCGGACGACAGCTCGTACACGACGGGCGAGATCGTCGCCGCCGACGGCGGCGCCTCGATCGTGAACACCGTGCGCCCCGCCGGCGGCGCGGGCGCGTGGGACGCCTCCGGGCTCGACGCGGCGCTCTTCGCAGAATGGCCGGGAGCACGGTGGCCGGGCGTCCAGCAGGGAGGCCAGGCATGACCGCCACCACCGACCGGGTCGGCTTCATCGGCCTCGGCAACATGGGCGGCCGCATGGCCCGCTGCATCACGGGTGCCGGCGACGCGCTGCTCGGCTTCGACCCGCGCGAGGCGGCGATCGGCGAGGCCGGCGCCTCCCCCGCCGCGAGCGCCGCGGCCGTCGTCGCGGCCAGCGACGTCGTGCTGCTCTCGCTGCCCGACTCGAAGGTCGTCGAGGCGGTCGTCTACGGCGACCCTGCGTTCCTCGAGAGCGTGCGCGAGGGCCAGGTGGTCGTCGACCTCTCCACCGCCTCCCCCGACTCCACCCGCCGCATCGCCGCCGACCTCGCGGCGCGCGGCGCGCACTACCTCGACGCCGGCATCTCGGGCGGCGCGGCCGCCGCCGAGGTCGGCACGCTCACGCTCATGGTCGGCGGCGACGCCGACGCGCTCGCGCGGGTGCGGCCGGTGCTCGACCGCTTCTCCAAGGAGGTCTTCCTCTGCGGCGGCTCGGGCGCGGGCCACACGGTGAAGCTGCTCAACAACTTCCTGAACGCCATCGCCCTCTCGGCGACGGCGGAGGTGATGGTGGCGGCGAAGAAGGCCGACCTCGACCTCGCGACGGTGCTCGACGTGCTGAACGCGTCCTCCGGCGTGAACTTCGCGACCATCAACCGCTTCCCGAAGATCATCCAGGGCGACTACCTCAAGGGCGGGCTCACGAACACGCTCATGCTGAAGGACGTGTCGCTCTACCTCGAGCTGCTCGCGGGCCTCGGCGTCACGAGCCTCAACGCGGCCGGCCCCGTCGCGGCGTTCGGCCTCGCCCGCCAGCTCGGCTACGCCGACGAGATCTCGAACACCGTCGTCGACGCGATCGGCGACGTGTCGGGCGGCGTCCACCTCCACACGCCTCAGCAGACCGAGGAGCCCACCGCATGAAGATCAAGCACCCCCGCGACTACGACGGCACCGCCGGCAAGCCCGGCTCGCAGTTCACCGGCGACGTCTTCCCCTTCGTCACGATGGCGCAGACCGACGGCGTGACGATCAACACGGTCGACTTCACGCCCGGCGCCCGCACCTTCTGGCACCACCACGAGCACGGGCAGATCCTGCAGGTGCTCGCGGGCCGCGGCCTCGTCTGCGCGAACGGCGAGGTGCACGTCATCCGCGCCGGCGACACCGTCTGGTGCCCGCCCGGCGAGCGCCACTGGCACGGCGCCGCCCCCGACTCGTACATGGTCCACACCGCGATCTCCCTCGGGCAGACCGTGTGGGCCGACCCCGTCGCCGACGAGGAGTACGCGCAGCAGCCGATCGATGGAGAGGACCCGACCGATGTTCGCTGAGGGAAGCCACCTGGAGACCTACGAGGAGGGCCTCGCCATCCGCAAGGAGGTGCTGGGCGCCGAGCACGTCGAGCGCTCGATGGCCAAGGTCAGCCCGTTCTCGCGCCCGATCCAGGACTACGTCACCGAGTTCTGCTGGGGCGGCATCTGGTCGCGCGACGGCCTCGACCGCGCCGAGCGCAGCCTCGTGAACCTCGGCATCCTCACGGCGCTGGGCCGCTCGCACGAGCTCGCGGTGCACGTGCGCGGCGCCGTCCGCAACGGCGTGAGGATGCAGCAGATCCAGGAGGTGCTGCTGCAGACCGCGATGTACGTGGGGGCGCCCGCCGCGCTCGAGGCGTTCCGGATCACCGAGCGCGTGCTGCGCGAGGAGCTCGGCGACGAGGCGGTCGACAGCTACCAGGCCGAGGCGGCCCAGGCGTGAGCAACGTCGCCCTCATCGGCCTGGGCAACATGGGCACGCCCATGTCGCGCAGGCTCGTCGACGCCGGCAACCGCGTGCGCGGCTTCGACCTCGTCGAGGCCGCCCGCGAGCGGCTGCGCGAGGGCGGCGGGGAGCCCGCGGCGACGGCGCCGGAGGCCGCGGCCGACGCGACCGCCGTCATCCTCATGCTCCCCAGCTCCGCCATCGTCGAGGCGGTCGTCGAGGAGCTGCTCGACGCCGGCGCGATCGGCCCACAGACGCTCGTCGTCGACATGTCGTCCTCCGAGCCCACCCGCACGCAGGCGCTCGCCGAGCGCCTCGAGGCGGCGGGCATCGCCTTCGCCGACGCCCCCGTCTCGGGCGGCGTGCGCGGCGCCGAGCGCGGCTCGCTCACGATCATGCTCGGCGCGCGCGACGCCGACCGCGAGCGCGCGCACGCGCTGCTCGCGCCGCTCGGCCGCGTCGTCGACTGCGGCGGCGTCGGCGCCGGCCACGCGCTCAAGGCCCTCAACAACCTCCTCTCGGCCACGCACCTGTGGGCGACGAGCGAGGCGATGCAGGCCGGCATCCGCTTCGGCCTCGATCCGGAAGTCATGCTCTCGGTCTTCAACGGCTCGAGCGGCAAGTCGGGCTCCACCGAGAACAAGTGGCCGAACTTCATCGTGCCGGGCACCTTCGACTCGGGCTTCGGCCTGCGCCTCATGCTCAAGGACATGCGGATCGCCACGGGCCTCGCCGAGCAGGTGGGCGCGCCCTCGCGGCTCGGCGCCGACGCGGTCGAGCTGTGGGCCGAGGCGGCCGAGGGCCTCGCGCCCGACGCCGACCACACGCGCGTCGCCGAGTGGATCGCCGCCCGCGAGCGGCTGGCCGCCGGGGCGGACGGCTCCGGGAGCGACGATGGGTAGCATCGCGGGTGTGACGGAGTCGGCGGCGCAGCGGTGGGGGGTCTCCCCCGTGGGCCGCGTGGCCGCCCCCGTCAAGGAGCAGGTCGTCACGGCGATCCGCGACGCGATCCTCGACTTCAAGCTCAAGCCCGGCGACCGCCTGGTGGAGCGGGAGATCATCGAGTCGATGGAGGTCTCGCGCGCCACGGTGCGCGAGGCGATCAGCGTCCTCGCCTCCGAGGGCCTCGTCACGGTCGTGCCGCAGCGCGGCGCGCACGTCACCGCCCCCACGCTCGAGGACGCCGAGGACCTCTACGAGGTGCGCGCCTCGCTCGAGTCGCTCGTGGTGCGCCGCTTCATCGACCGCGCCACCGACGTCGACGTCGCCCACCTCGTGGCGACCGTCGACCGCATGGCCGAGCGCCTCGACGAGCCGCCGACGATCATCGACTTCCTCAAGGCGAAGGACGAGTTCTACGACGTCCTCCTCGCCGGCGCCCGCTCGGCGTCGCTCACGCAGCTGCTGGGCTCGATCCAGGCGCGCGTGCGCCTGCTGCGCGTCACCTCGCTCTCGACCGCCGACCGCCTCCCGCACGTCGTGCGCGAGATGCGCGAGATCGTCGAGGCCATCGAGGCCCGCAACCCCGATCGCGCGGCCCGCCTCATGGCCGAGCACATCCACATGGCGTCGCGGCTCGCGCTGCGCGCCCTCCACGCGCAGGCCTGACCCGCGCCCCACCCGTGCCGGTCCGCCGGCGCTCCGTCGACGGCCCACGGCCGCCGGCGCACCAGACCGGTCCCCGCGACCGTCCACGTCACCGCGAAGGAGCAGACCGTGACCCTCACCCCCCGTCAGCAGCAGTCGAAGGACGCGTTCGTCGAGCAGCGCGGCGAAGGCGCCTGGAGCCCGCTCTGGGAGTCGATCGCGAAGATCGACCCCGAGTTCCTCGACGCCTACCGCGAGCTCTCGATGGTGCCCTGGCGCAAGACGCACCTCGACGCCAAGACGAAGGAGCTCATCTACATCGCCGTCGACGCCAACGCGACGCACATGTACCTGCCGGGCGTGCGCCAGCACATCCAGGCCGCCTTCCGCCACGGCGCGACCGTGCAGGAGATCATGGAGGTCATCGAGTGCGCCTCCACGCTCGGCATCCACGCCATGAACATCGGCGTGCCGATCCTCGTGGAGGTGCTCGAGGAGCAGGGGCTGCGCACGGGGCCCGCCGAGCTCGATGCCCATCAGGAGGCCCTGAAGGCCGACTTCACGCGCACCCGCGGCTATTGGCACTCCTTCTGGGACGAGATGCTCGAGCTCGACCCCGAGATGTTCGAGGCCTACACCGCCTTCTCGTCCGTGCCGTGGCGCACCGGCACGCTCGAGCCGAAGGTCAAGGAGTTCGTCTACATCGCCTTCGACACCGCCGCGACCCACCTCTACAAGCCGGGCCTGAAGCTCCACATCGAGAACGCGATCGGCTACGGAGCGACGCCGGGCGAGATCCTCGAGGTCATGGAGATCGCGAGCGTCATCGGCATCCACGCCGCGACGACGGCCGTGCCGATCCTCGTGGAGGAGGCCGAGGCGGCGGGGCAGCCGCTGCCCTGAAACGAGCGTGCCCGACCAGCGCTGCTGATCGACGGGCGTCGTGCCTGACGGCACGGCGCCCGTCGCTCGTCGCACCACGACCTCGCCCTGACGAGCGCCACCCGAACTCCCCGACCACTCCCAGCCGCCCGGCGCCACCCTGGAGGCGTACCCCGACCGCCGCGAAGATGGAGCCCGCGATGCCTGACCGTCGCACCGCATCCGACGCCGACGAGCGCCTCGGCGCCTACCTCAACGAGCACCTGCTCGGCGCCGAGGGCGGCGTGCGCGCGTTCCGCGCCGCCGTCCGCACGTGGGAGGGCACGCCGCACGAGGCGGCGCTCGACGCTGTGGCCGACGAGGTCGACCGCGACCGCCGCGACCTCGCCCGCATCATCATGCGGCTCGGCCACAAGCCCGCCGGCTGGAAGCGATTCTTCACAGGCTTCCTCCGCGCGTTCGGCGCGGCCGGCCCTTACAACCTGATGCGTCGGCGCCGCGCCTCGACCGCCCAGATCGAGCTCGACCTCCTCACCGGCGCCGTGCGTGCGAAGCGGCTCATGTGGGAGGCGCTGCTCGAGCTCGCCGAGGACGACGCCCGCCACGACGTGCCCCTGCTGCGCGACCTCGTCGCGCGCGCCGATCACCAGCTCGACGAGCTCGCCCGCATCACCCTCGCGACCGTGCGCGAGCGCTTCGGCAACGGCGACCCGCGCGAGGCACACGAGCGGGATGCCGGCGGCCGGGAGACCGAGCACCACGGCCACGCCCCCGCCGACGACCAGCCGAGCCCGCAGACCTGATGACCACCGCCATCGTCGTCGGCGCCGGCCCCAACGGGCTGACGGCCGCGGCCGTGCTCGCGCGCGCCGGCCTCGACGTCACGGTGCACGAGCGGCTCCCCTACCCCGGCGGCGCCGCCTCGAGCGGGCCACTGCTCGGCGACGGCACCATCGTCGACCTCGGCTCCGCCTCCCACCCCTTCGGCGCCGGCAGCCCCGCGTTCCGCTCGCTCGGCGTCGACCAGCACGTGGAGTGGCTCCACGCCGCCGACCCGCTCGCGCATCCGCTCCCCGACGGCAGCGCCGCCTTCCTCCACCGCGACGCCGAGGCGACCGCCCGCCAGCTCGGCGTCGACCGGCGCGCCTGGCTGCGCCTCCACGCACCCGCCACCGAGAGCCCGTACGACACGGTCGAGGCGGTCATGGGGCCGCTCGTGCGCATCCCCGAGCATCCGCTGCTGCTCGCCCGGCTCGGCCTGCGCGGCGCGTGGCCCGCGCTGCCGCTCGCGCGCACCGTCTTCCGCTCCGGCGCAGCGCAGGCGCTGTTCGGCGGGCAGGCCACCCATGCGACGCTGCCGCTCACGCACCTCATGACGAGCGCCTTCGGCATCGCCTTCGGCGGCGTCGGCCACACCATCGGCTGGCCGTTCGCGAAGGGCGGCTCGCAGGCGGTGGCGGATGCGCTCGTGCGCGTCGTCGAGGCGCACGGCGGCCGCGTCGAGCTCGGCAGCGAGATCACCGACCTCGCCGACCTCCCGCCCGCCGACCTCGTGCTGCTCGACACCACGCCCACGCAGACGCTCGCGCTCGCCGGCGGCCGCCTCGATCGCGCGTACGCGCGGCGCATCCGCGGCTGGGACTACGGCCCCGCCGTCTCGAAGGTCGACTACCTGCTCGACGGGCCCGTGCCGTGGCTCGACGCGCGCGTCGAGGGCGCGGGCACCGTGCACGTGGTGGGCCGCATCGAGGAGATCCAGGAGGCGGAGGCCGCGGTCGCCGCCGGACGCTTGCCCGAGCGGCCGTTCGTGCTCGTCTGCCAGCCGAGCGCCGCCGACCCCTCCCGCGCGCCCGATGGCCAGCACATCCTCTGGACCTACGCGCACGTGCCCTTCGGCTGGCCCGGCGACGCGCGCTCGGCGATCGAGGCGCAGATCGAGCGCTTCGCGCCGGGCTTCCGCGACCGCATCGTGCGCGCCGTCTCCACCCCGCCCGCCGCGCTCGAGGCCTGGAACCCCAACCTCGTCGGCGGCGCCATCGGCGGCGGCTCGCTCGCCGGGCTGCAGCAGCTCGCGCGGCCGCTGCTGGCGCATCCGTACCGGGCCGGCACCGGCCTCTACGTCTGCTCCTCCTCCACGCCGCCCGGCGGCGGCGTGCACGGCATGTCCGGATGGCACGCGGCGCACGCGGCGCTGCGCGACCTCGGGGTGCGCGAGGGCTGAGGAGGGCGGCGGTGGCCGGGGCGCGGGAGGTCCGGAGGAATCAGCCGTCAGCGGGCACATGGGCGCGTAGTGCATCCATGCGGCCGCTCAGAGCGGATTCCTCCGGAGCACGCACGGCAGCCCGGAGGAATCCGCACTCAGCGGCGGGCCAGCTGGATAATCCACTCGGCCTCCCGCTCAGGCCCGAATCCTCCGGACACCACCAGTCGAGCCAGACCGGGGAGCCCCCATGGAATGGCTGACCTGGCTCGACGCCCCGCACGCCGAGCTCGCCCGGCAGGTGCTGCAGCGCGGCACGGCGCTGATCTTCGCGGTCGCGTTCCTCAGCACCCTGCTCCAGTTCCCGGCCCTCGCGGGCGAGCGCGGCCTCTCCCCGGCGCCCCGCTTCATCGCCGCCGGCGGCCTCGACAGCCTGCCGAGCCTCTTCCGCATCCGCTACTCCGACCGCCTGCTCCGCACCCTCTGCCTCATCTGCATCGCGATCGCCCTGGCGCTCGTCGCGGGCCTGCCGCAGGCCGGCCCGCCGTGGCTGCCGATGCTCGCGTTCCTCATCCTCTGGGCCGTCTACCTCTCGATCCTCCCGATCGGCCAGACGTTCTGGGGCTACGGGTGGGAGCTGCTGCTCGTCGAGGCCGGCTTCACGGTCGCGTTCCTCGGCTCGCACGAGGTGGCCCCGCCCATCCCGATCCTGCTGCTCGTCTGCTGGCTCGTCTTCCGCCTCGAGCTCGGCGCCGGCCTCATCAAGATCCGGGGCGGCCGCGAGTGGCGCGACCTCACCGCGCTCGCCTTCCACCACGAGACGCAGCCGATGCCCGGCCCGCTCAGCCGCCGCGCGCACCTGCTCCCGCGCTGGTTCCACAAGGGCGAGGTGCTCGGCAACCACGTCGCACAGCTCGGCGCACCCTGGCTGCTCTTCCTGCCGCAGCCGATCGCGAGCATCGGCGCCGCCGTCATCATCGCCACGCAGGGCTGGCTCGTGCTCACCGGCAACTTCGCCTGGCTCAACTGGCTCACGATCGCGCTCGCGTTCGCTGCCGTCGACGACCGGGTCGTCGCCTGGCTCGTGCCGGCGTGGGATGCGTCGCACGACTACGCGCCGACACCCGCCTGGTTCCAGGTCGTCGTGCTGGCGGTCGCCGTGCTCGTCGTCGCGCTCTCGATCCCGGCCGCCCGCAACCTGCTCTCGCGCCGCCAGCTGATGAACGCCTCCTTCAACCGCTTCCGCATCGCGAACGCGTACGGCGCGTTCGGCACCGTGACGAAGCGGCGTGACGAGGTGATCGTCGAGGGCACGGAGTCGGAGGCGCCGGATGCGGGCTGGCAGGAGTACGGCTTCCGCGGCAAGCCGGGCGACCCGGCCCGCCGGCCGCCGTGGCTCGCGCCGCACCACGAGCGGCTCGGCTGGCAGCTGTGGTTCCTCGCGCTCGGCGCCCGCGGGCCGTGGTTCCCGGTGCTGCTCGAGCGCCTGCTCGAGGCGGACCCGGCCACGCTGCGGCTGCTCGCCCACGATCCCTTCGATGGCCAGCCGCCGCACTGGATCCGCGCCCGCACCTTCCGCTACCGCTTCGCGACGCACGAGGAGCGCCGCCGCACGGGCCTCACCTGGATCCGCGAGGAGGTCGGCACGCTCGTGGCGCCCATCCGCCGCCGGACCTGATCGGCGGCGTCACCGAACCTGCCGGCGGCGCTCACCTGATCAGGGCGCCCGCGGACCTCAGCGCTCGAAGGTGCCGACGACGCGCGCCTGCTCGAGGATCGCCGAGGCGTGCCGGTCGAGGAACTCCTCATAGGTCGGCGTGCCGGTCACCCGCTCCGAGAGCGCATAGACCCAGGCGTAGTAGTGGTGCACGCCATGGCCCTCGGGCGGTTGCGGGCCGAACCATCCGGTCTCGCCCGCGCTGTTGGGCCCGGCGGAGCCCGCGGCGGGATCGATCGCCCCGTCGACCGCCGGGAGCCCGTAGACCGCCCAGTGCGTGAAGCCGCGCGCCATCGGCGCATCGGGATCGTGCACGACGAGCGCGAGCTCGACCGCCCCGTCGGGCACGCCCGTCACGGTGAACGTGGGCGCCGCGTTGCCGCCGTCCTTGCTCAGCCCCTCGGGGATCGCGCCTCCCGCCTCGTACTCGGCGGCGGCGATGGCGAGGTCGGCGACGTGCGGGCCCATGGTGCTCCTTCGGATCGGCTGCCCCGTCGGGGCGCGGACGGCCCACGCTAGGAGCGGCGCCAGGGCGGCACCTGTGCCCGGCATCCGATGCTCCGCAGAGGGTGCCGGAGGGGCGAGGGCGAGCGGAGCGCCTAGACGATCGCAGTGTCGAAGCCCATGACGGCCTCGCGCAGCGACGCGCGCAGCTGCACGTCGTCCCACTGCGGGTGGCGGATGCGGCGCGGCTTGAGCCCGTGCCAGTAGCCGCCGTCGAGCTCCTCGGCCGGCGCCTCGGTCGCGAGGTAGAGGAGCGGGAGGGCGGCCTGCTCGGGCGGCGTCCAGAAGCTGCGGGTCACCTGCGACGCCAGCAGCCGCTGCAGCATCGGGGAGTCGCGCCAGATCGCGCTCGGCACGTAGCCCGGGTGGAACGATGCGAAGCCGATCTCGGCATAGCGGCCGCCGCGCACCATCTCGTCGATCACCAGCAGGCCCGCGAGCTTCGCCGCGCCGTACGACCGCAGCATCGAGTAGCCGCTGCGGTCGCCCTCGAGATCGCCCGCGACGAGCCGCGCGGTGCGGTGCACGGCGCTCGAGGTGACCACGACGCGGCCGTGGGACTCGCGCAGCCGCGGCAGCAGCATCCGGCCCAGGAGCGTCGGCGAGAGGAGGTTGACCTGCCAGGTGCGCTCGTGGCCGTCGATGGTGCGGCGGCGCTCGGCGTAGAGGGCGCCGGCGTTGAGGGCGAGCACGTCGATGCGCGGCACCTCCTCGAGCAGCCGCGCGGCGAGGTCGCGCACGCTGAGCGCCTCCTCGAAGTCGGCGAGCATGCAGCGCATGCCGAGCTCGTCGGCGAGCGCGGTGGTGCGCTCCGGAGCGCGGCCGACGAGGATCACCTCGTGGCCGGCGGCGACGAGCGCCCGGGCGGCGGCCGCGCCGATGCCCGAGCTGGCACCCGTCAGCACGACGGTCTTCGGCTCGCCCATGCGCTCTCCCTCGGCCCCAAGCGCAGCGTCAACGTTCGCTCAGGTGTGAACGTAGCACAACCGGAAGGCGCATCCGCTTGGTTACGATCCGAAGGTGAGTGAGCAGGTACGGCGCCGCGACGCCGAGCGCAACCGGGCGCGCATCCTCGAGGTCGCCGCAGAGCGCATCGAGGCCGGAGAGAGCGTGGCCCACAAGGACCTCGCGCGGGCGGCCGAGGTCGGCGTGGGCACGGTGTACCGCGCGTTCCCCGCGCGCCCCGACCTCATCGCCGCGCTCGCCGAGCCGCACCTGCGCCAGCTCGCCGCGCTCGTCCGCTCCGCGGTCGACGCCGACGACCCGCTCGAGGTCGCCGTCGTCGGCGCCGTCGCGCTCCTCGGCCAGCACCCCGACGTCGCCGAGCAGCTGCGCGCGCAGGCGGGAGAGCCGGATGCGCCGGAGGCCGTCGTCGACGTGGTCGCCGCGCTCGACGAGCTCGTCGCGCACCTCGGCGACCGCGTGCACCAGGGCGTGACCGGCGTCGCGCTCGCGCACCTCGTGTGCGCCGTCGACTTCGCCGCCGAGCTCGCGCACGACGACGGGGCCGCCCGCCGCCTGCAGCTCTCGATCGCGGTGCAGGGGCTCCGCGGCGCCTGACCCGGACGGCGCCGCCGCACGCATCCGCACGTCAGCGGGAGGCCGCGTGCGACGCGCAGCCGGCGCCCCGCTCACGTGCCGATCCGGCGCCGAGCCCGCCCGCGCGCCGTCGGCCCGCTCCGCCTACACTGGCCGCACGCCGCGCCGCGGCGGACGATCGGGAGCACCATGACGACGTGGACCGACCGGCGCGACGACGCGCCCCGGCTGCTCGTCGAGCGCGCGCACGAGGAGCTCCTCGCCGGCCACGCCGACGACCCGCGGCTCGCCGCCGTCCGCTCCCTCGTGCGCGACTCCTGGAGCCGTTCCCTCACGGCGCTCGTCGGCGTCGAGGGCGCCCCGCCGCTCGACCTCGACGCCGAGGAGCTCGCCGCCTACCGCTCCGCGCATCCGCTCGCCGCCGCGATGGCGATGATCCGCGGGCTGCTGCTGCCCGGCGACGCGCTCGAGTCGGGCGTCGTCGTGGCGGTCGGGGATGCGGCGGGCCGGCTCCTGTGGGTCGAGGGCGACCGCAGCATCCGCGCGCTCACCGGCGACATGGGCTTCGTGGCGGGCGCGAACTGGTCGGAGGCGGCGGTCGGCACGGCCGCGCCCGGCACTGCGCTCGCGCTCGACCGCTCGGTGCAGATCCGCGGCCCCGAGCACTACAACCGGCTCGTGCAGCCGTGGTCGTGCACCGCCGCGCCCGTGCGGGATCCCGAGACGCGCGCCATCCTCGGCGTGCTCGACGTGACGGGCGGGTCGGAGGCGGCCACGGCGCAGGCGCAGCTGCTCGTCGACGCGACGGCGCGAGCCGTGGAGTCGGAGCTGCTCGTCGCGCGGCTGCGCGCCCGCGCCGAATCGACCGGGCACCGGAGCGCGCTGCCGAAGGCGCCCGCCCGGGCGCCAAAGCCCGCCTCGATCCTGCGCGTGCTGGGGCGCGACCTCGCCGTGCTCGAGGTGCACGGGCCCGATGGCGAGCGCACGGTCGAGCTCAGCGAGCGGCACGCCGAGCTGCTCCTCATGCTCGCTACGCACCGGCAGGGCCTCTCGGGCGAGCGGCTCGCCGAGCTCGTCTACGACGACGCGCGCTCCGACTCCCTCCGGCCCGAGATGGTGCGGCTCAAGAAGGTGCTCGCCGAGCACGCGCCGCACCTCGTGCCGGCCTCGCGCCCGTACCGGCTCGAGGCGCCGCTCGAGACCGACCTGCAGCAGATGCTGTCGCTGCTCGATCGCGGCGCGCACCGGGTGGCCCTCGCCGCGTATCCCGGGGATGCGCTGCCCGGCTCGCGCGCGCCGGGCGTGGAGGAGCTGCGCGACACGGCGCGCTCGACGCTGCGGGAGGCGCTGCTCGCGGAGGCGAGCGTGGAGGTGCTGCTCGCGTACGCCGACACGGCGGCGGGCGCGGACGACGCCGAGGTGCTGCGGCTGTGCCTGCGGATGCTGCCGGCGCGATCGCCGCGGCGGGCGGGCCTGGTGGCGCGCATCGAGCGGCTGGAGGGGTAGCTCCCTCCCGTTCCCCGCTGGTCGAGGAGGCCGCTGCCGTCTCGAGACCACCCGCGCAGAGCACTGCTCCCCACGCTGTGGTTTCGACACGCTCAGCCGCCTCCGGCGGCGGAGCGGCTCAACCAGCGGAACGCCTCGCTGGTCGAGGAGGCCGCTGCCGAAGGCCGCTGCCGTCTCGAGACCCGGTTAGCGGGCAGGGTCTCGTGACGCGAGCGGCTGCGCCGCGCGCTCCTCGACCAGCGCCGGAGGGCGCAACGCGATGCAACGTGCCTCGACGTAGCGTGCCCCGCAATCGCAGCGTCGCGATCCGCGGCGCAGGGCATGCCGAGTCAAGGGAGACAGCGATGACCATCGTCGACGACGACGTCCAGGCAGACACCACCCCGAGCACGGGCGCCTACGCCGCCCCCGGCGCCGACGGCTCGATCGTCAGCTACCGCTCCCGCTACGGCCACTACATCGGCGGCGAGTTCGTCGAGCCGGTCAAGGGCCAGTGGTTCGAGGACATCACGCCCGTCACCGGCAAGCCCTTCTGCGAGGTCGGCCGCGGCACCGCCGAGGACATCGACCGCGCCGTCGACGCCGCCTGGAAGGCGTTCCAGAGCTGGAAGACCACCTCCCCCACCGAGCGCGCGAACATCCTGGGCAGGATCGCCGACCGCATCGAGGCGAACCTCGAGCAGATCGCGGTCGCCGAGACGTGGGAGAACGGCAAGCCCGTGCGCGAGACGCTCGCGGCCGACATCCCGCTCGCCGTCGACCACTTCCGCTACTTCGCCGGCGTGCTCCGCGCGCAGGAGGGCAGCCTCAGCCAGCTCGACGGCGACACGATCGCGTACCACTTCCACGAGCCGCTCGGCGTGGTCGGCCAGATCATCCCCTGGAACTTCCCGCTGCTCATGGCCACCTGGAAGCTCGCGCCCGCGCTCGCCGCCGGCAACTGCGTCGTGCTGAAGCCGGCCGAGCAGACGCCCGCGTCGATCCTGCTGCTCATGGACCTCATCGGCGACCTCCTCCCGCCGGGCGTCGTCAACGTCGTGAACGGCTTCGGCATCGAGGCCGGCGCGCCCCTCGCGCAGCACCCGCGCATCCGCAAGGTCGCCTTCACGGGCGAGACCACCACGGGCCGCCTCATCATGCAGTACGCCTCGCAGAACCTCATCCCCGTCACGCTCGAGCTCGGCGGCAAGAGCCCCAACGTGTTCTTCGAAGATGTCGCGCGCGACACCGGCGACAGCTACTACGACAAGGCACTCGAGGGCTTCACGCTCTTCGCGCTCAACCAGGGCGAGGTGTGCACCTGCCCGAGCCGCGCGCTCATCCAGCGCTCCATCTACGACCAGCTGCTCGGCGACGGGCTCGAGCGCGTCGGCAAGGTGAAGCAGGGCAACCCGCTCGACCCGTCGACGATGATCGGCGCGCAGGCCTCGAACGACCAGCTCGAGAAGATCCTCAGCTACATCCAGATCGGCAAGGAGGGCGGTGCGAAGCTGCTCACGGGCGGCGAGCGCGTCGACCTCGGCGGCGACCTCTCGGGCGGCTACTACGTGCAGCCGACCGTCTTCGAGGGCACGAACGACATGCGGATCTTCCAGGAGGAGATCTTCGGACCGGTCCTCTCGGTCACGTCGTTCAGCGACTTCGACGACGCCATCTCGATCGCGAACGACACCCTCTACGGCCTCGGCGCGGGCGTGTGGAGCCGCTCGGGCGACATCGCCTACCGCGCCGGCCGGGCGATCGAGGCCGGCCGCGTGTGGACGAACACGTACCACCAGTACCCGGCGCACGCCGCGTTCGGCGGCTACAAGCAGTCGGGCATCGGGCGCGAGAACCACCTGAAGATGCTCGAGCACTACCAGCAGACGAAGAACCTGCTCGTCTCGTACGCCGACGGGGCGATGGGCTTCTTCTGATCGACCGGATGCGCGGGGCCGCACCGCGCATCCCCCGAACGCCAGCCGGGGCGGATGTCCCCACCCCGCCCCGGCTGCGCACCCTCACCCGACCGATGCCACCGACCGACGATGGAGGAGCGGATGTCCGAGCAGTTCGAGCGGGTCGCGATCACCGACGACGCGGCCGCCATGGTGCGGCAGCTCACCGCGCAGCACGGGCCGCTGATGTTCCACCAGTCGGGCGGCTGCTGCGACGGCTCGTCGCCCATGTGCTACCCGGTGGGGATGTTCCTGACCGGCGCAGGCGACGTGCTGCTGGGCGCCGTCGACGCGGGCCTCGACGACCCGGTCGAGGTGTACATGTCGGTGAGCCAGTTCGAGTACTGGAAGCACACGCACCTCACGATCGACATCGTGCCGGGCCGCGGCGCCGGCTTCTCGGTGGAGGGCCCGACCGGTATGCGCTTCCTCATCCGCTCCCGCATGCTCACCGAGCCCGAGCTCGTCCACTTCGGCCTCCTCGCCCCCTGACCCTCCTTCTCAACCGGTCCTGTGGTCGGCAGGCGCGACTATCGCGTCGGCCGACCACTGAACCGGTTGAGATCGGCATAGGGGCGCGTGCGACGATCGGCGGATGCTGGGGACGGGCCGGATGCGCGGCGCACGCGGGCGTGGCCGCCGCGGTGCGCTCGGTGCGGCTGGGGCCGTCGGCGCGGCTCGGGTCGCCGCCGCGCTGACCGCGGTGCTCGCGCTCGCAGCCTGCGCGCCGGGGTCGCTCGCGCCGGCGCCGAGCCCGACCCGCGCCGCGCGACCGAGCGCGAGCGCGAGCGCGAGCGCGACGCCGGAGCCGAGCGCGGATCCGGCGCCGGATCGCCCGGTCCTCTTCGCCTCCCTCGCCGCCTCCGACGGGCTCGCCATCGTCGACCCGGACCGGCCCGAGCCGCTGCTCGACGTCGTCGAGGTGGGCCGCGCGCCGTGGGGCGTCGCCGCGCACGAGGGCACGGCCTACGTCGCCACCGCCGACGGCCTCGCGATCGTCGACCTCGCCGCCCGCGAGCGCACCGCCCTCGTCCCCTACCTCCACCAGCCGGCGCCGCAGGCGGGTGCCGAGGGCTTCGGCGAGTACCGCGACGGCGGGCTCGGCATCGCCGTCTCGCCCGACGGCGAGCAGGTGGCGGTCGCGGTGCACCGCTGGCCGGATCCGGCGTGGCTCGAGGTCTACGACGTCGACGAGGGCGCCTTCACCGGCAGCGCCGACGTCGGCATCCGACCCTTCGACGTGCTGGCCGACCCCGAAGGCGACTGGTTCGCGACCGTCGACCACGACTCCTACTCGGTCTCGGTCGTCGGCCGGGCGACGCTCGCTGTCGAGCGCCACGAGATCGCGCCGTTCGGCGACCTCGGCTTCGCCGGCTGGGAGAAGCCGCACTACGGAGCGGTCACCGCCGACGGCAGGATCGCGCTGCCGTTCCAGGGGCTCGTGACGGTGCTGCTCGACCCGGCCACCGGCGCGACCGATCGGGTCGAGATGACTGCGAACAGCCACTCCCACGGCGTCGCGGCCGCGCCCGACGGCACGCTCGTGACCGCCGGCACCGGTGCGTTCGGCACTGCGAGGGGCATGCCGAACGCATCCTTCCTCGATCCCGCGAGCGGCGACGAGCGCGTCGTGCCGCTCGAGCATCCCCACGAGACCGTCGCGATCTGGCAGCCCGAGCCCGACGTCCCGTGGACGGCGGTGCTCGGCGGCGGCTTCACCCGCGACGGATGGTGGGACGGCCTCACGCTCGTCGACCCGGCGACGGGCGCCGTGCGCGAGGTGCCGCTCGCGGGCCGCCCGCAGCACGTGATCGCGGCGGTCCTCCCCGCCGAGTAGCGACCTGGTCTCAACCGGCTCCTTGGTAGGGCATCGAGCTGAGATCGATGCCCTACCAATAGGCCGGTTGAGACCAGGGGACGGAGGCTGGAGGCTAGGCGTCGTCGACGGTCGGCAGCGGGCCGGTCACGTCGCCGGCGGCCGCTCGGTCGATGCGGCTGCGCATCGACCGCAGCGCGAAGACGACGACGCCCGCGCCCGACTCCGGCTCCTCGCGCTCGGCGGAGGCGCGGTAGAGCGCGTCGATCCGCTCGCCCGAGCGGCGGGAGGCTCCGGCCGCGTCGTCGTCCTCGGTCCAGGCCCGAAGGTGCTCGCCGAGCGCGTCGAGCGCTTCGGCGGCGAGGCCGCGCTCGCGCTCGTCGAGCTGCACGACCACCGGCTCGCCCCACGCGGCGGCCGCGAGCGCGTCGAGCAGCTCCGACATGCGGTGCACGAGGCTGCGCACCGCCGCGAGGCGCGTCTCGTCGAGCTGCACGTCGTGATCGCGCCAGAGGGTTCGGATGTTCAGCACGCGGCTCTCGCGCGCCTCGCGCACCGACTCGCCGAGCTTGTCGGCCGCCTCGTCGAGCTCGGCGCCCCAGTCGGCCCAGTCGGAGCGCGACGGCGGCCAGTCGCCGCGGAGCGCCTCGGCCAGCACGTCGGCGCGGTCGGCGAGGTCGTGGCCGGCGAGCCGGATGCGCTCGCGCGCCGTGCGGTCGTGGAGCGGCGGCATGAGCACCATGTTCACGAGCACCCCCACCGCCATGCCGATCGTGAACTGGCCGACGTAGGCGATGGCGTAGCCGTCGGCGTCGACGCCGCCGAAGATGATGACGAGCAGCGCGACGACCGGCACGAAGCTGCTGCCGGCGCCGAGGATGGTGACGCTCTGCGCGAGCACCGCGAACGCGCCGATGATGCCGACCTTCACGACGCCCGGGATCTCGAGCCACAGCATCCCGATGCCCAGCAGCGCCCCGAGCACGAGCCCGGCCGCCTGCTGCAGCGCGCCGCGCGCGATCGTGAGCACGGTCGAGCCGACGGCCACGAACGCGCCGAGCGGCGCCGCGTACGCGTACTCGTGCAGGCCGCCCGGCAGGCTGTTGCCGATGAGCCAGGCGGCCATCGCCGAGACAGCCGCGCGGACGGCCAGCGCGAGCCGGCGCCGCGGCATCGCGCGCTCGAGCGCGCGCCCCGTCGCCGCCGCGGACGCGGCGACCTTCGAGGAGCGGTCTCCGTCAGGGTTCGAGTCGCCCACCCGGTCACCGTAGCCCCTCGTGGGGGACACACGACAGCGGGGCCGCCCCAAGGATGGGGGCGGCCCCGCTGTGCTCGATCGGTGCAGCGGGCTCAGGGCGCGCGGGGAGCGCTCATCGCAGCTGCGGCAGCGTGGCGATGGCCCGCAGCTCGTGCTGCTCGCGCTCGGCGAGCGCGCGCGCCGCGAGCTCGCGCTCGGCGGCGCGAGCAGCACGGCGGCCGTCGGCGGCGGGCCGGGTGGCCCAGCGCTCCAGGCTGCGCGACGCCTGCAGGGCGAGCCTGCGCGGCGTTGCCATCGCAATGGTGGCGTTCGACATGGTGATCTCTTCCGGGCATGGCGATATCGCCCCTCGAATGGGCGTGGATACCGCAGATGAATTGCGTGATGAAAGCGCGATGGAATCGACGCGAGGTCGAATTCGATCGCGAATGCGTCGTGCGCGCAGCAGGCCGCTGCGGCGCGACGGTCGTCGGGGACGGGGAGCGCGTGGGACCGTGCCGCGGGCGCCCACCGATGGCGATCGGATGGGCCGCCGTCAGCGGGCGACGTCATGCTCAGGCAGTGCGTGCCTTCGCGGATGCTGCGCGCTGATCGATGCGGGTCGGGTGATGCCGGGGCGTGACGCCCGAGGCCGTGTCCTGCGCTCCGCCGCTAGCGGACCCCACCGGCGAGGAGGGCTCCAGCGGTCGTGACGGCGGTGCCGGTCATGTGGAACATCGCGAGCTCCTCCTTTCTCGTCGGTGCGGAAGTCGCGAGGTCGAGCATATGCGCAGGCTGTGAGACCGCGCAAGCCGAAATGCGGAATTGCTCGGAGGAATTTCCGGATCGGCATTCCGAGGGCGCGACTCTCTGGGGCGTGGTCTCGAGACTCGGCCGGCTGCGCCGGCCGCTCCTCGACCAGCGGAAGGGACCAGCGGAGGGGCGATTGGTCTGACCAATCTTGACAAGCCGCCGCACCCTGGCGTACCGTCGCCGATTGGTCAGACCAATCCGGTCGGGCCGCGCTCGATGGCGAGAGGAGCCCCGCATGCACGAGTCGCTCGAGGCCCTCGCCCTGCAGCTGGTCGACCTCTCCACGCCCGAGCCCGACGGCAGCCGCCGCCTCGCCCCCGAGCGCGAGCTCTGCATCCGCCTCGACGTCAGCCGCGCCACGCTCCGCGAGCGGCTCTCGCGCCTCGAGTCGATCGGCGTGCTCTCGCGCCGCCAGGGCCACGGCACGTACCTGCAGGCGCCCGGCCCCGACTTCATCCGCACGTACTTCACCACGATGGGCGCGCTCGGCTTCCTCGACGCCGCCCACGTCGCCGAGGCCCGCGAGATGCTCGAGACCGTCGTCACCGTGCAGGCCGCGCGCCGCGGCACCGCCGCCGACGCCCAGCGCCTCCGCGCCCACGTCGACGCGATGGTCGCGAGCACCGCCGCCGGCGAGCACGAGGCCGCGAGCGAGGCCGACCTCGCCTTCCACGCCGAGCTCTTCCGCATCCTCGACAACCCGGTCTTCACGATGATCCACGCGGGCCTCGCGCACGTGCTGCAGGACGCGATGCACGAGCGCCGCGCCGCCGCCCTCGCCGCCGTCGGCGCCGACCACGACGGCCCCGTCGAGACCGACACGATCCACTACCCGATCGTCGAGGCGATCGCGGCGAACGACCCCGACGCCGCGCGCGCCGCCATCCGCCGCCACTTCGAGGTGCACTCGCTCATCACGCACGATCCGGAGCGCGCCGAGACGCCCGCCGCGGCCGCGGCCCCCACCAGCAAGGAGACCACCGCATGACCACCCCCGTCGTCTTCGTCGGCCTGGGCGCCATCGGCACCCCCATGTCGCAGCGCATCGCCGCCGCCGGCTTCGCCGTGACCGGCGTCGACCCCTTCGAGGCCGCCCGCGAGCGCTCCGCCGCCGGCGGCATCGCCGCGGTCACGTCGATCGCCGAGGCGCCCGCCGACGGCACCGTCGTCGTCATGGTCGCCACGCCCGACCAGCTCGACGCGCTCGTCGACCAGGCCGAGGCGGCGGGCGTCGCCGGCGGTCGCACGTGGGTCGTCATGTCGACGGTCGGGCCGGATGCGGTGACCCGCGCGGGCGAGCGCCTGCGGGCCGAGGGCGCCGCGGTCGTCGACGCCCCCGTCACCGGCGGCGTCGCGCGCGCCACCACCGGTGAGCTCATCATCTTCGCCTCGGGCCTCGAGGCCGAGCTCGCGTCGGTCGCCGACGTGCTCGCCCCGCTCGGCACCGTGCGCGCCGTCGGCGGCGAGCTCGGCCAGGGCCAGGCCATCAAGGTCGTCAACCAGCACCTCTGCTCGGTGCACATCGTCGCCGCGGCCGAGGCGCTCGCGCTCGGCGAGTCGCTCGGCCTCGACAAGGCTGCCGTGCTCGACCTCGTCGGCGGCGGCGCGGCCGGCAGCTGGATGCTCTCGGACCGCGGCCCGCGCATGCTGCTCGGCACCGACGCGCCCGTCACGAGCACGATCGGCATCTTCGTGAAGGACTCCGGCCTCGTGGCCGACTCCGCCGCCGCCGTCGGCGCCGAGGTGCCCGTGCTCGCCGCCGCCCGCGCCCGCTACCTGCAGGCCGCCGATGCGGGCCTCGAGCGCCGCGACGACAGCCGCGTCATCGAGACGTACCAGCACTGACCCGCGTCGGCGCCGACCTCGCCGGCGCCGACCCAGACCCCCTCCGCGCGCCGAGCGGCGCGCAGCATCACCCAGGTTCGAGGAGGAACCATGACCAGCCCCACCGCCCCCGGCCTCGAGGCCAAGAAGGACAACCCGATCAAGGTGTCCGTCGCCTCGATGATCGGCACCGTCGTCGAGTCGTATGACTTCTTCATCTACGCGACCGCCGCCGCCACCTACTTCGGCACGGCGTTCTTCCACTCCGAGGACCCGATCGTCGGCGCGCTCGCCTCGTTCGCGACCCTCGCGATCGGCTTCCTGTTCCGCCCGCTCGGCGGCTACCTCGCCGGCCACTTCGGCGACCGCATCGGCCGCAAGCGCATCCTCATCTGGTCGCTCGTCATCATGGGCGTCGTCACGACCCTCATCGGCGTGCTGCCCACCTACGCGATGATCGGCGTCGGCGCGCCCATCATGCTCATCGTGCTGCGCGCCGTGCAGGGCATCGCCTACGGCGCCGAGTGGGGCGGCGCGGTGCTCATGGCCGTCGAGCACGCCCCGGCGCACCGCCGCGGCTTCTTCGGCGCCCTGCCGCAGATCGGCATCCCCGGCGGCCTCCTCGTCGCCAACGGCACCATCCTGCTCACGAGCGGCCTCCCCGGCGACTGGGCCTGGCGCGTGCCGTTCCTGCTCGCCTCCGTGATGGTCGTCATCGGCCTCTTCATCCGCCTCAAGGTCGCCGAGAGCCCCGAGTTCGAGACCGCCAAGGAGCAGGGCCAGGTGCTCAAGCAGCCCGCGCTCGAGGCCATCAAGCAGGACTGGCGCGCCATCCTGCAGATCATCGGCCTGCGCCTCGCCGAGACCGGCGGCTACTACGTCACCACCGCGTTCACGGTCACCTACGTGGGCCTCGCGACCATCACCGACAAGAGCGACGTGCTCATCGGCACGCTCGTCGGCTCGGCGCTCGGCCTCGCCTCGCACCTGCTGTACGGCGCGTGGAGCGACCGGATCGGCCGCAAGAAGGTCTTCCTCATCGGCTCGGTCTTCACGATCCTGTTCGGCATCCCGATGTTCCTCATGATCAACACGGGCTCGCTGCTCATGATCGTCGTGGCCATCTCGCTGTCGCTGCTGCTGAGCCACGACCCGATCTTCGCCGTCGAGTCGAGCTGGTTCTCGGAGCAGTTCCCGGCCAACCGCCGCACCTCGGGCATCTCGCTCGGCTACAACGGCGCCGCGATCGTCGCCGGCTTCCTGCCCTTCATCGCCACCGCCCTCTACGGGTGGATGGGCTGGATGGGCCCGGCCCTGCTGTTCATGCTGCTCGGCGTCATCTCGACGCTGACGGCCATCACCGCGCGGGAGACCGCCCCGCGCGTCACCGGCGCGAGCACCGACGAGCGCGCCGCCATCGCAGAGGAGGTCCACGCATGACGATCACCCAGACCGGCGCCCGCGTGGCGGGCAAGGACGGCCGCAGCCGCGACGAGCGCATCCGCGCCGTCGAGGAGGCCGCCTACCGGGCGCGCCACCACGCGCTCGACATGGGCGAGGTGCAGGGCCAGGGCTACGTCGGCCAGGCGCTCGGCGCCGCCGACATGCTCTCGGCCGTGTACACCGACCAGCTGCGCTACGACGCCGCCGACCCGCACTGGGACGACCGCGACCGCTTCCTGCTCTCGACCGGCCACTACGCCATCGGCTTCTACGCGGCGATCGCCGAGGCGGGCATCGTGCCCGTCGAGGAGCTGCTGACCTACGCCGGCGACGACTCGCGCCTGCCGATGTCCGGCATGGCCTCGTACACGCCCGGCATGGAGATCTCCGGAGGCTCGCTCGGCCACGGCCTCACGGTCGCGGTGGGCATGGCGCTGGGCCTGCGCCTGCAGGGCCGCGGCGAGCAGCGCGTCATCAACTTCCTGTCGGACGGCGAGCTCGACGAGGGCTCGACGTGGGAGGCCGCCATGGGCGCCGCCCACCACCGGCTCGGCAACCTGACGGCGCTCGTCGACATGAACGCGCTGCAGGCCGACGGCCCCACGGCCGACGTGCTGCGGATCGAGCCGGTCGAGGAGAAGTGGCGCGCGTTCGGCTGGAAGGCCATCCGCGTCGACGGCAACGACGCGGGCGCCCTGCTGGACGCGTTCGACGAGCTGGAGGCCGGCCGGGCGGCCGACGGACAGCCGCAGGTGATCATCTGCGATACGAAGGTGGGCCGCGGCGTGCCGCTGCTCGAGGACCGCGAGAAGGCGCACTTCATGCGCATCGAGGAGCAGGAGTGGCAGATCTGCCGCGACCAGCTCACCGCAGGCAAGGAGGACGCACGATGAGCACCGCAGCACCCGCGAAGCGCGCCAGCACGAGCGCGATGATCGCGTCGATCGCCGACGCCGACCAGCGCACGCAGACGGCGCCCTTCGGCACCGCCCTCGCGGCGCTCGCCGAGACCGACCAGCGCGTCGTCGGCCTCACCGCCGACCTCGGCAAGTACACCGACATGCACATCTTCGCGAAGCAGCACCCCGAGCGCTTCTTCCAGATGGGCATGAGCGAGCAGCTGCTCTTCGGCGCCTCCGCAGGCATGGCAGAGACGGGCCTCGTGCCGTTCGCGTCGACCTACTCGGTCTTCGCCGCGCGCCGCGCGTACGACTTCATCTGCCTCGACATCGCCGAGCCGAACCTCAACGTCAACGTCGTCGGCGGCCTCCCGGGCCTCACGACCGGCTACGGGCCGAGCCACCAGGCGACGGAGGACATGGCGATCTTCCGCGGCATGCCGAACCTCACGATCGTCGACCCGTGCGACGCGCTCGACATCGAGCAGTCGGTGCCGCAGCTCGCCGCCCACGAGGGCCCCACCTACCTGCGGCTCCTCCGCGGCAAGGTGCCGCTCGTGCTCGACGAGTACGACTACTCGTTCGAGCTCGGCAAGGCGAAGGTGCTGCGCGGCGGCGCCGACGTCGTGCTCATCTCGTCGGGCCTCATGACGATGCGGGCGCTGCAGGCGGCGGAGGCCCTCGCGGCCCACAAGGTCGACGTGGCGGTCGTGCACTCCCCCACCATCAAGCCGTTCGACAGCGAGACGGTGCTGCGCGAGCTCGACACCCCGCGCCTCGCGGTCACGCTCGAGAACCACACCGTCGTCGGCGGCCTGTTCTCGGCGGTGGCGGAGGCGGCGGCCCGGAAGGGCGTCGCGAAGCGCATCGTGCCGATCGGCCTGCCGGACGAGTTCCTCGACGCCGGCGCCCTGCCGACGCTCCACGAGCGCTACGGCATCTCGAAGGACCGGATCGTCCAGACGGTGCTCGCCGAGCTCGGCTGAGCCACCACGCACGGAGGGGCGGAGCGCGCGATGCGCTCCGCCCCTCTCGTCGTCCGCGGCGCTGCGCCTGCGGCCGCGGCCTCAGCCGATGAGCGTGGTCGCCGCCTCGTGCATGTGCTCGCGCAGCACCCGGGCCGCCTCGTCGCCGTCGCCGGCCTCGATGGCGTCGACGATCTCGCGGTGGCGGTCGACGTCCATGTTGCGCAGCGCCCGCTCGGCGCCCGCGAACATGATCGACATGCGGATCGAGCCCTCGAGCTGCGTCCACTGGTGCAGCAGCGTGCCGTTGCCGGAGGCGCGCACGAGCGTGCGATGGAAGTCGAGGTCGGCCTCGATGCGCTCGGCGATCTGCTCCTGCGTGGGCGCCGACATGCCCTCGAGCGCCGTGCGCACCGCCGCGAGCGCGGGCTCGCGGTCGCCGAAGCCGCAGATGGTGCGCACCGCGAGCGCCTCGAGCGCGCCGCGCACGAGGAAGATGTCGACGATCTCGGCGTGCCCGATCTGCCGCACGCTGAGGCGGCCCCGCGCATCCGCCTCGAGCAGGCCGTCCTGCTGCAGCTGGCGCATGGCCTCGCGGAGCGTGCCGCGGCTGATGCCGAGCTGCGTCGAGAGGTCGGCCTCGACCATCCGGGTGCCCGGCTGGATCGAGCCGGACGAGATCGCGCGGCGGAGGGCGGCGAGCGCCTGCTCGCGCAGGCTCAGCCTGCCCAGCTCGGCAAGCGGCGGCAGCATCTGCGCTCCTCGTGGTCGTGGTGCCCCGATCCTACGGGGCGTCGGTCGGTGGGGGACGAAGCGAGGAGGCGGGCGCGCGTCGTGCCGCGCCCGCCTCCTGGCCGGGATGCCTCAGACGCGCTCGGCGTCGCGGGCCAGCTGGCGCTCCGCCTCGATCTCGGTCTGCGCGCGCTCGGCCGGCCCCCACGTCTCGCGGGTGAGGAGCGCCGACACGAGGCCGATGGCCGCGTAGAGGGCGAAGAGCAGCGCCGGGCCGACCCAGCCGAAGCTGATGAAGAGCAGCGTGGTGAGGAAGGGCGTGAAGCCCGAGACGATCGCCGAGAACTGGTAGGCCAGCGAGGCGCCCGAGGATCGCGTGTTGGCGTTGAAGAGCTCGGGGAACCAGGCGCCCTGCGCGCCGGCGAGGGCGTTCTGGCAGACGGCGTAGGCGATGACGATCGTGGCGATGATGAGCAGCAGCGAGCCGGTGTTCACGAGCAGGAACATCGGGATGGCGAACAGCACGGCGAAGGCGGTGACCCAGACGTAGAGCGGCTTGCGGCCGACCTTGTCGGTGAGCGCCGCCCAGCCCCAGGTGGCGAAGACGCCGACGCCCGCGCCGATGCAGAGGGCCGTGAGGGTCTGCGAGGGCTCCGCGAGGCCGTTCGTGTTGATGTAGCTGATCATGTACGTGACCGAGACGGCGTAGCCGGCGGTCTCCGCGATGCGCAGGCCGATGCCGCGCAGGATGTTGCGCCAGTCCTTCTTGATGACCTCGACGACGGGCGACTTGATGACCTCGTCCTTGGCCTTGACGTCCTCGAAGACGGGCGACTCCGGCACCTTGGCGCGGATGATGAGGCCGACGACGACGAGCACGATGCTCGCGAGGAACGGCACGCGCCACGCCCAGTCGCCGGGCAGGTGCACCGAGACGAGGAACGTGAGGTTGGCGAGCAGCAGGCCCACGGGGAAGCCGGCCTGCACGATGCCGGTGAAGGCGCCCTTGCGCCGCCACGGGGCGTGCTCGTAGCTCATGAGGATCGCGCCGCCCCACTCCGCGCCGAAGGCGATGCCCTGGATGATGCGGACGGTGACGAGCAGGATCGGGGCGAGGATGCCCACCTGCGCGTAGGTCGGCAGGAGGCCGATGACGAAGGTCGCGAGGCCCATCGCGATGAGCGAGGCGACGAGCACGGGCTTGCGGCCCACCTTGTCGCCGAGGTGGCCGCCGATGACGCCGCCGAGGGGGCGGGCGAGGAAGCCGACGCCGAGGGTGGCGAACGAGAGCAGGGTGCCGACCAGCGGATCCTCGCTCGGGTAGAAGACGGTGCCGAAGTACAGCGCGGCGGCCGTGCCGTAGCCGATGAAGTCGTAGGTCTCGATGACGGCGCCGACGCCGGATCCGACCGCGACCTTCTTCGCCTCCGGGGTGCCGTTGACCGGCCCTCGGGTCGCGAGAGCGACGTTGCTCATGGGGTGTCCCTTCTCTGCCGGCGGCCGCTGCTTCGCGCCGCTGTGCATCCCATGCCGGCGAAGGGAGACTCCTTCGTCAGCGGGATCATTCTGCGACGTTCTTGGTTGACTGTCAACCGTCGACCTTGCTAGCCTCCGAGACGTCGCCTCCGACGGTCGAGGGCGGCGGAAGGAACCGACGATGGTGCAGCAGCTCCCCGAGCGTCTCGGATGCTCCACGATCTCGTTCCAGCACCTCGAGCTCGCGCCCGCGCTGGAGGCCATCGCCTCGCTCGGCTTCACCGAGATCGACCTCGGCGCCCTCCCCGGCGTCTGCGACCACGTCCCGTTCGACCTCGACGAGGCGGCCATCCAGGCCGTCGCGGCCGACGTCCGCGCGAGCGGCCTGCGCGTGCGCAGCGTGAACGGCGACATCGGCGACCTCAACGACCCGACCGCCGACGCGTTCGCGCGCCGCGCGCACCTCGAGCGCCTCCTGCGCCTCACCGCCGCGGTCGGCGCCGAGGCGCTCGTGCTCCCCTGCGGCGCGCTCGCGCACGAGCCCATTCGCACCGAGGCCGAGGACCTCGGCCTCGTCGGCGACTGGCTGCGGGAGGCCGGCCACGCCGCCGCCGACCACGGCGTGGCGCTGTGGGTCGAGTCGCTCCACTTCCTGCGCTTCGGCTGGAACCGCGCCCGCGCCGAGGCGCTCCACCGCCTGCTCACCGGCAGCCCCGTGCGGCCCATCCTCGACGTCGCCCACGTCACCGCCGCCGGCGACGACCTGCAGGACGTCATCCGCAGCTGGGGCGACCGCATCGCCCACGTGCACCTGCGCGACGCCGTGCTCGGCGACTTCAGCCGGCCCATCGGCGGCGGCGACGTCGACTTCGCCGCCGCGATCGCCGCCCTCGAGGCCGTCGGCTTCTCCGGCGGCTACGCGCTCGAGCTGCCCTCGCGCGCCTACGTCGACGACGCCACGAGCGGGATGTCCGACGACGCCCGCGCCGCCCGCATCGACGCGATCCGCGACGCCGCGGCCCGCATCGCCCCCGAGCTCGCTGCCTCCGCAGCCCGCTGACCCACCTCACACCCAGGAGAACCCCCATGACCCAGCGCACTGCGCCCATTCGGACGGCCGTCATCACCGGCGCCACCTCGGAGCGCGGCATCGGCATGACCGTCGCCGACCGCTACGCACGCGACGGCTGGGCCGTCGTCATCCTCGACCTCGACGGCGAGCGCGCCGCGCAGGTCGCCGCCGAGATCGGCGAGCGCCACGGCGTGCCGCACTTCGGCTTCGCCGCGAACGTCGCCGACGAGGACGCCGTCGCCGCCGCGCAGGCCGCCGTGCAGGCCGAGGTCGAGGCGGGCCGCCTGCCCGTCGTCGGCGGCCTCGCGAACATCGCCGGCATCACCTCGCCCGTGCCGTTCCTCGAGACCGACCTCGCCCTCTGGAACAAGGTCATGGCCGTCAACGCCACCGGCACCTACCTCGTCACCAAGGCGTTCCTGCCCGCGATGCTCGAGGCCGGCTGGGGCCGCATCGTCAACATGTCGTCGGTGTCCGCGCAGCGCGGCGGCGGCGTCTTCGGCAAGGTGCCCTACTCGGCCGCCAAGGCCGCCATCCTCGGCTTCACGAAGGCCCTCGCGCGCGAGATCGCCTCGTCGGGCGTCACGGTCAACTCGGTCACGCCGGGCGCCGTCGACACGAACATCCGGGTCGGCGCGACCGCCGAGTCGGAGGCGAAGCTCGCCGCCGACATCCCCCTCGGCCGCGTCGCCTCGACCGAGGAGATCGCCGCCGTGTTCTCGTTCCTCTCGAGCGAGGACGCCGCCTACCTGCAGGGCACGAACATCGACATCAACGGCGCGAGCCACCTGCACTGATCGCGCCCGGCCGGCCCCGGCCGGACCGCCCCAGACCCGATGCCCCGGCCCCGCGACAGCGCCGGGGCATCGTGTGCATCCGACGCCTGAGAGCATCGGGAGGTCGCACCCCATCCGCACCACCGCGGGCGCCCGCCCGCACCCCGCTCGAGGAGGAGCCCCATGTCCGACGCGCCGCTGGTCGTCATCGCCGTCTTCCGCCCCGCCGAGGGCGCCCGCGAGCAGGTGCTCGCGGCGCTCGAGCGCGCGATCCCGCGCGTGCACGAGGAGGCGGGCTGCAACCTGTACTCGATCCAGGAGGCCGCCGACGGCGTCATCTGGATGATCGAGCACTGGGACTCGGCCGCCCTGCTCGACGAGCACGGCGCCGGCGCGCCCGTCGCCGACCTCAACGCCGAGCTCGAGGGGCTGCTGGCCTCCCCGGTGGAGGTCATCCGCCTCGACCCGATCCCGGTCGGGGATGCGCGCAAGGGCGTCGTCGTCGGCTGAGCGCACGAGCGAGGGGCCGCCTACGGGCGGCCCCTCTTCGCATCGCTCGACGAACGGCAAGTGTCAACAGTTCGACGCTGTACACCCGAGGTTCCCTCCGGTAGCGTGAGCGACATGTCACCCGATGCCCAGTTCCAGGCGCTCGGATCCATCGAGCGGGTGACCCGCCGGGAGCTGATCCTCGACCGCCTGCGCGCCGCCGTCGCCGGCGGCGAGCTGCCGCCCGGCACGCACCTCGCCGAGACCGAGCTGAGCGCATCCCTCGGCGTCTCGCGCGGCACGCTCCGCGAGGCGCTCCGCGCCCTCGAGGAGGAGGGGCTGCTCAGCAAGGACTCCCGCGGCAGGCTCTCGGTGCGGGTCGTGACGCTCGAGGAGGTGCGCGACATCTTCGACGTGCGCTTCGCCCTCGAGTCGCACGCGGCCGAGGTGATCTGCGCCCGCCCCGACCTCGAGAGCGCGCTGCCGGCCCTCCGCGCCGCCCTCGACCGCCTCGAGGCGAGCGAGCACGGGCCGATCCCCGAGCAGGTGGACGCCGACCTCGCCTTCCACGAGGCGATCTGCGCCGCGAGCGGCAACGAGGTCCTCGTCGCATCGTGGCGCCGCGTCTCGGGCCTCGCGCGCGCCGCCATCATGGCCGCAGGCCGCGAGACCGCGGTGCTCAACATGTCGGCCAGCCGCCACGAGCCGATCTTCGACGCCATCGCGTCGGGCGACGCCGAGCGAGCGCGCACCGTGCTGCGCGAGCACAGCGCGACGGCGCGCGACCTCATCGAGGCGCGGCTCTCGAACGCCTGAGTCGCGCCGGCGGCCGGATGCTGCGGCACGACGCGAGACGACGCGGCGGGCGGGCGGCGCCCTCCGGCCCCGCTCGCTCCGTCTCGCGCCCTCAGCCCGCGATCGTGCGGTAGACGCCCGTGTGGTCGAGCCCGCCGTCGCCCGCGGCCGACGCCGCCTCGAACAGGGCGAGCGCCGCCTCGCCCGCCGGCAGCCTCGCACCGGATGCGGCAGCCGCCTCCCGCGCGTAGCGGAGGTCCTTCACCTGGTAGTCGATCGTGCCGCCCGGCTGGAACGACTCGTCGATCCAGTGGTGCCGCTTCTGCCGCAGCACCTCGCTCGCGGCGAGGCCGGCGCCGAGCGCGTCGGCGAGCGCGTCGGGGTCGATGCCGCTCGCCCGCGCGAGCGCGAACGCCTCCGAGAGCGCCGTGATCGTCTCGGCCACGACGAGCTGGTTGCAGAGCTTCGCCGTCGCGCCCGCGCCCGTGGGACCCATCCGGGTCACGCGGCTCGCGCACGGCGCGAGCACCTCGGCGAGGAGCGCCGCCTGCGCCTCGCTGCCGCCCACCATCACCGAGAGACGGCCCTCGGCGGCGCCCAGCACGCCGCCCGAGAGCGGCGCGTCGACGACGTCGACCGTCGGCGCGAGCTCGTCGGCGAGCGCCCGCAGCGCGACGGGCGACACCGTGCCGCACACGACGAGCGTCGGCCGCGCGGCCTCCGGAGGCCGCGCCGCCCAGCCGGCGAGCAGGCCGTCCGCGCCCTCGAGCACCTCGCGCACCTCGGCGAGGTCGGGCAGCACGGTGACGACGACGTCGCCCGCCGCGGCGGCGGGGGTCGGGGCGACCTGCACCCCGACCTCCGCCCGCAGCGCCTCGGGCTTGGCGGCCGAGCGGCTCCACACCGTCAGCGTGCCGGCGGCCGCGAGGCGACGGGCCATCGGCAGGCCCATCGCGCCGAGCCCCAGGAGGCTCAGCGCGACGGGCCGCCGATCGGCCTGGCTGGCGGCCTGGCTCACCGAGCTGCGGCCGCAGCCGCAGCCGCGGCGAGCGCCTCGGTCTCGCGGCGCAGCTCGATCGCCTGCGCGAGCGAGTCGTCGACCTCGACGTCGTCCCACCGGACGCTCTCGCCCTGGGCGATGTCGCGCTTGAGCGGCACGTGGTGCGCGAGCGCGACCGGCAGGTAGCCCTCGGCCACGGAGGTGCGGGCCGAGACGAGCTTGCCGTAGACCGCGAAGCCGCCCTCGCCGTCGAGCGTCGCGCCCGCCTGCAGGTCGGTCTTCGCCGTCGCGACGACGTCGGCGGTGAAGCCGACGGCCGTGCCGGTCGCGACGCCGCGCAGCACCGCGTTGGCGATCGAGACGTTCAGCTCGAGGCCCACGTAGTGGTACGGGCGGTAGAGCGCCGCGTACTGGCCCGTGGGGTCCGGGTGCCACGGGTACTCCTGGAAGCAGCTCGAGACGTACTCGTTCGTGGCCTTCACCACGACGAAGACGCCCTCCTGCGTGTTGTGGGGGATCCAGTCGCCCTCGCGCGTGTACGACGACATGACGTCGACGGTGCCCTCGTGCGGCAGCACGCCGCCGACCGACTCCGGCCGGCAGACCGTGGCGATCTCCTCGAGGTTGCCGGGCGTGAAGGTGAGGCCGGCGTCGCCGGGCACGAGGCCCGCCGCGTTCGCCACGGCCGCCATCTCGATCGCGGCCTTCGTGCCGTCGCGGAACGAGGTGTGCATGTAGGGGTTCAGCTGCCCCGACTGCTTCAGCTCGTCCGAGAACTCCCAGTGGTCCCAGACGTTGTCGGGGTTCATCTGGTGGTAGCCGGGCAGGTACTTGGCGCCCTTGCCGGCGCAGACGACGTCGAAGCCGGAGGTGCGGGCCCAGTCGATGAGCTCCCAGATGAGGGCCGGCTGGTCGCCGAACGCCATCGAGTAGACGACGCCCGCCTCCTTGGCGCGCTTGGCGAGCGCAGGGCCGGCGAGGGCGTCGGCCTCGACGGTCACCATCATGACGTGCTTGCCGGTCTCGATCGCGGCGAGCGCGTGCGTGATGCCGACGATCGGATTGCCCGTCGCCTCGACGATCACGTCGATGTCGGTGCGGAACAGGTCCATCGCATCCGCGATGACGGCGGTGCGGCCCTCCGCGAGGTCGTCGACCGAGTCGACGATCGCGTCCTCGGGCCAGCCGACGCGGGCGAGCGACTCGCGGGCGCGGGCGGTGTTGATGTCGGCGATCGCCGCGACGCGCACACCGGGGATGTTGCGCGCCTGCGAGAGGTACATGGTGCCGAAGCGGCCCGAGCCGATCAGGCCGACCCTGATGGGCCGACCGGCCGCCTCGCGCTCCTGGAGCAGCTCGTGGAGGTTCATGGATCCTTCTTCTTCCTGGGTTCGTGGGGTCGGTCGGTGCCGGTCGCGGGCGCGACGGGGCGGCCGCACCGCCTGGGTGCTCGGTGCGGCGGGATGGATTGGAGGGGGTGGCGAGGCCCCGGAAGCACGGGGCCCCGCCGGTTCACGCGATCGGGATCACATCGCGCGGATCTGCTCGACCCAGGTCTGCACCTGGTCGGGGAGGCCGTCGACCACGGGCTGCGTAGCGTCGATCCAGGCCTGGCGGTCGGAGATCTCGGTGAAGGTGGCGCCGCCCTCCTCCAGCTCGGCGCGGTACTCCTCCGACTCCTCGATGGTCGTCTCGGTGTACTCCTCGCCGACCTGGTTCGCGGCGTCGCGGATGATGGTCTGCTGCTCCTCGGTGAGGCCCTCGAGCGCCTCCTCCCACAGGATGAAGTGGTAGTTCGCGTAGACGTGGTTCGTCTCGGCGATGTACGGGTTCACCTCGTAGATGGAGTTGAAGAGGATGGCGTCGACCGGGTTCTCCTGGCCGTCGATGACGCCCGACTCGAGCGCCGAGTAGACCTCGTTGAACGGCAGCGCCTCGGCGCGGGCGCCGATCGCCTCCCAGGTGGCGAGCATCGTCGGCGCGCTGGGCGTGCGGATCGTGAGGCCCTGCACGTCGTCGATCGACTCCACGGGGTCGCTCGTCGTGAGCACGCGCGGGCCGCGGTACATGTTGCCGATGGGCTCGTAGCCCGAGGCCTCGCTCACGGCGTCGATGATCTCGGTGCCGAGCTCGCCGCTCCAGACCGCCTCGAACTGGTCGTAGTCCTCGTAGAGGAACGGCGCCGTCTCGACGCCGGCGAGGTCGGTGTACGACTCGAGCGAGAGGAGGCTCTCGATGACGATGTCGGTCGAGCCGAGCTGCAGGCCCTCGATCATCTCCTCCCACGTGCCGAGCGTCGACGCGGGGTGGACCTCGACGGTGATCGCGCCGTCCGAGGCCTCCTCGACGAGCTCCGCGAAGCGGGTCGCCGCGACCTGGCGGGCGTCCGTGTCGCTGCCGGCGTGGCCGAGCACGAGGTTGAGGGTGCCGCTGCCGCCATCGGCGGAGTCGGCGGGGGCGGCGTCGCTGGGGCGGCAGCCGGTGAGGGCGACGAGGGCGATGGCTCCGACCGCGACGCTGCGGAGGATGGTGCGCTGGTGCATGGTGCTCCTTGCTGGATGGATGGGGTGAGTGGGGTGGGGAGGGGTCACTGCTGCATCATCAGGTTCGGCAGCCAGAGCGAGATCTCGGGCACGAACGTGATGAGGAGCAGGTAGAGGAGGCCCGCGATGAGGAAGGGCAGGACCGCCTTGACGGCCCGGAGCATCGACACCTTGCCGATCTCGGCGGCGAGCATGAGGCCGATGCCGACGGGCGGCGTGAGCAGGCCGATGCTCAGGTTGACGACGATGATGATGCCGAGGTGGACGGGGTCGATGCCGGCCTCGATCGCCACCGGGTAGAGGATCGGCGTGAGGATGATGAGCGCGGCGTTGGCCTCGACGAACATGCCCACGACGAGCAGCACCGCGTTGATGAGCAGCAGCAGGATCACCGGGTTCTCGGTGATCGAGAAGATCGCCTCCGCGGCCGTCTGCGGCACGAGGCCGAGGGTGAGCGCCCACGAGTAGATCTGCGCCGCGGCGAGCACGAGCATGATGAGGCCCACGATGAGCGCCGAGTCGGCCATGCCGAACAGGAACTTCTTCCAGCTCAGCTCGCGGTAGACGAAGATGCCGACGAGCAGCGCGTAGACCACGGCGACCGCGGCCGCCTCCGTCGGGGTGAACCAGCCGAAGCGGATGCCGCCGAGGATGACGAGCGGCAGCAGCAGCGCCGGCGTCGCCTTCCAGAGCGACGGCAGGAACGCGGGGCGGTCCTCCTTGGCGATGGTGCCGATCGGGCGGTTCAGCATCCGCGCCTCCTGGATGGCCTCGTCGGTGAAGCCGAGCCACTTGGAGGTGAAGTGCACGACGAGCATCAGGATGGCGACGTAGAGGATCGCCGGCACGATGCCGGCGAAGAAGAGCGCGCCGATCGAGGTGCCGCTCACGACGCCGTAGACGATCATCGTGATCGACGGCGGCATGATCGGGTCGACGACGGGCGCGGCCGCCATGACCGCCGACGCGTAGGCCGGCTTGTACTTGCGCTCCTTCATCGCGGGGATGAGGATGCGGCCGAGGCTGGAGATCGACGCGACGGCCGAGCCCGAGATGCCGCCGAAGAAGAGCGACGAGAGCACGGTGGTCTGCGCGATGCCGGCCCGCATGCCGCCGACGATCGAGTCGGCCAGGTCGAGCATCCGCTTCGTCATGCCGCCCTCGTTCATGATCGCGCCGGCGAGCACGAACAGCGGGATCGCGAGGAGCGGGAACGGGGTCATGCCGGCCACGAGGCGCTGGGCGCCGACCGACAGCGGGGCGTCGGTCGTGAACCAGATGGCGATGAACGATGCCGCCGCGAGCGCGAAGCCGACGGGCACGCGCAGCAGCATGGCTGCGCCGAAGCTGGACAGGATGGTGGGGCCCATCACACCTCTCCCTTCACGATGATGAGGTCCTTCGGCTGGTGGATGAGGGGGGCGCTGAGCGGGTCCTCGCCCTCCTCGGCCTGGAAGTTGAGCCACCACGCCTCGACCGCGAAGACGAGCGCGATGGCGGCGCCGACGGGCACGGCGAGCGAGACCCAGCCGGTCGAGATGCCGAGGCCCGGCGCGGTGCGGCTCCAGGACGCGTCCAGCCCGACGATCCCGAACCAGAGCAGCAGCACGAGCGTGCCGCCGACGACCGCGAACGCGACGGTGTCGATGAGGCGCGAGAGCCACTTGCGGTAGGGCACGTACTCCCAGATGTCGAGCACCATGTGCCGGCCGCGGCGCACGCCGAGGGCGATCGCGAGCATGGCGAGCCAGACGAACGAGTACGAGGCGAGCTCGGCCGTCCACGCGGTGGAGTCGCGCGTGACGTAGCGCGCGAGCACCTGCCACACGACGCCCGCGATGACCAGCGCGAGCAGGGCGATGCACACCCACTGCAGCACGAGGTCGAGGCCGGAGAGCACCCGGCTGACAGCTCTCTTCATGGAATCGCTCCTTTGCGATGCGCCTGCGTGGCGCGCGTTCCGCGAGTGAATCAGGGTCGGCAGTCGACTGTCAACAGTCGAACCGGCAGGGGTCGCAGAGGTTACGGAATCGTGATGCCGTGCTCGGCGCGGAACTCCGCCTCGAGCTCGCGGCGCACCTGCACGGCCGCCAGCGTCTCGTCGGCGTCCACGTCCGCCCAGGTCACCGAGCGGTCCTTCGGCACGTCGCGGATGAGCTTCGCGCCATGCGCGAGGCCGAGCGGCAGCACGCCCTGCTCGAGCGAGTAGGAGGCGGGGCGGAGCTTGCCGAAGACGGTGAAGCCGCCCTCGCCGTCGAGCGTCTCGCCCGCGCGCAGGTCGCGCTTGGCGGTGGTGACGACGTCGCCGCGGAAGCCCGTCGGGGCGCCCGTGGCCTCGCCGCGCAGCACCGCGCTCGCGATCGAGACCCCGAGCTCGAGGCCGATCATGTGGTACGGCCGGAAGAGGGAGCCGTAGCGGCCCGTCTCGTCGGTCTTCACCCCGTACTCCGCGAAGCACTGCACCGCGTAGTCGGTCTTCGCCTCGAACGTGACGTAGACGCCCCAGCGGAGGTCCCGCTCCACGTCGCTGCCGTCGCGGTGCAGGCTCGATGCGATCTCGACCGTGCCGCGCCGGTCGAGCGAGCCACCCACCGAGCGCTCGCGGAACACGTGCGGGAGGTCGCCGATGCCGGCGGCGGGGAAGGCGAGGCCGTCGAGCTGCGGCTCCAGGCCCGTGCCGTTGGCGACCGCGGCCATCTCGATCGCCGACTTCGTGCCGTCGAGGAACGAGTTGAACATCTTGGGGTTGAAGTCGCCGCTCGAGAGCTGCTCGTCGGTGAAGCCGTAGTGGTCCCACACGGTGTCGGGCGTGGAGTAGTGGTACTCCGGCAGGTACTTCGTGCCCTTGCCCGCCGCGACGACGTCGAAGCCGACGGTGCGGCACCAGTCGACGAGCTCCGAGATGAGGGCCGGCTGGTCGCCGTACGCCATCGAGTAGACGACGCCCGCGGCCTCGGCGCGGCGCTGCAGCAGCGGGCCGACCATGCAGTCGGCCTCGACGTTGACCATCACGACGTGCTTGCCGTTGTCGATCGCGGCGACAGCGTGGTCGGTGCCGACGATCGGGTTGCCCGTGACCTCGAGGACGACCTCGACCGAGCCGTGGCGGATGAGCGACATGGAGTCGTCGACGACGGCCGTGAGTCCCGTGCGGGCCGCCTCGTCGAGGCTCGTCGCGGCGAACCGCTCGGGCGCCCAGCCGGTGCGCTCGAGCGCCGCCCTCGCCTTCGGGACGTCGATGTCGGCGACGCCGACGACGTGCAGCTCGGGGGTGACCGACGCCTGCGTCAGGAACATCGAGGCGAACTTGCCGGCGCCGATGACGCCCACCCGGATCGGGCCGGACTCCGCGTTCCGTCGTCGCAGCAGCGTGTACAGGTTCAAGATCTGCTCCTTTGCAGGCGGTGCGCGTCGTGCGCCGTGTCTAACTGTTGACAGTAGAACGTCGTTCGGGCCGCGTCAAGCGTCTGGGTGCGAGGAGGAGTGTGGAGCCCGCCCCCAGCGGCGACCGCCGTGGCGGTCGAGTGGCGGCGTTCGGCAGCTGAGTGGCGGCGTTCGCCCTCGAGTGGCGGGGAACGGTCGACCGTCGCGGCGTATCGCGACCCGACGCCGCCACTCAGCGCACGGAGTCGCCAGTCACCGCACGAAGTCGCCACTCAGCGCGACCCGGGAGCGCGGGACGGGTTCCATGGGGGCCGGATGCGCCGGCGTCAGCGGCGGCGGATCGCGCGGTCGAGCGCGACGGCCGCGAGCGCCACGCCCACGCCGATCGCGGTCTCGAGCACCCGCTCGAGCAGCAGCTCGCCGACGGGCTCGGGGCGGGATGCGTGCACGAGCACGAGCGCGAGCGGCGTGATCGCCACGAGCGCGAGGCCGTAGTTGCGCACCACCACGAGCTCGACGGCCGCCTGCAGCACCACCACCGCGAGCACGACGCCGATGGGCGGCAGCTCGAGCAGCAGGAGCAGCGCGGCGAGCGCGATGCCGAGGCACGTGCCGAGCAGCCGGTGCGCGCCGCGCGCGAGCTGCACGGCGGCGCCGCGGCCCGCGAAGGGCACGACGGCGGCGAGCATCGCCCAGTACGGGTGGCCGATCTGCGCGCCCGTCGCGATGAGGCCGGCGACGAGCACGGACGCGGCGGTGAGGATGGCATGGCGGCCGATGCCGTCGGGGCGGGGCCGCGTGCGCGGCGCGTGCGGCACGGGCAGCAGCGCCTGCTCGAGCGCGCCGAGCAGGATCGAGAGCGTCGCGGCGCCGGCGGCGACGAGCGCCGCGATGCCCACGCCGGCCCAGTCGACCGGGATCGTGGCGCTCGCGCCGGCGGCGAAGACCGGGAAGAGCGCGCCCGGCGGCGACCACCCCTGGCGATCGGAGAGCCAGGATGCGACCGCCGCGACGGCCGCGACGACCGGGATCGCGAGCCATGCCCGCGCATCGCTCGTCGCGACGGCCGCGCCGAGAGCGATGACCGCGGTGAGCAGCAGCCCGTGGCGCACCTGGATGCGCCAGCGGCCCGGCGTCGGCAGACGCCCGCCGTACAGCGAGGCGAAGATGCCGAAGCTCGCGTAGAGGCCGAGGTCGAGGCGGCCGGCGAGCACGAGCCCGCCGAGCACGAGCAGCGTCGCGAGGCCCGCGCGCGTGGCGACGCGCCAGTCGCCTACCGACGGGTGGAAGCGGACGAGCTCGCGGCCGGCGTCGCCGAGGACGGCGCCGACGCGGTGGCGTCGGGGCTCGGGATGCTGGTCGTGGGCGTCGGTCATGGTGCGGCCCCCATTCTCCCGCGCCCGCGGCCTGTGGAATGCGCCTGAGGCGCCGGAGCCGCGTCGATTAGCCTGCCCGCATGCGTCGCAGGACCGGAACCGTGCTCGCCCTCGCCGCGCTCTCGGGCGCGATGCTCGCGGGCTGCACGCCCGAGGCTCCGGTCGAGACGACCCCGCCGACGTCGGCGGCGCCGACGGTGAGTGAGGAGGAGGCTCGGGCTGCCTGGGAGGCATACCAAGCGGCCCTCTCCGACGCTGGGGCCGAACCCGAAGGCGCGTCGCTCGATCAACTGGAAGCGGTCGCCTCATCTGAATTGGCGCGGCAACAGTTCGAATCCTTTGAACAGGCCGCTGCCCTCGGCGCGCGCGTGGAAGGCGAGCGCTCGACTCAGAACTTCCGGTTTCAGGCCGGAGCACTCGAGGCCGCTGTGTGCGTGGACATCTCCTCAGAACGGCTCATCAACGCCTCTGGCGAGGACATCACGCCGTCGGATCAAGCCGGCCAGCTCAGTCGCGTCGTGAGCTTCGCGTCCGAAGATTCGCGCCTGCTCGTCAGCGCAGATCGCAGTCATGAATCTTCAGACGGGAGTGATCCTTGCTCCGCATCGTGACTTTGATCTTGGCCGCAACCCTCTTGGCCACCTCCGGGTCGAACCGCTCTGGGGAGAGCGACTCATTCTTCGACGACGACCGCTTGAACGTGATCGCGAACGATGCCTTCGACGGAGCGGCTCCAGCCAACGTCTCGAACCTGTCCGCGGCAGAACTGAAGGCGCGTTGGGACGCGTTCCTCGACGCTCGGTTCGCGGCGTGCGAGGCCGACGCGGTGAGCGAGATCGCGGCGGGGCGTTGCCAGGTGACGGCCATCGACAATCGCGGCTCGCTTCCTTCCGACTCGGTCGATCCCATCACGATCGAGGACCTCGCCGCCTTCCGCCCCATCGTGGGCGAGCTCGTGGTCGAGCCCGACGGGTGGGGCGTCGTGGGCACGCCGACGAACTTCTACGCCACCGCCGAGTCGCACACGATGCAGGGCGACCTCCTCGGGTCTGCCGTGACGGTCCGCTGGACTCCGACGACCTACGCGTTCGACTACGGCGACGGCACGACCCAGACCACCGAGGGCTCGGGCGCCGCGTGGAGCGGCACCGGCGAGCAGTGGACCGAGACATCGACGAGCCACGCGTACTCCTCTCGCGACGACGTCACCGCATCCCTCACCGTCACCTTCACGGCCGAGGTCGACGCGGGCGGCGGCTGGTTCCAGGTGCCGGGCAGCCTGCCAGTCGAGGCACCGGCCGTGCCGGTGAAGGTGTTCGAGGTCGACACGGTGCTCACGGCCGGCGACTGCGCCGCCGCGCCCACTGCGCCCGGCTGCGGCTGACCCGATCCCGGACCCAATCCTGCATCCGGGACCCGAACGATCGGATCCACGACGCAGGATGGGGTCCAGGATCGCGCGCGGCCGGCTCGCGGGCCGGCCTGCGTAGGCTCGCCGCATGAGCGACTCGATCGGCTGGGGCATCCTCGGCGCCGGCGGCATCGCCGGCGCCTTCGCGCGCGACCTCGCGCTCGACGGCAGGCGGCTCGCCGCGGTCGGCAGCCGCGACGCGGAGCGGGCCCGAGCCTTCGCCGACCGCACCGGCATCCCCACCGCGCACGGCTGCTACGAGGCGCTCGTCGCGGATCCGGCCGTCGACGTCGTCTACGTCGCCACGCCCCACTCCCACCACCTCGAGCACGCCCTCCTCGCGATCGAGGCCGGCAAGCACGTGCTCGTCGAGAAGGCCTTCACGACGACCGGCGACGACGCGCAGGCGCTCGTCGACGCCGCCCGGGCGCGCGGCGTGTTCGCGATGGAGGCGATGTGGACGCGGTTCCTGCCGACGATGGTCGCCGTGCGCGAGCGGATCGCGGCGGGCGACCTCGGCGAGGTCGTGGGCCTCGTCTCCGACCACTCGCAGGTGCTCGACCTCTCCCCCGGCAGCCGCCTCATCGAGGCCGCGCTCGGCGGCGGCGCGCTGCTCGACCTCGGCGTCTACGACCTCTCGCTCGCACACCACCTGCTCGGGCCGGCGACGCGCATCCAGGCGAGCGGGGTCGTCGACCACGCCGGCGTCGACCACCGCGCCTCCGTCATCCTGGACCACGGCCCCGGCCGCACCTCGACGAGCACCTTCTCGATGACGACGCTCGGCTCGAACCGCGCGAGCATCATCGGCACCGACGGCGTCATCCACCTCGACCCTGCGTTCTACACGTGGACCTCGTTCACGCGCCGCAGCGTCGCCGACCGCGACGCGATCGCGGAGCGCTACGAGCCGGAGCTCGAGGGGCGCGGGATGCAGTTCCAGGCGCGCGAGGTGGAGCGGGCCGTCGCCGCCGGCGAGACTGAGAGCCCGACCATGCCGCTCGACGAGAGCGTCGCGATCATGCGACTCATGGACGACGTGCGCGCGGCGCTGCTGGCCGGCTGACGGCGCGCGGCTCAGCTCGCGGCGGCCTCGCGCGCGGCGATGCGCGCCCGCACCTCGGGGCGGCGCAGCGGTGGCAGCTTCTTGGGCGGCTGACGGCGGTCGGGCAGGTCGGCGAGCAGGTGCTCGGTGATGTGCGCGACCTCCGCGACAGCGCGCTCGAACGCCTCGCGGGTGCGCTCGGACGGATGCGTGATGCCCGAGACCTTGCGCACGTACTGGCGGGCCGCCGCCTCCACCTCGTCGTCGGTCGCGGCCGGCTCCAGGCCGCGCAGCTCGGTGATGTTCCTGCACATGGCGTCCACGGTAGGCCGGAGCGGGGAGGCCCGCCAGGGGTGCTGGCGTGGATGAGGGGTGCTGGTGCCCGGGCACCGGTCGTCCGGGAAGGCACCTGTCGCGCGTGCGGTCTCGAGACGGCAGCGCCTGCGGCGCGGCCTCCTCGACCAGCGGGAGGGGGCCGCCGCGTCAGGGTGGTCTCGACTCGGGCGGCCGGAGCCTCAACTCTCCTTCGTGATCTCCACGGAGACGAAGAGCTGGCTCTTGCCGGCGCCCGCGTACACGCCGCGCAGCGGCGGCACGTCGTTGTAGTCGCGGCCGAGGCCGACCTTCACGTGCCGCTCGCCGATGTCGATGAGGTTCGTCGGGTCCCATGCGTTCCACTCGCCCGTGAACCACTCCACCCACGCGTGCGACTCGCCGCGGATCGTCTCGCCGATCTGCGCGTTCGGCCGAGGGTGCAGGTAGCCCGAGACGTAGCGGGCGGGGATGCCGACGGCGCGCAGTGCGCCGAGCGTGATGTGCGCGATGTCCTGGCAGACGCCCTTGCGGCTCGCCCACGACTCCGAGGCGAGCGTGTGGACGTGCGTGACGCCCGACATGTACTCCATCTCGTCGCCCACCATCCGCGCGATCGCCGACGCGGCCGCGCCGGGCGTCGACGACGCATCCGCGATCTCGCGCGCCGCCGCGACGAGGTCGTCGGTCGGGCGGGTGCGCGGCGTCTGCGCCAGCTGCTCCACGTGCTGCGTCGCGCGCTGCGCCACCTTGCCGAGCTGCTCCCACGTGAGGTCGTGCCCCCCGGTGAGGCGCGGCCGCACCTCCACCAGGCTCGTCGCGGTCAGCTGCAGCTCGGTGTGCGGCTGCAGCACGTCGAACGAGACGACCTTCGTGCCCCAGTAGTCCTCGTACGTGTTGATCGAGGTGTTGGGGCGGATGTCGAGGTTCGAGTAGATGACGAACTGGCCGTCCGAGGTCGACGGCAGCATCCGCGACTCGTTGTACGACGCCATGGCCGGCTGCTCGTAGCGGTAGCCGGTGGTGTGGCGGATGCGGATGCGGCTCACGATGCCTCCCTCGTCCAGGCGGGCATGTTGTGGGTGGGGAAGTAGCGCTCGCGCACCGCGTTCGAGACGGCGGTCGTGGTGGTCTGCACCTTGTCCATGACGCCCGGGAGGTCCTCGATGATCTCCTGGATGGGGCGGAACTCGAGCTCCGCGCGGATCTGGCCGAGCATCCGCTGCGCCGAGTCGACGTAGCCGACGCGCTCCTGCCGCGGCTCGATGTCGCGCAGGCACTGCTCGGCCGAGAGCACCGAGAACAGGATCGAGCGCGGGAAGAGGCGGTCGAGCAGCAGGAACTCGGCCGCGTTCGTCGACGAGGGCACGCCGCGGTAGGTGCGCAGGTACGCCTCGTAGGCGCCGACGGAGCGGAGGATCGTCGTCCACGACGGGCCGGACGCCTCGGTGAGGGCGCGGGTGGCGAGCAGGCGCGCGACCATGTCGGCGCGCTCGATGGAGCAGCCGAGCGTGAAGAAGCTCCACGCGTCGTCGCGGCTCGCGGTGGAGTCGGAGATGCCGGTCGCGAGCGCCGACCGCTCGCGCACCCAGCCGAACATGGCGTGCACCTGCTCGGTGTTCACGCGCCGCGGCATGTTGGCGTAGGTGCCGTTGAGCACCTCCCACAGCTCGGTCGAGATGATCTCGCGGGCGCGGCGGGCGTTCTCGCGCGCGGCGTTCACCGAGTAGGCGATCGAGGCGGGCTGCGTGCGGTCGGTCGCGAGGGCGTTGACGACGTCGACGCGGGTGAGCCTGCGCTCCGGGGGTGCGTCGTGGCCCATGACGCCGAGCAGGGCGCGGCAGGCGGTGTCCTCGTCGACCGCGACGTCCTCGAGCAGGAGCTGCAGGTAGACGTCGAGGATGCGGGCGGTGCCGTCGGCCCGCTCGATGTAGCGGCCGATCCAGAACAGGCTCTCGGCGATGCGGGAGAGCATCATCGCGGGGTCCCTCCCGTCTGCTGCTGCTGCTCGGACTGCCCGCGCGGGGCGTCCTGCGGCGACTGGTCCTGCGGGTGCTCGTGGCCCGAGATGATCGCCATCGGCCTGGTCATCGGCTCGCCCGACGCGCCGAACTCGGCGTCGTGGTCGATGACCGGCAGCTGCTCGCGCGGGTCGGCGAGCACCCAGGTGTCCTTCGAGCCGCCGCCCTGCGACGAGTTCACGACGAGCTGGCCCTCCGGGAGCGCGACGCGGGTGAGGCCGCCCGGCAGCACCCACACCTCCTTGCCGTCGTTCACGGCGAAGGGCCGCAGGTCGACGTGGCGGGGCCGCATGCCGTCCTCGACGAGCGTCGGGATGGTCGAGAGCTGCACGACCGGCTGCGCGATCCAGCCGCGCGGGTCGGCGAGCAGCCGCTCCTTGAGCGCGTCGAGCTCCTCCTGCGTCGCATCCGGGCCCACGACGAGGCCCTTGCCGCCGGATCCGTCGACCGGCTTCACGACGAGCTCGTGCAGGCGGTCGATGACCTCGTCGAGCTGGCCGGGCTCCTCGAGCCGCCAGGTGTCGACGTTCTTGAGGATCGGCTCCTCCGACAGGTAGTAGCGGATGAGGTCGGGCACGTACGTGTAGACGAGCTTGTCGTCGGCGATGCCGTTGCCGACCGCGTTCGCGATCGTGACGTTGCCGAGGCGCGCCGCGAGCATGAGGCCGGGGCTGCCGAGCATCGAGTCGGCGCGGAACTGCAGCGGGTCGAGGTAGTCGTCGTCGACGCGGCGGTAGATGACGTCGACGCGCGCGGGGCCCTCGGTGGTGCGCATGTAGACGCGGCCGCCGGAGGTGAAGAGGTCGCGGCCCTCGACGAGCTCGACGCCCATGAGGCGCGCGAGCAGCGTGTGCTCGAAGTAGGCGGAGTTGTAGACGCCGGGCGTGAGCACGACGACGCGCGGGTCGTCGACGCCGGCGGGCGCGGCCGCGCGGAGGGCGTGGAGCAGCTTGTCGCAGTAGTCGCCGACGGGGCGCACCCGCATCGAGGCGAACATCTCGGGCAGCGTCTGGGCGATGACGCGGCGGTTCGAGATCACGTACGAGACGCCCGAGGGCACGCGCACGTTGTCCTCGAGCACCCGCCACTCCCCCTCCTGGTCGCGGATGAGGTCGATGCCCGAGACGTGGATGCGCACGCCGTTGGCCCCGACGACGCCCGCGGCCTGGCGATGGAAGTGGGTGGACGACGAGATGAGCTTCGCCGGGATGATGCCGTCCTCGACGGCGCGCTGCGGGCCGTACATGTCGGCGAGGAACGCCTCCAGCGCGCGCACCCGCTGCTGGACGCCCGACTCGACGTGGCGCCAGTCCTCGGCGGTGATGATGCGGGGCACGGCGTCGAGCGGGAAGGGCCGCTCCTCGCCCGCGAAGTCGAAGGTGACGCCCTGCGCGAGGTACGAGGTGGCGAGCGCGTCGGCGCGGGCGCGGAGGTCGTCCTTCGTGAGCTCCGAGAGGGCGTCGTGGATGCGCTCGTAGGGCTTCCGGGCGACGCCGGTCTCGGCGAACATCTCGTCCCACGCGACGCCGGTGCGCTTGCGCGGGTTCGCGAAGGGCTTGTCGTAGTCGTCGAAGAGGTCGCCCATGCGGCGAGCCTAGCCGGACGCCTGTTTCGGGCCTGTGACGGCGCCGAGCCGCCCGTTCGGCCCTCCCGGCGCCCCGCACCTCGGGCCCGTCCATGCTCATCGAACTTCCCCGAATCCGTACTTCCTGGCCGAAAGGCGGGATCTGGGGAAGCTCGCTGACCGGAGGGCGTGCGAGGCGGCGGGCACGGGCAGCGGAGGCGGGGATGGAGCATGGATGCGGGGTCGCGGGCGTGGGCGGTGCGGAGGATGCTCGGGCCATGGATGCGATCACCCGCCTGCGCCCCGAGGGGCTCGTCCGCTCGCCCGCCTTCTCGCACGTGGCCGTCGTGCCCCCGGGCGCCACCACCATCTACGTCGGCGGCCAGGACGGCGTCGACGAGACCGGCGCCATCGTCTCGGACGACGCCGGCGAGCAGTCGGCGCGCGCCGTCGACAACGCGGCCGCCGCGCTCGCCGCCGCCGGAGCGACCCTCGCCGACGTCGTGCACTGGACGGTGCTCCTCGCCGAGGGCGCCGACCTCCGGGCCGCCTACGGCGCCGTCGCCGCGAAGCTCGCGACCGACGGCGAGCCACCGCTCGTCACGGCCGCGATCGTCTCGGCGCTCGGCGTGCCCGGCGCGCTCGTGGAGGTGAGCGCCGTCGCGGCCGTCGTGCGGTGAGCGCGAGACGGCGCCGGATGCGGGCCGGGACTAGGGTCGACGGGTGCCGACCCCCAGCCCCGACGACCTCGCGCGCGCCGAGTCGCGCATCGCGCTCACGCCCGACTTCCCGACGCCGGGCGTGCTGTTCCGCGACATCGGGCCCGTGCTCGCCGACGCCGGGTCGCTCGCGACCGTGACCGCCGCGCTCGCCGCGCCCTTCGAGGGCCGCTACGACCTCGTCGCCGGCGTCGAGGCGCGCGGCTTCCTGCTCGCCGGCGCGCTCGCCGCCGCCACCAGCACGGGCCTGCTGCCCATCCGGAAGGCAGGCAAGACGCCGAACCCGACCGCCTCGGTCGACTTCGCGCTCGAGTACGGCGTCGCCACCATCGAGGCGGCGGGCGACCTGACCGGCCGGCGCGTGCTCGTGGTCGACGACGTGCTCGCCACCGGCGGCACGCTCGCCGCGGCGGTCTCGCTCGTCGAGCAGCTCGGCGGCGAGGTCGCGGGCATCGCGGTCGTGCTCGAGCTCACCGAGCTCCGCGGGCGCGAGCGCGTGCCCCAGGCGCACGCGGTCTTCACCGCCTGACGGCGCCGGCCGCACCCATCCGGACTCCCGGATCGGTGCCGATAGCGTCGATCCATGCCAAGGACGACACCGGCGACGACGCCCGAGACCCCGTTCGACGACTTCACCGACATCGAGGGCCTGCTGCGCATCCCGCGCCTCGCCTCGCTGGCCGCGGGGCCGGACGGCCGGCTCGTCGCCGCCATCCAGCAGGCCGACGAGCACGGCTCGCGCATGGTCTCGTCGCTCTGGGAGCTCGACCCGTCGGGCGAGCGGGAGGCGCGCCGCCTCACGTGGTCGGCGAAGGGCGAGAGCGCGCCCCGCTTCGCCGCCGACGGCTCGCTGCTGTTCACCTCGGCCCGGCCCGATCCGACAGGCAGCGCCGACGAGGACGTGCCCGCGATCTGGCGGCTGCCGGAGCGCGGCGAGGCGCACGTCGTCGCATCCGCGCCGGGCGGGCTGACGCTGGTCGGCGTCGCCGACGACGGCTCGATGCTCGCCACCACCGAGGTGCTCGCGGGCGGCTCGCTCGAGGACGACGCCGAGGCCCGGCAGGCGCGGAAGGCCGCCAAGCGCACCGCCATCTGGCACACCGGCATGCCCATCCGCCACTGGGACCACGAGGTCGGCGAGACGAGCACGCGCCTCGTGCACGTCGACCCGGACGGCGGGATGCGCGAGCTCACGCCGGGCGCCGACACGACGAGCCTGCTCGACGCCTCCGCCGACCTCTCGCGCGACGGCCGCCGGGCCGTCACCACCTGGACGACGCGGGTCGCGGGCGGCGAGACCCGCACCTCGATCGCCGTCGTCGACGTGCAGCCCCGTCGGCGGCGCGTGCTGCTGCGCGCGACCGCCGCGCAGGGCTGGTCGGGGCCGCGGCTCTCGCCCGACGGGACGCGCGTCGCCGTGCGGCGGGTGACCGCCTCGACGCCGACGGACACGGCGTACTCGTTCCTCGAGATCCACTCGCTCGGCGGCGGCGAGCCCGTGTCGGTCGAGGTCGGCGACCTCACCGTCGGCGCCTACGCGTGGGTCGACGACGCGCGGCTCGTCGTCTCGGGCGACCTGCACTCGCGCGGCGCCGTCCTGCTCGTCGACACCGCGACCGGCGCGGTGCGCACGCTGGTCGACGACGCGCCCCACGGCTCCCTCGCCCCCGCGGCCGACGGCTCCGCGCTGTTCGCGCTCCGCACCGACATGGCGACGCCGCCCGCCCCCGTGCGCATCCCGCTGCGCGGCCGCGGCGCGGTCGAGGCGACGACCATCCCCGCGCCCGGCCGCGTCGGTGCGCTCCCCGGCCGCCTCGAGTGGGTCGAGACGGAGGTCGACGGCACGGCCGTCGGCGGCTGGCTCTGCACCCCGAAGGGCGCGAGCACCGCATCCCCCGCCCCCGTCATGCTCTGGATCCACGGCGGCCCGCACGGCTCGTACAACGCGTGGAGCTGGCGCTGGAACCCGTGGCTCGCGGTCGCGCGCGGCTGGGCGGTGCTGCTGCCCGACCCGGCCATGTCGACCGGCTACGGCCACGAGGGGCTCAACCGCGGCTGGCCGCGCCTCGCCGACGTCGTCTGGCGCGAGTGCGAGGCGCTGCTCGACCGCGTGCTCGAGCGCCGCACCCTCGACGGCGACCGCACGGCCCTGCTCGGCGCCTCGTTCGGCGGCTACATGACCAACTGGATCGCCGGGCACAGCGACCGCTTCGGCGCGATCGTGACGCACGCGGGGCTGTGGGCGCTCGACCAGCAGCACACGACGACGGATGCGGCATCCCACAAGGTGCGCGTGCACGGGCTGCCGGACCAGCTGCCCGAGTGGTTCCGCGCCTACTCGCCGCACCACCACGCATCCGCCATCACCACGCCGATGCTCGTCACGCACGGCAACCGCGACTACCGGGTGCCCGTCAGCGAGGCGCTGCGGCTGTGGTGGGACCTCGTCTCGGGCTGGCAGGGGAGCCCTGCGTCGATGCCGCACCGCTTCCTGCAGCTCACCGACGAGAACCACTGGGTGCTGCGGCCGTCGAACGCGGTGACGTGGAACCGCGCGGTGCTCGGCTTCTGCGAGCAGCACGTGCTGGGCGGCGAGCCGCTGCCCGACGCGCTGCCGCTGTAGCCCGGCTGTCGCACGCCGCGGCCGCCACGCGCCGCTGAGCGGTCACGTGCGGCGGCCCGGGGGCTCGGAGCCGCCGCACGCGACCGCTCGACGCACGATCCGCGCGGGAGCGACCGGTCGGGGTCGACCGGGGCGGGCCGGGAAGGGCTCGGGCGCGGCCTAGTGGAGGGCGATCGTCTCCACCGCGCGCAGCTGGTCGCGGATGAAGCGGTTGGCGTGCGCGGCGAGGTCGTCGGAGTCGTCCCACAGGTTGCGCCAGATGCCGAGCGTGTTCGACAGCGACTCGGAGACGACGGCGCTCGAGAACGACTCGAAGACCACCGGCCCGTCGTAGCCGAGCCGCGAGAGGCCGCGGAAGAACGATCCGAAGTCGACCGATCCGGTGCCGAGGTAGCCGCGGTGGCTCTCGCCGATGTGCACGTACTTGAGGCGCTCGCCGGCGTCGAGGACGGGCTCGAGCATCCCCGACTCCTCGATGTTCATGTGGTACGTGTCGAGGTGCAGGTGCACGTTGCCGTGGCCGATCTCCTCGAGGAACCGCAGCCCGCCGCGAGCCGTGTTCATCACGTTCGTCTCGTACCGGTTCACCACCTCGAGCGACAGCGTGATGCCCGCCTGCTGCGCGCGCTCGCCGAGCCGTGCGAGCGCCGCGGCCGAGGCCGCCCGGCCCGCGGGCGTCGCGGGCGCCGTGTACTTCTGCATCGCCGAGTAGATGACGCCGCACAGGTGCGCGCCGCCCGCCTCGGCCACCACGTCGATCGCGCGCTCGAGCAGGGCCTCGCCCTTCCGGCTCACCGCCGCGTCCTCGCTCGAGAGGTCGTGCGCGGCGTCGAGCCCGAGCGACGAGGTCATGGCGACGCCGTGGTCGCCGAGGATGCGGCCGACGAGCGCGCCGTCGATCGCGTACGGGTCCATGAGCGGCAGCTCGAGCAGGTCGAAGCCCGCCCGCTGCGTGCCCTCGATGGCGGTGCGGATGCCCGCCTCGTCGAACGTGCCGGTGAAGACGAGGCCGTGGACGCCGATCTGCATGGGGAGCTCCTTCGCTCAGGGTGGTTCGGAGGCGGTGGGTCGGGACGGTGGTCGGGAGGCGGTGGAGGACGGGCGCCGGTCAGCGCGCGGCGAGGGCCGCGCGGCGCACGTCCTCGTCCTCGCGCCCGTCGATGCGGTCGACGACCGAGTCGGGCAGGAACGTGGGCGCGCCCGCGGCGAGCGCGCCGGCGAGGATGCGGGCGACCTTGTCGGCCATCTCGGTGATGCGCAGGCACTCGGCCGGGTCGGCGCCGATGGCGAACATGCCGTGGTTCTGCAGCCAGACGAGCTTCGGCAGCGCGCCGTGCCGGTCGGCGAAGACGCGCAGCTCGTGCCGCATGAGGCGGCCGAGGCCGAGGCCCGGGTCGACGTAGGGCACGAGCAGCGTGCGGGTGCCGAGCACGACGATCTGGTCGGGGAAGAGCGCGCCGGCCGTGAGCAGCGGCGCGCGGTCGGAGCAGAGGATGCCGTTGGCCGACACGGGGTGCGTGTGGCACGCGGCGGCCGCGCCCGAGGTGAGCACCACCGCGTGCAGCAGCGCCTCGACGCTCGGCCGCTTCGCCGCCTGGTCGACGCGGGAGGCGAGCAGCGCCTCGGCGACGCGCGCATCCCCCTCGCCGCCCTCGAACGCGCGCGGGTCGTCGAGCAGCTCGAGGATGGGCGCGAAGCGGCACTCGACGAGGTCGTCGCGCGTCGCGGCCACCATCGACGAGCCGGTCGCCTTCACGAGCATACGCTCGTCGTCCAGGCGGGCCGAGACGTTGCCCTCGGCGAGGATGACGAGCTCGCGCCGCGGCTCGCCCACCGCGTGGGCGAGGGCGAGCAGCTCGTCGGCGATCACCGCGAGGTCCCCGCGGCCGTGCCCGGCACCCCGACGGGCTTCGTGAGCCCCGTCGATCGCCGCCGGATGGACGCGTTCGAGAGCAGCGAGGCGCCGAGCAGCACCACGCCGAGCGCGAGCAGCTGCGCCTGGGCGCCCTCGTTGCCGGGCACGACGAGCAGGATCGAGGCGTTGAGCCAGACGATGAGCAGCGCGGCGAGCAGGATGCCCGAGAGCCGGCCGATGCCGCCGGTGATGGCGACGCCGCCGAGCACGGCGATCGTGATGGCCGGCAGCGCCATGCCGCTGCCGCTCGTGCCCGCATCGGGCCGGGCGGAGGCGAACTGCGCGACCGTGTAGACGCCGACGAGGCCCGAGATGGCGCCCGCGGTGACGTACGCCATCATGCGCGTGCGGCGCGTGTCGATGCCCGCCCACTGCGCGGCGGTGTCGTTCGTGCCGATGGCGTAGAGCTTGCGGCCGTAGGTGGTGCGGTTGAGCACGAACCAGGCGACGATCGCGACGGGCAGCAGGAACGTGAAGACGCCGAGCGGCACGAGCGGCAGCGAGGCGCCGATGACGGGCAGCTCGACGGCCTTCGCCGCGCTGTAGAACGACGAGATCTCGGGGCCCGAGATGGGCCGCTGCTCGCTCACGACGAGCGCGATGGAGCGGTAGGCGTAGAACGTCGCGAGCGTCGTGATGAGCGCGGGGTAGCCGAGGTAGGCGGTGAGGAAGCCGTTCACGGCGCCGAGCAGCGCGCCGAACAGCACCGCGAGCACGATCGCGGCCGCGAGCGGCAGCATCGCCTGCTGGTACAGCATCGCGAAGACGACGCCCGTGAGCGAGACCATCGAGCCGACCGAGAGGTCGATGCCGCCGCGGCCGGAGGTGATGACGAACAGCTCGGCGAGCGCGAGCAGCGCGAGCGGCACGTAGGCGATGAGCGTCGAGGCGAGGTAGTCGCTGTTGAAGCGGCCGCTCGTGAGGCCCACGCCGTCGAGGATCGACATGACGACGAGCAGCACGACGATGAGGCCGAGCAGCAGCGTCGCGCGCTCCTTGAGGCCGCCGCTGGCGACCCACACGCGGGCGCGGTCGAGGGCGGAGGGGCGGGGCTCGGGGTCGCGCCCGTGCCGGCCGCCCTGGGTGGCGGTGTCGACGGCGGTCATGCGCGCCTCCTCGCTCGCTCGCGGATGAGATCGGTGCCGACGGCGATGAGGATGCAGATGCCGACGAACAGGAAGCCGAGCTGGGTGGGCCAGCCGAGCTGCGTGACGCCCGAGACGACCGTCTGCACGAGCAGCGCCCCGAGCATGGTGCCGACGACGCTGCCGCGGCCGCCGAGGATGGAGGTGCCGCCGATGACGACGGCCGCGATCACCTGCAGCTCCTTGCCCGAGCCGACCGACTGGTCGAGGCTCGAGGTGCCGGTGGCGATGATCATGCAGGCGGCGAGGCCGGCGAGGGCGCCCGTGATGCCGTAGACCCACACGAGCCGCGGCTGCACCTTGATGCCCGCGAGGCGCGCGGCGTTCTGGTTGCCGCCGATCGCGTAGAGGTTGCGCCCGGCCTTCGCGTAGCGCAGGAACCACCAGGCGACCGCGACCGCGACGACGGCGATCGCGAACGAGTGCGGCACGCCGAGCGTGGAGCCCGCGGCGCCGCGGCCGAAGAAGTCGAGCGTGCCGGGGATGCCGTTGACGGTCGACGAGTCGAAGACCCGCAGGCCGAGCCACTGGAAGAGGTTGGCCGTGCCGAACGTGATGATGATCGGGTGCACGCGGCCGTACGCGATGAGCACGCCGTTCACGGTGCCGAGCAGGGCGCCGATCGCGATCGCGAGCAGCACGGCGAGCACCGCCGGCACGTCGGCGGCGACGAGCACCCGGGCCGTGACGACGGCCGAGACCATGATCGTCGCGGCGACCGAGACGTCGATGCCGGCGGTGATGATGACGAACGTCATGCCGACGCCGATGAGCGCGATCGGCGCGACCTGCACGAGCAGCGGCCCGATGGAGCCGGGCGTGAGGAACGCGGGCGTGAAGATGCCGAGCAGCACCCACAGCACGACGAGCACGCCGAGGAGCACGAGCTCCTGTCCGGTGACGACGGGCGGGAGGATGCGGCGCAGGCTCACCTGGCCGGACGCGGATGCCGGCGCGGGCGCCGGTGCGGTGGCGGTCATGCTGCCTCCTCGGTGGTGCCGGGCATGGGCGTCGGCTCGTCGTCGATCGCGCCCGCCGCGGCGGCGAGCAGCGACGCCTGGCTCGCGGTGGGCGGCAGCTCGCGGGCGACGCGGCCGGCGCGGAAGACGAGGATGCGGTCGGCGATGCGCTGCACCTCGGCGAGGTCGGTGGTGATGACGAGCACGGCGGTGCCGCGCTCGGCGAGGTCGGCGACGATCCGGTGGATCTCCTCCTTGGCGCCGACGTCGACGCCCTGCGTGGGCTCGGCGAGCACGAGCAGCTTCGGCTGCTCGACGATCTGCCGGGCGAGCACGACCTTCTGCGCGTTGCCGCCTGACATCGCGCCGATCGGCTGGCGGCCCGAGGGGGTCTTCACGGCGAGGCGGCGGATGAGGTCGTCGCTGATGCGGCGCTCGGCGCGGGGCGAGACCCATCCGGGCGCCTTGCCGAGCAGCCCGAGCGAGCCGACGGTGATGTTGAACGCGATGGGCTGGAACGAGAACGAGCCCTGCGAGGCGCGGTTGGCGGGCACCATGCGGATGCCGCGGCGCTTCGCCGCCGAGGGCGAGGCCGGGTGGCGGTCGTCGCCGACGGCGCGGAGCCGGCCGGAGGTGGCGCGGCGCATGCCGTAGACGACCTCCCCCACCTCGGCGGCGCCGGAGCCGACGAGCCCGTACAGGCCCACGACCTCGCCCGCGCGCAGCGTGAGCGTGACGTCCTCGAAGGCGCCGTCGAGCGAGAGCGACTCGAGCTCGAGCACGGGCTCGCCGTGCTCGCGGTCCTCGTGGTGGCCCTCGGAGATGGCGCCGCCGACCATGCGCTCGGCGATCTCGCGCACCGTGAGCTCGCCGATCGGCTGCGACGAGACGGTCTCGCCGTCGCGCATGATCGTCACCTCGTCGGCGATGCGGAAGAGCTCGTCGAGGCGGTGGCTGATGTAGATGATCGAGACGCCGTCGGCGGCGAGGCGGCGCACGACGCCGAAGAGCACCTCGATCTCGGCGTCGGTGAGGATGGCGCTCGGCTCGTCGAGGATGAGGATGCTCGCCTGCTCGAGGAGCGCCTTGGCGATGGAGACCTGCTGCTGCTTGGCGATGGAGAGCGAGCCGAGGGGCTGCGAGGCCAGGCCGCGGTCGAGGCCGACGGTGTCGAGCAGCTCGAGCATGCGCGGCGCCTGCGCGCGCCAGTCGATGGCGGGGCCGCGGGTGATCTCGCGGCCGACGAAGAAGTTCTCGGCGACCGTCAGCTCCGGGAAGAGCTGCGGCTCCTGGTAGACGGTCTGCACGCCGAGCGCGATCGCGTCGGTCGTCGCGCCGATCGAGACGGGGCTGCCGTCGATGGCGATCGTGCCCTCGTCGGCCTGCTCGGCGCCCGAGAGGATCTTGATGAGCGTCGACTTGCCGGCGCCGTTCTCGCCCACGAGGGCGTGGACGGTGCCGGGCCGCACCGTGATGTCGGCGTGGCGGATGGCGCGGACGCCGCCGTAGCGCTTCGCGATGCCCTGCATCTCGAGCCTGGGCGGGCCGGCGGCTGCCGGTCGATGCGCGGTGTCGGTCATGCTGCTCCTCCTCGGCGCCGTCGCCGATGGTCCGAGGTCGCGGGTCGCGTCGCGGATGCGGTGGTCGTGGATCGGGTGGATCCGGATGCGGGTGGGGTGCCCGGGGCGCGGCGCTCGCCGCGCCCCGGGCAGGTCACGAGGGACGTGACCGTCGGGCGTCAGTAGTCGTAGTCGCCCGCGTTCTCGGCCGTGAAGATGGTCGGCGGGCCGAGCAGCAGCTCGCCCGTCGCCTCGTCGTACGTGGCGCCCGAGGCGCCCTCGAGGCCGATGGTGCTGGTGTCGCCCAGGTCGCCGTCGCTGGCGAGCTGCACGCCGGCCCAGCCGGTGAGGTAGCCGAGCGCCTCGACGTCCCACAGGATCGAGCCGCTCGACGAACCGGACTCGAGGTACGGGAGCATCGACTGCGGCGTGCCGAGGCCCACCGTGAAGACCTCGCCGGTGCGGCCGGCGTCCTCGACGGCCTGCGCGACGCCCGGCGCCGACGAGGTGCACTCGCCCACGAGGCCCGTGAGGTCGGGGTTCGAGCTCATGAGGTCGGTCGCCATCTGCGTGGCCATGGCCTGGTCCTCGCCGGCGTAGACGATGTCGACGATCTCGGCGTCGGGGTACTCGGACGCCGTGTACGCCTCCTGCACCTCGATCCACGCGTTGAGGTTCGCCGCGGTCTCGCCGCAGGAGACGATCGCGTACTGGCCCGAGCCGCCCATGGCCTCGAGCAGCGCGTCGGTCAGAGCCTCGCCGATGCCCTCCGTCGACGCCTGGTTCACGAACACCTCGCGCACGGAGTCCGGCGCGTCGGTGTCGGTCGTGGCGACGTGGATGCCGGCGGCCTGGGCCTCCTCGAGCAGCGGCGCCATCGAGTTCGGGTCGTTCGGGGCGACGAAGAGCACGTCGACGCCCTGCTGGATGAACGAGCGGACGATGTCGGCCTGCGCGGCGGCGTCGGCGGTCGTGGGGCCCTGGTAGAGCCACTCGAAGCCGAGCTCCTCGGCAGCCTGCTGGCCGCCGGTGTTCATCGCCTCGAAGTACGGGATGCCCTGCAGCTTCGGGACGAACGCGATGGTGAGGTCCTCGGCCGTGCCGCCGCCCTCGCTGGCGCCGGGGGCGGCCGACTGGCCGGGGTCGTTGCGCGACGTGCAGCCGGCCAGCACGACGGCGGCGGCCGCCGAGAGCGCCAGTGCACCCGCGATCCTGCGTGAGATCTTCATCGATGCTCCTTCTGGGTGTGGCGTCGGGAGGCGGTCCCCGCCCGAGGCCGGACCGGCGCCGTGCCGGTCGTCTGCGCGTCGAGCAGGGGCACGCGGTCGACGGCGACGCCGACGGCCTCCCACTGCGCGACGAAGTCGTCGTCCGCGTCCTCATCCGTGATGAGGCTCGTCACCTGCTCGGCGGTCGCGAACGTGTGGAGCGCGAAGCCGGTGACCTTGCTCGAGTCGAAGAGCGCGTGCACCCGGTCGCTCGAGGCGACGAGGGCCTGCTTGGCGACGGCCTCGTCGGAGGCGAGCTCGAGCAGGCCGCGCTCGGGCGAGAGCCCGACGACGCCGACGAAGCTCGTGCGGATCCGGCCGCGGCCGGCGAGCGCGTCGCCGATGGAGCCGACGAGGCCCGAGCTCTCGCGCCGCAGCGTGCCGCCGGGCATGACGATGCGGGCGCTCGAGCGCTCGGCGAGCATCGTGGCGGTCGGCAGCGACTGCGTGATGACGACGAGGCCCTGGCGCGCGACGAGCTCGAGCGCGAGGAAGTGGGAGGTCGACGAGGTGTCGAGGGCGATGACGTCGCCGTCGTCGACGAGCTCGGCCGCGCGGCGGGCGATGGCCCGCTTGGCGTCGGACGCGGCGCGCATGCGGTCGGCGAAGGCGCCCTCGTCGCGCCGCTCGGGCGGCAGGGCGCCGCCGCGGGTGCGGCGCAGGAGCTGCTGGCGCTCGAGGCCGTCGAGGTCCTTGCGGATCGTCACCTCCGAGACGCCGAGGTCGCGCGCCAGGTCGGCGACGGCGACGGCGCCTGCTGCGCCGAGCACGTCGAGGATGTGCGCATCCCGATCGACCACGGTGACCCCTTCGTCCCTGTTGACGGCGACAGTACGCATACGAAACTCCGATCGCAACACTCCGATACCAAATCGCAACCTAATCGCTTGCGTTCGAAAGTCGGAGGCGGCATGCTGGCCGCGCAGGACCTCCGATGCCGGAGGCCGCGACGACGTCGAGGAGGACGCGAGCGCATGGGCGGGACGACCGGGCAGCAGCTGCACCCAGCGCCGCTGCACCCAGCGCCGCTGCATCCCATGTGCTTCCGCCTCCGCGTCCGGCCCGAGCTCGTCGCCGAGTACCGCGAGCGCCACGCCGCCGTCTGGCCCGAGATGCTCCGCGCGCTCGCGGCGACCGGCTGGCACGACTACCGGATCTTCGTCGCCGACGACGGCACCTGCATCGGCACCTTCCGCACCGCCGACCTCGCCGCATCCCTCGCCGGCATGGCCGCCACCGACGTCAACGCGCGCTGGCAGGCCGAGATGCGGCCGTTCTTCGAGGGGCTGGAGCGCCCGGCCGACGAGTCGTTCGAGCTCCTCCCCCTCGCCTTCGACCTCGAGGCGCAGCTCGCCGCCGCGCCCGACGACCCCGCCGACAGGCGCTGAGACCGACAGGAGCCGCCATGGCCGTGACCCCCACGAGCGCCGAGCTCGACCGCCTCCGGATCGAGGTGCCCAGCTGGGCCTACGGCAACTCCGGCACGCGCTTCCGCGTGTTCGGCACGCCCGGCACGCCCCGCGACCCCTTCGAGAAGGTCGCCGACGCCGCGCAGGTGCACGCCCACACCGGCCTCGCCCCCACGGTCGCGCTGCACATCCCGTGGGACCTCGTCGACGACTGGGGCGCGCTGCGACGGCACGCGGAGGATCTCGGCGTCGCGCTCGGCACGATCAACTCGAACACGTTCCAGGACGACGACTACAAGCTGGGCTCGCTCACCCACGTCGAGCCGCGCATCCGCCGCAAGGCCATCGACCACCACCTGCAGTGCATCGACGTGATGCGGCAGACCGGCTCGCGCGACCTCAAGGTGTGGCTGGCCGACGGCACGAACTACCCCGGCCAGGACTCCATCCGCGAGCGCCAGGACCGCCTCGCCGAGTCGCTCGCCGAGATCTACGCCGCGCTCGACGACGACCACCGCATGGTGCTCGAGTACAAGTTCTTCGAGCCGGCGTTCTACCACACCGACATCCCGGACTGGGGGACGAGCTACGTGCACTGCGCGGCGCTCGGCGAGCAGGCGAAGGTCGTGCTGGACACCGGCCACCACGCGCCCGGCACGAACATCGAGTTCATCGTGGCCCAGCTGCTGCGGCTCGGGAAGCTCGGCGCCTTCGACTTCAACTCGCGCTTCTACGCCGACGACGACCTCATGGTCGGCGCGGCCGACCCCTTCCAGCTCTTCCGCATCGTCGTCGAGCTCATCGCGGGCGGCGGCTACGGCGACCCCGACGTGCAGCTCGTGCTCGACCAGTGCCACAACATCGAGGCGAAGGTGCCGGGCCAGATCCGCTCGGTGCTCAACGTGCAGGAGGCCGTCGCGAAGGCGCTCTCGCTCGACACCGCCGCGCTCGACGCGGCCCGCCGCGCGGGCGACGTGCTGCTCGCGAACGAGGTGCTCATGGACGCGTACGCGACCGACGTGCGCCCGCTGCTCGCCGAGCACCGGGCGTCGAAGGGCCTGCCCGAGGATCCGATGCGGGCGTTCCTCGCCTCCGGGTACCTCGAGCGGATCGCCGAGGAGCGCCAGGGCGGCGTCCAGGCCGGATGGGGGGCATGACGATGGTGCACGAGGTGGTCGAGGCGCTTATCGCCCGCAGCAACCGGCTGGGCTCCGACCCGACCGTCACGAACTACGCCGGCGGCAACACCTCCGCCAAGGGCGTCGACGTCGACCCCGCGAGCGGGGAGCCGGTCGAGCTCGTCTGGGTGAAGGGCTCGGGCGGCGACCTCGGCACGCTCACCCCCGCGGGGCTCGCGGCCCTCCGCCTCGACCGCGTGCGCGGGCTCGAGGCCGTCTACCCGGGCGTCGAGCGCGAGGACGAGATGGTCGCCGCGTTCGACTACTGCCTGCACGGCAAGGGCGGCGCGGCGCCGTCGATCGACACGTCGATGCACGCGCTCGTCGAGCAGCCGCACGTCGACCACCTGCACCCGGATGCGGGCATCGCGATCGCCGCGGCCGCCGACGGCGAGGCGCTCACCGCGCGCATCTACGGCGACCGCGTCGTCTGGGTGCCGTGGCGGCGCCCCGGCTTCCAGCTCGGACTCGACATCCGCGAGATCCAGCGCGCGAACCCGCAGGCGGTCGGCTGCATCCTCGGCGGCCACGGCATCACCGCGTGGGGCGCCACGAGCGAGGAGTGCGAGGAGCGCTCGCTCTGGATCATCCGCACGGCCGAGTCCTACATCGCCGAGCACGGGAAGCCGGAGCCGCTCGGCCCCGTCGTGCCCGGCTTCGAGGCGCTCGCGCCCGAGGCGCGGCGCGAGCGCGCGGCCGCGCTCGCCGGGCAGCTGCGCGGCATCGCCTCGCACGACCGGCCGATGGTGGGGCACTTCAGCGACGACGAGGTCGTGCTCGACTTCCTGGCGCGCGCCGAGCATCCGCGCCTCGCCGCCCTCGGCTCCTCCTGCCCCGACCACTTCCTGCGCACGAAGGTGCGCCCGATGGTGCTCGACCTGCCGGGCGACGCGCCCCTCGAGCAGGTGCGCGAGCGGCTCGGCGCGCTGCACGAGGCCTACCGGGCCGACTACACCGCCTACTACGAGCGGCACGCGAGCCCCGACTCCCCCGCGATGCGCGGCGCGGATCCCGCGATCGTGCTCGTGCCGGGCGTCGGCATGTTCTCCTACGGCAAGGACGCGCAGACCGCCCGCGTCGCGGGCGAGTTCGCGATCAACGCCATCAACGCGATGCGCGGCGCCGAGGCGCTCTCGACCTACCGGCCGATCGACGAGGCCGAGAAGTTCCGCATCGAGTACTGGTCGCTCGAGGAGGCGAAGCTGCAGCGGATGCCGAAGCCGCGCTCGCACGCCGGTCGCGTCGCGCTCGTCACGGGCGCCGCCTCCGGCATCGGCCGCGCGATCGCCGGCCGGCTCGCCGCCGACGGCGCGTGCGTCGTCATCGCCGACCTCTCGCTCGCGAAGGCGCAGGAGGCCGCCGCCGAGCTCGGCTCGACCGACGTCGCGATCGGCGTGCAGTGCGACGTGACGCGGGCCGACCAGGTGCAGGCGGCGGTCGACGCGGCCGTGCTCGCCTTCGGCGGTCTCGACCTCGTCGTGAACAACGCCGGGCTGTCGCTCTCGAAGACGCTGCTCGAGACCACCGAGGCCGACTGGGACCTCCAGCACGACGTCATGGCGAAGGGCTCGTTCCTCGTCTCGCGCGCTGCGGCCCGCGTGCTCATCGACCAGGGGCTCGGCGGCGACATCGTCTACATCTCCTCGAAGAACGCCGTCTTCGCCGGCCCGAACAACATCGCCTACTCGGCGACGAAGGCCGACCAGGCGCACCAGGTGCGGCTGCTCGCGGCCGAGCTCGGCAGCCACGGCGTGCGCGTGAACGGCATCAACCCCGACGGCGTCGTGCGCGGCTCCGGCATCTTCGCCGGCGGCTGGGGCGCCTCGCGCGCGAAGGTCTACGGCGTGGCCGAGGAGGACCTCGGCAAGTACTACGCCGGCCGCACGCTGCTCGGCCGCGAGGTGCTGCCCGAGCACGTGGCGAACGCGGTGTCGGTGCTCACCGGGCCCGACCTCTCGCACACGACCGGCCTCCACGTGCCCGTCGACTCGGGCGTCCCCGCGGCGTTCCTGCGATGAGGGGGCCGGGGATGGACCGGGCCCGGATGCGGCGAGGCCGGACGGGGCCGGCGGCGTGACGGCGACCGTCGCCGCGATCGACCTCGGCGCGACGAGCGGCCGCGTCGTGCGCGCCGAGGTCGGCCGCGGCGTGCTGCGGCTCGACGAGGTGGCGCGCTTCGAGAACCGGCCGGTGCGCATCGGCGGCGGCCTGCACTGGAGCGTGCTCGGCCTCTACGGCAGCGCGATGGACGGGCTCGCCCGCGCCTCGCGCGAGGGCGCCATCGCCTCCGTCGCGGTCGACTCGTGGGCCGTCGACTACGCGCTGCTGCGCCGCGGACGCATGCTCGGCATCCCCTACTCCTACCGCGACGACCGCACCGCGCACGGCCTCGAGCTCGTCGACCGGATCATCCCGCAGCCCGAGCTCTACGCCCGCTGCGGCCTGCAGCGCATGCCCTTCACGACCATCAACCAGCTCGCCGTCGACCGCGAGACGGGCCTGCTCGAGGCCGCCGACGGGATGCTCATGCTCCCCGACCTCTTCGGCTACTGGATGACGGGGCGGCGCGTGGCGGAGGCGACGAACGCGTCGACGACGGGCCTCATGCGGCTCGACGGCTCGTGGGACGCCGACCTGCTCGCGGCGCTCGGCATCGACGCGTCGTTCATGGCCGAGGTCGTGGAGCCCGGCACCCGCATCGGACCCCTCTCGGCCGAGGCGCGGGAGCACTTCGGCGTGGAGGGCGCGCCCGACGTGCTGGCCGTCGGCTCGCACGACACCGCATCCGCCGTCGTCGCGGTGCCGATGGAGGAGGGCGCCGCCTACATCTCGAGCGGCACGTGGTCGCTCGTCGGCATCGAGACGCCCGCGCCGATCGCGACGCCCGAGGCGCTCGCCGCCGACTTCACGAACGAGGGCGGCGTCGACGGCCGCACGCGGTTCCTGAAGAACGTCATGGGGCTGTGGATCCTCACCGAGGCCGTGCGCACGTGGGAGGCGGCGGGCGAGCGGATCGCGCTGCCGGGCCTGCTCGCGGCGGCCGCCGAGGTCGACTGGGCCGTGCCCGTCTTCGACCCCACCGACGCCGCGTTCTACCCGCCGGGCGACATGCCCGCCCGCATCGAGGCGTGGTTCGCAGCGCGCGGGCAGCGGGCGCCGCGGGGCCGCGCCGAGGTGGCGCGCTCGATCCTCGAGTCGCTCGCCGAGGGCTACGCCGTGACCCTGCGCGACGCCGCGCGGATCAGCGGCCAGCGGGTCGAGCGCGTGCACGTCGTGGGCGGCGGCTCGCGGAACGCGCTGCTGTGCCAGCTCACGGCCGACCGCACGGGGCTGCCGGTGATCGCGGGTCCTGTCGAGGCGACCGCCATCGGCAACGTGCTCGTGCAGGCGCGCACGCTCGGCGCCGCCCCCGACTCCCTCGAGGCGCTCCGCGCGCTCGTGCGCGACACGGCCGACCTCACGACCTACGCCCCGCGCCCGCGAGGGTGACACACGGAAGGATGGCTCCCATGCGACGCCAGCTGCCCGACATCGCGGCCCTCCGCGACCTCATGCGCTTCGAGAACCCGCTGCGGAACCCCGCGCAGCAGCGGCTCGCGAAGGCGCAGACGATCTGGGACCTCCGCGCCATCGCGAAGCGGCGGACGCCCAAGGGCCCGTTCGACTACACGGCGGGCGCCGCCGAGGGCGAGGTGGGCCTGCAGCGCGCCTACAACGCGTTCCGCGACGTCGAGTTCCACCCGTCGGTGCTGCGCGACGTGACGGCGGTCGACACGGGGTGGGACGTGCTGGGCCAGCGCTCGGCCCTGCCGTTCGGCATCGCGCCGACCGGCTTCACGCGCCTCATGCACGCGGCGGGCGAGCGGGCGGGCGCGGCGGCGGCCGCCGCGTACGGCGTGCCGTTCGCGCTCTCGACGCTCGGCACCACGAGCCCCGAGCACGTGCGCGAGGCGTCGCCCGACGGCCGCCTGTGGTTCCAGCTGTACATGATGAAGGCGCGGCACCGCTCGTACGAGCTCGTCGAGCGGGCGGCCGCGGCGGGCTTCGACACGCTGCTCGTGACCGTCGACACCCCCGTCGCCGGCGCCCGGCACCGCGACAAGCGCAACGGCATGTCGTTCCCGCCCCAGCTCACGCCCGGCACCGTGCTCGACGCGCTGCCTCGCCCGGAGTGGTGGATCAACTTCCTCACGACGCCGCCGCTCGAGTTCGCGGCGATCCGCAACTGGGACGGGACCGTCGGCGAGCTGCTCGACACGATGTTCGACCCGTCGATCGACATGGACGACCTCCGCGAGATCCGCTCGCTGTGGAAGGGCAAGTTCGTCGTGAAGGGCGTGCAGTCGGTCGAGGACGCGAAGCGCATGGCCGACTTCGGCGTCGACGCGATCCAGCTCTCGAACCACGGCGGCCGCCAGCTCGACCGCGCGCCCGTGCCGTTCCTGCTGCTGCCGGAGGTGGTGCGCGAGGTGGGCCGCGACCTCGAGGTGCACGTCGACACGGGCGTCATGTCGGGCGCCGACGTCGTCGCGTCGGTCGCGCTCGGCGCCCGCTACGTGCAGGTCGGCCGCGCCTACCTGTACGGCCTCATGGCCGGCGGCCGCGCGGGCGTCAACCGGATGCTGTCGATCCTGTCGGACGAGACCTCGCGCGTCATGCGCCTCCTCGGCGTCACCTCGCTCGAGGAGCTCGGCCCGCAGCACGTGACCCAGCTGACGAGCCTCCGCCCGCGCTGATCAGCCTTCGCTGAACTGCTCGCGCCGCCGCGTCGCTTCCGCCCGCGCCGCAGGACTCGAGTGGCCACTTCCTGTGGGGAGTGGCCACTTCCTGCATCGAGTGGCCACTTCCTGCATCGAGTGGCCACGATCGGTCGACTGTGGTCGCGAGATGCAGCACATCGTGACCACTCGATGGCAGAAGTGACCACTCGATCCCGGACGGGCTGGAGCAGGCTGCAGCGAGAGGACCGCGGATCCGGTGCGCGCGGAAGCAAAGCGACAGGCGTAGCGTTGCATCCAGCAGCGGCACCGACGGCGGCGCCGGGATGGAGGAAGTGGTCATGGCACGGTTCGACGGCAAGGTGGCGCTCGTGACGGGCGGCGGCTCGGGCATCGGCGAGGCGATCGCGAAGCGGCTCGCGAGCGAGGGCGCGAAGGTGCTCGTCACCGACATCGCGCTCGACGCGGCGCAGCGCGTCGTCACGGAGATCGAGGGCGCCGGCGGCACCGCGACCGCCTTCCAGCAGGACGTCGCCTCGGCCGACGACGCGAAGGCGGCCGTCCAGGCCGCGGTCGACGCGTACGGCGCGCTCCACCTCGCGGTGAACAACGCCGGCATCGGCGGAGCCCCCGCCCCCACGGCCGACGTCGACCCCGTCTCGTGGCAGAAGGTCGTCGACATCAACCTCACGGGCGTCTTCCACGGCATGCAGGCGCAGATCGCTGCGATGCTCGAGCACCCGACGGAGTCGGCCATCGTCAACATGGCGTCGATCCACGGCTCGGTCGCCGCCCCGATGAGCAGCGCCTACACGGCCACGAAGCACGCGGTCGTCGGCCTCACGAAGAACGCGGCCGCCGAGTACGGCGCGCAGGGCCTGCGCATCAACGCGGTCGGCCCCGGCTACATCCGCACCCCGCTGCTCGAGGCGAACCTCGACGCCGACGCGATGCAGGCGATCGCCGCGAAGCACCCGCTCGGCCGCCTCGGCCGCCCCGAGGAGATCGCGGCGCTCACGGCGTTCCTGCTCTCGGACGACGCGAGCTTCATCACCGGCAGCTACCACCTCGCAGACGGCGGCTACACGGCCGTCTGACCGAGCGTCCGAGGGCCCGTCGCATCCGCGCGGCGGGCCCTTGTCGTGCCGCTAGCGTGGTGGGCGGCGACGACGAGGAGGCGCGGATGGGCGAGGCCGGCAGGCGCGACGGCGTGCTCGTGGTCGGCTCCGTCTCGGTCGACGTCACCGCCTTCGCCAGCCGCCTGCCGGCCCCGGGCGAGACCGTGCTCGGCGAGGCGTGCACGCTCGTGCTCGGCGGCAAGGGCGCGAACCAGGCCGTCGCCGCCGCACGTGCCGGGGCGCCCACCCGCTTCGTCGCCCGCATCGGCGACGACCCGTTCGCCGCGATCGTGGCCGCGGGCCTCGCGGATGCCGGCGTCGACCTCGCGCACGTGGCGCGGACGGAAGGGCCGACGGGCATCGCGCACATCCGCGTCGACGCCGCGGGCGAGAACGACATCGTGGTGGTCGCCAACGCGAACGCCGCGCTCTCGCCCGACGACGTCGACGCGGCACTGACAGCGGAGGCGGGCCGCTCAGCCGCGATGCTCGTGCAGCTGGAGTCGCCGCTCGCGACCGTCGCGCACGCCATCCGCCGCGGCGACGAGGCGGGCCTCGCCGTCGTGCTCGACCCGGCTCCCGCGCAGCCGCTCGACGACGCGCTGTGGCCGCACGTCGCCGTCGTGACGCCCAACGAGTCGGAGGCGAGCGCGCTCACCGGCATCGCGGTGCGCGACGCCGCGAGCGCGGAGGCGGCCGCACGGTGGTTCCTCGAGCGCGGCGCTCGGGCGGCGATCGTGACGCTCGCCGGTGCCGGCGCGGTGCTCGTCGACGCCGCCGGCGCGCGGCGCGTGCCGCCCTTCGCGGTGGATGCGGTGGACACCACGGCCGCGGGCGACGCCTTCGCGGGCGCCCTTGCTGCGGCGCTCGCCCGAGGCGACGACCTCGACGCGGCCGCGCGGCGCGCATCCGCCGCCGGCGCCCTCGCCGTGACCCGGCGCGGCGCCTCGCCGAGCATCCCGACCGCCGCCGAGGTCGACGCGCTGCTCGCACGCTGACCCCGCCGGGCCTCCTGACGCGTGCGACCCGCGGCCGCGCGCTCCTCGACCAGCGGCGGAGCGCCCTGGCCCGAACCATCCGGCACTCGTGGTTGGCCTCCGGGCGCCTGGGGCAACCACTAGTGCCGGATCGAGCGGCGGAGAGGGGCTAGAGGGTCGTTCCGCGCAGCGCCGCCTCGAACGGGAGGCCCACGCGCTCGCCCGCGACGACGTCGGCCACGTGCTCGCGGAAGCGCGGGCACGCCGTGATGTCGTGCGCCTCGCACTCCATCGCGTGCTGCGCCATGTGGCGGGCGCGGGCGAGCGCATCCGCGCGCGCGTCGAGCTCGGCGAGCTGGGCCTCGAGGATGCGGTGGCGGTCGCGCGCCTCCCCGTCGACGAGCGCGCGGATCTGCTCGAGCCCGAGCCCCGCCGCTTTGCTCGCGAGGATCACCGCGACCCGCCACGCGTCGGCCTCGCCGTAGCGCCGGCGCCCACCGGCGTCGCGCTCGGGCGCGAGCAGCCCGCGGTCCTCCCAGTGCCGCAGCACGTGCGTCTCGAGCCCGAACCGCTCGGCCAGCTCCCCGATCGCCCACGTCGCACTTGACTTCATGTCGACATGAAGTCACAGCATGGGTGCCGACCGCAACCCCAGGAGGATCCATGCCCGCCCCCACCGCTCCCGCATCCGAGCTCGACGTCGTCGTCATCGGCGGCGGCCCTGCCGGCCTGCAGGCGGCGCTGACGCTCGGCCGCATGCGCCGCCGCGTCGTGCTGCTCGACAGCGGCAGCTACCGCAACGACCCCGCCCACGCGATGCAGAACGCGCTCGGCCACGACGGCGCCGCCCCGGCCGCCCTGCGCGCCGAGGGGCGCGGCGAGCTCGCCCGCTACGCGACCGTCGCCGTGCGCGAGCAGGCCGCGGCCGCCGTCGAGCCGGCGGAGGCCGGCTTCCGCGTCGCGCTCGCCGACGGCGGCGCGCTCCGCACCCGCCGCGTGCTGCTCGCCACCGGCGTCGCCGACAGCCTGCCCGCGATCCCGGGCGTCGCGGAGCTCTTCGGCGACCGCGTCATCCACTGCCCGTACTGCCACGGCGCAGAGATCGCCGACGGTCCGATCGCGCTCCTGGGCGCCGCGGCGCACGTGCCGCTCATGGCCTCGCTCATCGGACGGCTCGCCACCCGGGTCGTCGTGCTCGCCGACGGCGCGGAGGTCGCGCCCGAGACCGCGGAGGCGCTCACGCGCCTCGGCGCGGAGCTGCGGCCCGGCAAGGTGCTCGGCGCCCGGCGCCTGCCCGCCCGCACGGCCGACGGCGCCGAGATCGCGATCGACGTCGAGGGCGAGGAGGCGGTGGAGGCGTCGGGGATGATCGTGCACACCGCGTGGAAGCCCGTCGGCACGCTCGCCGACGACCTCGGGCTCGCCCGGGCCGCGAGTGGCGCGATCGCGGTCGACGCGCTCGGGCGCACGAGCGTGCCGGGCGTCTCCGCGGCGGGGGATGCGGCGCAGCCGGAGTGGGCGCCCATGCCGCCGGCGGCCGTGGTGGCGGCGATGGCCTCGGGGCTCACCGCCGCGTCGACGATCGACCGCGAGCTGGCTGCGGAGGAGGCGGGGATGGTGCTGCCGTTCTAGGCCGCGCGGTGGTCTCGAGACGCGTGCGGCCTGCGGCAGCACTCCTCGACCAGCGAAGGGCGGTCAGCCGACGTCGGGCAGCCCCACGCGCGGCTCCGGCTCGGCGGCCGCCGGCCGGTCGCGCTCCCACGGCGCGGCGATCGGGAAGTACGACTCCAGGAACGCCTGCACGGCGGCCGTGCGCTCCTCGACCGGGATCTCGGGGTGGCTGCCGTCGTTGAGGCAGAACATGTCCTGGTCGCGCTTGCGCAGCAGCCGCTCCATGGCCGGCAGCGCCTTCTTCAGCGTCGTCTCGACGTAGAGCACCTTCGCCGTCGTCTGCTGCACCGCGCGCCCGGTCATGAGCGCGAAGTAGTGGTACAGCGAGTTCGTCACGGAGATGTCGGTCGCGGCGCGGAAGCGGCTGCCCGCCGTGCGGCGGAAGTCGTCCGGGAACGTCGCCTCGAGCTCGGCCATGACGCTGCGACGCAGGGGCGCCGCGCAGTGCTCGAGGTGCCGCGTGGTGACCGTGCCGAAGCGCTCGCGCAGCAGCCGCCGGTTCGTGCGGGCCGCGTTGTCGTGGCCCGAGCGCCGCTCGTGCGTGTCGCCGAGGCCGATGCGCGTGGTCGCCTCCACGAACTTCGTGATGCCGCCGGGCGAGAAGAACAGGTCGGGGCTCACGTGCCGGCCGAAGAACATGTCGTCGTTCGAGTAGAGGAAGTGCTCGGCGAGGCCCTCGATGCGGTGCAGCTGCGCCTCGACCGCGTGCGAGTTGTGGGTCGGCAGCACCGACGTGTCCTCGAACATCTCCTCGGCGCGCACGATCGTCACCTTGGGGTGCTCGGCGAGCCAGGCGGGCGCCGGCGAGTCGGTGGCGATGAAGATGCGACGGACCCAGGGCGCGTACATGTGCACGGACCGGAGCGCGTACCGCAGCTCGTCGATCTGTCGGAAGCGGGCCTCCGAGTCGTCGCCCTCCCCCACCACGTACGCCTGCATCCGCTTGGCGCGCTCGCGCTGGAACTCGTCGCTCGAGCCGTCGACCCACGAGAAGACGATGTCGACGGGGAAGCCGACGTCGCTCGCGAGCGGCTCCCACATGTGCTGGATGGTCTGCCACTCGCGGCCGTACCGCTCGACGGTCTCGACCACGGCCTCGTGGCGGGGCATCGCGGCCCGCATCACCGCGTTCGGCAGCGGCGCCACGAGCGTCTCGTCGCCGAAGCGCCACAGCTCGAGCTGCACGGCCGTCTCCCGGCCGTACCGGAGGCGGCCGGCGGGCTCGACGCGGGGGCGCCACACGCGCATCGCCGATGCCTTCTTGTGGCCCGCGAGGCGGCCGTCGGCGAGCAGCACCGGGTCGCGCCCGGCCAGCTGCTCCGGCGCGATCGGCTCGGCGTAGAACGGCTCCTCCGCGAAGGCCTCCGCGAGCGCCGCCGCGAGCTGCTTCCGCCGCCCGCGGTCGACCGCGAGGATCGGGCGGCCGTCGTCGTCGCGCACCAGCAGGTGCGGGATGTCGGCGCCGTCGAGCGCGTCGGCGAGCGCCAGCAGGTCCTCGACCATCGACTCCTGCGGGGTCATGTGGCCGTTGCGGAGGGCGTACCGGCCCTTCCGCAGCACGAGGTCCTGGCGTCGGAAGCGACCGAAGCGGCCGCCGGAGGGCACGAGCACGAGCTCGGGGGCGGCGGAGAGCCGGATGCCCGGCGCGGGTGCGGGGCGCTCGAAGGCGCTGCCGTGGTCTGGCTCTCGATCGCTCACAGCTCGCGGGGCTCCTTCCGAGGGGGACAGCCCATGGTACTGCGGCGGAATCCTGCGGGATCATCGCTCGTACACGCCGCGTTCACACACCGTTCCCCGTCGGCTGCTCGAATACGCTCAGCGCACTGCACGACGCTGTGCATGAACCGACGGAATGGATGCACCGTGACGATCCGCTCGGCCGAGCACCCCCGGCCGGACCACTTCCTCCTCCACATCTCGGACACCCACCTGCTCGCGGACGGCGGCCGCCTCTACGACCGCGTCGCGAGCGAGGCGCACCTGCGGCGCCTCTTCGAGGGCCTCGCCGCGTCCGGCGCGCGGCCGGAGGCGATCGTCTTCACCGGCGACCTCGCCGACCGTGGCGAGCCGGACGCCTACCGGCGGCTGCGCGCCATCGTCGACCCCGCGGCCGCCGAGCTGGGCGCCCGCGCGATCTGGGTCATGGGCAACCACGACGAGCGCCGCGCGTTCCGCGCCGGGCTGCTCGACGAGCCGGCCACGGCCGAGCCGGTCGACCGCGTCGTCGACCTCGACGGCCTCCGCGTGGTCGTGCTCGACACCACCGTGCCGCGGCACCACCACGGCGCCGTCGACGGCCGCCAGCTCGATTGGCTCGCCGACGTGCTCTCGACCCGCGCGCCGCACGGCACGATCCTCGCCATGCACCACCCGCCGCTGCCGAGCGTCATCGACCTCGCCATCAGCGTCGAGCTGCGCGCGCAGCATCGGCTCGCGGAGGTGCTCGTGGGCACCGACGTGCGCACGATCCTCGCCGGGCACCTGCACCACTCGTCGAGCGGCACGTTCGCCGGCATCCCCGTGTCGGTCGCGTCCGCCACCTGCTACACGCAGGACCTCACGGTGCCGGTCGGCGGCCTCCGCGCGCAGGACGCCGCGCGCTCGTACAACCTCGTGCACGTCTACCCGGCGACGGTGCTGCATTCGGTGGTGCCGCTCGAGGCCGGCCCGCCGCTCGACATGGTGAGCGCCGAGGAGACCGCGGCGCGGCTGCGCCGCGCGGGCGTGCGGATGCCCGAGCCGGCGCGGCGGCTCGAGCCGCTGCTGGGCTGAGGCCAGGCCGGCCGGCGCCTAGGCCAGCCGCGCCTCGATGACGACGTCGCGGTCGACCGCGACGCGCACGTCCTCGACCGAGATGCCCGGGGGCAGCTCGGTGGCGAGGTCGAAGCGCTGGCCCTCGAGGCCCTGGATGCGGCCGCGCGCGACCGCGAGCATGGCCGCGACGAGCGGGTTGCCGCTGTCGAGCCGGATGTCCGAGAGCACGAGCCCCATGGCGTCGTCGACGGTCGCGGTGGCGGAGCCGTGCGCCGAGGCGCCGAGGAGCCCCTTGCGCACCTTCGCGTCGGCGTGGATGCGCACCTGGCGGGGCGTGACGGCCTCGAGCTCGAGGTCGAGGCGCGAGAGGTGCACGCCGTGCTCCTGCAGGATCGGCTCGGCGAGCGCGCGCACGGCGTCGCCGAGCTGCTGCTCGGGCACCGCCAGGCGCAGCGAGCCGTGGACGGGCCGCTCGCCCGAGGGGTCGCCGAGCTCGACGGCGAGCTCGCCCGCGTCGGTGTCGATCCAGCGCACCGGCACGCCCTGCAGGGCGAGGTCGAGCGTCACGTCGGCGCCGGAGACCCGCATCGGGGCGGCGTGCACGCGCAGGTCGCGCAGCACGCCCTCCTCGCTCGCGACGGGCGCGCCCTGCGGCTCGATCCGGGACCGGTCTCGGTCGTGCTCGTCGCCGAGCACGTAGCCGGTGAGGTCGAGGTCGAGCCTCGCGATGTCGGGGCCGTCGAGGACCGCCTCGATGTGGGCGGTGCACTCGATGCGCGCCGGCTCTGCGGCGATCATGAGCTTGCGGATGCGCTTGGCGAGCAGGGTGCCGTCGGTCGGACGGGGTGCGCTGCCGAGGAGGATGCGATCGGGCACCCGGCCGAGCCTACGCTCTTCCCCGCAGGAGTCCAATGGGCGCGCGACGCGCCGATGGCGGGGAGTGCCCGGTCAGGGGGCGAGCGCGGCCCGCATGCCGTCGGCGGCGGCGCGCATGACGGCCGCGTGCTGGCGCTCGAGCACGCGCCGCAGCAGCGGCGTCGCGAGCCGCACGAGCGATGCCCTGGCCTCCACGTGCTGGGCGAAGCGCACGAGGCTGCCGTCGCCGTCGGGCTCCACCCGCCAGGCGCACCAGCCCTCGAGGTCGCCGTGGATGGCCGCGCGCAGCTCGCGGTCGCGCGGCGCGGCCTCGACGACACGGATGCGGAGTCGGTGGCCGAGCGGCGCGGTCACGACGAGGCGGGCGGCGCGGGCACCGCTGCCGGGGTCGGTGCCCGCAGCGCCCCCGACGACCCGCACGGCGGGCCACCACGCGTCGTAGCGCGCGACATCCTCGAGCAGCGCTCGCACGCGCTCGGGCGCGGCGTCGACGTGCCAGGCATGGCCGAAGCGGTAGCGGGCGGGCATGCGACGAGCGTGGCAGGCGATGCTGGCGGGCCGCTCGGGGCCCGCGTAGCGTCGGCCACGGCGACGCGGCCGCGACCGGTGGCGCGCGCGCATCGAGCGGAGGAGCCGCCATGAGCAGCCTGGTCGTCCACTTCGAGCTCCACGCGAGCGAGCCCGAGCGGCTCGCCGACTTCTACGGGCGCGTGCTCGACTGGCGCTTCGAGCGCTACGGCCAGATGGACTACTGGACCATCCAGACCGGCGAGGGGTCGATCGGCATGGATGCGCCGGGCATGGGCATCAACGGCGGCCTCGCTCGCCGCGAGGGGCCGCCGCCCGAGGCCGGGGCGCCCATCAACGGCGTGGTCGTGGTGGTCGGGGTCGACGACGCCGACGCGCGGTACGCGGCGGCGCTCGAGCAGGGCGGCGCGGAGGCGATGGCGCCGTACGACATGCCGGGCGTCGGCAGGCTCGCGTACTTCCGCGACCCGGACGGCAACGTCATGGGCCTCATCTCCGACGTCCTCTCGGACGGCTCCGACGTGCGCGCGGAGGCGCCGCCGGAGGACTGAGGGCCCCCGCTGGTCGAGGAGCGCGCGGCCGCAGGCCGCACGCGTCTCGAGACCACCGCCGGGCGAGCGGTCCGCCACTCGGTGGTCTCGACTCGGGCGGCGCCTGCGGCGCCGTCCGGCTCGACCGACGGGGGGGGCGGTGGTCAGCGCTCCGCGCCGACCGCCTCGCGGAACGCATCGACGAGCATGTCGAGGTCGGCCTCATCGATGACGATCGGCGGCGCGAGCCGCACCGTCTGGCCGTGGGTGTCCTTCGCGAGGATCCCGCGCTCGAGCAGCCGAAGGCACACGTCGCGCGCCGAGCCGACCGCCGGGTCGATGTCGATGCCGGCCCAGAGGCCGATGCCGCGCACCGCGGTCACGCCGTGCCCGACGAGCGCGCCGAGGCCCGCGTGCAGGCGCTCGCCGAGCACGCGCGCGCGCTCCTGCATCGCGCCCTCCTCGAGCATCCGCACCACCTCGAGGCCGACGGCCGCCGCGAGCGGGTTGCCGCCGAACGTCGAGCCGTGCGAGCCGGGCGTCAGGACGCCCAGCACGTCCGCATTCGCCACCACCGCCGAGACCGGCACGACGCCGCCGCCGAGCGCCTTGCCCAGCAGGTAGACGTCGGGCACGACGCCCTCGTTGTCGCACTGGAACGTGGCGCCGGTGCGGCCGAGGCCCGACTGGATCTCGTCGGCGATCATGAGCACGCGCTCGCGGCGCGTCAGCTCGCGCACGGCCTGCAGGTAGCCGGCCGGCGGCACGAGGATGCCCGCCTCTCCCTGGATGGGCTCGAGCAGCACCGCGGCCGTGCGGGGCGTGATGGCCGCCTCGAGCGCGTCGATGTCGCCGTACGGCACGCGCACGAAGCCGGGCGTGAACGGCCCGTAGTTCGTGGTGGCGTCGGGGTCGTCCGAGAACGAGACGATCGTGGTCGTGCGGCCATGGAAGTTGCCCTCCATGACGACGATCTCCGCCTCGCCGGCGGGCACGCCCTTGACCTCGTACGCCCAGCGGCGCGCCACCTTGATGCCCGACTCCACGGCCTCCGCGCCCGTGTTCATCGGCAGCACCATCTCCTTGCCGGCGAGCCGCGCGAGCGCCTCGACGAAGGGTCCGAGCGCGGCGGAGTGGAAGGCGCGGCTCGTGAGCGTGACGCGGTCGAGCTGCGCCTTCGCCGCGGCGATGAGGCGCTCGTTGCCGTGGCCGAAGTTCACGGCGGAGTACGCCGCGAGGCAGTCGAGGTAGCGGCGGCCGTCGACGTCGGTCACCCAGGCGCCGGACGCCTCGGTGACCACGACGGGCAGCGGGTGGTAGTTGTGCGCCGCGTGCGCCTCGACCTGGCCGATCGCGGCCTCGGTCGCCTCCGACGTGCGGATGCCGACGGCGCTCATCGGCGGAGCTCCAGCGTGCAGCACTTGATGCCGCCGCCGCCGAGCAGCAGCTCGGAGAGGTCGACGGCGACGGTCTCGTAGCCGCGGTCGCGCAGCTGCCGGCCGAAGCCGACCGCGCGCTCGGCGATGAGCATCGTGCGGCCGTCGCCGAACGAGTTGAGGCCCAGCACCGCGCCGTCCTCGGCGGCGACGTGGATCGCATCCGGGTAGCGGCGCGCGAGCTCGGCCTGGCTCGCCTCGTCGAACGCGCTCGGGAGGTACGCGATGTTCGTCTCGTCGAGGATCGCGATGGCCGTGTCGAGGTGGTAGAACGCCGGGTCGACGAGCCGCAGGCTCACGACCTCGCGGTCGAAGATCGAGCGCAGCTCGTCGTGCGACTCGAGGCTCGTGCGGAAGCCGTGGCCGGCGAGGATCGCGCCGTTCGAGAGCAGGAAGTCGCCCTCGCCCTCGTTGATGTGCTGCGGGTCGTGCACCTGGAAGCCGTGGTCGGCGAACCAGCGCATGTACGCGGGGCCCTCCGGCACCCGCTGCTCGTAGGTGAACCGCGCGCCGTAGGCCTTGCCGTCGAGCGTGAAGCCTCCGTTGGCGGCGTAGGTCATGTCGTTGAGGCCCTCGATGGGGTCGATGAGCTCGACGCCGTAGCCGAGGCCCGTGTAGGCGGCGCGGAGCGTCTCCCACTGCTCGACCGCCGTGGCGGTGCTCGTGGGGATGTCGGGATCCATCCACGGGTTGATGCGGTAGGTCACCGTGAAGTGCTCGGGGCGGCACATCAGCACGGTCTTCTGCACGGGGGTGCGCAGGGCGCCGGCGGGCGCGATGGTCGTCTCGGTCTGCATGAGGCCATGGTCGCAAACGATCCACGCACTTCCCAGGGCGGGAGCGCATGTTTCTTGCGACTCAGGGGGTTCGCACCGTACATTCGTGCACATGGACCGGATCGACCACGGCATCATCGACCAGCTGCGCCTCAACGCGCGCGCGGGCTACGCCGACATCGGCGCCGAGGTCGGCCTCTCCGCCTCCGCCGTGAAGCGCCGCATCGACCGGCTCGTCGCCGACGGCGTCATCCGGGGCTTCACCGTGCAGGTCGACCCCGCCGTCGAGGGCCTCGCCACCGAGGCCTACGTGGAGCTCTTCTGCCGCGGCACCGTCTCGCCCACCGACCTCAAGCGCATCCTCTCGGGCGTGCCCGAGATCGTCGAGGCCGGCACCGTCACGGGCGAGGCCGACGCGATCGTCATCATGCGCGCCCGCGACGTCATCGCGCTCGAGGAGGCGCTCGAGAAGGTGCGTGCGGCGACCTCGGTCGACCACACGCGCTCGGCGATCGTGCTCTCGAAGCTCATCACCCGCACGGCGGGCTGAGCGCGGCGACGACGCCGATCAGCGCGGCGCACGAGCAGCGCCGCGACGGTGACCGCCTGCAGCGCCGCCGCGATCCAGTGCCAGCCGAGCACGCCGTCGGGGCCGGTGAAGGGCGCCGCGACGCCCCCGGGCTCCGGGTAGAGGCGGGCGAGGCCGAGCGGGAGCACCACGAGCACGACGAGCGCGATGCCGATGTCCTGCACCGCCCGCCCGACCCGCGACCGCGCGGCGTGCGACGGCGCAGCATGCGATCCCCCGTGGGGCCGGCGGCGGCGCCGACCGCGCCGACGCACGCGAGCGCACCCAGCGCGATGGTGCACCACGACGGGATGGCGAGCACGGGCCAGGGCACCAGGGGGTCCCGGTCGGGCCACTGGTCGGGGACGAACTGGCCGCCGGCGATGAGGCCCATCGCGAGCACCCACAGCAGCTGGGCGGCGCTGACCATCGCGGCGAGGGTGAAGAGCCGCTTCGCCGGGGAGCGCTCGAACGGGGACCGCTCGACGCGATCGCGGTCGAGCATGGGGTCTCCTCCGGTCGCGCGCCAGCCATCCGTCGGGACGACGGTAGGCGGACGGACCTGCGTGCCGCGCGGGAGGGCCCGTGCGGCGTCCCCGCGGGCTGGCAGACTGGCGCCGACGCGGGAGGACGCCGATGACGGATGCCTGGCGGCCGGTCGCGGCGGCGCTCGCCGACGAGGGTCGACGGATGCTGTGGGCGCGGATGCTCGTGGAGGGCGGCGTCGACGCCGCGCCGCTGACGAGCCGCGAGCGGCGCGCGCTCGCCGCGCTCGAGCGCGCCGGGCTCGCGGCCGTCGAGGGCGGCCGGGCGACGGCGGTCGACGCCTTCGGCCCGCTCCTCGAGCATCGGCCGGCGGCATCCGGGCTCGACCGCTTCCTGCGCGACGGGCGCATCGCCGCGTGGCCGCGCCGGCCGGACGACCGGGCCGAGCTGCTCGCGTGGGCGGCGGACCGCGCGGTCGCCCAGGGCACGACGGCGACCGAGCGCGCGGTGACCGAGCGGCTCGCGGCCGTCGCCGACGACCCCGCGACGCTGCGGCGCGACCTCGTCGACGCGGGCCTCCTCGACCGCGACGTCGACGGCGCGACGTACCGCCGCGCATCCGACGCCGACGCCGCGCAGCGCTAGGCGAGCGGCGGCTCCTGCACCGGCGGCGGCGCGCTCGTGCGCAGCGGCCGGTGGCCGTCGATCGACGCCCGGTAGAGCACGTAGCCGTGGCGAGCCGCCGCGGCGGCCCACGCGAGCGCGACGGGCACGCCGAGCGCGATCGCCCACGGCACCGCGGCGCCGGCCGCGACGGCGACGCCGCCCGCGAGGGTGCCGACGACGCAGGCCTCGACGAGGATGATGAGCATCATCGAGCTGCCGCCGACGACCGCCCAGTCGCCCCGCACGCGCAGGAACGAGTAGGTGCGCTCCGCGCCGCGCTCGTCGTCGGCGATGGAGGCGAGGAAGTAGCGCTCCACACCCGGGTCGAGGTCTGCGTACGCGCCGCGCAGCCGGTTCATCGCGATGACGTACATGAAGTCCTCCTCGGCCACGTGCAGCACGCGCAGCTGCGTCATCCAGCCGATGAGCGCGAGGAAGCCCAGGATGCCGAGCATGGCCGCCTGGAACGGCCCGTCGAAGCGCGTCGCCTGGCCGAGGAGGCCGATCGTCACGAGCCCGGCGGAGACGAGCGTGAGGAAGATCGTGATGCGCGTGAGGACCTCGCTCTGGGCGGTGCCGCGGGCGGCGAGGAGCCCCCAGTGCTCGGTGGCGAGGATCTGGGCGCGACGGGCGAGCGCGGCGTCGTCTCGCGGCGGCCGCGGATCGTCAGCCCGCTCGGCCATGCCCCAGTGTCCGCCCGCGGCGCGCTGCCGCGCCAGGGCCGACGGCTCAGCACATGCTCAACCCCCGCCCCGAGGTGTCGTTCCGGCGTGCGGCGACGTCGTCGGCGGGGGGCGGCCGGGCGGCCCTAGCCTGGTCGCATGGGCGTCATCGTGGTCTCGGCGATCTGCTTCGAGCGCGAGGACGGCGCGGTGCTCACGGTGCGCAAGCGAGGCACGGGCATGTGGATGCTGCCGGGCGGCAAGCCGGATCCCGGCGAGGGCGCGGCCGAGTGCGCCGTGCGCGAGGTGCGCGAGGAGCTCGGCGTCGCGCTGCCGGTCGACCGGATCGAGCTCGTCGACGTGTTCGAGACGCGGGCCGCGAACGAGGCGGGCTTCGCGCTGCGCGCGACGGTGTTCCGCACTCGCGAGCGGATCGAGCCGGTCGTGCAGGCCGAGATCGAGGGCTGCCGGTGGATCCTGCCGGCCGTGGGCGTCGACGACCCGGCGGAGGCGCCGCTCAACCGCGAGCACGTCTTCCCGCTGCTGCTCGCCGAGCGGGCGGCGGCCGCGCGGGCGTAGCGGCCGCGCGGCCGCGCCGGCTCAGTCGCGCCGGCTCAGTCGCGCCGGCTCAGTCGCGCCGGATCAGTCGCGCCGGCTCAGTCGCGCCGGCGCGGGGCGCGCCAGTGCAGCATCCAGTCGAGCACGATCTCGGCCGCGAGCACCGGCACGAGGTTCGCGGCGCCGTTGCGGGCGGCGACGAGCGCCGGGAGGCGGCGGTCGGTGGTGGCACGCAGCAGGCGCAGCGAGCGGCGCTGGAACCGCTGCGTCCGGTCGACGCGCGCGTCGTCGTAGCCGTCGAGGGCAGAGTCGAGCGGGCGGTCGTCGACGAGGGCCCCGAGCGTCGCGGCGTCCTCGAGCGTGAGGCTCGTGCCCTGGCCGAGCATCGGCGCCATCGCGTGCGCCGCATCGCCGACGAGCACGACGCCCGGGCGACGGAAGGAGCGCATCGAGGTGGGCAGGTACCAGAGGTCCCGGCGCTGCACGGCGTCCGCCGGCGTGCCCGCGAGCAGGCCCTGCGCCTCCGGCGACCAGTCGCCGACCCACGCGCGGACGGCGGCGAGCTCGTCGGCCTCCGCGCGGCCGAGCCGCGAGTGGGCGATGGCCCACCAGTGCACGCGCTCGCCGTCGATCGGCATCCAGCCGAGCTCGGTGCCCTGGCCGACCATCTGCCGCATGCCGCGGGCGTCCGCGACGCCGGCGATCGCGCCGGCCGGGAGCACGGCCTCCCAGCAGGTCGCGCCCGTGTAGTCGGGCCGCGCGGCCTTGGGCCACAGCGAGCGGCGCACGGCCGAGCGGATGCCGTCGGCGCCGACGACGAGGTCGGCCTCGATGCGCTCGGGCTCGGCGCCGGCGCGCTCGACGAGCACCGCGGGGCGGCCCTGCTCGCCGTCGGTCGCGCGGAGCACGCGGCTGCCGGTCTCGACCTCGCGGTCGCCGCGCAGCAGCTCGAGCAGCGTCGCCCGATGGATGCCGAGCACGGCGCTCGAGGGCGACTGGAAGGCACGGAGGAGCGGGGCGCCCTGGTCGGTCGCGACGCCCTGCGGCATCGAGCGCACGGCGGCTCGGCGCACCTCGGCGCCGATCCCGAGCGCGTCGAGCGCGGCGACGCCGTTGCGGGTGAGCACGACCCCCGCGCCGGGCGTCGGCACGGCATCCTCGGCCTCCAGCACCCGGACCCGCCATCCGGCGTCCTCGAGCGCCCGCGCGGCGGCGAGCCCGCCGATCCCTGCTCCGACGATGATGGCGGTCTGCGTCATGCCCGCAGGCTACCCGCGGCGACTGAGCGCGCGGCGGGCGGTCCATCCGGACTCCGCTACGCGGGATCGGCCGTGCGCGCCCGCCAGGCCTCGTCGGACTCACCGGTGCGCTGCGAGACGCGGCGGTCCCAGACGAGCCACTTCTCGTCGACCGCGCGCTCGATGTCGACGCCCGTCGCCTCCGCGAGCGCCAGCAGCATCCCCACCGCGTCGGCGAGCTCGAGCGCGAAGCGGCGGTCGATCTCCTCGGGCGAGTGCCCCTTGTCGCGCTGCCGCCCGGTCTTCGCGAGCCACGCCTGCACGACCTCGCCGACCTCCTCCTGCAGCTTCAGCACCAGCCAGTCGGCGTCGCGCTCGAAGCCGTAGACGTCGGCGTAGCGGCGCGAGATCGCGTCGATCTGCTGGGCGAGGGCGCGGAGCTCCATGTGGCCCATGCTCGCACGCGGGCGTAGGTTCGGAGCATGGACTCCGCATCGTTCGAGGACCTCCTCGCGCACAACCGCGACTTCGCGGCCTCCTTCGACCTCCAGGGCTTCGACGGCGTCGCGCGCGCCGGCGTCGCCATGGTGACCTGCATGGACTCGCGGCTCGACCCGCTGGGCATGATCGGCCTCGTGCCGGGCGACGCCAAGATCCTGCGCAATCCGGGCGGCCGCGTCACCGAGCGCGCCCTCGTGGCGCTCGTGCTCGCCACGCACCTGCTGGGCGTCGAGCGCGTGCTCGTCGTGCAGCACACGCGCTGCGCCATGGCGTCGAAGTCGGAGGACGAGCTCATCGCCGCCCTCGGCGCCTCCGCCGGCATGGACGCCTCCTGGCTCGACCTCGGCGCGATCGACGATCAGCGCCAGGCGCTCACGGCCGACGTGCACCGCGTCTCGTCGCACCCGCTCATCGGCGACCGCGTGAAGGTCGGCGGCTTCCTCTACGACGTCGACTCGGGCCTCCTCGACCAGGTCGCCTGACGCCTCCCGATCTCAACGGCTCTGCGCAGCTGACCCGCCTGAGGCGGGTCGCGGTGCGCGCAGAGCCGTTGAGGTGCAGCGCCGTCGGTACGTCGGGCTGGGAGGATCGGGGCATGGCGAACCCGTTCGAGCAGGTGACCGTCGAGGCGCTCCGCGAGCGCACGAGCATCAAGTGGCGGTGGTTCGAGCCCGACGTGCTGCCGATGTGGGTGGCCGAGATGGACGTGCTGCCCGCGTCCGCGATCACGGCGGCGATCACCGAGGCGCTCGGCCGCGGCGACACCGGCTACCCGCACGGGCACGCCTACGCCGAGGCCTTCGCGCGCTTCGCGGACGACCGCTGGGGCGCCTCCTTCGATCCCGGCCGCACGGCGCTCGTCGCCGACGTCATGCAGGGCGCGTTCGAGCTCATCCGGCTGCTCACGCGCCCTGGCGGCAACGTGATCGTCACGAGCCCTGTCTACCCGCCGTTCCACGCCTACTCGGAGCACGCGGAGCGCACCGTGCTCGAGGCGCCGCTCGGCGACGACCTGCGCCTCGACGTCGCCGCGATCGAGGATGCGTGCGCGCGCGTCGGCGAGGCGGGCGGCGTGCTGCTGCTCTGCAACCCGCACAACCCCACCGGCACCGTGCACACCCGGGCGGAGCTCGAGGCCGTGGCCGAGGTGTGCGCGCGCCACGGCGTGCGCGTCATCTCGGACGAGGTGCACGCGCCGATCGTCTTCGACGCCGCGTTCACGCCCTACTGGAGCGTCGATCCGCAGGGCTTCTCGATCACCTCGGCCTCGAAGGCCTGGAACCTCGCGGGCCTGCGCACCGCGCTCATCGTCCCGGGGGCGGAGGCGCGCGACCTCGAGCACCTCGCCGAGGTCGTCAGCCACGGCCCCTCGCACCTCGCCACCATCGCGCACGTCGCCGCCTTCGACGACGGCCGCGGCTGGCTCGACGAGGTCATCGCGGGCCTGCGCGGCAACCGCGCGCTGCTGGCCCGCCTGCTCGCGGGGCACGCGCCGAGCATCCGGTGGCAGCCGGGCGAGGCGACGTTCCTCGCCTGGCTCGACTGCCGCGGCACGCGGGTGGCGGATGCGGCGTCGCGCGCCGACGCGGGCGATGTGGGCCTCTCGACCGGTGCCGCCGCCGCGTTCCTCGAGCGGGCGCGCGTGGGGCTCAACGCGGGCGAGTCGTTCGGGACCGGCGGCGAGAACCGGGTGCGCTTCAACCTCGGCACGCGACCGGACGTCATCGAGGAGGCCGTGCGGCGGATGGGCGCGATCGCGTGACCGGGCCGGCGCGACGCGGCGCGCGCGGGGCGGCGGCCGCCTAGGCGGCGTCGTCGGCGGCGCGGTCCTGGGCGGCCGCCGCGCCCGCCAGCGAGCGCCGGTGCACGAGGTGCTCGGCGACGAGCAGCCCGGCCACGATCGCAGCGCCCAGCAGGAACCAGAGCGTCGGCCCGAGCAGGTCTCCGCTCGGGGCCAGCAGGTCGCGCTCCTCGGTCTGCCAGGGCCACAGCGCCCGCAGCGAGCCCGCCATGAGGCCCGTCATGATCGCGAGCGTCACGCGGCGGTGGTGCGAGAGCAGGCGCAGCAGCACGTGCACGAAGAGCGCGAGGCCGACCACCGCGCCCGCGATGAAGATGCCGATGTAGCCGAGCTCCCGGTCGTTGAGCGCCTTGAGCGTCGGCTCGTACATGCCGGTCGAGACGAGCACGAACGAGCCCGAGACGCCCGGCAGCACGAGCGCGCAGACCGCGAGCGCCGCCGACAGGAAGATGCCGAGCGGCCCCGGCTCCGCCTCGCCGCCGCTCGGGAGCCCCGTGAGCAGGAAGCTCGCGGCCGCGGCCGGCACGGCGAGCGCGACGTCGCGCAGCTGCCAGCGCGTGCCGAGCATCCGGGCCGGCACGATCAGCGAGACGACGATGAGCCCCGCGAACAGCGCGCGCGACGTGATCGGGTGCGCCTCGACGAGCGGCGCGACGACCCGCGCCATCGCGACGACCGCCACGACCATCCCGATGCCCACCGGCAGCACCGTCGCCCACGCGACGCGGTGCCAGTGCTCCTTCGCGCGCGCGAGCCCACGGCCGCGCGGCACGTCGAGCACGGCCCGCACGACGCCGCGCACGAGCGCGCCGGCCGACTCGATGAGCCGCTCGTAGACGCCGATGAGCAGCGCGATCGTGCCGCCCGACACCCCCGGGATCAGCTCCGTGACGCCGATCAGGCCGCCTCGGAGCGTGTGGGCGAGAGTGTGGAGCGCGCGCATCGGAGCCTTCCCCGGACCGCGGCGCGCGCGGCCGGTCGCGGATGGAGGGGCGCCGACCCGTCGGCGCGGAGCGTCCAGTCTGGCAGGTGCGCCTCGGCTCGGGCCTCGCGCGCGGTGGGCGGCCGCGCCTACGGTGCTGCCATGACGACGCGCCTCCGACCGCTCAGCGACGCCGACCTCGACGCGGTCTTCCGATGGGAGCGCGACCCCGCGGCCGTGGCGATGGCCGCGTTCACCAGGGCCGACCCCGACGATCGCCCTGCGTCCGACGAGCACTACGCCAGGGTCCGGTCGGATCCGGCGAACCTGCTGCTGGTCGTCGAGGAGGACGGCGAGCTCGTCGGCACCGCCTCGAGCTTCACGATGGAGGGCGACCGCGAGATCTCATACTGGATCGACCCCGCGAGGTGGGGACGCGGCATCGCGTCGCGAGCCGTGGCCCTGCTGCTCGAGGCCGACACGACGCGTCCGCTCCACGCGCGGGTCGCGGCCCACAACCTCGCCTCGGCGGCGGTGCTGCGGAAGGCCGGCTTCCGTGAGGTGGGTGCGGAGCGCTCCTGGGCGGCCGGTCTCGGCCGCGAGGTCGACGAGCGGATCCATCGCCTCGACTGAGGCGATCGCGCCGGGCGCTCAGGGCGCGGCGGCGATGAGGTCGACCATCCGCTCCTCGAAGCCGGGCTCGACCTCCATCACCACGCGGTGCCGCGCGCCGGGACGGTCGGGCCACTCGCCCCACGCACCCTCGAGGGCGGCGACCGTGCGACCGCGGGCGGGCCCGTCGGTGCAGTCGACCGTCACGTCGACGACGGGCGAGAGGGTCGTGCGCACGAGCCCCGTCGCGACCGCGAGCGCGAGGGCGTCGTGGTTGCCGGAGGCGCGCTCGCCCGTCCACCCCTCGTAGTACCCGAGGTAGTGGTCCAGGATGCGCGCGCAGAACCGGCCGGCGGCGCCGCCTGCGGCGAGCCGCGCGCGGTGCGCGTCGGTGACGAGCGAGGTCATCGTCACGTCGAGGCCGACCATCGTGAGGTCCCAGGCGGCGTCGAGCACGACTTGCGCGGCCTCGGGGTCGTGCCAGATGTTCGCCTCTGCCGTCTCGCTCACGTTGCCGGGCGCGATGGCCGCGCCGCCCATGATCGTGACGTGCCGGATGCGCTCGGGCAGCGTCGGATCCGCGTCGAGCGCCTCGGCGAGGTTCGTGAGCGGCCCGACCGCGACGAGCTCGAGCTCACCCGCGTGCTCGTGGCTGAGGCGCAGGATGAGGTCGACAGCGGTCGCGGAGCCCGGCCCCGGCTCGATGCCGAGGTCGGCGCAGCCGCCGAGGCCGTCGTCGCCGTGCACCTCGGGCGCGAGCACCGCCGGGCCACCTGCGCGCGGGCCTGCGGCACCGCGCGCGACGGGCACGTCGCCGTGGCCCGCGATGCGCAGGACCTCGACCGTGTTGCGCACGCACTGGTCGACGTCGACGTTGCCCCACACGACGCTGCAGCCGACGAGCTCGATCGAGTCCGAGAGCGCCGCCGTGAGGATGGCGAGCGCGTCGTCGACGCCCGTGTCGACGTCGAGCAGCACCAGGGTCACGTCGACGACCCTACGGCCGCCGGCCGCGCCGCCGGCGCAGCTGGCCGCTCAGCTGACGCAGAGGCAGAACGGATGGCCGGCGGGGTCGAGGAAGACCCGGAAGGTCGTGCCCGGCTGGACCTCGTGCTTCGTCGCGCCGAGCGCGAGCGTGGCGGCCTCCGCCTCGTCGAGGTCGTCGACGACCACGTCGAGGTGCATCTGCTGCGGATGCTCCTGCCCGGGCCACTCGGGCGCCCGGTAGGCGTCGACCTGCTGGAAGCAGATCACCTGCCCCTCGGCGCCGCGGATCTCGTACCAGTCGTCGACCTCGTCGCCCTCGGGCTTCACGGGCCAGTCGAGGAGCGCCCCGTAGAAGCCCGCGAGCGCCTTCGCGTCCGGGCAGTCGATGACGACGTTGGGCCAGCGTGCGATTGCCATGCCGCGCAACCTACGCGGCGCCCCTGACATCCGCCAGGGCGCCCGCGCCTCCGCTCACCAGCCGTGGACGAGCGGGAAGATCGGCAGGGCCTCCTGGTGGTGCGCGTGCACGATGACGAGGAACACGATCGCGTCGAACAGCAGGTGCACCGTGACGACATAGGCGAGGTTCTTCGTCCAGGAGAAGATGGCGCCCTGCACGAGCGCGAACGGGATCGTGAGCAGCGGCCCCCACGACTGGTAGCCGAGCTCCCACAGGAACGAGACGAAGATCGCCGCCTGCAGCAGGTTCGCGAGCCACGGCCGGAAGTGCCGCAGCAGCAGCGTGTAGGCGGTGCAGATGAAGAACAGCTCGTCCCACAGGCCGACGGCGTTCACGCCCACGAACAGCCGAGCGATCTCGCCGCCCTCCTCGACCGCCGGCCAGTTGCGGTAGACGCCCGAGGTGAGGAAGTAGAACGGCAGGATCAGGTACGCCAGCACGATGACGACGGCAAGGTACACCAACATCCGCCGGCTCCAGCGGCCGCCGCCCCACGGGAAGCGCACCGCGTGCTCGCGGTAGCCCCAGCGCGAGATCGCGTACGGGATGAGCACCGCGCCGCCGAGCGCGATCGTGAACCGCGTCATGCCGGCGTCGGTGAGGTCGGCGTGGAGCGAGATGGTGCTGATCCACGCGAGCGCGAGCGCGATGATCGCGAGGTCGGAGCCGAGGCGGCTCGAGCGGCCGGCACGGTCGGTGAGGATGCCGGCGACGACGCCGGCGACGAGCGGCGCGTAGCCCCAATCGGTCATCACCCAGAACAGCAGCACCGCTCCGGCCGAGACGAGCGCCGCCGGCACGATGGCGATCGGATGCGTCGGCGCCCCCTCGGCGGCGATCGGCGGCAGGCGGAGGCCCCGGGCGCTGCGCTCGGCGGTCGTCACGAGCCCAGCCTACGGAGCCCGCCTGCGCGGGGGCCGGGTGCCGGCGCATCGCTCGAGAGCGCCGAGGCCCTGCAGAGCATTCGTGAGAGCCGCTCGCTTTCGACCCCGTTCGGATGCCACGATGGGACCCATGTTCCGCCTCCGCACCGCCGTCGCCATCCCCGTCGCGGCCGCCGCCATGACGATCGCGGCGTGCTCGCACGCCCCGCTCGACACCTCGGCGGATCCGCTCACGGAACCGATCGTCGTCGGTGCGCACACGGCAGCCCCTGTCGACATCGCCGACGTCGAGACCATCGACGACCTCGAGCCGGTGTCGGTCGAGGCGTTCATCCGCGAGCACTCGTTCAGCGGCGGGGCCAACGACCTCGACGCGGTCGAGGCCGAGTACCGCGCAGCGGTGCGCGCGTTCCCCTACGACCTGCCGGCCGGCTACGCCTGGCCGGCCGCCACCGGCCTCGAGGACGACCCCGCGCACCCGGGCGCCATGTGGGAGCGCGGCAACGGCGTCGCGCAGGCCTTCTCCTACTGGGAGGGCGCGACCGCGCTCGCCGCCGCGAACGCCGCCGAGCGCGGCGACTTCCTCGCGTCAGACCGCTACCTCGGCGCGATCGGCAACACCGAGGGGGACGGCACCCGCGGCATGTACATCGACGACGGTCGCTTCACCGACCGCGACGTCGTCCCCGCGTTCGCCGGCGACTGGAGCGGCCTCCAGGGCGTCACGATGCGCGACTTCATCGCATCGCCCATCAACGTCGCGATCGCCGAGGCCGCAGGCGACAGCATCGCCGTCGCCGACGGGGGCCGGACGATCGACGCCCGTCCCGCGGGGCAGCCGGTCAACCCCACGATCCGCCGGGACGGCGTGGTCCACTCGACGCTCGAGGCGTCCCAGGCCAGTCCGTTCTCCACGGACCTCGGCACGGCACAGCCCGTCGAGCCGTAGGCGCTCGCCTCTCGGGGGTGCCGCATCGACCGGGGCGGGTGGGCGGCGCCCAGCCCTAGCCGGACGAGCCACGACGGCCCGCGACATCCGCTGGTCGGCCGGCCCGTCATCCCAGCGGATGATCCTCGTCCGACCGCGGTCGGAAGGAGGGCCGGATCGCTCGCGCCGAGGTGCTCCGACGCGATGGAGTGCAGCCATGCACACCACCCAGACCTCCGCGAACCGCATGGACGCCACCGCCGTCGCGCACGCCTACGGCGACCCCGGCACCCACCCCTGGGTGCTCGACGGCGTCTCGCTCACGATCGGCGCCGAGGGCCCCGAGGCCGTCGCCATCATGGGCCCGTCGGGCTCGGGCAAGTCGACCCTCCTCCACGTGCTCGCCGGCATCGTCGCCCCCGTCGACGGCCGCGTCGCCTGGCGCGGCCGCGACCTCGCCACGATGCGCGACGGCGAGCGCACGCGCCTCCGCCGCAGCGACTTCGGCTTCGTCTTCCAGTCGGGCCAGCTGCTGCCCGAGCTGCCCGCCGTCGAGAACGTGGCCCTGCCGCTGCTGCTCGCCGGGCAGTCGCGCGGCCGCGCCGAGGCGCAGGCCGCCGAGCTGCTCGTGCGCCTCGGCCTCGGCGGCATGGAGTCGCGCCGCCCCGGCGAGCTCTCGGGCGGCCAGGCGCAGCGCGTCGCGATCGCCCGCGCCCTCGTCGGCAGCCCCGGCATCGTCTTCGCCGACGAGCCCACCGGCGCCCTCGACAGCGCCACGGGCACGGCCGTCATGAGCCTCCTCATCGGCGCGACGCTCGGCCACGGCGCATCGCTCGTCGTCGTCACGCACGACCCGGAGGTCGCGGCCGCGTGCTCGCGCATCGTGCGCCTGCAGGACGGCCGGATCGTCGGCGACGAGCGGACGGATGCGGGTGCCCGGGATGCCGGGGCCGCGGATGCGGCAGCCGTCGCTGGTCCGGCGCAGGTCGCGCACACGGCGCAGACGGCGCACCTCCCGCAGCCGCCCGTGCCGCACGTCGCCCCGACGCACCCCGCCGCGCACGCCGCCTCCCACCGCGCCGCCGCCCATCCCGCGTCCGACCACCCCGCATCCGGCCCGGCCGCGCAGCCAGAGCCCTACCCCGCGCCCTCGTACGGCGCCACGCGCGCCGGCGTCACGCTCCAGGGCGTGCCCGCGCACCCCGCCGAGGTGCCGCAGGACTGGACGGGCCGCACCGCCCACGTGCCGAACCCGGCAGCGTCGGCGCCGCACCCCGCATCCGTCCCGGCCGCCTGGCACCAGGCCCAGCACGGGCAGCAGGGCCAGCAGGCCTGGCAGCAGGGCGGCGCCCGATGACCGCCCTGCGCCTCTGGGCGCGGCTCGGCCGCGCCACCGGCCCCCGCGCGACCGACATGCTCAGCGCCGTCGCGTTCGCCTTCGCCACCGCCGCGCTGCTCGCGGTGCTCGGCGGCGTCAACGCCTTCCGCCTGCGCTACGAGACCGGCGCGGTCGACGAGGCCACCGGATCCTTCGTGCTCATGCTCTCGTTCGTCGCGGCGGCGCTGCTGCTGCCGGCGGTGTGGACGCTCGCGCAGGCCGCCGTGCGGCTCGCGATCGCCCGTCGGGACGACCGCCTCGCCGCGCTGCGCCTCGCCGGCGCGACGCGAGGCCAGGTGAGCGCGATGGCGCTGCTCGACGCGGTCTCGCAGGCGCTCGTCGGCGGCCTCGTCGGCGCGCTGCTCGCCCTCGCCGTGACCCCGGGCATCGCCCGCATCGAGTTCCAGGGCCTCCCGTTCACCACCGCTGAGCTGCTGCCACCCGCCTGGGTGTGGCTGGCCGCGATCGGCGCGGTCGTGCTCATCGCGCTCGGCGCCGCGCTCGCGTCGCTGCGGCGCGTGCACGTGACGCCGCTCGGCGTCGCGCAGCGGGTGCGGCCAAGGCGGCTCTCGCTGTGGCGGATCGCCGCGTTCGCCGTGCCGGTGGCCGCGTACGTGCTCATCGTGGGCATGGGCGTCATCGACGTGGCGATGGGCGTCTCGATCGCGCTCATCTCGATCCTCGTGCTCTCGTACTCGCTCCTCGGCCCGCTCGTCATCCAGGGCGTCGCGTGGCTCGTGGCGAAGGGTGCCCGCTCCCCCGCGACGCTGCTCGCGGCCCGTCGCGTCGTCGACGACCCGCGGGGCGCCTTCAACGTGGTCGGCGCCATGGCGGTCGCCGTCATGGCGGGCGGCTTCGCGAGCCTCGCGCCCGCGATGAGCGGCGGCGTCGACCAGATGTCGATCGACATGGCCACGGGCGCCGCGCTCACCATCGCGATCGCCGGCGTGCTCGGCGCCGTGCTCGCGGGCATCGCGCAGTCGGCCAAGGTGCTCGACCAGCGCCGCGAGCACCAGGCGATGCACCGGATGGGCGTGGAGCTGCCGACGATGCGCGCCGCGATCGTGCGCCAGGTGACGCTGCCGCTGCTCGTGGCCGTGGGCGGCGCGGCCGGCGTGGCGCTGCTGCTGATCATCCCGAGCTTCCTGCTGTGGGTGCAGTCGCCGCAGTCGATCGGCACGTGGGCGCTCATCTCGGCGCTGTCGGTCGTGGCGGTGCTCGGCGCGACGGCGAGCGCGCTGCCGCTCGTGCGGCGCGTGGCGACGGAGCGGGCGCCGGCGTAGCTCGCATCCGGATCCTGGGTGCGACGGGGCTGAGGCAGCGCGCCTCGGCCCCGTCGCCGTGTCTCTCATGCCCAGTGGTCACTGCTTGCTCGTGACTGGTCGATCCGCGCGATCAGCGGTCACGTCCTGCTGCAGGAGGTGACCACTCCCAGCACGACGCGACCACTCGTCGCAGGGAGCGACCGATCAGCAGCAGGACGTGGCCCCTGGGCGACGGGAAGCGTGCGCCCGGCCAGGTGGAGGGGCCGCGACGCGCGTCAGCGGGCCGGGAGCAGCGGGAGGACGTCCTCGGCGAACTGCGTGAGGAAGCGCCGCTGGTCGTGGCCGGGGCCGTGGAAGACGAGGTGCGTGAAGCCCAGGTCGACGTAGTGGCGGATCGCGTCGGCGACCTCCTGCGCATCCGAGCCGACGATCCAGCGCTTCGCCACCTGCTCGATCGGCAGCTCGTCGGCGAGGCGCTGCATCTCGATCGGGTCGTGCACCGAGTGCTTCTGCTCCTGCGTGAGCGAGAGCGCCGCCCAGAACCGCGTCGCCTCGAGCGCCGCCTCCGGATCCCGGTCGTACGACACCTTGATCTCGATCATCCGGTCGACGTCGGCCGAGTCGCGCCCCTGCTGCTCGAGGCCCTCCTCGAGGGAGGCGACGATCGTGTCGCGGTAGTAGTCGTCGCCCTTGCCCGAGGTGCAGATGTGGCCGTCGGCGAAGCGCGCCGCGTACCGCGTGGTCGCGGGCCCGCCGCCGGCGACGTAGATCGGGATGGGCTGCTCCGGCCGGTCGTAGATCGTCGCGCCGTGCAGGTCGTAGAAGTCGCCGTCGAAGTCGACCCGCTCGTCCGTCCACAGGCGCCGCAGCACCCGCACGGCCTCGCGCAGTCGGGCGAAGCGCTCCTTCAGGTCGGGGAACTCGACGCCGATCGCCTGCTCGTTGAGCGACTCCCCCGTCCCGACGCCGAGGATGAGGCGGCCCGGGTGCACCTGCCCGAGCGTCGCGAGCTGCTGCGCGACGACCGCCGGGTGGTAGCGGAGGGTCGGCGTCAGCACCGAGGTGCCGAGCATGATCGACTCGGTGCGCTCGAGCGCCATGCCGAGCCACGCGACCGCGTTCGGCGCGTGCCCGCCCTCGTGCCGCCACGGCTGCAGGTGATCGGAGATGAAGGCGGAGTCGAGGCCGACCTGCTCCGCGAGGACGACGAGGTCGAGGAGCTCGGCGGGCGAGAACTGCTCGGCGCTGGCCTTGTATCCGTACCGCATGCGGATCAGTCAAGCACCGCCGCCTGACCCCGCGCGCACGGCGGGATCAGGCAGCGGCCGCGCCTACACCGCCAGGTCGCGGAACGCCTTGTCGGGGTTGCCGAAGCGGTGCGCCGTGATCGAGATCGCCTGCTCGCGCAGGAACGGCAGCAGCTCGATCCGGCCCTCCGACGACACCGGCCCGTCGTAGACGGCCACGCGCGGGTTGCCCGCGAGCGCCTCCCGGAGCCCCGCGGCGGTGCCGGCGACGCGGATGCGCCGCACCGGCTCGCCGACGTGGTCGATGCCGAGCGCATCCTGCCGCTCCACCGGCTCGAGCGCCTCGCCGGATGCGACGCGGGCGCGGAACGCCGCGTCGTCCTCGACGACGACCTCCTCGATCCGCACGTGCGGGATCGCGCGCTGCGAGAGCCGCAGCACGCCCTGCGGCACCTCGACGGCCGTCGAGATCCGCACGGTCGCGCGGGTGCGGGCGGCGGCCGCGAGCAGCCGCACGAGCTCGCCCGTCGTGCCGTCGTCGGCGAGGCGGATGAGCACCTCGGTCGGGCGGTAGCGGAACACGTTGCGCTCGACGCCGAGCGCCGAGACGTCGCGCGAGACGCCGAACTCGTCCTCCCAGGCCGCCTCGTCGCTGTTCGCGCCCGCGCGGACCCGGTCGAACTCCTCGAAGTCGAGCTGCGGGGTGGCCGCCTCGATGAGCTCGGCGACCCGCGGGTCGAGCCCGTGCAGGCGCACCGACTTGCGCGGCTCGGCGAACACCGGCTCCCAGTCGACGAGCGTCGCCAGGTAGTTCGGCCCGCCCGCCTTCGCGCCCGGGCCGACCTGCGACAGCTTCCAGCCGCCGAACGGCTGCCGCCGCACGATCGCGCCCGTGATGCCGCGGTTCACGTAGAGGTTGCCCGCCTGCACGCGGTCGAGCCACAGGGCGACCTCGTCGGGGTCGAGCGAGTGGATGCCCGCGGTGAGGCCGAAGTCGGTGGCGTTCTGCACCTCGATCGCCTCCTCGAGCGTGTCGACCTCGATGAGCGAGAGGTGCGGGCCGAAGAACTCGATCGTGTGCGTGACGGTGCCGGGCAGCACGGCGTCGCGGATGGCGGGCGACCACAGCCGCCCCTCGGCGTCGAGCCGCTTCGGCTCGAGCAGCCACTCCTCGCCGTCCTCGAGCGTCGTGAGCGCCCGCAGCAGCTTGCCCTGCGCGGGCTCGATCACGGGGCCGACGTGCGTGCGCGCGTCGAGCGGCGTGCCCACGCGCAGCGTGCTGGCGGCGTCGACGAGCTGGCGGCGGAACCGCTCCGAGTCGCCGACCGAGCCGACGAGGATCGCGATCGACGCGGCCGAGCACTTCTGGCCGGCGTGCATGAACGCGCTCTTCACGACGTCCGCCGCGGCGAGGTCGAGGTCGGCCGAGGGGGTGACGACGATCGCGTTCTTGCCGCTCGTCTCGGCGAGCAGCGGCAGGTCGGAGCGCCACGACGTGAAGAGCCCCGCGGTCTCGGACGAGCCGGTGAGGATGAGCCTGCCGACGGCCGGGTGGGTGATGAGGCGCTTCGAGACCTCGCCCTCCTCCATGTCGCACAGCACGAGCACGTCGCGCGGCACGCCCGCCTCCCACAGCGCCTCCACCATGACGGCGGCGGAGCGGCGGGCCTGCGGCGCGGGCTTGATGATGACGGCGGAGCCGGTCGCGAGCGCCGCGGTGACGCCGCCGCACGGGATGGCGACGGGGAAGTTCCACGGCGGGGTGACGACGGTGAGGTCGACGGGCACGGGGCGCGCGCCCTCGACCTGCTCGAGCAGCACGGCCTGCTCCGCGTAGTAGCGGGCGAAGTCGATCGCCTCCGACACCTCCGGGTCGGCCTCTGCGAGCGTCTTGCCGGTCTCGGCCATCATCACCTCGATGAGGCGGCCGCGGTAGACGCCGAGGGCGACGGCCGCCTCGCGCAGGATGTTCGCGCGGCGGGCGGCGCCGAGCTCGGCCCAGCGGGCGCCGGCCTGCGCGGCGCGGTCGATGCGCCGCTCGAGCGTGGGCAGGTCGTCGATGCGGTTCTGGTCGAGCGTGCGCAGGCCCAGCTCGGTCGTGCCCGCGCGGGCGACGACCTGGCGGCCCCAGTCGCGGTTCGACGCGAGCGACGGATCCGTGTCGGGCTCGTTCTCGAAGCCCTTCGGGTTCGTGACGGCGACGGCGAGGTCGCCGAGGCGGTCCTGCGTGCGGTTCGGGCGCGGGTCGCCGGCCTCGTCCTCGCTGCGCATGAGGGCGAGCGAGTCGAGGAAGCGGTCGCGCTCGCGCTGGAACACGGGCGCCTCGGCGAGCTCGAACATGCCCGACATGAAGTTCTCGCCCGAGGCGTTCTCCTCGAGGCGGCGGATCAGGTAGGCCACCGCGGCGTCGAACTGGTCGGGCCGGACGACGGGCGTGTAGAGGATGATGTGCGCGAACTCCTCGGCGACGGCAACGCGGTGCTCGGCCGCCATGCCCAGCAGCATCTCGGCGTCGACGCGGTCGCGCGTGCCGTGGCGGCGCGCCAGCTCGGCCGCGTAGGCGAGGTCGAAGAGGTTGTGGCTCGCGACGCCGACGCGCACCGCGGCGGCGTTCTCGGGCTGCAGCGCCTCGCGGAGCACGCGCTTGTAGTTGGCGTCGCTCGACGCCTTCGACGGCAGCACCGCGAGCGGCCAGTCGTGCACGGCTGAGTCCACCCGCTCCATCGCCAGGTTCGCGCCCTTCACGACGCGCACCTTGATGCCCGCGCCGCCGTGGGCGCGGCGCTCCTTGGCGAAGGCGGCGAGGCGGCGGTAGGCGCCCAGCGCATCCGGCAGGTAGGCCTGCAGCACGATGCCGGCCTCGAGGCGCGCGAGCTCGGGGCGGCTCAGCAGCCGCTCGAACACCGCGATCGTCAGGTCGAGGTCGCGGTACTCCTCCATGTCGAGGTTGATGAACTTCGTCGGGCTCGCCTCCGCCGCGATCCGGTAGAGCGGCAGCAGCCGCTCGACGACGCGCTCGACGGTCTCGTCGAACGCCCACATCTGCAGCTGCGGCGCCATCGACGACACCTTGATCGAGACGTAGTCGACGTCGTCGCGGCGCAGCAGCTCGGTGGTGCCCGCGAGGCGGCCGGCGGCCTCCTCCTCGCCGAGCACGGCCTCGCCGAGGAGGTTGATGTTGAGGCGCGTGCCGTCCTGCCGCAGCTTCGCGAGCGGGCGGCCGAGGCGGCCGGGGGTGGCGTCGATGACGAGGTGCGAGACCATCTCGCGCATCGCGCGCTTGGCGATGGGGATGACCAGCCTGGGCGCGAGCACGCCGAAGCCGCCGCCGACGGTGATGGCGAGCTTGAGGTACCAGTCGAGGAAGCCGGGGATGTCGCGGCTCAGCGCATCGAAGTTGCGGGCGCTGACGGCCGGGTCCTCGGGGCGGACCACCTTGTCGACGAAGCCGATGGCGAAGTCGAGGCCGTTCGGGTCCTTGAGGAGGCCCGCGAGGCGCTGGGCGGAGGCGTCGCGCTTCGCGTCGTGCGGGCGCGCGAGCCACTGCTCGACGCGCCGGACGGCGGCGAGCGCGATCGGGTCGTCGGTCTCCGGATCGCGGACGACGACAGGCGCGGGCGCCGCGGCGGTCGAGGAGGCGGCTGGCGCGAGCGGGTTCGCGACCGGCCGCGCGGGGGCTGCCGGCGCAGGTGCGGCGGCTGGGATCACGGGCACGGGCGCCGGCGACGCCGCGGCGGGCGCCGGTGCTGCATCGGGCTCCGGCTCCGGCTCCGGCTCCGGCTCCGGCTCCGGCGCGGCATCGGGGTGCGGCTCCGGCTCCGGCTCCGGCTCCGGCTCGACGGCAGGCTCCGGCTCCGGCTCAGGACGCGGCTCGGCGGGTCGGGCGGCGGGCGCCGCGGCAGGCTCCTCGACGGCAGCCTCCTCGACCGGCTCGGCCGGCGGCGTCGCCACGGGAGCGGCGGGCGCGGCCTCCGGCGCGGGCGCGGAGGGCACCGCCGAGATCACGTCGAGCACGCGCGTGCGCTCGTCCTCCGGCTCGGCCGGGCCCGCGAGCACGGGGGCGGCGGGCGCGGCCTCCGGCTCCGCGGTCGCTGCCTCGGAGGCAGCCACCGGCTCGTCCTCGTCGACCGGCTCGTCCACCTCGACCGGCGCATCCTCGTCCACCGGCTCGGGCACGCGAGCATCGGCCGGCACAGGCGTCTCGTCGGCGGCGGCCAGCTCGGCCTGCAGCTCCGCCGCGTCCATCTGCACCGTCGGCACCTCCGTCACGTCCTGCGACAGCGACCACCCCACGCGGGGCGGCTCGTCGGCCGCGCGGCCGGGCACCTCGACCGGCTCGTAGGGGCGGATGGCCGCGGCGAGCGTCGCCTCGTCCACCTCGAAGGCGGGGCCCGTGTCGAGCGACGGCTCGAGCCCGTCGGGGGCGTCGTCGGCGCGCTGCTCGTCGACGACGAGCGCGTCGTCGTCGGGCTGGGCTCCGTCGTCCGGCTGCGCGCCGTCGGCCTGCGGCGCCTCGGGCGCGGGGTGGTCGGCGTCGGCCCGCTCGATGCCCTCGGCGATGAGGGCGTCGAAGTCGTCCGGCCTGGACTGGTCGCTCATGCCGCATATCGTATGCGTGCGGGCAGAGCGGCCCTGCCGGTCGAGCGTCCGGGAGGCCTCCTGCGCACGACTCTTGCGCCACCGCGCAACGGGCCGACCGCGCCAGCGCAGTGAGGAGCAAGAGCATGCCGAGCGTCGCCATCGTCGGCGGGGGCCACAACGGCCTGACCGCCGCCGCCTACCTCGCCCGCGCGGGGGTCCAGGTCACCGTCCTCGAGCGCCTCCACCACCCCGGCGGCGCGGCGGTGTCGGCCGAGGCGTTCCCGGGCCTCGACGCGCGGCTGTCGCGCTACAGCTACCTCGTGAGCCTGCTGCCCGAGCGCATCATCCGCGACCTCGGCCTCGACGTGCGGCTCGCGCGACGCCGCTACTCCTCGTACACGCCGCTGCCGGGCAGCGACCGCGGGCTGCTCGTCGACGCGGGCGACGAGGCCGCCACGCGCGCGTCGTTCGCGGCGCTCGGCGCGGCCGCCGACGCCGACGGGTTCGCGGCGTTCTACGGCCGCACGACGCGGCTCGCCGCATCCCTCTTCCCCACGCTCACCGACCGCCTGCCCACGCGGGAGGCCGCGCGGGCCGCGGCGGGCGCCGACTCGGCGTGGGGCGAGATCGTCGACGCGCCGATCGCCGAGGCGATCGAGGCGGCCGTGCAGCACGACCTGGTGCGCGGCGTCGTCGCCACCGACGCGCTCATCGGCACCTTCGCGGCCCTCGACGACCCGGGCCTCGAGCAGAACCGCTGCCTGCTGTACCACGTGATCGGCGGCGGCACCGGCGACTGGGACGTGCCGATCGGCGGCATGGGCCAGGTCTCGGGCGGCCTCGAGCGCGCGGCGCGCGACGCCGGCGCGACCATCCTCACCGACGTCGAGGTGACGCGCGTCACGCCCGACGGCGAGGTGACGTGGGCCGAGCGCGGCCCGGTGCCGCTCGGCACCGAGCTCACGGCGCAGTTCGACCTCGTGCTCTCGGCCGTCGCCCCGCACGTCCTCGCGGGCCTGCTCGGCGAGGACGGGCCGGAGGGGTGGACGCGCCCCGAGGGCGCCCAGGTCAAGGTGAACATGCTGCTGTCGCGGCTGCCGCGCCTGCGCGAGGGCGTCGCACCGGAGGCCGCGTTCGGCGGCACGTTCCACATCAACGAGGGCTACGAACGCCTCGGCGCCGCCTACCGCGAGGCGGCGTCCGGCCGCATCCCGGATCCGCTGCCGTGCGAGATCTACTGCCACTCGCTCACCGACCCGACGATCCTCGGCGACGACCTGCGCGCCTCCGGGGCCCAGACGCTCACCGTCTTCGGCCTCCACGCGCCCGACCGGCTCGTCGACGCGGAGTCGAACGACCGGATGCGGGCGGAGCTGCTGCAGGCGGTCGTCGCGTCGCTCGACTCGGTGCTCGCCGAGCCCATCGAGCCGCTGCTGCTCGCCGACGGCTCCGGCGCCCCCGCGATCGAGGCGCGCACGACGCTCGACATCGAGCAGGCGCTCGGCATGCCCGGCGGCCACATCTTCCACGGCGACCTGTCGTGGCCGTGGCTCGAGCAGGAGGCCACCTCGGTGGCGGAGGCGTGGGGCGTCGAGACGCCGTTCGCGCGCATCCTCATGGCCGGATCCGGTGCGCGCCGCGGTGGCGCCGTCTCGGGCATCGGCGGCCACAACGCCGCCCACGCGGCGCTCGAGCTGCTGGGGCCCGAGCTGGCCTGAGCGGCCTCAGCCGGCGGCGAGCATCGGGATGACGACCCCGATGAGCGCTGCCGCGAGCGCGAAGCCGCCGAGGATCATGCCACCGAGGCCCGGCTGCCAGCCGCGCTCGACCCCGTGCGCGACGACGAGCCGGCGGGAGCGCAGCGCGATGAAGACCGCGACGACGGAGAGCGGCAGCGCGGCCACCTTGAGGGTCAGGAGCTGCTCGTCGGCGACCGGGAGGGGCGCGAACAGCAGCACGAGCGCGGCGACCGCGAGCCCGAGGCTCACCCAGCCGAGGACGGCGACGCGGCGCTCGACGTCGGGATCAGCGGAGGCCATGCCTCCAGCGTAGGCGCCGGGTGCCCGGAGGATTCCGCGCTCAGCGGTGCGCCGAGTGGACTATCCAGCTGGCCCTCCGCTGCGGCCCGATTCCTCCGGGGAAGCGCCGGCCCTGGGCCGGAGGAATCCGCGCTCAGCGGGCACATGAGCGCACATCGCAGCCATGAGGCCGCTGACGGCCGAATGCTCCGGGGATCCGCCGATTCCCGCCCGGATCAGCACGCCAGCAGGCCGCCGGCTGCGATGTGCGCTCGGCGCTGTGCCCAGGAGCGGATACGGCGCGGCTCCCGCCTCAGCGCGGCGTGCGCCCCGCCCAGTCGGACGGCGCCGCGGCGCGCGTCGGCGGCAGCGCGTTGAGGCGCGCCCAGTCGGCCACGCGCTCGTCGAGCTCCGGCAGCCGCACCTCGATGCCGGCGGCCTCCAGCACCTCCACGAGCCGCGCGACCCGGATCGTGCCGACGCCCTTCTGGATGAAGCGGCCCTGCACGACGCCCCGCGCGTACACCTCGCCGTCGACGACGAACCGCTGCACGAGGTAGACGGCGCGCTCGTCGGCGCCGAGCACCGCCGTCTCGATGTCGAAGCGCTGCCACAGGTCGAGGCTGCGGCGGTAGACCATCGACGACTGCCCGACCACTGCGTAGATGCCCTCGGCCTCGAGCGCCGCCTGCATGCCCGTCCGCACGGTCATGTCGACGCGCGCGAGGTCCATGTACGACGGGTAGCGGCCGTTGTTCATGTGGCCGAGGAGGTCGATGTCGGTCGGCAGCACCCGGAACGGCGTGCGCGCCACCTCGTCGATCGCGAGCGCCGGCTTCCCCGTGCTCTTCACCGTCATCGCCATCAGCCACTGCAGCCACATGTTCACGGCGTCGATCCTGCCGCAGCGCGCCTCCCTGCCGGGCACGCGCTGTCGTCGGCCCACAACGCCCGCCGCCGCCCGGGATGGGACGATGGAGGGATGCAGAAGGTGCTGCTCTTCTACCGCTTCGCGCCGATCGCCGACCCCGAGGCGGTGCGTCTGTGGCAGCACGCGCTCTGCGACTCGCTGGGCCTCACGGGCCGCATCCTCGTCTCGCGCCACGGCATCAACGGCACCCTCGGCGGCGACATGGCCGCGTGCAAGCGCTACGTGCGGGCGACGCGCTCGTACTCCGCGTTCCACGGCATGGACGTCAAGTGGTCGAACGGCACGGGCGCCGAGTTCCCGCGCCTGAGCGTCAAGGCGCGCGACGAGATCGTCTCGTTCGGCGCGCCCGACGAGCTCGAGGTGGATGCGGACGGCGTCGTCGGCGGCGGCCAGCACCTGACCCCGGGCGCGCTGCACCGCCTGCTCGAGGAGCGGCCGGATGCGGTCATGCTCGACGGCCGCAACCGGTTCGAGGCGGAGGTGGGCCGCTTCAAGGACGCGATCGTGCCGGACGTCGACACCACGAAGGACTTCGTGCGCCTGCTCGACGAGGGCGTCTACGACCACCTCAAGGGCACGCCGATCGTCACCTACTGCACGGGCGGCATCCGCTGCGAGGTGCTGTCGTCGCTCATGCGCTCGCGCGGCTTCGAGGACGTCTACCAGCTGGAGGGCGGCATCGTCCGGTACGGCGAGACCTTCGGCAACCGGGGGCTGTGGGAGGGGTCGCTGTACGTCTTCGACGGCCGCGGCACGGTCGACCTCGGCGACGGCGCGACGGTCATGGGCACCTGCCACCGCTGCGGCACGGGCACGAACCGGGTCGCGAACTGCGCCGACCTGTCGTGCCGGCGGCAGCTGACCACCTGCGAGGCCTGCGCGCCCGCGTGCCCGGAGCACGCGGCGCTCGTCGAGGCGGCGGCGCTGCCTGAGGCGCCGACGCGCCGCTGACGCGACCGCGCTCGGCGCACCGGGAGCGCGCGCCGCTACCCTGGCCGCATGGGCGACGGCGACATCCACGGGGGCGGCAGCGCCCCCTCCGGCATCGTCGTGCGGCAGGCGAACGTCGACGACGCCCGCGCCCTGCTGCCGCTGCTCGCCGAGCACCGCGGCGCCGACGAGCCCGACGAGAAGGTCGACCGCTACCGCGAGCGCCTCGAGTCGCTCGTCGAGCACCCCGGGCACCGGATCGTCGTCGCGGAGGCCGACGGCGCCGTGATCGGCTACGCGGCCGCGCAGGACTACGGACCCGCCCCGCACCGCGACTGGTCGATCGCCCGCATGCACGACCTGTGGGTCTCGCCGGCCGCCCGCGGCCGCGGCGCCGGCACGGCGCTGTTCGCCGCGATCCGCGACTGGGCGGAGCAGCACACCCGCATCCGCGTGCTCGAGTGGCAGTCGCTCGACGTCGCGGCCGACTTCTACCGGCGCCTCGGCCTCGCGGGCGAGCGCGTCGACGACGGCGAGCCGCGCGAGCGCTACGAGCTCTCCGTCCACCTGCCCACGAGGAGCTGACCGAGGCCGTCGACGTCGACGGCGCGAGAGGAGGCGTGATGCGCGCGCTGCTGGCCACCGGGGACGCCGCGACGACCGGCGTGACCGACCTCGACGAATCCGCGCTCGACGGCGCCGTGCTCGTCGACGTGACGCACTCGTCGATCAACTACAAGGACGGGCTCGCGATCGGCGGCCGCCCGGGCGTCATCCGCGACTGGCCGAAGGTGCCGGGCATCGATCTCGTCGGCACGGTCGCCGAGGATGCGGCGGGCTGGTCGGCGGGCGAGCGCGTGCTCGTGAACGGCTGGGGCCTCGGGGAGTCGCGCCACGGCGGCCTCGCCGAGCGCGCCCGCGTCGAGCCGCACATGCTCACGCGCATCCCCGCCGGCCTCACCGACGTGCAGGCCGCCGCGGTCGGCACCGCCGGCTACACGGCCGCGCTCGGCGTGCTCGCGCTGCAGGACGCGGGGATGCGCCTCGACGGCGCCGACATCCTCGTCACCGGCGCGGGCGGCGGGGTCGGCTCGATCGCCGTGCAGCTGCTCGCGCGCGCCGGCGCCGAGGTGACGGCGCTCACGGGCCGGGTCGAGCAGCTCGAGCCGTGGCTGCGCTCGCTCGGCGCGGTCGCGGTCGAGCCCCGCTCGAGCCTCGGCGAGGCCGGGCGGCCGCTGCAGTCGGCGCGGTGGGATGCCGTGGCCGACGCCGTGGGCGGCACGATCCTCGCCAACGCGCTCGCGCAGCTGCGGCCGGGCGGCCACGCGACCGCGTGCGGCCTCACGGCGGGCGCGGAGCTGCCGGCGACGGTGCTGCCGTTCATCCTGCGCGGCATCACCCTCCACGGGGTGCACTCGGTCGAGCAGCCGGCGGCGCAGCGCGAGCGCGCGTGGTCGATGCTCGAGGCGAAGCTCGACCTGGCGGCGCTCGACGAGGCGACGGAGGTCGTGGGGCTCGAGGGCGCGGTCGACGCGGCCGAGCGGATCCTCGCGAGCAGCATCCGCGGCCGCGTGGTCGTCGACGTGCGCGGCTGACGGGACCGCGACCGGCTCAGCTCGCGCAGCGCACCTGCTCGGCCGTCTGGCCGACGGCGTCGGGGCCGAGCTCGAGCGGCGACGAGGAGGCGGCGGGATCCTCGGTCGAGGTCCGCGTCGGCGTGGGCGTCGCCTCCGCCGAGCCCGACGGCGCGGCGGTCGCACCCTCGGCGCCCGCCGGCGCCTCGGCCTGCAGCGTCAGCGGCCGATCGTCGCGCAGCGACGCGAAGAGCGCATCCGCCTCGGCCGTGGCCTGCACGCGGTTCCGGTTGGACGGGTAGGCCTCGACCGGCAGCTGCACCATGACGAGCCTGTCGAGGTCGATGTCGGCGAGCGTGCCCGCGAGCGCCACGAGGCTCGTCGGGTCGGCGAGGCCCTCGTCGACCGTGACGGCGCGCGAGGCGGCGTCGGCCAGGCCGTAGAGCGCGGCCGGGTTCGAGAGCGTGCCCGCCGCCTTCACCTTCCGCGCGAGCGAGGCGAGGAACGCCTGCTGCGCCTCGATGCGGCCGAGGTCGCTGCCGTCGCCGAAGCCGTGGCGGGTGCGCAGGAACGCGAGCGCCTGCTCGCCCTCGATCTCGTGCGTGCCGGCGGCCAGCTGGAGGCCGGAGTACGGGTCGTCGACATCCCGGTCGACGCACACCTCGACGCCGCCGATCGCCTCCGTCATGCCGATGACGCCGTCGAAGCCGACGACGATGAAGTGCTCGAGCGGCAGGCCCGTGAGCTCGGCGACGGCGTCGAGCGCGCAGAACGGCCCCTGGTCGAGCAGCCCGTTGATCTGCACCGCCTGCCGCGCCGGCACCGTCCGGCCGTCCTCGGTCGTGCACTCGGGGGCGGCGACCATCGTGTCGCGCGGGATGCTCACGAGGGTCGCGCTCTCGCGGTCCTCGGCCACGTGCAGCAGCATCATGACGTCCGAACGCGCGCCGCCGACGTCGCCGTAGTCGCCGCTCACCTGCCCGTCGCGGGTGTCGGATCCCATGATGAGCAGGTTCACCGCGCCGTGCCAGTCGGGACCGTCCGTGTCGCCGAGCGCCTCGGTCGGCGCGCCGGGCCGGGCGACGGCGTTCTCGTCGATGTTCTGCACGACCCGCAGCGAGACGACCGCGGCGAAGGCGATGCCCGCCACGAGCACGATCGCGAGCGCCCCGCCGAGCGCGGCGACCGCGCGGCGCCGCACGTACGTGGCGCGCGAGGCGCGGTGCCGCCCGCGCCGGCCGGCACCGTCCTCGGGAGCCGGGACGAAGGTCGCGCGACGGGCGCCGCGGGGCGCGCGGCCGTAGGGCTGCGGGGGCTGCTGCATGGGTGGATCGGTCCCTAGGTGGTCTCGGGCAGGGTGTGGGGCCGCCGGGCTGCGCCGCCACCCGGGGCGAGGCGCAGGAGCCGCAGGGTCGCGGCGAGGAAGGCCTCGACGAGCGCGACGAGCGCCGCTGCGCCGGCCACGAGCGTCCATCCTCCCCGAGCATCCCCCTCGGGCGCGAACCCGTGGGCGATGCCGGCCACCGCGGCGGCCACGAGGGCGGCCGCCATGAGGCCGGTCTCGGCCAGCCGGTGGAAGCGCGCCCGGGCGGGCGCGTGCGGCGCGCGCCAGGCGGTCGCCGCGGCGGTCGCTGCGAGCACGAGCAGCAGCGAGCCGAGCACGTCGCTCGGGCGGTGCCAGCCGTCGCGCACGAGCTGCACGGCGACCGCGGGCAGCACGAGGGCCGCCGCGATCGCCGTGACCGGTCGCGCGGCCGCGGGCAGGACCACGAGCAGCGCGACCGCGACGCCGGCGAAGGCGATCATGTGGCCGCTCGGGAACGAGTTCGCGCCGCCCGCGACCTCGGGGCGCGGGAGCACGAGCTTCAGCAGGCGTCCGATGACGCTGCCGCCGACGACGATCGCGACGCCGACGATCGCGAGATCGCCGCGGCGGCGCGCGAGCGCGATCGTCGCGACGGCGGCGCACGCGAGCAGCAGGCTCGCCACGCTCACGGCGGTCAGGAGCGGCGAGTCGGTGGCGTAGCCGGCCGCGTCGAGCACCGCGCCGTCGAGGGCGCGGCCGCCGCCGGTGTGCACGGCGAGCGCGTAGACGACCAGCACCGCGAGCCCCGCCCCGACCGCGACTGCGGTGCGGGCGGTGCGGCCGACCCGCGCGTGGGCGCTCGGCCTCACAGCGGCAGCACCGCGATCGCCACGAGGAAGTAGACGACGAGACCGGTCGCGTCGCAGAAGGTGGTGATGAACGGCGTCGACAGCACGGCGGGGTCGACGCGGCAGGCGCGCGCGGCGAGCGGCACGACGCCGCCCACCGTCGCCGCGATCGGGCAGTTGAGGGCGAGCGCGATCGCCAGCACGGCGCCGATGTGCCAGCCGTAGACCAGCGAGGCGATCGCGAAGGCGAGCAGCGCGAGCCCGAGCCCGAGCAGCAGGCCCGTGCGCACCTCCTTGCCCGCGACCCGGAGCACGTCGCGCGGCTGCACGTCGCCCACCGCGAGCGCCCGCGTCACCGTCGTGGCGGCCTGCGAGCCGGTGTTGCCGCCGATGCCCGTGAGCAGGGGGATGAACAGCGCCAGCGCCACCTGCTGCTCGAGGGTCGCCTCGAAGAGCTCGAGCACGTGCACCGTGAGCACGGCCGAGACCGCGAGCACGAGCAGCCAGACGATCCGGGACCGCGTGAGCGTGCGCACGGGCGTGAGCAGGTAGGGGCGGCGCAGCGGCTCGCTGCCGCCCGATCGGGCCTGGTCCTCGGCCACCGCGTCGCGGTCGATGCGGGCGGCGTCGGCGATGGGCAGCACGCCCACGAGCCGGCGCTCGGCGTCGAGCACGGGCACGAGGAGCGCCCCGCGGTCGAGCGCGAGGCGCGCGACGCGCTCGGCGTCGTCGGAGGTGGTGGCGACCACGGGCGCCGCCGCGGCGACGGAACGGGTGGGTGCGGCCGGATCGGCGCGCAGCAGCGCGTGCGCGTCGCTCAGGCCCACGAGCACGCGGTCGTCCTCGAGCACCGGGACCGCCGCGCCGACGTCGGCGGTCGCGCGCAGCGCGGCGAGCGAGGCGTCGACGCTGTCGTCGGCGAGCAGCCGCACCGTGGTCGGCTCCATCCGGCGGCCCACCGACCCCGCCGGGTAGCCGAGCACCGCCATCACCGGCTCGAGCCGCTCGTCGTCGATCGTCGCGATCAGCCTGCGAGCGATGGTCGCCGGCAGCTCGTCGAGGAGGCGTGCCTGCTCGTCGGCGTCGAGCCCCCGGAACGCGGCCGCCACCTCCTCGTGCCCCAGCACGGCCACGAGGTCGGTGCGCGACCGCGCGTCGAGCCGGTCGAGCACCTCGACGGCCGCCTGCTTCCCGAGCAGCCGGAAGACGACCGCGGCATCCGTCGTCGCGAGCTCGTCGAGGAGCGCGAGCACCTCGTCGACGCGCGCCTCGCGGAGCCCCTCCGCGACGGGTCGGAGGTCCCGCTCCTGCACGTGCGCGCGCACGGCGGCGGCGTCGAGCGGCATGGGTCTCCTCCGTCCGAGCGGGTCGGGCGCTGCGGCCTAGGCGGTCTCCCCGACCCCGCGCAGCTCCCACGCGGTCGAGCCCGCGGCCAGGGCCACCGTCGAGACGGAGCAGTTGGGCAGGATCACGTCGGGCGTCACCTCGGGCACGAGCTGGCGCAGCAGGGAGGTGATGAAGCCGCCGTGCGAGACGACGAGCACCTGCGCCTCGTGCTCGCCCGGCAGCGCCGCGGCGGCCTTCACGACGTGTGCGAGGGCGGCGTCGGCGCGCAGCACGATCGCCGCGGCCTGCTCGGCCTGGCCCGAGACGTCCGACTGGGCGACGGCGTCGAACAGCCCGCGCCAGCCGATGCGGTCGGCGATCGAGCGGAGCGCCGTGAGCTCGCGGTCGACCTCGAGGCCGTGCGCCGCGATCACCTCGCTCCACACCTCGAACGAGGGCCGCTCCTCATGGCCGCCGAAGTTCCACTCGCGGAGCGACTCGAGGTGCTCGAGCGGCGGCTGGGGGTCGAGCTCGGCGAGGATGCCGGCCATGGTCGTGCGGGTGCGCTGCAGGTCGGACGAGAACGCGAGGTCGAACCGCTGGGCCGCGAGGTGCCGCGCGACGGCGGCGATCTGCTCGGTGCCGCGCTCCGTGATGGGCGAGTCGGACCAGCCCTGCATCACGTGCTGCGTGTTGTAGACGGTCTCGGCGTGCCGGACGATGCGCAGCACGAGCCCGCGGCCGCCCGCGAGCGCCGCGAGCTCCTCAGGGCTCCGCTGCACCTCCTCGTCGGCGTCACGGCGGCCCGTCGTGCCCGTCGTGTCCGTCGTGCCGGTCGCGTCGGTCATCGCTTCCCCATCCGGTCGAGCATCTCGTTGTAGGCGGCGAGCTCGGCCCCGCCGTCGCGGTCGGCCGCGCGGTCGATGCGCACCCGCTCCCGCTTGTCGCTGCGGGCCCACAGCACCACCGTGGTGATGGCGAGCACGATCGTCGGGATCTCGCCGATCGACCAGGCGATGCCGCCGCCCACCTGCTGGTCGTGCAGCGCGTCGATGCCGTTGCCCATCGCGCCGAACCAGTCGGCGACGAGCAGCGTCTCGCCCGTCATGAGCGTGAGGCCGAAGAACGCGTGGAACACCATCGCGCCCAGCAGCAGCACGATGCGCAGCGCGTACGGCGGTCGCGCGGGGCCGGGGTCGATGCCGATGATCGCCTGCACGAACAGGTACCCGGATCCGACGAAGTGCACGACCATCCACACGTGCCCGAGGTGGTCGCGCATCGACCACTCGAACAGCGGCGTGTAGTAGAAGACCCACAGGCTGACGACGAAGATGCCGGCGGCGACGAGCGGGTGCCCGACCGCCTGCAGGTACTTCGAGTGCACGATCGCGAGCAGCCACTCGCGGCCGCCGCGCGTGCCGTCCTTGCGCTTGGCGATCGCGCGCATCGCGAGCGTGATGGGCGCGCCCGGCACGAGCAGCACCGGCACGGCCATGCCCAGCAGCATGTGCACGAGCATGTGCAGCGAGAACTGGTGCTCCTGGTACTCGTTGAGCGCGCCGCTCGTGCACCAGGCGAGCAGCAGCACGCCCGCCGTCCACGAGGCGGTGCGGCCGATGGGCCAGCGGTCGCCGCGGCGCGCGAGGCGCACGACGGCGGCGAGGTAGAAGAACAGCAGCATCGCCGAGATCGCGAGCCACAGCGGGTCGACGTTCCAGGTGTCGAGCAGGCGCGCGGGCTCGAACGGCGGCGGCAGCGGGCTGCCGGTGAGGATCTCGGAGGGGGTGGATCCGGCCCCCGGCACGACCTCCTGCACCGGCGTGGGTGTGCGGGCGAGGCCCGCGGCGACGCCGGCGGTGACGCCCATGACGACGAGCTCGGCGGCGAGGAGGGCGGCGAGCGCGCGCCCCGGCACCCGCTCGCCCGCGGCCCGGAGCGGGCCGATGACGCGCAGCCGCTGCCAGGCGCCGAAGCCGCCGAGCACGACGAGCAGCGCCGTCTTCGCGATGGCGAGCACCGCGTAGGGGCTCCCCCAGTCGTCGCCGATGCGGATGAGGGCCGAGACGATGCCGCTGAAGGCGACGACGGCGAAGCTGACGATCGCGAGCGACGAGTAGCGCGCCAGGAGCGCGGGGCCGTCGACGTCGCCGTCGCGGCGGCCGGCGAGCAGCGCGACGTGCGCGAGGCCGCCGAGCCAGATGCAGACGAAGACGAGGTGCAGGAAGAGCGACGAGACCGCGAGCGTGTGGTTGTCGGTGCCGCCCGCGTGCCCGCCGGAGGCGATGAGCCAGAACGGCACCGCCCAGAGCGCCACGACCCAGGCGGCCGCGGCCGCGCTGCGCGCGACGAGCAGCACGACCGTGAGGAGCGCGAGCGAGAGCAGCGTGCCGAGCAGCAGGCGGCCGGTCTCGATCTCGACGAAGAACAGCTGCAGGAGGCCGCCGAACTGGTCATCGGCGCTCACCGGGTTCGTGACGACGGTGCGGAAGGCGCCGAACGCGACGAACGCGTGCGCGACCGCGGCCACGCCGGTGGCGGAGGCTGCGAGGTCGAGCGTGCGCTGCCAGTCGCGGCCGTCGGGCCGCAGCGCGAAGCAGGCGAGCACGAGGCCGCCGAACGCGACGGCGATCGCGAGGTTGCGGAGCATCGTGGCGACCGGGATGCCGTAGCGGACGACGGCTCCGGGATCCTCGATGAGGGGCGCCTCGGCGCCGCCGCCGTAGGCGAGCGCCGCCCACAGCGCAGCCAGCCCCGCGAGGACCGCGAGTGCCGGCCCGAGGAGTCGAAGGCGCTGCACCGTCCCAGGGTAGTCGGGGCTGCTATGTGCGATGGAGCTTGGAGCGGAGGTCTCGAGACGCCGCCGGCGCCGCCGGCCGCTCCCCGACCAGCGGCGAGCACGCACGAGGGGCCCCGCCGTCCGGCGGGGCCCCTCGTGGCTGCGGGTGCGGTCGTTACTTGACGGCAGCCTTGAGCTTCGAGCCGGCCGTCAGCTTGACGCGGTGGCCCGCGGCGATCTGGATCTCGGCGCCCGTCTGCGGGTTGCGGCCCGTGCGGGCAGCCGTCTCGGTGCGCTCGGCCGTGAAGAAGCCGGGGATCGAGACCTTGTCGCCCGCGGCGACGGCCGAGGAGACCTCGGCGAAGAGCTCGTCGAGCACAGCGGTGACCTTGGCCTGCGAGAGGTCGGTCGACGCCGCGATCTTCGAGGCGAGGGTGGTCTTGTTGATGGTCTCAGCCATGGTGTCCTCCTGATGGTGGCATGTCCGGCCCGCCAGGAGGCGGGCATCAGCCGGTGCCGCTCAGGGGGCTCCGGCCACCCCCGACCGTAGCCGCGACGGACCGGGAGCACCGCCGGAACACCCCGACACGCCGATGATTCCGCGGATTTCGAGGTTTGCGGACGCTGTTGCTCGCCATCCGCGAACGGATCGGTCCGCTCAGGCGCCCGTCGTCGTGCCCGCGCGGCGCACCAGCAGGTGCTCGATCCTGGCCTGCCGGCGCCGCTCGAGCAGCGGCAGGAAGACGCCGATGAGCGGCCCGATGCCGAACGCGAACACCACCGTGCCGACGCCCACGGGACCGCCGAGCAGCCATCCCACGAGCAGCGCCGTGCCCTCGATGAGCGTGCGCACGATCCACACCGGCCAGCCCGTCACGCGCCGCAGCCCCGTCATGAGCCCGTCGCGCGGACCCGGCCCGAGGCGCGGCGCGATGTAGACGCCGGTCGCGAAGGCGAGCAGCAGCATCGCGCCCGCGAGCAGGAGGATCTGCTGCCACAGCGCCGTCGCCTCCGGGATGAGCCACAGGCCGAGGTCGGCGGCCGGGCCGACGAGCAGCGCGTTCGCGAGCGTGCCGATGCCCGGCCGCTGCCGCAGCGGGATCCACAGGAGCAGCACGATGCCCGAGACGACGACGGTCGCGGTGCCGTACGTCATCGGCAGGTGCACGGCGAGGCCGAGCGAGAAGACGTCCCACGGCCCGACGCCGAGGTCGGCGCGGATGAGCAGCGCGAGCGAGAGCCCGTAGAGGCCCAGGCCGACGAGCAGCTGCGCGACGCGGGCGGCCGTGTCGGCACGGCCCAGCGAGTCGATCGGCAGCAGGAGTCGGCGGATGCGGTGCATGGAACCCATCAGACACCCGCCCGCATGCCGCCACCACGGACCACTCGATCCGAAGTGGCTCGCGATCACCGGTCCACTCGGCATGCCTCGTGCGCCATGCTGGTGCCATGGCATCCCGGCTCGGCACGCAGCTCGGCGAGTGGCAGGCGACGGGCGGCGTCGCCCAGGCGCTCGCCGACCGCATCCGCATGCTCCTGCTCGACGGCCGCATCACGGTCGGCGAGCGCCTCCCGAGCGAGCGCGCGCTCGCCGCCGAGCTGGGCCGTTCGCGCGCCACCGTCGCGCGCGCCTACGAGCTGCTCGAGGCGGCCGGCTACGCCGAGCGCGTCCACGGCTCCGGCACGCGCGCCGCGCTGCCCGCGCAGCGGCTGCCGCGCGCCGCGGCCGTCGACGGCGACGTCATCGACCTCACCATCGCCTCCGTCGGCTCCGCCCCCGGCATGCACGCCGCGACGGTGCGGGCGCTCGACCGCCTGGCGCCGCTGCTCGGCACGCCCGGCTACTCCCTCCAGGGCCTGCCGGAGCTGCGCGAGCGCATCGCCGCCCGCTACCGCGAGCGCGGCCTGCCCACCGATCCGGAGCAGATCATCGTCACGAGCGGCGCCATGCACGCCCTCGCGATCGTGCTCGCCGCGCTCGGCGAGCGCGGCCGCCCCGCCGTCGTCGAGCAGCCGACGTTCGCGCACGCGATGGAGGCGCTGCGCCGCACCGGCCACCGCCTGCTGCCGACGCCCGTGACCCCCGAGGGCTGGGACTCGGCGCACCTCGTCGACACCATCCGGCAGCAGCGGCCGGCGCTCGCGTACCTCGTCGCCGACTTCCACAACCCGACGGGCGCGACGATGCCCGAGCTCGAGCGCGCCCGCGTCGCGGCCGTCGCCCGCTCCGTCGGCACCGTGCTCGTGGTCGACGAGACGTGCGCCGAGCTCGACATCGACCGCGGCTGGACGCCCCGGCCGTTCGCCGCGCACGGGCCCGCGGTGCTCATCGGCTCCATGTCGAAGATCGCCTGGGGCGGCCTCCGCATCGGGTGGATCCGCGCGAGCCGCGAGCACGTCGACCGGATGCTGTCTGTGCGGCCGTCGCTCGACCTCGGCACCGCGGTGCTCGAGCAGTGCATCGCGATCGAGCTCCACGACGACATGGAGGGGCTGCTGTCGCACGCCCGTCGCCGCCTGCGGATCGGCCGCGCCGCGGTCGCCGACGGGCTCGCCACGCACCTGCCGGAGGTCGCGATGCCCGCCGTGCCGGGCGGCCTCGCCGCGTGGGTCGACCTCGGCGGGCCCTGGTCGACGTCGCTGTCGCTCGCCGCGCGCGACCGGGGGCTGCTGCTGCCGCCGGGGCCGCGCTTCTCGGCGTCCGGCGTGCTCGACCGCTACGCCCGCATCCCGATGACGTGGGAGCCGGAGCTCACGGCCGCCGCGATGGCCCGGCTGGGTGCCGCGTGGCGCGCCCTGCGCGCGGGCGAGCGCTCGCGCCACGAGCGCCTGCACGACGCCGCGGTCGTGTAGCGGGTACCACGTCCCTGGCGAGCGCTCCTGGGGAGGCCCTGCCAGTCCCCCGGGCAGCCTTGACGACGGATGCGCGAGCGGCTTCCGTGGGAATCATGCCCGTCCTCGGATTCCACGCGTCCCACGAGCAGCTGCCGCCGAGCCGCCTGCTCGCCGCCGTGCAGCACGCGGAGGCGGCCGGCTTCGACGCCGCCATGTGCTCCGACCACCTCGCGCCCTGGAGCCTGCGCCAGGCGCACAGCGGCTTCGCCTTCTCCTGGCTCGCCGCCGCCCTCGCCACGACGTCGCTGCGGTTCGGCGTCGTCACCGCGCCCGGCCAGCGCTACCACCCGGTCGTGCACGCGCAGGCCCTCGCGACGCTCGCCGAGATGTTCCCCGGCCGCTTCTGGGCGGCGCTCGGCTCCGGCGAGGCCATGAACGAGCACGTCACCGGCGACACGTGGCCCGAGAAGCCGGTGCGCGAGCGGCGGCTGCGCGAGTGCGTCGACGTCATCCGCCGCCTGCACGCGGGCGAGGAGGTGACGCACGATGGCGAGGTGACGGTGCATCGCGGCCGCGTCTGGTCGCTGCCGGAGCAGCCCCCGCGGCTCCTCGCCGCCGCCACCACCACCGCCTCCGCCGCACGGCACGCCGAGTGGGCGGACGGCCTCATCACCGTCGCGGGCGACGCCGGCTCGCTCGCCGACATCGTCGCCGCCTACCGCGACGCGGGCGGCCGCGGCCCCGTCGCCGGGCAGCTGCACCTGTCGTGGGCGGAGGACGAGGCGGAGGCCCTCCGCATCGCCCGCGAGGAGTGGGCGAACGGGGTGATCACGCCGCCCGAGTCGTGGGACATCGCCTTCCCCGAGGAGTTCGACCGCCGCTCCGCCGGCGCGAGCGAGGAGGACATCCGCCGCGCCGTGCACGTCTCGAGCGACCTCTCGCGCCACACCACCCACATCGCCGGGCTCCTCGCCACCGGCATCGACGAGCTCTACCTCCACCACGTCGGCGAGGAGCAGGCCCCCTGGATCGACGCCTTCGGCGAGCGGGTGCTGCCGTCGCTGCGGGTCGGCGCATGAGCCCGCGGCCCATCGAGTCGGCCGACCGGTGGTGGCGCGGCGCCGTCTTCTACTGCCTCGACGTGCAGGTGTTCCAGGACTCCGACGGCGACGGCGTCGGCGACCTGCAAGGTCTCGTCTCGCGCATCCACGACCTCGCCGACCTCGGCGTGACGTGCCTCTGGCTCATGCCGATGTTCCCCACCGCCGACCGCGACGACGGCTACGACATCACCGACTTCTTCGCCGTCGACCCGCGCCTCGGCACGCTCGGCGACCTCGTGGAGGTGGTGCGCGTCGCCCGCGCCCACGGCATGCGGGTGATCCTCGACTTCGTCATGAACCACACCTCGGCCGAGCACCCGTGGTTCCGCGCCGCCCGCCGCTCGCGCTCCAACCCGCGACGCGACTGGTACGTGTGGCGCGACGAGCCGCCCGCGAATCCCGACCCGCCGGTCTTCCCCGGCGAGGAGGACTCCACCTGGACCCACGACGAGCGCACCGACCAGTGGTACCTCCACCACTTCCGCGCCCACCAGCCCGACCTCAACGTCGCGAACCCGGAGGTGCAGCTGCAGATCGAGCGCAACCTCGGCCTCTGGCTGCAGCTGGGCGTCTCGGGCTTCCGCATCGACGCGGTGCCGTTCCTGTTCGCGAACGCCGAGACCGAGGAGACCGACGTCCGCGGCGCCGCCGAGTACGACGGCGTCGACCACCTGCGCGCCATCCAGCGGTTCGTCACGCGGCGCGCCGGCGAGGCGATGCTGCTCGGAGAGGTCAACCTGCCGCACGAGCAGCAGCTCGCGTGGTTCGAGGCCGAGGGCGAGGCGCAGGGCCTGCACCTGCAGTTCGACTTCGCCACGATGCAGCGGCTCTACCTGTCGCTCGCGCGCCGCGACGCGCGGGCGCTCGCCGAGACGCTGCGGGCGCGCCCGCAGCTGCCGGTCGCGAGCCAGTGGGCCAACTTCGTGCGCAACCACGACGAGCTCACGCTCGACCAGCTCGCGCCCGACGAGCTCGAGGAGGTCTTCGAGGCGTTCGCGCCCGACGAGGGGATGCGCGTGTACGGCCGCGGCATCCGCCGCCGCCTGCCGACGATGCTCGGCGACGAGCGCGCCGTGCGCATGGTCTACACGCTGCTGTTCTCGCTGCCGGGCGTGCCCGTGCTGTTCTACGGCGAGGAGATCGGGATGGGCGAGGCGCTCGAGGTGGAGGGCCGGTACGCGGTGCGCACGCCGATGCAGTGGACCGCCGACGGCGGCTTCTCGACCGCGGCGCCGCGGCGCTGGCCGCGGCCGATGCCCTCCGACGGCTGGGGTCCCGACCGGATTAACGTCGCCGACCAGCGCGACGACCCGCAGTCGCTTTGGCGGCACGTGCAGCGGCTCGCGGGCATGTACCGCGACGAGCCGGAGCTCGCCTGGTCGCGGCTCGAAGTCCTGCCCGTGCGGCAGCGGCCCGTGCTGGCGCACGTCTGCCGCGGCGACGGCTGGACGATGCTCGCGCTCCACAACCTCGGGGATGCGCCGGAGGTCGTCACGCTCACGGTCGACGCCGGCGGCGAGCAGGTGTCGCTGCTCGACCGCTTCGAGGGCACGACCTCGCGCAGCGACGGTGCGCTCGACGTCGAGGTCGCGCCGTACGGCTGGCGGTGGCTGCAGGTGACGCCGGCCGACGCCCGCATCCGCCGCCGCTAGCGGGGCGGCAACGACGAAGGCCCCCGACCGGAGTCGGGGGCCTTCGAGCGAAGCGGGTGCTTACCAGCTCGACTTGGTCACGCCGGGCAGCTCGCCACGGTGCGCCATGTCGCGGAAGCGGACGCGCGAGATGCCGTACTCGCCGACGTGGCCGCGGGGGCGGCCGTCGATGGCGTCGCGCTTGCGCACGCGCACGGGCGACGCGTTGCGGGGCAGCTTCTGCAGGCCGAGACGAGCGGCCTCGCGCTCCTCGTCGGTGCTGTTGGGGTCGACGAGCGCCTTCTTGAGCGCAGCGCGCTTCTCGGCGTAGCGGGCGACGATGGCCTTCCGCTGCTCGTTCTTGGCGATCATGCTCTTCTTGGCCATTTATCGCTCCTCTCGGAACTCGACGTGCTGACGGATCACCGGGTCGTACTTCTTGAGCACGAGGCGGTCGGGGTTGTTGCGACGGTTCTTCTTCGTCACGTAGGTGTAGCCCGTACCGGCGGTCGAGCGGAGCTTGATGATCGGACGGATGTCCTGCGACTTCTTCGCCATCAGAGCTTCACCCCCTTCTTCTGCAGGTCACGGATGACGGACTCGATGCCACGGGCGTCGATGACCTTCATGCCCTTGGCCGAGACGTTCAGCGTGACGTTGCGCTTGAGCGAGGGGACGAAGTAGGTCTTGCGCTGCACGTTCGGGTCGAAGCGGCGCTTCGTCCGACGGTGCGAGTGCGAGATGTTGTGGCCGAAGCCGGGAACGGCTCCGGTCACCTGGCACACTGCTGCCATTGGTTTCCTCCATGGGTACCGTGGGGCCGGAGCCCCACCCAAGATCACTTGCCTGCGCATGGCACTGCCCGCGTTCCGTGAGGGCCCCGGGGTGACCATGTGCTCCGCGGCGGACCGCGGACGGGCGCGCACAGAGGCGCACCAAGGATCGATCATACGCGACGCGACGCGCCGCCGGCAATCCCGGATGCGCGGCGGGTCGCGCGCTATCGCGGCTCAGTGCTGCGGGAAGACCGGCTGGCCGTCGGGGCCCATCGGCAGCGGCGTGCCGTCGGCGTAGGTCGGCCAGGGGAGGCGACCCTGCGCGTCGGGCTGCGGGGCGGGCGGCCAGGGCGCCGCCGCAGGCGGCACCGCACCCGCCTGCGCGGGCGCGCCCTGCATCGACGCCGCCTGCATCGGCGGCTGCACCGGCCCGGTGGGCTGCCGGGGGCCGACGTGCTCGCCGCGCGCCTCGGCCTCCTGCCAGTCGATGTTGCGGCGGTTCCAGAACAGCAGCACCGTGATCGACGCCGCGAGCGCCGAGATCACGACCGCCGCCACGGTGGAGCGCCAGTACCACTCCCCCACCTCGATGCCGAAGGCGTCGATCGCGAAGTGCAGGGTGAGCAGCACGCCGACGAGCCCCAGCAGCGACGCGGCGACCAGGCCGACGACGTACGCGAACGCGGCCCGCGCCCGGCGGCCGAGCACGATGAGCCCCCACGCGCCCGCGGCCGCCGCGCGCACGACGAGGATCGTGAGCAGCACGATGCCGAACAGCTCGGCGAAGAGCCATCCGCTGTCGTAGCCGATGAGGCTGTCGTCGTCGGACGTCCCGCCGCGCACCCAGATCGCGATCATGAGCACCGCGAGCAGGTACGTGTTCGCGGCGACGCCGATGACGAGCGGGGTCGCGGAGCGCCGCGCGAGCACGAGGTCGAGCGCGAGCAGCCCCGTGAAGACGAGGAACACGACGACGGTCCACACGACGCGCGCGGCCTGGCTCTCGAAGTCGCCGATGAAGATGAGCACGACGGTGATGAGCGAGACGATCGCGAGCAGGCAGATGCCGACGAGCAGCACCGGCTGGATCCCCATGATGCGCCGCGGCGTGCGGGCGGGCCGCGGCTCGGCGGCGGGCTCGGTCGGGTGTGCGCCGAACGCGCTGGGCGGCTGGGTCACCGGTGCCTCCTGTGGTGCTGGAACGGGCGCTGCGGGATCCGTCCGTCGACGGACGGCGCCAGTCTCACAGCGACGGCTGGGGGCGCGCCGCGAGCGGCGGGGCGCCTGTGGACAGGAGGGCGACCGGCCGGCGGCCGCGGCTCAGCCGGCTCGAGGCCCGCGGCTCAGCGCTTCGCGGCGCAGTCGGCGCAGAGGCCGAAGATGTCGACGACGTGCTCGGGCTCGACGAAGCCGTGCGCGGACGCGACCTGGCGCGCCCACGCCTCGACCTCGGCCGCCTCGAGCTCGACCGTGCGGCCGCAGCTGCGGCAGATGAGGTGGTGGTGGTGCGTGGGGGTGCAGGCGCGATACAGCTGCTCCCCGCCCGACTGCAGCGCATCGGCCTCGCCGTCCTCGGCGAGGGTCGCGAGCGCGCGGTAGACGGTGGCGAGGCCGACGGTCTCGCCCGCATCGCGCATCGACTGGTGGAGCGTCTGCGCCGAGACGAACTCGTCGTTGGCCGTCAGCGCCGCCCGCACCGCCTCGCGCTGGCGCGTCGTGCGCCGCCTCGTCTCCGTCATGGTGCCCCCACCGTAGCCCGCGCCGGCGCCGGCCGCTCCCGGCCGCCCACCCGGCCCGCGTCGCGGTGCTGCGGCACGAGCAGCGTCGCCGCGAACACGAGCGCAGCGACGAGCGTGATGGCGCCGCCGGCCGAGACGCCGAGCGACCGCGAGATCCAGAGGCCCGCGACACCGGAGGCCGCGCCGAGCACCGGGGCGAGCCACAGCATCCCGCCCACCGAGCCGACGAGCCGGCGCGCGGCGGCGGCGGGCGCCACGACGAGCGCGACGCCGAGGATCGCGCCCACGACGGGCTGGATGGTGACCACGGTCGCCGCGATGCCGGCGAGCGCGAGCACCTCGGTGCCGAGCGGCGCCAGCCCCGCGGCCGCCGCGCCTCCCCGGTCGAAGGAGTCGAAGACGAGCCGGCGGCCGGCGAGCAGCCACAGCGCGGCGACGAGCGCGAGCACGACCGCGGTGAGCGCGACCTGCCCGGCGTCGGTCGCGAGGATCGATCCCGTGAGCATCGACTCGACGTCGACCGGGCCGTGGGCGAGCGACTGCGCGAGCGAGCCGAGCGCGAAGCCGAGCGTGAGCATGATGCCGCTCGCCGTCGCCGAGCCCTGGCTGCGCACCCGCCCGACGAGCGCGGCGACGCCGATGAGCGCGACGGCCGCGACCGCGGCGCCGATGGGCGCGGCGACGCCGAGCATGACCGCGACGACGGCGCCCGGGAAGGTCGCGTGCGTGAGCGCCATGGTGAAGAACGCGCGCTGCCGCAGCACCACGAGCACCCCCGTGAGCCCGGCGAGGGCGCCCGCGAGCACGGCCTCGACGAGGGCGAGCGAGAAGTAGTCCATCAGGCGGCCGCCGTCCCTGCGGCGACGCCCGCGCGCGAGCGGGCGGAGCCGGCGCGGCGCACGAGCGCGCCGGCGCCGAGCACGAGCAGGTACGCGGCCACCATGAGCGTCGCCACCGTCGCGCCGGGCGCGGCGTCGACGCCCAGCTCGACCGAGAGGTGGAACGACACCGCGAGGCCGAGCCAGCCGGTGACGGCCGCGAAGACGAGCGCGACGAGCGCCGCGGCGCCGATGCGCCCGGTGACGCCCCGCGCGGCCGCGGCGGGCACGATGAGCACCGCGAGCACGAGCAGCACGCCCACCGACGAGGCCGCGGCCACGACGAACAGGCCGACCGCGATGTTCGCGACGAGGTCGAGCCGCAGCGTGCGCAGGCCCGCGGCCTCGGCGCCCGCCGGGTCGAACGCGCGGAACACCTGCTGCCGCCAGCCGAGCGCCACGAGCGCCACGGCGAGCGCGACGATCGCCGCCGACCAGCCGAGCTGCGCATCCGTGATCGTGAGCAGGCGGCCGAAGAAGAGCTCCTGCAGCTGCCCCGCGTAGTCGCTGCGGGTCGAGACGATCACGACGCCCACCGAGAAGAACGAGGTGAGGAGGATCGCGATGCCGGTCTCGCCGCCCGTGCCGCGCCGCTCGACGGCGGTGAGCGCGAGCGCCGCGAGCACGGCGGCGACGAGCGCGCCGGGCAGGAGTCCCGGCTCGCCGGCGATGACGAAGCCGATGACGAGGCCGGGGAAGACGGCGTGGGTGAGGCCGTCGCCGATGAACTCGAGGCGGCGGAGGTTGACGAGCAGCCCCACGGTCGCGGCGGCGACCGCCAGCACGAGCAGCAGCAGCAGCGGGCGCTGCAGGAAGGGCAGCGCGAACGGGCCGACGATGTCGATCATCGGCGGGTCACCGCGCGGCGTCGGACGCGGCGCCGGGTCGCTCGGCAGGTGCGGCGGGCGCGCCGTGCGCCTCGTGCTGCCCGAGGCCGTGGTGCTCGGCGTGCTCGGATGCGTGGTGCTCCGTCGTGGCGAGCGTGTGCCCGTCGATCTCGATCGCGTGGGCGGCGAAGGTGCGCTCCACCTGCTCGAGCGTCAGCACGCAGGCGGTCTCGTCGAACGCCACCTGCTCGCCGTTGACGAGCAGCGTGCGCTCGCAGGCGGCGCGAGCGAGGTCGAGGTCGTGGGTCGTGATGAGGAGCGCGACGCCCTCGGCCTTCAGCCGCTCGATGACGCCGAGCAGCGCGTCGCGCGAGGCGCGATCGAGGCCGTTGAAGGGCTCGTCGAGCAGCACGAGGCGCGGCTCGCCCGCGAGGGCGCGCGCGAGGAGGCCGCGCTGCCGCTGGCCGCCGGAGAGGGCGCCGAAGCGGGTGCGGCGCTGCGGGCCGAGGCCGACGAGCTCGATCGCGTCGCGCGCGATGCGCCGGTCGGCGCGGCCCGGCCAGCGCATCCCGAGCCGGGCGGTGCGGCCCATGAGCACGACGTCCTCGAGCGTGACGGGGAAGTCGAGGTCAGCCGTGGAGGTCTGCGGCAGCAGGCCGATGTCGGCGCGGTCGGGCACGACCCAGCGCTCGGCCGCGTGCGCGGCCGTGCCGATGAGGCCCGCGAGGAGCGTCGACTTCCCGGCGCCGTTCGGCCCGATGAGCGCCACGGCCTCCCCCGGGCGCACGTCGAACGACACCCCCGTGAGCACGGGGGTGCCGCCTGCGTGCGAGAGGCTCGCGCGCGCGATGTCGACGATCGGGTTCAGGGCTCCTCCAGCTCCGCGGGGAGCGCTGCCGGCTCCGCACCCCAGGATTCCACGATGCGGGTGATGTTGTGGATCTGGCTGCCGATGTAGGTCGCGCCGGCCGATCCCTCCGCGCCGAGCGAGTCGGCGTAGAGCGCATCCTCGCCCGAGAAGACCTCGACGCCGGCGTCGCGCGCGATGGTCTCGGCGAGGGCGGGGTTGATGGAGGTCTCCGAGAAGACGGCGCGCACGCCGGTGTCGCGGATGGCGGCGATGAGCGCGTCCATCTCGGCGGCGCTCGGCTCGGCGTTGTCGTCGAGCGACGCCATGACGTTGCCGACGACCTCGATGCCCTGCGCCTCCGCGAGGTACGAGAACGTGTCGTGCGTCGTCACGAGCAGCCGCTCATCCGCGGGCACCTGGTCGACGGAGGCGTGGATCCAGGCGTCGAGCGCCTCGAGCTGCCCGACGTACGCCTCGCCGTTCGCGGCGAACGCGTCGGCGGACGCCTCGTCGGCGGCCGAGAGCCCGGCGACGATCGACTCGACCATGTGGATGGCGTTGTGCGGGTCCGACCACGTGTGCGGGTCGATCGCGTGGTCGTGGCCGTGGCTGTCCTCCGCGCCGGCCTCGTCGGCGTGCTCGTCCTCCGCGTGCGCCTCGTCCTCGAGTGCGTCCTCGGCCTGCGTCTCGTCCTCGTGCGCGTGCTCCTCGTGCGCCTCCTCGCCCTCGTGGGCGTGGTCGCCGTGGTCGTGGCCCGCGCCCTCGTGCAGGTGCACGTCCTCCGAGGTGTCGACGATCGTGCCGTCGAAGCCGGACGCCTCGACGGCGCTGTCGAGCCACTCCTCGAGGCCAGCGCCGTTGATCACGAGCACGTCGGCGGCGGCGAGGCCCTGCAGCGCCTGCGGGCTCGGGTCGAAGCCGTGCGCCGACTGGCCGGGCTGCAGCAGCTGCGTGATCTGCGCGTCGTCGCCCGCGACCTCGCGCGCGAAGTCGCCGAGCTGGGTCGTCGTCGCGACCACCTGGAGGCCGTCGCCCGCCTCGGGCTCGGCGGCGGATCCGGTGGCGCAGCCGGCGAGCGCCAGGGAGACGATCGCGGTCGCGGCGACGGCGCCGACGGTCGTGGGGGTGCGGTGCATGGGTCCTCGCTTTCCTCCACGACCGTAGAGCCGATGAGAACGATTGTCAAAATCATGGAGCACGAGGATCGGCCTCCGAGGCGGGCTGACTACGCTTCTGCCATGGAGCAGACCGCGCGCGGCACCACCCAGCAGTCCATCGTCGAGGCGCTCGGCGTCCGACCGTCGATCGACCCGGCGGCCGAGGTCGAGCGCCGCGTCGCCTTCCTCGCCGACTACCTCGGCTCGACCGGCGCCCAGGGCCTCGTGCTCGGCATCTCCGGCGGGCAGGACTCCTCGCTCGCCGGCCGCCTCGCGCAGCTCGCGGTCGAGCGCGCGCGCGCGGGGGGCGGCGAGGCGACGTTCGTCGCGGTGCGCCTCCCCTACGGCGTGCAGGCCGACGAGGACGACGCGCAGCTGGCGCTCGACTTCATCCGCGCCGACCGGGAGGTCACGGTCGACGTGAAGCCCGGCGTCGACGCGCTCGAGGCCTCGGTCGAGGCGGCGATCGGTGAAGTCTCCGACTACCACAAGGGCAACGTCAAGGCACGTGCGCGCATGATCGCGCAGTACGCGGTCGGCGGCCAGCTGGGCCTGCTCGTCGTGGGCACCGACCACGCCGCCGAGGCCGTGACCGGCTTCTTCACGAAGTACGGCGACGGCGGCGCCGACGTGCTGCCGCTCAACGGCCTCACGAAGGGGCAGGGGCGCGAGCTGCTGCGCGAGCTCGGCTCGCCCGACCGCCTCTGGCAGAAGCCGCCGACCGCCGACCTGCTCGACGACCGCCCCGGGCAGCTCGACGAGCACGAGCTCGGCGTCACCTACGAGGTGCTCGACGCGTTCCTGCGCGGCGAGGAGGTCGCGCCCGAGGAGGCCGCGGCGATCATCGAGCGCTACGACCGCACCGAGCACAAGCGCCAGGTGCCCGTCGGCCCCGAGGACGGCTGGTGGCGCTGACGCCCCTCCGCCGGTCGAGCCGGTCCGCGCGCGCAGCGCGCTGACCGAGTCGAGACCACACCGCAGGTGAACGGAGCGGCTCAGCCCGTGGGAGCCGCCGACGGCACCTGCATCAGTCGAGCAGGAGCGCCGGCTCCTCGAGGATCGAGGCGACGTCGGCCACGAAGCGGCTGATCACGTCGCCGTCGATCGCCCGGTGGTCGAACGATCCGCCCACCGTCGTCACCCAGCGCGGGCGCACCTCCCCGTCGACGACCCACGGCTTCTGCCGGATCGTGCCGAGCGCCACGATGCCCGTCTCCCCCGGGTTGAGGATGGGCGTGCCCGTGTCCATGCCGAAGACGCCGATGTTCGTGATCGTGAACGTGCCGTTCGCGAGCTCGGCCGGCTGCGTGCGGCCCTCGCGCGCGGTCGTCGTGAGCTGCTGCAGCGCCTTCGCGAGCTCGAGCAGCGAGAGGTCCTGCGCGTCCTTGATGTTCGGCACGAGGAGGCCCCGCGGCGTCGCGGCGGCGATGCCGAGGTTCACGTAGTGGTGGACGACGATCTCGTCGCCCTTGAACGTCGAGTTCACGAGCGGGTTGCGGCGGATCGCCCACAGGATCGCCTTCGCCATGATGAGCAGCGGCGACACCTTCACGTCGGCGAAGTCGGGCGAGGCCTTGAGCCGCTTGACGAACTCCATCGTGCGGCTCGCGTCGACGTCCGTGAAGACCGACACGTGCGGCGCCGACTGCGCCGAGTCGACCATCGCCTGCGCGATGACCTTCCGCACGCCCTTCACCGGCACGCGCTCCTCGCGGCCGCCCGACCAGGCGGGCGCGTCGAGGTTGCGGAACACCTTCGCCTGCTCGGCGGCGCGCACGACGTCGTCGCGCGTCACCTCGCCCGCGAGGCCCGTGCCCTCGAGCGAGGCGAGGTCGACGCCGAGGTCCTTCGCGAGCTTGCGGATGGGCGGCTTGGCGATCACGGGCGCCGCGGCGGCCGCGGGCACCGACGCGGGCGGCGCCGGGCGGTCGCGCTCGGGCACCTCGCGCACCGTGTGCGGCTTGCGCCGGCGGGTCTCCGCCCCGCCGCGCACCCCGTAGCCGACGAGCACGGCGCCGCCGTCCTCGTCGCGCTCGATCGTCTGCTCGGTGGCGCGCGTGGTCTCGACGGTCTCGGCGTCGCCGCCGGAGACGCGGATGATGGGCGTGCCGACCTCGACGGTCTGGCCCGGCTCGACGAGCAGCGCCTCGACGGTGCCGTCGAACGGGCTCGGCAGCTCGACGAGCGACTTCGCGGTCTCGACCTCGAGGAGGACGTCGTTGACGTGGACCGCGTCGCCCGGCTGGACGCGCCAGCTGACGATCTCGGCCTCGGTGAGGCCCTCGCCCGGGTCGGGCAGCCTGAACTCCTGCATCGGGTCCTCTTCGGTCTCAGTAGGCGAGCGCGCGGTCGACGGCGTCGAGCACGCGGTCGGCGTCGGGCAGGTAGACGTCCTCGAGCTGCGCCGGCGGGAAGGGCGCGTCGAAGCCGGACACCCGCAGCACGGGCGCCTCGAGCGAGTAGAAGGCGCGCTCGGCGACCGTCGCGGCGATCTCGGAGCCGACCGACACGTGGCCGGGCGCCTCCTGCGCGACGACGACGCGGCCGGTGCGCTGCGCCGACTCCACGATGGGCGCCCAGTCGATGGGCGAGAGCGAGCGCAGGTCGAGCACCTCGACGCTCGTGCCCTCGCGCTCGGCGATCTGCGCCGCCTGCAGCAGCACGTGCACCATCGCGCCGTGGCCGACGAGCGTCACGTCGGTGCCCGGCTTCGCGACGACCGTTCGGTGGAGGTCGACCGCGGGCTCGGCGAGCACCTCGCCCTTCGACCAGTACTTCGACTTCGGCTCGAGGAAGATGACGGGGTCGTCGCTCTCGATCGCCTGCCGCAGCATCCAGTGCGCGTCGTTCGCGGTCGACGGGCTCACGACCCGCAGGCCCGCCGTGTGCGCGAAGTACGCCTCCGGGCTCTCCTGGTGGTGCTCGACGGCGCCGATGTGGCCGCCGTAGGGGATGCGGATGACGACGGGCATCGAGACGGCGCCGCGGTGGCGCGCGGTGAGCTTCGCGAGCTGCGAGACGATCTGGTCGAAGCCGGGGTAGACGAAGCCGTCGAACTGGATCTCGACGACCGGGCGGTAGCCGCGCATCGCGAGGCCGATCGCGGTGCCGATGATGCCCGACTCGGCGAGCGGGGTGTCGAGCACGCGGTCGGCGCCGAACTCAGCCTGCAGGCCGTCGGTGATGCGGAAGACGCCGCCGAGCGGGCCGATGTCCTCGCCCATGAGCAGCACCTTCTCGTCGGCGCGCATCGCCTCGCGCAGGGCGCTGTTCAGCGCCTTCGCGAGCGGCATCGTCGTCGTCGCGGGCCGCTCGGCGGCCGCGGCCTGGGTCTGGGTCTCGGTCATCGCTCGTCCCCGAAGCTCGCTTCGAACTCGCCCAGCGCGCGCTTCTGCTCCACCATCAGCGGGTGCGGCTCGCTGTAGACGTGGTCGAAGATGTCGTCGCTCGCCGGGCCGCCGGCCGCGAGCATGCGGCGGCGCACGTCGGCGGCCGCCTCGGTCGCCTCCTCGCCGATCGCCGCGAGCGCCGCGTCGTCGACGCCCAGCTCGCGCAGGTGCGCGGCCATGCGCTCGATCGGGTCGCGGCGGCGCCACGCCTCCACCTCGGCGTCGTCGCGGTAGCGGGTGGGGTCGTCGCTCGTGGTGTGCGCGCCCATCCGGTACGTGTCGGCCTCGACGTAGCCGGGCCGGCCCTGCCGGGCCGCGTCGAGCATCCGGCGCGTGACGGCGAACGAGGCGAGCGGGTCGTTGCCGTCGACCCACGCCGCGTCGAGGCCGAAGCCGCGGGCGCGCTCGTGGAGCGGGAAGCGGGACTGGCGGCTCGAGGGCACCGAGATCGCCCACTTGTTGTTCTGCACGAAGAAGACGACGGGCGCCTCGTAGCTCGCGGCGAAGACGAGGCCCTCGCTCGCGTCGCCCTGGCTCGCCGCGCCGTCGCCGTAGAAGGCGACGACGGCCTCGTCCGCCTCCGCGTCGCCCGTGCCGCAGCGGCCGTCGAGGCGCACGCCCATCGCGTAGCCCGTCGCGTGGAGCGCGTGCGTGCCGATGACGAGCGAGTAGATGCGCATGCCCTGCGTCTCGAGCGGGTCCCAGCCGCCGTGGCGCGCGCCGCGGAAGATGTCGAGGATCTGCAGCATCTCGACACCGCGGTGCAGCGCGATGAGGTGCTCGCGGTAGCTGGGGAAGATCGTGTCCTGCGGCCGCGTCGCCCATGCGGCGCCGACCTGGCCGCCCTCCTGGCCGAGCGACGGCACCCACAGGCCGAGCTTGCCCTGCCGCTGCAGGTTGCCGGCCTCGATGTCGAAGGCGCGCGTCGCGACCATCTCGCGGTGCATCGCGAGCCGGTCGTCGGTGCTCAGCTGCGCGGCGAGCGCGTGGTGCTCGGCGTTCTCGTCGGTCTCGACGATCCGGCCGTCCTCGTCGAGGAGTCGGATGGGCTCCGCGGCGCGGGCGCGGATGGCTGTGCCGGCGCTCACAGCGACGACGCCTCCTGGCGCTCGGCGGCCGCGGGCGCGTCGGTCTGCAGCTCCTGGATGCGCACGGCCGCCGCGAGCACGTGGTCGAAGCTCTCGGGCTCGCCGATCGAGATGCGCGTGCCCTCGGGGAAGACCTTCGCGACGATCCGCTCCGAGAAGAGGATGTCGTGGATCCGCTCCTCCTGGCCGGGCCGCGAGGGGACCCAGAGGAAGTTGCCGTGCGGGCGGGGCGCGGGCACGCCGGCGTCGACGAGGCGGTGCCAGAGCGCGTCGCGCTGCTCGGCGAGCACCTCGATGCGCGCGAACGTCTCGCCGACGTGCTCGAGCGCCGCGATCGCGGCCGAGGAGGCCAGGGCCGTCTGCGAGAGCGGCACGCCGGCGACGTCGGCGCCGAACAGCACCGCCGGGTCGCCGACGGCGTAGCCGACGCGGAGGCCCGCGAGGCCGTGCGCCTTCGAGAAGGTGCGGAGCACCACGACGTTGTCGCGGCGGCGCTGCTGGTCGATCCCGTCGAACGTGGGCTCGCGCACGAACTCCACGTAGGCCTCGTCGAGCATGACGAGCACGTCGGCGGGGATGCGGTCGAGGAAGGCGTCGAGCTCCTCGGCGCCGACGATCGTGCCGGTGGGGTTGTTCGGGCTGCAGACGATCACGGCGCGGGTGCGCTCGGTGATCGCGGCGGCCATCGCCTCGAGGTCGTGCTCGTGGTCGGCGGTGAGCGGCACCTCGACGGGCGTCGCGCCGCCGGTGCGGACGAACAGCGGGTAGGCGTCGAACGAGCGCCAGGCGTAGACGACCTCGTCGCCGGGGCCGGCGACGGCGTGGATGAGCTGCTGCAGCAGCGACGCGGAGCCGTCGCCGATGAGGATGCGCTCCGCCTCGACGCCGAGCTCGGCCGCGAGCGCGGCCTTGAGGTCGGGGGCGCCGGGCCGGGGGTAGCGGTTCACCCGCTCGGCCTCCCGCTGCACGGCCTCGACGACCGCCGGCAGCGGCGGGAACGGGTTCTCGTTGCTCGAGAGCTTGAACCCGCCCTCCGGGGCGGGCCGTCCCTGCTGGTACGGGGGAACCTCCGCGATCTCGCGGCGAAGTCGCACAGTCACCGGCCCAGGCTATTGCGCGTCGTGGCCCCTCGGGGGATATGGATGCGATGATCCAGGCATGCGCTTCCTGCTCCGCGTGCTGTTCACCGCGATCGCCATCTGGGTCGTGACGCTCGTCGTGCCCGGCATCGAGATCGACTCCTACGGCCCCGCGTGGTGGGACGTCGCGCTGACCACGCTCGGCGTGGCGCTCGTGTTCGCCATCGTCAACGCGACGATCGGCAACCTCATCCGGATCGTCGCGTTCCCGCTCTACATCCTCACGCTCGGCATCATCGCCCTGTTCGTGAACGCCTTCCTGCTCATGATCGTGCACTGGCTCTCGAACCTCATCGGGTTCGGCCTCGAGCTCGAGAGCTTCTGGTGGGGCATGCTCGCGGCCGTCTGCATCGCGTTCCTCACCTGGCTCATCACGATCGTGACGCGGCCGATCTTCGGCCGCGACCGCCCGCGGGAGCGCTAGACCCCTTCCCGCCGCAGCCGGACGCTCGTCGTCGCGACGCCCTCGGCGCCGTCCAGCTGCCGCTCGAGCCGGTCGACGAAGCGCTCCATCCGCGTGCTCTCGGCCGGCGCGCCCTCGAGCGCCACGAGGTAGCCCTCGGGATCGTGGCGCGCGAACGCGCCGCTGCCCACGCCGTGCGCCGGCGCGAGCTCGACCGTCGGCGCGGCGGGCGCGTGCGCCTCGACGCCCCGCGCGGCCGCGACGAGTTCGCCGAGCCGGCCCGGCTCGTCCGGCGAGCCCATCGCGGCCGGCACGAGGTCGCCCGCCTGCGCCAGCGGCAGCACCGCGACGCCCTGCGGCACGTCGAGGCCGTCGACCGGCGAGCCGATCGTCGTCACCGAGCGCACGTCGAAGTCGCCGGAGGCGGCCACGCCCATCGCCGCGTGCCCGCCCTGCGAGTACCCGAAGAGATCGACGGCATCGCCGGGCCCCACGCCCGCGGAGCGGAGCGCCTCGGCGAGCGCCGCGGCCGAGCCCTCGTGCGCCGAGACGGCGGCCGCGCCGTTCTCGACGTTCGCGAGGCCGTCGAGCCCCGTCTCGCGGCTCAGGCCGAAGTCCTGCGTGCCGTCGACGAACACCTGGAAGCGGCGGGAGCCGTCCGGCTGCCGGAGCTCGTGCACGACGACCTGGTCCGGCTGCCCGCGGAGCACGCGCATCGCCTCGGCCGGCGCCGTCACGGGCGTCGGCGCGGCCGTGGTGTCGCGCACGAGCACCGCGGGACGTACCTGCCCGACGCCGGCGCCCGCGCGCACGCCGATCGCCGCCCCGCCCGCGAGCAGGGCGAGCAGCTCGTCCTCTCCGATCCCGCGCTCGAGCGCCTCGACGACCGGCAGCGGCACCCCGAGGAACCCGGCCGCCATCTCGTCGGCCGACTCCACGCCGAGCCGCAGCGCCGCGGCGAAGCCCGGCGTGGCCAGCAGCGCCTCGCCGGCGCGGTCCCAGAAGCCCGACGTCTGCTGCAGGAAGGCGTCGACACGCGTCATCGCCGCGTCCGCGGCCCCTCCCGTGCCGCGCGAGGCGGTCGCCGCGAGGCCGGGCGCGGCCGCCACGGCCCGCGCGAGCAGGTCGGGGCGCGACGTCGCGAGCCACGCCGCGAGCGGCACGGCCGCGAGGCCGACCGCGAGCGCCACCGGAGCGAGACCGAGCAGCGAGGTCGCCGCAATGCCGCCGAGCGCGGCGGCGCCCGCGCCGAGCAGTCGCCCGCCCGCCCACGCGGCGTGGCCCGCGAGCTCCTCGATCGCGCCGCGCACCGCCTGCGACGCGTGCTCGTACGCGCGGCCGGCGAGCAGCGTCGTGTCGGCGAGCCGCTCCAGCTCGTCGGCGAGGCGCGCGAGCGCGGCCGTGCGCGCGGCCAGCTCGTCGGCGCAGGTGGCGAGCCGCGCCGCATCGATGCCGGCGCCGGCCGGCACGCGCAGGTCGGGCGCGGTGCGGAGCGCCCGGGCGGCGTCGAGCACCCGCTGCCGCGCCTCGCGCAGCTGCGCCGTGACGGCGCCCGTGGCGGTCGGATCCCAGGCGACCGTCACGCCCCGCTTGCCCTGGGGCGCGGCCCCCGGGCCGGGCGCGAACGATCCGCCGCCGCCCGTGAACGAGCCGCCGCCCGTGAACCCGCCGAGGCTGCCCACCGGCGCGCCGAACGAGCCGCCGCCGCTGCCGGCGCTCACAGCGCCGCCTCGATCGCGCCCTCGAGCAGCCGCAGCTCGTGGGCCTCGACGCCCGCCGCGCGCCGCAGCCGCCCGCACGCGTCGTCGAACGCGCCGCGCGCGGGACCCAGCCAGCCGTCGTCCCCGTGCACGCCCACGAGCCCCTCGGCTTCCTCCACCAGCCGCGCCGCGCGCGCCACCGCTGCGCTCGCCGCGCGGATCTCGGCCGCGGCGGCCGCCGCGAGCGCCGCCTGCGCTGCCGTCGTCATCACCGTCATCGGGCACCTCCCGGCGGGACCATCGCATCCGACGTCGCCGTCACGCGCCGGGCGGTCGGCGACCTGTGGACGGCGCCGCGACGGCCCGTCGGATCGCGCGATCCGGCAGGATGGAGGTCGTGACCATCGACCGGGCGTTCGCCGACGCCACGCGCTTCCGCGTCGCGTTCGTCTGCACCGGCAACATCTGCCGCTCGCCGATGGCCGAGGTCGCCTTCGAGCGGCTCGCCGAGCAGCACGGCATCGCCGACCGGCTGCTCGTCATGAGCGCCGGCCTCAGCGAGTACCACGTGGGCGAGACCGCCGACCCGCGCACCCTCGCGGTGCTCGCCGACGCGGGCTACGACGCGAGCGGCCATCGCGCGAAGCAGTTCCAGGCGCAGTGGTTCGACAGCGTCGACCTCGTCATCGCCTTCGACCGCGGCCAGGAGCGGGCGCTGCGCTCGCTCGCCCGCACCGACGAGCAGCAGTCGAAGATCCGGCTGCTGCTCTCGTTCGACCCGGAGGCCACGGGCCCCGACGTGCCCGACCCCTACTACTCGGAGGACGCCTTCTTCGGCACGGTCCTCCGCCAGATCGAGACCGCGGTCGGCCGGCTGTTCCGCCAGATCCAGCCCGCCCTCCGCAGCTAGGAGCACCATGCCGCTGCCCATCCAGCCCCTCTCGCCGCTCGACGGCCGCTACCAGGCGCAGACCTCGGGCCTCGCCGAGCACCTCTCGGAGGCCGGCCTCAACCGCGCCCGCGTGCACGTCGAGGTCGAGTGGCTCGTCTTCGTCGCGGAGCGCGGCCTCTTCGGCGCGCCGACGATCTCGGCCGACGACGCCGCCTCGCTGCGCGCCTGGGCCGCCGGCTTCGGCCAGGAGGAGATCGACTGGCTCGCGGCGAAGGAGGCGGTCACGCGCCACGACGTCAAGGCCGTCGAGTACCTCGTGCGCGACCGGCTCGAGCAGCAGGGGCTCGGCGCGCTCGCCGAGGCCGTGCACATCGCCTGCACGAGCGAGGACATCAACAACCTCTCCTACGCGCTCACCATCCGCGCGGCCGTGCAGGAGGTCTGGTTGCCGGCGTTCCGCGCGGTGATCGACCGCCTGCGCGAGCTCGCCGAGGAGCACCGCGAGCGCCCCATGCTCTCGCTCACGCACGGCCAGCCGGCGACGCCGACGACGCTCGGGAAGGAGCTCGCGGTCGTCGCGTGGCGCCTCGAGCGCCAGGCCCGCCGCATCGAGCAGGTGGAGGTGCTCGGCAAGTTCGCGGGCGCGACCGGCACCTTCTCGGCCCACGTCGTCGCCGAGCCGGGCGCCGACTGGCCGGCCACGGCATCCGCCTTCGTCGAGTCGCTCGGGCTCGAGTGGAACCCGCTCACGACGCAGATCGAGTCGCACGACTGGCAGGCCGAGCTCTTCGGCGCGATCTCGCACGCGGGCCGCATCCTCCACAACCTCGCGACCGACGTGTGGACGTACATCATGCTCGGCACGTTCACGCAGATCCCGGTCGCCGGTGCGACCGGCTCGTCGACCATGCCGCACAAGATCAACCCCATCCGCTTCGAGAACGCCGAGGCGAACCTCGAAATCGCGTCGGCGCTGCTCGAGTCGCTCTCGGCGACGCTCGTCACGAGCCGCCTGCAGCGCGACCTCACCGACTCGTCGACGCAGCGCAACGTGGGCGTCGCGCTCGGCCACTCGCTGCTCGCGCTCGACAACCTGCGCCGCGGCCTCGGCGAGATCGCCGTGTCGGACACCGCGCTCGACGCCGCGCTCGAGGGCAACTGGGAGGTGCTGGCCGAGGCGATCCAGACCGTCATCCGCGCCGAGGTGCTCGCCGGCCGCTCGTCGATCGCCGACCCGTACGCGCAGCTCAAGGAGCTCACGCGCGGGCAGCGCGTCGGCGCGGCCGAGCTCGCGGCCTTCGTCGACGGCCTCGACATCTCCGACGACGCGAAGGGGCGCCTGAAGGCGCTCACGCCGGGCACGTACACCGGGGTCGCGGCGCAGCTCGTCGACCGCCTCGCCTAGCGAGCGCCGACGGGGAGTTCTCCCCATTCCCTCCCCCACCCCGCCGCCCTAGCGTGAGCGCCAGGGTGGAGGAGGTGTCCCGTGGCGATGAACCTGCCGGGCGAGCTGGTCTGGGTGCTCGACATGCTCGGGTACGACTGGCCGCCCCTCGACGAGGACGAGATGCGCCGTGCGGCGAACATCATCCGCACCTTCAAGGACGACATCGAGGGCACGATCGACCAGGCGACGGCCCGGATCAAGGACGACGTCGGCAGCGCCATGAAGGCGCAGGCCGCGAACTCCTTCGGCAACGCGTGGGACACGAACCGCCAGCAGAACGTCGAGAAGCTCGTCGACGTGCTCGACCCGGCGGCGTCCGGCATCGACATCGCCGCCGACGCGGTGCTCGCCCTCAAGGTGAAGGTGATCGCCGAGCTCGTCATCACCGCCGCGCAGATCGCGGCGGCTGCGGCGAGCGCCGTCTTCACGCTCGGCGCGAGCCTCGCCGCGAACGCCGCGATCATCGCGCTGCGCAAGAAGCTGCTCGACGTCGCCACGAACATCGCCATCGACCAGCTCGCGGCGCGCCTGCTGCCGATGGTCGTCGAGCCGCTCTTCAACCAGGCCGTGCCTGCGGTCATGGCGATGCTCGACTCGCCCATCGTCGAGGGCCAGACCGGCGACGTGAGCGAGTTCGGCGCCGACCTCGCGGCGCTCGACCAGGCCGCGGCCGACCTCGACGCCAACGGCGACGACCAGGAGGCGCTCGCCGAGGACTTCCTCTCGCAGCTCTCCTCCTGCCAGATCTTCACGGGGTGACCGCATGTCGCAAGCACTGAAGACGCTCACGCGCGAGGCGATCGACGCCCTGCAGGACGTGCTGCCCCGCATCGCCCGCGGCGTCGCCGGGCAGTCGAAGCGCTCGAAGGACAAGATCAAGGAGATGGCCGAGGCCATCCGCCGCAAGGACGCGGAGCTCGCGCGCGGCGTGCGCCGGCAGGACGTCGAGAACCCGACGACGATGGACGTCGACGTGCGGGCCTTCAACAATCGCCGCTACGACCAGGCGGAGTTCAACCGGCAGGTGAACGAGCAGGTCGACGCGCTGCAGGACATGTCGGTCGCCGACTGGATCCGCAACCGCGGCGACTACCTCGAGAACGGGCGCACGAGCGCGTCGGTGCGCGCCCAGCAGGAAGCCCGCGACATCGCGCTCCGCGACCGCATCCGCGATCTCCGCCGAGCGGATCGGAACCTGACGCCGGAGCAGGCGGCGCAGGACGCGCGGGACTGGCTCGCCACCCAGGCCGCCACCCACCGCCTCGACGGCATCGCGGGCGGATCGCAGACCGACATCTCCGGCGTCGGCGACAGTGGAGTGAACTCGTCGCTCGGATCCCAGTGGCGTGGCCGCGTCGGTGCCCTCGACAGCGCCGTGGCGGAGTTCGTCGCGAACAATCCCGGCGCCGATCTGTCCCAGGTCTTCATGAACATCTCGTTCTCATAGGGTGGCCGCATGATCCCGATCACGGACTTCGTCCTCCACGCCCCGGTCCCGCAGGCGACGATCGACGCCTACCGGGATCGCGTGCACCCCGAGGTCATCGAGCTCTGGGAGACGTACGGGTTCGGCACCTTCGGCAACGGGTTCTTCCGCATCATCGACCCCGGGGCCTATGAGCGCGGCATCGGCGACGTCATCGGCAAGGTCACCGGCAACCGCATCGCGATCCCCATCATGGTCACTGGCCTCGCCGACCTCATCACCTGGGATCCCGGCCACGGCGTCGTGGGCATCATCTACCGCGACCAGCGCACCACGGGCATCGGCAGCGACGTCAACGCGATCCCGGACTGGCTCGACCTCGACGGCGACCAGTACGTCGTCGACGTCTTCGACGGCGCGAACTTCTTCGCGGCGCAGCAGGTGCATGGCCCGCTCGCGTTCGACGAGTCGTTCACCTACGTGCCCCTGCTCTCGCTCGGTGGGCCGAAGAAGGTCGAGAACCTCAAGCCCCGCAAGACCATCGAGGCGATCCGCACGATGGTCGAGTTCCAGGGTGTGATCGAGCACTGATCCACCCGGGCCGCACCGACGCCGAGCGTCGATCATGATCGAGATCTCCGACTTCCAGCAGGTCGCCCCCGTGCCGGCGGAGGTCGTCGCGGCGTACCGCGAGCGCGTGCCCGCCGAGATGGTGGAGGTCTGGGAGCGATACGGGTTCGGGACCTTCGGCGAGGGCTTCGTGCGCGTCATCGACCCGCGCGAGTACGAGCGCGGCGTCGGCGACTGCATCGGCCGCGTGGTCGGCGGCACCGAGTCCATCCCCCTGATGGTGACCGGGCTCGCCGACCTGATCGTCTGGGAGCCGGGCGCGGGCCTGACGGGCATCATCTACCGGAACGGGGACACCCGAGGTCTCGGCTCGAAGGTCTCGACGTTCTTCAACCTGACCCGCAGCGGTGGCGCGAAGCACCTCGCCCGCGTGCTGGACTGGAGCGCGTTCCCCGAGGCGGTCGCGACCCACGGTCCACTCGCGTTCGACGAGTCGTTCACCTACGTGCCGCTGCTCTCCCTGGGCGGCCCGAAGTCGGTCGCGAACCTCGAGCCCCGCAAGACCATCGAGGCGATCCGCACGATGGTCGAGCTCCAGGGCCTCATCGAGCACTGAGACGCCAGCATGATCCCGATCACCGACTTCGTCCTCCACGCCCCCGTCCCGCAGACCACGATCGACGCGTACCGGGATCGCGTCCACCCCGAGGTCGTCGACTTGTGGGAGACGTACGGCTTCGGCACCTTCGGCTACGGGTTCTTCCGCGTGATCGATCCCGTCGCGTACGAGCGAGGCATCGGTGACGTCCTCGGCAAGGTCATCGGGCAGCGGATCTCGATCCCGTTCCTGGTCACCGGCCTCGCGGACGTCGTGACGTGGGAGCCAGGCATCGGCGTCGGCGCCATCTACCGCAACGGCTCGGCGTCGGGGGTGGGCACCGACCTCGACACCCTGCTCGGGATGCTTGCCCTCGACGGCGAGGACTACCTGGCTGAGGAGTTCGACTGGGACATGTTCCCGGAGGCTGTCGCGGCGCACAACCCGCTCGCGTTCGACGAGTCGTTCACGTACGTGCCGCTGCTCTCCCTCGGCGGCCCGAAGCACGTCGACAACCTCAAGCCCCGCAAGACCATCGAGGCGATCCGCACGATGGTCGAGCTCCAGGGCGTGATCGAGCACTGAGCGGGCGACGCGGCCGTCTCCCAGCGTGCGATCACCTCGGGCGACGAGCATGGTGCCGTGACGGAGCAGCCGACCTTCTCGATCTCGCTCTCGGGCGGACCCGCGCTCGTGACGGTGCGGCGCGAGGTCGATGGCGTCGCGATCGCCGCGTCTGCCGCGAAGCCGCACCGAGCGAGGCTCGAGCGCACGCTCGACGCCTTCGCGGAGGCTCGACCGACGTGGACCGACGGGTCGTCGATCGACACCGGCTGGTGCTCGCTGACGCTCCGCGCCACTGCCGAGGGCCTCCAGGTCGTCGCGCCGGCGTTCGACGGCGACCCGCATGCCGGCACGAGCCCGGACCTCTCGGTGCCCCTCGCGGTGGCCGAGGGCTGGGACGACGTGCGGCGCGCAGCGCGCGTCGAGCCGGCGCCGGTGCGCTTCGACGACCGGATCACGGCGGTGGTCGGCTGGGAGCGCTGCACGAGGCTGACGATGACGCGCGACGCGGCGCCGGAGCCCGGCGACAGCGGCTGGCTCATCGAGCCGCACGAGAGCGAGCCGGACCGCCTGCGCCTGGACGACCGCGAGCGGCTGGAGGCGTGGATGGTGCAGCGGCTCAAGCCCGCCGCGATCCGCGCCGCCGTGCTGCCGCCGGCCTACGGGGCGATGCTCGAGCTCGACGGCATCCGGATCGTGGTCGACCTCGCCGACGGCAGCGTGCGCTCGCACGGCATGCTCTGACGCTGCCATCGAGCAGCGGCCATCACGCGCCCGTGACGACCGGCCGCCCCGAGCCGGCGGCGCCCCACTCCGCCCACGAGCCGTCGTAGACGGCGACGTCGTCGCGCCCGGCGAGGGTCGCGGCGAGCGCGATGACGCAGGCGGTGACGCCCGAGCCGCAGCTCGCGACGATCGGGCGATCGCCCGCCGCCTGCTCGAGCCGCGCCCGCAGCTCGTCGGCGGGCAGCATCCGACCGCCGTCCTGCAGCGAGGCGAACGGCAGGGATGCCGCTCCCGGCATGTGCCCGCCACGGACGCCCTCGCGGGGCTCCGGCGCCTCGCCGCGGAAGCGCTCCGCCGCGCGCGCATCGAGCACGGCGTCGCCGTCGGCGAGGGCCGCGTCCACAGCATCCGCGCCCACGAATCCGCCGTCCTGCCACCGCACGACGACGTCGCCGGGCTCGTCCGCCGCATCGCGCACGCGCTCGAGCGGGAGCCTCGCGGCCGTCCACGCGAGCAGGCCGCCGTCGAGCACCGCGGCGTCGATGCCCGCCGATCGCAGCATCCACCAGGCCCGCGCGCTGCCGGTGATGCCGGCCGCGTCGACCGCCACGACGCGGTCGCCCTCGTGGATGCCGAGCGCGCGCAGCGCCGCCTGCAGCTCGTCGGGCGTCGGGAGGTCGTGCACGCCGCCGCGGTCGGCCGACATGGCGCCGTCGATCGCGAAGCGCCTGGCGCCCGGCACGCTCTCATCCGGGATGCCGAAGAGGGCGATGCTCGCGTCGACCACGACGAGCCCGGGTTCCCCCAGGCGCTCGCGCAGCCACTCGACGTCGACGAGGTCCGGGATCGCACGCATGCGTCCATCCTGCACGGCCGTGCCAGGCTGGGAGCATGCGAGCCACCATCCTCCACGCACCGGGCGACATCCGCGTCGAGACCTGGGCCGACCCGACGATCGAGCAGCCGACCGACGCCGTCGTACGCGTCGTCGCGGGCTGCGTCTGCGGCTCCGACCTGTGGTCGTACCGCGGCATCAACGAGGTGGCGGAGGCCCGCACCGTCGGCCACGAGGCGATCGGCGTCGTCGAGGCGGTCGGGGCCGGGGTCGAGCGGGTGCGCGTCGGCGACTTCGTGATCGTGCCCTTCGACCACTGCTGCGGCCGCTGCGTGCACTGCCTCGCGGGGCAGACGCAGGGCTGCGTCGACCTCGCCATGACCGCGAGCGGCCAGGCCGAGCTCACACGCGTCACGAACGCCGACGCCACGTGCTTCGTGCTCGACGAGGCGCCCGACGCCGCGCAGCACGCGGCAGTGCTCGCACTCAGCGACGTGCTCCCCACCGGCTACCACGCGGCCGTCTCGGCCGACGTCCAGCCCGGCATGACCGCGGTGGTCGTCGGCGACGGCGCCGTGGGCCTCTGCGGCGTGCTCTCCGCGCGCCGCCTGGGCGCCGAGCGCATCATCGCGCTCTCGCGCAACCCCGAGCGGCAGCGCATCGCGACCGTCTTCGGCGCCACCCACCTCGTGCCCGACCGCGGCGAGGCGGCGGTCGACGCGGTGCGCGAGATCACCGACGGCGTCGGTGCGGATGCGGTGCTCGAGTGCGTCGGCACCGAGGAGTCGATGGTCACCGCGTTCGAGGCGGCGCGACCCGGCGCGACCGTCGGCTTCGTCGGCGTGCCGCACGGCACGGCCATCCCGTGGCGCACGGCCTTCCGCCACAACGTGGGCCTCCGCGGCGGCATGGCCCCCGTCGTCCGCTACCTGCCCGAGCTGGTGCCGGCCGTGCTCTCGGGCGACCTCGACGCATCCGCCGTCTTCGACCTCGAGCTGCCGCTCGACGAGGCGGCCGCCGCCTACGCGGCGATGGACGAGCGGCGCGCGATCAAGGTGCTGCTGCGCCCGTAGCCACACCTCTCCCAGACGCGACGAGGGCCCCGGCATCGCGCCGGGGCCCTCGTGCGTGCGTGGCTGGGTCAGGCGAGCGTCTCGCGCGGGTTCGCGATGGGCTCGAGGCCCGCCTCGACGCGCGCGCCGATCTCCTCGTCGATGTTCTTCCAGTACTGGATGGCGCGCTCGCGGATCGCGGGGATGCGCGTGCCGCCGACGTGGCCGGTGATGTTCGCCACCAGGCGGTCGCGGGCGGCGTCGTCCATGACCTCGCGGATGAGCGTGCGCGGCTGCGTCACGTCGTCGTCCTCGGGGTGCAGGGTCGCCGCCGAGCGCACGAGCTCGCCGTCCGAGTGCCAGCCGCGGTCGTCGCCGTGCGCCGCCGCGTCGGCGTGCGGGCCGCCGAACGAGTTGGGCGCGTAGACGGGCCGGGTCGGGTCGTGGAAGGTGTGGCGCTGCTGGCCGTCCTTCGAGTACGAGTCGACCGGCGCGACCGGGCGGTTCACGGGGATCTCGGCGTGGTTCGTGCCCACCCGGTAGCGGTGCGCGTCGGCGTAGCTGAAGATGCGCGCCTGGAGCATCTTGTCGGGGCTCGCGGCGATGCCGGGCACGAAGTTCGACGGCGCGAACGTCGCCTGCTCGATCTCGGCGAAGTAGTTCGCCGGGTTCTCGTCGAGCGTCATGCGGCCCACCTCGATGAGCGGGTAGTCGCTCTTCGGCCACACCTTCGTGAGGTCGAACGGGTTGAAGCGGTACGTCTTCGCGTCCTCGTACGGCATGACCTGCACCGAGAGCGTCCACGTCGGGTGCTCGCCGCGGTCGATCGCCTCGTAGAGGTCGCGGATGTGGTGGTCGGCGTCCGAGCCGGCCAGCTGGTCGGCGTCCGCCTGCGGCAGGAAGTCGTTCCCCTGGTCGGTGCGGAAGTGGTACTTCACCCAGAAGCGCTCGCCCTCGGCGTTGATCCACTGGTAGGTGTGCGAGCCGAAGCCGTCCATGAAGCGCCACGAGCGGGGCAGGCCGCGGTCGCCCATGAGCCACGTCACCTGGTGCGACGACTCGGGCTGGTGCGTCCAGAAGTCCCACTGCATGTCGTGGTCCCGGAGGTGGCTGCCGGGCAGGCGCTTCTGCGAGCGGATGAAGTCGGGGAACTTGATGCCGTCCTTGATGAAGAAGACGGGGGTGTTGTTGCCGACGAGGTCGTAGTTGCCCTCGCTCGTGTAGAACTTCAGCGCGAAGCCGCGCGGGTCGCGCCAGGTGTCGGGGCTGCCCTGCTCGCCGGCGACGGTCGAGAAGCGGGCGAGGAGGCGCGTGGTCGTGCCGGGCTGGAAGAGCGCGGCGCGCGTGTAGCGCGAGACGTCGGCGGTGGTCTCGAAGCGGCCGAAGGCGCCGCCGCCCTTGGCGTGCACGACCCGCTCGGGCACCCGCTCGCGGTTGAACTGCGCGAGCTTCTCGACCAGGTAGTGGTCGGTGAGCACGATGGCGCCGTCGGCGCCGACGGACTGGGAGTGCTGGTCGCTCGCGACCGGCGCTCCGGAGTTGGTGGTGGTGTGCATGCGTCCTCCTGGTGTCGTGACGTGGGGGCGTTCTGGCAAGGCTCCGCCCTCGCCGCCGCGCGGATGCGCGGGGCTCGGACGTCGCCCGGGGGCTAGGGGGCGGGCTCCTCGGCCGCGGCGGCCGCGAGGCAGTCGGCGCAGATGCCGACGAACGTGACCTCGGCGACGGCGACGACGAAGCCGGACGGCGCGTCGGCGTGCAGGCAGGGCGCCTCGCCGACGACGCAGTCGACGTCGTCGACGCGGCCGCACGAGGAGCACACGGCGTGGTGGTGGTTGTCGCCGACGCGGCGCTCGTAGCGGGCCGACTGGCGCGCGGGCGTGAACCGGCGCACGAGGCCGGCGTCGACGAGGTCGCCGAGCACGTTGTGGATCGACTGCACCGAGGTGCCGGGGAGCCGGTCGCGCACGAGCGCGAGCACCGCCTCTGCGTCGACGTGCGGGGCGTGCTCGAGCGCCTCGAGCACCGCGACGCGGCCGGCCGTCACCTTGAGCCCGGTCGCGCGCAGCGCGGCCTGGGCGTCGGGTCCCTGCACGCCAGGGAGCGGGGCGGTCGTCGTCATCCCCTCGACCGTAGCATGTTTTGATCTGCTCAAAACAAAAGGAGTGGCGCGCGGGCGCCGATCATTCGCAGGCGATGCGATCCCCGTCGCTGTCGAGGCCGTACGGGTCGGAGGTCAGCACGTACCCGGGACCCCAGAAGTATGTCGGCCCGTTGCCTCGGCCGCCGCCGCAGTCCACGTCGCTCGCGATCGGCACGCATGAGCCCGATCCCATCTGGCCGTAGCGCGCGTCGCACCCGCTCGGCGCCCGAGGAGCGGTACGGGAGGTGGCGCTCCAGGCGCCCGCGCCGACGGCGTTGACCGCGCGGACCCGGAACGACTGCGACACGCCGTTGACCATCCCCTCAGGCGTGATGCTCCGAGCAGAGGCCCCGACGGTGGCGACGTTGCGCCACGTGCCTGAGACCAGACGCTGCACCACGTACTGCTGGATGGATGCGCCGTTCGATGCCGGCTGCCCCCAATAGACGCGGATCTGGCCCGATCCCGCCGTCGCCGTTGCTGCATGCACCGCTCCCGGCACGGATCGCGGCACGCCGTGGACGGCGACCCAGGCGCTTCGGCCGCCCGGCGCGACGGCTTGGATGCGCAGATGGATGCGCACCCCCGGACGCAGGCCGTCGACGCGAAGACGCGTCGAGTCCGCGGGGACCGATGAGCTCACCGCCGTCCAGGTGAGACCGTCGGAAGAACGATGGACGACGAACCGCGAGATCGGCGCGCCGCCCGAGGAAGACGGAGCGGTCCACCTCAAGGTGACGCTGGTCGCGCCGACGCCCAGGTCAACCGCCCGCGGCACCGAGGGCGGCCCGAGGGGTGTCGCGAGCGCAGTGGTCGAACGCAGCGTCTCGGTGGCAGTCGAGGCCAGGACCCGCACCGCGTAGCGTGTGCCGTTGGTGAGCCCCGCCACGGAGAAGCCCCGCACCTCCGGACCGAGCGCGCCCGACACGTCAGTCCAGGGAACGCCCGACCATCCGATCTGCACTCGCTGCGCGACCACCGCGCTCGGCGCGACGGCTGCGGTCCATCGCACGTCGATGCGTTGCGAACCCACGCCCAGGGTCACCACGGGGACGGTCGTCACCTCGGTCGAGAGCGGTGTCGTCGGTGCGACGGGCACCGCGGCGGCGGTCGACGTCGCGCCGAAGACGAGCGCGATCGCGGCGATGACCGCCGCGACGGCTGTGGCGACCCCGCTCACGCGCCGTTGCGGCGCCGGTCCGGTCGTGATCTCCACGCGACTCCTCACCGCGCGACGCCTTCGCCGCTGCTCTGCTCGTGGTGAGCCTAGGTTCTCGCCCAGGGCGAGGACCAGGGAGGCGGCCGCAGGATAGCCCCGGGTTCCGCTCAGCGCTGCTCGTCTGGGAACGCGGTGATGACGTTCCCGGTGCCGAGGCCCACGCCGACCGTCACCATCCACGACCGCTCCACGGCGCCGCCGTCGACGAGCTCGACGAGCACGTCGTAGTTGACGATGTCGTCGCGGTACGCCTCCACGCGCGTGGGCTGCTCGAGCGCGCGGTCGATGGCGAACCACGCCACGTCCTCCCAGCCGGCGCCGACCTCCTCGGCGAGCTCGCCGAAGTCGCCCGTGTGGCCGTCGGCGATGTGCCGCCAGCCCGCGCCGTCGGCGTTGCCGCACGTGAGCACGCCCTCGCCGGCGGACACGTCGAGGTCGGGCCACGCGGCGCGGTCGAAGGTCTCGAGCACCTCGCGGCCCGCGAGGCCGTCGCACGCGTCCGTGCCCGCCACGTCGCCCGCGACAGGATCCAGCACGACGCCCTCGGCGCGCAGGTGCAGACCCTCCGGCTCGACGCCGGACGAGGACGCGGGCGCGGGCGCCGGCTGCGGCCCGAGCGTCGAGCATCCCGCGAGCACCAGCACGCCCACGGCGGCAGCGATCGCTCGGGCGGGCATCCGTCGGCCGATCAGGAGTCGGACGCGTCGGTGCGGTCGCGGCCCTCGGGGTCGTGCTGGGCGCGGCCGTCGCGGTCGCGCGGCTGCACCGCGAGCATGAGGGTCGCGGTGACGAGCACCGTCACGATGAAGGCGACGCCGCCGAAGACGAGCGCGAGCACGAGGTCGCGGATCGAGAGCAGCACGACGAGGGCCGTGAATCCGCCCGCGACGCCGGCGAACGCCAGGTACTCGAAGGGCTTCAGCTTCTGCCGCCGGGTCGGCTGCTCGCCGGGTCGCGTGCCGTCGTGGTCGCTCATGCGTCGCTCCGCTCGGTCGTGCGCGCGGGGCGTGCGGAGAGCGCCGCGAGCGCGAGGTAGATGCCGACGATCACGGCGTAGGCGCCGAGGAGGCCCGTGAGGGTCACGGCGTCGCGCACGACGGCGAAGACGACGCCGAGCACGATCGTGAGCACGCCGACGGCTCGCCAGTCCTGCGCGGTGCGCAGGGTGCGCGGCTCGGTCGCCCCGCGCATCCGCCACCAGCCCGACAGCTCGAGCGCGCCGGCGCCGATGCCCCAGGCCGCGACGAGCAGCCCGAACGCCGTCTCGGTGGGCGAGAGCAGCACGAGCAGAACGGCCACGAGGGCGGCGAGCGCCGACCAGCCGGCCGCGCGCGCCGGCCAGCGCCCGGCCTCGGCCGGCACGACGCCCCGGCCGATCCACAGCGCGACGGCGCCGAGGCCCGTGAGCACCGCGAGCGCCACGAGCCCGACGAAGGGCGAGTGGAGCTGGATGAACGGGATCGGCAGGCCCACGAGGAGCGCGGGGACGGCGCGCATCGCAGGGAGGTGCCAGAGCTGGGGTCCCTGCGAGGGCACGGGCGTGGCGGTCACGGCTCCTCCTCGGCAGTCCCCTCGATCCTATCGGCGACCTCCGGCTCCGGGATCCGCCGGGTGGCGTGCCCGGCTCAGCGCCCGTACGCGGGCATCGGCCCCCGCAGCTCGTCGCCGACCGCGTCGATCGCGGCCGCGACGTCGGCCGGGAGCGGGCCCCGCGCGATCGCGGCCAGGTTCTGCCGCAGCTGCGCGGGCTTCGAGCCGCCGACGAGCACCCCGTCGACGACGGGGCGCGAGAGCGTCCAGCGCAGCGCCGCCTCGGCGACCGGCATGCCGGCGTCGTCGGCGATGGCGGCGATGCGCTCGACGGCGGCGAAGTTCCGCTCGTCCCAGTAGCGGTCGCGGTACTGCGCCGCATTGCCGAACGATCCGAAGCGGCCCTCGCCCGCCGCGGTGTCGAAGCGGTAGCGGCCGGTGAGCAGGCCGCCGGCGAGCGGGTTGTAGACGACTGTCGCGAGGCCCGCCTCGACCGCGAGCTCCGCGTACTCGTCGTCGAGCCGCCGCGCGATGGCCGAGTACATCTGCTGCGCGATCACAGGGCGCGGCGCGTCCACGGCCGACGCCGTCTCGATCGCCTGCGCGATCTGCCACGCCGCGAAGTTCGAGAGGCCGAGCCGCTCGACCTTGCCCTCTCGGTGGAGCGCCGCGACCTCGGCGAGGGTGTCGGCGAGCGGCGTCGTGCGGTCGGGCTTGTGGAGGTACAGGAGGTCGAGGCGCTCGGCGCCGAGCCGCTCGAGCGAGCGCTCGACGCTGCGGCGGACGACCTCGGGCCGCAGCTGCGACGCCTCGCCGAGCTCCGGATCCGGCTGCCCGACCTTGGTCGCGACGACGAGCCGGTCGCGCTGCTCGGCCGGCAGCTCGCGGAGCAGCTCGCCCACGAGCGGCTCGCCGAGCCCCGCGGCGTACTGGTTGGCGGTGTCGAGCCAGGTGACGCCGGCGTCGAGCGCGACGCGGAGCAGCTCGCGCGAGGTGGCGGCGTCGGCGCCGTCGGCGAAGGTCATGGTGCCGAGCACGGCGGCGGGCACGGCGATGGGCTCGGGCGCCGCGGTCGGGGCGAAGGTGCCGGGAAGGGTGCGCATGCTGCTCCTGACGTCGTCGTCGTCGCGCTCGGGCGGCGCGATGGAGCCAGCGTAGCCCTCGATATCTGATCGGTTCGAGGCCGGATCCGGTGCGCCGGCGCTTCGGTAGCCTCGGCCCATGACGCTGGAATCGCACCGCCCGTTCATCGAGGACCTCTACCGCGAGCTGCACGCGCACCCCGAGCTCTCGCACCGCGAGCACCGCACGGCCGGGCGCATGGCCGAGCTGCTGCGCGAGGCGGGCTTCGAGGTGCACGAGCACGTCGGCGGCACGGGCGTCGTGGGCGTCCTCCGCCGCGGCACCGGCCCCACGGTGCTCGTGCGCGCCGACATGGACGGGCTGCCCGTCGTCGAGGCCGAGCAGGTGCCGTACCGCTCGACGCAGACCGACGAGTGGGAGGGCCAGACCGTCGGCGTCATGCACGCGTGCGGCCACGACACCCACATGGCGACGCTCCAGGGGGCGCTGCGCATCCTCGTCGAGCAGGACGACTGGAGCGGCACGCTCGTCGCCGTGCTGCAGCCGGCGGAGGAGACGATCGACGGCGCGAAGGGCATGCAGGACGACCTGCGCCGCATCCTTCCGGACGGCATCGACGTCGCGCTCGGCCAGCACGTCATGCCGGGCGCCGCGGGCACCGTCTCCCTCGCCGCCGGCCCCGTGATGGCCGCGAGCGACCACCTCATCGTGACCGTCCACGGCCGCGGCGGCCACGGCTCGCAGCCCGAGGCCACCGTCGACCCGATCGTGCTCGCCGCCTCCATCGTGGTGCGCCTCCAGACCGTGGTCTCGCGCACCGTCGCGCCCTTCGAGCAGGCGGTCGTGACGGTCGGCACCTTCCACGCGGGCACGAAGCAGAACATCATCCCCGAGAGCGCGCGGTTCGAGATCAACATCCGCACCTTCGACGAGGGCGTGCGCGCCCGCGTGATCGCCGCGATCGAGCGGATCGTGCAGGGCGAGTGCGAGGCCTCCGGCGCGCCGCGGCCCGCCACGATCGAGCGCGGCTCCACCGCCCCGCTCACCGACAACGACCCGCAGGCGACGGCGCTCGTCGCCGCCGCGTTCGACGAGGCGTTCGGCGCCCAGCACCTCGAGCTGCGGCCGCTGCTCGGCTCCGAGGACTTCAGCGACCTCCCCGCCACGTGGGGCGCGCCCTACGTGTACTGGATGTACGGCGGCTTCGACCCGCAGCTCGTCGCCGAGGCGACGGAGCGCGGCACGCTCGCCGCCTCGGTGCCGTCGAACCACTCCCCCACGTTCATCCCGGTGATGCAGCCGACGCTCGACACGGCGACCACGGCGATGGTCGCGGCGGCGCGGGCGTTCCTCGCTCGCTGACCCGAGGGCGCGGCACGGAGGGCCGGGGCGGGAATGCCCCGGCCCTCCGTGCGTTGTCAGACACCGGCACCGCGTCGGAGCGGGCCAGGATCCATCCACCCGCACCGCGTCAGGAGCATCATGTCCGCACGTCCCCAGGTCGGCATCATCGTCGGCAGCACCCGTCCCGTCCGCGTCGGCCGCCCGGTCGCCGACGAGATCGCGACCCTCGTCGAGGCCGCCGGCGGCGAGGCCGTCATGCTCGACCTCGCCGAGATCAAGCTGCCGCTGCTCGACGAGGCGCTGCCGCCTGCCTCGGGTGTGCGCACCGAGCCGCACACGATCGCGTGGGCCGAGCGGATCGAGGCGCTCGACGCCGTCGTGTTCGTCACCCCCGACTACAACTCCGGCTACCCGGCCGCGCTGAAGAACGCGATCGACTACCTCAAGGCGGAGTGGGTGGGCCTGCCCTCCGTCGTCGTCTCGTACGGCTGGTCGGGCGGCGCCTCGTCGAACGCGCAGCTGAGCGCGGTGCTGCGCTACATCGGCCTCGAGCTGCAGGGCGAGGGCGTGCTCATGCCGTTCCAGCCCACCGACTTCGACGAGTCGATGCGCATGGTCGACGCCGCCGCCTTCGTCGCGCGCTCCGAGGAGCAGCTGCGCCTCGCCGCCGAGCGGCTCGTGGGCGCCGCCGCCGAGGAGCGCGCCGCGGCCTGAGCCCGACTGACAGGCCCGAGGGGCGGATGCGCTGCGGCGCTTCCGCCCCTCCTAGGCTGAGGGCATGATCGCCGTCATCCTCAGCTTCAGCGACGACCCCGCCCGCCTCGAGCTGCGCCCGCGCCACCGCGAACTGCTCGGCGCCCTGCACGAGCGCGGCCTGCTCGTCGCCGCCGGCCCGTTCGAGGACCAGTCGGGAGCGCTGCTCGTCTTCGACACCGACGACGAGGCGGAGGTGGACGCGGCCCTCGCCGAGGACCCCTACTACGCGGCGCCCGGCGTCACGATCGTCTCGCGCAAGCGCTGGGGCATCGTCACGGGCGGCGTGCGCGGCTGACACCGATCCGCCTGACGCCGACTGGCCCCGGCACGCATCAGCGCCGCACGCCGAGCCGCGAGAGCACGCGGTCGGCGAGCGGCTTGCCGCCCGTCTGGCAGGTGGGGCAGTACTGGAAGGTGCTGTCGGCGTAGATCACCTGCCGCACGGCGTCGCCGCACACCGGGCACGGCTCGCCGTTGCGGCCGTGCACGCGCATGCCCTGCCGCTTCTCGGCCTTCAGCGACGAGGCCTTGACGCCCTTCGCGCGCTCGACCGCGCCGCCCAGGATGCGGCGGAGCGCCTCGTAGAGCTCGTGCACCTCCTCGGCCGGCATCGACGCCGGGTGGAAGGGCGACATGCGCGCCGCGTGCAGGATCTCGTCCGAGTAGGCGTTGCCGATGCCGGCGATGCGCCGCTGGTCGCGCAGCACGCCCTTGATCTGCGCGCGCCCCGCTTGCTGCAGGATGCGCGCGAAGCGCTCCTCGGTGAAGCCGTCGTCGAGCGGCTCGGGGCCGAGCGTCGCGATCGTCATCACCTGGTCGGGGTGCGCGACGAGGTGGATCGCGAGCCGCTTCTGCGTGGCCTGCTCGGTGACGTCGACGCCGTCGCCGCCGATCCCCTCGTCGCCCTCCGCCCGCTCGAGCACGATCCGCGCGGCGAGCGGGCCGCGCCCGCGGCCCTTGAGCGGCGCGGGCGCGGCGTCGCGCCAGCGCACCCAGCCGCTGCGGGCGAGGTGGATCACGAGGTGCAGCGGATTGCCGTCGGCGGTGGTGACGTCGAGCACGAGGTGCTTGCCGCGCCGGCCGGTGCCGGTGACGACGGCGCCCTCGAGCGCGTCGATGGGCGGGTCGTAGGTCTTGAGCGCGGCGACCTCGGCGATCTGGACGCGGCGGATCGTGCGGCCGACCAGGCGCTCGGCGAGGTCGGCCGCGAGCGCCTCCACCTCGGGGAGCTCCGGCATGCGCCCATGGTGCACCGGGCCGCTGACAGGCGGCTCCGCTCGCCGGGGGTGGTCTCGAGGAGCAAGCGACCGGCGGCCGCTCGCTCCTCGACCAGCGGGCGTCGGGAGTCGCTACCCCTTCAGCCGCAGCAGTCGCGCCTGCCCGTCCTCGCGCAGCTCCACGAGCTGCTCCCGCGCGCCCACGAAGTCCGAGAACGACCGGTGCCCGAGGGACTTCTCGTTGAAGACCGGATCCATGCGCTTCATCTGCTCCTTGACGACGTTGGCGTGCAGCCACTCGTCGTCGGTCTTCTGCGTGAGGATGCGCAGCGCCCGCTCGAGCAGCCCGGTCGCGGCGTCGCCGCGCCGCTCGGGCGTCATCGCGACCTCGTCGTCGGCCTCCGCCGCGACGGACGCGCTCGACGCGCGCCGGCTGCGGCGCTTCGCCTTCGCGGGCGCCTGCGCCTCGGCCTCCGCCTGGATCTGCTTGCCCTCCTCGACCGAGGGCTCGGGCGCGTCCGGCTCCGCCTCGGGCTCGTCGACGACCACCGGCTCGATGCCCGGCAGCGCGTCGTAGTCGGCGAACTCGTCGCACGCGGCCGCGAGCGACTTCGAGGTGCTCCCGGCGACGCCGATGCCCACGACGAAGCGGCCGAGGCGCTTGGCGCGCTGGGCGAGCGCGATGTAGTCGCTGTCGCCGGCGACGATCACGACGTGGGTGATGTCGTCGAGCCGGAAGAGGTCCTCCACCACGTCGACGGCCAGGCGGATGTCGGCGCCGTTCTTCAGCGCGCGCGTCGTCGGGAAGAGCTGCACGAGGTCGACGGCGCGGGCGAGCAGCTGATCGCGGTATGCGGCGTGCGCGGGCACCGACCAGTCGGCGTACGCGCGGCTCAGCACGATCGAGCCGTAGGAGGAGGCGTAGTCGATGATCGCCCCGAGGTCGACGGTCGCCTGCGCCGAGCGGGTGCGCGCCTTCGACTCGCGGCCGTCGGCCGGCAGCTGCCGCACGCGGTCGCTGTGGAACGAGCCGCGCCCGTGCAGCTGGTCGTAGCGGGAGATGAGGATGTTGTCGAAGTCGATGTAGACGGCGACGCGGGGCTCGAGATCGGGCATGCGCCCATCCTCCCAGCCTCAGGGCGATCAGGCCTGCGTGGGCCCCGGCGGCGGTGCGGGATCGACGGCGGCCGGGCCGTCGCCGAGCGACTCCTCGTCGGCGAAGGCGGCGGCGATCGCATCGCGGTGCCGGTGCAGCACCCACCAGGTGCCGACGCCCGCCACGATGCCGATGGCGCCGTCGATGACGTACACGGGCGGGACGCCGAGCCAGCCGGCGAGCAGGCCGCCCGCGGTCGTGCCGACCGGGATGCCGCCCCACAGCACCGTGCGGTACGCGCCCTGCACGCGGCCGAACAGCGCATCCGGGACGAGCACCTGCCGCACCGACATGATCTGCACGTTGAAGGCGCTCACCGCGAGCGACGACAGCGACCATGCGAGGAACACCACGACCGGCGTCGGCCACAGCCCGATGACGCCGATGCCGCTGCCGATGCCGAACGCCGTGCCGCTCAGCCCGATCGCCGCCGTGCGGCCCAGCACCCGCGTGAGCCACGGCGAGACGAGCGCGCCCGCGACGCCGCCCGCGCCGACGGCGGCGAGCAGCAGGCCGAACGCGGCCTCGTCGAGGCCCAGCACCTCGAGCGCGAGCAGCACCGCGATGCCGCTGCCCAGCGACGAGGCGATGGCGCCGAGCGCGGTGACGACGACGAGCGAGCGCAGGATGCGGTGGCGCAGGAGCCAGCCGAGCCCCTCGCGGATGTCGGCGGCGAGCGTCGTGGGCGCGGCCCGCTCGGGGCGGAAGGCGCCGCGGACCGTGACGACGAGGATCGCGGTGGCCACGTAGAGCGCGACGCACGCGGCGAGCGGCAGCACCGCCGAGCGGGCGAACAGCATCGCCCCGAGCGGCGCGCCGAGGAAGAGGTTCGTGACGCTCTCGGCGGTCGCGAGGAGCGAGTTGCCGCGCTCGAGCTGGTCGCGGCGCACGACGCGGGGCAGGATCGCCCGCGCCGCGTTGTCGTAGACCGTCTCCGCGACGCCGAGCACGAACGCCGCGGCGTACAGCACCCAGATGGTCGCGAGGCCGCCGGCGAGGAGCCCTGCCAGCCCGAGCAGCACGAGTGCGCGCACGAGGTTCGCGACCTGCATCGCGCGGCGCCGGTCGAGCCGGTCGACGAGCGCGCCCGCCGGGATCGCGAACAGCAGCCACGGCAGGAACGCGAGGGAGGCGACGAGCGAGATGAGCAGCGGATCGCGCGTGAGGCTCGCCGCGACGAGCGGCAGCGCCGCCTGCATGAGACCGTCGGAGAGGTTGGAGCCGGTGGAGGCGCCGAAGAGCCGCCAGAAGCTGCCCCCCAGCGCCACGCGAGCACGATCCACCACGAGGTCGATCCCGCACCCTCGAATGGGCGCTCGCGTCGCGCATCCGACACGCCCGGGCACCCGAGGGCCTTGCATCGGCCGCCGGATCTCGGCATCGTGGCCTGCTCGCAACGGGAAGGAGCTCCAGATGCTCACGCTCACCGAGAACGCCCAGCAGGTCATCACGACGATCGTCGGCGGCGCCGAGGCGCCCCAGACCGGCGGTCTGCGCATCGCATCCGACGCCGAGGGCCAGGGGCTCAACGTGTCGGTCGCCAACGCCCCCGAGGCCTCCGACCAGGTGGTCGAGCAGGCCGGCGCCAAGGTCTTCCTCGACGCATCGGCAGCGCTCGCGCTCGACGACAAGGTGCTCGACGCCTCGTCGCAGCCGGACGGCCGCGTCGACTTCGCGGTGCAGCAGGCCGCCTAGGCAGCTCCGCCGCACGAAGGGCCCCGACCGTGCAGGTCGGGGCCCTTCGACGTGCGCCCTCGCTCAGGGGTGCGCGACGAGGTCGAGCTCCTGGAAGGCCGCCACCTCCGGCATCCAGCGCTCGGCGACGAAGGCGCGGTGCGTCGGATGCGCGTCGTACTCCCGGTAGGCATCCTCGTCGTCGAAGCGCATCGAGAAGTGCCAGGTCAGGTCGCTCTTCGGGCTCACCTGCCGGCTCACTACGAAGTCGCGCACGTGCTCGATGGACGTGAGCGCGGCGTGCCCGTCGGCGAGGAACGCGGCCTCGGCGTCGGAGCCGGCCTCGTGGACGAGGCGGAACGCCACGGTGTGGGTGATGGTCATCGTCGACCTCTCTGCGCGCTCGACGCGCTGCGTCGTGCTCAGCCCTCGACGGGCGGCGGGGGTCCGGGAGGGGCGCCGTACGGCGCGCCGCCGAAGGGCGTGCCGCCTGGGCCCATCGCGGGCATGCCGGGGGCGCCGCCCTCGGGACCCGCGCCGGGCGCGATGTCGACGAAGCGGGCCAGGTGGCCGTGGAAGGCGACCGGGATCGTCTTCGTCGGTCCGCCGCGGTGCTTGGCGACGATGATGTCGGCCTCGCCCGGGCGGATGTCGCGGTCGTACGCGTCCTCGCGGTGGAGGAGCATGACGATGTCGGCATCCTGCTCGATCGAGCCCGACTCGCGGAGGTCGCTGATCGCGGGCTTCTTGTCGCCGCGCTGCTCGGGGCCTCGGTTCAGCTGCGAGAGGGCGATGACCGGCACCTGCAGCTCCTTGGCGAGCAGCTTGAGCGAGCGCGAGAACTCCGAGACCTCCTGCTGGCGCGACTCGACCTTCTTGCCGCTGGTCATGAGCTGGAGATAGTCGACGACGACCATCTTCAGGCCGCTCTGTTGCTTGAGGCGGCGGCACTTGGCGCGGATCTCGACGAGCGTCATGTTGGGGCTGTCGTCGATGAAGAGCGGCGCATCGTTGATGCGGCCGCGAACCTGGGCGAGCGTCGTCCAGTCGCGGCCCTCGATCGTGCCCTTGCGGAGCTTCTGCAGCAGGATGCTCGACTCGGCCGAGAGCAGCTTCATCGCGATCTCGGTGCGCCCCATCTCGAGCGAGAAGAAGACGGACGGGAGGTCGTTCTTGATCGAGCACGAGCGCACGAGGTCCATCGCGAGCGTCGACTTGCCGAGGCCCGGTCGGGCGGCGATGACGACGAGCTGACCGGGGTGGAGGCCGTTCGTGAGCTCGTCGAGCTCGCGGAAGCCGGTGGGCACGCCGGTCATGCTGCCGTCGAGCCCCTTGGCGGCCTCGATCTCCTCGATCGCCATCTCGATCGCGTTGGCGAGCGGCACGTAGTCCTCGGCCGCCTCGTCGCCCATGACGGCGTAGACCTCGGCCTGCGCGTGGTTGACGAGGTCGGTCACCTCGCCCTCCGAGGCGTAGCCCATCTGCACGATGCGGGTGCCCGCCTCGACGAGGCGCCGCAGCACCGCCTTCTCGGCGACGATCGAGGCGTAGAAGCCGGCGTTCGCGGCCGTGGGCACCATCGAGGTGAGCGAATGCAGGTACTCGACGCCGCCGGCGCGCGAGAGCATCGCCGTCTTCGTCAGCTCGTCGGAGACGGCGATGACGTCGGTGGGCTCGCCCTTGGAGTACAGCGCGAGGATCGCCTCGTAGACGATCTCGTGCTTCGGCTGGTAGAAGTCGGCGCCGCGCACCTGCTCGAGGCAGTCGGCCACCGCGTCCTTCGACAGCAGCATGCCGCCGATCGCCGACTGCTCGGCGAGCATGTCGTGCGGGGGCGTGCGCTCGCTGTAGCGGCTCTCGTCGAGGCTCCGCTCCGCCAGGTCCGTCATGCGCGCTCCTCCCCCGCTCGCGATCGTCGCGCATGCCGGTGACATCGGCAGCGCGCGTGGATCCCGGCAAGGCTAGGTGGGGGTTCCCGGCGGCGTCGAATCCCCCTGTGGACAGACATGTGGACGGATGTGGACAACGCCGACTCGAACGTTGTCCACGTTCCCTCCACCCTGTGCACAGATCTGTGGAAGCGTCTTGGGGATACTGCTGGAAAACGGGTCTGACCGGACATTTCGCTTTCCACACCCCGTGGGGGGAAAGTGGTGTCAAGTGCACGTTGAAGGTTGCTGCTCGCCTCGTCTTGAGCGTGCCCTGAGGTTGCACTGAGGAATCCTCCCCGGCATCCTCGCGGGCATGCGGAAGGGCCCGCATCCGGTCGGATGCGGGCCCTCGCGAGCGACGTCAGGACGTCACTTGGCGGCGACCACCTTGAGGGTGATCGTCGCGATGATGTCGTCGCGCAGACGAGCGGTGGCGGTGTGCTCGCCCGTGGCGCGGATCGGCGTCGGGATCTCGATGACGCGGCGGTCGATCGAGCCGTGGCCGGCGGCCTCGACGGCCTCCGCGATGTCCTTCGTCTGGATCGAGCCGAAGAGGCGGCCCTCGGCGCCGGCCTTGGCCGACAGCACGACGGCGTTGGCCTCGAGGCGCTGGCGCAGGTCCTGCGCCTCCTCGATCGTGGCGTGCTCGCGCGCAGCGCGGGCGGCCTTGATCTGCTCGACCTGCTTCTCGCCGCCGCGCGACCAGGCGACGGCCAGGCCCTGCGGGACGAGGTAGTTGCGCGCGAAGCCGTTCTTGACCTCGACGACGTCACCGGCGGATCCGAGGCCCGAGACCTCGTTCGTGAGAATGAGCTTTGCCATCGTCAGCCCCCTCAGCGTCCGGCGCCCGAGTAGGGCAGGAGCGCCATCTCGCGCGCGTTCTTGATCGCCTTGGCGATCAGGCGCTGCTCCTGCACCGACACACCGGTGATGCGACGGGCACGGATCTTGCCGCGCTCCGAGATGAACTTCTTGAGCGTCGCGACGTCCTTCCAGTCGATGACGCCGACCTTGATCGCCTTGGCCGGAGCGGCGTTCTTGCCGCCCTTCGGGCCCCGCGGCTTGCGGTTCTGCGGCTTGCCAGCCATAGTGCTTGCCTTTCCTGTTCGGGGCCGGAGCCCCTATGCATGTGAGTGGGTGCGCCCCTAGAAGGGCGTCTCGTCGTTGTAGGAGGTGCCCGGCGCGCCCCAGACGTCAGCCTGCGGCTGCGCCTGGTTCGACTGCTGGGGCTGGCCCCACGGCTCGTCGGCGACCTGCTGCTGGCCGCCGAAGCCGCCTGCCTGGCCCTGGCCGCCCGAGCTGCGGCCCGCGCCGCCGCCCGACGTGCGGGTGACCTGCGCGGTGGCGTAGCGGAGCGAGGGGCCGATCTCGTCGACCTCGAGCTCGATGACGGTGCGCTTCTCGCCCTGCTGCGTCTCGAACGAGCGCTGCTTCAGGCGGCCCTGCGCGATGACGCGCGAGCCCTTCTGCAGGCTCTGCGACACGTGCTCGGCGAACTCGCGCCACACCGACGCGCGGAGGAACAGCGCCTCGCCGTCCTTCCACTCGTTCGCCTGGCGGTCGAACGTGCGGGGCGTGGAAGCGATCGTGAAGTTCGCGACCGCGAGGCCGTTCTGCGTGTAGCGCAGCTCCGGGTCGGCCGTCAGGTTGCCGACGACCGTGATGATCGTCTCGCCAGCCATGGCTACTCGGCCTCGACCTCGGCAGCGGGCGCAGCGGGCGCGGCAGCCTTCTTGGCGGCCTTCGCCTCGGCCTCGCGGCGCGACTTCGACGTCTGCGTGACGGCGTCCTCGGCACGGAGCACCTTCGTGCGCATGACGGCCTCCGACAGCTTCAGCTGGCGGTCGAGCTCGACCGTGGTGGCCGACTCGGCCGTGAAGTTCACGACGGCGTAGATGCCCTCGAACTTCTTGTCGATCTCGTATGCCAGGCGGCGACGGCCCCAGATGTCGACGGTGTCGATCGTGCCGCCGTCGTTGCGGACGACGTTGAGGAACTTGTCGAGCGACGGGGCGACGGTGCGCTCGTCGACCTCCGGGTCCAGAATCACCATCAGCTCGTACTGCTGCATGCTTCACCCACCTCCTTCGGACTAGAACGGCTGCAGGCGGTCTGCAGCAGGAGGGTATGCATGGTGCGCGGGACGCGTGCTCGAGATCGAGCCGAGCCCGCACAACCTTGCAAGGGTACCGCAGGACCTCACTCGCGCGCCAGACCGGATGCGCCGGACGGGAGGGCCCGGCTGCCGGGGCCGCTCAGGCCGCGGGCCGCTGCCGCCGCTCGCGGCGCGCCAGCGCGGCCGAGCCGAGCAGGCCGATGCCGTTGATCGCGCCGACCGCGCAGACGATCGCGCGCCACCACGACCACGAATCGTCGATCGTCGCAGCGACCGCGAGCACCCCGATGAGCACGAGGATGCCGGCGCCGACGACCGTCGAGAGCCCGGGGCGGCGCCACCACCAGGCCTCGTAGCGCGACCACCACGTGTCGCCCTTCGGGCGGCTCGCGAGGATCATCGCGTCGGCGAGCGTCGCGCCCATGCCGCGCGGCTCGTACGCGACGGCGCCGGGCTCGAGCGCCGGGTCGCCGCCGTGCAGCAGCCGCGTCATCGCCTCCGGAGCGCCGATCGCCGCGACGATCCGCTCGACCGGCACGGCGGAGAGCGGCTCGCGCCACAGCGCCGCGACCGCGGCGAGGCGCTCGGCGTCCCAGCCGAGCTGCGCGGCGAGCACCCCGGGCAGCTCCGACAGCTCGGTGGTGCGCAGCCGGTCCTGCAGCGCGAGCACCGCCGGCGCCGCGCCGTCGCCCTGGACGCCGATCGACGGATCGTTCCACCCGATGCCCCAGTCGGCCTCGCCCGCCCAGCGCTGCATCCGCCCGGGGCTCGCGGCCACGGGCCGCCGGGTCCAGGCGAGCAGATCGATGCGGTCGTCCGCCGCGACCACGGCGAGCACGGGCTTCGCCGCGCCCCACCAGGTCGGGAAGCGGGGCGACTCCGTCACGACGAGCGCGCGCCCGTCGGCCGGCACGAGCACCGCCCTGCCGCCGGCGCCCTGCGCGAGCTCGGGCAGCCGCGGCCGGACCGCCGCCGCGTCGAGGGGCACGAGCGAGACGACGCGCGCCGACCCCGCCATCGCGGCCTCCAGGCGCTCGGCGAGCGCCGCATCCGGGTCGAAGCCGCCGGGTATGACGCTCACCGGCGCGGCGGCCAGGCCCGGCGCGGCGTCGTCCTCGGCGGGCGCGAGCAGCACCGCGGCGTCGAGCGCCCGGGCGATGCGGGCGGCGACGGCCTCGAGCGACAGGCCCTCCTCGACGCCGTCGGCGCCCGCGACCAGCGCGACGGAGCGCTCGACCGCGAGCTCGCCGGCCAGGGCACCGGCGGCCTGCATGAGGTCATCGCGGCCGACGAGGCCGATGAGCCGCTCGGTGCGCAGCACCTCGAGCGCGCGGTCGAGGAGCCCCGGCCGCGGCTCGCGCTCGAGGAGGTCGAGCGAGACCCGATGCACGGGCTGCTCGGCGATCGGCGCGTCGTCGGACGGGTGGGGCTGCACGGGCAGAGCCTATGCGCGGCCCGGTGCGCCGCCGCGCGTCACGCCGAGCGCGCCGCCCACCACTCGCGCAGCATCGCCTCGGCGCGCTCCTCGCCGAGCGGGCCGTGCTCGAGCCTGGCCTCGAGCAGCATCCGGTAGGCCTCGCCCACCTCGCGGCCCGGCGCGATGCCGAGGATCGCCATGATGCGCTCGCCGTCGAGGTCGGGGCGCACGGCGTCGAGCTCCTCCTGCTCGGCCAGCTCGGCGATGCGGCGCTCGAGGTCGTCGTAGGCGAAGTCGAGCCGCTCGGCCTTGCGGCGGTTGCGCGTGGTGACGTCGGAGCGGGTGAGGATGTGGAGACGCTCGAGCAGCGGGCCCGCGTCGCGCACGTAGCGCCGCACGGCGGAGTCCGACCATCCCTGGTCGCCGTAGCCGTAGAAGCGCAGGTGCAGCTCGACGAGCCGCGACACCGCCTTCACCGTGTCGTTGTCGAACCGGAGCGCCTTGAGGCGCTTCGCCGCCATCCGCGCGCCGACGACGTCGTGCTGGTGGAACGTGACGACGCGGCCCTCGATGCGTCGCGTCGCGGGCTTGCCGATGTCGTGCAGGAGGCCCGCGAGGCGCGAGACGAGGTCGAGCTCGGCGCCCGGGTGGCGCGAGGCCTCGAGGTCGATGCCCTGCTGGAGCACCGTGAGCGAGTGCTCGAAGACGTCCTTGTGGTGCGCGTGCTCGTCGGCCTCGAGCCGCAGCGCCGGCACCTCTGGCAGCACCCGGTCGAGGATGCCGGTCTCGGTGAGGAGGCGGATGCCCGGCACGGGCGAGGCCGTGCGCAGCAGCTTCGAGAGCTCGTCGCGCACCCGCTCCGCGGAGATGCCGAGGATGCGCTCCGCCTGCGCCTCCATCGCCTCGACGACGCGCGGCGCCACCGAGAAGCCCAGCTGCGCGGCGAAGCGCGCGGCCCGCATCATGCGCAGCGGGTCGTCGCCGAAGGATCGCTCGGGCGCCTGCGGAGTGTCGAGCACGCCGGCGAGCAGGTGCTCGAGGCCGCCGCCGACGTCGACGAGCTGCGGCAGCCGCTCCTCCGTGCCGTCGCGGCGCGGCGTGAGCAGCAGCGCCATCGCGTTGACCGTGAAGTCGCGGCGCACGAGATCGTCCTCGAGCCGCTCGCCGAACGCGACCGATGGCTTGCGCGAGACGCCGTCGTACTGGTCGGCGCGGTACGTGGTGATCTCCACGTCGGCGCCGCCGATCCGCGCGGCGATCGTGCCGAACTCGCGGCCCACGTCCCACGTGGCGTCGGCGAGCGGCGCGACGACGGCGAGGATCTCGTCCGGCGAGGCGCTCGAGGCGAAGTCGAGGTCCGTGACGCTGCGGTCGAGGAAGGCGTCGCGCACGGGGCCGCCGACGAGCGCGAGCTCGTGGCCCGCCGCCGCGAAGGCCGCCGCGAGCCCCGCGGTCGGCGCCTCAGCGACCAGCGCCTCGAGCCGCCCTGCGGCCTCACCCATGTCCGTCACGACCGACCATCCTCGCAGATCCGCGGCCGCGCGGTCGCGGCGGGCCGCGTCCCTGACCCCACCTAGACTTGCCGCATGCTGTCGGCTGGTCGCCTCGCCGGGCGGCGCGCGACCGCGCTCGCCGCCGCTGCCGCCGCGACGGCGCTGCTCGTCGCGCCGGTGGTCGGCAGCGAGCCCGCCGCCGCCACGACCGCCCCGGCGGCCGAGGGCCCGACGCTCACGATCGCGCCGACCGACCCGCTGCTGTCGGAGGGCGAGGAGCTCGAGCTCGAGCTTCGGCTCGAGAACCCGGGCGATGCGGTGCTGCCCGCCTCGACGGTCGAGGTGCTGCTCACCTCCTCCCCCATCGGCACCCGCTACGGCCTCTCGCGCTGGTTCGAAGGCCAGGCGCTCTTCGCGAGCGCGCCGGTCGCGCAGGTCGAGGTGCCCGCCGCGGCGGCCGGCGACGCCGCGACGGCCACCGTGACCATCGACGCCGAGGCGCTCGGCCTCGACGGCCGGCAGTGGGGCGCGTACGGCATCGGGGCGACCGACGGCTCGCTCGCGATGGCCACGAGCGTCGTCGTGCGCGACGAGCCCGGCGAGTCGAGCCCGACTCGCCTCGCCCTCGCGGCGCCCATCGACTCCGGCGCCACCGAGGGCCTCCTGGACGCCGACGACCTCGAGCGCACGACCGCGCTCGGCGGCCAGGCGCGCGAGGCGCTCGACGCCGCGATCGACGCCGGCGCCACGATCGGCGCCGATCCGCTCCTCGCCGCGAGCGCGGCGGCGCTCGGCGAGGACGCGCCGCAGGCCGCCGAGGCCTGGCTCGAGCGCGTCGACCGCCCGGAGACGTACCCGCTGCAGTTCGGCAACGCCGACCCGATCGCGCAGGTCCGCGCCGGCGCCTACCCGGTCGAGCCCATCGGCATCCCCCGCGACGACGCGCCGATGCTGCCGCCCGGCGCCGCCGCGATCGGCACCCGGCAGCCCGTCATCGACGCGACCGCCGCCGTGCTCACGGCGGACGACCTGCGCGGCCTCGGCACGGCCGGCACGGTGGTGCTCACGACCGCGAACCTCGACGAGCTGCTCGTCGGCTCGACGCCGAGCGCCCACGCCCGCGTCGAGGGCGTCGACGTGGTGGCCGCGGATGCGGAGCTGCAGTCGCTCGTCCGCGCCGCCGGCCGCGACGAGGGCGTCGCCGCCTCCGACTCCCGCGCCCGCGCCCTCGGACTGCTGGCCACCGTCACGCGCGAGCGGCCCTCCGACCCGCGCACCCTCGCCGCGATGCTCCCGGCGTCGAGCACCGGCGACGTCGCCGCGCTGCTCGCCGATCTGGACGACGCGACCTTCGTCGAGACCGTCGGCATCGACGCCGCGCTCGACGCGCCGGTGCGCGACGCCGTGCTCGCCGCCGACGACGACCCCCAGCGCGACGCCGGCGCGCAGCTCGTGCGCGCAGCGCTCGACCAGGAGGCGGAGGCCGCGCAGGTCGCGAGCATCGTCGACGACCCCTCCACCCTGCTCGCGGGCCTCCGGCTCGATCTGCTGCTCGCCCTCCCTGACGCGGGACGCAGCGTCACCGAGGCGGACCGCGTCGCCATCGACGGGGTCGCCGGCGCGCTCGCCGACATCCGGCACGCGGTCCGGATCGTCGGCGGCAGCGACATCCAGGCCGTGGGCACGTCGCTGCCGCTGCCGATCACGCTCACGAACGAGCTCGAGGTCGAGACGACCGTCGTGCTGACCGTGCGGCCCTCCAACGCCCTCGTGACGGTGCCGGACCCGGAGGTCGAGGTCACGGTCGCGCCGGGCAGCCAGCAGCGCGTGCAGGTGCCCATCGAGATCGTCGGCGCCGGCACCGTCCTCATGATCGCGCAGCTGCAGACGCCCGACGGCGTCTCGCTCGGCCAGATCCAGACGGTGCGCGTCGCGGCCCGACCGACGATCGAGGCGGTCGTGGCGTGGACCCTCGGCATCGGCATCGCGCTGCTGCTGGGCTTCGGCGTGTGGCGCTCGGTGCGCAAGCGACGCAGCGGCGAGGCGCGCGGCGACCTCGACGACCGCACCACCCGCCGGCGCACCGAGCCGAACCCGATCATCGAGGAGACCGCGTGAGCACAGGCAGGGCGAGCGCGATCATCGCCTCGGGGACGATGGTCTCGCGCATCCTCGGCTTCGTGAAGGCGGGCATGCTCGCCGCCGCGATCGGGCAGTCGTTCTCGCAGTCCGCCGCGGCCTTCGGCCTCGCCAACCAGCTGCCGAACAACGTCTACGCGCTCGTCGCCGGCGGCGTCATGAGCGCCGTGCTCGTGCCGCAGATCGTCAAGGCGTCGAAGGCGAAGGACGGCGGCGAGTCGTACGTCTCGAAGATCCTCACGCTCGGCGGCACCGTCTTCCTGCTCCTGACGATCGTCGCCACCATCGCGGCGCCGTTCCTCGTGCAGATCTACGCCGTGAGCGCCGGCGAGGACGGCCGAGGCTTCAGCGACGGCCAGATGGCCCTCGCGATCGGGCTCGCCTACTGGTGCATGCCGCAGATCCTCTTCTACGCGATCTACACGCTGCTCGGCGAGATCTACAACGCGCGCAGCCAGTTCGGCCCTTACACCTGGGCGCCCGTCGCCAACAACGTCATCGGCATCGCGGGCCTCGCGGTCTTCATGCTGCTCTTCGGCGAGGCCGAGACGAACAAGTCGCTCGACGTGTGGGACGCCGACCGCGTCATGTGGCTCGGCATCATCACGACCGGCGCGGTCGCGGTGCAGGCGCTCGTGCTCGTGCTGTTCTTCCGCCGCACCGGCATGCGGTTCCGCCTCGACTTCGGCTGGCGGGGCGTGGGCCTGCGCGCCACCGGCAAGAGCGCCATGTGGCTCTTCGGCATCGTCATCATCGGGCAGATCAAGGGCCTCGTGCAGTCGCGCGTCGCCTCGATGGGCGACGAGGCGAACATCCTCACCATGCAGAACGCCTGGTACGTGTTCTCGCTCCCCCACTCGATCATCGCGGTCTCGATCGCCATCGCGTACTTCACGCGGATGTCGCACCACGCGAACGACGGCGAGATCGGCAAGATCCGCAGCGACCTCTCGGGCGCGCTCCGCGGCGTAGGGATGCTCACGACCATCGCCGCGATCATGGTCGCCGTGGTCGCCCCGCCGCTCGCCCGCATCTTCGAGCAAGGCTACGCAGGATCGATCGCGATGTCGTGGGTGATCTGGGCGTTCCTCGTCTGCGCCGTCGCCTACTCGGCCGAATACGTCATCCAGCGCGTCTTCTTCGCCCTCGGCGACACCCGCACCGCGTTCCTCTACGCGTGCGTGAGCATGTTCGTCACCTTCGCGCTGCTGTGGTGGGCCTCGACGCTGCCCGCGGTCTGGATCATCGCAGGCACCGCGCTCGCCGTCTCGATCGCCAACCTCGTCTCCGCCTCCGTGTGGCTCGTGCTCGTGCGCCGGAAGATCGGCCCCTTCGGCTTCCGCCTCGTCGCGTGGCGGCACGTGCAGTACCTGCTGTACGCGATCCCCGCCGGCGCGGTCGGCTTCGCGGTCGTCTGGGCGATGGGCGGCTACGTCGACGGCGGCTTCGGCACCATCAACAAGCCGGCGGGCGTCATCACCTGCATCGTCGCGGGCGCGGCGATGGCCGTCGTCTACTTCGGCATCCTCTTCCTCACCCGCAACCCCGACTTCCGCTCGACCGTCGACCTCGTCGTCGGCCGCCTGCGCCGCGGCCGGGCCTGACGCCCTCGCCCGCACCGTGGGGCCCCAGCGGCCGCGGGGCTGCGCTCAGGGGCCTCCTGGGCGGCTCCGGGGTGTCGCCGCGGCCCGATCGCTAGGGTCGGCTCCACCGGTCGCGCACGCGCCCGCCGAACCAGGGGGATCCATGGCCAGCCCGCTCATCCGCATCGTCGCGCCGCTGCTCGTCGGCGCGCTCGCCGGGGCCGGCGCCATCGTGGGCGCCACGCTGCGGCGCGAGCGCGCGCGGCTCGAGCTCGCGCCCGCCCCGAGGCCGCTCGCCGCCGAGGGCTGGTGGTCGTCGGACTCCTCGTCGTCGCTCGCCCACGCGCATCCCGCCGTGCTCATCGTCGACGCCGGCACCGCGCGGCTCGTCGACTCGTGGGACCGCCGCACGCGCGACCGCGTGGCCCGCCCCGTGGTGCGCCGCACCCCCGAGTGGCCGCGCGAGGGCCTGCTCGTGGTCGACGCCGCGACCGGCGACCTGCTCGCCGTGGTGGAGGCCCGCGACGGCGCGAGCGCGGGAATGCCGGCGACCTAGGATCGGTTGTGCTCCCCAGAGACCCCGACCCAGGAGATGTCGTGCACGACCTCATCATCATCGGCTCCGGCCCCGCCGGCTTCACCGCGGCGATCTACGCGGCGCGCGCCAACCTCAAGCCGGTCGTGCTCGCCTCGAGCGTCGCGATGGGCGGCGACCTCATGACCACCACCGAGGTCGAGAACTTCCCCGGCTTCCCCGAGGGCGTCCAGGGCCCCGACCTCATGTTCGCGATGCAGCAGCAGGCCGAGCGCTTCGGCGCCGACGTGCGCATGGTCGACGCGACCGACCTCGAGCTCGAGGGCGACATCAAGCGCGTCCACGTCGGCGACGAAGTCCTCGAGGCCCGCGCCGTGATCTACGCGACCGGCTCGGAGTACCGCAAGCTCGGCGTCGAGGGCGAGCAGCGCCTCTCGGGCCACGGCGTCTCGTGGTGCGCGACCTGCGACGGCTTCTTCTTCAAGCAGAAGCAGCTCGTGGTCGTGGGCGGCGGCGACTCGGCGATGGAGGAGGCGACCTTCCTCACGAAGTTCGCCGACCACGTCACGATCGTGCACCGCTCCGAGACGTTCCGCGCCAGCGCGGCGATGCTCGAGCGCGCCGAGCAGGACCCGAAGATCTCGTTCCTCACGAACGCCACGCTCGACGAGATCCTCGGCACCGAGATCAACGGCACCGAGCAGGTCACCGGCGTGGTGCTGCGCGACACCGTGTCGGGCGAGACGCGCACGATGCCCGTCGACGGCGTCTTCGTCGCGATCGGCTCCGACCCGCGCACGCACCTCATCCACGGCAAGCTCGAGCTCACGGCCGACGGCACCATCGCCGTCGACGGCCGCAGCTCCCGCACCTCGGTCGAGGGCGTGTTCGCCGCCGGCGACGTCATCGACCCCACCTACCGCCAGGCCGTCACGGCCGCCGCATCCGGCACCGTGGCCGCCCTGGACGCACAGCACCACCTGGCCGCGCACCCCGCGCCGGCCCTCGATGAGGCCTAGGAGGCACAGAGTGAAGGAAGTCACCACCGCGTCGTTCGAGCAGGACGTGCTCAACGCCGACAAGCCCGTGCTCGTCGACTTCTGGGCGGCCTGGTGCGGTCCCTGCCGCGCGGTCAGCCCGATCCTCGAGCAGATCGACGGCGAGACCGACAAGCTCGACGTCGTCAAGGTGAACGTCGACCAGGAGCCCGACCTCGCCATGCGCTACAACATCACGTCGATCCCGGCGATGAAGGTGTTCCAGGGCGGCCAGGTCGTCAAGGAGCTCATCGGCGCCCGTCCGAAGCCCGCCATGGAGCAGGAGCTCGCCGCGTTCCTCTGACGCGCGACGCACGAAGGCCCCGGGGACTCCCCCGGGGCCTTCGTAGTGCCGGACGCGGGCTACTGCTGCGGCGGCAGCGAGCCGCCGAAGCCCTGCTCGCCGAGCTCCGAGAGGATGCGGTCGAGGTCGGCGACCGTCGCGAAGTCGATGGTGAGCTGCCCCTTCGAGCGACCGAGCGAGACGCGCACACGCGTGTCGAGGCGGTCCTCCAGCCGCGTGGCGATCTCGTCGAGCCCGTGCTGCACCGCGCCCTTCGTGGGCGCCCGGCGCGGCGTGCGCGACTGCAGCAGGCCCGCCGCGGTCTCCGCCGCACGGACTGAGAGATCCTCATTGACGATCTTCGCGGCGAGCTGCTCCTGCGCCTCGCGCGTGGAGAGCGAGAGAATCGCACGGGCGTGGCCGGCGGAGAGCACGCCGGAGGCGACCCGGGCCTGGATGGGCTCGGGCAGCTTCAAGAGCCGGATGGTGTTCGAGATCTGCGGGCGGCTGCGGCCGATCCGGCGCGACAGCTCCTCCTGGGTGATCGCGAAGTCCTCCATGAGCTGCTGGTACGCCGAGGCCTCCTCGAGGGGGTTCAGCTCCGCGCGGTGGAGGTTCTCGAGCAGCGCGTCGCGCAGCATCGCGTCGTCGGTGGTGTCGCGGATGACCGCGGGGATGCTCTCGAGGCCTGCGCGCTGGCTCGCGCGCCAGCGCCGCTCCCCCATGATGAGCTCGTACTTCGGGCCGTCCGGGTCCGGGGCCGAGATCGGCCGCACGACGATGGGTTGCAGAACCCCGAACTCGCGGATCGAGTGCTCGAGCTCGGCGAGGTCGTCCTCGTCGAACACGGTGCGCGGCTGGTTGGCGTTGGGCCGGATGTCGCCGGGCGAGACGGCGCCGAAGGTCGCGCCGGGCACCTCGAGCAGCTCGTGCTCCTGCTCGTCGTCGTCGCTCGAGAAGAACACGTCGACGGGGCGGCTGCCGGGCTTCGGGGTGCTGCGGCGGCGGCGCTGCGACGCGGGCGCAGCGGGTCGGGCATCCTGCTGCTCGGCCGGCGCCTGCGTCGATGCGGGCGCCGGGCGCTCCTCGGCGGGCGCTGCCGTCGGCGCGGGACCGGTCGGGATGAGGGCGCCGATGCCGCGCCCGAGCCCTGCCTTCTTGCTCATGCCGCTCCTCTGCGTGCGATCTCGGCGGCAGCCTCGCGGTACGAGAGCGCGCCGGGTGAGTTGGGATCGTAGGCGATCACGGTCTGGCCGTAGCCAGGCGCCTCCGAGACGCGGACCGACCTCGGGATGATCGCCTCGAGCGTCTGCGTCGGGAAGTGCGCCTTCACCTCGTCGACGACCTGGCGCGACAGGAGCGTGCGGCCGTCGAACATCGTGAGGAGGACGGTCGACAGGTCGAGCGTCGGGTTGAGGTGCGCCTTGATGCGGTCGATCGTGTCGAGCAGCTGGGTCACGCCCTCGAGGGCGTAGTACTCGCACTGGATCGGCAGCAGCACCTCGGTCGCCGCGGTGAAGGCGTTGATCGTGAGCAGCCCGAGCGACGGCGGGCAGTCGATGAAGACGTAGTGCGGCGGCACCGACGTCTCGGTGAGGAAGCGGTCGAGCGCCTCACGCAGGCGGTGCTCGCGTCGCTCCATGCCGGCGAGCTCGAGGTCGGCGCCCGCGAGGTGGATCGTCGACGGCACGACCTGCAGCCTGTCGTCCTGGGGGCTCGTCGCGATGGCCGACGCCAGCGGCTCCCCATCGATGAGCACGTCGTAGGTGCTCATGACGTCCGCGTGGTGGTCGATGCCGAGCGCGGTCGAGGCGTTCCCCTGCGGATCGAGGTCGAGCACCAGCACCCGTGCGCCGCCCTGGGCGAGCGCTGCGGCGAGATTGACGGCGCTGGTCGTCTTGCCGACGCCGCCCTTCTGGTTCACCACCGTCATGATCCGGGTGCGTGCGGGGAGGGGCACCTGCTGAGCCTGGAGCGCCTGACGCCGACGTGCCATCGCAGCGAGCTCGCGGGCGATCGGCGTCGTGTCGAACTTACCGGTGGTCACGCGGGCCTTCCTGTCGATGTTTCACGTGGAACATCCGTCCGAGGCTCTCGCGAGCCGCGCGCTCGCGCGCGAGGGATGCAGAACACCTAGTGTGGCGCGTCGACGCGCTGTCGCAAAGTCGGTGCTGTGCCGTGTCGTCCACTGCAACACCGAGGCGCACTCTCCACAGACCTATGGATGCCTGTGGAGAACGTTCGGTGACGGTGTTCGCACACCATCGCGGTCCAAGCGCGACGTCCGAGAGGTCAGATTCCGCGTGTTTCCGGGAGATTTCGGGCCATGGAACCGTCGTTGACCTCAAGTTCGGCGTTCCGCGGTCGCCGTACTTGTCCACAGTTGTCCACAGGTCACGGGCCAGTCTCGAACGCAGCAGCGCGCGTCGTACGCCGAGCCTCGCACGCGATCGACCGCGTGTCGCGCGAGCGCGCGCATGCTCGTCGTATCTGCGCGCCTCGCTCCGCGGAATGTTTCACGTGGAACGCCTGGTGCGACGCCATGCCGACGCCTGCCGCGCGCGATGCAGGTCTCGTCGTCCCGCAGGCCACGCCAGCGCCATGTCCGGACCCCACGAGCCGGCGAGCATCCTGCCCGACGGCACTCACGCACCGATGATCGATGTTCCACGTGAAACACATCGGTCATGCGCGAGCCGCTGCGCTGCGATCGCACACCAGCCGCAGCCGAGTCGCGGCCGACCCGCTGACGCGGCAGCCGTCGTGCTGCCTCCCAGCCGCCGCGACGGCACCGCGCACGTCGATCACACGTAGCCCTCGTGCCACAGATGTTCCACGTGAAACGACTTGCCTAATCGCGAGCATCAGACGCGGTGACCCGGCTGGTGCGTTGGCGCCATCGCCGTCTCTTCGCATTGGTCGCGGTCAGCGGCTTCATGACACAGCCGCTACTGATGTTCCACGTGAAACATCCCAGTCCTCGGCGAGGGTCTGGATCATCAGCTGCGCGGAGCAAGCCCGGAGCGCGAGGAGCGCATCAGCGGGCGACGCGAAGCAAGAGCGACCGCGCCGATGCAGTGGCGGCCAGGTCCGTGGCCGGCCAGGCCGATGTTGCACGTGAAACAACCGCAGCACCGAGCCGGTGGGCCGCTCAGCTCACGCGGCGAAGCGCGCGACGCCGCCACAGCGGAGCGCAGTACGCCTGCACGGACTGAGCTCGGCGCACGGCCCGCTCCACGCGCACGGCGGTCGGGGCACGACGCCCGCCATCGGCAGGTGTGCTCCATCCGGCAGCACGACGCAGTGCCGTCGCCGCGGGTGCAGCAGATCAGGGATCGACGAGCGCTCGCACCACGCGCGTGACCTCGAGGCCGTGCTCCGCGCCGAGCTCCAGCACCTCGACCGACTGCAGCCGGTGCTTGCGGATGACCTTGGCTGCCGCGGCGATCTCGTCGTCGGCCCGCGCGCCCTTGAGCAGCAGCAGCTCGCCGCCGGAGCGCGCCAGGGGAGCGGTGAGCGGGATGAGCGAGCGCAGCGCGGAGACCGCACGTGCCGTGACCTGGTCGAGCGGCAGCAGCTCGCCGCTGCCCGGAACGTCCTCGGCGCGGGCGCGCAGCACCCGCACGTTCGTGAGGCCGATCCGGTCGACCTCCGACTGCAGCCAGTCGGTGCGCCGCTCCATAGGCTCGATGAGCGTCAGCTCGACGTCGGGCCGCGCGATCGCCAGCACGAGCCCGGGGAGGCCGGCACCGGACCCGACGTCGCCGACGCGACCACGGAGCAGGGGAGCAACGAGCGCAGAGTTGAGGATATGTCGTGTCCAGAGCTGCGGCAGCTCGCGGGGGCCGATGAGGCCCAGCGTCTCGCCGTGCTCGGCGAGCGACGCCGTGAACGACCGTGCCAGGTCGATGCGGTCGCCGAAGAGGGCCGCCGCCTGGGCGGGCTCGGCCTCGAGCACCGGGGGAGCGGCGTCCTCGGTCACGCGGGGACGATGACGATGTGGCGGTCCGCGCCCTCGCCCTCCGACTCGCTCGCGAGGCCGTGCTCGCGGACGAGGTCGTGCACGAGCTTGCGCTCGTAGGAGGACATCGGCTCGAGCGGCACGCGCTGCGCGCCGTCGGCCAGCGATGCGGCGGCGCGCTCGACGACCGCCTGCAGCTGCTCGGCCCGCGCGTCGCGCGACCCGGCGACGTCGAGCACGAGGCGCGAGAAGTCGCCCGTCTGCTGCTGGACCGCGAGGCGCGTCAGCTCCTGCAGCGCCGCGACCACCTCGGGCTTCGAGAGCCCGCCGAGGTCGTCGCCGGCCTCGCCGACCACGAGCGTCGTGCGCGAGCCGTCGGCGTCGATCTCGATGTCGCCGTCGACGTCGGCGATGTCGAGGAGCCCCTCGACGTAGTCCGCCGCGATCTCGCCCTCGTCGACGCGCGTGCCCTCGGCCTGCTCGGCCCGGACGGTCTCCTGCTCGGTCATGCGCGGCCCTCCCGCTTCGACTTCGTGCCCTTGCCCTTGGGCTGCTGCCGCTGGGTCTTGATCTCGACCTCGGTCTCGGCCGCGGCCTCGTCGCCCTCGACGGGCGGCAGGCCCATCCGCTGGCGCTTGCGGGCCATGCGCGCCTCGCGGGCGAGGGCGGCGTCGGAGCCCGGCGTCGGCATCTTGTTGATGATGATGAGCTGCTGCACGAGCGTGTAGATGTTCGAGACGAGCCAGTAGAACATCGTGCCGAGCGGGAACAGCCACGCGGAGACGAGGAGGAACACCGGGATGATGTACAGCAGGATGCGCTGCTGCTTGTACATCGGCGACTCCTTCATCGCCGGCGTCTGGTTCTTCGTCATGATCTGCAGCTGCGTGTAGAACTGCGTGGCGCACATGATCGCCGTGAGGACGATGGCGGTGATGATGACCCAGACGTCGCCCGAGGCGAAGCCGCCCTGCATCGTCTGGTGCAGCGGGACGACACCGAAGAGCGTCGACTGGCTGAAGAGCGTCGCCAGCTCCTCGGTGAGGAGGCCGACGCCGGCCTTGCGGTTGTTCGCGTCGGTGAGCACCTGCACGAGGCCGAGGAAGATCGGCATCTGGATGAGCAGCGGGAGGCACGAGGCGAAGGGGTTCGTGCCGGCCTTGCGGTAGGCCTCCATCGTCTCGCGCTGCATCGCCTCGCGCGAGAACTGGTCCTTCTTGCCCTTGTACTTCTTCTGGATGCGCTGGATCTCGGGCTGGATCTCGAGCGACTTCCGCGACGAGACGATCTGGCGCACGGTGAGCGGGATCATCGCCGAGCGGATCACGAGCACGAGGCCCACGATCGAGAGGACCCAGGTGAGCCCCGAGCCCTCCGCGCCGCCGAGGGCGGTGATGACCGTGTGGAATCCGACGAGGATCGCCTCGATGACCCACTTGATGGGCCACATGAGCAGGGCGAAGATGTCCAAGGTGTCAGTGCTCCTCGTGCGCGAGGACGAACCCCGCGCGGGTGGTGTGGAGCCGCCGTCGCGGCTCCGGGATGTCGTCGACGCCTCCCGGCGCCCACGGGTGGCAGCGGAGGATGCGGCGCGAGCCCATCCAGATGCCCCGGATCACCCCGTGCTGCTGGATGGCCTGGAGGGCGTAGCTCGAGCAGCTCGGGTAGTAGCGGCAGACATCGCCGTAGAGCGGTGAGATCACCGCTCGGTAGGCGACGAGGAACGCGACGCAGATGTTGCGGGGCAGGAGCGCGAGGCTCATGGCCGTCGCTCCAGGAGCGCCGTGATCCCGGCCCTGAGTGTAGCGAAGTCGGCCTCGGCCGCCGCGGGCAGGGCGCGGATCACGATGTCCTCGGCGGGATCCAGCGGCAGCTCGGCGCGGACGATCTCCGACAGCCGGCGTCGCACGCGGTTCCGCACCACGGCGTTGCCCACCTGCTTGGACACGATGAACCCGAAGCGGCTGCCTGCCGCTTCGGGCTTCGTGCGGTGCACCACCGCGAGCGGGCCGCCCGCGCGGCGACCGGTGCGCACGATGCGACGGAAGTCGTCGCCCCGCACGATCCGGTTCGCCTTCGCGAGCACCTCGCGCCAGATCCCTGGGGGTCAGGCCGAGAGCTCGGTGCGGCCCTTGGCGCGGCGGGCCGACAGGATGGCGCGGCCGGCGCGGGTGCGCATGCGGAGGCGGAAGCCGTGCTTCTTGGCGCGGCGGCGGTTGTTCGGCTGGAACGTGCGCTTGCTCATGGTGATGTCTCCCGTGGGGTTCGGCGCTGGGCGCCGGAAGTCGTCGCATCGAGCCCGCGAGGCTCGACGGCGCACCGCAGACCTGCTGCGGCAACCTGACGATCATACGCGAGGCCACGGGCGCGGTCAACGGCGCGGTGGCCGCTTGCGCGCCACGCCGGATCGATGCAGCGGGGACTTGCACCCGATGCGCTATGCGTGCAGACTCTATGAATCCGCGCCGCGGGAGGTGCTCAGGAGCACTGCCGCGCAGCGGACCTCTCATCCCCAGACACCTGTGGATAATGGTGTGGATCGCACCTGTCATCACGACGCCCCACGAGAGGAACCGCTGCCCCATGGCCCCGGACGACCCCACCAGGGATCTCTGGTCGAGCGTCCTCTCGGCTCTGGCGACGGATCCGCGGATTCCCCCGTCGTTGCGCGGATTCCTCGACCTGGTCGAGCCGCAGGGCGTGATGGGATCGGTGCTCTACCTCGACGTCCCGAACGATCTGACGCGCGACATGCTCGAGCAGCGCCTGCGCCTCCCGATCACGGATGCGCTTGTGGACAGCCCTGTGGACATCCAGTCGTTCAAGATCGTGGTGAACCCCGCGCTCGAGCACGAGGAGCCGCTGCCGGACGTCGTCGACGACCCCGCCTCGCACCCGGTCGTGGCGCCGATCGAGACCTTCGAGCGCTCCTCCGAGCCCTCGGGCCGCAAGGCGGATTCACGGCTGAACCCAAAGTACGTCTTCGAGAACTTCGTCATCGGCGGCTCGAACCGCTTCGCGCACGCCGCCGCCCTCGCGGTGGCCGAGACGCCGGCCAAGGCGTACAACCCGCTCTTCATCTACGGCGACTCCGGCCTCGGCAAGACGCACCTCCTCCACGCGATCGGCCACTACGCCGAAGGCATGTACCCGGGCATCCGGGTGCGGTACGTCTCGAGCGAGGAGTTCACGAACGACTTCATCAACTCGATCGCGAACAACCTCAACCAGTCGTTCCAGCAGCGCTACCGCGACGTCGACGTGCTCCTCATCGACGACATCCAGTTCCTGCGGGGCAAGGAGTCGACGCAGGAGGCCTTCTTCCACACCTTCAACACGCTGCACGACCACAACAAGCAGGTGGTCATCACTTCCGACGTGGCGCCGAAGCACCTGCAGGGCTTCGAGGAGCGGATGGTGAGCCGGTTCGAGTGGGGCCTCATCACCGACGTGACGGTGCCCGACGTCGAGACGCGCATCGCCATCCTGCGCAAGAAGGCCGAGGCGGAGCGGATCCAGATCCCCGCCGAGGTGCTGTCGGTCATCGCCGACAAGGTGCAGTCGAACATCCGCGAGCTCGAGGGCACGCTCATCCGCGTCACCGCCTTCGCGAGCCTCAACCGGCTGCCGGTCACCATGGAGCTCGCGCAGACGGTGCTCAAGGACCTCTTCTCGTTCGACGAGGAGGCGGTCGTGTCGCCGAGCGACATCATCAGCCACACCGCGAGCTACTTCCGCCTCACGGTCGACGACCTGCACGGCTCGTCGCGCTCGCAGACCATCGCGCTCGCGCGGCAGATCGCCATGTACCTGTGCCGCGAGATGACGAGCATGTCGCTGCCGAAGATCGGCCAGCTGTTCGGCAACCGCGACCACACCACGGTGATGTACGCGAACAAGAAGATCGAGAAGCTCATGCAGGAGCGCCGCTCGGTCTACACGCAGGTGACGGAGCTCACCTCGCGCATCCGGCAGTCGCCCGTCCGCTGACGTCCGTCCCGCTGGCATCCGTCCACCGCAGCCCCTCGACCGGCTCGAGGGGCGCTGCCGCGTACTCCGGAGGCGGGTTCGACGGCTGAACCCTCCATGTTGAATTCATGTGATTCGAGTGTGGACGACACGCGATGGGCTGTGGAGAGCGGGGACCCGGTCTGTGGACGGCGGGGATGACACGGATCCTGTCGTTCCACGGACCGCGGATGCGCGTCCACAGGCGATGTACAACTCACAGTCGTGTAGTTCGCCGTCGTCCACTGGCGAGGAGCCGATCGATCCACAGGTTCCACAGCGGTTATGAATGACAAGAAGAGTTTCCTGTCATCCGTCGAGCCACCAACGATGACGCCGGCGGGCGGTCGGGGCGCCGGGTCGGGCGTCGGGAGCCTGTGCCAGAATCGACAGCGCCGTGCGCCCTGCGCGTCCACGGCTCGAGCTGCCGCGCCGAGCGCGACGAGGGAAGGGTGCCGAGTGAAGTTCGTCATCAACCGCGATGTCTTCAGCGACGCCGTGTCGTTCGCCGTCAGGCTGCTGCCGCAGCGCCCGGCGATGCCGATCCTCGGCGGCGTCCGCATCGAGGCGACGGCCGACGGCGTCGTGCTCTCGTCGTTCGACTTCGAGTCGTCGGCCCGCACGCAGGTGGCCGCGGACGTCGAGACCGAGGGCGTGGTCCTGGTCTCGGGCCGGCTGCTGAGCGACATCGCGTCGAAGCTTCCGCAGCGCGAGGTCCGCATCGAGGACGACGGCCAGAAGGTCACGATCCGCTGCGGCTCGGCGAACTTCTCGCTCGCCCGCATGCCCCTCGAGGAGTACCCGACCGTGCCGACGGTGCAGGGCCGCACCGGCGTCGTCGAGGGCAAGGCCTTCTCGGAGGCGATCGGCCAGGTCGCGATCTCGGCGTCCCGCGAGGACGTCACGCCCGTCATCACCGGCGTGCAGCTCGAGGCCGCCGACACCACGCTCACGCTCATCGCCACCGACCGCTACCGCGTCTCGGTCCGCAGCGTGCAGTGGGACGCCGGCACCGAGACCGACCCGGTCACCTCGCTCGTGCCCGCCCGCACCCTCGTCGAGGTGGGCCGCACCTTCGGCTCCGCCGACCGCATCGAGATCACCCTCTCCGAGCCGGGCGACCGCCAGCAGATCGCGTTCTCGACCGCCGACCGCACGGTCACGAGCCTGCTCATCAAGGGCAACTACCCGCCCGTGCGCCGCCTGTTCCCGGAGGCCGTCGACCACCACGCGGTCGTGAGCACCTCCGAGCTGGTCGACGCCACGCGCCGAGTGCAGCTCGTGCTCGACGCCGAGGCAGCCATCCGGTACACGTTCTCGGAGGGCCAGGTGCAGCTCGAGGCGATCGGCTCCGAGCAGGCGCAGGCATCCGAGACGATCGACTGCGTGCTCGACGGCGACGACATCGTGCTCTCGATCAAGCCGCAGCTGCTCATCGACGGCATCAACGCGACGCACTCGGAGTTCGTGCGCATCGCGTTCACGCGCTCGGAGAGCTCGAACAAGCCCGGCCCGATGCTCATCCGCGGCCAGACCTCGCGCGACGACGCCGAGGCCACCGACTTCAAGTACCTGCTGCAGCCCAACCTGCTGCTGCGCTGAGCCCGCCGCCGGCGGGCGACCGAGAGCCGCATCCGCGGCAGGAGGAGGCTTCGATGCACATCGGACTCATCGGCCTGGGCCGCATGGGCGGCAACATGCGGGAGCGCCTCCGCCAGCGCGGCATCGAGGTCACCGGCTACGACCGCAACCCCGAGGTGAGCGACGTCGCGAGCGTCGACGCGCTCATCGAGGCGCTGCCGGCGCCGCGGATCGTGTGGGCGATGGTGCCGGCGGGCGAGATCACCGACGCCGTGGTCACGGAGCTCGGCGAGAAGCTGTCGGCGGGCGACCTCGTCATCGACGGCGGCAACTCGCGCTTCACCGAGGACGAGCGCCACGCGGCGCAGCTCGCCGCGCGGGGCGTTCGCTTCGTCGACGTCGGCGTCTCGGGCGGCATCTGGGGTCTCGAGAACGGCTACGGCCTCATGGTCGGCGGCGCCGCCGACGACATCGCCGAGCTCCTGCCGGTCTTCGACGCGCTGCGGCCGGAGGGCCCGCGCGCCGAGGGCTTCGTGCACGCCGGCCCCGTGGGCGCCGGCCACTACGTGAAGATGGTGCACAACGGCATCGAGTACGGCCTCATGCAGGCGTACGCCGAGGGCTTCGAGTTGCTGGAGAAGAAGGAGCTCGTGCACGACGTCGCCGGCTCGTTCAAGGCCTGGCAGCGCGGCACGGTCATCCGCTCGTGGCTGCTCGACCTGATGGTGCGCGCGCTCGACGAGGACGACGACCTGTCCGAGATCGAGGGCTACGTCGACGACTCCGGCGAGGGCCGCTGGACCGTCGAGGAGGCGATCGCCAACGCGGTGCCGATGCCGGTCATCGCCGCCTCGCTCTTCGCCCGCTTCGAGTCGCGGCAGGACGACTCCTCGGCGATGAAGGCGGTCGCGGCGCTCCGCGCCCAGTTCGGCGGCCACGCCGTCAAGCAGGCGTAGGTGCGCGTCAGCCGTCTCGCGCTGACCGACTTCCGCAACTACCGCAGCGCGGACGTCGCGTTCGAGCCGGGCGCCAACCTGCTCGTCGGCCGCAACGGCCAGGGCAAGACGAACATCGTGGAGTCGCTCGTCTGGATCGCGACCGGCTCGAGCCACCGCGTGCCCACCGACGTCGCGCTCATCCGGGCGGGGGAGCAGCGCGCGATCGTGCGCTGCACCGTCACGAACGACGAGCGCTCGTTCCAGCTCGACGTCGAGCTGAACGCGAAGGGCGCGAACCGCGCCCAGGCCAACGGCAACGGCGTGCGCATCCGCGACCTCCCGCGCTACCTGCAGGCGGTGCTCTTCAGCCCCGAGGACCTGCAGCTCGTGCGTGCCGACCCGGCGGGCCGCCGCCGGTTCCTCGATGAGCTCGCCGTCATGCGGGCGCCGCGGCTGGCCGGCGTGCACAGCGACCTCGACCGCGTGCTGCGGCAGCGCAACTCGCTGCTGAAGAGCGCTCGTGCGTCGCGGCTCCGCGAGGACGAGCTCACGACGCTCGAGGTGTGGGACGGCCGGCTCGTCGAGCTCGGGCTCGAGGTGCTGCGCACCCGGCAGGCGCTCGTCGCCGACCTCGCGCCCCACGTCGCCGAGGCCTACCGCGTGGTCGCGGGCGACGAGCACCGCGCCGAGATCGCGCTCGTCACGAACGTGCCCGCCGATGCCGAGGCGTTCCGCGCCCTGCTCGCGCAGCGCCGCCGCGACGAGCTCGACCGCGGCGTGAGCCTCGTCGGCCCGCACCGCGACGACCTGGAGCTCCAGCTCAACGGCCTGCTCGCCCGCCACTACGCGAGCCACGGGGAGTCGTGGTCGTTCGCGCTCGCGCTGCGGCTCGCCTCAGCGCAGCTGCTGCGCGACGGCTCGGGCGGCGACCCGGTGATGATCCTCGACGACGTGTTCGCCGAGCTCGACGCCGGCCGGCGGCAGCGGCTCGCCGAGGCCGCGGGCGGCTTCGAGCAGGTGCTCATCACGGCGGCGGTCGAGGACGACGTGCCCGAGGCGCTGCGCGACCACCGGATCCGGATCGATGCGGGCGTCGTCGTCGAGGCGGGCGCGGCGGCACGCACGCCGGTCGAGCGCGCGGGCGATCCGGATGTCGATCCGGACGCCGAGGCCGTGGTCGGCGTCGACGAGCGCGCGGACGCCGAGGCCGTCGATGGCTGAGCGGCCCTGGCAGCGGCTCGCGCCCACGGAGCCCGAGCGCGTGTGGCTGCGCCTCAAAGCCAAGATGGGCGACCCCGAGATGGTGACGCGCGACGGCCGACGCCGCTCGCGCCGCGACCCCGACGCCTCCGTGCCGTTCGGCAAGGGCCGCGACCCGCGCGCGCTCGGCGACGTGCTCGGCGGCTTCGCCGCCGACCGCGGCTGGACCTCGACCCTCGCGAAGGCCGACGTCATGGCGCACTGGCCCGAGCTCGTCGGCGAGGAGAACGCCGGCCGCACCGAGCCGATCGCGTTCGAGGACGGCGAGCTCACCGTGCGCTGCGCCTCGACCGCGTGGACGCAGCAGATGCGCATCCTGCGCGCCGAGACGACGACGCGCATCCTGCAGCGGTTCCCCGACTGCGGCCTCACGGGCATCCGGTTCATCGGGCCCGACCTGCCGTCGTTCCAGCGCGGCCGCCGCTCGGTGCCGGGTCGCGGCCCACGCGATACCTGGGGCTGACGCTCTGGGCTGAGGCTAGGGGTGCGGCTCGAGGGCTGAGCCTCGGCTGAGCCGCCTGCCATGCGTCGGGCCGTCTGTGCGGCTACGCTGTCTGACACCCGATGGAGGAGGACGGATGCCGAGGCCCTCGCGCACCCACGACGCGGTCGATCGGCTGCTCGACGCGATCATCGCGGGGCGGCTCACCGCAGGCGACCAGCTGCCCGCCGAGGGCCAGCTCGCCCTCGAGTTCGGCGTCTCGCGCCTCACCATGCGGGAGGCGGTCCGCCTGCTGCAGGCCCAGGGCGTCATCGTGCAGGTGCCCGGCAGCCGCCACCGCATCGCTCCGGTCGCGGAATGGACCGGCCTCGACGCCGTCGTGCGGCACGCTCGCAGCTCCGGGCAGCGCGAGCGGTCGTCGCTCGAGCTGCTCGAGGTGCGCATGATGATCGAGACCGGCGCCGCGCAGCTCGCCGCCGAGCGCCGCGGGCAGGAGCACCTCGACGGGCTGGCCGACTCGCTGCGCGCCATGGTCGAGCGGCACGAGGCCGGCGACCTCGACGGGTTCGTCGAGGCCGACCTGGAGTTCCACGACGTCATCATGCGGGCGGCCGACAACCGCATCCTCGTCGCCGCGCTCCTGCCGCTCACGACCGTGCTCGCCGCGACGCGCGGCGAGACGAGCGCGGTGCCGGTGATCCGCGAGCACGCGATCGCCGAGCACCGGGCGGTGCTCGAGGCGATCGCGACGGGCGACGCGCTCGCCGCGCGCGATGCGATGGCGAGCCACATGCAGCAGACGCGCGACGACCTCGTGCACCTCGTCCACGGCCGCTGACAGCGCTCGCGGCCGCCCTGCCGCGAGCGGCTCCTAGCGGGGACTTGACTTCCTCGCGCGCCGTCGCCCATGATGTCTGATATCTGATGGGATCGCGTCGCGAGCCCGCCCGCAGACGAAGGAGTCTCCCGTGCACGTCGACGACCTGCTCGCCGCCGCCCCCGCGCCCATCGAGATCCCCGCCGAGCGCGTCCGCGCCGTGCTCGATCCTGCCGCCGTGCTCGTCGTGCTCGACGACGACCCGACCGGCACCCAGTCGGTCGCCGGCCTCCCGGTGCTCACGCGGTGGGAGCGGGAGGACCTCGACTGGGCACTCGCGCAGCACGCGCCCGCCGTCTACGTGCTCACGAACACCCGCTCGCTCGACGAGGGCGCGGCCGAGGCCCGCAACCGCGAGGTCGTCGCCGTCGCCCTCGACGCCGCCGACGCCGCGGGCCGCCGCGTCACCTTCGTCTCGCGCAGCGACTCGACGCTCCGCGGCCACTTCCCGCTCGAGACCGACGTGCTCACCGCAGCCATCGTCGAGCGCGGCCACGCCGCCCCGCACCTGACGGTGCTCGTGCCCGCCTTCCCCGACGCCGGCCGCATCACCGTCGACGGCGTGCACCACTGGGTGGTCGACGGCGAGGCGACGCCGGTCGGCGAGACGCCGTTCGCGCAGGACGCGACCTTCGGCTTCCGAGCGAGCGACCTCCGCGACTGGGTGGAGGAGAAGACCGGCGGCCGCATCGTGCGCGACGCCGTGCACGCGCTGTCGCTCGGCACCATCCGCCGCGGGCCCGACGCGGTCGCCGAGGAGCTCCGGGCCCTCGCGGCCGGCACCGTCGTCGCGGTCGACGTCGTCGACGAGCACGACATGCGCTCGGTCGCGATCGCCCTCCACGAGCTCGACCGCGAGGGCCTCGGCGCGCTGCTGCGCGTCGGCCCGCCCTACCCGCGCGCCCACATCGGCCAGGATCTGCCCGCCGTCGTCGGCCCCGACGGCCTGGAGCTCGCGAACGAGCGCGGCGGCCTCGTCGTCGTCGGCAGCCACGTGCCGCTCACGACCGCGCAGCTCGCCGCGCTCCGCGAGGACCGCCCCGCGACCGCCACGATCGAGCTCGACGTGCGCAGCCTCATCGACGAGCGCCGCGAGGCCCACCTCGACGAGCAGGCGCGCGCCGTCGCCGACGCGATCGAGCGCGGCACCGTCATCGTGCACACGAGCCGCGAGCTGGTGACCGGCCGCGACGGCGAGGAGAGCCTCGACATCGCCCGCCGCGTCTCGAGCGGCATCGTCGAGCTCGTCGCCCGCGTGCTCGAGCTCGCCCCGCCCCGCTTCGTCATCGCGAAGGGCGGCATCACCTCGAGCGACGTCGCCTCCGAGGCGCTCCGCATCCGCCGCGCCCGCGTCGTCGGCCCCATGCTCCCCGGCATCGTCTCGCTGTGGCAGCCGGAGGCCGGCCCCGCGATCGGCATCCCCTACGTCGTCTTCGCCGGCAACGTCGGCGACACCGACTCCCTCGCCGCCGTCGTGCAGACCCTCGCGGACGACGAGCAGCACCACCAGGACTGATCGGCACCGGCCGATCCGCAGGAAGGAACCGCACAGATGACCAGCACCGTCGCCGTCATCGGCCTCGGCGCCATGGGGCTCCCCATGGCAGCACGCCTCGCCGAGCGCTTCGACGTCTCCGGCTTCGACATCGCCGCCGATCGCCTCGAGCTCGCCGCCGAGCGCGGCGTGCGCGCCGCCGGCAGCGCGGCGGAGGCCGCCTCGGGCGCCGACGTCGTCCTCGTCGCCGTCCGCACGGGCGAGCAGCTCGAGTCGCTGCTCTTCGGCGAGCAGCCCCTCGCCGAGCACCTGCGGCCCGGTGCCGCCGTGCTGCTGACGAGCACCGTCGGCACCTCGGGGATCGCCGACGTCGCCGCGCGGCTCGAGGCGATCGGCGCGCACCTCGTCGACGCGCCGCTCTCGGGCGGGCCCGTCCGCGCGGGGGAGGGCGATCTCCTCATCGTCGTCGGTGCGAGCGACGCGGCCCTCGTGGTCGCGCGCCCCGTGCTCGAGCAGCTCGCCTCGACGCTCTCGATCGTGGGCGACCGCCCCGGCGACGGCCAGGCGCTCAAGACCGTGAACCAGCTGCTGTGCGGCGTCCACATCGCCGCCGCCGCGGAGGCGCTCGCCCTCGCCGACGCCCTGGGGCTCGACCGGGAGCGCACGCTCGACGCGCTCCAGGCGGGCGCCGCGGGCTCCTTCATGCTCGGCAACCGCGGCCCGCGCGCGCTCCAGGCGTACGACGAGGGCGGCGCCGAGGTGCTCAGCCGCCTCGACATCTTCGTCAAGGACCTCGGCATCGTCGGCGACGCCGCCCGCGCCCACTACCTCGCGACGCCCGTCGCCGCCGCTGCCGAGCAGCTCTTCCTCCTCGGCGAGGCCGCCGGCCTCGGCGATCGCGACGACTCGGCGGTCATCCGCGTGGTCGCCCCGAACCGCCGCTCCTGACGCCGGAGGCGTCCGAGGCGGGGGATCGTCCCCGATCGCGGATCGCCCCGTGCAGGCCCTGGACGGCATCCGTGGACGCCGAGCGCCGTTGCGGCGGGCATCTGGATCGTCCCGATGCCCGATCGCGGCTCTCAGCGGCGCTGTGCGCTGCCCGCACCCCGCAAGCGGGGTAGACTGGGGAGGTTGCCGGACACCCGTTCCGGGCTGGCGACGCAGGCACACCGACGGCGGATGCGAGAGACGATGGCAGAGCACGACGAGGCAGCAGCGGAGCCGCAGGAGCCGACCCAGGACGCGGCGGCAGCGCCCCGCGGCGGATCGGTGCCGGACGCCGACTACGGCGCCGACGCGATCCAGATCCTCGAGGGCCTCGAGGCGGTGCGCAAGCGCCCCGGCATGTACATCGGCTCCACCGGCCCGCGCGGCCTCCACCACCTCGTCTCCGAGATCGTGGACAACGCGGTCGACGAGGCGCTCGCCGGGCACTGCGACAACATCGAGGTGACGATCCTCGCCGACGGCGGCGTGCGCGTGCGCGACAACGGCCGCGGCATCCCCGTCGACCCGCACTCGAGCGACCCCACGAAGTCGACCGTCGAGGTCGTCCTCACCGTGCTGCACGCGGGCGGCAAATTCGGCGGCGGCGGGTACGCCGTCTCCGGCGGCCTGCACGGCGTCGGCTCGTCGGTCGTCAACGCGCTCTCGACCCGGCTCGAGGTCGAGGTGCGCCGCCAGGGGCACGTGCACCGCCAGTCGTTCGCGATCGGCGAGCCCGAGGGCCCGCTCCAGGTCGGCGAGGTCACCGCCGAGACCGGCACGACCGTCACGTTCTGGCCGAACCCCGACATCTTCGAGACCGTCGAGTTCGACTACGAGACGCTCGCGAAGCGCTTCCAGCAGATGGCCTTCCTCAACAAGGGCCTCCGCATCGCCATCGAGGACCTCCGCCCCGAGGCGATCATCGAGCCCGACGCCGACGAGGACGGGAGCGAGCCCACCCAGCGCGCCGACGCCTACCTCTACGAGCAGGGCCTCAAGGACTACGTCGCCTACCTCAACGAGTCGAAGAAGTCGGAGCCGGTGCACCCGGAGATCATCGACTTCGAGGCCGAGGACACCGAGCGCCGCATCTCGGTCGAGATCGCCATGCAGTGGACCGGCTCCTACCAGGAGGCCGTCTACACCTACGCGAACACGATCAACACGCACGAGGGCGGCACGCACGAGGAGGGCTTCCGCGCGGCGCTCACCACGCTCGTCAACCGCTACGCGCGCGCCACGAACCTCCTGAAGGAGAAGGACGAGAACCTCTCGGGCGACGACGTGCGCGAGGGCCTCACCGCCATCGTCTCGGTGAAGCTCGGCGAGCCGCAGTTCGAGGGCCAGACGAAGACGAAGCTCGGCAACACCGAGGCGAAGTCGTTCGTGCAGCGCGTCACCGGCGAGGAGCTCGGCCACTGGTTCGAGGCCAACCCGCAGATGGCGAAGGAGATCGTGCGGAAGGCCATCCAGGCCGCCACCGCCCGCATCGCCGCGCGCAAGGCGCGCGAGCAGACCCGCCGCAAGGGCCTGCTCGAGTCGGGCGGCATGCCCGGCAAGCTCAAGGACTGCCAGTCGAAGGACCCGTCGATCTCGGAGATCTTCCTCGTCGAGGGCAACTCGGCCGGCGGCTCGGCCGTGCAGGGCCGCGACCCGCACACGCAGGCGATCCTGCCGCTGCGCGGCAAGGTGCTCAACGTCGAGAAGGCGCGCCTCGACCGCGCGCTCGGCAACGCCGAGATCCAGTCGATGATCACCGCCTTCGGCGCGGGCCTCGGCGAGGACTTCGACCCCGAGAAGGCCCGCTACCACAAGATCGTGCTCATGGCCGATGCCGACGTCGACGGCCAGCACATCACGACGCTGCTGCTGACGCTGCTGTTCCGCTACATGCGGCCGCTCATCGACCTCGGCTACGTCTACCTCGCCGCGCCGCCGCTCTACAAGATCAAGTGGTCGAACGCCGAGCCCGAGTACGCCTTCAGCGACCGCGAGCGCGACGAGCTGCTCGCCAAGGGCCAGGCCGCCGGCCGCCGCGTCCCCAAGGACAACGGCGTGCAGCGCTACAAGGGCCTCGGCGAGATGAACTACTCGGAGCTGTGGGAGACGACCATGGATCCCGAGACGCGCATCCTCAAGCAGGTCACCCTCGACGACGCCGCCGTCGCCGACTCGATCTTCGCCACCCTCATGGGCGAGGACGTCGACGCGCGCCGCACGTTCATCCAGAAGAACGCCCGCGACGTCCGCTTCCTGGACATCTGAGGCTGAGAGAGCACGATGACTGACACGAACACGCCCGACGAGCCGCAGGAGCGCACCGGCATCGAGCAGGTCGACCTGCAGCTCGAGATGCAGCGGTCGTACCTCGACTACGCGATGAGCGTCATCGTCGGGCGCGCGCTGCCCGAGGTGCGCGACGGCCTCAAGCCCGTGCACCGCCGCGTGCTCTACGCGATGTACGACGGCGGCTACCGCCCCGACAAGGCGTTCTCGAAGTGCTCGCGCGTCGTCGGCGACGTCATGGGCCAGTTCCACCCGCACGGCGACTCGGCCATCTACGACGCGCTCGTGCGCCTCGTGCAGCCGTGGAGCCTCCGCTACCCGCTCGCGCTCGGCCAGGGCAACTTCGGTTCCGCCGGCGACGACGAGGCCGCGGCGCCCCGGTACACCGAGACGAAGATGTCGCAGCTCGCCATGGAGATGGTGCGCGACATCGACGAGGACACCGTCGACTTCCAGGACAACTACGACGGCCGCACCCAGGAGCCGTCCGTCCTGCCGGCGCGCTTCCCGAACCTGCTCGTCAACGGCTCGGTCGGCATCGCCGTCGGCATGGCGACGAACATCCCGCCGCACAACCTCCGCGAGGTCGCCGACGGCGCCATCTGGCACCTGCAGCACCCGGATGCGACGAAGGAGGAGCTGCAGGTCGCGCTCATGCAGCGCATCCACGGCCCCGACTTCCCCACGGGTGCGCAGATCCTGGGCACCAAGGGCATCCAGGAGGCGTACCGCACCGGCCGCGGCTCCATCACGATGCGCGCCGTGGTCACGGTCGAGGAGATCCAGGGCCGCACGGCCCTCGTCGTCACCGAGCTGCCGTACCAGGTGAACCCGGACCGCCTCGCGGTGCGCATCGCCGAGCTCGTCAAGGACGGCAAGCTGCAGGGCATCGCGAACCTCGAGGACCAGACCTCGGGCCGCACGGGCCAGCGCCTCGTCATCACGCTCAAGCGCGACGCCGTCGCGAAGGTCGTGCTGAACAACCTGTACAAGCACACGCAGCTGCAGGAGAACTTCGGCGCGAACATGCTCGCGATCGTCGACGGCGTGCCGCGCACGCTCTCGGTCGACGGCTTCATCACGAACTGGGCCGACCACCAGGTCGAGGTCGTCGTGCGCCGCACGCAGTTCCGCCTCGCGCAGGCCGAGGAGCGGATGCACATCCTGCGCGGCTACCTCAAGGCGCTCGACGCGCTCGACGAGGTCATCGCGCTCATCCGCCGCTCGTCGACGACCGAGGCCGCCCGCGACGGGCTCATGGAGCTGCTCGAGATCGACGAGGTGCAGGCCCGCGCCATCCTCGAGCTGCAGCTGCGCCGCCTCGCGGCGCTCGAGCGCCAGAAGATCCACGACGAGGCCACCGAGCTCGAGACGCGCATCGCCGACTACCGCGACATCATCGCGAGCCCCGAGCGGCAGCGCACGATCATCGTCGACGAGCTCACCGAGATCGTCGACAAGCACGGCGACGACCGCCGCACGCAGATCCTGCACGGCTTCGACGGCGACGTGTCGATCGAGGACCTCATCCCCGAGGAGCAGGTGGTCGTCAGCCTCACGCACGGCGGCTACATCAAGCGCACCCGCATCGACCAGTACCGCGCGCAGCACCGCGGCGGCAAGGGCGTGAAGGGCGCGCAGCTGCGCAGCGACGACGTCGTCGACCACTTCGACATCACCTCCACGCACGACTGGCTGCTGTTCTTCACGAACCTCGGCCGCGTGTACCGGATGAAGGCGTACGAGATCGCCGAGGCCGGCCGCGACGCGAAGGGCCAGCACGTCGCCAACCTGCTGGCGATGCAGCCCGAGGAGCAGGTGCAGACCGTGCTGCGGCTTCGCACCTACGACCAGGCCGACTACCTCGTGCTCGCCACGCAGCAGGGCCAGGTGAAGAAGACGCGCCTCGAGCTGTACGACACGAACCGCACTGGCGGCATCATCGCCATCAACCTCGGCGAGGGCGACCGCCTCATCTCGGCCATGCTCGCGAACGCCGACGACCAGATCCTCGTCATCACGAGGTCCGGCCGCGCGGCGCGCTTCGAGGCGACCGACGAGGCGCTGCGGCCGATGGGCCGCGCGACGGGCGGCGTGCGCGGCGTGCGCCTGCGCGACGACGACGAGGCGCTCGCCGCGATGGTGATCGGCGACGAGGGCTACGTCTTCGTCGTCACCGAGCAGGGCTTCGGCAAGAAGACCGCCGTGGCTGACTACCCCACGAAGGGCCGCGGCACGCAGGGCGTGCTCACGTTCTCGTCCGGCGACCACGACCGCGGCACCCTCGTGGGCGCCACGATCGTGCACGACGGCGACGAGCTGCTGCTCATCCGCACCTCGGGCAAGGTCATCCGCTCGAGCGTCGACGAGGTGCGCGCCACCGGCCGCACCACGATGGGCGTGCAGTTCGCCGAGAAGTCGACGACCGACCCGGTGCTCTCGATCGCCCGCAACGTCGAGGAGGAGGTCGAGGAGGCCGTCGCCGAGGCCGCCGAGGCGCCCGCGACGACCCCCGCGCAGGACGCCCAGACGGGCGTCGCGCAGGTGGAGGCCGCGGAGACCGAGGGCGCTATCGTGGACGGCACGGACGCGACCGCGGCCGGAGACGCCGCCGAGACCGGCACCGACGAGACCGGCACCGAGGGGACCGACGCATGACGAGCATCGCCGAGAAGCTGCAGAGCAAGGCCCCCCGCCGCTCGGGCTCGTCGAAGCAGGTGCGCCTGCGCCTCGTGCACGTCGACTTCTGGTCGGCCATGAAGGTCTCGGCGATCCTCGGTCTCGTGCTCGGCATCGTGCAGCTCGTGGTGACGTTCGTCATGTGGTCGCTGCTGTCGGTCGTCGGCCTGTTCGACAAGATCGACGAGGTGCTGCGCGACATCCTCGCCCAGCCCGACTTCGCGATCACGTCGATCGTGTCGCTGCCGCAGGTGATGATGTTCACGCTGCTCGTCGCGGTGCTGAACTTCGTCGTCATCACCGTCCTCGGCGCCGTGGTCGCGGTGCTGTACAACCTGTCGGTGCGCATCACCGGCGGCCTGCAGGTCGGCTTCGCCAACCAGTAGGGGATCGCGCGCGAGCGCGGCTCGCCGACGTGTCCTCCGGGACGATTCGGTCTGGTAGAGTCGATGCTTGTGCTCGGGGCTATAGCTCAGGCGGTTAGAGCGCTTCGCTGATAACGAAGAGGTCCCTGGTTCGAGTCCAGGTAGCCCCACCACGCACAACTCCCACGGCCGGCGCCGGCCACGGGGCCTTAGCTCAGTTGGTAGAGCGCCTGCTTTGCAAGCAGGATGTCGGGAGTTCGATTCTCCCAGGCTCCACGTCCAAGCCCCCGCTCGCGCGGGGGCTTCGTCGTTCCCGCGCTTCCGCTCACGCGTCCCGTCGCAGCTCCTGGCGGCGCGCGAGCGCGGCCGAGCCCACGAGGGCGGCGACGGCGACCGAGATCGCAGCGGCCATCGGCCCGGCGAGCGCACCGTCGGGCGCCGAGAGCAGCGACGTCGGCGACCAGCCGGCGATCGCGTCCACGGCGCCGAGCACCGGCAGGATCAGCACGAGCACCGTGCTGACGGCGATGGCCGTGGCCGTTCGCCTCGTGGCGGCCATCACCAGGACGCCGAGCGCCATGGCCATCGCCAGGTATCCCGTCGACGCGACCCCGACGCGCACGAGCGCGTCGACGTCGACCGGCCCGATCAGCACCGCGGTGAGCAGCGCGGCGAGCACGAGGCCGAGGGCGTGGCTCACCGCGGCGGCGATCCATCCGACGATCGCGCGCGGCAGCACCAGCAGCTCGATGCGGGACACGCGGGTCCGGTAGAACACGGACGATCCCGGCCGCGCATCCCACGAGAGCCCGGTGATCGCGACCACCACCGCGAGGATGAGCCCCAGCTGCATCGCGCTCTGCTGGAACAGCGCGATGCCGGCGGCCGGCGTCGCCGGTGCCGCCTCGACGGTCAGCTGGTCGCTGCCGCCGGCGGCCGCGAGGACCTCGGGGAGGGACAGCGCGAGCGCCGGGCCGGAGAGGCCGAAGAACGCGGAGGCGAGCAGCAGGCCCGCGAGCAGGCCGGATCGGGCGAGGCGCCGCGCCTCGAGCCGCGCGGCGGCGAGCGCGATGCTCACGCGACGATCCGCTCGCGGACGAGCCGAGCGAACGACGCGTCGAGGTCGCGGTCCCGCAGGGTCACCTCGACGATCGGCGCCCGCAGCGACTCGAGCACCGGCAGCAGCCCGTCGGCCGCGGCGTCGAAGCTCTCGAACCGCACCGTCCACACCTCGTCGGAGACGCGCTCGAGGCGCACGACCCCCGAGGCATCCGGAGCCTGTCGCGGCCCGAGCGACGACGGCACGACGCCGAGCGGCGACGGCCCGGCGAGTCGGATCGTCCACTCCGGCGCGAGCCCGGCACCCAGCACCTCGGCCGTGCTGCCGTCGGCGACGACCCTGCCGCGGTCGAGCACGACGACGCGGTCGGCCACCTGCTCGACCTCGCCCAGGGCGTGGCTGCTGAGGATGACGCAGCGGCGCCGGCCCTCCGCGGCGATCAGGTCGCGCACCTCCGAGCGACCGATCGGGTCGAGCGCGCTGCTCGGCTCGTCGAGGATCAGCACCGCGGGATCGGCGACGAGGGCGGCCGCCATGCCGAGCCGCTGCAGCATCCCGCGCGAGAAGCCGCCGACGCGTCGCTCCGCGACCGCCTCGATGCCGCAGCTGGCGAGCGCGGCCCGGACGGCGTCGCGCGCCGCATCGGTGCCGCGCACGCCGGTCAGGGCGAGGGACGTCTCGACCACCTCGCGCGCGGTGAGCCACGGCTCGAACTGCGGCACGTCGGGGCAGAGCGCGACCCGGGCGTCGGCGTCGCCCAGCTCGACGGCCCCCGAGTCGGCGCGCGCGAGCCCGGCCACGATGCTGAGCAGCACCGTCTTGCCGGCGCCGTTCGGGCCGACGATCGCGGTGACCGCCCGGTCGTCGACGGCGAGGTGCACGTCGTGGATGCCGCCGCCGCCGGGGAAGACCCGGGTCAGCGAGCGGACGACGACGGCCGCGCTCATCGGAGCATCCCCTCGGTCGCAGCGCCGCTCCCGCGCCCGACCACGAGGTAGGCGATCGCGCCGACCGGCACGGCGAGCAGGACGATGACTGCCCAGACGACCTTGGGCAGGTGCCGCACCGGTGAGCGGACGATGTCGACGAGCGCCCAGGCGACGAGCGCGAGCGCGAGGAGCAGCGCGGGCACGAGCGGCAGGAGCATCGCGCCCCCGAGGTCGAGGAGGTTCACGGCGCGTCCGTCCCGTCGGCGCCGTCGCGGGGGAGCAGCACGGTGCTCAGCACGCGGCGCCGCCGGTGGGGTGCCGCGTCGTTGCCGAGCACGCCCTCGAGCGCCGCCATCAGCGCGGTGCCCAGCGCGTCGACCTCGTCGTCGCTCGCCCAGAAGGCGGCCTGCGCGAAGCTCACCCGGTCGGCCGCGAGGTCGATGCCGCCCGGGGCGACGTAGTCGGCGAAGTCGCGGATGAGGCCCGACGCGAACACGGTGAAGGCCGCGAGCAGCTGCTCGCCGTCGAGCGCGCCCAGGTCGTCCGCCGTCGGGTTCGCGAACCCTGCGGCGAGGCGGTACGTGCGCTCGCTCGCTCCGCCGACCCGCTGCTCCTCGGCGACCTCGAGCAGCCCGTGCCCCGCGAGCTGGCCGACGTGGCGGTACAGGGTCGCGATGGGCACGTCGTCGAGCCGATCGTGGAGCGCGCGGGTCGTCAGCGCGCCATCGGCGAGCATCGCCTGCACGATGCGGAGGCGGACGGGGTGGAGGAGCACGGAGGCGGAGTCCATGCGAGCACGATATCACTATCGATACTGATATTGCTATGACGGCTCCTCCATGCGGAGGCCACACCCGGGCCCGGCTCGGCGAGCCGCGCCGGGCGGGAATGCGAGGATGGTGGGGATGGAGCAGCAGCGACCCGGACTCCTCGCCCGCCTCGTCGGCGCGATCCGCACCGACGCCTCCTCGCGGCCAGCGACCGAGCTGCTGCAGACCGTCGACGCGATCCGCGCCACCCGCGTCATCGACCTCGCGATGCGCATCGCGGAGTCGCTCATGACCGTCGGCGCCTCCGCGAACGACGTCGCGCTCGCGACGAACCGCGTCGCCGCCGCCTACGGCATCCGGCCGCTCCACACCGACGTGACCTACAACTCGATCGGCGTCTCGTACCACCGCGGCGACGACGACGACCCCATCACGCTGCTCCGCGTCGTGCGGGCGCCCTACCCCGACCACGCGAAGCTGCAGCGCCTGCAGGCGCTCGTGGCCGACATCGAGGCGGGCCTCGAGCTCGAGGCCGCCCGCGCGCGCTTCCACGCCGTCCGCCGCACGCCGTTCCTCTACCGGCCGATCGTCGTCGTGCTCGCCCAGGGCCTCCTGGGAGCGGGCGTCGGCGTGTACTTCGGCGCCGGCTGGGCCGTCGTGCTCATCGCCTTCCTCGCCTCGGTCGCCGCGGCGGTCGCGCAGCGGGGCATGGCGCGGCTGCGCGTGCCGTTCTTCTTCTCGCAGATCGCGGGTGCGCTCGTCGTCACCGGGTTCGCGGTGGCGGCGAACCAGCTGAGCGACCTCGGCATCCCCTGGCTCGAGGGCATGCGCCCGTCGATCATCGTCGCGGCGGGCATCGTCCTCATGCTCGCGGGCCTCACCGTCGTCGGCGCGGCCCAGGACGCGATCGACGGGTTCGCGCTCACGGCTGGCGGCCGCATCCTCGACATCGTCCTGCTCACGCTCGGCGTCGTGCTCGGCATCGTCGGCGGGCTCTCGATGGCGAGCAGCCTCGGGATCGGCTTCATGGTCACGAGCGCGGCCCCGCCGGTCGGCGCGCTGCCCCTGCAGGCGGTGGGCGCGATCGCCATCGCCGTGTCGGTCGCGGTCATGAACGGCGCGGGGCTGCGCACCACGATCGTCTCCGCGGTGCTCGGCGGCATCGCATGGGGCGGCTTCTCGCTCGCCGGGCTCGCGGGCCTCGAGGTCGCGGTGGCGAGCGGCATCGGCGCGCTCGTCGCGAGCTTCATCGGCATCCTCGTCGCCCACCGCCTCCACGTGCCCTCGATCGCCGTGACGACCGCCGCGATCGTGCCGCTCGTGCCCGGCTACGCGGTGTTCCGGGGTCTGCTCGAGCTCGTCGAGGCGGGGGAGTCGGCGGCGAGCCTCGTGGTGGGCGCGGCCACGCTCGTGGGCGCCGGCGCGATCGGCATCGCGCTCGCCTCGGGCGCCTCGCTCGGCCTCTTCCTCGGTGCCCCGGTGCGCGACACGGTCGAGAGCGTCGTGCGTGGTCGGGGTCGCGCCCGCTAGCACCGCGACGCGCCTCTGACCGGGGATGTCTGATTCCCGGCTGGCCTTCTGCGCGCAACAGGAGTACCGTTGCCCGGTCCCCCGACGCCGCTGCGACACGCCGCTGCTCGGGGGATTCGACGTGTGCACCGAAGAGGACGAATGACTGAGACGACGAAGCGAACCGACACCGACGCCCCTGAGACCACCGCCGCAGGAGACCGCCCCCGTACCGAGTCGAAGCGCCCTCGCGCTCCTCGCCGGCCAAAGCCGCTCCACCCAGCGCTCGACGCACCGCCCGTCGCCGAGACCGGCGGCCGACCGCGCCCCCTCGACCGCGTCGTGTTCGGCGTCGCCGCCGCCGTCGCCCTCGCCTTCGTGGCGTGGGGCGTCATCTCGACGCCGTCGCTGAGCGCCGCCTCCACCGCGGGCGTCGAGTGGGTCGTCCACAGCACCGGGTGGCTGTTCGCCATCGCCGCCACGGGCTTCGTCGTGTTCGTCATCTGGATCGCCGCGAGCCGCTTCGGCACCATCCCGCTCGGCGACGACGGCGAGGAGCCGGAGTTCAGCACGATCTCGTGGATCGCGATGATGTTCTCGGCCGGCATGGGCATCGGCCTCGTCTTCTACGGCGTGACCGAGCCCGTGAGCCACCTCGTCACGCCCCCGCCGGGCACCGGCGGCGGCGACCAGGCGGAGGCCGTGCGCACCGCGATGGCCACCACGATGTTCCACTGGTCGCTGCACCCGTGGGCGATCTACGCCACCGTGGGCCTCGCGATCGCGTACAGCGTGTTCCGCAGGCGCCGCTCGCTGCTCATCTCGTCGGCATTCACGTCGCTGCTCGGGAAGCGCACGGTCGAGGGCCCCGTCGGCCGCGCGATCGACATCTTCGCGATCTTCGCCACCCTGTTCGGCTCGGCGACCTCGCTCGGCCTCGGGGCGCTGCAGATCGCCTCCGGGCTCGAGATCGTCGCGGGCATCGGCCCGGTCGGCAACGGCGTGCTCGTCGCGATCATCGCGCTCCTGACGGTGCTGTTCGTGCTCTCCGCGGTCTCGGGCATCTCGCGCGGCATCAAGTGGCTCTCGAACATCAACATGGTGCTCGCGGCCGCGCTCGCGCTGTTCGTCTTCGTCGTGGGCCCGACGGTCTTCATCCTCAACATCCTCCCGACCACCGCGGGCGGCTACTTCGAGCAGCTGGCGTTCATGTCGGCGCGCACCGAGGCCGCGGGCGGCGACGAGGTCGCGTCGTGGCTCTCGGGCTGGACGATCTTCTACTGGGCCTGGTGGGTCAGCTGGACGCCGTTCGTCGGCATGTTCATCGCGCGCATCTCGCGCGGCCGCACCGTGCGCCAGTTCGTCACGGGCGTGCTCGTGGCGCCGACGCTCGTCTCGCTCGTCTGGTTCGCCATCTTCGGCGGGCTCGGCATCGACCTCGAGTCGAAGGGCATCGACCTCGGCAGCGCCGGCACGCAGGAGGCGACGCTCTTCCAGGCGCTCGGCGAGCTGCCGCTCGCGCAGATCACCTCGGTCGTCGTGATGGTGCTCGTGGCGATCTTCTTCGTGTCCGGCGCCGACGCGGGCTCGATCGTCATGGGCACGCTCTCGCACCGCGGATCGATGCGGCCCTCGCGCCGCACCGTCGTCTTCTGGGGCGTCGCGACGGGCGCCGTGGCGGCGATCATGCTGCTGCTCGGCGGCGAGGACGCCCTCACCGGCCTCCAGCAGGTGACGATCATCGCCGCGCTGCCGTTCGTCGTCGTGATGATCGGCCTCGCGGTCGCGCTCACCCGCGACCTGTCGCAGGATCCGGTGGTCGTGCGGCGCGCGTACGCCGTCGCGGCCGTCGAGCACGCGGTCGTCGCGGGCGTCACCGAGCACGGCGACGACTTCCAGCTCTCGATCGAGCAGACCGCGCCCGGCGAGGGCGTCGGCGAGCTGGTCGTCACGCCGGAGCTCGCCGACGCCGCGGCGGCCTCGCCCGCCGAGGAGGAGCCCGTGCGGGACCCGGTCGCGGAGGAGCTCCGCGGCGAGGAGCCGCGGACTGCCGCGGACGACGAGCCGGCCGCAGCGCCGCAGGACGCGCGCCCGCGCGGCTGACGCACCGCGCGCCGCGTGCGGAGCGCCGCCGGTCTCGACTCGTGGCGCTCCGTCGACGGGCCCGTCGCGTCAGCGGTGCGTACGATGGCAGGATGCGCATGCGAGTCGCCGCCTACGCCCTCATCACGAGGGGCGAGGGCGACGCGCGCGAGGTGCTGCTGCCCCATTGGAACGAGGCGGGCATGCACGGCTGGACCCTGCCGGGCGGCGGGCTCGAGCCCGGCGAGCACCCCGCAGACGGCGCCGTGCGCGAGGTGCTCGAGGAGACCGGCTACGACGTGCGGCTCACGGGGCTGCTCGGCGTCGACTCCGCGGTCGTGCCGACCTCGTCGCGCGGCGACGCGATGCAGGCGCTCCGGATCCTGTACCGCGCCGAGGTCGTCGGCGGCGAGCTCGCTGTGGAGGTCGACGGCACGACCGACGACGTCGCCTGGCACCGGCTCGGGGATGTCGCGGCGCTCCGCCGCGTGCACGCGGTCGACTGGGCGCTCGGCCACCTCGACGAGCCCGGGACGCCGCTCCGCTGATGCATCCCCTCGTCGTGCTGGGCATCGCCCTGATGATCGCCTGCTGCCTCGTCAGCGGCTTCGACGCCGTGCGCACCATGCGCGACGGCCGCGACCCCGAGCGCCGGCTCCGCTGGTTCCTCGTCGCCGCGGGGCTGCTCGTCGCGGGCGGCATCTGCGTCGCCGTCGGGAGCGCGCTGGCCTGACGGGCCGGGGCCAGCCTGCTCGACGGGTGCCGGCTCGTGCCGCGGCCCGCGCACGACGAAGGGCCCCGCCCTGCGGCGGAGCCCTTCGAGGTCGTGCTGGGTCAGGCCTGCGGCGAGCCCGCCTCCGGGCCGTCGGCGATGCCCGACGAGGGGCTGCCCTGCGACGGCGAGTCGATCGTGGAGTCCTCGGCGTCCGGGATCCACAGGTCGTCGTCGGCGCGGAGCGTCTGCCAGGCGGCGTAGCCGGCGCTGACGACGGCGACCGCGCCGACGCCGATGAGCACCCACTGGAACGCGTTCGGACCCGACTTCGAGGCGCGCGACGGCTTCACCTCGGGGACGGTCGCGTAGCGCTTCACGTTGTCGATCGCGTCCTTGACGCGCTCGTCCTTGGCGATCTGCGCGAGCGCCGCGAACGAGCCGAGGCCCGACGCGATCGCCGGCACGACGCTGCCGTTCCACCCCTTGGTGGCGCGCGAGAGCGTGTCGCGGCCAGCGTCGACGCCCCGGTGGACGAGGCGGTCGGCCGTCGGCAGCAGCGACTCGTTGCCGTAGGCCTTGGCCTGGTGGCCGGCGTCGCGGGCGATCTTGGCAGCGTGGTCCGCGACGACCTTCTGCTCGGCCCACAGCTTGTCCGCCTGCTTGCGGAGCTTCTTGAGCTGCTTGGTGCGCTTGCGCGTCAGTTCGAGCGACATGAGTGTCCTTCCCTGTCGAAGCCTGGGCGCCATCATGGCACCACTTCCTGAGCGACGTCACCCAGGCCGCGGCCGGTTTCGCTGTCGTCGAACGGCGCCCGGGCTCCCGGTCCCGCGGCACCGCGCTGTGGGAGGATCGAGCCATGGCTCACCACACCGCTGTCGCGACGATCCGCACGAACCACGGCGAGATCAAGGTCAACCTCCTCGGCGACCACGCTCCCGCCACCGTCAAGAACTTCACCGACCTGGCCACGGGCGCCCGCGAGTGGACGCACCCGGGCACGGGCGCCACGACGACCGACCGCCTCTACGACGGCGTCGTCTTCCACCGCATCATCCCCGACTTCATGATCCAGGGCGGCGACCCGCTCGGGCAGGGCGTCGGCGGCCCCGGCTACCAGTTCGACGACGAGATCCACCCCGACCTCACCTTCGCGAAGCCCTACGTGCTCGCGATGGCGAACGCCGGCAAGGTCGCCGGCCGCGGCACGAACGGCTCGCAGTTCTTCATCACGACCGTCGCGACGCCCTGGCTCCAGGGCAAGCACACGATCTTCGGCCTGGTGGAGGACGAGGCCTCGCAGCGCGTCGTCGACGCGATCCAGGCGGTGCCGACCGACGGCCGCGACCGCCCGCTCGACGCCGTCGTGATCGAGACCATCGAGATCCAGCCCGCCTGATCCGCGCGTGACGTCCTCACCGGCGGCGGATCGCTGCTACCGGCACCCCGACCGCCAGAGCTGGGTGCTCTGCAGCCGGTGCGGGCGCACCATCTGCGGCGCCTGCCAGCACCAGGCGCCGGTCGGCGTGCGCTGCCCCGAGTGCGTCCGCGAGGAGCGCGACGAGCAGCGGACGCTGCAGCGCGCCACGCGCGTCGCGCACGGCGCCCCCCGCACCGCGGCGGGGCGCCGCATGCGCGCCTTCTTCGCGCAGCCGACGCCGGTGACGACGTCGATCCTCGTCGTCACGGTGCTCGTCGGGATCGCGCAGGTGCTGCCCGGCGACCTCTCGTCGTGGCTGCTCTGGTACTTCCCGTACTCGCTCGCGGAGCCGTGGCGCTTCGTCACCTGGGCCCTCGTGCACGCCAGCCCGCTGCACCTGGCCTTCAACATGCTCGTGCTGTTCATGGTGGGGCCGGCGATCGAGCAGCGGATCGGCAAGCTGCCGTTCCTCGCCGCCTACGTGGTGAGCGCCATCGGCGCCGCCGTCGCGATCGCGTGGCTGCAGCCGGCCACGCCTGTCGTCGGCGCCTCGGGCGCCATCTACGCGCTGTTCGGCATGGCGATCGGCATGCAGCGCATGCTCGGCCGCGTGCAGCCCGTGCTGCTCATCATCGTCGGCATCAACCTCGCGATCACGTTCCTGTTCGGGAACATCTCGTGGTCGGCCCACGTGGGCGGCCTCGTCGTCGGCCTCGCGCTCGGCTTCGGCATGGGACTCGCCGACAAGCGGATGCGGTCGCCGCGGGCGCCGTGGATCGTCATCGCCGCCGTCGCGGCTGCGCTCGCCGCGCTCTTCGCCCTGCGCGTCGCCACGCTCCTCTGAGCCGTGCCGCGCCGGCGCCGGAGAGCGCCGGCGTCGACCGCGCGCCGGCGCTGGGTTCTCCACAGAGATATCCACACCTGGGGAGAACTACACCGGTGTAGTTCCCGCCGGATGAAGGCGCGGCGGCGCTACTTCCAGCGGGTCGTCATGATGAACCCGACGAACATCACGGCGAAGCCGACGACGATGTTCCACGAGCCCAGCGACTGCACCGGCAGCGTCGTGCCGGAGATGTAGTAGACGATCACCCACAGGAAGCCGACGAGCATGAAGCCGAACATCACCGGCTTGAACCAGGCGGGATTCCGCTCCTCGTCGTGGGGCGATCGCTCCTGCTTGCCCTGCGCCTTGCTGACGGCTCGCGCAGAGGCCTTGTCGACCGACTTCTCGGGGCTCATGCGCCCCATGGTAGTGCAGGCGGCGCCTAGGATTGAGCCGTGGTCCAGCCGTCCCGAGCGCGATCGCGCCCTCGCGGGCGCGCGAGCGTGGCGAGCGTCGCGGGCGAGCTGCTGCTGACGGCCGGCGTCGTGGTGCTCGGCTACCTCGCCTGGCAGGTCACGCTCGCCGACGCGGTCATGGGGGAGCGGCAGCAGGAGGCCGGTCGCGCGTTCGCCCAGCAGCTCGACGCGGCGAGCGGCGCGGACGGCGGCGCCGTGGCCGAGGAGGCGCTCCGCACCGACGCGCCGCCCGCCGAGGTGCGCGCCGACGACCGCGAGTCGTTCGCCGTCGTCCACATCCCCCGGCTCGGCGAGTTCGAGCGCGTGGTCGGCGAGGGCACGAGCCGCGCCGTGCTCGACTCGCTGCAGCAGGGACTCGCGCACTACGAGACGTCCGCGATGCCCGGCGAGGTCGGCAACTTCGCCGTCGCCGGCCACCGCAACGGGCAGGGCGGGCCGTTCACCCATCTCGACGAGATGCGCCTCGGCGATCGCGTCTACGTGCGCACCGAGCAGGCGTGGAACGTCTACGAGCTCCGCAACCACGAGTACGTGCCGCCGACCGCGGTCGACGTCGTCGCGCCCGTGCCGCGCATGCCCGAGGTGCCCGCCGACGGCCGCTACCTCACGCTCACGACCTGCAACCCTGAGTGGTCGGCCGCGGGTCGCCTGATCGCGTACGCGACGTGGGTCGGCTGGAGCCCTGCGGCCGACGGCATGCCGGCCGAGCTCGCCGCCGCGATCGGGGAGGCCTGATGTACGCGGCCCTGTGGCGCATCCTGCCCGGCCCCTGGTCCGTGCGGCTCCTCATCGTCCTCGCCCTCGTGGCGGCGGTCGCCTACGCCCTCATCGTCCACGGCTACCCGTGGGCGATGCAGACCTTCTTCCCGACGCCCGACCCGGTCATCGAATGACCGGCCGACACAGTGAGCCACGCATGACCCGCATCCTCGTCGTCGACAACTTCGACAGCTTCGTCTACACGCTCGCCGGCTACCTGCAGGAGCTCGGCGCCGAGGTCTCGGTGGTGCGCAACGACGAGGTCGACGCCGCGACGATCGACGACTGGGACGCCGTGCTGCTCTCGCCCGGCCCGGGCGCGCCAGCCGACGCGGGCGTCTCGATCCCGATGGTGCACGCTGCGATCGAGCACGGCACGCCGCTGCTCGGCGTCTGCCTCGGGCACCAGGCCATCGCCGAGGCGCTCGGCGGCGTCGTCACGCACGCGCCCGAGCTCATGCACGGCAAGACGAGCGAGGTCGAGCACGACGGCTCCACGATCTTCGCGGGCCTGCCGAGCCCGCTCACCGCGACCCGCTACCACTCGCTCGCGATCGTCGACGGCACCGTGCCCGAGGCCCTGCGCGTGACGTCGCGCACCGTCGCCGAGGACGGCCACGAGGGCGTGATCATGGCGGTCGAGCACCGCGCGGCGCCGGTGTGGGGCGTGCAGTTCCACCCCGAGTCGGTGCTCACCGAGGGCGGTTACCGGATGCTGGGCAACTGGCTCGAGGCGGCCGGCCTCGACGGCGCCGCCTCGCGAGCCGCGGGGCGAGCCCCGCTCGTCACGCTCGCACCCGCGCCCGACCACATCGCCTGACGGGACGGCCCGACGGGCAGCGCCGGCTCAGCCCTCGTCACCGCCGCCGCCACCACCACCGGGGCCGCCGTTCCCGCCGCCGTTGCCGCCGCCGTTGCCGCCGCCCTGCTCGGTCGGCTGCGGGTCGGGCTCCGGCTCCGGCTGAGGCTGGGGCTGGGGCTGGGGCTGGGGTGCCGGCCGCGCCGGCTGGCCGTTGCAGTAGAGCAGCGTGATCGCGCTGCCCTGCGGGTGGCTGCCGGGCGTGAGCGACTGCTCCACGACGTCGCCGCCGATGCAGCGCGTCGTCCAGCGTCGCTCCACCTGCAGGCCGAGCGACGACATCTCGGACGCGGCGGCGTCGATCGGGCGGCCGGTGACGTCGGGGACGGCCACCTGGCCGGAGGCCAGCACGAGGTCGACCGTCTGGCCGCGCGAGACGTCCGTGCCCGCCTGCGGCGAGGTGCTGATGACGAGGTCGCGCGCCACGGTCGCGGAGTCCTCGCGCGACACCGTGCCCACGACGTAGCCGGCGGCCTCGAGCGCCTGCCGGGCCTGCGCCTCGGTGAGGTTCGCGACGCTCATGAGCGGCTCCGGCGGCGGGCCGTTCGAGACGACGACCGTCACGCCGCTGCCGGGGCTGATCGCGACGCCCGCATCCGGATCGGTGCGCAGCACCGTCCCGGCCTCGGCGTCGTCGATCACGCGCCGCACCTCGGGCTCGAGCTCGGCCCCCTCGACCGCGGCGACCGCCTCGTCCTCGGTGAGGCCGACGACCTCCGGGACGGTCGTCGACAGGCCCGCGATCGGCAGGCTGCCGCCGAGCCCCACGGCCCAGACGACCGCGCCGACGACGAGCATGGCGATGAGCGCGACCGCGGCCCAGAGCCAGACGATCGGCGGGCGCCGGTCGCGGCGCTGCTGCTGCTCGCCGTCGTCGTCGACGGTGCCGTCGACCGACAGGGCGGCGAACATCGTGGTCGCGGCGCCGATCTCGACCGGCGCGGTCTCGGTGCGCTCGTACGGCGCGAGCACGCCCGCGAGCCCGTCGTCGAGCGCCTCCTTGAACTCGGCGGCCGACTGGAAGCGGTGCTCGCGGCGCTTCTCGAGCGCCCGCGCCACGACGGAGTCCATCGCCGGCGAGACGCCGGGCGTGATCGACGACGGGGCGGGCGGCACCTCGGCGACGTGCTGGTAGGCGACGCCCACCGCGGTGTCGGAGGTGAAGGGCGCGGCGCCCGTGAGCAGCTCGAAGAGCATGACGCCCGTGGAGTACAGGTCGGTGCGCTCGTCGACCTGCTCGCCGCGGGCCTGCTCGGGCGAGAAGTACTGCGCGGTGCCGAGGATCGTGCCGGTCTGCGCGACGTTCGCGCTCGTCTCGCTCACGGCGCGGGCGATGCCGAAGTCCATCACCTTGATCTGCCCGCCGGGCGTGACCATGACGTTGCCGGGCTTGATGTCCCGGTGCACGATGCCCGCGCGGTGCGAGTACTCGAGCGCGGTGAGCACGCCCTTCGTGATGCGGACGGCCTCCGACTCGGGCAGCGGGCCCTCGGCGATGATGTCCTTCACCATGCGGCCGTCGACGTACTCCATGACGATGTACGGCACGGCTGCGGGCTGTCCGCCCGCGTCCTTCGCCGGCTCCTCGCCGGCGTCGAACACCCGCACGACCGTCGGATGCGACATCCGCGCGGCCGACTGCGCCTCCTGTCGGAAGCGCGAGCGGAACTCCGGGTCGAGCGAGAGCTCGGGCTTCAGCAGCTTCACCGCCACCTGGCGGTCGAGGCGGGTGTCGCGCGCGAGGTGCACCTCGGCCATGCCGCCCTGCCCGATCAGCTCGCCGATCTCGTAGCGGTCGCCGAGCGTCCGCAGCGACGCGATGATGCTGTCGGTCATCGCTGCTCCTCCCGGGGGTGCGGGCTCATCCATGCCTGTCGTCGACGTGCCCTGCCCTCGCAGGGATCGATCGATTCTACGCCAGCCCCGATCAGGGGGTCGGGAGGGGCAGGTCGACGCCCTCGGTCGGCTCCGGCGTCTCGGTCGGCGTCGGCTCCTCCTCCTCGGCGGTCCCGGTGATCGTCAGGGTGGGCGAGGAGCCGCTCGTGAGCGTCTCGCCGCCGCCGACCTGGCACGAGTAGGTGTAGGAGACGCGCGACTCGCCCTCCGGGATGTCGCGCAGCTCGACGCGCGCCACCGGGCTCTCGACGACCTGCTCGCGGCCGCTCGCCCACTGGATCGTGGCCGAGTAGCCGGAGAGCGAATAGCCCGCGGGGCACGACGCCTCGTCCCACACGACGCTGATGTCCGAGCCCGCCACCACGGCCGAGGGGTCGGAGTCGTCGGCGAGGCGGGGCGACTCGGTCGGGTCGCTCAGCGTCGCGACCGCGCCGTAGAACGTGCCGGTCAGGGTCGATCCCTCGGGCACCGAGCCCGTGGGGTCGACGGCGTACGAGGTGCCGACCTCCGTGGCCGTCGTGGCCGGCTCGCCCTGCCGGATCGCCGGCTCGAGGCCGAGCTCCTCGACGGCCGCGCGGAACTCCGCCTCCGTGAGGCCCAGCAGCGCGTCCTCGCTCACCTGGACCGTCTCCGGCCCGCTCGACGTGGGGGTCTGCGAGGTCTCGGTCGGGGCCGGCTCCTCCTGGTCGTTGTTGAGCAGCATCATCGCGATCGCGACGCCCGCGGCGACGAGGAGGATCGCGAGGATCACGACCGGCCAGATCCAGGGATTCCGGCGGCGGCGCTCGCGCTCGCGCTGCTCCTGCAGCGTCGTCGCGCGCGTCACGGGGATCGCGGCCGTCGCGGGGCTCGACTGCGTCGTGATGATCCGCGTCGCGGCCTGCGTCGGCGAGTCGATCGTCGCGAAGGAGTCGGTCGAGGCGATGCCCGGCACGATCGCGGCGGCGCCGGCGATGTCGCCGCGGCGCAGCATCGTCGCGGCGCGCGAGAGGTGCGCGGCCGATGTCGGCCGGTCGGCCGGCGTCTTCGCGATGCACGAGAGCACGAGGTTGCGCACGGGCTCCGGCACGGTGCCGGGGAGGTCCGGCGGCGCATCGTTGATGTGCGCCATCGCGATCGCCACCTGCGACTCGCCCGTGAACGGGCGGCGGCCGGCGAGGGCCTCGTAGGCCACGATGCCGAGCGAGTAGATGTCGGTCGCCGGCGCGGCGGGCGAGCCGGACGCCTGCTCGGGCGAGAGGTACTGCACCGTGCCCATGACCTGGCCGGTCGCGGTGAGCGGCACCTGGTCGGCGATCCGCGCGATGCCGAAGTCGGTGATCTTCACGCGGCCCTCGGGCGTGATGAGCAGGTTGCCCGGCTTGATGTCGCGGTGCACGAGGCCGGCCTGGTGGGCGGCGTGGAGCGCCGCCGAGGTCTGCGCGACGATGTCGAGCACCTTGTCGGCCGAGAGGGTGCGGTCGCGGTCGAGGATCGCGCTGAGCGGCTCGCCGGGGACGAGCTCCATCACGAGGAAGGCGCTGCCCTCCTCCTCGCCGTAGTCGAAGACGTTGGCGATGCCCTCGTGGTTGACGAGCGCCGCGTGGCGCGCCTCCGCCCGGAAGCGCTCGAGGAACCCGGGGTCCCCCATGTACTCGTCCTTCAGGATCTTGAGCGCGACGGTGCGCCCGATCACCTGGTCGGTCGCCTGCCACACCTCGCCCATGCCGCCAATGGCGATCCGGCTGGTCAGCTGGTATCGCCCACCGAAGGTGAGTCCGCTGGATGGTCTCATGAGTTCAGCACCGCCTCGATCACTGCTCTCCCGATTGGCGCGGCGACGACGTTCGACGTGTCACCGACGATGTTCTCATCCGGCACGACCACGGCGGCGACTGCGACGCTCCGGCCGTCGCGCTCGCCGTACCCCGTGAACCAGAGGTTGAAGGGCTCGTCGTTCTCGCCCGTCTCCGCCGTGCCGGTCTTGCCGCCCACGGTCGCGCCCGCGACCTGGGCGTTCGACGCCAGGCCCTCGCTCACGCCGAGCTCCATCGCCTGCCGCAGCGCCGCGGCGGTCTCGGTGGAGATCGGGTTGCCCAGGATGGTCGGCTCGGGCTGGTCGACCACGTCGAGGTTGGGGGCGATGACGCGGTCGACGAGGCCCGGCTGCATCAGCGTGCCGTCGTTCGCGATCGCGGCGCTCACCATGGCCATCTGCAGCGGGGTGACGCGCACGTCGTACTGGCCGAACGAGGTGAGCATGGTGCGGGCGTCGTCCATCACCTCGGGGCGCGGGTAGGTCGACGGCGTGACCGTCATCGGCACGGCGAGCGGCTGGCCGAAGCCGAACGCCGCCGCCTGCTCGCGGATCGCGTCGTCGCCGAGCTCGAGCCCGAGCTCCGCCATGGGGATGTTGCACGAGAGCACGAGCGCGGTCTCGAGCGTCGCCTGCTCGCCGGGGCCGCACGTCTCGCGGGAGGCGTTGCGGATCTCCGAGGTCGAGTTCGGCAGCTGCAGCGTGGCAGGGTTGTCGAACTCGGAGTCGAGCTCGTAGCGCCCGGACTCGAGCGCGGCGGCGCTCACGACGAGCTTGAAGACCGAGCCCGGGAAGTACAGGTCGCCGCCGATCGCGCGGTTCTGCAGCGGCTGCTCGGGGCTCTCCTGCGCCTGGATGATCGAGTCGCGCACCTGGGCGATGTTGTGGCTCGCGTAGGTGTTCGGGTCGAAGCTGGGGCTCGAGTACATGGCGAGGATGTCGCCCGTCTCCGGGTCGAGGGCGACGACGGCGCCCTCGCGGTCGCCGAGCGCCTGCGCCGCGGCCTCCTGCGCGCCCGCGTCGATCGTGAGCTCGACCGAGGAGCCCGCGGGGTCCTGGCCGGTGATCGTCGCGACGATCTGGTCGAAGAACTGGCTGTTGGCGGTGCCCGTGAGCTCGTCGTTCATCGCCCCCTCGATGCCCGTGTTGCCCTGCCCGAGGCTGTTGTAGCCCGTGACGGCCGAGTACAGCGCGCCCTGCGGGTACTCGCGCTGCCATTCGTACTCGTCGTCGGAGGGGGTCGAGAGGGCCACCTGCACGCCCTCGACGACGATCGAGCCGCGCTCGACGGCGAAGGAGTCGTAGAGCGTGCGCGTGTTGCGGTCGTCGCCGTGCAGCGAGTCGGCCTGGACGGCCTGGATCATCGTCGTCGAGCCGAAGAGCCCCACGAACATCACGAGCAGCAGCGTGCTGACGCGGCGCAGGGGCCGCCGCATGCTCTGCTCCCGGTCGGCGCTGGTCATGCGAACCCCCTTCCGCGCACCGAGTCGCTCAGCCTCAGCAGCAGGGCGACGATGAGCCAGTTGGCCAGCAGCGAGGAGCCGCCGGCGGCGAGGAACGGCGTCGTGAGGCCCGTGAGCGGGATGAGCCTCGTGACACCGCCCACGACGATGAACACCTGCAGGCCGATGACGAACGCGAGCCCCACCGAGAGGAGCTTCGTGAAGTCGTCCGGCCCCTGGAAGCCCACGCGGATGCCGCGCGAGACGAGGACGATGTAGAGGCACAGGATGGCCATGAGGCCCGCGAGCCCGAGCTCCTCGCCGAGCGACGGGATGATGTAGTCGCTGTTGGCGTAGGGGGTCAGGTAGGGCCGGCCGAGGCCCAGGCCCGTGCCGAGCAGGCCGCCGTGCGCCATGCCGAAGATGCCCTCGACGATCTGGAACGAGCCGCCGGACGCGTTGTAGACGTCGTTGTCGAACGCGTGGATCCAGGCGTGGATGCGCCGCTGGACGTAGCCCATCGTGAAGTACGCGGCGACGCCGCCGAGCGCGACGAGGCCGACGCCGATGACCATCCACGACCTCCGGCCCGTGGCGACGTAGATCATCACGAGGAAGAGGCCGAAGTAGAGGAGCGACGTGCCGAGGTCGCGCTGGAAGACGAGCACGAGCATGCACATCGCCCAGACGACGAGGATGGGGCCGAGGTCGCGCACGCGCGGGAACCGGATCCCGAGGAACCGCTTCCCGACGACCGAGAGCGAGTCGCGGGCCGTCATGAGGTAGCCGGCGAAGAAGATCGCGAGCGCGATCTTGGCGAGCTCGCCCGGCTGGAAGGTGACGGGGCCGACGCCGACCCAGACGGTGGCGCCGTTGACGGTGCGGCCGATGCCGGGCATGAGCGGCAGGAGCAGCAGCACGAAGGCGGCGGCCATCGCGAGGAAGCGGTAGCGGGCGAGGACGCGGTGGTTGCGCACGAGCACGATCGCGGCGATGGCGATGACGAGCGCGATGCCGGTCCAGGCGATCTGCCGCATGGAGGCGGCGTCCCAGCCGGTGGCGCCCTGCGCGATGTCGATGCGGTAGATCATCGCGATGCCGATGCCGTTGAGCGCGGTCGCGACAGGCAGGATGATCGCGTCGGCCTCGCGCGCGACGACGCGCAGCGCGATGTGCAGCGCGAACGTGAGCACCGCGAGGATCGCCGCGAGCTGCAGCGGGAACAGGTCGACGGTCTCGAGCGCGCCGAGCTGCACGAGCACCATGGCGCCGCCGCCCACCACCCACGCGATGACGAGCAGGAAGAGCTCGAGGTTGCGGAGCTTCGCCGGGTTGCGGACGCGCACCCGGATCGCCTCGGTCACCTCGCGGAGCTGGATGAGGCCCGTCTGCAGCGCGTTCGAGCCGGTGGCGGCGCGGTCGCGCGGGGCTGCCTGGGTCACGGCGATCCCTCCAGCCGGTCGACGATGGCCTGCGCGGCCGTGAGCGAGTCGGCGGAGATCGTCTGCTCGACGTTCCGCCGGTTGAAGGGCGTCAGCTCGTCGGCGGCGATGCCGGTCTCCTCGACCTCCGTCGAGAGGCCGAACGGCCCGATCTGCTGCTGGATGCCCTGGTAGATCGCGACGTTGCCGGCCTCGTTGACGCCGACGAAGTAGCGGTCCTGGGTCCACTGGTAGAAGACGGTGGAGAGCAGCACGATGCCGACGATCGCCAGCGCGGCGCCCGCGCCCCAGCTGAGGCGGCGGTTGCGGCGCATGCGGCGCTGCTCGGCGAGCAGCTCCTGCAGGAACTCCTCGCTCTCGGGCTCGAAGTGCTCGAACGCGGGCTGCTGCCGCGCCTGGCGCGGGTGCAGGATGAGCTGCGAGAGGCTCACCGAGGTGCGTTCGGGCTCGACGGCCTCGTAGCTGATCGGGGCGGCGGCGGCACCGACCGTCGTGGGCTCGATCGACGAGGGCAGCACGTCGTCGACGTCGCACAGGACGACCGTGACGTTGTCGGGGGCGCCGCGCGAGAGCGACTCGTTGACGAGGCGCTGCACCGTGGAGGGCGTGTCGAGGCCCTGCTCGAGGATCGCGCGGATGCGCTCCTCGTCGACGTAGCTCGAGAGCCCGTCGGAGCAGACGAGCCAGCGGTCGCCGGGCAGCGCCTGCTCGACCGCGGTGTCGATCTCGGGGTTCGTCTCGACGTTGCCGAGCACGCGCATGACGACGTTGCGCCGCGGGTGGTGCTCGGCCTCCTCGCGCGTGATGCGGCCGGCCTCGACGAGCTTCTGGACGAAGGTGTGGTCGGTCGAGATCTGCTCGAGCGCGCCCACCCGGTAGCGGTAGATGCGGCTGTCGCCGATGTGGGCGATGGCCATCCGGTCGCCGACCCGGATGATGCCGGAGCCGGTCGTGCCCATGCCGGAGAGCTCGGGGTGCTCGACCATCGCCTGCTGGAGCGCGTCGTTGCCCGCCCGCAGCGCCTCGGCGAGCGCCTGGGCGGCCTCCTCGGCCGTCGCGTACTCGCGGTCGGCCTCGCGCGCGCGGCGGGTGACGATCGCGCTCGCGACGTCGCCGCCCGCGTGCCCGCCCATGCCGTCGGCGACGAACCACAGGTGCGCGCCCGCGTAGCCGGAGTCCTGGTTCTCCGTGCGGATGCGACCGACGTGGCTGATCGCCGCGGCGAGGGGCGCGCTCAAGCTCAGCGCCTCAGCTCGAACGTCGTCGTGCCGATGCGGATCGAGCTGCCGACGCGCACGGGCGTGGCCTCGGACACGCGCTTGCCGTCGACGAAGGTGCCGTTGGTGGATCCCTGGTCCTGCACCATCCACTGGTCGCGCCAGCGCACGATCTTCGCGTGCGAGCCGGAGGTGTAGTCGTCCTTGATCTGCAGGCCCGAGCCGCTCGAGCGCCCGATCGTGAGCCCGGTCTCCGGCAGGTCGAGCTCGAGCCCGGTCTTGGGGCCCGAGGTGACGACGATGCGACGCGCGAGGCCGCCGCCGGCGGGCGCGGCCCGTTCGGTGATCGTCGTCGGGGTGTCGGAGGCCGCGGCGGCGGGCGCCGGAGCCGTGGTCCCGGTGGTGCCGGCGCTCCGCGAGCGCTGGCTCTGCACCGCCACCTGCTGGAGCTGCGTGAGGCGCGGCCCGAAGAGGTCGCTGCGCAGCGAGTACAGGACGATGAAGATGAACAGCCACAGGAGGGCGAGGAAGCCGATCCTGATGATGATGAGGGTCAGCTCGCTCACGAGCGCTCCTTGGACTGCGCGAGCACGCGGTAGACGATGCGGGTGGCGCCGATGTCGATGATGGAGTCGGGCTCGAGCAGGGCGGTCTTCAGCGTCCTGCCGTTGAGGGTCGTGCCGTTCGTGGAGCCGAGGTCGCTCACCTGGGCGCGGGTGCCGTCCCAGATGATCTCGGCGTGCTTGCGGCTGGCGCCCGCGTCGTCGACGGTGATGTCGGCGTCGGAGCCGCGGCCGATGATCGTGCGGCCGCGGCGCAGCGTGTGGCGCCGGCCCTTGATGTCGACGACGGCGGTCCACACGACCTCGCCGGCCTCGGTGTCGGCGTCGATCTCGAGCATGCCCGTCGAGAGGCCCTCGTCGGCCTCGAGCGCGAGGTCGATGGGGCCGGGGAACGAGTAGCCCGAGCTGCGCGCGTGGCCCTGCACGGTGCCCGAGAGCTCCTCCAGCAGGGCGTCGCCGAGCCGGCGCAGCCGCTGGTGGTCGGCGGGCGCGAGCCGCACCGTGAGGCGGTTCGGCACGAGGATGCGGTCGCGCGACACGACGGTCGCGCTCGTGTCGAGCTCGCGCTTCAGCGCGCTCGCGATCTCGACCGGCTCCACGCCGGAGCGGAACGTCTTCGCGAAGGCGCCGTTCACCGCCTTCTCGAGGCCGCGCTCGATCGAATCGAGGAATCCCATGGGTGACCGTCACCTCCCTTCAGCCGCACCAGCGTACCCGGCCGGACTTGAGACCTGATATTCTCGTGGGGTTGCCCGGCCTGCGCCGGGTCTCGCGCGAGTGGCGGAATTGGCAGACGCGCTGGCTTCAGGTGCCAGTGTCCGTACGGACGTGGGGGTTCAAGTCCCCCCTCGCGCACGATCGGCCCCGGGGCTCCACCCCCGGGGCCGTTCCACGTCTGTGGCCGAATCTTGCGGCCGGGCGCGCTAGGGCTCGAGCACCACCTTGATGCAGCCGTCCTCCTTCTTCTGGAACGTCTCGTAGAGCTCCGGGCCCTGCTCGAGCGGCACGCGGTGCGTCGTGAGGTCAGCGGTGCCGAGCGGGTCGGCCTCGTCCTCGACGAGGGGCAGCAGCGCGTCGCGCCACGTCTGCACGTTGCACTGGCCCATCCGGATCGCGATCTGCTTGTCGAAGAGGGTCATCATCGGCATCGGGTCGGCGCTGCCCACGTAGACGCCGCTCAGCGAGACGGTGCCGCCGCGGCGCACCGCGTCGAACGCCGTGTGCAGCGCGGTGAGCCGGTCGAGCCCCGCGTGCTGCATCATCGGCTTCGCGAGCGCGTCGGGGAGCGCGCCGACCACCGCCTGCGCCGCAGCCGTGCCGGGCGCGCCGTGCGCCTCCATGCCGACGGCGTCGACGATCGCATCCGGCCCGCGGCCGTCGGTGAGGTCGCGGAGCGCGTCGAGCGCATCCGGCATGTCGAGGGTCTCGACGCCGTACCGCTCGGCCATGGCGCGCCGCTCCGGCACCGGCTCGACCGCGATGACGCGGTGGCCGAGGTGCCGGCCGATGCGCGCCGCGAACTGGCCGACGGGGCCGAGGCCCATGACGCCGAGCGTGCCGCCCTCGGGCACGTCGGCGTAGGCGACGCCCTGCCAGGCGGTGGGGAGGATGTCGGAGAGGAAGAGGTAGCGGTCGTCGGGCAGCGCGCTGCCGACCTTCGTCGCGTTGAAGTCGGCCAGCGGCACGCGCAGCCGCTCGGCCTGGCCGCCCGGCACCGAGCCGTAGAGCGACGTGTAGCCGTAGAGGCTCGCACCGGATCCGGTGTCGCGGTTCTGCGTGGTCTCGCACTGCGTCGTGAGGCCCCGCGCGCACATGAAGCAGTCGCCGCACGCGATGACGAAGGGGATGACGACGCGGTCGCCGGGCAGGAGGCCCTCGACGGCCGAGCCCACCTCCTCGACGATGCCCATCGGCTCGTGGCCCAGGATGTCGCCCTTCGCGAGGAACGGCGCGAAGAGCTCGTACAGGTGGAGGTCGGAGCCGCAGATCGCGGTCGACGTGATCCGGACGATCGCGTCGGTCGGCTCCTGGATGCGAGGATCCGGGACCTCCTCGATCGTGACGTTCCGCTTGCCCTGCCAGGTGAGTGCTCGCATGTCCCCCAACGTACGCAGGTGGGGGACAAGGTGGGCCGCATTCGGATCGGACGGTCAGGGGACGCGCACCGCGCGCACCGCCTGACCGCCCGGCCCGGACTCCTCGGCGCTCACCGCTCCTTGGTGACCTTCCCGATGAGCGTCTCGCCCACGGCGATCCGGTCGCGGTCGTCGTCGCCCGGCACGCGGTCGCCGCGGAGGCTCCGGCCGGCCGTCTCGTTGAAGGTGAGGATCGCGACGAGGCCGATGATGCCGGCGACCGTCATGTAGAAGCCCGGCACCAGCGTCGAGCCCGTGCTGTCGATGAGCGCCTCGTTGATGAGGCCCGCGGGCCCGCCGAGCAGCGACGTGGCGACGTTGTAGCCGAGCGCGAAGCCCGCGTAGCGGACGGTCGTGGGGAACAGCGCCGGCAGCGAGGCCGAGATGTTGCACAGCAGCATGACGAGGAACAGGCCGAAGATCGCGAGACCCAGCACCTGCAGCGCGACGACGCCCGTGTTGAGCAGCATGATCGCGGGCACCGAGAACAGCGTGAAGCCGATGGCCGCGGTGAGCAGCAGCGGCCGCCTGCCGATCCGGTCGGTGAGCGCGCCGAGCGGCACGATCACCGCCATCATCACGAGCTGGACGCCGACGAGCATGAGGCCCGCCTGCGTCGCATCCATGTCGAGCGAGGTGGTGAGGAACGTGGGCATGTAGGTCAGCACGAGGTAGAAGGCCGTGTTGATGAGGATCGTGATGCCCATGATCTTCAGCAGCTGCTTCGGCTGCTGGGTGACGAGGTCGCGCAGCGTCTGCCAGGCGCTCGTGCGGGTGTCCTGCTGCTTCGCCTCGGTGAAGGTCTCCGGGTCGTGGAGGCGGGCGCGCATCGCGAGGGCGACGAGGCCGAGCGGCAGGGTGAGCAGGAACGGCAGGCGCCACCAGCCGGCCTCCATCGCATCCGGGCCCAGGATCGTCTCCATCGCGGTGACGAGGATCGCTGCGGCCGAGAAGCCGAGCAGGGTGCCGAACTCGAGGAACGAGCCCCAGAAGCCGCGGCGGTCGTCGGGCGCGTGCTCGGCCATGTAGACCGCGGCGCCGGCGTACTCGCCGCCGGCAGAGAAGCCCTGGATGATGCGCAGCAGGAACAGCAGCGCCGGCGCGAGCCAGCCCGCCTGCTCGTAGGTGGGGATGAGGCCGATCGCCGCGGTGGCGAGCGAGATCATCAGGATGGTGAAGACGAGCACCTTCTGGCGCCCGATGCGGTCGCCGAGCGGGCCGAGGATCGCGCCGCCGAGGGGGCGCACGAGGAACGAGATCGCGAAGCCGAAGAGCGTCCAGAGGATGGCGTCCTCGGTGCCGCCGAAGATCTGGTTCGAGAGGTGCACGGCCAGGTAGCCGTAGATGCCGTAGTCGAACCACTCGATGGCGTTGCCGGCCATCGCGCCCATGACGGACTTCTTCACGGTCTTGCGCTGGATGGGCGAGAGGTCGTGCTCGCGGGTGATGGGCGGGAGGCCCCCGTCGGGGGCTGCGGGGGCGTGCTGCTCGGTCATGGCCGTACCTTCCGGTGTCGGGGTCGTGCGTCGTGCAGGGATGCGGGATGGGGTCGGTGTGGCGTGCGGCTCAGCCGGCGTCGTGGAGGGCGAGGGCCATGCGGACGTAGGCGCGCGCGGCGGCCTCGAGGTCGTCGATGCGCACGCGCTCGTCGGGCTGGTGGGCCTGGCCGGTGATGTCGCCCGGGCCGAGGATGACCGTCGGGCAGCCGTGGTGGCGGGCGATGAAGCCGCCCTCGCACGCCGCGGTCCACGCCTCGACGGGCGCCTCGCGGCCCTCCGCGGCGAGCGCGTCGACCGCGGCGGCCACGAGCGGATGCCCGGGCGCGGTCTCGAAGCCGGGCATCTCCATGAGGAGCGCGGCGCTCGCGGTGCAGCCGCCGTCGCCGAGCGCGTCGGCGATGCCGGCCTCGAGCTGGGCGAGCGCCTCCGCGCCCGTCTCGCCCGGCATGAGCCGCCGGTCGACGAGCAGCGTGCAGCGGTCGGGCACGATCGAGGTGCCGTGGCCGCCCTCGATGCGGCCGACGCTCCAGGTGGCGGAGCCGAGCAGGCCGAAGGCGCCGGCGCGGAGCCGCGCGTGGTCGTCGGCGATCCAGGTCGCGATGCGCGCGGCGGTGGTGATGGCGCTCGCGCCGTCCTCGGGCCGTCCGGCGTGCGCTGCGCGGCCTGCGACGTCGACCTGCAGGTTCGCGGCGCCGCGGCAGGCGATGACGACGGCGAGGTCGGTCGGCTCGGCGACGATGCAGGCCCGGTAGTGGGAGGGCGGCTCACCCAGGTGCGCCTGCACGCCGGTGGCGAGGTCCTCCTCGTCGACCGTGACGAGCAGCTCGAGCGGCAGCTCGGGGCGCGCGCGGTGCACGGCGGCGAGCGCCTGCAGCGCGGCGGCCAGGCCGCCCTTCATGTCGGTGGCGCCGCGGCCCGTGAGCCAGCCGTCGGCGACGCGCGGGCTGAAGGGGTCGGCGTGCCAGCCATCGCCCGCGGGCACGACGTCGCTGTGGCCGAGCACGAGCACGCCGGGCGCCTCCGCGCTCGGATCGGGCCCGAAGCGCACCGAGAGGTTGGGGCGGCCGGGCGCGACGAGCTGCCGGCGGCTGCGGCCGCCGAGGCGCGAGGCGATCGTCTCGAGCATCCGGACCGCCGCCAGCTCGGTGCCGCCGGGGTTCTCGCTCGCGGCGAGGATGAGCGCGGAGGCGTCGGCGACGATCGTCGCGCCGTCGACGAGGGCGAGCGCCGCCTCGACGGCCGCCGCCTGGCCGGACGCCGCGCCGGCGCTCACGCGCCCTCCCGCACGATGAGCTCGCGCGGCGCGTCGGTGAGCACCTCGACGCCGCCGTCGTGGAGCGCGACCGATTCGCTCAGCTCGCAGCCGTAGCCCGACATCCACATGCCGGCGATGACGTGGAAGGCCATGCCGGGCTCGAGCACGGTCTCGTCGTCGCCGCGGATCGAGACGGTGCGCTCGCCCCAGTCGGGCGGGTAGCCGATGCCGATCGAGTACCCGAGTCGGCTCGGCTTCTCGATGCCGTGGGCGGCGATGTGGTCGCGCCACAGCGCGTGCACCTCGGCCACGGCGCGGCCGGGCCGCAGGCCGTCGAGCACGAGCTGGAGGCCCTCGGCGGTGATGTCGGCGAGCTCCCGGAGGCGGTCGTCGGGCACGCCGAGCGAGATCGTGCGCGCGAGCGGCGCGTGGTAGCGGCGGTGCGCGCCGGCCAGCTCGATCGAGACGGCCTCGCCGGCGCCGAGCCGGCGCGCGCTCCAGGTCATGTGCGGGGTGTCGGCCGACTCGCCCGTGGGCAGCATCGGCACGATCGCCGGGTAGTCGCCGTCGGCGCCCTCGACGCCCGTGGCCTGCGCGTGCTGGATCGCCGCGGCGACGTCGTTCTGCCGCGCGCCCGCGGCGACGGCGTCGATGCCCGCGCGCATCGCGGCGCTCGCGACGAGGCCCGCGCGGCGCAGCAGCACGAGCTCCGCGGGGCTCTTCACGAGCCGCACCCAGTTGACGAGGTCGCGGCAGTCGACGAGCGTCCACTCGGGCAGGCCGCGCTCGAGCGCGTGGAACGAGCGCACCGACAGGAAGTGCGCCTCCGCCTCGTAGCCGATGCGCCCGCGGCCGCCGAAGCCGTGCGCGTGCAGCTGCTCCGCGGCCCAGTCGAAGGGGTGCACGTCGCGGCGGTGCACGAGGGCCTCGGGGTAGCCGAGGATGCGCTCGCGCGGCGTGCGCGCGGTGCGGTGCGCGCCGCCCGCGTCCATCTGCCGCATGATGAGCAGCGGCTCGCCCTCGAGCGGCACGAACAGCAGCTGCGGCATGTAGAACGACCATGCGTCGTAGCCGGTGAGGTAGTGGAGGTTCGCGGGATCCACGACGACGAGGCCGTCGAGGCCCGCGTGCCGCATCCGGTCGCGCGTGCGCTCGAGGCGCTGGGCGAGCTCCGCGTCGCCGATCCGGCCCTCGTCCTCGCGCATCCGCTCGTCCGTCACCGCGCCGCCCCCTCGTGCCTGCTCGTGCCTGCCCGTGCCTGTCCGTGTGCCCGTGCGGGCAACCCTACGCCGCGGCGCTGGGGGCAGGGCGGAGCGGGGCGGCGGGGCGGCGGCCGCCGGCGCGGTCAGTCGCGGAGCGGCACGAAGGCGTAGCCGGTGCCGTCGATGCGCACCTCGGGCGACCCGTCGACGACGTCGACGACCACCATCGAGCCCGCGACCGGCGCGACGAGCCGGCCGCCGGGCGCGAGCTGGTCGACGAGGGCGTCGGGCATGCGGCCGAGGTCGGCCGAGACGAGGATGCGGTCGAAGGGCGCGAGCGAGGGCAGGCCGAGCACGCCCGGCGCGGCCTGCTCGATCGCCGCGTCGACGCCCGCGTCGCGCAGGTGCGCCCTACCCATCTCCACGAGCTGCGGCACGAGCTCGACGCCCGTCACCGCGGCGCCGAGGGTCGCGAGGATGGCCGTGGTCCAGCCGCTGCCGGAGCCGACGTCGAGCACGCGGTGCCCGGCGCGGGCGTCGAGCAGCACGAGCATGCGCGCGACCGTCGACGGCTGCGAGCAGGTCGCGTCCCAGCCGATCCCGACAGGCAGGTCGGCGCCGGCGAGGTGGCGGACGGAGGGTGGCAGGAACCCCGGGCGCGGCACGGTCGCCATGGCGCTGGCGACGCGCTCGACGACGCCCGGTTCGACCGGCAGCTCGTGCACCGCGCACCTCCCGCGGACGTGAGAAGCGGTGCGGACTGGCTCAGAGACGCTTGCTTCGAGTCGCAAGTGCTGGTGAAGGCGCCTGGTCGGTCCGCACCGCTTGGCTTGGCTGCGACCCTACGCCCGGCTCAGGGCCGGGTCAACGGATCAGGCTGGATCCGCGGGCGTGTCGGGTGCGGCGGACGGGTGGGCCGCGCGGCCCTCCTCGGGCGCCTGCGGCTTGCGGACGCCCGGGTGGCCCTTCGGGATCGCGGCGAAGAGCACCCATCCCGAGGCCGCCACGCAGGCGATGACGAGCGGATAGGTGAGCGCCGCGCGCATGACGGCGAGCCAGGTCGGCTCGTCGAGCCACCACAGCGCCGTGAAGACGACGACCCGCACGACGTACTGCAGCACCCAGATCCAAGAGGCGCGGGCGTAGGCGCGCAGGAGCGCCGGGTCGCGCCGCCAGCGCGTGCGCGTGCCGATGAGGCCGCCGACGATGACGCCGAGCAGCGGCCACCGCACGAGGATCGAGATCGCCCAGGCGAGCGCGCTCGCCGCGTTCGAGAGCAGCTGGATGAGGAAGAAGTCGCGCGCGTCGCCCGTGTAGTAGGCGACCATCGCCGCCACGGCGGTCGCGAGCATCCCGATGAGGGCTGCGCGCGGGCGCCGCCGCTGCACGAGCGCGACGACGACGAGCGCGGCGCTCGCGGCGATCGACCACCCGACCGCGACGGAGAGCGCGCCGCCGCTCGCGAGCCACGCCGCGAGGAACGCGATCGGCGGGATCGACGCCTCGAGCGCCGTCCTCCCGCCGCCGAGCAGGCGCGAGAGCGACTCCTCGCGCGTCGGGTCGCCGTCGGCGTCGAAGCGGGCGCCGTCCACGGGAGCGGGGCTCTCGGCAGGGGGTCGGCGCACCAGGTAAGGATACCCTTACCGCCGCCGCCGCGCCCAGGCGGAGGCGGCCTCCGGGACCTCATCGAGGCGCGCGCGGCGCGGTTTGCGACCTCAGCTCGTCGCCCAGCCCTCCGGGCCCGTCGAGCCCGCCGGGTAGGACGCCATCGGCACGTCGTCGCGGCGCCACGCCTCGAGCACCGGCTCGACGATGCGCCAGCACTCCTCGGCCGCGTCGCCGCGGACCGCGAGCCGCGGGTCGCCGTCGAGGATCGACGCGAGCACCTCGCCGTAGGGGAGCAGGTGCGCGCCGCCGAGCTCGCCCCGCAGCACCGTCTGCTCGAGCGTGAACGGGTCGCCCTTGCCGTTCGTGGTGAGGTGCAGCTCGAAGCCGTCGGGCTTGAAGTCGATGACGAGCTTGTCGGGGGTGTCGCGGCCGTGCATCCCGCTCGGCACGTGCGCGGGGGCGCGCCAGTGGATCACGGCGCGCTTGCGCACCTCGCCGAGCGACTTGCCCGAGCGCAGCACGAAGGGCACGCCCGCCCAGCGCTGGTTGTCGATCGCCACCTCGATCTCGGCGATCGTCTCGGTGCCGCGCGCCGGGTCGACGCCCTGCTCGGCGGTGTAGTCGGGCACGGCGCGGCCGTCGATGTCGCCCGCGGCGTAGCGCCCCCGGCGGGAGTCGCGCACCGGGTCGACGACGCGCGCGGCGCGCAGCACCTGGCCGACCGCGTCGCGCAGGTCGCGCTCGCCGACCGAGGCGATGGGCTCCATCGCGAGCATCGCCATGATCTGCAGCAGGTGCGACTGGATCATGTCGCGCAGCGCCCCGTTGCGGTCGTAGTAGCCCGCGCGGTCCTCGAGCGTGACGGTCTCGTCGTAGAGCACCTCGACGCGCTCGATGCCGTCGCGGTCCCACACCGGCTCCATGAGCCGGTTGGCGAAGCGGAGGCCGATGAGGTTGAGCACGGTGTGGAGGCCGAGCATGTGGTCGATGCGGAAGACCCGCTCCTCGGGCACGATCCGGGTGACGAGCGCGTTGAGCTCGCGGGCGGTGGCGAGGCTGTCGCCGAAGGGCTTCTCGATCGCGAGGATCGTGCCGCCGGGCACCCCGATCCGCTCCAGGGCCGCGCAGACGAGCTCGGTGACGTGCGGGGGGAGGGCGAAGTAGATGACGAGCCGGTCGCACGGGATGCTCGCGAGCAGCGCACGGAGCGCCTCGTCGTCGGTCGCGTCGCCTGCCGCGTAGCGCGTGGTCGCGAGCACGGCGTCGGCCGCCGGCGCTCCGGCGCCGCCCTCGGCGAGCGCGTCGCGCACGCGGCCGTGCCAGTCGTCGGCGTCGAGCTCGCGGAGGTCGGCGCCCACCACCTGCAGGCGCCGCTCGGGCTGCGAGGCGAGGAGCGTGCCGATGCCCGGCAGCAGGAGGCGCCGGGTGAGGTCGCCCGAGGCGCCGAGGATGAGCAGGGTGGTCGCCGGCTGGCTCGTCATGCGCCGAGTCTGGCACCGCGCCGGTCGACGCGCGCTGGGCGCCACCCGCTGCGGGGCGCCGTGCGGGGCATCACCAGATGACGCCGCCGCCGATCGAGATGCCGCCGTAGGTGAGGAGCACGAAGACGCCCGCGACGACGGCGGGGGCGATGCCGCGGCCGCCCGCGTGGCGCGACTTGAAGAGCGCGATGACGGCGAGGATCGCCGCGACCGCGGCGAGGCCGCCGCCGAGGATCAGGCCGACGAAGAGCGGGATGGGCATGAGGATCAGGCCGAGGAGGCCGATCCAGAACGCCCACCAGCCCCACGGGTTGGAGCGCTTGGTCTGCATGCCTCCATCGTCCCAGCGCCATGCTCGGAGGATGCATGGAGGAAGGTGCGCCGATCATGCGGTTCCGGGATTGCGGACGCTGTTACGGGATGCTTCACTGGACACAGGCCAGAGGGGCCGGGCCCCCGGGTCCCCTCGACCCAGAGCCGCCTCCCCGGGTGTCGTGACCACCCGGGGAGGCGGTTCGTTCACGTGGTGCCGGTCGCGGGCCGACGTGCCAGGCTGGGGCCATGACGCGAGCACTGCACCTCTCGGGGGATCCCGCGGCCGACGCGCTGCTGTCGGAGGACGACTTCGCCCTGCTCACGGGCATGCTCCTCGACCAGCAGATCACCATGGAGGCCGCGTTCGCCGGCCCCGCCAAGCTGCGCGACCGGATCGGGCGGCTCGAGCCGGCCGAGGTCGCCGGGATGGATCCGGACGCGTTCCAGGCCGTCATGGCCGAGAAGCCCGCGGTGCACCGCTTCCCGGGATCGATGGCGAAGCGCGTGCAGCAGCTCGCGCAGGCGATCGTGGACGACTGGGGCGGCGACACCGCGGCGATCTGGCGCCAGGGCTCGCCCGACGGGCCGGAGGCGCTGCGGCGGCTGCAGGCGCTGCCGGGCTTCGGCGAGCAGAAGGCGCGCATCTTCCTCGCCCTGCTCGGCAAGCAGTGCGGCTTCGAGGGCGCCGGCTGGCGGGAGGCCGCGGGCGCGTACGGCGAGGAGGGCGCGAAGCGCTCGGTGGCCGACATCGTCGACGCCGACTCGCTCGCCGAGGTGCGGAAGGCCAAGCAGGCGGCGAAGGCGGCCGCGAAGGCCGCGAAGGGGTAGGCGCCCCCGCCGTCCTTCCGCTGGTCGAGGAGGCCGCGCCGCCCGCAGGGCGCTGCCGTCTCGAGACCCGCCGCCCGGTTCTCAGCCGCATCCCCTAGCGTCCGAGCATGTCCGCGCTGCTCGACCGCCTCCGCCCCCTCCCGACGCCGGAGGATGCGGACGCCCTCGCCGCGATGCAGGCCGACCGGGCGCGCAGCTCCCGTGCCTGGCTGCTCGCCGGCGTCGTCGGCGCGCATGCGGCGTCCTCGGCGCTCTTCGGCGCGCTCGACCGGCCGACGCTGCCGATCGCGATCGGCGTCGCGCTGCTCGCGGTCGCGCTGCTCGGCATGGGCATCGCGCAGTCGGTGCTGCTCGTGCGGGCCGAGCCGAGCCGGCGCGGCGCGCAGCTGAGCATCGGCATCCTCGTCGCGCTCGGCCTCGCGGCCGCGCCGCTCAGCGGCCTGCTGCTCATCTTTCTCGGCATCCCGATCGTCATGCTGCCGCTGGCGATGGCGGCGGTCGCCATCGCGCTCATCGTCCGCGGCGTCCGCCGACCGGGGCTGCGCGGAGCCCCGGGCGCGACGCTGCTCGGGCTCGCGGCGGTGCTCGCGGCCACCGCGCTCGTCGCGATCGATGGGCTGGTCCTGATGCCGACCACGCTCATGCCCGACCTCCCGCTCGGCGAGGCCTACGCCCTGCTCGCGGCATCGGGCGAGGACCATGGCATCGCCTGGATCGTGAACGTCTCGGCCGCCTGGATGGTCGCCTCCGCGCTGCTGGCCGTCGGGCTCTGGATGGCCGGGGTCGAGGACGGGGCCGCGCTCGGCTGGATGCTCGCCGCCGGCGCCGCCGTCCTGGTCGCGCGGCCGGTCGCCGAGTTCGGCCTCGGCATGAGCATCGGCGACGTCGGCTACTCGGGCGGCATGTCGATCGCCGACGCGCCGCTGTGGCTGCTCACGACGGCGCTCGCCGCCGCGGCCAGCTGGCTGCTGCTCGGCCGTCCCCGCGACCGGGACCTCCCCGAGGCACCCGCCGCGGACCCGGCGTAGGGACCGAGCATGGCGCGGCTCCTCGATCGTCTGCGTCCGCTTGCGGCGCCCGAGGATCCGCGCGCGCTCGCCTCCATGCAGGCGGACCGCGCTCGCAGCGCCCGAGCCTGGCTCGTCGCGGGCCTGGTCGGCGCGCACGCGGCCGCCCTCGCCGCGCTGGGGGCCGGCGGCGGACCGATGCTGCTCGTCGCGCTCGCGACGGCGCTCGCCGCGCTGTGGATGCTCGTCGTCGGCGCCGCGCAGGCTGTCCTCCTCGTGCGCGCCGAGCCGCGCCGCCTCGGCGACTGGCTCGGCGGCTCGGTGCTGGTCGCCCTGGGTCTGCTGACGGCGCCGCTCGCCGGGATGCTCGCGTTCGTCGGCGGCGGCATCCAGCAGATGCTGCCGTTCGTCTTCGTCGCCGTCGCCGGCTGCGTGCTCGTGGCGGGCCTCCGCGCTCGCGCGACCCGGCGCGAGCCGCGTGGCGCGCTCCTCGGCCTCGCGGTCGCGCTGGCAGCGGCCGGCGTCGTCGCGACCGACGGGATCGTGCTCGTGCCGCTCGGCCTCGTGCCCGGGCTGCCGCTCGAGCAGGTCCACCTCGCGCTCGAGCGAGCCGGCGAGGGGCACGCGGTGCCGCTCGTCGCCGCGCTCGCCGTCGCCTGGGCCGTGGGCTCCGTGCTGCTGGCGGCAGGCCTCTGGGCCTCCGGCACGCGCTCGGCGACCGCGCTCGGCATCATGCTGGGCGCCGCGACGCTCATCCTCTTCGGCCGCGTCGCGGCGCACGGCGTCATGGGCTGGGCGCTCGCCGACCTCGGCGACCTCAGCGGCGGGCTGCTCCACGATGCGCCGCTGTGGCTGCTCACCGCCGCCGTCGGCGCGACCGCGAGCTGGCTCGTGCTCGGGCGGCCGCGGGCCGCCGGGTCCGAACCCGCCTAGGCGTCCTCGGGCCAGCGGCCGAAGCCCCGGCCGCTACCGGTCGCGCCGCTTCGCGCGGCCGCGCGGCAGCAGCTCGACGTCGGGGATGCGCGGGCTCGGCAGCGAGCCGCTCGCGTCGTCCACGACCGTGCCGAAGCGCCCGCGCTCGCCCTCCGCCGCCTCGCGCTCGCGCATCCACGTCTCGCGCGCCTCGGCGACCGTCGCGTGGTCGGTGCCGACGAAGTTCCAGAACATGACGATCTCCTCCTCGAAGGGCTCGCCGCCCAGGAGGATCGCGACCGCGTCGGCCTCGCCGCTGACGGCCGCGCCGGTGACGACCGCGTGCTCGCGGCCCGGGTCGAGGTAGGCCATCGCGCCGCGGGGCACGGGCACGTCGTCGACGAGCACGCCGTCGGTGAGCGCGAGCACCCCGTGCTCGAAGGCCGGCGCGAGCGCGAGCGGCGCCTCGGCACCGGCCGCGATCCGCAGCTCGACGCCGAGCAGCGGCGTGAACGACGGCACCGCGGCCGTGACGCCCGCGTGCGAGCCCACGAACACGCTCGCGCGCGCGCCCGGCGCGAGCTCGACCTCCGGCAGCGCGTCGTGCCCCTCGAACGAGGGCTCCCGCTCGCGCTCGCCCCGCGGCAGCACCGTCCACAGCTGCACGCCGTGCAGCACGCGCGTCTCGGGCGTCGAGTACTCGCTGTGCGCGATGCCGCGTCCGGCGGTCATGAGGTTGAGGCCGCCCGGGCGCACCGTGTGCCGGCCGCCGGCCGAGTCGCGGTGCTCGATCGCGCCGTCGACGAGCCACGACCACGTCTGCAGGCCGGTGTGCGGATGCGGGGGCACGTCCATGCCCGGCCCGCCGCCGAGGTCGGTCGGGCCGAACGCGTCGGCGAAGCACCAGGCGCCCACGAAGTGGCGGTGCTTGTTCGGCAGCACGCGCTGCACGGGCATCGCCCGCGGGCCGCCGAGCGGCACGTCGCGGGGCAGCAGCAGCTCGACGCCCGCCTCGAGCGCCTCCTCGACGCAAGCCAGCTCGCTGTCCTCGACGATCGTCGCCTCGTCGTTGCTCATGGCCCCACGCTACGCCGCGCCGCCCGTGCTGGTCCGGCGCCGCCCTGGTGGCCCGCACGTCGCGTCGGTAGCGTGCGCGCATGACCACCCGGATCGACAACGTCGGCATCGCGGTGCGCGACCTCGAGGCCGCCATCGCCTTCTTCACCGACCTGGGCCTCGAGCTGCTCGGCCGCGACGAGGTGTCGGGGGAGTGGGCCGACACCGCGGTCGGGCTCGACGGCAACCACGCCCGCATCGCCATGCTCGAGGCGCCCGGCGGCCAGGGGCGCATCGAGCTGTTCGAGCAGCTGCACCCCGACGCGATCGAGACCGAGCCGACGCTCCCGAACGAGATCGGCATGCACCGGGTGGCGCTGCAGGTCGACGACATCGACGCCTCGCTCGCGCTCGCCGCGCGCCACGGCTGCGCGCCGCTCCGCGGCGTCGCCGACTACCAGGGCGTGTACCGCCTCACCTACCTGCGCGGGCCGAGCGGCATCCTCGTCATGCTCGCGCAGGCGATGCAGCCCGGCTGAGCGCCGCCGCGGCCGCAGGTCGGGGGTCCCGCGCGGCATCCACGCGGTGCCAGGATGGTCCGTCGGGCGGCCCGCCCTGGCCGTTCGAGGACCCACGAGGAGGGGCGCGATGGACTGGCGCGTGAAGTCGGTGGAGGCATCCATCCGCGATGCGGACGACGCGGAGCGGAGCCTCAAGCGCTCCCTCGGCACCTGGGACCTGGCGCTCATGGGCATCGCCGTCGCCGTCGGCGCCGGCATCTTCTCGGTCGGCGCGCAGGCCGCCGCGAACTTCGCCGGCCCCAGCGTCATCGTCTCGTTCATCCTCGCCGCCGTCACGTGCGGACTGGCGATCATGTGCTACGCCGAGTTCGCCTCCACGGTGCCCGTCGCCGGCTCCGCCTACACGTTCACCTATGCGACCATGGGCGAGCTGCTCGCCTGGATCATCGCGTGGGACCTCATCCTCGAGATGTTCACCGCCGCCGCCGTGCTCGCGAAGTACTGGGGCGTCTACCTCGGCGAGGCGCTGCTGGCCTTCGGGCTGCCGTTCGCGCCGACGATCGAGCTCGCGGGCCTCACCATCAGCTGGCCGGCGTTCCTCATCGTCGCCGTCTTCACCGCGCTGCTCGTGGCGGGCACGCAGCTCACCGCGCGCGTCGGCGCCGTCTTCACGGTGATCAAGGTGCTGATCGTGCTGTTCGTCATCGTCGTCGGCCTCTTCTTCGTGCAGGCGGCGAACTTCACGCCCTTCATCCCCGAGGCGGTGCCCACCGAGGGCGGCGCGACGGATGCGTGGACGCAGTCCCTCTTCTCCTGGATGACGGGCGCGGCCCCCGCGCAGTACGGCGTCTTCGGCCTGCTCGCCGCGGCCTCGCTCGTCTTCTTCGCCTTCATCGGCTTCGACGTCGTCGCGACGAGCGCCGAGGAGGTCAAGGAACCGCAGCGCACCCTGCCGAAGGGCATCTTCCTGGGCCTCGGCATCGTCTCGCTGCTCTACGTGCTCGTCTCGATCGTCATGACCGGCATGGTCTCGTACCGCGACCTCGCGGCCGAGGAGGAGCCGTCGCTCGCGACGGCCTTCCGCCTCGTCGGCCAGGACTGGGCCTCCGCCGTCATCTCGCTCGGCGCGCTCGCCGGTCTCACGACCGTGATCATGGTGCTGCTGCTCGGCCTCTCGCGCATCGTGTTCGCGCTCTCGCGCGACGGCCTCCTGCCGCGCTGGCTGTCGAAGACCTCGGCGCGCAAGACGCCCGTGCGGATCCAGCTCATCGGCGGCGCCGTCGTCGCCGTCGTCGCGGCGTTCTTCGAGGTGGGGCTGCTCGAGGAGATGATCAACATCGGCACGCTCTCGGCGTTCGTGCTCGTGAGCATCGCCGTGGTCGTGCTGCGCCGCACGCGCCCCGATCTGCCGCGCGGCTTCCGCGTGCCGTGGTCGCCCGTGCTGCCGATCCTCTCGGCCGGGCTCTGCCTCTGGCTCATGCTCAACCTCACGACGCTCACGTGGGTGCGGTTCCTCGCCTGGCTCGCGATCGGCATCGTCATCTACCTGCTCTACGGCCGCCGCCACTCGCGGCTCGGCCGCGAGGGCGCGACCGACCTGCCGGCGGTGACGCCGCAGGGCTGAGCGCGCGGGCGCCCCTCGGATCCGGGACCCCTCCGCGCATCGAGGACCCGCACGAGCGGGTCCCGGATGCGCGGAGGGGTCCTCGATCGTGCGGGCGCGGAGGCCGCGTCCAGCGGGCTCGGACGGCGCGCACCGACCGCGCCCCTAGGGTCGCCGCATGGGGGACACGAGGGAGCGGCGCAGCAGCGGGACGGCCAGGGCGACGACCGGGGGGACGGCAGGCGCTGGCCCCGGATCGGGGGTCGCCCGCGCGATCGGCTGGGCGCTCGGCGCCGGGTTCGCGGCGCTCGCGGCCGTGCGTCGCCCGCATCCCATCCACCCGCACGGCGTGGTGCTGCACGGCTCGCTGACGCGCTCCGGCAGCGACCTCGCGACGGGCGTGCCGTGGCTCGACGAGCCGGCGGACGCGGTGCCGGTGCTCGCGCGCGCCTCCCGCTCGGCGGGCGTGCCCGCGCCGCTGCCGGACGTGATCGGCCTCGCGGTGCGGCTCGACGGCGGCGGCCGCCCCGCCGACCTCGAGCTCGCGTCGACGGGCGTCGGATGGCCGTGGCGGTTCGGGCTCGTGCCGCACGGCTCGCCGTCGAAGGCGCTGCTGGGCTCGCTCCTGCCGTACCGGACGCCCACCGGGCCGGTGCTGCTCGCCGCGCGCACGATCGCGCCCGACGACCTCCCCGCCGAGCCGGATGCGCTCGCCCGGCGGCTCGAGCGGCAGCCGTGGCGGCTCGCCGTCCTCGCGGCGCGCCCGCGCGGCGACTGGCACCGCATCGGCGAGCTGACGCTCCGCCGGGCGCCGGGCCCGCGCGACGCGCTGCTGCGCTTCGACGCCGGCCGCCACCCGCTGCCGGGCACCGAGCAGTACGACTGGGTGCGACGGCTGCGCGACCCGGCCTACCGGCGCGTGCAGGGCGACATCGACGCCGGCTGAGCCCGCCCGCCTCGCGCCGGAGCGCTGCTGGACCCGGTCCTGCGCCGTGGACCCGATCGTTCGGGTCCACGAGTCAGCATCGGGTCCACGAACGGAGGAGCCGGAGGCGGAGGTCGGCGCAGTGCGGAGGTCGGCGCAGTGCGGCAGGCCGGGCGGCGCGCCCCGCGCGGCCTCAGATGCCGAAGAGCTGCTTGCCGAAGACGATGACGACGATGCCGGCGAGCGCGAGCACGACGCACAGCGCCAGCAGTGCGCGGCCGACGGCGGTCGAGCCGGGCCGCTCGCTCTCGATCGAGCGGATGCCGAGCGCGTAGACGAGCGGGATGCCGGCGCCGAGCAGCAGCCCGACGGTGAGCACCGAGACGATGGCGACGCCGAGCGCCCCGAGGTCGAAGCCCATCAGCGGTCCCCTCCGCGATCCTTGCGCTTCTTGCGCTTGCGGGGCCGCGAGACGGGCGCGATGCCCGACGCGACGGCGCTCAGCTCGCGGTCGATCTCGCGCTTGCGCTCCTTCTTCGGCTGCTCCCACTCGTCGGCGACGTTGTGGTGGCCGACGTGGCTCGCGCGCGAGCGCAGCCACATCGCCGCGCACGCCGCGATGAGGATCGCGGTGACGACGATCGAGCCCCACAGGTGGCCGAACAGGCCGGCGAGCAGGAAGCAGGCGGCGCCGACCGCGCCGGCCGCGGGCAGCGTGATGAGCCACGCGACGAGCATCCGGCGCGCCACCGACCAGCGCACCTTCGCGTCGGTGCGCGCCATGCCGGAGCCGATGACCGAGCCGGAGGCGACGTGCGTCGTCGACAGCGGCAGCCCGAGGTGGCTCGAGGTGAGGATGATCGAGGCGCTCGAGAAGTCGGCCGACATGCCCTGCCGGGGCGAGATGTCGACGATGCCCTTGCCGAGCGTGCGGATGACGCGCCAGCCGCCCATGTAGGTGCCGGCGGCGATCGCCACGGCGCAGACCACGCGCACCCAGAGCGGCATGTCGGCCTCCGGGTCGAGCGTGCCGTGCGCGACGAGCGCGAGGAAGATGACGCCCATCGTCTTCTGCGCGTCGTTCGTGCCGTGCGCGAGCGACATGAGCGACGCGGCGCCGATCTGCCCCCAGCGGAAGTCCTTGCGCTCCGAGCGCTCGCTGATGCGCCGGGTGGCGCGGTGCACGAGCCACGTGCCGGTGAACGCGACGAGCCCGGCGATGACGGGCGCGAGCAGCGCCGGGATGAGGATCTTCTGCGCGACGCCGCCCCACAGGACGCCCGTGATGCCGAGCGCGGCGATCGTCGCGCCGATGAGGCCGCCGAAGAGCGCGTGGCTCGACGAGCTCGGGAGGCCGAACAGCCACGTGAGCACGTTCCAGATGATCGCGCCCGTGAGGCCGCAGAGCACGATGAGCATGAGGCTCTCGCCGTCGACGCCCGTGAGGTCGACGATGCCGGATCCGACGGTGCGGGCCACCTCGATCGACAGGAACGCGCCGACGAGGTTGAGGGAGGCCGACAGGGCCACCGCCGCCTTGGGCTTCAGCGCCCCGGTGGCCACGGAGGGTGCCATGGCGTTCGCCGTGTCGTGGAAGCCGTTCGTGAAGTCGAAGGCGAGGGCCACGAGGACGACGATCACGAGGATCGCGAGTTCGGTCACCGGCACAGTCTTCACCACGAGGGGGCCTGCGTCCAACGCGGCGGCCGGGGGACGGCGCTGGACAGATGCATAAGACGCTTATATGATTGGTGCATGCATGACGAGCGGGACGAGGCGGCGGGGGCCGCAGCGCCGACCACGGTCGACACCGCTCGCCTCGGCACTGCGATCGACCGCATCGTGCGGATGCACCGGCGCACCGAGCTGCCCGGTGCGCTCAGCCCCGCCCGTGCCTCGACGCTCTACACGCTCGTCGAGCGGGGCCCGCAGCGCCTCGGCGCGCTCGCGGCGGGCGAGCGCGTGAGCCAGCCGGCCATGACGCAGATCGTGCAGGCGCTCGAGGCCGACGGCCTCGTCGAGCGCGCGCCCGACCCCGTCGACGGCCGCGCCACGCGCATCACCATCACCGCGGCGGGCCGCGCCCTCTCGGGCGAGCGCATCGCCGCCCGCGCGGCGACCATCGCCGCCGTGCTCACCACCCTCGACGCCGACGACGCCGGCGCGATCGCCCGGGCGCTCCCCGCGCTCGAGCGGCTCGCGGACGCCGCCGACGCCGTCCACCCGCCGCGCTGACGCGCGGCCGAGACGAGGAGTCCCATGGCATCCGTGCCGAACGCACCCGCACCCGCGCGCGCCCGCGCATCCGCATCCGAGACAGCATCCGCATCCGACAGCCCCCGCGGCCGGGTCCAGCAGCCCCGCGCGGTCTGGGCGGTCGCCTTCGCCTGCGTCATCTCGTTCATGGGCATCGGCTTCGTCGACCCGATCCTCCCCGCGATCGGCGAGCAGATGCACGCCTCCCACGCCGAGGTCGAGCTGCTCTTCACGAGCTACCTGCTCGTCACGGCGGTCGCGATGCTCATCACCGGATGGGTGTCGAGCCGGATCGGAGGCCGGCGCACGCTCGTGCTCGGCCTCGTCATCATCGTCGCCTTCGCGGCGCTCGCGGCCCTCTCGCCGACGATCGGCGCGATGGTCGGCTTCCGCGCGGGCTGGGGGCTCGGCAACGCCCTCTTCATCGCCACGAGCCTCGCCGTCATCGTCGGCAGCGCCACGGGCGGCGTGCCGGGCGCGATCGCGATCTACGAGGCCGCGATGGGCATCGGCATCGCCGTCGGCCCGCTGCTCGGCGGCCTGCTCGGCTCGATCGGCTGGCAGTGGCCGTTCCTCGGCGTCTCGGCGCTCATGCTCGTCGGCCTCGTCGGCACGCTGCTGTTCGTGCCGTCGACCCGCACGGCCCCGCGCCCGATCGGCGTGCTCGAGCCGCTCAAGGCGCTCCGCCACCGCGGCCTGCTCGTGCTGAGCCTCGTCGCGCTCCTCTACAACTGGGCGTTCTTCACCGTGCTCGCGTACGCGCCGCTCGTGCTGGGGCTCGACGCGATCGCGCTCGGCGGCATCTTCTTCGGCTGGGGCCTGCTCGTGGCCGTCTTCGCCGTGGCGGTCGCGCCGCGCCTCGAGCGCCGATTCGGGCTCGTGCCGGTGCTCGTCGGCACGTTCGTGGCGATGGCGATCGACCTCGCCGTGATGGCCGCCTGGACCGACGTGCCGGCCGTGCTCATCACGACGATCGTCATCTCGGGCGCAGCATCCGGCCTCAACAACACGCTCGTCACGCAGGCGGTCATGCAGGTCGCGCCGGTCGAGCGGCCGGTGGCGAGCGCCGCCTACAGCTTCGTGCGCTTCCTCGGCGGCGGTCTCGCGCCGCTCGTCGCGGGCCTCGTGGGCGCGGCCGTGAGCATCCACCTGCCGTTCTGGTTCGGCGTCGTCGCGCTCCTCGGCGCGGTCGGGCTGCTGCTCGCCGTCGGGAGGCGGGTCGAGGAGGCGGTGGAGGGCTCGTCGGCGGTGGTGCTGCCCGAGATCGCGGGCGACAGCCCGGCGGAGGTGCCGGTCGAGCGGCGCTGACCGACGACGACCTCGGCCGGGCCGCGTCCGCCGTCAGGGGCTGTCGTAGCCGCGCGCCCACCACGCCGTGGGGCGCACGAGGTAGGCGACGTAGTCGCCCTCCTCCGTGTACGGGCCGCCGGTGTAGAGCTCGGAGATGCGGTCGACGATCGCCTTCGCGCGCTCGCCCTCGATGCGCTCGACCACCTCGCCGCGCACGGCGGCCGGCGCGTAGTCGTCGCCGGCGCGCGTCACCGAGATGGAGACGCGCGGGTCGCGCACGATGTTGCGGTCCTTCCGCTGCCCGGCGATCGAGAAGAGCGCCAGGTGGTCCGGCCCCTCCCGGTGCACCCAGACGGGCACGGAGTTGGGCGAGCCGTCCGGCTCGAGCGTCGCCAGGTGCCCGATCGTCGGCTCCGCGAACCGGGGCGCCACCTCATCCCACGACTGCATGCTGCTCCTCCGTCCGGGCCGCGGCTCGCGGCCGCTCCCGACGCTACGCGACGGGCGCTGGCGCGCGCGTCCGCTGGCAGCGATCAGGGACGGCGCCGCGGCCTCCGCGCGCCACGGCCGCGCCGCCTACGATCGGAGGCATGAGCGAGCAGCCCGCCGGGTGGTACCCGGACCCCTACGCCGCCCTGCCCGGCACCGAGCGATGGTGGGACGGCGGGCAGTGGCTCGCGCAGACGCGCGAGGCGCCGCAGCACCAGGCCGCCGGGCACGCCCCCGCGGCGCCCGCCTGGGCAGAGCGCAGCGAGCCGCGCCCCTCCGGCTACGCCGGGGCCGGGGCGCCCCGCACCGCCGACGGCGGCGTGCGCGCCAGCTGGAGCGCGCGCCTGGGTGCCTGGCTCATCGACCTCGTGCCGTTCGTCGTGCTCTCGCTCGTGCTGCTCGGCGCCTTCGGCTACTTCGACCTCATGAGCCGCGCCGTCGACGGCGACGAGACCGCGATGGCGGAGGCGGAGGCCATGCTCGCGCCCGGCAGCGGGTTCGGCACCGGCCTCACGCTCGCGATCCTGGTCGCGCACCTCCTCTACAACGTCGGCTTCCACGTCGCGACCGGCCAGACCCCCGGCAAGCGGCTCGTCGGCATCCGGGTGCGGATGGTCGACGAGGACCGGCGCCCCACGCCCCGCGCCGCGCTCGTGCGCTGGATCGTGCAGCAGGGCGGGCCGCAGCTCCTCACGGCCATCCCGGGCGTCGGCCTCATCGCGAGCATCTTCACGATCGTCGACCACCTGTTCCCGCTGTGGGACAAGGAGGGCCAGGCGATCCACGACAAGGCTGCGCGCACGCTCGTCGTCCGCGCCCGCTGAGCGCCACGGCGACGGCCCCGCTCCGGATGGAGCGGGGCCGTCGCCGTGCGGGGAGGGTGCGTCAGCGTGCCGGGTCGCCCAGCAGCGCGAGCAGCGCCGCGGCGACAGCGGTCCGCTCGACCATCCCGTCGATGCTCACCCACTCGTGCCGCGCGTGCGCGCCGTCGCCGACGGCGCCCAGTCCGTCGAGCACCGGCAGGCCGAGCGCCGCGGCGAAGTTGCCGTCGCTCGCGCCGCCCACCGAGATCTCCTCGACCGTCGTGCCGACCTGCTCGGCCGCGCGCTGCGCGAGGCAGAAGAGCTGCGCGGTGCCCTCGGAGCGGGGCATGACCGGCCGGTTCCAGCCGCCCGCGACGTCGAGCCGCGCGCCCTCGCGGTGCGGTGCGAGCGCCGAGAGCGCCTCGTCGATCCTGGCCATCTCGTCCTCGTCGGTCACCCGCACGTCGACGAGCGCCGTCGCGAGGCCGGCCGTGACGTTGGAGCGCGAGCCGCCCTGCAGCGTGCCCACGTTGACGCTCGTGCCCGCGGCCAGGTCGGCGGCGCCATGCAGCGCCAGCACCGCCCGGGCCATCTCGTCGATCGCGCTCACGCCGCGCTCGGGGTCGAGCCCGGCGTGGCCCTCGATGCCGCGCGTCGTGACCTCAAAGATGCCGACGCCCTTCCGCGCCGTCTTCAGCGCGCCCTGCGCGCTCGCCTCGAAGACGAGCACGGCGTCGCAGCCGGCCACGGCATCCTCGATGACGGGCCGCGAGGCGGGCGAGCCGATCTCCTCGTCGCCGTTGAGCACGAGCCGGATCGCGGGCAGCGGCAGCCCCGCGTCGCGGGCGATGCGGATCGCGTGCACCGCCTGCACGAGCCCCGCCTTCATGTCGAAGGCGCCGGGGCCCGTGAGGCGGTCGCCGTCGATCGTCACCGGCCAGCCGGCGAGCGTGCCGAGCGGCCAGACGGTGTCGTAGTGGGCGAGGATCGCGACCGTGCCCGTGCCGCCGCCGCTCGCGGCGAGGTCGAGCACCGCGATGTCGCCGTACGCGCCGCCGGGCACGGTGCGCTCGGCGTCGGCGGGGCCGAGCCGCTCGGCGATCCACGCGCGCACCCAGCCGAGGCCGGCCGCGAGCGCGGCCAGGTCGTCGGACGGCGTCTCCTGCTCGAGGTACTCGGTGAGGTCGGCGACGAGCGTCCGCCGCGCGCCCTCGGCGCGCTCCCGCAGCCCGCTCATGCGGCGGCCAGCCGGTCGAGCTCGTCGAGGTGCGCCTCGTCCATGGGCATCGCGCCGGTCTCGAGCCTGCCGATCGCATCGACGAGCCAGGCGGTCAGCGGCGTGGGGATGCCGTGGCGGGCCCCCGCCTCCACGACCGGCCCGTACTGGGTCGGCACCTCGGTGCGGCGGCCGCGCACGGCGATGTCGCGCCAGATGCCCGAGCGCTTCTTCGTCTGGGTCGCGAGCCACGCGACGAGGCCGTCGGTCGCGGCGTCGGCGCGCGCCTCGTCGGCGAGGTACTCGCCGGGCACGAAGGCGTCGAAGCCCTCGAGCTCGACGCCCTCGGCGACCGCGACCGAGAGCACCTCGCGCACGAGCGCGTGCATGCCTGCGCGGTGGCGGTCGATGAGGTCGCCCATGTCGGCGTCGGCGAGGGCGCTGGCGACGAGCATCGCGCCGAAGCCGAGCTTCGACCACAGGAAGCCCTCGACGTTCGCGGTGACGATCGGCTCGCCCCAGTGCCGGAGGTCGTGCGCGAGCCGCTCGACGCGCTCGCTCGCCCCGCCGGCGAAGTCGCCGAGCGCGATCGCGCCGATCCCGCCGTCCTTGACGACGCCGGGCGCCACGACGTCGGCGAACAGGTCGACGAACGCCGCGACGGTGCGCTCGGGCCCGACGTGCGCGGCGATGGTCGCCTCGTTGAGCCCGTTCTGCATCGATGCGACCCAGCCGTCGGCGGCGAGCCGGGGCGCGATCCACGCCGCGACCGCGTCGGTCGCCTGCGCCTTCACGGCGAGGAGCACCGCGCCGAGCTCGTCGGGGGCCTCCTCGGGCGTCGAGATCGGCAGGCGGGCAGAGAGCTCGCCGCCGGGGTGCTGGATGCGCATGCCGTGCTCGCGCACCGCTGCGACGTGCTCGGGGTCGGCGTCGACGAGCCGCACGTCGGCGCCCGCGTGGTGCAGGTGCACCGCGAGGGTGCCGCCGATCGCTCCCGCGCCGACGATCGTGTACTGCGAGGTCATGCCTGTGCGTCCTCCTCCTGGCCGATGGCCGTCCAGTGCTGGGGCAGGTGCCAGGCGCCGGTCGACGATCCGCCGTCGACGCGCAGCACCTCCCCGGTGATCCATGCCGCCTCGTCGCCGGCGATCCAGACGACCGCCCTGGCGATGTCGTCGGGGCGGCCGCGGCGGCCGAGCGGGGTGTCGCCGACCGCGGCCGCGTACTCGTCGGTGACGGGGTTCACGGCGCTGCCGACCTCGACGAAGCCGGGCGAGACCGCGTTGACGCGGATGCCGTGCGGGCCGAGCTCGAGGGCCGCGGCCCGGGTGGCCGCCTCGAGGGCCGCCTTCGACGTCGAGTAGGGCGCCGCGCCCGGTCGGGCGCGGAGGGCCGCGCCCGACGAGATGCTCACGACGCTCGCCGGCCGCCCGGCCTCGATCGCGCGGCGCGCGAGCGCGACCGCGAGCAGCACGGGCGCCCTGGTGTTGATGTCGAGCACGAGGTCCCAGGTGGTCGCGTCGAGCTCGAGGAACGGGGTGGCGGGGTAGACGCCGGCGCTCGAGACGAGCACGTCGACCGGGGCCGCCGCCCACGCCTCGGCGACCACGGCCTCCGCCGCGTCGGGCCCGCGCAGGTCGGCGGCGATCGTCGTCGCGCTCGCCGCGCCCGCCTCGAGGGCCGCCGCGGCGGCCTCCTCGAGGGGCGCTGCGTGCAGGTCGACCAGCGTGAGCGCGTCGCCGAGCCGCGCGAACGAGCGGGCGATCTCGAGGCCGATGCCGCTGCCGGCGCCGGTGACGAGCACGTGCCGCATCAGTCGAGCACCTTGCCCTTCGTCTCGGGCATCGTGAGGTAGACCGCGAGGCCGATGGCCGCCGCGACCGAGGCGTAGAGCCACACCCAGCCGCCGAGGCCCGCCGTGTTCATCCACGTCGTGATGTACGGCGCGGTGCCGCCGAAGAGCGCGACCGCGAGGGCGTAGGGGACGCCGATGCCGCTCGCGCGGACCTCCGGCGGGAACTGCTCGGCCATGATGACGGCGCAGTTCGCCGAGTAGCCGAGGAGCAGCACGATGCCGATGATCTCGACGAGCAGCAGCGCCCAGAAGCCGCCGCCGATGATCTGGAAGGCGGGCCAGGCGAAGATGAGGAAGCCGCCGGCGAAGGCCGCCATCGTGGGCTTGCGGCCGATCCTGTCGGAGAGGATGCCGGCGAACGGCAGGAGCGTCAGGAAGACGATCATCGCGATGACGTTGGCGAGCAGCGCCTCCGACAGCGGGATGCCCGTCGTGACGGCCGCGTACGTCGGCATGTAGCTGACCCACATGTAGTAGAGCAGCGTGCCGGCGATCGTGATGCCGAAGACGCGGGCGACGGCCTTCGGGTGCTCCTTGAACATGCGCAGGAACGAGTTGCGGCGGTCCCCCGCGGCGTGGTTGGCCTCGTTGCGGCTCTTCGCGACCTCGAACGAGTCGGTGTCCTCGACCGAGCGGCGCAGCCACAGGCCGACGAAGCCGAGCGAGGCGGCGATGACGAAGGCGAGGCGCCAGCCCCAGCTGTCGACGGCCTCCGCCGGCAGCGACGACGTGATGATCGCGCCGATGCCGGACGCGATGAGGACGCCGGCGCCGACCGACACCTGCTGCCACGAGCCCGCGAAGGCGCGGCGCGAGGGGGCGGCCGACTCGACGAGGAAGGCCGAGGAGGAGCCGAACTCGCCGCCGGCGGCGAAGCCCTGCACCATGCGGGCGAGCACGAGCAGCAGCGGCGCGACGATGCCGACCTGGTCGAAGGTGGGCGAGAGGCCGATGACGAGCGTCGCCGCCGCCATGAGGCCGATCGTGAGCACGAGGCCCTTCTTGCGGCCGTGGCGGTCGGCGTACGCGCCCATGACGGCGGCGCCGACGGGGCGCATGACGAAGCCGACCGCGAAGATCGCGAGGGTCGACAGCAGGGCGGCGGCGTCGTTGCCCGGCGGGAAGAAGTGGTGGGCGAAGATCGACGAGAAGGTCGTGTAGATCGCCCAGTCGACCCACTCGACGGCGTTGCCGATCGAGCCGGCGACGATCGCCTTGCGGCCCTTCTTGCTGAGCTTCGTCGCGTGGACGGTCTCGGTGGTGGTGGTCATGGCTGTCTCTCTCGCTGGAGGGTTCAGAGCTGTGCGCGGACGTGGTCGGCGAGGTCGGCGTGGGTGCCGATCCAGGCGTCGCCGGTGGCGCGGATGTGGGCCAGGAGGTCGTCCAGGATCCGGATCCGCGAGCGGTGCCCGATGATGTGCGGGTGCAGGGTGAGCTGGAAGAGGCCGCCCTCCGCGCGGGCGGCGTCGTACTCGTCGATCCAGATCTGGAGGAGCTGGCGCGGGGGCATGTGGGGGCGGAGGCCGCCGAAGCGGTCCATCATCAGGTACGGCGCGTCGTCGCGGATCCACTCGACGGGGATCTCGACGACGCCCGTGCGCTCGCCCCGCTCGAGGAGCTCGTAGGGCTCCGAGTCGGCCATGAGCGAGGAGTCGTAGGCGAGGCCGAGCTCGCGGATGACGCTGAGGGTGTCGGCCGAGAAGTCCCAGGAGGGCGTGCGGATGCCGACGGGGCGGACGCCCGTCTGCGCCTCGAGCACGTCGAGGCTGCGGGCGACGAGGTCGAGCTCCGCCTCGCGCGGGAGGGCGGTGTTGCGCTCGTGGATCCAGCCGTGCACGGCGACCTCGTGGCCGGCCTCGACGTAGCCGGGCGCCTCGTCGGGGCGCAGGAGCGCGCACACGGCGGGGATGTAGAAGGAGGCGGGCGCCTCGTGGCGGCGGAGGAGCTCCATGATGCGCGGCACGGCCACGCGCGCGCCGTACTCGCCCTGCGCCATGCGGCCGGGGGAGGTCTCGCCGTCGCGGAGGGCAGGCGTCTCGTGATCCGAGTCGAACGAGATCGCGACGGCGACGGCGGCGCCGCCGGGCCAGCGCTGCGCGCGGTCGGGTGCCACGAGGCTGCGGCCGGCGCGCACGTGCTCGACGTGCGCGCGCCACTCCGGCTCGCTCCACTGCCAGGGCTGTCGGTCGGTTCCCATGGGGCTTCCCTTCGGCGCGGTCGACTCCTCCGTCGGGGTCGATGGAGGCCACTGTAAGCAGAAATGCAACCATGCGCAACGCTGATGGTGATTTCCGTCATGTTTCGGTTGTGCAACGGTCGAACCGGTCATGCGGCCCTCGTGCCGCCTGCGACGCCCGGATAGGGTGGCCGCGTGCAGCCCTCCGCCCCCCGCGTCGTCGCCCCGCCGTCGCCGCGCCTGGACGGCACCGACCTCGACCTCGTCGCCGCGCTGCACGTCGCGCCCCGCGTGCCCACGGCCGCGCTCGCCGACATCATCGGCGTGCCCACCTCGACCGCGAGCCGTCGCCTCGCGCGCCTGCAGGACGACCGCCTCCTGCGCGTCGTCGGCCGCGCGGCGTGGCAGCTCATCACCTCGAGCAACCCCTTCGAGCTCTGGATCACCTCGGCGCCCGGGCAGTCGCGGGCGGTGCTCGCCGCGCTCCTCGAGATCCCGGACGTGCAGTTCGTCATCCACACGAGCGGGCCCGCCGACATCTACGCCAACCTCTTCCCGCTCCGCGGCTCCGACCACGAGGAGCTGCTCGCCGCCCGCATCCCCTCGATCCCCGGGATCCGCGCCATCGACAGCCGCATGATCCTCGAGCCCGCGAAGGTCGGGCAGTCGTGGCGGTTCGAGCGCCTCGACGACGACCAGGTGCGCGCGCTCGAGGAGCACGCCGCGGTCGAGCCCGAGACGCCCGTGCTCGACCTCGACGAGCTCTCGGAGCTCGAGTTCCAGACCATGCGCGAGCTGAGCGTCAACGGGCGCGTCTCGGCGGCCGAGGTGGGGCGCACGCTCGGCGTCTCGCCCTCGACGGCGGCGCGCGCGATCCGGCGGCTGCTGGCGACCGGCGCGGTCACGCCGCGCGTCGAGATCCAGCCGGATCTGATCGGCTACGCGCTCAACGCGATCGTCACGATCGACGTGCGCCCGCGCGACATCCGCGGCACCCTCGACACGCTCGCGGCGCACCCGAACGTGCGCCTGCTCAGCACCGTCACGGGCGACTCGCCCGTGAGCCTCGCCGGCGTCTTCCAGGGCCCCGAGGCGCTCGCCCGCTTCCTGCGCGACGACCTGGGCGCGCTGCCCGGTCTGCGGTCGATGTCGAGCGTCGCGGGCCTCCGCCTCGCGCGTCGCTACTGGATCGACCGCGACGGCATGCGCCTCGGCGACCAGGTGCCCGACGTCATCCGGCGCTGACCGTCCGCGTTCCCCGATCCGCCGCCCGGGGGAGGCGCCCGCCCGCGCGCACCCGTAGCGTCGAGGGCATGGACCTGACCATCCCCGAAGCCCTGCTGCTGCTCGCGCTCGACGACGAGCGGGGCACCGCCATCCTCGACGACGGCACGCTCGGCACCGCGATGGCGGCCGCGGCCATCGCGCAGCTGCTCGTCGACGGCAGGCTGCGGGTCGCGGGCGAGGGGGAGCCGGGCGCGAAGCCTGGCCGGCTGGTCTCGGCAGCGGGTGCGACGGATCCGCGCCTCGAGCCGATCGTCGAGCGCATCGTCGGCCGCACCCCCACGCCGGCGCTGCAGATCGTCGCCGGCTTCGGCGGACCGGGGTCCCCGAGCGGCAAGGTGCGGCGGCAGCTGCTCGACGACTTCGCCGAGCTCGGCGTGCTCGCGCGCCAGCAGGACCGCTTCCTCGGCCTCGCCTGGCGCGAGCGCTGGGAGCGCGGCGACCGCCGCGAGGTCGAGGATGCCCTGCAGGCGCGCGCCCGCGAGGTGCTCGCCGGCGCGGACGACGACGAGCCGGTCGACGCCGCGCTCGGCATCCTGCACGGCGCCGACGCGCTGCCGAAGGCCTTCCCCGACCTCCCCGCGGACGCGCTGCGCGCTCGCGGCGAGGAGCTCGCGGCCGGCTCGTGGGCGAGCGCCGAGGTGCGCCGCTCGCTCGCCTCGCTGCAGTCGGCGATGACGGCCGTGATGATCACGACCGTCATCATGCCCGCCGCGACGAGCAGCTAGCCGCGGCGCCCGCGGCAGCCGCGCGCTACGAGAGGCCGAGCCAGTAGAACGACTGCGTGCCGAAGGTGAGCGAGAAGCGGCCGTCCTCCGCGACGGTCGGGAACGCCCCGCCGCCGAAGAGGTCGTGCATCTGCTTGCCGGCGAACTGCGGCGCGTCGATCGTCACGTGCACCGGGTTGTGGCTGAACGAGAACACGCACAGCACCTGCTCGGCGCGCGGACCCGCGTAGGAGCCGTCGCCCTCGTAGGAGCGCACGAACGCGAGCACGGCCTCGTTGTCGGTGTCGAGCACGGTGATGTCGCCGAGGCCGAACACGGGGTGCGCCCGCCGCACGTGCAGCACCGACCGCATCCAGTGCAGGAGGCTCGTCGACTGCGCCATCTGCGACTCCACGTTCACCGCGGCGTAGTGGTAGACGAGCGACTGCACGACCGGCAGGAACAGCTTGCCCGGGTCGGCGGCCGAGAAGCCGGCGTTGCGGTCGGGGGTCCACTGCATCGGCGTGCGCGAGGCGTCGCGGTCGTCGAGCCAGATGTTGTCGCCCATCCCGATCTCGTCGCCGTAGTAGAGGAACGGCGAGCCGGGCAGGGACAGCAGCAGGGCGTTGGCGAGCTCGAGCTCGGCGCGCGAGTTGTCCAGCAGCGACGCGAGGCGGCGGCGGATGCCGACGTTCGACCGCATCCGCGGGTCGTAGGCGTACCAGCCGTACATCGCCTGCCGGTACTCCTCGCTCACCATCTCGAGCGTCAGCTCGTCGTGGTTGCGCAGGAACACGCCCCACGTGGCGCCGGGCGGCACCTCGACCTGCTCGGCGAGGATGCGCTTGAGCTCGAGCGCGTTCTGCGCGCGCAGCGAGTAGAAGATGCGGGGCATCGTCGGGAAGTCGAACGCCATGTGGCACTCGGGCTCCTCGGCCGTGCCGAAGTAGGCGGCCGTCTCGGCGGGCCACTGGTTGGCCTCGGCGATGAGCACGCGGCCCGGGTACTCGTCGTCGACCATGCGGCGCAGGTGCCGGATGTACTCGTGCGTCGCGGGCTCCGACTCGCCGTTGCCCTCCTCCGACTCGTACAGGTACGGGATGGCGTCGAGGCGGATGCCGTCGACGCCCAGGTCGAGCCAGAACCGCAGGGTGTCCTCGACGGCCTCGTGCACCGCCGGGTTCTCGAAGTTGAGGTCGGGCTGGTGCGAGAAGAAGCGGTGCCAGTAGAACTGCCGGCGCACGCTGTCGAACGCCCAGTTCGACTCCTCGGTGTCGACGAAGATGATGCGGACGTTGGGGTAGCCCTCGTCGGTGTCGCGCCACACGTAGAAGTCGCCGTAGGGGCCCTCCGGGTCCTCGCGGGAGGCCAGGAACCAGGGGTGCTGGTCGGAGGTGTGGTTGATCGGGAGGTCGATCATCACGCGCATGTTGCGCGCGTGCGCCTCGGCCACGAAGTGCCGGAAGTCGTCGATCGTGCCGTACTCGGGCAGCACGGCCTTGTAGTCGGAGACGTCGTAGCCGCCGTCGCGCAGCGGCGACTGGAAGAACGGCGGCACCCAGATGCCGTCGATGCCGAGCCACTGCAGGTAGTCGAGCTTCGACGTGAGCCCCTGGAAGTCGCCGAACCCGTCGCCGTTCGAGTCGACGAACGACCGCACCATGACCTCGTAGAAGACGCTCTTGCGGTGCCAGTCGCGATCGAGGGCGAGGCCGGGCACGTTGCCGCCGATGATCGGGATGGGCGAGGTCATGGGGTAGGACATGCGAGTCTCCTCGAGTCGTACGCGTACGGACGCCCCAGCCAATCACGGATGCCGCCGTGGGCGCACGGCGTGCGCACAGCAACGGCGAGGCGCCGGCCCCGCGGGTGCGGGACCGGCGCCTCGGACGCGAACGCGGGCGCGCGGCGTCAGCCGGCGAGCGCGAGCTCGTTCGGCGCGCCGGCGATCTCGCCGGTCGCGACGACCTCGCCCGTGACGAGGTCGACCCGGTGGACGGCGTTCGACGCCGGCTCGGTCACGATCGCGAACTCGCCGTCGACGACGAGCGCGGGGTGCGCCTCCTGCCACTCGGCCGGGCCCTCCCAGGCCTCGATGACCGGGTACGAGGCCGTGATCTCCTGCGCCTCGACGTCGATGCGGTGCAGCGCGCCGTCGGTGCCGAGGAGCCAGGCGGCGTCCTCGCCGTCGCGGCCGATGCCGCGCCAGGTGTACTCGACGCCCTCGGGCAGGTCGAGCACGTCGAGCTGCGCGCCGTCGAGGTCCGCCTTCGCGGTGTCGACGAAGCCGACGCGGTGCAGGAGCGAGCCCTCCGCATCCGGGTCGTCCCTGTAGTCGACGACCGCGATCGCCGACGAGTCGGTGACGTACGCGTTGCCGACGCGGCCGAACTCGTCCGGGCTCTCGAGCTTGGCGAACGCGCCGTCGACGTAGGTGAGCACGCCGTCCTCGCAGCCGAAGAGCACGGCCTCGTCGGCCGCGACGCCCTCGCCGTGGACCGAGGGGCACGACTCGAAGCGGTCGGTCTCGGTGCCGTCGGCGTCGAGCACGCGGACGCCCGTGCGGCCCTCGCTGTCGCCGAGGGTCGAGAGCAGCGTGCCGTCGGCGAGCTCGACGGCGACGCCGTGGTGCGCTGCCTCCGAGGTGAACTCGGTCGTCTCCGGCAGGCCGTCGGCCTCGAGCAGCGCGTCGGTGTCGAACGCCCAGAAGTCGCCCGTGCCGTCGTCGAAGAGCACCGTGCGGCCCTCGTGACGGACGACGTGGCCGGGCGTGGTCGCCTCGAACATCGTGTCGGTGAGCTCGGGCTCGGTGCCGTCGGCGCCGGTCGAGAGCACCTGGAAGCCGCCCTCGGTGGTGACGAACGCGTGCTGGCCGTCGCCTGCGGTGTTGAGGCGGTTGAAGCCGTCGAGCGGGATGTCGGCGAGCTGCTCGAGGGTCACCGCGTCGAGGACGGCGATGCCGCCGTCGTAGGCGATCGCGAGGCGGGCGCCCGCCTCGGCGGCCGTGCCCGAGGCCGCGGGCGCGGTCTCGTCGGCGGGCGCCGCGGCGCTCGTGCAGCCGGCGAGCGCGATGGCCGCGGCGGTCGCGAGGCCGAGCGCTGCCGCCCGGCGTCGGGTCGACCGGGTGGGGGTCGTGGTGTGCATGGGTTCCTCTCTGGGGATGCGGTCGGGCGACCGCGGTGTGGGACTGGGCCGTCCGGGGACGGGACGCCGGCGTCAGCCGAGCGCGGCCTCGATGCGGTCGGCATTGGCCTGCTGCATCTGGAGATAGGTCTCGGCGCCGCCGCCGGGTGCCGTCAGCGACTCGGTGAAGAGCGTCTCGACGCGGACGTCGACGCCCGCCTCCTCGGCGAGCACCTGCACGAGCCGGTCGGGCTGCGACGACTCGGCGAAGATCACGGGCACGCCCGCCTCGCGGATGGCGTCCGCGAGGCCCGCGAGGTCGCTCGCGCTCGGCGCGGCGAGCGTGGTGCCGCCCGGCACGACGGCGCCGACGAGCCGGAACCCGTAGCGCTCGGCGAGGTAGCCGAAGACGTGGTGGTTCGTCACGAGCGCGCGGCGCTCGTCGGGGATCGCGGCGAAGCGCGCCTCGAGGTCGGCCTCGAGCGCGGCGAGCTCGCCGTCGTAGGCGTCGGCGGCCCCGGCGAGCGCGGCGGCGTCGATCCCGTCGATGCCGGCGAGCGCCTCCTCGAGCGCCCCGACCACGGCGCGCATCTGCGCCGGGTCGGTCCAGAAGTGCGGGTCGGGGCCGGACGCGTCGGCGCTCGAGTGCTCGAGCACGTCGACGTGGTCGCCGGCCTCGAGGATCGGCACCCCGGCCGCCTCGGCCGTCGCGACGTGCTGGGCGAGCCCCTCCTCGAGCCCTAGGCCGTTCGCGACCACGAGGTCGGCGCGCTCCATCGCCGCGGCCTCCTGCGCCGATATCTCGAACGAGTGCGGGTCGGCATCGGGCGGCATGAGGGTGAGCACCTCGGCCTGCTCGCCCACGAGCTCGCCGACGACGTCGCCGAGGATGTTCGTGGTGACGACGACGCTGGGCCGCGCGTCGGCGGCGGATGCGGTGCACCCGGCGGTCGCGAGGGCTGCGGCGGCGAGGCCGAGCGCGAGCGCGGCGCGGCGGCGGCTCATCGACCGGCCTCGACGAGGTGGAGCGGCGAGGGCACGGCGAGCGTGCGCGCGATGCGCGCGCCGTCGGCGTAGTCGATCTCGAGCACGGCGTCGTCGGCCGCGAGCGGCGCGTAGGCGCGGCTCGCGTCGACCTCGAGCGACAGCGCCTCGGCGGCGACCGGGTCGGCGAGGGCATCGGCGAGCACCGGATCGGTGGTGCCGATCTCCGCGCCCGCGCCGTCGTGCACCACGACCCGGCCCGCCGCGTCGATGCCCACGACGTGCCCGTCCGCGTCGTCGACCGACGCGACGCGCACGAGCGGCTCGTCCGTCTCGACGAGCGTCCAGGAGCGCTCGCGGGTGTCGAGCAGCCAGTAGCCGGCGTCGCCGGCCACCGCGGCGGCCGTCGCGCGGCCGGGCCGCATGTCGAGGCCGCTCGGGCGGAGCGCGGCGTCGGTGCCGGCCGGGAGGTCGATCCGCTCGAGGTCGGCCCCCGCCTCCGTCTCGACCGCGAGCACGGCGCCCTCGGCGCAGCCCACGACCGCGCCGACGCGCGTCACGATGCCGCCGGCGGGCTCGGTGCAGGGCTCGGAGGCCGTCACGACGCCGTCGGCGTCGCGCACCTCGACGGCGCCCGGGGCGGCGACGACGGCGCCGTCGCCGAGCGGGGCGGCGAAGCCGCCGGGCGCGAGGCCCTCGAGCCGCGCGGTCTCGACGATCTCGCCCTGGCCGAGCGCGGCGCGGTCGAGCAGCAGCGCCGCGTCGCCCGCGAGCACCGCGGTGGTCGACTCGGTCGAGCGGAGCACCACCGGGCCCTCGGCGTCGAGCGTCCCGACGATCCGGGGCTCGGCCGCGTAGTAGTGGGCGTGGTCGCCGTGGTCGACGGTCCAGACGCCGGTGTCGACGAGCGCGACGCCGTCGGGGGTCGTGACGGCGAGGAAGCGGCCGTCGTCGGCCACGTGCGTCGCGGCGCCGACGCCGCCGAGCTCCACGACCTCCTCGGTGACGGGGTCGAGCAGGCGCACGGCGCCCTCGGCGTCGACCGCGGCGAGCAGGCGCTGCGGCTCGGCGAGCTCGGCGGCGCCCTCGACGAAGCCGTGCGGCTGCGCCTCCTCGCTCGCGGAGGCGGTGACGCTCGGCGCAGGCTGCGCGCCGGCGCCGGCGCCGGCGCAGGCGCTCAGCGCGAGCGCGGCGGCGATGGCGACGCCGGCCCTCGCGGCGGTCGAGGTCGGTCGGCGGGACGGTCGCAGGCTCACGCTGCGCTCCTCTCGTGGGCGCGCTCCGGCGCCTCGGTGCGGGTCGATCGGTCAGGGGCGTGGGGTGCGCGCGCGCCCGGGAGCGCCCGCCGGTCGGCGAGCGAGCGCAGGGCGAGCGAGAGCGCGAAGGCGACGACGGCGGCGATCGCGATGGAGGCGCCGGCGGCGGTGCCGAGGTGCCAGGAGCCGAGGAGGCCGGCGGCCACCGCCGCCGCGCCGATGCCGGCGCCGGCGAGCATGGCGGCCGGGATGCTGCGCGCCCACAGCGACGCGGCCGCGGGCGGGGCGACGAGCAGCGCGACCACGAGCAGCGTGCCGACCGCCTGGTACGAGGCGACGACGGCGATCGTGACGAGCGCGGCGAGCCCGACGCGGGCGAGGCCGGGGCGCATCCCGAGGGTCGCGGCGACGCGCTCGTCGAACGCGAGCGCCGTGATGGGGCGGTGCAGCACCGCCGCGAGCACGAGCGTGGCGGCGAGCCCGGCGGCGAGCGCGAGCAGCTCGGGCTCGCGCACGGCGAGCACGTCGCCGAAGAGGATCGCGGTGGCGTCGGTGGCGAAGCTGCCGGAGCGGGAGACGACGACGACGCCCAGCGCGAGCATCCCGACGAAGGCGATGCCGATCGCGGTGTCGTCGCGCAGCCGCCTGCGGCGCGTCAGCCAGCCGATGCCGAGCGCCATGGCCGCGGCGCTCGCGGCGGCGCCGAGCAGCGGCGGCCCACCGACGAGCGTCGCGATCGCGACGCCGGGGAGCATCCCGTGGCCCAGCGCCTCGCCGAGGAAGGCCATGCCGCGGGCGACCACCCAGGCGCCGGCGACCGCGCAGATCGCCGCGGCGAGCACGCCGCCGAGCAGCGCGCGGCCGAAGAAGGCGGTCTCGAAGGGCGCGAGCAGCGTGGCGTCGATGGGGGGCACGGATCGAAGATAACGATAACGATTCTCAAAGTACAATCGAGGGGATGAGTACCGCATCCCTCGACCGCCGACCGCCCGCGCGCACGCCGCGCCCGACCGCCGAGCCGCACGCCGACGCCGGCACCGGCGTCCGCGCCGAGGGTCTCGTCGTGCACCGCGGCGGCGAGCGCGCGCTGGACGGCGCGACCTGCTGGCTGCCCGCAGGCGCCGTCACCGCGCTCGTCGGCGGCAACGGCAGCGGCAAGAGCACGCTGCTCGAGGCGCTCGCGGGGCTCGCACCGGCCGCCGCCGGCACGATCGCGGGGCTGCCGGCCGCACGGGCGCTCGTCGTCCAGCGCACCGACGCGGGCGACCGGCTCCCGCTCACCGGCCGGCAGGCCGTCGCGATGGGGCTGTGGGGCGAACGGGGCATGCTCGGCCGCCTGGGCGCGGCCGGCCGGCGCCGCGTCGAGGAGGCCCTCGCGCAGGTGGGGGCAGAGCACCTCGCCGACCGGCAGCTCTCGGCGATGTCGGGCGGCCAGCGGCAGCGCGTGCTCGTCGCGCAGGGGCTCGTGCAGCGGGCGCCGCTGCTGCTGCTCGACGAGCCGGGATCCGCCGCCGACGACGCGTCGCGCGACCGCATCGACGACGCGCTCGCGGCCGCCGCCGCCGAGGGCGCCGTCGTGGTCGTCGCGACGCACGACCGGCGCAGCCTCGCGCGGGCCGACCGCGCCGTGCTGCTCGATCACGGGCTCGTCGTCGCCGAGGGGGCGCCGGAGGCGGTGGCCGCGGCGCAGGCGGCGCGTGCCGCGGCGGCGCTCGCCCCCGCGGCGGCCGAGGCTCAGCGCGGCGGCGCGGTGGAGGCGCGCACCACGAGCTCGGGCGCGTAGGTCGTGCGACTCGTGTCGGGACGCTCGCTCGGGCTCGCGAGCTCCCGCATGATCCACGCGACGACGTCTCGGCCGTGCTGCGCCGGGTCCTGTCGGACGGTCGTGAGGCCGAAGGCCGCGGCCGAGGGGATGTCGTCGACCCCCGTGACGCTGAGGTCCCCGGGCACCCGGATCCCGAGCTGCTGCGCGGCGACGAGGATGCCGAGCGCCACCTCGTCGGTGCCTGCGACGATCGCCGTCGGGCGGTCGGGTCGCTCGAGCAGCGCCATCGCCGCCGCGTGCGCGCCGACGAGCGTCGTGGGCACCGTGACGATCGGCCGCGCCGCGAGGCCGTGCGCCGCCATCGTGCGCTCGTAGGAGGTCGCGCGGCGGTCGGAGGAGGAGGCCGCGAACGGCTGCACCTCGGTGGCGCTCGAGACGTGCAGCACGTCGCGGTGGCCGAGGCCGAGGAGGTGCTCGGTGACGAGGACGCCGGTGGTGTCGTCGTCGAGGCTGAACGATCGGGTGCGCTCGGCGGGCTCGCCCACGGTCGCGACCGGCACGCGCAGCTCGGCGAGCCGCTGCAGGTCGCGGTCGCCGAGGCTCCAGGTGATCGTGACGAGCCCGTCGACCTCGCCGCGGCGCAGGAACCGCTCGAAGCGCTCGTGACCGCCCTTGCCGAGCACGCCGAGGTCGTACAGGAGCACGTCGTGCTCGTGCGCGTCGGCCGCGTCGGCGACGCCGTGCAGCACGGAGCCGAAGTACCAGCGGTCGACGGAGGGCGTCAGCACGCCGATGGTGCGGGTGAGGCCGGTCGCGAGCCGCCGGGCGGCGCCCGAGACGCGGAAGCCGAGCTCCTCGGCCGTGCGCTGCACCCGTTCGCGCGTCGCCGCCGAGACGCCGTCGGCGCCGGATAGGGCGCGGGACGCGGTGGCCTTCGAGACGCCGGCGGCGCGGGCCACGTCGTCGAGCCTGGGCATGCCGCCTCCTCGCGCCTGCCGTGCGGGCCAGCCCCCGCGTCCATCATCGGAACCGGTTGCGATGGTAGCCGCCGCAGCACCGGGCGCGGTAGCCGCCCCTTGAGCGATCGTTGCCGAATCGCAATGCATCCTCCCTGTGGACACGCAGAGCGGGTGCTGTAGCGTGCCCGACAGTGGAACCGGTTCCGGTTCGGCGACGGCGCCCCTCGTCCGCGAGCGGCGCCTCCCTCGCACCAAGCGAACGAAGGAGTTCATGTGAAGCACGCACGACGCGTCGGCCTGCCGCTCGGCATCGCCGGCGTCACCGCGCTCGCGCTCACCGGCTGTGTCGGCGACACCGCCCCGAGCAGCAGCGAGTCGCCCGGCGCCGCCCCCAGCGGCGACTGCGCCGAGTACGCCGACTACGGCACCTTCGAGGGTGCCGAGGTCAACGTCTACGGCACGATCCTCGACGCGGAGGCCGAGCGCCTCAACGAGTCGTGGGCCCAGTTCGAGGAGTGCACCGGCATCGACGTGGTCTACGAGGGCTCGGCGGAGTTCGAGGCGCAGATCAACGTGCGCGTGCAGGGCGGCAACCCGCCCGACCTCGGCATCTTCCCCCAGCCCGGCCTGCTCGCCTCCGTCGCCGGCACCGGCGCGCTGCTCGAGGCGCCCGAGGGCGTCGCGGCGAACGCCCAGGAGTTCTGGACGGAGGACTGGCAGAACTACGGCACCGTCGACGGCACGCTCTACGGCGCGCCGCTCATGGCCTCGGTCAAGGGCTTCGTCTGGTACTCGCCCTCGGTGTTCGAGGAGAACGGCTGGGCGGTCCCGACGACGCTCGACGAGCTCGACGAGCTCACCGCGAGCATCGCCGAGTCGGACGTCACCCCGTGGTGCGTCGGCTTCGGCTCCGGCGAGGCGACCGGCTGGCCGGGCACCGACTGGGTCGAGGACTACGTGCTCCGCACGGCGGGCCCCGACGTCTACGACCAGTGGGTCGCGCACGAGATCCCGTTCGACAGCCCTGAGATCGCCACCGCGCTCGACCGCGTCGGCGACCTCATCAAGAACCCCGACTACGTCAACGGCGGCATCGGCGACGTCTCGACGATCGCGACGACCGACTTCGGCGAGGCGGGCCTGCCGGTGCTCGACGGCACGTGCGCGATGCACCACCAGGCGTCGTTCTACGAGGGCTTCTGGCCCGAGGGCACGACGGTCGCCGAGGACGGCGACGTGTGGGCCTTCCTCACGCCCGGCACCGAGGCGGGCGCGCCCGCCGTCACCGGTGGCGGCGAGTTCGTCGGCGCGTTCAGCGACGACGAGGAGGTCGTGGCGGTGCAGACCTACCTGTCGAGCGCGGAGTGGGCCAACAGCCGCGTCTCGCTCGGCGGCGTCATCTCGGCGAACTCGGGCCTGGACCCCGAGAACGCGTCGAGCCCGCTGCTGCAGTCGGCCGTCGAGATCCTCCAGGACGAGGCGACGACCTTCCGCTTCGACGGCTCGGACCTCATGCCGGGCGCCGTCGGCGCCGGGACCTTCTGGACCGGCATGGTCGACTGGATCTCGGGCGGCGACACGCAGTCGGTGCTCTCGACCATCGAGCAGAGCTGGCCGTAACCGGTGCCTGACCGGTGCGGGGGTCGCGCGAGCGGCCCCCGCACCGGCATCACGGAGGTGATCGCATGACCACGATGGATCTCATCGGCAAGGTGCTCCAGGCCGTCGTCGGCCTCGCCGCGTTCGGCGTCGTCATGGCCCTGCTCCTGGCCTTCCTCGATCGCGAGGACGGGGCCGAGCGCAAGGGCTTCGTGGCGTCGCTGCGCGACGGCTGGAGGCCGCGGGCGATCATCGCCGCGGCCTTCGTCCTCATCGCGGTGCTCGCGCGCGTGCTCTACGGCGTCGTCCCGTGGATGACGCAGCAGCTCACGAACACGCTCATCCTGCTCGGCATCGCGGGCGTGGTCGGCGTCGTGCTGCAGCTGCTGCTGGACCGCGCGCTGCAGCCCGCATCGCCCGCGGTCCGCAGCGCCGCGTACCGGCTCGTCGGCGCAGCGCTCGTCGCCGTCGCCGTCGTGCTGCTGCCGATGGGCGAGAGCGGCGCGCTGCCCATGCTCGACTGGGTCACCCCGGCGCTCGCCCAGGCGGCGACGATCGTCGGCTGGCCCCTCGTCGGCGCGCTCGTCGTGACCGCAGGCGTGGCCTTCGCCCCGAACGGCGTGCGGCGCTCGCTGCGGCTCGTCGTCTGGCTCGTCGCCGCGGCCGCCGTGGTCGTCTCCGCGACCGTGCTCGAGGGCGGGCAGGAGCAGCCGATCGGCGTCTGGCCGTGGGCGTTCGCCGCCGCGCTCGGCATCGCCGGCGTGCTGGGGTTCCTCGCCGACCACGACGACGACTCCAAGCCGATGCTCGTCTTCCTGATCCCGGCTGCGCTGCTGCTCACGGTCGGGCTCGTCTACCCGGCCGTGCGGACCGCGATCCTGGCCTTCACCGACAAGACCGGCACCTTCAACGGCGTCGACAACTTCGTCTGGATGTTCACGCAGCCCGAGGCGCTCGTCACGCTCGCCAACACGGTCGTGTGGGTGGTCCTCGTGCCGCTGCTCTCGACGGCGATCGGCCTCGCCTACGCCGTCTTCATCGACAAGAGCCGCGGCGAGCGCTTCTACAAGATGCTCGTGTTCATGCCCATGGCGATCTCGTTCGTCGGCGCGGGCATCATCTGGAAGTTCATGTACGCCTACCGCGGGCCCGAGCAGGACCAGATCGGTCTCATCAACCAGCTGATCACGCTCTTCGGCGGCCAGCCGCAGCAGATCCTCCAGAACAGCCCCTGGAACACGCTCGCGCTCATCATCGTGATGATCTGGATCCAGACCGGCTTCGCCATGACGGTGCTGTCGGCCGCGATCAAGGGCGTGCCGGTCGAGCAGATCGAGGCCGCGTCGCTCGACGGCGCGAACCCCTGGCAGCGATTCTCGAACGTGACGCTGCCGGGCATCCGGTCGTCGCTCGTCGTGGTGGTCACGACCATCTCGATCGCGACGCTCAAGGTCTTCGACATCGTGCGCACGATGACGGCGGGCAACTTCAACACCTCCGTGGTGGCGAACGAGATGTACACCCAGGCGTTCCGCTCCGGCGAGCCGGGACGAGGTGCGGCGCTCGCGCTCGTGCTCTTCCTGCTCGTGCTGCCGATCGTCGTCTACAACATCCGAGTCCTCAACCAGCAGAAGGCGATCCGATGAGCAGCGTCGCTATCACGCCCCAGCCGAAGACCTCCGAGGCCGCGGTCTCCGCGGCGGCCGGCGTCGGCCGCGCCGAGCGCGTCAAGCGCCGGCTGACGAGCCCGTGGGCCACCGCGGCGGCGATCGTGATCGCAGTGCTGTGGACCATCCCGACCTTCGGGCTGCTGCTCTCGTCGTTCCGACCGGCCGAGCAGATCTCGACGAGCGGCTGGTGGACGTTCTTCTCCGACCCGCAGCTGACGCTCGCGAACTACGGCGACGTGCTCTTCTCGGGCTCGGCGAGCTCACCCCAGCTCGGCGAGTACTTCGTGAACTCGCTGCTCATCGCGATCCCGGGCACGATCCTGCCGCTCGTGCTCGCCTCCCTCGCGGCGTACGCGTTCGCGTGGGTGAAGTTCAAGGGCTCGGGCACGCTGTTCGTCGTCGTCTTCGCGCTGCAGATCGTGCCGCTGCAGATGGCGCTCATCCCGCTGCTGCAGCTGTTCGTGACGTTCCTGCAGCCGTTCCAGAACGCGTTGCACGACGCCGTGCCGTTCATCTCGGAGCGGCAGTTCCTGCCGGTCTGGATCGCGCACACGATCTTCGCGCTGCCGCTCGCGATCTTCCTGCTGCACAACTTCATCTCGGAGATCCCCGGCGAGGTCATCGAGGCCGCGCGGGTCGACGGTGCAGGGCACGGCCAGATCTTCTTCCGGATCGTGCTGCCGCTCGCGATGCCCGCGATCGCGTCGTTCGCGATCTTCCAGTTCCTCTGGGTCTGGAACGACCTGCTCGTCGCGCTGGTGTTCTCGTCCGGCACGCCGGACACAGCGCCATTGACACAGCGATTGGCCGAGCTCGCGGGCTCCCGCGGCGAGAACTGGGAGCGCCTGACGGCGGGAGCGTTCGTCTCGCTCGTCGTGCCGCTGCTCGTGTTCTTCGGCCTCCAGCGCTTCTTCGTGCGCGGCCTGCTGGCCGGCTCGGCGAAGGGCTAGCGCCGACAGGTGCTCGCACGGATGAGGGGTGCTGGTGGACCGGCACCCCTCATCCGCGCGGGCACCGCTCGGCGAGGATGCGGCGCCGCGGTCCCGCTCAGCGGTCGAGCGACGGCGCGGCGCGGCGGCCCGCCGCGAACCAGAGGAGCGGACCGAGCACGGGGATGAGCAGCACGACGCCGATCCACGCGAGCGAGACCGCGAGCGGCGTCTGGCGAGCGCGGCGCGAGATGCTGATGAACGCGGAGACGCCCAGCACCACGACGCCCACCATGGCCGCCGTCCACAGGAGGTCGTAGTGGGCCGGCAGGAGCGGGTTCACCGTCAGCGGCATGCGTCGACGCTATCGCGGTGCCCTCCCGGGCGGCTCAGCCCGCCGTGAGCGCCGCGTGCACCGGCACGACCGCGGCCGCGCTCCACGCCTGCGGCCGGCAGGAGGCCGGGTAGGCGACGGGCGACGACGACTCCTCGGTCGACAGGCCGGCGAACAGCTCCGGCAGCCGGCCGTCGAAGGCGTCGGCGGTGCGCACGAGCTGCGCCGCGAGGATCCGCGCCTCGTCGACCAGGCCGGCGCGCAGCATCCCCTCGATGACGATCCCGGTGTCGTGCGGCCACACCGAGCCGCAGTGGTACGACAGCGGCCAGTAGCCGCCCTGGTCGTCCGACATCGTGCGGAGGCCCCAGCCGGAGGCGAAGGTCGGCGCGACGAGCAGCGAGGCCACGTGCGCCTCCTCCTCGGGCGAGAGCAGCGTCGTGCCGAGCAGCTGGCCCATGTTCGAGGTCTTCGAGTCGACCGGCTCGCCGTCGCCGTCGAGGGCGATCGCCGGGTAGCGCTCGCCGCCGCGCTCCACCCAGAACGCGGCGCGGAAGCGCTCGCGCATGGCCTCCGCCCAGGCGCGCCACTCGGTGCCGTCGGCGCCGATCGCGTCGAGCAGCGCCGCGCCGCCCTCGGCCGCCTGGCACGCCTGCGCCTGCACCTCGCACAGCGCGATCGGGCCCTCGGCGATCGAGCCGTCGCGGTAGCGGATCGAGTCGCCGGAGTCCTTCCAGCCCTGGTTGGCGAGGCCCGTGCCGGTCTCGTCGACGTACTTGAGGAAGCCCGAGCCGTCGGGGCTGCCGTGGTCGCGCATCCAGCCGAGCGCCGCCTCGAGCGCGGGGCGCAGCTCGCGCACCGCCTGCAGCGGGAGGCCCGCGCGCCAGGCGTCGTGGAGGAGCGAGATCCACAGCGGCGTCGCGTCGACGGTGCCGTAGTAGACGGGGGGCAGCACGATCCCCTCGCCCGGCATCGTGAACGTCGCCTGCCGCACCTCGTGCAGGATCTTGCCGGGCTGCTCGGCCGTCGCGGAATCGACGACGACGCCCTGGCGCGCGGCGAGCGTGCGCAGGGTGCCCTCGGCCAGCTCGAGCGAGAGCGGCAGCAGCAGGCGCGCCGCGATGATGGAGTCGCGGCCGAAGAGCGTCATGAACCACGGGGCTCCCGCGGCGGCGAAGGGGCCCTGTCCGGCGTCGAGCAGCAGCGCCCGGAGGTCGTCGGCCGCGCGCGCGGCCCAGCGGTCGAGCGAGGCGTCGCCGGATGCGGGGAGCTCGTCGATGCGGCGCGAGGCGGCAGGCCCCACGACGATCGACGGGTCGTCGATCGCCAGCTCGAGCGCGGCCTCGGCCGCGCCCCCGGGCGGCACCTCGAGCCGCCAGCGCGCGACGACGGCGTCGCCCTGCCGCTCGACCTCGGCGCCGGGGGCGACGATCGCGACCGAGCGCGTGCCGTCGCCCGCGCGCAGCCCGTCCCACGAGAGCGCGACTGGGGATGGGAGGCCCGCCTTCACGGTCGAGAGCTCGGCGATCGAGACCTCGACGCGCACCTCGATCTCGGCGACGACCGGGTGCTCGAGCCCGTTGCGCACCGCGACGTGCTCGGCGAGCGCGCCGGGCGCGACGCGGCGCACGCGCTCGACGAGCACGCGCGGGTCGGGCGTCCCGTCGTCGATGGCGCGGGCCAGGCCGTGGAAGGCGGCGCTCGCGGCGTCGCGGGCGGTGCCGGTGGCCTCGACGGGCTCGCCCGCCACGCGCAGCGTCAGCGCGCGCACGTAGCGCCAGTCGCCGTGGAAGACGCCGTGGATCGGGGCCGCGCCGACGTCGCCGTCGGCCGCCGACCACGCCTGGGTCGGCGCCTGGAGCACGACGAGCGCGTCGTTGAGCAGGGGCTGGCGACCGTGCCGGATCGGGGGAGCCTCATCGCTCATGGTGCTGCCTTCCAGGTGGTTCACATCGGGCGAGCCTTACGCTACCGTCAAGATTGGAACGATCCAACCAGGCATCCGATCGGATCGGATCCGCACCGACCGGCAGCGACCGCGCCGGACCGCACGAGGAAGTGGGGCAGCGATGGGCACGAGGCTCGCCGACGTCGCCGCCCACGCGGGTGTCTCGGTGCAGACCGTCTCGAACGCCCTCAACAACCCCGCGCTCCTCAAGCCCACGACGCTCGAGCGCGTGCTCGCGTCCGTCGATGCGCTCGGCTACGCGCCCAACATCCAGGCCCGCCGCCTGCGCCAGCGCACCGTCTCGACCATCGGCCTCCGCATCGAGCCCGTCGTCGACAACATCGCCTCGAGCCTCCTCGACCGCTTCCTCCACGAGCTCACGGCACAGGCCGACGAGCTCGGGCGCCACGTGCTGCTCTTCACCGCCACGAGCGACGAGGAGGAGGTGCGTAAGATCCGCCGCCTGCAGTCGGAGCGCGCCGCCGACCAGTTCGTGCTCTCGGGCACGCACCCCGGGGACGCGCGCGTCGACGCGCTGCTCGAGGCGGGCCTGCCGTTCGTCGCCTTCGGCCGGCCGTGGGACGCGAGCGCGCCGCACGCGTGGGTCGACGTGGACGGCGCCGCGGGCACGCGCGAGGCCACCGAGGCGCTCCTCGACGCTGGCCACCGACGGATCGGCTTCGTCGGCTGGCCGGCCGGATCCGGCTCCGGCGACGACCGGCGCGCCGGCTGGGCCGACGCGATGCGCGAGCGGCTCGGGATCGACGACGCAGGGCTCGAGCGCCTCACCGCCCGCAGCGACGACCGCGTCGGCGAGGCCGTCGACGCCACCGCGCACCTGCTGCCGCACGTCGACGCGCTCGTCTGCGCCTCCGACTCCCTCGCCGCCGGCGCGATCGCCGCCGCGGCGCCGAGCGGCCGCCGCCTGCCCGTCATCGGGTTCGACAACACCTCGCTCGCGGCCGGCCTCGGCTTCCCGAGCATCGACCAGAGCCTCGACGAGGTCGCGCGCGCCGTGCACGCGGCGTTCGCCGACCCGACCTCGACCACCCTCGTGCGCCCGCGGCTCGTGCGGCGCGACGACACGCGGTGGGGGATCGCCCCCGTCGCCGACCGGGGCTCCGCCCCATCCTGAAAGGAAGCAGCACCATGCGACACAGCACCAAGCTGGGCAGCGTCGCCCTCGCGGGCGCGCTGGCCCTCGCCCTCGCCTCCTGCGCCGGCGGCGGTGGCGGCGCCGGCGACGGAGAGACGGCCGAGCCCGAGACCGGGCTCGAGCTGCGGATGCTCATCGGCTCGTCCGGCGACGCCGAGACGCAGGCCGTGCAGGCGGCCGCCGACGCCTGGGGCGAGGAGACGGGCAACACGGTCCAGGTCGTCGCGGCCTCCGACCTCAACCAGGAGCTCGCGCAGGGCTTCGCCGGCGACCAGGCGCCCGACGTCTTCTACATGGGCTGGGACCAGTTCCAGACCTACGCGAACGACGGCTTCCTCGAGCCCTACGCCGGCGACCTCCCGAACGCGGGCGACTTCTACCCCGCGCTCGTCGACACCTTCTCGTTCGACGGCGAGTTCGTCTGCGCGCCGAAGGACTTCTCGACCCTCGGGCTCGTCATCAACACGCAGCTGTGGGAGGCCGCCGGCCTCACCGACGACGACGTCCCCACCACGTGGGAGGAGCTGCAGACCGTCGCCGAGACCCTCACCGAGGGCGACGTCGTCGGCCTGTCGATGGGCGCCGAGTACGCGCGCGTCGGCACGTTCATGCAGCAGGCCGGCGGAGGCCTCATGGACGGCGAGACCGTCACGGCGAACTCGCCCGAGAACCTCGAGGCGCTCGAGTACGTGCAGGGCCTGCTCTCCAGCGGCGCCCTGCAGTGGCCGGCCGACCTCGGCGCCGGCTGGGGCGGGGAGGCCTTCGGCAACCAGCGCGCCGCGATGGTGATCGAGGGCCCGTGGATCAACGGCGCGCTCGAGAACGACTTCCCGGACGTCGAGTTCCAGGTCGCCGAGCTGCCCGCCGGCCCCGCCGGCCAGGGCACGTTCACGTTCTCGAACTGCTGGGGCATCCCGGAGGGCCAGGACACGGCCGAGACCGCGCAGAGCCTCGTCGAGTTCCTCACGAGCGACGAGCAGCAGCTCGCGTTCTCGGACGCCTTCGGCGTGATCCCCTCGACGCAGTCGGCCGCGGCCACCTACGCCGAGACCTACCCCGAGAACGAGGCCTTCGTGGCCGGCGCCGACTACGCCGAGAGCCCCGTCGCCTTCGCGGGCGCGGCCGACGTCGTGACCGAGTTCAACAACGCGATCACCACGCTCGACGGCGCCGACGCGCAGGCCGTGCTCGACCAGCTGCAGACGCAGCTGGAGGCGGCCTACGAGGCCTCGCAGGGCTGAGCATGACCACCACCTCGAACGCCCCGGCGCCGCGGACGCGGCGCCGGGGCGGGCGGGGCCCCGCGGGGAATCGCGGCGAGGCGGTCGCCGGCTGGCTCTTCACGCTGCCAGCGCTCCTCATCATCGGCGTCTTCCTCATCGCGCCGATCGCGCTCGCGCTCTGGGTCTCGTTCACCGACTGGAACGGCCGCAACTCGCCGCTGTTCAACGATCGGGTCGACGTCGTCGGCCTCGACAACTACGCCGCCATCACGACCGAGGACTCCCTGCTGCGCGAGCTCTTCGGGCGCTCGATCCGCAACAACGTCTACTACGTGCTGCTCGTCGTGCCGCTGCAGACGGCGCTCGCGCTCTTCCTCGCGGTGCAGGTCAACCGGCGGCTGCTGCGGGCGAAGGGCTTCTTCCGCACCGCCTTCTACTTCCCGTCGGTGACCTCGTCGATCGCGATCACGGGCGTCTTCCTCTTCCTCTTCTCGGCCACGGGCGTCGTCAACCGCATCCTCGCCTTCTTCTCGGTGCAGGGGCCGAACTGGTTCGCCGACCCGCGCGGGCTCGTCCACATCGCGCTCGGCGCCGTCGGCGTCGGCGGAGCGCCCGCCGGGTGGGACGCACCGGGCTTCCTCGGCGTGAGCGCGTGGCAGTGGATCGCCGGGCCCTCGGTGGCGCAGTCGGTGCTCATCATGCTCGCGATCTTCACGACCTCCGGCACCTTCATGCTGCTGTTCCTGGCAGGGCTCCAGAACATCGGGGCGGAGGTCGGCGAGGCGGCCGTCATGGACGGCGCCGGCCCCGTGCGCACCTTCTTCTCGGTGACGCTGCCGATGCTGAAGCCGACGCTCTTCACGGTGCTCACGCTCGGCCTGATCGGCACGTGGCAGGTCTTCGACCAGGTGTACCTGACGCGCGGGACGCCGGCGGCGCCGACGCTGACCAGTCCCGCGTACCTCGCGTACAACCAGGCGTTCGAGGGCAACGAGCCGGGCATCGCCGCGGCGATCGCGTTCATCCTCTTCCTCATCATCATCGCCATGACGCTCATCCAGCGCTTCGCGCTCGCCGACCGCGACCCGAGCGGGTTCGGGCGCGACCGCCGGAACCGCAGGGCGGTCGACGGCGGCCGCGGCGACGGCGGGATGGCGCAAGGGGCAGCGCGGGTCCAGGCGGGGCCGCAGTCGGGCACGGGCGGAGGACTGACATGAAGCAGCGCGTCACCGGCGGGCTGATCGCCGGCTACGTCGTCCTCGTCGTGCTCGCGACGGTCTACATCTACCCCTTCGTCATCGCGATCGTCGACTCCTTCAAGACCGACGCCGAGGCGACGCAGGACCCGATGGGCCTCATCCCGCAGACCTTCACGTTCGCGGCGTACGAGCGGCTGTTCTTCGACACCGCCCTGCCGCTGTGGGCGGCGAACTCGGTCTTCATCACCGTCGTCGTCACGGTCTTCCGGGTGTTCTTCGACTCGCTCGCGGCGTACGCGCTGTCGCGCCTGCGGTTCCGCGGCAGGAGCGCGATCTTCGCGCTCTTCATCGCGGTGCTCGCGGTGCCGTCGGTCGTGCTGCTCATCCCGCGCTTCCTCGTCATCAAGGAGCTCGGGCTGTTCGACACGTACGGCGGCATGATCATCCCGCTCCTGGCCGATGCGGCAGGCATCTTCATCATGAAGCAGTTCTTCGACTCGATCCCCGCCTCCATCGAGGAGGCCGCCCGGATCGACGGCGCGGGCGTGTTCCGCACCTTCTGGTCGGTGACGCTGCCGATGGCGACGCCCGCGCTCATCACGCTCACGATCCTGTCGTTCCAGGGATCGTGGAACGAGTTCGCGCACTTCGTGGTCTCGCGCCAAAGCCCCGAGCTCAACACGCTCACCACGGGCGTCGGCGCGCTCGTGTCGGGGCAGCTGGGATCGGGCAACCAGTTCCCGCTGAAGCTCGCGGCGGCCGTGCTCATGACGATCCCCGTCGCGGTCGTGTTCTTCATCTTCCAGCGGCGGATCATGTCGACGACGGAGGGCGCCGAGAAGGGCTGAGCCCGCGGCGGTGCCTGCGGGTCAGGCGCCGCCGCGGGGATCCGCCCGGCGCAGCAGCGGGAAGGCGCCGATGTCCTCGGCCATCGGCGCGACCGCGCGCGCGGACGCGCGCGGCGCGACGAGCCCGGCGTGCACCGGCACGACCGACGCCGCGCTCGCCGCCCGCGGCCCCGCGGCGCCGGGGATGGGGAGCGGGCCCGGGACCTCGTCGAGGCCGTAGCCGGCGAAGCACTCGGGCAGCTGGCCGCCGAGCGCGCCCGCGGCTCGCTCGAGCTGCGCGGCGAGGGCGCGAGCGGGCGCCAGCATCCGGCGCCGCAGCAGCCCCTCGATCGCGATCGCGGTCTCGTGCGGCCACACCGCGCCCGCGTAGGGGGCGAGGGGCCAGTAGGCGGCCGCGTCCGTGGCGAGGGAGCGCAGGCCGAAGCCCGACGAGAGCCGGTCGTCGAGCAGCAGCGCCGCGATCTTCCGCTCCTCCCGCAGCGTCAGCAGCGTCGTGCCGACGAGCTGGCCGATCGAGGAGCACAGCGCGTCGACCGGGACGCCGGCGCCGTCGAGCGCCATCGCCGGGAACTCGGTGTCGCCGCGCCACACCCAGAACGACGCCCGGAAGCGCTCGCGGATGCCGGCGGCGAGGGCGCGGCCCGGCTCGCCGTCGCGGCCGAAGGCCTCGAGCATCGAGGCGGCGGACGCCGCGGCGAGGCACGCGAGTCCCTGCAGCTCGACGGGGGCGACGGGTTCGTCGGCGAGCGAGCCGTCGTGGTGCCGCACCGCGCCGAGGGTGCCGCGCCAGTCGTGGTCCTGCCGCGCGGGCTCGAGCCGCAGGAAGTCGTCGCCGACGGCGCGCGCGAGCCACCCGAGGGCGGCCTCGAGCGCCGGCACGAGCGGCTCCGCCGCCTCGGCGGGCATCCCCGCCCGCCAGGCGTCGTGCAGCAGCACCATCCACAGCGGGGTCGCGTCCATCGCCTCGAAGATGCGCGCGGCGCCCTCGCCGTCCCCTGCGCGGCGGAGGCGGTGCGGGATCCTGCCGGGCTGCTCCCCGGTCGAGGGGTCGTGCGCCGTGCCCTGGAGCGCCGCGAGGCTCCGGAGGGTGCCCTCTGCGAAGCCGCCGCCGGAGGGCAGCAGGAGCCGGGCCGCGATGAGCGCGTCGCGCGCGACGAGCGTGAGGTCCCAGGGCGCCCCGGCCGCGAGGTAGGGACCGTGCCCGGCGTCGAGCAGGAGGTCGGCGAGGTCGCCGGAGGCGCGCTCGACCCAGCGATCGAGCGCGGGCCGACGCGTGTGCGGGAGGGCGATGACCCGCGGCGGCGCGATGGCCGCACGGGCGTGCAGGGAGGCGTCGACGAACGTCGCCTCCACCGTGAGCCCCGACCAGTCGCCCGGCCGCACGATCTCGTGCCGCGTCGCGACGATGCGGCCGTCCTCCTCCACCTCGAGCGATCCGCCGCGCACCGAGAGCCGCATCGACCGCGCTCCGCCGTCGACGACGACGGCGTCGCCGTCGCGCCGCAGCTCGACCGGCGACGGCGCGGCGTCGGCGGCGCGCACGTCGGCGAGCGGGGCGAGCTCGACCTCGATGGTCAGGTCGAGTCGCGCCGCGAGCGGCACGTCGCGGCCGTTCACCAACGTCACGCGCTCGGAGAAGCCGTCGGGCGTGGCGTGGCGGGCGCGCTCGACGACCACCTGCGCGACCGGCTCGTGCCCGTCGAGCTGCCGTGCGATGCCGTGGAAGACCACGCGATCCTCGTCGTCGCTCGTCGCGATGTGCTCGATCTCGCCGCCGTCGACGTGCACGTCGATCGAGCGGATCCAGCGCCAGTCGCCGTGCGAGACGCCGTGCGCGGCCGGGTCCGGCATCGATCCGTCCTCCGCCGAGCAGAGCAGGGTGGGCGCGCACAGGGCCGTCCGGCTGCCGTGCAGCAGTGCCGGCCGCACCATCGGGAGGGGCTGCACCTCGCGCATCGTGACCTCCTCGCCCTCGTGCTGGGAACGCTATGCCGGGCGACCGCGGGCGCCGCGCAAGGCCGCCTCAGCAATGCCGCACGAGAGCCGAAGCGCCCGCGCGGCGCGCTCAGCGCGTCGTGAGCCGCCCGCTACGGCGCGCATCGGGTGCGCTACGGGGTGGGCGTGCGGGCGTCGTACGCGAGGAAGGTGCGCTGCGCACGGGTGACGACGGCGATGAGCGCGACGATGAGGAGGCCGCCCACGAGCGGCGGGCACCAGAGCGCCACGAGCGAGGCGGCGGCGCCGGCGTAGAGGTCGCCGATGCGGGGCCCGCCCGCGACGACGACGGTGAAGATGCCCTGGGTGCGGCCGCGCATGTCGTCGGGCGCGGCGGTGAGGAGCATCGTCGAGCGGAAGATCGCGCTGATCTCGTCGCTCGCGCCCATGCCCGCGAGCGCGAGGGCTCCGAGCGCGAGCGCGGGCCACGACACGTCCTCGAGCGAGGCGCCGACCTCGCCGCCGAGGCCGAGCTGCATGCCGAGCAGGACGACGCCGAACAGCGCCGAGCATCCGCCGTAGACCATGATCGAGCGCGCCACGGCCACCCCGTGGCGGTGCACGTGCGCGACCGGCCCCGAGAACAGGCTCGCCAGCAGCGTGCCGACCGCGGCGGCGGCCGTGAGCACGCCCACCGTCACGGGGCCGCCGCCGATGACGACCGCGCCGACGGCGGGCAGCAGCGCGAAGGGCCGGCCGAGGCTCATCGCGATGATGTCGACCGCGAACGACATGCGGATGTTCGGGGCGTGCCGCAGGAACCGCATCCCGTCGCGCAGCGACTCGAGGCCCGGCTTCGCCACCTCGCCGAGCGGCGGCAGCTTCGGCAGGCCGAGGATGCCGAGGAAGCCGGCGGTGAAGAGCACGGCGTCGATCGCGAAGGTGATCGGCAGGCCGACGGATGCGACGAGGACGCCCGCCAGGGCCGGCCCGGTGGTGAGCATGATGCCGATGGCGATGCCGTTGAGCGCCGTCGCGCGCGAGATGAGGTGCGCGGGCAGGATGCGCGGGGTCACGGCGCTGCGTGTCGCGCCCGAGATGGTGGACGCGACGGCGTTGAGCGTCGTGAGCACGTAGAACGGCCACACGAGCGCGCGCTCGCCCTCGGCGAGCAGCGCTGCGTCCCATGTCGAGAGCGCGACGAGGCCCAGCACCGACGCCCAGCCGACGGTGCTCGAGACGAGCAGCACGCGGCGGCGGTCGAAGGCGTCGGCGAGCATGCCGCCCCACAGCCCCGCGACGATCATCGGCAGCAGGGCGATGCCGCCGACGAGCGCGACGGCCATCGTGCTCGCCGTCATGTCGTAGAGCTGCAGGCCCACGGCGACGATCGTCATCTGCGCGCCGATGCCGCTGATGGCGCTCCCGAACCACAGGCGCGCGAACGCGGGGGAGGCGCGCAGCGGCGTGAGGTCGACGAGCCGGCGGCGCTTCGCGGGGGCGTGCCCGTCGGGGACGTCAGCCGGGTCGACCTCGACGCCGGCGGGCGGCAGGATGCCGTGCGCGCCGGTGGTCGGCTCGGACCCCGACGACGTCACGCGACGTCGTCGATGCCGAAGAGGGCGTCGACCGCGGCGAGGAAGTCGTCGTGGCGGCCGTCGGCGGCGAGCTCGCGCGCGCGGACGGTCGGCTTGTGGAGCAGCACGCCCGCGAAGTGGCGCAGCGCCTGCTCGGCGACCTTGCGCTCCTCCTCGGTGCCGCGCTTGGCGACGCGCGCCAGCTCGGCCTCGAGCGCCTCCTCGACGTGCTGGCGCAGCGCCGTGATCGCGGGCGCGACGCGGCGCTCCTCGGTGCCGCGCTCGAAGCGGCGAGCGGCCTTCTGCACGATCGCGCGGGCGTCGTCGGTGGCGGTGAGGTGCTCGAGCGGTGCGTGGAGGCGGATGGTCTCGAGGTCGAGGAGCTCGATGCCGTGCACGTCGCGCACGTCGGGGTCGACGTTGCGCGGCAGGCCCATGTCGACGACGACCTGCGCGGGGCGGCCGTGGTCGACCGGGCAGGCGGCCTCGTGGCCGCCGTGGTGCAGCGGGCAGGTGGCGGCGTCGCCGCCGGCGCCGAGGCCGATGGGGCAGCCGGCGTGCGCGGCGGCCGGCTCGGCGCCGGGGTGCGCGTGGGTGGCGGCGAGGCGCGCGCGGCCCTCGCGGATGAGCGCGGCGTCGACGACGTGGTGGTCGGCGCTCGTGCACGTGACGACGACGTCGGCCATCGCGACGGCCAGCGCGGCGTCGCGGCCGTCGACGGCGGGGATGCCGTGGCTGCGCGCGAAGCGCTCGCGGCCGGAGGGGCTCCAGACCTCGATGCGCTCGGCGCCGCGGCGGCGGAGCTCGGCGAGCGAGACGGCGGCGAAGCGGCCGGTGCCCACGAGCAGCACGCGCGCCTGCGACCAGTCGACCCTCGCGCTCGCGAGGTCGAGGCCCAGCCGCACGATCGAGCGGCCGGCCTCGCCGAGGCCCGTGCGGTTCTTGATGCCGCGCTGGGTCTCGGAGGCGCGCTGGAACAGGCGCTCGAGCTGCGGCGAGGTGGTGCCAGCGCGCTGGGCGGACGCGAGCGCGCGGCGCACCTGCCCGGCGATCTCGCCCTCGCCGACGACGACCGACTCGAGGCCCGCGGCGACGGCGAAGAGGTGCTCGGCGGCGTCGCCGTCGGCGAGCGGCGCCATGGCCTCCGGGTGGTGCTCGCCGAGCGCGGCGGCGGCGGCCGAGAGGGCGATCTCGGGGGCGCGGTGCTCGTCTGCGTCGACGTCGAGGTACACCTCGAAGCGGTTGCAGGTCGAGATCACGACCGCCCCGTCGACGGCGGGGTGGGAGGCGAGCGAGGAGGGCATCGCCTTGGCGTCCGCCGTCGCCAGCGCCTCGAGGGCGGTGAAGTCGGCGTTCTTGTGACTCGCCGTGAGGCAGATCAGCACCGACCCAGCCTACCGGCCGAGGCATCTGTCCCCCAACACGGGCTCGTCCGCCCTCGGCGATCGAGCTCGCACGTCGGGCTCGCACGACGACGCCCGGCGCTCGCGGTGCTGCGGAGGCCGGGCGCCGTGTGGATCGTCACTGCTTGCCGAAGGCGTCCTTCGCGGCGTCCTTGACGTGCTCGCCGGCCTGCTTGGCCTTGGCCTGCGTCTGGTCGGCCTTGCCCTCGGCCTCCAGGCGCTCGTTGTTCGTCGCGGCGCCCAGGACCTCCTTGGCCTTGCCGCTGAGCTCCTCGGCCTTGTTGCGGATCTTGTCGTCCATGCCCATGTCGGGCCTCCTCTCGGATGCGGTCGTCGACCGCGGTGGGTGGTGCGCCGGCCGGGCGGCCGGCGCGGGGTCTGGGTTCGGATCGGCGTCAGGCCGCCCGGCGGTCCGACGCGACGGCGGCGCGGAGGCCGCCTGCGATGTGGACCAGGATCGGGGCGTCCGTGCCGAGCGCGTCGCGGGTGGCGCGCGCGGCCTCGGCCGCGCGGTCGACGACGCGGTCGAGCGCGGCGCCGGTGCGGGTGTGCACCACGACCCGCCACGCGGCCGCGCGGCGGCGCCGCCAGGGCTGCACCGACACGTCGAGCACGTCGGGGTGGTCGCCGAGCTCCTGGCGGAGCACGTCGCGGACGGCGGCGCGGTCGACGACCACCGAGCCGGCGACCGCCGCGTCGCCCGTGCGGCCCCGGCCTCGGGTCGCCGTGTGGACGATCGCCAGCACGAGGAGGGCGCCACCGGCCGCAGCCGACGCGATCGCCCAGTCGAGCGGGATCCCGAGCGGCTGGAGGGCCGCAGCAGCGTCGAGCGCGGGCTGCACCGGTGCGAGGGCGTCGGGCAGCGCCTGCCGCAGCACGAGCCACGCTCCGGCGGCGAGCCACGCGATGCCGAGCACGAGCAGCAGGATGCGGTTGAGGGGTCGGCTCGAGCGGCTCATGCCCGCTCCTCCTTCGCGACGACGCGCATCGCGCCGCGGGGGCGCAGGTGCTCGACGAGGGTGGTGCCGGCCTCGCGGGCGGCGGCGGCGTCGAGCCGGAAGCCGGTGGCGGGCCGCAGGGTGATGGCGGCGCTGCCGCGCCCCACGACGGTGCGGGCGCGGTCGGGGGTGGCGCGCGCGGCGCGTGCGGCCGTGCGGGAGATGGCGTTCGCGAGCACGCGGTCGTCCACGATCACGGCGATGCCGTCGCGCTTCAGCGCGTGGCGCTGGCGGCGCCCCGGGGCGAGCGCGAGCACGAGCAGGACGAGGCCGATCGCGGCCGCGGCGCCGCCGATGGCGATGCCGACCGGGCCCGCGGCGCCGGCGAGCGACGCGACGGCGTCGGCGCCGGGCAGCTGCACGCCGGGGATCGCGAGGCCCGCGCGATCGGCGAGCACGAGGGCGCCGGGCGCCGCGAGGGCGAGCGCGGTCGCCCACAGCGCGACGCTCGCCGAGAGCGAGCGCGAGCGGTGCAGCTCGCGGCGCTCGAGGCGGCGCAGCGCCCGGGCATCGCGCGTCGGCAGCGCCGTGCGCTCGGCGGGGTCGGTCTCGATCATGGTGGTCCTCCGTGGGTGATCAGCGGGCGCGCGGCGCCTCGTGGGCGATGCACGCGGTGATGCGCAGCTCGCATCCCGCGAGCGCTGCGCCGGTGATGGCGCCCGCCCGCTCGAGCAGGTGCCGGCGGGCGTCCTCCGCCGCGACGAGCAGCGGCTGGTGAGTCCGCCGCATCGGCCCCGCGATGCGCAGGGCGAGCGAGCCGCCGCGCTCGAGCACCTCGGCCCGCACCTCGGAGGGCGGGGCGCCGAGGGTCTCGGCGGCGACGGCTCGCACCGCCTGGCGCAGCGCGCGGGGCGCGATGCGGACCGAGCCGGGCAGCTCGAGGGTCATCCCGCGCTCCGGCCGCGCGCCGCGTCGACCGCGGCTCGCAGGTCGATCCGGCGCGTCGCGACGGCGCCCACGAGGGCGCCGATCGCGCCGAGCACGATCGCGAGCAGGAAGCCCCAGAAGCCCCAGGCCAGGCCGATCGCCGCGAGGGCGAGGCCGGTCAGCAGGCCGATCGTCACGGCGCTCATGCGACTCGCGACTCCTCGGGCTCGGGCTCGTCGCCCGGGATGTGGACGTCGCTCACGGTCACGTTGACCTCGGCGACCTGCATCCCCACGAGCTCGGTGATCGCTCGGCCGACCGCGCGGCGAACGCCCTCCGCGACGACCTGCAGCTGCTCGGGGTAGGCGACCACGATGGTCACGTCGGCCGCGACCTCCGTCTCGCCGACCTCGACGTGGACGCCCTGGCCCAGGTCCGTCTGGCCGATGGCGTCGCGGACCGCGCCGACGACGCGGGCGGCGCCGCCGCCGAGCGCGTGCACGCCGGGGACCTCCCGCGCCGCGATGCCGGCGATCTTCGCGACCACCGGGTCGACGACGGTCGTCGTGCCCTTGATCGCCTCGGTCTGCTGGGTGGTGCTCACAGCCATCTCTGTCTCCTCCAGGTCTGCGGCCCGCCTCGGTGGCGGGGCCTTCACGACTGGGACGTCATGCGCTCGGCATTCGTCACAGATCCGTCGCACGGATCTTCCGTTCGGCTGTCCTTCAGCGGAAGCCCAGGGGAGTGGATGGGCTCGATGGCTACGGTCGGCGCGAGATGAGCCCCGCACTCGACGCAGCGCCCGACGCCCTCCTCGCGCAGCGCGCGCAGGACGGCGACGATCGCGCGTTCGCCGTGCTCGTCCGGCGGCACTCGCCCTTCCTCGTCGCCTTCGCCACGCGCTACATGCGCAGCTCGAGCGACGCGGACGACGTGGTGCAGGAGGCGCTCATCACGGCATGGCGGAGGCTCGACGAGCTGCGCGAGCCCGAGCGCGTCCGCTCGTGGCTCGCGACCGCCGTGGCGCGGCGGGCCACCGACGTGCTCCGCACGCGCGCCCGGCGCGACGTGCAGCCGATGCCGGAGGTCGAGCAGGAGGACGACCGCTCGCCGGCGCCCGAGCGCGTGGCCGAGGGCCGGCTCGCGACGACCGCGCTGCGCGAGGCGCTCGCGCGCCTGCCGGAGGACCAGCGCGAGGTGTGGCTGCTGCGCGAGATGGCGGAGCTCTCGTACGACGAGATCGCGGAGCGCCTGGGCACGAGCCCGGCGACGGTGCGCGGACGGCTCTCGCGGGCCCGCAGCGCCGTGCTCGCGGCGATGGAAGGGTGGAGGTGACATGGACGAGACGATCGGCGACTCCGGGCACACGCTCGAGCAGCTCTCCGCCTACTTCGACGCCGGGCGCGTGCCGCGCATCGCGGCGATCGAGGAGGATGCGGAGTGCCGTGCGGTGCTGGCCTCGATGGAGCGGCTCTCGCGCCTCACGCGCGAGATGACCGACGAGGACGCCCGTCCCGTGGACGCGCCCTGGGTCGAGCGGGTGCTCTCGGTCGTGCGCAGCGAGGTGCGCGCCGGGCGCGACCTGCCGATCCGCGCGATCGACGAGCGCACCGAGACGACGGTCACCGAGGGCGCTCTGCGCGAGCTCGTGCGGCGCGCGGGCGACGGCGTCGAGGGCGTGCTCGTGGGCCGCGTGGCGCTGCGGCTCGACGACGGCGCGCTCGACGTGCGGCTCACCCTCGGCGTGCGCTTCGGCGCCCCGATGCGCACCCGCGCCGACGAGGTGCGCGCCGCCGTGCACGCGGCGCTCGCGCCCCACACGCCGGCGCCGCTGCGCCAGGTGGACGTCGTCGTCGACGACGTGTTCGAGATCGAGGAGTGACCATGGCTGACAGCTCCATCGCAGCCGACCGCCGCGAGCCGGAGGGCGGCGCGACGCCGCCCCAGGAGGTGGCCGAGCGCGCCGACGCCGCGGTCGTCGCGACGCCCGGCGTCGTGCGCGGCTACCGCGCCGCGCCCGCGATCGCCGGCGGTCTCGCGCCCTCGCCCGTGCTCGCCCACGTCTCGCTCGTGCCCGCGCGCAGCGTCGTCGTGAGCATCGGCGTCGACGAGGGCGCCGACTCCCGCGAGGTGGCCGCGGCGGTGGCCGCCGCCGTGCGGGCCGCCATGCCGGCCGACTGGGCCGACGTGCGCGTCCGCGTGCAGGTGCGGCGGATCGAGGCCGCCGAGGCCGCGGCCCCCGAGCTGCCCGCGGCCTGAGGCCGATCCGCCGCGCAGCAGCCGTGCCATGCGGGCGCACGACCGAGTGGGCGGCTCATAGCCGCAGGTGGGATGATGGAGGCACGATGCCTGCGCTGCGCGACGACCACCCGCTGAACACCCGCACCGGCGCCGCCCGCCTGGTGCGCGCCTACCGAGGCGACCGCCCCGACGTCACCCCGGTGTGGTTCATGCGCCAGGCCGGGCGCTCGCTGCCCGAGTACCGCGCCCTGCGCGTGGGCCGCGACATGCTCGACACCTGCCTCGACCCCGAGCTCGCCAGCGAGATCACGCTCCAGCCGGTGCGCCGCCACGGGGTCGACGCCGCCATCTTCTTCAGCGACATCATGATCCCGCTGCGCCTCGCGGGCGTCGACGTGACGATCGAGCCCGGCATCGGCCCCGTCGTGGCCGAGCCCGTGCGCACGCCCGCCGACGTGGAGCGCATCACGGCGCTCGACCCCGCGGTGCTCGACGAGACGCTCGAGCCCGTGCGCGAGGGCGTGCGGCGCACCGTCGCGGGCCTCGCCGAGCTCGGCGACGGCACGACCCCGCTCATCGGCTTCGCGGGCGCCCCCTTCACGCTCGCCGCCTACCTCGTCGCCGGGCGGCCCTCGAAGGACCACCTCGAGGCGCGCCGCCTCATGCGCGCGCACCCCGAGTCGTGGGATGCGCTCATGCGCTGGGCGGCCGACGTCACGGGCCGCTTCCTGCGCGCCCAGGTCGAGGAGGGCGCGAGCGCCGCGCAGCTGTTCGACTCGTGGGCCGGCTCGCTGCCGCTCGAGCAGTACCGCGAGCACGTCGCCCCCGCGAGCCGTCGCGCGCTCGACGCCGTGCGCGACCTCGTCGACGCCACCGGCCGCCGCGTGCCGCTCGTGCACTTCGGCGTCGGCGCGGGCGAGCTGTACGGCGCGATGGACCTCGACGTCGACTGCATCGGCGTCGACTGGCGCGTGCCGCTCGACGTCGCGCTCGAGCGCATGGACAGCGACGTCACCGTCCAGGGCAACCTCGACCCGGCGGTGCTCGGCGCCGACTGGGAGACCATCGAGGCCGCGATCGACCACGTGCTCGTCGCCGCCTCCGTCGCCCGCGCGCACGTGTTCAACCTCGGCCACGGCGTGCCGCCCGAGACCGACCCGGCGGTGCTGACCCGCATCGTGCAGGCGGTGCACGCCCGATGACCGAGCCCGCGCAGGCGGCAGACGCCGCCGCGCCGCGCTGGGACACGATCGTCGCCGGCGCGGGCATGGGCGGCCTCGTCGTCGCGCACGAGCTCGCCGGCCGCGGCTACCGCGTGCTCGTGCTCGACGCGGCCGACCACCTGGGCGGCGTCGCCTCCCGCCTCGAGCTCGACGGCCTCGCGCTCGACGCCGGCGCCGAGTCGTTCGCGACCCGCGGTGGCGCCGTCGCCGAGCTCGCTGCCGAGCTCGGCCTCGACGGCGACATCGTCGCCCCGAACGTCGCGGGCGCCTGGTTGCAGCTCGAGGACCGCGCCGTGCCGCTGCCGAAGGCGACGCTGCTCGGCATCCCCTCCTCGCCGCTGTCGCAGGACGTCATCGACGCGGTCGGCTGGGGCGGGGCGCTGCGCGCCTACGCCGACCGCCTCATGCCGGTGCTGAAGCTCGGCAAGGACGACGCGCTCGGCCCGCTCGTCCGCCGGCGCATGGGCGCCCGCGTGCTCGACCGGCTCGTGGCTCCGCTCGCCGGCGGCGTGTACTCGGCCGACCCCGAGGTGCTCGACGTCGGCACCGTCGCGCCCGGGCTCAACAACGCCATCACCCGCGCCGGCTCGCTCTCCGGCGGCGTCGCGCTCGTGCTCGAGGAGCGCGCGGCGGCCGTCGCGCGCGGCGACGCCGCGCCGTCGAACGCGTCGAAGCCCGGCTCGGCCGTGCTCGGCATCCGCGGCGGCGTCCACCGCATCGCCGAGCGGCTCGTCGAGCGCGCCCGCGAGCACCGCGCCGAGCTGCGCACCGGCGTCCGCGTCGCGACCGCCGAGCCGGTCGAGGCAGGCTGGCGCGTGGTGACGGAGGCGGGGGAGGCCCTCGAGGCCTCGTCGCTCGTCGTCGCGATGCCCGAGGCGCAGGCGCTGCGCGTGCTCGGCGGCCTCGACGGCTTCCGCGAGCTCGCAGGCTCGCCCGCGGCGGGCGGCGCCGGCGGCGTGACCGTCGAGCTCGTCACGCTCGTGCTGCCCGAGGGCGCCGTGCAGGGCGACCCGCGGGGCACCGGCGTGCTCGTCGCGGCCGACGTCACGCGCATCCGTGCCAAGGCGATGACCCACTCGAGCGCCAAGTGGTCGTGGCTGCGCGAGGCGGCCGCCGGCCGCGAGGTCGTGCGGCTCTCGTACGGCTCGGGCGCGGGCGCGCCCGCGACCGAGGGGCTCAGCGACGCGGAGGCGGCCGAGCTCGCGCTCGCCGACGCGAGCGCCATCCTCGGCACGACCCTGCCCGCGCCGCTCGCGAGCGCCCGGGTGCGCTGGGAGCAGGGCCAGCCGTCGAGCGTCGTCGGCGCCCGTGCCCGCCAGCAGGCGCTCCGCGCCGCCGCGGCCGCGCAGGCGAACCTCGTGCTCGTCGGCGCCGCCGTCGCCGGCACCGGCCTCGCGCAGGTCGTGCCGGATGCGCGGCAGGCCGCCACCGGCATCCGCCGCGAGGCGTTCGCGGTGCCCGGCACGCCCTGGACCGCCGACGTCGAGGCCGAGCTCGCCGCCCACGAGGCCGAGGTCGCCGCGCAGGACGCCGCCGCCCAGCAGACCCACGCGGCGGAGGACGCCGCATCCGAGCCCCGCTCCACCGAGACGGGCACCCACCGAGGAGAGGCATGACCGACCACGCCCACCACCACGACGCGGCCCACGACGCGGGCGCCGGCACCGACGCGCAGGCGTCGCACGACGGCTACACGCTCTTCACCGTGCACCGCCGCGGGACGGCCGTCGGCGCCGCTGCCGGCGCGCCGATCGCCGACGAGCTCGCCGCTGTCGAGGCGACGGGCGTCGTCGTCCGGGGCGTCTACGACGTCTCGGGCCTCCGCGCCGACGCCGACATCATGGTGTGGACGCACGGCGAGGACCCGCAGGCGCTGCAGGCGGCCGCGCGCCGCATCCGCCGCTCCGCGGAGCTCTCGGGCACGACGCTCACCTGGAGCGCGATGGGCGTGCACCGCGACGCCGAGTTCAACAAGTCGCACGTGCCGGGCTTCCTGCGCGGCATCGACGCCAAGGGCTGGATGACGGTCTACCCCTTCAACCGCTCCTACGACTGGTACCTGCTGCCGCCCGAGGACCGCAGCCGCATGCTCGCCGAGCACGGCCGCGCCGGCGCCGCCTACCGCGGCGTGCTCGCGAACACCGTGTCGGCGTTCGCGCTCGGCGACTACGAGTGGCTGCTGCCGCTCGAGGCCGACGACCTCACCGAGCTCGTCGACATGATGCGCGAGCTGCGCAACACCGAGGCGCGCCTGCACGTGCGCGAGGAGGTGCCCTTCTTCACCGGGCGCCGCATCGAGACCCACGAGATCGAGGAGGTGCTCGCATGAGCGAGCAGACCACCGGCGGCTGCTGCGGCGGCGGATGCTGCGGCGGGGCGCCGCTGCAGCAGCAGGAGGAGCTGCAGGCGCAGCAGGAGCAGGCGCCCGCGCGCCGCGAGACGAAGCCCGCGGCCGCGACCGGCGTCTTCCTCGCCGAGGGCGCCGCGGTGCCGAGCGCGACCCCGGCCGCCCAGGCGGGCCCCGAGCACGTCGAGGAGCCCGTCGCGTACGACGGCATCCTGCTCTCCGGCTTCGGCGGTCCCGAGGGCCAGGACGACGTCATCCCGTTCCTCCGCAACGTCACGCGCGGCCGCGGCATCCCCGACGAGCGGCTCGAGGAGGTCTCGACGCACTACCGCCACTTCGGCGGCGTCAGCCCCATCAACGAGCAGAACCGCGAGCTCGTCTCGGCGCTCCGCGCGGCGCTCGACGCGGCCGGCATCGACCTGCCGATCTACTGGGGCAACCGCAACTGGGCGCCCTACCTCGACGAGGCGCTGCAGGAGGCCTCCGCGGCCGGCGCGCAGCGGCTCCTCGCGATCCCCACGTCCGCCTACTCGTCGTACTCGTCGTGCCGCCAGTACCGCGAGGACTGGGCGGATGCGCTCGAGGCGACGGGCCTGCAGGGGTCTATGCAGATCGACAAGGTGCGGCAGTTCTTCAACCACCCCGGCTTCCTCGCGCCGTTCGTCGACGGCGTGCGCGCCGCGGTGGCCGAGGCGCACGACGCAGGCCTCGCCGACGCCGAGATCGAGGTGCTGTTCGCGACGCACTCGATCCCCACGGCCGACGCGGAGCGCTCCGGCGCGCCCGACCTGCACGAGTGGGGCGAGGGCGGCGGCTACGCCGCGCAGCACCTCGCGGCCGCCGAGTGGGTCATGGAGCAGTCGGCCCCCGAGGTCGCCTGGCAGCTCGTCTACCAGTCGCGCTCCGGGCCGCCCTCGCAGCCGTGGCTCGAGCCCGACATCAACGACGCCATCGAGGCGCTCCGCACCGACGGCGCGGGCGCCCGCAAGGCCGTCGTGATCGTGCCGCTCGGCTTCGTGAGCGACCACATGGAGGTCATGTGGGACCTCGACGAGGAGGCCATCGAGACGGCCACCGAGGCGGGCCTGTGGGTGCGCCGCACGCCGACGCCGGGCATCGACCCGCAGTACGTGGGCGCGCTCGTCGACCTCGTGCAGGAGCGGCTCGAGGGCCGGCCGGTCGCGGAGCGGAAGGCCGTCACGTCGATCCACACCTGGTACGACGTGTGCCGTCCCGGCTGCTGCGAGAACCCGCGGCTGGGCTTCCGGCCCGCGATCGCGGGGCTGCAGCCGTGACGCTCAAGGTCGGCACGCGCGGCTCGGCGCTCGCGCTCGCGCAGACGCGCGCCGTCGCGGCGCGCTTCGCCGGCGAGGTCGAGATCGTCGAGGTGACGACGCAGGGCGACGTCGACCGCACGTCGCTGTCGCAGCTCGGCGGCACGGGCGTGTTCGTCTCGGCGCTGCGCGACGCGCTGCTCGACGGCACCGTCGACGTGGCCGTGCACTCGATGAAGGACCTCCCGACGGCGCCGGCGGAGGGCATCGAGCTCGCCGCCGTGACGAAGCGCGAGGATGCGCGCGACGCCCTGTGCGCGCGCGACGGCCTGACGCTCGACGCGCTGCCCGAGGGCGCCCGCGTGGGCACCGGCTCGCCGCGGCGGGCCGCGCAGCTGCGCGCCGCCCGCCCCGACCTCGAGGTCGTCGACATCCGCGGCAACGTGCCCACGCGCCTCGCTCGGGCGCAGGGCGACGCCGAGACGGGGGAGGGCGCCGACCTCGACGCGGTCGTGCTCGCGCTCGCGGGCCTGCGCCGCCTCGGGCTCGAGGGCGCCGCGACCGACCTGCTCGACCTCTCGCGCTTCCCGACCGCGCCCGCGCAGGGCGCGCTCGCGGTCGAGGTGCGCGCGGGCGACGCCTCGGCGCGCGCCGCGGTGGCGAAGACCGACCACGTGGCGACGCGAGCCGCGGTCGACGCCGAGCGCCGCGTGCTGGCGGGGCTCGAGGCCGGATGCGCGGCGCCGCTGGGCGCGCGGGCCGAGGTCGAGGACGGCATGCTCTTCCTCACCGCCTCCGCCTACGCGCTCGACGGCTCGCGCCGCATCACCGCCTCGCACGCCCACACGCTGGACTCCGTCTCCGACCGGGCAGAGCTCGCGGAGGCGGCGCGCGACGTCGCGGAGCGGGCCGTGGCCGAGATGCTCGAGGGCGGCGCGGCTGAGCTGGTGGCGGCGGCGCGGTAACCACCCGTTGGTCGAGGAGGCCCCGCCCGCAGGGCGCGGCCGTCTCGAGACCATGCACCGAGCGCGAAGCTGCCGACGGCCGGGACTGGCGTCGCGGCGGAGGCGCGAAAGCGCCTCCGCCCAGAGCTCCAGCGCCCAGCTCCAGCGTCCTACACTGAACCCTTCCCCGACCCCGGAGGAGCCATGCGCGTCCTGATCCCCCGCGGAGGCACCTGGGGCGACGACGTCGCCCGACGCGTCGCCGATGCCGGCTTCGAGCCCCTCGTGCTGCCGCTCGTCACCATCGAGCCCGCCGAGGACCAGGAGCGCCTGCGCGCATCCCTCGACCTGCTCGCGGCCGGCCGCGTCGACTGGCTGGTCGTGACGAGCCAGTCGACGGTGCGGGTGCTACCGCGCATCCCCGCATCCGTGAAGGTCGCGGCGGTCGGATCGGTGACGGCGGCGTCGCTGCGCGAGCGCGGCGTGCCGGTGGCGTTCATCCCGACGCGGCAGTCGGCCGCGGGCCTGGTCGACGAGTGGCCGATCCGCGAGGGCCGCGTGCTGTGGCCGCACGCGCTCGACGCGCGCCCCACGATCGCCGAGGGCCTCCGCCGCCACGGCATGCAGGTGAGCGAGGTCGTCGCGTACCGCACGGTGCCGGTGTTCGACTCGAGCGACGAGCTGCTCGACGCGGTCACCGAGCAGACCGGCCCGCTGCCGGTCGTCGATGCGCAGCGGCTGCAGCGCGAGCTGCAGGCGTCGGGCCATGATGCGGATGAGGTGCTCACGGCCCTCGAGCCGGCCGAGACGCCGATCGACGCGGTGCTCGTCACCTCGGGCTCGGTCGCGAAGCAGGTCGCGCGGCTCGGCCTCTCGACTGAGACGCGCGTGATCGCGATCGGCGAGCAGACCGCCGAGGACTGCCGCAAGCACGGCCTGCGCGTCGCGGCGGTGGCCGCGCGCCCGAGCGCCGAGGCTCTGGTCGCCGCGCTCGTCGCCGCCGCCTGATGGCGTTTCCGCGCACCCTGCCGCGAGAGGTACGCGTCCGCCCGAGAGGTACAGGTCGACCCGTACCTCTGGGGCGGAGCGGTACCTGTCGCTGCTCCTCCTCGCGGAGGCCGCTGTCCGCGGGCGTAGCCTGAGCGCATGAGCGAGACCAACCGGGCGCTCGAGGCGCTCGCCGCATCCGGCCTCGACCACGAGGTGACGCGCCACGGCCGCGTCGGCTCGCTCGCCGAGGCCGCGGTCGCCCGCGGCGTCGAGCCGCGCGACCTCATCAAGACGATGGTCGTGCGCCGCGGCGAGGGCGACCACCTGCTCGTCCTCGTGCCGGGCGACCGCACGATCGCGTGGCCGAAGCTGCGCGCGCTCCTCGGCGTCAGTCGCCTGTCGATGCCGGATGCGGATGCTGCCTATGCGGTCACCGGCTTCCGGCGCGGCACGATCACGCCGTTCGGCACGACCACGCCGCTGCCGGTCGTGGCCGACGAGCGCGTGCTCGGCCGGCGCGTGTCGATCGGCGGCGGCGACCACGGCGTCGCGGCGACGGTCGACGGCGATGCGCTCGTCGCGCACCTGGGCGCGCAGGTCGCCGACGTGACGGAGCCCGAGCCGGAGCGCTGAGCCGACCCGCTCAGTCGGCCCGGTGATCCTCCGGCAGCGCCCGCAGCACCGCGAGCACCTGCTCCTCCGGCATCTCGCACGGCCGCAGCACCGTGCCGGCGCTCGTGCGCCACACGTTCGCGTCCATCCGCCCGGTGCCGCCGAGCTCCTCGCCCGCGATCGTCGCCGACCGCCCGCCGCCGTGCTCGACGCGGGTCAGCCCCCAGGCGCGCCCGTCGACCACCTGCCGCGACCAGCCCTCCGGCACCCGCGCGACGAGCGCATCCAGCTCCTCGCCCTCCACTCCCTCACTCTCGCACCCTCGACGTGCAGGCGCGCAGGGGTTCCGGATGAGCGGGCGGTGAGGTAGCGTTGCCGAGCCCTCGCCGGTGGTGTCAGCACCGGCGCACTCCTCCCGAGAGCAGCGAGATGACCGAGATCCACGGAGCCGCGACCGCGCGCTGACCCGACGACCACGCATCGTCGACGCATCCGTCAGCGCCTCCCCACGCTCTCGGAGGATCTCTCTTGGCACATCACGCCATCGCGCTCTCGCGCGTCCATCTCGCATGGCCCGACGGCACCGTCGCGCTCGACGGCGTCACCGGCGCCCTCGGCCACGGCACCACGGGCCTCGTCGGCCGCAACGGCGCCGGCAAGACCACCCTGCTCCGCCTCATCGCGGGCGAGCTGCGGCCGACCGACGGCGAGGTCGCCGTCCAGGGCACCGTCGCGACGCTGCCGCAGCGGCTCGCGCTCGGACCGGGCACGGTCGCCGACGCGCTCGGCATCGCGCCTGTGCTCGACGCCATCGCGGCGATCGAGCGCGGCGACGTCGCGCAGGCCCGCTTCGACGCCGTCGGCGACCGATGGGGCGTCGAGGCGGAGGCGCTCGGCGCGCTCGCCGCGCTCGGCCTGTCCGGCGACGCCGACCTGCTGCGCCGGCCCGTCGCGTCGCTCTCGGGCGGCGAGGCGGTGCTCGTCGGACTCGCGGCCATCCGGCTGCAGCGCGCCGACATCGCGCTGCTCGACGAGCCCACGAACGACCTCGACGCCGATGCCCGCGCGCGCCTGCACGAGGCGGTCGCGGACTGGCGCGGCACCCTCGTGGTCGTCAGCCACGACGTGGCGCTGCTCGAGCGGGTCGATCGCATCGCCGAGCTGCACGGCTCGACGCTGCGGGCGTTCGAGGGCCCGTACTCCGCCTACCGCGCCGCGATCGCGGTCGAGCAGGCGGCGGCAGCGCAGCACGTGCGGGATGCGGAAGCCGTCGTGCGGCGCGAGCGCCGCGACCGCATCGAGGCGAACGAGCAGCGGCAGCGGGCGGAGGCCGCCGGTCGTCGCGCGCAGCTCGCGGGCGGCATCCCGAGGATCGTCGCGAACGGGCTGCAGAACGCGTCGGAGCGCACCTCGGCGCGCTCGAAGGCGCTCCACGAGGGCCGTGAGGCATCGGCGGAGGCCGCGCTGGAGTCCGCGCGGGCGAAGGTGCGCGACGAGGGTGCGATCCGCATCGCCCTCCCTGACACCCGCGTGCCGGCCGGCCGCGACGTGCTCGCGCTCGCGCTGCCCGACGGCCGGCGGCTGGACGTGCGCGGCCGCGAGCGCATAGCGCTCACCGGCCGCAACGGCGCCGGGAAGTCGGCGCTGCTCGGGGCCGTCGCGCGCTGGGGCTCGGCGGCCGAGGCGCCGCCGGGTGCGCCGGAGCCGGCTGCGCGGGTGGTGCATCGGATCGCCGAGCTCGGGGTGCTGCCGCAGCGCATCCGATTCTCGGACGAGGCGGCGACGCTCGTCGAGGCGGTGCGCGAGACGGCGCCGGACCGCACGCCGGGGGAGGTGCGGGCGCAGCTCGCGCGCTTCCTGTTCCGGGGCGCGCGCGGCGACCAGCAGGTGGCCGAGCTCTCGGGCGGCGAGCGGTTCCGGCTCGCGCTCGCGCGGCTGCTCCTCGCGGATCCGGCGCCGCGCCTCCTGCTGCTCGACGAGCCGACGAACTCGCTCGACCTCGACTCCATCGACCGGCTCGTGGAGGCGCTGGGCGCGTTCGAGGGCGCCCTCGTCGTGGTGAGCCACGACGAGCCGTTCCTCGATCGGCTCGGCCTCACCCGCCGCTGGTCGATCGAGGACGGCGCCCTGCAGGACCGCCCCGCCTGAGGCGCGCGGGCCGCCTCCGCAGCCTGCTCGCGGCTCGAGGTGTGGTCACAGACGGCCCCCGCAGCGCCTCAGGAAGCGGCCATGTGTGACCACACCGGCACCGCACCCCGGATCCAGCCCACATCCAAGGTCGACCGGTAGCGTCGCTCGGCTGTGCGCCCGACGGCCATGGCAGCCGCACAGGACACGACACGACACGGTCGACGACGACAGGGGAGCGCACGATGCACTGGGACCAGCAGGAGCTCGACGAGGCGATCGCGGAGGGGCCCTTCTCGGGCGTCGTCGCGATCGACGTGGGCGGGGAGCGCGTGCTCGAGCGCGCCGAGGGGTGGATGCACCGCGGCTACCGCGTGCCGATGCGGGCGGATGCGCGCATCGCGGTCGCGAGCGGCAGCAAGGCGTTCACGGCGCTCGCGGTCATGCGGCTCGTCGAGGACGGCGCGCTGCGGCTCGACCAGCCGGTGCGCGAGCTGCTCGGCGACGACCTGCCGCTCATCGACGACGCGGTGACGATCGAGCACCTGCTCGGCCACACCTCCGGCATCGGCGACTACCTCGACGAGGAGGGCGACTGGGAGCCCTCCGAGTTCCCGCTCACGGTGCCGCCGCACGTGCTCACGACCGCGGAGGCGTTCCTGCCGCTGCTCGAGGGCTTCCCGCAGAAGTTCGCGCCCGGCAGCGGCTTCGCGTACTGCAACGGCGGCTACGCGGTGCTCGCGATCGTGCTCGAGCGCGTCGCGGGGGAGCCGTTCCAGGCGGTCGTGCGCCGCCTCGTGCTCGAGCCCGCGGGCCTCGAGGCGACCGACCACATCCGCCTCGACGCGCTGCCGGGCGACGCGGCGCGCCCTTACGTCTTCGACGAGGGCGACGAGGATGCGGTGCTGCGGCTGCCGGTGCTGGGCGCCGGCGACGGCGGCGCCTTCACGACGGCTGCCGACCTCCACCGCTTCTGGCTCGCGCTGCTCGACGGCCGCATCGTGCGGCGCGACACGCTCGCGACGATGATGGCGCCGCGCCACGAGGTGCCCGACGAGGGCAAGCGCGCCGGCCTCGGCTTGTTCCTGCACGGCGAGCACGAGGCGCTCATCGTGGAGGGCTGGGATGCGGGGGCGTCGTTCCGCTCGACGCACCTGGTCACGGCGCGCACGACGGTGAGCGTGCTCGGCAACTCCTCCGACGGCGGCTGGCCCGTCATCGGCGCGCTCGCGGATGCGGTCGACGCGGCGCTCGACGGCGCGGCGGGAGGCGGGAGCTCACCCGCAGCCTGAGGCGACAGCAGCGCCGACAGGTGCCCCGCGGGACGGCGGGTGCCGGTGCACCGGCACCTCCCGCCCCGCGGGGCACTGCTCGCCGAGCCCGCCCTGGCGCATCAGTAGCCTGGACGGCGGTGCGAGGGCGGACGAGCGGAGGCGGCGTGACGACGGGCGAGGGCGATCGCGAGCGGCTCGAGCGCGCCGAGGCGCAGCTCGCCGCGATCGCGAGCACCACCCACGACCTGCTCGACGTCGAGGACGCGACCGCGATGCTGCAGCGCATCGTCGACCGCGTGCACGACCTCGCGGGCGCCGACGTCACCTACCTCTCCGCGTACGACGCGCCGACCGACCAGCTCTTCGTGCGGGCGGTGCGCGGCTCCGAGACGGGTCGGTTCCTCGGGATGCGCGTGCCGGCCGGCGTCGGCGTCGCGAGCGAGGTGGTGCGTACCCGTGCCGCCCGGTCGGTGGCCGACTACGAGCAGATCGGCGCGCTGCCGCGCGATCCCGAGATCGACGCGATCGTGCGCGCCGAGGGCATCCACGCCATCCTCGGCGCACCGCTGCTGGCCGGCGGCGAGGTGCTCGGCGTGCTCTTCGCCGCCAACCGGGCCGCCCGGCGATTCGACGACGACGACGCGGCGCTCCTCACCGCGTTCGCGAGCCACGCGGCGATCGTGCTGCGGATCGCGGCCGTGCTCGACGAGCTCACCGCGAGCCGTCGCGAGGCGGATGCCGCCCGCGAGCGCGCCGAGCGGCTCGCGGCCGAGACGCTCTCGGCCTCCCGGCTGCACGGCGAGCTCACCGAGCTCATCGTCGACGGCGGCGGTCCCGACGACGTCGTCGCGGCGCTCGCGACGGCGCTGCAGCGCCCCGTGTGGGCGGTCGGCGTACAGGGTGAGGCGATCTGGGGCACCGCGCCCGTGCCCGAGGCGGGCCGGGGCGACCTCGCGCGCGCGGTCGTGCGCAGCGCGGGGACGGGCCGTGCGGCCGTGCTCGAGCGGGGTGTCGCGCGCGCGGCGATCGCGGTGCAGGCGGCGGGGGAGCGGATCGGGGCGCTGCTCGTGGGCGGCGGCACGCCGCTCAGCGACCTGCAGCGGCGCACGCTCGAGCGCTCGGCGCAGATCCTGGCGCTCGTCACGATGCAGCGGAGCGCCGTCTCGGACGCCGAGGAGCGCGTGCGCGGCGAGCTCGTGCTCGACCTCCTCGAGAGCGCCGACCCCGCGGCAGCAGTCCGTCGCGCCCGGCAGCGGGGTCTCGCGGTCGAGGACCCGTGGTGCGCGGTGGCGGTGCGCGTCGCGGAGGGCGATCGCGCCCGGGCCGCGGCCCGCGTGCGCCAGCTGCGCGGCGCGCTCGTCGCGACGGTGCCCGAGGGGTGCGCGGTGCTGCTGCCCGGCGGCGACGCCCAGGCGGCGGCGGACCGCACCGGCGAGGTGCTCGGCCCGGTGCCGGCGCTCGTGGTGGCGGATGCCGTGGCGACGCTGGGCGGCGCGGGCGAGGGGATGCGCGGCGCGGGTCGGGCGGCTCGACTGCTGCGCGGCCTCGGCCTCGAGCGGGCGACGACGACCGCCGCGTCCCTCGGCCCCTACGCCGCGATGTTCGACGACGACGGAGGCCGTGCCCGCGCGTTCGTCGACGCCGCGATCGGCGGGCTCATCGCCTGGGACGCCCACCGACGCACCGACCTCGTCGCGACGCTCGCGGCGCTGCTCGCCGCCCAGGGATCGTCGGTCGCCGCAGCGCGTGCCCTGCAGCTGCACGTGAGCACGGTGAAGCAGCGTGCCGCCCGCATCCGCGCCGTCCTCGGCGAGGGCTGGGACGAGCCGGAGCCGCGCTTCCGCGTCGAGGTCGCGGTGCGCCTCCACCTCGCGCTTCGCGCGCTCGAACGGACACATCCGACCGCCTGATTGCGTCCGGATCGGACACCTGCGCGGTCGCCCTCGGCCGCTTGACTGGTGCCGCTGACGACGGAGCAGCACGGAGGAGTGGCGACGATGGCACGGACGAGCAGGCTCAGCGGGCTGCGCAATCGCACGATCGAGGAGCGGCGGGCGATCGTCGCCGACGCCGTCGGCGACGAGCAGGCGCTCGCGGCGCTCGTGGACGGCGGCCTCGACGAGGCCCGCGCCGACCGCATGATCGAGCACGTCGTCGGCCGCATCGGCATCCCCGTCGGCGTCGCCACGAACTTCGTCGTCGACGGCCGCGAGGTGCTCGTGCCGATGGCGACCGAGGAGCCCTCCGTCGTCGCCGCGGCGAGCAACATCGCCCGCATGGCGCGCGAGCGCGGCGGCTTCACGACCTCGAGCACCGCGCCCATCATGCAGGCCCAGATCCACGTGATCGGCGTCGCCGACGTGCACGGCGCGCGCCTGCGCATCCTGGAGCAGCGCGAGGCGCTCATGGCGCTCGCCGACGAGCAGGACCCGAAGCTCCTCGAGCACGGCGGCGGCGTGCGCGACCTCGACGTGCGGATCGTGGAGCGGGAGGGACGCAGGCACCTCGTCGCGCACCTCCACGTCGACGTGCGCGACGCGATGGGCGCGAACGCGGTGAACACGATGGCCGAGGCCATCTCGGGCCGCGTCGCGGAGCTCGCGGGCGGCGAGCCGCTGCTGCGCATCCTCACGAACAAGGCCGACCGCCGCCTCAGCCGCGCCCGCGTGGTCATCCCCGCCGAGGTGCTCGGCGGCGCCGACGTCGTCGACCGCATGGTCGCGGGCGCGCAGCTCGCGGCCGACGACCCGTACCGCGCCGCGACGCACAACAAGGGCATCATGAACGGCATCAGCGCCGTCGTGCTCGCGACCGGCAACGACACCCGCGCCGTCGAGGCGGGCGCGCACTCGCACGCGGTGCAGGACGGCCACTACGGCTCGCTCTCGCGGTTCGAGCGCGGCGAAGGCGGCGACCTCGTCGCCACGCTCGAGCTGCCGATCGCGGTGGGCCTCGTGGGCGGCGCGACCCGCTCGCACCCCGCGGCGCAGGCGGCGGTCGCGCTCACCGAGGTGCGCACGGCGCAGGAGCTCGCGCAGCTCATCTGCGCGGTCGGCCTCGCGCAGAACGTGGCAGCGGTGCGCGCGCTCGCCGCCGAGGGCATCCAGCAGGGCCACATGGCGCTGCACGCGCGCAACGTGGCGGTCGCCGCGGGCGCGGAGGGCGACGAGATCGAGGCGGTCGCGGCGCGGCTCGTCGAGCAGCGCGCCGTGCGCGCCGACGTCGCCGAGCGCGAGCTCGTGGCGCTGCGGTCGGGCGCATGAGCGACCCGCTCGCGCTCGGGCTGCCGATGCGCGTCCGAGCCGAGGGCCTCCCCGAGCGCGTCACGATCTGGGAGGTGGGCGCCCGCGACGGCCTCCAGGCCGAGGCCGTGTCGCTCGAGCCCGCACGCCGCGCCGAGCTCGTGCGCCGCCTCGCGGCCGCCGGCGCCTCCGTGATCGAGGCCGGCAGCTTCGTCCGCGCCGACCGCGTGCCGCAGATGGCCGGCTCCGACGCGGTGCTGCGCGAGCTCGCCGACGTCGAGGCGCGCCTCCCCGTCCTGACCCCGAACCTCCGCGGGCTCGACGACGCGCTCGCCGCGGGCGCGCGCGAGGTCGCCGTCTTCCTCAGCGCTACCGAGTCGTTCTCCGAGGCCAACCTGGGCGCGCCGAAGGCCCGGTCGGAGGCGGCGGCCGAGGCCGTCGTCCGCGCCGCGGTCGAGCGCGGCGTGCGCGTGCGCGGCTACGTCTCCATGGTCTTCGGCGACCCGTGGGAGGGCGCCGTCGAGGCCGCCCCGACCGTCGAGCTCGCGCAGCGCCTCCTCGACTGGGGCGTCGACGAGGTCTCGCTCGGCGACACGATCGGCGTCGGCACCCCGGGTGCCGTGCGCGCGCTCGTCGACGCGCTGCAGGAGGGCGGGGTGCCGGTCGAGCAGCTCGGCCTGCACCTCCACGACACCTACGGCCAGGCGCTCGCGAACGTGCTCGCCGGTCTCCAGGCGGGCGTCACTGTCTTCGACAGCGCCGTCGCGGGCACCGGCGGCTGCCCGTTCGCGCGCTCGGCGACGGGCAACCTCGCCACCGAGGACCTCGTCTGGATGCTCGACGGCCTCGGCATCGAGCACGGCATCGACCTGCCGGCGCTCGCCGGCACCGGCGCATGGCTGAGCGACGCGCTCGGCCGCGCCACGACATCCCGCGTGGCGAAGGCGCTCGCGGGCGGAAGGGAGGCGCGATGAAGCGCTCGTACCTGGAGGTGTGGGGCGACACGGTCGACGGCCGCCACCTGCTCCTGTCCATCCTGCTCGGCGTGGGCCTCGCGACCCCCGCGTACCTGCTGGCCGCGTGGGGCTTCTCGCAGACCGACGTCGAGCCGGCGCTCGCGAAGTCGTACGCGCTGCTCGTCGGGCTCGGCGCCTGCGTGCTCACGGGCGTGCTCGCGGCGCGCATCTTCCCGCCCAAGCGCGTCCTCGTCGACGCGGCCGCGGATGCGGGCTCGCGCGAGGAGGCGATGGACGCGATCGAGGCCGAGTACGGCCCGCTCGGCGACCCCGACGAGCTGCCCGCCGCCGTGCTGCGCGAGGTGCAGGAGCTCGGCCTCTACGAGGACCTCGCCCGCCAGCACGCCAAGCGCGCCGCCCGTGAGGCCGCCGCGCCCGCCGACCCGCGCTCCGAGCAGGAGGCGAACCGCTGATGGAGCTCCTCGACCTCACCCTCTGGGCCCTCGGGATGGCGCTCATCGGCGCCATCGTGTTCGGCCTCCTCGGCCTCGTCTCGGGCACCGACGAGACGGCGACCATCGCCCCCGTGACGCTGCTCGTCATCCTCCTCGGCGTCCCGCCGGCCGGCGTGTTCGCCTTCTTCATGGCGGCGATCGCGTCGAAGCACATCACCCATGCGGTGCCCACCACGCTGCTCGGCATCCCCGGCGACACCATGGCCGCGCCGCTCCTGCGCGACGCGCAGATGCTCCGCGAGCTCGGCGTGCCGCACATCGCGCTCCGGAAGGCCATCTCCGGCGGCGTCGTCGCGGCGATCATCGCGGTGCCCCTCGCCGTGCTCTTCGCGCTCGTGCTCACGCCGTTCGCCGACGCCATCAGCTCGGTGGCGCCGTGGCTCTTCCTCGGCGCCGCGATGCTCATCGCCTTCCTCTCGAAGGGCCGCTGGGCGGCGCTGTTCGCGCTCGTGCCGTTCGTGCTGCTCGTCGTCGGCCTGCAGGCGTTCGCGACCTCGACGACCGGCAGCGGCCTGTCGATCTCGTTCTTCCTCGGCATCGCGACCGGTCCGCTCATCGCCGACCTCTTCCTGGCCTCGAGCCCCGCGGGCCGCAAGCTCATCGGGCGCGACGACCAGCGCACGTTCGAGCTCGCCGCCGACACGCGCACCTGGAAGGGGCGCATCCCGAACCCGCTGCGGGTCCTCGACCGGAAGCAGCTCGGCTACACGACCGCGGCGGCCACCGTGTCGAGCGCGACGTTCGTGTTCTCGCCCGTGGCGATGACGGTGCTCATGGGTGAGCTCTTCGGCACCCGCTTCAAGAACGGCTACCACCGCCTCACGTCGACGATGTCGATCCGCAACGGCACGACCGAGTCGACGTACATCGCCGAGACGCTCATCCCGCTCATCGCGATCGGCCTGCCGCTCTCGCCGATGGCCGCCGGTCCGGCCAACCCGCTGTTCAACGCCCCGCCCGTCTACACGATCGACGCCGAGGCGGGCACGACGAACAACCTGCACGACATGCTCGAGCCGTGGCAGTTCCTGGTGTTCGGCCTCCTCGCGGTCATCGTCGCCGTCGTGATCAGCTACCCGTTCGCGATGACGCAGGCGCACCGCGCGGCTCGCTGGGTGATGCGGAAGGTCTCGCACGAGGCGATCATCGGCGCCTTCGCGGCGCTCATCGTGGTGATCTGCCTCTACGAGCGCGGCCTGGTCGCGATCCTCGTGGCGCTCACGGTCGGCCTCGTCGGCGGCCTGCTCAACCGCATGTTCAACATGCACACGGGCGTGCAGTTCATGGGCTTCTACGTCGCGGCGCTGTCGGTGCCGGCGATCATGGCGCTCGTGGCCTGACCGCCTCCGGACCGCGCCGACAGGTGCGCTCCGACCTCCCGGGTGCCGGTCCACCCGCACCCGGGAGGCGGAGGCGCACCTGTCGACGCGTGTGCGTCCGGCTCGGATGCGCGTCGCACGGTGCGCATCGCACGGTGCGCATCGCCCGGTGGCATCATCGCCCCATGAGCGACCCGCACGTGCTCGGACCCGGCCTCGCGCCGACGCCGTTCACCGCCGACGAGATCCGCGCCGGCTGCCCCGACGGGCACCTGCTCGTGATCCGCGCCGTGGACGCCGACGGTGCCGCGACCCTGCGGGCGAACCGCTTCGAGGACGGGGATGCGGAGGGCGCGACGATCGCGGCCGGCGCCGCCGATCCCGACGGGGCCTGGCTCGGCGAGCCGGCTCGGGCGCGCGCGACGTGGCTCGAGCTGCAGGCCCACGCCGCGTTCCCCGCCGACCGCACGACGATCGTCGCCGAGCGCGTGGCGCTCGCGATCGGCGAGCGCGACTGCCTCCGCTACGAGGTGGCGTCCGAGGAGGGAACGAGCACCTTCTTGTTCGCCATCGAGCATCCCGGGATGCCGCTGCGGTACGCCGCGGGCGGCGCGCTCGTAGAGGTCGTCGCGATCCGCTGACGCCCGCCCGCACCCCGTCGCCGCCCGGTGGACCCCATCCTGCGGCGTGGACCCGAACCTTCGGGTCCGCCGATCAGGATCGGGTCCACGAGGCGCGCCGGTCGACGGCGCTGCGCCGCGGGCGCGACGGGCGCGTTCAGCCGATCCGCGAGTGCTCGCCGAGCCGGTGCCAGGTGCGGTCGTGGTGCACGAGCCCGTCGGCGGCGCCCGGCTCGCGCTCGACGTGCGCCTCGAGCGCATGCGCAGCGACGACGGTCGACGAGCCGGCCTCCATGCGGGAGATGACGGCGCAGCGCACCCAGGCCCGGACCCCGTGGAACGCGGGCTCGCCCGTCGCCAGCCGGCGCCACGACGAGCGGTCGGCGAAGCGGTCGGCGCCCCGCTCGGCGCCGAGGCGCGCGAGGGCGAGGTCGTCGGCGTCGAGCAGGTGCACGACGACCGTCTCGGCCCGCACGATCGAAGCGGCGGCGGACGACTGCGTCGACACCGAGAAGATCAGCAGCGGCGGCTCGGCGCTCACCGACGACACCGAGGTGGCGGTGAGCGCGACGGGGCCGTCGCCCGCATCCGCGGCGATCACGGCGACGCCGCCCGCGTGCCCGCGGAACAGGCCCTTGAAGGCGTCGGCCGAGAGCGATCCAGCCTGCAGCCGCGCGGCCGCGTCGCCCGGCTCGGGGGCGGAGGCGGCGGTCGCGGCGACGTGGTGCATGCTCCCGACGCTAGCGATCGGCGCGGGGCCGCGGCCCGCATCCGGCCCCATGTTGCGCCGCGTGACGCCGCTCACGGCACCACGACGGCGCGCCCGCGCACGTTCCCGTCGTGCAGGTCGGCGTACGCCTGGAGCGCCTGCGAGATCGGGTAGGTCTGCGTCTCGATGCGGATCTCGCCGCGCTTCGCCATCCCGACCAGCTCGAGCAGCGACGCGCGCGTGCCCCACAGCGAGGTGCGCACCTCGACGTCGTACGGCGCGGCGAGCAGCCCCACCTTCGCCGAGCCGCCGCCGGCGCCCACGCAGACCACGGCGCCGCCCACCTGCACGGCCGCCATCGCGGTCGCGCCCGTGGCGTCGATGCCGACGAAGTCGAGCACGACCTCCGCGCCGATCCCGTCCGTCAGCTCGCGCACGCGCGCCGCCGCGTCCGCGTTCGACTCGACCGTCTCGTGCGCGCCCATCTCGCGCGCGAAGGCGAGCTTCTCCTCGCCCACGTCGAGCGCGATCACCTTCGCCGAGGTCAGCTGGCGCAGCAGCTGGATGGCCACGTGGCCGAGGCCGCCGGCGCCGATCACGACGGCCGTCGACCCGCCGGTCAGGTGCGGCAGCACCTTCTTGATCGCCTCGTAGGGCGTGAGCGCGGCGTCGGTGAGGGATGCGGCGCGCACCGGGTCGAGGTCGCCGATCGGCACGAGGTGGCGGGCGGTGTCGACGACCATGTACTCCGCCATGGCGCCGTCGCGGCCGAGGCCGGGGGAGACCATGCCGCGCAGGCACAGCTGCTCGCGGCCGCTCGCGCACATGGCGCACACGCCGCAGCCCCAGCAGCCGTAGACGATGACGGCATCGCCCACCTCGACACCGGTAGCGCCCTCGCCGAGCGCCTCGACGACGCCCGCGGGCTCGTGCCCGAGCGTCATCGGCATCGGGTACGGGTAGCCCTCCTCGGGGAACGACATGACGACCTCGTCGGAGTGGCAGAGGCCGGATGCGGTGATGCGCAGTAGCACCTCGCCGGGTCCGGGCTCGGGCCGCTCGACCTCGACGAGCTCGGGCCGCTCGCCGAAGGTCGTGTACCGGACTGCCTGCATGGTCTGCGTCTGCGTCGTGTCGCGCATGGAGTCGCTCCGTTCTCGGGAGGGCGGTCGCGCACGTCTGGCGTGCCGGAGCCTCGCTGCGCACCCAAGGCTACGCCTGTCGTGCAGGCCGCGCGCGCCGCCGGGATCGCCGTCGCCGCCTCGCGCCCTGGACCCCTCCGCGCATCCGGGACCCGCTCGAACGGGTCCCGGATGCGCGACGGGGTCCCGGACCCGGGCCTGGCACCGGGACGCGGCCCGCGCGGCCCGCATCGAGGCCCGCTGCGAGCGTCAGCGCGCGCCGACGCCGCCGTCCACGCGCCACTGCGCGCCCGTGACGAACTCCGCCTCGTCGCTGCCGAGGAAGACCACGACGTTCGCGATGTCACGCGGGGTGGCGAGGCGCCCCGCCGGGATCGCGGCCGAGAAGTCGATCGCGTCCGGGTCGCCGTCGGGGCCCGCGAAGCCCGCGGCGATGCGCTTGACCATCTCCGTGCTGACGCCCGAGGGGTGCACGGAGTTGATGCGCACGCCCGTGCCGGCCATCTCGAGCGCCGCTGCCTTCGTGATGCCGGTGACGGCGTGCTTCGAGCCGATGTAGGCGAGCACGTTGGGGCTGCCGTCGAGGCCCGCCTCGCTCGAGGTGTTGATGATCGCGCCGCCGCCTGCCGCGGCCATCACGGGCGCCACGTGCTTGAGGCCGAGGAAGACGCCCTTCGCGTTGATCGCGAAGGTGCGGTCGAAGTCGTCGACGGAGAGGTCGGTGAACGGTCCCATGCGGCCCTCGATGCCGGCGTTGTTGAAGAACACGTCGATGCGGCCGAAGGCGTCGAGCGTCTCCTGCACGTAGCGCTGCACGTCGGCCTCGTCGGTCACGTTCGCCGTGATCGTCAGCACCTCGCCCAGGCCGTCGAGCTCGGCCTTCGTCCGCTCGAGCGCCTCACTCGAGATGTCGACGATCGCGACCTTGGCGCCCTGCTCGAGGAACGCCTTCGCCGTCTCGGCGCCGATGCCGCCCGCACCGCCGGTGATGAGCACGCCGCGTCCGCGGTGATCCGTCATGTCAGTCTCCTTCGACCTCCCGGCCGCCCCGGTCTGGGCGACACCTGTTGTCCAAGCCTAGGAGCGCCCGCTTCGCTCCGGCTGGACGCGTTCGCGGACCCCACCCCCCGAACGGGACCCCGCACACCGGGTCCGGTTCGCGCGATCAGGTCCGGATGCGCGGTCGACCGCTGGGCGCGGCCGGCGCCCCGGACCGGGTGGGCGCGCGAGAGTACCCTGGAGGGACATGAACCCCACCCTCCGCCCCCGCCGGCTGCGGCAGAGCGCGCCCATGCGCCGCCTCGTGGCCGAGACCCGCATCCACCCCGCGCAGCTCGTGCTGCCGATGTTCGTGGCGGAGGGGATCGACGAGCCGAAGCCGATCTCGTCGATGCCCGGCCAGGTGCAGCACACGCTCGACTCGGCAGCCCGCGAGGTCGAGCGCGCGATCGCCGCCGGCGTCGGCGGCGTCATGCTCTTCGGCGTCCCCGAGCACAAGGATGCGGTGGGCTCCGGCGCCGACGCGCCCGACGGCATCCTCAACCGCGCCGCCGCCTTCCTCGCCGAGCGCTTCGGCGACCAGACGGTCGTGCAGACCGACCTGTGCCTCGACGAGTTCACCGACCACGGCCACTGCGGCGTGCTCACGGCGGCCGGCGAGGTCGACAACGACCTCACGCTCGAGCGCTACGCCGCCATGGCGGTCGCGCAGGCCGAGGCGGGCAGCCAGCTGCTCGGCCTCAGCGGCATGATGGACGGCCAGGTCGCGCACGTGCGCGCGGCGCTCGACGCCGCCGGCCACGAGACCACCGCGATCCTCGCCTACTCGGCCAAGTACGCCTCCGCGCTCTACGGCCCCTTCCGCGAGGCCGTCGACTCGAGCCTCACGGGCGACCGCAAGACGTACCAGCAGGATCCGGCCAACCGCCGCGAGGGCCTGCGCGAGGCGATCCTCGACCTCGCCGAGGGCGCCGACATCGTCATGGTGAAGCCCGCGAGCCTCTACCTCGACGTGCTCGCCGACGTCGCGGCCGTCGCCGACGTGCCCGTGTGGGCCTACCAGGTGTCGGGCGAGTACGCGATGGTCGAGGCGGCCGCCGCGAACGGCTGGATCGACCGCGACCGCCTCATCGCCGAGAGCCTCACGAGCATCGTGCGCGCGGGCGCGGATGCGGTGCTCACGTACTGGGCGATCGAGCAGGCCGAGTGGATCGGGGCACGGGCATGAGCACGAACGCAGAGCTCTTCGAGCGCGCCAAGCGCGCCATCCCCGGCGGCGTGAACAGCCCGGTCCGCGCCTTCGGATCGGTCGGCGGCACGCCCCGCTTCCTCGTGGCGGCCAAGGGTCCGCACGTCACCGACGCGGAGGGCCGCGAGCTCGTCGACCTCGTCGCCAGCTGGGGCCCCGCGATCCTGGGGCACGCGCATCCGGAGGTGGTGCAGGCCGTGCAGGACGCCGCGGCCCACGGCCTCTCGTTCGGCGCCTCGACGCCCGCCGAGGCGCTGCTCGCCGAGGAGGTGGAGGCGCGCGTCGGCCCCGTCGAGCGGCTGCGCCTCGTCTCGACCGGCACCGAGGCGACGATGACGGCGATCCGGCTCGCGCGCGGCGCGACCGGCCGCGACCTGCTCGTGAAGTTCGACGGGCACTACCACGGGCACTCCGACGGCCTCCTCGTCGCGGCGGGCTCCGGCCTCGCCACGCTCGCGATGCCCGGCTCGGCCGGCATCCCGGAGGCCGTGGCCGGCACGACGCTCGTGGTGCCGTACAACGACCGCGCCGCGATCGAGGCGGTCTTCGCCGAGCACGGCGACCGCATCGCCGCCGTCATCGTCGAGGCCGCGGCCGCCAACATGGGCGTCGTGCTGCCGGACGGCGACTTCAACGCCTTCCTCGCCCGCACGGCGCACGCCCACGGTGCGCTGCTCATCAGCGACGAGGTGCTCACGGGCTTCCGCGTCTCGCGCGCCGGCATGTGGGGCCTCGAGGGCTGGACGGGCGACGACGCCCCCGACCTCCTCACGTTCGGCAAGGTCATCGGCGGCGGCATGCCGCTCGCCGCGCTCGGGGGCCGCCGCGAGCTCATGGAGCTGCTCGCGCCGCTCGGCCCCGTCTACCAGGCGGGCACGCTGTCGGGGAACCCGGTCGCGGTCGCGGCGGGCCTCACGACCCTGCGGCTCGCGACGCCGGGCGTCTACGACCGGATGGAGCACGCGGCCGACGTCATCGAGGGGGCGCTCACGGAGGCGCTCGCCGCCGAGGGCGTCGCGCACGCGATCAGCCGGGTCGGGAGCCTGTTCTCGGTCGCGTTCCGCGAGGAGGCCCCGCGCTCGTTCGAGGAGGCGAAGGCGCAGGACGCCTTCCGCTACCCGCCGTTCTTCCACGCGATGCTCGACGCGGGCGTGAGCCTGCCGCCGAGCGTGTTCGAGGCGTGGTTCGTCACGGCGGCGCACGACGAGGCGGCGCTCGGCCGGATCGTGGACGCGCTGCCGAGGGCCGCGCGCGCGGCGGCGGCTGCCACCGCCTGAGGCACCGCCGCCCTGCGCGGGCGCCGGTCGTGGTCGTCAGCGGCCGCCGCTGAGCGACCCCTGGGAACCCTCGACCGCGGCCCCCGGCGGGCGTAGCGTGTGCGCATGGCGAGCGCGCAGGCATGCCCCAGCTGCGGCACCGCCATGCGCCCGATCGTCTGGGGCTACGGCACCATCGCCGACGTGGCGGATGCCGGCGACGTCGTGATCGGCGGCTGCGTCGTCGACGTCGACGAGGTGGGCCGCGTCGCCGCGTTCCAGTGCCCCGCGTGCGGCACGCGCGCCGACGACGGCGGCTTCGCGCTCGAGCAGCCCGAGCCGGTCGTCGCGGTCGTCGAGCACCCGTTCAGCGTCGGCGCCTCGCCGGCACCGGTCCAGCAGGAGGTCAGCATGTCGGATGCATCGCAGCAGCAGTTCTCGGGCGACGACTTCGGCGCCGCCGTCGGCGAGGGCAGCTGGCCGGGCCAGGCGACGCCGTACTCGTCGCGCGACGACGAGATCCCGGCCGCATCGGCCGCGGCCCCCGACCACGTGGAGCCGTACAGCTCGCGCTCCGGCGAGACGCCGCCGCCGTCGGCGCCGATGCCCGATCACGTCGAGCCGTACGCGTCGCGATCCGACGACATCCCCGGGGCGCCGGGCGCCTCCGTCGATCGGGTCGAGCCGTACGCGTCGCGCGAGCAGGACGACCCGCCGCGCGTCGAGGGGTCGTGGCAGGAGCGGATCGCGCCGTTCGACGGGGGAGCGTCCGGCGACGCGGACGTGCCGCTGGACGCGGCGGCCGACGACCCGCAGGCGGGCGTCGAGGCGCCCGGCGAGTACACGGATGCGTCAGCCGACGATCCGCAGGCGGACGCGGAGCAGACGGAGGTCGTCCACGGCTCGGTGGACGCGATCGCCGAGCACAACCGGGGCGCCGATGACGACCGCTTCTCGGACGCCGAGGAGGAGGGCTGGCCCCCGGGCCGCGCCGACTGAGCGCCGCCGCATCCGGTCCACCCGCTCCGCGACCCCAGCCGGTCGGGCCGCCCCTCAGCGGGTCGAGCCACTCCGCTGGTCGAGCCGGACGGCGCCGCGGGCGCCGCCCGAGTCGAGACCATCAGCGCGGCAGGCAGCTCCACAGGCGAGCGGTCTCGAGACGCGTGCGGCCCCCGGCCGCCCGCTCCTCGACCGACGACGTCAGAACAGCCGCGCGTGCCCCGAGTCGATGCCGCGCATCTCGTCGTAGTCGAGCACGACGCAGCGGATGCCGCGGTCCTCGGCGAGCGTGCGCGCCTGCGGCTTGATCTCCTGCGCCGCGAACACGCCCGTCACGGGCGCGATCCGCGGGTCGCGGTTCAGCAGCTCGAGGTACCGGGTGAGCTGCTCGACGCCGTCGATCTCGCCGCGCCGCTTGATCTCGACCGCGACGGTCGCCCCGCCCGCATCCCGCGCGAGGATGTCGACCGGCCCGATCGCCGTCATGTACTCGCGCCGCCACAGCTCGTAGCCGTCGCCGAGCCGCTCGATCTGCTCGGCGAGCAGCACCTGCAGGTGCGCCTCCACGCCGTCCTTCACGAGGCCCGGATCGACGCCCAGCTCGTGCGAGGAGTCGGCGTGCACCTCGTGCACCGAGACGATGAGCGAGTCGCCCGTCTTCTTGTGCTTGACGGTCCACACCTCGGTGACGCCGACGCTCCGCTGCTCCTCGTCGGGCTCGGACGCCTCGAAGGTGGCGGGCGGGCTCATCCAGTTGAGCGGCTTGTAGGAGCCGCCGTCGGAGTGCACGAGGATCGAGCCGTCGGCCTTCAGCATGAGCACGCGCGGCGCGAGCGGCAGGTGGGCCGAGAGCCGGCCTGCGTAGTCGACGGAGCAGGTGGCCACGACGAGCCTCATGCGGATGCCTCCTTGACGGCGGTGCCGCGCTCGCGCGCGACGTGGGCGGTGACGAGCGAGAGCAGCACGAACGCGAGCACCGCGAGCAGTGCGTTGCGGATGCCGAACGACTCGCCGAGCAGGCCGAGCAGCGGCGGCCCGGCGAGGAACGCGACGTAGCCGATCGCCGAGACGGTGCCGACGCGGGCGGCGGCGAGGCGCGGCTCGTCGGCGGCGGCGCTCATGCCCACGGGGAAGCCGAGGCTGGCGCCGAAGCCCCACAGCATGACGCCGCCGACGACGAGGGCCGGATGCTCGGCGACGATCACGAGCAGGAGGCCGACGGCGGCGATGACGGCGGTGGCGCGCAGCACGGGCACGCGCCCGAAGCGGTCGAGCAGCCAGACGCCGAGGAGTCGGCCGCCCGTCATCGAGGTGAGGAACAGCGCGAGCATGAACGCGCCGCCCTCCTTCGTGAAGCCGTGGCCGTCGACCATGACGAGCGCGAGCCAGTCGTTGGCGCTGCCCTCGGTGAGGGCCATGCCGAGCACCATGAGGCCGAGCAGCAGCGTGCGCGGGTCCTTCCAGACGCGCAGGCGCTCGGCGAGCGTCACGGGCTCCTCGTGCTCCTCCACCTGGTCCTCGGGCAGGTGGCGGTGCACGAGCACGGCGATGACGGCGGTGGCGACGAGCACGACGAGCGCCTGCACGTCGAGCCCGATGCCGAGCAGCTCGAAGAGGCCGCCGAGGCCCGCGCCGGCGACCGTGCCGAGCGAGAAGAAGGCGTGGAAGATCGGCATGATCGAGCGGCCGAGGGCGCGCTCGTTCGCGGCGCCCGTGATGTTCATGGCGACGTCGGTGATGCCGGTGAGGCTGCCGCCGACGATGAAGCCGACGACGAGCAGCCAGGCGAGGCCCGCCTCGGCGGCGTAGCCGGCGATCGCGAGGCCGAGCGCGGTGGCGACGAGGCCGATGCCGACCACGCGGCGCGTGCCGAACGCGTGCACGACGTGGCTGGCGACGAGGAGGCCCGAGATCGAGCCGATCGAGATGCCGAGCAGCAGCAGGCCCATCTCGCCCGTGGAGGCGCCGAGGGAGTCGCGCACGTGCGGCACGCGGGCCAGCCACGAGGCGAAGCCCATGCCGACGGTGAAGAAGGCCGCGAAGACGGCGTTCCGCCATGCGGCGAGCTGGGGCTGGGGCACCAGGACATCCTGCCGCACGGCCTGCCCTGACCGCGCCGCCGCGCCCGCCCCTGCCGCTGGTCGAGGAGCGCGCGGCCGCAGGCTGCACGCGTCTCGAGACCACGACGGCCGGGACGGCCGTCGGCGCTGGCGTCGCGGCGGAGGCGCGAAAGCGCCTCCGCTTCCAGCTCCAGCGCGCTCAGCGAACCCTCGGCCGACCGAGCGCCGCATCCGGGCCCCGCGGGAGTACCGTCACCCCATGGGCGATCCGGTGATCGTCACCCGCCGGCTCGAGAAGCGGTTCGGCAGGGTGCGCGCGCTCGACGGCCTCGACCTCGAGGTCGCCGCAGGGCAGGTGCACGGCTTCCTCGGCCCGAACGGCGCCGGCAAGTCGACCACCATCCGCGTCCTCCTCGGCATGCTTCGAGCAACGGGCGGCGAGGCGAGCGTGCTCGGCATGCATCCGTGGCGCGACGCGGTCGCCATCCATCGCCGGGTCGCCGCGGTGCCGGGCGACGTCACGCTGTGGCCGAACGTCACGGGCGGCGAGGCGATCGACACGATCACGCGCCTCCGCGGCCTCCGCGCTCCGGCGCCGGAGCGGCAGCGGCTCGTCGAGGCGTTCGACTTCGATCCGCGCCGCAGGGCGAAGACGTACTCGAAGGGCAACCGCCAGAAGGTCGCGCTCATCGCCGCGCTCGCCTCGCCGGCCGACCTCTACATCCTCGACGAGCCCACGAGCGGCCTCGATCCGCTCATGGAGTCGGTGTTCACCGAGGAGGTGCGGCGCATCGCCGACCGCGGCGCGACGGTGCTGCTCTCGAGCCACATCCTCAGCGAGGTCGAGCGGCTCTGCTCGCACGTCTCGATCATTCGGGCGGGGCGGATCGTGGAGTCCGGCACGCTCGAGCAGCTGCGGCACCTGCAGCACACCGCGGTCGCGTACACGGGGCCGGCGCCGACCGGGCTGCCGGTCGCGGATGTCGTCGTCGACGGCGATCGGGTGCGCATGAGCGTCGCACCCGACCACCTCGCGCCGGTGCTCGCGTTCCTCGCCGAGCGCGGCGCGACGGCGGTGACGATGCAGCCACCGAGCCTCGAGGAGCTGTTCCTGCGCCACTACGGGCCGGATGCGGATGCGCCGGCCGCCGCTGCCGAAGGCGCGGCGGGCGACGTTGCGGGCCACAGGGCCGCAGCCGCAGCCGGGAGGCCTGCGCCGGCGTCGCCCCCGGCGGCCGAGCCCGAGCACGGCCGCCGCGCGCGGCACGGGTGACGCGATGAGCGGCGCAGGCCTGCTGCTCGCGACGATCCTCCGCCGCGACCGCGGGCTCGTCGTGATCTGGGTGGTCGGCATCGTCGGGCTGTGGGCTGCGGGCACGGCGGGCCTCGGCGCGGCCTTCGACGAGCAGGCGAGGCAGGCGCTCGTCGCGCTGCTCGCCGCCCAGCCCGCGCTGCTGCTGCTCCGCGGCGCGCCCGCCGGCACCGAGCTCGGCGCCGTCATGTTCGTGTCGACCTTCAACTACCTCGCCGTGATGCTCGGGCTCATGATGACGTTCTTCGCCGTGCGGCACTCCCGCGGCGACGAGGATGCCGGCCGCGCCGAGCTGGTGCGCGGCGCCGCGGTGGGCCGCTGGGCGCCGCTCGCCGCGATCCTCGTGGCGGGTGCGATCGAGATCGCGATCGTGGCCGCGCTCTTCCTCGCGGTGTCCGTCGCCCTCGGGCTGCCGGCGGGCCCCTCGGCGCTCGCGGCCGTCGGCCTCGCGGGCGTCGGTGCCGCGGCGATGCTCGTCGGGCTGCTCGCGGCGCAGGCGCTGCCGACCTCGCGCGGCGCCAACGGCGCGGCGGCGGTCGTCGTAAGCGCGTGGTTCCTCGTGCGCGGCGTGGGCGACGCGCTGGGCGAGGCGAGCGCCGACCTCACGCGCGTGACGCCCGCGTGGCCGGCGTGGCTGTCGCCGATCGGCTGGGTCGGGCTCGCGCATCCGTACGCCGATCCGCCGTGGGAGCCGGACCCGACCCCGCTGCTGCTGCTGGTGCCGCTGCTGGCGGTGCTCGGGGCCGCGGTCGCGCTCGTGGAGTCGCGGCGCGAGCTGGGCGAGTCGCTGCTGCGCTCGCGGCGGGGTCGCGGCACGGGGTCGGCGGCGCTCGGCGCGAACCCGCTCGGCGCGCCGCTCGGGCTCGCGCTGCGCACGACGCGCGGCGGACTCGTCGTGTGGGTGGTGGTGGCGGCGGTGCTGGGCGCCGTGGCCGGCCGGCTCGCGCCGGCGGTGGCGAGCGCGCTCGACGACAACCCGGCGCTGCGGCGCCTCGTGCAGACGCTCGGGCAGGAGTCCGGCACCGACACCGAGGGCATCTTCCTCACGGCGCTCGCGGGCATCGTCGGGGTGCTCGCGTGCGCGGCGGCGATGCAGCCGGTGCTGCGGCTGCGGCACGAGGAGCTCGCGCACGGCGAGGCGGTGCTCGCGGCCTCGGTGCGCCGCAGCGGCTGGCTCGCGAGCCACCTCGTGCCCGGGGTGGTCGCAGCGCTGCTGACGCTCGCGGTGTTCGCGGCCGTCGTCGGCCTCTCGCTCGCCTCCTCGGGCGACGACCGCTGGTCGCAGCTGGTGGAGATCCAGGTGACGCACCTGCCGCTGGTCGCCGTCTACCTCGCGGTCGCGGCGGCGATCGTCGCGTTCGTGCCGGCGGCGGTGCTGTGGCTCGGCTGGCTGCTGCTCATCGGGCTCATGCTCGTCGGGGAGTTCGCGCCGCTGTTCGGCGAGGACTGGGAGTGGGTGCAGGACGGCAGCCCGTTCCACTGGGTCGCGAACCCGCTCGACGCGGACCCCGACTGGACGGGGTCGTGGTGGATGCTCGGCATCGCGGCCGTCCTGCTGGCCGCCGCGTTCGTCCGCTTCTCCCGCCGCGACGTCACCGTCTAGCCGTGCTCGGCACGATGCCGCCCTAGGGTCGGTGCCCCCCTCGGGTCGGTGCCTCCCGCCCGGAGGATTCGGTCCGCAACGGCCGCATGACCGCATATCGCAGCCATGTGCCCGCTGACGGCAGATTCCTCCGGGCTTCGCCCTCTCCGCTGGTCGAGGAGCGCGCGGGCGCAGGCCGCCCGCGTCTCGAGACCACAGCGCGGCGAACCGTCCGCCATGCTGTGGTCTCGACTCGCTCAGCGGCCTGCGGCCGCGGAGCGGCTCGACCGGCGGGATGAGGAGCGGCTGGCGCCCCCGGTCTGGCGTCGCGGCAGAGGCGCACACGCGCCTCCGCTTTCAGCTCCAGCGCGCTGGTCGAGGAGCGCGCGGCCGCAGGCCGCCCGCGTCTCGAGACCATCCACGTGGCGAACCGCCCGCCGCGCTGTGGTCTCGACTCGCTCAGCGGCCTGCGGCCGCGGAGCGGCTCGACCGGCGGCGGCACACCTCAGCAGGTCGCCAGCAGCATCGGCACGAGCAGCCCGTTCAGGTCGTAGAGCCCCGGCACCTGGCCCGACGAGTCCCGCCCCGTCACACCCAGCGTCACCTGCCGCTCGCCGTCGGCCGACGTGTACGCCACGCTCAGCGTGCCGAGCGACGCGCCGTCGTGGCCGTACAGGTACTGGCCGGGCAGGCACGGGTCCGGCACCCGGTACACGCCGAGCCCGTACTCCAGCACGTCGGTCGACACGGGCGCGAGCATCTCGTCGAGCAGCGGCTGCGACACCAGCTCGCCCGTCACGAGCGCCTCGGTGAAGGTCGCGAGGTCCTCGGTGGTCGACACGACCGCGCCCGCGTGCGAGAAGTAGGTGGGGTCGAAGTGCTGCAGGTCGTGCCAGGCCGCGCCGTCCCACATCGCCTCCCGCAGCTCCGTGCCGCGCAGGCCCGGCTCGTCGGGGTAGCGGGTGCGGTCCATGCCGAGCGGGTCGAGGATGCGCTCCTCCAGCAGGTCGGCGACGCTGCGGCCGGTGGCGGCCTCGAGCGCGACGCCGAGCGTCGTGTAGCCGACGTTGGAGTAGACGAAGCCGCCGGGCGCGGTCCACGGGCCGGCCTCCGCGACGGCGAGGTGCTCCTCGTCGGGGTAGCGGTCGCCGAGCGCCGCGATGGTCTGCTCCCACGAGGTCGGGTCGTCGACGTGGCCGAGCAGCAGCTGGTCGCTGCCGTACGGCATGCCGGAGGTGTGGCTCAGCAGCTGCCGCAGCGTGACCTCCGGATGCGTCGGCAGGATCGTCGGGTCGACGTCGCCGATGCGGGTGTCGAGCGTCCAGGTGCCGCGCTCGACCTCCTGCAGCACGAGCGTCGCGACGAGCATCTTCGTGTTGCTCGCGGCGCGGAACGGGCTGTGGGGGAGGGCCGGCGGCCGGCGGTCCTGCGTGCGATCGCCCGCGGCGCCCGCCCAGGCGTCGTCGCCCACCTCGACGCGGGCGGTGACGGCGATCGCGCCGTCGTCGACGAGCCGCTCGACGGCGGCGTCGAGGCCGCGGGCGTCGAGCCCGCCCTCGCCGGGCACGGCCTGCGGCGCTCCGGGCGCCTGCTGGATGCGCGCCTGCGGCGCCGCCTGCTGCCAGAGCTGCTGGTGCAGCGCCGTGGGGTCGGGCACGGGATCCGGCACCGGCTGCGCCGCACCTCCCGTGAGCGCCATCGCCGCGGCGATGGCCGCGGCGGTCGTCAGGGTCGTCCTCGTGCGCATCCGTGCCTCCTCGTCGATCCGAGCCGGCGCGCTGCCGCACCGACCCCTCCACGCAAGCAGGACGGCCGCCGGGCCGCCTCCGTCGCGAGGCGGAACCACGCTCCGTCAGACGAGGGACGCGCTCAGCGCACCCGCCCCGGCCGCAGCCACGCGTCGCCGCGGGCCCGCAGTCCGAGCGTCGTGGCGCGCGCCCCAAGGTAGCCGAAGCCGAAGGCGGCCCAGACGATCGCGAGCGACGGCCAGCCCGGCACGAGAGCGACCAGCAGCAGCGGCAGGTAGACGAGCAGGTTGAGGATGCCGGTCCAGGCCAGGTAGCGAGCGTCGCCGGCGCCGATGAGCACGCCGTCGAGCACGAACACGAAGCCGGCGATCGGCTGCGCGAGGGCGAGCAGCACGAGCGCCGCAGGCAGCGCCGCGAGCACCTCCGCATCCGTGGTGAAGGCAGCACCGGCGTTCCACGCGAGCCCGAGCAGCACGCCGCCCACGACGACGCCGAAGCCGATGCCCCAGCCCTGCAGGCGACGCGTGACGGCGCGCGCCTCCGCCACGTCGTGCGCGCCGAGCGCCTTGCCGACCATCGCCTGCCCGGCGATCGCGAGCGCGTCGAGCGCGAAGGCCAGGGTCGAGAAGATCGCGAAGGCGATCTGGGTGGCGGCGAGCGTCGCCGTGCCCGCCTGCGTCGCCACCGCGGTCGTCGCGAGCAGGCCCGCGCGCAGCGAGAGCGTGCGCACGAACAGCCAGCCGCCCGTCGAGGCGGTGCGGCCGAGGCTCTCGAGCCGCAGCCCGAGACCCACGCCCTCGCGCCGGGCCTCGCGCACCGCGATCCAGCCGAGCCACAGCGCCATGCCCCACTGGGCGATGACGGTGCCGGTCGCCGAGCCGGCGACGCCGAGGCCCATCCCGTAGATCAGCAGCACGTTGAGCGCCGCGTTCGCGCCGAAGCCGACGCCCGCCACGAGCAGCGGCGTGCGTGTGTCCTGCAGCCCGCGCAGCAGGCCGGTCGCGGCGAGCATGACGAGCATCGCGGGCAGGCCGAGGATCGAGATGCCGAGGAACGTCGCTGCGTGCTCGGTCACCGCTGCCTCGGCGCCGAAGAGCGCCACGAGCGGGTGCGCGAAGGGCGTCGCGAGCAGCAGCGCGGCCCCGACGACGAGCGCGAGCCAGATGCCGTCGACGCCGGCGCGGATGGCGGCCGGCCGGTCGCCCGCGCCGAGCAGCCGCGCGACGGCGGGCGTGGTGCCGTAGGCGAGGAAGATGAGCAGGCCGACGGCCGTGTGGAGCACCGAGGCGCCGATGCCGACGCCCGCGAGCTCCTCGGCGCCCAGGTGGCCGACGAGCGCGGTGTCGACGAGCAGGAACGCGGGCTCCGCGACGAGCGCCCCGAGCGCGGGGAGGGCGAGGCGCAGGATCTCCCGATCCCGCGCATCCGTCCGCACCCGCACCCGATCACGCTAGCCGTCGCCGCCCACGCGGCCGCCCATGCGATGCGGCGTCCGCCCCGTGGATGCCGTGCGACGGGGCCGCGAGCGCGCGTCGGCGCCGTCCTGCCGCCGCACGGCGGCGCGCACCTAGGATCGGGACATGACGACCCTGCCCTCCGGCCTCCCCGTCGACGACTTCTCCGACCGCATCCGCCCGCAGGACGACCTGTTCCTGCACGTGCACGAGCGCTGGCTCGAGCGCACCGAGATCCCCGACGACAAGGCCCGCTGGGGCTCGTTCGCGGTGCTCGCCGAGGCGGCCGAGGAGGCCGTGCGCGAGATCGTCGTCGAGATGCAGCAGGCCGAGCCGGGCACGGATGCGCGCAAGGTCGGCGACCTCTACGCGTCGTTCCTCGACGAGGCCGCCGCCGACGCGAAGGGCATCGACCCGATCCGCCCCATGCTCGAGCGCATCGAGGCGGTGTCGTCGATCGACGAGCTGCTCGAGCTGCTCGGCGACCTCGAGGCGGAGGGCGGCCCCGGCTTCGTCGGCCAGTGGGTCGACACCGACCCGGGCGACCCCTCGCGCTACCTCGTGCACATGACGCAGGGCGGCCTCGGCATGCCCGACGAGTCGTACTACCGCGAGGAGGCGTTCGCCGAGATCCGCGAGGCCTACCTCGCGCACCTCGAGACCATGCTCGGCCACCTCGACCCGGAGACGGCGCAGGCGGATGCGGCCACGGTGTTCGCGCTCGAGACCGAGCTCGCGCTCCACCACTGGAACCGCGTCGACTCGCGCGACGACGAGAAGACCTACAACCTGCAGCGCCCGCTCGCCGACCACCCGCGCCTCGCGCCGTGGATCCGCGCCGTCCACGCGCCGGAGGGCACGTACGACGAGGTCGTCGTGCGCCAGCCGAGCTACCTCGAGGGGCTGGCCTCCATGCTCGTCGACGAGCGCCTCGACGAGTGGCGCGCCTGGGCGCGCGCCGCGCTCATCCGCGGCTACGCCCCGTACCTGACCACGCAGATCTCGCGCGACCTCTTCGCGTTCCAGGGCACCGTGCTCACCGGCGCCACCGTGCAGCGCGAGCGCTGGAAGCGCGGCGTCTCGCTCGTCGAGGGGCTGCTCGGCGACGCCGTCGGCCGCATCTACGTCGAGCGCCACTTCCCGCCGGACGCGAAGGAGGCGATGGACGCGCTCATCGACCGGCTCGTGGAGGCGTACCGCGCCTCGATCGTCGACCTCGAGTGGATGGGCGCCGAGACCCGTGAGCGCGCGCTCGCGAAGCTCGACGCGTTCACGCCGAAGATCGGCTACCCGAAGCACTGGAAGGACTACGGCTCGCTCGAGATCGGCGACGACCTCGTCGCGAACGTGCAGGCCGCGACGCGCTTCGAGCACGACCGCGAGCTCGCGAAGGTCGGCAAGCCCATCGACCGCGACGAGTGGTTCATGAACCCGCAGACGGTCAACGCCTACTACAATCCGGGCTTCAACGAGATCGTCTTCCCCGCGGCCATCCTGCAGCCGCCGTTCTTCGACGCGCACCGGGATGCGGCGGCCAACTTCGGCGCGATCGGCGCCGTCATCGGCCACGAGATCGGCCACGGCTTCGACGACCAGGGCTCGAAGTTCGACGGCGACGGCCGCCTCCACGACTGGTGGACCGAGGACGATCGCCGTGCGTTCGACGAGCGGACGGGCTCGCTCATCGCGCAGTACGACGCGCTCGAGCCGGCCGCGGCGCCGGGCCACAAGGTGAACGGCGCGCTGACGATCGGCGAGAACATCGGTGACCTCGGCGGCGTCGGCATCGCGTGGCGGGCGTACGTGGCCTCGCTGGAGGGCGAGGAGCCGCCCGTGATCGACGGCCTCACGGGCGCGCAGCGCTTCTTCCTCTCCTGGGCGTACGCGTGGCAGCTGAAGATCCGGCCCGCCGAGGCCGTGCGCCTCGTCTCGGTCGACCCGCACTCGCCCAACGAGCACCGCACGAACCAGGTCGTGAAGAACATCGACGCGTTCGTCGAGGCGTTCGACGTGCGCCCCGGCGACGGCCTCTGGCTCGACCCCGAGGCCCGCGTCACCATCTGGTGACCGCGGCGCCGACGGGCGGGCGTCCCCCAGCAACCTGGGAGGGTGCACAGGCCGCCCGTCGGTATCGTGGGCACCGGACAGGCCGGCTGCTGCCGGCACCCCGACGGCAGGAGCGAACATGCGCGGCAGGATCCTCTTCGTGATCGGTCTCGGCGCCGGCTACGTGCTCGGCGCGAAGGCCGGACGCCAGCGGTACGAGCAGATCGCGAGCGCGGCCGACAAGGTCTGGAACTCGCAGTCGGTCGCGAAGCAGCGGCACGAGGTGCAGCACTTCGTCGAGACGAAGGCGCCCAAGCTCGTGGAGGCCGCCACCGACGCGGCCGGCGGCGCGATCGACAAGGTGACGCGCCGTGGCGCGCGCCGCGGCGGCGCTGGCTCGAACGGCGCTGGGAGCGCCTGATGCCCGTGCGCAAGTCGCTCGGTGAGCTCCTGGCCGAGACGCCAGGGCTCATCGTCGACCTCATCAAGGCGGAGGTCGACCACCTGAAGGCCGAGGCCGCGGCCAAGGCGAAGGGCTACGGCATCGGCGCGGGGCTCCTCGCGGGCGCCGGATTCTTCGCCGTCTTCCTCTTCGGCTGGCTCCTCGTCGCCGCGTTCGAGGGCCTCAACGAGGCCTTCGCACCGTGGCTCTCGGCGCTGCTCGTGTCGGCCTTCCTGCTGCTGCTCGTGGGCATCCTCGCGGCCGTGGGGCTCGCGTCGATCAACCGCAGCAAGGGCGGCTTCGAGACCGTCGACTCCCTCAAGGACGACGTCAACATGGTGAAGGGCCTCGGCCACGCGGGCGACGGCACGAGCCCGCTCGACGACCTGCCCGCCCGGACGACGACGACCACGACGACCGACGGAGGCGCGCGATGAGCGACCCGCAGCGCGAGATCGACCGCAAGCGCGAGGAGGTGCGCCAGCACCTCGACGAGATCGAGTCCCGGGTGAACCCGCGCAAGGTCGCCGACCGCGTCATCGGCCGCGCGCAGGACTCGTACAACGACGACCCGACGCCCTGGCTCGCCGCGGCCGCCGGCGCCGCCGTGCTGGTCGTGGGCGGCATCGTGCTCGCGATCGTCCGCCGCTGAGCGCGCCCGCCGCGCTCACCGACGAGGGCCGCGCCTTCGTCGAGGAGCGGCACCTCGCCACGCTCTCGACGATGCGGCGCGACGGATCCATCCACGTGACGGCCGTCGGGTTCACGGTCGAGGAGGCGCATGGCTGCCTCGTCGTCCGCATCATCACCGACGGCGCCTCCCAGAAGGTGCGCAACGTGCTTCGCGACCCGCGCGCGAGCGTCGCGCACGTCGACGGCGCCCGGTGGATCTCGTTCTCGGGCACGGCGACCGTGTCCGACGAGCCCGAGGACGTGGCGGACGCGGTCGCCCGGTACGCGCGCCGCTACCGGCAGCCGCGCGAGAACCCGACGCGGGTCGTCGTCCGCATCGCGGTCGAGCGCGCGATGGGCTCCCGCGGCCTGCTCGAGGCCTAGGCCGCGACCGCGGCCCTCGCCCCGAGCTCGCGGCGCTCCACCTGCAGCGTGGCGAGGTCGACGCGCACCGCGGTCTCGGGCGCCATCTCGTGCCAGCCGTCGCCCGTGAGGCCGCTCGAGGTCACGGCGATCGCGCCGTCCTCCGAGCGCCGCCACGACAGGCGGTAGTAGTGGTCGACGTGGTCGGCCGGGAGGTCAGGGCCGAGGCCGGACGCCTCGAACTCCTTGTGCGGGATCGGCGCGCCCTCGTTCGCGTGCACGGCGATGAGCTCCTCGGGCGAGAGCACGAGCAGGTTGAGTGCCGATCGCGGGAACTCGCGGCGCAGCTCGACGACGGTCGACGTGACGGCGTCGAAGAGCGGCTCGCCGGCGTCGACGCGGCGCAGGATGAGCGCGAAGACGGCGGCAGTGTCGGTGTTGCCGCCCACGCGCGCGAGCTCCTCGTCGCTCACCTTGGCGCGCAGCTGCGCGAAGGGCGAGATGGAGCCGTTGTGGGCGAGCGCGATGTCGTCGACGCGGAACGGGTGCGTGTTCGAGACGCGGTTCGCCATGCCCTCGGTCGCGAGGCGCAGGTGCGTCAGGCGCGCCAGCGAGGGCGTGTCGCCGAGCGCGCCCGCGAGGTCGGGGCTGTCGACGCCGCGCGCGGGGTCGCGGTAGCGGCGGATCTCCTGGCCGGCGAGCCATGCCGTGCCCCAGCCGTCGGCGTGCAGTCGGCCGAGCCGCTGCCACTCGGCCGCTGCCGAGTCGCCGATGACGTCCTTCGTCGTGGCAGGGGCGGGGGAGACGTGCGCGAGCAGTCTGCACATGGGTCTCTCCCTCCTTCCTGTTCCCACCATCATCCCGCATCCGACGGCGCGGCGCCGGGCGTGCCGTCATACTGCGTCACGCGCGTCGCGGACGCGCCCGGCGCCGAGCCGGATCGCGGCGACCGGTGCGGGAGGATGGTGGGATGAGCGTCGAGCTGAGCCTGGAGCAGCGGGCGATCCTCGAGCGCATCGAGGCGGGGCAGGAGCACCTGTTCATCACGGGCCGCGCCGGCACCGGCAAGTCGACCCTCCTGCGGCACCTCGTCGACGGCTCGGACCGGCAGATCGTCGTCTGCGCGCCCACGGGCGTCGCGGCGCTCAACGTGGGCGGGCAGACCGTCCACTCGCTGCTGAAGCTGCCGCTCGGCGTGATCGCCGATGCGCCGCTGCGCCAGAGCGCCGAGCTCAAGCGGCTGCTGGGCACGATCGACCTGCTCGTCATCGACGAGATCTCGATGGTGAACGCCGACCTCATGGATGCGATCGACCGCTCGCTGCGGCAGGCGCGCGGTGTGCGCGCGGTCCCGTTCGGCGGCGTGCAGGTCGTCATGTTCGGCGACCCGTACCAGCTGGCGCCCGTGCCGGGCGACGGCGAGGAGCGCGCCTACTTCGCCGATCACTACGACTCGATGTGGTTCTTCGACGCGCGCGTGTGGCGCGAGGAGGCCGAGCTCGCGGTGGTCGAGCTCGTGCACATCCATCGCCAGGCCGACCTCGAGTTCAAGCAGGCGCTCAACGCCGTGCGGCACGGCACGGTCACGGCCGAGATCGCGCAGCTGCTCAACGACGCGGGCGCCCGCACGCCCCCGGGCGACGACGTGCTCACGCTCGCGACGCGCAACGACACCGTCACGCGCATCAACGGCCGCGAGCTCGCGCGCCTCCCCGGCCGCGCGAAGACCGCGTCGGCCGAGATCACGGGCGACTTCGGCGGCCGGCAGTACCCGGCCGACGCCGACCTGCAGCTGAAGCTCGGCGCGCAGGTGATGTTCCTGCGCAACGACTCGGAGGGGCGCTGGGTCAACGGATCGCTCGGCAAGGTCGTCGACATCGGCGGCACCGTGTGGGTCGAGGTCGACGGCGAGCAGCACGAGGTGGAGCCGGCGGTCTGGGAGCAGTACCGCTACTCGTACTCGCCGACGACGAAGGAGATCAAGCGCGACGTCGTGGCCGAGTTCACGCAGTTCCCGCTCCGGCTCGCGTGGGCGGTGACGATCCACAAGTCGCAGGGCAAGACGTTCGACCGCGCGGTCGTCGACCTCGGCCAGCGCGCCTTCGCGCCGGGGCAGACGTACGTGGCGCTCAGCCGGCTCACGTCGCTCGAGGGGCTGTACCTGACGCGGCCGCTGCGGCCGGGCGACATCATCGTCGACCAGCGGGTGCGGCAGTTCATCCACGGCATCCGCGAGCGGGACGCGGCGCGGGCCGCGCGCGCCGACCTGCGGCCCGAGGGCGCGGCGGATGCGGCGCCGCCGACCGAGACGGCCGCGGAGGCCGAACGGCGCGACCTGGTCGAGGCGTACGCGCCCGACGCGCCGACGCCCTTCTAGGCCGCGCGGCCGTCGCCGGGCAGCGAAGCCGCCGCGGCCGGCTCGCCGTGCTCGAGGATCGGCAGCGCGGCGAGCTCCTCGAGGAAGCGCGTGGCCGCGCGCCGCTCCTCGCTCGACATCCGGGCCGCGATCGCGAACCGGCGGGTGTGGTCGCGCCCCACGGAGTCGCGCGCGGTGGCCCGCGTGGTCTCGGTCACGACGATCGAGAGCGCCCGGCGATCGGTGGGGTGCGACTCGCGGCGGATGTGGCCGCCCCGCTCGAGCCGGTCGAGCATCTTCGTCACCGACGGCCCGGTGATGCCGAGGTGCTCGGCGAGCATCGTCGAGGTGACGATGGTGCCGTCGCGGCTCGTCGCGAGCACGAAGCGGATGGCGCGCATGTCGTTCTCGTTGAGGTTCATGAACCGCCTGCTCGCCTCGCTGTGCGCCTCGGAGGCGCGGTGCCAGCGCCGCAGCGCGTGGAAGAGGTCGACGATCTCGTCGATGGCGTCCTCGTCCAGGCCCTCCCGCTCGACGAGCTCGGCGGATGCGTCGAATCGGCGCGGATCGAGCATCGCCCGATCGTCCGCGCCGCGATCGTTCGACGGCAGAGCCATGCGCTCATAGTACGGCCCCGACTCATAGTTGCAACGGCTAATCATTTGCTACGCTCACGGCATGTCGCTTCGCGCCGTCCCTGACGAGGAGCTCGTCGTCCTGCTCGACGCGGACGGGGAGGCGATCGGCTCGGCCCCGAAGGCGACGGTCCACACCGACGCGACCCCGCTCCACCTGGCGTTCTCGTGCCACCTGCTCGACGCGGAGGGGCGGATGCTCGTCACGCGCCGCGCGCTCACGAAGGTCGCGTGGCCCGGCGTCTGGACCAACTCCTGCTGCGGCCACCCGGCTCCCGGCGAGGCGATGGAGGATGCCGTGCGCCGGCGGCTCCGCGACGAGCTCGGCACCGGCGTCGTCGACCTCGAGCTCGTGCTGCCCGCCTTCTCGTACCGCGCGGTCGACGCGAGCGGCATCGTCGAGCACGAGCGGTGCCCCGTCTACGTCGGCCGCATCGACGGCCCGCTCGAGCCGAACCCGGCCGAGGTCGCCGAGTGGCAGTGGGTCGAGCCCGAGCGGCTCGCGCAGGCGCTGCGCGCGACGCCCTGGGCGTTCAGCCCCTGGCTCGTGCTCCAGGCCGAGCAGCTCCCCGTGCTGGCAGGTGCATCGTGACCGCCGTCGACGCGCGGACCGCGCTCGCCGAGGTGCAGGCGCGCATCCACGGGATCGTCGCGCCGACCGGCCCGCACCCCGTGCAGTCGGAGGCCGAGCGCGCCGCCGTGGGCGGCAAGCTGCTGCGTCCGCGCCTCCTCATCGCCGCTGCGGGGGGCTGCGCCGACCACGCGGCCCTCGTCTCGACCGCCGCGGCGCTCGAGCTGCTCCACGTCGCGCTCCTCGTCCACGACGACGTCATCGACGGCGACCTCGAGCGGCGCGGCGCGCCCTCGATCGCCGGCGCCGCGGTGACCGCCGCGACCGAGGCGGGCCTCGGCGCCGAGCACGCGCAGCGGCTCGGGCTCACGACCGCGGTCGTCTCGGGCGACGTGCTCCTCGCCCGGGCGCTCGCCGAGCTGGCGCGGCTCGACGTGCCGCTCGACGTGCGGCGCGCCGTCGCCGACGTCGTCGAGCGCGCGCTCGTGCGCGCCGCCGAGGGCGAGCACGACGACGTGCTGCTCGCGGGCGGTGAGCCCGACGAGCTCGCGATCGAGCGGGTGCTCGAGCTGAAGACGGCCGACTACTCGTTCCGCGCGCCGCTCGAGCTGGGCGCCATCCTCGGCGGCCGCGAGCCCGAGGCGGTCGAGGCCCTCGGCTCGATCGGCACCCGGATGGGCGTGCTCTACCAGCTGCGCGACGACGTCCTCGGCGTCTTCGGCGACGAGGCCGTCACGGGCAAGAGCGCGCTGAGCGACATCCGCGCCGGCGCCCCGACCATGCTCGTGCTGCTCGCGCGGCGCGAGCCCGAGTGGTCGACGGTCGCCGCCCTCTACGGCCGGCCGGACGCCGACGCCGGCGACGCCTCCCGCATCCGGGCCGTGCTGCGCGGCACCGGCGCCCTCGACGCGCTCGAGGCGCGCATCGCCGAGGGCGCCGCGGCGCTCCGCGCGACGATCGCCGAGGCGCCCGTCGAGCAGGCGCTCCGCGACGAGCTGCTCACCATCCTCACCCGCTGCGTGGAGCGTGCACGATGACCGAGCCCACCACCGGCCTCGACCTGTACACCGCCACCGCCCGCCGGGCGAGCGCGACGGTCATCGAGGCGTACTCGACCTCCTTCGGCATGGCGAGCCGGCTGCTGCCGTCGGGGATGCGCGGCGACATCCAGGCGGTCTACGCGCTCGTGCGCGTCGCCGACGAGATCGTCGACGGTCCCGGCGCCGAGTCGGGGCTCGACGGTGCAGCGTGCCGCGACGTGCTCGACGCCCTCGAGCGCGAGGTCGAGCGGGCGATCGCCACCGGGTTCAGCGCCGACCTCGTCGTGCACGCCTTCGCCGAGACCGCCCGCCGCGTCGGCATCGGCGCCGAGCACACCGCCCCCTTCTTCGCCGCGATGCGCCGCGACCTCGACCCGGTCGCGTTCGCCGACGAGCGCGAGCTGCGCGACTACGTGTACGGATCGGCCGAGGTCGTCGGCCTCATGTGCGTGCGCTGCTTCACCGCCGGCCGCCGCCTGCCCGACGCCGAGGCGCGCCGCGTCGCGCGCGGCGCCCGCGCGCTCGGCAGTGCCTTCCAGGTGGTCAACTTCCTCCGCGACCTCGGCGCCGACGCCGACGGCCTCGGCCGCGCGTACCTGCCCGGGCTCGACCCCGCGCATCCGACCGACGCCGCCGTCGGCCGCGTGCTCGACCGCCTCGAGGGCGAGCTGCGCATCGCCCGCGCGACCATCCCCAGCCTCCCGCCCGAGGCCCGCCCGGCGGTGCTCGCCGCGCACGACCTCTTCGCGGCGCTCGCGCGCCGCATCCGCGCCACCCCGGCCGACGAGCTGCCGCGCCGCCGCATCAGCGTGCCCCGCGGCGAGAAGGCCGCGATCGTCGCCCGCGCCGCGGTCGGCGCCGGCATCGCCCGCGCGGGCCTCGCCCGCCAGCGCGGCGTCGTCGCCGAGCCGGTGCGGGGGCTCGCCCGATGAGCCGCATCGTCGTCATCGGCGGCGGCATCGCGGGCATCGCCTCCGCCGGGCTGCTCGCGCGCGACGGGCACGACGTCACGCTGCTCGAGCAGGGCGAGGCGCTCGGCGGCCGCGCCGGCGTGTGGCGACACGAGGGCTTCACGTTCGACACCGGCCCCTCATGGATGCTCATGCGCGAGCCCTACGAGCACGCGTTCCGGATGCTCGGGTCGAGCCTCGAGGCCGAGGTCGACGTCGTGCGCCTCGACCCCGCCTACCGCGTCCACTACGAGGGTCAGGCCGAGCCGCTCGAGGTCTCCGGCGACCTCGAGACGACCATCGCGCGCGTCGAGGCGATCGAGCCGGGTGCGGGCGAGAAGCTGCGCGCCTACCTCGCCTCGGCCACCGAGACCGCGGAGCTCGCCACGAGCGGCCTGCTCTCGAACCGCTTCGACTCGCCCGCCGCCTTCGCCGGCCTCGGCCTCGCGCGTCGCCTGCCGACCCTCGGCCGGCTGCTCGTCGAGTCGCTCGAGTCGCGCATCGCGCGCTCGTTCGCCGACCGCCGGCTGCAGCAGGCGCTCGGCTACCCGGCCGTCTTCCTCGGCACCGAGCCCAAGGCCGCGCCGTCGATGTACCACCTCATGAGCCACTTCGACCTCGTCGAGGGCGTCTGGTACCCGCAGGGCGGCTTCGGCCGCATCGTCGACGCGCTCGCCCGGCTCACGGCCGAGGCGGGCGCCGAGATCCGGACCGGCGCGCGCGTCGAGCGGATCCTCGTGCGCGACGGGCAGGCGTGCGGCGTCGAGCTCGGCGACGGCGAGCGCATCGGCGCCGACTTCGTGGTCTCGGCCGCCGACGGCCACGCGACCGACACGCGCCTGCTCGCCCACGTGCCGGGCATGGCGGCGAAGGCGGAGCGGCGCTGGGCCACGAAGGTCGCCGGCCCCTCGGCGGTGCTCGTCATGCTCGGCGTCGACGGCCCGCTGCCCGAGCTCGCGCATCACACGCTCCTCTTCACGGAGGACTGGGAGGAGGGCTTCGGCCGCATCTTCGGCGCGCCCGCCGCCGACCCGGCCGACGGCGTCACCGACCCCGCCTCGCTCTACCTCAGCCGCACCTCCGCCACCGACCCCTCGGTCGCGCCCGAGGGATCCGAGGCGCTCTTCGTGCTCGTGCCCGTGCCCGCCGACGTGCGGCTCGGCGCGGGCGGCGTCGACGGCGGGGGCGACCCGGCCATCGAGCGGATCGCCGACCGCGCGATCGCGCAGATCGCCGACTGGACGGGCATCCCCGACCTCGCCGAGCGCATCCGCGTGCGCCGCACCGTCGGCCCCGCCGACTTCGCGCGGGACCTCGACGCGTGGCGCGGCACCGCGCTCGGCCCCGCGCACACGCTGCGGCAGAGCGCGATGCTGCGCGGCTCGACGAAGCACCCGCGCATCGGCGGCCTGCTGCTCGCAGGCTCCACGACCGTGCCGGGCATCGGCGTGCCGATGTGCCTCATCTCGGCCGAGCTCGTCGTGAAGCACGTGCGCGGCGAGCGCACGACCGGGCCGCTGCAGCCGCTGCCGACCGCGGATCGCACCGGCGACCGGGCGGGGCGCCGCGCCGGGGCGGACGCCCCGTGAGCCTCGCGTACCTCGGGGCGCTCGTGGTCTCGGCGCTCGGTGTGGGCGCGATCGACGTGCGCTGGCGGCTTGCGCTCTTCCGCGACCCGCGCCGCGCGATCGGCGCCGTCGCGCTCACCGCGCTCGTGCTGCTCGCGATCGACCTCGCCTGCATCGCCACCGGCAACTTCCGGCTCGGCGCCTCGCCCTGGATGACGGGGTTCGAGGTGCTGCCGCACCTGCCCATCGAGGAGCTCGGCTTCATCCTCTTCCTCTCGTACTGCTCGCTCGTCGCGCTCACCGGCGCCGAGCGGATCCTCGGCGCGCGGCGCCGCGCGAGGGAGGCCGCATGAGCTACGCCGTCGTCCTCGCGCCGTTCCTCGTCGCCGCGATCGTCGCCGCGGTCGTCGCGATCCGCCGCGACCGGCGGGGCTGGGCGGCGCTCGCGATCGCCGCGGCCGTCATCCTCGTGCTCACCGTCGTCTTCGACTCGCTCATGATCGCCGCCGACCTCTTCCGATTCGACGACGCGCTGCTCGTCGGCATCCGGATCGGCCTCGCGCCGCTCGAGGACCTCGGCTACGCGCTCGTCGCCCTGCTCGTCGTCGCCGCGCTGTGGCGTCTGCTGCCGAGGCGCCTGCTGCCGGGGCGCCGCACCGAGCCGGAGGCCAGCCGTGGCTGAGGCGGCGTCGCCGATGGTGCCCGGCCCCGCGGGACGTGGCGCCGACGGGCCGGGACTCGCCCGTCGGCTGCTGCTCACCTCCCGGCCGGTGAGCTGGATCAACACGGCCTTCCCGTTCGCGGCCGCCATGCTGCTCACGACCGGGCAGGTGGATGCGCGCCTCGTCGTCGGCACGCTGTTCTTCCTCGTGCCGTACAACCTCGCGATGTACGGCATCAACGACGTCTTCGACTACGCGTCCGACGCGCAGAACCCGCGCAAGGGCGGCGTCGAGGGGGCGCTGCTGCCGCCCTCGACGCACCGGGCCACGATCCTCTGGTCGATCGGGCTCGCGCTGCCGTTCGTCGTCGCGCTCGTCGCGATGGGCGGCGCGCTGTCGTGGACCGTGCTCGCCGTCAGCCTCTTCGCGGTCGTCGCGTACTCGGCGAAGGGGCTGCGGTTCAAGGAGGTGCCGGTGCTCGACTCGATCACCTCGAGCACGCACTTCGTGAGCCCCGCCGCCTACGGCCTCGTGCTCGCGGGCGCCGAGTGGACGCCGCAGCTCTGGGCGATCCTCGCCGCCTTCTTCGCCTGGGGCATGGCGAGCCACGCCTTCGGCGCCGTGCAGGACGTCGTGCCCGACCGCGAGGGCGGCATCGCCTCCGTCGCGACCGTGCTCGGCGCGCGCGCCACGGTGCGCCTCGCGATCGCGCTGTGGGCGCTCGCCGGCGCGCTCATGCTCCTCACCGCGTGGCCAGGCCCGCTCGCGGCGCTCGTCGCGGTGCCGTACATCTGGCTCGCCGCGCCGTTCTGGAGCGTGACGGATGCGGCGTCCGGCGCCGCGAACCGCGGCTGGCGACGCTTCCTGTGGGTCAACTACGGATGCGGGTTCCTCGTCACCATGCTCTGCATCTGGTGGGCGATGATGGGCCGATGACCGACCCGAGCGGCTCCACCCCGTCCAGCGCCGGCCTCCCCGAGGCCGCGCCCCTCTCGCCCGAGGCCCCCGTCGGCCCGCTCCCCGAGGAGCAGCGGCGCAGCATCCTCGTCACCGGCGCCACCGGCTACGTCGGCGGCCGCCTCATCCCGCGCCTCACCCACGCAGGCCACCGGGTGCGCGCCCTCGCACGCGACCCCGGCCGCCTCGCCGACGTCGCCTGGGCCGACGAGGTGGAGGTGGTGCGCGGCGACCTCGAGGACGCCGGCAGCCTCGCCGAGGCCTTCGCGGGCCAGGAGGTCGTCTACCACCTGGTGCACGCGATGAGCGCGGGCGGCGACTTCCAGAAGGCGGAGCTCGAGCAGGCCCGCAACGTGGCCGCGGCCGCGCGAGAGGCCGGGGCGCGTCGCATCGTCTACCTCTCGGGCCTCCACCCCGAGGGCGAGGAGCTCTCGGAGCACCTGGCCTCGCGCGTCGCCGTCGGCGAGACGCTGCTCGCGAGCGGCGTGCCGACGATCGTGCTCGAGGCCGGCATCGTCATCGGCTCGGGCTCCGCGTCGTTCGAGATGATCCGCCACCTCACCGAGGTGCTGCCGTACATGCCGGCGCCCAAGTGGGTGCGCAACTTCGTGCAGCCCATCGCGGTGCGCGACGTGCTGCACTACCTCGTGCACGCGGCGACGCTGCCCGACGAGGTGCAGGGCGCCTTCGACATCGGCGGGCCCGACGTGCTGCGCTACGGCCAGGTGATGAACGGCTACGCCGTGGAGGCCGGGCTCCCGCAGCGCCCCATCGCGTCGCTGCCGGTGCTCACCCCGTGGCTCGCCTCGCACTGGGTGAACCTCGTCACGCCCGTGCCGCGCGCCATCGCGATGCCGCTCATCGGCTCGCTCATGCACGACTGCGTCGTGGCCGAGCACCGCATCGACGCCGTCATCCCGCCGCCCGCCCACGGGCTCATGGGATACCGGCAGGCCGTGCGGCTCGCGCTCGCGCGCGAGCGCGCCGGCGACATCGAGTCGAGCTGGCGCTCGGCCTCCGCCGCGGGCGCTCCCTCCGACCCGCTGCCGAACGACCCGCAGTGGTCGGGGTCCACGGTCTTCGAGGATGCGCGCGAGCGCATCACGGACGCCGCGCCCGAGGCGGTGTGGGAGGTCGTCGAGGCGATCGGCGGCGACAAGGGCTGGTACTCGGTGCCGATGCTCTGGAGCATCCGCGGCCTCATGGACCGCGTGGCCGGCGGCGTCGGCCTGCGCCGCGGCCGTCGCGACCCGCAGCGCCTGCGCGCCGGCGACGTCGTCGACTTCTGGCGCGTGGAGCGGCTCGAGCACGGCCGGCTGCTGCGGCTGCGCGCCGAGATGAAGGTGCCCGGGCGTGCGTGGATCGAGTTCCGGGTCGATCCGGCCGACGAGCCCGGGCGCACCCGCTACCGCCAGCGCGCCATCTTCCTGCCGAGCGGGCTCGCCGGCCGCCTGTACTGGTGGTCGCTCGTGCCCGCGCACCACGTCATCTTCGACACCATGACCGCCCGCATCGTCGGCGCTGCCGAGGCGCTCGCGAAGCGATGACGCGCGGCCCTCGCCGCTCGGCCGGGACGATCCCGTGAGGCTCTGGAGCCTGCACCCGGCGCACCTCGACCAGAAGGGCCTCGTCGCGTGGTGGCGCGAGGGGTTGCTCGCGCAGGCGGTGCTCGCGGGGCGCACGAAGGGCTACACGCGGCACCCGCAGCTCGAGCGCTTCCGCGAGACGTCGGATCCGGTGGCCGCCATCGGTGCGCACCTCGGCCACGTGCAGCGGGAGGCCTCGGTGCGCGGCTACCGCTTCGACGCGGCGAGGATCCTCGTGCCCGAGCCGCCGGAGGCGGTGCTCGACGGCGCGATGGCGCTGCCGCCGATCGAGGTCACCACGGGGCAGCTCGCCTTCGAGTGGGCCCACCTCGGCGCCAAGCTCGCGGTGCGCGGGCCGGGACGTTGGGCCGCCGGACCCGTCGCGCATCCCGGCTTCGTCGTCGTGCCCGGGCCGATCGCGTCGTGGGAGCGGCCGTAGCCTCCGCCGTCCGCCCCGGCACCGGATCCGGGATGCGCGGCGGCGCGATTCAGCGGTGCTCGAGGCGCCAGGGGCGCACGTGCATGAGCAGGCGGTGGCGCGGCCCCTCGTCGGTGTCGGGGGCGCCGTCGTAGCCCTCGTCGCCGTGCCAGCGGACGAGCTGCCGCTCGGCGTCCTGCTTCGTCGCGTAGCGGCGGGGCTCGCGCCGGCCGATGGCGGCGAGCGCGGCGTCGACCGTCGGGTAGGCCAGCAGCGAGTCGAGCGTGATCCACGTGGGCGGGAAGAGGCGCATCTGCCCGGCGCCGTGCCGCTTGAGCGCCTCGGCGGGCTTCAGCCACTCCGCCGCCACGGCCTCCGCCTCGTGGAGGCGCAGCTCGCCCGAGGTCGTGGGCGCGACGAAGAACCAGGTGATGAAGGGCGTGGCGAGCCCCTCGGGCGGGGTCCAGTGCGAGAGCGGCACGAGGGTGCCGGGATCGATGACGAGCCCGGTCTCCTCCTCCGTCTCGCGCACGGCCGCCTGGCGGGCGGCGACCTGGTCGTCGCCCTCCGCGTGCGCCGCATCTGCCGGCTCGACGCGGCCGCCGGGGAACACCCAGCCGCCCGCGAAGGAGCCTCGGTCCGGACGCTGCAGCAGCAGCACCTCGATCGCGCCTGCGTCGCCGTCGCGCAGGAGCACGAGGGTCGCGGCCGCCGGGATCTCGCTCACGTGCCGAGGATAACGCCGAGCTGACGATCCCTCGCGGAGGCGCGACATCCGCGTCGTTCCGCGGATCCCGGCGCGCGCCACGCCGTGTCGCGCGGAGGTCCGATCGTGTTGTACAGTAGTCAGGTTGCCACCGAAGAGGGCTGGACAGCGGGTGTGAATCTCACTCCCCGCCGCGTGTCGATTTGACACGGTCCGAGAAGTGGTTACGATAGAGAAGTTGCCTTGGCGCCGACCTGACAGGGAAGGCACGAGAGCGTCTGATCCTTGAGAACTCAACAGCGTGCACAATGTCAAATGCCATATTTTTGAACCCGTCGTGCCTTCGGGCACGCGGATTCCTTTGGATGATGACGGATTGTCAGTAGACGATCCTTATTGTCAAGATCGAACTCGCTGCGTGCCGGTATTTTCCCCGGCTCGTATGCAACTTTTCTTTACGGAGAGTTTGATCCTGGC